>NZ_JABBNT010000003.1:0-659111 GCF_012926505.1 Pacificispira spongiicola
TAAACATCCGCAAGCGTCTTCGTGATCGCCGCCGTCAGCGTCGTCTTCCCGTGGTCAACGTGACCAATCGTTCCAATGTTGCAGTGCGGCTTCGTCCGCTCGAACTTTTCCTTAGCCATATTTCCGCTTCCCTAAGCTCGTTAACGCCCTTGTGCGCCCGGTAGCGGGACCGCACCCTGTCACACATCCCGACATCCGTACCGCGCCCGCTTCGTTACCGTCCGGGGGCCCGGAACCGACGTCTTCAACCTGGAGCGGGTGATGGGAATCGAACCCACGTAGCCAGCTTGGAAGGCTGGAGCTTTACCATTAAGCTACACCCGCAAGACAGACCCTCCCGGGAAACCAACCCCGGAACATAACCAAGGACGCCCGTTCCGGAATTTCCGGACCGACCGCCCTTTTCGGGTCCCAAGCCATTCGGATCGGCCTACCTAGTCGGCTGGCGTGCCAACGGTGTCGTCGGTGGTGGAGGGAGTTGGATTCGAACCAACGTAGGCTAAGCCAACGGATTTACAGTCCGTCCCCTTTAACCACTCGGGCATCCCTCCACGGAACACCGACAAGACCGTTCCTTACGGCGGGACGGGGTTTAAGGTTCCGATCCGTCCTTGTCAACGGGCAATCTAACGGAAATCTGAAACCGGCTGCCTCTTGCCCGCGACGTCCGTTCGTCCTAAAGACGCAGGCATGAGCAAGCATCGGAAATCAGGACCTTCGCCGGATCGCGGCGGGCGCGGCCCCCGCGGCCCGAACCACGGCCCGAAGCGCGATTCGAAACGGGGCGGCGGCCCGCGCGCCCAGCCGCCCAAAGGCGCGGGCGGCAACCGCTATTGGCTGACCGGCACGCATCCGGTGCGCGCTGCGCTGTCGAATCCCGAACGCGCCTGCCACCGGCTGCTGTGCACCGACGGCGCGCGGGCCGATATCGAACCCTTGGCCCGTCAACGCGGCGTGCCGCTAGAGGTTACCGACCGCCAGGAAATCGACCGTTTGGCCGGGCCCGACATGGTGCATCAAGGCCTCGCCATGGAAGTCGAACCTTTGGAACCGCTGGCCCTTCAGGACCTGCCCGACGCCTCACCGGGCCGCCCGCTGCTGGTGTTGGATCAAGTCACCGATCCGCGCAATGTCGGTGCGATTCTTCGTTCCGCCGCCGTGTTCGGTGCTATTGCCGTACTGGTTCAGGACCGCCACGCCCCGCCGGAAACCGCCGCCCTCGCCAAGGCCGCATCGGGCGCCCTGGAATCCGTCCCTCTGGTGCGCGTCGGCAATCTGGCCCGCGCCCTGGACGAGGTGAAAGAGGCCGGCTACTGGACCGTCGGTCTGGCTGGGGAGGTAGACGATACGCTGAACGACGTGCCGTTGGATCGGCCGGTCGCCCTGATCCTGGGCGCCGAAGGCGACGGCATGCGCCGCCTGACCCGCGAAGGCTGCGATCAGGTCGTTCGAATCGATATGGTGCGGAACGAGGTCGGGTCCTTGAACGTCTCCAACGCCGCCGCCGTCGCCCTCTATGCCGCGACTCGTCCGGCGCAACCGTAATCCACGATTGATTGGCGATTGATTTTGGGGCCGCTTGGCAGTAGACCCTGCCTGCCCGACGCGGCACGCCGGATTAGCTCAGCTGGTAGAGCAGCGGTTTTGTAAACCGAAGGTCGCGGGTTCGATCCCTGCATCCGGCACCATCCTTTCCGAAAATGATGATCCCGAACGCTCTGCCGTCACGGCACCCGTGCGATCATTTCCACCTCGATCTGGAATTGCGGATCGGCCAGCGCGGCGACCCCGATTCCCGTGACGCTCGGTTGCGCCCCATCGAACAAGGCGAGAAGGCTGGGCATCGACGCATTCATGCGGTCCGGCGTCAGGTCGACCACATAAACCCGCACCATGACGAGATCCTGCGGCGTCGCCCCCGCCGCCGCCAGCGCCGCGCGGGCGTTACGAACGACAATATCCGTTTGATCCGCAAGACCGGACGGCACCGGCCCGCCATCCGGGTCAATCGCGACTTGCCCGGAAATATACGCCATCCGCCCCGGCTCGACGGTCGTGATCTGGGAATATCCGATCGCCCCGGCATCGGGGAGAGAGGGCGGGTTCATTCGTTGGATCATTTGTGTCATGGTCGTTCCTTGCAGAGCAGAAAATAACTAATGTCTCAATAATCACTACAAATGTAGAGTTTCGATGTCAACACAAGTTAAAGACCGCCGCACCGCCATTCTGGACGCCGTGATCCAACTCTTGGCGGAAAAGGGGCTTTCCGGCGTCACCCACCGCGCCGCCGATATGCAGGCCGGGCTGCCGCAAGGGTCCACGACCTATTATTTCCCCAAAAAAACGGCCCTGCTGCGGGAAGCGGCCGCGCATCTGGCCCTGGAATTGGAAAAGGATTGCGACGATCTGCAAATCGCCTTCGCCGATGTCGTGGCCAAACAGGGGATGGAAGCGGCGATCGACCGTGCCGCGCAGGGATTGTTGGCCTCCGCCGACAAGGGCAGGGAACTGCTGTTGGCGCGGATCGAACTGACGCTGGCGGCGGCGCGCGACGAAGACCTGTCGGATGTCGGCGAGCGATTGTCCGTGGCGGCACGGCGACCCATCGAATTTTTCGTGAATCTGGTGACCGGCGGCCGGAACACGGTGCCGATGGAAACCTGCGTCGGCCTGATCGACGGGATTGCCCTGATGTATGCGACGGGACAGGGGCCGAAACCGACCGTCGCGCAGGTTTCGACGGTCCTGCGATCGCTCACAATCGATTGAGGATGCGCAATTCGCTTTGATCCGGCGAAAAAAATGGCATCCTGCGCAACATATTTCGACGGATCGCGCCGCTTGCGGCGTCCTTTGTGAGATGTCCGGCAAAAAAATGCCGGACCGTAACGGGTGAGGGTAAAACGTTCGATGGGGATGCTGCGGCAGTTTTTCGTGATTCTGGTCCTCGCCGGTCTGGGCGCGGCGGCTTGGCATTTGGGCAAGCCCGATACGACCGCCGACAACGGGACCCGGGCGACGCGGAACGATACGATCACGGCGATCGCGGAATCCGTCGGCACGGCGTCCGAGCGAATCCGCCTGGAAGCCGTCGGCACCGCCCGCGCGACGCGATCGGTCACCCTGCATCCCGAAACGGCGGGAGAAGTCGTCGCCGTCAACTTCACCGCCGACTCCCTGGTCGAACAGGGACAAGTCCTCCTCGACTTGCGACAGGACGCGGAAAAGCTGGATGTCGACCTTTCCCGCGTCATGGTCGCCGATGCGCAGCGTACCTTCGACCGCCTTGAAAAGCTCAGCAAAACCGGAACCTCGACCCAGGTCGCGCTGGATGAAGCGCGCACCGCCCTGCAATCCGCGCGCATCGAATTGCAGCAGGCGGAAGTCGCCCTGTCGAAACGCAGTGTCCGCGCACCCTTCACCGGGCATATCGGGTTGAGCGATATCGAACCCGGCGACCGGATCGACTCCGATACCGTGATCGCCAGCCTGGACGACCGATCGTCCCTGCTGATCCGGTTCGACGTGCCCGAAGCCCTGTTGGGCCGGATCGAACCGGGATCGGTGATTCAGGTGTCCTCCTGGAACGACGACCGCAGCGCCGACGGTATCGTCGTCGATGTCGACAGCCGGATCGATTCGACCACGCGCACCTTCCCGGTTCGCGCCGAAATCGACAATGCCGACGATCGATTCCGACCGGGCATGAGCTTCCGCGTTGCAATGGATATCCTGGGGCGGACATGGCCGACCGTCCCCGAAATCGCCATTCTGTGGGGTGGAAGCGGCGCCTATTTGTGGACGATCCGCGACGGTAAGGCGGAACAGGTCGGCATTCGGATCATCCAACGTCAGGAAGCATCCGTCCTGATCGACGCCAAGATCGAACCGGGGGAACCGGTCGTGGTCGAAGGCCTGCACCGCATGCGCGAGGGCCGTCCTGCGGAAGTGACCCTGCGCGACAATCCGGTAGCCGCGGGGAACGGGTCATGAGTACCGAACAATCCGAAGACGCGAAAGTCGACACCGGCAAGGAGGATCTGTCCTCGCTAAGCGTCCGGCGGCCCTTGCTGGCGCTGGTCATGAATCTGCTGATCGCGCTGGCCGGAGTTGCCGCCATCATGGCGGTGGAAGTCCGCGAATTGCCCAATGTGGACCGCCCGGTGGTGACCGTCCGCGGCATCCTGTCCGGGGCATCCCCGGAAACTCTGGACGCCGAAGTGACCAGCATCGTCGAAGGCGCGGTCGCAAGGGTCAGCGGGATCAAGGAAATCCGATCCGCCAGCGAGGAAAACAATTTCCGCGTCCATCTAACCTTTTCCTCCAATGTCGATCTGGATCTCGCCGCCTCCGATGTGCGCGAAGCCTTGAGCCGGGTCGAGCGCAACCTGCCCGACGATGTCGAGGAACTGACCGTCATCAAGGCCGATGCCGACGCCGACCCCGTGATCCGGCTGGCCGCCATCGCCGATACGTTGAGCGAGGAGGAACTGGCCCGTGTCGTGGAAACGGATATCGTCCCGGCGCTGATTTCCGTGGACGGAGTCGCGGACGTGACCCTATTCGGGGACCGGCGGCGCATGTTGCGCGTCGTCCTGGATCCGATGCGCCTGACCAGTTTCGGCCTATCCGTCGCCGATGTCGCCGACGCGCTGGAAAACGCGCCCTTCGACATTCCGGCGGGCAGTTTCGCATCGGTCGATCACGAACTGATCGTGCGTGCCGACGCCACCGCCGATACTGCGGCGGAAATCGCCGGTATCGTCCTGCGCGATCCGGTGCGGATCGGCGATGTCGCGGATGTGTTCTTCGGGCCGGAAGACGCCGAAAGCTATGTTCGTGTCGACGGCCATACCGTCATCGGCATGGGGGTCGTCCGGCAGGCGTCGTCGAATACGATCGAGATTTCCGACGGTATTCAGGCCGCCGTCGCTCGACTGGCCGACCGGCTGGACGGCGTCGACATCGCCATTGTCACGGACGACGCGCAATTCATCCGCGGATCCGTCCGGGAAGTGATCGTCACCCTGTTGCTGGCGGTGATCATCGTCATCGCGACTCTATGGCTGTTCCTGGGATCGCCCAGCGCGACATTGATCCCCTGCGTGTCGATTCCGATCGCCTTGATCGGGTCCGTCGCCGCGATCTGGGCCATGGGGTTTTCGATCAACATCCTGACCCTGCTCGCCCTTGTCCTCGCGACCGGGCTGATCGTCGACGATTCCATCGTCGTCCTGGAAAACATCCAGCGCCGCCGCGGACACGGGCTGCGTGGCCGCGCCGCCGCGGTTCTGGGCGCACGGCAGGTCTTCTTCGCCGTTATCGCAACCACCGCGACATTGATTTCCGTTTTCGTGCCGATTTCCTTCCTGCCCAGCGATGCCGGACGCCTGTTTCGGGAATTCGGCTTCGTCCTGGCCGTGGCCGTCGCAATTTCCAGCTTCGTCGCCTTGACCATCGTCCCGGCCCTGGCCGCCCGCATGGGCGATGCGCCGCCCAGCGTTTTCGGAATCCGAACGGCGATCGCCCGTCTGGGCAATGTGACCGTCCGTCTTTATACCGCCGTGCTGAATCTGACCTTGCGCGTGCCGCTGGTGGTTTTCTTCCTGGCCGTCGTCGGCGCCGGCGGCGCGTGGTTCGCCTTCCAGAATATCGACCGGGAACTGCTGCCGGTGGAAGACCGGGGTCGAATCCTGATTTTCGGTCAGGGACCGGACGGAACCGGCCTGTCCTATACCGACCGTCAGGCGCGCCAGATCGAAGCGATCCTGACCCCCTATCTGGACAGCGGGGAAATCGAAACCGTTTTCACCATCGTCGGGCGTTGGGACCCGAATCGCGTCTTCGCCAGCGCACAGCTCGCCCCCTGGCATGACCGCAGCCGCCCGCAAAGCGAGTTGATCGCCGAATTGCGACCGCTCATGAATCAGGTCACCGGCATGCGGGTCAGCGTGATCAGCCCCAACAGCCTGAACCTGCGTGGCAGTTCGACCGGCCTGCGCGTCGCCCTGATCGGCAACGACTATCTGAAACTCTATGATGCAACGCTGGCCCTGTCGGATGCCATCGAAGACGAATTGCCGCGCCTGTCCAATATCCGCATTTCCTATCAGCCGACCCAGCCGCAATTGAAGGTCCGCATCGACCGCCGACGCGCCACCGATCTGAACGTGCCGTTGACCGACCTGTCGGAAACCCTGCGCGTCATGATCAACGGGGACGAGGTCGTGGATCTGAGCATCGGCGACGAATCCGTGCCGATCCTGCTGGAAGCGCGCGGCGGCGCCATCGACGATCCCAGCGATTTGTTGAACCTCTATGTCCGAACCGGCGACGGCGCGCTGGTCCCGATGTCGTCTCTCGTCTCCCTTCGCGAGGAAGGCGTGGCGGCGCAATTGGACCGCTATGTCCAGCGACGCGCGATCCAAATCGATATGGACTATCCCAGCAGCTACCCGCTGCAACAGGCCTCCGCCGATCTGATGGCATTGGCGGAACGCACTTTGCCGCCGGGGATGGAGCTTGTCCTGCTGGGCGAGGCGGCCAGCCTGGCGGAAACCGAACACGACGTCGCCGTGACCTATGTGATCGCCATCGTCGTCGTCTTCCTGGTCCTGGTGGCCCAGTTCGAAAGCTGGACCAGCGCCGCCGTGGTCGTCCTGACGGTGCCGTTCGGCATCGCCGCCGCGCTCTATGCCCTGCTGCTGACCGGCACCACGATCAACATCTATTCGCAGATCGGGCTGGTGATGATGATCGGACTTATGGCGAAGAACGGTATCCTGTTGGTCGAATTCGCAGATCAGCTGCGCGACCGAGGGCTTTCCGTCTTCGACGCCGTGCATCAGGCCGCCATCGTGCGCTTGCGGCCCATCGCCATGACGTTGATTTCCACCGTCGTCGGCGGTCTGCCGCTGATCCTGAGCACCGGCCCAGGGGCGGAAGCGCGCGCGGCCATCGGCTGGGTCGTGTTCGGCGGTCTGGGCCTCGCCGCCGTGTTTACCTTGTTCCTGACGCCGGTCGTCTATCTGGGGCTCGCGCGTCTATCCAAACCGCGCGCTCAAGAGGCCGGACGGCTGGATGAGGAACTGGACCATGCCCGCGCTATTCCGGATCGGACGACGTGACGGCGACCAAATCCGCCGGCGAGATGCGCCCCCGTAGAATATAGTAAATGCTGCCCATCAGTTCGTAGCTCAACTGCGACCAAGCTGTCAGGCCGGAAACCGACGGCACGAAATCCACCCAACGCAATTCCGCCACACGCCTGCTTCGGGTCGGAACAACGGCGTCTATCGGCACATCCAAGGCCCGCATACAGGCGGCGAGGCGGCGCAGATGAATACCGTCGCTGACCAGGATATAACCCCCAGTCCAACCGTTTTCCTGGCGGATTCGCTGCGCCCCGACCGCGTTTTCCCAACTGTTCATCGCCCGGTCGTCCATAAGAATGGGCACGTCGGTCGCCAGATAACGGCTTAAGACTTCCGCTTCCGTCGTCTTATCGCGGTCCAGCGTCGGGCCGCCACTCAACACCATGGGAATCGACAGACGCCGCGCGACATCCGCGCCGACCACCCCACGCCGATAGGTTTCGATGGACGGCCAGTACAGACCGCGCCCGTCACGGGACACCCCGCCACCGGCGATGAAAACCGCGTCGCTGTCCGTCCTCTGCCATACGACGCGCGGCGTGCCGTCCAAGGTCCAGGCCTCAATTGCCCATTTCGGCAAGACGGGAACGGACAGCACCAACAGCAAAACCGCGAGAACGCGTCGCACCGTCGTCGCATGGGGCACGTTCCGGACAAGAACGGACGCGATCAATGCCCAAAACAAAAAATTGGGCAGTAAGGAGATGGCAAACTCTTTCATAAAGGAATCATTCGATGATGGTGGTTTCGATTTGTCCGGAATCGGTCGCGGCGGGCGGCGAGACCAGACGCCTAGTCAGGTCCTGGCGTGCCGTCAATTCCTGACGCTTCAGGCGGATGAGTTCCCGCAATTCCGGAAAAGCCCCGCGCGATCCTTGAACCGCCGCGCGGTAGGGATCCCGGATGCCGGCCCGCGCGGCGAATTCGGCGGCGATTGCGGTATAGTCATTGGGATCGGCGGGGACGCTTCCGCTCCGCGCCCGGTCCAGCCATGCGAAGACCGCCGCGACATCGACGCTACCGCCCAGCCTGGGATCGCCGTCTTCCAGCAAGGCACTGGCCAGATTGTATTGCGCGGCGGGCAAACCGTCTTCCGCCGCTAATAACAGCCATTGACGACCCAAGGAGCGATCCGCCGCATCAATCGACCGCCGTAACGCCAAACCGTATAGGTTCCGCGCCCTCGCATCCCCGTCTTCCGCCAGCAACCGCAACTTCGCCAATTGATCTAGCCCCGCCCCGGCATTGAGGCGGTCGCGCACCGCTTCATATGTGTCCTCAGGCAGAAGCACGGGATCGCCGATCCCTGTTTCCGACGCCGCCCCCGTTGCCGCCACGCCGGAAAGACTGCCCGGCACGATACCCGCATCTTGCGCGATGCGTTGCCGGATGTCGGGTTCCAATGTTGCGGCCATGGCAGTGCGTTGGGCAACCGCCCCCTCCGCCCCCAATGCCTCGGCCTTAAGGAACCAGAAATAAGCTTGTTCCCCATCTTTCGCGACGCCATATCCATTGGCCAGCATCCATCCCAGGTCCAACGCTGCGGCGGGATGGCCATTTTCCGCCGCCGCGCGCAACCATCGCACGGCCTCGAAATCATCTTGAACCTGCCCCTTCCCGCTTTCGAAGGCGCGCGCCAATTTGTACTGCGCCTGCGCATCGCCGGTTTCGGCGGCGGCGCGAATGGCGGTCCAATCCTGCGCCCATACCGGGACCACGGCAAAAATGCCGACCCAAACGGACAGGATTAAAGCGATTGTAAGGCGTATCGCGGTCATGCCTATTCATGCCCATAGGGGTGAAAGGCTGGCAAGCCCGAAGCGACGGCGAAACGCGGATTGATTGGACGAAGGGACGAATCACGGCGTAGGATGGAACAAGTTTCGAAGACTGGAAGAGTAGCGAAATGGCAAGCGAGAATGGAGCCCTGACAGAAGCCGCCGCCGCCGCAATCGGCAAGGCGGGCCGCGTCAGCGCCGCGAACAGGATCGGCGTGGAAATCACCGCCGTTCTGGGCACGGCGGAAATGAAGGTCTCCAACCTGCTGAAAATCGGTCGTGGCGCGGTTATCGAGCTGGACCGGCGGGTCGGCGACACGGTCGAAATCCGCTGCAACGGCCTGCCCATCGGACGCGGCGATATCGTGGTGGTGGAAGATCACCTAGCCGTGTCGATCACCGAAATCTACAGCCGGGCCGAAATCTTCGACTAATCCAGATCGCCCAGCGACGGATCATCCCGCTTTTCAATTTCATACCGGAACACACCATCCCGTTCGGTCGACGAATGCAGGATATGGCCCTGACCTTCGCAGAAGGCCCGCATATCGGCGGGTGAACCGGGATCGGTGGCGGATACGCGCAAGATATCGCCCGCCTGCAGGCGGTTGAGCGCGCGCCGGGCCTTCAATACAGGCAAGGGGCATTTCAACCCCGTCGCATCCAGTTCGGTTTCGGCCATCCGTGCCAGCACCTTCCATCACTTTCGTGAACCGCATCCCGATATAAAACACCCGCCGCATTGACGAACAAGCCCGGCGCGGGTCATGGTGATCAGGGATTCCGGAGAGTTACAGCGAACGCCACACCCCCCGGATAAAATTCGAGACAAAACAGACCGGCAGCACGTAAGGACCGGCGAGACAATGCACATCTATCTGCCGATCGCCGAGATTTCGGTGAATATCCTGGTCATTCTCGGGATCGGCGCGGGTGTCGGTTTTTTGTCGGGAATTTTCGGCGTTGGCGGGGGCTTCCTAGCCACACCATTGCTGATCTTCCTGGGCGTTCCGGCGGCGGTCGCGGTCGGAACCGGGGCCAATCAGATCATCGCATCCAGCGTTTCCGGCGTACTGGCCCATTGGCGGCGCGGCAATGTCGACATCGCCATGGGGCTGGTCCTGTTGGCGGGCGGCGTCTTGGGGTCCACCCTGGGGGTCTTCATATTCAAATGGCTGCAATCCCTGGGTCAGATCGATCTGGTGATCAAGCTGTGCTACGTCATCTTCCTGGGCATTATCGGCGGGTTGATGGCCTTCGAAAGCGTGGGATCGCTGCTGCGGTCGCGCCGCAAATCGGCGCTGGGCCAACATGCCAAGCTGCATCACCACAATTGGATGCATGGCCTGCCTTTCAAGATGCGCTTCCGGAAATCGAAACTGTATATCAGCGTACTGCTGCCCGCCGGGATCGGCTTTTTCGTCGGCATCCTGACCGCGATCATGGGCGTGGGCGGCGGGTTCGTCATGGTGCCGGCCATGATCTACCTTCTGGGCATGCCGACCAGCGTTGTCGTCGGCACCTCGCTGTTCCAGATCATCTTCGTCAGCGCCAACGCGACCTTCTTTCAGGCGACGCTGAACCAGACGGTGGATGTCGTGCTGGCCCTGATCCTATTGGTCGGCGGCGTCATCGGGGCGCAGTTCGGCACCAAGATCGGCGCGAAACTGAACGGCGAACAGATCCGCAGCCTGCTGGCCTTCATCGTGCTGGCGGTCTGCGGCAAGTTACTGCTCGACCTCGCCATCGAACCGTCCGACATCTATTCCATCGCGACCCTCACGCCGAAGGGGACGGTGCAATGAACCGCCGCATCGCCTTTTTCGCGATCTGTCTCACCGTCTTGACCGCGTCGCGTGAGACCGTTGGCGACGAACCGCTGATCGCGGATTTGGACAGTCATCTGGTTGCGATCACGGCGGGCTTCACGGGCACGGAACTGCTGTTGTTCGGGTCGATCCAGACGGATGGCGACGTCGTCGTCGTGGTCAGCGGACCGAAGCAGGACGTCACCGTCCGCCGCAAGGATCGCGTCGCCGGAATCTGGATCAACCGGGATTCTGTCGAATTCACCAGCGTTCCATCCTTCTACCGCGTCGCGACGACCGCGCAGGAAGGCCTGGATCTGCCGTCCAGCGCGCTGCGGCGGCACCAGATCGGCATCCAGAATATCCGCATGCGCGGCCCCGCCGGGGCGATGGCGGATCAGGTCGCCACGTTTGAGGAAGCCTTGTTGCGCAACAAGACCACGGTTGGGCATTACGACCCGATCCCCGGCGTGGTCGAACGGCGCGGCGGACGCCTGTTCCGCACATCGGTCCTGATCCCCGCAAACGTCCCCATCGGCACCTATACCGTCGAAACCCTGCTGGTGCAGGACGGCCGCGTGATTTCCGCTCAAACCACGCCTTTATTCGTGAACAAGGAAGGTTTCAGCGCCCAGATTTTCCGACAGGCCCATCTTCATCCGATGCTGTACGGCATCGTCGCCATCTTCCTGGCGGGGTTCGCCGGTCTGGCCGCGAACTGGGCCTTCCGGAAGATATAAGATATGTCCCCCGCGCCGTCACAGCCCCGCGACCGGGCCGACCTGACGCCGGACGCCATCGACCGAACGGAATTCACGACCTGTTACATGTGCGCCTGCCGCTGCGGCATCCGCGTGCATTTCAAGGACGACAAGCTGCGCTATATCGACGGCAACCCGGATCACCCGGTCAATCGCGGCGTCCTCTGTGCCAAGGGGTCGGCGGGGATCATGAATGTCCTGTCGCCCGCCCGATTGAAAAAGCCGCTGAAGCGGGTCGGACCGCGCGGATCGGGGCAATTCGAGGAAATCGACTGGGACGAAGCGATGGCGATCGCCGAGTCCTGGTTGGGCGATATCCGCAAAACCGATCCGAAGCGCCTTGCCTTCTTTACCGGGCGAGATCAGAGCCAATCGCTGACCGGCTGGTGGGCGGCTCGGTTCGGCACACCGAATTTCGCGGCCCATGGCGGGTTCTGTTCGGTCAACATGGCCGCGGGCGGTCTGTATTCCATCGGCAGTTCCTTCTGGGAATTCGGCGAACCGGATTGGGAGCGCACCAAACTATTCCTGATGTTCGGCGTTGCCGAAGACCATGACAGCAACCCGATCAAGATCGGCCTGGGCACCCTGAAAAGTCGGGAGGACGCGAAATTCGTGTCCATCAATCCGGTGCGCACCGGCTATTCCGCCATCGCCGACGAATGGATCGGCATCACCCCCGGCACGGACGGGCTGTTCGCGGGGGCGCTGATCCACGAATTGCTGCGCGCGGAAGCGATCGATTGGGATTATCTGGCCCGATACACCAATGCGCCCTGGCTGGTCTATCAGGCGCCGGGTCGACCGGAAGACGGGCTGTTCGCCCGCGACAAGGACGGTCATCCGCTAGTGTTGGACGGTATCACAAAGGCACCGAGCGACGCCCTGTCGCCGGATGCGAAACCGGTTTTCGCGGGGTCCGTCGAAATCGACGGGCTGCGCGCGGTTCCGGCCTTTCAGATCATGGCGGAACGGTTTCTGGACGACGCCTATGCGCCCGATACGGTCGCGGAGACCTGCGGCATTCCGGCGGCGACGATCCGGCGGCTGGCGGCCGAACTGTCCGAAATGGCGTTCAAGCACCAGATCGAACTGGATATCGACTGGACCGATTGGGCCGGAAGGAAACAGACGAAAGTCGTCGGCAGACCGGTTTCCATGCATGCCATGCGTGGGATTTCCGCGCATTCCAATGGGTTCCATACCTGCCGCATCCTGCATCTGTTGCAGATGATCCTGGGTACGATCGACGTGCCGGGCGGCTTCCGGTCCAAACCGCCCTTTCCCCGGCCCATCCCGCCCGGCCCGAAACCGGCGGGCCACGATGTCAAACAGTCGACCCCTTTAGATGGCATGCCGCTGGGCTTTCCGACCGGCCCGGAAGACCTGCTTGTCCATCCCGACGGGACGCCGAAGCGCCTGGACAAGGCCTATAGCTGGGATCATCCGCTGGCCGCCCATGGCCTGATGCAGATGGTCATCCACAACGCCTGGAAGGGCGATCCCTATCCGATCGACACGCTGTTCCTCTATATGGCGAATATGGGCTGGAACAGTTCGATGAACGTCCCGGCCACGCTGCACTATCTGACCGACACGGTGGCGGATGGCGGTTACAAGATTCCGCATATCATCGTGTCCGACGCCTATTATTCCGAAACCGTGCCTTATGCCGACCTCGTCCTGCCGGACACGACCTATCTGGAACGCTGGGACTGTATCTCGCTGCTGGACCGCCCGATCTGCAGCGCCGAAGGACCGGCGGATGCGATCCGTCAGCCGATCCTGAAACCCGACCGCGATGTCCGACCGTTCCAGGATGTCCTGATCGATCTGGGCGCGAGGCTGAAGCTGCCGGGTTTCGTGACGGCCTCCGGGGACCCCGCCTATCCCGGTCTCTATGCGGATTATATCGTGCACCACGAACGCGCGCCGGGAGTCGGGCCGTTGGCGGGATGGCGCGGCGAGGACGGTGACCAAAGCGGGCGCGGCGATCCGAATCCGGATCAGCTTCAACGCTATATCGACCATGGCGGCTTCTGGCACCATCCCTTCACGGAAGGTCAATCGTGGCTGAAGCACGGCAACCGGGACTACCTAACCCACGCCCAGTCCATGGGCTGGATTCCCGCCGCCGACCGGATAGTCATGCAGATTTATTCCGAACCGCTGCAAAAATTCCGTCTGGCCGCACGCGGCCATGGGCCGGTCCTGCCGCCGCCGGGACATCGGGCGCGGATCGACACCTATTTCGACCCGGTTCCCTTCTGGTACCCGCCGTTCGAAGGATCGTCGGCTGACATGGGGACGGGGGCGGACTATCCGCTGCATGCCGTCACACAGCGCCCGATGCATATGTACCATAGCTGGGGATCGCAGAATGCCTGGCTGCGGCAGATCACCAACCACAACAAGCTGTATCTGCATCCGGATACGGCGGCGGCGCACGATGCCCGCGACGGCGATTGGGTTTGGATCGTCAGCCCGATCGGCCGCGTGAAGGCGCAGATCAAGACCATGCAGGGGGTGGAACGCAGCACGGTCTGGACCTGGAACGCCATCGGCAAGCGGCGCGGCGCCTGGGGGTTGGAAGCGGGCGCGCCGGAATCCGAAAAGGGCTTCCTGTTGAACCATGTCATTTCCGAATTGCTGCCCGCGACGGATGGCGGCTACCGTCACGCCAATGCCGACCCGGTCACGGGGCAGGCCGCGTGGTACGACTTGAAGGTCCGGTTGGAAAAATGCCTGCCGGAAGAAGCCGGAACGACAGAGCCGATGTTCGAACGGTTCGACGCGCCGAACCTCGCCCCGTCCCACGCCGTTGCCGGAACGCTTCGTTTCGGGGCGGATAGTACCGGCACAGCATCCGGCAGGCCGCCAACCCCGCACCGCGAGTTCGTGCGGAAGGACGGGGGCGCATGACCAGCCTTCCCCACCAGACGGACAAAAAGCTGGGCCTCGTCATCGACTTGGATATCTGCGTCGGGTGTCATGCCTGCGCCGTGAACTGCAAGGAATGGAATACGGGCGGGCATTCCGCCCCCCTGACCGACAATGACGCGTACGGTCCCGATCCGTCCGGTGTCTGGTTCAACCGGGTCCATACGTTCGAGGTCGTGTCCGAAGACGGCTGCGGGCGAATGGTGCATTTCCCGAAATCCTGTCTGCATTGCGAGGACGCGCCCTGTGTGACGGTTTGTCCGACCGGCGCGTCCTATAAACGGGTGGAGGACGGAATCGTGCTGGTCGATGCGGACCAGTGTATCGGCTGCAAATTGTGCAGTTGGGCCTGTCCCTACGGCGCGCGGGAATATGACGAGGACGCGGGTGTGATGAAGAAATGCACCCTGTGCATCGACCGTATCTATAACGACACCCTGCCGGAAGACATGCGGGTCCCGGCCTGCGTCTCGACCTGTCCGGCGGGTGCGCGCTCCTTCGGCGATCTGGGCGATCCGGACAGCGCGGTATCCAAACTGTCCGACCGCCGGGGCGGTTATGCCTTGATGCCGGAACAGGGGACGAAGCCGGTTAACCGCTACCTGCCGCCGCGCAAGCCGCATCGCACCGACGCCCCGAACGCCCTATCTCCCGTCGCCGCCGATGGTGCCGGGACGGTGGCGCGGTGGCTGGATAAAATTCTGTCTCTATAGGGTCCGACATGCATCCCGCGAAGTCCGTCATTCTGTTCACCACCGTATCCGGCGCCGGATACGGTCTGGCCATCCTGTTCGCCCTGTTCGATCTGGCGGGCATGGTACCGCCGCATCCGGCGGTCAGCCTTGCCGGACTGGGCCTCGCGCTGTTGCTGGTGGTGATCGGTCTTGTCGCCTCCACCTTTCACCTCGGCCATCCGGAGCGGGCCTGGCGGGCGTTGACGCAATGGCGGTCGTCCTGGCTCAGCCGCGAAGGATGCATGGCGCTGATCACCTTCATGCCGACCGGCCTTTATCTCGCCGCCCGCCTGATGGGGAAAACGGACGTGATCCCCGTTCTGGCGGGGGCGACGGTGGTCTGTTCCGTGCTGACGGTTCAGTGCACGGCCATGATCTATGCCTCGTTGAAGCCGGTGCCTGCCTGGGCAACACCGCTGACACCCCTTACCTACCATGTCCTGGCACTGGCCAGCGGCGGGTTGGTCCTGAACGCGCTCGCCCACACTCTCGGTTTCTGGCGGTCCGACTTCGTGGATATCCTGTCGTTGCTGTTGCTGTCCGGGATGGTCGTGAAGATCGTGTATTGGCGGAAAATCGGCCGGGCCTCGGCGACCGCGACGGCGGAAAGCGCCACCGGTCTGGGCGAGATCGGCAAGGTCACGCTATTCGAAGGCCCGCATGACGCCGACAATTATCTGATGAAGGAAATGGGGTTCCAGATCGCGCGCAAACACGCGATGCGCCTGCGCCGCCTCAGCCTGCTCTGGGGGTTTCTGTTCCCGCTTCTCGCCGTCAGTTTCGCATCCTTCACGCAAGGCGTCGGCGCCAGCATTCTGGTCGGAGTCTCGCTCCTGACCGCCGCCGTCGGTCTGTTCGCCGAACGCTGGCTGTTCTTCGCCGAAGCGAAACACGCGGTCACCCTGTATTACGGGAATGACAAGGTTTAGCTTTTGCCGATCCCCAGCATGGCCCAACGGCGGTAATAAATCGACTTGAACGCCGTCGCGGCCCAGGAAATCGGGACCAACAATACGCGGAGCAGCGGCTGTACCGGCGAGGGGCGTAGGATATCCATGAAGACGACATAGCGCCGCCCGTCGTGATCGTTCACGGATCGGTGCATCAGCGTATCGTCGAAAATGAACAGAGGATTTTCCGCCCAATAGTGCTTCGTCTTGCCGCATTCGATGAAAACTTCCGCATCCTTCACCGGGGTCAGATTGAACAACACCCGCAAGGTGAGGCGCAGCGGCCCGAAATGGAAATTCGTCCGCTCCGTTCCCTGGAAAACGGAAACGGCGATGGTGCGAATATGCTTGAAGTCGCCGTTCAGGGCCTCGAATTCACGATTGTAGCGCTGTCCGTACCAGCGGAACAGGAACATGCCGCGCTTCTCATCGCCCAATTCCCGGTCGATCCGGGCGATGACGGCGTCCTTGTTGTCGCGAAAAAAGCCCAGGGTCCGGTCCAGTTCCTGCCGCGCTTCCCCGGAAAAATCCTCCAACCGATAAATTTTCCGGTTCCGATAGGACAGCAGGTCCAGCAGCAGGTTCAACGGCGACACCAGCCATGTGGTGAAGCCGTTGCCGCTGAAGTAGCGTTGGATCAGATACCAATCCCGCTTTTCATTGCGCAGGACGTCCAGAGACCCGGCCAAGATATAAATCGCGGTCGCGATCGGCGATAACGCGACAGCCACGGTCAGGAAGACCGCCGCAATGACGCCTTGTTTGATCCGCTTCCGGCTGACCCTGGACGCCATCCCGCCACTCCCTGCCGCTAAATCCTAGCGTCGCAGCTCGCCGCCGGTGCTCTTCGCCACATTGCCGACGATCTTTTCGGCAACGGCGTCGATTTCCTTGTCGGTCAGGGTCGCATCGACGGGCTGGAGGGTGACGGACAGGGCGATCGATTTCTTGCCGCCCAGTTCCTCGCCCGTATAGACGTCGAACACTTCCGCATTCACGACCAGGGCCTTGTCGGCGCCCAGCGCGGCGCGCACCAGCTTTTCCGCCGGAACGTCGCCATCGACCAGGAAGGCGAAATCGCGGTTCAGCGGCTGGAAGGCCGAATTCTTCAACAACGGACGTCCCTTGCCCGCGCCTTTCTTCACCTTCGGCTGCGGAATCGCTTCCATGAAGATTTCGAACCCGGCCACACGGCCCTTCAGGTCATAGCGCTTGGCCACCGCCGGATGGATTTCCCCGAACCGCGCGACCAGGATCGGGCCCAGACGGAAGGTGCCGGACCGACCGGGATGGTACCAATCGGGCAAATCGTCCGTGGATACTTGCAGCTTGTCCACCGGCGCGCCGCACACTTCCAGCACCGCCAGAACATCGGCCTTCGCATCGAAGGTATCCGGCTCCCGCGTCTTTTCCTGCCAATGGCGCGGGACCGCCTTGCCGCAGCGGATGCCCGTCGCGACCGTATCCTGATCCTTGGGGCCGCGCCCGCGATAGGCGGGGCCGACCTCGAACAGGGCGACATCGGGATAGCCGCGCCCGCTGTTGCGTTGCGCCGCCGCCAACAGGTTCGGCAGGATCGACGGCCGCATGGCGTCCAGATCCGCGCTGATCGGATTGGCCAGCGCCAGGGTTTGCGCGTTGCCGCCGAAGGCGACGGCCTCGCCCTTGGGCATGAAGGACCAAGTCACGGCCTCCAGCATGCCGCGCTGGGCGAGCTGCTTCTTGGCGAAGGCGACGCGACGCTGGGCCAAGGTCAAGACGGGCTGCGGCAGGGCGCCGTCCCGTTCCAGCGACACCGCCGGAATTTTGTCGAAACCTTTGACCCGCAACACCTCTTCGATCAGGCACTGTTCATGTTCCACGTCATTGCGCCAGGACGGCGTATTGACCGTGATCATGCCGTAGGGATGCATGGTGACAAAGCCCAGGCGTTCCAGGATTTCCGTCGCTTCCTTGTCCGGCACCGCCAATCCGCCGAAGCTTTTCAGCTTTTCCGGTCGCAGGGCGATGGTCTTCGTATTGTCGGGCTTCGTCCCGGCCTCGACCACGCGGGAGGTCTCGCCGCCGCACCATTCCAGGATCAGCTTCGCCGCAACGGCCGTGCCCCAGGTCAGGCCCGCCGTGTCCAGACCGCGCTCAAACCGGTAGCGTGCATCGGAATCGATGCCCAGCTTGCGGCCCGTTTCCGCCACCGCGACGGCGTCGAACCACGCACATTCCAGGAACACATCCGTCGTCTCGTCGGTGCAGCCGGACAATTCCCCGCCCATGACGCCGCCGATCCCTTCCGGACCGTTTTCGTCGGAAATGATCGGCATCCCTGCTTCCAAGGTATAGTCCTTGCCGTCCAGCGCCAGGATGGATTCACCGTCCTTCGCACGCCGCATCAGCAGCGTGTCGCCCTTCACCTTCGCCGCGTCGAATACATGCAGCGGACGCCCCAGGTCATGGGTGACATAGTTGGTCACGTCCACCAGCGCGGAAATCGGCCGCAGACCGATCGCCGTCAGGCGGCGCTGTACCCAGGCCGGGGACGGGCCGTTCTTCACGCCGCGGAAATGCCGCCCGGCAACATAGGGACAGGCATCCCCGATATCGTCCGACCGCGCCCATTTCAGCGGCGAGTCATAGGTGCCTTCAACCGGTTCCAGATCGATCGGCTTCAGGATACCCAAGCCTTTCGCGGCCAGATCGCGCGCAATACCGCGCACGCCCAGACAATCGCCCCGGTCCGGCGTGATGGCGATTTCGATCACCGGATCGTCCAGCCCGGCATATTCGGCGAAGCTCGCCCCGACCGGCGCGTCTTCCGGCAGATCGATGATGCCGTCGTGATCGTCGGACAGCCCCATCTCCCGTTCGGAGCACAGCATGCCGTTCGATTCCTCGCCCCGGATCACCCCCGGTTTCAGGGTCATGTCCGTCCCCGGCACATAGGCGCCGGACGGCGCGAAGACGCCCTTCATCCCGGTCCGCGCATTGGGTGCGCCGCAGACGACCTGCACCACCTCGCCGTCGCCGGTTTCGACCATGCAGACACGCAGACGATCCGCATTGGGATGCTGCTTCGCCTCCCGCACATAGGCGATGGTAAAGGGCTTCAGTTTCGCCGCCGGATCGTCGACGCCTTCAACCTCAAGACCCAACGAGGTCAGCGCCTCGGTGATCTCGGAGAGCGTCGCCTCGGTTTCCAGATGATCCTTCAGCCAGGACAGGGTGAACTTCATGGCGTAAGCCCTCGTACCAAAGAGGCCGCTTCCAGCGGCACGAAACCGTAATGCTTCAGCCAACGCATATCGGCGTCGAAGAAGGTGCGTAGATCGGGGATGCCGTATTTCAGCATCGCGATACGTTCGATCCCCATGCCGAAGGCGAAGCCTTGATATTCTTCCGGGTCGATACCGGACATGGTCAGGACCTTCGGGTTCACCATGCCGGAGCCGAGAATTTCCAGCCACCCGTCGCCGTCATCGCCCTGATGGCCGATGGTCAGCCCCCCGTCCTTGCGGTTGCAGCCGATATCGACTTCCGCCGACGGTTCGGTGAAGGGGAAATAGCTGGGCCGGAACCGCAACGGAATGTTTTCCACCTCGAAATAGGCGGAGCAGAAATCCTGCAAGCAGCCTTTCAGATGTCCGAAATGGGTTTTCTTATCGATGACCAGCGCTTCGACCTGATGGAACATCGGCGTATGCGTCATGTCGCTGTCGGAGCGATAGGTCCGCCCCGGCGCGATAATGCGGATCGGCGGCTTCTGGTTTTCCATGGTGCGCACCTGCACCGGAGAGGTATGCGTGCGCAGCACCGCCGCCATATTCGCGCCACCGGATTCATCGGCCATGTAGAACGTGTCGTGCATCTGACGCGCCGGGTGTTCCGGCGGGATATTGAGGGCGGTGAAATTGTGGTAATCGTCCTCGATATCCGGGCCTTCGGCGACGGCGAAGCCCATTTCGCCGAAGATCGCGATGATCTCGTCCAGGGTCTGGCTGATCGGGTGCAGGCGACCGATCGATTCCGGACGCGGCGGCAGGGAAACGTCGACGCGGTCGCTTTCCAGCTTCGCGTTCATTTCCGACAGTTCCAGCGCGGATTTGCGGGTTTCGATCGCGTCGGCCACACGGTCCTTCACCGCGTTCAGCGCCTGTCCGGCGGCCTTGCGCGCCTCCGGATCCAGACCGCCCAGCGTCTTCATTTCCGCCGTGATCCGACCCTTCTTGCCCAGGGCTTCGACCCGGACATCGTCCAGGCTTTTCAAATCCGCCGCCGCTTCGACCCGCGCGAGGAGTTCGTCGCCCAGCGCTTGCGCATCCACCGTCATATCCCGACCCCTAAAAGAAAAACGCCGGCTCTCGCATCACCCTGGTTTCGGGGGAGGGAGAACCGGCGTCTTACGTAACGTAAACCCGACTGTCCGTCGACAGTCTATCGCTGGCTTAGTTCGCCGCCAGAGCTTCCTGAGCCCGGGTCACCAGCGACTTAAACGCTTCCGGGTCGTGAACGGCGATATCGGCCAGAACCTTGCGGTCCAGTTCGATTTCGGCCTTGTTCAGACCGTTGATGAAGCGGGCATAGGTCATTTCATGTTCCGACGCATCGCGGACAGCGGCGTTGATGCGCTGAATCCACAGGGCGCGGAAGTTCCGCTTCTTCGCGCGGCGGTCGCGATAGGCGTACTGACCGGCCTTCTCCACCGCCTGAACGGCCGTGCGGAAGGTATTTTTCCGGCGACCGCGATAACCGTCGGCCTGCTTGATGATCTTTTTGTGTTTGGCGTGGGTGGTAACACCCCGTTTGACGCGTGCCATGTCTCGGCTCCTCGAATTCTAAAGTCTGATCGATGCGATCGGGGCGCTTACTGGCCGCGCAGCCAGTTGCGTTTCACCACGGTCGCGTCGGACGCGCACATGATCTGACCGCCACGGTTCTGGCGTTTCATCTGCGTCGGACGATTCGAGGTGTTGTGACGCAGGCAGGCGCTGTAGAAGCGGACCTTACCCGTGCCGGTGATCTTGAACCGCTTTTTGGCGGAACTTTTCGACTTGATCTTGGGCATTTTCAAACTCCATCACTGGGCGGATTGTCCCGGAAAACCGGTCCTTATCCGCTTGTTCATTCTGGCGGCCGGGCATACCCATCAGGCCCGGACGCGCCGCTCCACCTCCCCGACCGAAGTCGGGAGACGCGGGCTTATAGCCGTCCGCCTCCGATCATGCAAGGGCCGTCTCGACGAAGAAGGCCGGAAATCCGCCGATCAAGCCTTATCCCTCTCCAATGCCTCGACATAGCCGGTCAGCCAGTCGGTCAGGTCCTCGACCTCGTGATGGACGTGTTCGTTGCCCACCCCGCCATGGGACCATTCGTGATCGGTGCGCACCCAGACCGTCCGCATGCCCAGTTCCGCGGGTACGATCAGGTTTTGGGCGATATCTTCGACCATCACGGCACGGTCGGCCGAGACCTCGTGGTCCGCAACCATCCGATGATAGGGTTCGGCGTTCGGCTTCGGCACGAAATCGGCGGCGACGATATCGAAAATCCCGTCGAACCGGTTGGCGATTCCCAAGCGATCCAGCACGGCTTCGGCATGGGCGACGGTGCCGTTGGTGAAGATCAGCTTACGCCCCGGCAGCCGATCCAAGGCCTCCCCCAGTGCCGCATCGGCCGGAATCGGGCTGTAGTCGATATCGTGTACGAAGGCCAGAAAGGCATGCGGGTCCGCGCCGTGATGTTCCATCAAACCGCGCAGTGTCGTTCCATATTGCCGGAAATAGCCTTTCTGCAGCGCGCGGGCCTCTTCATAGGCGATGTCCAACAACTGCGAGATGTAACCGCCCATGCGGTGATCGACCTGCTGAAACAAGTTGCAGGCCGCCGGATACAGCGTGTTGTCCAGATCGAAAATCCAGGTATCCGCCCCCCGCAGGCCGGGATCCGCGTGGTGTGCCGGTACGGCGGGGGCGTCAGGCTTCTTCGTCATCATGTCTGGCTTCTTTTCTGTCACCGGCGGTCGCCCACCTAAGAACTTTCCATATCGCCGTTTCGGACCGTATTCGCGGCTTTCCCGATGCGGCGCGTCGATATCCTTGAATTAGTCAAGATCGGAACTTGCCGCAATCCCTTCGGACTTTTACCCTTTTTTCATCTTGTACTGCCTACTCTGTTATACCCATGTACTTAATAGGCAAATCCGGGCACCGTGTTGAATGGCCGTAAAAATCGAAAATAAGGCGGGAAACCGTCTGTCGGCGATGGCCGAGATATTCGATACCTATTCAGGGCCCGTGCTTCTGTTGGAAGACGACGCGCAATTGACGGCGCTGAACGGCCCGGGCGTCGAGGTCGTGGAAGCAATCGGCATCGATGAAGGCCTGAGCGTCATGCCCGCGGTCATTCAACTGGCGGTGAAGACGCGCACGGAAAATCGATCGCGGACCCGTACCTTCTCCCTTCCCGCATCCGGACGGCAGATCGAATTCACCATGCTGCCGCAGCGTGACGGCACGCAATTGATGATCGGCCGCGACGCGACCCTGGAAGTAAACATCCGATCCGCACTCGCCGAATCCAGAACACGCTTCAAGGATCTGGTCGACGTTGCCGCCGACTTCGCCTGGGAAACCAACCGTGACGGTCTGATCAGCTATATCTCCCCGCGCGGCGCGATGGGCTATTCGCCGGAGGAACTGTTGGGCGAACGGCCGCAATCCTTCCTGGTGGCGCCGGAAAGCGCGCCGACCCCGCTGCCGTTTTCCGCGCAAACCACGGTGCGGAACGTTGAACTGTGGGTGCGCACGCGCGACGGCGAGGATGCCTGTATCCTGGTATCGGCCGTGCCGGTCTTGGGGAAGGACGGCCTGCCGTCCGGCACGCGCGGCATCGCCATCGACGTCACCGAAGAACGAAACCGGCAGAGCGAGCTGGCACGACTGAAAATCCGCGAACGCCTGGTCGCCTATATCGTCGATGCGCTTCGTAATGAGGTCACGCCGACGGAAATGGTGCATTCGGCGGCGTCCGCCCTGGGCCGATCGACATCCGCGGCGGCCTGCAGCGTCCTGGTCCGCGGGCCGAAAGGCGGGGTTCTGGAATTCGCCGGATATGGTGAAGGACCGGCCCAGGAACTGGTCGACGAGATCGCGAACCGCCTGACCCGCGAGGACGGGACGGAGGAAGGCGTGATCGGGGAATTTTCCTACCTTGCCATGCAAACGGCCTATCGCGGCGCCGCCAACGGGTCGATCATCCTGTGGCAACGTCAGGGCGACGCCGTCTGGGAAAACGACGAACCCGCGCTGTTGAAGGCGATCGAACCGCAATTCGGCATCGTCTTCCGCCAAATTTCCGACCAGTACGTGTTGGAACATCTGTCGCGGACAGACGAATTGACCGGATTGCAGAACCGCCGGGCCTTCATGGAAGACCTGTCGCGGGAAATGTCGCGCTACGAACGCTACGGCAGCGGTGGATGCCTGTTGTTCATCGATCTGGACAACTTCAAGACCATTAACGACAAATACGGGCATGAAGCCGGGGACGACGCGCTTCAAGCCATCGCCCAGATTCTATTGGACGGTACGCGGACCTATGATCTGACCTGTCGTCTCGGCGGTGACGAATTCGCCGTCTGGATTGAAGGCGCGGATGCGGGTATTGCTAATGCCCGCGCGGAGGCGTTTCTTTCGAAGCTGGCCGCGTGGAAAAAGGCATATGGCAAAAATATTGACGATTTCGGCATGTCGATTGGTATTTCAGAATTTCATCCCGGCCTGAACGAGACGGTGGAAGGCCTGATCGCCAGAGCGGACAGGGCGATGTACGACGCGAAGAAGGGCGGGAAGCAAACCATTGTTTTCGCACCGGGGAAACGCGCCGATGGTTAAATCCGGACACAGGCAGGACGGTTCCGACACACCCTTCGTCGAGTTGCCCCTCGACCGCGTCGCACGGAATGGCGATTCTTACGAAAAGCAGAAAATTCAAGCGCGGGACCCGGATCCGGAAATCCGTGCCGCGCTGGCCGCCGCGCCGGATACCCTGCCGGAAATCCTTTACTATCTGGCAGAAGACAACAACGAACTGGTCCGGCATAAGGTCGCGTTGAACGATCAGGCGCCGCGTCAGGCCGATCTGCTGTTGACGCAGGATGCCAGCGGCGACATCCGCGGCGACCTTGCCGCGAAAATTGCGCGGCTAACTCCGGAACTTCCGGTCGATCGGCGCACCACGCTTTACAAACTGACGGTGCGCGCCTTGGAGGCCCTGGCGGAAGACCAGATGGTGCGCGTACGTGAAATTCTGTCCAACGCCCTGAAAGACGTGGCCAACGCCCCGGCGAGCGTCATCCTGACCCTGGCGAAAGACAAGGAACTGAGCGTCGCCCAGCCGATCCTGGAATTTTCACCGGTCCTGTCCGATCGGGACTTGATGGAAATCATCAATTCCGGCCCGATCCAAGGCGCGATGGGGGCAATCGCGAAACGGCGCGCCCTGCGCGACACGATTTCCGACGTTATCGCCCGGTCCGGGGACGAGGAAGCCGTCGCCGCCCTGCTGTCGAACGACAGCGCGCAAATCCGCGAAGACACGCTGGATTTCATCATCGACCGCGCCCCGCAGGCCGTCACCTGGCACGAACCGCTGACGATGCGTCCGCGCCTGTCGCCGCGCGCCGTGCAACGGATCGCCAGCTTCGTCGCGATGAATCTGCTGGACCGGATGCAGAAGCGGCTAGACCTGGACGACGCGACGCTGATCGCCGTCGCCGATACCGTGGAACGGCGCCTGGCCGAGGATTCGGCCCGTCAAACCGCCGAACCGGAATGGGCCACCGCGGATAATATCGGGGAAACCGTCGAACAGATGTACAAGGCGGGCGAACTATCCGCCGAAACGTTGGAAGCCGCCCTGGCGCGCGGTGAAAAGCGGTTCGTCCTGTATGCCGTCGCCCGGCTGTCCGATCTGCCCATCGATACAATTCACAAGGTCGTCGCGAACCGCAGCGCGAAAGCGGTCGTCGCCCTGTCGTGGAAAGCCGGCCTGACGCCGCATTTCGCATCGCAGATGCAAGCGCAGGTCTTGGGCCTGTCACCGAAGGAAATGATCGTCCCGCATGGCGAACAGTGGCCCCTATCCTTCGAAGCCATGCAGTGGCAGATCGATTTCTACGAAAAGGCCCAGACTTGACAAGGTCCTGCGATCCGCCGGGCAGGGGGCGATCCGGTCCCGTTAGTCGGATGTCGATAAGCTGACGATTTCGTTCCGCGCCCGGTTCAATTCGCTGGTCGTCAGGATCAATCGTCGCCCCAAGTCGCGCGTCATTTCAAACGCGAAATGTGGGTCCTGACGGGCCATTTCGGAGAAAACCTCACGATTGAGGCGCAGAGCCGTCGTTTTCTTCCGCGCCCGGACCGTCGCCGTCCGTTCGGAATCGCATAGCAGCGCCAATTCCCCGACCAGTTTGTTGGCGCCGAGTTCGAACAAAACCTGTTCCTTGCCGCCGCTGACGATCACGACCTCCGCCGCGCCGTCCAGGATAACATAGGCGGCCTCGCCCTCGTCGCCCTGCTGCATCAGAACCTCGCCGGGATTGTAGGTCAGGCGCTCGCTGGTAAAGGCCAGGAACTTGAGCTTGTTGGCGTCCAGATTCGAAAACAGCGGCAATTCGTGAAGACTGCGCGCTTCCGCCGTCAAGGCTTCGTCCGCACTGCCTTCCTCCCGCTCGTCGGCGTCCTTTTCGGCGGCGGTATGTTCCGTGATCTGCTCTGCGTCGCTTGCCTCGAACACGCGCCCGTTCTTCAGTTCCAGATAGCGATCGAAAGCCACACCGTCCGGCGTGGACGACCCGATCCAGATCGTCGTCGCCTGGGGCAACAGTTCCCGCAATCGGCGCATGATCCGGTCGCGCTGCGCGGTATCGACGCCGCTGAGTCCATCGTTCAGGATCAGCACATCCGGATTTTTCAAAAGACTGCGCATCAGGTTCAGTTTCTGACGCTGCGTCGTCGACAAGCGACCACCGCCGATCCCGACCTGGAAGTTCAGGGCCGTTCGGATGATGTCGTCTTCGAAATCCAGGTCGCGTACGACCTCATGCACCAGCGCCCCGACTTTCTCCCAAGCGTCCGCGCGGCCGTGCACGACACGACCGAACAGAATGTTGTCGAGAATGCTGAGCCCCTGGTTGATCCGGGCGGCATCATAGGATTCGACCCCGCCGCCCGGTTCGAACACTTCCGGGTGACAGTCGCGCAAATCCTTACGCAGCGCGACGAGGCGGCGCTGCATGGTTTCGTCGATCACTCCCAGGCGATGGCGCTGTACCGTCAGACTGAAGGGCAGGCTGGTTATAAGACGGCGTTCCTCCTCCGTCACGTCGCCGGCGCCGTTTTCCTGATCCGCCTTGCGGACGATCATCTTCAGTTCCGGCAGCAGCTCTTCGTTGACGAAACTGTACTGATCGAAAAATGGGTGTCCCGGCGGCACATCCTTGAACAAATCGACCATCAACCCCGCGATACGCAGGCCGATATCGTAGAATTCCTTAAGGAGTTCATGTTTCTTCATCATCGCCAACATGGTCGGATTGGTCATCCAGTTGGCATATTCCCATTCCGGCTGCGTCGCCTTGCCGAAGATGATATTGCCGCCGACGGAGGCATAGGTGTTGAAGCGATCGAAATCGTAGGTCTGAACCAGATCGTCCATCGCCCGCGCCGTCAGCGTTTCGTTGATGCGCGGCCGCGCCATGGCGATTTTCGCCGCCAAGTCTTCCATCCGGTCCGGATCGACCGTCAGGCGCAAACCCAAGGCGTAGAAATCCTCGCGAAGCTCGACACTGTCCAACAGGTCCGTAATGCGGTCGAGGACCGCATCCCGAGAGTCGAATCCGGCCGACCTGTAATCGATCCAGTCCGCCGAGGGGCTGAACGGGCTGTTGCCGGAGGCCAGCGCTTCCTCAATTTCGGACAGGCGCTCTTCATCCGCCTTTTCGGAGTCCAATTCATCGCGCGGCGGCAAGCGGGACAGGCCCAGCAGCACATTGTCCAGGATGGTCCCATTGAAGAAGGTCGCGTCGCCGTTGACCAATCCGACCCGCGCCCCGATGACGGATTCGTGCAGCCTGTCCGCATCCTTCCCGGCGAAGGACAGACTGCCGCCGGTCGGCAGCAACACCCGGCTGAGCAGACGCGAGAAGACGTCCTTCGCGGTGCCGCTGGCCGCGACGACGGCGACGGACTGCCCCTTGGACAAGGTGAAGGACGCGGAATCCAGAACCCGCACGCCGTCCTCATCGGCCCAGCTCAGGCTATTGGCGACGATATCGCCGTCCAGATGCGGAATCTCCTGCGGCGGGTTTTCCTGCAGTTCGGCGGGCAGCATGTTCGGCGGCTGGAACTGACCGATCAACTGTTCGTATTTGATCTTCGAATCCGCCAGCCGCTGATACCAGTTCAGTAATTCCTTCCACGGCGCAGCCAGGTCCTTGTATGCCGCCAAGGCGGCGACCAGCGCCCCGATGGACAATTCGCCATACAGAACCAGATAGCCGCCGATCGCGAAGAACAGGAACGGCGTCATCTGATTGATGAAGTTGTTCACGAACTTCATGAAGAATTTGCGCTGATAGATTTCCAGCCGGACCCAGAAAATGCGGCCCAATTGGCGCGACAGATCCGACAGAATGAACCCCGTATTGGCGTGGGCGCGAACATCGGTGACGCCGTTGATAACTTCCCCAATCCTATTGGACAGGCCGCGCACATGGCGCACCCGTTCCTTGCCCAGCAGGTTCACCTTCCGCTGAAGCTTCGGAATAATGTAGCCCTGCACCGGGACCAGCGCCGTCGCCGCCAGCCCCATCATAGGGTCCTGGGCGAACAAGAAATAGATGATCGTCAGGAAGGTCCCGCCCTGGAACGCGACAAGCACGATGGCGTCCCCGAAGAATCCGCCCAGCGGCTCCACTTCGGCGGTGACCATGGTCACGACCTCGCCGGACGAAGTTTTTTGGAACTGCGGCAGCGGGAAGCGCAGCGTGCGCTCCACCAGGATATAGCGCAGCCGCCGCAATAGGCGTTCCGACATGATGCCGACGAAGGTGTTGATGCGCATCTTGAAGACGCCGTTGATACAGACCAGCGCCAGGAACAACCCGCACAACAACAGCAGGTAGGTCAGACGCTCCACCTCTATCCCGATCAATTCCGTGAAGTCGTACCCGAAAATCTGAATATGCACGATTTCCGTCGGCACGGACGCGGCGTCGACTCCGGCTTCCGTCGGGTCCTTGATTGCCCGGTTGATGATCGTCTTCGGCAGATCGAGGGAGAAATACAGAAAGGGGAAGGACACCAGGGTCAGGGTCAGCGCAATCAGCTGCTCCCGTTTGGAATAGGCCCAGATGAAACCGTACATGGACTTATGCATTCACAACCTGCCCCCGGGCTCTCGCGACAAAGAGAGTAATGCGCAACGTCTTTTTGTAGCCCGTGGCGAGCGGCGCCCTTCCGAAAAGCCCCAACAAGCGCCTCGCCTGCAGCTTTCCGCATATTACCGAATTCGACCTAGGAGGCGAATTGTTCTTTCAGGATGCGTTCTTCCAGATTGTGTTCCGGATCGAACAGGATGATCGCGACCCGGTCGCGTTCTTCCGAAATCGCCACATGGCGGACATCGCGGACTTCCGTATCGTCAGCCACGGCGCTGACCGGTCGCTTTTCTGTATCGCGCACTTCGAATTCCACTTCGGCCCAACGGGGCAAGAGCGCACCGCGCCAACGGCGCGGGCGGAAGGCGCTGATCGGCGTCAGGGCCAGAACCCCCGCGCCCAGCGGCACGATCGGACCATGCGCGGACAGGTTATAGGCCGTACTGCCGGCCGGGGTGGACAGCAAGACACCGTCGCAAACCAGCCCGTTCAGCCGCGCGACGCCGTCGACGCGGATATCGATCTGCGCCGCCTGACGCGTCTCGCGGAACAGCGATACCTCGTTGATCGCCAGCGCTTCCTCGACATCGCCGGACACGGTGGTCGCGCGCATGCGCAGCGGATGCAGGCGCAATTGCACCGCGCCCGCGATCCGGTCCAGCAGCCCGTCGACCACGAACTCGTTCATCAGGAACCCGACCGTCCCCCGGTTCATGCCGTAGACAGGCTTGTCCGTGCCGATGAAGCGCCGCAACGTCTGCAACATGAATCCGTCGCCGCCCAGCGCGACGATGACATCCGCCGTACTAGGGTCGTCTTCCACCGGGAAGCGTTTCCGCAAGGCGGAGACGGCCTCTTTCGCGCGCGGCGTGTCGGACGCCACGATCGCGATTTTCAAATCGGCTTTCTTGGAAAGAATCGGATCGGTCATGGTTCTGTTCGTTCTGTCCGGGACAGGTCCGGCCGACCCGTTGGCGGCCACTCTAGTGTGGCGGGAAGCACATGTGAAGCACGCAAAGCCCAGACCGCGCGGTCAGCCTTCCAGTTCCTCACGCAGCATTTCCAGCTCCAGCCATGTCGTTTCCGCCATGTCCAATGCCGACAATGTGCTGTCCAGGGCCTTGGCCGTCTTGTCCGCCGCCTCGCGGTCGCGACTGAAGAATGTAGGGTCGGCGAGCGCGGCTTCCAGTTTTTCCTTTTGCGCGCGTAAACTCTCGATCCGACCCGGCAGGGTTTTCAGGGCCTCTCGCTCCTTCAGACCCAACTTCCGTTTCCCCGACGGACGCGCGGCGGTGCCCGACGGGGGCGCATCGGCAGGCTTGGACTTGGTCGGTGCGGCCTTGGCCGATGCGGGTGACGGTATGGGCGCGACGGGGGACGCCCCGCGTTGCCGCACCATATCCGAATAACCACCGGGGAATTCGCGCCAGATGCCCTTTCCTTCCGACACCAGGACGGATGTCGCGACCCGATCCAGAAAATCGCGGTCATGGCTGACCAGCAGCACCGTACCCGGAAAATCGGCCAGCATTTCCTGCAACAGGTCCAGGGTTTCCAGGTCCAAGTCGTTGGTCGGTTCGTCGAGGATCAACAGGTTCGCCGGTTGGATCAGCGCACGCGCCAGCATCAGGCGCCCGCGTTCCCCGCCGGACAATCGACCGATGGGCTGACGCGCCTGTTCCGGTCCGAACAGGAAATCCTTCATGTAACCGATCACATGGCGCGGTTTGCCGTTGATGACGACCTGGTCCGTGCCGCCGCCGGTCAGCGCGTCCTGCAACGACGTGTCGGGGTCGAGGCTGGCCCGGCGCTGGTCCAGGCTGGCGACGGTCAAACCAGTGCCCTGGATCGACGTGCCGGAATCCGGTTCCAGATCGCCGGTCAGCAGGCGCAGCAAGGTCGTCTTCCCCGCCCCGTTCGGACCGATGATGCCCAACCGGTCACCGCGCAACACGCGCAGCGACAGGTCCTTCACGATCGGACGGCCGTCGAAACTCTTGCACAGATTTTCGACTTCCATCACCCGCTTGCCGGATGTCGACGCTTCCGCCGCTTCCAGCGTCGCGGTCCCCTGCGCCTTGCGGTAGTCGCGCCGGTCCTGACGCATGGCGATCAGGTTGCCCAGGCGCTTCTGGTTCCGCTTACGGCGCGCCGTGACGCCATAGCGCAGCCAGTCTTCCTCCATCGCGATCTTGCGGTCCAGCTTGTGCCGGTCGCGTTCCTCATCCTCCAGCACCTGATCGCGCCAGGCCTCGAACGCGTCGAAGCCCTGTTCCAAACGCCGGGCGCGGCCCCGGTCAATCCACAAGGTCGCGCGGGACAGCCGCGTCAGGAATCGGCGGTCGTGGCTGATCAGCACCATGGCCGACCGCAGGGACAGTAGTTCCTCTTCCAGCCATTCGATGGCAGCGAGGTCCAAATGGTTCGTCGGTTCGTCGAGCAGCAGGATATCGGGTTCCGGCGCCAGGACGCGCGCCAGCGCGGCCCGCCGCGCCTCCCCGCCCGACAGGGTCGCGGCGGATAGGGATCCGGATATGCCCAGTCGGTCCAGCAGGTATTCGGCGCGATAACTGCCGGTTTCCGGATCCAGGCCTTCCTCGACATAGGACAGAACCGTGTCGTGGCCGCTCAGGTCCGGTTCCTGCGGCAAATAACGCAAAGTCGTGCCGGGATGGACCCAGCGGTCGCCGCTGTCGGGTTCCACCGTCCCTGCGGCGATTTTCAGTAAGGTCGATTTGCCCGACCCGTTGCGCCCGACAAGACAGAGGCGTTCGCCCTGCCCGACGGACAGGGTCGCGCCGTTCAGCAGGGCATGCCCGCCGAAGGTCAGGTGGATATCGTCAAGGGTAAGAAGCTGCCGCGCCATGGCCGCGGGTTTACGCGGACAAAGGCGCGGCGGCAAGCGGGATCAAACGATCCGCGGCACGATCCTTAGTCGGACAGCGTCTTCAGATAGGCGATGACGTCGGCGCGTTCCTTTTCTTTCTTCAGCTTGAACGTCATTTTGGTGCGACCGTCCGGCGTGCCACCGTTCGACGAAACATAGGTTTCGAGGAACTTCTGCGGATCGACCAGATAATCCATCAGGGTTTCGTCGTTCCAGACCAGGCCGACTTCCGACGCTTCGCCGTTCAGCTTGGAATAGGAATAGCCCTCGCCGGTACCGGCATGGCGCCCGAAGACGCCGTGCAGGGACGGGCCGACCTTGTTCACGCCCGGTTCGACGGAATGACAGGCGGCGCATTTCTTGAAGACCTTCTCACCCTTGGCGGCGTCGCCGTCGGCAAAGGCGGGGCCGGCGGCCAGCAGGGCGGCGGCGGAAGCGGCGAGACAGAGGCTTTTCAAACAGTTCATAACGGAATTCTCCCGTAGGTTCGGCGAAACGGCGTCCCCAGGCGCCCCCGGCCTTAGGCCGGGACACTGGAAATAATTGGATATACCTAAGGTCCTTCGGCGTCCAGACAACCGGGCGCGGCAAAACGACCGGGTCGATCCGTTCGCTTAAAAATTTTTCACCGACTAGTTTTGTGTACTATTTTTTCCAAAATGGGATTTCAGACCGCTTGGCGACGAAACGGCGCTCTGCTAGGAAGGCAAGTGGACACCCGGAAACCACCGGAATTTTTGGAGATCACGATGACGCGCACCCTTACCGGAAATTGGAATTACCCGACGCGGATGATGGTAGGCCCCGGCCGTATTGCCGACCTGCCCAAGGCTTGCGCGTCGCTGGGCATGAAACGCCCGATCCTGATCACCGATGCCGGTCTGCGCGATCTGCCGATGACCAAGAACGCGATTGCCTTGCTGGAAGCCGCCGGGATGCCCTGTGCGCTGTATTCCGATGTGAAGGGCAATCCGGTCGGTGCGAATGTGGACGGTGGGGTCGCCGCCTATCGCGCCCATGATGCAGACGGTGTCATCGCGTTCGGCGGCGGGTCGGGCCTGGACGCGGCCAAGGCCGTCGCCCTGATGGTCGGCCAGGATCTGCCGATCTGGGATTTTGAGGATGTCGGCGATAACTGGAAACGGGTGAAGCCGGAAGGCGTCGCCCCGATCGTCGCCGTGCCGACCACGGCCGGAACAGGCTCGGAAGTCGGCCGCGCCTCCGTCATTACCAACGAAGACACGCATGAAAAGAAAATCATCTTCCATCCGACGATGTTGCCGGGGATCGTCATTTCCGACCCGGAACTGACGCTGGGCCTGCCGCCGCATATCACGGCGGCGACCGGCGTCGATGCCTTCGTCCACTGTTTCGAGGCCTATAGCGCGACGTCCTATCACCCGATGGCGGACGGCGTGGCACTGGAAGGCATGCGGTTGATCGCGGATGCGCTGCCGCGTGCCTATGCCGACGGGTCGAACCTGGAAGCCCGCGCCGACCTGCTGACCGCCGCGTCGATGGGCGCGACCGCTTTCCAGAAAGGCCTGGGCGCCGTCCATGGGCTGGCCCATCCGATCGGGGCGGTCTTCGACACGCATCATGGCCTGACCAACGCGGTGCTGCTGCCCTATGTCATGCGTTTCAACGAACGGGCGATCAAGGACAAGGCGGACCTGCTGGGGCGCGTCCTGAATCTGAGCCGCACCGATTTCACCGGCCTGATGGATTGGGTCCTGCGCTTTCGCGACCGTCTGGGTATTCCGCACAAGGCCAGCGCCCTGGGCATTGACATGAACCGCAGCGCCGAAATCGCCAAGGCGGCGGAGGCCGACCCATCGACCGGCGGCAATCCGATCCCGGTTACCGCGGCGGATTACGAAAAAATCCTCGCCGCCGCCTATGAGGGCAAACTCTAAACCGAAAGCCGAAACTGGGGGTCGGCGGCGCTCATCGCCCCGTCGACCACCCGGATGCGGGTCGGCACGGGCATGCCTTGCGCCGTCATCCGCAAGGGCGGGTCGATCATGTCCGTCGCGTAATAGCGATCGGTACCGCCGACATCGCCCGGAACGGTGCAGCCGGACAAGGCGGCTACCGCCAGATTGGCAGCCCGTGCGATGCAGAAATCGTGCATGCCGCCGATCATGATAGGCAATCCGGCCTTCACCGCGCGGTCGTGCATCTTTTTCGCCTGCCACGGCCCGCCGACATGGGCGGGTTTCAACACGACCGCCCGACAGGCGCGCAGCGCAATAGCCGTGCGCAGATCGTTTTCGGATTGCAGGCTTTCATCCAGTGCCAGCGGCGTCTTGATCATCCCCTGCAGGGTGGCGTGGTCCGCGAAATCGTCCCAGGCCAGCGGCTGTTCCAGCAAGGTCAGTCCAATGGAATCCAATGCAATTAACGTCGCCGCATCCGACAGGGTATAGGCGCTGTTGCCGTCGGCGGTCAGGGACAGGTCAGGATACCGCGCACGGATCGGTTCCAGGATTTGGATATCCCGGCCCGGCGCTATCTTCACCTTCACGCGGCTATGGCCCGATGCCAGGGCGTCGTCGATCCGATCGAACAAATCTTCCGCCCGTTCCGGCAAGCCGAAGGTCGCCCCGGCGGCGACATGGGTTGCGGTCGCGCCCAGCAAGGACGCGTGGCTGATCCCGCGCAGTTGCGCGATCAGGTCCAGTGCGGCGGTTTCCAGGGCGTGTTTCGCGAACAGATTGCCCCGTACCGGCGCCATGGCCGCCGCCGCATCGTCCGGCCCGGTAAGGGCGACGCCCAACAGGCGCGGGATCAAGTGATGGCGCAACGCGTCCAACACGGTGGCCACGCTTTCCGGTAGGTAAAGAGGCGCCAGCGGAACCGGCGCCTCCCCCCACCCGATCAGGCCACCGGCCCTCACGCTCACAATCACATGCGTTTCGCGCTGAACCGTCTCGTTCGCGCTGCTGAACGGGGTCAAGCGGTCGAGGGTGAGGGTCCAAACCTCCACCGCCTCGACCGTCGGTCCCGATTCTCGTTCCGTCTTCCCGCTCATAACAAACTGGGCAGGTAGAGCGACAGAATGGGGAAGGTCAGCAACAGGATCATCACGACCACATCTGAAATCAGAAAGACGCTGACTCCTTTGAAAATCTTCTCCAGGGAAATCGTGTCCCCGACGATGGACTTGATGACGAAGACGTTCAGTCCGATCGGCGGCGTCACCAACCCGATCTCCAACAGTTTCACGACGATAATGCCGTACCAAATCAGATCCAGGCCATAGGCTTCGACCACCGGCAGGGTCACCGGCAGGGTCAAAAGGATGATCCCCAGCGGGTCCAACATCATGCCCAACACAACATAGAGAATGCAGATCAGGGCCATGACCAGGACGACCGACAATTCCGCATGCCCGATCCAATCGGTCAGCTGCGCGGCGATGGTCGACAGGGCGATGAAGTTGACGAACAGCTTGCCCGCGATGGCGATGGCGAACAGTTGCGCCGTCTGCGTCACCGCCTCACGCAGGGCTTCCGCGATTTTGGCAAAGGACAAGCGCCGCAGGACGCCGCCCAGGATCAGGGTCGCCACCGCGCCGACGCCCGCCGCTTCCGTCGGGGTGAAGGCGCCCATATAGATGCCGCCGATGATCACGGCGAACAGCAGGACAATCGGCCAGCAGCGGCCCAGCGCTTCCATCCGCTTTTCGGACAACCCGTCCGTTGCCGTCCGCGGCGCGTCTTCCGGGCGCAACCGGACCCAGATCATCACGACGACGATATAGCCGACCAGCGACAGAATGCCCGGCACGGCGGCGGCCAGGAACAGTTTCGCAATCGATTGTTCCGCGAAGACGCCGAAAATGATGAACAGGATCGACGGCGGGATCAGCGACCCCAGCGTCCCGCCGATGGCGACAGACCCCGACGCCATGGCCTTCGAATAGCGGCTTTGCAGCATTTCCGGGACGGCGATCCGGCCCATTGCCGCCGCGCAGGCGACGGATGAACCGCTGATCGCGCTGAAGCCGCCGCAGCCGACGATCGACGCGATGGCCAGCCCACCGGGCAGGCGCGCCAACCAAACGCGCGCCGCCGCGTAAATATCCGTGGTGAACCCGGCCTGAAATGCCAGATGCCCGATGAAGATGAACAAGGGCACTGTCGACAAGGCATAGGAATTGACGAAATCCACCGGTGTGGACGCAAGAAGCGCGCTGACCGGCGCCCAGGCCGCTTCCAGCGAAAACGGCATCCATGGCTGCCATGCATAGATCAGCAGCATGCCGCCCGCCGCGACACTGCCCAGACTGATGGCGATCGGCACCCGCAGGGCCAGCAGGACGAAAACCGCCGCGAAGCCCAGATATCCGACGAGATGAGGATCCATACCGAACGCGTCCCTACTTTTCAGCGCCGCGCGACGTCAGGCAGACGATCACGTCGCCGACCGCACAAAGGGCCAACCGAATTGCGAAAAGTCCCATGCCGATGCCGAAAACGACCTTCACCGGCCAGACGGGAATGAGAAGCTGCCCATCGTAGTAGTGGTTCTGCGCGAAAGCCTGCGGCACGGACGCGACGGTCAGCCAGGCAATCGCCCCGAACAGCAAGGTTCCGATCACATGCCCCAGGATACGGCCGCACGCGCCATAGCCCCAGGGCAGCCGGTCCGTGATGACGGTCACGGAAATCTGTCCCCGGTCGCGTTGAACATGCGACAGCGGCAGGCAGACGACCGCGACCATGGACAGGCCGACCAGCAGAATGTCGTCGGGAATGGTGACGCCGATCTGTTCCCGGGCCGCGACGCTGGCCGTGATCAGGATTCCCATGGCCAGCAGAACCAACCCGGCAACGAACGACATCGCGCGTTCTATCCGATCCAGGAAGCGATCCAGGATGCCGAGCCCGCTGCCAGGCGGCAGGCTCGGCATTCCGTCATTGGAACCACTCACGGTTAGTTACTGCCCGCCCAGGGGTAGCCGTTCGCGTCGCGTTCCGCCGTATACTTTTCGACCGCCGCATCGAACGCCGCCAACAGGGCGTCGGCTTCCGAAAGCCCCTGTTCCTTTTCCCGGGCCAGCCAGTCGAGACCGGCCTTTTCCGCGGCATCGTTCAGGCTCTTGGACAGGGCTTCGGCGCCTTCATGTTCGACGATGGTGTTGCCGTCGATCCCATCGCGCAGCTTCTGCATGATCGTGGTGCGGGATTCGTACATCTTCTGCGCCAGATACAGGGTCGTGTCGCGGCCCAACTGGGTCAGCAATTCCTGCTGTTCCGGCTTCAGGCTGGCCCAGACGCGGTTGTTGATGACGATGCCCCAACCCAGATTCTGCCCCATATTGATCGTGGTCAGGTTGCTGGCGACTTCATACTGTTTGTAGGAATTGATGACATAGGCATAGCTGGCCGTACCGTCGATCGTCCCGGTCGACAGCGCCTGATACACGTCGGGCTGACTCATGGACACGGCCGCCGCGCCGTTTTCTTCGAACGCCTTGCCGAAATTGCCGGTGGCGCGGATTTTCTTGCCTTTCAGCTCGTCCAGCGTGGTGATCGGCTCGCGGCTCAACAATTGCGACGGGCCGGTCGTGAAGTTGGCGACGAAACGCACGTTCTGCGCCTCGAAATCGGCCTTTGCGGCGTCACTCTGCGTCATCAGGTCATAGGTCGCCATCATGCCGATATATTCGTCGCTGACCGGACGAATATCGGACACGCGCCAGGCCGACAGTTTGCCCGGCTCGTAAACCGGCACGACGGAGGCCATATCGGCAACGCCGTTCCCGGCCCCTTCGATCGCGTTCTTCGCACCCAGCAGCGTTCCGCCCCAGGTGATGTTCAGGCCCAGCGCTCCGTCGCTGCGCGCGCGCAGTTCGCTATCCATCCACTTGATGGCGTCGGCGCGGGTGCCGCGGTCCGGCCCGAAATCCGCATACCGCAATTCGCGGGTTTGCGCCTGCGCCCCGGAAATGCCGGCGATGAGCGTCGCGGCCGACAAAATGACCGCCGCAAGATGACTGAAACGTAGCATCCTTCTTCCTCCCTTATAGTGAACGGACTTCTAACCCAATTTTCTTATTTGGTCCCTCAAACCCGGACAGCGAACGTTGTGCCCTGCCGTCCGGATCGCAACGCGTTATTCAGTCGTGACCTCCGCAGCAATTGCCCGGCAGGACCGGCGCGGAAACGCCGCTGTGTTCGCAGCAACCGCCCTTCCACCATTTCGCCCCGTCGCCGTGGCAATACTTGCCGTCGGCTTCGACCATTTTCATGAACAGCGGATGATAGTTGCGGCAGATATTCAGTTCCGACTTTACCCAGTGCAGCGGATCGTTCGCGTAGTGATCCCAGTAGTCGCCGGCCATGTTGATGCCCGGAACGGCAGGGTTCCAGCTTTCGTCCAGCCACATTTCCGGATCGCCGTAATTGGCGCATAGCTTGCGGATTTCCGGATCGTCCAGGGCCAACAGGCGGCCGTCCTTGATGATCTGTTCGTTGTCGCCGTCCCGTTCCGTGTCGTAGGTCGGGAAATACAGGTGCAGGTGCCAATGGCCGACCAGATGGCCCATGCGCGCCGCCTCGCGTTCCGCCATGGACGAAATGATCGTGCCGAAGCCCATATGGATGACGCCGGAACGCACCCGTTCGTACAGGCAATTGACGAAGCCCGACGGGAAATCCTTACGCGGACGGTGCACATGCGGGTTCGTGCCGATGGACGCTTCCCACCAATGCATGATGCCCTTGCTGGGGAAGGTCGGATACTGAATGTCCTTCGTGCGCTCCATCACGTCGCGCAGCTTGTCGCCGAATTCGCCGCCCTCGCGGATTTCCATGATCTTGGAATTTTCGACGACCAACTGGGTCCAGTCGCAGGGCGCGATATGGTTCGTCGTCCCCGCGATAATCCCGCACCCGTCTTCCTTGAACGGATGGAACATCCAGGGGCGGCCCGTAATATGGCCCGGTAGATACGTCTTGCCGAAATGTTCGTTGCCGCGCCAGGTCGCCGCCGTCAGTTCCGGGTTATAAAACTCGCGGTTCTCGTCCCAATATTCGTCATGGTTGGTGAAGGAAAGGTCGGTGCCTTCCGGGTCGGTGATGCGCGCGCGCTTCGCCGTGCGGATCCGGTCCCAGGTCCATTTATCGATGGCGTTCACCACGTCGATCGGCATGGCATGCGCGGGGGAGGCCAGGATTTCCGGGGTGATGAAGGGCATACGCTGAATCTTGATGAAGCGTTCGGCGAGCACCGGCCCGCCATAGCCCATCAGAATCTTGTCGTATTGCTGCTTCTTTTCCTCCTCTTCCCACATATCCATCCATTCCGCCAATTCCTTGGTGCGGAACAGGTAGTAATCGACCTCGTCGGCGCCGACCCAATCGGGGACCGGGCCGCGGTCGATATATTTGATCTCGTATTTGACCTTGTATTTTTCGAGGATCTTCTTGCAGGCCTCGATGGTCAATTCGCTGTGCCAGTTGTCGACGCGCAGCAGGACGCGCTCGCCTTCCTTCAGGTCCCAACATGCGTTCAAGCCGTGGTTATAGGGACGCTTCGCCACATGCTCCAAATAGGGCATCAGCTGATCGGAATTCGTCACCTCGACAAAGGGCGGGCAGCGCGGCGGCCGCGACTGCTTCAGCGGCGGGCTGTCAAATTTCGGTTTGGCGTCCGATACGATATGTTCCGAAAAGCTGTCCGGCATTGCGGCGTTCCTCCGATCCCATTCTTCCGGCCCGACCCGCGGGCTAAAATTGTTTGGCCCGATTTTGTCGTGCCCCTTCTTTCGCGTTCCGTGCAAATCGTACTTGCGTAAACAGGCAACGTCCGGCTTCCTAACCGTCGAGCGTTTGACGCAATATGCATGCAATTTTTGGCGACGCAATGATGTATTGGGGTTTTCGTAGTCAAAAAGATCGAATGTTGCATGCATTTCGTGAATTGATTGCATGCAGTTAGGAAATTGAACCTATGGCGACGCAATTGGACCAGATCACGCAGAACTTGCGAGAGATCCTGCTGGAGGGCGAATACGAACCCGGCGAGGCCCTGCGCGAAGTCGCCGTCGCGGAACGGCTGGGGGTCTCCCGGACGCTGGTACGGCTGGCCATGGGCGCCTTGGAGCAGGAAGGCCTGCTGAACCGCGCGCCGAACAAAGGGTTTCGGGTCCGGCTGTTCACCATCGACGAGGTTGCGGGGGCGATTGAGGTTCGCGGCGAGTTGGAAGCCTTGGCCGCCCGCAACGCCGCGGAAAAGGGTATCCCGAAAACGCTGCAGGATCGATTGCGTGCAATCTTGTCGGAAGCGGAAGTCCTGGTCGAAACGGGCCTGGGCGACCTTGAGGCGCGCACCCGTTGGATCGACCTGAACACCGCCTTTCATGCCGGAATCGTGGAAGGCGCGGGCAACCAATCGCTGGGCCCCGCCATCGACCATATCTGCCGCATCCCGCTGGCATCGCCGCGCGCCATCGTTTTCGACCGCACGCAACCGGATCGAAACGTCGAACAGGTGCGCGCGGCCAATGCGGACCACGTCCAAATCCTGGATGCCATCGTCAACCGGCAGGGGATGCGGGCGGCCTGCCTGATCCGCGAACACGCCTACCGCAGCGGCCGGAACAAGCGCACCAATTTCGACGCCTTGCAACAGGCGCGGCCCCTTCCCGCCCTGCCCGGATTGGCCCTGGTCCGGCGCGGGTCGAGCAACTAATTTACCCGGTAAAGACAGAGGCCCCGATTTTTTGGAGGACGATATGACCGTTACCTTGGAAAGCCTGTGCGACGACCTGCGAACCGCCTTGAAGGACGGCGAATCCGCCACTTCCCTGGAAAACGTCCGGACGCTGGTGGAACAGGCCCTGAGGGATGAGAACTTCATGACTACCGTGATGCGTGGCCGCACACCGCCGCCGGAACGGGTCGTCCTGTTCGAAGACCCAGATCTCGGCTTCTGCGTCTGCGCCCATATCTATGAAGGCGAGAAAATCGGCGGGCCGCATGATCACGGTCCGACCTGGGCGGTCTACGGCCAGGCGGAAGGCGAAACCGTCATGACCGACTGGCGGATTGTCCGCCCCGCGGCGGATGGAAATCCGGCCTTAGTGGAGGAAACGAAGCGCTACACCCTGAAACCGGGCGATGCGCATGCCTATCCGACCGGGGCGGTCCATGCGCCCATCCGCTATGGATCGACCCTACTGTTGCGCATCGAAGGAAAGAATACCGACAAGGTCGCCCGCACCCCGATTGAGGTCGCGGCCTGATCCTGCATCAAATTCCGTTATCCCCTTTCCGACGTCGGTTCCGCTTGCTACACCCGACGCCGAAATCTGCATTTACATAAGCGCGAGAGACCCATGTCCGACAAAGCCCGTCTGGAGCGGCACGGCCGCATTGCCGTCATCTTCATCGAAAACCCGCCGGTCAACGCGATGAGCGTCGGCGTGCCGGGCGCGTTGATCGCCTGCCTGGATCAGGCGCAGGCGGATGACGAGATCGATGCGATCGTCCTGACCGGCGGCAATAAGGGCCTGATCGGCGGCGCGGATATCAACATGCTGGGCAAGCCCTGGCCGGAAGGCGAGCCGACCCTGCATATGCTGATCGACGCGCTGGACGCCTGCAAAAAGCCGGTCGTCGCGGCGCTTCAGGCGCATACATTGGGCGGTGGGTATGAAATCGCGCTGGGCTGCCATTACCGCTTAATCCATCCGGCAGGTCAGGTCGGCCTGCCGGAAGTCAATCTGGGCATCCCGCCCGGCGCGGGCGGGACACAGCGCCTGCCCCGCCTGATCGGGCTGGAAAAGGCGGCGGAGGTCATCGTCGGCGGCAAGCCGGCGAAGGCCGCGAAAGCTTTCGACATGGGCATGGTGGACCGTATCGCAGCAGAGGGCGATCTGTTGGAACAGGCGATTGCCTTCGCGCAGGACGTGGCCGGTAAAGGCGCGGCAACGCCGATTTCGGCCCGCAGCGTAACTCTGCCGTCCGATGGATTCTTCGACGATTTGCGGGCGAGTTGGGCGAAGAAGGCGAAGGGCCTGCGCGCCCCGATGGCCTGTATCGACTGCCTGGAAGCGTCCCTGTTGCCCTTCCCCGAGGGGTATGCCGAATCCCGCCGCATCTTCCTGGATTGCGCCGGATCGGAAGAGGCTGCCGCCCTGCGCCATATGTTCTTCGCCGAACGCACGGCGGCGAAGATCGACGGCATCGACAACAAGCAGTCGACCCGCCCCGTTTCCACCGTCGGCGTCATCGGCGCCGGGACGATGGGGTCCGGCATCGCCATCGCCATGCTGGATTCCGGTTATTCCGTCATCCTGATGGAACGCAACAAAGATGCGTTGGACGCCGGATGCGCCCGCATCGACAAGAACTATGCCGGACAGGTCGCAAAAGGCCGCATGACGGAAGACGCGAAGGCGAAGCGCATCGGCGCGCTGACCGCCGTCACCGATATCGAGGCCATGGCCGATGCCGATCTGGTCGTCGAGGCCGTGTTCGAGGATCTGGGTGTCAAACAGGCGATTTTCGCCGATCTGGCGCGCGTTACGAAACCGGGAGCGATCCTGGCCACCAACACATCCTATATCGACGTGAACAAGATCGCGGAAGCGGCAGGCGAGCGTGTATCCGACGTGTTGGGCATGCATTTCTTCAGCCCGGCCAACATCATGAAGCTTCTGGAAATCGTGCGCGCCGACAAGGCCGCGCCGGACGCCCTGCTGACCGCCATGTCGGTCGGCCGCAAAATGGGCAAGACAGCAGTGGTCGCGGGCATTTGCGACGGGTTCATCGGCAACCGCATCTATAACGTCTACCGGCGGGAGGCGATCTTCCTGCTGGAGGAAGGGGCCAGCCCGTCCCAGGTCGACAAGGCGATGACGGATTTCGGCATGGCGCTGGGGCCTTTCGCCGTCATGGATCTGGCGGGGTTGGACATCGCCTGGGCGCAGCGCAAGGCGACGGCGCATCTGCGTGATCCGAACAAGCGATATTGCACCCTGCCGGACCGGCTGTGCGAACTGGGTCGGTTCGGCCAGAAAACCTCTCGCGGCTTCTATATTTACGAAGAAGGCAACCGCAAACCGATCCCCGACCCGGAAGTCGAGGCCTTGGCCGCCGAAACCGCGGCGGAAGCAGGCATTACCCGCCGGACGATTACCGACGAGGAAATCGTGCAGCGCTGCCTCTTTGCCCTGGTGAACGAGGCTTGCGCGATCCTGGACGAAGGCATCGCCCAGCGCGAAAGCGATATCGACGTTGTCTTCTGCAACGGATACGGCTTCCCGCGTCGCCGCGGCGGCCCGATGTTCTGGGCCGGGCGGGTAGGATTTGACAAGGTTCTGTCCCAAGTGAAACAGTATTCCCAGACGCACGACTTCTGGGATCCGTCTCCCGCATTGGTGCGTCTCGCGAATAACTAGGACGCCGCGATCGCCGGCGCGGGAGGGAGCCGGTGGAGGACGGCAGTATCGGGGGAGATTCAACAGATACCGTATCGGACGTTCTCAACCGTGTCCCATACGCCTTCGCCTTGTTCGCCTCGGACGGCACCCTTTTTCGCGGCAACCGGAAATTCAGAAACCTTCTGCCTGAGGACAACGGGGCGGCGCTGGAGCCGTTTTTAACCGGTGTGTTTCATCGCACGGCGGACACCGACCTCATTCTTGCGGGAATTTGTCATACCGCCGACCTCTATCATCGGGACGACCGAATCTTCGAAGCGGTCTACGACATCGACGCGTCGGGAACGGCGAGTCTGCTGCTGAAGGACGTCACCGACCGGCGGCAGGAAGCACGGCGGATCAAGGACAGCGAAGCGAAGCTTCTATCCCTGCTGGATATTGCCAGCGACTGGGTGTGGGAAACCGATGCGGACCTTCGCCTGTCCTATATCTCGCGGAAATTCGAACACGTCATGGGAGTGCCTGCCGCGACTTTCATCGGACGGCGTCGGGACGATTATTCGGCAGTATCGCCCGATCAGGCAAAACATCTGCGCGAGAATATCGACATGATGGAACGGCGCGAACCGTTTCGCGACTTCCGTTTCGACATTCAAGACGGAAGCGGAAAGCGGCGGCGGATCGCGATAAGCGGGGCACCAAGCTACGATGCCGCCGGCGTTTTCGTCGGTTATCAGGGTACGGGCCGGGATATGACAGAACTGGCCACGCTGTCCCGGGAATTGAGCCTGCAGGCAGCCCGCATTTCCGGACTGATGAAGCATTCTCCCGCACCGATCTATTTCAAGGACACGCATCATCGTTTCATCATGGCGAATGAGGCCTTTTGCCAAGAACGCGGCACGACCGTGGACGAATTGATCGGCCATTCCTCCGCCGAACTGTTCGAGCCGTCCGTCGCCCATGTCCTGATGGAGCACGACCGGGCAGCCCTGGAAAGTCAGGACGGCGTGGTGCGGGAGCAGAATGTGAACGGACGGATCGTGCGCAGCTACAAATTCCCCGTTTTCGACGAAGCCGGGAAGTTGATCGGCCTCGGCGGCGTCGACCTCGACGTCACCGATCGGGTGCTGGAAGCCCAGGCATTGGCGACGGCCAAGAACGACGCGGAACGCGCGAACCGGGCGAAATCCTTCTTCCTGGCGAAGGTCAGCCACGAATTGCGCACGCCGCTGAATGCCGTCATCGGCTTTGGCGAGGTTTTACAGAACGAAGTCTTCGGCGCGCATTCGATCCCGCGTTACAAGGAATATGCTGCGGATATCGTCTCATCAGGGCGCCATCTATTGGGCCTGGTGTCCGATATTCTGGATATCTCCAAAATCGAATCCGACGAGTTGGAACTGAAGATCGAAGCGATCGACCTGAGCGCCCTCGTCACGCGGGCCGTCGGGGTCGTCCAGGCGGGACGGGACCAGCCGCATGCCGATATCACCTGCACCTTGGGAAGTACCCCCATCATTGTGAACGGCGATTCCACCGCCTTGGAGCGGATCATCTTCAACCTTGTCGGAAACGCGATCAAATTCACCCCGCCGGACGGATCGATCGAAGTCGCGCTACGGCGCGGCAAGAAGAAGGAAATCATCCTAACGGTGTCGGATACCGGCATCGGCATCCCGGAAGACCGGATTCACGATATCCTGGAACCGTTTTCGACCGGGGCCAGCCCGTTGAGCCTGCAATACGAAGGGGCCGGGTTGGGCCTCGCCATTGTCAAGGCGCTGTGCGACGCCCACGGCGCGATCTTTTCCATACAAAGCACCGTGGATGTCGGGACGACCTGTATGGTGGTCTTCCCCAAGACCTGACAGCGAGTCGGCCGACAGCCGGGAAGGCAACAGCCGCTTAGGCGATCTCGATCACCGCGTCGATTTCCACCGCGACATTCAGCGGCAGCGATCCCGCCCCCATGGCGAACCGGGCATGCGCCCCTTTTTCGCCGAAGATATCGCCGATCAGATTGGACGCGCCGTTGATCACCTTCGGATGATCGGTGAAATCCGCCGGGCAATTCACGAAACCGCCCAGCTTCACGATCCGCACGATACGATCCAGATCGCCATCCAGCGCCGCCTTGGCCTGGGCGATGATGTTCAGGGCGCAAACCCGCGCGGCCTCCTGGCCTTCCTCCAGCGTCAGATCGCCGCCGACCTTGCCCTGATGGCGGATTTCGCCGTTCCAGATCGGGATTTGCCCCGCCACGAACAATTGGTTGCCGCTGCGGACATAGCCGACATAGGCGCCCGCCGCCGCCGGTGCCGTCGGCAGTTCAAGACCCAATTCCGCAAGCCGCGCGTCGATTTTTCCCGCCATGTCTTTTTCCATTCCCAAACACTGTTCCATCAATGGCACGGACTATAATGCGCCGATAGTCGATTTAGAAGCACCGGGCGCCCGTGAAAAGCCCTCCTTACGGCAGCGGTCGACAAAATCGCCTTAACCATTGGCCGGATGGGAATGACGCTCTAGACTGTAAACCAGACTGGATCGGATCGAAGGTTTTTCCCGACATATGCGTTACGATATTCCCGGCGTTCTCGACCTTACCCTGCCTGAGACGGAGACGGTTCCGCTGCTGCTGGACTCCCCGCATTCGGGCCGGGACTATCCGCCGGATTTCAAGCCGCTGGTGGATCGGGAAGAATTGCGCCGGGTCGAAGACGCCTATGTCGACGCCCTGTTTTCGCAGGCCCCGGAAATGGGGGCAACGCTGCTCTGCGCGCGATTCCCGCGGTCCTATGTCGACACGAACCGGGCGGAAACGGACATCGACCCCGCGATGCTGGACGGTCGCTGGCCGACCCAGCTGCGCCCGACGGAAAAGTCGCGGCTGGGACACGGTCTGGTTTGGAAAACCTACCCACCCGACCGCGCGCTCTACAGTGCGCGCCTGTCCGTGCAGGCGGTGCGCCATCGGGTGGATACCTATTGGCGCCCCTATCACGAGACGCTGGAAACCGAAATGCACAGGCTGCAAAGCGTGCACGGCGCGGTCTGGCATCTGAACTGCCATTCCATGCCGTCGACCAGCAGCCCCTTCATCCCCGGACGCGCGGGCACGCGGGCGGATTTCGTACTGGGTGACCGGGACGGAACCAGTTGCGAACGGGGCTTCACCCATTTCGTCCGCGATAAGCTGGAATCCATGGGCTACGCCGTTCGGCTGAACGACCCCTATCGCGGGGCGGAACTGGTGCGCGCCTATGCGTCCCCCCTGCTGGGGCGGCACAGTTTGCAGATCGAAATCAACCGGGCCCTTTACCTGGACGAACGCCGGTCCGAACCGGGCCAAGGTTTCGATGCGTTGAAGGAAAGCCTGACCCGCCTGACCCAAGCCATGGCGGCCTATACCCGTCGCCGATGCGAGGAAATCCCCGCCGCAGAGGCGGCGGAGTAGATCGGGCGTTACTTGGCAACCCAAGTAACACTAATTTTGTTTCCCGAATACGGAATAAAATACCGCTATATTTTATAAAATATAAGGCTTAGCGGAAGCCCTATTTCTATATTTTATAATTCACGTCACGTCATTTTTGTTCATGATTCACAAATGACGTGAAGAAAATTCATCTAACCCTAATTTTATTTGATTTGGAAAGAATCGATACTGGACAAAGAATACCCAGCGTGGAACCGTGCCCGCCGACATCCTCGTTGCGGCTTGGGAGGGCAGCCTGCGAGGGTCGATCAGCGATGGGCCGAACCATGGTCCGGAAGGCGTTGTTTCCGCCGTCAGTTAATGGCGGTCCGCCACAGTCATTTTAGTAGGTGTAAAGGTAGCTCACTCCCATGTCTGAAAATTCAAGCCGTTTCCTCGCCCTCTTCGCTGCGGGTGCACTGACCCTTTGCGCGCCGTTCATCCCCCTGCAGACCACTGCCCAGCAAGCCGCTGCTCAGACGGTCGCGCCGGAAGACATGACCGGCGCGCAGATCATGGATGAAGTCTCCGGCCGGCATGACCGTCCTTATGAGATGGAAAATCAGGCCATGACCCTGATGGACGATCGCGGCAATACCGAGGACCGCATGCTGCGGCGCTACGCGCGGGAAGTCGAAGACGACCTGTATCGTTATCTGCTGGTTTTCGACGAACCCGCCGGGGTTCGCGGCGTCGCCCTGCTGACCTGGCAGAACCGGGGGGCCAGCGACGATCAGTGGATTCACCTGCCTGCCTATGGCCGGGAAATGAAGCGGTCCGCCGACGGCGGTAAGCGGAACTATTTCATGGGAACGGATTTCGCCTTCGAGGATATGACCTCCGAAGACCGGTCCAAATTCAGCTATGAGCGTCAGGCCGACGAGACGGCGGAAATCAAGGACGAAACCGGTGCCGTCGTGGAAACCGTCGATGCCTTCGTCGTCGATGCCTATCCGAAGGACGAGGATCTGGCCGCCGAAACCGGGTATCAATATCGCCGCCTGTATATCAGCAAGGATCGGTTCTTCATCCGACGGATCGACTTCTTCGACCGTCGCGGGCGCTATCTGAAGACCCAGCATTCCCGCGACATGGTCCAGATCGAAGGCGACACCTGGCGCGCCAACACGACCGTCATGGACAATGACAAGCTGAAGCATAAGACCCTGGTCCGCGTCGAATCCCGCGATCTGTCGGAAGACTCGGTCCCGGCCCGAATGTTCGAACAGCGTTGGGTCACCAGCGGCAGGCACCTTCGTTAACGCGTTGATTATAGGCGGGGCCTGCCGGTAGTGGGACGGCGAGGCAGTGGAAAGCTGCCTCGGCATGAGGACCGGCATGGCGCCCGTTGGGGGAATTCCCATGCAGAATTTGCTGACTTTCGGGGCGCGGCACCGGCTGATTACCCTGATCATCCTGACACTCGTCACCGCGCTGTGCGCGACGGGCCTGGACAAGCTGCGTATCGATACCAGCTTCGACAGCCTGATCAGCGACAACGACCCGACCAAGATCGCCTATGAGACGATCAAGGACGAATTCGGGTCCGACAACACGACGATGATCTATGTCCGGTCCGAAAATCTGTGGACCGAAGACCGCATCGCCGCCCTTGAGGAAATGCATTACGCGTTGGAGGACCTGCCCTTCGTTCAGCGCGTGGAAAGCCTGTTCAACACGCGCAGCATCCGCGACCGCGACGGGATGATCGAATCCTCCACCGTTCTGGACGGCGTGCCGTTCGATGCGTCGGAAATGGCGGATGCGAAGGCCCGCGCCCTCTATTCCCCGTTGGTCGTCGGTAACTTCATTTCCGAAGACGGCACGGTCACGGCCATCAATGTCAGCATTGAAAAGGACCCGACCGACCCGGAATTCGACCGTCATGCCTTTGAGGCGATGAACGCTGCGATCGCCCCTTATACTGATGCTTTCGACGAAAGCTTCCAGGTCGGCCCGCCGCGCGTGAACGAGGAAACCACGGTCAGCCTCTTCGCCGATTTCTCGCGCCTGATTCCGTTGTCGCTGGGCGTGCTGATCGTGACCATCGTCATCTTTCTGCGCAACGGTCTGGCCTGCATCTTCCCGCTGCTGACCTCCGCGCTCAGCATCGTTTTCGCCTTCGGGCTGATGGGACATCTAGGCATCCCGATCAACATTCTGTCGGCCATGGTCCCGTCGCTGGTCATCGTCATCGGGTCGACCGAAGACACCCATATGCTGGCCAGCTATCTGCAAGGTCTGGGCGGCGGCGATGCGGACGCGAAGAAATCGGAACGGCGTCGCGCCGCAACCTTCTTCATGGTTCGACAATTGGGCCTGCCGTTGATCCTGACATCGGTGACGACGACGCTGGGCTTTTCCGCCAACGGTTTCGCGGAAATGGAACTGATCCGCGACTTTTCCTATTCCGCATCCATGGCCATCGCGGCGAATGCCGTCGTCACCATCCTGACGATCCCGCTGTTGCTGACGATCTTCGGGCCGTTGAAAAGCCGGTTGCACACGCACAATCCCAGTTCCGAAACCCCAGAAGAGGATTTGAGCGGCATTGTCGGCGCCATTCTGTCCGTGTTCCGCCGCATCGTCGAAAAGCCGAAAACCGTGATCGCGGTCAGCGCCGTCCTGTTCGTTGTCTGCACCGCCTTCGGCTTCCAGACAAAGGTATCGAACGACCCCATCGCCTTCTTCAAGTCGGACCATCCGCTGGTCCAGAACGTCGAACAACTGGCCGAAGACCTGTCGGGGATGGAGATTTTCTACATCAACCTGGATTCGACGGAGGATTTCGCCTTCCGCCAACCGGAAAACCTGCGGAAGCTGGCGGCCATCAAGCAATACATCATGGCGGACGGCCGTTTCGACAACGCCATTTCCATCGCCGACCACCTGTCCATGGTGAACCGCGAATTCCACGGCAGCGACCCGGCGATGATGACCGTGCCGGACACGCCGGAACTGGTGAACCAATATCTGCTGTTCTTCCAGCGCGGCGATCTGGAAAGCTATATCAGCGCGGATTACGAACGCGCGAATATGGTTGTGCGCCACAATATCCATAACAGCCACGACCTGAAGCTCGCTGTCGCCGACCTGACCGCAAAGGTTCACGAGATTGCGGGCCCCGGCCTGCGGGTGCATCTGGTCGGGCAGAACCTGATGATCAACAATGCGGCCGAAGACCTGATCGCCGCGCAGGTGCAGTCGGTGCTGCTGTTGCTGGCCGTCATCTTCATCATGATGTCGCTGGTCTATACCTCCGTCATCGGGGGGCTGTTGTCCCTGATCCCCAATATCATCCCGATCGCCGTGATTTTCGGGGTTATGGGGATTTTCGATATCCCGCTGAATCCGGGAACCGCGACGGTCGCGGTGATCGCCATCGGTATCGCCATCGACGACACGATCCATCTGCTGTCGACCTATGCCCATGAAAGCCGCCTGACGCCGGACCGGATGCTCGCCATCCGCCGGACCCAGACGCATCAGGCGATCCCGGCGATTTCGACCTCCGTCGCCTTGGGCGCGGGGTTCCTGGTGCTGATGGATTCGAATTTCACCATCATCTCGCAATTCGGCATGCTCTCGGCCATCGCCATGATCGCGGCCCTGGTCGCGGATTTGATCGTCACGCCGGTGCTGATGTCCTTCGTCCGATTGGTCGGCCTGGACGAAATCCTGATGCTGCGCGTCGGCAAGTCGGTCTTCGAAAACAGCCCACTATTCGACGGCATGACGCCCTATCAGATGCGCAAAACCGTCCTTCTGTCCGAAACCCAGCCTTTCAAGGCGGGCGACCGGCTGGTCGAACAGGGGACGGTCGGCGACGATATGATCATGATCCTGTCGGGGCAGGTTGTCGTGACACTGGACCAGAACGGCAAAACGACGCGTCTTGCCGAACGCGGGCCGGGCGGCATCCTGGGCGAAATCGGTTTCGTTCAGGAACAGGAACGCACCGCCAATGTCGATGCGGTGACGGATGGGGAAATGCTGGTCTTCAACGCAGAACGGGTGCGCCGAAACATGCTGCTCTACCCGCATATCGCCAGCAAGCTGAACCAGAACATCGCCCGAATCCTGGGCGCGCGGCTGGCCGCGACGTCGCAGCGCCTGGGTCAATTCGAAGAAGCCGGAAAGACGTCCTGATGACCGGAAAGACCGCCGCATGCCGCATTCTGCCCCCCGTGATCGGCGGGGCGGCCTGCCTTTTCGCCCTGCCGGCCATGGCGCAGGAATCGTTTCTGGGGGAGGTCGCCGACAACGCGCTCTATGAGGCGGAGACCGTCGTCAACTTTTTCCCCCGGAACGCCCATCAGGCGGAATCCAAGGATATCGAGGACGAAGCCGTCGAGGTCTGGACACATCTGAACATGTCCAGCGACACCTTCATCGGCGATTACTGGAGTTTCGGCCTCGGGGTGGATGCCGTTGCCTCCTCCTATCGCGGGGAGGAAGCGGGCGTCTTTTCCGCCCCCGGCACCCGCGCCGGTCAGGGCCGCTTCCTGGACATCAGCCGCCTGGTCCTGACCTATCTGGGCGATGCGGTGGAGGTCCATCTGGGCAAGGACGATATCCCCTTCGGCCTGGGCGAAATCTATTCGCCGACCGATCTCTACGCCAAACAGAACAGCGCCAATCCGCAGAACGCCATCGATTACGGCGTCTGGCAGGCGCGCGCCGACTATTATATCGGCAGCGACCGCCTCAGCGGCTTCATCCTGCCGTTCGAGGAAAAGGAACCCGGACCGGCCGATCATTCCCGTTGGGTCGGGGGGAATGGCGGGGCGGGCACGTCGGAATTCTCCAGCGTCGAAATTCCCGGCCTTCCGGCGGGTCTGAGCCCGGAGATTCGGGACGACCTGCGCGGCGCCAGCCCGACGGAATGGGGCTATCTGGTTCAGTATAAGGGCACGGCGACGGGCCTGGACTATTTCGTGTCCGGCTTCAACGGACCCAGCCCCTTTCCGGTGCTGAAACGCCCGGACGTGATCGACAAGCTCACCGAATACGACAAGGTCTATCCGCGCGTCACCATCGCCTCCGCCGGGGCGGCGATGACTGAAGGCTCCTGGAAATTCTATGCCGAAGGGATCGGCCTCTGGGCCATCAACGACACGGATGAGGATATCGCCCGCGCCCTCGCCGGGGTGAAATACCGCGAAACGACGCTGGCCAACCGCCTCGGCTTCGACGAGATCACGCCCATCGTGGAATATGCGAAGGAATGGCGCTTCGATCAGCAAAGCCATCCGCAATATGTCGTGTCCTCCGCCAAAGCCCGGCCCAATCCGAACAACCTGATCCTGTCCGTGACGGTGAAGGTCGACAGCGAATGGGAAGTCGGCGGCGGCTATAACGAATCCCTGACGGAACACGACTCGCTGACCAACGCCTATATCAAGTATTCCCCCAACGACAATCTGTGGATGGCGTTGAGCGGCACCGAATATGGCGGCGAAAGCGACACCCTGTTCGGCCGCTACAACCGCCACGACAATGTCGCGTTCCAGGTGAATTACAGCTTCTAACCCGCGCCGTTACCGTTTCCCGCCCTACCTTTTTCCATTTTTGGGCGGGCGGTGACGGCCCAGCTTGTCCGGCGGCTGCTTGCGCACCCAGCGTATGAAGGACTGAATCTCCTCCTCTGCCAGCAAGGCCTCCGGCGACGACAGCCGCACGGCCAGCGTCGCCTCGTCATACAGCGAATGGATTTTCTTGTGGCAGATCCGGTGCAGCCACGACCAGTCCGTCCCCTTGAACCGCTTCGGCACCCAATGATGCCGATCCACGGCCTCCCCTTTCACCATGGGACGCCCACACAGGGCACAGGGGCCTAAATCGTTGGTGGATGTCATCGAACGGCTCTTCGTGATGCTGAAACCGTTGGTGCGGGCGGCCGGGCTCGAACCGGCACGATCAAGGATCGAGGGATTTTAAGTCTGCAGCAATTGCACAAATTTCCAGTAAACCTGCGGCCTTCAGACTAGTACCGCCGTCAAAAATTGAGCTGGTAGCAACGTCACTTGCAACATTGCGATAAACTTCATTCGTCCGGCACGGCTTCCCTTGCGTTTTGAATACCGCGCTCGATTTTTGCGATCAGTACAAACAGGAAATTTGCAAGAGCCTCGGCAAACTCGACCGACTGAACCGCCTCATCATGAGACACATGCGGTCGATCCTCATCAGCATGCCGAGGACGATTCGATCCAAGCCGAACTTCGTGAGCCCATTCTCCCATCGCCTCGGTCAACAAGTGATCGGCTACGGCTTGGTCAATGCGGATATAAAGTGAACCATCTCGATACCCCTTCTCTTTGAGCATTGCGTCGACGGCACTACCGGCCATAACTGCTGCCGCATCAGGCGCATGCAGAGTTTCATAAGATTGTTGGAGGAACTGTCTAGCGACAGCTGGTATGTCTTCATGGGCCGTTTTTGGAGATGGAAATAGGTCCAGCACAAGAGGCTCACCGGACGTGTCACCTGGATATCCTTTTGCAGAAACCGCATTTCCACAAGAGGTGCACCTGTACAGAGCCCATCTGCTCATTGGGCCAAGAGTACTCCTATGGAGTAAATCGTCCGAGCGCCAGACCCTAATAAGTACGGGATGAGCAACTCCACAATGAGGGCATCGCGGAACATCGTCGAGTTGTTGACCCAGTCTCATAAAAGGATATCCTTCAAGTGTTGTGGGTGGCCGGACTCGAACCGGCATAGACAAAGCCCGAGGGACTTTCTTCAAACTATAGCTTTGGCTGCCGCCCATGCGGGCTTTGTGCGCTGGACAATGCCTTCACCGTAGCGTAGCTGCCTTAGGTGCTGCCCGTCTAGTCTCTACACCTTCCCCGTGCCGGGCTTTGCCCGGAACGCAATATTAGAGATTTCCCCGTTCACCAGCACTCGCCCGCCGAGAGGACAGGGGCCTAACATCGTCTGTTCATTTACCAAACGCAGCAGAAACAAACTTTCTGCCTAGTGCGTTGATTGAATAATATGTTCCCGGGTCGATTGAGGAGAATGTGTTATAGTCTTGCTCCGCTTCACTCACTAGCCCAAGAGCCGCCAAATATGGCAACGCATCTCCTTTCAGCTTTTCTTCGTCGTTTACGCCGGAAATATAAACTAGGTCAGGAAAGTGGGCTCTATCAACAATCATCGAAAATCGTCTTAACTCATCGCCTGTTATTCTGTTCTCTATTCTAGCCTTGTAAAGGCGCCCGATAATCGGAGGCTTGTCGAGGTCATCAAGCCGATCAATTAGCATCATTAAAGCAGCGCCAGCCTTTGCCCGAGTGCCAGAATCTTCTTCGAGCTCCCTGACAAATTTAATTCGCTTCTCCTGACTAACACTTTGAAGTTCATTCAAAAATGACGCGATTTTTTTCAGAAAAAGCCTGTCACGAATCGAGACTCCAGCACCAAGAATTCTCGCTATATTGCCAAAGACAGGTATCGCGGCAATCAGTTCATTTTTAGTTACTGCATCCAACCCAACCTCAGCTAGGTCCACAGCTATATCTTTAATATTAGACCTCGCAACAGAATCTATAAGCGCTACTTCTACAGTTTTCTCTTCTTCCGACACACCTATCCTCCTTCAATAAAATCACCGGATTGATGTATAAGGATCGTTCAAATTGGTGCGGGCGGCCGGGCTCGAACCGGCACGATCAAAGATCGAGGGATTTTAAGTCCCTTGCGTCTACCAATTCCGCCACGCCCGCAAAGACGGCCCGGATATCCGGTCGGCCGAATGCGGCGGAGAGTAGCGACGGTTTCGGGAGGGCGCAAGAATGCGCGTGAGGGCGTCCTGAAATCAGGCCTCCGGCACCGCGAAGAAGGCGGTGATGCGGGTCCAGATATCCTGGGCGGTCGGGATTCCCAAGCGTTCCATCAGGTCGGGTAACAGCAGCCACGCGCCGATCGCGGCGACCAGAAGCAGCCCGACGAACAGGCCGTAGACCCAGGCGGGTCGGGAATCCCGCCGATCCCTGTGCAGGAAACGACCGTTTTTGGAATTCGACGTCACGTGGTCGCGCAGCAAGAGGGAAACCGTGCCGCCCAGCGTGTCGCCGCGATCCATCCGTATCTTGCGCCGTTTCATTGACCACCCGAAGAGAAAGACATCCTGCCGAGCCGTCTTCATGCCAGTCAATTGCGGCGGAAGGGTGACGAGACCGCGACGATATGGGATCGTTTTACGGAATGAGTATTCGGCACCGGCCCACCCGGCCACCCCGGAATCGTAAACTATGGGTGAGGAGTGGGCTGGCGCGATTAACAATGGGTGACGCGTGGATCGAGGACCGATTTATTTTCTGGCGGTGGCCTTGGGCGGGGTCCTGCTGTGGCTGATCTATCGGCGCGGCATGGGGTTGCGCGGGCGCATGGTTCTGCTGGCCTGCGCCGTCGCGATTGCGGCGGCCATCGCGGTGCTGCTGGGTCTTTAGGACGCTGGACTTTAGGTCAGGAGTCGCCCAGGCGTTCCGGGACCTCCCCCAGATCGCGGATCAGGGATTCGACCGCCGCCGCCCCTGCCTCCAGCCGCGTCGGGTCGCTGCCCCGCACGACGATGGTCAATTGAAAGGCCGTGCTGGTCCAGGCGGGATAGGAGCCGAAGGACAGGTCCGGCATGGCCTGCGCCAGTTTCCCCAGCGACTCCGCCGCCTTGCCTTCCTGCAACGGGCTACGGACGGAGATGGACAGCAGGGGCGCGCCGCCCTTCAAGGTCGGCAGGATACCGGACAGCATCGCCTGCATGATGCGCGGCACGCCCGCCATGACATGGACATTGCCGATGCGGAAACCCGGCGCGGCGGACACCGGATTGTCGATCAATTCCGCGCCTTCCGGGATACGGGCCATGCGCAGGCGCGCGGCGTTCAATTCCAGGCCGGTATCGGCATAGTGGACTTCCAGCCGTCGCCGGGCCTCCGCATTCTCCCCGATCGGGACGCCGAAAGCCTCCGCCACGCAATCGGCGGTGATGTCGTCATGGGTCGGACCGATCCCGCCGGTGGTGAAGACATAATCGAAACCCGCGCTCATCTCCCGCACCGTTCGGACGATGACGGCGGGGTCGTCGGGGATGATCCGGGCCTCCCCCAAGCCGATGCCGATCGCGGACAGCGTTTCCGCGATATAGGGTAGGTTCTTGTCGTGAGTCCTGCCGGACAGGACCTCGTCCCCGATGACGATTACGGCCGCGCGTACCGACGCCATGCCAGCGCTTCCTTTCGATTAAGAGAGATTGTGGATTTCCAGATCCGCCATACCGTCTGCCGGGGTGAACCCGAAAATCCTGCCATAGAAGGTCAGTTCCGCGCCCAGTGCCGCCTGGATCGCGTCCGCGCCCCGGAAACCGTGGCCTTCCCCGTCGAACAGCAGATAGGCGACGGGCACGCCTTTTTCCTTCAGCGCCGCGACCATGCTTTCGGCCTGGTTCGGCGGCACGACCTTATCCTCGCTGCCTTGCAGGAACAGAACCGGGCAGTTCAGCCCGTCCGGGTGATGCAGGGCGGATCGCGCGTGATAGACCGCCGCCGCTTCCGGCCAAGGGCCGATCAGCTTGTCGCAATAGCGGCTTTCGAATTTATGCGTGTCGCGGACCAGGGTTTCCAGATCGCCGATGCCGTAGGACGACCGCCCCGCCTTGAACACGTCGCGGAAGGCCAGCGCCGACAGGCAGGTATAGCCCCCGGCACTGCCGCCGACGATGATCAGCCGGTCCCGGTCGACATCGCCGCGCTCGGCCAGATACAGCGCCGCTGCGCAACAATCGTCGACATCCACCACGCCCCATTGCCCGGTCAGACGTTCGCGATAGGCGCGGCCGAAACCGGTGCTGCCGCCGTAATTCACATCGCAGACGGCAAAACCGCGCGAGGTCCAGAACTGGATTTTTTCGGAATAGGCGCTGTGCGTCTGGCTGGTCGGGCCGCCGTGGCTCATCACGATCAGGGGCGGCTTTTCGCCGTCCGGCGCGCAATGGGTGGCGCTGGCGGGGGGATAGAAATAGGCATGCGCCGTCACGCCGCCTTCCGACGGGAAGGCGATGGTTTCCGGGAGCGACACGCCGCCGGGAGGCAGCAGGCTTTCGCTGGACCAGCGCAGCACGCGTTCCGGTTCCGCCCCACCGAAGGACAGCAACACCACGCCGCCCGGCCCGTCCGGCCGCGTGCCGACGAACAGCGCCCGATTGCCGGAGGCGACAATACCGTCGAAGCCCGTCCAGGGCAGGTCGATCGGCGTCGCGCGGCCCGTATCCAGGTCGAACAGGGCCAGCCGCCAATCGCCGTTCTGGGCGAAGGTGACGATGGCGGTGGAGGCATCCAGAAAGTCATAGGTCCGCATGCCCAATTGCCACAGCGGCTGTCCGAATTCCGCCATCGCCCGGAAATGCGCCGGTTCCGCGCCGTCGCGGTACAGGTTCCAATAGCCGCTTTCGTCCGACACGTAATAGAGCCGCCCGTCGGGGGCATAGGACGGCTGGAACACGCTGACCGCATCGCCGCCCGCGACAATGCGCGCCTCGCCCAACATGCCGTCTGCCAGGACCGGCGCCTCCCGGCAGGTCGTGCCGTCCCAGGGCATATTCGGATGCCGCCATTCGATCCAGACCAGCCGCGACCCGTCCGGCGACAGGCTGGGCGCGGCATAGAAATCCGCCCCTCCCGCCAGCCGCGTCACCGTACCGTCCGCGTCGATGGCGACCAGGAAATTTTCCGGTTCCTGACCCTCGCGCGGCTGTTCCGCCACGGCGATCAACCGGCGGCGTGCCGCATCGACAGTGAAATCCGCCAGTTCCATCGGCAGGGTCGCGGTGACGGGTTCCGGCTTGTCGGGCTCGGATACCTTATAAATACGACGGTCGCCGCCGTCGAAATACCATGCCGTTCCGCCACGTGCGGCAAAGGCCCGCCCGCCATATTCGTGCACGCGGCTGCGCACATTATGCGCCGCGCCGGACATATCCTGCGGCGCATCGGTCCCGCGCTGACGCACCAGGATGGACCGTCCCTTTTCCCAAGGGCGCGATTCCGTCCAATAACTGTCCGGCCCGTCCTGGGCGAGGAAGCGCAAGCCGACCGATCCCTTGGTCATCGCCGCCGCCGTCAGGGGGGAGGGCCAGGAACCACAAGGAGCGGGCTGTTTCGCGTTCGGGTCTGTTTCGGGCATGGAGTCTCTTCAACGCATACTGTGGAAGGGGATACTATGAATGGGTACGTGATGGGGATAGAGCCTAACCCGCAAATGCGGTTTGACAAGAAAAGCCATTTGACAAGCAGGGGGCCGGTCCATATGTTCCGCCGGTCTTTCATCCGGGGGCGGTTTCCGCTGTCGGCCAGGAACTATACGGAGAAGCGCCATGCGCATCGCTAGCTCGCTGAAAACGCTGAAAAAGCGTGAAAAAGACTGCCGCGTGATCCGCCGCAAAGGCCGGGTCTTCGTGATCAACAAGAAGAACCCGCGCTTCAAGGCGAAGCAGGCCTAATAGGCCTCTTTTCCGCGCGTTCCTCTGTTGAATTGCAGCAGCCGCGTCCGAATTCGGGCGCGGTTTTCGCTTGCCTGGAGTCCGGCCCCTATTCCGGGCGCCCCAAATCCGGTCGCAATTGAGAAGTTTTCGTCGCGGGGGGAGTTTCTCTTCCCGCCCAAAACGCCTATAGCCTAACCAGCGGTTTTTAAAACAGTAGAGGCCGAGATGGGCGATAGGGATTTGCGGGGGAAGCCGGTCGCGGATGCGATCCTGGCGGAAGTGAAGACGGCGGTCGCCGATATGGCCGACAGCGGCTGGGTGCCGAAACTGGTATCCATCACCGTGGGCGATGTGGAAGCGGTCGACGTTTATGTCCGCAACCAGCGCCGTGTGGCCGAACGGGTCGGCATCGCCTTCGAGGAACGGAACTTCCCCGGCGACGTGACCCAGGAGGAAATGGAAGTCGCCATTTCCACGATGAATGTCGATCCCCGCGTGACCGGCATCATCCTGCAACGCCCCGTTCCGCCACAGATTTCCATCAAGGCCCTGCAAAGCGCCGTGCATCCGTACAAGGATGTGGAGGGGATGAACCCGACCTCCATCGGCAATATCGTCTATAACGAATTGGACCTCGCGCCCTGCACGGCCGCGGCGTCCGTGGAATTGCTGAAAAGCACGAACCTGCCGCTCCAGGGGTTGGAAGTGGTCGTCATCGGCCATTCCGAAATCGTCGGCAAGCCCATCGCCTTCCTGTTGATGGCGGAAGGGGCGACGGTTACCGTCTGTCACCATATGACGCGCGCCCTGTCGGTGCATTCGCGCCGGGCGGACGCGGTTTTTGTCGCCGTCGGCAAGCCGAAACTGGTAACCGCCGATATGATCAAGCCCGGCGCGGCGGTGATCGATATCGGCATCAACGCCCTGAAAGACGAAAAGACCGGCGAAGAAACGATCTGCGGCGACGTCGATTATGACGGCGTGTCGGAAGTCGCGGGCTGGGTTACGCCTGTGCCCGGCGGTGTCGGGCCGGTGACCGTGGCGATCCTGATGCGCAACACGATGATCGCCCTGCAACGCCAAAAGAACGCCTATTCGTCGCAATTCCGGTCCGTCGCGACCGCGGAATAATCGTAACGGCTTGGGGAGGCCACGCATATGACCGAAACGCTGGATATCGATTTCTGCCGGGCACAGTTCCCGCCGCTGACCGAAACCGACCCCGGGGTCTATTTCGACAATGCGGGTGGGGCCTATGTTCCGCATCACGTGATCGACGCGATGACGGATTTCATGCGCGACAGCCAGACCCAGCCGGAATGGCCCTTCCCCCGCGCGCAGCGCGGTCACGCGCGGATCGAACGGGCGAAGACGGGAATCGCCGACCTGTTCAATATCGGGACCGACGAAATGGTCGTCGGCCCGTCGACGACGCTCAACGCCTATGTCCTCAGCCACGCTCTGCGCGGCGGATACCTGACCGAGGGCGACGCCATCGTCGTCACCAATCAGGATCATGAGGCGAATTCCGGCTGCTGGCGGCGGCTGGCCGAAACTGGCATCGAGGTCCGCGAATGGCGGATCGATCCGGTAAGCGGCGATTTGGACACGGCGGCCCTGACGCCGCTGCTGGCCGACGGCAAGGTGAAGCTGGTCAGCTTCCCGCACGTGTCCAACGTGGTCGGATCGGTGAACGATGTGAAGGCGATCACGGAAATCGCCCATGCCGCCGGGGCCATGGTCGTCGTCGACGGGGTGGCCGCGGTCGCCCATACCCTGCCGGACCTGAAGGACATGGGTGTCGATTTTTATATGTTCAGCTTCTACAAGCTGTTCGGCCCGCATCTGGCGATGCTGTATGCGCGGCGGGATCATCTGCCGCTGATCAAGAACCAGAACCATTTCTTTCATGAACAGAACGGCATCGCGAAACTGAACCCCGGCGGCACGAACTATGAATCGGCGGCCTCCATCGGCGGTGTTCTCGATTATTTCGACGCGGTTTACGACCACCATTTCGACAGTGGGGCAAACGCACCCCGCATCCGCGCGCTGAAAATCTTCGGCCTGTTCAAGAAACAGGAAGAAGCCCTGTCCCGGCATTTCCTGACCTGGCTGGACGCGCATCCGGAAATCCGTCTGATCGGGCGGCGCGAATTCGATCCGGCGCGCCGCGCGGCGACCTTTTCCCTGTCCATTCCGGACAAGAACCCGATGGACCTGGCCGAAGCCCTGGGCGACCAGGAAATCGGTGTCGGCTACGGTCATTTCTATGGCTATCGCTGTGTCGAGGCCCTGGGTATCGATCCGGAAGTCGGCGTCTTGCGCATTTCCATGGTGCATTATTCGACCACGGCGGAAATCGACCGCCTGACCGCCGCCTTGGAAAAACTGCTCTAGACCGAGCTACCGGGATCGGGCGACCGCCAGCATGGCATCCAGGTCGGCATGTGCCTCCATATGGTCGGCCAGCCGGTCCAGCGTTTCATCGACCAACGCGTCATAGCGGACGGTCGCCGACCGTCCCTGCCGGAATCGCGCCAGATAGGCCGCGCGGAAATCATCCGACGCGAACAAGCCGTGCAGATAGCAGCCGACGATCCGACCGTCCGCAGACACCGCGCCATCAGGCCGCCCGTCAATTTCCGCCGCCGGATTGGCGCAGCCCGGACCGTCGGTGCGGCCCATATGCATTTCATACCCGTGAACCGCCTGCCCCGTCGTCAGCTCCCGTCCCGATGCCTGAACCAGTCGCTTCGGCCCCTGCATTACCGTTTCCACATCCAGCAGACCCAAGCCGGCAACCTCTCCCGGCGGGCCTTCGATACCATCCGGATCGGCGATACGCTGCCCCATCATCTGATACCCGGCACACAGGCCCAGGACATGACCGCCGCGCCGCACATGGGCCGCCAAGTCGATATCCCAGCCTTCGGCGCGGAAAGCGCGCAAATCTTCGATCGTCGTCTTGGATCCGGGTAGCAGGACCAGATCGGCATCCCCCGGCAGGGCGCGGCCCGTCGACACGATATCCAAATCCACATCCGGTTCGGCGCGCAGCGGGTCCAGGTCGTCGAAATTCGCGATGCGGGACAGGCGCGGCACGGCGATCTTGATCGGCGCGGCGCCCGCCCCGGTCTTGCCGATGGTGCCGCGGTCCAGCGCCACGGCGTCTTCCGCCGGAAGCAACCCCGCCTGCGCGAACCAGGGCAGGACACCGAAACAGGTCAGACCGGTGCGCATGCCGATGGCCGCGACCCCGTTTTCGAACAGGGACGGGTCGCCCCGGAACTTATTGACCAGATACCCTTTCAACCGCGCCTGTTCCGCCGGGTCCAGCACCGCATGCGTCCCGACCAGGGCTGCGATCACCCCGCCACGGTCGATATCCGCGACCAGCACGACGGGCAGGTCGGCGGCCTCAGCAAAGCCCATATTCGCGATATCCCCGGCCCGCAGATTGATTTCCGCTGGGCTGCCCGCCCCCTCCACCAGAACGAGGTCCACCCGGGACGAAAGACGCCCGAAGCTTTCCAGCACGCGGGGCAGCAATTCGGCCTTCAGCTTGTAGTAATCCCGCGCCTTCGCCGTGCCGTAGACGCGCCCCTGCACGATAATCTGGGAGCCCATATCCGTCTGCGGTTTCAGCAGGATCGGGTTCATGTCGGTGGATGGATCGAGGCCCGCCGCCATCGCCTGGAGGGCCTGGGCGCGGCCGATCTCACCGCCGTTCGGAGTCACGGCGGCATTGTTCGACATGTTCTGAGGCTTGAACGGGGCAACGGAAAGCCCGCGCCTGCGATAGGCACGGGCCAGTCCCGCGACAAGAAGGCTTTTCCCGACATCGGACCCCGTGCCTTGCAGCATCAGGGCCGGAATGCGCCCTCCCATATAGTGTCGCCTCGTCTTACGGGGTGGTGACCAAACGCTTCAACGTCGCGCGCAGCTCATCCGCCTGCGGATTGCCGACAACGCCGTTCAGCACGATTTCATGCGGGGAAACCGACCGCCCGTAATAGTCGCGGTTCAGGCTTTCGCGCGGGATCAGGGCGGTGCCTTCCAGGCTGGCCCCGACGAACACGCCCTTCGCGATGGAATAGGCGATGATATCCGCGTCCATATTGGTCGTGGTCGATGCGGATGTGCCGCCGCCATAGGGTCCGAACGCGCCGGTCAGTTCCCCACCGACCTTCACCTGATCGTCCAGGATTGCCTGCAATCCCTTGCCTGTCATGACGATCAACAGCATTTCGGAACTCTGTCCGCCGATCTGGAACCCGATCGATGCGGATCCGACGGATAGGAAAGCCGGATAGCTCCAATCATTGTTCTGCGCGCGCGCCATGATAATGCCGGAACCGCCTTCGCCGCCGATAATGAAACCGCCCTTCAGCATGGACGGAACAATGACGACGGCCTTCGCCTGCTTCAGATAATGCCGCACATAGTCCGAAAAATCCGGATGATCCCACATCTTGCGGACGGTGATTTCGGATTCGGTGACCAGTTCTTCCGCATCCAGCTTGTCCGCCGCGCGAGCAGGCGCGGCGAGGTAGAGCGGCGCCAGCGCCAACAGCGCCGCAAGGGCCGTCGCGATACGCATGGATTCGATCCTCCTAGAATTCGATACCGATCTGCGCCTTCACGCCGGATCGGAACGGATGTTTCACCTGGGTCATTTCGGTTACCAGATCGGCGATTTCCAGTAATTCGTCCTTCGCGTTCCGCCCCGTGATCACGACATGCAGCATATCGCGCCGCGATTTCAATGCTTCCAGAACCTCTTCCAGGTCCAGATAGTCATAGCGCAGGACGATGTTCATTTCGTCCAGGATCACCATGTCGAAGCTGGGGTCGGCCATCGCTTCCTTCGCGAAGGCCCAGGCAGCCTGCGCGGCGGCGATATCGCGGGCACGATCCTGGGTATCCCAGGTGAACCCTTCGCCCATCGCCTTCATCACGCATAGATCGGGGAAGTGTTTCAACACCTCCCGTTCACCGGTATTCCACACACCTTTCACGAATTGAACGATGCAGACCTTCTTGCCGTTGCCGACGGCGCGCGCCGCAAGGCCCATGGCCGCGGTCGTCTTTCCCTTACCCTTGCCGGTATGGACGATCAGCAGGCCCTTTTCGATGGTCTTTTCCGCCAACATCTTGTCGCGGGCGGCCTTCTTCTTGGCCATCTTTTCCGCGTGGCGCTGGTTGATTTCCTCTTCGGTCATGCCGTCGGTTTTCATCGTCGCGATCTTTCATCCATCCCAAGAGCCTTGGCGCGCGGCGGTGCCTCTTTGAAGCTGCCGCCGCGCGCCGCAGCACCCTGGCACGATTCGTCTAAAGCACCATTTCGAAATCATTGAGTCGCAATAAAGGCATTTCCTTGACCACCCCTTTCCGCGCCGTATATCGATCAAAAGACGGCTGCCGAATTCGGCAGATAATTCGGGGAAATCATGACGATAGAAACCGACGATAGGGCGGTGCCCCGACAATTGCACGGCATCCTGCTGATGGCGGCGGCGATGCTGACCGTCCCCATGGTGGACGGGATCGCAAAATATCTCAGCGCCGATCATTCTCCGCTGTTCCTGGGTTGGGCCCGTTACGCGACCGCCAGTCTGGTCGTCGTCCCCTTCGCCCTGTTGCGGGCACGGCAAGCGCGGCCCGGCCGCGAATTACGAGTCTTTCCACGCCGGAATCGGAGCATGCATTTGATCCGCACCCTGTTCCTGGTGTCGGCAATGACATGCTACTTCTATTCGATTTCGCTGATCCCGTTGGCAACGGCGGCAATTGTGTCTTTCATCGGACCGGTCATTGCCGTTCTGATCGCCGTGCCGTTGTTGAAGGAAAAACTGACGGCGACGAAACTGCTGTCGCTCTGCCTCGGCTTCGGCGGGGCGCTGATCATGCTGAATCCCGGTGGGACCATCGGCGCGAGCGTCGATCCGGGCATCCTGCTGGCCCTCGGCGCCGGAACCTTTTTCGCCTTTTACCTGATCGCCACGCGACAAGCATCCCAGGGCAGCGACCCCGTCGCGACCCTGGTCTTTCAATGCGTCGTCGGCACGATCGTGCTCACCCCGCTTGCGGTTGCCAATTGGTCGATGCCATCGCAAGCGGATATCCCCTTCTTGCTGATGCTGGGGACGATTTCTTGTCTGAGCCACGTGATGTCGATTGCCGCTTTCCGTCATGCGGAAGCATCGGTCCTGGCGCCCCTGGTCTATCTGGAATTGATCGGGGCCGCCGCCATTGGATTTTTCGTCTTCGGGGATTTCCCAACCGGACAATCACTGGTCGGCGCGACGCTCATTGTCGGGGCCGGTTTGGTGCTGACCCGACGGCGTAGGGTCTAGGGGCTATTCCGCGGCCAGAAGCGGCGGCTCGCCGGATTTTCCGGGCAGCGTTTGCGCCGTGCCGCCGGACGCCTCCGCATTTTCCCGCTTCACCCGCGCGAGGTCGCGTTCGGCCTGGCGCAGCTTGGATTCGGCGGACCGGGCGCGGCTGCGGATTTTTCCGGCACCGATAAAGGCCGTCAGCGCCCCCAGTAGGAAGCCCAGAACCAATACGACGAACACCAGCAGTGCCACCGGAAGCGCGGCCTCATAGCTGAGCGGCCACAAGCGCAGCGTCACGGAATCCGTATTGGATATCGCAAAGGAGACCGCAACCACCAGAATCGGCAGGGTAATCAAAAAGGCGATCAGATTGCCGAGCGCTCGCACGGCTTCAGCCCTCCGTATTCAGACGCTCGCGCAGTTGCTTGCCGGTTTTGAAGAAGGGCACGACCTTCGCGTCGACCGCGACGGCCTCGCCGGTGCGGGGGTTACGGCCGGTACGGGAATCGCGCTGCTTCACGGAAAAGGCGCCAAAACCGCGCAGTTCCACCCGATCACCGCGCGCCAGCGCTTCCGTGACCTCTTCGAACACGGCGGAAACGACCCGTTCAACATCGCGTTGATACAAGCCCCGTCGTTGAGCAATCCGGGCGATTAAGTCCGATCGCGTCATACCTGTCTCCCGTTCGTTTGCTCGTCCACACCAGGAAATCGTTTCGTCACAGCCGAAAGACGTGATCGATCCACGCGTCTGCCGTCGTGCCGGACTAGTGCTTTCCGCCGCCCCCACCTGGGCCTTCGGCAAGAAAAACCCTGCCAAACCGTTGATTTCCCGTCAAGAAGAAACACCCTCCGCGATGTCCCAGAACTCGACACGGTTTCGTCCGGACTGCTTCGCCCGATACAGCACGCGGTCCGCCCGATCCAGACATTGGGCCGGGTCCAATCCGGATTTCCATTCGGCAACGCCGATGCTTGCCGTAACCCTGAAACGGGCAAAGTCCGGATCGTCCAGCCGCAGGGCTTCGATATCCTCGCGAATGCGTTCCGCCAGAACACGCGCGCCGCGCAGATTGGTTTCCGCCATGGTGATGGAGAATTCCTCACCCCCCAATCGCCCGAAAACGTCGATTCCGCGCAGCCGGTTCCTCACAACCTCCGTGATTTTGACCAGCACACGATCCCCCGTCGAATGCCCATAGGTATCGTTGACGGATTTGAAGTGGTCGACGTCCAACATGGCGACGCTAAGGGGGTGTTTGAAGCGCGTCGCGCGCTGGACCTCCAGTTCCAAACGGTCGAGATAGGCGCGCCGATTCAGGATTCCGGTCAGGGCGTCCGTCGTCGCCATTTCCTGCAACCGACCGATTTCCTGCCGCAATTCGCGCGTCGCCTTGATCATCGCCGCGATATTTTTCAGCCGTGCGGTCAACTCGACGACATCGAATGGCTTTTCCAGGAATTCCGTCGCCCCGGCCTGAAGGGCCTGCAGCCGGAACTGACGATCCGTTTCCGCCGTCACCAGAAAGATCGGTGCATTGTCGAAGCGCGGATTGTTGCGCAAGGCCCGCAGGATTTCGACGCCTTCGCCATCCGGTAGATAATGATCCAGCAGGATCAGGTCGATATCCGGCGCTTCCAGCTTTTGCTGAAACTCCGAATAGGTGGTGCAGAGATCCGCTTCGATTTCCGGGATGGATTCGGCACAACGTTTGACGAGACTTCCCATGGTCTCGTTATCTTCCAGGATGAGGGCTTTCACAGCGTTTTCCCCAACGATTATTGTTTTCACCTGCCAGTTCGAACCGAGGCCCCCACCCCGCGATTATCGGCACGATTCGGTTAGTTTAAGGAATAATACGATCGAAACTCAATTTAAAATCCCCCGACGATCAAAATACTACCGTTGGATGCAACAAAGGCCGGTCCCATGGGACCGGCCTTTGCCGTAATCTGTATCCGGTGGGGACGAAACCGCCCGCACCGGGAAGTCAGCCTCAGGCGTCGCCCGACTGTTCTTCCCGCTTCTTGAGCGCGGCACCCAGGATGTCGCCAAGCGACGCACCCGAGTCCGAAGAACCGTAAGCCGCCATGGCTTCCTTTTCTTCGGCCGTCTCGTAAGCCTTGATGGACAGGGTCAGCTTGCGCGTCGCCTTGTCGATCGCGGTGATCTTCGCATCGACCTTTTCGCCCTGGGCGAAGCGGTCCGGACGCTGTTCCGAACGATCGCGGCTGAGTTCCGCCTTGCGGATGAAGCCCGGCAGCGAGTCCTTCGCGGTCACTTCCAGACCGTTTTCGGTCACGGCGGTGACGGTGCAGGTCACGACGTCGCCCTTGCGGACGCCGTCCATGGCTTCTTCGAACGGATCGCTTTCCAGCTGCTTGATGCCCAGCGAGACGCGTTCCTTTTCGACGTCGACGTCCAGGACCTTCGCCTTGACGCGATCACCCTTGTTGTAGCGGGCGAGCGCTTCTTCCGGCGCGGCGTGCCAGTCGATGTCGGACATGTGGACCATGCCGTCGATTTCTTCGGTAAGACCGACGAACATGCCGAATTCGGTGATGTTCTTGATCTCGCCTTCGATTTCGGCACCCACCGGATACTTCTCGGTGAAGGTATCCCAAGGGTTTTCCTGGCACTGTTTGATGCCCAGCGAAATGCGGCGTTTGTTCGGGTCGACGTCCAGGACCATGACTTTGACTTCCTGGGACGTGGACACGATTTTGCCGGGGTGGACGTTCTTTTTCGTCCAGGACATTTCGGAAACGTGGACCAGACCTTCGATCCCGGCTTCCAGTTCGACGAACGCGCCGTAGTCGGTGATGTTGGTCACGCGGCCTTCGAAGGTCGCACCCACCGGGTATTTGGCATCGACGCCTTCCCACGGATCGGCCTGCAGCTGCTTCATGCCCAGCGAGATACGCTGCGTTTCGGCGTTGAAGCGGATGACCTGAACGTTGACGACCTGACCGATCGACAGTTCTTCGGACGGGTGGTTGATGCGGCGCCAGGAGATATCCGTGACGTGCAGCAGACCGTCGACGCCGCCCAGATCAACGAACGCACCGTAATCGGTGATGTTCTTGACGACGCCTTCCAGAACCTGGCCTTCCTTGAGGTTTTCGACCAGTTCGGCGCGCTGTTCGGCGCGGGTTTCTTCCAGAACGGCGCGGCGGGACACGACGATGTTGCCGCGGCTGCGGTCCATTTTCAGGATCTGGAACGGCTGCGGGGTGTTCATCAGCGGGGTGATGTCGCGCACCGGACGGATGTCGACCTGGCTGCCCGGCAGGAACGCCACGGCGCCGTTCAGGTCGACGGTGAAGCCGCCCTTGACCCGGCCGAAGATCACGCCGTTCACGCGTTCGTTCGCGTTGAACTGCTCTTCCAGCTTGATCCAGCTTTCTTCGCGGCGGGCCTTTTCGCGGCTCAGCATCGCCTCGCCGTTCTTGTCTTCCATACGGTCGACGAAAACTTCGACGGTGTCGCCGGCTTTCAGATCGGCGGGCTGGCCCGGCATGCCGAATTCCTTCAGCGGCACGCGGCCTTCGGCCTTGAGCCCGACATCGATCAAAACCATATCGTTGTCGATGGAGATCACGGTACCCTTAACAACCGTGCCTTCGAGCGAGTCGCGCTCACCCAGGGATTCTTCCAGAAGCTCGGCAAAGCTCTCATTTGCCATGGTGTGTGTATTCCTTTCAGTCTGCTTCGGTTTTCCGGCCGTCCGGTTGTCTCCGGCGGTCTCGCCCCAATACGAATTCGGGCCACCGCGCGCTTGAGGCTTATCGCACGGCCGCCCGTAACACTGATGCTGTTGTCCTACGGACGGGAGGATCAGTCCTCCCGGGCCTCCAGAGCTTTCTGCACCGGCCCTTCGACAATGCGCAGGGCTGCCGCGAAGGCTTCGTCGATGCCCAGATCCGACGTGTCCAGCACGACGGCATCCGAAGCCGCGACCAAAGGGGCTGCCGCGCGGTTCATATCGCGGGCGTCCCGGGCCTTCAACTCCTCCAGAACGTGCGCGTATATACTGGCCTCGCCCCGATTGATCAACTCTTTGTGCCGTCGGTCGGCCCGCACTTCCACGCTGGCGGTGGCGAACAGCTTCACCGTCGCGTCCGGCGCGATCACCGTACCGATGTCCCGACCGTCCAAAACCGCACCCGGCTTCCCGTCCGGCGGGACGGCGGCGAAGGTGCGCTGAAATTCCAGCAAGGCCGCCCGGACGCCCGGAATGGCCGCGACCTTGGATGCCGCGGACGCCGCGTCGTCACCGCTCAATGCCGGGTCCTCCAACTCGCTGATATCCAGGGCGCGCGCGGCGGCTTCCGCCGCGTCTTCGTCTTCCGGATCGCCGCCGGACCGCACGACCTTCATCCCCACGGCGCGATACAGCTTCCCCGTATCCAGATAGGCGAAATCGAATTGTTTCGCCAGACGCCGGGCCAGGGTTCCCTTACCGCTGGCGGCGGGACCGTCGACAGCGACGACCGGGGGGGCGGGGGTATCGGACATACGGAACCTTTCCTTACTCTTGAACGACAAATCGGGTGCCGAGGCAGGCGGAAGCATCCGCCACCATGCCCTCGACGATCGCGGCGGCCGGATCAACACTGCGGATCAGGCCGATCGCCTCCCCGCAGATCGGTGCGGAATTGTCGGCATCGCCCGCTTCCAGCGCCGCCTGATAACGCGCGGCTTCCGCCTCGACGGCGGTGCTCAATCCCGTCTCATTTCCGTCCCAGCGGTCGGTAAACGCGTTGCGTTTCACCCGGATGGAGAAATCCTTCGGCCAGTCCTTCTGTCGGACGATATCGACCGTGGCGGTTTTTACCGTATCGTCGCCGCCTGCCGGGATCGCGGCCTGCCGATGTCCTTCCGGCGCCAGCGATTCCGCCGCCGCCCAGAAGCGCGTCCCGACCAGCACGCCGTCAGCGCCCAACATCAGACTCGCCGCCAGGCCGCGACCGTCGGCAATGCCGCCCGCCGCCAGCAGTAGCGTATCCGGCGCATGGGCGGCCAAGTGGTCCGCCACCTCCGGCACGAAATTCAATGTTCCCCGGATCGCACCGTGACCGCCCGCCTCGCCGCCCTGGGCGACGACGATCTGCGCCCCGCAATCCAGCGCCGCGCGGACATGATCAAGCGTCTGACATTGACAGATCAGCGTGCTGCCCGCCGCGCCGATCGCATCGGCAAAGGGGGCCGGGTCGCCGAAGGACAGCATCACCGCCGCGGGATGATGATCCAGGACGAGATCCAGCAGCGCCGGATTCCGCGCCAGGGACCAGGTGATAAATCCGGCGCCGACGCGGGTATTGCCCGCATCCCGGAAGGCCGTTTTCAGAAAGGTCTCGTCGCCGTAACCGCCGCCGATCAGCCCCAATCCGCCCGCATCGGACACGGCCTTCGCCAGGATCCCGCCGGAGGTGAAGGCCATCGGGGCCAGCACGATCGGGTGGCGTATTTCCAGCCGTTCGGTCAGGCGTGTCGCAATCCGCATCGTCATGACATCAGGCCTCCGCACCCAGGCCCTGCATCAGCGTCCGGAAATTCGGGAAACTGGTGCGGATCGGCGCTTCATCGTCAATGGTCACGGGCTTCTTCGCGATCAGGCCCAAGACATAAAAACTCATGGCGATACGGTGATCCAGATGGGTCGCCACCGTGGCCCCGCCCGGCACGTCGCCGGGGCGCCCCTCGACTTCCATCCAGTCTTCCCCGTCCGACACCGCGACGCCGTTGGCGCGCAGACCGGCGACCATGACCGCGATCCGGTCGGATTCCTTGACGCGCAGCTCCTCGACCCCGCGCATGACGGTTTTGCCTTCCGCCTGGGCCGCCGCGACGGACAGGATCGGATATTCGTCGATCATACTGGCGGCACGGTCCGGCGGCACCGCGACGCCTCTCAGCGACGAATGCCGGACCAGCAGGTCGGCAACCGGCTCCCCGCCCGCGACACGCTCGTTTTCAATGGCGATATCGCCACCCATCTCGATCAGCGTTTGAATCAAGCCGGTCCGCGTCGGGTTCATGCCGATATTCGGCAGACGGACTTCCGATCCCGGCACCAGCAAGGCCGCGACCAGCGGGAAGGCCGCCGAAGACGGGTCCGCCGGGACGACGATATCCGCGCCGGTCAGTTCCGGTTCGCCCTGCACCGCGATACGCGCCGCACCGCCGGACAGTTCCTCGCGGCTGACCGTGCCGCCGAAATGGGTCAGCATCCGTTCGGTATGGTCGCGGGTGGCGACGGATTCGATCACCGCCGTTTCGCCGCGCGCCGTCAGCCCGGCCAGCAGCACCGCCGATTTCACCTGGGCGGAAGCGACGGGCAATTCGTAGGTAATGGGCAGGACCATGTCCGCGCCCTGGATCATCAACGGCATGCGCCCGCCTTCGCGGGAATAGACGCGCGCGCCCATGGCGGTCAGCGGATCGATCACCCGTTTCATGGGGCGCGACCGCAGCGAGGCGTCGCCGGTCAGGAAGGTGCGGATCGGTTGCCCGGCCAGGATGCCCATCAACAACCGCGCGGCGGTGCCGGAATTGCCCATATCCAGGATATCGTCAGGTTCCTTCAACGCGCCCAGACCGACGCCGTTCACGACCCATTCGCCGCTGTCCTGCCGTTCAACCTGCGCGCCCAAACGCCGGAACGCCTCCGCCGTCGCCAGCACATCCTCGCCTTCCAGCAGCCCTGTGATACGTGTTTCCCCGACGGCCAGCGCGCCCAGCATCACCGACCGATGGGAAATCGATTTGTCGCCCGGCACGCGGGCAGTTCCGGATAGCGGGCCGCAGGCCCGGACGGTGAGCGGCGCGGCGGCCGTATTTGCGGCGGAATGTTTGGATTCGGACATGAATACGGGCTTTCGATCCGGCAAAGAAATTCGCGCATGCCGCCCACCCGGCCCCAACATCACCCAAGGTCGCGCCGACGGCGACCGGCTTTTAACATGCCAGACCCAACCTGAAAACGCGCAGCATGGACCCGGCCCCGTCCGGTCGAAACCGGGACAGCCTAAATACGGTGTCAAATCCTGTCGTTAAAGATAGAAGGGCGTGTTGCTATCGTCGGGATCGCGCAGAATTCCCGGCTGACGGCGCGCATCGTCGCCGGCCTCGTCCGGATCCGCCTTGCCCGTCGCATTCGCGGAATTCTTTTCCTGTTCCTGCAAAAGCACCGTCATCGCGGTCGGGCCGACAGCGGCAATATTTGCCGACTGACCCATTTTGCCCATATCGGTCGAGAACGCGCCGGCCGCATTTGCCGACTGTGCCGGGTTCAGGGATTGGCCGGACGCTTTCTTGCCGACCTCCACCGATCCGGCGGCAAGGCGTTCCTGAATCTCCTGGGCGATCATCTCTTCGATGGAGGCCCGCGCATCGGGATCCATTTTGCCCAGGTCTTCTTCCGTCAGCCCCATGGCGGCAAGAATTTCCTGGCGCATCTCCTCCAGTTTCTTCTCGCGCAGTTCCTCGACCCATTTGCCGAAGCCGATTTCCTTGATGCGATTGACGTCTTCCTGCGCCGGTGTGTTCGACGCCTCGGAAGTCCCGGATTTCTGCGCGGTCGCTGCGGCGCCCTGATAATCCTTGCGAATGCCGGACCCGAAGAATCCCGCCGCCGTGGACATGCCGCCGCCCATTGATACAGAATCGAACATCACCCAATTCCCCGAATGCTCTTGCACATGCGGAAAAGTTGAAGCAAGAAGCATGCCCGTTCGCCAACCGGCGGTCCGACACGCGTCTTGGGACCGGCGTTCGGGAAATAGCTTTTGACAGGGCCGCGTGAAACTGGCAAACGCGCGCGCCATGGGTTTGTTCGGCGGCTTGGCCGACACATGGTACCAGGGTTGCGACGGCGCTACCGTTCTTCATGTCTATATATAAGGACGGGACGGCGCGTCGGGACGGAACGATTTTCGCGGGGTCCAATCGGGCCTTGCTCTAAATGCCAGGGGAACCGTCGGCTTGTCGGCGGGCTCCGATCCCGAAGGAGGAGAGCGGCATGGCGAAACCGGAATGGGGCTTCAAGCGGACGTGCTTGAGCTGCGGCGCTAAGTTTTACGATATGCAGAAGAACCCGATCGTCTGCCCGTCCTGTGAGACGGTCTTCGATCCGGAGGCGGCGACGAAACTGAAACGCGGCCGCCAGCAGATCGCCGAAGAAAAGGCGAAAAAGGTCGTCGAGACCAAAGAGGCCGACACCGAGGACGATGACGATCTGGATGCCGACCTGGACGACGATGACGGCGTCCTGGAAGACACGTCCGACCTGGACGACGACGATGTTCCGGTGGTCGGCGCCGGCGGCGACGACGACGACAGCTGATTTTCGCGGACGTCCAAAAAACGTCACGAAAAGAGCTTGTCAGTCGGCGCGCGGCGTGTATAACGCACCGCTGAAAACGCCGGAGCCAAGACTGCCGAGACCCTCCCAGGGGTCGAACGGCTAGGCTGACGGCGAAAAGGGGCCATAGCTCAGCTGGGAGAGCGCTACACTGGCAGTGTAGAGGTCAGGAGTTCGATCCTCCTTGGCTCCACCATCGAAGCCCCTCGGGAAACCGGGGGGTTTCGTCGTTTCGGATACTCCCCGTCGATACAAACCTATCGACCCGTCCGGTCCCAGGGTCTAAGCACTGGCCATGACATCCGACAATCAATCCATAGAGACAGATTTCGACCTCTTCCTCGTCGCCCCGCCGGGATTGGAAGGCGTGTTGTGTGCGGAGGCGCGGGAGCAGGGGTTTCGCAAGGCGAAGCCGGTGCCCGGCGGCGTGACCTGTTCCGGCGATTGGGCGGAGGCGTGGCGGGCCAATCTGGTCCTGCGCGGGGCGTCGCGGGTGCTGGTCCGCATCGCCGCGTTCAAGGTGCAGCATCTGGCCCAGTTGCAGAAGAAGGCGCAGGCCCTACCCTGGACGCAATTCCTGCGGCCCGGCATCCCGATCCGGGTCGATGCGTCCTGCCGCAAATCCAAACTGTATCATTCCGGCGCGGTGGCGGAGCGCATCGGCAAGGCCGCCGCCGAGGCTGCCGAAACGGCGCTGTCCGACGGCGCACCGATCCGCATCCTGGCGCGGCTGGACAACGATCTCTGCACGATCAGCCTGGATACCAGCGGGGAGCCCCTGCACAAGCGCGGACACAAGCCCCGCGTCAACAAGGCCCCGATGCGCGAGACGCTGGCCGCCCTGTTCCTGCGGCAATGCGGATATAAAGGACAGGAGCCGGTGATCGACCCGATGTGCGGGTCCGGCACCTTCGTGATCGAGGCGGCGGAACAGGCGGCGGGCCTCGCCCCCGGCCGGTCGCGGGATTTCGCCTTTCAGCACATGGCCGGGTTCGACCCCAATGCCTGGAACGAAATGCGGAATGCGGTGACGCCCTCAGCCCCGCCGCTCCGCTTTTACGGCTATGATCGCGATGCGGGGGCGGTAGAAATGAGTCGCTCGAACGCCGACAGTGCCGGGGTCGCCGCCTGGACAGACTTCGCACAGCAGCCGATCAGCGACCTGACCCCGCCGGAAGGCACCCCGCCCGGACTGGTCATCGTCAACCCGCCCTACGGCACCCGGATCGGGGAGGCGAAGAAGCTGCACCCGCTCTATCACACGTTGGGCAAGGTCCTGACGGAGCGTTTTTCCGGCTGGCGCGTCGGCCTGATCACGACCCAGCCGAGCCTCGCCAAGGCCGCCGCCCTGCCCTTCACCCGCGACGGCGGCCCCATCGACCATGGCGGGCTGAAAGTCACCCTCTATGTGACGGGGACCTTGCCATGACCGACATCCCACAACGTCCCCTGATCGGTATCGGCACCATCGTCCTGCGCGACACGCCGGGCGCTGTCGAGGTCCTGTTGATCCGGCGCGGGACGGCGCCGGAGATCGGCCGATGGTCCCTGCCGGGCGGGAAGCAGGATTTCGGGGAGGGTGTGCGCGACGCCGCGCGGCGGGAGGTGTTGGAGGAAACCGGCATTGCGGTCGAAATCCAGGCATTGCTCGACGTCGTCGACATGCTGCCCAGCCCGGCGAACGGGGATCGTCACTATACGCTGATCAATTTCCGGGCGCGGCCCGTCGGCGGGACCCTGCAGGCGGGGGATGACGCCATGGATGCGCGCTGGGTGCCGTTGACCGACCTGGACGACTATAATCTGTGGGTGGAAACGCGGCGCGTGATAGAGCTGGCGGCGCGGCACAAGTCCTGACACCGGACGGCCACGGCTTCCCGCTTGATCCCCGCCGCCGGTTCGGCGAGCATTCCGAGAATCCTTCCGAAACCTCCTTGCATGAAATAGGTGTCCGATGCCCCTGGGTCATATTCGTCCGGCCGTCGCCGGGATCGAGGAACAACAGATTCTCGCGGTTTCCAAACTCGCCCTGGGCGATCCGTCGGTGATTGCGCTGTGGTACGGGGAAAGCGACCTTCCGACCGATCCGGCATTGCGCCGACCGGCCATCGACTCCCTGAATGCGGGGGAGACATTCTATACCCATAAGCGGGGCCTGCCGGAATTCACGGATGCCTTGGCGGCCTATATGACCGGCCTGCACGCCAAGCCGGTGGCGGCGAACCGGGTGACCCTGACGCAATCCGGCATGTCCGCGATCATGCTGATTTTCCAAATGATCCTCGACCCGGGCGACAACGCGGTGATCGTCAGCCCGGTCTGGCCGAATGCGCAGTCCGTCGTGCGTGCCCTGGCCGGGACGCCGCGTTTCGTCGCTCTCGACAATAACGACGCGCAGGGCTGGCATCTGGATATGGAGAAAATCCGCGCCCAATGCGACGGCCGCACGCGGGCGATCTTCGTCAATTCGCCGAACAACCCGACGGGCTGGGTCATGCCGCCGGAACAACTGGCCGAAATGCTGGAATTCGCGCGGGAGCGCGGCATCTGGATCGTCGCGGACGAGGTTTACAACCGCATGGTCTATGACGGCCGCGCCGCGCCCAGCTTCCTGGATATCGCGGGGCCGGACGACCCGGTGCTGGTGGTCAACAGCTTCTCCAAATCCTGGGCCATGACGGGTTGGCGCATGGGCTGGATCACCCATCCGGCGGAATTGGGGGAGCTTCTGGGGAACCTGATCGAATTCAACTATTCCTGCGTGCCGGTCTTCCTGCAGCGCGGCGGTATGGCGGCCGTCCAGCATGGGGAACAGGCCGTGGCGACGATGATCGACCATTGCCGGGCGGGACGCGCCATTTGCGACCGCCGCTTACCGTCCCTGCCGCATGTCACCGGCTATCGCAGTCCGACGGCCAGTTTCTATGGCTTTTTTCACATTCCGGGCACGGAAGACCGGACCCTGCAAATCTGTCAGGACCTCGTGCGAGCCGCGAAGGTCGGCATCGCGCCCGGCACCGCCTTCGGCCCCGGCGCGGAAGGCTGGTACCGCCTCTGCTTCGCGCAGAGCCCGGACCGGCTGGAAGAGGCCTTTGACCGGCTACAGATTGGATTGGGAGCAATTTAACCCGCTACCGAGTTCGTGAATCGCGGTACTCTGCGTCAATTCGTCGACAGGGAGGGTAACGCGTGATCACGCGCAGACACTTTCTTTCGGGATCGGCATCCGCGATTTCAATATTGGCAACAGGACGGATGTCTATTGCCGCAACCGTGAGCAGCCCCTTGCGATTCGGTTTTGCGGACGCGGTTTTGCCGATCAGCGGCACGAACGCGGCCAATGGCAAGGTGGATGGCATCCTTCCCGCATCGATTGAACTGCTGTCGCAAACAGCCGGAATCAATATATCGATGATTGCGTGGCCCTGGAACCGAACCCAGCAAATGTTCGAGGACGGGGCGGTGGACGCGCTGTGTACGACGGAAACGAACAAGCGCCGCGAGATCGCGCTGTTCTGCCGCGAACCGTTGACCCTGATGAGTCAGGTCATCGTTCATCGCCGCAATGACCGTCGGTTCGACAATATCAGGACCATGGAACAGCTTTTGTCTTTTCGCCATGTGAACTATCGAAGCAACGGGTGGGCGCAGGAAGCGCTGCCCGCAGACCGTGCGATTTGGGTCTTGTCGCCGCAAAATGCGTTCAAGGTCGTCGCGGCGGGGCACGCCGATGTCTTTATCAACGACGAGGTGTTTACCCGGCATCAAATGAACAGCCAAGGATTGACGGATTCGTTGACCTTCAGCCGCACGGACGCATTGAAGGAAGTCAAATTCAAGATATGCATCCGAAAAGATCTGGATGAGGCGTTAATTTTCGCCGACGCCTATGACCGCGCGATTTTGTCGAAGCGCGAAGCCCTTCAGACGCTCAAAGAAGACTGGATCGCGGGACGTTACGACTGAACACGTCCCGCGACACCCGGTACCAACCGCCAGCCCGTCGCGGATTACTCCGCCGGTTGCGCCACCGCCTCTTCCAGACCCAACGGGTGGTCCAGCATCGACAGAATCTCGCGCGGGGCGACATGTTTGATCGCCGCCCGTGTCAGGTCCCAATCGTCCAGCAGGCCCGTCGCCCATTTGGAATGGGTCGCCTTCACATGGTCTTCGATCATCTTGCGGCAGACGCCGGCCCAGTGATCGGTTTCCAGCGCATAGACGTCGACCGATTCCGTATTCAAATGCAGGGTCAATTGGTCGTCCGGGTCGTAGACGAAGGCCATGCCCCCGGTCATCCCGGCGGCGAAGTTGTCGCCGACCGTGCCCAGAATGCAGACCAGACCGCCCGTCATATATTCGCAGCCGTTCGATCCGACGCCTTCGACCACCGCCACCGCGCCGGAGTTCCGTGCCGCGAAGCGGTCGCCCGACATGCCGGCGGCATAGAGATGCCCGTCCGTCGCGCCGAACAGGCAGGTGTTGCCGATAATGGCGTTCCGGTTGCTTTCCAGCGGGCTGGCCGTGATCGGGCGCACGACGATATCACCGCCGCTAAGACCCTTGCCGACATAGTCGTTGGCGTCGCCCAGGACCTCCAGCTTCAACCCCTGCACCGCGAAGGCGCCCAAAGACTGACCGGCGGAGCCGCGCATGCGCACGGTCAGATGTCCGGGCTTCAGCACCTTCATCCCGAATTCCCGCGTGATCTTGGACGAAATCTTCGTCCCGATGGCGCGGTAGGTGTTCCGGATATTGTACTGAAGCTGCATCTTCTCCCCTTCGCGGAACAGGTTTTCCGCATCCTGGATCATCAGCGCGTCCAGGGTTTCGGGGACTTCGTTGCGGCCTTCCGCTTCGGTCGGATGGGTGGCGCGATCGTGACCCGGTTGCGTCAGCAGCGGGTTGAGGTCGAGATCGTCCAAATGCGATGCACCGCGGCTGACCTGGGCCAGCAATTCGGTGCGGCCGATCACTTCCGACAGGCTGCGCGCGCCCAGGCTGGCCAGAATCTCGCGAATTTCCTCCGCGATGAAGCTGAACAGGTTCATCACCTTTTCCGGCGTGCCCGTGAACTTCTCGATCAGGCGGTCGTCCTGAGTACAGACGCCGACGGGGCAGGTGTTGGAATGGCACTGCCGCACCATGATGCAGCCCATGGCGACAAGGCTGGCGGTCCCGATGCCGAATTCATCGGCCCCCAGGATCGCCGCCATGACGACGTCGCGGCCCGTCTTGATGCCGCCGTCGACGCGCAGGCGTACCCGGTGGCGCAGACCGTTCAGGGTCAGCACCTGATGCGCTTCCGTCAGGCCCATTTCCCAGGGCAGACCGGCATATTTGATCGACGTCTGCGGCGACGCGCCCGTCCCGCCGGAATGGCCGGAAATCAGGATCGTATCCGCATGCGCCTTGGCGACGCCCGCCGCGACCGTGCCGATGCCCGCCTTGGACACCAGTTTCACGCAGACCCGCGCTTCCGGGTTGATCTGCTTCAGGTCGTAGATCAGCTGCGCCAAATCCTCGATCGAATAGATGTCGTGATGCGGCGGCGGGCTGATCAGCGTCACGCCCGGCGTCGAATGCCGCAGCTTGGCGATCAGCTTCGACACCTTGAAGCCCGGCAATTGCCCGCCTTCGCCCGGCTTCGCGCCCTGCGCCATCTTGATTTCGATTTCGCGGCAGTTGTTCAGGTATTCCGCCGTCACGCCGAAACGGCCCGACGCCACCTGCTTGATCGCGGACGACGCGTTGTCGCCATTCGCCTTCGGCTTGTAGCGCGCGGGGTCTTCGCCGCCCTCGCCGCTATCCGACTTGGCGCCGATGCGGTTCATGGCAATGGACAGGGTTTCATGCGCGATCGGCGACAGGGCGCCCAGCGAAATCCCCGGCGCGACGAGGCGTTTGCGGATTTCGGTGATGCTTTCCACCTCGTCGATCGGGGCGGCGGGACCGTTGTAGTTGAAGTCCATCAGGTCGCGCAGGCTGATCGGCGGCAGATTCGCCACCTGCTCCGCATAGCGGCGATAGACGGAGAAACTGTCCGACGCCACGGCGGATTGCAGCGTATGGATCAGGTTGCCTTCCCAGGCATGCGCCTCCCCGCCCCGGCGATAGCGGAAGAACCCGCCCACCGGCAGGGCCACGACAGCGTCATCGAAGGCCGTGTTGTGCCGCTGCACCACGTTTTCACGCAGGCCGGTCAGGCCGACGCCGGAAATGCGGCTGGGCAGACCGGGGAAGAATTCCGCGACCAGGGAACGGCTCAAACCGACCGCTTCGAAATTGTAGCCGCCGCGATAGGAGCTGACGATGGAAATGCCCATCTTGGACATGATCTTCAGCAACCCGTCCTCGATGGCCTTCTTGAAGTTCGCCAGCGCCTTGTCCAACGGCACGCCGCCCAACAGGTTACGGCGATGCCGGTCGGCAATCGCTTCCTGCGCCAGATAGGGGACGACGGCCGTCGTACCGACGCCGATCATGACGGCGAAGGAATGGGTATCCAGGGCCTCGGACGTGCGGGCGATCAGGCTGGCGAAGGTCCGCAGGTTGGCGCGGACCAGATGCGTATGCACCGCCCCGGCGGCCAGGATCATCGGTATCGCCACACGTTCCGGGGAGACACCGGAATCGTCCAGGATCAGGTGCTGCGCGCCTTCGCGCACCGCCTCTTCCGCGCGGGCCTGGATGGCATGCACGGCGTCGCCCATGGCATTCGGGTTGTCGTCGACGGCAAAGGTGCAGTCGATTTCGACCGCCGCGCCCCCCAGATGGTTGCGCAGCGCGCGATAGTCGCCTTCCAGCAGAACCGGGGACGGCAGTTGCACGATCTGAAGCTGACGCGCGTCTTCTTCCAGGATGTTGCCCAGATTGCCCAGGCGCGTCGCCAGCGACATGACATAGCGTTCGCGTAAGGAATCGATCGGCGGATTCGTCACCTGACTGAAATTCTGCCGGAAATAGTGATGCATGCCGCGATACAAGTCGGACAGAACGGCGATCGGCGTATCGTCGCCCATGGACCCCGTCGCTTCCTTGCCGGTTTCCGCCATCGGCTGAAGGATCAGTTCCAAATCCTCCATCGACCAGCCGCTCAACAGCATGCGACGGCGCAGTTCCTCACGGGAGAACGTACCGGACTCGCCGGGGCCGTTGCCGTCCAGCGCGGACAGGTTGACGATGTTCTTAACCCATTCGCCGAACGGGCTGAGCGCCGCGACGTGATCCTTCAGTTCCCGGTCGTGGCACAATTTGCCTTCCCACAGATCGACGGCGATCATCTGCCCCGGACCCAGGCGGCCTTTTTCCACGACGTCGGTTTCACTGATTTTCACCATGCCGACCTCGGACCCGACGATCAGCAGCCCGTCGCCGGTGACGACATAGCGCAACGGCCGCAGGCCGTTCCGGTCCAGCCCGGCCAGGGCCCAGCGACCGCCATAGGCGCATATCGCCGCCGGACCGTCCCAGGGTTCCATCACGCCATTGGCATATTGATAGAAATTGCGATGCGCCTGCGGAATCGTCTTGGACTGTTCCCAGGCTTCCGGGATCAGGAGCGACTTCACTTCCGGCAATTCGCGATGCGTGCGTACCAGAACCTCGAACACCGCGTCCAGGGCGGAGGAATCGGAACTTCCCGGCTGCACGATCGGCTTGATATCGTCGACATAGGGGCCGAGCTGCGGGTCGTCCAGCTTCGTCTCATGGCTCTTCATCCAGTTGATGTTGCCGTCGATCGTGTTGATCTCGCCGTTATGCGCCAGGACGCGGAACGGCTGGGCAAGGCTCCAACTGGGGAAGGTGTTGGTCGAATAGCGCTGGTGATAGATGGCGAAATTCGACGTGAAGCGTTCGTCGTTCAAATCGGGATAGAAGGCCGTCAACTGTTCGGCGAGGAAAAGGCCCTTATAGATCACCGACCGGCAGGACAGGGAGCAGATATAGGCTTCCGTCAGGTTTTCGGCCAGAACCGCCTTTTCGATGCGGCGGCGGATGACATAGAGGTCCGCCTCGAACTGAGCGTCCTTCACCTCGCGCGCGTTTTCCACCATGATCTGTTCGATTTCGGGGCGGGTCGCATTCGCCTTGTCGCCGATGACGGAGACATTCACCGGCACCTGACGCCAACCGTAAATCCGGTGGCCGAGGCGCAGGATTTCGCTTTCCACGATCTGACGCACGCGTTCCTGCCTGCCCAGATCGGTGCGCGGCAGAAAGACCATGCCCACGGCCAGACGGCCCTTGCCCAACTGATGGCCCGTGCGCTGCACGTGTTCCTTGAAGAAGTCCTGCGGAATCTGGACATGGATGCCCGCACCGTCGCCGGTCTTGCCGTCGGCGTCGACTGCGCCCCGATGCCACAGGGCCTTCAACGCCTCCACCGCGCGCAAGACGACGTCGCGGCGAGGCTGACCGTCGATCGCGGCGATCATGCCGACGCCACAGTTGGCGGTTTCGGTCTGCGGCAGATACATGCCCTCCTTCGCCAAACGCTCCGCGTCCGCGCGATATTGGGAGACCCAGCTTTGGCCGTAGGTCGTGTCCGTCATGTCTCTGTTCCTTACTCGGCGGCGGCCGGCGCGGCGGCGCGGGCCTTCAGATAGTCGTGAATGCTGGCGGCGGCGTCCCGCCCGTCGCGGATCGCCCAGACGACGAGGCTGGCCCCGCGAACGATGTCGCCCGCGGCGAAGACGCCCGGCATGGCGGTCATCTGGGTGCGATGGTCAACCTTGACCGTGCCCCAGCGCGTGACGGGCAGTTCCGGTTCGCCCCAAAGGACCGGCAGGTCTTCCGGGTCGAAGCCCAGCGCCATGATGACCAGATCGGCCTCATGCGTGTCGATTTCGCCGTCGATCGGCTGTGGGCTGCGGCGGCCGGTCGCGTCGGGACGGCCCAGGCGCATGCGCTGGCTGCGCACGCCGGTCACCGTGGCGTCGCCGGTGAAGCCTTCCGGCTGGGCCAGCCAGACGAATTCGACGCCTTCTTCTTCCGCATTCGCCACTTCGCGTTGGGACCCCGGCATATTGGCGCGGTCGCGACGATACAGACATTTCACCGATTTCGCGCCCTGACGAATGGATGTCCGGACGCAATCCATCGCCGTGTCCCCGCCGCCGATGACGACGATATTCTTACCCGCCGCGTTCAGCGCGCCGCTGTCGAAATCGTCGACCGTATCGCCCAGGCCGGTCCGGTTGGACGCGGTCAGGAAGCGCATGGCCGGGATGATGTTTTCCTGGCCGACGCCCGGGGCCTTCAGGTCGCGCGCCTTGTAGACACCGGTCGCAATCAGGACCGCGTCATGCTTCGCGCGCAGATCGGCAAAAGAAATCGTCGTGCCGACTTCGGTGTTCAGGGCGAATTCGACCCCCGACTCCTCCAGCCAGCGCGCCCGGCGCAGGACCACGTCCTTTTCCAGCTTGAAGTTCGGAATGCCGTAGATCAGCAACCCGCCGATACGGTCGTACCGGTCGTAAACGGTGACCTTGTAGCCGCGCCGCCGCAACTGTTCCGCCGCCGCCAGACCGCCCGGCCCGCCGCCGATGACGCCGACGCTTTCGCCGCGCTCGCGCATCGGCTTGATCGGCGTGATCCAACCTTTTTCCCAGGCCGTGTCGGTGATGTATTTTTCAATGGATCCAATGGTGACCGTGCCATGACCGGATTGTTCGATCACGCAATTGCCCTCACACAGGCGGTCCTGGGGACAGATGCGTCCGCAAACTTCCGGGAAGGTATTGGTCGCACTGGACACTTCATAGGCCTCTTCCAACCGGCCTTCCGCCGTCAGCATCAGCCAGTCCGGGATATTGTTGTGCAGCGGACAGTGGACCTGACAGAAGGGCACGCCGCACTGGCTGCATCGCCCCGCCTGAGACGCCGCGCCGGTATCGGAATAGCCTTCATAGATTTCCCCGAAATCCCGGCGCCGTGCATCGGCGGCACGTTTGTCCGGCATCGCCTGCTGGCGGTCCACGAATTGAAGCATGCGGGGCGTCGTCATCTGGCCATTCCCGTAAATTTTTCCGTGATCGGGAGGCGCTGGGCGGTTTTAGCCGCCTTCCCTCCTCCTTTTCGGCGCTCGGCGCGATATGCGCCTCACCACCAGCCTAGGGTCTATACAGTCCGAAATCGCGGATATCCAGTAAAATCTTCAATATGGTAAACAATTGTGTACTATTATTTTTCTGCAATCGCTATATCGGCGCGATTAAAGGCAACCCCTGGTATCGCAAAACAAAATTAAGTACCGTTTCGGACCTTTTTCCTCGACATCGCCACTGATGCATCCGGGTCGACTCAGTGCTATACAAACATCACTACTCTTACTGGGGGTCCCTCCGTGTTACTCCACCACATCTTGGTCCTCGCTGCGGTCCAGGGCATAACCGAATTTCTGCCGATCAGTTCGTCGGGCCATTTAATCGTCACAGGCCATATTCTCGGCTGGCCGGATCAGGGTCTGGCGATGGATATTGCCGTGCATATCGGCACGCTGTTCGCCGTCATGATCTATTTCTGGCGCGATGTCTGGCAGATGACGGTCGGCGTGGGACGTGCGGCAACCGGTCGCGGCGGCCCTCCGGTACGTCTGATCGTCAATGTGATCGTGGCGACGATCCCCGTGGTCATCGCCGGATTCTTCCTGAAAGACATGGTGGAAACGCAATTCCGATCCGTCGAATTGATCGGCTGGACGACGCTGGGCTTCGGCATCGTGCTATGGATCGCCGATCATGTCGGCATGACCATCCGGCGCATCGAACATATCGCCTGGCCGACGGCCCTCGTCATCGGATTGGCGCAGGTCCTGGCCTTGGTACCGGGGACCAGCCGATCCGGCATCACCATGACCGCCGCGCGGTTCCTGGGATTAGAACGGGAAGACGCAGCCCGCTTTTCCATGCTGATTTCGATCCCGACGATCGCCGGGGCCGGATTGCTGGCCGGATACGACATTTACAAGGCCGGCGACCTGACCCTGACCGGTGATTTCGTTATCGCGGCAGGCCTTTCCTTCGCCACGGCACTGATCGCCATCGCCCTGATGATGGCATGGCTGCGCCGGTCGGGTTTCGGGATTTTCGTCCTGTACCGCATCGCGCTGGGCGGCGGTCTATTATATTGGGCCTATTCGGGCGCCACCCCGCTTTAAGGGTGATGCCGCCGCCGCTGGTCAGACCGGCTGCATCGGGCTGAAGCGGCCGCCCTTGCGGTAGATATCCAGGTAAGACGGCAGCACGACTTCCGCCGCCGTCGCCTCGATCCCCAAATCCTTCAGGCCGGGCAGATCGCCGCTGCAGACATTGTCGTATTTCAGCAGTTCGACCTGATCGCGGGTCAGCGGCGGGACGGGCAGCAGTTCGGCAAAGAACGCCTTCACCTTCGCCAATTCGAACGGTACCGACACAAGGCCGACATGCCGTCCGGTTTCGTTCATGGTCAGGGTCATCAGCTCTTCGAACGTATAGACCGTCGGCCCGCCCAATTCGTAGGTCCGTCCGGCGCAGGCCGGATTCATCACGGCGCGCACGATGGCATCCGCCGCATCGCCGACATAGACCGGTTGGAATTTCTGCTGCCCGCCGCCGATCAGGGGGAGCAACGGCGTGAACCGCATGATGGACGCGAACCGGTTGAAGAAGCTGTCCTGCGGCCCGAAGACGATGCTGGGCCGGACCACGACGGCTTCCGGGATCAGGGATCGGACGGCGACCTCACCGGCGGCCTTGCTGCGCGCATAGGCGGCGGTGGAATCCGGCGCCGCGCCCAGGGCGGACATCTGAACGAAGCGGGTGATCCCTTCCGCCTTCGCGGCCTCGGCCACGCGGCGCGCGCCCTGTTCGTGCACCATGTCGAAGGTCTGCATCCCGCTTTCATACAGGATGCCGACTAGGTTGATGACGGCGTCGGCGCCCTTCACGGCGGCCCGAACGGATGCATCGTGACGGATATTCGCCTGAACCGGCGTGATCTGGCCGACATCGCCCGCAGGCTTCAACGGCAAGGCGTCTTCCGGATCGCGCACCGCGACGCGAACGCGACACCCTTGCCTGGCCAATTCGCGCACGACCTGCCGACCGATGAAGCCGGAACCGCCGAAAACCGTGACCAGAAGCGATGCCATTTTCCTATCCTCTGAAACGCCGAAACCTGCACCCGGTATACTCAAATCCCGGCGGCCTTCCAAGGTTAAAGAAGTTGGCCGCGCCTTACGCGCTTTTAATCAGTTTGCTGTTGAATTTTTCAAATTCAAAGATACGGTCGCCGCGACAATGAAGTGAAATGGGAGGGGTGTTTTTTCATGGCGAGTTCTAGCAATCAATTCGCGTCGGCAGATCGCCAACGGAAAATCGCAACGAAGGCACTGCCTCTGTTGGAACGAGAGCTACCCGGCATCCTCAAGGAATTCTACAAATGGGTCGCCGCCAACCCAGCCTTGAACGAAATCCTGGTCAAGAGTGGCAAGAGCCCCGACCTGCTGGCGAAAAAGCAGTACGATCATTGGATGGCCCTGATCAAAACGGGACCCTCCGCGGAAGGCGACGAAATCTCGCGCCGGATCGGCTTGATCCATAGTCGGATCGGCCTGACCCCGCAATGGTACTGCGCCGGCTACACTTTCGTATTGCAGAAACTGAACGAGAAACTGGGGCGCAGCCACCGTTTCAGCGGCAGCGAGACCGCCGCCGCGATTTCCGCCGTCGCCGCCATGGCATTGGACGATATGGGCAACGCGCTCAGCAGTTATGCGTCCAGCGAATCCACATCGGAGGTTACGCGGTCGTCCAACGAATTCGCCCATGACATGATGGATTCGTCGGTGGAGGTTTCCATCGCCGTCAACGAATCCTCGATCAACTCGGTCCAGATGCTTTATGCGGTGCAGCAAGTGGACCAGCAGGCACAGACCATTAGCGCGGCGGTCGAAGAAACCGTTACCGGCATTCGTCAGATTTCGGAAACCACGGATCAGGTCGCACGGATCGCCGCTGAAACCGATGGGCACGCGCGTCAAGGCGCGGACATCGTCAACGAGGCCGGCACCCGTATGAACGAAATCACGCGGGTCGTGGCCTCAACCGCGGACCTCGTCTCCAACCTGTCGGAATCGTCGCGGGCGATCGGCGATATCGTGGAAACCATTCAGGAAATTGCGGCCCAGACCAACCTTCTGGCGCTGAACGCCACGATCGAGGCCGCCCGCGCCGGGGAAGCCGGAAAGGGATTCGCCGTCGTCGCCAACGAGGTGAAATCCCTATCCAACCAAACCGGCCGCGCGACGGAAGAAATCCGCAGCCGGATCGGCGGGTTGTTGAGCGAAATGGACAAGATCGTCGCCAGCATGGACAGCGCCAATCAGGCAGTCGATCTGGGCCAAACCGCAATGGATCAGGTATCCGAAACAATGGATACGTTACGCACCAATATCGCCGATGTCTCCGAACGGATGGAACAGGTATCCACGATCCTGCAGGAACAAACCAGCGCCGCAAACGAAGTATCGGCCGGTGTCGGTAAAATCGCCCAAGCCTCGACGGAAAATGTCACCTCGCTGACGGATATGGCCGACAATATGTCCGCCGTCGAAAGTCAGATCGGGCAACAACTTGCGCGTTTCCTGAAATACGACGTGCCGCACAAGGTTCTGCGCATCGCAAAATCGGATCATGTGATCTGGAAAAAGCGGTTGGCCGACATGATTTCCGGCCGACAGGCCCTGCGCCCCAACGAATTGGCGGACCATACCCAATGCCGGTTGGGCAAATTCTATTATGGAAAGGATTCCGACCCCTATCGGAACCTCGCGCCGTTCAAGGATTTGGAACAGCCGCATTCGGAAGTCCACAAATGGGGTATCAAGGCGGTCGAATTCTACAACAACGGCGATATGGAAGGCGCCTTGGACGCGATCGGCAAGGTGGAAAAGGCGTCCGTCGACGTCTTGCGCCTGCTGGACGCCACCATCGCGGAAAAAACCCGTCTCGACGGCTGACGACAGAACCGCACCATCCGCGAAATTACCCTGAAAATCGGGCGATTTCGCGGGACGCAAAAAAACTTTCAAAAAAAGCTGCGGCCGCGCGAAAGCACCGCTTGACATTACCCCTTCTTATCGACATTTTCCGCGCCGCACCGACAGATGCCCCTAAGCCCAGGTGGCGGAATTGGTAGACGCGCAGGTTTCAGGTACCTGTGCCCGAAAGGGCGTGGAAGTTCGAGTCTTCTCCTGGGCACCATCTTCTCTGATTAAAATGTTGGGTATTGAAAGTTTGGAGGGCATCCCTCCAAGCGGACCGTCCCGGTTGCCCAATTTCTGACGGGACCAAGGTCAGGCGAAGGTCCGGAAGAAATATACCAGCGACAGGACGAGACCGAAGGCGATGACGACGCCGCGCAGATAGCGCGTGTTCACACGCCGCGCCAAACGGCCCCCCACATATCCCCCGATCGTGCTGCCCACCATCATCGCGACCGCTTGCGGCCATGCGATCAACCCGCCGACGCCAAAGACGATGATGCTCAAGAGGGTGAAGCTCGTCGCCAACAGGTTCTTGATGCTGTTGGCGGTGTGAAAGTTGGTGAACCCCATCAACTGCGCGATCGCCAATAGGATGATCCCGAGACCCGCCCCGAAATACCCGCCATAGATCGACGACACGAAAAGCGTCGCGTAGATCGCGGTGCGACCATGGCCGTCCCCGATCTTTCTCAACAGCCAAGCGCGCAGAGCGTCCCCAAAGGCGAAGAGACCCGTCGCCAGAAGGATGAGAAACGGTATGAGCGCGACAAAGAAGTCGGGATCCGACGCAAGCAGCAGGAGCGACCCGACGACGGCGCCAAGGCCCGACACGACCAGCAGCGGCAGCAGCTGTCCGCCAACGCCGCGCAACTCCTCCCGATAGGCGGGGAGGGCCGCGGCATTCGACGGGAATAGGGCGACGTAGTTCGTCGCATTCGCGACGACGGACGGCAGCCCGACGGCCATCAGGGCCGGAAAGGTGAACAGCGTGGCCCCGCCCGCAACCGCGTTCCATATCCCCCCGAAAAGTCCGATCCCGACCAAAATGACGGCTTGCGTCGCGTCCATGACATTCCCTTTTCCGATGGGAGGACAATATGGCCGACATCCTTTCAAATAGAACGAATAAACCCTTCCGATATCGCCGGGAGCAGCCTTGTTCCGATCCATCCTGTCACGCAATTGCCCGAACGAAAAAAGCCCCGCCAACACGGCGGGGCCTTTCTGTAACGAATCTTGGAGTCCTGTATAGTGATCGGCCCTACCGCGCGGGCAATTGGCGCAGATAGGCGACGATCGCGTTCATATCCTCTTCCTTCATTCCGGCGTAATAGGCATAGCCCATCGGCGGCATCAGGCGGTGGCCGTCGGGATGAACCCCCGTGCGGACCATGGACTTGATTTCGTCATCGGAATAGTCGGACAGGCCGGTCGGCGTCAGATTTGCCGATACGCTTTGTCCCCAGGGGCCGTCGAAGGCGAGACCGCCCGCACCGGCTTGGTTCTGCCAATCCGGGCCCTGGTCCCCCATCGGCGAATGACATTCCACGCAATGCGCGACCGGACCCGCGAGATAGGCGCCGTAAACGACCGGATCGTCGGACGGAACGTCCGCCACCGAACCGACTGGCGGACCATAGGACGGCGGCAGCGGCATGGCGTAGACGGATCGCGGAACCGCATTGCGAACGGCGGGAACCGCACGGATATAGGCAACGATCGCTTCCACGTCCCGATCGGACAGGCCGCGATACAACGCGATCGGCATCGGCGGGCCGACGATCGTGCCGTCCGGGCGGACTCCTTCGCGGATCGCCTTGATCAATTGCGCGTCGGTCCAGGCGCCGATCCCGGTTTCGACATCCGGCGTGATATTCGGAGCATGCGCCGTGAAGCCGGGCGTGACCATCAGGTTTTCCATCCCGGCCAGTTCCATGTCCGGGATATCGCCTTGCGGCCCCTTCGGCGTGTGACAGTTGGCGCAGGCCGCGACCGACCGCATCAAGTAAGTGCCGCGTTCAAGCAGCGTTTCGGCCCCGGCATTCACGCCACCGAGAGCCATTGCAACGACGAACCCGATCCCCCCGATCAGGCTGCGACGATACGATTTCGTCATTCTGGATTTTCTCCAATTGGAACGCCCCTCCAAGCGCCGGCTCATTTATTCTTCCCGGCCCCGAAAGAAAAGCACAATCCATAGCATCCTACCGCAGAATCGCCTCAGCGTCCGCAACGCCAAAAGGCTGTACGAAATGGGAGGAATCTTGTTAGAATCCAGGGAATTGGAACAATGATTTCTTTGTGCCGGTCGGTTCGCCGTGCCGGTTCGCTCGGTTTTGGAAATTGCCGCATCGGTCGGGTGTCGCGGAAAGAGTCCGGAAGGAGAGGTGGGTTTGACGATTCATTTGCACAAAGGCGATCTTCCCAACGGGATCGATTTCGGCGACGCGGTGGCGATCGATACGGAAACCCAAGGGCTGAATCCCCTGCGCGACCGGCTGTGCGTCGCACAGCTCTCCGCCGGTGACGGCACCAGCCATCTGGTGCAATTCGCACCCGGCGCCTACGAGGCGCCGAACCTGAAGCGCCTGCTGGCCGACCCGTCGGTTCTGAAAATCCTTCATTTCGCGCGGTTCGACGTCGCCATCTGCCGCCAATGGCTGGGCGTTACGATGGGCCCCATCTATTGCACCAAGATTGCCTCCAAGCTTGTTCGAACCTATACGGACCGTCATTCGCTCTCCACTCTTGCGAAAGAGCTTCTGGGTATCGATATGTCGAAGCAGCAGCAAAGCTCCGACTGGGCCGCCCCGGATTTGAGCGATGCGCAACTCGCCTATGCCGCGTCCGACGTCCTGCACCTGCATGCGTTGAAGGACAAGCTGGATGGGATGCTGAAGCGGGAAGGCCGGGATCACCTGGCCCAGGCCTGCTTCGATTTCCTGCCCGTCCGGGCGGAACTGGATCTGATGGGTTGGGCCGAAACGGATATTTTCGCCCATTCCTGACGCAAGCCCGTTCCGACGTCCGGCGGGCCGGGAGAAGACCCGGCAAGGCATTCGTCGGATCGGCGTCAAATGCCGCCGAACGAAATTCGGTAGTCAAAAGAAGATTAGCAATCGAAAGAGAGTTGAATGTCCCAAACCGTGTCGAAACGGGCACTGGGGGCCGCCGAAGGGGCCAACACCGCTCACACAGATTTGGATGCCGGGCGTGCCGTCCTGGAGGCGGAAGCCGCGGCCCTTCTGCGGATGGCATCGGAGTTGAACGGTGACTTTCTTGCCGCGCTCGATATCCTGGCCGCCCTGACCGAAGAGGGTAAGGGGTCGGGCCGCCTGATCGTCAGCGGCATGGGGAAAAGCGGGCATGTCGGGCGAAAGATCGCGGCGACCTTCGCCTCCACCGGAACGCCCGCGCAATTCGTCCATCCGGGAGAGGCCAGCCACGGCGACCTGGGCATGATTACCGAACGCGATGCCGTTCTGGCGATCAGCAATTCCGGCGAAACGGCGGAACTGACGGACCTTGTCCTGCATGTAAAACGATTCCGCATTCCGATGATTGCCGTGACGGGACGTGCCGGGTCCACCCTTGCGAAGGAGGCGAGTGTCGCGCTGATCCTGCCGGACGAACCGGAAGCTGGGGCGTTGGGCCTGGCGCCGACGACGTCGACCACCATGACCCTGGCGCTGGGCGATGCGTTGGCGGTTGCCTTGCTGGAACGGAAAGGTTTCACGGCGGCCGATTTTCGTATTTTCCATCCGGGCGGCAAGCTGGGACGGCAACTGTCCCGCGTCCGCGATCTGATGCATTCCGATACGGAACTGCCCTTGATTACATCCGATCAACGCATGGATCAGGCGGTGATCACCATAACCTCGAAACATTTCGGGTGCAGCGGTGTCGTGGATGCCGACGGGCGCTTGATCGGCATCGTCACGGACGGCGACCTGCGGCGCCATATGTCGGCGGATCTGATGCAGCGGAATGTCGAGGACGTGATGACAAAGAACCCGATCACCGTTTCCGCGGACGCCTTGGCAGCGGAAGTTCTCAATCAGATGAATACGCGCAAGATCACGGCGATCTTTGTCGTCGACGCGGACAATCGGCCGGAAGGGATCGTCCATGTTCACGATTTCCTGCGCGCCGGGGTCGCCTGACGAGGACGGGCCGTGGCGGCGACAGGATATGAAGAAGGCGCGGCGATGGCGGAAACCGAACCGAAAGGATCCCGCATTCCGCTGACCATCGGTCAGCGGAATTTCGACCGATCCTATGGTCGGTTGGTCGGATGGCTGAAAATCCTGCTGCCGACGCTTGCCGTCGTCCTGTTGGCGTTGCTGGCACTCTGGCCCTATCTGGAACAGGAAGGTCGCGAAGTCGGCGACAAGTTGACCGGCGCCGGGCGGTTGGTGTCCGAACATTTGGAAGTCAGCGAAGCGCGCTATTCCGGCACCGGGGAAGACGGGCAGCGTTACACCGTGACCGCCGCATCCGTGCAACAGGCATCCATCGACGCAACCCTGGTCCAATTCACCCAGCCCCGCGCGGATATCAACCTGACGGATGGAAGCTGGGCGCTGGTCACGGCAAAGACGGGATCCCTAGACCGCGACACTCAAATTCTGGAACTGCGCGATGCCGTGAATCTGTTTCACGATCAGGGGTACGAATTCCTGACCGAAAGCGCGACACTGGACCTGATGGGGGGCAGCGCCTATGGGTTCGACCCTGTGACCGGTCAGGGCCCGTTCGGTTATCTGGAGGCCGAGGGATTTCAAATTGTCGACCGAGGGGCGCAGGTCCAACTGACCGGCCATGCCCGGGTCATCATTTATCAAACGGATTAAAACGCCGCCATGACCAGCCGGTTCTTTCCCATTCTCGCACTTCTATTGGCGCTGGCCGTTCTTGCCCCGCCGGGCATCGGATCGGCAATCGCGCAGGACGCGACGCTGGGCGGCGACGGCGGCATCGAAATCGAGGCCGATGACGGCATCGAATGGATTCGCGATCTTCAGCAATACCGGGCCTATGGCAACGCGACCGCGACACGGGACGGAATGACGGTCACCGCCGACACGTTGACCGCGTTCTATCGGGAAGAGGACGGTCGTCAGGTGATTTTCCGCCTCGACGCGGACGGTCATGTCGTGATCACCGCGAACGGGTCCGAGGCGTCCGGCGACAAGGCCGTTTACCATATGGACAAACGTGTTGCCGTGCTGGTCGGCGAGGATCTTCAGATGGTCACGGACCGGGGCACGATCACGGCGGATGAAAGCCTGGAATATTGGGAAGAACGTCAGATCGCCGTTGCCCGCGGCAACGCCCTGGTCATCCAAAACGACCGTCGCCTGCAGGCCGGTGTTCTGACCGCCTTCCTGGAGGCGGGCGCCGACGGCGGACAAACGCGCGTCAAACGGATCGATGCGACCGGCGGCGTCCATGTCTCCACCCCGACGGATATCGTCACCGGCAATGAAGGCGTCTATATGGTGGACGAGGAAAAGGCCACGATCTGCGGCAAGGTCAAAATCACCCGTGACAACAACCAATTGAACGGGGAATGCGCGGTCGTGAACATGAAAACCGGCCGCAGCACGCTGCAAGGCGGCGGTAACGGCGGCAAGGTTAAAGGCCTTATTCTGCCGACGGAGTGACATCCCATCCTACCGCCTATCGTCACTTTAAATGCAATTCCGGTGCCAATTTGATTGCTTTGCTTGGCGTCGGCGCCATAACCGGCTAGACTCGTCCCCGCGAGCCTGTTGATGAGTGTTGTATTTAGGTAAGGAACGATCGGGCAAATGGCGGATCGCGAAGACGAAGACCGCAAGGGACGGGAACCGAAGCTGGAACGGCGCGGCGGCGAAAGCCGACTTGGCGACGGCGAACACGGCAACATCGGGGAAGCCGACAATCAACGCGGATTGTTTGCGGACCGGCCCGACGATGCCGGTCGTCCGGTGGACCGCGCGGACACCCAGCCGCCGCGCCTCAGGGAGCCGCGTTTGTCGCGCCCGCCCAGCTTTTCCGGATCCATTGCCGGTATTCCGCACCGGCCCAGCGCCTCAACGAACAACAGTGCCTCACCCAATAATGCGGAACCGCCCCGAAAACCGGTTTCCAACAATCCCGCCCCGCATCCCGGCGACCGTTTTCAGGACTTGCCCGAACCGCCGAAACCGCGTTTCGAGGATGATGGCCTGAGACGACCAGACCCGTATCAACACGGAAAGCCACCGGCCCAACGCGAGGATAGGCACGCGACACGCGGCCCGTCGCAAACCGAAAGAACGGCATCGCCGGAACCGCGCCATACCGCCGCCGAACCGCCGCTGCCCCGACATCCGACCGAAGCGCGGCAATCCGAAATCGATGCCCCGTCCATGGATCGTCATGCGCGGGAAGACGGGCACCGGCTGGAGCAGGATATCGATCCGATACGCCAGCCCCGGCCGCCCCAACCGACACGCGCCCCTGCGACGACACGCCCAGCCGAGACGACACGCCCGCCCGAGACGCATCATACACCGGAGGTGCCTCGCGCACCGGAAACGCCGCCGCGCGCCGCATCGGATCGCAATCCGCCGCAACGCGAAACGGTTCGCGACCCGTCGCGTACGGCCGCCCCGATTCCGATGAAGCCGAAATCGGTCCAGACAGCGTCTGCGGATGCCGACCGTCCCGCCCCGCGCAAGCCCGTCCTGATCACCAAGAATGAAGGTCTGGTGGTCCATTCGCTGGGCAAGCAGTTCAAGAAGCGCCCGGTCCTGCGTGACGTTTCCCTGCGCGTGCAGCGGGGGGAGGCCGTCGGCCTGCTGGGTCCGAACGGTGCGGGCAAGACGACCTGCTTTTATATCGTGACCGGTTTGATCCCAACGGATTACGGTCAGATCGTGCTGGACGGCGTCGATATCACGGAATTGCCGATGTATCGGCGCTCCCGCCTGGGCATTGGATATCTGCCTCAGGAATCGTCGATTTTCCGGGGCCTGTCCGTCGAACAAAACATCATGGCGGTGCTGGAACTGATCGAGAAGAACCGCGAAAAGCGGGAGGTGACCCTGGAGGCCCTGCTGGCCGAATTTTCGATCACCCATCTGCGCCGGACGCCCGCGATCGCACTGTCCGGCGGGGAACGCCGTCGGCTGGAAATCGCCCGGGCGCTCGCCAGTCAGCCGAATTTCGTGCTGCTGGACGAACCGCTGGCCGGGATCGACCCCATCGCGGTCCGCGATATCCGTGGATTGGTCAGCCACCTGAAAGATCGCGGCATCGGCGTTCTGATCACCGATCACAATGTCCGGGAAACCCTCGACATCGTCGATCGTGCCTACATTCTGCACGACGGCAATGTTCTGATGGAAGGCACCCCCGACGAGATCGTCGCCAACCAGGAAGTACGGCGGGTCTATCTCGGGGATAAGTTCTCCTTGTAGCGATCGGGGCGGGGGGACGCATGTCGATCACACAAAGGCTGGATCTCAGGCAAAGTCAGAACCTGGTCATGACGCCGCAATTGCAGCAGGCGATCAAGCTGCTGCAATTGTCCAGTCAGGACCTCGTCGCCTATGTCGAGACGGAGCTTGAACAAAACCCGATGCTGGAGCGCGATGACGCGACCAGGACCGGGCGCGACGAGGAAGTCCGCGACCCCTATGACGGCCCCGCCGTCGACGCCGCCCGCACGGACAGCGCGGAGCTTCTATCCCCCGACGCCATGCCCGGCGCGGGTAGCGACAGTCCGCTGGATACCGACTATTCGAACACCTATGACGGCGAAATCGCCGGACCGGGTGCGGATTTCGGATCGGATCGCGGACGATCCGGGCCGGATTTCGCCCAGCGCGGTTTCGACGACGACCTGCCGGATCTGGAAGCGACGTTCAGCGAGGCGCGCACGCTGGTCGATCACTTGGAAGACCAATTGCAATTGGACCTGAAATCGCCGGTGGAAAAACTGATCGGCCGTCATCTGATCGACGCCCTGGACGGGAACGGACGGTTGGTCGAGGACACGGCCGATATCGCCGAACGTCTGGGCTGCGACATCCAATTGGTCGACGGCGTGCTTGCCCGGATGCAGCGGTTCGATCCGCCGGGCCTGTTCGCAAGATCGCTTCAGGAATGCCTGAAGCTGCAATTGGAAGACAAGAACCGGTTCGACCCCGCCATGGCGGCGCTGCTGGACAATCTGGACCTGTTGGCGCGCCAGGAAATCGGCAAATTATGCAAGCTGTGCGGCGTCGATTCGGAAGACTTGATCGAGATGGTGGCGGAAATCCGCGCCCTGGACCCGCGCCCCGCCGCGGCCTTCGGGTTCGAGGATACGCAGCCGGTCGTGCCGGATGTCCTGGTCAGCGTCGGGCCGGATGGCGATTGGCTCATCGAACTGAACCAGGACACGCTGCCGAAAGTCCTGGTGAACGAACGCTACTATGCGACCGTCGCCGCCAGCGCCCGCGATAAGACGGAAAAGGAGTTCATCGCCGAACGCTTCCACACCGCGAACTGGTTGGTGAAAAGCCTGCAACAACGGGCGACGACGATCCTGAAGGTGTCCACGGAAATCGTGCGTCAGCAGTCCGGCTTCCTGCGGCACGGGGTCGGCCATCTGAAGCCCCTGATCCTGCGCGATATCGCCGAAGCGATCGAAATGCACGAATCGACGGTCAGCCGGGTCACGTCCAACAAATACATGGCGACACCGCGTGGGCTGTTCGAACTGAAATATTTCTTCACCACCGCCATCGCCGGAACGTCGGGCGACACCCATTCGGCGGAATCCGTCCGTCATCGGATCAAGACGCTGATCGATGCGGAAGCCCCCGATGCGGTTCTATCCGACGATCGGCTGGTCGAAATGCTGAATGACGAAGGCATCGATATCGCACGGCGCACGGTGGCAAAATACCGCGAGGCGATGCGGATTCCGTCCTCCGTTCAACGGCGACGCCAGAAACGCGCCGCCCTCTGATCAGTTTTTCCCCTATATAACAATATCTTAAGATAGAAACCCCTGCGCTTGACAAGGCGGGCGCGCATCGACTAGGTTCCGGCCCCGTTCGGTGGCGTGAGGTGGTGAAGCTGCCTCCCGGAATGGATCGCGAAAAATATCGTGATGTCCGGAATCAAAAAAGTGATGCGACCCGCCGAGGATTCGAAGTACGATATACGGCAAGAGGGCGGCCCATTCAGTCAATCGGGCCCTTCCGATACGCGGGCCGTCAATAATGGCCGTCGACACAGCGGCGGCAATGAGACCGTGAAAGGTATCGGGCGCACTATGCAACTCTCCGTAAAAGGTAAACAGGTCGATATCGGTGATGCACTCCGCACACATATCGAGGACACGCTGCCGGACGCGATCGGGAAGTATTTCGACAATACGACCGACACGGCGGTAACCATAACCAAAGACGGTGGGCGCTTTTCCGTAGATATCCAGGTCCATGTTTCCAAGCGGGTATTGGTCCATGGCCACGGGGCAGGAAATGACGCCTATGGCGCGGTCGACGAGGCGACCCAACATGTAACGAAACGTCTGCGCCGCTACAAACGGCGGCTGCGCGACCATAAGCACAAGCTGTCCACGGCGGAAGCCGTGCCGGCCCTGCAATATGTTCTGCGCGCCGAACCGGAACCGAGCGCGGACGAAGAGGACCATAACGAGCAGGATGAACCGATCATCGTTGCCGAAATGCCGACAGAGGTCGAAACCATGACCGTCGGCGAGGCGACGATGCGGATGGATCTGGCGAACCATCCGGCCTACCTCTTCCGGAATACGAAGAACGGCCGGATCAATATGGTTTATGTCCGACCGGACGGAAATATCGGCTGGGTCGACCCCGAATCGGGGGCCTGACCGGCGGAGAACCGTTCGACCGGAGATAAAACGAGTCGCCGCGCCGATTTCCCGTGATAGGGTCGGTCGGCGTGGCGAAAAGGGTGATACTGGGACTCCGCCTCCGTCAGGGAAGCGGATCCCGAGGGGCAAATCCCTGGCGTTAACCCTGCGTAGGCAGCCGTCCGGCCTCATGGCACGGACGGTTCCCTTGCGCGGACGGGCAACTTCGAGGCTGAGTGACAGGTAATGGAACTGTATGATCTTCTTTCCGCGGAGTCGGTGATCGAGAAGCTGAATGTCGCTTCGAAAAAACAGGCCTTGCAGGAAGTGGCGCGCCGCGCGGCCCGCGTTACCGGTCTGGAAGAACGGGCGATCTTCGATACGCTGCTGGAGCGGGAACGCCTGGGCACCACCGGTGTCGGCAAGGGCATCGCCATTCCGCACGGCAAACTGGCGGGCCTCGACCGTCCCTATGGGATTTTCGCCCGTCTGACGAAACCGATCGATTTCGACGCGATCGACGACCAGCCGGTGGATATCCTGTTTGCCCTTCTGGCGCCGCTGGACGCGGGCGCCGACCATCTGAAAGCCCTGGCCCGGGTGTCCCGTCTGTTCCGCGACCGCGACATGTGCGAAAAGCTACGCGGCTCCGATCAGGCGGACGCGCTCTACGGCCTTTTGACGGAGCCGTCGACCTCGGCCAGCCACGCGGCTTAACAGGATCGTACCGTATCCGTCAGACCGTTTTTGGGCGGTTAATCGCGCCTAAAAGAACGCATCCATCTCGGCAAATCCGATGCTGCCGTCGAAACTGGTAAACCTACCGTTTTCGGCCAGTTCGCGGGCCGCCTTGACGAAGCCGCCCCAAGCAAAGAGCGACAAGGCCGCGCCGACGCTGACTCTCGCAACGCCCGCTTCGGAAAGTTCCTGAAGGTCGAATGTTCCACCCGGAACTTCATTCAGGAAGTTCACGGGCTTGCCAATCGCACAAACCTCCCTCACGGCGCCGATATCGGGAAGCCCCGGCGCATAGAGCACATCGGCGCCCGCCTCGGCGAACGCGCTAAGGCGACGCACCGTGTCATTGAGGTCGGGCCGGTCCCAGAGGAAGTTCTCGCACCGCGCCGTCAGAACGAAATCTCGGCCAAGCCCGCGCGCTGCTTCGACCGCGGCGGCGATACGCTCCACCGCCAGTTCGAAGTCGAAGATTGGCGACCGGCTGTTTCCGGTGTGATCCTCAATCGAACAGCCGGCAATGCCCGTGGCAGCGGCGGCCCGTATCGTTTCCGCCGCACTGTCCGGTGTGTCGCCGAACCCTTTTTCCAAATCCGCGGAAACCGGCAGCGACGTGGCGGCCGCCAAGCATCGGCAATGGTCGAGCACCGCATCGCGCGGAACGCTCCCATCGCGCATCCCCATGGAATGGGCCATGCCAGCGCTGGTCGTCGCCAGGGCTCGAAACCCCAATTTCGCAAGAACCCGGGCCGATCCGACATCCCATGGATTCGGGATGACGAAGGCCGTCCCTTCGTAATGCATGGCCCGAAACACCGCGCCTTGGTCCATCGTCGTCGGCACAGTCATGCCCAACTCCCCAGCTTTCATTTCTGTCCTCCGACCCTATCCGACCTTTCGAGGGACGGAAGAACAAAGATGCCTGGGCATGAATGATGCTGACATGTCCCGACAGGCGTCGTCAGGCCGTCCCATCATTCCGATACGGGCCGGTCGCGGCCAGTTCCTCGCGATACTGCGCCTCGTGCCGCTGTTCCGCTTCCAGAAAGCGGGCCACGGCATCGCGGAAATTCGGATCGGGCAGCAGATGCGCCGAATAAGTCGTGACGGGCATATAGCCGCGTTGAATCTTGTGTTCGCCCTGGGTCCCCGCCTCCACGCGCGGCAGGCCGTGTTCGATGGCGAAATCGATGGCGCGGTAATAGCACAATTCAAAATGCAGAAACTTGTAGTCGGCCAGACAGCCCCAATTCCGGCCGAAAATGGCATCCGTCCCCAATAGGTTCAGGGCGCCTGCAATCGGCACCCCATCATCGAAGGCCAGGACCAGCACGACCCGGTCGCGCATCCGGGCATGCAGCAGGTCGAAGAAGGGCCGCGTCAGATAGGGGCCGCCCCATTTCCGGTCATAAGTGTCGGTATAGAAGGCATAGAACGCGTTCCACAATTCCGGCGTGATCGCATCGCCGGTCAGGGTTCGGATATCCAGCCCCGCGTCGATGACCGCCGCCCGCTCCTTGCGGATCGCCTTGCGCTTGCGGGACGACAGGGCCCCTAGAAAGTCGTCGAAACTGCCGTAGTCGCGATTGTGCCAATGGAATTGATGGCCGTGCCGGATCAGGAACCCCGCCTGTTCCAGTTGGTCGGCCTGATCCCGGTCCAGGAAATTCACGTGCAGGCTGGAAACTTCATGCCGTTCCACCATCTGGGCCATGGCGGAAATCAGGTATTGCGCCGCCGCCGCCGGGTCCGGCGCGTTGCTCAACAGCAGCCGGGGGCCGGGCACCGGCGTGAACGGCACCGCCGACAGAAGCTTCGGATAATACCGCCCCCCCGCGCTTTCATAGGCATGGGCCCAGTTATAATCGAACACATATTCGCCCTGGCTGTGCCCCTTCAGATACAGCGGCATGGCGGCAATCAGTTGGCGGTCCGCATCGCGCAGCAATAGATGTTGCGGCAACCAGCCGGTATCCGGCTTTACCGACCCGCTTTCTTCCAGCGCGGACAGGAAATCGTGACTGACGAAGGGATTCTCCGGCCCCGCGCAGGCGTCCCACGCCGTCCGGTCCACACCGGCGAGCGATTGGCAGACTTCAACGATCGGGCCTTCGCCGTCAGGCATGGCGCTTCCCCTGATTTTGCAGTGCAATGATAAGGAAGTTTGGGCGCGGATGGCCCGAAATCAAGACGACGATCCCGATCCGCCCGATGCGCCTTGTTTTCGCGTGCCCTCCGGTCCGGCAGGCCCTGCGTCCGAAACGAAGGCATACCGGTTCTTACCAGCCTCTTTGGCGATATAGAGCGCCTCGTCCGCCCGGGCGAATAGGTCCGACACCGTTTCCGCGTCGCCCGGCAGAAACGCGCCGCCGACACTGCATCCGATATGGGCGGTCTGCCCATCCCGCATATAGGGTTTGGCCACGCCTTCCACGATGCGCGCGGCAATGTTTTCCGCCTCCACCTGGCCTTCCTCTTTCGAAACGAAGGCCACCATCACGAATTCGTCGCCGCCCAGTCGCGCGGCGACCTCGCCCCCCCGACACATACCGGACAAACGCACGCCGACTTCCTGAAGCACGAAATCCCCCATCGCATGCCCCATAGTATCGTTGACCGGTTTGAAATCGTCCAAATCAATATACAACAGCGCAATGGAAGACTCGTCCCGACGCGCGCGCGGTACCGCCGTTTCGAAGAACACATCCAAGGACAACCGATTGGGCAGACCGGTCAGGCGGTCATGATGGGCATGCATTTCCATTTGATCCAACGCACTTTCGGTCTTCCGCAATCCGTGGATCAGTTTGTTCAGCCCATCCGACAAGGCGGCGATCTCCATCGGGCGATGGAAGATCGGGATGTCGATTTCCTCCCCCTTGCGGATTCGGTCCGCGGACGCCGCAATTTGGGCCAGCGGTCGCGTCAAAACCCCGACCGCGATCCATCCGGTTGCCGCGACCAGGACGGCGAGCCCGATTCCCCAAGCTTCAATCCGACGGGACATGTCCTTGATCGGCGCAAAGGCCTCCGTCACCGGCTGACGTGTTACCACTGTCCAGCCGAAACCGTCGAAATCGCCATACCCTTCCGCCACGGCATACCCGGTCACATAATCCTGTCCGTCGGGCCATGTTTCAACCGTCCAACCGGGCCCCTCGCTGCGAGCCTTCGCCACCGCATCCAACGATAACGTCTGTCCGATTTTTTCATCACTGTCGGCCAAGAGAACAAGATCGTCTCGGGCGACGATGAAGATATCGACATTCTTTCTGTTTTTGGATCGGGTCAGCAGCGCCTTCTGAATTTCCCGCGCCCAGCCCCAGCTTAGATGTGTGGCCAGAACCCCGACCGTTTCGCCCGCCGGGTTGAAAATCGGATAGGCGATGTCGACGAATTTCATCGCTTCGCCGGTCGGATTGGGCAGCAGGTTTGCCAGCAGAACCGCTTCATGCACGTCGCCGACGAATTTTCCCTTTATGCCTTCCGAAAAGACGGGACGCTGCGCGATATTCCGACCTTCCAGAATGCCCCCCGATGCGGCCACCACCGTGCCGTCGGACGACAGAACGCCCAGCCAGGAGAAGGCCGGAACCGCGTTTTGCAATGCGTCGAGCATTTCCCGAGACAGGGAGGGTTCGTCCGGATGGCGTAATTCGTCCACGACTGTCAGCGTGTAAACCTCCGCGGAACGGGCGGCCATGTCCCGGTCCAACTTGTCGCCCATGATGAAAGCGAGTTCGGCCAGGGAGCCGCCGATATCCTGCTCCAACCGGTCTGAGGTAATGCGCGTCACGGCATAGCCGATGCCGAGGCTGACCGCCAAAATCGCGATCGCCAGCGCCAATGCCGTTTGCAGCCGCAGGCTCATGGAATCTTGTCCCGTCTATTATCGAACCCTACACTATCCATCCCGAAAGCAGCCTAGCATGGGAATTGCCCGTAACCAATTGACAATATTCGACAATTCTTCTTTCGGTTGTTATAGTCGAAAGATCACACACTCTGGGAAAGGCATTGCGCGATGCAGCCGGAACTTCAGATCGCATTGTTGGCCTATCTGATCGCCACGGCCAGTCCGGGCCCGGCGACGATCGGCATTATGGCGACGGCGGCGTCGCACGGACGGTCGGCGGGGTTGCAATTCGCCGCCGGGGTGATGACGATATCGATCTTCTGGGGCGTTTGCGCCGCCTTCGGTCTCGGCATGATCATGGCGCAATTCGCGTCCTTCCTGATCTGGGTGAAGATCGTGGGCGGGCTTTACCTCCTCTATCTCGCGGCGAAGGCATTCCGCTCGGCCCTGACGCCGGGCGGCGCGTCCCTGCGCAAGGTGAAGGACACCGGATTCTATCGTCAGGGCATGGCCGTGCACCTGACCAATCCGAAATCGGTCATGGCCTGGGCGGCGATCATCTCGTTGGGCGTCACGGCGGAATCCTCGCTCTCCGCCATCGCGCTGTTGCTCTCGGGTTGCGCCATCCTGGGCAGCGTCGTATTCGGTGGATATGCCATCCTGTTTTCAACGAAACGCATGATGGCGCTCTATGCCGCCGCGCGGCGTCCGATCGACGGATTGCTGGCGGCATTTTTCGGCTTTGCCGGGGTTAAACTGATCGCCTCGCAGACCTGATCCGCCGCCCCACGCAATCGCGACGGTCGGGCTCCGCGTCGCGATACGAAGTGGGGAGAATGCGGGATGAGTGTCGAAACCGTCGATGCGGTGGTGATCGGGGCCGGTCACAACGGGTTGACCTGTGCGGGTTATCTGGCGCGGGCCGGTTTGAACGTGACCGTGGTGGAGCGCCGCGACGTGGTCGGCGGCGCGGCCCTGACGGAGGAATTTCATCCCGGCTTCCGCAATTCCGTCTTTTCCTATCTGGTCAGCCTTTTGGACCGCAGCGTCATTCAGGACCTGGATCTCTACAAGCATGGCCTGACCCTCCTGCCCCGTCCGGGCGGCAGCCTGTCGATCCTGAAGGACGACCATATGTATCTGCCGCGCGATCTTTCCGCCGCGCAGAAGGCCCTGTCGCGGTTCTCGAAGGCGGATGCCGAGGCCTTTCCCGAATTCGAGGACACGCTGGAATCCCTGGGCGATGCCATCCGCGCCATCGCGTCGGAAGTTCCGCCCAATCTGGGCGGCGGGCTGGGCGACCTGTGGAAGCTGCTGAAACAGGGCAATGTCCTGCGCAAACTGTCCAGGGATCAGCAGGAGGATTTGGCCGACCTGATGACCATGTCGGTCGGCGACTATCTGGACCGCTGGTTCGAAAGCGACCCGATCAAGGGGCTTTACGGATTCGAAGGGATCATCGGAAATTTCGTCGATCCCTATGCGCAGGGTTCCGCCTATGTCCTGCTGCACCATGTCTTCGGGCAGGTCGACGGGCGCACCGGGGCCTGGGCCTATGCCAAGGGCGGCATGGGGGCGATCACCCAGGCCATGGCGAATGCCTGCCGCGCATCCGGCGTCGATATCCGAACCGGATCGGGCGTGGCGGAGGTCATCGTAGAGAAAGGCCGCGCCAAGGGCGTCGTTCTGGAAGACGGCACGACGATCCATGCAAAGCTGGTTTCCGCCAATGTCCATCCGCAGGTCCTGTTCGGTCAGTTAATCGACCCGGCCTTGACGCCGCCGCGTTTCGCCAAGCGGCTGAAAGGCTGGCGCAGCGAAAGCGCGACCTTCCGTATGAATGTGGCGCTGAGCGAGTTGCCGAAATTCGATACGGTCGATCATGACGAGGCGGGTCTGACCGCCATGAAGAACACGATCGATATCTGCCCGTCGCTGGATTACATCCGGCAGGCGTCGGACGATGCGCGGGCCACCGGCTGGGCCAAGGGGCCGGTCGTGTCCATGTGCATTCCGACCCTGGTGGACGACACGCTGGCGCCGGACGGCTGCCATGTGATGAGCCTGTTTTGCCAGCATTTCCGTCGGAACCTGCCGGACGGGCGCAACTGGGACGATGTGAAGGAAGAGGTCGCCGATCACATCATCGATACGGTCGCGCTATACAGCCCGAATCTCCGTCAGGCCATCGTCGGTCGGCAGGTCAACAGCCCGCTGGATATCGAACGCAAGCTCAACATGATCGGCGGCGATATCTTCCATGGCGCCCTGCATCTGGATCAGATTTTCTCCCTGCGGCCGGCGCCCGGCTTCGCCGACCATAGAATGCCGGTCGACGGGCTCTATCTTTGTGGGTCCGGCGCCCATCCCGGCGGCGGCGTCAGCGGCATTCCCGGCCGAAACGCCGCGACGGAAATCCTGAAAGACATCAAGCGGAGACGGATCGCGTGAACGATACCCCCCAAGCAAACAGCAAGCAAAGCCTCCCGGAGTTCATCGGTCTCGTCGCGTTGCTGTTTTCCATGGTCGCCCTGACCATCGATTCCATGCTGCCTGCCCTTCCGGCCATCGGAAGCTCGCTGGGTGTCGCGGATCAGAACGAAACCCAATTCGTCGTTTCCCTGTTTTTTCTGGGCTTCGCGATCGGGCAGTTGGTTTACGGGCCGGTCTCGGATTCCATCGGGCGTAAGCGCGCGATTATGGCAGGGCTATTGCTGTTCGGATTCGGCTGCATCCTGTCGCTGGTATCGCACGATTTCGAAACCATGTTGATCGGCCGCATCCTTCAGGGATTGGGCGTTGCGGGTCCGCGCACCGTAACGATGGCGGTTGTCCGCGATCGTTATGCCGGTCGGGGTATGGCGCGGATCATGTCTTTCGCCATGGCGGTGTTCATCCTGGTTCCGGTCGTCGCGCCAAGTATCGGTCAGTTGATCCTGACCCTGTTCAACTGGCATGCGATCTTCATCTTCCTGATTGTCCTGGGATGCATTGCCGCGGCTTGGATGACGTTGCGCTTGCCGGAAACCTTGGCGCCGGAAAATCGGATGCCGCTATCGTTCCGCCGGATCGGGCATGCGGCGATCGAAACCTGCACCACCCGCGCCGCCCTGGGCTACACTATCGCCGCCGGTCTGATCTTCGGCGCCTTTATCGGCTACCTGACCAGCGCCCAGCAGATTTTCCAGGACATCTATGCCGTGGGTGAGATGTTCCCGATCTATTTTTCGGTCATGGCCTTGTCCATCGGCGTGTCGTCCATCCTGAACGCGGGCTTGGTGGACCGATTCGGGATGCGGCTTCTTTCCTTCATCGCGTTGAGTGCCATGGTCCTGATTTCGATCCTGTTTTTCGCAATCGAATTATCGATCGGCCACGACTTGCCGCTATGGGCCTTTATGGTCTGGGGCGTATCCAGTTTCTTTTGGGTCGGATTGCTGTTCGGCAATCTGAACGCGCTTGCCATGGAACCGTTGGGCCATATCGCCGGCACGGCCTCTGCCGTTGTCGGGGCGGGCAGCACCATGCTGGCCCTGATCTTCGGCAGTCTGCTGGGGCAGGCCTATAACGGTACCGCGCAGCCCATGCTGGCGGGGTTCGCCGTCCTGGGCAGTCTCGGAATCCTCACCATGCTGATCACCAATAAGGGGTTGAAGCACGGCACGATAGGGTAGCTTCGCGGATATTGCGGCGCGTTGCCGCGAAAATGCCCTAACTTCCAGATGCTTTGGCCGTTGCCGCCGCTTCGGATCGGCGGTATATGCGAAGCGTCATGATGCTCCTTTATCATCTCTGGCTTTCCCCCCATTGCCGAAAGGTCCGGCTGATGCTGGGGGAAAAACAGCTGCCCTTCGAAACCCGGATTCAGAAAACCTGGGACCGGGACGAATCCTTCCTGGCGTTGAACCCGACCGGGGAGGTCCCGGTTCTGGTCGACGAGGACGGAAATCGGGTCTGCGGGTCGCAGCCGATCTGCGAATATCTGGACGAGATGTATGGCGACCAGCCCCTGATCGGCACCGGCGCGGTAATGCGCGCGGAGGTCCGTCGGCTGATCGACTGGTTCGATGTCAAATTCAACGAGGAAGTCGGCATCAATCTGGTCGAGGAAAAGATCATGAAGCGCTTCCTCGGCCTGGGGGAGCCGAGCTCCTCCGCCGTGCGCGCCGGAGGCCGGAACATTCACACGCATCTGGGTTACATCGATTGGCTGGCGGAACGCCGAACCTGGCTTGCGGGCGAGGACCTGACTCTGGCGGACCTGACCGCGGCGGCGCATCTGTCCTGCGTCGACTATATCGGCGACGTCCCCTGGGACGAACATCCGGAAGCGAAGGACTGGTATGCGCGGATCAAATCGCGTCCGTCCTTCCGCCCGATCCTGGGCGACCATATTCCCGGCGCGCCGCCGCCGCGGCACTATGCGGATTTGGATTTCTAGCCAAACATAATTCCGGCTTGCTAACGAAAATTCTGGGGGAGGAAGACCATGATTATCGACGGAATGCCCGCCATCGTTACCGGCGCGGCCTCCGGCCTGGGCGAAGGCACGGCCCGCGCGCTGGCCGCCAAGGGGGCGAAGGTCGCGCTGCTGGACATGAATGCGGAAAAGCTGGAAGCCGTCGCCTCGGAAATCGGCGGTCTCGCCATCGCCTGCGACGTGACGAGCGCGGAAAGTGCCGAAGCCGCCGTCGCCAAGGCGCATGAAGTCCACGGCGCCTGCGCCATCAACGTCAATTGCGCCGGGATCGCGCCCGCCGCGAAGATCGTCGGCCGCAACGGCGCGATGGATCTGGATGCCTTCCGCAAGGTGATCGAGGTCAACCTGATCGGCACCTTCAACATGCTGCGCCTGACCGCCGCCGACATGGCGGACCGGGAACCGAACGAGGACGGGGAACGCGGGATCATCATCAACACCGCCTCCATCGCCGCCTTCGAAGGCCAGATCGGTCAGGCGGCCTATGCCGCGTCCAAGGGCGGCGTCGTCGGCCTGACCCTGCCCGCGGCCCGCGAATTCGCGCGCACCGGCATCCGCGTCAACGCCATCGCGCCGGGCCTGTTCGGCACGCCGATGTTGTTGGGCATGCCGCAGGACGTGCAGGACAGCCTGACCGCCACTCTGCCGTTCCCGTCCCGCTTCGGGAAACCGTCGGAATATGCGGCGCTGGCGATCCACATGATCGAAAACGCGGTCATGAACGGGGAATGCGTGCGCCTGGACAGCGCCCTGCGGATGCAGCCGAAGTAACGCCCTTTTACTGCTGGATCGTTTCGCCCGGCTCGACGCCCCAGACGTCTTCCCGCTTCAACCAGCCGTCATAGCCCTGAACGGTGACGAGGCACCAATCGGCCTCGCACAGGTCGACGCGGGCCACCATACCCATGGCCAGACGCGCTATCGCGGGGGACGCATCCGCCGCCAAGCGGCGCAGGGTGGTTTCGGGACTGGTGACGATCACCGTGCGGCGAGAACTCAACAGCGCGAAATGCACCCAGCCCTCGTCGCCTTCCCAATCGCGGATTTTCCGCCATTTGTCGAATTCCGCGATAACCTGGACCGGCATGTCCAGACGCTGATAGACCCAACGGATCGGATAATCCACGCCGGGTCCGGTCCGGACATTCGCCTCGCTGGCCTTGATGGACACCATGCGAGGGACGGGCAAGCCGCTGGGCTGCGCCGTCGACTGTGCGACGCCCGGCATCGTCCAACCCGCCAGGGCCCCGCCGAACGCGGTCAAAAACGTCAATAGAACCAGCAGAGAACGCATCGGTATTCCGTCAGCACTCCGGCCAGGGTGGAAAATCGCGCGGGGATACTGGTTTTCTATACCGCGATTCTTCTATAAAGAAAGCGCAAGAAGCCTCGTACCCGCTGGCAAATCCAGCCATTGTGCGGGAAACGGGAGGATAAGGGGAAGTCAGCGCCATGACGATTCGCAAACCGAAGGTCATCGTCACCCGGAAACTGCCGGACATTATCGAAACCCGGATGATGGAGTTGTTCGACTGCGAATTGAATCTCGCGGACGACGCCTTCACGCGCGATCAGATGCTGGATGCGGTCAAGCGCGCCGAAATCCTGGTCCCGACCGTAACCGACCGGATCGACCGCGACATTATCAACGCGGCGGGCGAGAATTTGAAGATGATCGCCAGCTTCGGCACCGGCGTCGATCACCTGGATTTCCCGGCGACCCGAAAGAAGGGCATCATCGTTACCAACACGCCCGACGTCCTGACCGAGGACACGGCGGATATGACCATGGCCCTGATCCTGGCCGTGCCGCGCCGCCTTGTTGAAGGCGAGCAACTGGTGCGCGACGGCAAATGGACGGGCTGGAGCCCGACCGGCATGCTGGGCCACCGCATCTGGGGCAAACGCCTGGGCATTATCGGCATGGGCCGCATCGGCACCGCCGTCGCGCGCCGGGCCAAGGGGTTCGGCCTCTCTGTGCATTACCACAACCGCAACCGCGTGCCGGAAGAGGTCGAAAAGGACCTGGAAGCGACCTTCTGGTCGTCTCTGGATCAGATGATCGCGCATATGGATATCCTGTCGATCAACTGCCCCCACACGCCCGCGACCTATCACCTGTTGAATTCTCGGCGGCTGGGCCTGATGAAAAGCCACGCCTATATCGTCAACACGTCGCGCGGCGAGGTGATCGACGAGGCGGCCCTGGTCAAATCCCTGTCCCAGAACCAAATCGCGGGGGCGGGCCTCGACGTTTACGAGAAGGAGCCGGAAATCAATCCGAAGCTCATCAAGCTCTCCAACGTCGTGCTGCTGCCGCATATGGGATCGGCGACGATCGAGGGGCGCATCGCCATGGGCGAACGCGTCATCATCAACATCAAGACCTGGGTCGACGGCCATAATCCGCCCGACCGGGTCATCGACACGATGTTTTGATCGAAAACACTCATTAAGAGTGCTTGCAGACCGGCGCGGCATGGGTCAAACGGTAAGGCATGACCGACCCGTCCCCCCACCCGTCCGTACATCAGACAGGACTGCGCTGGCTTTTTGCCCGTTTTCTGCGACATAGCGGAGAATTGGCACGGCTTGCCACACCCGTTGTGGTCAGTCGCGCCGGAATCGTTTCTCTCGCCCTGGTAGATACCGTGATGCTCGGTCCCCTGGGCGCGGAGGAAGTCGGGCGCTACGGTCTGGGCAGCGCCGTTTTCGCCGTGCTGATCGTCGTCAGCATCGGCCTGATGTTCGGCGCGGCGGTGGAAACCAGCCATCTGCGCGGCGCGGGTCTCCTGTCCGAAACCGGGGCCGTGTGGCGGCGGGCCTTGCCCTATGCCACGCTGATCGGCCTGTTCGCCGGCATCATGACCCAGTTTACGGAAGAATACTTCCTGATGACGGGGCAGAGCCCTCATGTCGCGTCGATGAGCGCCAGCGTCGCCCGCATCCATGGGATCAGCGTCCTGCCGTCCCTGATCTTCGTGACCAGCAACCTGTATCTGGAAGCCATGGGCCGCCCGCTGCCCGGCATGATCGCGGTCTGGATCGCGAACATCCTGAACGTTCTTCTGAATTTCTGGTTCATCGACGGCGCTTTCGGCTTTTCCGGCGCGGACGGCGCGTCGCTGGCCACCGCCGCCGTGCGCTTTCTGATGATGTTCATCGTCGTCGGCTATGTCTGGTATCTGGGCGGAAAGCACGATTTCGGTATCCGGCAGAGGCCGAAGCCGGGCTGGATTGTCGGCGGTGCGACGCAACGCCGCCACGGCTATGCCGCCGGTCCGGCCTATGCGGCGGAAAGCGGCGCGTTCCACATCATGCATATCTTCGCCGGATGGATGGCGGTGGAACAGCTGACATCCTTTTCCATCAACATGAACCTGCTGGCCATGTTGTTCATGGCGACACTAGGAATCGGCAGCGCCTCCGCCGTCCGGGTCGGCGTCGCGCATGGCCGCCGCGACTGGCCGGATCGCGCCCTGGCCGGATGGACCGGGTTTTTCTGGGGCATGGCGGTGCAGGCCATCCCGGCAATCGTGCTGGTGACCCACCCGGAGATGATTCTGTCCGTCGTCTATCAGCTGAAGGACCCCGCCCTGATCGCCATCGTCGCCCAGGGCACGGTCGTGGTCGGTCTGCTGGTCATTTTGGACGCGGGTCAGTTCATTCTGGGTAACGCCCTGCGCGCGACCGGCGATGCCTGGATGCCGACGGCGCTGAACATCACGGGTTTCCTGTGCATCATGGTGCCCACCGCCTATTGGTTCGGGGTCCATGAAGGCGGCGGCGCGGAAGGGCTCTATACAGGGGTATTGATCGCCACGGCATTGATCGTTGCCGGAGATGTCCTGCGCTGGACGGTGATCTGCCTGCGGTCGCTAAAGAAGACCTTTAGCCCGTAACGCCCGCAATCCGGCGACCATGGACAGGGAATCGTCCATCGCATCATGGGCGCGGCCTTCGGCGTCCACCCCGGCCAGCGTCGCGATACCATAGGATGTCGACGCACCGAATTCCGGACCGCAGCGTTTGCCCAACACGGCTTGCAATTCGCTGAACCGGGAAAGGCCCGTGACCTTCATCCCATTGATGGTCATGTTTTCCGCGAGCACATCCTGATCGCCGCTATAGCAGAGCATGGCCCGCGCGCCGTCGCAGAAGTCGGTAAAGACGTCCCAAGCCTCCGGGAAGTCGAAGCCTTCTTCGTCGATTTGCTCCTGCCCGATTCCCGTCAGCGCGGTGATATAGTCCGACAGGGTCGGATTCCGGACAGGACTGACGAAACACAGGAAGCGGCCGACCTCGGTAAACGCCGCGTCGTCGCGCACCCGAACGGCACCGATCTGAATGACCTCTCGGGCCTCCCACGGTTCGGACCAGCCGCGTTGCAGGCTGCCCTCCCAGGCGGTGAATTCCAGGTCATAGAAAACGATTTCCCCGCCGCGCTTATCCGGTGAAAAGGGGTCGGCGCTCGGTGCGGTAACAATGCTTACATCGGATGTCATGGGGTCAGAACGCGGCTCAATTTATCCAGGGCGGCGGGCATGTTCTCGACCGGCACCGCGGAAAAGCCCAGCAGCAATCCACGCGCGTCGGTCGGCGCCGCATAGTAGGCGCTTAACGCCGAAACCGTAACCCCCTCTTCCGCCGCGCGGGCCTGAATATCGCGGTCGCTCAAACCGGGTGCCAGATCGGGCGACAGATGGGCCAGCAAATGCATCCCCGCCTCCGACGGGGCAAGGTCGATCGCCGACCCGTACCGGCCCGTCAACGCCGCCGCCAGGGCTTCCCGCCGTTCGGCATAGAGCCGCCGCATGCGGCGCAGATGGGCGGCGAAATGGCCTTCCTCGATAAAGGCGGCCAGCGCCGGCTGGGCGATACTGGACGGATGGTCGTCCAGGGCGGCGCGGGCCTGCCGGAACGGGGCGGCCAAATCCGGCGGCACCACCAGATAGCCGATGCGCAGGGTCGGGAACATGACCTTCGAGAAGGTCCCGGCATAGACGACCCGCCCGTCGCGGTCCAACCCCTGCAAGGCCGACAAGGGCCGCCCGACATAGCGGTATTCGCTGTCATAATCGTCCTCCAGCACCCAGCCGTCATGCCGCTGCGCCCAATCGAGCAACCGCAGGCGGCGGGCAAGGCTCATCGTCACACCGATCGGGTATTGATGGGACGGCGCGACGCAGACCAGCCGTGCATCGGGGGCCACGGCTTCGCCCGCATCGATATCGAAACCTTCCTCATCCACCGGGGCGGTGGCGATATGCACGCCCGCGCCCAGCAACGCGCCGCGCATCCCCAGATAGCCGGGGTCTTCCATCAACGCGGTGTCGCCCTCGTCCAGCAGGACATGGCAGGCCAGCGCAATCGCCTGCTGCACACCCGCGACGATGATCACCTGTTCCGGTTCGCAGCGCACGCCGCGCGCGGTCCGCAAATAGTCCACAATGGCGCGACGCAGCGGCAGGTAGCCCGCCGGTTCCGCATTGGCCAGCAGGTCGCGCGGCGGCCGCCGCCATGCCTTCGTCATCAGGCGCGACCAGACGTCGAAGGGGAAACCGTCCAAATCGGGCAGGCCGATGGCAAAAGCCGTCGCCCGGCGGGACGACCGTGTCCCGTGCAGCGCGGCCAATCGGGCCCCGCGTCGCGACAAGCCCTGACGGCGTGGTGACGGGGCGGGCGAATCCGGCATCTGAGACGGTCCCATGGACAGGCTTTCTTCCGGCAGTTCGTCGGATACGAAAGATCCGGCCCCGACCTTCCCGGAAAGGTACCCTTCCGCGAAGAGTTGATCGAAGGCGGCGGTCACCGTGTTGCGGGATATGGCCAGTTCCTTCGCCAAGGTGCGGCTGGACGGCAGGCGCGACCCGGCGGTCAAACGACCGTCCAGAATCAGTTCCCGTAACTGATCGTATAGCTGTCTGTGCAGGGGTTCCGCGCTGTCCCGGTCCAGGGCGAGCGGCAGAACCGCCCCATCCGAAACGCGGCGCGCCATGTGATCCTCCTAATTGGACCTAAAGGTTTTCCCAATTCGGCCCTTTTGAGCAAGCCATTTTAAGAGGTAGAACCGTCGCGAACACGACATTCATCGGACAAGGTTTCATGACCCAGCAGCACGATATCGCCGGGGGTGCGGCACAAAGCGGCCGTTACACCCCGACCGACCGGTCGCGCATTCGGCGCAACCATAAGCGCGCCGTCTATGACCGGGCCACCATCCACGCCATCGTCGATGCGACGCCGCTCTGTCACATCGGGTATGTCATCGACGGGCAGCCTTTCGTCACCCCGACATTTCATTGGCGGGACGGCGATACCCTGTATTGGCACGGATCGTCCGCCAGCCGGATGCTGAAGGCGCAGAAAGGCGGCATTCCCGTCTGTGTGACCGTGACGCATTTCGACGGTCTGGTTCTGGCGCGCACGGCCTTCGATCATACGGCAAACTTCCGCACCGCGATCCTGTATGGAAAGGCGCAGGCGATCACCGGATCGGCGGAAAAGAACGCCGCCTTGCACGATATGATGGATCTCTACTTCCCCGGCCGGATGGCGCAATTGCGCGAAAATACGGCCAAGGAATTGAAGGCGACGAGCGTGATCCGCATGGAGATCGAAGATGCCGTGGCCAAGGTCCGCAACGGCCCACCGGGCGACGACGAGGACGGTCTGTCGAACAAGGACGTCTGGGCGGGTGTCCTGCCGCGCACCGAAACCTGGGGCACGCCGGAGCCGGACGAACACCTGTCGTCGAACATTCCCGTGCCGGTCTATCCGCGATTTCGCTGACGCCCCAGTTATTGCCCTGTTGCCAAGGCCGCGCGATCCATGAACCGGGCGAGCTTGAGGTCCAGGGTGCTCAACCCGTCGCAGTCATGCGTCGTCAGCGTGACGTCGACGCGGTTGTAGACGTTGAACCATTCCGGATGGTGGTCCAGCCTTTCCGCCTGCATGGCGACCCGCGTCATGAAGCCGAAAGCCTGATTGAAGCTTTTGAACCGGAATTCGCGTCGGATCGCATCGCGGTCCGGCACGTCCGTCCAGTCCGGCAGCCCGGCCAGACCTTCCTTGCGTTCCTCTGCGGTCAGTTTCGCGGCCATCTGGATATCCTCTTCCTGTCAAACGGGCACTCGATTCCTGCGGTCGGGGCGAGTATATCAAAGCCATGAAACACGTCACCGACTTCCCCCGCCGTGAACGCCACCGCTTGCGCGAGCGGCAACACCATCGCCACGGATCGCACCGACATGCCGCGCCGCCCACCCTGGACGATATCGAGGCTATGGCGACGCAGGCCCTGGCGGACCTCCCGGCGGAATTCCGACAGCATCTGGGCGACATCGTCTTCCGGGTTCAGGATTTTCCGGACGATGAGACGCTGGAAGCCCTGGGTCTGGAATCGCCGTTCGATCTTCTCGGCCTCTATCACGGGGTCGACATGGCGCGGAAATCCTTCATCGATCCACATCCGGGGATCGATCAAATCTATCTCTACCGCCGTCCGATCCTGGACTATTGGGTCCATGAGGGCCACCACCTGGCGGATATCGTGCGACATGTCCTGGTCCACGAAATCGGCCATCATTTCGGCCTGTCCGACGACGACATGCACGCGATCGAAGACAGCGCCGACGAGGAAGACCAATGAGTGACGGCATCGATTCCCGCTTGGCGGCCATGGATCTGCTGGAATCCGTTCTGCACCGGGGTCTCAGCTTCGACGACGCCTTGGCGCAGAGCAAACCCCTACAGAAGCTGACGCAGCGGGATCGGGGATTCGCCCGCACCATCGCGCTGACCGCGTTGCGGCGCATGGGGCAGATCGATGCGCTGTTGTTCGACTATCTGGAACATCCGCCGAAGGGAAAGGCGAAACGCGTCCTGGACGTCCTTCGGGTCGGATTGACGCAGCTCTTGTTCCTGAACACCCCGTCCCATGCCGCCCTGGCGGCGACCGTCGATCTGGCGAAATCGCAGAACATGCGAAACATGGCGGGCATGGTGAATGCCGTATTGCGCCGCGCGGATCGGGACGGCAAGGCGACCCTGGCGGCGCAGGATGCCGGCCGCCTGAACACACCGGATTGGCTGTGGTCCGATTGGGAAGCCCAATTCGGCGCCGATACCGCAGCGGCCATCGCGACGGCGCATCTGGCCGACGCCCCCATCGACGTTACCGTCCCGATCGACCGGGACCTGTGGGCGGAACGGTTGAAGAGCGATCCGATCGGTCCGCAGTCGGTGCGCTTGCGCGAAAGCCGCGACGTCACGAAGCTGCCCGGTTTCCTGGAAGGCAAATGGTGGGTTCAGGACGTGGCCGCGACGCTCCCCGCGCTGTTGCTGGGCGATGTGTCCGGAAAGCGGGTAATCGACCTATGCGCCGCGCCGGGCGGCAAGACGCTGCAACTGGTCGCCGGCGGCGCGGAGGTTACCGCCGTCGATCGATCCAAGGCCCGCTTGCAACGGTTGCAGGATAACCTGAAGCGTCTGCGGTATACGGCGAATGTGGTCGATGCCGACGCGACACAATGGCGGCCCGACGCTCCGGCGGACGCCGTTCTGCTGGATGCGCCGTGCAGCGCGACCGGCACCTTGCGCCGTCACCCGGAAATCGCCTACCGCCGCGATGCGGGGGACAGTTCGAAACTGGCCGCCTTGCAAAAGCGGCTCGTCGAGGCCGCGGTCGAGATGCTCGCCCCCGGCGGCACGCTGGTCGTCGCGACCTGTTCGCTGCAATCGGCGGAGGGGGCGGAGCTTCTATCCTTCGCGAAATCGCTGGACGGGGTGAGTTTCGATCCGGTCCAAGCGACGGAGCTCCCCGACTTGCCGGGCACAATTGCCGAGAACGGAACCTTGCGGACCCTGCCGTCGATGCTGTCCGACAAAGGCGGAATGGACGGTTTCTTTGCGGCGCGGTTCAAGCGGGAAGATTGAAGCACGGTCAATGGCGGGCTGTTATCGGGGCGTGCCGGGCCATTGCCAATGATGGCCATCGATCACGAACGAATGTTTGTGGCGGATGGGCGCGTGGCGGTGGGGATGGCGATGCGGCTCCGGCCCCTCCCAGCCGTCATGGTCGTGTTGATGATGTTCGTCGTGAACATGATTGTGGACATGATCCAACGCGCCATGCCTGTGTTCCAGTTCGGACGGGTCTTCCCTGGGCCAAACCCTAGCTGCCACCAAAGTCGCAACCACTGAAACTCCGGCAAGAACAGCGAACGCGGTTTCGTATCCGAACATGCCTGCGGTCCACCCGGCCAGCGGATAAGCAAGAAGCCAACATCCATGGGTCAGGGCAAATTGCGCCGCGAAATACGCGGGGCGGTCGGTGCCCTTCGCGGATCGTCGCAACAACCGTCCCACCGGCACTTGAATCAACGACGACCCCGCGCCCAGGCAAAGCCAAATCAGAAGAAAGGGGACGAATCCGGGGCCGGTCAATCCAAGAAAAAGACCGGTCGCGGACAGCGCACCGCCGATAAGCATAAACGAACGGTCCGGAAACCGGGGCAAGACATGCGGCAGCGTAAGTGCCACAATCATCGAGCCCAATCCGGTCGCCGCGAAGGCAATAGCGGTGTCGGTTTCCGATCCGCCGAGACGATCCCGGATATAGACCACGGTATTGACGATCACCATTGCCCCCGAGCAGGCGACCACGACAGACAATGCCAAAAGACCGCGCAAGCGGGGTGTTTTCAAATAAGCGCGCACCCCGAAGCTGATATTCGTCCACACGCCGACATCCCGATCGCTCGGCTGCGCGCGCGGCAGACGCACGGACAGAACGAACCCGGCGGACGCGAGGAATGCCATCGCATTACCGGTAAAAAGGGCGTCGTAGGGTACGACAACCAGCAGTGCCGCCGCGAGCGCCGGGCTCAACAAGTTTTCCAGATCGTAGGCCAGCCGTGAAAGCGACAGCGCCTTCGTATATCGGGATTCATAGGTCACTATATCCGGTATTGTCGCCTGAAATGTCGGCGTGAAGCCTGCAGCGCAACTGTTGAGCAGGAAGATCAGCACATAGACCTGCCAGACCTCCGTAACGAAAGGTAAGCACGCCATAATTGCCGCACGAGCGATATCGAGGCTGACGAGCAAAAAGCGGCGTGGCAGGCGATGTGCAAATCCGCCGACAATCGGCGCGATCCCGACATAGGCGACCATCTTCAGAGCAAGCGCCGTTCCAAGAACAATCCCGGCACCCCCACCCGCCATATCATAGGCCAGCAATGCCAGCGCGACCGTCGACAGGCCGGTGCCTAGCAAGGCGATGACCTGCGCCGTAAATAGCCTTCGGTAATTCCGATCCGCTAACGGGGACTCCAAGAAACGAGATCGCGTCATAGCCCACTTCACGCTTTCGCAAATTTGATCGCTTCCAGGCGTATCGGAAATTGCTTCCGGTGTCCACGCGGTGGAAGATTCCGTTTGGAGCCACAAAAACGGAAAAAGGCCCGGACACTGTCCGGGCCTTTTTTAATTCCTCATCCCCCAAAAAATGGGGCGGGATCAGGCTTTTTTCACGTTGCGCCAGATGTTGCGCTTCACCGCGATCAGAATGCCCGTGAAGACGATCAGGAACAGCAGGGCCTTGATGCCCATTTCCTTGCGCGCTTCCAGGGTCGGCTCCGACGCCCAGGTCAGGAAGACCGACACGTCATGGGCCATCTGTTCCGGCGTCGCCGGCGTCCCGTCGGCATATTCGACGGCATCTTCATACAGCGGATTCGGCATCTTGATCGCGCAGCCCGGGAACCACTTGTTGAAGTGGCCGCCGGCCGGAACCTCGAACTCTTCCAGGCGGGCTTCGTAAGCCTCGTGGCTTTCGCCCGGATTGGCCGCCAAGCAGCTCATCTTGTCCGCCATGGTGGGCTCTTCGACATAGCCATGGCCCAGCAGTGCCGAGACATAGGCCGCGCCGGTGGCGAATTCGCCGCCCTTCAGCATGTCGACGAAGTTCAGACCGATGGAGCCGAGGCCATGAGCCCGGTTCTTCACGATCAGCGACAGGTCCGGCGGGGCTTTTCCGCCGTTGGACGCAGCCGCCGCCTGAACGTTCGGGAACGGTGCCGGGAAGCGATCCTTCGGTTCGCCCGGGCGGTCGTACATGTCGCCGTCTTCATTCGGGCCGTCCTCGACCGAATAGGTCGCGGCGAAGGCCTTGATCTGGTCTTCGCTGTAACCCAGGGCTTCCAATTCGCGGAAGCGGACCAGATCGAGACCGTGGCACGCGGCACAGACGCCGGTATAGACCTGCAGGCCGCGCTGCAGTTCCGCCCGGTCGAAGGAACCGAACATGCCGGTGAAGCTGTAGTCCGGCTGCGGCGGATGGGCACCGCCACCAGCCGCCTGGGCTGCCGAACCGATAAGGGCCGAACCGCCGACCGCGATCATCGCGGCCGTGGCAAGGGAAAGACCGTATTTGCGCATCAGTTCGTCTCCTTACTTCGCAGCGGATTTCTGGAGAACGGATTCCGAAATGCTGGCGGGCAGCGGTTTCGGCCGTTCGATCCAGCCGATCAGCGGCGTCAGGATCAGGAAGTGGAAGAAGTAGTACATGGTCGCGCCCTGCGCGATGGTCACATACGGTTCTTCCGCCGGCTTACCGCCGACCCAGCCCAGAATGACGAAGTCGATCAGGAACAGGATCACCGCCCATTTGTACATCGGACGGTAGCGGCAGCTGCGCACCTTGGACGTATCCAGCCAGGGCAGGACGGCCAGAACGAGCAGCGAGCCGAACATGGCCAGCACGCCCGCCAGCTTGGCGGACGCCCACCAGCCGAAGACGACTTCATACGGCCACCAGCCGTCCACGAAGGACCGCAGGATGGCGTAGAACGGCAGGAAGTACCATTCCGGCACGATATGCGGCGGCGTCACCAGCGGATCCGCCGGGATGTAGTTGTCCGGATGGCCCATATAGTTCGGCGCAAAGAAGACGAAGAAGGCGAAGACGATCAGGAAGACGCCCAGGCCGACGGAATCTTTCGCCGTGAAATAAGGGTGGAACGGCACCGTGTCCTGCGGCCCGCGCGGCTCGACGCCGGTCGGGTTGTTGGATTTCACGACGTGCAGGGCGACAACGTGCAGCGCGACCACCGCAAAAATCACGAAGGGCAGCAGATAGTGCAGGGCGAAGAACCGGTTCAGGGTCGGGTTGTCGACCGAGAAACCGCCCCACAGCCAGGTCACGATGGCATCCCCGATCCCCGGGAAGGCGGAGAACAGGTTGGTGATGACCGTCGCCCCCCAGAAGCTCATCTGACCCCAAGGCAGGACGTAGCCCATGAAGGCCGTGGCCATCATCAGGACCAGGATCACGACGCCCAGAATCCACAGCAGCTCGCGCGGGGCCTTGTAGGACCCGTAATACATACCGCGATAGACGTGGATATAGACGGTGATGAAGAACATCGACGCGCCGTTCATATGGATGTAGCGCAGCAGCCAGCCGTAATTCACATCGCGCATGATGCGTTCGACGGAATTGAAGGCCATGTCGACATGCGGCGTATACTGCATGGCCAGCATGATCCCGGTCAGGATCATCGTCACCAGGACGACCGCGGCCAGCGCACCGAAGTTCCAGAAGTAGTTCAGGTTCTTCGGCATCGGGAAGACGCCGTATTCAGCATAGACGTAGGAGAAGACCGGCAGGCGGGAATCGACCCACCGAATCACCGGATTCTTGAAATCAGGGGCAGCGTGATTGCTCATGGGAGATCTCCGTTACCCGATCCGAACGGTGGTGTCGGTCAGGAACTCATAGGCGGGGACATGAAGGTTCTGCGGCGCCGGACCCTTGCGGATACGACCCGACGAATCGTAGTGCGACCCGTGGCACGGGCAGAACCAGCCATCGAACTCGCCCCGGGTTTCGCCTTCGGCGGTGCCGACCGGGATACAGCCCAAATGCGTACAGACCCCGACGACGATCAGCCATTCCGGCTTCTGAACCCGGTCCGCGTCGGACTGGGGATCGATCAGCGTGGCGACGTCGACGTCTTCCGCTTCCTCGATTTCCTTCGCCGTGCGATGGCGGATAAAGACCGGCTTGCCGCGCCAGAACACTTTCACGGCGGAGCCAACGTCAATCTGGCTCAGATCGACTTCGATCGAGGCCAGAGCCAGCACGTCTTTGGACGGGTTCATGCTGTCGATCACCGGCCATACGAAGGATGCGGCGCCGACGGCACCGACCCCAACGGCCAGATAGTTCAGGAAATCGCGCCGGCCGACGCCTTCTTCTTCATCGGGTCCGCCGGACTGTGTCGCTTCCGCCATTTCGAATCCCCTCGAAACTCGTAAACCAAACGGAGGGCACAGGTCTCCCCGCCCCCAACCGCGTTCATAGTAGACATCGCGCCTACCATAGGAATTTCCCCCGGATTGGCGAGTCAGACTGCGACATCCTGCCGCAAGGCAAGGTCGCACATTCGTACCGCCCCGGTTTCCGGGCGGTGTCGGCGTCGAAAGGATCCCCCAACGGACTCCGGCACTGCGTCCGTATACTGCATTGTTTCAAAAATGGAAAGGTCCGGTTCTACGCCTACGCGGGTACCGCCGCCGTAAATCTCGCGATGCCGCAGAATGACGCGCGTTACCGGAAAATTGACATTCCGGTCCGGGTTGCCTCGGATGCACATCCATCGGACACGAAGAAGGATCGACAAATGCGGGTGGCGTTGTTTCAGCCGGACATTCCCCAGAATGCGGGCGCGATCTTGCGGCTATGCGCCTGCTTCAGGGTCGGGCTGGACGTCATCGAACCCTGCGGCTTCGTCTGGTCGGACGCGAAGCTGCGCCGCGCGGGCATGGATTATATCGCCAAGGCCTCCCTGACCCGACACATGAATTGGCAGGCCTTCCGAGATGCCCATCCGGGCCGCGTCGTTCTGGCAACGACGAAAGGCGCCGTATCCGCCTACGGTTTCGACTACCGCCCCGACGACATCCTACTGTTCGGATCGGAAGGGGCCGGGGTTCCCGACGCGGTCCATGACAGCGCGGAGGCGCGCATCCGCATTCCGATGGTGCCCGACGCCCGGTCGCTGAACGTCGCCCTGTCCGCCGGAATGATCCTGGCGGAAGGATTGCGCGCTACCGGACAGTTGCCCGCCTGAAACTCGCTACTGGCCTGATAGGGGCGGAAACGGTAAGCAGGGCGGAAATTTGGAGAGATACGCATGACCAATTCCTTATCCGATCGTAAAACGCTCGCCGCCGATTGGTTCCGCACCCTGCGCGACGATATCTGCGCGGAATTCGAGACGATCGAAACCGAGCTGCCCGCGGGCCAACCGCATGCGGATCTCGCGCCCGGCAGGTTCGAGCGCAAGGAATGGCAACGTCCGAATGACGGCGGGGATCAAGGCGGCGGAAACCAGGGAGGCGGGAATCAGGGCGGCGGTGCTCATGGTGGGGGCGGCGTCATGTCGGTGATGCGCGGCGGGCGCGTCTTCGAAAAAGTCGGGGTCAATATCTCCACCGTGCATGGCACGTTTTCCGAACAATTCCGCAAGGAAATCCCCGGCGCGGCGGAAAGCGGCGGCGCGTTCTGGGCGGCCGGCGTTTCGCTGGTAGCCCATATGCGGTCCCCGAAAATCCCGGCGATCCATATGAACACGCGCATGATCGTCACGTCGAAAAGCTGGTTCGGCGGCGGCACGGATTTGAATCCGATGGTGGAGGTGCCGCAGGACACGGCGGATTTCCACGCCGCGCTGAAGGCCACCTGCGACGCCCATCCCTGCGCCGATTATCCGCGATACAAGGAATGGTGCGACGAGTATTTCTTCATCAAACACCGCAATCAGGCGCGCGGCGTCGGCGGTATCTTCTTCGACTATCTGGACAGCGGCGATTGGACGGCCGATTTCGCCTTCGTTCAGGATGTCGGGCGGTGTTTCCTGGATATCTATCCGACACTCGTGCGGCGGCACCTGTCTGAAAGCTGGACCGCTGAGGATCGCGACTGGCAATTGGAAAAACGCGGCCTCTATGCCGAATTCAACCTGGTCTACGACCGGGGCACGCGGTTCGGCCTGATGACCGGCGGTAACCCGGAAGCCGTGCTGATGTCTCTGCCGCCGGAAGCGAAGTGGCCCTAAACCTTACTTTCGGGCCAGCACTATTCCGCCGATGATGATCGCGAAGCTGATGCCGTGCACGGGGGTGATCGCTTCCCCCAGGATCAGCACGGCCTCGAACGCGGTGGCCAGCGGGATCGTGTAATAGACCATGGCGGACCGTGTCGAGCCCAGGTCGCGCACGGCAATGTTCCAGCAGAAATAGGCGACCGCCGACGCGACGATCCCGACATAGGCGATGCCGTAAATCGTCGTCGCGTCCCACACGACGGGCCGCACATACGCGCTTTCCCACAGATAGGCCGGGAACAGCGGCATGATCCCGATCAGGAACATCGCGCCCAGATGCGCGTTCGGATCCAATTCCTTCGGCCGGTATTTCAGCAGGGTGCTGTAAAAGGCGAAGCTGGCGGACGCGCCCAGCATCAACAGATCGCCCAGCGCGAATCCCTGATGCAGCAGGCTGACCGGATCGCCGCCGCTGACCAGGAAGGCGACCCCCAGAAAGGCGACGATCAGCCCCGCGAGTTTCCGGCCGGTAATCGGCGTGCCGAACAGCACGCGGTCGCTGACGATCATGAGCGCGGGAATCAGGGCCGCGATCAGGGCCATCTTCACCGCCGCCGTGGTCGCCCCGGCGAAATAAATCAGGGTGTTGAAGCTGGTGACGCCGAGAAACGCCGTCAGGGCGATCATCGGGAAATTGCGGAAAATCACCCGCCGTTGACGGATCATCGGCCGCAGCGCGAAGGGCGCCAGCACCAGGAACCCGACGCTCCACCGGAAAAAGGCGAGGCCGATGGGCGGGACATGACTGGACAGGTAGCGCGACGCAATGAAGTTGCCGCCCCAAATGGCAACCGCCGTCATGGCTGCCAGCAGCCCGAAAACGACGCTGCGCTGCATCGTCAGCCTCTCGCCGCGAGGAAGGCCCGCATGTGAAACGCCGCCTGACCCGGCGCGTAAAGGCCGGGATCGCCCGCCGGACAGGCGCGCCGGGCCCGGCAGCCCAATTCCAGGCAATCGCCCCCCTCCGGAGCCCGTAAATGATCGGCACAGGCCGCGACATCGTAGCCGTCGTCAGAAAATGCCCCGACGGGACAGGTCGACAGGCAAGGCTTGGCGGTGCAGGTATTGCAGGGCGACACGGCGTCCCGGCGTGGCGGCACGTCGATTTCGCGGTGCAGGCAGATCGCCGCGCGATAGGCGTGCCACAGACCGTATTCCGGGTGGATCAACATGCCCAACGGCGACGGCGAGACCGGTTCCACCTGCATGGCCCAGCGCTGAAACGGAAAATAGGGCGGTCCGTCGGACGGATAAACGGCCCAGCCCCCGGCCTTCGCGGCGATCCGGTCGACCGTGCGCTTTGTCCAGGCGTCCAATGCATTCGGTTCGTCCCGCCGCCCCGCTTCGAAATGGGGCCAGAAGTCCGGCCCGGCATTGCCGACCAGAATCAAGCTGCCGCAGGATCGAGGCGCATTGTCCTGCGGGCCGGGCAGAAATCCGCCGCGTGCCAGCAGGCCGACCTCCGCCAAGGCGGCGGCGATGACGTCGTATTCACCGCTCATGATGCTGGCGGGGTCCAATCGGGAGGGGCCATCTCGAAACTGGCGAAGTCAAAAGCCGGTGCGACGGTACAGCCGACCAGGGTCCAGTCGCCCAGGCTTTCCGCCGCCTGCCAATGGCCCGCCGGAATGACGGCTTGCGGCTGTTCCCCGCCTGCGAGGTCGGGACCCAGGCAGATGTCCTGCGCCGGTTCGCCGGGGGCCGCCCGCGACAGGCGCAGGGTCGAACCGGCATACCAATGCCAGACCTCATCCGCGTCCAGAACGCGGTGCCAATGCGACCGCTGCCCGCGTTCCAACAGGTAATAGATCGCCGTCGACGCGCCGCGCGATCCATCGCCGGAATCCTGTCGATAGGTTTCGGCGAACCAGCCGCCTTCCGGATGCGGCTGGAGCCCTAACCTGTCGATGATGTCCCGCGCGCCGGTCATTTGACGTCCTCAGCCTTTCGGCATCGTCGCCTGAAGGGACGGGCGTTCGATCAATGCGGCGTACCAATCCGCCAGCAACGGGGCATGGTGCCGCCACGCCGATTCCGGGAACCGCAGGTCGAGATAGCCCAGCGCCGTCGCCACCGAAATCTGACCGAGGTCGAGCGCGCCTTTCAGCGTTTCGATTTCCCGGTCCAGCAAAATGCAGCTTTTCTGAATCGCCGTCCATTGCCGGTCGACATACCAATCCTTCGGCAGCGGCGTATCCAGTTTCGCATCGCGCATGACTTGGGACCGCAGGTTCAGGGCCGCATCGGTGATGCCCTGGCCAATGGCGTGCAGGCGCAGAACCTGATCGCGCAAGGCCCCCGTGGCCGGGATCAGCGCCGGGCCGGTGCCCAGACGATCCAGATAGTCGCAAATCACGAAACTGTCGAACAGGCCGGTATCCTCCGCCAGGATTAGGCAGGGGATTTTGCCCAGCGGGTTCAGGTCCCGGAATTCCGATTCATAGGGGTTGATCCGTTCGATTTCGATCTGATCCGCCAACCCTTTTTCATGGGCGGTCACCAGGCATTTCCGCGCATAGGGCGAGGCATCACTGAAGAAGAGCTTCATGCTCGTTTTCCTTAGAAAGTGGGTAAGACCTTAGAAATTGTCCTTCCGGCTGCGGATTTCCGCGAAAACGGCGGTCGCGTCCCGTCCGGTCATATCCAGACCGGCCGCGAGAGCGGGATCGTCGGCACGCAGGAAGGGATTGGTGCGCTTTTCTTCCCCCAGCAAGGAAGGAACGGTGGGCCGATTCGCGGCGCGGGTCCGGTCGATTTCATCGACGCGGCTTTTCAACGCCGCATTGTCCGGATCGATCGACAGCGCGAAACGCGCATTGGCCTCCGTATATTCATGGGCACAGAAGACGCGGGTATCGTCCGGCAGCGCGCGCAGCTTGCCCAGGCTGGTCCACATCTGCGCCGGGGTGCCTTCGAACAGACGCCCGCAGCCCATCGCGAACAGCGTGTCGCCGCAGAACAGCGCCTTATCCTCCGCAAAATGAAAGGCGATATGGCCGCGCGTATGGCCGGGCACGTCGAAAACGGTCGCGACGGCTCTGCCGAATCGGAAATGGTCGCCGTCGCCGACTTCAACGGAAATCCCCGGAATACGGTCGCGGTCGGCCTTCGGGCCGACGATGGTACAGTTCGTTTCCGCCTGGATTTCCAGGTTCCCGCCGACATGGTCGCCGTGATGATGGGTGTTCAGAATATGCGTGATGGTCCAGCCCAGCGCCTTCGCCTGTGCCAGGACCGGCGCGGCGTCGGCCGGGTCCACGACGGCGACGTCGCCGCTATCCGTGTCACGCATCAAATAGATGTAATTGTCCGTCCGAACCGGAATCTGGCGGATATCAAGCATGTCCCACCTCGCTTTTTCGTCGCCCTTAAGCTAGCGGGTATCGTCCGATAGACAAGTGATCTAGGATCACCCCCATGTGGAACGACGTACTCGACTATAACAGGTTTTACCGTAGCCGCCTCGGCCGGGCGGTGCGCGACCTCGTCCAGGCGGAAATCCGCAATCACTGGCCGGATATCCGTGGCTGCACGCTGGTCGGCATGGGCTATGCCACCCCCTATATGAAACAGTTCGAGGGGGAGGCGGAACGCCTGATCGCCGTCATGCCCGCGCATCAGGGCGTGACCCATTGGCCGCGCGGCAAACCGAACCGGGTGGCGCTGGCCGACGAAACCAGCCTGCCCTTCGACGATATGTCGGTAGACCGCCTATTGCTGGTCCATTCCATGGAAAACAGCGAATATCTGCGTGCCATGATGCGCGAATGCTGGCGGGTGTTGAGCGGCCACGGGCGGTTGCTGGTCGTGGTGCCGTCGCGCCGGGGCATCTGGGCGCGATTCGAAAAGACGCCCTTCGGCCACGGCAAACCCTATAGCCGCGCCCAGATGGAACGCCTGCTGGGCGATTGCCTGTTCGAACCGCTGTCGATCACACGTGGGCTGTACATGCCGCCGATGGACTTCGGCCCGACCCTGCGCAGCCGCGAGGCGTTGGAGCGAATCGGCAGGCGCTGGTTCCCGCGTCTGGGCGGCGCCCTGTTCGTGGAAGCACATAAGCAGGTCTATGCCGCCACCCCGGCGCGACGCGTCGCCTTCCGTCCGCGTCTGGTGCAAGTCCCGTCCTTCAAGCCGTCGCTTGCCGGTCGCAGCGCGACGGCGCGGGAAGAAACGGGCAGCGGGGCGTTAACTCCAGGGACCGGCCTTGCGCGTCACCGGAATGCGTGACCGGCGGGTCGGTTTCGACCCCGGACGATAGGATCCCGCGCGCATTTCTTCCGCCTGTTCGATCAGGGCCGCGACGCGGTTTTCCGTCTTCGGATGCGTCGTGAACAGCCCGTCCATGCTGCGCGCATGCAAGGGATTCACGATGAACATATGCGCCGTCGCCGGGTTGCGTTCGGCGGCTTCATAGTCGATCGCCGACGCGCCCTTCTGCAATTTCTGCAAGGCGGAGGCGAGCCATAGCGGATTGCCGCAGATTTCCCCGCCCATCCGGTCGGCGGAATATTCCCGTGTGCGGGAGATCGCCATCTGCACCAGCGCCGCCGCCATCGGGCCCAGGAACATGACCAATAGCGCGCCGACCGCCCCGAACGGATTGTTCCGATTGTCGCTGCCGCCGAAGAAACTGGCGAACATCGCCATATTGGCCAGCGCGGAAATCGCACCGGCAATCGTCGCGGTCACCGTCATGGTCAAGGTGTCGCGGTTTTTCACATGCGCCAATTCATGCGCCATGACGCCCGACAGTTCCTCGCGGTTCAGCAGGCGCAGCAAACCCGTCGTCGCGGCAACGGCGGCGTTTTCCGGGTTCCGCCCGGTGGCGAAGGCATTGGGCTGGTCCGTTTCGATGACATAGACGCGCGGCATCGGCAGTTGCGCCCGCGCCGCCAGATCGGACACGATGCCGTAAAGCTGCGGCGCGCTGGCCGCATCCACTTCCCGCGCATTGTGCATGCGCAGGACGATCTTGTCCGCGTTCCAGAAGGCGATCAGGTTGCTGACCCCGGCGAAACCCAGCGCCAGGATCATCATGGTCTGCCCACCGATCAAATAGCCGCAGACACCCAACAGCGCCGTCATGGCGGCCATCAGCATCCCGGTGCGGAACGTGTTCATGTCGTCTCCGAAAATTGTCCGAAATCCGCTTATAGAAATGGGGATTGCCGCGTCCCGATCAAGATCGACCATCCCCCCTTTGACCGACGGGCATTGCGGTGTATATCCCGGGGCATGAGCAAACTGTCCGACCTTTTCAAGACCAGCAAACCCGCTCCGCCGAAGAAGCCGGCGGCGGAAGACCTGCCCGAAGGCGTCGATCCGGACGATCTGGCCGGCGTCGACGAACGCCGCCTTGCGGAGTTGAAGGCGGAAGCCGCGGGCGAACGCTGGCGCAAACAAGCCGAATTCGAAGGCCAAATCGAAAAAGAGTTCGGCGGCCCGAAGGGTCTGGAACCCACCCGCTACGGCGATTGGGAAAAGGCCGGACGCTGCGTCGATTTCTGATTGATGCTTCAAATCGTCACCCTGGCGCGGGCCTGGGTCCAGGGCGGCCCGTTATATCAGCGCATTTTTCCCTGGATCCCGGCCTGCGCCAGGATGACAAGAACGGAGTTTCATTCCGTGTTGTTATTCCGAAAAAAGGGCATGACCTTCAGGCGCGGGTGACTACACTCCGCCCGATTCAACGAACAACATCCGACCAGGAGGAAACCCATGTCCCGTTTCACCCGTCGTCAGGCCCTCGGCACCGTCGCCGCGCTGGGCGCCTTGCCGCTGATCGCGCGGCCCGCGCTGGCATCGACCAAAATTCGTTTGGGCGCGTTGCGCTTCACCAGCCATGCGGCCAGCTTCGTCGCGCTGGAACGCGGTTATTTCGCGGATGCCGGTCTGGATGTCGAACTGGAATTCTTTCAGGCGGCGCAGCCCATGGCCGTTGCCGTGGCGTCGACCGATGTCGATTACGCCGTGACCGCGATTTCCGGCGGCCTGATCTCCCTGGCGGAAAAGGGCGCCGCGAAGGTTATCGGCGGCAGCCTGTCGGAAGAGCCGGGCATCGACGGCCAGAAAATCCTGGCCTCCAACGACGCCTTCGCCGCCGGTCTGACCGATCCGTCGAAACTGGACGGCAAGAGTTTCGCCATGACCCAGGCCGGATCGTCCTTCCACTATATGGGGTCGAAGATCGCTGCCGAGGAAGGCGCGGAGCTGCATTTCAAGCCGTTGCAGAAGGTCGGCGCGATCATCGGGGCGCTGAAAACCAGTCAGGTCGACGCTTGGTCCATCGTCCCGCATATCGCCAAGCCTTTGGCCGCCGGCGGGTCTGCCCATATCATCGGCAACGTGTCCGATTACCTGCCGAATTATCAGGTCACGACGGTTTTCACCTCCACCAAGAATGCCGACCAGGAACGCGGCCAGACGGAGGCCTTCCTGGCCGCCCTGTCCAAGGGTGTGGACGATTTCAACGCCGCCCTGGTCGACAAAACGCTGGGCGAGGACGGCGCGGACGAGATGGTGAAGCTGATCCACAAATACGTCTATGCCGACAAATCGTTGGAAGACGCGACGCCGGGCATCGTCAACGGCGCCATGCGCCTGAACAAGAATGCGGCGCTCAACCTCGCCTCCGTCACCGATCAGTTGGACTGGTTCAAATCGGAAGGTCTGGTCAAGGACTCGATCGGGATCGATACGCTGGTCGATCAGTCCTACGTCGACATCATTTAAATTTTCGGCGCATGGACCTTCATCTGGATCAGATTACGCATCGGTATGACGGTGCGCCGGTTCTGGACGGTATCGACCTGCATATCCCGACCGGGCGGATCGTCTGTCTGGTCGGGCCGTCGGGCTGCGGCAAGTCGACCTTGCTGCGACTTGTCGGCGGATTGGAGCGGCCCAGCGAGGGCGACATCCGGCAGATCGGCACGCCGCCCGACGGCTGCCTGAACCCGCTGACCTATGTCTTTCAGGATTTTGCATTGCTGCCCTGGCGCACGGTGGCGGGCAATATCGCGCTGGTATTGGAAGACCACGGATTGCCGAAATCGCGGATCGACGCGGTGATCACCGACGTTCTGGCCCGCACGAACCTGTCCGATTTCCGCGACGCCCTGCCGAAGCAATTGTCCGGCGGCATGAAGCAGCGTGTCGCCATCGCCCGCGCCCTGGCCGTCGAGCCGGCGGTGCTGCTGATGGACGAACCGCTGTCCGCCCTGGACAGCCAGACGCGCGAATTGCTGATGGAAGACTTGGTCGGCCTGTGGACGCGACAGGCATTCACCGCCGTTTATGTCACGCACAATCTGGATGAGGCGGTGCGCCTGGGCCATCGCATCGTCCTGTTATCACGGCGGCCCGGCCGTATCCGGGACATCGTGGAAATCGATACCGACCTTGCCGACCGCCGGGCCGGTCAGGCGGATTTGGAAGAAAAACGCGCCCATCTCTGGTCCCTGATGCGGGACGAGGCCCGGGCGGCGGATGCGGAGCTTGTGACCCATGGCTGACCCGAAAGACGGCAAGCCCGTCCCGTTCCGGGGCGGCGGTTTCGCGCCGAAGCCCATTGCCTGGATGGGACCGCTGGTCTTCGTCACCCTCATCGCGGCGATGGAAATCGGTACCCGGACCGGCGTGATCTCCAATCTGACCCTGCCGCGCCCGTCCGCCGTCCTGATGACCTTCGTGTCGCTGTGGGATACCGGGTTGCTGTGGAAACACGTCGTCCCATCGCTGTCGCGGCTGGCCGTCGGCGCGGCGCTGGGGGCCACGGCCGGGATCGGCGTCGGTCTGACGATCGGTCTGTTTTCCCATATCCGCGCCGGGCTGGTGCCGGTGATCGCCGCCATCTTCCCGATTCCGAAAATCGCGCTGCTGCCGCTTTTCGTCATCTGGTTCGGCATCGACGAGGCATCGAAATACGCGCTGATCGCCTTCGGCACCTTCACGCCGACCGTGGTCGCGACCTATGGCGCGGTGGATTCCGTCGATCGCGGCCTGATCCGCATGGGCCAGAGCTTCGGCCTCTCCGGCCTGTCGATCCTGCGCAAGATCGTCCTGCCAGGCGCCCTGCCGGGTATCCTGTCCGGGCTGCGTGTCAGTCTGGCCATCGCGATTATTTTGTTGGTCGCGGCAGAGATGCTGGGTGCGGAATACGGGATCGGTGCCTATATCCTGGAGGCCGGGTCGCTATACGATCTGGAGCGCCTGTTCGCCGGTGTGACGATTTTGTCCTTGCTCGGCGTCGGTGTGAATTGGACGATCGGGCGGATCGAAAGACGGGTGCTGCGCTGGCGCGTCTGATCCGAACAGGACGGGGTGGTTGGGCCCGTCCCGAGGGGGACCATGACGGAACGCGACATTACCGAACGCGGCAGGATCGAGGCTACCCCGCCCTTCCACGCCCAAACCGTGGAGCGGGTGCTGACCGAATTGGACACATCCGTCCTGGGTCTCGACGCCGATGAGGCGGCCTCCCGCCGGGAGAAATACGGCCCCAACCGCTTGCCGCAGGAACCCCGGCCCGGCCCGATCCGGCGCTTCCTGGCACAGTTCCAGAACATCCTGATCTATGTCCTGCTCGGCTCCGCCACGATCTCCGCGATATTGGGGGAGGTTATCGACGCGTCGGTGATCCTGCTGGTCGTGTTGATCAACGCCGTCGTCGGTTTCATTCAGGAAGGCAAGGCGGAACGCGCGCTGGAGGCGATCCGCGACATGCTGGCGCCTGCCGCCGCGATCCGCCGCGACGGTCATCGCGAAACCATCCCGGCGGAAGACCTGGTGCCCGGCGATCTGGTCCTGTTGAAGGCCGGGGATCGCGTGCCCGCCGACCTGCGGCTGGTCGAAACCGAATCCCTGGAAATCCAGGAAAGCGCACTGACCGGCGAATCCCTGCCGGTGGCGAAAGGCACGGACCCGTTGGATAGCGACGCGGCGCTGGCCGACCGTATCAACATGGCCTATGCCGGGACGCTGGTCGTGCAGGGTTTCGGCGCGGGCACGGTGACGGAAACCGCCAGCAAGACGGAACTGGGCCGCATCACCGGCATGATCGCGGGCCTGCCGCCGGTCGAAACGCCGCTGATGCGCCAATTAGAGAAATTCGCGGGCGTCCTGACCGTCGTCATACTGGCGCTGGCCGGGGCGATGGCGCTGTTCGGCTGGGCGGTGCAGGATTTCGGGGCGCGCGACATGTTCATGGCCGCGGTCGCCCTGGCCGTCGCGGCGATCCCGGAAGGCCTGCCCGCGATCATGACCATCGCGCTGGCCATCGGGGTAACCCGCATGGTGCGGCGAAACGCAATCATTCGGCGCCTGCCTGCCGTGGAAACCCTGGGGGCGGTATCCGTCATCTGCTGCGACAAGACCGGGACGCTGACCCAAAACCGGTTGACCGTCGAAGACGTCGTCACCAGCGACGAATCCGATACGGTGAAACAACAGCTGCTGCGCGCCGGATTGCTGTGCAATGACGGGGAGGCGGATTGGCACGGATCGGGCTGGACCTATCACGGCAACCCGACCGACAGCGCCTTTCTGGCCGCCGCCGTCAGCGCCGGCTTCGATCCGGCGGAAGAACGCGCCGCCCATCCCCGACATGCCTCCCTGCCCTTCGATTCGCGGCGCAAGTTCATGGCGACCCGGCATCTGTTCCAGGACCGGCCGGAGCCGACGGCCTTTCTGGTTTTGAAAGGCGCGCCCGAACGTGTCCTGGACCGTTGCGCGGCGGAAGCGGACGGCAGTCCCATCGATGCGGATGGCTGGAAAACCAAGATCGACGCTCTGGCCGCCGGGGGGCGCCGCGTCCTTGCCGTCGCGTGGCGGGAGGCCGGACCGGAACACGAAACCGGTTACGGCCCGTTGAGCGACGCGTCCCTCGGCACGCATTTCCGAATGCTGGGCCTTGTCGGGCTGATCGACCCGCCGCGCGAGGAAGCCTCCCCCGCCGTCGCCGAATGCCATGCCGCCGGTATCCGGGTGAAGATGATCACCGGCGACCATGCCGCCACCGCTCGCTCCATCGCCGGAAGTCTGGGCATAGGGGATGGCACGCGCGCGCTGTCGGGGCCGGAAATCGATGCCATGGACGCGGATACCCTTCGCCTGCATGCCGCCGATTGCGATGTCTTCGCCCGCACCACACCGGAACATAAACTGCGCCTTGTCGAGGCATTGCAGGCCGACGGCCGCATCGTCGCCATGACCGGCGACGGGGTCAACGACGCCCCGGCCCTGAAACGCGCCGATATCGGCACCGCCATGGGCGCGAACGGGACGGAAGCCGCGAAGGAAGCCGCCGACATGGTCCTGGCGGACGACAATTTCGCGTCCATCGCCGCGGCGGTGGAGGAAGGCCGCGTCGTTTACGACAATATCCGCAAGTCGATCCTGTTCATCCTGCCGACCAGTTTCGGCTGGTCCTTCGTCATTCTGGCCGCCGTTTTGGCGGGTCAGATCCTGCCCGTCACGCCCGCGCAGATCCTGTGGGTGAACATGATCGCGACGGTGACCCTCGCCCTCGCGCTGGCCTTCGAACCCAGCGAAAGCGCCGTCATGGCAAGACCGCCGCGCGACCCGGCCGCGCCGATGCTCGACCTGTATCTGTTATGGCGCACGCTTTATGTCGCCATGCTGATGGTCGCGGCCAGTTACGGAGCGTTCCTCTATGCCACCGCCACCGGCACCCCCCTGGCGGAAGCGCGAACCCTGGCGGTCACCGTACTGGTGGTCTGCGATTGCGCCTATATCCTGAACGCGCGGCGGCTGAACAAAGGCTTGTTTGCAAAGGGGTTGTGGCGCGACAACAAGCTGATCGGCCCGGCAATCCTGGCGACCGTCGTGCTACAGGCGGGGTTCAGCTATATCCCGGCGCTGCAATCGCTGTTCGGATCGGCGGCACTGCCGCTCGACGGATGGCTGATCGCCGTCGTCGCGGCCTTCACCGTGTCGATTCTGGTGGAAGCGGAGTTTCAGATCTGGAAGCGTCTGCGCCGGAATTGACCGGTCAGTCGTTCGGACAGCCCGGCTTGCGGCGTCCGGCGATATAGTCATCCGCCAGTTCGATCAGCCGGTCCTTGCCGAAACTGGCGTAATGGCCGGGCCGCACCGTCCGGACCGGCAGTTCCTTTAGCCGTTCCATGCTTTCCAGGTAATCCGGGATGTTCGAATGGAACAGCTCGTCCAGAAGATGCCCGTCATACAGGCAGTCACTGGACAGAAGCAGACCCGTCGCTTCCTCGAACAGGGCGATGGAGCCGGGCGAATGGCCGGGCACGTGCAAGACCGTAAACACCCGGTCGCCGAGATCGACCACGTCGCCGTCGTCGACCATCCGGGTCAGCGGCGCGGGTTTCAGGGAATAGCCTTCGCAGGTGAACCCGGCATAGGGCAGGGCGGACAAATGGCGCGGTTCGATATAGTCCAGCGCCAATGTGTTGCCCGGCGTCGGCGCGGCGATAATTTCCGCTTCCGCCGCATGGCCCCAGCGGTCGTCGAATTCCCAATTGCCGCCCATATGATCGAAATGACTGTGCCCGGCGACGCAGATCACCGGCTTTTCGGACAGGAAGGCCAGTTCCTGCTTCAATGGGCGCATGCCGGTGCCGGTATCGAAAATCAGGTTCCGGTCCCGGCCCTCGATGAACCAGATGTTGCAGAAGACGTCGGGGCTCAGGTGGTGTTCGAAAATCAGGCGGACGCCATCCCCCAGACGTTCGCTACGATACCACCGATCGGCCACCGGAATTGCGCTCATGTCCCCACCTCATCCGTCAAAAATACGCGGAGACTGTCGCGCGTCTTTTACGGAGAGGCAAGAGGCCGGCCATCAAGCCGGGATGACGGCGGTGCCTTCGATTTCGACCTTGGCGCGGTCTTCAACCAGGGCGACGACCTGAACCATGGTCATGGCCGGGAAATTGCGGCCCAGAACGGCGCGGTAGGCCTCCCCCACCTCGCGCAGGCGGGACAGGTATTCCTTCTTGTCGGTGATGTACCAGGTCAGGCGTACCAGATGTTCGGGCTTGCCGCCCGCCTCCGCCAGGACGTCCGCGACATTCTGCAGGGCCTGCCGGACCTGACCGACGAAATCGTCGGTTTCGAATTCCTGCTGGCCGTTCCACCCGATATGACCGCCCAGATAAACGGTCTTGCCGGAATTATCCGCCGCAATCCCGTTGGCGTAGCCGGATGCCTTCTTCCAAGATGCCGGATGCAGAATGTCGTGCATGGTCGTTTCCCCGAACTGTTTTCTTTAGAGATTTTAAATCTTGTATTTTTCGATGCTGGCCCGAAGGTCGTCCGGAAACGGCACCGGTTTCATCTTGTCCATATCGACGAAGACGATGGTCTGGTCGCCGGAAACCCGAAGGCCGCCGTCCTCTCCCACAATTTCGAAACGGATGGTCAGGCTGGCATTGCCCAGCGCCTTCACGCCGTACCGGAACGTGACGATATCGCTCAACCGGCTGGGCGCCTTGAAGGTGATGTCGTTCATCGAAACCGTCGGAATCCCCCGGCGCATGTCTTCGTGCAGAACCCGGAAGTTGATGCCGTGCGCCTTGTCGAACCATTCTTCCGCGACGCCGTTCAACATTTCGAAATAGCGCGGAAAGAAAACGATCCCGGCGGGATCGCAATGTTCGAACAGGATCGTGCGTTTGGTTTCGTAGGCGGCCATCTTGATCTCTCTTGTCGTTGGGGGATTGTCTGTCGGTCAGGCAAATATTTCAAGCTTAAAATATTTTGACCTAAAGAGTTCATGATCCTATCTCACGCTTCGGACTTGCGAAACCAGCAAACCGATCTAGGTTAGCGGCACCATGACAGACATTATTCGACATTCCCGACCCGGCGCGTCGCGGCTGGGGCCCCGTAGCTACGGCCGTGTCAACTGGATCGGCTGGCGCAGCTTGTATCTGAAGGAAGTCCGGCGTTTCCTGAACGTCGCGACACAGACCGTCGCCGCCCCGGTGGTGACCACGCTGTTGTTCCTGGCAATCTTCACCCTGGCCTTGGGCCATGCGGTGGAGGTGGTGCGCGGCGTTCCCTTCGCGGTCTTTCTGGCGCCGGGCCTGATCGTCATGGCGATGGCGCAGAACGCCTTTGCCAACACCTCGTCCTCGCTGGTGATCTCAAAGGTTCAGGGCAACATCGTCGATGTCCTGATGCCGCCGATCAATGCCTTGGAAATGGTCACGGCCTATGCCCTGGCCGGGGCGACGCGCGGTGTCGTCGTCGGCTTCACGACCGGTCTGTGCATGTGGATTTTCGTGCCCTTTCAGATCAGCGACTGGGGATTGGTCCTGTTCCACGGCGTCTGCGCATCGATGATGTTGAGCCTGATCGGGATCATCGGCGGCATCTGGGCCGACAAGTTCGACCATATGGCGGCGATCACGAATTTCGTCATCACACCGTTCTCGTTCCTCAGCGGCACCTTCTATTCCATCGAACGCCTGCCGGAACCGTTCCATACCATCGCCTATTTCAATCCGTTCTTCTACATGATCGACGGTTTCCGGCACGGTGTCATCGGATCGGGTGACGCGCCGTATTGGCTGGGCATCGTCGTGATGCTGGGCATCGATACGGTTTTAGGCCTGATCGCGTGGCGCATGGTCGCCAGCGGTTACAAGCTGAAGAACTGAGCCGTCACGCATGACCGACCGCGCAGCAGACGACCGGCCCCGCGCCTTCGCCACGAAAGGCGCACCGCAAATCCGGATTTTCCGGCTGGGCAACGTATTGGGCATGATCAGTCTGATGCGGCGGGAGGCGTTGCGCGAATACCGCTGGTTCGGGATGGCGGTCGTCGGACCGGCGATCCAGGCGATTCTGTTCGCCGCCGTCTTCACCCTGGCGGCGGGCGATGCCCTGGCCCGCACGGGCGTGGATTTCATGGCCTTTATCGGTGCCGGGTTGGTGATCTCCGCGGTCATGCAGCGCGGGCTGGAAACCACCGGCTATTCCCTGATGTTCGACAAGCTGGAGAGCGACGGGTTGAACGATGTGTTGAGCGCCCCGCTGAACACCCTGGAAATTCTGACCGCCTATCTGGTCAACGGAATCGTGGTCTCCCTGATTATCGGGATAGGTATCTGGCTTTGCCTGTTTCTATTCGGTCTGGGCCTGCCGCAGCATCCGCTCGCCACCCTGTTCTTCATGGCGCTGGCCGCCGGGATCTTTTCCCTGGGCGGGATCATCGGCGCCGTGTTTTCGGCGAAATGGGATTCCTTCGCCGGGAAGGAAACCTTCATCGTCGCGCCGGTCCTGTTTCTCAGCGGCACCTTCTTCCCGATCACCGCAGTGCCGGACGGCCTGTGGCGCACGATCTTTCAGGCCAACCCGATCTACTATCTGGTCGATGGGTTCCGATGGGCGGCACTCGGCTATGGGGATACCGACCCTCTGACCAGCGCCGGTATCGGCCTTGTGGTTTTCGCCATCGTGCTTGCCGTTGCCGCGCGGCTTCTGTCCACCGGGTACCGGATCAAGCCGTAACATCACATTCCTGTTGTGATGTCCCGTTTCGCCGGAGACTATAGGCGCGATGAAAATCACGCTCGCGGGAGTCCCAGCATGTCCGTTAAAGCCGGTGAAATCCTGAAAGGCCGTTGTACCTGCGGCGCGGTGCAGTTCCGTCTGGAAGGCCCGCCGATGGTCGTGCATGCCTGTCACTGCACCTGGTGCCAGCGGGAAACGGGCACAGCCTTCGCCCATAACGCCATGATCGAAATGGAAAGGGTCTTCCTTGAACAGGGAGAGCCGGAGACCATCGACACACCATCCGCCAGCGGCAAGGGACAGAAAGTCGTGCGCTGCCCGCATTGCAAGGTCGCGGTATGGAGCCACTATCCGACGCTGGGCACCCATGCAGCCTTCGTGCGGGTCGGCACCCTGGAACAACCGGCGCGTCTGCCCCCCGATGCCCATATTTTCACGGAATCCAAGGTACCCTGGCTGACCCTGCCGGAGGGGATTCCCGCCTTTCCGATCTATTACGACCGCGAAAGCTTCCTGTCCGCGGAAGTCCTAGCCCGGCAGACGGCGGTTTGGCAGAAAGCCAACGGCTGACCGGTCACCGACGGGTACGGCCCTCGCGGGTGTAGCCCTGGGCCTCCATAACCTCCCCCGCAATGTCCCAGAACCGGGCTTCTTCCGCCGGGGTGAATTCGGTGCGCCATTGTCCGGCGGTGCCTTTCCGGAAGAAGGATCCGGGGTCGTCCTGGCCCGGTGCCCGACCGTCCGCCAGTGTCTCAAAGGACGATTCTTTCAGGCACGCCCATGCCACCGCCGGATCGGAATCGACGCCCAACCAGTCGAAAACCCCGGTCAGAATCGGCAGCGGATCATCCAGCATGTCTTCATAATGAATTTGCCGGATCGCCTCCGGCCGTTCGGCGCGAAAGGTGATGGCCGGGGTTTGGTGGCGCACCCAGATTTGTGCCATTTCCTCGATAAAGCTGCCCGGCGTCGGGTGTTGTTCCCGATAGGCATCCCCCCCGATGCGCAGATTGTGGTGCCAGGTCGACACCACGACATCCCGCCCGTCGCGCACGACATGAAGGAACGACGCTTCCGGTATGACCAGGGCGACTGTGCGAAGGGAGGCGATGGTAACCGGCGTCTTTTCCGCCACGACGCGGACCGTATCGTCCCCGGCGTAAACCGCCATGGTCCCCAACACCGTCTCGCGCAGCAGGTATTGGATATGCGCCAGTGAAATTGCCGGATAGGGCGGCAGTTTCGACGATTTCGCGGTCAGTTCCGTCTGATTGTGCGCATTGTGGCCATTGCACAGGGACTGAAGCGCACCGGCGAAAAGGTTGAAATAGTTCCCTTCCCCCCGGCAGGCGATTTCCGGATGCCGATCGAGCCAGAGCTGCGTCCAGGTCGTGCCCGATTTCACCGCGCCGGTCACGAACAAGATATTCTTGTCCGACAAGGCGCGGATCGATTTCGCGACACCTTGCCATGTCTCGGGATAGGTCAGCTCCGTCACGCGCCTCTTCACACCCCCCTCTTCACACCCCCTCGTCAAACCCAACCGACTCCACTAGGTTTAGGCCATGTTGGATACGAACGTCAAAATTCGCGATCAGCGCAAAATCATCGACCGCCGCGCCATGCAGGAGGCGATGAGCCGCGCCGCCGCCGGAATCACCGATGAAAGCGAAATGCGAATGGCATGGCTGTCGGTCTTGAAACCGGCGCTGGCCCAAGGGCGCGAAGAAATCCGCAGCCGCTTCTTCGAAGACCATGACGGCGCAACCTGCGTGCGCGCCTATTGTTTTCTGATCGATCAGATGCTGCGCGTCCTCTACGACGCGGTGGTGCAACATCTGTATCCCGCGCCGAACCCGACCGATGCCGAAAAGATCGCCATCGTCGCCGTCGGCGGTTACGGGCGCGGGGAACTGGCGCCGCAATCCGATATCGACCTTCTGTTCCTGCATCATCGCAAACCCGCCGCCCGCGTCGATCAGATCGTGGAAACGATCCTGTACATGCTGTGGGATATCGGGTTGAAGGTCGGGCATTCGACACGGTCCGTGGACGAATGCCTGCGTCAGGCGAAGGCCGATTGGACCATCTGCACCGCGCTGTTGGAAACCCGCTTCATTTGGGGCGAGAAGTCCCTGTTCAGCGATCTGCGCATCCGCTTCCGCAAGCATATCGTGGAAGGCCGGGAAATGGACTTCCTGGAAGCGAAGATGAGCGAACGGAACGAGCGGCACGAGCGCATGGGCGACAGCCGCTATGTGCTGGAACCGAATATCAAGGACGGCAAGGGCGGCCTGCGCGATCTGCATACGCTCTATTGGACATCGAAATTCATCTACAATGTCGAGGACATCGCGCAACTGACCGGCGAAGGCGTGCTGACCCAGCGGGAAGTGGACCTGTTCACCAAGGCGCAATCCTTCCTGTGGGCCGTGCGCTGCCACCTGCATTATCTGGTTGGGCGCGCCGAAGAGCGCCTGACCTTCGACGTGCAGCCGGAACTGGCCAGCCGCATGGCCTATACCGATCGTCCGAGCAGCAGCGGCGTCGAACGCTTCATGCGCCACTATTTCCTGGTGGCGAAGGATGTCGGGGACCTGACCCGAATCTTCCTGGCCGCGTTCGAGGCCGCGCAGAAACGGACCGGCCTGTCGCGTCTGACCAATAAGGTTTTCCGGAAGGAAATCGACGGGTTCCAGATGGACGGTCAGCGCCTGACGGTGGAGGACAGGAAGCGGTTCCGCAACGAACCGCTGGACATGCTGCGCCTGTTTCGGACGGCGAACCGCAACGGCCTTGAAATTCACCCGGACGCCTTGACGGCCTTGTCCCGGTCCTTGTCTAAAATCTCCCCCGCGATCCGGAACGACCCGGAAGCGAACCGGATTTTCATGGATATCCTGTGTGCCGAACAGGACCCCGACAAAACCCTGCGCCAGATGAACGAATGTGGGTTGCTGGGCAAGTTCGTGCCGGATTTCGGGCGCGTCGTGGCGCAGATGCAATACGACATGTATCATGTCTACACGACGGACGAGCATACGATCCGCGCCATCGGCATCCTGAACCGGATCGAACGCGGACTGCTGAACGACGATCACCCGGTCGCCGCGAAGGTGATGCAGCAAATCCAGTCCCGAAACGTCCTCTATGTCGCGGTGCTGCTGCACGATATCGCCAAGGGACGCGGCGGGGACCATTCCGAATTGGGGGCGAAGGTCGCCCGCACGCTGTGCCCGCGGTTCGGCATGTCGGAGGCGGAGACCGAGACTGTCGCCTGGCTGGTCCTGCATCACCTGTCCATGTCCAAGACCGCGACCAAGCGAGACCTGGAAGACCCGAAGACGCTGAAGGATTTCGTCGATCTGGTGCAGTCGCCGGAACGCCTGCGCCTGCTTTTGTGCCTGACCGTCGTCGATATCAAGGCCGTGGGGCCGAATGTCTGGAATAATTGGAAGGCGACCCTGCTGCGCGAATTGCATGCCCGCGCCGAGGAAGTCATGTCCGGCGTTTCCGCGTCCGAAGGGCGCGGCCAACGGGCCGCCGCCGCAAAGGCGCGCCTCGCCAAGCGGCTGGAGGAAGCGGGCTGGTCCGAAGACGACATTACCCGGCACCTGGACCGCGCGGGCAAGGGGTATTACCTGTCGCTGGACATCGACACGCTGGTCCATCACGCCTGGATCATCCGGTCGGCACAGTCGGATCGCGACGACCTGACCCTGGAAACCCGTGTCGATGCCGGTAAGTCGGTGACGGAACTGTCGGTCTATTGCACCGATCATCCGGGGTTGATCGCGCGCCTGTCCGGGGCCATTGCGCTGGCCGGGGCGAATGTCGTCGATGCGAAGATTTCGACCCTGAAGGACGGGATGGCGTTGGATACGTTCCTGCTGCAGGACGAAGACGGCGGTGCGTTTTCCCGCCCCAACCAACTGGCCCGGCTGTCCGCCATGATCCGACAATCGCTGTCGGGTGAAATCAAACCGATGGAGGAACTGGCGAAGCGGGCGAAGACGGCGCTGCCGTCGCGCACCAATGTCTTCACCGTGCCGCCGCGCGTCCTGATCGATAACAAGGCGTCCACCAACTACACGGTGATCGAGGTCAACGGCCGCGATCGTCCGGGCCTGCTGTATCGCCTGACCGCCGCCTTGACCGAACACCGCCTGCAGATCGCCATTGCAAAGATTTCGACCTATGGCGAACAGGTGGTCGACGTGTTCTATGTGAAGGACACGTTCGGCATGAAGATCGACCATGCCGGCAAGCTGGAACAGGTCCGGGAGGCCTTGCGCCTCGCCCTGATCGAAGGCGAGAGACAGACTGCCCCGCCATCGACGGCGCTGGCCAAGAAGACCGCCGCGAAATCCCGCGCGAAACGAGTTGAATCTCGCGGGACAGAAGCGGCGGAATAAGGGCGCCCTATTCCACCACGGCCAGCAAATCCTTCGCGTCGACCTGGGTGCCCGCCTTCACCGGCAGGCGTTTGACCGTGCCAGCCTTCGGGGCGGCGATGGTGGTTTCCATCTTCATCGCCTCCAGCGTCATCAGGACGTCGCCCGCCTGAACCGCCTGCCCGTCCTGGACCGCGATGGTCGACACCATGCCCGGCATCGGCGCAGGCACATGATCGGCATTGCCGGGATCGGCCTTTTCGTTCGCCGGTGCGGACGGGGCGACGGCCTTGTCCGCGACGCGGATGACGCGCGGCTGGCCGTTCAGGTCGAAAAAGACTTCCCGTTCGCCTTTCTCATCCGCCTCGCCGACCGTCATCATGCGGATCGCCAGGGTCTTGCCCCGGTCGATATCCACCGCGATCTCCTCCCCCGGTTTCATACCGTAAAAGAAGACCGGCGTCGGCAAGACGTCCAGCCGCCCGTAATCGCGCCGAAAGGCCGCGAAATCCGAAAAGACCTTCGGATACATGATGTGGGAGGCCAATTCGAAATCGCCGACATGGCGCTGCGCCGCCTTTTGCGCCTTCGCCCGTTCTTCGGCGAAATCGACCGGCGCCAGATGCTTTCCGGGCCGATCGAGGATCGGGGCCTCTCCCTTCAACGCCTTCTTCTGGATATCCGCGGGCCAACCGCCCGGCGGCTGCCCCAGATCGCCGCGCAGCATGGCGACGACCGAATCCGGGAAGGCGATATCCGTATTCGGGTCCGACACGGCCTCCGGCGTAATCCCGCTGGACACCATGTAGAGCGCCATATCGCCGACGACTTTCGACGACGGCGTCACCTTGACGATATCGCCGAACAGTTTGTTCACCTCCGCATACATGCGGGCGACTTCGTGCCAGCGTTCGGCCAGTCCCAACGCGCGGGCCTGTTCCTTCAGGTTGGTGAACTGCCCGCCCGGCATTTCGTGCAGATAGACCTCCGACGCCCCGGCGCGCAGATCCGGTTCGAAGGCCGTATAGTGAACGCGCACCGCCTCCCAATAATCCGAGAAACTGCGGATCGTCGCCGGGTCCAGACCGGTGGGGCGATCGCCGTCGTTCAGGGCGGTGACGATGGAACCCAGATTAGGCTGCGACGTCAGGCCGGAGAAACTGTCCATCGCCGCATCGACCGCATCCGCCCCGGCCTCGCAGGCCGCCAACACGGTGGCCGCCGCGATGCCCGACGTGTCGTGGGTGTGGTAATGGATCGGCAGGCCGGTTTCGTCCTTCAACGCCTTCACCAGGACCCGGATTTGCGCCGGGCGGCACAGGCCCGCCATGTCCTTGATGCCCAGGATATGGGCGCCGTGGGATTTCAGTTCCCGGCCCAATGCGACGTAATAGTCCAAATCGTATTTCGGTCGGTCCTTGTCGAACAGATCGCCGGTATAGCAGATCGCCGCCTCGCAAAGGCGGTCGGTCTTCAAGACCGCGTCCATCGCGACCTTCATATTGTCGGCCCAGTTCAAACTGTCGAAGACTCGGAAGACATCCATTCCCGCATCCGCCGCCTTTTCCACGAAATACTGGACGGCATTGTCCGGATAGTTCGTATAGCCGACGGCGTTGGACGCCCGCAGCAACATCTGCAACAGGATGTTCGGCACCTTTTCCCGCAGGTCGATCAGACGGTCCCACGGGTCTTCCTTCAGGAACCGCATGGCGACGTCGAAGGTCGCGCCACCCCAGCATTCCAGGGAGAACAATTGCGGCAGGCGCTGGGAATAGGCTTCCGCCACCGTCACCATGTCGTGGGTGCGCATGCGCGTCGCCAGCAGCGACTGATGCCCGTCGCGCATGGTCGTATCCGTGATCAGGACACGCTTCTGCGCCAGCATCCAGTCACGGAAGCCTTCCGGCCCCTTTTCGTCCAGGATCTGCTTCGTCCCCGGCTCCGGGTCGGCATGCAGCGTCATCGGGACGACCGGCTTATGCGCATGGGCAGGCGGTTTCGGTCGGCCCGCGACTTCCGGGTTCCCGTTGACCGTCACGTCGGCGATGAAGCGCAACAGCCGCGTCGCCCGGTCCCGCCGCTTCGGGAAATGAAACAGGGAGGGCGTCGTGTCGATGAAACGGGTGGTGATATCGCCCGTGACGAAGTCCGGATTGTTGATGACATTTTCCAAGAAGGCCAGATTCGTCGCCACGCCGCGGATGCGGAATTCCTTCAACGCCCGGTCCATGCGGCGCACGGCTTCTTCCGGTGTCGCGGCGCGGGCCGTCACCTTTTCCAGCAAACTGTCGTAATAGCGGGTGATCACCGCCCCGGAATAGGCCGTCCCGCCGTCCAGGCGGATGCCGAACCCGGTCGCGCCGCGATAGGCGGTGATCCGCCCATAGTCGGGGGTGAAGTTGTTTTCCGGGTCTTCCGTCGTCACCCGGCATTGCAGGGCATGGCCGGTCAGGCGGATGTCTTCCTGTTTCGGTACCCCTGTTTCGCCCGGCACGCCGATACGACCGCCTTGCGCGATATGAATCTGCGCCTTCACGATGTCGATGCCGGTCACTTCCTCCGTCACCGTGTGTTCGACCTGAACGCGGGGATTGACCTCGATGAAATAGAAGTCGCCGGTATCGGCATCCATCAGGAATTCAACCGTGCCCGCCCCGACATATCCGGCCTCCCGGCAGAGTTTCAGCGCGGACTCACAAACGGACAGGCGGCGCGTCTCGTTCAGGTAAGGGGCGGGGGCGCGCTCCACCACCTTCTGGTTGCGCCGCTGAACGGAGCAATCGCGTTCGAACAGGTGGACGATATTGCCGTGACTGTCGCCCAATATCTGCACTTCCACATGGCGCGCGCGCTGGACGAGTTTTTCCAGATAGACCTCGCCATTGCCGAAGGCGGCTTCCGCCTCGCGCCGTCCGGCATTGACCTGTTCCGCCAATTTGGAGGCATCCTCGATCACGCGCATGCCGCGCCCACCGCCGCCCCAACTGGCCTTCAGCATGACGGGGTAGCCGATGCCGTCCGCCAGCCTGCGGCATTCGTCCATATCGGTCGGCAAGGGGCCGGTCGCGGGCATGACCGGCACCCCGGCCTTCACCGCCATTTCGCGGGCCGACACCTTGTTGCCCAGGGCGCGCATGACCGACGGCGGCGGGCCGATGAAGGTGATCCCCGCCTTGGCGCAGGCTTCCGCGAAATCGGGGTTTTCGGACAGGAAGCCATAGCCCGGATGGATCAGGGTCGCGCCCGCCTTCTTAGCGGCACGGATGACCTCGTCGATATTCAGATAGGCCTTAACCGGCCCGTTGCCTTCCCCGATGCGATAGCTTTCGTCGGCCTTGAAGCGGTGCAGGGACAGTTTGTCCTCCTCCGCATAGACGGCGACGGTGCCGATGCCGAGTTCGGTCGCCGCGCGCATGACGCGGATGGCGATTTCGCTTCGGTTCGCGACCAACAGTTTCGTTTGTGACATCCCTGACCCCCAGACCTGATTATTTTTGGTGCCGTATTCCGGCTTTCTTTTTGACGGCTTACTGTAATACCGGGGACAGTTTTTTTCGCAACTGCGAAATAACGATGGAATCGATAAGGGGGCCGTATGGCCCCCTTCCGAAAAATTCAGGTCTTTGGATAAGGCCGGTCAGAAATTGACCAGATCCCCACCCTTGAGGCCCAGGCGCTTGCGTGCCTCTTCCGGGGTTGCGACGGCCAGCGACAAATCCTCCACGATCCGCCGGATCTTCGCGACCTGGTCGGCATTGCTTTTCGCCAATTCGCCCTTGCCGATATACAGGCTGTCCTCCAGCCCGACGCGCACATTGCCGCCCATGACCGCCGCCTGGGTGACGAAGGGCATCTGATGACGGCCGGCCGCCAGAACCGACCATTCGTAATCGTCGCCGAACAGCTTGTTGGCGATGCGGCGCATATGCATCAGGTTTTCCTCATCCGCCCCGATGCCGCCCATGATGCCGAAAATCGTCTGCACCAGGAAGGGCGGCTTCACCAAGCCGCGATCCGCGAAATGCGCCAGATTGTAGAGATGCCCGACGTCATAGCATTCGAATTCGAACTTGATTCCATGCCCTTCGCCCAGCTCCAGCATGGTGCGTTCGATATCGCCGAAGGTGTTCTTGAAAATAAATTCTTTCGTGTTTTCCAGATAGGCGGGTTCCCAATCGTGTTTCCACGTCTTGTACTTATCCAACAGCGGATACAGCGCGAAATTGAACGACCCCATATTCAGCGAGGTCATTTCCGGGCTGGCGGCGATGGCGGCGGCCAATCGTTCCTCCAGCGTCATGCCCAGACCGCCGCCGGTCGTGATGTTCACCACCGCATCCGTCTGCTGCTTGATGCGGGGCAGGAATTCCATGAAGACCTTCGGGTCCGGGGTCGGTCGACCGTCCTTCGGATCGCGCGCATGCAAATGCAAAATCGACGCCCCGGCCTCTGCCGCCGCGACGGCTTCGTCGGCGATTTCCTGAGGCGTGATGGGCAGGTAATCCGACATTGTCGGCGTGTGAATGCCCCCGGTGACGGCGCAGGTAATGATGACGCTTTTAACCATATTTGACGTTCCTTCCCAAATGCGCGACGTTTTAGTTCAAATCAGCCGACCATGCTTCGCCTACGCTGTCCACTCCACGGTGCGTGTTTCGTGCTCCGAAATCGAACATGACTTCCGAAGCAAAAAGCCGCAAACTGGACAAAACGACGGTCGCTAGGCCGAAGAAACTTTTGCAACAGGGTATCAAACGTTAGGGGAGACCTTTCGAAATGTCGAAGTTGGGATGTAAAACCCGTAATCTGGTAATGGGCTGCGCGTTGGCACTGGCCACCGGCGGTTCCGCCATGGCCGCCGATCTGGGCGCGACGGACGAACCGATCAAACTCGCGATCAACGAATGGACCGGTCAGCATGTGACCACCCATATCACCGGCATGATCCTGGAAAAGATGGGGTATTCCGTCGAATACGTGACCGCCGGGAACTATCCGCAACATACCGCCGTTGCCGACGGCACGATCCACGCCACGATGGAAGTCTGGCTGAACAATGCCGGCGAGATCTATCCGAAGATGATCGAAAGCGGCAAGGAAGTCGAAATCGGTCCGCTGGGCCTGGATACCGGCGAAGGCTGGATGTATCCGAAACACGTCGCGGAACTCTGCCCGGGCCTGCCCGACTGGGAAGCGCTGAAAGATTGCGCCGAAGCCTTCGCCACGCCGGAAACCTTCCCGAACGGCCGTATCCTGTCCTATCCGGCGGATTGGGGTAACCGGTCCGAACAGATGATCAAAGGTCTGGATATTCCGTTCACCGCCGTCCCGGCCGGTTCCGAAGGTGCCCTGGTTGCGGAGCTGAAAGCCGCCGCCGCCGCCAAAAAGCCGCTGGTCATGATGTTCTGGGCGCCGCATTGGGTGCTGGCCGAAGTCGATATCGACTGGGTCAAGCTCCCGGCCTATGACCCGGCTTGCGAAACCGATCCGTCCTGGGGGGTGAACCCGAACGAAGTGATGGATTGCGGTTTGGCCCCGCCGGATACGGTCAAGGTCGCGTGGTCCGGTTTCAAGGACAAGTGGCCGGCGGCCTATGCCTTCATGGAAAAATTCCAGATGAGTTCCACCGAACAGCAGAAAATGATGCTGGCGATCGACCAGAAGGGTGAGAAGCTGGAAGACGTCGTCGGTGCCTGGGTCGATGCGAATGAAGCGACCTGGAAGCCCTGGATGGACGCCGCGGTCAACTAAACCGCCCCGCCTATCGATATCCGTATCCGGCCGGCGCCGATCAGGCCCGGTCGGATACTTTTGTTTCTTTTGTTACTTTCTTATCGGGGGAATCCGAGATGACGGACCGTTCCCAGGCTGAGGCCGATTTTTCCGACGTGCCGGTTACCGAACGACCGGTCAAACTGTCCTGTCGCAATATCTGGAAGGTCTATGGGACCGATCCGGGGAAGTTTTTCGAAACCGCGCAATACGGTCGGAACGGCGCGGTGCCGAATCCCGACGCGCATGTCGATAAAATCCGCGCACAGGAGCATATCGTAGCGGCGGGGGACGTGAGTTTCGATGTCCATGCCGGGGAAATCTTCATCATCATGGGGCTCAGCGGCTCCGGCAAATCGACCATGGTACGCTGTCTGTCACGTCTGGTGGAACCGACGGCGGGCGAAGTCCTGCTGGACGGCGAGAACCTGCTGGCCGCCAGCGAGACGGACCTGATCGACATCCGCCGCCACCGCATGGGGATGGTGTTCCAGAATTTCGGCCTGATGCCGCACCTGACCGTCCTGGAAAACGTCGCCTTCCCCTTGAAGGTGCAAGGCGTCGGCAAAGTGGAACGCGAAAAACGCGCGCAGGAAATGATCGAACTGGTCGGATTGGAAGGCCGCGAAATGTCCTTCCCCCGGCAACTGTCCGGCGGTCAGCAACAGCGTGTGGGCATCGCCCGGTCCCTATGCGTCGGCCCGGAACTGTGGTTCCTGGACGAACCGTTCAGTGCCCTGGACCCGCTGATCCGGCGGCAGATGCAGGACGAATTCGTGCGCTTGCAGACCATGCTGCATAAAACCATTGTCTTCATCACCCATGATTTCCTGGAAGCCCTGAAACTGGGCGACCGTATCTGCATCATGAAGGACGGCCGTGTGGTGCAGATCGGCACCCCGTCCGAATTGGTGTTGAACCCCGCCGACGATTACGTCGCCGAATTCACCGAAGACGTGCCGCTGGTCCGGGTAATTCGCGTCCGCGACGTGCTCGACCCGGCAACGGACGGATTGCCGCCGGATGCGGCAACGGTATCCCCTGACCAATGCCTGGAAGAAATCCTGCCCGCCTTCGCCGGATCGGACACCGGTCTGGCCGTCGTCAACAAGGACGGGAAACTGATCGGTAAGGTCACGGCGGCCGGTGTCGTGAAGGCCCTGGCCCATGGGGAGCGCGACGGTCGACAGGCCGTCGCCGCCGGTTAAGCGGGGCGGCGGGACATGCGGATCGCCCCAACCCTGCGCCCCTGGATCGCCTTCGGCCTGTTCGCGGCGCTGTGTTACGCGCTGCGCGATCAGGCCGGTTGGATCGTCAAATATCCGACCCCCTGGGTCATTCCGCTGGAAGCCTGGCTCAATGTCGCGATGGATTGGTTCGTCGCGCATTTCCAGACCATTTTCCGGGGAATCTCCTGGGCCATGGAATGGCCGATGACCGGGATTCAAGCTACCCTGCACTGGCTGCCCTGGCCTGTGACCATCGCGATCTTCACCGCGATCGCGCATCGGGCAGGCGGTTGGAAGCTGGCGGCGTTCACGCTGGGGTCCCTGCTGTACATGCTGATCACCGGCTATTGGTTCGAAAGCATGAACACGCTGGCCCTGGTCGGCGTGTCGGTGCCGCTATCCGTCGCCATCGGCTTCGGGCTGGGCATCCTGTCCTTCCGGTCCAACTGGGCTTGGCGGATCGTCGATCCGATGCTGGACCTGATGCAAACGGTCCCGGCCTTCGCCTATCTGATCCCGATCCTGCTGCTGTTCGGTTTCGGGCCGGTCGTCGGCCTGATTGCCAGCGCGATCTATGCCGCGCCGCCAATGGTCCGCAACACCATGCTGGGCTTGCAGCGCGTGCCGTCCGACATCCGCGAATCCGGATTGATGAGCGGTTGCACCCCGCGTCAGTCCTTTTGGTGGGTCGAGGTGCCGACGGCCCTGCCGCAGATCCTGGTCGGCGTCAATCAGACGACCATGGCGGCCCTGTCCATGGTTATTATCGCGGCGATTATCGGCGGGTTCGGCGATATCGGTTGGGAAGTTCTGTCCACCATGCGCAAGGCCCAGTTCGGGCAGAGCCTGCTGGCCGGGATCGTCATCGCCATCATGGCCATGATCATGGACCGCGTCACCCGCGGCCTGACCGATCGCGAACGGAACCTCGCAGAATCGCATACCGACAGTTCCTTCCAGCGCCATCGCCACCTGATCGTGGGCGGCGGCGCGGCGGTCGCTTTCCTGGTCCTGGCGCATGTCGTCGCCCCGTTGAAAAGCTATCCCGAAAGCTGGATCGTCCATAACGCGGTCGCCGATTGGCTGAACCACGGAATCGACTGGTTCGTCGCGAATTACTCCGCCGTCACCGACGGGTTGAAGAACAGCGCCAATTTCTTCGTCCTGCTGCCGCTGCGCATCGGGCTGTTGAAGGCCGTCTATCCGAAATTCTGGGGTTTCGCGATGACGCCGGAAATCGCCGCCGCCTATTGGATCGGCATGGTCGCCTTGGCGGCGTGGTGCTTCTGGCGCGGGCGTCAGGTCCTGGGGATCATCATCGCCATCGCCGCCCCGACCCTGTTCTGGGGCCTGGAAGGCATGCCCTGGCCGGTCTTCATTGGGCTGGTCGGTCTCGTCGCCTATCTGGCGGGCGGGTTGCTGACCACGGTTTTCGTCGTCGCCAGCTTCGGTTTCATGCTCGTCAACGGGCTGTGGGCGGAAACCATGCGGTCCGTCTATCTGTGCGGCGCCGCCGTCCTGCTGTGTTTCCTGATCGGCGGGGCGCTGGGCGTCTGGGCGGCGGGGAACGATCGGGTTTCGGCGGCAATGCGGCCGATCAACGACACGCTGCAAACCATGCCGCAATTCGTGATCCTGATCCCGGTCCTGATGTTCTTCGCGGTTGGGGAGTTTTCCGCCCTGCTGGCCGTTATCATCTATGCCATCGTGCCGCCCATCCGCTATGTTGAACACGGGCTGCGCAATGTCCGTCCCGATGTGGTGGAGGCCGCGAAACAGATCGGCTGTACAGACCGTCAAATCCTGTTCGACGTGAAGCTGCCGCTGGCCCTGCCGGTCATCATGCTGGGCCTGAACCAGACGATCATGTATGGGCTGGCCATGCTGGTCATCGCCGCGCTGGTCGGAACGAAGGGCCTGGGACAGGCGGTTTATCTGGCGCTGGGCAAGGCGAATGCCGGCATGGGCCTGGTCGCCGGTCTGTCCATCGCCCTGGTGGCGATGAGTGCGGACAGAATTCTCCAGGCCTGGAGCCGCCGCAAGCGCAAGGCCCTGGGTCTGTAGCGCCGGAACGTTCGAATTTTGTTTCATCCTCCTGAACCCTCCTGACAGAATGCTGTCAGGAGGGTTGTGCGATAACGCGTGCATCGCCAACAGCGTCCCGGTGCAGAACCGGGACGGATATCGAGGAAGAAAAGATGAGCCACGCCCCCACGAACTTCACCGTCTGGACCGAAATCCCGGTTACGGACCTGGACGCATCCATCCGTTTCTACAACGCCGTATTCGACATCGACCTTACGATCGACACTACCGGCCCCAACCCAATGGCCATGTTCCCGACCAAGGACGGCAAGGGCGTCGCGGGCCATCTGTATCCCGGCACCCCCGCCAATGACGGCACCGGACCGACCGTCCACATGATGTGCCCCGTTTCCGTCGAGGAAGGTATCGAACGCGTGAAGAAGGCGGGCGGCAAGTCCCTGTCGCCGGTCATCGACATTCCGGTCGGCCGCTTCGCCTATTGCCTCGACCCCGATGGGAACTCCATCGGCCTGTTCACCTATATGGGTTGATCGCGATGCGTAGAGCCGACCGCCTGTTCCAGATCGTGCAGTTCCTGCGGGGCGGTCGGCTCGTCACCGCGAGGATGCTGGCGGAGAAATTGGAAGTCTCCGAACGCACGATCTATCGCGACATCGCCGACCTGCAATCGACCGGCGTCCCCATCGAAGGGGAGGCCGGTGTCGGCTATGTCCTGCGCGCCGGGTTCGACCTGCCGCCACTGATGTTCAACCGCGATGAAATCGTGGCCCTGACGGCGGGTGCGCGCCTGATCCGGGCCTGGGGCGGCGCGGCGATGGCGAAGGCGGCGGAAGAAGCGCTGATCAAGATCGACGCCGTCCTGCCGGAGGCCCGCAAGGCGGGCGCATCGGAAGTTGAAATCCATGCCATGGCGCTGGAAATGACGCCGGCGGTCCGCACCCGCATCGATGAGCTGGAACGCGCCGTCGATGCACGGCTGCGCCTCGACCTGACCTATCGCGATGCGGAAGACCGGGATACGCGGCGCGTCGTCCGGCCGCTAGGGCTTTGGTTCTGGGGCAAGGTCTGGACCCTGATCGCGTGGTGCGAACTGCGCGACGATTTCCGCATGTTCCGCCTGGACCGGATCGTCGGCATAGCGAATACGGGCACCGCCTACCGCCCCGAAAAGGGCCGGACGCTGGCGGATTTCTATCGCCTATTGGAAATGCAGGGGCATGCGCATGGCCTGTAGGCGGCCCTTCCGATCGGAAAGGCCGCCCCAAATGCCTTAACCGGTGACCAGCCCCAGGGTCTCCCGGACATCCTTCAGAACCGGCGCGGACAAGGCGCGGGCCCGTTCGCCCCCCTTGACCAGCAAGCGATCGATTTCCGCACGGTCTTCCAACAGACGGTTCATTTCCGTCGTGATGGGCGACAGATGCGCGACTGCCGCATCGGCCAGCTTCTGCTTGAACGCACCGAATTGGCTGCCGCCGATATCGGCCAGCGCCTGATCCACAGTCGTGCCGGTCAGCGCGGCATAAATAGTGACAAGGTTCTGGGCTTCCGGCCGGCCTTCGAAGCCCGCCTTTTCCGTCGGCAGGTTTTCCGGATCGGTCTTCGCCTTCTTGATCTTCTTCGCGATCGTATCCGCGTCGTCGGTCAGGTTGATGCGGGACATGTCGGACGGATCGGATTTCGACATTTTCGCCGTTCCGTCGCGCAGCGACATGACGCGCGTCGCCTCACCCAGGATCTGCGGTTCAACGACCGGGAAGAAATCCTCGACCTTCCAGTCGTTGTTGAATTTGATCGCGATGTCGCGCGCCAGTTCCAGGTGCTGCTTCTGATCCTCGCCGACCGGCACATGGGTCGCGCGATAGGCCAGGATGTCGGCGGCCATCAGATTCGGATAGACGAACAGACCGGTCGATGCGTTTTCCCGGTTCTTGCCCGCCTTCTCCTTGAACTGGGTCATGCGGTTCAGCCACCCCATCCGCGCGACGCAGTTGAAGTACCAGGCGAGCTCCGTATGGTCCGGGTTCTGCGACTGGTTGAACAGCACGTTCTTCTGCGGATCGATGCCGCAGGCGATCAGCGCCGCCGCCACCTGACGGGTCGCCTCGCGCAGGGCGGACGGCTCCGGGCCGACGGTCAGGGCGTGTTGATCGACGACGCAGTAAATGCATTCGAATTCGTGCTGCAGCGTCACCCAATTGCGGATGGCGCCCAGATAGTTGCCGAGCGTCAGATTGCCCGTCGGCTGAATGCCGGAAAAAATACGGTGCAGATGCCGCGTCTTATAGGTGCCCTGTTGAGAGATACCCTGTTGAGAGGCTGCGGTTTCGCCGGTGTCGGTCATGGGATGTGGACTCCCCGAACGGGTTGATGGAACAAACGGCACCGCTTATCCCGCCTGGATCGGGAACGGTCAAGCAGGCAGAAGGCCGTGATAGATGGATCAAGACGCCTTGCGACGCCGGGTCAGGGCTCGCTTGACCTCACGCAGGTCGGCGCCGCCGGTGATCTGGGCCAGAACGAAATACAGCGCCCCACCCGCGGCAACCAGAACCGCAAGATAGCCCGCGCGCAGCAGGAAGGGTTGATCGACCATGCCGGGCGCCAGCATGGTCCCGCCATAGAGAAGCCCCCCCATAACCACCGCCGACAGGACCAGGCGCGGTACCCGGCGTCGGAACCGGGCGTCCAGCGGCAGGTGCCCCCGCCGGGACAGGATCCAGCCCATCAGCACGGCATTCCCCCACCCCGCCAGCGACGCGGCCAAGGCGATCCCAGCCGCGCCCAATACCCGCATCAGCGCGAAGGCGAGTGCAAGGTTCGCCGCCATGGAGGCGATGGCGATCAAAAGCGGCGTCCGCGTATCCCGCCTGGCGAAGAAGGCGGGGCTTAAAATTTTCACCAGCACGACCGGCGGCAGGCCCGCCGCCATCGCCGCCAGGACATAGGCGGTGGACGCGCTGTCCCCGATTCCGAATTCGCCGCGCCGGAACAGGACGTCGACCACCGGAAAGGGCATGGCGATCAGGGCCGCCGCGGCGGGCAGGGTGAACAGCAAGCCGATTTCCAACGACCGGTTCAGGCTTTCGCGGGCCGCCGCATCCTCCCCCGCGCTCAATTGCCGGGACAGGAGCGGCAGCAAGGCGACGGACACCGCCACCCCGATCACGCCCAGCGGCAATTGCGCGACCCGGTCCGCGTAATAGAGATGCGCGATCGCCCCGGTCGGCAGCAGGGAGGCGAGGATGGTCGACACAACGGTGTTGATCTGGCTGACCCCGGCACTGATCACCCCAGGCCCCATCAGACGCAGCAGCGATTTCACATCGCGCGACAGGGTTGGACGCGGTAGATGCGGCAGGAGACCCGCCCGATGCGCGTCCCAGGCGATCAGGCCGAACTGCGCGACCCCGCCCGCGAAAACGCCCCAGGCCAGCATCTCGGCGGGCGGCAATTCCGCCAATCCGACCAAATGCAGGCCCATGGCGGCAATCAACACGACGTTCAGCAGCAGCGGGGCGGCAGCCGCCGCCCCGAACCGTCCCGCCGTGTTCAACATGCCGGACAGCAGCGCCGACAGCGCCATGAAGGTCAGATAGGGAAAGGTGATGGTGCTGAGCGTCACCGCCAGTGCGAAAACGCCATCCGTTCCGTCGGCCTTGAAACCGGGTGCCAGGGCCAGGATGACGAAGGGCATGAAGGCCATCGCCAGAACCGTCAGCAACAGCATGAAGAGGACGAGGAGAACCGCGGCCTCCCCCCCGAAGCGAACGGCGCTTTCCTTGCCTTCGGTTTCCAGACGTTTGGCGTAGAGCGGCACCAGGGCGGCGTTCAACGCCCCTTCGGCGAACAGGCGGCGGAACAGATTGGGCAGTCGAAAGGCGACGACAAACGCCTCCGCCGCCGGGCCCGCCCCCAGCACGCCCGCCATCAGCGCGTCCCGAACGAAGCCGAGAACCCGGCTCATCATCGTCCAACCGCCGACCGTCGCGATCGATTTCACCAGCGCCATACCGCTACCCGAAGCTATCAAGGTGTCCTGTCAGCAGATTTAGCCGGATTCAGGCGCCCTGACGAGACGGTGCAACGGTATGGCGTGCGATTGTGTCTTTTCCCTGGCGATCAGCTGCCGCTACCCAGGCATCGAGCGAAACTGTCGGCCAAGGCACCGATCAGGTCGCCGTATAATGCCGGGCCCGGTTCCAGCGTTGCGCCGAGCGGGTCCAGAACCGCACGGTTCAGGGACATGCCTTCGGTCACCACATCGACCATCTTCGCCGGGAATTGCGGTTCGGAGAAGACGCAGACCGCCCCGCTGTCACGGATACGGTCCTGCATTTCTGCGATATGGGCGGCGCTGGGGCTCACTTCCGGATTGACCGTCACCGACCCGGCGGCATCCAGACCGTAGCGAGATTCGAAATACTGATACGCGTCGTGAAACACGATGAAGCCGCGTCCGGCCACCGGCGCCAAGGTAGCGGCGATCTGCTCCGACTGGGCCGACAGATCGGCGCGCAGCTTCGCGGCATTCGCCTTGTAGAGGACCGCATTGTCGGGGTCGACCGTCGACAGCGCGTCGGCAACACCGTCGGCAATGGCAATGGCGTTTTCCGGGTCCAGCCAGAGATGGCCGTCTACACCGGAATGATGATGATGGTGTTCCTCGCCTTCCGCCATTTCGTGATCGTGATCCGCGTCATGGTCCGCATGGTCTTCTTCATGCTCGTGTTCATGGTCGTGGTCCGCGTCGTGATCGTGGCCGTCGCCGTCGGCATGATCATGGTCATGCTCATGTTCGTGATCATGGTCATGATCTTCGTCGTAGTTCATCAGACGCATGCCGGGCAGTTCCGCCAATTCCACCGCATGGGACGGATCGACATTTTCCAACGGCTTCACCAAGAAAGTTTCCATCATCGGCCCGACCCAGAACACCATATCGGCATCCTGCACCGCCGCCATCTGAGACGGTTTCAGGGAGAATCCATGCGGCGACGACGCTCCCTCCACGATCAGCGTCGGTTCGCCCACACCCTGCATCACCGACGCGACAAGGGAGTGAATCGGCTTCAATGTCGCCACGACCTTCGGACCCTCGGCATGCGCGGCGCTTGTGATTCCCCCGGCCGCAATGGAGGAGAAGGACAGGATTGCGGCGGCGACGCCGGACCGAAGGCCTAGTTTCATTGGAGTTCACCCTTTGAAATGTTACATCATAACATGAATTGCGTTATGATATAACGTATGGTACGAGCCGGATCAACAGGCTATTTCACTGTTCTCACGAACCATGCCGACTGCCGGGATTTCCGACGATGACCCTTGCAAGCGCTCCTGCCCCCTCCGACTCCCCGCCACTGATCCGGGCGGAGGGTATCGGCGCGCGCGGCGGCGGCCGATGGCTGATCCGCAATGTCGATTTAACCGTCGGGCGGGGTGAGATCGTCACCTTGATCGGTCCCAACGGGTCGGGAAAATCCACGACCGTGAAATCCGTTCTGGGCGTTCTGACCCCGGATGAAGGCAGTGTGATCCGCGCGCCCGGTCTGCGCGTCGGCTATGTCCCGCAGAAACTTGCGATCGACTGGACGCTGCCCCTGACCGTCGATCGGCTGATGAGCCTGACCGGGCCGGTTTCGGCCAAAGACCGGGCCGCCGCGCTGGACCGCACCGGCATTCCGCATCTGGCGAAGGCGGAGGTTGCGCAGCTTTCCGGCGGCGAATTTCAGCGCGCGTTGCTGGCGCGGGCGATTGCGCGGAAGCCGGACCTGCTGGTGCTCGACGAACCGGTCCAGGGCGTCGATGTGGCGGGGGAAGTCGCACTCTATGCCCTGATCGACCAAATTCGCCATGAGACAGGCTGCGGGATATTGCTGATCTCCCACGATCTGCATGTCGTCATGGCGGCGACCGATCGCGTCCTGTGCCTCAACACCCATATCTGCTGTCAGGGATCACCGCAAAGCGTCGCGGAAGACCCAGCCTATCGCGCCCTGTTCGGGGACCGGGCCGCCGCGTCCATCGCCGTCTACACCCATCATCACGACCATACGCATTTGCCGGACGGGCGGGTCCGGCTGGCCGACGGGTCGGTCGCGGACAGCTGCGAACACGACCATCACCACGACTCTCACGACCATTCCCCCCATGCCCACGCGAGCGACAAGGAACACCACCATGCTGGATGATTTCTTCACGCGGGCGCTGGTCGCCGGGATCGGCGTGGCGATCGTCTGCGGTCCGTTGGGCTGCTTCGTCGTCTGGCGGCGCATCGCCTATTTCGGGGATACATTGGCGCATTCGGCGCTGCTGGGCATCGCGCTCGCCTATTTGATGGAACTGGAACCGGTCTTCATCGTGTTCGGCGTGTCGACCATCGTCGCCCTGTCCCTGATCGCCCTGCGCAAGCGGTCCGGCATCGGATCGGATGCGATGTTGGGCCTGCTGGCCCATTCCTCCCTGGCCTTGGGGCTTGTCGTCCTGTCCTTCCTGACCTGGGTACGATTCGATCTGTCGTCGCTGCTGTTCGGCGATATTCTCAGCGTCACGCACGGCGATATCCTGCTGATTTACACCGGCGGCGCCGTGATTCTAGGCGCGCTGATCTGGATCTGGCGCCCGCTGTTCGCCGCCACGGTCAATCGGGACCTGGCGGAGGCGGAAGGCGCGCGCGCCGACCGGATGGAACTGATCCTGATGCTGCTGCTGACGCTGACACTGGCGATCGCGATCAAGGTTGTCGGCGTGTTGCTGATCACGGCGCTGCTGATCGTGCCGGCGGCGGCGGCGCGGCGCTTCTCTCACGGACCGGAACAGATGGCCGTTCTGGCCGCGCTGTTCGGCATTCTGTCCGTGGTGGGCGGACTCACCGCCTCCCTGGAATGGGATACGCCGTCGGGGCCATCCATCGTCGTCGCGGCCTTGGCCCTGTTCCTGATCGGCTTGATCCGACCCGGCCGCCGGGGCACTGTCACAGCGGGAGAACGATGATGACCGCACAGAAAGACATGCCGGACGGGCGGGCGCTGACCAAGAACGAGACCCTGGTCTTCAGCGCCTTGGAGGCCGCCGATCAACCGCTCAGTGCCTATGCCATTCTGGACCGCGTCCGGGACCGGGGCGTGCGGGCGCCAGTGCAGGTCTATCGTGCCCTGGACCGGTTGGTCGCATCGGGCCTCGCCCACCGCCTGGAAAGCCTGAACGCCTTTGTTGCCTGCGCTCATCCACATTGCGACGCACGCGGGCAGACGGCCTTTGCCATCTGTGAACGCTGCGGCAAGGTCACGGAATTTGCCGATCCGGCGTTGGACGGCCATCTAGCAGCCTGGGCCGACAAGGCCGATTTCGACGCCCACAGCACGACGGTCGAACTGCATGGATTGTGTTCGGACTGCCGCGCGACCTGATCGCCCTTCCCCATTTCCGACAGCCCTTGGCGGCCCTATCCTCTCCGGTCGGACGCTGATCGGCGATCCTCCCGAACGGGCTTGTTTTCCCGGCGTCGGTCCTCGCCCGCCCGTTGGTCGGCTTCCGGCGCGGACGTCCGCACGATCCGCCGAACCATGCTCTGCAGACCCTCGATATCGTTTTTCAAGGAGGCAGAAATCCCCGCCAGCGCATTGGCGACGTTATCCACCTGACCGAGATTGCCGCTGATGTCGATGATCCGTTTAGAGACTTCGACCGTCGCTTCCGTCGATTGGGTGAGTGTGGTGCCCCCGGGGAGACTCGAACTCCCACTTCCGAAAGGAAAACAGATTTTGAGTCTGCCGCGTCTACCAATTCCGCCACAGGGGCCCGAGCGCGTATTACGCGATTGAGGGGGGACTGGTCAACTCGACAAATTGCGAATGTGTCTCGCAAGGCAGATGATTCCCATGAGGAAATACGCTAATACAACTCTATAGGCGTGTGCGGCGGTCCGAATGCCGCGCGCGTTGGGCAGGATCATTCGGGGATGGGAAACATCGTGGGGATCGGCGACCGCAAGGCAGTTCGGCGCGAGGCGGATTATATCGCTACCTCGCTGAAAGCCGCCGCGTCCGTCATCAGCCAGGGCATGCTGGTCCTGGACAGCGACTTGCGCATCCTGTTCATGAACGCAAAATACCGGGAATTCTTCGACCTGCCGGATCAGGACGCCGCCGATCAGGAGGGCGCCTATTTCCCCGATCATCTGTTGTATCTGGCGGCGCGCGGAAATTATCCCGAAGGCATGTCCGACGATCAGATTCGCGGGCGATTGGGTCCGATTTTCGAACGCGCGGACTATGTTCGCGACCGTCAGTTGAAGGACGGGCGACACGTTCGGGTGATCGGCACGCCGCTGGATATCGGCGGCTATTCCTTCACCTATACCGATATTACCGATCAGGTGCAGGAACGCGAACGGCTGGACAGGCTGGTCCAATCGCGCACGGAAGCACTGCACAGCGCGAATCGGAAGCTGGTCGACGGGATCGAGTATGCGCGCCTGATTCAGACCGGCATCCTGCCGCAGCCAACCTTTTTCGAGGAAAATCTCGGACCCCATTTCATTCATTTCCAACCGTCCGATATCGTTGGCGGGGATTTCTACCTCGGCCTGAAAACGGAATACGGCCTGTATATCGGGCTGGGCGACTGCACCGGCCACGGCGTGCCGGGGGCGATGATGACGATGATGGCCGCGTCCGTCTGCCGCCGTGCCATCGGGGAGACGGGGATCGGCGGCCCGGCCACGGTGATGATGGCCGTCGACCGCGCCGTGCGCACCAATCTGCATCAATCCGAAGCGCGGGTCGGCCCGGATAACGGGCTGGAAATGACCCTGTGCCTGATCGAACCGGATCTGGGCCGCATTCGTATCGCCGGCGCGGGCCTGGATTTCTTCGTCCAGATCGACGGCGCAATCGAACGGGTGAAGGCCAGCAAGCATGGGCTGGGCTATGGCCGTCAGACCAGTTCGGCCACGACGATCACCGAATCCGTGTTCACCGATAAGGATGTCGAGCGCATCTTCCTGACATCGGACGGCGCGCTGGACCAATCCGGCGGGGAGAAGGGATTCGGTTTCGGTCGCCGGCGCCTGATGGAGGCCCTGTCCGTCGGAGTCCATCAAACGATCGAGGAACAAGGACAGGGGCTGGTCGCCGCGATCCAGGACTACAGTACCGGCCACCACCAGCGCGACGATCTTGCCATTCTCGGCTTCGCCACGCGCCGGTCCGGGAAGACGGGACGATGAACGCCCATGACGTGAAGGCGCTGCGCGACATTCTGGAACGCAGCCATATCATCCTCAGCTTCAACGGGCCGCTGACGCAAAGCGTGATTGAGGAATTGGGCGACGCGATCCGCCGTCATCTGGAAGGCGACAGCCAACAGAGCCGCCATAACGCCGATCTGTTTTCCGTCTATATCGAACTGACGCAGAATATCCGGAACTATGCGGCGCAGCGTGCGCAGGATGCGGAAGATACGCGAAGATTGAATTCCGGGACGGTGCTGGTCGCGCTGGAAGGCGACAGCTACGCCATTCATTCCGGGAATTTGATCCATCGCGACGACGCCGCCGCCCTGTCCGCGCGCCTGGACGACATCCTGGCGCTTGACAGGCCCGGGTTGAAAGCGGCTTACAAGGAACGCCTGAAAAACCCGATCGAAGACGGTGCGATGGGTGCCGGATTGGGATTTCTGCAAATCGCCAGAACGTCGTCCCGACCGATCGAATACGATCTGTCCGACGCGGACGGCGATTATGTGTTCTTCAGTCTTACGGTTCATCTATAGGGTCGGAACATCATGGTGGAACGCATCAGCATACAAGGCACGCGGTCGTCCCCGGAGGTCGATTGCGACCCGGCAACGAAAACGCTGCGGCTTGAAGGCGAGTCCTATCCGGAGAACACGTTCGACTTTTACAAACCGCTGGTCGCCTGGCTGGAGGATGTGCTGGCCGAAAACGACGGCGGTTCCGACCCGGTGACGCTGGATGTGGCGCTGGCCTATCTGAACACCGGCAGCATCAAATCGCTGATGGACATGCTGGACCGCATGGACGAGGCGCACGAGGCAGGAACCGCCGTCGCCGTCGTCTGGCGCTGCGATGCGGAAAACGAGCGCGTCGTGGAATTGGCCGAAGAACTGTTGGAAGACCTGTCGCTTCCCTACGAAATCAAGACCGAATAGGACGGGCGGGTGTCGACGGAGGACCGGACAGAGACACGCATCGACGCCTTGCTCTCCGCCGTCGCGGCATTGGAAGAGAGTGGCGCATCCGATGACGCGCTCTGTGCCCTCCGGCAGGAGGTCGAATGGCTGGCCGGGCGGTATCGGCGGTTGGATCGAAACCTGCACAAATTGTCCCGCGTCAGCGACCGGATGCAATCGCAAATCCTGGAACTGAACGACAAGTTGCGAAAGGCGTCGATCACGGACCCGCTGACCGGCCTGGCGAATCGGCGCGGGGCGGCGGACGCCCTCTCGACACAAACCCGCGCGGCGCTGGATCACGGGACAGGGTTCTGCGTCGCCTTGTTGGACATCGATCATTTCAAGGCAGTCAACGATACCCATGGCCACGATGTCGGCGACGAGGTTCTGGAGGAGGTTTCCGCCCGCCTGACCAGTTCGCTGCGCGATAACGACATGATCGCGCGATGGGGTGGGGAAGAATTCCTGGTCATGTTGCGCGATACGTCCATCGCCGATGCCGCACTGCTAATCGAAGGGTTCCTGGAAGCCCTGCGCGAACGGCCCGTGATGACCGCGGCGGGACCGTTGAAAATCACCGTCAGCGGCGGGTTGAGCCCGCACGACGTCACCGACGACGATTTCGACCATACGATCCTGAAGGCGGACCGTGCGCTCTATGCCGCGAAAGACGGCGGGCGCGATCAATGGCGCTTCGCCGAAGACTGACCTGAACCGCGCCCTAGACCGCCGTTTCGCGCACGACCCGCGCCAGGGTCAAAACATCCACCGCCTCCGCCCCGTCACGTTTCAGCCGCCGCGCAATCGCGTTGACCGTCGCCCCGGTGGTCAATACGTCGTCGATCAACAACACCCGCCGGCCCGCCAATGCGCCCTTGCGGTCCGGATTGGTACGAAAGGCCCCTTCGACATTGCGTCGGCGGGCCGCGGGCGACAGATGGCCCTGAGACTGCGTGATCCGGGCGCGCAGGACCAGATCGCCGACCAACGGCTTCCCGAATGCCTGCGCCAAGGGCCGCGCGAGCAGCATGGATTGATTATAGCGCCGGGCGAAGAGCCGCCGCCGATGCAACGGTACCGGGGCGATTATGTCCGCCTCCATGAGGAGGTCCGCCCCCGCCCGCCGCATCCAGGCAGATAGGCCCGGCCCCAGATCGGTCCGATCGCCGTGTTTGAAGGAAATCAGAATCCGCGCAATCGTATCGTCATAGGCGACGGCGGACCTCGCCCGGTCGTAATGGGGTGCCTGAGCAAGGCAGGCGCCGCAGCGCACGCCGGGTCCGAAATCCATTTCGAACGGATAGCCGCATTGTGCGCAGTGCGGCGGAGCCAGGAACCGCAGCCCGCGCCAGCATTCGGTGCACAGACCGCCCGTACTGCCCGTCTGAACGCCACAAGCGGGACAGCGTGGCGGCAGAACGAAATCCAAGGCGACGCCCAGAACCCGCGACACCGCCGACATCGACGCGCGCCTTAGTCCGGGAAGCTGGGAAAGGTCAGCGTGCCTTCACGCTCCACCATCGGCATCAGCGCCGTTTCCCAGTCGATATATTGCTGCATCGCCGCGCGATTGAGGGTCAGATCATAGGGTTTGTGAAACACATCCTCTTCCGGCGAGAAAGGATCGGTCATGCCGGTTTCAATCTCCCCGCCCAGAGCGCGCCATTCCGCATTGCCGCCGTCCAAGACCTTCACGCGATGCACCCCGCCGCGTGTCATGTCCTGGGCGGCAAGGCAGGCGACGCGCGGGTCATCCGCCGTGAATACCATCCAGCGATCGCTCAGGATCGGTGACAGGTCCCGCATCAGGCGCGACCGGATGGCGAAGCGCGCGCCCTTGGGGTGGCCTTTTCGGTGATCCAGGCTGCGGGAGAAATCCACCAGCGGTACGCCGGGGCCCATTTTCACAAAATCTTCGACGGAAATCTTCGCAACGGACATCAACGCCAATTCGTAGGTATCGCAAGGCGGTTCGCCCCGTTCCAAGGCAATATCCGACAGGTCGGATTCCAGGACCGCAACATCGCGCCAGCCCATTTGCCGCAGCCAGGACCCGGTCATCAGCGCCCGCGTTCCCGCATCGTCGATCAGAACCAATCGCGCATTTTGTACGCCGACATATTCGTCGGTCGCCTGTACCAACTGACCGCCGGGCGCGTGCTGCGATCCAGGAATGTGACCGGCCAGGAATTCCTCGCGACTACGCACATCCAACAGGAAGGTCGTTCGGTCGGGATCGGCGCACCAGGATTCGACATCCCGCCACTGGACGCGGCCAACGCCGAAACGACGCGCCACCTTTTCCGCGGCATCGCGGCCCCAGCGCCCGTCCGCCTGTCCCGGCGGGTCGGCGACCGCCATGGAATCGGCCGCGCAGTCGTATCCGGCCAGCATCCAGCCCATCGTGCCGTTTTCCAGGGCCACGACGTCGTTTTCCAGTCCGGCATTGATCAGCGATTGCGCGCCGATGATCGACCGGGTGCGTCCGGCGCAATTGACCACGACCTTGGTCGCCGGATCGGTGACGACCGTCTTTACCCGATGCACCAGTTCCGCGCCCGGCATGTCGATGCCGCCCGGAATGGACATTTTGTGGAATTCGGGGAAAGGGCGGCTGTCCAATACGGCGATATTGTCGCCGCGCGCCTGCATCTCATGCAATTCGTCGGCAGAAACATGCGGCGTGCCGTCCCGAGATTCGACGAATTCGCCGAATGCCTTGGACGGAACGTTGACCCCGCTGAACAGCGGATACCCTGCGGCCTCCCAGGCATCGATACCGCCCTTCAGGACCCGGACATTGCGCCAGCCCGCGAAGGTCAGGATATCCGCAACGCAATCGGTCAGCCCTTCGCCCGCGTCGCACAGGACGATCGGCACCCCACAGCGCGGGATCATGCGGCGATAGCAAAGCTCCAGACGACTGCGCGGTATATTGACGGCACGCAGAATGTGGCGCTTTCCAAACACCCCCGTTTCCCGCAGGTCGATCAGCGCGATTTCCGCGCCGGACCGAAGTTCCGCATGCAGCACCGCCGCATCGATGGTTTGATCTGTCACCCGACTACCCCAAATAACCCGTGAGTCTTTCCGTTGCCCGGTTTCTTCACCGGAACCACCCGTGTAGAAAGCTCACTGTAGAAGCTTGCCGACGAACGGGAAACACCTGCGGAGAGAAAATGACCGATCCCATGCAGATCTTCGATCCGACAGCGCTGGCCCGGAACAGATCCGGCGCGTCGCGCCGCGTCCGATCGGGCAATACCCACGCCGAATTCCTGTTCGAGGAAGTGGCCGACCGTCTGCTGGACCGGTTGGACGATGTCGCGCGCCCCTTTGCCGCCGCCTTGGAGCTCGACGCACGGCGGGGGATTGTCGCGGCGGGGCTTCGGGATCGCGGCCGGGCGGAAACGGTCATCGCCGCCGACCGCGATGCGGGTTTTGCCGAACGCTGTCGCCACGCGGGCCTGCCCACCGTTCGGGCCGGTCACGATTTCCTGCCCTTCGCGCCGGGCAGCTTCGATCTCGTCACCTCCTGCCTCGCACTGCATTGGGTGAACGACCTGCCCGGCATGCTGGTCCGCATCAACCGCATGCTGAAACCGGACGGATTGTTTCAGGCGGCCCTGTTCGGCGGCGAAACGCTGACTGAATTGCGCGCCTGCCTGATGGATGCGGAATTGGAGGTCACGGGCGGCGTGTCGCCGCGCGTGTCGCCGATGGTCGACCTGCGCGACGCGGCGGGTCTGTTGCAGCGCGCGGGCTTCGCCCTGCCGGTCGCGGATGTCGACCGGATCACCGTCACCTATACCAGCCCCTTCACCCTGATGGCGGAATTGCGGGCGATGGGCGAAGGCAACGCGATCGGCGAGCGCCTGCGCCGTCCGACGCGCCGCGCGGTCTTTCTGCACGCGGCCCAGCTTTACGCGGATCGGCATGCCGGGCCGGATGGACGCATCCCCGCCACCTTCGACGTCGTCTTCCTGCACGGTTGGCATCCGGCGGAAAGCCAGCCCGCCCCTCTACGCCCCGGCAGCGCGGCGAACCGACTGGCCGATGCGTTGGACGGCAAGGAGGCCTCCGCCGGGGACAGCGTCCCGAAAAAGCCGAATTAACTTGCGCCCGTCGCGCGGCACACCGTAAACCCGCCCCATGGCTTTCTGGATCGGATATAGCCTCTGCCTCGCCTTGCTGGGGGTCGGCGTGACCGGCGCGGTCCTGCGCTGGCTGCAGCATCGCGCGATTCTGGACGCGCCGAACGACCGGTCAAACCACGATATCCCGACCCCGCGCGGCGGCGGATTGGCCGTCTGCATCACCGTCGCAATCGGTTGGATCGTCCTTGCCCTGATTCAACCGGTCGGGCTCGCTGGGCTTCATCCGGCGGTGATCGCTGCGGTGGGCGCTTTGGCGTTGCTGTCCTGGATCGACGACCTGAAGACATTGGGCGCCGCGGTCCGGTTTCCCGCCCACCTGATCGCCTGCGCCGTCGGCGTATGGGTCCTGTCGGAACAAGGGCCGATCTTCCAGGGTCTTTTACCCGAATGGCTGGACGCCGTGGCGGCGATCCTGCTGTGGGCCGGGTTCCTGAATTTCTATAATTTCATGGATGGGATCGACGGCATCACCGGTGTTGAAACCCTGGGCATCGGATTGGGACTGGCCGTGCTGGCCGTCCTGCTGCCGGACAGTGGACTACCGGTTGCTGCGCCGTTGACGATGGCGGCGGCGGCATTGGGCTTCCTGGTCTGGAACTGGCCGCCCGCGAAACTGTTCCTGGGCGATGTCGGCAGCGTTCCCTTGGGCTATTGCCTGGGCTGGTTTCTGCTGCTGCTGGCCGCGCACGGCTATTGGGCCCCGGCGCTGATCCTGCCTGCCTATTATCTGGCCGATGCCGGGATCACCTTGCTGCGCCGGGCCGCACGCCTGGAAAAGGTCTGGCAGGCGCATCGCGAACATTTCTATCAGAAGGCCGTCGCCGACCGGATGGCAGGCGGGGCGGACCGTACCCGCGCCCATCGCCATGTTTCCGCCGCGATTCTCTGTACCAATGCGGGCCTGATCGCGCTGTCCGTGCTGTCCCTGACCCAGACCTGGGTCGCGCTGGGCGGCGCGGCGGTGCTGGTGGGCGGATTGTTATGGTGGATGCGGCGATGACGGATCGGGTGCTGATTACCGGGGCGACGGGCTTCGTCGGAAAGGCGGTGACCGCGCGGCTGAAGGCGGCGGGCTGGAAGGTCCGTCCGGTCGGTCGTCACGAAATCGGCGAAATCCATCGCGGCACGGATTGGCGGCAGGCCCTGAACGGCTGCGCCGCCGTCGTGCATCTGGCCGCCCGCGTCCATGTCATGACCAACGACCCGACGGAGGGCGAGGCGGTCTTCAAGGAAGTCAATCTGCACGGCACGGCGAATCTGGTGCGTCAGGCGGCGGAAGCGGGTCTGAAACGCTTCGTTTTCATGAGCACGATCAAGGTCCTGGGCGAAAGCGGCGAGGACGTCGCGCCCGACGATCCGCCCAGCCCCTATGACGCCTATGCCGTCAGCAAGACCGAAGCGGAAGCGGCGATCCGCGATCTCGCCGGGCCGATGGACCATGCGATCCTGCGCCCGCCCCTGGTCTATGGGCCGAGCGTGAAGGCGAATTTCGAACGCCTGATGCGATGGGTGGAGGCCGGACGGCCCCTGCCATTCGGGCTGGTCCGGAACAAGCGCAGTCTGATCCATGTCGACAATCTGGCGGATGCCGTGCGGCATGCGCTGACCGGGACGCCCGGCACATACCACCCCAAGGACGGGGAGGACCTGTCGACGCCCGAGCTGATCCGCGTCCTGGCGGCGGGCATGGACAAAACCCCGCGCCTTCTGCCCGTGCCGGTGCCGCTGCTGCGCGGATTGGGGCGGCTGACCGGCACCTATCCCGCCATCGCGCGATTGACCGGAACCTTTACCAGCAACGGCGCGATGGACGATTGGATCGCGCCCATTCCGGCCCGCGAGGCCTTGGCCGCCACCGCGAAAGCCTTCGCAACGCCTTATTGAGGGGACATCCCCACCACCCCCTCACCCTTGCGCGCGAACCGGGTCAAGGCTATACGCGATCACATGTTCAGGGCGTTGAAACACAAGCGGGCGCGCATTGCCTTCCTGCACGACGTGGCGATGGCCGCGTTGTCGTTCCCATTGTCGCTGTATCTGCGCCTGGGCGATTCCGTGCAATACCTGCCCGACAGGACCTTCTGGCAAGGCACGCTGATCTTCACCGCGATTGCCGCCGTGGTCTTTCTGTCCAGCCGTCTTTACCGTGGCATCTGGCGATACGCTTCCATAGACGATCTTGTCGCGCTGACCAAGGCCGCGACCATCATCGTTCTGTGTTTCCTGCCGCTGATGTTCCTGGTCACACGGCTGGAGTCGATGCCCCGATCCCTGCCGCTGATCAACTGGTTCGTGTTGCTGGCCATGCTGGGCGGACCGCGCTTCCTGTATCGGGTTTTCAAGGACCGGCGCCTGAGTTCCGTCCTGGCGCGGGCGGATTCCAAACGCGTGCCGATTCTGCTGGTCGGCGCGGGAGACGGCGCGGAATTGTTCCTGCGTGAATTGCGCGGCGATCCCAACGCGCCCTATTTTCCTGTCGGCATCCTGGATGAAAAAGGGACACGCATTGGCCGGGAAATCCACAATGTTCCAGTTTTGGGGGGCATTGATGATTTCAAGGATATCCTGAAAACGGTGCCGTTGATCCCGCAGCGTCTGGTGATCACCAAGGAAAACCTGGACGGCGATCTGGTCCGGCGCGTCGTCGAACTGGCCGAAAGCAAGGGCCTGACCGTTGCGCGCGCGCCAAAGCGCACGGAATTGCGCAGCGGCGACATGGATTCCGGTCGCCTGAAAGTGCGCCCGGTGGCGGTCGAGGACCTGTTGGGCCGACCGCAACAACCGCTGGACCGCGACGCGATGCGGGCGCTGGCACGGGGCAAGCGGGTTCTGGTCACCGGCGCGGGCGGTACGATCGGGTCGGAACTGGTGCGCCAGATTGCGGAAAGCGGTCCGTCCGAACTGACCCTGTTCGACGCATCCGAATATCAGCTGTATCTGATCGACCTGGAACTGTCGGAACGGTTCAAGGAATTGCCGCGTCAGGCCGTCCTGGGCGATATCCGCGACCGGGAACGGGTCCGCGCGGTCATGGCACGGGTCAAGCCGGAACTCGTCTTCCACGCCGCGGCCCTGAAACATGTGCCGATGGTCGAAGCCAACCCGTTGGAAGGCGTCATGACCAATTGCATCGGGTCGCGTATCGTCGCCGATGCCTGCCGCGACTGCGGGGTTGCCTGCATGGTGCAGATTTCCACCGACAAGGTCGTCAATCCGACCAATGTCATGGGTGCGACCAAACGCATCGCCGAAGCCTATATTCAGGCGCTGGATCCGATTTCCCGCAAGGCCGGACAGACACGCTATGTCGTTGTGCGGTTCGGCAACGTCTTGGGTTCCACCGGGTCGGTGGTCCCGCTGTTCCGTCGTCAGTTGGAAGCGGGCGGACCGCTGACCGTCACCCATCCCGACGTGACGCGTTTCTTCATGACGGTGCGCGAGGCCGTGGAACTGGTCCTGCAGGCGGCCGTCGTTGGCGTCGAGGATGCGGACGCCGCCGGACGGATTTTCGTTCTGGACATGGGGCCGCCGGTGAAGGTCCTGGATCTCGCGCGGCAGATGATCCGCCTTGCCGGTCTGCAGCCCGAAAAGGATATCGACATCGTCTTCACCGGCCTGCGCCCCGGCGAGAAACTGTATGAAGAACTGTTGTATGGCGGGGAAGAGAAACTGCCGACCCGCGCGCCCGGCATGACCCTGGCCGCACCGCGCACCGGCGATCTGGCCGAAATGGCGGCGGCGCTGGACCGGTTGGAATCCCTGGCCCGTAGCGGCGATCGTCACGGCGCGCTGACCGCCGTATCCGACATGGTACCCGAATATGTACCCGACCCGAATACGCTGCAACGCAGCATCCCCGCCCTTGACGCGGCGCGGGTAGGGGAATAGGCCTTTCGCCCTAGTGCCGGACCACCGGCATCGGTTCAATGAGGAAGAGACATCCGTCCATGAGCGATCAACCGATCCAACGTGCCCTGATTTCCGTTTCCGATAAGACCGGCCTGGTCGAATTCGCGAAAGGCCTTGCCAAACACAAGGTTCGGCTGCTGTCGACCGGCGGGTCCGCGAAAATCCTGAAGGAAGCGGGACTGGCCGTGACCGAGGTATCGGATCACACCGGGTTCCCGGAAATCATGGACGGTCGGGTGAAAACCCTGCACCCGTCGATTCATGGCGGCATTCTGGCGCGACGCGACGATGCGAAACACCGCATCGCCATGGAAACGCATTCGATCTCGCAGATCGATATGGTCGTGGTGAACCTCTATCCCTTCATCGAAACCGTGGCGTCCGGCGCGGGCTACGAGGAATGTATCGAAAATATCGATATCGGCGGGCCGGCCATGATCCGCGCGGCGGCGAAAAACCACGAATTCGTCACCATCTCCACCGATCCGGCGGAATACGACAGCATCCTGCAGGCGATGGACGAAAACGAAGGCGCGACGACGCTGGAATTGCGCCAGTTCCTGGCCCGGGAGGCCTATTCCCGCACCGCGTCCTATGACAGCGCGATTTCCAACTGGTTCGCGCAGCAGCAGGGCGAATATTGGCCGAAGCGCCTGGCCCTGGCCGGAAAACGGCAGATGAAACTGCGCTACGGCGAAAACCCGCATCAGCAGGCGGCCCTGTATTCGCGGCCCGGCGATCACCGTCCCGGCGTCGCCAATTCCGAACAGATTCAGGGCAAGGAACTCAGTTACAACAATATCAACGACGCGAACGCAGCCTTCGAATTGGCGGCGGAATTCGACGAACCGACGGTCGTCATCGTCAAGCACGCGAATCCCTGCGGCGTCGCGTCGGGCGAGACCCTGGCCGATGCCTGGGACCGGGCACTGGCCTGCGATCCGGTTTCTGCCTTCGGCGGCATCGTCGCCGTCAACCGGTCGGTGAATCTGGACCTCGCGGAAAAACTGAAAGAACTTTTCCTGGAAGTGGTCATCGCGCCGGAATTCGGACCGCGCGCCCGCGAGACCCTGTCCAAAAAGCAAAATCTGCGTCTGCTGCGTACGGAAGAAATGCCGGACCGCACGGAAACCCGGATCCAGGCGACCACCGTTGCAGGCGGCTATCTGTTGCAGACGGTCGATAGCGGCCGGGTCGAGCAATCGGACCTGAAGGTCGTGACAAAGCGTCAGCCGACGGAACAGGAAATGGCCGATATGATGTTCGCCTGGCGCGTGGCGAAACATGTGAAATCCAACGCCATCGTCTATGCCCGGGGCGGCGCGACCGTCGGCATCGGCGCGGGCCAGATGAGCCGTGTCGATTCCTCCCGCATCGCCGCCTGGAAGGGCGGCGAACAGGCCGGTGTCGAAGGATCGGTCGTCGCCTCCGACGCGTTCTTCCCCTTCGCCGACGGGTTGATGGAAGCGGTCAAGGCGGGCGCCACGGCGGCAATCCAACCCGGCGGGTCGATGCGCGACGACGAAGTGATCAAGGCCGCCGACGAGGCCGGGATCGCCATGGTCTTCACCGGCATGCGCCACTTCCGGCACTAAACGGATCGCGCTATCCTGCCATGCCATTTCGTTCGGCGTCGGTCGGGAGAGAGAGATGAATGCCGGTCCCGCAAGTCTGAGCCTGCGCAGCTATCGCGGCGCGGTTCAGGCGCACAGCCACGATTATCATCAATTCGTCCTGCCCCTGCATGGACGTCTGGAAATGGAATCCCGTGGATATGGCGGCTACGTCGATGCGCGGACGGCGGCCTTCGTCCCGGCCGGGGACATCCACGTCTTCGAGGGACGCGGGGTGGAAACCCGCTGCGTCGTCCTCGATATCCCGCAACGGCGTCTGGGCGCGTTGGATATGAAAGCGGAAGACGGCCCCTCGCCCTTCTTCCAAGTCGATCGGGCGCTGCATCATCTGCTGTCCTTCGTCGATACGCGCGGCACCGGCGACATCGCGCTACCGGGGCTCATCCTATCGACGGCATTGGACGCTCTGGCGCCGAACGCGGCAGCCCAGCCGTCCCGATTGCGGGCGGCGCTGTCCTTCATGGTCGCGCGCTACGATCAACCGTTGACGGTCGCCGATATCGCCGCCGCCGCGGCGACCAGCCCCAGCCGCCTGTTCGCCCTGTTCAGGGAATGGACGGGAATAAGCCCGCTGGCTTATCTGACCCGTCTGCGCCTGGACCGTGCCAAGCTGGCCTTGCGCCATGGGTCCGTCCCCATCGCGCAAATCGCCCTCACCCACGGATTCGGCGACCAAACCGCCTTCACCCGTGCCTTCCGCCGCGAGGTCGGGGAGACGCCGGGCGCCTATCGTCGGCGCTGCCGACTCGACGGATTGGGTCGGTAAAACAGGAGTTAGGGTCAAGACAGGCGCGGTCGTCATCGCCAAAATGACCGCGTTTCAGACCTTCCGGACAAATTCGACCATGACCGAATTCCGCGCGACCCTGATCGGGTCCACCGCCGTCTTGATGTGGGGCGCCCTGGCCCTGTTCACGACCTGGACCGGCGGGATCCCGCCGTTCCAACTGGTCGCCATGACCTTTTCCATCGCCTTCCTGCTGATGCTGGGGAAATGGGTCCTGTACCGGGAATCGCCGCTGTCCCACCTGCGCCATCCGTTGAAGGTCTGGGTATTCGGCGTGGCGGGATTGTTCGGCTATCACGCCTTCTACTTCCTGGCGCTGAAGACGGCGCCGGCGGTAGAGGCCAGCCTGATCGCCTATCTGTGGCCCCTGCTGATCGTCGTGTTTTCGGCCCTGTTGCCGGGATCGGAACGATTGGGGCCGCATCACCTGATCGGCGCGGTCATGGGTTTCGTCGGCTGCGCCCTGCTGGTGACGAAGGGCGGCAGCATCTCCCTTCAACCCGAATATACCATCGGCTATCTGGCGGCGACGGCCTGCGCGCTGACTTGGTCGAGCTATTCCGTCGGATCGCGTTTTTTCGGGTCCGTGCCGACGGATGCGGTGGGCTGGTTCTGCGCGGCAACGGCCCTGGGCGGCGCCGTCTGTCATCTGGCCTTCGAAGACTGGGTGCAGCCCGCGACGACAGGCGAATGGCTGGGTATCCTGTTGCTCGGGATCGGACCAGTGGGTGCGGCCTTCTTCACCTGGGATATCGGCATGAAGCGGGGAAACCTGCGCCTGTTGGGTGTGTTCAGCTATATGGCGCCGCTGATTTCCGCCCTGTTGCTGGTCGCGACGGGTCAAGCAGAGGCCGATTGGCCGCTTGCCGCCGCCTGCGCGCTCATCACCGGCGGGGCGCTGGTTGCGGCCATTCGTCAGATCGGGCTTCCAAAACGGGCATAAATTCGCTAGGCGAGAACGGTTCGCAACACGAATCGGAGCCTCACCATGTCCGCATCCACACCGGAAACCACCTGCCGCCACCTGTTGCGCACCGCCGATAAGGCGGTCCTGTCCACGATCCTGGCGGAAACGGGGGAACCCTATGGGTCCCTGGTCCTGATCGCGGCGACGATGCGGGGTGAGGTGTTGATGCTGTTGAGCGACCTTGCCGATCACACGAAGAACCTGAAGGCGGACAATCGCGCGTCCATCCTGGTGGACGGCACGGCCGGTCTGGACGATCCCCTGACCGGCGCGCGGGCCAGCCTGCACGGCACGGTGGAGCGGGTGGACGATCCGGCGTTGATCGACCGATATGTCCGGCGGCATCCGTCGGCGGCACTGTATCGCGGGTTCAAGGATTTCAATCTGTACCGCCTGACGCCGGAAAAGGCGCATCTGGTGGCCGGGTTTGGGCGCATTCATTGGGCGAAGGGCGACGGGCTGCTCTATGTCGGGGACACGGACGCCCTTGCCGCGGCGGAAGCCGGAATCATCGATCACATGAACGACGATCACCTGGACGCGATCCAGCTCTATGCGCATCGGCTGTTGGGGCTGGACGGGCCGGGTTGGCGTATGACGGGGGTCGATCCCGAAGGCTGCGACCTGCGCCGGGGTGGCGCCGTCGCCCGCCTTGCCTTCGATACGCCGATGGCGACATCCGACGCGGTCCGCGCGGAATTGGTGCGGCTGGTGAAGAAGGCCCGAAATCCGGCACCGTAAGACCCGTTCCGACTCGCCATCCCGGATCGTGCTTAGTATAACAACGCCGACGTCGGTGGGCATCCGCACGGATGAATGAGGGCCACCGTCTTCGACGCGAAACAAACCATGTCCCGAACCCCGCCGTGTCAACCGGACGATGCGGTCTTTTCGGAGACGGGACGCACAATGGAGGAAATCTTGGGCACGGAAAAACTCTCTACCAGAAGCGCCTTCGGGCTGGGCACACACGGCATCGTCAATTCGGGACCGCAATATTGGAACCTGGGCGCGGAAGCGCTGTACGAAGCGACCGTGCGCCAGGGCCTGGGCGTGGTAACGAAGGGCGGGGCCCTGGCCTGCGAAACCGGGAAATATACCGGTCGCTCGCCGAACGATAAGTTCATTCTGGAAGAGCCGAACACCAAGGATTCCATCTGGTGGGGCAAGGTGAACAAGCCGGTCGATCAGGATCGCTTCGACCGACTGCATGCCATGACCGCCGTCTATCTTCAGAACCGCGATCTCTACGTCCAGGACCTCTATGCCGGGGCGGACCCCGCCCACCGCATCAAGGTGCGCGTCGTTTCCGAAAGCCCGTGGCACGCACTATTCGCGCGCAACATGTTCATCCGCCCGTCGGTGGAAGACCTGGCCGATTTCGTGCCGGACGCGACCATTCTGCACGCGCCGTATATGAACGCCGTGCCGGAACGCGACGGCACCAATTCCGAATGCTTCGTCTTCTGCGACCTGAACCAGCGTCTGGTGCTGATCGGCGGGACGCAATATGCGGGCGAAATCAAAAAATCCGTCTTCTCGCTGATGAACTACATCCTGCCGGAAAAGGGCGTTCTGCCGATGCATTGTTCCGCCAATATCGGCGCGAACGGCGACGTCGCGGTGTTCTTCGGCCTCAGCGGCACCGGCAAGACGACGCTGTCCGCCGACGGATCGCGCACGCTGATCGGCGATGACGAACATGGCTGGTCGGACAACGGCGTCTTCAATTTCGAGGGCGGCTGCTATGCCAAGGTCATCAACCTGAGCCAGGAAGCCGAACCGGAAATCTTTGCCACCACGCGGCGTTTCGGCACGATCCTGGAAAACGTGGTCTACGACCCCTATACCCGCGAGGTCGACCTGTTCGACGGGTCGCTGGCGGAAAACACCCGCGCCTCCTATCCGATCGACTTTATCCCGAATGTGGAGCCGACCGGCATGGGCGGCCTGCCGCAGAATATCGTCATGCTGACCGCCGACGCCTTCGGCGTTCTGCCGCCGATTTCGGAACTGACCCCGGAACAGGCGATGTACCACTTCCTCAGCGGCTACACGGCCCGCGTCGCCGGAACGGAACGCGGCGTCACCGAACCACAGGCGACCTTCTCCACCTGCTTCGGCGCGCCCTTCATGCCGCGTCACCCGACCGTTTACGCCAAGATGCTGGGCGAAAAGATGGCCAAGACCGGCGCGCGCTGCTGGCTGGTCAATACCGGCTGGTCCGGCGGTCAATACGGCGTCGGCAAGCGCATGTCGATCCAGTATACCCGCGCCATGCTGCGCGCCGCGATCGAAGGCAAGCTGGCCTCCATCGGCCGGGTCCAGGACCCGAATTTCGGCCTGCTGATCCCGGAAAACTGCCCGGATGTCCCGAGCGACGTGCTGCAGCCGAAAACCACCTGGAGCGACGGCAGCGCCTACGACGCCACCGCGCACAATCTGCGCGGCCTGTTCCAGAGCAACTTCAAACAGTTCGAATCCGAGGTGTCGGACGACATCAAACAGGCCGGCATCTACGCCGCCTGATCCGTCGTCATCGGAATCAGATCAGCCCCGTCGGTCGCAGGATCGGCGGGGTTTTTCTTTGGCTATATTGTGCCTCCCATACCCATTAGTATGATTGTGTGCTAGTTTAAGTAGTTAAAAAATGTTCGTTTTTTATACGTTGAGGTTCGTGCTCAAAATCGGACGAGGGTGATATGCATTTTAGACTGACCTATGCGGGCCAATTGTTGGCCAGCAGAAACGACAAAACACAATCAAAACGGTCATTGCATAAGCACGACATTAGGAAGTCATTTCATAAGCAACTAAAGTGTTTATGGAGCGAACATCCGGTTCTTTCGCGCGGACATACTTCCGCTCCTGTTATCGGTTCCACCTCTATGAAGAGCGAAATTGATTCTCTGGGGTTTAGGTGGAAGCCGATCGTGACAGAGAAAAACGGTTTGATATGTGCGCTCGATATACTGCTGCTTCGGCACGGAGCACCCGGTCGAACAATTCAAGACATTGATAATCGCGTGAAAACGATTTTTGACGCGCTTTGCATGCCACGTTCTCCAGAAGCACTTGGAGCGGCGTTGCCGGAAGGCCCCCGCACTCCAGACGCCGACGAATCTCCATTCTACGTGTTGTTGGAAGACGACAGTTTAATTACGCATCTATCCGTTACTTCAGATATTCTTCTAGAACCTGTTGAAGGAGTTCCAGCGGATCAATCCGCTCGGTTGGTAATTAGCGTAACCGTTCGCCCGTACAATGTAACACAGGATAACCTCGACTTTTCGTAGGCGAAACGCGCTTCCCCCTATTCCTTGACGTCCAGCTTTTCCAGATTGCGACGGGCGAGTTCGGCGGCGGGGCGGCCGTCATGCATTTCGATCAGGTGCAGCCAATCCTTGCGGGCCCCGGCGAGATCGCCCTTCAAGCGCAGCAAAATGCCGCGTTCCAACAGGGCCTCCGGTTGGTCCGGGTCGATGGACAAGGCCCTATTCGCGTCTTCCAGCGCCAGGCCTTCCGCCTCCACGAAGCGATAGGCGCTGGCCCGCAGGGCGAAGGCCGCCGGGTCCGTTGGGTCCAGCTCGATCGACCGGTTCAGATCGTCGATGGCTTCCCAGAAATGCGATTGCTGCGACAGGACCATGGCCCTGTCGACCAGGATCGCCGGAGAATCCGGATAGATGTCCAGGGCCGCCGTCTGCGCCGCCCGCGCCCGGTCCAAATCGCCCGCATCCATCCAGGCTATCCCGGCATGGGCCATGACGTCGGCGACAATTTCAGCGGGGGTCGTATCGGGCATGGCCTTGGCCAATTCCTCGAATCGCGCAGCAGCCTCCGCCGGTTGGCCCAGCATCATGAGCGCCACGGCCTCGCAATGCCGCGCGGGAACACCGCCGCCCAAATCCTGCCAGCTCAACGCCCGTTCGAAGGCCGCGCCGGGATCGATGCGGGCCAGACGCATGCAATCGTGATATTCCGTTTCCTGCGCCGACTCCACGGTTTGCGCCCGGACGGAAGTCCCGGTCGCCATCAGCAGCGGCAGACACAACAGGAAGGCTAACGGTTGAAGACGGCTGTTCATGGCCCTAAGGTCTTCCGCGCACGCCCCCGGCGCAAGTTTAATTTTCAAGGCTTTTTCATGGCGTTCACGGCCCCGCATGTACCGCATATCTTCGTGTTCGGACTGGGTTACAGCGCGCATGCGCTGGCGCGCCATTTGCGCCAATCGGGAACCCTGATTTCCGCCACCTGCCGTACGCGGGAAAAGCAGCGCCGGTTGCGCGATGCGGGGATCGACGCGCATATCTTCGACCGCAGTAATGCGCTGGACACGGACGGGCGCCGCGCGCTGGAACAGGCAACGCATTTACTGAGTTCCGTCCCGCCGGACGAAGACGGCGACCCTGTGATCGACCTCCATGGCGGCGATATTCGGAACGCCGCGCCGTTCGACTGGATCGGCTATCTGTCGACCACGGGCGTCTATGGCAATCGCGACGGGGCGACGGTGGACGAAACCGCCGACCTGACACCCAGCGGATCGCGTGGACGCCGCCGGTTGCTGGCGGAACAGGCCTGGTTCTCGCTGGGGGAGGCCGGGCCGGTCCAAACCTTCCGCCTTGCCGGAATTTACGGGCCCGGCCGCAACGCGCTGGAAACCGTCCGGTCGGGCCGCGCCAAGCGCGTGGTGAAGCCGGGACAGGTCTTCAGTCGCATTCATGTCGACGATATTCGACAGATCCTGCTGGCCTCCATGGCGAAACCGGAGAATGGGGCGGCCTATAATTGTTGCGACGACGACCCGGCCCCGCCGCAGGAGGTCATCGCCTATGCCTGTGAATTGATGGGCGTGGAACCACCGCCGGAAATCCCCTTCGAAGAGGCGGAATTGTCGCCGATGGCGCGCAGTTTCTACGCCGACAACAAACGTGTCAGCAACGACCGAATCAAGCGGGAGCTTGGCGTGGATTTGCTGTGGCCCAGCTATCGTTCGGCGCTAAAGACCCTGCACGATCTCAGCGATCGCGCGTCCTAACCGCGCCAGATCGGCATCCGTCGACAGGCGATGGTCGCCGCCGTCTACAATCTCCAAATCGACCGACGACGCATCGATATGGGCCGCAACGCGTTCCGCATGGGCCATCGGCACGACCTCGTCCGCCGTGCCGTGCAGAATACGCACGGGCCCGGCGACGGAAAGTTTCGGCCCGTCCAGTATCGCATGTGTGGCGCTTTCCTCTATCAGGCGGCGAGTGATCGGATAGGCATCGTCGTCGAATTCCGACGGGCGGTACCAGACCCCGTCGCGGTCCAGCGCCGCCCGTGCCTCTGGCGGCAGGGCGGGCAGCATCAGCGTCTGCGTGAAATCCGGGGCCGGTGCGATCAGGACCAGCCCCTTGACCCGTGCGGCGCGGTCGCGGGCCAGCATCATCGCCATCCACGCGCCCATGGACGACCCGACGACAATTTGCGACCCCTCGCAGACACGGTCGAAGACAAGTTTCGCATCCTCGTACCAATCGCCGATCGTGCCGTTTGCGAAATCACCGTCGCTCAACCCATGTCCGCGATAGTCGAATCGGGTAAAGGCCATACCGTGGTCGGGGCAGAAGCGAGACAGGAATTCCGCCTTGCCGCCGTCCATATTGGAATGGAACCCGCCGCAGAACAGGATGCCCGGCGGCTCGGCCCTTGCCGAAACGCCGGACATGCTTGTATTCGCGGAACAATGCCGGTATGCGACCCTTCCGGGACCGGAATCGCCCGGCAAGGTCTGTTCCAAGTAGCGGATCGGCTGTGACATGGCGTATCGTCCGGATATCGGTAAACAGGGTTGGTGACTAGCATGAGCGCGACGGAGGATCAAAGCACGGGCGGAGGGCCGGAAGGCCTGGGCACCGTGCTACAGGTTCTGCCCGCCCTTGAAACCGGTGGCGTCGAGCGGACCGCAGTCGATATCGCCATCGCGCTCAAGGATGCCGGATATCATCCGCTGGTCGCATCGTCCGGCGGCCGCATGGTGCGCGAACTGGCGCGCGCCGATATCGAACATATCGACCTGCCCCTGGCCAGCAAGAACTGGCTGACCATGCGTCGCAATGCCGACCGGTTGGAAGCGATCATCCGTGATCGAAACGTCGATATCGTCCATGCCCGCAGCCGTGCCCCGGCCTGGAGCGCCTATTGGGCGGCGCAGCGCACGGGCACACGGTTCGTCACCACGTTCCACGGCACCTACAACTTCACCAACCCGCTGAAGAAGTTTTACAATTCGGTCATGGTCCGGGCCGACCGCGTGATCGCGAACAGCGAATTCATCCGCCGTCACATTCAGGCCAACTATCGCGTGGACGGCACGAAGCTGCGCGTGATCCATCGCGGCATCGATATCGACCTTTATTCGGGGGAGGCCGTGTCGGCGGAACGCCTGATCCGCCTGTCCGAACGCTGGCGTCTGCCGGACGGCGTGCCCGTTGTCATGCTGCCGGGCCGACTGACCCGTTGGAAGGGTCAATTGCTGTTGGTGAAGGCGCTTGCCGAAATGCAGACGCGGCCCGTCCGATGCCTGTTGGTCGGCGATGCGCAGGGCCGTACGGCGTTCGAACAGGAAGTCCTGGCGCTTGCCCGGAAACTGAAGGTCGATCACGCGGTGCATGTCGTGGGTGCCTGCGACGACATGCCGGCGGCGCTGAAATTGTCCGACGTCGTGGTGTCCGCGTCGACCGATCCGGAAGCCTTCGGACGGGTCGCGGTGGAAGGCCAGGCCATGGGGCGGCTGGTCGTCGCCCCGGCCCATGGCGGGGCACCGGAACAGATCATGGACCGGGAAACCGGCTTCCTGTTCCGGCCCGGCGACGCTTACGACCTCGCCAACAAGCTGGACATCGCGCTGAACCTGAGCCCCGAGCAGCGCCAGCGTATCGGCGCCGCGGCGGTCGCCAACGCGCAGGCGCATTTCACCAAGACCGGCATGGCCAAGGCGACGCTGGACGTTTACGAGGAACTGCTGCGCGCGCCTGCCCGCGCCCCGGCGGCCAGCGCGGCCTGATCCGGTATGACCACGGCGGAAGAACAGGACCGGCTACTGGTCATCAAGCTGGGTGCGCTGGGCGATTTCGTTCAGGCGATGGGCCCGTTTCAGGCCATCCGCAAGGCCCATCCGACCGCCGATATCACCCTGCTGACGACCAAGCCCTTGGCGGAACTGGCGGAGCGATCCGGCTGGTTCGACCATGTCTGGATCGACGAGCGTCCGCGCAGCCTGTCCGGCTATTGGGCCTTGCGGCGGCGGTTGCTGTCCGGCCGGTTCCGCATGATCTTCGACCTTCAGACATCCGACCGATCCAGCAATTACTGGCGCATGTTGTGGCCCCACCGACCGCTTCTGTCCGGCATCGCGGCGGGCGCGTCCCATCCGCACGACAATCCGGACCGCGACACGATGCACACGCGGGACCGGCAGCGAGACCAGTTGTTCCGTGCAGGCATTCCGTCAGTTCCGCCGCCGGACGTCTCCTGGATGACGGCCGACCTGTCGCATCTGTCCCTGCCGGACCGATTCGGCCTGATCGTACCCGGCGGTGCGCCGCATCGGCCGGAAAAAAGATGGCCGGCCGACCGCTTTGGCGCGCTTGCGCGTCACTGGGTGGCGAACGGCCTGACGCCGGTGCTGATCGGAACGACGGCGGATGTGGATTGGACCGCCGCCATCGCCGAATCCTGCCCCCAGGCCCTGAACCTGACCGGACGGACAAGCCTGTTTGAACTGGCCGGTCTTGCCCGGCAGGCGGAAATCGCGGTCGGCAACGATACCGGCCCGATGCATCTGGCCGCCGTCACCGGATGCCGATGTCTGGTCCTGTATTCCCACGCGTCCGACCCGGCGCTGTGCGCGCAGAAGGGGCCGCGGGTCGATATCCTGCGCGTCCCGGTCCTGTCGGACCTGTCCGTCGATACTGTGACCGAACGGCTAGAAACCGGCGCGTAATTCCTTTGCCCCCCTTGTCAGTGCGGAAAAGCAGGCGTAGAACGCCCGCACGAGCGAAACGAGCGGTATCGACTGGCCGCCCTTGGTAAGGGCGAGGCGATATCGGACCCTCGCAGACAGGTTGTGGAGGCGGTCTTTCAAAACGACCGAGATATCCGCGATCCGGAAGCGGTGCCCCGTTTGGTAGACGGGACCTGGAAGGAGAAACGAGCCATGGTGGCAATTACACTTCCCGACGGAACGGTTAAATCTTACGACGGCCCGGTCACGGCGCTGCAGGTCGCCGAGGAAATCGGCCCCGGCCTTGCGAAAGCGGCTGTCCTGGCGCGCGTCGACGGCGCGGAATGGGATCTGACCCGTCCGATCGAGCAGGACGCGCAACTGGCGCTGATCCGTCGTCAGGACGAAGAGGCCCTGGAACTGATCCGCCATGACGCGGCGCATGTTCTGGCGATGGCCGTGCAGGAACTGTTCCCCGGTACGCAGATTACCTTCGGCCCGGCGACGGAAGACGGCTTCTATTACGATTTCCATCGCGAGATTCCGTTTTCGACGGAAGATTTCGAAGCGATCGAACAGCGCATGCGCGACATTGTCGACCGCGACATTCCCATCGTTCGCGAGGTCTGGGAACGCGCCGACGTGGCCGAGCTGTTCGCGGAGAAGGGCGAGAATTTCAAGGCCGAATGGGTCTGGGAACTGCCCGAAGGCGACGAGATCACGATGTACCGTCAGGGTGACTGGATCGACCTGTGCCGTGGCCCGCATCTGCCGTCCACGGGCCGTCTGGGCAAGGCGTTCAAGCTGATGCGGCTGGCGGGCGCCTATTGGCGCGGCGATGCCAACAACCCGCAGCTTCAGCGCATTTACGGCACGGCATGGCGTGACGAAAAGGAGCTGAAGGCGCATCTGACGCGGATTGAGGAAGCGGAAAAGCGCGACCACCGCAAGCTGGGCCGGGAACTGGACCTGTTCCATCTGCAAGAGGAAGCGCGCGGCTCCATCTTCTGGCACCCGAAAGGCTGGGCCGTTTATCGGGCCTGCGAACGCTATATGCGCGACCGGCTGGAAAAGGCCGGTTATGTCGAGGTGAAAACGCCGCAACTGGTCGACCGCACCCTGTGGGAAAAGTCCGGTCACTGGGACAAGTTCCGGGAGCACATGTTCATCGCCGAGGTCGACGAAGTCGATACGGGCGCGGACGGGCAGTCCCAGAACCGGCGCATGCTGGCGCTGAAGCCGATGAACTGTCCGGGGCATGTGCAAATCTTCAAGCAGGGCATCAAATCCTATCGCGACCTGCCGATCCGCATGGGCGAGTTCGGGTCCTGCCATCGCTATGAACCGTCGGGCGCCCTGCACGGGATCATGCGCGTGCGCGCCTTCACCCAGGACGATGCGCATATCTTCTGCACCGAAGACCAGATCGAATCCGAGACGAAGGAATTCATCGACCTCTTGTCGTCGATCTATCGTGATTTCGGGTTCGAGGAATTCACCATCAAATTCTCCGACCGGCCGGACCTGCGCGCCGGGACGGACGAAACCTGGGATAAAGCGGAAGACGCCCTGAAGCGCGCGACGGAAGCGGCGGGCGCAACCTTCACCCTGAATCCCGGCGAGGGCGCTTTCTATGGCCCGAAGCTGGAATTCGTGCTGCGCGACGCCATCGGCCGCGATTGGCAATGCGGGACGTTGCAGGTTGATTTCGTCCTGCCGGAACGCCTGGACGCGACCTATATGGCGGAAGACGGCAACCGCTACCGTCCGGTCATGCTGCATCGGGCGATCCTGGGGTCTTTCGAACGCTTCATCGGGATTCTGATCGAACAATATTCGGGCAAGTTCCCGATGTGGCTGGCCCCGGTTCAGGCGACGGTCGCGACGATCACGAACGATGCCGACGGGTATGCCGGCGAGGTTCTGGCGAAGCTGAAGGCGGCTGGACTTCGGGCGGAATCCGACACGCGGAACGAAAAGATCAACCTGAAGGTTCGCGAATTGTCGTTGCAGAAGGTTCCGACGGTCTTGGTCGTCGGCAAGCGCGAACAGGAAGAAGGAACGGTGGCCCTGCGTCGTTTGGGCGGTAAGGATCAGGAAATTCTTGCGCTTGACGATGCTATTGCTATCCTAAAGGAAGAGGCGCGCATGCCAGCCGGTACGCCCTGACGCTTCGATCCCCGGTCTTTCCGATGGGATTGGAGCCGAGGTCGTGTTCAGGGCTTGCGTGCCTTGTTGTGGATGCGCGACCCGTCTGAATATTTTGGGCTGAATTTTTCAGACCGAATATCGGGTCGGATCGCACATCGTCTTCCAGCGGATTTATATGCGTGATGCCTGGACGGGCATCGCGATTTGTCGAAACGATTACGACCGAAAGAGGTCGAGGAGGCTCCTATACGCAGACCCCATTACGCTCCCCCCCCGTCGAAGGAGGGACCCCGCGTCAACGAAGAGATCACCGCGCGGGAAGTGCGCTGCATCGGTGCAGAAGGCGAAAACATCGGCGTCATCACGACCGCCGAGGGACTGAGACTCGCGGCGGAAGTCGGCCTGGATCTCGTCGAGATTTCGCCGAACGCCGAACCGCCCGTCTGCAAGATTCTGGATTTCGGCAAGTTCAAGTACGAGGCTCAAAAACGCAAAAACGAGGCTCGGAAAAAGCAGAAGACCATTGAGGTCAAGGAAATCAAATTCCGCCCGAATATCGAGCAGCACGATTATGAAGTCAAAATGCGCTCGCTGAACAAGTTCATCGACGAAGGCGACAAGGTGAAAGTCACCCTGCGCTTCCGGGGCCGCGAAATGGCGCACCAGGAACTCGGCCTTGAAGTGTTGAAACGGGTTCAGGAAGAAATGGACGAGAAAGCGAAGGTCGAACAGCGCCCGAACATGGAAGGCCGACAAATGGTCATGGTTCTGGCGCCACGCTGATCCGTCTGTTGCGGTTATCGAACAAGCGGTCGCGAAGAAATTCGCGGCCGTTTTTCTTATCAACTTAGCGCTCTACAATCCGTCGGGGTGCAGTGTATTCTCGCCGCATCGGTTTCAAATGCAGGACTGCCCGTGCTTCTCAATTCTCCGCAAATCCCTTCCAATCAGGCCTATGCGTTCGCGGAGGACAGCCGCCTGCGGCTTTTGTTCGACCAATGGCAGGCGGTTCGCGGCAATCGGCAAATTCCGGATCGTCGGGATTTCGATCCTCTGGACATGGTGCCGATCCTTCCGATGCTCTGGCTGTGCGACTATCACGCAAAGGAGGATGTGTTCCGTTTCAGACTGGCAGGCGACCGTGTTCGGGAAATGCATGGGCGACCCGTCAATGGGGTGCCGATTACCGATCTTGTGGATGATGAAGCGCATAAGCGAACCTTGCACGCTATCCTAATGCGGGTGATTGACGGCCCCCTGATTCTGTTCACCGACGGGTACCTGTATCATTGTCAGAACCGCTACGTTCGCGGGCGCCGGTTGATCCTGCCGATGACGAGCGGCGACGGTATGGGACTGATCGGGGTGACATCGGTCGACGACAGCCCGGCGGAGATCGACCCGCACCTGATGAACGCCCCTATAATCAGGGAATTGCCGTTGCCATGAAGGATGCTAGGCCACCATTTGTCGGCGCGGGGTTCGACGATCCCCGGTTTATCCTGTTGTATTCCCATTGGAACAACATACGACCGCCGGGGAGCGTCCCGTCCCGGCGTGCCATTGATCCCATTGAGATTTTTCGACTGTTACCGATAATCTGGCTTTGTGATTATTGTGAGTCAAAAGACACATTTCGATTTCGTCTCGCCGGAGAGGAAATCTGTGCGCCATATCAAAGAAACATTAAAGGAATGACGCTGGACCAAATGTTCGACGGTGATCGTTTCGTCTACGCCAATACACAATTGAAAAAAACCGCCTTGGATCCGTGCATCAACCTGGTTTCCGGGTTCAAGGTGTGGAATGTCGATCGGTATAATGACGGCATGCGTTTGATTCTACCGCTTCTTACCGACGGAATCCCGGGTATCGTGGCTATTACGATCGCGATTCCATCGGTAACGCCGGAGGAGACGGATTTCGACGAAACCATGCTGACCGCCCACGCTTTTCCGATCCCGGCTTGATTTGTCTCCGTCAGGCCGACCGGCACTTGGTTCCGCCGTACCCGGTCAGCTCCATTTCGGGTTGAACGACACCGGACGGGGATAGCGCGACGCGATGTCGTGCTTCGTCAGGTCCATATGGCTGCGTGAATATTCTTCCGTCGCGTCGCGTTTGATCTGCCAGTCCCAGCCGGTATGCGCCCCGATCTTCAAGGCACCGGACAGGATTCGACGGCGGTTCTGACTGTCCAGCACCTTCGCGTAGATGTCGTCCGTGTTCCAATGAGCCTGCGCGGTGGCGCGGAAATCCGCCATCCGGTCGGCCTGTACCGCGTCGCCCGCCAGATTGTGCAATTCGTCCGGGTCGGCGGCCAGGTCGAACAATTGTTCCGGGTCGTTCGGGCAGCAGGTGTATTTCCAGCTTCCCTTGCGCAGCATCAGCATCGGCTGACCGGTACCTTCGGCGGTGTATTCGACGCGGGTTTCGTTCCGATCGCCCAGTGACAACAGGCTGGTTCCGTCCAACGGATCGACCGGTTCCGGCACCGGACGGCCGGTCGCCGCCGCAGCGATTTCCAGCAGGGTCGGGGTCACGTCGACCTGACTGACCGGGCGCGATTCGACCGTTCCGGCGTTTTCCATACCCGGCACGGAGACGATCAGCGGCACCCGGCAGGACCATTCGAAAAAGCTCATTTTGTACCAAAGGCCGCGTTCGCCCAGCATGTCGCCGTGATCGGACACGAAGACGATCGCGGTTTCGTCGGCGATACCGCATTCCTCCAGCGTCTGCTGCAACCGACCCAGCCAATCGTCGACATAGGTCACATTGGCCATATAGGCCCGGCGGGCCCGCGCGATGTCTTCGTCGTCGATATCGACCGCATCCAGCGCAATGACCTTTTCCAGGCGCAGGCTGTGCGGGTCGTTGTCCTCCCGGGCCGGGCGCGGCACGCGCGGCATTGGGATATCCACGCCGTCATACATGTCCCAATAGGATTTCCGCGCGGCGTAGGGGTCGTGCGGGTGAATGAAGCTGGACACGATGCAGAAGGGACGGTCGTCTTCCGCCCGGACCGCGTCATAGATTGCGCGGATCGACGCGGCGCCGACTTCGTCGTCATAGGCCAATTGGTTCGTGATCGCGGCCGGGCCAGCCTGCACCACGGACGACATGTTATGGTACCACAGGTCGATGCGGTCGTCCGGCGCCCGCCATTCCGGAACCCAGCCGAAATCCGCCGGATAGACGTCGGTCGTGTAACGCTCTTCGAAACCGTGCAATTGGTCCGGTCCGACGAAATGCATCTTCCCGGCCAGACCGGTGCGATACCCCATCAGGCGCAGATAATGGGCGAAAGTCGGCACTGTCGACGGCAGGTAGGCCGCGTTGTCCCATCCACCGATCCGCGAAATGTACTGGCCGGTCATAAAAGCATAGCGGCCGGGCGTGCAGAGAGGTGAGTTACAATAGGCGGCGTCGAACCGAATGCCGTTCCGCGCCAGCCTGTCCAGGTTCGGCGTCTTGACCGCGTGGTTTCCGTAACAGCCGACCATGAACGGTGTCAGTTGGTCCGCCATAACGATCAGAATGTTTTTTACGGCCATGGTGCGTCCCCTCCCAGTGAATTGCGCCCTATACTGTGCATCAGTCGTAAGGTCCCTCGCGTCGGCACGATATCGAAATCGCGACTGCGAATTGCGAAAAGTCGCATGTCAATTTCCCTTGCATCTGTATTGCGAATGATTATCATTATCGTATGTCGATGCAAACTTACGGACGCCCTTCATGGTAAATCGTTTCGCCGGGCCCTGTCCGATGGACGGCCTTCCCCACATTGTCGATGTTGATGCCCTGCGTTTTTCGGAACGGATGGTTCTTTGGACGCTCAGACTGTGGCAGCAGAGCCTATTTACCGGCGGGGAAGCCAGAACGATCCTGGTAGAGGCCTATGCCCGGCTGGGTGTGGACGGGGCTGTCGCGGCCATCGACGGGAGCCTGTGGCCGCACCGGGTCGGCGCCGTGCGCGATATCCGTTTCGAAGCACCGAACCGCGGACGTCTGAATGCGGACGAAATCCGCATGCTCCATCTTCTGGCCCTGTATCAGAAGGGCATGCTGGCCGCCGCGCGACCGATCCATGATGCAACCCTGACGCCGACGGCGGCGCGATCGGTGCAGTCGCCGCTGACCGCTTGGAGCACCTTGCTGGAAGAGGCAGGCCTTATCTTGCCGTTGCGCGATTGGGTCCTGCCGGAACTGACCCCGGCGCCGACGCGCGATGCCGCGCCTCTTAGGGCCGCGACCCTGCACTGACCCGATCCTCGTCCCGACCGGGCGCGTATCTGGCTGGCAGGCGCAGCGTGAATGTGGCTCCCGTTCCAGGCGCGCCCGCCACCGTAATCGTGCCGCCCATCGCTTCCGTCAGGCGCTTCACGATGGTCAGGCCCAAACCGGCGCCCCCGAAAGCCCGCCTCGCGGATTGGTCTGCCTGACGGAACGGCTCGAACAAGGTATCGATCTGATTCGGGTCGAGCCCCAACCCGGTATCGGCGACGGTACAGACAAGCCAATCCGGCCCATCGGAAACGATTCTGAGGTCCGCGGTCCCGTTTTCCGTGAATTTGACGGCATTCCCGACCAGATGGGACAGGATTTGCTCCAACCGTTTTGGATCGAACAGAACGGGACGGGCGCATTCGGGATCGACGGACATGCTCAACCTGACATTCCGGTTTTCGGCCGCCGCCGCATGGCGCTTCAGGACGGCATCCGCCAATTCCGTCAACGATACCGGCACCGGGGTCAGTCGCATCCGGCCCGTATCCAGGGCGCTGAAATCCAAAATATCGTCAACGATGCCTTTCAACTGATCGCAGGACGTCTTGATCACGTCGACGAAGCCGCGACGCCGATCGTCCAACTCGCTGCGGGACAGAAGCTCCGCCATCCCTGCAATGCCATGAATGGGCGTGCGGAGTTCGTGACTCATGGTGGACAGGAATTGGGATTTCGCCACATTTGCCGCCTCGGCTTCCGTCCGGCTTTCCTCCAAGCGGGATAGTGCGTCTCGCACCATTGTCACGACAGGAAATAGAATTCTTAGCGCGATGGCGATCACCGCGACGACGGTCCCGGACCATATGATCAACTGCATATGCTGAAGCGAGGCAACGGCGGTTTCCGCCTTTTTCTGATAAAGCCGAACCGCGACATCCAGGTCATAAAGCAGCGGCTGCCGGGCGGCGGCGATGACCCGATCGATATCCGGGCTGTTTGTGTTCTCGCCTTCCTGCAGGATCGACAGGCGCGCGGCATTTCGTTCCGCCGCCGCCAGAAAGGTCCAGACACGGTGATCCAGATCGACCGTGCCGAAATAGTGTTCGCGCAGCGGTCCGGTCGGCGGATCAATCCCCAGATCCGGATTGCCTATCGTCAGGTCCGTATGCGATTGCCGCATCAGATCGATGGCCGACCGCAGAACCGCAAGGACGGGTTCCGCCTTCCGACCGCCGCTTTCCGACACGATCTTGACGGCTTCCTGCGTCAGCCCCGCGATGCGCTGGCTCAACATTCGCTGTCGGCCGCTCATATTGATTTCCAGGGCCGCGCCGTTCTGGGCATGCGTCACGATATGGCCGACGGCGTAGTCGATACTGATCAGGGCGACAATAATGATCAGGGCGAGAATGATCCGACGTTTCAGACCGGATGCTACGGTGTCCGGAGCAGGCGCGGACTCAATGGAGGCCGCGGCGGGATCGTCCGTCGTGACTTCCCCACCCTCTCGGGCGGTCCGCGGCTTTAGATCGTCTTCCCCCGTCATGGATCCTTACAGCGAGCTGCCCCCTGCTCGTTTCGGACCGGTTCTTCAGGATCCTCCCCGCTCGCACCGACAGCCGTTCGGATACGCGCCGCCCCACCTGCCCGGCGACCCGTCGTGGATCGCAGCAATCTTGCAAAGCGTCATTTCGGCGACTAGAACCGCCCCATAGAACCTTGGGGCGTATCATGCCGCCCAATTCCAGCGAGCGCGAGGGAATCATGTCGAAGTCCGTCAAAAAAGTCGTTCTGGCCTATTCCGGGGGCCTGGATACCTCCGTCATCCTGCGCTGGCTTCAGGATCAGTATGGCTGCGAAGTCGTAACCTTCACCGCCGATCTGGGTCAGGGCGAAGAGCTGGAGCCCGCCCGCAAGAAGGCGGAAATGATGGGCATCAAGCAGATCTATATCGACGATCTGCGGGAAGAATTCGTGCGCGACTACGTCTTCCCGATGTTCCGGGCCAATGCGCTGTACGAAGGAACCTATCTGCTCGGCACCTCGATCGCCCGGCCGCTGATCGCCAAGCGCCAGATCGAAATCGCACTGGAAACCGGCGCGGACGCCGTCGCCCACGGCGCGACCGGCAAGGGCAACGACCAGGTTCGTTTCGAACTCAGCTACTACGCGCTGAAGCCCGACATCAAGATCATCGCCCCATGGCGCGAGTGGGATCTGACGTCGCGCACGAAGCTGATCGAATACGCCGAAAAGCACCAGATTCCGGTGCCGAAGGACAAGCGCGGCGAAGCGCCCTTCTCTCAGGACGCCAATCTGCTGCATATCTCGTCGGAAGGGAAAATTCTGGAAGACCCGGCGGTTCCGGCCGATCTGGACCTGATCCTCAGCCGCATGGTCACGCCGGAAAGCGCGCCGGACAAGGCGGAGGAAATCGCCATTGATTTCGAACGCGGCAACCCGGTCGCCGTCAACGGCGAGAAATTGTCCCCGGCGGCGCTGCTGACCAAGCTGAACGAGTTGGGCGGCAAGCACGGCGTCGGCTGCATCGACATTGTGGAAAACCGCTTCATCGGCATGAAGTCGCGCGGCGTCTACGAAACGCCCGGCGGCACGATCCTGTTCGCCATGCGCCGCGCGGTGGAAAGCCTGACGCTCGACCGGGGCGCCATGCACCTGAAGGACGAGTTGATGCCACGCTATGCGGAGCTGATCTACAACGGCTTCTGGTTCTCGCCGGAACGCGAAATGCTGCAGGCCGCCATCGACCATGCCAGCGAAGCCGTTACCGGCCGCGTCACCGCGAAACTGTATAAGGGCAATGTCATCGTCACGGGCCGCAGCGCGCCGAAGAGCCTCTACGACGCCGATATCGTGACCTTCGAGGAAGACAGCGTCTACGACCAGCGCGACGCCGAAGGCTTCATCAAGCTGAACGCCCTGCGCCTGCGTCTGCGGGGCCGCCTGTTGGGTCGGTAAGCCCGCCGTTAGTTGATGTAGGGAAGAGCCTCGGATCGTATCGGTCCGGGGCTTTTTCTTAGATCATGAAGTCGAATTGATTTTGGTTGTGGCTTTCGATGCCGGCGCGCTGGGCGGCGACACAGAGGTCCTCGATGGTCGTCTGGTCGAGGCGCTGCATCGCGTATTCCTCGATTTCCTGCCAGATCGGGCGCAGCACGGTGTGACCCAATTCGGACCCGGCGGGGTCGGTCAATGGATCGCGCCCGCCTTCCATTTCCGCGACGACATTGGCGATTTCCGCAATGGTGATGCGGCGGCGTTCCTTTGCCAGCCGGTAACCGCCGCGCGGGCCGCGCACACCGCGCAGGATATTGGCATGGACCAGTTGCTGCAGCACCTGTTCCAGATAGCGGCGCGGAATCCCTTGGCGGTCGGCGATTTCCTTCGACTGAACCGGCAGGTCGGCCGCGTGATAGGCGATGTCCAGCACCGCCTCGATCGCGAACATCAGTTTCTTGGTAAGCCGCATAGGTCCCCCAGTTTCTATTTCGTGCCGGTCGATCCGAAGCCGCCTTCCCCCCGGGCGGTATCGTCCAGATCGGCCGTTTCGTGCCACGCGACATGCAGGACCGGCGCGACCACCATCTGTGCGATGCGCATGCCGCGTTCCACCGTGAAATCCCGGTCGCCGTGATTGATCAGAATAACGCCCACCTCGCCGCGATAGTCGCTGTCGACCGTGCCCGGGCTGTTCAGCACCGTCACCCCGTTCTTGGCCGCCAGACCGGATCGCGGGCGGACCTGCGCCTCATATCCCGGCGGCAGGGCGATCTTCAGGCCCGTCGGGACAATCGCCCGCCCGCCCGGCGCCAAGACCACATCTTCCGTCACCGCCGCCAGCAGATCGCACCCCGCCGCCTGCTCGCTCCCATATGTAGGCAGCGACAAGCCTTCCGCATGGGGTAGGCGGGTCACTCGTACGGGGATCGTATCGATCATCGGCGTTTTCTTCCCTTCGGGCAGGTCAATCGGATTCGGATTCGAAATACGTTGCGATGCGCTGCGCGAGCATGCGCGCGACATCCTGCTTGGTCGACCGGGGCCATGCGTCGGCCCCGGCATCGGTGATCAGATGAACCGCATTTTCGTCCCCGCCGAAGGTCCCGGTACCGTCCGAGACATCGTTGGCAACGATCCAGTCGCATCCCTTGCGCTTGCGTTTCGCGACAGCTTTTTCGACCGCGTCGCCTGTTTCGGCGGCGAAACCGACGACCAGCGCGGGTCGGTCTGTCGCCAGGCCGGAAACGGTTTTCAGGATGTCGGGATTTTCTGCCAGTTCCAGGGCCGGGGGCGGGGCGCCATCCTGCTTCTTGATCTTCGCCGCCGGTGTCGAAATCACCCGCCAATCGGCCACGGCGGCGGCAAAGACGGCCACATCCACCGGTAGCGAGTCGCGACAGGCCTGCATCATTTCTTCCGCCCGTTCGACATGGATCGTTTCGACACCGTCCGGGTCCGGCAGACGGGTTGGACCGGAGACCAGCGTCACCCGCGCCCCCAAGGCTGCCAAAGCCATTGCGATAGCGTGTCCTTGCTTCCCTGACGACCGGTTTGCGATGTATCGGACGGGGTCGATCGGTTCATGCGTCGGGCCGGAAGTCACCAGCGCGGACCGCCCGGCCAGCGGGCCTTGTTTCGGAACCGTACCGGAATTCAACTGGTCCAGAATGGCCGTTGCGATATCCATCGGTTCCGCCAAACGGCCTTCCCCGAATTCGCCGCAGGCCATGGGGCCTTCAGCCGGGCCAATCACGGCGACACCGCGTTGTTTCAGAAGCGTCAGATTGGCCTGGGTCGCCGGGTGATCCCACATCCGGACGTTCATGGCCGGTGCGACCATAACGGGTTTGTCGGTCGCCAGCAGAACGGTCGTTGCAAGGTCGTCGGCATGGCCGTTCGCCATCTTCGCCAGGATGTCCGCACTGGCCGGTGCGACGACGATCAGGTCGGCCTGACGAGACAATTGGATATGTCCCATTTCGGATTCGTCCGTCAGCGAAAAGATGTCCTGATAGACCTTGTCTTCGGTCAAGGCGGACAGCGACAGGGGCGTGACGAATTGCGATCCGCCCTTGGTCAGGACACAGCGCACCGCAACCCCTCGTTCGCGCAGGCGGCGGATCAGCTCCAGCGATTTATACGCGGCGATGCCCCCTGAAACGATCAGGACGATCCGGCGTTCCCCTGACATGGTCGATCCTTTGCCGACACAATAAAACAGAACGCCTATGTAGATTATATCTTCGATCAGGACAAGCGCGGACGGGATTTCCGTGCGGGATCGAAATGGTTAAGGGAAGGTTAATGCAAAACTGGCTGCAACCGTAGTTTTTCGCCGCCGGATTTACGAATTGCCCATGAAGACGACGATGGCGGCGAGCACACCCAGCACCGCCATGGGGGCCCAAAGCCCCAGATTTCCGCGCCATCCCGCCGGTTCGCGCAGGCTGCCGTCCGGGTTCATGCCATTTTTCGCCAGGCGTTCAAGGGTCTCTTCCGCCCGACGCAGGGTGCGAGGCAAGCGTTCGAGGGTTTCCATGGTCTCGCGCACGGTATCCACGATCCGCGCTTCCGGCCCGCGATTGGCGATCATCCATTCTTCGATCAAGGGACGGGCCAGCAGCCACATATTGACGCCGGGGTTCAGCTTCCGCCCGACGCCTTCGGCCACCAGCATGGTTTTTTGCAACAGCAGCAGGTCCGGCTGGGTCGGCATGTCGAAGCGTTCGGTCGTCCGGAACATCTGTTCCAGCAGGCGGCCGACGGAAATTTCGTTCAACGGCTTGTCCAGAACCGGTTCGCCGATCGCACGCAGCGCCTGGGTGAACAGATCGCGCGATTGGTTCGGCGGGACATAGCCGATTTCGAAATGCGCTTCGGCCACCCGCCGGTAATCGCGGCTGAGGAAACCGACCAGCGTATCGGCCATGAACAGACGCTGACGCCGCGTCACCCGGCCCATGATCCCGAAATCGACGGGGCAAAGCCGCCCATCCGCATCGATGAACATATTGCCCGGATGCATATCCGCGTGGAAGTAGCCGTCGCGGAAGACCTGCAGGAAGAAGATGCGGGCGGACCGTTCCAGGATTTTGTCGGGGTCGTGTCCCAATTCCCGCATGCCCTGGACATCGTCGATATTGATGCCGCGGATGCGTTCCGTGGTCAGGACGCGCTGACCGGTCCGCTCCCAATCGACGGAAACGACGTGGAAATCCTCGTCGCCTTCGCAGTTTTCCTTGAGCTCGGCCGCCGCCGCCCCTTCCAAGCGCAGATCCAGTTCGACCCGAATCCATTCTTCGAAGGTTTCCACCACCGCGACGGGGCGCAGGCGGCGGATTTTCGGCTGTATGCGTTCCGCCAGACGAGCCAGCGCCCGGAACAGGCCGATATCGCGTTCCAGGATTTCCTCGATTCCGGGCCGCAGAACCTTCACCGCGACATCGCGGCCGTCGGTCGTGGTCGCGAAATGCACCTGGGCGATGGAGGCGGCGGCGACCGGTTCCCGGTCGAACTGCGCGAACATCGCGTCCAGGGGCTGGGCCAGCGTTTCTTCGATCGTGCGGATCGCCGCGTCGGTCGGGAAGGGATCCAGCCCGTCTTGGAGTTTTTCAAGGTCGGTCGCGACCTCGTCCCCGACCAGATCGGCGCGCACGGACAGGGCCTGCCCCAATTTGACGAAGCTCGGCCCCATCGCGGCCAGGGCGGCGGCCAGCCGTTCGCCCGGACGGCCCGGACGGCGGCGGCGGAAAAGAAGGCGCAGGAAACCGACGGCAATCCGGAACGGCAGGATGCGGCGGCTGACCATTTCCAGCGGCCACAACGCGTCGTGGCGCGCCAGACTGCGCGCGATCCCGATCAACCGGGCGAGATGGAGAAGCCCGCGCAACACGGTCAGACGCGCCAGCCTTGATGGATGGCGGCAATGCCGCCCGACAGATTACGGTAGCTCACCCGCGAGAGACCGGCCTCGCGCATCTTGGCGCACAAAACCTCCTGCGCCGGGAAGCGGCGGATGGATTCGGCCAGATAGCGGTAACTTTCCTCATCCTTCGCGACCCAACGGCCCAATGCGGGCAACACACGGAAGGAATAGGTGTCGTAAAGGCGGTCCAGAACCGGCAGGGCCACAGTGCTGAACTCCAGGCACAGGAAGGTTCCGCCGGGACGCAGCACCCGCCGCGCCTCGCTAAGGGCGGAGGCGATGTCGGTTACATTGCGCAGCCCGAAGGCGATCGTATAGGCATCGACCGAGTTGTCCGGCATGGGCAGACGTTGCGCATCACCGACGGTCCAATCGATCCCGGACAGGATGCCTTGATCGATGGCCCGGTCGCGCCCGACGCGGACCATGCCTTCGGTCAAGTCGCAGACGGTGACATGACCGCCGCCCGCTTCCAAAAAGCGGAAGGCGATATCGCCGGTCCCGCCCGCGACGTCCAACAGGGTTCGGCCCGGACGGGGGCGTAACTGATCGATCAGCGTCGACTTCCACAGCCGGTGCACACCGCCCGACATCAGGTCGTTCATCAGGTCGTAGCGCGTGGCCACGGATTCGAACACGCCGCGCACTAGGCTGGGCTTGTCCGTAGCCTCCACGTCGCGGTAGCCGAAGCTGGCGTTGTCGCCGTACAGATTGTCGCTGGAACGTTGCGTCATAATGGGCGTGACAATAGCGTCGTCTGGCCGCTAATCAACGTCAATCGTACCACCGCTTCAGGATGCCGCGATGCCCGAATTGCCCGAAGTCGAAACCGTTTGCCGGGGCCTGCGCCCGGCGATGGAGGGCCGCACCGTCCGATGGGTGGACCAGCGGCGGCCCGATCTGCGCTATCCCTTTCCCGATGCCTTCGCCAAAAGGCTGGAAGGGCGGCGCATCCTGGCGGTCGACCGGCGCGCCAAATATATCCTGATCCGATTGGACGACGGCTGGACCTGGATGGTGCATCTGGGCATGTCGGGCCGGTTCACGGTGTCCCCCGGCGCAACGCCGGTGCAGGGAACCAGCGGGCAGGCATCCAGCGGGCAGGCGGGACACAATTCCGGTTGGGCCCTGGTGGAAAAGCACGATCATGTCCTGGTCGATCTGGACGATGGGGGCCGCGTCGTTTTCAACGATACGCGCCGTTTCGGCTTCATGGATTTGATCCCGCCGGACGGGGAGGCCGCCAACGCCCATCTGGCCCATCTCGGACCGGAACCTTTGTCCGACAGTTTTTCCGCCACCTATCTGACCGAAACGCTGGTCGGACGCCGGACACCGATCAAGGCCGCGCTGTTGGATCAACGCATCGTGGCTGGTCTCGGCAATATATATGTGTGCGAGGCCCTGTGGCGGTCGGGTATTTCACCCCGGCGGATGGCCGCCAGCGTCGGGCCGAAACGGGCCGCCGTCCTGGTGCCGGAAATCAAGCAGGTCCTGTCCGACGCCATCGCCGCCGGGGGATCGTCCTTGCGCGACTATGTGCAGGCGACGGGGGAATTGGGGTATTTTCAACATTCCTGGGATGTCTACGACCGGGAAGGGGCGCCGTGCCGGAAACCCGGTTGTTCGGGCACGATTCAACGGTTGGTCCAATCCGGACGGTCGACCTATTTCTGCCCCGCGCATCAGCGCTGATTCCACCCCGCGCCTCAGCGCTGACGATTTCGGCATGAGACAAATATTGTACCCGGACCGTTTTCGGGCTAGCAAATCGCCATGACGAAACGCGCGGCGACGGCAGGCTCGATTTTGCTTCTGGGGGCGATGCTGACGGGAACTATATTCCCGTCGGGGATCGCGATGCTGCCGTCCGGCACGGCGGCGGCCCAGACCTTTATCGAGGGAACGGAAGATCTGCCGCTCGCCCCGGACCTGATCCAGGCGGCGGAGGCGGGCATGGTTTTCGATTCCCCGTCCGGTCGAATTCTGGAGACCTTCGCGACCGGCGCGACGGATCGCGACAGCGTACTTTCCTTTTATGCGGAGACATTGCCGTCCTTGGGCTGGAAGCAACTGTCCCCGTCCCTGTTTCAGCGCGAGGGCGAACGCCTCGCCCTGGATTTCTTCGGTGCCGACGGGGCGCTGAGCGTGCGATTCACGCTGGCGCCGGAATAAGCGGCCCGAACCGACCACGGAACACGATGGAAGAGAGGGGTTTTCCCATGGGCTACGAGTATATTCTGGTGGAGAAGAAGGAATCGGTCGGCCTGATCACGTTGAACCGGCCGAAGGCGCTGAACGCGCTGTGCGCCGGATTGATCGACGATCTGGGCCGGGCCTTGGACGATATGGAAGCCGACGACGATATCGGCGCCGTCGTCCTGACCGGTTCTGAAAAGGCCTTCGCCGCCGGGGCGGATATCAAGGAAATGTCCGAAAAGGACTTCATGGATGTCTACCTGCAGGATTTCATCACCAAGGGCTGGGAACGCATCACCACCTGCCGCAAGCCGATCATCGCGGCGGTCGCAGGCTACGCGCTGGGCGGCGGGTGCGAGGTCGCGATGATGTGCGATTTCATCATCGCCGGCGAAAACGCGAAATTCGGACAGCCGGAAATCACCATCGGCACCATCCCCGGTTCCGGCGGCACCCAGCGCCTGACGCGCTTCGTCGGTAAATCGAAGGCCATGGAAATGTGCCTGACCGGCCGCCTGATGGATGCGGAAGAAGCCGAACGCTCCGGCCTTGTCAGCCGCATCGTGCCGAATGACGAACTTCTGTCCGACGCGCTGAAAACGGCGCAGCAGATCGCGGGCCTGTCCCGACCGATCGTGCTGATGGCGAAGGAATGCGTGAACCGGTCTTACGAAACGACGTTGAGCGAGGGCGTGCGCTACGAACGCCGGGTCTTTCATTCGACCTTCGCGACGGAAGATCAGAAGGAAGGCATGGCGGCCTTCGCCGAAAAGCGGCAGCCGAAATGGAAGAATCGCTGACTCGAACCAGGGGTTTAGGCAACACGGTTCAAAGGCGGGGCTTGACGGGCGCGGTTAGGGTCCGTATAAGCCGCGCCGATCTAGTGACACCAGTCCGGTCCGCCGGGCGTATCAGATAAGAGACAGAAAAATGGCGAACCATCAATCCGCGCTGAAGCGCATCCGCCAGACGAAGAAGCGCACCGACCGCAACATGGCGCGCCGCAATCGCATTCGCACCTTCATCCGCAAGGTCGAAGAAGCGATCGCGTCCGGCGACCAGACGGCGGCCGACGCGGCGATGAAGGCGGCCATGCCGGAACTGCAGCGTGGCGCGACGAAAGGCATCCTGCCCAAGAAGACGGCATCCCGTAAGATCAGCCGTCTGACGCAGCGCGTGAAGGCCGTCAGCGCCTAACAATCAGTCGCAGGCAAACAGCGTTTCGGATCGCCGTCCATTCGGGCGGCGATTCTTTTTGCTGTCGCAGATACGTCACATTCGGAATCCGCGTCGAACACGTCTCGGTTTTGTTTTTTCGCGCGTTTCTGTCGAGGCGCCGCCATCCGGCACATCGCTTCAACGCCTTACCGCAGTGCATTACACAATTTTGGATTTTTGGTTCCGGCGAGTGAAACACGCCATCTTGAGTCAACAACTTTATTTTCCGAATCGCATTGGATGACGCCTTGATCGGAAAAACTGTTTGAGTAGAATTGAGTCGGTCGGGTTGGTCAAACCCCTTCGAAATCAGAAGAACAGCGTTCCTTTAAATAATAAAAGGATAAGCGCTGAGAAGAGTTAATAATAATTCGGTCGTTTGGAGTATCCACACCCCGGTTTAACTCTTCAACAGCGCATCTATGCTGCCTCTTTCGGATTTTTCGAGGGGTTCCGACGGATTTCGCCAAGAATTCCGGTTGTGGAATACTGTTTTGACGAAATCATTGATCCTGAATGCGAGAACGCTTTCCTTTGGCGTCTCCTGAAAGGGTCAACAGCGCGGTCGGCATGTCCGAAACAATATCGGTCATGTCCTACGTAACAGGATGCGGCTTCGGTCGGTGGGTGGTGCAAGGTCTCGACGCGTTTGTTAGGGGGCGTGTTTGGGATACACCGCAACATCGGTCGGCGACAGGGTCAACGAACCCGGTCGGGTGCCGTGCCGGGATGACGGGTAGGGTCGAAAGAATTCGCCGGCAACGACCGGCGGGTCCGAAGTGGGGCTGACAACCCTTGTCATGATGGTGATGCCGCATTGGGCGGAACACCGGACGGGAACTGGATGGGACGCCGTTTCGGCGTCTGGGGCGCGTTTTGTTTCGGGTGGGCGGCGATCCGGATGGGTTCCGCTCTTGGATGTCGAGAGAGGATCGTTGTGAGCGTGGGACGGTACGGATCTGCCGAAGAGGAATTTGCCGGTATGGGCGCGAAGGCGCCGATCGGCGAGAAGACGGTGGAAACGGTCCCGGCCGCGAAACGATTCAATCCGGACGCGCGATATTCGGTTGGGGGTAGACATCGGTCTATGGACGGAAACGCAATGGAGCAGTGGGCGCGGGTACGCGCTGCACTGCGTGAAGAATTCGGTGAAAACGCCTATCGTAGCTGGTTGAAGCCGCTGACCCTGGAAGGGGTCGACGGCGACACGGTGCAATTGTCCGTGCCGACGCGATTTATGCGAAACTGGATCGAAAGCCAGTATGGCGACCGCCTCGCCTCCCTCTGGGCCGGTGAAAATCAATCGATCCGCAACGTCATGGTGCGCCAGGCGAAACAGCGCCCGGCCCAGCAGACGGAGTCCGCGGAATCCACGGGAGAGCGCGCGGGGCGGGGCGGAACCACGGACCGCGAAGCCTCACCGGAAGATCTGGCGCTCGCCAACCTGTCCGCGCCGATCGATCCGCGCTTCACTTTCGACAGCTTCATCGTCGGCAAGCCGAACGAACTGGCCTTCGCCGCCGCCCGCCGCGTGGCGGAAGCGCCGAATGTACCGTTCAATCCGCTGTTCCTGTTCGGCGGCGTGGGCCTGGGCAAGACCCACCTGATGCATGCCATCGCCGGGCATATCCGTACCAGCGCCCCGAACAAGCGCGTGCTGTACCTGTCCGCCGAAAAGTTCATGTATCAGTTTATTCGGGCGCTGCGCTACAAGGATACAATGGCGTTCAAGGAGCAGTTCCGGTCCGTCGATGTGCTGATGATCGACGACGTGCAGTTCATCGCCGGCAAGGAAAACACGCAGGAAGAATTCTTCCACACCTTCAATGCCTTGGTCGATCAGAACCGTCAGGTCGTAATTTCCGCCGACAAGTCGCCCGCCGAACTGGACGGGATCGAGGAACGGATGAAATCGCGCCTGGGCTGGGGACTGGTCGCGGAAATCCATTCGACGACCTACGAATTGCGCCTGGGCATCCTTCAGTCGAAGGCGGAGCGCATGCAGGTCGACGTGCCGATCAAGGTGATGGAATTCCTCGCCCACCGCATTACGTCGAATGTGCGTGAGCTGGAAGGCGCGCTGAACCGTCTTGTCGCCTATGCCAATCTGGTCGGCCGTCCGATCACGCTGGAAAGCGCCCAGGAAGTTCTGCACGATCTGCTGCGTGCCAACGACCGCAAGGCGACGATCGAGGAAATCCAGAAACGCGTCGCCGAACACTACAACATTAAGGTGTCCGAAATGCATTCGGCGCGCCGCAGCCGCGCCGTCGCGCGCCCGCGCCAGGTTGCCATGTATCTGGCCAAACAGCTGACCGCGCGGTCCCTGCCTGAGATCGGTCGCAAGTTCGGTGGCCGCGATCATACGACGGTTATGCATGCCGTCAAAAAGGTCGACGAGCTGCGCCAGACGGATCACGGATTCAACGAGGATGTCGAACTCCTCCGTCGCATGCTGGAGGGGTGATTCGCAAAAACGGGCGGCATCGATTCGATTAAGCCGCCCATCGGCAATCCGCCTCGCCATGCGAACCACCACAACATCTTGCGAAACGATCTGAATAGCCGTTTGTTTTCAATGTCTTGCAAAATGCCCTCCGAAACATCTTTTCGGATCGACGGGAAGCCGCGACTCGCCTAAAAAAAACACGGAATTCTCGGGCGCGCGTGCTATAGTCCGAGCGCGTTCGGACACCCTCGGCGACCGGCCTTCCGGCCCCGTCGAATCCCCGTCCGGCGGGCGGAATCCGGCCTCGCGACTCGGCCCGGATATTCCGGAATTCACCATGGCCGACCAAGTGTTCGGACCCCCGACGCGCCCGCCCGATCCGGTGGAGGCGCATTGCCAGGGAGACGGACCGGGACGAGAGAGCGAGGCGGGAGTTTGAGAGAGCGGTGTGCCGGACCCTATAGCCCAGCGGGGCGACGGGAGCGGACCCGCTCCGAGAGCGGACAACAACCACGGATACGATTTTCAAAGCCATGAAACTCACCATCGAACGGGCCGCGCTGCTTCGCGCACTGAACCACGTCCAAAGTGTCGTCGAACGCCGCAACACGATTCCGATCCTCGCCAATGTCCTGGTCGAGGCCCGTGACGGCATGTTGAGCCTCAACGCCACGGACATGGACATTTCCATTGTCGAGCGGACCCCGGCGGAGGTCGGCCAACCCGGCAGCATCACCGCGCCGGCGCACACGCTGTACGATATCGTCCGCAAGCTGCCGGACGGCGCGCAGGTCGACCTGGACGCGACGGGTGGCGGCGACCGCCTGATCCTGTCGTCCGGCCGGTCGCGCTTCACGCTGCAGACCCTGCCGACCGAGGATTTCCCGGTCATGGCCGGGGGCGATATGCCGCATACGTTCGATCTGGACGCGGGCGCGTTGCGCACGCTGATCGACCGCACGCGCTTCGCCATTTCGACGGAAGAAACCCGCTATTACCTGAACGGCATCTATGTGCATGCGGTGACCGAAGGCACCCCGGCGCTGCGCGCCGTCGCCACGGACGGGCACCGGCTGGCGCGGGTCGAAATCGAGCTGCCGGAAGGCGCCGCGGGCATTCCCGGCGTCATCGTGCCGCGCAAGACCGTCGCCGAACTGCGGAAGCTGATCGAGGAAACCGACGGCACGGTCACCGTGACCCTGTCCGAAACCAAGATTCGCTTCGCCTTCGACGAGGCCGTGCTGATTTCCAAGCTAATCGACGGCACTTTCCCGGATTACGAACGGGTCATCCCGACCGGCAACGACAAGGTCCTGTCCGTTGACCGCGTCAGCTTCGCCCAGGCCGTGGATCGCGTCGCGACCATCGCGACGGAAAAACTGCGTGCCGTGAAGCTCAGCATCGATGCCGGGCAGTTGACCCTGTCGGCGTCCAGCCAGGAAAACGGCACCGCCGTGGAAGAACTGCCCGTCAGCTATGACCGGGATTCGATCGAAATCGGGTTCAACGCCCGGTATCTGCTCGACATTGCCGATCAGATCGAAAGCAGCCAAGCCGAATTCATTCTGGCCGATTCCGCCTCGCCGACCATCGTGCGGGACGCGGAAGATCCGGGGGCGCTGTACGTTCTGATGCCGATGCGGGTGTAAGGCGGGGCCCGTGACCGCCCACCCGGCCGACCTGGAGACCCGTTTGGCCGCCGCTAGGATAACCAGCGCTCCTCCCGCATCCGCCACCGGCCTCACCGCCGAAACCGGCGGTCGGGTTCCGGCGCTCAGCGTCCGACGGCTGCGTCTCAACGCGTTTCGCAATTATTCGCAGGCATCCCTGGACCCGGATCGCCGCCCGGTCGTCCTGACCGGCGCGAACGGCGCCGGCAAGACGAACCTGCTGGAGGCGGTATCCCTGTTGACGCCGGGCCGCGGGCTGCGCCGGGCGAAAACGAGCGAGGTCGACCGGATCGTGCCGGGGGCAGCCCCGACGCCCTGGGCCGTGGCCGCCACGATCGATACGGATACCGGCCCGGTAGAAATCGGCACCGGCCGCGACCCGGAAGGGGAACGCCGGATGGTCCGCATCGACGGCAATCCGGAAAAAAGTCAGGCCGTGCTGGGCGAATATTTTTCGGTGGTTTGGCTGACCCCGCAAATGGACCGCCTGTTCCAGGATTCCGCCGGCGAACGTCGCCGCTTCCTGGACCGGTTGATCTACGGCTTCGACCCGGCCCATGCCGGGCGGCTGACCGGATACGACAAGGCGCTGCGGCAGCGGGCGCGCCTGTTGAAGGACGGCAGCCGCGACGCGGCCTGGCTGGGCGCGTTGGAAGCGCAGATGATCGAACGCGGCATCGCCATCGCGGCGGCGCGGCGGGTTATGGCCGACAGGCTGGCGCGGGCTTGCGCGCGCGAGGACGGGCCGTTTCCCGGTGCCGGGATCGCGGTCGAAGGCGATGTCGAAACCTGGCTGGGTGAAGGGGCGGCGCTGGACACGGAAGACCGGTTCGGCGCGGCGCTTCAGGCGAACCGGGCGCGCGACGCGGAAACAGGCGGGGCCGCCGTCGGACCGCATCGCGCGGATCTGGTGGTGACCCATCTGGCGAAGGAATTGCCGGCGGGCCAATGTTCGACGGGGGAGCAGAAAGCCCTCCTGATCGCCATCGTGCTGGCCCATGCCCGCCTGCAAGCGGCGGAGCGCGGGGCCGGGCCGGTCCTGCTGCTGGACGAGGTCGCGGCCCATCTGGACGAGGCGCGGCGCGACGCCCTGTTCGAAACGGTGCTGGGATTGGGGCTTCAGGCCTGGATCACCGGCACGGATCGCGTAACCTTCGGCGCCTTCGGCGACCGGGCGCAATATTTCGAGGTCGAGGCGGCACAGGTCCGCCCGGCCGCATAACGACAACAAGACCTGTTCATGTAAGGGTATCGGTATGAGCGACACGGATATGACGGTTCAGAGCGACAGCGACTACGGCGCGGGATCGATCAAGGTCCTCAAGGGCCTGGAAGCGGTACGCAAAAGGCCCGGCATGTATATCGGCGACACCGATGACGGGACCGGCCTGCACCACATGGTCTATGAGGTCGTGGACAACGCGATCGACGAGGCGCTGGCCGGGCATTGCGACATCGTGACGGTGAAGCTGAACGGCGACGGGTCCGTCACCGTTTCCGACAACGGACGCGGCATCCCGACCGACATGCATCCAACCGAAGGCATTTCGGCGGCGGAAGTCATCATGACCCAGCTGCATGCCGGCGGTAAGTTCGACCAGAATTCCTACAAGGTCTCCGGCGGTCTGCACGGCGTCGGCGTGTCGGTGGTGAATGCGTTGTCCACCTGGCTGGAACTGCGCATCCGCCGGAACGGCAAGCTGCACGGCATGCGCTTCGAGCATGGCGAGGCGGTCAAGCCGCTGGAAGTCATCGGCGACTGCGGCACCGAAAAAGGCACGGAAGTCACCTTCTTCCCGTCGCCGGACACGTTTACCATGACGGAATTCAGCTTCAATACGCTGGAACACCGTCTACGTGAACTCGCCTTCCTGAATTCCGGCGTGCATATCCAATTGGCCGATGAGCGATCCGCGGAAAAGCGGGTCGTCGATCTGGTCTATGAAGGTGGGGTTCAAGCCTTCGTCAAGTGGCTGGACCGGTCGAAGCAGAGCCTGCACGGCGATCCAATCATGATCACCGGGGAAAAGGACGGCCTGACCGTCGAATGCGCTCTGCAGTGGAACGAAACCTTCCACGAGAACATGCTGTGTTTCACCAACAACATCCCGCAGCGCGACGGCGGTACGCATCTGGCCGGGTTCCGGGGCGCCCTGACCCGTCAGATCAACGCCTATGCCAACGATTCCGGCGTGGCGAAGAAGGAAAAAGTCACCCTGACCGGCGACGACGCGCGCGAGGGCCTGACCTGCGTTCTGTCGGTGAAGGTGCCGGATCCGAAATTTTCCAGCCAGACCAAGGACAAGCTGGTTTCGTCCGAAGTCCGCCCGGTGGTCGAAGCCGTGGTGAACGAAAAACTGGCCGAATGGTTCGAGGAGCACCCGACCGAAGCCCGGCAGATTATCCAGAAGGCCGTGACCGCCGCCGCCGCCCGTGAGGCCGCGCGCAAGGCCCGCGAAATCACCCAGCGCAAGGGCGTGTTGGACATCGCCTCCCTGCCCGGCAAGCTGGCCGATTGTCAGGAACGCGATCCGGCGAAATCCGAACTGTTCATCGTCGAGGGCGACAGCGCGGGCGGCTCCGCCAAACAGGGCCGCAACCGGAAATTCCAGGCCATCCTGCCGTTGAAGGGCAAGATTCTGAACGTCGAACGCGCGCGCATGGACAAGATGCTGTCCAGCCAGGAAATCGGCACGCTGATCACCGCGCTGGGCACCGGCATCGGCAAGGACGGGTTCAACGCGCAAAAGGCCCGGTACCACAAGATCATCATCATGACCGACGCCGATGTCGACGGCAGCCATATCCGGACCCTGCTATTGACCTTCTTCTATCGGCAGATGCGCGAATTGGTGGATGCCGGATACCTTTATATCGCCCAGCCGCCGCTATTCCTGATCAAGCGCGGCGAAAAGAAGGTGCGGTATATCAAGAACGAACGCGACTTGGAGAAATTCCTGGTCGGCAACGGCATCACCGACGCTGTCCTGACCGACGGGAACGGCGCTCAGCGCGGCGGCGCGGATCTGACGAGCATCGTCGAACGTGCCCGGGACGCGAAACATCTGGTGGAACCGCTGGCCCGCAGCTGCGGCAATGCCCGCGTGATCGAACAATTGGCGATCTACGGCGCGTTGAGCGCGACCTTGCAGCAGGACCTGGAAAAGGCCCAGGCCGCGGCGGAATTCGTCGCCAAGATTCTGGACCGCCTGTCGGAAGAACACGCCCGCGGCTGGACCGGGACCGCGTCCGAAGACGACGGCTATGTCTTCACCCGGATCAATCGCGGCGTGACGGAACGAATCGCGGTCGACCCGGAACTTCTGCGCAGCGGCGAGTCCCGGAAGCTCGATTCCATGGCCGCCCATCTGCAGGAAATCTATGCCGGGAACGGCGCGATGCTGAAGATCAAGGACGAGACCTTCAAGATCACCGGCCCGATCGACCTGATCGACCGGATCGTGGCGACCGGCCGCAAGGGCCTGTCGGTCCAGCGCTATAAAGGGTTGGGGGAGATGAACCCGGATCAACTGTGGGAAACCACGCTGGACCCGGAAGTCCGCACTCTGTTGCAGGTGAAGGTCGCCCATGGCGACGACGCAGATACCGTGTTCTCCACCCTGATGGGCGACGTCGTCGAACCGCGCCGCGAATTCATCCAGGAAAACGCCCTGAAGGTCGCCAACCTCGACGTCTAGGATGTCGTTTCCGCGGTGTTCGGATGTTCACCGCGGACGCCTGCGTCGATATAATTTGCAGATACAGGCTTGAAGGAGAGCGGCCATGGCCTCGTTCACCGGCGGGTGCCAATGCGGCAAGGTCCGAATTGTAGCCAGGGGAGAGCCCTATCGCGTGGGGCTGTGCCATTGTCTGGATTGCCGCAAGCATCATGGCGCGCTGTTTCACGCCTCCGCCATATTCCCGAGGGAGACCGTGACCGTCGACGGCGAAACCCGCGATTATGAAGGGCGGCATTTCTGCCCCATTTGCGGTTCCTCCGTGTTTTCGTGCAGCGGGGACGAAATCGAAGTGCATCTGGGATCGCTGGATGCACCGGACCAGCTGACCCCGACTTACGAATTATGGACCGTCCGCCGCGAATCCTGGCTACCGCCCTTTCCGCTTACAAAGCGGTATGAGCGCGACCGGACATCGACGGATCGCGCGGAGGAATAGCGCGATCAATCGCGGTATTCGTCGATGATCGTCTTAGCGATGCGGTCGCGATGGATGACGCCGGTGATGCGGTCGGGCCGGATGACGCCGCGGCCCTTTCGGACCACCGCGATGGCCGCGTCGCGGCGCGCTAAACGGGTCATGAGGGCTTGCACGAAATCGCCTTCGCCGATCACCGTGAAGTTCCGGATCGGCATCGCGCCGGACAGGGGCTTCCCGTCCTTGTCCGCCGGAATGACGCCCACGAACCGTCCTGTTTCATCCGCCAGGGTCGCATAGAAGTCCCCGACCTGATGGAAATCCGCCGTCGCATCCGCCTGGATCGCATGGATGTGCAGATCGGGCAGGCGGATCGCGCCGGTAATCGGGGTCATGATGTCCCTCACCTTGCGGATGGAGAACATATGGGTGTGGCGTTCCTTGGGAATATGCTGGCCCCGGCGGGTCAGCTTCATCGTGTAGATATTGTCTTCCATGATCAGACGCCGGGTCCCGATCGCCCCCGCCACGGCAATCGTCACCGGGACGATCAACGAGTACTGGCCCGTCATTTCATAGATCATCAGGATCGCGGTCATCGCCGCGCCGGTCGCGCCGCCGACGATCGCGGCCATGCCCAGAATGGCGAATTCGATGGGACCGAAGCCCAGATTCGGCCAAAGGATGGACAGGATGGTCCCGAAACACCCGCCCAGCGTCGCGCCCAGGAACAGGGACGGCGAGAACACGCCGCCCGACGCGCCCGAGGCCAGGCTGACGCTGGTCGCAACCATTTTCGCGAAGAACAGGATCGCCATCAGATAGGCGAAGGTCATTTCGCCGTTCAGGATACCCTGGATCGTGTCATACCCGACGCCGTCGGTGAAATACCGCCCATAGATCAGGAAGAACACATACATCATGACGCCCAGACACGTCATGCCCGCCATGTTTTTCAGATAGGGGTTGATATCCCATTCGTCGAACAGGTCTTCCATCCAGTGCAGGAATTTGACGAAAAACGCCGCGGCGGCGCCGCAGACGATGCCGAACAGCAGATAGACCGGCAGGAATTGAACCGCGCTCGGGAACAGCAACTGCGGCAGGACCGAATTCGGCACGACGAAGGCCGGTTCGATGCCGAAAAAAATCTGGCCGACATAGGTCGCGGTACCGGTCGCCAGGACCACGGGCAGGAAGGTGCGCGCGCTGACTTCCGGCAGCATCAATTCGATGGCGAACATCACGGCGCCCAGCGGCGTGTTGAACGTCGCGGCGATACCGGCCCCCGCGCCCGCGGCGACCAATGTGATGGTCTGCCATTTGGGCAGGCGGAACACCTGTCCCAGGGTCGATCCGATGCCGCTGCCGATCTGGATGATCGGGCCTTCGCGCCCGACCGACGCGCCGCTGCCGATCGACAGGGCGGAGGCCAGCGATTTCACAAGCACGACGACCGGACGGATGCGGCCATTGTTGTAGAAGATCGCGGCCATGACCTCCGGCACGCCGTGGCCTTTCGCTTCCGGGGCGAAACGACGTACCAGGAACAGAACAACTAAACCGCCGATGACCGGCGCGAGGATGACGAAGGGCCCCCAATTACTGGGCGGCGTCGGGTCGTTCGCTTGATACGACCAGGCGAATTCCCCCAGAAACAGGGCGTTATGGACGACGGCGATCAGCACGCGAAGCGCAGCGGACCCCAATCCGGTAATCGCGCCGACGATCACGGCCATCACGCTGAGGAAGACCAATCCCGACGGGACGCGCAACCGTTTGTTACCTACCGCTGACATGCCGCAATCTCATTCATTCGAGCGTTCGCAGGGGCGATCACGTCCCGAATCTGTCGGAAGCGACCCGCACCTGTCGGAAATGGAGGGTCTACCGGGAACGGAGGCTGACCCCCCACCGGCAGGCGATCCGACAATCCTAGATTTGATTTCGCCCCGGACTTTTGACATAACGTCCATGGCTATTCAAATCCAATCCCGTGATTTGCCCTCATGGCACGTGTGACGGACGGTTAACGATCCGACCACGGCCTGCCGCCTCGTATTCGATGCAGGCGCCGTCGGACAAGTCACCCAATGAAGTGTCGCCGGTCGATTTGGGCCGAGGCGGCCGAAACGATCGTTAGACTGACATGCAAAACGTGCTTCCGCGACTGTTCCGAAACCCTCGCTCCAGTGGAGTATTCATCCTATTGGGTGTTGTTCTTCTGGTCGGCTATGTGTTCCTGCTGGAACATGAAGAACGCACCATGGACGCCTATTACAGCGACCTGCGGGACAGCAATCCCGCGCGCTACCTGACGGAAATACGCCAAGCGCACGGGTTTCAGGTCTATCTGGACGAATATCTGACCTTGAACGACTACAAGACACCGACCACGGATGTGCCGCCGTTCCTGATCGGCCGCTGGTCGCTGTTCGAGGAAGAAAAACGCGTCGGCGACGACTTCATTCCGAGTTCCTGCCTGTTGAGCCTGGAAATCGAAGACGAACGCCTGAAGCTGTTGGGTGAAGACAAGGCGGTGTTTCCGGTCGAATATACGATGAATGGCGACATCGCCACCGCGCATCGACCCGACGGCGCCCCGGTCCTGATCCAGGTCATCGCCTATGGCAGCCACGTCCATCATATCGAGGTCCAAAACCTGCCCGGCGTGCCCGCATCGTCGGACGGGCCGGTATACGGGTATCTGTGCCGGTAAAGGCTAGGCGTCAGCGCAACCCGTAGAACATCGCGACAAAGGCGACAACGCCGAAAACCAGAGCCACGATCAGGCCCATGGTCTTGCTGTAGCCTGCGCTCGGACTGCTTTTCTTTTCCAGACCCGCGATTTCCGCTTCGATTTGGCCGCGGCGTTTGACGATTTTTTGCGCGGCATCGTCCCGTTGATCGGGCATGGCGCGCAACATCATTCCCAAACGATCGTATTCCTGCCGCGCTTCCGCGATGGACCGTGCCATTTTTTCCCCTTCACCGCTGCTGACATGCCGTCAGAGTACTGTTCAACCGGCGGCACGATCCCCAATGGGCCGACGATCCTGTGTGTAAGTGACCGTAATGTATCCGGATTCTTGAAGATTACAAAACCGGCACGCCGGTAAACCAGACATGGCCGTGCATCAGCGCCACATAGAGCACGATCCCCGCGATCACGCGCCATATGCCGATCCCTCGCCAGTCGATCTTGCCGCGCCCCTGGATCGCCGCCAGGAACGGAATAACGGAGGTTGTCAGCGCGATCGGCCCCCAGTCGGACCCCAGCGTGACCCGGCGGCGATAGTCGATATGCAGGATGCCGCCGACCGCCAGGATCAGCATCCCGACGCAGAGCATCAGCGTCGCCGTATCACCGTTCGGCACCATATGCGAGACGGCCCACAGGATGACCGCGACCATCATCGGATGGCGCGTTACCGTGACGATGCCGACGGCGGGCACGGGATCGCCCGCCAATTTCTCACCGCCGACCGATGTCGGGCTGCGCGTCGACCAGGCGCAGACCAGCAGGATGCAGACGATGGGCATGACGGCGACCGGCACCATGGAATGGACCGGCATAGGGTCCCACAGATAGGTCGCGTCGGCCCGCGCCGCGCCATAGGCCCAGATGGTCCATACCAGACCAACAGCCGAGACGATGGAGAAAAAACCGCGAAAGGCGTTAGTGCCGAAACGGCCCGCAATCCCTTGCCGCACGGGCAATGAGGCCATCAGGAAGTGGCCGACGACAAAGAAGACGAGGGCGCATAAAAGCTGGAAGAGCGTTTCGGTCATGGCCCGTAATATGGACAAGCTTCATACCCGCGTCCATAGTCGCGTGCCGCAGTTGCGGAAGGGACTTTCGGGGATGAACCTATCCGACCTTATACGCAGGCTGTTCGTCGGCTCGTACCTGCCCAGTACGGAGGCGGTTCAACGCCAGATCCTGACCCTGATCGAAGGGAATGGACCTCTGGCGGCAACTATGCTCTATGCGCGCATCCAGCCCATTGGGGAAACCGGTTCCGGCCGCAGCCATATCGATCAGGCCGCCCAGATCCTGGTCAATATGCAGCGCGCAATAGCGACCGATGCGACGACGGGGCGGACGGTGGACCCGGTAAACGCGCCGGGTGCCTATCGACTGGCGGTCCTGCGTAAGGAGATAACGAAACGTGACTGACGATATGAAAAAAGAAACCGCCCCTAAAGATCCGACGCCTCTGGATCCGGTGGCGATTATGATCCTGGATCAACTGGCGGCCCTGCCGGACGACAAAAGCGCCGCGCCGGACGACATCGCCCGCGCCTATGCGGAAGCGCGACGGAAGCCCAGCGACGGCCGGGACCTTTACAAACGCTATCGCCGCGCGGTGAAGGAACAGGCGATCCATCTGGCCCGCGTCGGGCGGATCGAAATTCTACGGCGGGGCGAACCCGTCGATCCGGACGACTTCAAAGGCGTCTGGCGGATGCGACTGAAAAAATAAAAATTCGATGGAGTGGGATGGATGCGTTTCGGGTGGCAGGTTTTCGCGCTGGGTTTGGCGTTTTGCACGCTTTGGAGTTCCGCCTTCACGGTCGGTAAATTCGCGGTTCAAGTCGCGCCGCCCCTGACCTTTCTGGCGATCCGGTTCGGCATCGCCTTCCTGGTCATGTGGGCGGTCCTGACCGTTATGAAGCGCGGCTTGCCGAAGGACCGAAAGGATCTGTGGACCGCAATCTGGCTGGGCATTCTGAACAATGCCGCCTATCTGGGCCTGTGCTTCATCGCCTTCCGCACCACGTCGTCCAGCATGGTCGCGCTGATCGCCAGCTTGATGCCGTTGGTCACCGCCGCCCTGGCCTGGCCGGTGCTGGGCGAGGGTCTGACGCTACGCAAGATCGCTGGTTTGGTTCTGGGCACCGCAGGCGCGTGGTACATCCTGTGGAACCGTCTGGGCGGCGATCTTCAGGTCGATGATCCATTCGGTTTCGGTATCGCAACGATCGGTATGATCTGCCTTGCCTGCGGGACGGTCCTGTACAAGAAGCGCGGGGCCCATGCGGATCCGCTGGCCATGAACGCGGTCCAGGCATTGTCCGCCTCCGTCGTGCTGATTCCAACGGCCTTCCTGTTGGAGGATGTGACCGCCATCACCTTCGGCTGGACCTTCATCTGGACCCAGGCCTATACGGCGATCATCATGACCTTCGGCGCGCTGCTTCTGTGGTTCGCCCTGATCCGGCAGGCGGGCGCGGCGGCGGCCAGCACCTTCCATTTCCTCAATCCGGGGATCGCGATGTTGATCGCATGGCTGGCCTTGAACGAAACCATCACGGTGCCGGACGTCACGGGCCTGATCCCGGTGGCCGTCGGTATCCTGATGGTCAATTGGCCCAGCGGAAAGAAAAAGGCCCAGGCAATCGCCTGAGCCTTCTTCCGTTCCACCCTTGGGACGCTTTAGTTCCCGGCGATAACCGCAGCCTTGGCGACCAGGTTTTCCGCCTGCTTGATCGACGCAATGTCGATCAGTCGACCATCGAGGGACACCGCGCCCTTGCCTTCCTTCTGGGCCTGTTCCATGGCTTCCAGAATTCGTTTCGCCTTCGTAACGTCTGCATCCGACGGCGAGAACAGCTCATTCGCCAAAGCGACCTGGCTGGGATGAATCGCCCATTTCCCCTCGCAACCCAAGACACCGGCGCGGTTCGCCTGGGCGCGATAGCCGTCGGGATCGGAAAAATCGCCGAACGGACCGTCGACCGGGCGCAGCCCGTTGGCGCGGGCAGCGACGACCATGCGGCTGATCGCGTAATGCCACATATCGCCCCAGTGATAGTCGCGCGGCGCATCGCCGTCACGGTCGGTCAGGACGCCGTAATCCGGGTGCGGTCCGCCGATGACGGTCGTCCGGGCCTTGGTTGACGCGGCGTAATCCGCGACACCGAAATGCAGGCTTTCATTGCGTTTGGACGCACCGGCGATCTCGTCGACATTCGCCATGCCCAGCGCCGTTTCGATGATCAGCTCGAAGCCGATTGCCTTTTTCCGTTTCACGGCGGCTTCCACCTGCGTCACCAACATATCGACGGCATAGACATCGGCGGCGGTGCCGACCTTCGGGATCATGATCATGTCCAGACGCTCGCCGCCCTGTTCCAGGATATCGACGACGTCGCGATACATGTAATGCGTATCCAGCCCGTTGATGCGCACGGACATGGTCTTCTTGCCCCAATCGATATCGTTCAGGGCCTCGATGATGTTCTTGCGCGCCTGTTCCTTTTCATCCGGCGCGACGGCATCTTCGCAATCCAGGAAGATCACGTCGACATCCGACTGGGCGGCCTTTTCGAAAAGTTCGGTACGGCTGCCGGGGACGGCGAGTTCGCTGCGGTTCAGGCGCGGCGTGGCCTGTTCGACGAGGGTAAAGCTCATGACGGGTCTCCTGGATCGATTTGCGTTTGACGTTAAAAATGGAAATAATTCCATATAACGGAAAGCGCAAGTCTAATCGGACCGTTTGCCCATCCCTCGCGCCTGCCCCAACCGCCGTTTGGCGAGCGGGTGTTTTTCCGCCACCAGTTTCGCCATGCGTTCGTTCAGGACATGCGTATAGATTTGCGTCGTCGCGATGTCGGCATGGCCCAGCATCTGCTGCACCGTGCGCAAATCCGCGCCATGGGCCACCAGATGCGCGGCGAAGGCATGGCGCAGGACATGCGGGCTGACCTTCGCCGGGTCCAGACCGGATTCCAGCGCCAGGGCCTTCAATTGCTGGCCGAAACGCTGACGGGTCAGATGGCCTTCTTCCGATCGGCTGGGGAACAGGAAGGGGCTGTCATCCACTCCTGCGGACAGAAAGCTATGCCGTGCGGGGAAATAGTCGCGCATCGCCGTCTGGGAGGCCGGAGACAACGGGACCAGCCGTTCCTTGCCGCCCTTGCCGCGCACGGTCAGGAAGGGTTCTTCCCGCCGCGCGGCAGAGGCGGGCAAGGTAACGAGTTCGCTGACCCGCAGCCCGGTGGCGTAAAGCAATTCCAGAAGACAGGTCAGACGCAGACCTTCCGCGCCCTCGACATCGCGGGCGGCGGCGAGCAGGCGGTCGACCTCTTCCTCGCTGAGATATTTCGGCAGGGGACGCCCCGTCCGCGGAGAATCGACGCTGGCCGTCGCATCCGACCCCGTGATTCCTTCTGCAAACAGGAAGCGGTGAAACTGGCGCAAGGCGGACAGCCGCCGCGCCGCCGTCGTCGACTTCACGCCCTCCGCCTCCAGCCCCGCCAGATAGTCGGAAATGTCGGCACCGTCGGCACGGTCCACCGAAACGCCGCGATGCGTCAGAAAGGCTTCGTAGTGTTCCAAGTCGCGGCGATAGGCATCGATCGTGTTCTTCGACGCGCCGCGTTCCGCGACCATCATTTCCAGAAAGGCGTCGCGGAAGCGGGACATCGCCGTCGCCGTCCCGATCCGGGTCTAACGCTGCGCCGGGATCGGCGCCGGGGCGAGAAGGACCGCCATTTCCAGCGCCAGACGATGCGATTCCCGCATCAGCCCCACATCCGACAAGGCCCCGACGATGGTAACCAGACTGGCCGGATCCGGATTTTCCGTGCCCGCCGCGTCCAGCGCGGCCGCGGCCAGCAAGGCCGTTTCGCCGACGCGCTTTTGCCCGGCGGCGAGGGACAGCAACCGGGCTTGAAGCGGTCCCATCGCATGACGGTCGGCAATCGCCCCTTCCGCCATCCCCCCCTCTGCCATGGCCCCTTCCGCCATAGCCAGGGCACGCAGTCCACTGTCGCTTTCCAGCGGCGTGCGGCCGGTCGCGGCATCGACCACGGCGCGCAGGAAATCCGCATGGGCCGCGCCCGCATCCTTGTCTTCGGCGCCCGCGATCACGGCATCGCGCCAGCCCGACGCCGCCCGGGCCAGTGCCGGTCCGGCCTCCCCGGACAGGACCGCCAGATGCCATAGTCGGGAATCGGACTCGCTCGCTTCCGTCGAAATCGACAGGGCGTTGCGCAACAATCCATGCCAGCGCCGCGCCCGGTCCAGATCGCCGGTGACATAGAACATGCGCGCCGCCGTTTCCGCGAACCACAGCAGATCGGCGCTCGGCTCGATATCCGCCGCCGCCATGGCGAAGACCGGCGCGACCGCCAACAAAACGCCGTCGCCGCGCGCCCGGTCCAACGCAACCGCGACCGCTTCCGCCCGCAAGGCGGGAATATCCCAGCGGTCCAGAACCTGAAGCAGCAGGGCGCGGGCCGCCGGCGGGCTGATCTTGTCCAGAACCTCGAACGGCGCGTCCAGGGCAGACGCCTTGAACGCTTCCGCCCGATAGGCTTCCGCCAGACGGTCTGGTGAAACCTGACCCGATACCGCCGCCGCTTCCATCGCGTCCAGCCCAGCGCCTTGTTGCAGGGCCAATTGGCGGATCAACGGATCGTCGGTGCCGTCCGGGACCGGGGCGGCGGTCTGGCGCAGCAGGGCGTAATGCAGTGGGCCTTTGGCCGTCATGCCCGATGTCTGCGCGCTCAATCCCAGGGTCAACGTTTCCATCAACGAGAAATAGAGCGGGTCTTCGACGCCGGTATCGGCCAGGGTCTGCGCGGACAGTGACGCTTGATCCGTCTGCCCGGCAACCGCCTGACAGAAGGCCAGCAGTTTCGCCCAGAACGCGTCCGGCGAGGCCGACCCGCTGTTCCCCGCCGCCGTGCCGCAGGCCGCGGGCAGGTCGAAAGCCGCCAATTGGGCTTCCGCTTCGGCCTCCGCGCCATTGGCCCCGCCGGAGGCCGAGCCGTCCGCGCCGGACAGGGACGTCGCCCCGACCCGCGCCAAAGCGGCGGCATCCGTGGTGAAGCCAAGGCGAGTCAGCGCGGAAACCCGCGCATCCAAAATTTTGCCAGAGGCGTCGGAACCGCTTTTCGGCGGCAGGCTGGCGGCGGACAGCAACAGGCGTCGCACCAGATCGCGCGCCGCCGGATACCCTCCCGCACCCGTCACCCCATCGATCAGCGCCAGGATACTGTCGCGCGACAGGCCGGACCACAGGGTCACCGGCAAGGCCGTATCATCGGGATGCAGGGCGCCCACGGCCTCCACATCCACACCGCCCAGATCCTCGACCGCGATTCCGGCGGGGGCGGACAGGGACGGCATTTCCGGCATGGCCGGGACGGGAACCGCGCCCGCATCCGGGGAATTCGGCGCATCGACCGTTGGGGACTCCACCGACGGGGATTCGGACGGGAACAGCTGCACCTGCGCGACGGCCGCCCTCGGCCCGAACAGGGTGACAGGCCCCAGCAGAACCGCCGAAATCAGTACGGATTTAGTTGTTCGTGAAACGGGCATTGTCCAACTCGCGCTCGACCGATGTGGTCGGGGCCGGGATGTCATAGGCGATCAAATAGGCGCTGCCGCCGATCAGAGCGGCGAAAATAAGACCGATGACAAATAAAAGTACTTTTCCCAACTATCCTCTCCCGATCGGGTGATGTCGCGGACGGATGCCGCGCATGACTTTCGGCTGTGACTGTATGCTGCGTCGCCCGCTTAGGACAGCGCAGGCTTTACCCTATTCGCTGACTATGGCAATTCTGCGGCTCCTATTAAAGTTCGGTACGGCAAATTTTTCGGCAATCCAGGTGGATCCTTCCTTGAATCAGCGCGTGACCAGCCAGGATGCGGACCGCCGCAACGATAGCCGGAAAGCCGGGCCAGGTGACACCGCGCCCGATTCGATCCCGGCGCTGAATCGCTGCCTTGTGTTGGTCGGTATGATGGGGGCCGGGAAATCCGCGGTCGGACGGCAGTTGGCACAGCGGCTGGGTCTACCCTTCCTGGACGCCGATACGGAAATCGAAAAGGCCGCGGGCTGTTCCATCGCGGAAATCTTCGAACAATATGGAGAAGCGCATTTCCGCGACGGCGAACGGCGCGTGATCGCGCGGCTGGTCGATGACGGGCCGATCGTCCTGGCGACCGGCGGCGGCGCGTTCATGGATGCCGACACGCGGGCCCTATTGAAGGAAAAGGCCCTGACCGTCTGGCTGAACGCGGATTTCGACATACTTTGGGACCGGGTGTCGCGGCGTACTCACCGACCGCTGCTGCAAACGGCCGATCCCAAGGGAACCCTGAAACGGCTGATGACGGAACGCTATCCCGTCTATACCGAAGCCGACATCACGGTCGTCTCCGACGAGGCGCCGAAGGATGAGACGGTCAACCGGGTGCTGGCGGCCGTATCCGATTATATCGAAGGCGAAACGAAATGACGCGTGCAACGGTACCGGTCGCCCTGGGCGATCGCAGCTACGACATTCATATCGGCCCGACGGCGCTTGCCGAAAGCGGCGGGCTGATCAAACCGTTGCTGAAGCGAAACAAAATTGTGGTGATCAGCGACGAGACCGTGGCGGGCCTGCATCTGGAAACATTGCAAGGCTCTCTGGACCGCGCCGGAATCGCCCATGACGCGATCGTCCTGCCGCCGGGGGAAGGGACCAAGAGCTTCGACCAATTGTCGGCGCTGCTGGACCGGCTGTTCGAGATCGGCATCGAGCGGTCGACCACCCTGATCGCGCTGGGCGGCGGGGTGATCGGCGATCTGGTCGGCTTCACCGCCGCCATCGCGTTGCGCGGCATCGACTTCATCCAGATTCCGACGACGCTGCTGGCGCAGGTGGACAGTTCCGTCGGCGGTAAGACAGGGATCAATGTCCCGGCGGGCAAGAATCTGGTCGGCGCCTTTCATCAACCGCGCCTCGTTCTGGCCGATACAGGCGTGCTGGACACGCTGTCTCCCCGGGAATTGCGCGCCGGATATGCGGAAATCGTAAAATACGGCGCCATCGACGATTTCCCCTTCTTCCAATGGCTGGAAACCCATGGCGCGGATCTATTGGCGGGCGATCTTGCCGCCCGGATCGAGGCCGTGCAGGTCAGTTGCGCCGCCAAGGCCCGCATCGTCGCGGAAGACGAACGCGAGGCCGACCGCCGCGCCCTGTTGAATTTCGGCCATACCTTCGGCCATGCGCTGGAATCCGCCACCGGCTATTCCAGCCGCCTGCTGCATGGGGAATCGGTCGCCATCGGCATGGCCATGGCCTTCGATCTGTCGGCGCGGCTGGGCCTGTGCGACGGACAGGACGCGGCGCGCTTCGCCCGGCATCTGGCGGAACTGGGCCTGCCGACGGGTCCGACCTCCGTCCCCGGCATGACCTGGAACGCGCAGGATCTTGTGGCCCGCATGGCGACCGACAAGAAGGTGAAGGACGGCCGTCTGACCTTCATCCTCAGCCACGGCATCGGGAAGGCCTTCGTCACCCAGGATGTCCGGGTCGAGGACCTGACCGCCTGCATCGAAGAGGCCATCGCCGCATGACGATGACGGAAAACGACTTCTACCTGTTGGCGGCGATCCTGCTGCTGTTGGTTTTGTCCTTTTTCTTTTCCGGGTCGGAAACGGCCCTGACCGCGACCTCGCGGTCGCGCATGCATCAGCAGGCGAAAAACGGCGAGGAACGGGCGACCACGGTCCTGAAACTGCTGGAACGCAAGGACCGGCTGATCGGCGCGATCCTGCTGGGGAACAATCTGGTCAACATCCTGGCATCCGCCCTGGCGACGACGCTGCTGATCCGCCTGTTCGGGGAAGCGGGCGTGGTCTACGCCACCCTGGTGATGACGGCATTGGTGCTGATTTTCGCGGAAGTCCTGCCCAAGACCTATTCCTTGAGCCATGCCGATACCGTGGCGCTGCGCGTCGCGGGTCTGATGCGTTGGATCGTTTTCATTTTCGCGCCGATCACGGCGGCGGTGCAAAGCATCGTGCGCGCCACGCTGAAACCCTTCGGGGTCGAAATTTCGCACGCCATCAGCGTCGAACAGCATGAGGAAGAACTGCGCGGGGCTATCGACCTGCATTCGGGCGAAGACCCGGATATCGCGCATGAACGGGCCATGCTGCGGTCGATCCTGGACCTGGACGATGTGGAAGTGTCCGACATCATGACCCACCGCCGTCAGGTCGTGATGCTGGACCTGGACGAGCCGGTCGCGGACTGTGTCGAACAGGTGCTGGGCAGCCCCTATACCCGTATCCCGGTCTATCGCGGCAATTCCGACGACATTTCCGGGGTTATCCACGCCAAGGCGCTGCTGCGCGAAATCCATCAGCGCAAGGGCAGTATCGAAGACCTGGATCTTGGAGCCATTGCCTCCCAACCCTGGTTTATTCCGGATTCCACAACCCTGCTGGACCAGTTGCAGGCCTTCCGCGAGCGGCGGGAACATTTCGCCATCGTGGTCGACGAATACGGTGCCTTCATGGGAATCGTGACACTGGAGGATATTCTGGAACAGATCGTCGGCGAGATCGACGACGAAACCGACATCACCACCGTGCCCGGCGTTCGCCCGCAGCCGGACGGGACCTATATCGTGGAAGGCGGCGTCACCTTGCGCACCCTGGCCCGCGACCTGGATTGGAGCCTGCCGGATGACGATGCGGCGACCCTGGCCGGTTTGGTCCTGCATGAGGCGCGGCTGATCCCCGATCCGGGGCAGGTCTTCCTGTTCCACGGATTCCGGTTCGAGGTTCTGCGCCGCCAGCGCAACCAGATCACCCTTCTGCGGGTCACGCCGCCGCGCGACGACACCGTCGAAGATCAGGATTGAAGGTAGAAATTTATGCCGTTGAGCGACCCCGGCGTCCGCCGCCAGCATTACCACACCCGCGCTATCGAGGTTAAAGGCTTCTTCCGGGAAGACGGCCTGTGGGACATCGAAGGCCATATGCGCGACACAAAGACCTATACCTTCAACAATCACGACCGCGGCGACATCCATGCGGGCGAGCCGATCCACGACATGCTGCTGCGGATCACGATCGACGACACGATGCTGATCGTCGGCGCGGAGGCCTCGACGGAATCCAGCCCCTATTCCATCTGTGGGGAAATCGCGCCTGCCTATGAAAAGCTGATCGGCCTTCGCATCGGCGCCGGGTTCCACCGGGAGGTCAAAAAGCGCCTGGGCCGCGATGCCGGCTGTACGCATCTGACGGAACTGCTCTATCCCATGGCGACGGTCTGTTATCAGACCGCCTATGCCTCGCGTCGGAAAGCGCGGGAAGATTTCGGCCTGCCGCCGGACCCGCCGCAGGACAAGACGGACCGCAAGCCAGGCCATCTGGATTCCTGCCACGCCATGCGCCTGGACGGCCCGGTGGTACAAAAAGCCTGGCCGCAATTCTACACCGGCGAGTGATATCGGCGCGTTCGGGAAGGCCTTGACTTGGAGTGACTCCAGCCGATTACAAACGGGGTCACGACACGACGAGGGTAAACGCCGATGCGTATTTCCGAGGCCGCCGATGCCTGTGGGCTGAGCGCCGACACGATCCGCTATTACGAGAAATCCGGCATGATTCCGCCGATCCGACGGGATGCGTCCGGGCGGCGTCGCTTCAGCGCGGCCGATATCGATTGGCTGACCCTGATCTATTGGCTTCGCGAAACCGGCATGCCGCTGCGTCAGATGCGGCGATTTTTCACCCTGGCACAGGGCGGCCCGGAAACCATTCCCGAACGCCGACAGATTCTGACCGACCATGCCTCGGAATTGCAGCGGCGGCGCGAAAATCTGGATAAATGCGATGCCGTCCTCGCCATCAAGATCGCGAGCTACGACCAGCCGAAACCGAAAGTCACCCCATGAAATTCGCCTATCTGATCGAACCGCCCTTCAACGACCGAACCGAAAGCGGCGATATCGTCGGGTGCGACGTTGATTTGGCGCGGCATGTCTTCGCCGAATTGGGGATCGCGGCCGCGGAATTTGTCGAAACGTCTTTCGGCGAGTTGTTGCCCGGCCTGAACGACGGGCGATGGCGCATGACGACGGGGTTGTTCGCGACCGATTTGCGGCGCGAAGCCGCCGATTTCAGCCGCCCGATCTGGGCGCTGCCGGACGGGCTGTTGGTTCGGGACGGCAATCCCTTGGGCCTGACGGGGTATCGGTCGCTGGCAGCGTCGGAGACGGGCATCCTGGCCGTTATCCGCGATCAGTTCCAGCATCATTCCGCCCGAAAATTCGGTGTGCCGGATGATCGGATTGCCGTTTTCGAAACCTATAGCGATGCCGCGACCGCCGTTCGGGACGGACATGCCGATGCCTATGCCAGCGTGGCACGCGCCCATGCCGGATACCTTGATCGGCATTCCGGCTTGGTTCTGGACGTTATAGAGGTTCCCGCGGACGAGAAACCGCCCGCTTTCGGCTGTTTCGCCTTCGCAAAGGGAGACGACCGATTCCGCGAAGAGGTCGACCGGGTGCTGGCGGCTTATCTGGGCAGCCCCGACCATCGCCGCATGATGCATCGCTACGGTTTCAGCGACCGGGAAGTCGATCTGGTCGTTGCGGCCCGTTAGTTACTCGCCTGGCGCCTTGAGCCGCAGGGCGAGGGCGTGGACCGGGCCCGCCAATTCCTCCGCCAGAACGGCATAGACGCGGCGTTGGCGATCGACACGCGACAGGCCGTCAAAGGCGGCGGCGGTCATGGCCACATTGAAATGCGACGAGCCGGTGCCGGGCGACCCGGCGTGACCGGCATGGCGGTGGGAATCGTTTTCGACCACCAGGTCTTCCGGCGAAAACGCGGCGCGCAATTTGGTTTCGATGGCCTGTTCGACCGGGTTCATCGATATCTCCCTTCAAATCATGGTCCGATGTCTTGAACAGGACACCGTCGGGTTCCATAGTTTGGTCTCTCTTAAGCTTTCGGCAAGCGGACGGCAAAATCTTCATGCATGCGCGTTTTTCCAAAGGTCCCCGGAATAAAGACCCCAGGGACAGATCGCAGCGGGCACGTCTGTGCGATCATCCGGACTGCCTGGAAGACGGGCCGCATCCCGCGCCGAAATCGCGGGACCGGCTGCGCGACTATTTCTGGTTCTGCAAGACGCATGCGCGCGAATACAACGCCGCATGGGATTATTGCCGCGGCATGGGGCAGGCGGAAATCGACCGGATTATCCGTCAGGACGTGACCTGGGGCCGCCCGACATGGCCGCTGGGCCTGCAAAAGGCGGCGGCGGGCGGCGCGAGAAGCAGCTCCGGGCGCGGGGAGTTCTCCTTCGACGACGGCACGACGATCTTCGACGATCTGTCCGGCGGGCCGGGGCGTGCGGACGGGGCGGAACCGGATATGCCGGACGGCGCGATGGGCGGGGAGATTTGGGCCTTCCGCGTCCTAGGACTTTCTCCGCCGCTTACCTTGACCGGCCTAAAGGCGCGCTATAAGGATTTGGCGAAGCGTCTGCATCCCGATCTCAATGGAGGCGACAAGGAAGCGGAGGAAAGACTGAAGCGGATCAATTTGGCCTATGCCACATTGCGCGCCAATCTGACCGCATCGGTATCGAGATCGTGAGCCGCCGAACCCCGATTCAGGGGCGTTCGGCACGGGTGATGTTCTGATTTTTAGAAAGCGTGCTTGGATATGACGAAAGATTCCCTTCCCGGCGTGGATGTCCTGAACGAGCCGGATATCGAACTGTCCGTCCGTCAGACCTTCGGGATCGATACCGACATGGTCGTGCCGGCCTATTCCGTGCGCACGGAACATGTGCCGGATGTCGACGATACCTATGTTTTCGACCGGGAAACCACGATGGCGATCCTGGCGGGTTTCGCCTATAACCGCCGCGTCATGATCCAGGGCTATCACGGCACCGGGAAATCGACCCATATCGAACAGGTCGCCGCCCGCCTGAACTGGCCTTGCGTGCGCGTCAACCTGGACAGCCATATCAGCCGTATCGATCTGGTCGGCAAGGACGCAATCGTCCTGAAGGACGGCATGCAGGTCACCGAATTCCGCGAAGGCATCCTGCCCTGGGCGCTGCAGAACCCGGTCGCCATCTGCTTCGACGAATACGATGCGGGCCGCCCGGACGTGATGTTCGTGATCCAGCGCGTGCTGGAAATCGAAGGCAAGCTGACCCTGCTGGACCAGTCCAAGGTCATCCGCCCGCACAAATATTTCCGTCTCTTCGCCACGGCCAATACGGTCGGCCTCGGCGACACGTCGGGCCTGTATCACGGCACGCAGCAGATCAACCAGGGCCAGATGGACCGCTGGTCGATCGTCACCACGCTGAACTACCTGCCGCATGACGAGGAAGTGAAGATCGTCCTGGCGAAATCGCCGGAATTCGACACCGACGAGAAGCGCGACGTGATTTCCGCCATGGTGCATTGCGCCGACATGACGCGGTCCGGCTTCATCGGCGGCGACATTTCGACGGTGATGAGCCCCCGCACGGTGCTGACCTGGGCGGAAAACGCGCGCATCTTCAACGATGTCGCCTTCGCCTTCCGGGTCACGTTCCTGAACAAGTGCGACGAGACGGAACGCGCCACGATCGCGGAATATTATCAGCGTTGCTTCGGCGAGGAATTGCCAGAATCCAGCGCCGCGGTCCAGATTCACTAAGTCCCGACTAGGAGTCCTACGCATGGCCGCGGGCGATCGCGAAGCGCCGTTGGAAGCCTTCAAGCAGGCAAATGCCGCCTGCTTCCGGGCGGTCGCCGACCGTCCGGAGATTGAGGTCGCCTATGGCAGCGAACCCGCGCATATGACGGGGGAACGGGCGCGCCTGCCCGCGCCCGCCCGCCATCTGCCGGCGGAGGAAGTGGCCCAGGTGCGCGGCGAGGGCGATCAACTGGCCTGCCGCCTGCGCTATCACGACGCCAAGACGCATAATCAGCACCGCCCGGTCGGCGATGTCGCGCCGGTCGTCTACGACGCACTGGAAACCGCGCGGATCGAGGCCCTGGGCGGTCGTGATCGTGCCGGGCTGCGATCCAACCTGTCCGCCGCGCTGGAACAGAAATACCGGCGCATGGGCCTGCACCGGATCGAGGAAAAAACCGAAAGCGTTCTGCCGGAAGTCGTGCGCCTGCTGGCCCGCGAACGCCTGACCGGGGAGGCCCCGCCCCCCGCCGCGCGCCGCGCCGTCGATCTGTGGCGCAGCCAGATCGCGCCGAAGATCGAAAGCGCGCTGGACCGCCTGTCGCACCTGATCGACGATCAGGATGCCTATGCGGAGGAAGTCCGGCACCTGATCCGGTCCATGGATATCGACCTGGGCAACGAGGATGCGCCCGAAGGCGCGGATGACAGCGAGGGCGAACAGGACCAGGAGCAGTCCGACAATCAGGTCCAGGGCCAGAACGAGGAACAGGGCGGCGAGCAGGATTCCTCCCAGGCCGAAGGCACGTCGGAATCGGCGATGGGCGAGGCCGAGGAAGACGAGAACGGCGAGTATGCCGACGACGAAATGATGGGCGAGATGATGGAAGCGCCGGGGGCGGAACAGCCCGGCGATTCCGGCAAACGCTGGCGCCCGGAAAACGACCTGTCCAACGTCCCGAAGGAAAAATTCTACAAGGCCTTCACCGAGGCTTTCGATGAGGTCGTGGGCGCGGAAGACCTGTGCGATTCCGAGGAACTGACCCGCCTGCGCACCATGCTGGACCAGCAGTTGACGCATCTGCAGGGCATTATCGGCAAGCTGGCCAACCGGTTGCAGCGCCGCCTGATGGCGCAGCAACAGCGGTCCTGGGATTTCGACCTGGAGGAAGGCATCCTGGACACCGCGCGCATCGACCGCGTGGTGACGGCGCCGTCGCACCCGCTGTCCTTCAAGATGGAAAAGGACACGACCTTCCGCGATACCGTCGTCACCCTGTTGATCGACAATTCCGGGTCCATGCGCGGGCGGCCGATTTCCATCGCCGCCATGTCCGCCGACATTCTGGCGCGGACGCTGGAACGCTGCGGCGTACGGGTGGAAATCCTGGGCTTCACGACCCGCGCCTGGAAGGGCGGCCAATCCCGCGAACGCTGGCTCAGCGACGGCAAGCCCGCCAATCCGGGCCGCCTGAACGACCTGCGCCACATCGTCTATAAGCCGGCGGATCTGCCCTATCGCAGGGCGCGCCGGAATCTGGGCCTGATGCTGCGCGAGGGGCTGCTGAAGGAAAATATCGACGGCGAGGCCCTGATGTGGGCGCATCAGCGCCTGTTGGGCCGGCCGGAGGAACGCCGCATCCTGATGGTGATTTCCGACGGCGCGCCGGTCGACGATTCCACCCTGTCGGTCAATCCGGGCAACTATCTGGAACGCCATCTGCGCGACGTCATCGACTATATCGAAACCAAGTCGCCGGTCGAACTCGTCGCCATCGGCATCGGCCACGACGTCACCCGCTATTACCGGCGGGCCGTCACTATTGTCGATGTCGACCAGTTGGGCGGCACGATGATGGAACAATTGGCCGACCTGTTCGAAGACGAATCCGCGAAACCCAGAGGCCGCCGCAACGCCGCCAAGCTGGAACCGATCCGCGCCCGGCGCTGATTTCGCCACCCAAGAGAGTCCGCGCAACAGCCGGGGCCGCCCCGGACCGGATATCCGACCGAACACCCGACCGAACACCCGACCGCAGGGGGGACCTTGCCCCTATGCGGGCCACTCGCTTTCCCGCCATAAACACCATTTGTTCTCTTTAGGGGGCGAAAATTCTTGTAATAAGAACATATATCGCATATGTAGATTTTAGACATCAGGACCACACCCCCGTTCCTGATACGGACCCGCTTCCCGCCCGCCTCCATCCGGGCGGCTTTTTTTTGAAAGGATCGACATCCATGGGTAGCCTCAACAGCGATATCTCTAATGTCCGGCCCCCGGCATCGGATGCGGCATCGGCGTCTATACAAGGCCACGACGGCGCGCCCGGTCGCGGCGCGACATCCCGGACCCGGCCCTCCCTCCTTCCCGCCGCCCGTCCCGCCCCCTGGCGGTCGGCGCAAGACCCTGTCGACGGAAACGTCGCGACAGGGGGCCGGTTCGGCAGCAATGCATTCGCGGTAGAGCGGCGCGCGCCGAACGACACGCCGCCCATTGCCCCCGTTCCAGAGGAATCGGAAGTGGCAAAGGCGATACACGCCCGCCGCAAACCCGCCGTGATGCGGGACGCGATGGGGCGCGCAATAGGGAGCGCGAAACCTGACAACAAATCGCGGGGACCCGTCAGGCCGTCCCCCGCACAGACCCGCGCACCGGCCCCTGCGCCTGCACCCGTCCCGGACGAAACGGCGCAGGCCCATGACCGGCTGGCACGGGCGATGGCGCGGACCAGCGACCCATCCGGCCTGCTGCGCACCCTGGCGGGCATGAAGGATGTCGCCCCCGACACATGGCACCGCGACTACGAGGATCTGTTCGCCCGCTATGCCGGGGAACTGGGCGGCGACGCCCACCCCGAATACCGCGCCTTCCGCGCCCAGGCCGACAAGGCCGTGGGCCTCACCCCCAACGCCGTCCTGGGCGGCGCGGGTGAGGATAGTCTATTCTCAAAACAAGCCACCGAGGACGGTGATGCACCGAAACAGTCCCCGCGACCGGGCCGGAAAAGACCGGGAGAGGCCCAAACCGATTTGGGTCGCCGGCGGCGCGCCGTTGGGCATTGGGTCGATGAAGCCGTTACCGAAGGCGCGTCGGACATGGTCATCGACGACAGCCCGCCCCTGACGTTTGACGAACTGCGGGAACGCTATCCCAACCTGCCGGAAAACCTGACGCCGGAAGCGTCCCGAAAGGTCTTCGGACAATTGAAGCCCGGCAAGACCGTCCTGGAAAATCACCGGACGTATGAGACCATCGACGCCTTGCTGCAATCGACACCGGGTGCGATCAAGTCGCAGTTCTTCAAAGCCGCCCAAGAGGTCACCAGTTGGAATGGTCTGGGGGGCCTGGACGGAAATTCGCTATTGAAGGACGAAACAGAAGCTTATCTCCATCATGTTCATCATGGTTTGGTACCCTATAATCTCGAAGCCGCGAGATCATTGCTGGCCGGCAAAGAATTAGAGGGCATGGAGGGGCTTCGCGGCAAAGACCTCGACTATGCGCTTGTTAAACGGGAACAGTTGCTCGTTCAAAAACTGACGGACGCGTTTTTCAAAAATCACCCCGCCTTAGATCGGAACGAAATCCTTAAGGATGCGGGCGATGCGTCAGCCCACAATCCGGCAGGTTTTCTTGGACTACCTGATACGTGGCTCGATCCCAGGAACGACTACGTCGAAAAATCATTCGACATAGGGTTCTCGGAAAGGGAGTATGATATGAGAATCCCCGACCATCGGATGAAAGTCGGGCGCGGAATAATCGACGAGATTTATGACCTGAGACAGATACCGTGGGACGCGCAATAAGGCTTTATCTTCTGGAACTGATAACGGACATCTTCGTTTCCATATCGGGGATGTTCGTTGTCTTTCTGGTAATGGCCGCACTGAGACTCGATGGCATTCCATTCCGCAATCCACCGCTGGCGGCAGCAATTATAGCGACTACGTTGTTTATGCTGAGGACTATCAGCCAAATACCCTTAAATCTTCTAGTCCGTTTCCTACTTTGCAAGCGCTTTGGATTCTCGGTTCGGCGAAGTCTGCTATCGGGTCTTTTTATTGGGCTTATTTTATTGCTGCTGTCAGGAACGGTGTGGTTCTTCGACATTCGTAGCCACGAATTGCCAACCGTAGGGATGCTGTTCGGAATAGTGATTCTTGTTTTCTCCGTAGTAAGCACCCCTTTAGCAACATGGATTATCTATTCTTGGCGCGGCGAGGTTTTCGAAAGCCGCTTCGACAAGAGCTTCGTAAACCCCAAGGCGGACCTGATCGCACAGGGGCTTTGATCATGGAATGCAGAAGCGGGCAATTTCCATTCACCGATATTGACCGAAGGCGAATATCCGCCGACACCGGGCCGGGAAAGACCGGGAGAGGCCCAAACCGATTTAGGTCGCCGGTGGCGCGCCGCTGGGCATTGGGTCGATGAAGCCGTTACCGAAGGCGCGTCGGACATGGTCGTTGACGACAGCGCCCCTCTGACGCTCGACGAGCTGCGGGAACAGTTGCTCGTCCAAAACTTGACGGACGCGTTTTTCAAAAATCACCCCGCCCTGAATCGGGACGCAATCCTTAAGGATGCGGGCGATGCGTCCGCCCACAATCCGGCAGGTTTTCTTGGACTGCCAGATACGTGGCTCGATCCCAGAAACGACTACGTCGAAAAATCATTCGACACAGGGTTCTCGGAAAGGGAGTATGATATGAGAATCCCCGACCATCGGATGAAAGTCGGGCGCGGAATAATCGACGAGATTTATGACCTAAGACAAATACCGTGGGACGCGCAATAAGGCTTTATCTTCTGGAATACAGCGTGGACTACCTGACATGTGTCATGTGGGGGGGGCGCGCTGTATTTCGTTTTTCTAACGGTCGGGGTCGAAATGAAACTTGCAAAATTTCCCGAAGAGGCGCTTTTCTGGTCTATATTTATTAGCACAGCTGGGTTTATAATACGCGCATTTACTCAATCAATATTCAACTTCTTTTTACGGATTTTTCTGTGTAAATCAATTGGGTTTAATATTTTATTTTCTTCTATATTCTCTACGCTATCTGGAATTCTATTCTTTTTCTTATATTTTCCCTTTTTCGGTCCCTTTTTCATAACCGACTTGCAGCCCACTCTTCAAAGCGCCCTTTTGGATTTTCTTGCAGTTACTAGCCCTTGCATTCTTGCAGGTCCGACGGCGGCACTGATCGTATATGCTTGGCGCGGAGAGGTCTTCGAAAGCCGATTTGATCCCAATTTCGTAAACCCCAAGGCAGAGCGGCTCGCGCAGGGGCTTTGATCCTGTCGGCCGTCGGACAGGCTGAAAGTCTCCCCGCGTGAAAAGCAAAGGCCGCGCCTTCCAGGATTTGCTTTCCCCCACGCATGTGCTAGTCAACCGCGATACGCATCACTGATAGGGTTGGTCTTTCCCCGCCATGCGGAATTATCTGGATTTCGAACAGCCGATCGCCGAACTCGAAGGCAAGATCGAGGAACTGCGCCATCTTTCCGACGATGGCGAGGTCAATATCGCGGATGAGGTCTCGCGGCTTCAGACCAAGGCGGACAAGCTGCTGCGGCAGACCTATACCAAGCTGTCGCCCTGGCAGAAGGTTCAGGTCGCGCGCCATCCGAACCGGCCGCATTTCTGCGATTATGTCGAAGCCTTGATCGACGACTACATGCCGCTGGCGGGCGACCGCGCCTTTGCCGACGACAAGGCGATCCAGGGTGGCCTGGGCCGATTCCGGGGCCGTCCCGTCGTCGTCATGGGCCATGAGAAGGGTGCCGACACGACCAGCCGGGTGAAGCACAATTTCGGCATGGCCCGACCCGAAGGCTATCGCAAGGCGATTCGCCTGATGGAACTGGCGGAGCGGTTCAAGCTGCCGGTCCTGACCTTCGTCGACACGTCGGGCGCCTATCCGGGCGTCGGGGCGGAGGAACGCGGTCAGGCGGAGGCCATCGCCCGGTCCATCGAAACCTGCCTGAAACTGAACACGCCCATCGTGTCCACGGTGATCGGGGAAGGCGGGTCCGGCGGAGCCATCGCCATCGCCGCGGCGGATTCCGTGCTGATGCTGGAACACGCCGTCTATTCCGTGATTTCGCCGGAAGGCTGCGCCGCCATTCTATGGGGCACCGCCGATCAGGCGAGCGCGGTCGCCGAAGCCCTGAAGATCACGGCGCAGGACCTGACGCAATTGGGCTGCGTGGATGCGATCATCCCGGAACCGGTCGGCGGCGCGCATCGCGATATCGATGCGACCATGAAGGCCGCGGGCGACGCGATCGAAGCGGCCCTGTCCAAGCTGACCGGCCTGGACGCGGCGGCGCTGATCAAGGCACGGCGAGCGAAATATGTGGCGATCGGCCGCGAAGGTCTTAACGGCTAAATCCCAGATATTGGCGTCGGTCCTGATGGTGCCGACCCTGGTGGTGGCGACCCTGCTGCTGGCGGCCTGCCAGACGGCGTCCGACACACCGACGGATTGCGTGCGCGGCACCCTGACCGACGAAGGGGCGACCTGTCAGGCGCTGCGAGACCGGTCGGGGCGGCTCTATACCTTCTATGCCGATATGACGGGCTACAAGATCGGGCAGGCGGTTTGCGTCTGCGGGCCGGTGGCGCAAATGTCCTTCTGCAATCAGGGCACGGTGCTGGAAACCCGGTATCTGGGTGCTTCCTGCCCGGCGGTCGATCCCGAATAGAGGGGGTGCAAGATCGGCCCTATGCTTCCGCACGGAATCGGCATAGGCTTCTTGCAACCTGTCCTGTCGGACATATGTTTTCGGCTGTAACTTAAGGGCTGAATACGGCACGTGACGCAACGCGATTTCGGAATGACCTCCCTCGGACGCGCCCGATATACGGCGCAGATTGGGGTTTCATGAGCCGGGATCGGACAGCGCCCAGCCTGCCGCCGGTTTCATCCGAACCGACCTTCCATTCCATGCTTCCGACCCTGCCCAATAACGCGGCTTCCTTGACGGAAGGCGGGGTTGTGGCCTATCAGGCCCGCTCCATGCGGAGAATTCCGCGGATCGCGACGCAGGACAGACCATGACCCACACACCCGACCAGACCAAAGACACCCGTCCGAACACCCGCAAGGTCCATATCAAGACCTATGGCTGTCAGATGAACGTCTATGATTCGGAACGGATGATGGAGAGCCTGACCGGCCTGGGCTTCGAAGTTTCGGCGGAAGCCGAAGGCGCCGATCTGGTGATCCTGAATACCTGCCATATCCGCGAAAAGGCGTCCGACAAGGTCTATTCCGAACTGGGCCGCCTGCGCGAGGCCCAGACCCGCAAGGCGGAAACCGGCGGGCGCATGATGCTGGCCGTCGCGGGCTGCGTCGCCCAGGCGGAAGGCGACGAAATCCTCAACCGCGCGCCGCAGGTCGATTTGGTCTTCGGGCCGCAGACCTACCACCGCCTGCCGGAAATGCTGGCCAAGGCGGAACGGGAAGCGGGCGCGCAGCAGGTCGAAACCGACTTCCCCGCCGAAGACAAATTCGATCACCTGCCGCAGGACCGCGCGGTAGACGGGGTAACCGCCTTCCTGACCATTCAGGAAGGCTGCGACAAGTTCTGCACCTTCTGCGTCGTGCCCTATACGCGCGGATCGGAACAATCCCGTCCGGTCGCCGCGATCCTGAACGAGGCGCGCAACCTGACCGCCAAGGGCGTGCGCGAAGTCACCCTGCTGGGCCAGAACGTCAACGCCTATCACGGGATCGGGCCGGATGGGCGGGAATGGGGCCTGGGCCGTTTGGTGCGGGCGCTGGCCGATATCGACGGTCTGGCGCGTATCCGCTACACGACCAGCCATCCGCGCGACATGGACGATGATCTGATCCGCGCCCATGCCGAGGTGCCGGCCCTGATGCCCTATCTGCATCTGCCGGTGCAGAGCGGATCGGACCGCATTTTGGCCGCCATGAACCGCAAACACACGGCGGACGACTTCCGCCGCATCGTCGACAAGTTGCGCGACGGCCGCCCCGATCTGGCGCTGAGTTCGGATTTCATCACCGGCTTCCCCGGCGAAACGGATCAGGATTTCGCGGACACGCTGAAACTGGTGCGGGAAGTCGGTTTCGCCGCCTCCTTCTCCTTCAAATATTCCGCGCGGCCGGGCACCCCGGCATCGGGCATGGTGGACGCCGTGCCGGACGCGGTGAAATCGGACCGCCTGCAGGCGCTGCAACAGCTCCTCGACGCGCAGCAGGAGGCGTTCAACCTATCCTGCATCGGCAAGCGTTTGCCGATCCTGATCGAAAAACCGGGCCGCCATCCGGGTCAGATGGTCGGCCGGTCCCCCTATCTGCAACCGGTCCATGTGGACGGGTCCGCGGATCTTGTCGGTCACGTTCACGAAGCCGACATCGAATCGCTTCAGTCTTACAGTTTGTTCGGTACTCTCGTTTCTAACAGGGACTCAACTGAAAGGGCTTGCGCTTGACCTCCATCCAGCAAGGTGACATCGCCACTCAATCCGCCGTCGCACCGAGAGTCATCGAATTCGACGACAACAAACTCCTGCCGGAGCTGTTCGGGGAACACGACAAAAACCTGGTGCGGATCGAGACACAGCTTGGAATATCATTGATCAACCGCGGCAATCAGATTGCGCTTACCGGACCCAAGGAATCGATCGAACTGGCCGAAGCGGGCCTACGTCGGCTCTATGCCCGCCTGAAAGGCGGCGAGGGCATCGAAGACGCCGATGTCGACGCGGCGCTGCGCATGGCGAACCAGCCGACGGACCTGTTCGGGCAACAAGAGCCGGTGATCCGCACGCGGCGTCGGCATATCTCGCCCCGGACACCGTTGCAGGCCGAATATATCGACGCCATCCGGCGCAACGATCTGGTCTTCGGCCTGGGTCCCGCCGGGACGGGGAAAACCTATCTGGCCGTCTGCATGGCGGTTTCCATGTATGTCTCCGGTCAGGTGGAACGCATCATCCTGTCCCGTCCGGCGGTCGAGGCCGGGGAACGCCTGGGCTTCCTGCCCGGCGACATGAAGGAAAAGGTCGATCCCTATCTGCGGCCGATCTATGACGCGCTGTATGACACGCTGCCCGCCGATCAAGTGACGCGGAAGCTGGAAAACGGCGATATCGAGGTCGCACCCCTGGCCTTCATGCGCGGCCGGACGTTGAAGAACGCCTTCGTGCTGTTGGACGAGGCGCAGAACACGACGACCATGCAGATGAAAATGTTCCTGACCCGACTGGGCGAGAACAGCCGCATGGTCATCACCGGGGATTTGAGTCAGGTCGACCTGCCGACCGGACAAAAATCCGGTCTGGCCGACGCGGTGGAAACCCTGGGCGGCGTGCGCGGCATCGAAATGATCCGCTTCACCGCCGCCGATGTCGTGCGTCACCCGCTGGTCGCCCGGATCGTCGAGGCCTATGACGCGCGGCAGGGCGCGGCCAGCCTGTAAGGACGCCCATGGCCTGCGACATCGACTGTACCGTCCTGGCCGGGGATTGGACCGAGGCGGATCAGGAAACCGCCCGGATTGCCGCCCTGGCCGCCTTGAAGGCCGGATTGGACCCGGCGGAGGCCGACGACGCGTTCGAAATCTCGCTGGCCTTCGCCGACGACGCGACGGTGCGGGACCTGAACCGCGACTATCGCGGACAGGACAAGCCGACCAATGTCCTGTCCTTCGAAACCGGGGAAGAGGCAATGCCGGGGGCGCCGGTGATCCTGGGCGACGTGGTGCTGGCGCGCGAAACCTGCGCCCGCGAAGCGGCGGAAATGGACAAGCGTTTCAGCGACCATCTGACCCACCTCACCGTACATGGCGTCTTGCATCTTCTGGGCTATGATCACATAGACGACGCGGATGCCGAGGAAATGGAGTCGCTGGAAGTTGAAATTTTAGCGGCAATGGGGATCGATAATCCCTATCTTGACTTGGACGGGCCGGTCGACGGCCCCTAGACGTAAGGATTTGGCGGAACGCGGCTGCCGGTTCCGATCAAGAAAAGGACGATGACGGATACAGTTTCCCCTTCGGATACCCGAAGACCCGGATCCCCGGCGAATGCCGATTCCGGGAGTGCGACAAGTGCTTCGGCGGAACCGAGTTCTAGGAAGCCGGGCGGCCTGCGCGGGTTGATGCGCACGCTGTTCGGCCGAAACGGAGACTCCCAGCTCCGCGACAGTTTCGAAGAACTGCTGGAGCAGCACGACGACCGTGCGACGCCGATCGATCCCGATGAACGGGCGCTGATCGACAATATTCTGAATCTCGACGAAGAAACGGCCTATGACGCGATGGTGCCGCGCGCCGATATCGCGTCCGTCCCGGTGGATACCGGCCTGGACGAGTTGGTGGAGATCATGACCCGCCAGCCGCATTCCCGCTATCCGGTGCATGGCGACGGCCTGGACGACGTCCTGGGCATGGTTCACATCAAGGACGTGTTGAAGGCGACGACCGAACCCAAGGAAAATTTCAACATCCGCAAGGTGATGCGGAAGGTCCTGTTCGTGGCGCCCTCCATGCGGGTTCTCGACCTGTTGCTGCAGATGCGGATGACGCGCATGCATATGGCGCTGGTCGTCGACGAATATGGCGGCATCGACGGTCTGGTAACGATCGAGGATCTGGTCGAGGAAATTGTGGGCGAGATCGAAGACGAACACGATATCGACCAGGGGCCGAAACTGGAACCCAAGACGGACGGCACCTGGATCGCCGACGCGCGCTACGATATCGAGGATCTGGAAGAGGAATTGGGCCCGATCCTGACGGAGGAAGAGCGCGAGGAAGACATCGACACGCTGGGCGGTCTGGTCTTCACGCTGGCGGGCCGTGTGCCCGTGCGCGGCGAATTGATCATGCATGAGGAATCCGGCCTGGAATTCGAGGTTCTGGAGGCCGATCCCCGCCGCATCAAACGCATTCGTCTGCGCTATCGCAAACCGCAGGATGCGGATACGCGACCGGCCAAAGCAGCGGAATAATCGACCGTGATCGCAACCGCCGCCCGGTTCTGTTCGGCGCTGTCCGGTTGGCGGCGGCGCGGCGTCCTGACGCTGCTGGGTGCGGTAACGGTGCTGGGCCTGCCGCCCTTCGACATCTGGCCTATCGCCTTCCTGACCCTGCCGCTCTTCCTGTGGGTTTTCGAAGGCGGGCGGACGAAGAAGGCCGCCTTCGGCGCCGGCTGGTGGTTCGCCTTCGGCTATTTCCTGGCGGGCTTTTACTGGATTTCCAACGCGCTTGTGGTGTTTTCGCCGGACTTCTGGTGGATGGTGCCCTTCGCGCTGGTCGGCCTGCCGGTGGTGATGGCCGTTTATTACGGGCTGGCGACAGTGCTGGTCGACCGTGTCATCCCCGCGTCGGAACTGCCGGAGGGCACTGCTCGGCGACTCGCTCGTATCCTGTTGTTGACAGCCGCCTTCGTCGGTGCGGACCTGTTGCGCGGAACCCTGTTCACCGGTTTCCCGTGGAACGTCTTCGGCTATCTGTGGTCCGGGTCCGGGGGGTTGAGCCAGGGGGCCGCATGGCTGGGCGCTTACGGTTTGGGTGTGCCGGTCCTATTGTCCGGCTTCTTGCCCGCCCTATTGCCGAACGGACGGCCCGGACGGTTCGCGCTGGCGACGGCGTTCGCAATCCCGTTGGCTTTCCTGATCGCCGGAACGCTGCGCCTGTCCGACGCGCCGGACATGGCGGCCCAACAAGCCGATGCAAATCGGCCCGGTCTGCGGCTGGTTCAACCCAATATTCCGCAGCAGGAAAAATGGAAACGGGACCTGCGCGTCCGCAATTTCGAACAGCATCTGAATGCCAGCCGCGTCAATCGGCCAGACTGGGTCAAAACCGTGATCTGGCCGGAGACCGCTGCCGCCTTCGCCATCGATCAGGCGGAAGACTACCGCGTTTCCGCCGGGGCTTGGGCCGTGCCGGACGGCGGGTTGCTGATCACCGGCGCGCCGCGGCTGCTGGACGATCCGAAACGCCTGTACAATGCCGCCGTCGCGCTGAACGGGGCGGGCACCATGGTTGCCACATACGAAAAATCGCATCTGGTCCCCTTTGGCGAATACGTACCCCTCAGCCAGTATTTACCCTTCGGCAAGGTCGCGGCGGGGGCAATCGACTATTCACCGGGGCCGGGACCACAGACGCTGTCCCTGCCCGGCCTACCGCCTGTCGGTCCGATGATCTGCTATGAAGTGATCTTCCCTGGGGCCGTCGTTGATCCCGACAATCGCCCCGATTGGATGCTGAATCTGACCAACGACGCCTGGTACGGTCACACGACGGGGCCGTATCAGCACCTGCAACACAGCCGATTGCGCGCGATCGAGGAAGGCCTGCCCCTCATCCGCGCCGCCAGCACGGGCATTTCCGCCGCCTTCGATGCCTATGGGCGGGAGGTCGGACGGATCGGGCTGGGAGAAAACGGCATTTTGGATTTGCGTCTGCCGCCCGCCATTGCGCCCACCCTCTTTGCCCGTCTCGGCAACCTGTTCGCCATCGGGCTGATTATCCTTCTCGCAGGGGTCGGTTTCGCCTTACGAAAACGATAGGTGATCCGGCGCAGAATTCGCCTTTGTGTTGCGAAAGCCTTGACCATTTCCATCCCCGGAACTAGTTATAATTCTTGTATAATGTGTTTTTGCGTCCCCTTTTTGGGTACTCCTATCGACACATTGATCGCCCCCGAGAAGCGGCGCGGCGTCAAAGGATGGACATCATCGCATGGCGAAAAAGGCAGCAGGCAGAAAACCGGCATCCCAAAAGGCGACATACGGTACGGACGGCGACTATATCCCGGCGGGTCGTCCCGGTGTTCCCAATCCGGTCGATATTCATGTCGGCAGCCGCGTTCGTCTGCGGCGCACATTGCTCGGCCTCAGCCAGGAACGCCTGGGGGAGATGATCGGACTGACCTTTCAGCAGGTGCAGAAATACGAACGCGGCACCAACCGGATCGGGGCCAGCCGCCTGTATGATCTGTCGCGGGTCTTGGATGTACCGATCCAGTTCTTTTACGAGGATATGCCCGCCGAAACCGCCGGGCAGTCGCCCCGCCTGCGCGCCGGCCTTTCCGAATCCCGCGTCGATTCCTATACCGAGATCGATCCGATGAACCGGCGTGAGACGCTGGAATTGATCCGTGCCTATTACCGGATCAAGGACCCGACCGTGCGCGACCGCGTCCTGGACCTTTGCAAGGCGATGGCCAGCACCGCGGAAACGACCTGACGTCTTGACGGCCATTCGGTCGCTAAGCCCACCTATTGACGCATCCCGGATTCCTTCGTACTAACGCCCGCTTTCTGTCTGCGCGAAGCGATTCGCCGGATGGTTTCCGATTCGATCCAAACGACCTGCCGACCCGTCGGACGCAGCATGATCCTGAGGGGATCTCAAAGGGGGGTATTCATGTCCAACTCGTACCTGTTCACCAGCGAATCCGTTTCCGAAGGCCATCCGGACAAGGTCTGCGACCGCATTTCCGACGAAGTGGTTGACCTGTTCCTCGCTGCCGATCCCGGCGCGCGGGTGGCGTGCGAGACCCTGGCGACGACCAATCGCGTCGTCATCGCCGGTGAGGTCCGCGGCCCGGAAAGCCTGGTGGCCAACGACGTGGTGGATCGGGAAAAGATCGAAGCGCTGGCCCGCAAGGCGATCGCCGAAATCGGGTATGAGCAAGACGGCTTCCACCATGCCCGTTGCGAAATCGACGTCTATCTGCACGGCCAGTCCAAGGACATCGCCGTCGGTGTCGATGCGTCCGGCAACAAGGACGAAGGTGCGGGCGACCAGGGGCTGATGTTCGGTCACGCCCGCCGCGAAACGGATGTCCTGATGCCCGCCGCGATCCAGTATTCGCACGATATCCTGAAAAGCCTGGCCGAATACCGCCACAGCATGCCGAAAAGCGGCCTGGGCCCGGATTCGAAGAGCCAGGTGACGCTAAAATATGAAGACGGCAAGCCGGTCGGCGTGACCTCCGTTGTCGTGTCCACGCAGCATGATGCGGACATGACCCAGAAACAGGTCCGCGAGCTTGTCCGAGACCATGTCGAAAAGGTCCTGCCGAAAGGCTGGTTCCCGCCGGAAGACGAATTCTATACCAACCCGACGGGCATTTTCGTCATCGGCGGTCCCGATGGGGATGCCGGCCTGACCGGCCGCAAGATCATCGTCGATACCTATGGCGGCGCTGCGCCGCATGGGGGCGGGGCGTTTTCCGGCAAGGACCCGACGAAGGTCGACCGGTCCGCAGCCTATGCCGCGCGGTATGTCGCGAAAAACATCGTCGCCGCCGATCTGGCCGACAAATGCACGATCCAGGTCGCCTATGCCATCGGCGTGTCGCATCCGCTGTCCCTGCTGGTCGATACGCATGGCACGGGCCGGGTCGCGGAAGACAAGCTGGTCAAGGCGGTGCGGGAGGTCATGGACCTGTCGCCGCGCGGTATCCGCGAACATCTGAATCTCGCCAAGCCGATCTACGCGCCCAGCGCCGCCTATGGTCACTTCGGTCGCCAGCCGACCGCCGAGGGCCATTTCAGCTGGGAACGCACCGATCTGGTCGAGGCGTTGAAATCCGCCCTCACCTGATCGCCTTCAGCCCCAACGCTTAGTCGAGAGACCATGACCGGCGAAAAGCACGACCCCAATCGGCCGAAATTCTATGGCCGCCGCAAGGGCCGGGCGTTGAATCGGTCGATGGTCGCCGTGGTGGAAGACGATCTGCCGCGCTATGCGGTCGATCCGGCGGCCTTGCCCGCCGAACCGACGGATATGTTCGACCGCCCGGTCCGCGATCTGTGGCTGGAAATCGGCTTCGGGTCCGGCGAACATCTGCTGGGACAGGCGAAGGCCAACCCCGATATCGGCATGATCGGCTGCGAGCCGTTCATCAACGGCGTGGCGAAGCTGGTCCGCGATGTGACGGCGAGCGGGACCGACACGATCCGGATTCTGCCCGACGACGCGCGGCTGTTGCTCGACGCCTTGCCGGACGCCTGTATCGGGCGGGCCTTCGTGTTGTTTCCCGATCCCTGGCCGAAGAAGCGGCACAATTTCCGCCGCTTCATCGGACCGGAGAACCTGCCGCGCCTTGCCCGCGTGCTGCGGCCCGGCGGGACGCTGCGCTGCGCAACCGATCATCCCGATTATCTGGCCTGGATGCTGTTTTATATCCGCGCCAATCCCGCCTTCCGCTGGCTGGCGAAAGGTCCGTCCGACTGGGCGGTGCCGCCCGCCGATCACGTCCGCACGCGATACGAGACGAAAGCCCTCGCGGGCGTGCCGCATTACCTGGACTTCCTGCGCGTCTGATCCGGACCTTGCGTCCGGCCGCGACCGGCGGCGGGCGGGCGCAGGCGGGGCTTGATTGCGCCGCCTCATCGGCGTATAAGGCGGCAGTTAGCTTTCATTGTATCGCCCCGTAATACGGGAGTGATGGATGGGGGTGGGCCGCGGCCCGCCCTTTTTTGTTGGTTTCGCCGGATTTGACAGGCTTTTTCGAAACACGGCGCATCAACGGAGACCCTTTACCGAATGACGATTGAAGACCGCATCGCGCAGATGATCCAGCCGGCCCTGGAAGACATGGGCTATGGCTTGGTGCGCGTCCGTCTTCAGGGCAAGGAGCGGATGACGCTTCAGATCATGGCGGACCGGTTGGACGAAACCGCGATTACCGTCGACGATTGCGCCGATATCAGTCATGCGGTTTCCGCGATCCTGGATGTCGAGGACCCGATCACCGAGGCCTATGCCTTGGAGGTCAGCTCCCCCGGGATCGACCGGCCGTTAACGCGCCTGCGCGATTTCGAACGCTTCGCCGGGCATGAAGCCAAGGTTGAGCTGGAAAACCTGATGAACGGCCGCCGCCGTTTTCGCGGCACCCTGACCGGGATCGCCGGGGAAGCCGGGGGCGAGATCGTTAAGATCGAGACCGATACCGGTCCGTTTGAAATTCCGTTCGCCGAAATCCGCGACGCAAAGCTTGTGCTGACCGACGCGCTGATCGAGGCGAGCCGCGCCGCAGCGGCGCAAAGCGATGGTACGGCGGAGGGATCGGCGCTCTAAGGGCGTCCGGACTTTCACCGCGAACTGAACATAGTAAGCCAGAGGATCGAAGAGAGATGGAAGGCGTTACGATCACCCGCACCGACATGCTGGCCGTTGCCGACGCAGTGGCGCGGGAAAAAAGCATCGACCGCGAACTGGTCCTGGAAGCCATGGAACAGGCGATCCAGAAGGCCGGCCGCTCGAAATACGGCATGGAACACGACATTCGTGCCTCGATCGACCGCAAGACCGGCGAAATCGTCCTGGCCCGCTATATCGAGGTCGTGGAGCCCGACAATCTGGAAGACGAGGTGAAGCAGACCACCGTCGACCGCGCGCGCCGCAAGAAGGCCGACGCCGTCGTCGGCGACTTCATCGTCGACCGCCTGCCGCCGATCGATTTCGGCCGCATCGCCGCGCAGACCGCGAAACAGGTCATCGTGCAGAAGGTCCGCGAGGCCGAGCGCGAGCGTCAGTTCGAGGAATACAAGGACCGCAAGGGCGAAATCGTCAATGGCCTGGTCAAGCGCGTCGAATACGGCAATGTCACCGTCGATCTGGGCCGCGCCGAAGCCGTGCTGCGCCGTGACGAAATCATTCCGCGCGAACATTTCAAGCGCGGCGACCGTGTGCGCGCCTTCATCTTCGACGTGCGCCGCGAACAGAAGGGCCCGCAGATCTTCCTGTCCCGCACTCGGCCCGAATTCATGGCCATGCTGTTCGCGCAGGAAGTGCCGGAAATCTATGACGGCATCATCGAAATCCGCCGCGTCGCCCGTGACCCGGGCAGCCGCGCAAAGATCGCCGTTCTGTCCAACGATCATTCCATCGATCCGGTCGGCGCCTGCGTCGGTATGCGCGGCAGCCGCGTTCAGGCCGTCGTCGCCGAATTGCAGGGCGAAAAGATCGACATCATTCCGTGGAACGATGAAGACCCGACCTTCGTGGTGAACGCATTGGCGCCGGCGGAAGTGACAAAGGTCGTCATGGACCCCGACACCAACACGATCGAAGTCGTCGTGCCGGACGAACAGCTGTCGCTGGCCATCGGCCGCCGCGGTCAGAATGTGCGCCTCGCGTCCATGCTGACCGGCTGGAACATCGACATCATGACCGAAGAGCAGGAATCCGAGAAGCGTCAGCGCGAATTCGCCGAACGCTCGGACCTGTTCATGGAAGCCCTGGACGTCGACGACATGATCGCCCAGCTTCTGGTGACGGAAGGCTTCACCTCCGTCGAGGAAGTGGCCTATGTCCCGGTCGACGAACTGGCGACCATCGAAGGCTTTGACGAGGACGTGGCCGAAGCCCTGTCCGACCGCGCGAACTCCTTCCTGACGGAACAGAACCGCAAGCTGGAAGAACGCCGCCGCGAACTGGGTGTCGACGATGCCCTGGCGAGCTTCACAGGCTTCACGAACAAACAGCTGATCAAGCTGGGTGAGGAAAAAATCCGCACGGTCGAGGACTTCGCCGGTCTGGCCGCCGACGAATTGACCGATCCGACGGACGGTATCCTGAAGGGCGACGACCTGACGGAAGCCGACGCCAACCTGCTGGTCATGAATGCGCGCGTCGCCGCGGGCTGGATCACGCAGGAAGAATTGGACCAGATGCTGGCCGATCAGGCGGCGGCAGAAGCCGAAGAGGGCGAGGGCGAAGACGCCTGAGCGTCAAAGCCTGAAGGAGTGGGACCGTGACGGAAGGCAAGCCTAACGTAGACGGGCCTAATGTAGACGGACCCGAAATAGAAGGCGAAACCGTCGATGACGGGAGCGCCCCGTCGAAGCGCGAACCGATCCGCCGTTGTCTGGCGACGGGCGCGCGACGGCCCCGGGAAGAGCTGATCCGCTTCGTCCTGGGTCCGGATGCAACGCCGGTCCCGGATTTGGCGGCGAAGCTGCCGGGTCGTGGAATGTGGTTGAGCGCCGATGCCGGAAGCATTAAGACGGCGCTGGATCGCAAACTGTTCGCGAAAGCCGCCCGCAAGGCGGTGACGCCGGTCCCGGACCTGGCGGCGCGGGTGGAACATCTGCTGGTTCGGCGCTGTGTCGAACTGCTGTCGCTGGCCCGGCGGGCGGGAGAGGCGGTTTGCGGGTTTGAAAAGGTCCGCGCGGCCCTATCTTCCGGCTCGGTTAACGGCGACGGCGGGGTCCTGATACAGGCCAGCGACGGCGCGGCGGACGGTCGCGGGAAATTAAGCGCGCTGACCAGGGGCGATATTCCGGTCGTGGCGCTGCTGACCGCGGACGAGATCGGCGAGGCCTTCGGGCGCGATGCGTCGGTCCATGCGGTGGTGATGCCGGGCGGCCTGGGCCGCGCATTCCTGCTGGAAGCGGGCCGGCTGAAAGGGTTCAGAGGGACGGATCCGATGTGATCCGCCCTTGAAACGAAAGGCCTGTAGGTTTAGGGCCACAGGTAACGGGGGCCGACAGGGGTCGGTCGCACGGAAAGGACGATTGATGAGTGACGGGACTTCGAAATCCGGTGGTGGTGGCAAGCTTTCCCTGGGAAAACCGGGCAAGCTGAGCCTGTCCAAGACGGTTGAGAGCGGCCAGGTGCGCCAGAGCTTCAGCCACGGGCGCTCCAAGACCGTGATTGTCGAGACCAAGAGCCGGCGCTCCTTCGAGCGGTCGGACAGCGGCGACATGAAGGCCGTGAAATCTGCGCCGGGCCGCAAGCCCGACCAGCAGCCCAACAAGCTCGTCGCGGAAAACCCTCTGGAAGGGTTGAGCGAGACCGAGCGCCAGCAGCGTCTGAAGGCGCTGGAAGGGGCTGCCAGAGACGAGGAACGCCGCCGCCAGGAAGCCGAGGAAGCCGAGCGCCGCGCCGAAGAAGCGAAGAAGCGCCGCGAGGAAGAAGAAGCCGCGCGCAAGGCCGCCGAAGAGGAAGCCGCGCGCAAGGCTGCCGAAGAAGCCTCCGCTGCGACCGATGCGCCCAAGGGCGATGCCGCCGCCGCAAAGCCTGCCGGAAAGGCCGCCGCGCCCGCCGCGAAGGATGAGCCGGTCGCACCGACACCCGCCGACGTCGCCGCCGCGCAGGCCGCGGAAGCGAAAACCGATGCCGCCCGCGCCAAACAACGCGGCCCGGCGGGCGAAGCCGCCGCGCCGACGAAAACTGCCGCCGAGGTCGAGGCCGAGCGCAAAAAAGGCACGATGCGTCTGCGCGGCGAACCGCGTCGTCGTCAGGGCAAGCTGACCATCACGCAGGCCCTGGAGAATGACGACGGGGAAAGCCGTGGCCGGTCCATGGCCGCTCTGCGCCGGGCGCGCGAGCGTGAAAAACAACAGAACCGCGAACGTCTGTCGCGGGGAGAAAAAGTCGTGCGCGAAGTTACTGTTCCGGAAGCGATCACCGTCGGCGACTTGGCCAACCGTATGGCCGAACGCGCCACGGACGTCATCAAATCGCTGATGAAAATGGGCGTGATGGCGACGGTGAACCAAGCCATCGATGCCGACACGGCGGAACTGGTCGTCGAAGAATTCGGTCACCGCATCAAACGCGTTTCCGACGCCGACGTCGAAGACGCGCTGCTGAAACCGGTGGAAGTGGACGGCGACGCCGTGACCCGCGCCCCGGTTGTCACCGTCATGGGTCACGTCGATCACGGCAAGACCTCGCTGCTGGACGCATTGCGCGCCACCGATATCGCCGCGGGCGAAGCCGGCGGGATTACCCAGCATATCGGGGCCTATCAGGTCACGATGTCGTCCGGCGACAAGATCACCTTCCTCGACACACCCGGCCACGCCGCCTTCACGGCGATGCGTCAGCGCGGGGCGGAAGTCACGGACATCGTCGTCCTGGTGGTCGCCGCCGATGACGGCATCCAGCCGCAGACGGTGGAGGCCATCAACCACGCCAAGGCGGCGGAAGTGCCGATCATCGTCGCGATCAACAAGATCGACAAGGAAGGCGCCGATCCGTCCAAGGCGAAAACCCAGTTGCTGGAACATTCGCTGGTGCCGGAAGACATGGGCGGCGACGTGATCTGCGTCGAAGTCTCGGCACTGAAGCGCATCGGGCTGGAAGCGCTGGAAGAAACCATTCTGCTGCAGGCCGAAATGCTGGAGCTGAAAGCGGTGCCGGACGCCCCGGCACGCGGCGCCGTGGTCGAAGCCAAGCTGGAAGTCGGTCGCGGTTCCGTCGCGACCGTTCTGGTCCAGTCCGGCACGCTGAAGGTCGGCGATATCTTCGTCGCCGGTCAGGAATGGGGCCGCGTCCGCGCGCTGCTCGACGATCGCGGCCGGCAGATTCAAGAAGCCGGTCCGTCCGTCCCGGTCGAGGTTCTGGGCCTTCAGGGCACGCCGTCGGCGGGCGATGAGTTCATCGTGCTTCAGGATGAATCCCGCGCTCGTGAGATTGCCGATTACCGTCAGCGCAAGAACCGCGAACAACAGTTCACCATTGCCGCGCGCGGCACGCTGGAACAGATGTTCGAAAAGGTGAAGGCGGGCGAGGCCGAACAACTGCCCGTGGTCATCAAGACCGACGTGCAGGGGTCCCTTGAAGCCATCACTGCCGCGCTGGACAAGCTGGCGACCGACGAGGTCAAGGTGCGGATCCTGCACGGCGCGGTCGGCGGGATCACCGAATCCGACGTGACGCTGGCCTCCTCCACCGGCGGGATCATCCTGGGCTTCAACGTCCGCGCCAACCCGCAGGCCCGCGACCATGCGCGCCGCGACGGGGTGGATATCCGCTACTATTCGATCATCTACGATCTGATCGACGACATGAAGTCGGTCCTGTCCGGCATGTTGGCCCCGGAAGAACGCGAGGAATTCCTCGGCTATGCCGAAATCCGCGACGTCTTCCAGATCACCAAGGTCGGCAAGGTCGCGGGCTGCATGATCACCGACGGCGAAGTGCGGCGCGGCGCGAAGGTGCGTCTGCTGCGCGACGATACCGTGATTTACGAAGGCGCGCTGAAACAGCTCAAGCGCTTCAAGGACGACGTCCGCGAAGTAAAGCAGGGCTACGAATGCGGTATGGCCCTTGAAAATTACGATGACATTCGCGTCGGCGACATCATCGAATGCTTCGAAATTCAGTCGATCAAACGCGAACTCTAAGCGTCTAGGACAGGGGAATGAGCGACCGGGAACCGTCTCAACGGCAATTGCGTGTCGGCGAACAAATTCGCCACGCGCTTTCCCGGATTCTCTCGCGCGGCGAATTGCGTGACCCGATCCTGTCGGGCACGCCGATCACCGTATCGGAGGTTCGCTGCTCCCCCGATCTGAAGCTCGCCACCGCCTATATCATGCCGCTCGGCGGGCAGAATGTGGACGATGTCGTCGCGGCCCTGAAACGGGCGGGCGCGTTTCTGCGCGGTCAGGTGGCAAAGGAAATCCGGCTGAAATACACGCCGGGATTGCGTTTTCTGCCGGACGAAAGCTTCGAGGAAGCGGACCGGATCGAACGTCTGCTGAAGACGCCGGAAGTGCAGCGTGATCTGCTGACCGTCAAAGAGGCCGAAGATGAGGAAGAGGACGACTGATCGACCCCTCTTCCCCGTTCCTTCTTTCCGAATTCAATCCCCGATTTCTGCGGCACGGCGGCGCAGGAAATCGCGCAAATCGACCTCCCGTTTCCGTTCCAGCGACACATAGACGAAATTGAAATTCGTACGCTCCGCGATACGGTCGCCGGGAAAGGGCAGATAGCTCAATTCCCGCGACCCGAAGGCTGGGGAGGCCGTGCCGACCTGCCATTGCGTGGTCAGGCCGACATCCACCAGTTTCAGGGACGGACCGCCGTCCGGGTCGTCGATAGACAGCGGCACGCCCGCCAGCCGCAGATAGGCCATCTTGTCGATCGCCTTCTGAAAGCCGTCGACGAACTGCGTCGCCAGGACCTGGATATCCGCGCCCGGATCGCCGTCTTCCATATGGCTGTGCAGGTGATGGGAATCGCCCGGCGCGTGATTGTGGCCTACGCCATGATCGTGGTGATGATGATCGTGGCCATGGTCGTGCCCGTCCGCGTGGTGATGATGAAAATGTCCGTCATGCGGCGCCATTGGACCACCTCTTGCCGTCGAAGTCGCCCATCGGGACCGTCACGGGCTTGTCGATATGGGCCTTATGTTTGCCCAGGACACCGTGCGAAACCATGGTGCCCAGCACGTCCACAATGACGCGCGTGCCCATCAGGGCCGTGATTTCCGACTGGTCATACGGCGGGGAAACTTCTACCAGTTCCAGCCCGCACAGCCCTTCCGCCGCGATCTTGGAGACGAGGCTCAAGGCCTCGCGCGGCAGGAACCCACCCGGTTCCGGCCAACCCGTCCCCGGGACGAAGCCGCAGTCGATACAGTCGATATCGAAGGACAGATAGACCATATCCGCGTCCTTCCAGGCCATCTCCAGCGCCATTTCGGCGACCTTGTCGATGCCCAGCCTTTCCACATCGCCGATGGTGATGATGTTGGTTTCGCGTTCGCGGGCGACTTTCACCGCCTCGCGCGGGACCTGCCAGCCGCCGATGCCGACCTGAACCAGATTCGACGGCGGTACGTTGGGCAGATTCGTCGCATGGAACCACGGCGTGGTATGCATGCGTTCGTCCAGGTCCTTTTCCTGGATATCGGCATGGCGGTCGAAATGCACGATACCGATGCGTTTGGACGTGCATTCCGCGATCCCGCGCACCGTCGGATAACCGATGGAATGGTCGCCGCCGATGATGATCGGCATGGATCCCGACGAAAAGACATGGGCGCAGGCGCGGCTGATCTGATCGAAGGATTTTTCGATGTTGCCCGGAATGGTGAACACATCGCCCGCATCGCACAGGGTCATCTGTTCGCGGAGATCGACCGCCATTTCATAGTTATAAGGCGTATATAGCGCGGAAATCTTGCGCAGACCCTGCGGCCCGAAACGGGTCCCCGGACGATAGGTCGTTCCCCCGTCGAAGGGCACGCCCAATACGGTCGCGTCGTATTGCCCAACCTCCTGCACGTCTTCGGCATAGGGCGCCTTCAAGAAGGTGTTGATTCCCGCATAATGCGGTAGTTCCCCGCGCGCGAAGGTCGGGATCGACTTGTCCTCCAGCGAATTCGACCCGGTCAGCCCCATGCGCAGGGCCCAGGCCTTCTCCTTGTCCCATTCGCCTTCGGGCAGTTTCGCCTCGTCCATCATGGCGGACCAGCCGCGCAGTTTGGACAGGTCGGGGTGGTGCTGGCGCGCCGTCGTCGGATTGAAGTCCGCCGGATGGTGCGACCGGCTGCGTCTTCCGTTCGTCGGGATCATACCGTTATTTCCTCCACGGTTTCTATCGATAGGGATTGAAAGGGAATGCCGCCGTTGCGTGCGTCGAAGTCATAGGTGACCGTCGCGCCATAGGCGTGGGGTTCGTGCGGGTCCCAGCGAACCTTGTCGAAGACGAGAACCCGGTCGCCCAGCTTGAACCCTTCGGACAGATCGTGGGTAACCATGAATACGGTCATGTCCCATTCCGCCTTTATTTCCAAAAGGAAGTCGTGCATCGACGCCCGCGTGCCGGGGTCCAGCGCGCCGAAAGGTTCGTCGAGCAGCAGGATTCGCGGTTTCGCGATCAGCGACTGGGCGATGGCCAGGCGCTGCTGCATCCCGCCGGACAGGGACGCCGGATAGGCCTTGCCCATATGCGCCAAACCGATGCGTTCCAACGCGGCGTCGGCGACGTCCTCCGCCGCCTTGCGCCGCGCGCGGCTGGGCAGAACCCCCCAGACCGTCGCGCCCAGGGCCTCTGCCGCGATCAAGTTTTCGCGCACCGTCATATGGCCAAAGACGGAATAGCGCTGAAAGACGATGCCACGATCCCGGTTGGGTTCCAGCGCGGGCGGTTGTCCGTCGATGGTGATTTCGCCCCGCGTCGGTCGTTCCTGCGCCAGCAACAGCCGCAGGAAAGTGGACTTGCCGCAGCCGGACGCCCCGACGATGGACACGAAAGTCCCTTTCTCTACGGACAGATTCACCCGTTCCAGGATCGGAAACCCGGCATAGGTTTTATGCAGGTCGGTGACGGTGACATAGCTCATAATCCCGACCCTCCCGCCGGTTCGGACCAGGGAAACAACCGCCGCCCCGCGCTGCGCAGCAACAGGTCGATAATGAAGGCCAGGAAGGTGATCCAGGCGACATAGGTCAGGATGATGTCCATCGCCAGATAGCGGCGCACCAGGAAGATGCGGTAGCCCAACCCCGCCTCCGCCGCGATGGCTTCCGCCGCGATCAGGAACAGCCAGGCCGGACCCAGCGCCAACCGAACGCCCTGGATCAGGCGTGGCAATAGCTGCGGCAGCACGACCCGCAGCGCGATCGCCAGGGAACTGGCCCCCAGGGTCTGCGCCTTGACGATTTGTTCGGACGGGATTTCCACGGTCCGCTGCGACAGATCGCGGATCAGGAAGGGTGTGATTCCGATCGCGATCAACGCGACCTTGGAGACCTCTCCCAGGCCGAAAGCGATGAACAGAATGGGCAGGACCGCCAGAGGCGGCACCATGGACAGAACCGCGACGAAGCCCGAAAAGGTGGATCGCATATAGGGGAACAGACCGATCAACAGACCCGCGACCAGACCCGTCAGCGCCGCGATCCCGACGCCGAGGGCGAGCCGGACGAGGCTGATCCCCGTATCGTTCCAGAACAAGATTTCACCGCTGCGCTTATCCGGTTCGCCGACCAGCCGTTCGGCGGTGGCGACGATGGTCGACGGCGCGGGCAGGATCTTGTCGCTGGGATTTTCCGCCAGCCTGATATCCGACGCACCCATGTAGACGAACAACACCAGGACGAACGGCAACAGCGTCAGGGCATAACCCACCGCAAGGCTCGGCCTTTTATTGAGGAACCGCATCGACACCCCCATCCACCAGGAATACGACCCGAACAGATCAAAGACGCGGAAAGGAGGAGAGCCCCACCCGATGCGGGACCCTCCGCCGTCCCGATTACAGCGACCCGTCGGCCGCCATCTTCATGTAGCTGCTGTCGAACCGCAGTTTCACATTGTTCGGATCGCCGGTGACGCTGCCGTCCGGGTAGCTAACGCCGACGAAATCCGGGCTAGGGGCGCCTTCGCCCAGGATGCCCTTGTCGAACAGGAACTGCGCGACATGCACCATGGTTTTCGGTAGGTCGGCGCTTTCGGTGAAGGCCACCGCCGCCGCCGGGTCGTAGAACATCTCCGTCGAGGCAAGCTGCGCGTCGTATCCGGCAAGGTCCGTGCCGGACGCTTCGGCCATGGCGGTGCGGACGGCTTTGCCCTCGTCCGTATCGGACGACATGATGCCCATCAATTCGTACCACGCCCCGACCAGCGCCTTCCCGAAGGCTGGATTGTCGGCCAGCGTTTCGGTGTTCACCATCATGATGTCGATGATTTCGCCGGGGACGTTGGAACTGTCGAACACCTTGGTCGCGCCCGGCTGCTGCATGATTTCGGAGACCAGCGGGTTCCAGGTCACGACGGCCTTCACCTCATCGGTGGCATAGGCCGCGATCATGTCGGCATCCGACGTGTTGATGACCCCGCCCAGATCTTTCTCGCTGAGACCGACCGAATCGAGGCCGCGCGCCAGCAAATAGTGGGACACAGACAATTCGACCAGATTGACCGGCATGCCCTTCAGGCTGGACAGATCGCCCGCGCCTTTCAGGATCACCGCGTCGTTGCCGTCGGAATAATCGCCGACGATCAGTGCCGTCGTATCGACGCCGCCTGCCGACGGGATGGACAGTGTATCCATATTCGTCGCGGAAACGCCGTCGAACCCCCCGGCGGTATAGAGGTTGATGGATTCGATATAGTCATTGACCTGAACGATCTCGACATCGATGCCGTATTTTTCGGCCCATTTGTCCATGATGCCGCTGGAGTCCAGATATCCCCAAGGCATCCAGCCGACATAGATCGACCAGGCGACTTTAAAACTAGTCTTCTCCTCCGCCTGGGCGCTGGACACGCCGAGGGCGGAACAAAGGGCAATAGAGCCCGCGGTAACGATGGAAAGGATGGATTTTTTCATGTGAACGACTCCCAGTTCGGTTGCCTTAACGGTCCTTAAAGCCACGGCACATTTTGGAAGTCGGTCCGACGACGGGTATGCAGGAAAAGCGTGCGGTACGGACCGACACAGTGCTCTCCCGGGCTTTTACCCCGCCGTGTACCAGGGCGGATTTCTCCCACCCCGGCGGCACCTCTCGGACCAGACCGCTGTTCCCTGTAAAGACAGCGCGGAACCCTAGGCACCCTGCACCGCAATAAGAACATGCATCTTTTGTTCTGTCAAATGACGCTAAAAACTGTATTTTTCCAATATCTTAGGTGCGATGCAGCATGAATTCCGGAGATTTGGGCACAAAAAACCCCGGACGAAGCCGGGGTCTTTCGCAAAATTCTAAAAAAGCGTCTTATTCGACGTGCTGATTCAGCCAGTCCTGCAGGGCGCTTTTCGGGGCGGCGCCGACCTTCGTCGTCACCACCTGACCGTCCTTGAACAGCATCAGGGTCGGGATACCGCGAACGCCGTATTTCGACGGGGTCAGCGGGTTTTCGTCGATATTCAGCTTCGCGACGGTCAGCTTGCCGTCCAGGGAAGCGGAGATTTCTTCCAGCGCGGGGGCGATGGATTTGCACGGACCGCACCATTCGGCCCAGTAGTCCACCAGAACAGGCCCGTCCGCCTGAAGAACTTTCGTTTCGAATTCGTCGTCGGAAATGGCGACCGTACTGCTCATGTCATTCTCCTTGTTCCGTCATGGCGCCGTCGTACCCGTCTACCCCTTTGGTAGCCAAAACCGGGGCGGCATGATGCGGAGGGTTTGGGCCCGCCTGCGCGGCACCCGTCTCGTTAACCGAAACTTAAGAAGATGCTCTAACCGATTCAAGCATACCCGTCGAGAAGCCCATCGGGAAGCGAAACAAGACTGGGCGTTTCGGTAAAGATGACGGCGCAGCGAACGGGCCGTTCTGGAAAGATTTCCCGTAAAATAGCCCGGTATCCCGCCATTTGTGCCAGATAGGCCTTGGGCACCCGCGCCGGATCCTGGGGGGCGGGGCGCAGCGTCTTGTAATCCACGACAAGGATTTCATGATCGGAAATCAAAAGCCGATCGACCTGTCCGGACAGGGATTGCACCGATCCGTCCGGCCGGCCGACCAAACCGCCCAGAGGAACTTCCGCGCGGCTGCCCGGCCCGAACAGGGGCGCGAAATCGGGATGTCGCAACAGGCGCAGTGTCTCTTCCGCCAGGGCCGTTTGTTGATCCGGCTCCAATCCATGCGCCGGGCGTGCCAGGAATCGCGCCGCCGCCCCGTCCCATTCCCCGACAGTCAGGTCCGGCAGGGTCTGCAACAGCCGGTGGATCAAATTGCCGCGCCGGAAACGCAACGGATCGCTGCTGTCGAGGGGAGAACGTACCGCCGGTTCCGGCAGGTCCGGGCGGCTGGGCACCAAGGGTCGCGGCGGCGACGGTTCCGGCCCCGGCACGGTGGTCAGCCAGGAGGGGAAGTCCGGTTCCGGCGACACGACGGATTCCGACGCGTTCTCCTGTTTCGCTTCGGCTTCCGGGCCCGGAGTGCCGGTTTCGAAGATTTTTGCCGTCCCGCTCCACCCCTCCACAGGCTCGAAGGGTTCCTCCCGCATATCGGGCAGGCGGTCGAATCCCCGGTCGACCAGATCGTACCAAGTCCCCTCCGGCGGTTTCTGACGGCGCAGGCGCCCGGTAACGACCAACCGTTCCTCCGCCCGCGTCAGCGCGACATAAAGCAGCCGACGATATTCCCGCTCCTCCGCCGCGCGCGCCGCTTCCTTCAACTCGGCGGCAACCGGTTCCTCATAGCGGGCGGACGGGGTCCAGACCGGCAGGCCCGCCGCCGCGCCCTCCTCGATCCACCGCAGCGGCAGGGATTGCGCGCCGGATTTGCTCAACGCATCGGGCAAGATGACGATCGGCGCCTGCAAGCCCTTCGCGCCATGCGCCGTCATGATGCGGATTTCGTCGCGCGCCTCCGTCTCCAAATCGCGCTTCAACTGGGTATTCCCACCCGCGAACCAGGCGAGGAACCCTTCCAGCGACGGGACATGGCGACGGTCATAATCCAGGGACAGCGACAGGAATTCTTCCAGCGGGTCTTCGATTTCGCGGCCCAGACGCGCGACCAGCGCCTGCCGCCCAGTCAGCCGCCCAGCCTCCGCCGCCGTCTTCAACGGCCCCGGACAGCGCCGAATCAGAGCGCGCTGGAACAACTCGTAGGGCGGCAATCGATCCGTTTCGGCCAGCAGTGTCCCGAACCATGCGGCGGCAGCCTCGAACAAGGGATTCGTGCCGCGCATCTTTTCCAACCGTTGCCACAGGCTTTCGCCCTTCCGGTCATGGGCCAGCGTGAACAGGTCGTCGTCGTCCATGCCGACAAAGGGCGATTTCAGCACACAGGCGAAGGTCAGATCGTCCTGTGGCAGCAACAGGGCGCGCGCCAGGGCCAGCATATCCATGACCGCGATCTGTTCGGTCAGGGTCAGACGGTCGACGCCCGCCACCGGGATATGCCGCGCCGTCAATTCCCGCACCAGCGCGTCGATCAGCGGTGTGCGGCGCTGCACCAGGAACAGGATATCCCCCGCCCGGATCGGGCGGTTGCTGGCGGGCAGCCTCTCCTCGCGAATCCATTTCGCAACCGTAACGGCCAACCCTTCGGCAAGGCGTTGGGTCGCATCGGCTTCGGCAATCTCATCGGCTTCTCCCGGCGGGGCGAACAGGTCCGCTTCCACCCGATCCGGCGGAACGGTGGGCGACCACAATTCGACCCGGCCTTTCAAACCCGCCTTTTTCGGCGCGGCGAAATGCTTGATCGCCGGGGCATCCGGGTCGGTCACGCCAACACTGGCGGGCGGTTCGGCAAAGGTCGCATCGACGGCGTCCAGAACGGCCTGCACCGACCGGAAGGACACCTGCATATCGACGGGTCGGATGCCGTCCACCACGCCGCCCGCATTCGCGCGGTCGTCCAGATGCCGCCGCCAGTCGCGATACCCTTCCGGGTCCGCGCCCTGGAAGCTGTAGATCGATTGTTTCGCATCCCCAACGACGAACAGCGTGCGTCGGTCGGCATGACTGCCGCTGCCCGCGAAAAATTCCGCGATCAGGGCATCGACGATGGCGCGCTGGTCGGGGCTGGTATCCTGCGCCTCGTCGATCAACAGATGTTCCAGCCCGCCGTCCAGCTTGAACAGGACCCAGGGCACCCGGTCGGCGGTCAACAGTTCCGCCGTCTTGTGGATCAGGTCGTCGTAATCCAACTGCGCCGTCGCCCGCTTGCGTTGTTCATAGGCGCGCAGCACCGCTTCCCCCAGCCGCAGCAGGGCCTCGCTGGCCAGCGCCGTCCCTTGCCGCCGCAGGCGCGAATCCACCAGCAACAGACGATCCTGTTCCGCCGCGATGATATCCGGCGTGGCGGCGCTGTTTTCCGCCACCTTGTTCACGAACATTTTTGTATTCGGTGTGCCCTTGGCCGTGATGAAGGCGCTGAAATACTGGCCGAAGGTCGCCGCCCGCGTGCCGGGCCCGCCGTTCAGCCAGGCCTCGATGATCTTCGCCTTGTCCTTGTTCGGCTGGCTGCCGAAGCCATGCATCGCCTCCACGGCGTGACGCAGCCCCGCCTCATCGGCCGCGCCGGCGCGACACGCCTGGGCGATCACCGCCTCCTCCGTCAGGCCGGGTTCGGCGGATAAAGCCGCATAGAGCCGCGCCACCGCCGCATCCAAACCGCCCGGCTGCTGCAAGGCCTCGCCCAGCCCCTTGCGGTTCGACGACAGGGCCGCCATCAGGCGGGCGAATTGATCTTCCTGCACCCGCACGGTGACGGCTGTCAGGGCCTCCGCCAGGGCGGAACCTCCCGATTGCGCGGCGGTCAGCACCGTGTCGCGGGCCAGTCCCATCGCTTCCGCCGCCTCGCGTTCGTCCATGGCCTGGAAATTCGGGGATATCCGCGCCTCCAGGGGGAATCGGCCCAGAACGGATTGGCAGAAACTGTGAATCGTGCGGATGCGCAGCCCCCCCGGCAGATCCAGGATCGTCGCGAACAGGGTGCGCGCATGGGCCAGTTTCTCATCGCCGACGCTGCCGCCATAGAGGTGGCGGATTTCGTCCCGCAGCTTATGGTCCGGCAACTGCGTCCAATCGGACAGGCGTTTATGGATGCGGTTGGCCATTTCCGCCGCCGCCGCCTTGGTATAGGTGACGCAGAGCAGCCCGTCCGGCCGCGCCCCCTCGACCAGCAGGGCCAGCACGCGGTCGGTCAGAACCTTGGTCTTGCCGCTGCCCGCGCTGGCCGCGACCCAGACGCTGGCGCGCGGATCGGCGGCAAGGCGTTGGACGAAATCGGGGTCGGGACGTTTTTGGGTCACGCGCCGCCCCCCTCGCCATTCCCGCCACCGTCGCTATCGCCCAGCGACCATTCCTTGATCCGCGCCAGATGTTCGTAATCGTTGAATTTCGGCGCCTTGTCGGGCCGGGGGATCGGCGGATAGGCCGTCGCCGGATCGTCATAGGCGGCGATCAGGGCCTTCAGCTTTTCCAACACCGTATCGGCCAGCGTATCCGCGTCGATCTTGTCGATCACCGTCACCGCCCCCGCCGGATCGCCCCCCGACAATTTCCAATAGGCAAGCTCGCTGACAGGCCCCGGCGCGACACCGGGAAAGCCGCTTTGCTTCAGGATCGCGGCTTCCAGAACCAGCTGCGGGGCGCTCAGGCTTTCCACATCCTTCTTGGACGGGACGGCGCCGGTCTTGTAATCCAGGATCGCATAGCCGCCGTCGCGGTACAGGTCGATGCGGTCCGCCTCCGCCGACAGGGTGAAGGGGCCGCCGGGGCTGTCGAAGGTATATTCACCACGAATTTCGGTATGGCTTTCGGCCAGTCCGGCGCGGCGGTCGGCCTCTCTCGCCGCGAACCAGCGCGCGATGCGTTCGAAACGCGGCCACCAGAAGGCCCGGACGGCGGGCCGGGCATGACTTTCCGCGCCGAAGGCCTTTTCGCCCAGCGCGATCAGGATATCCGCCGCGTCCTCCGGCAAGTCGCCGGGATAGGTCTTCACGAAATCGTCCAGGGCGGCATGGATCATCGTCCCCTTTTCCGCCGCGCCCAGATCGGCCTCCAGGTCTTCCAAGGCGCGCAGGCGCAGGATGCGTTCGGCGAAAATCTGGTAGGGATCGCGCATCAAGGTTTCGATGCGCGTCGCCGACAGACCGCGCGGCCGGGCGGTAACCGGCGGGCGCGGCGCGGGGCGCGGCAGGATCGGCAGGCGTTCCGGCACCCCGTTCAATCGATCCTGCCAGGACAGAAGACGGGCGGAGTCCCGGTTTTCTTCCGGCAGGGCCTGCGACAGGCCCAGACGTTTCAAAACGCTGCCCAAGCGTTCCAGCCAACGGGCCGCGACCATCGGCTGACCGCCCAGCTTTTCGGCGCGCAGCAGGATGACATCCGGCGCGCCGCAAGCCTGCGTGAAGTCATGGGCGGCAAGGCCGATCCGCCGTTCATGGGCGGGCAGGCCGAATTTCCGGCGCATATCGCGCGACAGCCAGGGGTCCTCCGGCGGTTCCGGCGGCCAGGTCCCCTCGTTCAGCCCGGCCAGGATCAGCCGGTCCGCATGCTGAAGCCGCGCTTCCAAGGGCCCCAGAATGGCGAGGCGCGGATGGGTGCCGAAGCGCGGGCGCACGGTCTTGCCCATGATCAGGGTCGTCAGGACCGGTGCGTAGTCGTTCGGTCGGACATCGCCGATCAGGGCGGCCACCGGCTGCAATTCGCCGATGAAATCAGCCAGGACTTCCCCATCTTCCCCGCACCACAGACGCTCCGCGCCGGATTCCGTTTCCGTGGTGGCCAGGGCTTCCAGCGCCGTCAGATGCGCCGTCAGCACGGTTTCGAACGACACTTCCCCATCGGACAGCGCGGTTTCCAACGGGGTCAGGATGCGGTCGATTCGATCCACGGTTTCCAGCACTTGGTCTAGAATCGCGTCGCCCGGACTTCCTCTACTGTCTCGACGGGCGGCGATAACGGCGCGCAATCCCGCCGCACCGGGGCCTGGTTTGGGTCCGCGCAGACAGGCGGTTTCCAGCCGCCGCACGGCACGACGCACCGCCGCCGGGGCGTCGCCCAGACCGGATAGCGGGTGTTTCAACACGGCCAGCAGCGCGACCGGCGACAGGTGAGCCGCCGCCGCTTCCGCCGTCAGCAGGAAGAACCGCCCGGCCTGGGTCTGGGCCAGCGGCAGGCCGGCGGAATCGTCGATTTCGATGCCCCAGCGGTCCATCAGCGCCGCCACCCGTCGGGCCAGGGTCCGGTCCGGCGTCACCAGCGCGGCGGTGCGGCCCGGCACTTCCAGCGCCTCCCGCAGATAGAGGGCCGCCAGTTCCGCTTCCGCCGCAGCGGACGGCGCGTTCAGCCAGCGCAGCCCATCCAGCGCCGACGCGTCGATTGCATCGTCCCCGCCCAATCCATGCCACTGACCCGTTGTCTTGGCGGGTCGCAGGGATTCCGAAAACAGCCGGATCCGGGCCTGTCGTTTCGGATTCGCAACGGACTTCCATTCCGCGACATCGGCGCGGCTTGCCCCCAGTTTCGACAGCAACAGCGCCAGACCGAATTGCGGATGGGTCGGGTCGCCCGGTTCCAAAGTCAGCGTTTCCCAGGCCGCGTCATCCAGATAGCGATCCAGGCCGGGCAGGACGACCATGCCCTTTGGCAGGCCCGCAACGGCGGCGATCAGTGTCGCCGTCGCCGGGATTGACCCGGTCGATCCCGCGACGATTACCGGCGTATCGGGCGGCGCGGCACGCCAATGGGCGGCCTGCGCCTCGATCAGGCGATTGCGGCGTTCGGCGGGATCGATCTCCCCCGTCTCCGCCAGATAGGCGGGCCAGGCAGCGCGCAGGATTTCCAGGAATTCCAGGGTTTTCGCCCAATGGTCCGCATAGTCTTCCGGCACCAACCCGTCCAACCGGTCCAGGCTCAACCCTTCCGTCTGAACCTGATCCAGCAGATGCGCCAATTCACGGGCGAGCAACAACGCCTGATCCGGGCCGATCGGGTCCAGGGCGGGATCGGCCTCCGCCATCGCATTGCGCTGCGCCCGGACCAGCCGCGTCAGGTGCAGCAACCGTTCCGTTGTCGAAATGGTGGGGGGTAGGTCGATCAGGTCCAGGAAAGCCGTATCCGATCCCGGTGCGGACAGAACGAGTTCTTCCTCATCCACGTCGCCGACCGGACGCATACGCGGCAGCAACAGGGGTCGCCCGTCCGATTGCCGCAAAAACGCTTCCCGCAGAGATCGGCAGGCCCGCCGCGTCGGCAACAGGATCTGCATATCCGCCAGCGCCGCCGGATCGTCGCCCGCGCGCGCCAACAGCCCTTCGGCGAGCGCATCGACGAAGGAAAATTCGGCAGAGATGGAATAGAGCGATCCGGTCATGGGACGGTCACGCTAGTCCGATTCTAGCCGCCTATAAATGCGGGAATCGTCTTATCTGGTCTGCGCGTGGGTCCAACCGCGTTCAATGGCATGGGCGCAGTCCGACAGGGCCTGCGGCGTGCCGATATGGTACCATTCCCCATCATGGACGAGACCGAACAGGCGGCCTTCTTCCTGCGCCTTGTCGAAGATCACCAGATTGGAAAACGGGCCGTCCGGCGCATCCGCGTACACTTCCGGTTTCATGATCGACACGCCGGCATACATCAACGGCACGACGCGACCTTCGGCGCGGCGCGTGGCACGACCGTCGGCATCCAGGCTGTAATCGCCCGCCCCGTTGTAATCGCCCCAGGCCGCCGCAACCGGATGCAGCAGCAACAGAATATCCATCCGGTCCGGGTCGAAGGCGTTGCGCAACCGATTGACCGCGGGCGTCGGCCCGTCCAGCCAGACCATATCCGCATTGGCGACGAAAAACGGCTCCGCCCCCAACAGGGGCAACGCATTCTTGACCCCACCGCCGGTTTCCAGCAGATCCGCCTCCGGCGACAGGGTGACGTCGGGCATATCCTTGAAATGCTCCGCGATCTGGTCGCCCAGATAGTGGCTGTTGACGACGAAATCGGTAATCCCCCCCGCGCGCAGCCGGTCGAAGGTCCAATCGATCAAGGGACGCCCCAGCATGGGGATCAACGGCTTCGGCGTCGTGTCGGTCAGCGGGCGCATGCGGTTGCCCATCCCGGCGGCCAGCACCATGGCGGTTTTGAGCGGGGCTGCCTTGATGGCGGCGGGCATATCATTCTTGGACATTATCGAATGTTTCCTCACTTAAGATCGTTGGATAAGTGGGGCGGTTCGCGGATGCGATCAACTGTCCTAAAGGTTAAATATCCGTGTCCGATCCCGCCAGGACTTTGGAATCCGAACCGTGGCACGGCGTCCGTCGCCATTATGCGCGATATCGATGCGCAGCGCGTCGGCGGGCAGGTCCCCCCCCAATCTTTCCGGCCATTCGATCAGGCAGGCCGCCATGGCAAATGCCTCATCCAGCCCCAGCTCGAACGCATCCGCCGATGAGTCGAGGCGATACAAATCGACATGCCAGATTTCCAGGTCGTAGGTCTCGTAAGTCTGGATCAAAGTAAAGGTCGGGCTGGGTACCTCCGCCTCCAGATCGCCCAGGCGGGCGCGGATCGCGGCGCGGGACAGGGCGCTTTTGCCCGCGCCCAGATCGCCGTGGAGCGCGACCACGTCGCCCATGCGCAAGGCATGACCGATCGCCGCGCCCAGGCGGTCGGTCGCGGCCGGGTCCGGCAGGTCGATGGAAAGCTCCGTCACTGTCATCGGGTCGGACTTTTCCCGGAAAAATTCGGCGCAAGCGCTTGACGCGCGGGGTTCCCGCTTCTCATATCACCCGTCCGCGCCAAACCCAAGCAACCGTATTCGTGACTACAGGACCGATCCCCATGACCGACGCTTCCTCGACCGCCCCCATCGACACGGATGTCGTGATCGTCGGCGCCGGGCCGATCGGCCTGTTCGCCATCTTCCAGTTGGGCATGCTGAAAATCTGCTGCCACATCGTGGATTCGCTGGAAGAAGTGGGCGGCCAATGCACGGCGCTGTATCCCGAAAAGCCGATTTTCGACATTCCGGCCCATCCCCGTATCGACGGCGCCGCGCTGATCGAGAATCTGGAGACGCAGGCCGCCCCCTTCCATCCGACCTATCACCTGAATCAACAGGTCACCGGCCTGACCCCGCGCCCGGACGGTGGTTTCGATATCGAAACGTCAACCGGCACGCAAATCCGATGCAAGGCCGTGGTGATCGCCGCGGGCGGCGGGGCTTTCGGTCCGAACCGACCGCCGCTGGACGGATTGGCGGATTATGAAGGCCGTTCCGTTTTCTACATGGTGAAGCGGCGGGAGGATTTTCGGGGCAAGCGCATCGTCATTGCGGGCGGCGGCGATTCCGCCGTCGACTGGGCGGTGTCGCTGCCGGAAGTCGCGGACAAGGTCTATGTCGTGCATCGCCGCGACAAGTTCCGCGCCGCGCCGGACATGGTCGACCGCATGGCCGCCTGGGTCGCGGCGGGCAAGCTGGAGCTGGTCACGCCCTGCCAGTTGAGCGGGCTGGACGGCGCGGACGGAAAACTGACCGCCGTGCGCGTGAAGGATTTGGACGGCAACGAACGCGTCCTGGACGCCGATATCCTGCTGCCCTTCTTCGGCTTGGCGGCGAAGCTGGGGCCTATCGAAAACTGGGGCTTCCCGGTCGACAAGCACACGATCCCGGTGGACCGGGCAACCTGCGAAACGCCGTTGCCGGGCGTCTTCGCCATCGGCGATGTGGCGCAATACGAGGGCAAACTGAAGCTGATCCTGCAAGGATTCGCGGATGCCGCCGCCGCCGCCCATAAAATCCACGGCATCGTCTATCCGGACGAGGCGTTGCATTTCGAATATTCGACGACCAAGGGCGTGCCCGGCGAAAAATAGTCCGCCTATTTGCCGAGCAGCCGCTTCGCCTCCGGCACCGCATAATCGAGGACGACCTTCAGCGAGGTCAGCCAAGCGTCCGGGTCATTGTAGCGCCCGGCAAAGGACGCGACGACCAGATCGACCGTCGGCTGGACCGTCAACCGCTGGCCGCCATTCCCGACGGCGACGACGACCGGCGCGTCTTCCGGGCCGACCATGTACCAAAGATATCCGTAGCGAACTTCGTCATTGATCGCGGCACGCGATTGGAACGATTGCCGCAGCCAGTCCGACGGCACGACCTGACGCCCGTCATATTGGCCGTCCTGGGCGACCATCCGGCCGATCTTCGCAAGATCGGGCAAGGTCAGGCGCAAACCGGACGCGGCGGAGGCAATGCCGTCCGCGCCCTTGATCCAGTCGAAATCGACAATGCCCAGCGGGTCGAACAGCCGTTGCTTCGCGAAGGCCTCAAGCGGCATGCCGGTGCCGTCCGCCAACAGCTTCCCGATCAGGGCCACCGCGCCGCCGCTGTATATCCAAGATTTCCCGGGCGCTTCGCGGATCGGCTGTTCCAACACATATCGATAGCGGTCCGGCGCCATTTCCATGGCGACTTCGCTGTTTTCCGGGCCGGTATAGGGAAGGTCTTCATTCCATTCGAGGCCCATCTGCATGGACAGCGCATGAGACACGAGAATGCGGTCCCGATCCGGCCCGTCGCGAAGATCCGCATAATCCGGGAACTGCGCATAAAGCGGCGCGTCGGGCGGCGGGACCAGCCCATCGGCCAGCGCGATACCATAGAGCAGACCGACGACGGACTTCGTGACCGACCGCAGGTCGTGCAATGTATCCGGCCCGTGCTGCCGGTTCCCCAACGCGACGCCCCAGCGCTCGTCCTCGCCCGGGAAATAGACCTCTGCCAGACGCTGGTCGCCGAGATCGACGATCGTGCCATGCAGACCCGGCACCTTACCGGTATCGAAGGCGTCCTGCAGGGCGGCATTCAGGGTGTCTGCCTCGGATTTCATCGCGGGTGTCATCACCGTCAACGCTGCAAGAATCACAAGGGTTGCACTGCCGAAAGGCCAGCGCCGTTTCAGTGTTATCATAGCTTAAACATCCGCCTTCGCGAAGGTGCAGATCAGGCTGTCCGGTTCGTTCCCCGGACGGACATCGACATCCTGTACGGCCAGCAGGGACCGCGCAAGCGTGATGCCGACATCGGTGGAATTGGCGAGGCCGGAATCAATGTCGGGGATACTTTGATTGCCTAGCAAACGGTCGCTCCATGGCGGATCGTCGGGGCGCCGTTTCGGTACCGTAATCTTCAGTGTGACCCGACCGTCCGTATCCGCCCCACTAAGCTCTACGTCGATTTCGGACCCGTTCGGCGCGTAGTGCATGCCGTCGACCAGCATGTTGCGCAGGGCCTGGATCAGGCGGCGCGGATCCGCAGAAACGCCGACCTTCCCATCCGGGCGGCCCAGGCGAATGCTGCTGGGCAGCGGTTTGCGGCGGCCCATCGCCTCAACGGCCTCCAAGAGCGATTCGGCGATATCGACCGGTTGGTTGTCGATTTCCATGAATCCCGCCTGTACCGCCGCAAGGTCGAGAATGTCGCCGATCAATTCCGACAGGGATTGCGCGGCGGAAAAGATATCGGCGACACAAGACGCCTGACTGTCCGACAACGGTCCGAACCGGCCGATCTGCATCAGTTCGGTGAAGCCCAGGATCGCGTTCAAGGGCGTGCGCAATTCGTAGGACACGTTGGCGACGAACCGGCTTTTCAACAGGTCCGCGTTTTCCAGTGCCCGATTTCGTTCGCGCAAGGCCGCTTCGACCCGGGTGGAATCGGTCACGTCGAAATAGAGCACCAGACACTGACTGTCCGGCAACGGCACATAAGCGTAGTCGATAACCCGGTCATTCGCCAAATTCATCCGCCCATGCCGGATTTTCGGTTCGGAAACGGAATGAACCAAACGACGCTTCAAGGTCGGCCAATCGTCGGTTTCCGGCAGGACGGGCCGTGCGGCCTCCGTCACCTCCGACACATGCGGTTCCGTCGCCAACCAGGACGGGTTCAGATTGAACAGATCGGCATAGACATTGTTGAACAGCTTCAGCCGCCCGTCCCGGCCGAAAACGCAGACCCCTTCGAATAGGGAGTTCAGCGTCGACCGCTGCACCGCCGACAGCGTGTTATGGGAACTTTCCAGCGCCAGCCGGTCGGTCACGTCCTCATACTGAAAGATCAGCCCGCCCAGCGGATGCGGCGAGCAGATCGCCTGTAACGTCCGGCCATCCGGCAGATGCAGCAGGTCGTCCTTCGCCTCGATCAAATCCGTGAAGCGGCGTTCCATGCCGCGCTTGAAGGCCGGAAAGTCCGACGTTTCAGGCAGCAGACGCAATTCACGCTGATATTCCAACAAGGTCCCGATCGCCGGTTGGTCCTCAAGGAAATCGGGCGGCATACGCCATAGATCCGCATAGGCGCGGTTGAAGAACATCAAACGCTTGTCCGGGCCGAAGATGACGATGGCCGAATTCAGCCGTTCCAGCACCTGATCCTGGATCGAGATATGCTCCGCCAATGTCATCTGCAGGGTTTCCAGCGGCGTCATGTCCCGTGCATGGCCGACCAGCAGCCCCGGATATTTTTCCAACGGGGATTCGGTGATATCCAGCGCCAGCCGGTTCCCCTCGATCACCGCGTGGCGGCTTTCGGTCTGGGCCATGCCGGTGCGGGCGACCAGGCGCGCCAAATCCTTGCTGCGGTCGGTCATCGTCCGTTTGGCCGATGTCAGACCCTCATCGCCGCCTTCCGACGACCCGATCATCAGACGATAGGCGGAATTGTTCCCTTTCAACGCCAGCGTTTTGGCGTCCCGCCACCAGACGGGCAGCGGCAGGGCGTCAACCACGGCGCGCAATTCGCCCAATTCCGTTTCGCGTTCGGAATATTGTTCGGCGAGCCACGCCGACGCGCTTTCATCGCGCAGCCACAGGACCGCCCGTCCGGCAATCGTGCGTCCCGACACCGCGATCACCCGGACATCCGAATACGTATCGACCGTCAGGTCGAAATCCCGCCCCTCCCCGGTCAGGGCCGACAGGGACTCCCGGAAGGCGTCGCGCAGGCTGGGCGCGACGATGCCGATCAGGTCAGCGTCCGTCACGATGTCGATCGGGCGAGAGAATAGCAGGCGTTGGGCAAGGGTATTCGCCTCCCAACCGGTTTCCGTCTGCCGGATCATGCCGATCGGCCCTTCCAGCATCAGGGCCTTGGCCGCGTCGGTCCGGGCTTCCTCCCGCTTCAGCCGGTGGCGGAAATACAGGATGATTGGCATCGCCCCGGCAAAGGCCGCCAAAACACCGATCAGTAGGATACCCTCGAATTCCATCCTCGTCCCCCACACCCCCGTGCCCGACGGAATGCGTCGGACTGGACGGAGTAGCGGCAGGATACGTCCATTCGGGCAAAAACGAAAAGGGCGGCCCCGCAAGAAGATGCGAGGCCGCCCCAATTCTTCGAACCGTCAAACGAGACGGTTCGGCAGGATCAGTAGCGATAGGTTTCCGGCTTGAACGGACCTTCCACCGCGACGCCGATATAGTCGGCCTGCTCCTTGGACAGTTTGGTCAGCATGGCGCCGACCTTCGCAAGATGCAGGGCCGCAACCTTTTCATCCAAATGCTTCGGCAGGACATAGACCTGATTGTCGTAGTTTTCGGCGTGATTCCAAAGCTCGATCTGCGCCAGAACCTGGTTGGAGAAGGACGCGCTCATCACGAAGCTGGGGTGGCCGGTGGCGCAACCCAGGTTCACGAGACGGCCTTCGGCCAGCACGATCAGCTTCTTGCCGTCCGGGAATTCGACCAGATCGACCTGCGGCTTCACATTGTCCCACTTGTAATTGCGCAGGGCACCGATCTGAATTTCGCTGTCGAAGTGACCGATGTTGCAGACGATGGCGCGGTCTTTCATCGCACGCATATGGTCCAGCGTGATGACGTCGACATTGCCGGTGCAGGTGACGAAAATGTCGCCGCGCGGCGCGGCGTCTTCCATCGTGACGACTTCATAACCTTCCATCGCGGCCTGCAGCGCGCAGATCGGGTCGGCTTCCGTCACCATGACGCGGCAACCGGAATTGCGCAGGCTTTCCGCCGACCCCTTGCCGACATCGCCGAACCCGGCGACGACTGCGACCTTACCGGCCATCATGACGTCGGTGGCGCGGCGGATGGCGTCGACCAGGCTTTCGCGGCAGCCATACTTGTTGTCGAATTTCGACTTGGTGACGCTGTCGTTCACGTTGATCGCCGGAACTTTCAGCGTGCCCTTCTTCGCCATTTCATACAGGCGGTGCACGCCGGTCGTGGTTTCTTCCGACAGGCCACGCACGGCATCCAGCAGTTCCGGACGGTTTTCGTGCATGCGCACCGTCAGATCGCCGCCGTCGTCCAGGATCATGTTCGGGACCCAGCCGTTCGGACCTTCGATCGTCTGGTCGATCGCCCACCAGAATTCTTCTTCCGACATGCCCTTCCAGGCGAATACCGGCACGCCCGTCGCCGCGATGGCGGCAGCGGCCTGATCCTGGGTGGAGAAGATGTTGCAGGACGACCAGCGAACTTCCGCGCCCAGTGCCGTCAGCGTTTCGATCAGCACCGCCGTCTGAATCGTCATGTGCAGGCAGCCCGCGATGCGCGCGCCCTTCAGGGGCTGGCTGGCGCCGTATTCGTCGCGCAGGGCCATCAGGCCGGGCATTTCGATTTCGGCGAGTTCGATTTCCTTGCGGCCCCAATCCGCCAAAGAGATGTCTTTGACTTTGAAGTCTTCGGCCATTGTCGTTCCTTTTCGGTGCTGTTCCGTACGGTTTTGCGCCTGCTTCGGGCGCCGGCGGCCGTCAGGCGGCCATGATCGCGATATCGTGCGGGCATATAGCAGGCACGACCGCAGGCGACAAGGTCCCGGCTGATGTCAAAACAGGAAAAGCCGCCCTCTTTTCGGATGATTTTCCTACAAGAACTTGCGTATACCATCGAATTTACTATCGACATAAAGCGCAAATCACCACAAATAGTATGGAGATTGGGTTCGAGGCGACTCAACGCCGTATGTTGTGTGCCTCGCGAATTAACAAATTTTTGAGGGGCGGATATGAAACGCCTTCTAACGACCAGCGTATCGATTTTAGGACTTGCCGGTATGGCCGGCATGGGCCTTGCCGTCGGCGGCGGTATCTTCGGCGCGACCAGCGAAACGGCCCAGGCGCGGGAGCCGGCCTATTACATCGGCGTCGGCGCGGGCTACAACTTGTCGCACGATCAGGACCTGGACGTTCCGCATACCAACCAGACGATCGAAACCGATCCCGGACCCGGCGCGCTGGTTACCGGCGGTTACAAGTTTAAGGGCGGTTGGCGCACCGAACTGGAAGGCGGCTATCGCAATACGGAAGTCGGCGGATTGAGCGGCGGCGCGGGTAACGGCGAAGTTGATACCTGGACGCTCATCGTCAACGGCCTGTACGATTTCGACACCGGAACCAACGCAACCCCGTATCTTGGGGTCGGTGCCGGTGTCGCAATGCTGGATTTCGACGGTGTCTCACCGATCACATCCGGCGCGGGCGCCACGTCGTTGAACAGCACCGCCGATCCGAATTTGGCCGTCCAGGCGATCGCGGGCGTTTCCTTTGAGCTGTCGCGCGGCGTCGAATTGACCGGCCAGTACAACTTCCTGGCCGTGCCGGAAGTCGAGGCCGATACCGCAAACGGCGTCCGGACACGCTCGGAATTATACGATCACTTGGTGACGGTAGGCCTGCGCTATTCCTTCCCGACGCGCAATCCGCGGATGGAAGAAGAGCCGGAACCCATGCCCGCGCAGTCCGTCGTCGAACCGGAACCGGCACCGATGGTCGCGGCCGAACCGGAACAGGTTGCCGAAACGCCGCCGCCACCTCCGCCTCCGCCGCCCCCTCCGCCGCCGCCCGCGGAACCGGAGATCACGCGGAACTTCATCGTCTATTTCGACTGGGACAAGTCGGACCTGACGCCCGCGACGGAAGCCATCCTGCGGCAGGCCGCCGGTTACGCCGAACAGGGTAAGGTCGCGCGCATCATTCTGACGGGGCATACCGACACGTCGGGGCCTGACGGTTACAATATGACGCTGTCGCAGAAACGCGCGGACCGGGTTCAGGAAATGCTGATCCAACTGGGTCAGCCCGTGTCGGGGATCGTGACCTTCGCGCGCGGCGAAAGCGAGCCGCTGGTTGATACCCAGGACGGGGTGCGCGAACCCAAGAACCGTCGCGTGGAAATCGTTCTCGAATAAGCCTCGCGCGCCCCGGTCGGGGGTGCGGGCTTGACGGACGAGACCGTTCCGCGCAGGACTTTCCTCATGACACGACTGGCGGCGTCCCATCTGACCTGTCTGCGCGGGGCGCGGCTGGTATTCGAAGATCTCGGTTTCGACTTGGCCGGGGGCGGCGCCCTGTTGCTGACCGGCCCGAACGGCAGCGGCAAATCCAGTCTGATGCGTGTCTTGGCGGGCTTGCTGGAACCTTTCGACGGGTCCGTCGATCTGGACGGAACAGCCGCCTATATCGGCCATCACGATCCGGTCAAGCCAACGCTGACCGTCCGGGAAAGTCTCGACTTCTGGGCCGCCCTCTATGGCGCGGACGCGTCGGACGTCGATGCGGCCCTGGACCAATTGGCCCTGACCGATCTGGCCCCGATCCAGGGACGTTTGCTGTCGTCCGGACAGCGGCGGCGTCTGACCCTGGGGCGTTTGCTGGTCCAGGGCGCGGAAATCTGGCTGATGGACGAACCGACGGTCGGTCTGGACACCGCCGCCGTGAAACGGGTCGAATCCCTGGTCGCCGCTCATCGCGCCGCGGGCGGTATCGTCGTCCTGTCCACCCATATCGAATTCGCGCTGCCGGGCGCGCAGACCCTGGATCTGGGCGATTTCGCGCCCGGTCGCGCCGTTGACCGGGCGGGAGAGGCGGCATGACCGCCTTCCTAGCCGTCCTGACACGCGATTTGCGGCTCGCCCTGCGCCAAAGCGCCGATCTGGCCCTGGTGCTGGGTTTCTTCGTCATCGCCGCGTCGCTGTTTCCCTTCGGTGTCGGCCCATCGCCGGAAATCCTGGCCCGCATCGCGCCCGGCGTGATTTGGGTCCTGGCGCTGCTGGCCGTGATGCTGTCCCTCGATCGGCTGTTTCAACAGGATCTCGCCGACGGCAGCCTGGAACAGCTCGCGCTCGCGCCGGTCCCGCTCAGCATCACCATATTGGCGAAGGTCGCCGCCCATTGGCTGACCACCGGCCTGCCGTTGATCGCCGTCGCGCCTGTCATCGGCATCCTGTTGAACCTGCCGCCCGACGGCTATGTCACGCTGTTGGTCGGCTTGGCGCTGGGCACGCCGACCTTGAGCCTGATCGGCGCTGTGGGGGCTGGATTGACACTGGGGGCGCGGCGCGCGGGCCTTTTGATCGCGCTGCTGGTACTGCCGCTGTATATCCCGATCCTGATTTTCGGCGTGACGGCGGTCGACGCCGTCTTGACCGGATTCGACGCGCGGGCGCATTTCCTGTATTTGGCGGCGATCCTGGCGGCGGCGATACCGTTGGCCCCGCTGGCCGCCGCCGCGGCGGTGCGACATGGTGTCGAGGGTTAGAGGGATTCCAATTTTTCGGGATGCGATAACCGCCCTGAACGTGTAACACAGTCCCGCAATAGATAGCAGGAACACGATACGTATGCATCGTTTCGCCAATCCAAGCCGGTTCATGCGCGTGGCGGACGCGCTGCTGCCCTGGATGATCGCGCTCTGTCTGCCGCTCTTCGCCGCCGGTCTCTATTACGGTCTGTACCAGTCCCCGGCGGATTTTCAGCAGTCGGAGACGGTTCGGGTCATGTATATCCACGTCCCGACGGCCTTTCTGGCGCAGGCGGCCTATGTCGTCATGGCGCTGGGCAGCGCCAGCTTTCTGATCTGGAAACATCCCTTGGGCGACCTGATCGCCCGGTCCGCGGCCCCGGTCGGTGCGGTGTTCTGTTTCGTCTGTCTGGTGACCGGGTCGCTGTGGGGCAAGCCGACCTGGGGCACCTATTGGGTCTGGGACGCGCGCCTGACCTCCATGCTGATCCTGCAATTCCTGTTTTTCGGCTATTTGGCGCTGGCCAACGCCTTCGACGATCCGGCGCGCGGCGACAAGCCCGCCGCGATCCTGGCCGTGGTCGGAATCGTCAATATTCCGATCATCAAATTCTCCGTCTATTTCTTCAACACGCTGCATCAGCAGTCGACCTTGTTCGGCGATTTGATGGGTGGATCGGGGGATGCGGCAAAAAGTGTCAACCAGCCGGATATCGCCGCCGCCGCCGCCGAGCAGGGGTCCGCGCTTGCCCCGGAAATGCTGTTGCCGTTGATGCTGATGTTCGGCGCTTTTTCGCTGTTTTTCCTGATTTTGCTGGTGCTGCGCCTGCGCGGGGAATGGGCGTCCGTTCGCTTGCGGGCCTTGCGCGCCGGTTTCCGGCCCGCGCCGGAGGAGGTTTAGGCGATGTTCGATAGTTTCGACGCCTTCCTTTCAATGGGCGGCTACGCTTCCTATGTCTGGCCTTCCTACGGGATTTGCTTCGGGCTGCTGGCCCTGTTGACGGTTCAGTCGATCCTGGTTTGGAAACGGCGGCAGCGCGAATTGTCCCTGTTGCAGGGCGGCCGGGCTCGTCGTCGTGACAAAGAACCCCGTCGGCACGATAAAGAACAAGGTTCGGGAAAAAGCCGGACACCCAGCGGGGAGGAGGAAAACGCATGACAGCACTGGGCGACAACCGTTCGTCAGGACGCCGCCGTTCTCCCGCCGCGCGGCGCAAACGCACGCGTCTGTTCCTGGTCCTGGGCGGTCTGGTCTTCCTGGGCGCGGCGGTCGTGCTGTCGCTGTTCGCCCTGCGCGAAAATGTGAACTATTTCTTCGGCCCGACGGAAGTCGCCGACGGCAAGGTGCCGGACGGCGCGAAATTCCGCATCGGCGGGCTGGTCGAAATCGGTAGCTGCCGGATTCTGGGCGACGGCGTGACGCGTGAATTCACCGTGACCGACGGCGCGGCATCCGTGCGCGTGACCTATGAAGGATTGCTGCCCAGCCTGTTCCGCGACGGGCAGGGCGTCGTCGCGCTGGGCCGGTTGGATATGCAGAATGTCTTCATCGCCGAGGAAGTCCTGGCGAAGCATGACGAAACCTATATGCCAACGGAAGCGGTGGAGGCGATGAAACGCGCCGGCACCTGGCAGGAAGGCGAGCCCGACGGCGGGGCCAAAACGGTCACGGGTGCGGGCACGACCGACCCCTGCAAGGCACTGTAAAACAGCCTTACTTAAGGAAGATAGCCGGTCATGATGGCGGAACTCGGACATTACGCACTTGCCCTCGCGCTTGGCGTCGCGCTGATCCAGGCGATCGTGCCGATGGTCGGGGCCGCGCGCGGCGACCGGCGTTGGATGGCCGTCGCACCGTCGGCAGCGTTGACGCAGTTCGGCCTGCTGCTGTTCGCCTTCCTGGCGCTGATGCAGGCCTATGTCACCTCCGACTTTTCCGTCCTGAACGTCGCCGCCAATTCGCATTCGCTGAAGCCGATGCTCTACAAGATTTCCGGCGTCTGGGGAAACCACGAAGGATCCCTTCTACTGTGGGTCAGCGTCATGGCGCTGTTCGGCAGTCTGGTCGCCGTCTTCGGGCGAAACCTGCCGCCGGGTCTGAAGGCCCGCACGCTGGCAATTCAGGGGCTGATCGCGTCGGGCTTCCTGCTGTTCATGCTGTTCACGTCGAATCCGTTTGACCGCCTGTTCCCGGCGCCGCTGGAAGGCAACGATCTGAACCCGCTGCTGCAGGACCCCGGCTTGGCCTTCCACCCGCCGATGCTTTATGTCGGCTATGTCGGGCTATCCATCGTCTTTTCCTTCGCCTGCGCCGCGCTGATCGAAGGCAAGGTGGATGCCGCCTGGGCACGCTGGGTGCGGCCCTGGACCCTGCTGGCCTGGGCCTTCCTGACGGCGGGGATCGCGCTGGGTAGTTGGTGGGCCTATTACGAATTGGGCTGGGGCGGCTTCTGGTATTGGGACCCGGTGGAAAACGCCAGTTTCATGCCCTGGCTGGTCGCCACGGCCCTGCTGCATTCCGCCATCGTCGTGGAAAAACGCGATACGCTGAAAAGCTGGACCATCCTGTTGGCGATCATCGGTTTCTCGCTCAGCCTCATCGGCACCTTCCTGGTGCGATCGGGGGTTCTCACCTCCGTCCACGCCTTCGCCAGCGACCCGGAACGCGGTGTCTTCATCCTGCTGCTGCTCTGCGTATCGATCGGCGGGTCCTTCGCGCTCTATGCCTGGCGCGCACCGTCCCTGGCGGGCGGCGGCTTGTTTCGGCCGATCAGCCGGGAAGGCGCGTTGGTGCTGAACAATCTACTGCTGACCACGGCGTCTGCGACGGTGCTGCTGGGCACACTGTATCCGCTGCTGCTGGAAATCGTGACGGGCGACAAGATTTCCGTCGGCCCGCCCTTCTTCAACGCGACCTTCGTGCCGATCATGGTGCCGCTGTTCGTGGCGCTGGGCGTCGGGCCCTTCCTGCCGTGGAAGCGGGCCGACCTCTCGCCGGTGCTGCGCCTTCTGACCGTCGCCTTCGTCTTCGCCGTGGCCGTAACGGCGGCGGCGGCACTGGTCGTCTGGGGCAAGGCGGCCTATGCCCTGATCGGAATCGCGGTCGCGGCGTGGCTGGCGGCGGCGACGGTCACCGAAATCATCCGCAAGGCGAAGCCGACCGCCTCCGTCACCTGGGGGCAGGCCGTCCGACGCTTGGGCAATCTGCCACGCGCCGCCTGGGGCATGAGCGCGGCGCATCTGGGTGTCGCGGTCGTCGTCGCGGGTGCGACCGGCGCATCGCTGCTGACCGAAGAACGGATCGAGGCGGTGCGCATCGGCGAGACCGTGCCGGTCGCCGGGTTCGAATTCGTCCTGACCGATGTCCATACCGCGCCGGGCCCGAATTACGAGGCGACCCAGGGCGTGTTCCATGTCGCGCCGACCGGGCTGACCCTGGTCGCGGAAAACCGCAAATTCTTCTCCAACGGTCAGGTCACGACCGAGGCCGCGATCGAATCGACCCTGTGGTACGATCTCTATGCCGTGCTGGGCGATCCGGCGGGGGACGGGCGCTATACCGTCCGGCTGTATTTCAAACCGCTGGTGCCGTGGCTGTGGATCGGGTCCACGCTGATGGTACTGGGCGGATTCCTGTCGCTGAGCGACCGGCGCCTGCGCGTCGGCGCGCCACGCCGCAGTGCCGCCCCGGCGCAAGCGCAGCCCGCGGAATAGGGGTTAGAGCATGACCGACACCGCCTCCCCGAAACCGACATCCGGCCGCCGCTGGCTGTTCGCCGCCCTGCCGCTGGTGCTGTTCGCCGCTCTGGCGGGTGCGTTTTTCTATCAATTGCGGTACGGCACGGACCCGAAACTGATCCCGTCGGCCCTGATCGGCGACCCGGTGCCGCAGACGGTGCTGGAACCGCTGAAAAGCGACAAGCCGGGCTTCGGTCCGGATGATTTCGGCCCCGGTAGCGCAAACGGACAGCCGATCCTGGTCAATGTCTTTGCCAGCTGGTGCGTTCCCTGCCGGGTGGAACACCCGATCATTTCCGCCCTGGCGCGCGAACGCGGGATTCCCGTCTATGGCCTGAACAGCAAGGACAAGCGGGAAGACGCGATTCGTTGGCTAAACGAGTTGGGCGATCCCTATACCCGGATCGGCTATGACCCGCTGGGCCGCGCCGGGATCGACTGGGGCGTTTACGGTTATCCCGAAACCTTCCTGGTCAGCCCGAAGGGCGAGGTCGTCTATAAATATGTCGGCCCGATCACGCCGCAGGTCCTGGAACGCGAATTCCTGCCGCGCCTGGATGCCTTTGCCGAGGGCGCGCAATGATCCGGTTCACTGCTGCTGTAACGGGTCTGATCCTCCTGGCCTTGACCGGCCCCGCCCAGGCCGTACTGCCGGACGAAAAACTGTCCGACCCGGCGCTGGAGGCACGGGCCCGCGTCATTTCCCAAGATATCCGCTGTCTGGTCTGTCAAAATCAATCGATCGACGATTCCAACGCCGATCTGGCCCGCGACCTGCGCATCATCGTGCGCGAACGCCTGCTGGCCGGGGACACGAACCAGGAAGTGAAGGACTATCTGACCGCGCGGTATGGCGATTATGTCCTGTTGTCGCCGCCAATGAATTTGGAAACCGTGTTGTTATGGTCCGGTCCCTTCGTGCTGGTGGCCATCGGTCTGATATCCATCGGCCTGTGGTATCGCGGCCGCCGCGCCCAAATGGCGGAAGCGGGCGGTACGCTGACCGACGACGAACGCCGCCGGATCGAAACCCTGCTGTCGCAAGCGGGTGGTGACGACGACGGAAACAACCGGACTTCCGGCGACGAGGGCCGCGCATCATGATGTTTTGGGTGTTTTCCGCCGCCGTGACGGTTCTGGTGGCAGCCGTCCTGCTGCGCCCGTTGCTGCGCGCCGACAAAACCGACAACGCCCCGCCCAGCGCCGCGGATTACGACGTGTCGGTCTTCTCCTCGCAATTGCGGGAGGTCGAGTCCGACCTGGAACGCGGCCGCATCACACCGGAAGAGGCGGAGGCGAGCCGGGTCGAGATCGGACGGCGCCTACTCGCCGCCGACAAACGCGCCGCGGCCGCTTCCCGCCGCAGCGGATTCGGCGCGACGGGCCGGGCGATTGCCGGGGTCAGCGTTATCGGCGGGTTGGCCCTTGCCGTCGCGATCTATCTGGATGTCGGGTCGCCGTCGCGCCCGGACATGCCGCTGGCCCTGCGCGGTGCGGAACTGGAACGCGCCGCCGCAGGCGATGCCGCCGCCCAACAGGCAACGGGCGATCTGGACGGCATGGCGGACCGCCTGCGCGCGCGTCTGGAGGCCGGGCAGGGCACGGCGGAGGACTGGACCCTTCTGGCCCGCACCGAAATGATGCGCGGACGCTACAATGACGCCGCCGCCGCCTATGTCGAGGCATTGAAGGAAATCCCCGACGATCCCGGTCTGAACGCCGCCTATGGCGAAGCGCTGGTCTTCGCGGCGGACGGCGCGGTGGACGACGGGGCGGCGAATGTCTTCCGTCATGTCCTGGACCTCGCGCCCGACGATCCGCGCGCACGTTTCTATCTGGGTGAATACGCCTTGCAGAACGGCCGGGATGCGGAAGCCCTGGACGCCTGGATCGCGATGATCGACACGGCGGACCCCGGCGCGTCCTGGATCCCGGCGGTACGTCAGCGGATCGAAGCGGTCGCGGGCGAATTGGGCATCGATGTTTCCGACCGCCTGCCCGATATCGCCGCCTCGCCCGGACCATCGACGGCGGATATCGCTGCCGCGCAGGACATGTCGCCGGAGGACCGGCAGGCCATGGTCAGGGGCATGGTCGACGGATTGGCCGCCCGTCTGGCGGACGATCCGTCCGATTTCGACGGCTGGATGCGCCTGATCCGCGCACGCATAGTGCTTAACGAGCCGGAAGCCGCGCAACAGGCGCTGGATCAAGCCGCCGCGCAGTTTTCGAATGCGCCGTTCCCGTTGCGGCAACTGGCGTCGCTGGCCGACGAATTGGGCCTAACCGTCCCGGCGGCAGCCGCCGATGTGCCGCGCGGACCGTCCTCCGCCGATGTCGAGGCCGCGCAGAACCTGACCGACGACGAACGCCGGGATATGATCGCCGGGATGGTCGGCACCCTGGCCGCGCGCCTGGAAGAGAATCCGAACGACCTGCAAGGCTGGACCATGTTGGGGCGGTCCTATGTCGTGCTCGGCCGCCTGGACGAGGCGGCGCAGGCCTATGCGACGGCAAGCGATCTTGCCCCGGACGATGTCGGGCTGCTGATAGACCGGGCGCGCCTGTTGCGCCAGATCGCCGGGGATAGGCAGACGGATGAGACCGTGGCCTTGATGCGCCGGGTCCTGGAACACGATCCGGAGAATGTGGAGGCGCTGTGGTTCCTGGGGCTCGACACCTACCGCGCCGGGGAGCGGGAGGCTGCTCGCACCCTGTTCGACCGCGCGATCGGGGCCTTGCCGGAGGGCTCCGCCGAGCGGGCGGCCTTGACGGATGAGATTAACCGTCTCTTTACGGAATAACGTGTAATCTGGCCGTTCGTGTCCATAGGGCCTAAAGTCCTGTGACGTAGTTTGCGGTAATAAGAGGAACGCCATGTCCAGTTTCCGATCTTCCCGGCCCTTTCGAATCGAACGGCTTTCCGGCGCTCCCGAACCGTCAAATCCGCGCCCCGCGACGAGAAAAGCGCCCGTCGCGCCTTCCCCGAGCGCCGACCTGGCGGAATTGCGAAGCGCGATCGAGGCGATGCATGCCGATATTCGCGCCTTGAAGGGCGGCGACGGGTCTGCGGCGGCTCCACCGCCGGTATCCGGGGTCGATCCCGAAGTGTTCCGTCAGCAGATCGTCGAAGCCGAACGCCTGAAAGCGGACCTACAGGAACTGTCCGACGCGATCGAGCGCACGAAACAGGAAATTGCATCCCTGCGCAGCGCGGATCGGGGGTCGGATAAGCTGGCCTCCGCGTCGGAAGCCCTGCGCGCCGTGGTCGGCGATACGGAAACCGCGACCGACGGCATCATCAACGCCGCAGAGGCGATCGAGGAAGTCGCCGGCCGCCTAAGGGCGCAGGTTTCCGGGGATGAGGCCCTTGGCATGATCGACGACCTGTTCGAACATTCCACGGGCATTTTCGAACACTGCAACTTCCAGGACATCACCGGTCAGCGCATCACCAAGGTGGTGAATACGATGGAATTCATCGATGAACGCGTCCGGAAGATGATGGAAATCTGGGGCGGCGACAATGCCTTCGCCGGTGTCGTCGGGACGGAACAAGCCCTTCCGGCCCATGGCGAAGAGCTGCACGGCCCGGCGATGGACGGCGACGCGTCCATCGGTCAGGACGAAATCGACGCCCTGTTCGATTAAAGCCTGTTCGATTAAGACCTTTTCGACGGATTCGGCTTCGTTGATTTCCGGCTTATTGCGGCGGCACGTAATATTGCATACCGAACCAGCGCCAGCGGCCGTTGCGCGTCGGCATGGTGCAGTTGATCCGCGTTCGACCGGGGGCAAAGGCGGAATCGAAACGCACCTCCACCCGGTTGCCCAGCTTTTCCATCTGCGTGATCGAACTGGCATCCGAATGATAGCAGTTCAACCCGTCCAACCCTTCCGTGACGCCGTCGACGGTGAAGCCGAAGGCGGGCGGATTGCCGGTTCCCTGAACCGGTAGCAGCGGATCGCGCGGCGTCAGGCCCGATACCGGCAGGGCCATGGTATTCACCAGACGTTTGAACCGGTCCACGCCGCCGTAATGCACATTGATCGGGAAGCGTGGCAGATAGAATAGGGCCGATGTCGTATTGGCCGTGCCCGAATGCTGTCCGAACCCCGCGACATAACCCGCTTCCTTCGCCAAACCCATGACGTCGAGGCTGGCCTCCCCATAGGGATAGGCGAACAGGGTCGGCCGCGCGCCAAGGTGTTCCTGCAGGATATCGGCGGACCGGGTCAGTTCGGTGCGGTTCCGTTCGCTGCTCATCCGCGGCATATGCGGATGGGTCACGGCCTGGCTGCCTATGGTCACGCCCGCATCGGACAGTTCGCGGATATTGTCCCAGGTCATATAGCCTTCGATACCCCGATCCACCGGATCGGTCGCCACAAACAGGGTGAAGGGCAGCCCCTTTTCCTTCAGCACCGGCCACGCTTTTTCGTAAACGGAGGCATAGGCATCATCGACCGTGATCGCCACCGCCCGGTCCGGCAACGGGGTTCCGGTATTCAACGCCGCCACGATTTCCGGCAGCGGCAGAACCTCGTACCCACCGTTGGTCAGTTCTTCGACATGGGCCAGGAACTGATCCATATCGACACTGGTGCTGGGATATTCCGTTTCACCGAAGCGATGGTACATCAGAACCACCGCCGAGGTCGGTTCGGCCCGGGCATGCGCCGCCATTCCAAACCCAGACGCGGTCAGGAGGAACACGGCGATCATTCGATAAAGGCTGCGACGGGTCATGGTGTCCTCTATCCGTAATGAACCGACATACGGTTTGATGTGCAGTGCAGCGTACCTGCCGTTGGTGCCCTGTAACAATCCGAAATTCGCCCGAGCCGGGCTGCAGGCGCTTGCAAAGCCCCGTTCGCGAGGCCAGTTTGCCGAAGAATCAACGGGAACACAGTATCATGATCGTTCTGGGACTCGATTGCGCGGGCGCCGCCTGTTCCGCCGCCATTATCGATGGCGACACGATCCGCGCCCGTTATCAGGAAGAAATGCAACGCGGTCAGGCGGAGCGTATCGTTCCGATGATCGCGGATTGCCTGCACGACGCCGGGCTGAATGTCGCCGCCCTGGACGGCATCGCCGTGACGGTCGGCCCCGGCGCGTTTACCGGCGTGCGTATCGGTATTGCCGCTGCCCAGGGTCTGTCCCGCGCGGCGGATATTCCCCTGATCGGTGTGACCGTGACCGAATGCCTCGCCGCGGCGATCCCGGCGGATACCGACCGCCCCCTTGCCGTCGTCATCGATAGCCGCCGGGCCGATCCGTTTATCGAAATCTTTCAGGCGCGCGACATGACCTGGATTGGCGACGGGGCGCGGGCCGTCGCCGCAACGGTTGACGCGCTGAGTGCCGAAATCCCGGAAAATGCGGTGCTGATCGGGGATTATGCAGACAGACTGCGGGACCTGATCGGACGGGGGACAGTGCTGTCCGCCCTTCCCTATCCGGACCCGGCTGCGGTCGCCCGGCTGGGCCGCGACCGGCTGCGCGTCGGAACCGGCAAGCCCGCGGTACCGCTTTATTTGCGCGCACCGGACGTCTCCGCCCCGTCCCGCGACAAGGCGCGTCGCCCGATGGGACCCACCCCGCCATGACCGACGACATCGTTGTCCATCCGATCGGGGTGGAGGCCTTCGCCCTCATCGCGGCGCTCTATGCGCGCAGTTTCGACGATCCCTGGCCGGAACCGTCGGTGCGGGAATTGATGTCGACGCCCGGAACCTGGGGCCTGATCGCCGAGCGGGGCGGGCAGCCGGTCGGGTTCTTGCTGGGCCGTGTGATCGTCGACGAAGGGGAAATCCTGTCCGTCGGTGTCGATCCAACGGCACGGCGGGCAGGCGTTGGACGCGCCCTGGTCTCCGCCTGCATGCAGGTTGCCCAAAGCCAGGAGGCGGCAACCCTTTTCCTGGAAGTCGGTGAAGACAATCCGGCGGCCCAAGAATTGTACCGCGCGCTTGGTTTCAAAACCGTGGGGATGCGGCGTGAGTATTATCGTAGGGCAGATGGAACTTTGGTCGATGCTTCGATCATGAAAGTGAAACTTCAAACGCCTTAAAAATCCGACCAATAGTCGCAAGACAAGGCTGTTTTTTGAATCAGTTTGATTTCACCCTATTATTTTGTTGCAATATTTACCCGCGATTTGCTAGGTCACGGTTTGTATCGTGAAGTTTCCGGCCAATATAAAGGAAATCGTTCACGATGCCCTCTAGATGCGATTACCGATGTCGGAAAACGGAAACCGTCCGAACGCAATATTCCCGATCGGTCGTCAGGAAAAAGAAAGGTCACCCTAATGGTGGATACGCCAGAAACCGAAATTTCGTCGTCGGAACTGCTGCAACTCACGTCCGAAATCGTTGCGGCGCATGTTTCGAACAATTCGGTGCCGTCCCAGGAACTGTCCAGCCTGATTGAACAGGTCTACCGGACGCTGGAACAAGTCGGTAAAGGCGCGGAACCCGCCGAGGACAAGCCGATCCCGGCTGTCCCGGTGAAAAAATCGATCCACCCGGATTATCTGGTGTGCCTGGAAGACGGCAAGAAGCTGAAAATGCTGAAGCGCCACCTGAAAACGGCCTATGATCTGACCCCGGAAGAATACCGCGACCGCTGGGGCCTGCCGTCGGACTATCCGATGGTCGCGCCGAATTACGCAAAGCAGCGTTCCGAACTGGCGAAGGATATCGGCCTGGGCCGCCGCGCCGGAAAACGCAAGTAACCGACCGCATCCGACTCTATTCGGTGCGACGGGCGAAATATTCGGAAGTCGCGAAAGGGGGGCCTGAAAACGGCTCCCTTTTTTCATGGCGGCGTGGGGCATGGTCCCGACGATACTTGTTTGATCCCATCGCCGGTGAAGGGTAATCTTGCCGCAGCGATCGGGGGCTAGCGAAAATCGCCGACGCCGAAACAGTTGGCGCGGTTACTTTGGATGGACGGAGGGCGATAGGGGTATGACGGACGAAACCGATCCGCAGCGCATCGAAAAGCAGTGCACCGAAAAGGGACTGAAGATGACCGAACAACGGCGGGTCATCGCCCGGGTTCTGTCCGAAAGCACCGACCATCCCGATGTCGAACAGCTGCATCAGCGCGCGACGGAGGTCGACCCTAAAATCAGCATCGCCACGGTCTACCGGACCGTCCGGCTGCTGGAAGAGGCCGACATCCTGACCCGTCACGATTTCGGCGACGGCCGCGCGCGGTATGAGGAGGTATCGGAAACTCATCACGACCACCTGATCGATATCGATTCCGGTGAAGTCGTCGAATTCCGCAACGAAGCGATCGAAAAATTGCAGGACGAGGTTGCCGCCGCATTGGGCTACCGTCTGGTGGATCATCGCCTCGAACTGTTTGGCGTACGCTTGGACAAGAAGGGCAAGAAGGCCGTATCGTGAGCGACAAGGACCGGTTGAACGCAGCGCTGGCGCAGCTGACCAGCAATAATCTCGGCATTCGGCTGGCGGACGGCGACCCGGCCCTGATTGAGGCCTCCCAGGCCCTTCGATATCGCGTTTTCTATGAAGAAATGACCGCCAAACCGTCGGCGGAAATGGCCGCGACCAAGCGCGATTTCGACGATTTCGACGCGGTCGCGGATCACCTGCTGGTGGTCGATCGCGATCGCGGCGACGGACCGGAATCCGTGGTCGGTACCTATCGTCTGGTCCGCCGGGAAGCGGCCGCGAAGCACGGACGCTTCTACAGCGTCGACGAATACGACATTTCCGCCATCGAAGGACGCCCCGGCGAGGTCTTGGAGCTGGGTCGGTCCTGTGTCGACGAAGCCTATCGCACGCGCCATGTCATGGAACTTCTGTGGCGAGGCATCGCGGCTTACGTTTTTCATTACGATATCGAACTGATGTTCGGTTGCGCCAGTTTCCCGGGCACCGACCCGGAGGCTTTGGCCCTGCCGCTGAGCTATCTCTACCATTTCCATCTGGCGCCGGAGGAAAAGCGGCCCGTGGCCCTGCCCGAACGCTATATCGATATGAACCGGATGGAAAAGGACACGATCGAACCCCGTAAGGGGCTCGCCGCCGTCCCGCCGCTGATCAAGGGCTATCTGCGCCTCGGCGGCTATATCGGCGACGGTGCCGTGGTCGACCCGCAATTCGATACGACCGACGTCTGTATCGTGGTCGAAACCGGTATGGTGACGGACCGCTATTACAAACATTATTCCCGAAAGGCCGGCGAAGGGTCGGGCGAGGATTGATCCCGGTATTCCGGATCGGATCGCCGAAAGCCTGCTCGCCGTTGAGGGTATGGGGCCGATGATGGACTCGGGACAAGACGCTAAAACCGGGCGGGCGGTGCTCCCTGGGCCGGTCGCCGGCCCGGTTTCCGGCGATGTACCGACGGGAACGTCGTTGCAACGTCCGGGTCATCCGCCGCTCAGCGAGGACGGCCGCGCGGAAGTCCGTCCATCGCGGATGCTCGGCTGGTGGCGCGTGCTCACGATCACCGTTTGGACGTTTTACATGATCCTGCGGTATCTGCCCAAGATCTTCCCGACACGGGGCCTGCCGCCCCATATCACCATGCGCTGGCATCGCCGAGTCCTGAAACTCGCCGGGATCGATGTGGAACTGACGGGCCTGCCCGTGCTGGACCGGCCGGTCCTGATGGTCGCCAACCATGCCTCCTATATCGACATCATCGCGCTGGGCGCCCATCTGCCCTGTTCCTTCGTCGCCAAGACGGAGGTGAAATCCTGGCCCGTCTTCGGTTGGATGGCGGTGCAGCAGCGCACCGTCTTTGTCGACCGCGACCCGCGCAAGGCCGCTCCGCAACTGGAAAACATGAAACAACGCCTGGCGGAAGGCGGCTGCCTTGTCCTGTTCCCGGAAGGGACCAGCACGGAAGGCGGGCGTGTCCTGCCCTTCAAAAGTTCGCTGTTTCAGGCGGCGTCCATCGATTTTCCCGGCAGCGGCCAGATCGAGGTACAGCCCGTTTCCATCAGCTATTCACGCATGGACGGCATGCCGCTGGGCCGCGCTTTCCGACCGTTTTTTACCTGGTTCGGGGATATGGAACTGGCCCCGCATCTGATCGACTGGCTGGGGCTGGGCAAGCTGGGCATCGATATCGTCTTTCACGAACCGATCCGGTTGGAGGAGGCGGGCGGACGCAAGGCCCTGGCCCGTCTGACCCATCAGGCGACCGCCGACGGCCTGCAATCCGCCCTGAAAGGGGAACCACGGGCGCAAAGCATCTCGCCACGCCTGCTGGAAGGCGCGAAGGAAGGTTAAGCCTCTCCGCCTTCCAATCGCCGGAAACAGCGCAGAATCCAGTCCGACGCCGCGCGAATGGCTGTATTCCGGGCGAGATTCGGATGAATGCTGACCCAATAGTCCGCCTGTAACGCTTCAATCGGCGCCGTCAGTCGAATTAACGACGCATACCGATCCCCCAAAAAACAGGGCAGGACCGTGATACCCGCGCCCGTCGCGGCGGCGGCGGCCAGCAGATCGCTGGTCATCAGACGCGCGGCGGGCGCGCGATCGCGCATCTGGGTCCGCAGCCAGCGCATGGTGATGTAATGCTCCTGCTCCTCCACGAATCCCAGCCAGGGCAAAGCGACGAGGTCCGACGGGTCGAAGGGCAGGCTGCGCCCCTCGGCGGTATCGGGTGTTCCGTAGACCGCGCTGCGCACCGACCCGACACGGCGGATCACGCCCTCGCCCTCCGTCGGCATTGCGTGTTGAACGATGATTTCCGGTGTACGCACGGTGGACGGCGTCAGCGCCCCGCTAACCAGCAGTTCGATCCTGGGCCCGTCCGGCATCAGGTCCATCCCGCGGGCCAATACGGCGGCGGCGGTTTCGCCCGCGCCGATCCGCACCGTTTCGGAAAGATGCGAGACGAGACCCAACGACCGTTGTTCCACGCGCAAGGCGGCGGTTTCCACCATGCGCGCCTCCGGCAGCAATTCCGCCCCCGCCGGGGTCAGGCGATGCCCTTCCCGGCTACGGTCGAACAGGGGGATGCCCAAATCGGCTTCCAGGTTCTGGATGTGGCGCGACACCGTCGGTTGCGCAATGCCCAATGCGTCGGCGGCCTGTCGCAGGCTACCGGTCTGGGCGACGGCAAGGAAGGCGCGTAGATCGGACCAGTTCATGATACATTTTTGTATCATATGATAGATATTCCTGGAATTTTTTTGTGCTTTACACCGTGCCATCCTGCCTGCGCATCACGGAAAGGGCGGCATAGATGAAAAAGGGCATTCTGGTAACGGCGGGGGCGATCGCATCCTGGGCTTTGTTGAGCGTGGTCGGCCGCATCCTGCTGCTGCGCCTTCCCATCGATCCTTGGGCATTCAGTTTCATCCAGCTCTGCACCGGGGGCGCGGCGCTTGTGGTCGCCTCCATGCTCTTCGCCGCACCGCGCGCATCGTTCCGCTTTCAGCGTTTCGCCCGCCCAACGACCTGGATTCTCGGGGTGTTGCGGGTCGCGTCCGCCGCGATCTACACAACCGTGCTTGGCTGGTTGAGCGTATTGGAGACCGGAACCATCGGGGCGGTCAGTGTGCCCCTGGCCGCACTTGGCGTCTGGATCGTCTTCCGCCGCCGACCATCACGGGGCGAAGGATGGGGACATCTCGTCATCCTGGGCGCCTCCGGTTTTCTATTGACCGGACTCGAAGATCCGCTGCAGCCCATCGTCGCGGGATTGATGGGGCTGAATGCCCTCGCCACCGTCGGTATTGCGCTTCTGGTGGAACGGCATCCGGACAATCTGTCGGACGAACCGGGCGCGCGATTGCAATTCACCGGCACCGTCTTGATGGTAACCGCAGCATTTTTCCTGGCCCTGCGGGCGGTTCAGGCCCCGGCTTCGGAAACCGCCGATTGGGATTGGCAGTTGATCGCCGTCAGCGCGGTATTCGGCATCGTCTTGCGCGCGCCATCCACAGTTCTGGCCTTCTGGTCGATCCGGCTGGCCGGGACGCAGAACTACGCCGCCGCGATCGCTTTCCTACCGCTGATCGGCATGGGGTTCGAGGAATCCGCCGTCGCCATAGGCTTGATCGATGTCTCCCGGTTCGACCCCGGCACGCTGTTGATCGCGCTGATCGTCCTTGCCGGGACCGGCGCCGTCATCGCCACGCGTTTGCACACCAAGCGAGGAGCCGCTGAATAAACAAAACCCCCCGGACCGGGGTCCGAGGGGTTTGTTTCGGCGTCGATACAGACCCTAACAGGCCTAATCGGCAGACCTGATCGTTAGTCGCGGCGCGGACGACGCGGGCGGCGTTCGCCCCCACGGTCGCCACCCTCACGCTCTTCACGCGGGGCGCGTTCCGGCTTTTCCAGCGTATGCTCGATATCTTCGCCGGATTCCTGATCGACGCAGCGCATCGACAGGCGGACCTTGCCGCGTTCATCCATGCCCAGGCACTTCACCCAGACTTCATCGCCTTCATTGGCAACGTCGGTGACCTGCGCGGTGCGGCCGACCTGAAGTTCGGAGATATGCACCAGACCGTCGCGGCCCGGCATGAAGTTCACGAAGGCGCCGAAGTCCATGACCTTCACGACCTTGCCGCGATAGACCTTGCCCGGCTCCGGCTCGGCGACGATGCCTTTGATCCAATCGATGGCCCTCTGACCGGCTTCGCCGTCGACGGACGCAACCTTGATCGTGCCGTCGTCTTCGATGTCGATCTTCGCACCGGTCGTTTCGCAGATTTCGCGGATGACCTTGCCGCCCGTCCCGATCACTTCACGGATTTTATCCTTGTTGATCTGGAAGGTGACGATGCGCGGGGCGTTCTGGGACACGCCGTCGCGGCCCGCCGTGATCGCCTTGGCCATTTCGCCCAGAATGTGCAGGCGGCCGGCCTTCGCCTGGCCCAGCGCGGTCTTCATGATATCCTCGGTGATCGAGGTGATCTTGATATCCATCTGCAGCGAGGTGATGCCGTCTTCCGTCCCGGCGACCTTGAAGTCCATGTCGCCCAGGTGATCTTCGTCACCCAGGATGTCGGACAGGACCGCAACACCGTCGTCTTCCTTGATCAGGCCCATGGCGATACCGGCGCAGGGCTTCGGCAGCGGAACGCCCGCATCCATCAGAGACATGGAGGTGCCGCAAACCGTGGCCATGGACGACGACCCGTTCGATTCCGTGATCTCGGAGACCACGCGCATCGTGTAGGGGAAGTCTTCCTTGGACGGCAGAAGCGGGTTGATCGCCCGCCAGGCCAGCTTGCCGTGGCCGATTTCGCGGCGGCCCGGCGCACCCATGCGGCCCGCTTCACCGACCGAATAGGGCGGGAAGTTGTAGTGCAGCATGAAGTTCTGACGGTATTCGCCTTCCAGCGCGTCGATGATCTGTTCGTCCTGGCCGGTGCCCAGCGTGGTGACGACCAGCGCCTGGGTTTCGCCGCGGGTGAACAGGGCGGAGCCATGGGCGCGGGGCAGGATTCCGACTTCGCAGACGATCGGGCGGACCTGATCGGTCTTGCGGCCGTCGATGCGTTCGCCGGTTTTCAGGATGTTGCCGCGAACGACGTCCTTTTCCAGGTCCTTGAACAGCTTGGCGGCCAGATCGACATCCAGCTCTTCTTCCGCGATCTTGGCCAGGGCGTCGGCCTTGGCGGCGGATACGGCTTCGACACGGTCCTGCTTCTTCACGATGGCATAGGCCGCGCGCAGCGGTTCCATCGCGATTTCGCGCAGGCGGGCGTCGACGACGGCCTTGTTCGGATCCGGCGCGGGCAGTTCGAACGGCTCTTTCGCGGCGTCTTCGGCCAGATCGATGATCAGGTCGATCACCGGCTGGATGCTGCGATGGGCCAGCATGACGGCGTCGAGCATGGTTTCCTCACCCAGTTCCTGGGCTTCGGATTCAACCATCAGCACGCCTTCCTGCGTCCCGGCGACGACGAGATCCAGGACGCTGTCTTCCTTGATCTGGGTCATGGTCGGGTTGGCGACCAGTTCACCGTCGATATAGCCGATGCGGATACCGCCGATCGGGCCCATGAAGGGCGCGCCGGAAATCGTCAGCGCGGCGGAGGCGCCGACCATGGCGACCATGTCCGGATCGTTTTCCAGATCGTGGCTGAGCACGGTGCAAACGACCTGCACTTCGTTCTTGAAGCCCGGCACGAACAGCGGACGGATCGGACGGTCGATCAGGCGCGAAGTCAGCGTTTCCTTCTCGGACGGACGCGCTTCACGCTTGAAGAAGCCGCCCGGGATCTTACCGGCGGCATAGGTCTTTTCCTGATAGTGGACCGACAGCGGGAAGAAGTCCTGACCGGGCTTTTCCGATTTGGCGTAGGTCACGCAGCACAGGACGGAGGTCTCGCCATAGGTGGCGAGCACCGCGCCGTCGGCCTGACGGGCGATCTTGCCGGTCTCCAGCGTCAGGGTGCGGCCGCACCATTCCATCGATTTCTTGGTGATGTTGAACATGTGGAAATTCGTTCCTTCTTTTCCATTCATACGCGGATGCGGACCCTTGTCCGTATCCGTGAGCGAGAGAGCCTCGCCAGGAACGACGGTTCGGCGGAACCCGGGCACCTACGACATCCAGGCCCGGATCGGTCTAGCGCGGTATTTCGATTGAGAGCGCCCTTGAGGGCCGTTCCATCCCGAAACCTGATCGCTGTCCCGCCTTGTCGTTCGATCCTCTCGAACTCTCTTTTCCAACGGCGCGGGATGCGCCAGCCCCGCCTTTCGGACGGGAAGGGCCCTGTCGTGATGGACCCGAGGACCACCCGCGTCTCCGTTTTTCGGAAATCGGGATGGCAAAAACCGAAGGGCGCGGTCTCCGAAGAGAACCGCGCCCCGCGTTACTGTTAGCGGCGGATGCCGAGCCGACCGATGAGGTCCTTGTAGCGCTCTTCGTTCTTCCGCTTCACATAGTCCAGAAGACGACGGCGCTTACCGACCATGACCAGAAGGCCGCGGCGGGAGTGGAAGTCCTTCTTGTGGGTCTTCAGGTGCTCCGTCAGATTGTTGATCCGTTCGGTCAGCACCGCGATCTGCACATCGGGGGAACCCGTGTCGCCGGATTTGGCCTGGAATTCCCCAATCAGTTCGGACTTCTTTTCCTGGGTAATCGACATTTACTCTATTCCTTTCGCGGTATCCGTTTCGTCTGAAGTCCCGAAGGGTCGTTTGCGCCTATTGGTTCAGCACCCGGACCGGACGAATTTCGCCCTTGCCGTAACGTGCCAGCGCGACGGCGATACCGCCGCAATAGGCAATAAGCTCATCCCCGTCTTTCAGGTCGGCGATGCGCTCCAAATCCACCTTTCGGAGAAGCGGGACCGATTGACCGTTGCGTAGTCGAACCGCCTCCACTTCGCTCAAGGCCATCGCCGGGATACCGTCCAGCGCGGCCTCGATCGCGAGAAACCCCCGCGAACCGCCGGGCTTATGCCCCAGTTGCGCTACATCTTCAAGTGAAATCGCCTGTTCTTCGCGGAAGGCGCCGACACGCGTCCGCCGCAGGGCGGTCAGGTATCCGACCGTGCCCAGCGCCTGGGCCAGATCGCGGCCCAGAGACCGGATATAGGTACCCTTGCCGCAATCGACCTCGAACACCGCCGTGTCGGCGTCCGGGCGGTCGATCAGTTCCAGCCGGTCGATGCGCACTTGCCGCGCCTTCATTTCCGGCGCTTCGCCCGCCCGCGCCATGTCATAGGCCCGTTTTCCGTCGATTTTCAGGGCCGAATAGGCGGGCGGAACCTGGTCGATTTCCCCTATGAACTTCGGGATTGCCGCCAAAATGTCGGCGTCGTCCGGACGCGCATCCGATTGGGCGACGGGTTCGCCTTCCGGGTCCAGGGTGTCCGTCTCGATCCCGAAACGAAGGGTGAACCGATAGGTCTTTTCCCCATCCATGACATATTGGACGGTTTTCGTGGCTTCCCCCAGGGCGATCGGCAGCAGCCCCGTGGCAAACGGGTCCAACGTCCCGCCATGCCCGGCCTTTTGCGCGTTCATCGCCCGGCGCACGGCGGAAACCGCGTCGGTCGACCCCATACCCGCCGCCTTGTCGAGCACGATCCAACCGTTGACCGGCTGTCCCTTTTTCCGCTTCGCCATATCGTCGATCTCCCGATTTCCGGGGCTTCCTAGTGGTTTGGTCCGGTTTACGCAAGATCGCGCAAATTTTAACGACATTGTCGCGGCGTTTCCCGTACTCTGCGCCTTACATTGATTGTTGAGGGGGAAGAGCATGACAAATTTTAAATGGTCACGCCGGAAGTTTTTGAAGGCGGCGCTGATGGCGTCGGGCGCCTATGTCGCGACACCGCTCGGCAGGGCCCGGGCAAGCGCGCTGGAAGGAAAGACGGTCATCGTCGTCGGGGCGGGCGTATCGGGCCTGGGCGCAGCACGGTCTTTGGCCAATCAAGGCGCGACGGTCATTGTCGTTGAGGGGCGGGACCGGCTCGGCGGACGTCTTTATACCGACTGGTCGCTGGGCGCGCCGTTCGAAGACGGCGCCGGTTGGGTCCATGGCCCATCCGACGACAATCCGGCGAAAAGACTTACCGACGCCGTCGGTGCCGAATATGTCGTGACCGACAACGACAATCTGGTCGTCTTCGGCCCAGATGGATACGAATTGGATGAAGACCGTCAGTCCGAGGTCGACGATACGTGGTACGACCTGATCGAGCGCATCGACGAAAATCTGGAACTGAGCGACACCCGGAGCCTGATCGACGCGATCCGGTATTTCGATTCTTCCGCCGCCGCCGACCCGGGCGTTCTGTGGGCGTTTTCCGCCTATACGGAGTTCTCGAAGGGCGGCCCGATAGAAAATCTATCCGCGGTTTACTTCAATCGGGACGGTGTCTTCCCCGGCGATGACGTCGTTGTCACGACCGGCTATGACAAGCTGCTTGGCCCCCTTTCCGAAGGATTGGACATCCGGCTGTCGACAAAGGTAACCGGCATCACCTATGGCGGCGACGGCGTGACCGTAACGACCGACAAGGGGCCGGTCACCGGCGATTTCGTGATTTGCAGCGTCCCGCTGGGCGTCTTGAAAAAGAACGTTATCGCGTTCGACCCGCCCCTGCCGGCCAGCTATCAGAAAAGTATCGACAAGGTCGGTTTCGGCAGCGTGACCAAACTGGCGCTGAAATTCGAAGAACCGTTCTGGGATACAGACGTCCAGTATTTCGGCATGATGACCGAACCCAAGGGGCGGTGGAACTATTGGCTGAACTACCGAACCTTCTGCGACGAAAATATTCTGCTAGGCCTCAGTGTCGGGGCGCATTCGCCCGTCGTCGACCAAATGACCGACGAAGAGATGAAGGCCGACGGTCTGGCGGTCCTGCGAAACGTGTGGGAAGACGATGTGGGCGAGCCGATCGCCATGCGGGCGACCCATTGGTATGTCGATCCGCTTTCCTATGGCGCCTATGCCTTCCCGACGCCGGGCAGCTATCCCAGCGACTATGACGGCCTCGCCCAGCCGGTCGAGAACCGTCTTGTTCTCTGCGGGGAGCATACGATCTTCGAATATGCCGGGACGATCCACGGCGCCTATCTATCGGGCCTGCGCGCGGCGGAGATGGTGATTGAGGAAGCCGAATGACCCTCAAGGTCCGACCCGCCGTCGCGGCGGACCTTGAGGGCTATTACGCCGTCTCAGTCGCCACCGGCGACGCGGGCAAGGATGCGGCGGCGCTCTACGGCGACCCGCGCATGATGGGGCATGTCTATTCCGCGCCCTATCTGATGTTGAGCCCGGAGACCTGCCTGACGCTTGCCGACGGCGGCAAGGTTCTGGGCTATATTGCCGGCACCTTGGACACCCGCGCCTTCGAAGCGCGGCTGGAGCGGGAGTGGTGGCCGGCGCTGCGGGAGATCTATGCCGACCCGTCGGACATTCCGGCAACGAAACGAAACCCCGACCAGCGCCGTGCGATGATGATCCACCACCCCGGCGCGGTACCGGACGCGGTTGTGAAAGACTATCCCGCCCATCTGCATCTGAACTTGCTGCCGGAAGCGCAAGGTAAGGGCTGGGGAGCGCGCCTACTGACCGAATGGCTAACGGGCCTTGGTGCCGATGCGATTCACATCGGCACCAATCCCGGCAACGTGTCCAGTATCGCATTCTGGCGGAAGCAAGGATTCCGGCAGCTTCCCGCCAGTAATGCCAGAACGGTCTGGATGGGGTGCGGCGTTACCCGAAGGCCTTCGCCATGACGTCAGCCAGTTTCTTTGCGAAATCGGCCGGGTCGGGCAGGGTTTCGCCTTCCAGGATGCGGGCCTGATCCAGCAACAGGGCCGGGGCCGCGCCCAGATCGCCCTTGCCGTCCGGCCCGGCCTTGGCGTTCAATGCCACGATCAGCGGATGGGTCGGGTTCAGTTCCAGGATGCGCGGATTGCTCTGTTCCAGGCGGTTATGCTGTTTCAACAGCCGTTCCAGATGCATGTCCATGCCGTTTTCGTCGGCGACGAGGCAGACCGCGCTGCTGGTCAGACGGTCGGTGGCGCGGATGTCCTTCACCGCGTCGCCCAGCGCCAGTTTCAGCGCGATGACCAGACCGTCGACGACGCTTTCCGCCTCGTCCGATTCATCCTCGTCGCTGTCGGCATCGGCTTTCTTGATCTTCGACAGATCGGCCCCGGCGCGGGTCACGGATTTGAACGCCTTGCCGTCGAATTCGCCGATCATCGGCAGCCAGAATTCGTCTACCGGATCGGTCATCAGCAGGACCTCGACGCCCTTCGCGGCGAAGCCTTCCAGTTGCGGGCTTTTGCGCAGGGCGGCGGCGTCTTCTCCCGCGATGTAATAAATCGCGTCCTGACCGTCCTTCATGCCGGCGACATAATCTTCCAAGGAAATCAGGCCGTCGCGCGTGGTCGACCGGAAGCGACAGAGCTTGAGCAATGCCTCCTTGTCCGCCGTGCCTTCATACAGGCCTTCCTTCATCACCAGACCGAACTTGTCCCAGAAGGACGCGTAACCGTCGGCGTCGTTTTCCGCCTTTTTCGACAGCTCGCCCAGCACGCGCTTCGCCAGACCGGCGCGGATCTTGGACACGACCGGATTGTTCTGCAGCATTTCGCGCGAGACGTTCAGCGGCAGATCCTCGCTGTCCACCACGCCGCGCAGGAAACGCAGCCAGGACGGCAGCAGGTCTTCGCATTCTTCCGTGATGAAGACACGCTTCACATAGAGTTTCAGCTTGGTCATCCGGTCCGGATGGAACAGGTCGAAGGGCCGTTCGGTCGGAATGAAGACCAGACCGGCATATTCGATCATGCCTTCCGCCTTGAAATGCAGCGTCATCCACGGATCGTCGAAGCCGTGGGACACATGGCGGTAGAATTCGGCATATTGCTGGTCGTCGATTTCCGATTTCGGGCGGGTCCACAGGGCCGACGCCTCGTTCAGGCGGTTCGCCTCGCCGTCCGCCTTCACGAATTCGATCGGGAAGGGGATGTGATCGGAATAGGTCTTCACGACGCGGCGCAGTTCGGCCTCGTCCAGATATTCCTCGGCGTCGTCCTTCAGATGCAGGGTGATCGCGGTGCCGCGTCCGTCCTTTTCCGCAGGCTCAATGGTGAAGCCGGTGCGCCCGTCGGAGGTCCAGCGCCAGGCCTCTTCCTCTCCCGCGCGGCGGGAGGTGACGGAAATCCGGTCGGCGACCATGTATCCGGAATAGAAGCCGACGCCGAACTGACCGATCAGAGAGACGTCTTTTTTCTTATCGCCGGTCAGATTGTCGACGAAGGCCGCCGTGCCGGATCGCGCGATCGTGCCCAGATGGTCGATCAGGTCCTGACGGTTCATGCCGATGCCGTTATCGGCGAGGGTCAGCGTCTTCGCGTCCTTATCCACCGTCAGGGTGACCCGGAATTCTGGATCGCCGTCGGTCAGGGCCGGGGCCTCGATGGCCAGATAGCGCAGCTTGTCGCAGGCGTCGGCCGCGTTCGAAATCAGCTCCCGCAGGAAAATTTCGCGTTCGGAATACAGCGCGTTGGCGACGATATCGAGCAGCCGCCCGACCTCCGCCTGGAAGCCCATCGTTTCCGCGCCCGTCTCCGTCCCGCTTGCCTTGGTCGTCTTTTTTTCCGCCTTGGTTGCCATGGCTTAGGTCCTTTTCCGCTGGTAAGAATTGGAAAATCCAGATCGGATATAGTTTCCTGCCTCTGACGACACAAGACCGCCTTAAGGACAAGGACTGCTGATGACCGCCCCCGTCTTCGACCGCGCCTTCGAACCGCATTACGGCACGTCGATCCGGCTCTCCCCCGGCATTCGGCGCGTCGTGGCCCGGAATCCCAGCGCGTTTACCTTTCACGGCACGGGCACCTATATCGTCGGCGAGGGCACCGTCGCGGTGATCGATCCGGGGCCGGACGATCCGGCGCATCTGAAATCGCTGATGGCGGCGCTGGATGGGGAGACCGTGTCCGCGATCCTGATCACGCATACGCATCGGGACCATTCCCCTTTGGCGGGACCGCTGAAGGACTTGACCGACGCGCCGACCTACGGCTTCGGCCCCCATGCGGCGGGCGAGGATGTGGAGGAAGGCGGCGACCGCGATTTCGTACCCGATCAAGTCCTGACCGACGGCGACCGCGTTTCCGGCCCGGATTGGACGCTGGAGGCCGTGCATACGCCGGGTCATACCTCCAACCACCTGTGTTTCGCTTTCGCTGAAGAAGACGCCCTGTTCAGCGGCGATCATGTCATGGGTTGGTCGACCAGCATCGTGTCGCCGCCGGACGGCGATATGGCGGCCTATATCGCCTCCCTTCGCAAGCTGCTGACCCGGTCGGAAGACCTGTATTACCCGACGCACGGCAATCCCATTTCGGATGCGAAACGACATGTTGAAAGCTTTATCGCCCACCGACGGGATCGGGAAATACAAATCCTGACCTGTATCGCCCGACGGATCGATCGCGTCGCCGACATGGTGCCCGCCATGTATCGCGATGTGCCCGAACATCTGCATCCGGCCGCCGCCCGATCGGTGCTCGCCCATCTGATTCATATGACGTCGGAAGGTCGTATCCTGTGCGATACGCCGGAACCGACGCTTCGGTCGCGCTACTCCCTGCGGCCGGAACGTACTGGCCTGCAAATTTAGTGAGAGGAAACAAAGGAATGTCTGCGCCTAAAACCCTACTGGAAATGGCCGGGGCCGACACCAGCCCCGCGAAACTGTCCGATTCCGCGCTTGTCCTGATCGATTGTCAGGAGGAATACCGATCCGGCTTCCTGCCGCTGACCGGCGTCGATGCCGCGGTCGGGCAGGCGAAATCCCTGCTGGACCGCGCCCGCACGGGCGGCGTTCCGGTCATCCATGTCCGGCATATCGGACGCGCGGGCGGCGCCTTCGACCCGGACGGGCCGGGCGGCGCGATCATGGCGGAACTGGCCCCGCAGGATGGGGAAGCCGTGGTCGGCAAGGGCCTGCCGAACAGTTTCGCGGCAACGGTCTTGCAGGAAGAACTTGAAAAGACGGGCCGCAAATCGCTGATCCTCGTCGGCTTCATGACGCATATGTGCGTCAGTTCGACGGCGCGGGCGGCGCTGGACCTTGGGTACCGCACGACGGTGGTGGACGGCGCCTGTGCGACGCGGGATCTGCCGCGCCCGAACGGGACCGGCGTGGTTGCCGCCCCCGACCTGCATATCGCGGCGCTGACGGAATTGTCGGACCGGTTTTCATCGATCGCCGGATCGGCGGCGGACGTCCCGGATTAAGACCAAGGGAACGGCGTCAATCGGTTTTAGACGCCCGATGCGGGCTGTCCCGGTATTCGGTGGATTGCATTTCCATCAGCCGGGACACCGCGCGTTCGAATTCGAAGGCATGGGTGCCTTCGCGATACAGGTCATTCGGCGCGCTTTCCGCCGCCAGGATCAGATTGACGCTGTGTTCGTATAGCTCATCGATCAGCGTCATGAAGCGTTTCGCTTCGTTCCGGCGGTTTTCCGACAGGCGCGGCACGCCGTCCAGGATCAACGTGTGATACCGGCCCGCGAGCGTCAGATAATCTTCCGCCCCCAGCGGACGGGCACACAGGCTGTCGAAATCACTCATCGCGACGCCGCGCGCGGCCTTGGCGATCGGGACCTTGCGTCCCTTCACCGTGAATGTATCCGGGGCGGCCTGCGCGCCCTCCGTCAGCTCGTCGAACGCCTTGTTCAAGGCCTTTGTCGCCGCCGGACCCAGCGGCGCGTGATAGGTCTTCAACGTCTTCATCCGGATCAACCGATAATCGGTCGGCGAGGCCAGATGCAGGACATCCAGCTTCTGCTTCAGGAGCGCGATGAAGGGCAGGAACTGGTCCCGTTGCAAACCGTCCTTGTACAGGTCTTCCGGCGGCCAGTTGGAGGTCGCGACGACCACGACGCCCCGCTCGAACAGGGCGGAAAACAGGCGGGCGAGGATCATTGCATCGGCGATGTCGGTGACATGAAACTCGTCGAAGCATAACAGCCACGCCCCGTCCGCGATCTTTTCCGCAATTTTCGGAAGCGGATCGGTTTCCTTGGTCTTCCGATCCTTCTGCGCCTGTCGCCAGGCGTGGATTTCGCCATGCACCTCGATCATGAATTCATGAAAATGCACGCGGCGTTTGCGTTCGACCGGCGCATTGCCGAAGAACAGGTCCATCAACATGGACTTACCGCGCCCAACCCCACCGAAAAGATAGAGGCCCTGCGGCGGGTCTTCGCGACGGCGCGCCAGACCCAGACGCGCCTTCCATCCGCCCGCCTCGTCGGCGGGGCGATAGTTGTTCAGGGCTTTGTAGAGGCTTTGCAGTTTTTCGGCGGCGAGTTCCTGCATCGGGTCCGGGCGCAGACGATCCTCCCGAACCATCGCGCGGTATTCGAACAGGGGACCCGTATCACTACTCATCGCAAGAAATGGACTCGCCCGGGATTTTCGCCGGATCAGAAGTTGAACTGCACCGACAGCATCAAATCATGGGCTAGGAAGGGGCTGCCTTCAATCGATTCACCGTTGGCAAGCCTGCCGGTGTCGAACTCACCCAGATAAGAGAACCGATAGCCGACGCCCAGGTCGATCACTTCCGTGAGGGCATAGTCGACACCGATATCCGCCGCCACGGCAAGATTGTCCGTGCTTTCTTCCGTCGTCGTCAGGGCACCGGTCGCCACGACCGTCCGATCGACGGACGAGGTGTTGCGCGCCCAACCGGCATGGCCGCCGACAAAGGGGGTCCAGGCGGACTCGTTGCGGAATTCATAGGCCATACCCAGCATGGCCGTGGTCGAGCTGAGATTGTTTTCGTAGCCCACGCCATTCGTCGTATCGCGCAGGTCGACGTCGACGCGCACACGGTGCAGGATCTCGGCTTCCACCCGGATCGGCATCTCGTCGCCGAATTTCCAGCCGATCGCCGCGCCACCCCCAGCGGCCGGATCGGCCGTGTTGCGTTCGCTGATCGTGCCGGTACCGGTGCTGGAAATATCGCCCGGATCCGACCAGCCGCCAAAACCGCGTAAAGCGAAATAGAGGTTATCTTCCGCGGCGACGTCGCCAATGGAAAGACCACCAGCCGCGGATATCGCCAATACAGCGGATACGGTTGCCGATTTTGCCGCAGATGCGAGTTTCACCAACCGCGTCATGGATCCCCCAAAATTTCTCTGGCCCCGTTCCGGGCCACCGTTCCGTATCCGCCCCTGGATACGGTTTCTTATTACCGGAAACGAAGAAGAAGGCAAAGAAAAACAAGGTTTAGTCCGATCAACGACCACCGCTTATCGGTAATATCGAGCCTGTTACATAAGACGCTTGATCCGACAATAGCCACAGGATGCCTTCGGCGACTTCTTCAGCCGATCCGCCGCGCCCCATCGGAACAATATCCTGAAGCCGCGCGATGCGGTCCGGCGCGCCGGCTGTGGCATGAATATCGGTATCGATCAGCCCCGGCGCGACCGCGTTCACGCGGATACCCTGGCGGGCCACCTCCTTCGCAAGGCCGATGGTCAGGCTGTTCACCGCACCCTTGCTGGCCGCATAGTGAACGAATTCGTTGGGGGAGCCGATCCACGCCGCCGCCGAGGATAGAAATACGATCGACCCGCCCAGACCGTTGCGGTCCGTCGACATCCGCCTTACCCCTTCGCGGGCGGCCAGAATGGCGCCGGTGACGTTCAGGCCAATCACCGCCTCGATTTCCTCCGCGCTCATCTCCGCCACCGGCTGAATCTTGCCCGTGATCCCGGCATTCACGACCAGCCGCGACACAAGGCCGAGCTCCCGATCCACCGTTTCGAACAGGGTGGTGATGCCGATTTCCCGCGCCATATTCGCCTGCACGGCAAGCGCGCGCGCGCCGGCCCCTTGCAGCTCCGCGACCAACCCGGCCGCGGCGTCGGTATCGCTTTGATAGGAAAAGGCTACATCGTAACCCCGGCGGGCCAATAGACGACAGCAGGCCGCGCCGATTCCACGCGATCCTCCGGTAACGACGGCAACGGGGCGGGTCATGAAGCTTCCTTTCCGGTTCGACATTGACGGGCGCATTCTGTCGCCTGATGCGCGGCGGGTCCAGTCGTTCGCTTGTAATTGTCGCCGCCGCTCGCTAGATACCGGCAGTATTCCTTGACGGGAACCGCCCGTCACCTAAGCGACATTCCGACGGAGATCACTCATGTTCGGCGCCTTCGGCAAAGCCTTGGAACAACTTCCCGACCCCCGCTTTATGAAAGTGGTGATCCTGGGTATCGCCGGGGCGATCCTGACCCTGGCCGCCCTGTGGACCGCGTCGGGATGGGCGCTGCAGCAGGTGAAATGGACCCAGCTATGGCTGATCGGTGACGCCATCGCCTGGCTCGGCGACTATGCCGACGATATCGGCTGGGTCTCCTTCGCATTGGGTGCGGGCGGTTTGACATGGCTGCTGTTCCCCGTCGCCGCCGTCGCGGTGATCGGCCTGTTCCTGGATTCCGTCTGCGAAGCGGTGGAGGCGAAACACTATCCCACCTTGGGCACGCCGCGCCCGCAACCGGTCCTGGAGGCCGTGTTCGGTGCGATCCGCTTCCTGGGCGTAACGATTGCGGTCAACCTGATCGCCCTGCCGTTCTACCTGCTGCTGCTGGTCCTGTTCGGCACGGGCGCGTTTCTGTTTCTGATCGTCAACGGCTATCTGGTCGGGCGCGAATTTTTCGAACTGGTCGCGGCGCGGCGCCTGCCGCCGGGACCGGCACGCCGTCTGCGCAAGGCGCACGGCACCCGCATTCTGATTTTCGGCACCCTTGCCGTGTTCCTGATGTCCATTCCCGTCGTCAATCTGGTCGCGCCGGTGATCGCGGCGGCGGCCATGGTGCATCTGTATCAATCCCTGCCTCGGCGCGCGGAATTCGAATCCGCCCCGCACTAACCGGACAATCATGAAATCCACCCCCCTTCGCCTGCCCCTATTGGCCCTCTGCGGCCTTCTATCCGCCTGTATCAGCCTGGGTGAAACGGACGATACCGGAACATCCTCCGGCGCCGCACCGTCCGGGCGCGCAACCGGCTCGTCGACCCGGACGACGACCGCCCTCGCAACGCCCGACGCCCGTCCGGTCAACGACGATCCGATGCAGTTTCTGGGATTGCGGAGCGATGACATTGCCGCCAGCCTGGGCGCACCCGACCTGATCCGGCGGGACGGCACGGCGGAGGTCCGACAGTTTCACGGCAGTGCCTGCACACTGGACCTGTTTCTGTATCAGACGAACGGCGTGTCCACGGTCAAACATGTGGAATTGCGCGGCGCCAGTCTGGAAAGCGACGCGCGACGCGCCTGCCTTGCCGATCTGATCCGATCCCGGCAGCTTTCAAGTTAAACACAAATAAATCTGACTAAAATCCAATCTAATTCTTTAAATCAAATCTAGTCGGAACGCCACTCGAACAATAGAGTGCGCGAATTGATTGCATTAAGGTAACGTGATGCCGCGGATTCATTCCGCCTCGATACATGAAGGGCAGTAAGACTTGGCCGATACTGGCATCGAATTCCTAGCGACGGTACCGCCGGTCGTCGCAGCATGGACCGGGGCGATCGCGATCGGGTATCTGATCTTGCTGCCCGGCGCTCTGGCCGCCATCCGCTATTGGGCTGCGGGGTTCGTTCTGCTAGGCGCCGCGATGGTGCTGCGGGATGTATCGGGTTCCGGCGGTGTCGCCAATTTCCTGCATGTCCTGGCTTATAGCGGTCAGGCCGCCGCGCTGGTCGTCCTGGGGGTCGGGCTGTTCCTGCATCTGGGCTTGTCCGTGCCGCGCCGGGTGGCCCTGACCGCCGCGGCCGTCATCGTGACGCCCCCGGTTCTGGTCGTGATCTTCCCGCAATACCCGCACCTCGTCGACATACTGGCGCATTTGGCCTGTGCGGGCATTGCCTTGGCGCTCAGCGGTTTTTGCGTATACAAGCGCATCCGCCACGCCGGTCTGGGTCTTCGGTTTATGGGGGTGTCCTTCCTGATAACCGGGATCGAACCGCTATTGATCGGTCTCGGCACCCTATCCGCAGCGCGCCACAGCACTCTGCAGATCGGCATTCTGACGGCCGCCGTCGTCTCCTTGGCTGTCGGTTTCTCGATCGTCGCCCTGCGCGGACAGCAGATCCGCGTACAGGATACCGAAGAGCGATTGCGCCAGACGGAATCCCGCTATGCCCTGGCGCTGCGCGGGGCCAGCGACGGCGTCTGGGACTGGGACGTCCCGGCCAACCGGGTCCTGCTGACGCAGCGGCTGAAAGAAATCTGCAAGATGAAAGGACCCAGCCAGATCGTCCGGTCCGAGGATATCTACGACTTCGTTCATCCGGATGACCGCGACGAATATCGGCAGGCGTTTGATGCCGTTCGGGACGGTCGAACGGATATGGTGCAAATCGAATTCCGGCTGTCCGCCAGCGAAACCGACCCGGACCGGGACAGGACCTGGGTCCTGAACCGCGGCGTCGCCGTTCGCGATTCCCAGGGTGCGATGATACGCATGGCCGGTACCGTAACCGATGTTACCAGCCGGAAGCTGTTCGAACTGGAACTGATCAAGGCGAAGGAAGAAGCGGAACTCGCCAGCCGCGCGAAGACTGAATTCCTGGCCCATATGAGCCATGAATTGCGCACCCCGCTGAATGCGATCATCGGTTATTCCGACATCATCCAACAGGAAGTCTTCGGCCCCGTCGGAAACCGCCAATACGCCGACTATTCGGCGACGATCAACATGGCCGGACGCCACCTTCTGCAAATCATCGCCGACATTATCGACATGTCGAAAGTCGAATCCGGCCAAGTCCAATTGGACGAATCGATCTGTGAGATCCCCGAACTGGTCGAAAGCTGTTGGAAGATCATCAGCGGTCGGGCATCGGAAGGAGAGATTGCCCTGTCACGGTCGCTGCAGAACGACTTGCCGCGCCTGCGCGGCGACGCGATCCGCATCAAACAGATCCTGATCAATCTGTTGTCCAATTCGATCAAGTTCACGCCGGAAGGCGGGCGAGTCGACTTGACCGTCATCTGCAACAAGGCGGGAGAAGTCGTGTTCACCGTTACCGATACCGGGATCGGCATCGCAGAACACGATATCCCGAAGGTTTTGAGCCGTTTCGGCCGTGTCGGATCGCCTTATATCCGCAGCAAGGACGGCATGGGGCTGGGATTGAGTCTGGTTCAGATGTTCACCGAGCTGCATGGCGGCCGGTTCGACCTGCAAAGCCAGCCCGGCACCGGAACGACGATCAGCATCGCCTTCCCGGCGGACCGAAGCATTCGCCAAAACGATCCGCCGAGTGACGCGACATCGATCTAAATCCCACCGTCGCTCGGTAGGAGATCAGGAATTGCCTTCGGCCTTGGCGATCGACGCTTCCAGGGTTTCCACCTCGACGCAGCCCGACGGGCATAGCGTGTGCAGCTTTTCCAACTGCGCCTTGGCCGAGGCGACATCGCCCTGCATCAGGTACCATTCGCCGATATATTCGTGCGCACCCTTATGTTCAGGGTCCAGCGCCAGTGCCCGTTCATAGGCGTCCCAGGCCTCGTCCGCCTTGCCTTGATTGCGGTAGCTGTAACCCAGCATGTTCCAGGCATCGGCATTCTTGGGGTCTTCGGACACAACCGCCTGAAGGACCATGACGGCGCCGTCGAAATCGCCGTCCATCGCCTTCTGGTATCCCATGTCGTAGGTATTTTCGCCGGTATCGTTGCCAAAGCCCATGGCATGGGCCGCCATCGGCAGGAACAGTGCCAGCGCGGCGGCGGCAAATGATTTACGCATAGGATGTTTCTCCTGAACCTTGATCTGCGGGAACCCCGGAGGGAACCCGATACGCCCCAACTGCGCGGAGTATGCCGCCGTATTCCCGCCGACCCAATGGGTTTTCTTCTGGATTTCGTTAAACTTCCGGTGATCGCCCGAAAAATCCGCCCAACAGATCGGTTTCGTCCCGCGCCTCGTCCACGCTTTCATGGGAAGACGGGTCACTATCCGCCGGGTTCGTTGGCGCGGCGGCGGGGGTGTCGGCGGCGGGGGTGTCGGGGGCGGGGGTATCGGGGGCGGGGGTGTCGGCGGCGGCGGGAGTATCGTCGCCATCCGGCGACTCTTCGACATGACCCTGCCGAATGGCGGTTAGGCGGCGCGCGATTTCCGCGAACACATCGGTCCAGGTGCCGCCGGGCGGCTTACGCAGGCATTCCACCGTCGGATACCAGGCGCTGTGCGTCGGATGCCAGCCGAATCGCCAGTCGCCCCCTTCTGGCAACACGACCCAGCAGGGCCGCGCCAAGGCACCCGCCAGATGCGCGATGGCGGTATCCGCCGTCACGATCAGCGCGCAATCCTGCATCACCACCGCCGTGTCGATAAAACCCGCCGGTCCTTCATCCATGTCGTCGGTCGGGTCGTAGATCGGAAAGGGAACATGATCGACATCCTGCCGCCCGTCGCCCTTTTGCAGGCTGATCAGGCGGACCCCGTCGACCCCGGCCAGCGGCGCGAAAGCGTCCAAGGGCACGGACCGGCGGCGGTTTTCGAACAGGGGATCGCCGCCGCGCCAGGCAATGCCGATCTTGGGGCCGGGTCCCAGGCGTTCCCGCCATTCCGCCATCAGGCTGGGGTCCGGGCGCAGATAGGGTACTTCATCCGGGATCGATTCGGCATCGATATGAAGTAGGCGCGGCAAGGACAGAAGCGGGGCCCAGCAATCGGCCGGAGGCAGCGGATCGCCCTGGGCGACCACCTCCGACACGCGGTGGCTGGCGCGCAACAGCGGGACCAGCGGCGGCGGCGCCTCCACCACCACACGCCCGCCCTCGATTGTCCCGGCCAGCCGGAAGAATTGCAGGCACTCGCTCAACCCCTGTTCGCAGCGAACCAGCAAGGTCCGGCCCGCCAGCGCGTCACCCGTCCAGGGCGGCAGTTTGGGGTCGAGATTCGGCAGCAATCCGGTCTTCCAACGCGCGTCATAGGCCCGGAATCCTTCACGCAGACGGCCCATGGACAACAATGCCAGCGCGCGCTGCACGTCGGCAAAGGCCTTTTCTTTCGGATGGCGGGCGGCCACGACGGCGCGGTCCAGAACCGCCAGCGCGCCGGATGGGTCGCCCGCCTGCCGCCGCATCCGGCCCAGCTCCGTCAGCGCCGCCGCATCGGGCACCCCGGCGCAGGCGGCTTCCAACGCCGCGCGGGCAAGGGCCGTTTCGCCCCGGCGTTCGCGCAACAAGCCGATCAAGGTCAGGACGACCGGGTCTCCGCGTGCGAGGTCCCCGGCCATTTCCGCCTCTTCCAACGCTTCGTCCAGCCGGCCCCAATCGGCCAGGGTTTCGGCCAGGGCGCGGCGCAGGTCGGGTTTTGTCGGGTGGCGTTCAATGGCGGTGCGCAGCACGGCTTCCGCCTCGGCGACGCGGCCCAGCTTGCGCAGCGCTTCTCCCAGACCGCATAAGGCGGGTGCATAGTCCGGCTGCGCCAACAGAACCGCCCGAAACCCGGCAACGGCACCTTCCAGCCCGCGCGGACTATCGGTGCCGCCGCCGGAGCGCAGGGCGGTTCGGAACAGTTTCTGTAAGGCGGCGTCGGTCATCGTCCTTCGCGGAGTCCTACACGGGGCTGGTTTATATGAACCTCCCGCCATAGTTAAATCATGCAATGCCTCAGGAGAAGACCGTTGAGCCAGCCCTATACGGCCGATTTCGGCAAGACCGCTCAAGACTACGCCACGCATCGTGCCGGATTTCCGGACCGGTTCTTTGACGAGGTCCAGGCGCGCGGCGTTGCCCTGTCCGGGTCAACGCTGCTCGATCTCGGCACGGGGACGGGCACTTTGGCACGCGGCTTCGCCGCACGCGACGTCACTGTGACCGGGCTGGATATCGCCCCGGATATTTTGGCCCAAGCCCGGCGATTGGCGGCGGAAGCCGGATTGCAGAATGCCGTATTCGCGGAAGGATCGGCGGAATCGACGGGTCAGCCGTCCGGCCATTTCGATACCGTGACGGCAGGCCAATGCTGGCATTGGTTCGACGGCGAGGCAGCCCTGGCGGAGGTGAAGCGCGTCCTGAAGCCCGGCGGCGCGCTGGTGATTTCGCATTTCGATTGGCTGCCCCTGCACGGCAATCTGGTCGAGGCGACGGAGGCGATGATCCTGAAACATTCCCCGGATTGGCCCTTCGGCGGCGGGACGGGTCTCTATCCGGCCTGGACGACCGGCATGGCGAATGCCGGATTCAGCGGGATCGAAACCTTTTCCTTCGATGTGGATCAGATCTACACCCATGAAGCCTGGCGCGGGCGCATTCGGGCCTCCGCCCCCATCGGCGGTACATTGTCGCCGGACAAAGTCGCGGCATTCGATGCGGAACACGGCGCGATGATGGCCCGCGACTTCCCGCAAGACCCGCTGCCCATCCGGCACCGCGTCTGGGCCGTGCTGGGGCGGGCTCCTATCTAAGCGGTCACCCGCCGCATATCGGACAGTCGGGATCCTTCGCCGTCTTGATCTTACGGAAGGTCTGGTCCAGCGCGTCGAAAAGCAGCAGATGCCCGGCCATCGATGTGCCGAGGCCGAGAATTTCCTTCAAGACCTCCGTCGCTTGCAGGCTGCCCATCACGCCGGTGATCGCGCCGAAGATACCGACCGTGTCGCAGCGGGGCACGATATCGGCGTCCGGCGGTTCCGGGAACAGGCAGCGATAGCACGGCCCGTCCACATGCGGCTTGAAGGTCGAAAGCTGGCCTTCGAACCGGACGACAGCGGCGCTGACCAGTGGTTTTTTCAGTTTCACGCAGGTTTCGTTCGACAAATACCGGGCAGAGAAATTATCGGACCCGTCGACGATCAGGTCATAGTCCGCGAACAGGCTTTCCGCATTGTCGGGCCCCAGACGCGTGCGGTGTTCGATGACCTCGATATCCGGATTGATCAGCTCAATCCGTTCCGCCGCCGACCGGACCTTGGGCACGCCGATATCGTCGGTTGAATGAATGACCTGCCGCTGCAGGTTCGACAGATCGACCGTATCGTGATCGACGATGCCCAGCGTCCCGACCCCGGCGGCGGCCAGATACATCAGGATCGGCGCGCCCAGCCCGCCCGCGCCCACGACGAGAACCCGGGCGGAAAGCAGCTTCAACTGCCCTTCCTCCCCGACCTCGTCCAGGATCACGTGGCGGGCATAGCGTTCCAGCTGCGCATCGTCGAGTTCGTCCTGCACCGGCGCGGCCCTCCGATCGGATCAGAGGCCGTCGAACAGGCTGGTCGACAGATAGCGTTCGGCGAAGCTGGCCAGGATCACGACGATGGTCTTGCCCTTCATGTCCGGGCGTTCCGCCAGTTCCAACGCCGCCGCCAGCGCCGCGCCGGAGGAAATGCCGCAAGCCAGCCCTTCGGTCGCCGCCGCTTCCCGCGCCGTGGCAAAAGCCGTTTCGTTGGCGATACGAAGAGTCTCGTCGATGATATCCACATTCAGGTTTTCCGGGATGAAGCCCGCGCCGATGCCCTGAATCTTATGCGGGCCGGGCTTGCCGCCGGAAATGACGGGGCTGTCCTCCGGTTCCACGGCGACGATGCGGACCTGCGGATTGCGGTCCTTTAAGACCTCGCCGATGCCGGTGATCGTGCCGCCGGTACCGACGCCCGCGACCAGCGCATCGACCTTGCCGCCGGTATCCTTCCAGATTTCCTCCGCCGTCGTCTTGCGGTGGATTTCCGGGTTGGCCGGGTTGGCGAATTGCTGCGGGATGATGGCGTCCGGCAGGTCGGCGGCCAGTTCCTCCGCCCGCGCGATCGCGCCCTTCATGCCTTTTTCCGCCGGAGTCAGGTCCAGTTCCGCGCCCAGCAGCTTCAGCATCCGGCGCCGTTCGATCGACATGCTTTCCGGCATGGTCAGGATCAGGCGATAGCCCTTCGCCGCCGCCACGAAGGCCAGCGCGATGCCGGTGTTGCCCGATGTCGGTTCCACCAGCACCGTCTTGCCCGGCGTGGCCAGACCCTGATCCTCCAGGCTTTGGATCATCGCCGCGCCGATGCGGTCCTTGACGCTGGACAGCGGGTTGAAGAATTCCAGCTTCGCCAGAATTTCCGCGTGGCAGTTATGCGCCTCCGCCAGCCGCGACAACCGCACCAGCGGCGTCGCGCCGATCGTGTCGACCACGTTTTCGTAAACCCGTCCGCGAAATTCAGATGCGCTCATCGTTTCTTCCCTTTTGTCGCTGTGACTGTCTTGACGAGACTCTAGCCGTTGCAAACCAACTGGCAAGCACGACCACACAACCAAAGTGTAAAAAGACCGCTTCCGAACCGATCTCGCCGCATATCGGACAGGTTCCGCCGCCTTGGCGGCGTTTCCCCCGCTTCCATCCAGGTAGACCGTATGGACAGGGTCCCGCCGCTGGTCTAAGAACCCCTGTTATTCGTATACGAAATATCCCTATACGGTCGGCAGAGAGCAGGTCGGTTTCATGCAGCACCCCGAAAGCAAGTTGAATTCATACCGGACGGGCCCGGACGAGGGCGGCCGTTTCGGCCTGTATGGCGGGCGGTTCGTCGCCGAAACGCTGATGCCGCTGATCCTGGACGTGCAGCAGGCCTATGAAGACGCGAAGGCCGACCCGTCCTATCAGGCGGATATCGACTATTACGCGCAGCATTATGTCGGACGGCCCAGCCCGCTGTATTTCGCGAAGCGCATGACGGAAGATCTGGGCGGCGCGAAAATCTACTTCAAGCGTGAAGAGCTGAACCATACCGGCAGCCACAAGATCAACAACGTGATGGGCCAGATCCTGCTTGCCCGGCGCATGGGCAAGACGCGGATCATCGCGGAAACCGGCGCGGGCCAGCACGGCGTCGCGACGGCGACGGCCTGCGCCCTCTTCAACATGCCCTGCAAGGTCTATATGGGCGCGGTCGACGTGGCGCGGCAATCGCCCAACGTGTTCCGCATGAAGCTGCTGGGCGCGGAAGTCCAGGCCGTGGAAAGCGGGTCCAAGACCCTGAAAGACGCGCTGAACGAAGCCATGCGCGACTGGGTCGCGAATGTCGAGGATACGTTCTACATCATCGGTACGGTGGCGGGGCCGCATCCCTATCCGACCATGGTGCGCGATTTCCAATGCGTCATCGGCAACGAAACGAAGAAACAGATTCTCGAAGCCGAAGGCCGCCTGCCCGATACGCTGGTCGCCTGTGTCGGCGGCGGGTCGAACGCGATGGGCCTGTTCCATCCCTTCCTGGACGACGAGGGGGTGAACATCGTCGGCGTGGAAGCGGCGGGCCACGGTATCGAAACCGGCGAGCATGCGGCGTCTCTGACCGGCGGCAGTCCCGGCGTTCTGCACGGCAACCGCATGTATCTGCTGCAGGACGAGGACGGCCAGGTGATCGAGCCCTATTCGATTTCCGCCGGGCTGGACTATCCCGGCATCGGACCGGAGCATAGCTGGCTGAAAGACGTGAAACGGGCGGAATACGTCCCGGCCACGGATCAGGAGGCCGTTGACGCCTTCCAATATTGCAGCCGCATGGAAGGCATCCTGCCCGCGCTGGAATCGGCCCACGCTATCGCGCATGTGATGAAACTCGCGCCGACCCTGCCCAAGGACCACATCATCGTCATGAATATGAGCGGCCGCGGCGACAAGGACGTCAACACGATCGCCGACCGCATGGGGGTGTCGCTGTGAGCATGGCCGAGACGATGGAACAGACCAACACCGCCGATTCCGGCCGCATCGCGGCGCGCTTCGCCAAGTTGAAGGCGGAAGGGCGCGGCGGCTTCTCCACCTTCATTTCCGCGGGCGACCCGAATTACGACGTCGGGCTGGAAATCCTGATGGGCCTGCCCGATGCGGGCGTCGACATGATCGAACTGGGCATGCCCTTCACCGATCCGATGGCCGACGGTCCGGCGGTGGAAGCGGCGGGCCTGCGTGCGCTGAAAAACGGCCAGACGATGAAGAAGACGCTGGCCATGGCGCGTACCTTCCGCGACGCGCATCCCGATACGCCGCTGGTCCTGATGGGCTATTACAACCCGATCTATGCCTATGGCGTCGACCGGTTCTTGGCGGATGTGAAGGAAGCGGGCGTGGACGGATTGATCGTCGTCGATCTGCCGCCGGAAGAAGACGAGGAATTGTGCCTGCCCGCGCTAAAGGCCGGGATCAATTTCATCCGTCTGGCGACACCGACGACGGACGACAAGCGTCTGCCGACGGTTTTGCGGAACACGTCCGGCTTCGTCTATTACATTTCCATCCTGGGCATCACCGGGACGAAGGAAATTCAGGCCGACCCCGTGCGCGGCGCGATCGCCCGCATCCGGCGGCATACCGACCTGCCGATCATGGTCGGTTTCGGCATCCGCACCGCCGATCAGGTGCATGAGATCACACAGGTGGCGGACGCCGCCGTTGTCGGTTCCGCCATCGTGGACCGCGTGCGCACCCACTTGGATGCCGACGGCAACCCGCTTCCCGGCTGCGCCAAGGCGGTTCTGGACTATGTCGCGGAACTGGCCGCCGGCGCGCGGCGCTGACTGGACTTAATTGAGGACTGATTCATGAATTGGCTGACCAACTGGGTCCGACCCAAGATCAAGGCGCTTGTCGGGGAGGCGGACGTTCCCGACAATCTGTGGCACAAATGCCCAAGCTGCGGCCAGATGATCTTTCATCGCGACCTGGATGCCCATATCAATGTCTGTCAGCATTGCGGCCATCACCTGCGCATTCCGCTGGCGAAGCGTTTCGAACATCTGTTCGACGACGGCGTCTACACCAAGATCGAACTGCCGCGCGTCAAGATCGATCCGCTGAAATTCCGTGACAAAAAGCGCTATACCGACCGTCTGAAGGAAGCCCAGGCGAAGACCGATACCGGCGACGCCATCGTCGTCGCGCATGGCAAGATCAAGGGTAAGCCGGTTGTCATCGCCGCCTTCAACTTCCAGTTCATGGGCGGGTCCATGGGTATGGCCGTGGGCGAGGGCATGTTGGCCGCGTCCCGTCTGGCCGTGATGCAGAAAGCCCCGCTGATCGCCATTCCGTCCTCCGGCGGCGCGCGCATGCAGGAAGGCATCCTGTCCCTGATGCAGATGCCGCGCACCACCATCGCGGTGGAGGAAGTCAAGGAAGCCGGTCTTCCCTATATCGTGCTGATGACCGACCCGACGACGGGCGGCGTGTCGGCCAGTTTCGCCATGCTGGGCGATATCCATATCGCGGAACCGGGCGCGCAGATCGGCTTCGCCGGACGCCGCGTCATCGAACAGACGGTGCGCGAGACCCTGCCGGAAGGCTTCCAGACCGCCGAATATCTGCTGGAACACGGCATGATCGACCTGGTCGTGCCCCGATCCGAACAGCGCGAAACCCTGGCCAACCTGATCGGCCTGTTGATGGACGGCGTGAAGGCCATTGCCCCGCCGCCTGCCCAGAAGGCCAAGGACGCCGCCGCCGATCTGGACATTCCGACGCCGGAAAAGCCGTCGACGGACGGCGACAAAGACGCCAAGGCGGATACGAAGCCTGCCGCCAAATCCGATGAAAACTCCGGTGAAAAGTCTGGGGCAAAATCCGGGGCCGCGCCGACCGAATGACCGCCGATATCCCGGCGGTCGAACAAGGCAGCGATGCCGTTCTGACCCGCCTGATGCAGCTTCACCCGAAGGTCATCGACCTGTCGCTCGACAGGACGCTGGACCTTCTCGACCGGTTGGGTCGCCCGCAGGACCGTCTGCCGCCCGTGGTGCATGTGGCGGGTACGAATGGCAAAGGGTCGACCATCGCGACCCTGCGCGCGATTGCGGAAGCGGCGGGGCTCACGGTCCATGTCTATACCTCCCCGCATCTGGCGCAGTTTCACGAACGCATCCGCCTTGCCGGGAAATTGATCGACGAAGCCGCGCTGCTGGCCCTGTTGGAAGACTGCGAACGGGTCAACGACAATCGGCCCATTACCTTTTTCGAAATCACCACCTGCGCCGCCTTCAAAGCCTTTGCCGATACCCCCGCCGATCTGCTGTTGCTGGAAACCGGCCTGGGCGGGCGGCTGGATTCGACCAATGTGGTCGATCGGCCGGCGGCGACCGTGATCACCCCGATTTCCATCGATCACGTCCAGTTCCTGGGCGATACGCTGGCAAAGATCGCGGGGGAAAAGGCCGGTATCCTGAAATCCGGAACCCCCTGCATCGTCGGCCCGCAGGAAGCGGAAACCCTGCGCGTCCTGTCCGACAAGGCGCAGACGGTCGGCGCAAGCCTCGCCCGTCACGGGTTGGAATGGCGGATAACGGATAGCCCTGACGGCGGGTATCGTTTCGACAGTGCCGCCTGGTCCGGCACCCTGCCGAAGCCGAATCTGCCCGGCGCGCATCAGCGCATCAATACCGGCACCGCCGTGGCGACGGCGCTGATCCTGCGCGACCAGGGGATCGATATCCCGGATGCGGCCCTGGAACGGGGGCTGCGCGCAATCGAATGGCCCGCCCGGCTGCAAACCCTGAAGACCGGGCCGATCGTCGAGACACTGCCCGGCTGGCACGTCGTGCTGGACGGCGGTCACAATGCGGCGGCGGGCGGTATCCTGGCCGACGAACTGGCGGCCTGGGCCGCATCGGATCGCGCCGAATTCGGGCAACCCCGACCGGTCCACGTCGTTTGCGGCATGTTGAACAGCAAGGCGGCGGAAGATTTCCTGCGCCCGCTCGCCCCCCATGTCGCCAGCTTCCACGCCATTGCGATTCCGGGGGAGGAAAACAGCTTTTCCGCCGCGGAACTGTCCGGCATGGCCCGGAATGCCGGGATGAAAACCGTGGAAACCGCGCCGGATATCATGGCCGCCCTGGCCGATTTGGCGAGCCGGGAAGCCCCGGCGCGGCTGTTGATTTGCGGGTCGTTGTACCTCGCCGGGCAGTTGCTGCGGCAAAACGGCTGATCGTCCCGCTTCCTACACTCGGATTTTCCCGTTAGGATCGTCCCAAAGAACAACCGATACCCATAAACAAGGGTTGGGGAGTACATGTCCGAATCATCCGGGGAGCCTAGCAGCGGCGGCGGGCCGGCGCCCGACCGCCCGGCAGACCAGAGACCCGAACATCAGCGCGTGTTCCTGGTCTTGATCGACGACAGCACGGAAATGCGCGTCGCCCTCCGCTTCGCCTGCCTGCGCGCGAAGAATACCGGCGGCAAGGTCGCCCTTCTCTACGTTCAGGAACCCGCCGAATTCCATCACTGGCTGGGCGTCGGGGAGCTGATCAAACAGGAACGCCGGGAAGAGGCGGAAGCCCGCCTTCAGGAATTGTCCAGCGAGGCCCAAGAAATTTCCGGGTCCATGCCGATGCTGATCGTCCGGGAAGGCAAACGCGGCGAGGAGCTGATGGCGCTGCTAGAAGAAGATCCTTCGATTTCCATCGTCGTCCTTGCCGCCAGCACCGATTCCGAAGGTCCCGGCCCGGTTATCAGCTTTATGATGAAGCAGGGCGCGGGAAAGATGCGCGTCCCCTTCACAATCGTACCGGGAAGCCTTTCCGACGAAAACGTCGAAAAACTTGCATAATCCCGGTGGGACCGGGGCGGTCGACGCATGACCGGGATGCAACAGATGCGAGTCTCCGTCCCTTTTCGGGGTTGACGACGCGGCCTGAAAAGCCATCTATGCACCAACCGATCCACCCCCCTCGACGCCGCCCCTGGACGAGTCTCTTGGGCGACCTATCTGGAAGGGTGTCAATCGAACGGAGAAGACGGAACCGCAATGTTCATTCAGACCGAACAGACCCCAAACCCCGCGACCCTGAAGTTCCTTCCGGGGCGCAGCGTACTGGGCGGTGCGGACCCGCTGGATTTCGCCTCGCCGGATGCCGCGGCCGCGTCGCCGCTGGCTGCCGCGCTGTTCGATGTCGACGGTGTTACGTCGGTTTTCCTGGGCGCCGATTTCATTTCGGTCAGCAAGCAGGACGATCGCGAATGGTATGTGATGAAGCCCTCCATCCTGGGCGTCATCATGGAACATTTCACCGCCGGCCGGCCCGTTCTGGCGACCGGGGCCGAACATGTTGGCGAGCCGGCCGAAGAATCGGCCACTTATGACCCGGAAGACGAGGCCGTTGTCGGCCAGATCCGGGAATTGCTGGAAACCCGCGTTCGGCCCGCCGTGGCCCAGGACGGGGGCGATATTGTGTTTCATGGGTTCAAGGAAGGCGTGGTCTTTTTGACCATGCGCGGGGCCTGCGCGGGCTGTCCCAGCTCCACCGCAACCCTGAAGATGGGGATCGAAAACATGCTTCGGCATTACATCCCCGAGGTTACCGAGGTACGGGCCGCGAGCTGATCGTCGGCAGGACGGTTGCTCTCAGAAGAGGCGGCTTCCGTATCGGTTTTAACAATACCCTGGCGCCGTGCCGGGACGGGAAATCCGTCCGGGTGCGTTTTTATTGTCGTTGAACCGGGACACTAAGACCCGGATGCCGCCTGTATGTGACCAAGCCTGACCAAGGCTTTTGGGCGCAGCACGGAGACGGCGGCAGAACGGGAGCGAAAGGGTAGAAAGGGCGCGACATGACTGATGCCGCAATGAACAACGATTTCCCCGCCCGGCGCGAACCGCCGACGCGTACCCGCGGAAGCGGTAATTGGCTGGCGCTCTTCGCGATGGGATTCGCGGCGGGGATCGGCTCCGTCGTGGCGCTGACCAGCCTGAACGGGCAGGGGTCCCTGACGGACTATCTTCGATCCGACCGGGTCGAAGACCCGATCTATCCGATCGCGCGCATTCCGATCGCTATGCTGCCGTCCGATCTGGGCGTGCCGCCGGATTTGGCGGACAGACCGGACCTGCGCACCGATGCGTTCCAGAAACAGTCGACGGGGCGCGGGGCGCGGACCGGCAACGCCACCACCGTGGCCAGCCTGGAAAGCGAATTCGCCAATCTGGATTATCGCCTGGCCGATGTGCGCGCGCGGGCGGAAGACGTGCCGCGTCTGGTGCCCACCGCCGTGCCCGGCGATCTGGAAGACATCCAGGAAGTCGGCCGCCGCAAGGCCGTATTCTTCAAAATGGTTCTGCCGCTGGTCCTGATCGCCAATGAACAGTTGGAAGCCGACCGCGCGCGGATAGACCGGATTCGCAGCGAAATCCAGGCCGGAACCGACATTCGGGGCGAAGATCGGTCCTGGATCGACCGGCAGTTCAAACGCTACAAGGTCGAAGCGGGTCAGTACGACGCCCTGCTGCGTCGTGTCGACATCGTGCCGCCGTCCCTGGCGCTGGCCCAGGCCGCGATCGAAAGCGGCTGGGGCACATCGCGCTTCGCGCGGGAAGGCAACGCGCTATTCGGTCAATGGGTCTGGGGCGACGATGCCGACGGGATCGTGCCGGAGAAGCGTCAGGACGGCCTGACCCATAAGATCAAGGCGTTCGACAATCCGCTGCAGGCGGTTCAGGCCTATATCAAGAACCTGAACACGCACCGCGCCTATCGTCATTTCCGCGAAATCCGCGCCAATCTGCGGGTGCAAGGCACGGCCATGAACGGCATGACGCTGGCGGAAGGGCTGGAATCTTATTCGGAAAAAGGCCGGGCCTATATCGATCTGCTGCGCAATATCATCGCGGTGAACGACCTGCGCCCGCTGGACCGGGCGAAGCTGCGGAGCGGCGGCACCGCGTAATCCGGGCAACACCCGGCCCTCACCCCGACCCTCTCCCCAGGGAGAGGGTCGGGGTGAGGACGGCGCCTATAGCCGCGATTCGATGGCGTCCCAGATCAGACCGGCCAGGTTCGATCCGTTATAGCGGTCGATTTCCTGAATGCCGGTGGGGGAGGTGACGTTGATTTCCGTCAGCTTGTCCCCGATCACGTCAATCCCGACGAAGATCAATCCGCGTTCCTTCAGCAACGGTCCGATCGCCTCGCAGATCTTGTGTTCTGCCGGGGTGATGTCGGTTTTATCCGGGCGGCCGCCGACATGCATGTTGGATCGCGCCTCGCCTTCCGCCGGGACGCGGTTGATCGCGCCGACCGCCTTGCCGTCGACCAGGATGATCCGCTTGTCGCCCTTGCGGACCTCCGGCATGTAGCGCTGCACCATCACCGGTTCGCGGCTGGACGCCAGGAACATTTCCATCAGCGAGGCCAGATTGGAATCGTCCGGGCGCAGGTGGAACACGCCCGCCCCGCCATTGCCGAACAGCGGCTTCACGATGATGTCGCCCATTTCCTTGCGGAAGGCCTTAATTTCCGCCAGATCGTGCGTGATCATGGTTTCCGGCATCAGTTCCGGGAACAGCGTGACCAGCAGCTTTTCCGGCGCGTTGCGCACATGAAACGGGTCGTTCACGACCAGGGTTTCCGGATGCACATGTTCCAGGATATGGGTCGCGGTGATATAGGCCATGTCGAAGGGTGGGTCCTGACGCATCAGGATCACATCGATATCCGACTTCAAATCCAGCGTCAGCGGTTCCGCGAATTCGTAATGCGCGCCTTTCTCGCGGCGCAGCGCCATGGCATGGCCGCGCGCCGAAATCCGCCCGCGATCATAGGTCAGCGCATTGGGCAGATAATGATACAGGCTGTGGCCGCGGCGTTGTGCTTCAAGCCCCAGGGCGAAGCTGGAATCCGCATTGATATCGATCGGCGCGATCGGGTCCATCTGAATGGCGACGGACAGCGTCATGGTGTTGTTCCCTCTCTCCAATACGCTGTTTTCAGCGCATATCAGTTCATCTGACCCCGTAAACCGTCGATCACCGCTTGCGCCTCGCTACGCGGTCCCGGTCGGGTTTCGCGATCAATATAGGTCTCCAAGGCCGCAACGGCAGTCTTCAGTCTGCCGATATGCGCGTTCATAAGACCGGCTTCCCGCCAAAGCCAAGGTTTCTCCGGCGCCAGCATCAACATCGCATCGACGATCCCCAATGCGGCCTCAATCCTTTTAGCCTGAACCAGACGCAGTTTGATATTGTTCTGCAGGCGCAAAAGAATGTCCCGGTCGGAAACGGCGGCATAGTGGTCGGGCGTCAGTTCTGCGTCATTGCCCGACGCCGCCTTCAACAGCGCGCGCAGATCCGATGCGTCCAGCGCCGTGCCGCCGTTGAACGGATCGACGATCAGCCGTTCCCCCGGCCCGTCCAGTTGCAGCAGGAAATGGCCCGGAAAGTCCAACCCGCGCATGGTCCAGCCGCGTCCCCGCGCCAGATGCAGCATCAAAATGCCCAGCGCGACGGGCAATCCGCGCCGCCGGTCCATCACCCGGATCAGATTGGCGTTCTGTAGATCGTCATAGGATTCCGTATCACCGGAATAGCCGTAGAGCCCGAACAGGACATGATTGAGGGCGGCGAGGCGGTCTTCGGCAGGGGCGTCGTCGGCCACATCGACCTTGCCCAGCGCGCCGGCCATATCCGCCAAGTGCCGTCGATACTGATCCAACGCCTCCGCCGGGGCGTCGAAAACAGCCAACGCCAGCGCGCCTTCCATGATGTCGATATCGGCGTTACCCTGATCGGCAAGGCCTTTCAGAACATGCTCGGCCCAGGCTTCGATACCGACAGGGGCGGCCTCCGCCGTATCGGTATCGATGGGGTTGCCGCCCGCCTTGGAGCCTTCGGTTTCGGACCCTTTGGAGGATGTCTTTCGGCTCACGATCCGGCATCCTTTTTCGCTGCCAGTTCGGCAAGGCGCTTCAGCGTTTCCTGCCGTTCGGGCGAATCCTTGATCTGAACGTGGGACACGACCCGGCGCACCCGCTCGACATTGCGGGCATGGGCGATGACACGGTCCAGTTCCGCCTGATTTTGCGCGATTCCCATCAGGTACAGCGTGCCACCCGACGCATCGGGAATATAGTTCACCGCGTTGATTTCGCGATCCAGCGTCAGATCGACATCCAGCGCGGCCTCTATCTTCGCGTCATAGGCATTGTCCACCATGCCGGCATCCTCGCCGACCAGAACCTCGTTGATGACCTCGACTACATCGTCGGTCTTCCAGCAGGCCTCAACCGCTCGGATGCGGTCGTCGACCGTCGGCACGACCCCGCTCAAAAGGACGCGGCCCTCGACCACTGTCACTTCCAGCCGCCGGAAACTGGCCGGATCGGCGTCAAATACCTTCTTCTGAATGGCGACTTCCGTGGCCTTGTCGGTCACAACCTGTTGAAAGCCGCGTTCCTGCATGGCGGCGCTGCCCGCGACGGCCCCGGCGCCGACGACGACGCCGACCGGCGTGCAGCCGCTTAACAAAGTCATACCGGCAAACGCGGCGGCAAGAGTAGCGGGAATGGCGCTGGGGAAGAGGCGGCGAGTCATGTCTGGTTCCGGATGGCTCGTGTCAAAATCGATGGCGAGTGCGAACCCACTCACTCCCCGGGAATCTCCCGGGGACACCGCGGGCCCGGCCCTTTCAAGGTAAGTTGCGTCGTCCCGCCGCGCAATGGGGGCTATACCGGCGGCCGCCAAGCGTCGGGAACGTGCCGCGGCAGGCGCCCCGGCGTCAGGGCCACCAGATCGAACCGCATGGCGCAGGATTGCAGATCCGGGCGCCGCCCCATCCAGGCCAGCGCGGCGCGTTCGATGCGGCGGCATTGCCGGTCTGTCAGGGCGGACAGGGCCTGATCCAGGGTCGGGCGCGCCTTGACCTCGATGAAGCACAGGGTTCGGCCCTTGCGCATGATCACGTCGACTTCGCCCACTGTCGTGCGGGCATTGCGGGCTAGCAGCCGATACCCTTTCAGGCGCAGCCATAAGACGGCGATGCTTTCGGCGATCCGACCCCGTATTTCCGCTCTTTGACGCGCCGCGTCGGTCCGTCCATGCCGCATTCGGTGCAGTCTCCCCAAAATCGCCGCATTCCAGCCATGGCATATGCCGCAAATCGCGCTAGAAAGGGAAACGGTTCCCCCGGATGGACCCTGCGGTTTACCGGCAAGGAACGGGTCATTATTCTGACGGCGATCCGGCCCTGCGGGAACCCGAACGACTCATCGGGTCCGGATATGACGGAAACAGAGGTGCATTGGTGATTCAACCGTTTTCCCTTGCCATAAAATCGCGTCTCGCAATTCCGCGCGGCCCCGTGCTCGCCCTGACCGCGCTTGTGATGTTGAGCGCTTGTGTCGGCGGTGGTCGATCCTCCGGCGGGCCCGGCGGCGATACCGGCATGCTTCCCGGTTCCGCCCCGTCGCAAAGCGAGGCCCCGGAAGGCGCGCCGACGGGCGAGGACCTGGCCCTGACGACGGAAGGCGGATCGGCGCTCAGCCTTGGCGATACGGGCATGCTGACCCCGCCGCAGGACGCGATGCGCGCCATCGACGGCATTCCGGTCGCCATCCTGGCGCCGTTGAGCGGGCGTTTGGCCGGTCCCGGTCAGGCCCTACTGGAAGGCGCGCAAATGGCGCTGTTCGACGTCGACAATCCCGATTTCCGATTGGTCCCGATCGATACGATGGGCACCGCCTTCGGCGCGGAACAGGCCGCGCGGGAGGCCGTGCGGCGCGGCGCGAAATTGATCGTCGGCCCGTTGCTGGCGGAATCCGTCTCCGCCGTTCGCCCGATCGCGGAAGCGGCCCAGATCAAGGTCATTGCCTTTTCCAATTCCAGCCGTGTCGCGGGCGATCCGATCTATCTCGCCGGTTTCGCGCCGGAAGAACAGGTCGATTCCATCATCGCCAACGCCATGGCCGAGGGCCGGATGCGCTTCGCCGTGCTGGCGCCGTCCAACGAATACGGCAATGTCGCGGTCGAAGCCTTCCAGAAATCCGTTCTGTCGCGCGGCGCGGAAATCGCCCGTGTCGCCTTCTACGAGCCTGACAATATGGACTTCGCGGAGCAGATCCAGCGCCTGTCCGACTATCAGAACCGTGTCCGCGCCCTGAAGGAACAGCGCGCGGAACTGGAAGGGAAGGAAGATCAGGCCTCCAAACTCGCACTCAAGCGGATGGAAGTCCTGGACACCTGGGGCGACCCACCTTTCGATGCGCTGTTGCTGCCGGTCCTGGATCAACAGACCTTGCAAATCCTCTCGGCTCAGCTTGCCTTCTATGACGTCGATCAGCCTGCCGTGCGCTTGCTGGGCCTCGCGCGGTGGGACGGATTCGCCAATCTGGCCAACGAGCCGGGCTTGATCGGCAGCCGCTATCCCGCCGCCCGGTCCCAGTTCCGGGACCGGTTCGAATCCCGCTTCGCATCGCTGTTCGGGCATACCCCGTCGGCCCTGTCCGCGCTGTCCTACGACGTCACGGCAGTCGCCGCCGCGTTGGCGGGCCGGGACGGCGGCACGCCGCGCTACGACACCGTCACCCTGACCGACCCGCAGGGTTTCATCGGCGCGGAAGGCCTGTTCCGCTTCACGGAAGCGGGCACGGCCCAGCGCGGTTTCGCAATCATGGAGGTGGGGCAAGCCGGCCCCGTCATGGTCCAGGAAGCGCCGCGCAGCTTCGCCGAACCGTCCCTTCAACCTGCATTCTGACACCGATCGCTTTTCGGTCTGGAAAAGCCAGGCCGAACCGTCTATAAGGCCCGCGCAAAGCGCCCGTAGCTCAGCTGGATAGAGTGCTGCCCTCCGAAGGCAGAGGTCACAGGTTCGAATCCTGTCGGGCGCGCCATTTCCCCAAATTCGGATTTTCCGGCGCAAGACCGCAGGCTATAGCGCGTCCGCGAAGATTTCTGCGATCCAATCCAGCAGAACGTCAAGCCGTCGGGACATGTGGCGGCTGCCGGCATAGAGAACGTTGAGAGGGATCGGTTCCGGCGGGGTTTCGGCCAGAACTTCGATCATCCTGCCGTCGGCCAGCTGCGCCTCGAATCGATAGCGCGGCGCTTGGATCAGACCGAAATCGCTGAGCGCGAGCGCGCTGGCCGTGTCCGAATTGTCAGTCGTCACCCGCGCCGGGACCACACGAGTTTCCACGCTGCCGTCCCGCTGAAATTCCAGCGGCAGGACCTTGCCGGTGCGTGACGACAGAAAGCCGACCATGTGGTGGCCATCCAGATCGTCGATATCCGTCGGTGTTCCATGTGCCGCCAAATAGGCGGGGCTGGCGCAGGTAATTTCCGGCAGGGCGCCGAGCCTGCGCATCATCAACCCGCTGTCGTCCGGCTCTCCGGCGCGGATGACGCAATCCACGCCGTCACGCACCAAATCCACGAAGCGGTCCGTCTGACCGAACTCGACGGTTATATCCGGGTATCGTGTCAGGAAATCCGGCAGTCGGGGCACGAGGAAGGTCCGGGTCAGCAGACCCGACGCGCCGATGCGCAGATGACCGCTCGGCGCCCCTTGCCGCGATGCGCCGTAGGCGTCGTCCACCGCCGTGAGGATGGCGCGGGCGTGGTGGTAGAAAATGTCTCCTTCCGCCGTGGGCCGCACCTGCCTTGTGGTCCGGGCCAGCAGGCGCGTTCCCGTTTCCCGTTCCAGCACTTTCACAGCCTCGGTCGCTGTCGAGCGCGCGACACCGAGGTCGCTTGCCGCTCGGGCGAAGCTGCCACTTTCGACAATGCGCGTAAACAGCGCCATGCGGTCGATTCGATCCATGCCGATTATTAGTCTATGCCGAATTATAAAGTCAAATTTTTCCTAATTGTTTGTTTTTGTCGGATCATTAACTTCCGACGGGCACTAGCAGGAGATCACCATGACCCAGAAACACAACAAAACCGCCATCGTGACCGGCGCGTCTCGTGGCATCGGGGCGGAAATCGCCCGTCATCTCGCCGCCGACGGAATCGCCGTAGTCGTGAATTATGCGAACAGTTCCACCCAGGCAGCCGCCGTCGTTGCGGATATCGAAGCCCGGGGCGGGCAAGCCGTCGCCGTCCAGGCCAACCTGTTACAAGCCGAGGCCGCAGACAGTTTGTTCGACGCGGCCAAGGCGGCTTTCGGCCGCGTCGATATTCTTGTGAACAATGCCGGGATGATGGAGCTCGCTCCCATCGGCCAAACCAGCGACGTGAGTTTCGCGCGCCATGTCGCCCTCAACCTCACCGCGCCGTTTCAACTGATGCGCAAAGCGGCCACGCAGCTCGTCGACGGGGGGCGCATCATCAATTTGTCGTCCAGTGTTGTCGGGCTGTATCAGCCGGGCTACGCGCCCTATGCCGCGACCAAGGCCGCGCTTGAGGCGCTGACCCATATTCTGGCGAAAGAACTGGGCCCGCGCAGGATTACCGTGAATGCAGTTGCGCCGGGCCCGGTCGAAACCGAATTCTTTCTTGACGGGAAGAGCGAAGAGCTGGTCGACCACATCAGGAGCATGAACCCCTTCGGACGTCTGGGAACACCGGAAGACATCGCCCGTGTGGTCCACTTCTTGGCAAGCTCGGACGGCGGTTGGATCAGCGGCCAAGTCATCCGCACGAATGGCGGGATCATCTGATGGCCACGATCCTGATCACCGGTGCTTCCAGCGGGTTCGGCGCCATGACCGCGGAAGCCCTGGCGCGAGACGGGCACCGGGTATTCGCCTCCATGCGCGATCCCGCCGCCCACGGCGGGGCGCCAGCAGCAAGGGTGGCCTCCCTCGCTGCCGAGGATTTGGCGATCGAAACCGTGTCGCTCGACGTCACGGACGAGGCTTCGGTCACTGCGGCGGTTCAAACGGTCCTCGACTGCGCCGGCGGGATCGATGTGTTGATCCACAATGCGGGTCACATGGTTTTCGGCCCAACGGAAGCCTTCACTGCGGATCAGCTGGCGGATCTTTACAATATCAACGTGCTTGGCACCCAGCGCGTGAACCGTGCCGCTCTTCCGCATATGCGGGATGTTGGTGACGGGCTTGTCGTCTGGATAGGGTCTTCTTCGACGCGGGGCGGCACTCCCCCTTTCTTCGCACCGTATTTCGCTGCGAAGGCCGGGATGGACGCCTTAGCGCAAAGCTATGCCTTGGAACTGTCCCGCTTCGGCATCGAAACCAGCATCGTCGTGCCGGGTGCGTTTACAGGCGGAACTCAACACTTTGCCCATGCCGGTGCCCCGGCGGACACGGCCCGCGCCGACGCGTGGCGGGTGGGACCGTATGAAGGCGTCGCGGAACACGCCCTGAGTCGGCTGGCGGCGCTCGAACCGTCGGATGCCGACCCGTCCGCCGTTGCGCGGGAGATCGTGCGCATCGTCGCCTTACCCAAGGGGCACCGCCCATTCCGCAGCCACATCGACCCGTCGCAGGACGGTGCCGAAATCGTCAACGGCGTGGCCGATCGTGTCCGCGCCCAATTGCTGGAAAGGATCGGATTGGCCGATCTGCTCCGGCCTCAACCCTGAAAGAAAGGAATCCCCATGCCCTTCGTTAATATCAAAACACCTGAAGCCGCGCTTAGTGCGCAGCAGAAAGCCGAAATCGGTCATCGCGTGACGGATATGCTCGTCGAGTATTTTTCGGAAGCGGCCCGCCCCCATACGATGGTGCTGATCGAGGAGGTCAAGGACGGCGGCTACTATCGTGCCGACGAGGTTTTCGTGCTGCCCGACGAGTATCGCGTGAAATAGCGGGTACTATAGACCCGAGACTTACGAGCAGTCCTTGCGTGTCCGACCCAATGGGTCGGACACGGTTTGGACAGAATCTTTTACTCCCCCAAATCCCGCACCGCGCCCTTGGAGGCGCTGGTGACCATGCTGGCATAGGCGCGCAGGGCCGTGGAGACCGGACGGTCGCGGCCTTCAGCTTGCCAAGCCTTGCCCTGGAACTTTTCGTCCATCGCGGCGCGGCGGGCCTCGAGGGTCGGTTCGTCCACTTTCAGCATCATGGTGCGGTTGGGGATATCGATTTCAATGACGTCGCCGTCTTCGACCAAGCCGATCAGGCCGCCTTCCGCCGCTTCGGGGGAGATATGACCGATGGACAGGCCCGACGAGCCGCCGGAGAAGCGCCCGTCGGTGATCAACGCGCAGGACTGGTCGAGGCCGAAGCTTTTCAGATAGGTCGTCGGGTACAGCATTTCCTGCATGCCCGGACCGCCCTTCGGCCCTTCATAGCGCACGACGACGACGTCGCCTTCCACCACCTTGCCCGCGAACAGGGCGGCACAGACGGCGTCCTGGCTTTCAAAGACGCGCGCCGTGCCCTTGAAGACCAGCATATTGTCCGGCACGCCCGCCGATTTCACAATACAGCCGTCCGGCGCCAGATTGCCGAACAGCACCGCCAGCCCGCCATCCTGACGATAGGCATGATCCGCGTCGCGGATGCAGCCCAGCGCCCGGTCGACATCCAGCGCCGGGTAATGGGCGTCCTGAGAGAAGGCCTTCACCGTGCGGCGGCCGCCGGGACCGGCGCGGTAGAAGTCGTGAATGTCCGGATCGTTGGTGCGGCGCACGTCCCAGGTTTCGATTACATCGCCCAGATTGGTGCCCATGACGGTCGGGACGTCGGGATGGATTTTGCCCATGCGCATCAATTCGCCCAGGATCGCCATGATCCCGCCGGCGCGGTGCACGTCTTCCATATGGTATTCCGGCGTGGAGGGCGCGACCTTGCACAGATGCGGGGTCTGGCGCGACATGCGGTCGATATCCTGCATGGTGAAGTCGACGCCCGCTTCATGCGCGATGGCCAGCAGGTGCAGCACCGTGTTGGTCGACCCGCCCATGGCCAGGTCCAGCGCCATGGCATTTTCGAAGGCTTCGAAGCTGGCGATGGAACGCGGCAGGACCGAGGCATCGTCCTGTTCGTAATAGCGGCGCGTCAGATCGACGATGCGCTGACCGGCCTGTTCGAACAGCGATTGACGGCGGGCATGGGTGGCGAGCAGGGAGCCGTTGCCCGGCTGCGCAAGGCCCAGCACTTCGGCCAGACAGTTCATGGAATTCGCCGTGAACATGCCGGAGCACGACCCGCAGGTCGGGCAGGCGGACCGTTCGACCGCCTCCACATCCGAATCGGAGGAGTTCGGATTGCCGCTGACGACAATGGCATCCACCAGATCGGTGGCGCGGGTGCCGGTGGACAAATCCGTCTTTCCCGCTTCCATCGGCCCGCCGGAAATGAAGATCGCCGGGATGTTCAGGCGCATCGCGGCCATCAGCATACCGGGCGTGATCTTGTCGCAATTGGAGATACAGACCATCGCGTCCACGCAATGGGCGTTGCACATATATTCGATGGAATCCGCAATCAGGTCGCGCGACGGCAGGCTGTAGAGCATGCCGCCATGGCCCATGGCGATCCCGTCATCGACCGCGATCGTGTTGAATTCGCGCGGCACGCCGCCCGCGTCCCAGATTTCGTTCGCGACCAGATCGCCCAAATCCTTCAGATGCACATGGCCCGGCACGAATTGGGTATAGGAATTGACCACGGCGATAATCGGCTTACCGAAATCGCCGTCGCCCATGCCGGTCGCGCGCCACAGGGAACGGGCAGCGGCCATGCGGCGGCCGCCAGTGGAGGTTTTTGAACGGTAGTCAGGCATCCGGGGAATCCTCGCAGGTTCGATTTATCGTTGCCGCAGGCGATAGCATTGACCGACCCGTCACGAAAATGAATAGTTGTTAAGTCTATCATCAATGATCGTGATGTTATGATCCGACGGAACCTGGATACCGATCTCTTGCGCACTTTCGTCACGGCGGTGGACCGGGGCGGTTTTACCCAGGCGGGCAATACGTTGGGCCGGACGCAGTCGGCGATTTCCATGCAGATGAAGCGGCTGGAGGACGCGGCGGGCAATGCCCTGTTCCAGCGCGAGGGGCGCAAAATGCGACTGACCCCGGCCGGGGAATTGCTGCTTGGCTATGCCCGTCAGATGATCGCTACCCACGATCAGGCGTTGGACGCGTTGCAGGATTCCCGTCTGTCCGGGGCGGTCAGCCTTGCCGTCATGGGCGATTACGCTACCCATGTCCTCCCCGGCATCCTGGCGAGTTTCATCGCGCTATATCCCGATATCAAACTGGACGTAACAACCGGGTTTTCCGCCGATCTGCTGACCCGGCTGGGCGACCGGTTCGAATTGGTCCTGGCGACGCAGCCGCAAGGCACTAAGGATGGACAAATCCTGCGCACGGAACGCACCCGCTGGGCCTTTTCAGCACGGCACGATTTCCAGTTGGGCGATATCCTGCCGCTGGCCGTACTGCCGCCGGGGAATCTGTTCCGGGAATGGGGCCTGCGCGCCCTGGACGCGGCGGGCATCCATTGGCGCATCTGCTTTTCCAGCACCAGCATTGCGGCGGTGGAAGCGGCGGCCGCTGCCGGAATCGCCGTCGCCGTGGTCAAGGAAGGCACGGCGGAACCGGGCCTGCGTCTTTTGGGGGAGGGGGACGGCCTACCCGCCCTGCCGTCATCGGATATCGTCCTGTACCGCGCGCCCGGATCGCCCAGCAAGGCCGCCCAAGCCTTGGCGGAACATCTGGTTGCGTCGATTACGCCCTACGGCTAGCCCCGCAAGCGCTGGCGCCGGTTTACAAACACATTAATATGCAGTATGCTTTCTATTACAGTTATAGATAACAATATCTTAACAGTCCAATTTTGGAATTTGGGAGGATAGGATCGTGGCACAGCTTCCTTTCATCGTGGCCGGCGGCGGGATCGGCGGTCTTTCGGCGGCCCTGGGTCTGGCACGAGCGGGCATTCCCTGCAGGGTGCTAGAACGCGCCAAGGAACTGGGCGAGATCGGCGCGGGCATTCAGATCGGCCCGAACGCCTTTCACTGCTTCGACTATTACGGGGTCGGGGAAGAGGCGCGGTCGAAAGCCGTCTATATCGATCAGCTCCGCCTGATGGACGCGCTGTCCGGGGACGAGATTACGCATATCCCGCTGGATGAGCCGTTCCGCAAACGCTTCCGGAACCCCTATGCCGTCGTCCACCGCGCCGATCTGCACGGCGTGTTGCTGGATGCCTGCAAGGCGAACCCGCTGATCGAGCTGCGCACCGATCATTGCGTCGAAGGCTATGACCAGGACGGCAGCAGCGTCACGGTGCGCCTGACAGGCCGCGACCCGATCAAGGGCGCCGCGCTGATCGGGGCGGAAGGTCTGCGGTCCCCCATCCGACAGCAGATGGTGAAGGACGGCGAACCGCGCGTGTCCGGCCACACGACCTATCGATCCGTCATTCCGACCGAACAGATGCCGGAAGACCTGCGCTGGAACGCCGCGACCCTGTGGGCCGGGCCGAAATGCCATATCGTGCATTACCCGCTGAAGGGCTGGAAGGTCTTCAACCTGGTCGTTACCTATCACCGCGACGTCACGGAAGCCGTCGCCGGAAAGCCGGTGTCGAAGGAAGAGGTCCGCCAGGGCTTCGAACATATCTCGCCGCGGGCACAGAGCATCATCGAACACGGAAACGACTGGAAGCTCTGGGTCCTGTGCGACCGGGATCCGATCACCGAATGGATCGACGGGCGCGTTGTGCTGCTGGGCGATGCCGCGCATCCCATGATGCAGTATTTCGCGCAGGGCGCCTGCATGGCGATGGAAGACGGCGTGTGCCTCAGCCACATGATGGAAAAATTCGGCGGTGATGTGGATAAGGCCTTCGTGGCCTATCGCGACCAGCGCGTCGTCCGCACGGCGCGGGTGCAGCTCGGCTCCCGCTTGATCGGCGACTATATCTATCACGCCGATGGGGCGAAGGCCCTGGTCCGGAACGCCGCGATGAAGGCGAAATCGGCGGAAGACTGGTACGATCAACTATCCTGGCTGTATGGTGGCACCGGATTGGACGCCTAACACAGACCACCGGAGAACCCTATATGGCAGCGGACGCGCCCGGCACACAGGACGCACAGGATTTGGCCGAAATTTTCGGCATGCCGGGGCATCTGTTGCGCCGGTGTCAGCAGATCGCCGTGGCGATCTTCATGCAGGACTGCGCCGATTTCGATCTGACGCCGCTGCAATTCATCCTGTTGGTGACGCTGGAGGAAGGCGGGCCGCAGGATCAGGCGACGATCAGCGGCCGCGCTGCGCTGGACCGCACGACGACAGCGGGGGTAATCAAGAACCTGGAAGATCGGGGTCTGGCGACCCGAACCGTCTCGCCGGAAGACCGCCGCGCGAAAATCGTCGAGATCACACAGGCCGGACGAGACGTTGTGACCGCGGTGCGTCCGCGCGTCGCCCAGGTCCAGAACAGGCTTCTCGCGCCATTGACCGCGAAAGAGCAGGACCAGCTTGTCCGCCTGCTGACCAAAGTCGCGGACGGGAACAACACGCTCAGCCGCGCGCCTTTATTCGATCGCGGCGCGGCCCAGCGAAAACGCAAGACCGGTTAAAGCGTCTTCATCACGGATTCGAAACGGTCGGCGAAGAGGCGGCGTTCTTCCGCATTGCCGACGGTAACGCGGATGCAGCGGTCCATCGGGGCGACGCCCGGCATGCGCACGAAGATACCCGCCGCATCCAGGGCCTGCAGTGCCGCACGGGCATAATCGCCGTCTCTGCCCAGATCGATGGAAACGAAATTTGTCGCCGAGGGAATCGCCTTGTAGCCCAGCCGCTCGGCGAGTTCCATATAGTCGTCGCGGCCCCGCGCGACTTCCGCCACGACGGAGGCCAGGAAATCCGGATCGTTCAGGGAGGCGAGCGCCGCCGCCTGGGCCAACACGTTGACCTCAAAATGATTGCGGACCTTGTTCAACCCGGTGATCAGATCGCGATGACCGATTGTGTAGGCGATGCGCAGCCCGGCCATGCCGTGGGCCTTGGAAAAGGTGCGCATGCGCAGGACCTTGGGGTTGTCCGGGTCCAGGGCCGGGGCGGTGCCTTCCGGCGCGAATTCGATATAGGCCTCGTCCAGGACCAGCACCGTGCCGTCGGGGATACGGTCGATCAGCGACTGCACGACATCCGCCGCGTGCCATGTCCCCATCGGATTGTTGGGATTCGAGAAGTAAACGAGCGGCGCGTCGGTTTCCCGGACCTTGTCCAGCAGCGCCTCCGGATCTTCATGATCGTTTCGGAAGGGAACCGGATTGAGTGCCGCGCCAAACCCGCTGACGTGATAATTGAAAGTCGGATAGGCACCCAGCGAGGTCACGACCGGCGTGCCGGGCCCGGCCATCATGCGCACCGTGTTTCCCAGGATCGCATCAATCCCCGCGCCGACGAGAATCTGATCCGGCGCCACGCCATGGATTTTCGCCAGTTTTTCCCGCACGGGCCAGCTTTCCGCATCGCCGTACCAGCTGCCGCGCGTGGCCGCTTCCGTCAGGGCTTGCACGGCCTTGGGCGACATGCCGAAGGAACTTTCATTCGCGCCCAGCCGAGCGTCGAAGGGTTTCCCACGCCGGCGTTCCAACGTCTCCGGCCCGACGAAGGGCACCGCCGCGGGCAGGGATGCCACCAGATCGGTGAAACGAATTTCGGTCTTCTGGGTCAATATGGGTGTCCTCCGGCATTTGTCCGGTTGGGCGGATCGTTTGCGAATCGCTTTTGTCGGCGAAATCGGGGCGCACTGTAATCGCCGCATCGGATTTTGAAAACCGGCGGCACTTGTGCCGACAATTGTAGGCAGCCCGTGCCGGGATACCACAATATCTTGAGAGAAAAATGGGTTTGGTGCGGAAATGCGGATTCCCGACTCGAAAACTAGGCGAAACGCCTAATTCAAGAGTCGGGAAACCTAGTCCGACAGACCGGGAAAATAGGTCAGACCACGAAAATCGTGGAGCCGGTGGTCTTCCGCGCCTCCAGATCGCGATGCGCCTGTGCCGCATCGGCCAGGGCGTAGCGCTGGTTGACCTCGATCTTCAACCCCTTGGCCACCGCGTCGAACAGAGCGGTGGAGGAGGAGACCATATCCTCGCGGCTGGCCGTATAGGTCATCAGCGTCGGGCGGGTGAGGAAGAGCGATCCCTTCGCCGACAAGGTAACGAGATTGAAGTTTTCAATCGGACCGGAGGCATTGCCGAAGGTCACGAACAGCCCGCGCGGCTTCAAGGAGTCGAGCGACCCTTCAACCGTTGCGGCACCGACACCGTCATAGACGACGGGGACCCCGGCGCCGTCCGTAATCTCGCGCACGCGGGCGGCGACATCTTCTTCCCGATATAAGATTACGTGATCGCAACCGTGTGCTTTCGCCAGTTCCGCCTTTTCCGGCGACCCGGCGGTGCCGATCACCGTCGCGCCGATCTGTTTCAGCCATTGGCAAGCGATCAGGCCGACGCCGCCGGCGGCCGCCTGGAACAGAACCGTGTCGCCCGGCTGCACCTCATAGGTCCGTCGGATCAGATATTCGACGGTCATGCCCTGCAACATCATGCCCGCCGCCTGTTCCAGCGAAATCGAGTCGGGCAGTTTCACGACCCGATGCCTGGGGATGAGCCGTTCGCTGGCGTAAGCGCCGAGCGGCGGGGCGGCATAGGCAACACGGTCGCCGACCTTGAATTCCGACACGTCGCTGCCGACGGCACTGACGATCCCGGCGGCTTCCAGGCCGATGGCGGTCGGCAGGGGCGGCAGCGGATACAGGCCGGTGCGGTGATAGACGTCGATATAGTTCAGTCCGCAGAATTCCTGCTTGATCCGAATTTCTTCCGGTCCCGGATCGCCGACATCCACGTCTTCATAGACCAGCTTCTCCGGACCGCCCGGCTCGTGAATGCGTACCGCCTTCGCCATTTGTCGTTCCTCACTATTGTGCTGAAAGTTTGAAATTCGGTTTCGTGTCGTGTTTCGCGCGGATGCGGTCGATCTTGTCCCAGATCGCGGACAGTTCCGCATCGCCCGCCTGATGCATATCCTGACCCTGGGCGAGACATAGGGCTGCCAACGTTACCATCACACCGCCGATTTCCTGAGCCGTGTCCCCAGGCTCCCGCGAGAAAACATAGTCTACGACGGCATGCGCTTCCGCCGCCGTGCCGCCGCAGGCTTGGACCAGCTCGATCGATTCTTCCAAGAACCGATGATTGCGCTCCACCGGATCGCGGGCAATCTCATCGCCGAAACAGGCCAGCATCCAGGGACGCACACGCGCCTGAAACGAGTCGTCGCTCACGGTTTTCCCTTTTCTCCAGCCCTCAATCTCAGGCGGGAATCTAGGGCGCGGGACCACCGCCGCCAAGCGACTTCCTCATCCATTGTAAGATTCATCCTTTTTCTGGCTCATCCTTTTCTGGGTAGGGGGGTCAACATCCCGGACAGGTCACCTGCGTCTCTGACGGGCAGGGAACAGACGGGACCCCGGCATACGAAGGCGGCCGCCGTTTCCGTCTTCGCCTTCAACGCCGCTGGATGACCTTCCGGTAAATCCGTCCCCGGCGCGACATGGATAAGAACGCGATCCGTCAGCGGCGCCATCTGTGCCGCACGCAGCAGGGCAGCCGTGGTTTCATCGTCGGGCGCGCCGACCACAACGATCTGGTGCCCGTCCCGCAGGAACTGCGCCCCTTCGACAATGTTGGAATAGGGATAGAAGTTCCGCTCCAACTCGCCCGCAAAGCTCCTCACGATTTCTTGGGCCCGGTCGCCATAGGCATCCTTACCGGTCAGCCAATGCAGTTTGGCGAAGACCCAAACCAACACACCGTTGCCGGAGGGAGTCGCATTGTCGGAGGCTGATTTCGTCCGCGCGATCAGGGCGTCGGCATCATCCGCAGTCAGGAAATAGGCCCCGCCTTCGGCGTCGTAATAGTGACGATCCAGAATTTCGACCCAGCTTTCGGCCTGATCCAGATATGACGTTTGCCCCGTCACTTCTTCCCCCGCCACCTCATGCAATACGAGGGCGGCGCGCATCATCGCTGCGTAATCGTCCAACACGGCGGTATGTTTCGATACGCCGTTGCGATAGCTATGCCGCAACCGCGACCCGTCGGCCATCGGACCGGCGACGAAATCGAAGGCCTTGCGGGCCGCCGCGATCCAATCCGGACGGTCGAAAACCTGTCCCGCCTGGGCCAGCGCCGCGACGGTTAGCCCGTTCCAATCCGCCAATTGCTTGTCGTCCTTTAGGGGCGGGACTCGTTTTTCCCGTGCGGCGGCCAGGATCTCCCGGTCCGCGGCAAAGGCGGCTTCGGTTTCCTCATCCGGCGTGGTGCGCAGATGCAAGCGGTTCAGGATCGTCTTGCCTTCCCAATTCCCGCCCGGCTGGACGTCGTAAGCAACCTTGAACGCCGTGGACCGTTCGCCCAGCAAGGCGTCGATTTCCGCTTCGTCCCAGACATAGAACCGGCCTTCCTCGCCCTCGCTGTCCGCATCGCGGGCCGAGGCGAAACCGCCCTCCGGCATCTGCATGTCGCTTAACAGCCAGCCGACGGTTTCTTCGGCGCGTTGCCGGAACAAGCGATCGCCCGTCGCCCGCCAAGCGAGACTGAGAAGATCCAGTAACTGCGCATTGTCGTAGAGCATCTTTTCGAAATGCGGGACCAGCCATTCCCGATCGACGGCGTAGCGCGCGAAGCCGCCGCCCAGATGGTCGTATATCCCGCCCTCGCAGATCTGGCGCAGGGTAAACAGAACCGCGTCGATCATATCCTGGTTGGACTGTCGCTGTCCGGCATTCCACATCTGTAACAGGATCGGGGCCTGCGGGAATTTCGGGGCCTCGCCGATGCCGCCATGGTCTCGGTCGAACGCGGACAGAAGGCGTTGGGAAATCTGGTCGGCTGTTTCACGGGAAACATCGTCGCCGGATCTTGGCGCGGCAAGTGTCGCGAGTCCCTTGCGCAGGGCATCGACGTTGCTGCCGATCTTGTCCGGTGCCTCCTCAAAGGCTTTCGACAGTCCAGTCAGGATTTCCGGGAAGCCCGGCCGCCCCCATTTCGCCTCCGACGGGAAATAGGTGCCGCCCCAGAAGGGCTCCCCGTCCGGCGTCAGGAACATGGTCAACGGCCAGCCGCCCTGCTGCCCCAGCATGTGCAGCGCGGATTGATAAATTGTATCGATATCCGGGCGCTCTTCCCGGTCGACCTTGATGTTGACGAACAACTCGTTCATCAGCGCGGCGATGTCCGGGTTCTCGAAACTCTCATGCGCCATGACGTGGCACCAATGACAGGCCGCATAGCCGACGGAGAGCAGGATCGGTTTTCCCGTTGCCCGCGCTTCGGCCAGCGCCTCCGGCCCCCAGGCGCGCCAATGCACCGGATTGTCCTTGTGCTGCAGCAAATACGGGCTGGTCTCCCGAGTCAGCAGATTTTCCGCCGGCAGTGTCGCCCCTGCATTTTCGGGCGGGGATTTGGGGCGACTTTCGGAGGGCATTCCAGGGGGTGCTTCGGGGGGTGTTTCGGGGGGCGTTTCGGGCATTGTCTTCGCTTTCGTGCGGCGCTGCCGCGTCGTTGCACTCTGGCCTTGCGGATTCTCCGCACTGGACAGCCTCTCGTTCCTACATAGGATGGATCGGATATCAGCGAAAGGCCGGACAGGAAATAAGCCCATGAAAATCCATCTCGATATCGACTGCACCCCGGACGAGGCGCGCCGCTTCCTCGGTCTGCCCGATGTGGCCCCGATGCAGGAAGCGCTGATGAAGCAAGTCCAAGAGCGGATGGAAGCAAACCTGAAGGCATTGGAACCGGAAGCCTTGTTCCAAACTTGGCTCCCGGCCTCCATCCAGGGTATGGAGCAGTTGCAGAAGCTGTTCTGGTCGCAGATGGCGAGTGGCGGCTCCGGTAGCGACGGAAAGTCCGAGAAATCCTGACGCGCAAACCGTTCCGATATCCGATAGGCGTTTCATGAGCGATACCATCTTTGCCCTGGGCAGCGGCCCGGCCCCCGCGGGTGTCGCGGTGATACGGCTATCCGGGCCGCATGCGGGGACGGCCCTGTCGACCCTGACCGACGGTCGCCCATTCCCCGATCCACGCGTCGCGACCCTGCGCAATCTGATTGATCCTACGTCCAGCGGCTTGCTGGATCAGGGGATCGTCCTTTGGTTCCCAGCCCCCAACTCCTTCACTGGCGAAGATGTCGCAGAGCTTCATGTCCACGGCGGCGCGGCCAGCATTCAGGCCGTTCTTTCCGCTCTGTCCACCATCCCGGGCTGCCGCATGGCGGAGGCGGGGGAGTTCACGCGCCGCGCCTTCGCCGCAGGCCGCATGAACCTGACGGAGGTCGAGGGCCTCGCCGATCTCATCGCGGCGGAGACCGATGCGCAACGTCGTCTTGCCCTACGGCAAGCATCGGGGGAGGGGGCCGATCTGTACAAGAACTGGACGGATCGCTTGGTCCGTATCCTTGCCACACTGGAGGCGGCGGTCGATTTCCCGGAAGACGATTTACCCGAACAGATTCTAAATCGAAACGAAATCGATATCCGGACTTTGGTAGAGGAGTGGACGCAACATATAGAATTAGGCCGTGCCTCCGCTGGAATCCGTGACGGCGTACGGGTCGCAATCCTCGGCGCGCCGAATGTGGGGAAGTCGTCCTTGCTCAATCGGCTCGCCGGGCGGGATGCCGCAATCGTGTCGGAAACGGCGGGCACCACCCGTGACGTGATTGAGGTCCGCCTCGACCTCGGTGGCTATGCCGTCACCCTGTCGGACACGGCGGGCCTTCGCGAAACGGAAGATCGGATTGAAGAGGAGGGGGTTCGTCGCGCCCTCGATGCCGCCCGCGCCGCCGATCTGATCCTGTATCTGAGCGATGATGCCACGGTTCTTCGATCGGCTTTGCCGAACGCCCTCAGCGATCGGGAAGGCGACATCTTCCTCATTTTGACGAAGCAGGATACCGAGGAAGAAGCGGATCAAACCACCGGTCTTTATCCCATATCCTCCAAGACCGGGGCCGGTTTGACCCAGCTTCTAGAGCGCTTGGAGGAAGCGTGCCAAAGCCGATATGGGGCGGCTGTTGCAGCCGTCGCCGTTCGAGCCCGCCATCGCGAGGCATTGGCGGAAGCCTGCGATGCGCTGGAGCACGCCTTAATAGAGCGGGAGTTCGCACTGGCGGCGGAAGATGTGCGAATTGCCGTCACTCAGGTAGGGCGTATTACAGGACGCGTTGACGTCGAATCGATCCTTGATGTCGTGTTTTCGGAGTTCTGTATCGGTAAGTAAGGGATCGATTCGATATCGATCGGGACAGTGTTTCACGTGAAACATTCTCCGCATCCCGCGTGTGAAACCGCCCAATTCCCGGAACTCTGAGCTTCCATCCATTGACCGCGACAGCGTTTTTCTGTACACCCAGCGCCAGAAGGACGATCCCATGACACAGCAAAATGAACAAAGCCCCCAGGCCATCGCGAAGGCCCATTGGGATGTCATCATCGTTGGCGGCGGCCATGCCGGCTGCGAGGCTGCGGCCGCGGCGGCGCGCATGGGTGCCGACACGCTCCTGGTGACCCATAAGCTCGAAACGATTGGGGAAATGTCCTGCAATCCGGCGATCGGTGGATTGGGGAAGGGGCATCTCGTCAAAGAGATCGACGCGCTGGATGGGGTCATGGGCCGGGTCATCGACCGGGCCGGGATTCAATTCCGCATGCTGAACCGCAGCAAAGGTCCCGCCGTCCAAGGGCCGCGCTCTCAAGCCGACCGAAAGCTGTATCGGAACGCGATGCAGGAAGTGCTGCACGATCAGGAAAACCTGACGCTCCACGCCGGGGGTGTCGAAGATATTACCATCGGCGGTGATGGGCGTTTAAATGGCCTGGTTCTGGAAGACGGAACCGTCCTGACCTGCGGTGCCGTCGTTCTGACCACCGGGACCTTCCTGCGCGGACTGATCCATTGCGGGCAAGTTCGCACCCCCGCGGGACGCATCGGGGATGCCCCGGCAATCGGTCTTTCGGAAAGCCTGATGCGGGCCGGGTTCACGCTCGGCCGGTTGAAGACGGGAACACCGCCGCGGCTCGATGGGAACACCATCGACTGGGGCGGATTGGAACGCCAGGAAGCCGATCCCGACCCAGAGCCGTTTTCCGCTCTGACAGATCGTATCACGGTGCCGCAGATCGCCTGCCACATCACTTATACCAATGAGGCGACCCATCAGGTCTTGCGCGACAACCTTCATCTCTCCGCCCTGTATGGAGGCATGATCGAAGGGATCGGGCCGCGCTATTGTCCGTCGATTGAAGACAAGATCGTCAAATTCGCCGACAAGCCGCGCCATCAAATCTTCCTGGAACCGGAAGGGTTGGACGATCCGACAGTATATCCAAACGGAATCTCCAACTCCCTGCCCGAAGAGGTCCAAGCGGCCTTCCTGAAGACGATCCCCGGCCTGGAGCACGCGACCATTCTGCGCCCAGGCTATGCCATCGAGTACGATCATATCGACCCGCGCGAATTGTTGCCGACGCTCGAAACTCGACGGCTGCCCGGTCTCTATCTCGCCGGTCAGATCAATGGCACGACCGGATATGAAGAAGCCGCCGCCCAAGGATTGATGGCCGGGTTGAATGCCGCCATCGCGGTCGGCGCCGTAGCGTCCGATCGGGAATCCGTGCCGTTTATTCTGGACCGGGCGGATGCCTATATCGGGGTCATGATCGACGACCTGACCACGCGGGGGGCAGACGAACCCTATCGGATGTTCACGTCCCGCGCGGAATACCGGCTGCGGCTGCGCGCCGACAATGCCGACCAGCGTCTGACGCCGTATGGCCGATCCATCGGCTGCCTCGGTACCGCGCGATTGGCGCATTGGGAGAAACGCGAAGCGGCATTGATCCAAGCGCGCGCCCTGATCGATGAAATCCGGGCCACCCCCCAAGACCTGGCCACCAAGGGCATTTCGGTGCGGCAAGATGGGAAGGTGCGCAGCGCCGCCGAAATCCTGGCACTCCCCGATATGAGTCTGGCGCGGTTGGCCGAGATATGGCCGGAACTGTCCGCGATCCCCGCCAGTGTTGCACCGCAGATCGAAACCGACGCCCGTTACGCTCCGTATCTGGCGCGGCAGGAGGCGGATATTCACGCCTATCGCCGGGATGAATCGCTGCACTTCCCAGACGGTCTGGACTTCGCGACGGTCGGCGGGTTGAGCACGGAAATGGTTCAGCGGCTCGCCCGCGCCAATCCGCGCACCTTGGGTCAGGCCGCACGCCTTCCTGGCGTGACCCCGGCCGCCGTCGTCGCCTTGATGCGTCATGTCCGGCGGTCAGGATCCAAAGCCGCATAGTCCAAAGGAGCCGCCGATGGCCGCAGATCAAGGCCCGATGAGCGCGGCCGACTTCCAGAACTCTACAGGTGTTTCACGTGAAACCATGGAGCGGCTGGAGGCTTACGCCGCCTTGCTTCAGAAATGGCAACCCCGGATCAATCTGGTAGGGCCTAAAACGCTTCCCGACCTTTGGCGTCGTCATTTCCTCGATTCCGCCCAGCTCGCAGAGCATATCCCCGAGAATGCCCGTAGTCTGATCGATCTAGGCAGCGGCGCCGGGTTCCCCGGGCTGGTCTTGTGTATCCTTTCCGATCTGCAAACCCATCTGGTCGAGTCCGACGCCCGCAAATCCGCCTTCTTGCGGGAGGCGGCGCGGGAAGCGGGGGTGTCCGACCGCCTGACCGTCCATACAAAGCGGGCGGAATCTCTCGACCTGCCGCCCGCAGATGTCGTCAGCGCCCGCGCGCTCGCGCCGCTCGACACTCTATTCCCCTGGGTGGAACGCTTCTGGAAAAATAGTACTCTGGGCCTGTTTCCGAAGGGAATACGGTACAAAGAGGAATTGACTGCGATAAATTATGGATGGTATATAAATTATAGCACGGTATCGAGTCGCGTAGATCCGGATTCCGTCCTCCTCCTGGTTCGGGACCTGAAGCGTCGGTCCTAAATTCGGGGATAGGACCAGAACCTGATGATCGCGACCCAAGGTCCGCTGCTGGGCGGACCGGCTTTCAATCTGGAAAACCGAATCCGCTCAATCGGTTGATGCGACGACCTCGTCCGACACGGCAGGTGCTTCGCAAACGGGATGAGGTCTTTCAGCTGCTGCGGCAGCCTTGGGGAAGGAGAGCGGTCGAATGTTTGCTAAGCTGCCGGAGAAACTGACAAAGCCGCGGGCCGACGGATCCGCGCGGGTGGTTGCCATCGCCAACCAGAAAGGCGGCGTCGGGAAAACGACGACGGCGATCAATCTGGCCACGGCGCTTGCCGCCTGCGAGAAGCGCGTGCTGATCGTCGATATCGATGCCCAGGGCAACGCCTCCACCGGATTGGGGATCGACCGAAAGAACCGGGCGCACAGTTCCTACGATCTTCTGTTCGGGCGCGAGAAGGCGGACGTCGCGACGATCGACACGACAATCCCCAATCTTCGAATCATTCCGGCATCGATCCATCTATCGGGCGCGGAAATCGAACTGGTTGAAGAAGACCGGCGCGAATTCCGCCTGCGCGACGCGCTGCAATCGTGCCTTGGCGATTATGACTATATACTGATCGATTGCCCGCCGGCGCTGGGCCTGCTGACGCTGAATGCGCTCTGTGCGGCGGATTCGGTCCTGGTGCCGCTGCAATGCGAATTCTATGCGTTGGAAGGGCTCAGCCATCTGATGCGGACGATCGAGCGGGTGAAGCGCGCCTTCAACCCGCGTCTCGACATCCAGGGCGTCGTGCTGACCATGTACGACCGGCGCAACAACCTGTCCGACATGGTCGCCGCCGATGTGCGCGCGCATTTGGGCGACAAGGTCTATGAAACGGTTATCCCGCGGAACGTCCGTGTTTCCGAGGCGCCCAGCTTCGGCAAACCGGTGATCCTGTATGATATGGAGTGCCGCGGGTCGCAGGCCTATATCCATCTGGCCAGCGAGGTGCTGAAACGCGAACGGAGGGCAGTGGCATGACGGCAGCTGCAGCAGAAGACACCCGGAAGCGCGGGTTGGGGCGGGGCCTTTCCGCCCTATTCGGCGACGAAGACGACGCGGTCATCGGCGGCGGGAATAGCGGTAGCGCAAGCGGCACAGGCGGAACATCCGGCCAGGCCTTTTCCGGCCCATCCTCCCGCGCGTCCAAGACCGTGCCCATCGAATTCCTGCGCCCGAACCCGTCGCAGCCGCGCAAACGCTTCGACGAGGCGGCGATCGACGGTCTGGTGGAGTCCATTCGCCAGCAGGGCGTTCTGCAGCCGCTTCTCGTGCGACCGCATCCCGACGATGCCAATGCCTATGAGATCGTCGCGGGTGAACGGCGTTGGCGGGCCGCGCAACGGGCGCAGCTGCACGAAGTGCCGGTCATCATCAAGGACCTGACGGATACCGAAACCCTCGAAATCGCGCTGATCGAGAATATCCATCGCGAAGATCTGACCGCCTTGGAAGAGGCTGAGGGTTATCAACGTCTGATCGATGAATTCAACCATACCCAGGACGCGCTGGCGAAAGCCGTCGGCAAGAGCCGCAGCCATGTCGCCAACATGCTGCGCCTGCTGAACCTGCCGGAAGAGATCAAAAGCATGCTGGACGACAGCCTGCTGTCGCCCGGCCATGCGCGCGCCTTGCTGGGCGTCGCCAATGCCGAAACCCTGGCCCAGGAAGTCGTGAAGAAGGGCTTGAACGTCCGGCAGACCGAACGCCTGGTGCAGGATCACAAGCCCGACGCGACCCGCACCAAATCCGGCTTGGAAAAGCTGAAGACGAAAATCGATTCCGTCGGCGGCCCGGCGGCACCGGCGGCGGAAAAAGACGCCAATACCCGGGCCATGGAGCGCAGCCTCAGCGACCGCCTCGGTCTCAGCGTGTTCATCGATCTGAAGGGCGGCGGGGAGGCCGGCCGTCTTGTCGTTGCCTTCGACACGCTGGATCAGCTGGACGATGTGATCGAACGCCTGAGTTCCGGCGGTCCGACGGCGGACAACAACGTCGTCGAGATGTGATTGGCAGAGGGGCACTCCATACCGGCACGAGTTCCAAACGGGGGTTGGGGCTCTAGCGGGGGCGGGGGCTGCGGGCACCTTGGCGACGGGCCAGGGCGCCGACCTGATGCAGGCAGCGGTGGCAGAGCACCCAATCGGGTGCACCGCTGCGCTTACAGGCAGCTTCCGCCTCCAGCAGAAGCGACAGCGCCTCCCCTAAAGCTCGCGCGGACCAACGCTTAACACCGGCCTCGAACCGGGATTTCACCTTGAAGAAAACCGGCGGGCGTAACGTTCCCATCGCGCCCGCCATGGGCATACCGGATGCGCAGTGATCCTGAACGCGGCGCAGGCGCAGGAAATGGTTGGCCGCCGACCGAAGCAGCGCGATCGGCGATGTCCCTTCCTCCGCCGCCAAATCCAAAGCTCGATCCAGCGACCGGGAATCGCCGTCTGCCATGGCGTAAACGACGTCGTCCAATGTCGTGACGGAGCTGTCGCCGATCAATGTTGCGACGGACTCCAGGTCCAATTGCCCGTTTTCGCCGGCATAGAGCGCCAATTTCTCTATTTCCGATCGCGAGATCGACCGGTCGGAGCCCAGTTGGTCGATGAGATAGTCGCGCGCGTCGCGGTCGATCCGGACATTCAGAGGACGAAGGCCTTCATCAATCAGCCGATCGATCCCGCCCGCCTCATCGAGATAGCACGCGACGGCCGCACCGATTTTCGAATCCTCGAACGCCTTCCGAAGTTTGGATTTCGCGGCCAATTCCCCAGCCGTTATCAAGATCAGCGCATCCCCGACCGGTTGCGCAAAGAAATCCGCAAAAATGGGGAACACGACATCCGACGCGTCCCGGATCAAAACCACGCGGCGCCCCCCGGTCATGGCAATCGCCGCCGCCTCGTCCATCAAGCGCGCCGGATCGGACTTGATCGCGTCACCTGTCAATTCACAGACCAGAAAGGGATCGTCGAGCGCCGGTACCACCGTTAGCGCCAAAGCCTTCATACGTTCACGCGCCAAACCGGAATCCGGTCCATAAAATAGGGCCGCCCGAATATCCGATGGTGGCTTTTTCAAAAAACCGTCGACACCGTTTGCCGCGATCTTCACCACGACATCAGGCTCCGTGCGTCAGCCGCCGCTTTTCAAAATAAGTTACGATCTGAAGCCGCAGGTCATCCGCAATCACCCGCAATGTTCTTTCCACCGCGCCATCTTCCGCGACTTCCGTCGCGTAATCGGAAACGCTGACAGAAAAACTGGCGACCGCCTGGGATCGGAACTCTTGGTTCTCTTCACCCTTGATGCCGAGTATGACCGTCGACGACACCGTGACCTGTCCACGAACCGTTGTCGCGTCCAACTGGGTGCCCGACCGGGTTGACGAAACGGAAACGTCCCCGGACAGCACATAGTCCGGGTCGGTAGGACGGCCATACGGGTTGAACCGATCCAACAATAAATTATGCAGAATCTGACCTTCGCGATTATCGAAGGTACGAATTTTTATCCGCGCCAATTGTTCGACAGCACCGGCACTTCCCGCTTCTTTACGCGCGTAAACCGGCTGAAACCCGCAACCGCCCAACAGCAACACCGACAAGACCGGCACCGCCATAACCAAGCCACGGCGCGTTGCGTCGAAATATGCCTTACGATCACGGCTCATGTCGTCTCCATACTCAACCCGGCTTGCCCTGCAGGTACCGTAAATCACTCCCGCCCACTAGGCGACGATATTCACGATCCTGTTCGGGACAACGATAACCTTTTTCGGAGCATTTCCATCCAGCGCGCGCTGCACATTTTCTTCCGCAAGGGCCAGTTCCTCGGCCTTTGCCTTGTCGCAGTCCCGTGGCAGTTCGATTGTCGCCCGCAACTTTCCGTTAACCTGGACACCCACCGTCACCGTGTCTTCGACCAGCATCGTCGCATCCGCAACCGGCCAGGCTTCGTCGACCAACATCGTTTCATGACCCAATGTCGACCACAGTTCTTCCGAAAGATGCGGGGTCATCGGCGCCATCAGGCGCGTCAGCGTTTCGAAGCCGAAACGACGGACCCAGCGCATATCGTCGCCGTCACCCTTCAACCCGAAGAGAGCATTCGAGAATTCCCGAATGCGCGCGATTGCACGGTTGAAATGGAAACGCTCCAAATCCTGCGTGACACCGTCGATCGTCTTATGCGTCAAACGTTCCGCTTCCGCCGCGGCATCGGACAAAGAGCCGGGCCTCGCGGTGCCGATCGGGGCAAGCCCACCATCGTCTTCCGCAATGCTGCGATGCACACGGGACAGGAACCGCCATGCCCCTTCCACCCCGGATTCCGTCCATTCCAGATCCCGGTCCGGGGGGCTGTCGGACAGCATGAACAACCGCGCCGTATCCGCGCCGTAGCTGTTTACGATATCGACAGGGTCGACGACGTTCTTGCGCGATTTCGACATTTTCTCGGAACGGCCCACTGTAACCGGCGCGCCCGTATCGACATGCACCGCCGCATCACCGTCGCGACGAACCTGGGACGGGAACAACCAAGCGCCCTTTTCGTCGCGATACGTCTCGTGACAAACCATGCCCTGCGTGAACAGGCCGGCGAACGGCTCTTCCACGTCGAGATAGCCGCACTGCTTCAACGCCCTGGTGAAAAAGCGGGAATACAGCAAATGCAGGATCGCATGCTCAATGCCGCCGATATACTGATCGACCGGCAACCACCGCGCCGCGCTTTCGCGGGTAAACCCTTTCTCTGCATTGTGTGGATCGGCATAGCGCGCGAAATACCACGAACTCTCGAAGAACGTGTCGAAAGTATCCGTCTCACGCTCGGCCTTCCCGCCACAGGAAGGACACGACACATTCTTCCAGGTCGGGTGGTGGAACAATGGATTGCCCGGCTTATCGAACGTCACGTCTTCCGGCAACTTCACCGGAAGATCGCTATCCGGCACCGGAACGGCCCCACAGGAAAGGCAATGAATAATCGGGATCGGGCAACCCCAATACCGCTGACGGGACACGCCCCAATCGCGTAAGCGATACGTAACGCGTCCGGTTCCCGCTTCCAGGCTTTCCAACCGGTCGATCGCGGCACGAATACCATCCGTCACGGACATCCCATCCAGGAAATCCGAATTGAACAGTGCGCCTTCGCCGGTATAGGCCTCATCCGCAAGCGTGAAGGTCGCAGGATCTTCGCCTGGCGGCAGCACGACGGGCGTTACGCTCAACCCGTATTTCCGCGCAAAATCCATATCGCGCTGATCATGCGCCGGGCAGCCGAAAATCGCGCCCGTGCCATATTCCATCAACACGAAATTCGCCACGAATACCTTGAACTCACGGTCGGGCATAAACGGATGACGAACTGTAAGACCGGTATCGAAACCCTTCTTTTCCGCAGTTTCAATGACCTCCTCACTGGTGCCCATCCGGTTGCATTCCGCGACGAACTCCGCCAGCGCCGGGTTGTCCTTCGAAAGCTCTTCCGTCAGCGGATGATTGGGGGCAATGGCGCAGAAGCTCATGCCATACAGCGTATCCGGACGTGTGCTGAAGCATTCCAAGCGTTCGGCCCGGCCCGGTATTTCGAACCGCAACACGGCGCCCTCCGACCGGCCGATCCAGTTCCGCTGCATCAGGCGAACTTTATCGGGCCATCGATCCAGGCTATCCAGCGCGGACAACAATTCTTCGGAAAACGCGGTGATCTTCAGGAACCATTGTGACAGACGGCGCTTTTCAACCGGCGCGCCGGTCCGCCAACCCTTGCCGTCGATAACCTGCTCGTTCGCCAAAACCGTTTGATCGACCGGATCCCAGTTCACCCAGGATTCCCGACGATATGCGAGACCCTCGCGCAGGAAATCCAGGAACATTTTCTGTTCGTGCTTATAATATTCCGGTTCGCAAGTCGCGACCTCCCGGTCCCAATCGATGGACAGGCCAAGGGTCTTCAGCTGATCTCGCATGGTGGCGATATTCTCGCGCGTCCATTTCGCGGGATGAACCTTATTTTCAATCGCCGCGTTTTCCGCCGGCAGACCGAAGGCATCCCATCCCATCGGATGCAAAACGCTGAAACCCTGCGCCCGCTTAAACCGCGCAACGACATCCCCCAAGGTATAATTCCGAACGTGCCCCATATGGATGCGACCCGACGGATAGGGAAACATCTCGAGCACATAAAACGGCTTGTCGCCATCTTCGTCGGTATGAAAGCTACCGGCCGCATCCCAGGCGCCACGCCATTTCGATTCAATTTCAGAGGGATTGTACCGTGTCATTTTTCGATCTCGTCCTACCCCGCCGCCGTTACGCCGCCGGGTGTCCATGCAATTAAATTCCGGAGAACGCGCCTCTTCGGCACCCTATCACTCGAAAGCGGCTTGACTGTCGACTCGTAGCTGCCGCGCGCGCGCCAAAATCGCGTTTTCGATTTGTGCCGAGACACCGTCCGCCACAGGCGCTTCGACCCAGCCGCCCGTCGCGTCACGAACCTGCTTGAACGTGGAGACACGCACGCCGTCCGCCCGAAGTTCACGGTTAAGAATATAAATCGTCACTTTGTGACGTTCGTTTTCGACGCCCGGCAGGCTGTACCATTCCGTAACGATCACGCCACCGAACGCATCGGCCTGAGCGAGCGGAAAAAAGGAAATCGTGTCCAGAGAGGCGCGCCAGAGGTATCCGTTGACCGCCAAACCGCCGACGCCCGGAGAATTGGAACCTTCGTCACTAAACAAGGAACCGCCCAAAACGGATCCCGACCGGGTTTCCATTCCGCGTTTGATCTTATTCGGATCTTCCGGTGTTCCGGACCCCGCACAGGCCGTCAAAGCCAGAATCAACGCCAAAACACCGAACCGGAGTCGAGCCGACATAGTATACTCCAAAGGAAGCAAAACGCCTGAAACAACGAATAGAAAAAAAACAAGGGTCAGGCAACCTAGATTGCCTGACCCCGTTTTTTAGGTACTGATCGAAGGATCAGAAGCTGACGCGGAGGCCAACAATACCCTGCGTCAGGTCGCGATCCGCAGCGCCCAGGACCGGGTCAACTTCGTAGTAGTTGACACCGCCGAAGGCCTGCAGGCCGTCCGCCAGACGATAGTCGGCGTCGAACGAGTAGGCTTCGCCATCGGCACCGCCGTCTTTTTCGGCATCGATGTAGCCGATCGAGACCGCACCCGGGCCGAAGGAGTAGGCCAGACCGTACGACCAGTAGTCACCACCGTCGCAATTGGTCGAGCCGGACGCGCAACCCGTGTCGAAGTTGTCGCCGTAGCCCATGCCGAAGGAGAACCCGGCGAAGCCAATCGTCGTGCCCAGACGCATGCCCTGGGAAGACTTCTGACCCGTCGTGTCGGTCTGGCCGATGTAGCCGCCGCCCAGGCCGATGCTGACCGCGTCAAAGCTGCCGTCCCACTTCGCGGCGACTTCGTAGCCGGTCTTGCCGCCCAGAACGCCCGAGCCGGTCGTGTTCGAGGTCGAGGAAACGTCCGGAATATAGGACGCGCCGACCTGGAAGCCCGAGAACGACGGGGAGTAGTAGCTGAACTTCATCGAGTCGTCGGTTTCCGTCGCGAGCGTCGGGGCAACCGTCAGGATCGAGGAGCCAGAGGCAGCCGACTGCGGGTTCGCCGTCAGGATCGTACCGTTGCTGGAAACGAAGTAACCCGTCGTGCCCGAACCGCTGGTCGGGGCAACGTTGTGGTTGCCGTCGTAACCCCAGGCACCGGCCAGGACGCTTTCGCCACCCGGGGCGAAGGCATCGACGACACCGTCGTCACCGCCGATGTGCAGACGACCCCAGTCGCCGGCCAGGAAGACGTACAGTTCGTCCGCATCGTCGTTCTGGAAGCGGTAGTCGAGACGCGCGCCGTACTGCAGGCCGGACTCGGTGGCCCCGCCCCAATCGAAGACCAGCTGGGTGGAGCTGTTGCCCGAACCCATGCCGGCGCCGTCGGTGCCGTCGCTGTTCGCGACTTCCGAGTCGATAACGGAGTAGGCGATGTCGATCTGACCGCTAACGGACAGTTTGGCGATGTCAGCCTGAGCGGCCGAGGAGATCGCACCAACAGCGAAAAGCGCCGTCGAACCGATAAGAAGCTTTTTCATTTCTGTCTCCAGATCCTTGCTCTATCCGCTGGTCGGCGCAGAGTACCGAAACGCGGAAGACTTGGTTTCAATTACCTAACACGTGAGGCTCCCCCGACGCCTTAGGCTGCATCAGCAATATCGGCGGTCTATTTTCTGTGCAACGGTAAAAAAACCTACAGACTTTCAAGAGGGTTCCGACGTGATGCAAATGCAACACTTGGGATTTCCGAGGTCGATTCCAGGTGCCGCCGCCTTTATTCACGCCCATCGTCGGATAGACCGGGAAGGGGCAACAGGCCGTCATAGTGACGCGATTTACCCAATCCGGAACGGTTCATCGGCCGACGGACCTGCGCCATGCTGGCCGTCGCCGCCTTTTTCGACCGCTTGAAAAAGTCAAGGCAGGCCGGATCCCACGCCAGCCCCAGCCCCGCCAACACTGCGCGCGTTTCTTCTTCAGGATCGGAAACCAGCCGATCGTAAGAAATTCGGTGGAGCCGATCCCCCAGCATCGGGGCGAACAGGTCGACGAGTCGCTCGCAGGCCGAATTGTAATGCCCGATATCGGCCAAATCGCAGTCGAACCTCAGCGGCCGCAGAAAAGAAATGGAATAGATGGACAGGGCAACATCGGGCAATGCCCGCGTCATATAAATAATGCGCGCCGTCGGAAACAGCGCCAACGCGATCGGCAGATAGAGGAAGTTGAATAGATTTTTGTCCACGAACCATCGCGCGGATGCCAGATCGGAAGGGTCGATTAACCGCGCCACGGACTCCCTATAACTTTTCTCCTGCGCACCGAAATCGAAGCTGTCCTCAACGAAACGGTCGATCCATGCGGCATCTGGGGCGGAGAAATGAGGCGACCCGAGACCCGCGGCCACCGTTTGAAGCCCGTCCATCTCACCACCGATCGTCACGGTCGGATACCCGTCCAATATCTGCTCCAGCAGGGTGGAGCCGGTCCGTGGCATGCCGACGATAAATATCGGCGTCTTCGCATCGGGCCGTGACGTGTCTCCCCCATCTTCTAGACGCTGCGCGACGATGCGGGCCAATTCGTCCCGGCGCGTCGCTACCGCCGCGACATAGTCATCCATCCGCGCCCGGTCGTAGGACTGTCCGGCGGCCCGCAGTGCCTTCGAAATCGTATCGTTGCCTTTCTTGTAGGATCGCGCCGCCAGCTCATACTCGCCGACCTGTTCCATGACCCGACCGGCGGTCAGCAGGGTTATCGGTGCGTCCTGACCGGCCTCGCACAGTTTGCGGACCGCATCGACCGAACGGACGATCACCGGATCGGCCATCAGCGCCTCCCGGTCATGCCCGGATTGCAGAAGCTGGAGCAGCGCGCCGGGCCGGTTCGGCGCTAATTCCAGGGTCTTGCGCGCCAAGTCGACGGCTTCCCCGGTATGGCCTTCCGCCATTTCCAGGGACATCAGACCTTCCGTCAGTATCGCATTGTGCGGATTGGTCGCCATGGCGGCGCGTAGAATTTCGCCCGCTTCCGACGTTCGTCCCAAGCGCAGGTAATATTTGCTGATCCCCGACGCGACGTCCGGGTCCGTAAGGGCCAGGGTTTTGAGGCGTTCGAACAGTGGATCCGCCTGCTGCATATCGCCTAACGCGTCATAACTGACGGCAAGGTTCAGCATCGCCTCGATATTGTTTGGGGCTTTCTTGAGCGCCTGTCGCCATGTGTCGACCGCATCCGCCAGTCGGCCCAGATTGCGATAGCAGAGGGCGAGATTGTTCATCATGCCGGGATCGCCCGGAACAAGCTTCAGCGCCAGATTGAACTGCCGCGCCGCCTCGTCCAATCGCCCGCGTTGCAGGGCAATCATGCCCAGGCCACTGATCGACCCTGGATCGCGGGGATTGAGTTTCAACGCCTTCCGAAATGCCGCCGCAGCGTCGTCGAGCGCCCCTTTCCGATGGTGGATCACGCCCGATATATAATGCGGGCCCGGCTCTCGGGGGGCGACCTTGCGGACTTCCTCGCAGATCGCGGCGGCTTCGTCGAACCGGCCCTGCCCTTGAAGGGTAAAGGCCTGTTGAAGCCGTTGGGCGAGAAGAGGCGTCATCGCGAAGGGTCCCCGTTTACTTTCGGCCGATCCATCCGCCTTGGGTGTCGCGGCGAGACGGTGTAAAACTGCCGCACAATATCGTTCCCGCCGCCATTCGCAAACCCGGTGCGGCGCGTCTTTGAGGATATGCGTAGATGACCAGCACAATCGATCAATACCGCCACGTCATGGACCAAATCGCCGATGCCGCGCGGGACGCGGACCGCAGCCCGGACAGCGTTTCCCTGGTCGCCGTGTCCAAGACCTTCGACGGGCCCGATATCCGACCGGTATTGGATGCGGGCCATCGTCTGTTCGGCGAAAACCGCGTGCAGGAAGCGGAAGGGAAATGGCCGGAATTGCGCGAGGCCTATCCGGATACGGTGCTACATCTGATTGGACCGCTGCAATCCAACAAGACGAAACAGGCGGTCGCGCTGTTCGACGCCATCGAATCCATCGACCGGCCGAAGATCGCCAAGGCGATCGCGCGCGAATGCGACGCCCAAGACAAGAAACTGTCCGTCTTCATTCAGGTGAATATCGGCGAGGAACCGCAGAAAGCCGGAATCCTGCCGTCGGATACGGATGCCTTCGTTCGGGAGGTTCGCGACGATCTGGGACTCGATCTGAAAGGGCTGATGTGCATCCCGCCGGTCGACCGGCCCGCCGCGCCCTATTTCGCGCTGCTGGCCGATATGGCGGCGCGCAACGGCCTGTCGGGTCTGTCCATGGGGATGAGCGCGGATTTCGAAACCGCCATCCGGTTCGGCGCGACCCATGTGCGTGTCGGCAGCGCGATTTTCGGATCCCGGCCCAAACCTCAATAACTAGGCCCCAAAAAATAGGCCCCTATAACTAGGCCTCAATAATCAAACGGCTATCGACGTCGATCGCTTCCACAAGGGCGATCAGGGCGGCGCGGTCAACGGCAATGCAGCCTGCCGTCGGCTTCCCTTGCGGATGGCGGCAATGCAGGAAAATGGCGCTGCCCAAACCGGGAACCGCAGGGTCGGTATTGTGGTCGGTAGTGACCAACAGGTCGTACAGCCCGTCCTCGCGCATCAAGGTTTCATGCGATGCCGGGTAGGGCAGGGTCACGGCCCGGTTATAGTTCGGGTCGTCCGGCGCGTCACACCAGCCGTCCCGATCGGTGATCGCGGTGAGCGGCAAGGCGGTATCGGGCGGCGCGATACGGTCCGCGCGACAATAGACATGCAAAAGACGCCAGCGCCCGATGGGCGTGGCACCGTCGCCTTCCCGCTTGTCGGCGGCGGCGATCAGGCCCGACCGACCCATGCTGCAGGGCAGGACGGTGCCATCGGGCAGGCGCAATTCGCGGCCATTGGTAATCAGGTCGGTCATCCGCCCTTCAGCGCTTCATACCGGGACAGCGCCTCCATCATCGCGGCGGGCAGGTTCTCGACCGGCACCGGTTCCACGAATTCGGCGGATGCCGTCTGCACCGGGGCCGCCTTGCCGGACGCCGTCGAAGCCGGCGCAGCTACTTTGGAAGGCGCGGCGTCAGATGGGGCAGCCATCGCTGTCGGTCCGACCGGCGGGGTTATCCCGGATGGCGTTATCCCCGACGGCGTTATCCCCGACGGCGACCGGCTGGCTTGAGATTGACCAGCTTGGGATTGGCCAGCTTGGGATTGGCCAATTTGGGATTGACTGGCTTGGGCCATTCGCATCAGCACATTGGCAGCATCCGGCGACAATTTCGGGACGCCCTGGCCCGCCGCCGTCATGGGAGTCTGGGGCGTCTGGCCCGCCTGGGAAGATCGCGTCGGCTGCGACGCGGCCTGCGCCAGGACAGTCGGCGGACCGCCGGGCATGGGCGGAATCAAGGACGTCGCCGCCCCCGGATTCGACGCCAGCGGCATGCCGGTCGGTTGCGCCGCGAAGAGGGGGCTCGACGCCCGTGTCCGCGCTGTGGGCGCGGCCTGCGCCATTTGTACCGGCGCCGCTTGCTGTGTCGTACCCGACGCCGGCGCGATTTCCGCCACATCGTCGGCCATGGCTGCGGGACTGTCGGCAGAGGCCAGCGCGGTTCCGGCATCGTCCTCGGACCCGAAGAGCGCCGCCATCACACTGTCGCCGATATCCGAACCGGTTGCGTCCTCCATCACGACATTCGCAAGACCGGCGGCAAAGCCAACCGGTCCGCCAAACAGGGCGTCGCCGGCAAGACGCGCGCCCGTGCTGATCTCATCGCCCGTCAAACTGCGATAGATCGTGGAGATAACCGGCAAATGTTGCAGCGGATTCACAATATCCACGATATCCGCCAGGGAAAATCCGTCCTCCCCGAAAAAGTCGTCCGAATTCTGGGAGGCCAGCGCCGTCGTGTCCTGCCGATCTTGATACTCCCACCGATCTTCGGCCTTAATATTGGGTGGAAGCCCGGCATATTGCGCCGTGCGACCCGGTTCCGACGGGCGGGTCGTTTCCGCCTGCGCCGTCGTGCGCGGTTGGGTTCGGTCGTTTAAAACGTCCGAAAACTGCGTCACGGGCTTGTTGTTGTTCGATGCGGCTTCTGACGACGATGACGCATTTCCGCCCCGTCCGTTCGCCCCCGACGGCGCGAACAGAGACCAGGGCGGCGGCGCTGTCGTTGACCGCACGTCTGCGGCGTTTGTTGCACTCGTCATGCCTACTCTCCTTCTCCGCCCGAACAACAAGCAAACGACATGCCAAGTAACAAAAGCGCGATCAGTTCTTTTCCCGACTGGATCGGATCATGCTAAGCTGCCAAATAACGCGAACGCTTCCTTTCTTAGAGACGGATATCCATGAGCGGTAAAAAAATCCTGTTGTGCGACGATGACGACGCACTGCGCCAGTCGCTCGCCGAACAGCTGCAACTGCACGAAGAATTCGAAACCGTCCAGGCCAGCACGGCGGGAGAGGCCATCGAAGTCGCGAAGACCGACCACTTCAACGCCATCGTTCTGGATGTCGGACTGCCCGATATGGACGGGCGGGAAGCCTGTCGCGTCCTGCGCCGCCACGGCATCAAATGCCCCGTCATCATGCTGACCGCGCATGATTCCGATTCAGACACGATCCTGGGCCTGGACGCCGGGGCGAACGATTACGTGTCGAAGCCGTTCCGACTGAACGTCCTGCTGGCCCGCCTGCGCGCGCAATTGCGCCAGCATGAGCAAAGCGAAGACGCGGTCTTCACCATCGGGCCCTACAGCTTCCGCCCGGCGCAAAAGCTGCTGCTGGAAGAAGACGGGAAGAAGGTGCGCCTGACCGAAAAGGAAACCGCGATCCTGAAATACCTGTATCGAACGGGGTCCAAGGTGGTGTCGCGGGATATCCTGTTGGGGGAGGTCTGGGGCTATAACGCGGGCGTCACCACGCATACGCTGGAAACCCATGTCTACCGCCTGCGCCAGAAGATCGAAAAAGACCCGTCCAACGCGGAAATCCTGGTAACGGAACCCGGCGGCTACAAGCTGGTTCCTTAAGCTACAAATCGGTCCCTTACGGCGCGCGTCGGACTCGTTTTGCCACGAAGAGCAATACCAGCGAGGCCAGCATCGCGCAGAGGGTGGAGGCGGCGGCGCTCCACCACGCGGCTTGCCAGCCCCAGGCGCTGGCGCCGACCCAGCCGATAAAGACGGGGCCAACGAGAACGCCCAGATTGCGCCCCGTCATCAACAGGCCGAAGGCCGCCGATCCGGTGCGGTTCTCCCCCAGAAGCGCATCCGGCAGCGCGAAGATGCATGTCGGCGTGATCCCGGCGATCAGCGCATAGACGATGATGGCCAACAGCCCCGTCCAATCGGTTCCGGCGGACGGACCGATCAACAGGACCAGACCCTGACCGACCAGGACCGTCGCCAGCAGCGGCACGATAGGAACGCCCAACCGCAAGGGCACGGCGGCAAACAGGTTCGACATGGCGACGACGATCACCAGCACGCCATACAGTTCCTTCGCGGTTGAATCCGGCAGGCCCCGGTTCGACACCAGATATTCCGGAACCCAGCTTAATACCGATAAATTCTGCAAGGCCCAGAAGGCGAAACAGACCGCCACCAGTGTCAGCATGCGCCGATCCGAGGGCGACAAATCCTGCGCGCCGCCCTTCGCCGTCGGCAGGGCGATCCGCCGCCCGCCGTTGCGGTTCAGCGCAAGGGTGGTCAGCGCGACCAGCACGGCAAGACCCAGCCCCACCCACCAGACCGCCGCCCAGGTCCCGGACAGGCGCGCAACGATGGTCGCCAGCAGCCCGCCCAGCGGAATCCAGGTCGCGGCCAGAGCCATGGCGATGGGCAAGTGGCGCGGCGCGGCATTCCGGGTCATCAGGGTCGGTCCCGCGATCGCCAGGATCGCCATGGCCATGCCCTCGACCCCCCGGCCCGCCAGGACCGCCAGATCCCATTCCGGGAAAATCAGGATCGGCACCGCCCCCAAACCGACCAAGAGACAGGCCCCGACCAGCCAGGCCGCCGTCGCCTGACGCTGCATCAACCGGCCGATCTTGACCGATGCCAGCAGCCCGACCACGGCGAAAATCGACATGAAGCCGCCCGCGATTTCCGGGCGGTAGCGGAACAGCACCAGCATTTCCGGCAGGACCGGCGGCAGTTTGAACTGAACGAAGGCCGCGAAAATTGCCACCAACAGGCCGAAATACAGGCCGATCCAATCGGTATGGCGTTCCCCGGCAGGGGCTTGAGATTGGGTGTCGGTTTGCACGGGAACGGTCTCTATCCGATGTCTCTAATAATAGCGGAACTCTGGCGTTTCTTAAATTTGCCTTCCGTATGAAGCCGCTATAGCATCCAAGACAGGGCTTGTCGCCACCCCGCCGAGCGATAAGTCGGATAAAGAGCTTGGACACGAAACGAGGAAAAGACGCGCCGTTGACGACAGGCGGCGTCAAGAAGGGATAGATCGGGCAGCGGAATGGCGCGCGACGGGAACGGACAGGATTTCTTCGTCAAATTTTGGGGTACGCGCGGCAGTATTGCCTGCTCCGGTCCGGATACGATCCGGTACGGCGGCAATACGTCCTGCCTCGAGGTTATGTGCGGCAAGCGTCGGCTGGTCTTCGACGGCGGCACCGGGCTGCGCAAGCTGGGCCGCGTCATCGCGCAGGAAATTTTCCAGAATGGGCCGCAGGAAATCGATCTGTTCCTGACCCATACCCATTTGGACCATATCATCGGCCTGCCGTTTTTCGTACCGTTTCACCTGCCCGGCAACAATCCGCGCCTTTGGGCGGGCAACCTGCTGCCGGATCGGACATTGAGGGGGACCCTATCGGAAATGATGCAGGCGCCGCTGTTCCCCGTACCGCCGGAAACCTTTCGCGCAAAAGTCGAATTTCGGGATTTCGAATGCGGCGACACGCTGCATCCGGCGGACGGCATCACGCTGCGCACCGCGCCCTTGAACCACCCGAACGGGGCCTGCGGCTATCGCATCGAATTCGACGGCCGGTCGATCTGCTATATCACCGACACGGAACATTATCCGGATGGGAAGCGCGACCAGACCCTGATCGATCTGGTGCGCGATACCGACATCATGATCTACGACGCCACCTATACGGAGGAGGAATACCCCCGTTTCGTCGGCTTCGGCCATTCGACCTGGCAGGAAGCCGTGCGCGTCGCGGACGAGGCCGGGGTCAAAACTCTGGTCCTGTTCCATCACGAACCGACCCATGACGACGAATTCATGGACGATATCGCCGAACAGCTGGAAGACGCCCGTCCGGGCAGCCATGTCGCCCGCGAGGGCATGATCCTGAAACCCTGACGACGGCGAACCGATGGCGACAAATCCGTTCCTGCGCCGCCTGCAACTAGGCCTGCCGACCCTATTCGGCTGGGCGACGCGTGGTTATTTCATCCCCTATCGCTATGCCGGGTCGATCCCGAAAGCCGCCGAACGACAGGGTTTTCCCTGGATTGAAGACCTGTTCCGCGACTGCGAGCCGGGGTTTCTGGACCTTCTTTCCGATACCGAAACGATTGTGGATGTGACCAAGCGCTTCGACGGGGCCGAACCGCCCCTGCCGCGCTGGCAGCAGCAATGGTTTCCGCGGCTGGACGGGCTGGCGGCCTATTTGATGGTACGCCGCCATGCGCCGAAACGGATCGTCGAAATCGGCAGCGGCCATTCCACCCGCTTCGTCGCCGCGGCGATCCGTGACGGTGGGTTGGACACGGACGTCACCGCCGTCGACCCGGCGCCGCGCGCCGATATCTCGAAACTGCCCGGCGTTTTCGTCCTGCGGTCCGTGTTGCAGGATGCCGACCCCGCCCTGTTCGACAGCCTGGAACCCGGCGACTTCCTGATGGTGGATTCCAGTCATATCGCCATGCCGGGCAGCGATGTCGATATCCTGATGGGCCGCATCATTCCGGCCCTGCCGGCAGGCGTTTTCGTGATGATTCACGACATCTTCCTGCCCGATCCCTATCCCGAAAGCTGGACCTGGCGCGGCTATAACGAACAGCTGCCGGTGGCGGCCCTGATGGGTGGGGGCGGGTTCAAACCCGTCTGGTCCAGCCGGTGGATATCCACGCGCTGCCCGGACTTCCTGGCGGATTCCTCCGCCGGCAAAATCCCAATCGCCGACGGGATTCCGGAATCGGCGCTTTGGCTGCGGAAAGACTAAAGACTTGTTCTGACGGACCAAAGTTCGGGGAAGAGAACGGTTTCCAGCATTTTCCGAAGATAGGTGACGCCGCCCGTGCCGCCCGTGCCGGGTTTCGCGCCGATCACGCGCTCGACAGTGGTGACGTGGTTAAATCGCCAACGCCTGAAGTAATCCTCGAGATCGACAAGCTTTTCACCCATTTCGTAGAGGTCCCAATGTCGTCCGGGATCGCCGTAGACCGCTTTCCAGGCAGCTTCCACCGATGGGTCCGGGTGATATCCGCGATCCAGAGCGCGATGCGTGGTTTCCGGCGCGATGTCGAATCCCGCACCGCAAAGCATTGAAATTGCGGCATCGTAGAGGCTGGGCCGTTCGAGCTCCGTGCGGAGCCGCGCCATCACATCGGGGCGATTTTTGTGAATGTCGATCATCGCCGGGTTTCGATTGCCCAAAAGGAATTCGATTTCCCGATATTGAAAGGACTGGAATCCCGAGGATCCGCCGAGCGACGGCCTGAACCGGGTGTATTCCGACGGCGTCATTGTCCGCAAAACGTCCCACGCGCTGTTCAGCTGTTCAAAAATCCGCGCCACGCGAGCCAACATTTTAAAGCTGGGCTGGATTTCCCCGGCCAGAATCGCCGTGCGGGCGGCGTGCAGTTCATGCAACGCCAGCCGCATCCACAGCTCCGACGTCTGGTGCTGAATGATGAACAACAGCTCGTCATGGGCGTCCGATTGCGGATTCTGGCACTCGAACAACCCATCGAGTCCTAGGTAATCGGCATAGTCCATGTCGAAGTCCTTCGCGCCAGTCAGGACTCTATTCCAAACGCTATTGGTTCATGCTGTCGAAGAATTCGTTGTTGTTCTTCGAATGCTTCAGCTTGTCCAACAGGAATTCCATCGCGTCGGTGACGCCCATCGGCATCAGGATGCGGCGCAGGACCCACATCTTCGACAGCGTGCCCTTGTCGACCAGCAGTTCTTCCTTGCGGGTACCCGACTTGGTGATGTCGATGGCCGGGAAGGTGCGCTTGTCGGACAGCTTGCGGTCCAGGATGATTTCAGAGTTACCGGTGCCCTTGAATTCTTCGAAAATGACCTCGTCCATGCGGCTGCCGGTATCGATCAGCGCCGTGGAAATGATGGTCAGCGAGCCGCCTTCCTCGATATTGCGCGCGGCCCCGAAGAACCGCTTCGGGCGTTGCAGCGCGTTGGCGTCGACACCGCCGGTCAGGACCTTGCCCGACGACGGCACGACCGTGTTGTAGGCACGGGCCAGACGGGTGATGGAGTCCAGCAGGATGACCACGTCGCGCTTGTGTTCGACCAGACGCTTGGCCTTTTCGATCACCATTTCGGCGACCTGGACGTGACGCTGCGCCGGTTCGTCGAAGGTGGAGGACACGACCTCCCCCTTCACGGAACGCTGCATGTCCGTCACTTCCTCCGGCCGTTCGTCGATCAGCAGGACCAGCAGATAGACATCCGGGTGGTTCTGCGAAATCGCATGCGCCACATTCTGCATCAGCATGGTTTTACCGGTTCGCGGCGGGGCGACGATCAACGCGCGCTGACCCTTGCCCAGCGGCGCGACCAAATCGATGACGCGGGTCGACAGTTCCTTTTTCTTCTTGTCGTCCTGGCCTTCGATTTCCAGATGCAGTTTTTCGTCTGGATAGAGCGGCGTCAGGTTGTCGAAATTGATGCGGTGACGGACCTGATCCGGATCGTCGAAATTGACCTTGTTGACCTTCAACAGCGCGAAATAGCGTTCGCCGTCCTTCGGCGCGCGGATCTGGCCTTCGACCGTGTCGCCGGTGCGCAGACCGAAGCGGCGCACCTGGCTGGGCGATACGTAGATATCGTCGGGCCCGGCCAGATAGTTGGCTTCCGGCGAGCGCAGGAACCCGAAACCGTCCTGCAGGACTTCCAGGACGCCCTCGCCATAGATCGCAACGTCGTTCATCGCCAATTGCTTCAAACAGGCGAACATCAGTTCCTGTTTGCGCAGGTTGGAGGCGTTTTCGATCTCCAGCTCCTCGGCGAAGGCCAGAAGCTCGGGCGGGGTCTTTTGTTTCAGTTCTTTCAGATGCATTGAGGTATCGCGCTTGTTCGGGAATTGTGTTGAAAACACATCGTCCGGACGTTCGGTTCGAACCGATTGTATCGACTTGGGAGCGTCATGGCCGAAACGGCATAAGTCTGGCTATGGCGCGGGAAGGAATACCGGTCGTCTTGAAAAACGTGTTGTCCGGATACGATGCGTGCCGCCGGACCCAACGATCCGACTACCGATCACATAAGGTGGATCGCGTTTAAAGTCAAATGGATGTTTTGTTAAGACCGGTTGCGTCAGAACGGCTTAACGACGACCAGGATGACGATCCCGACCATCAGGACGGCGGGGACCTCGTTCATGATGCGGTAGAATTTCGCGCTGCGCGTATTGCGGTCCGCCGCGAAATCCTTGCGCCATTTCGACATCGCGCCGTGCATGCCGGACAGCAGGATGACCAAGGCCATTTTCGCGTGGAACCAGCCGTCGGTGAAGAAATTGAACTCATAGGCCGTCCACAGGCCGAAAATCCAGGTCGCGATCATGGCCGGGTTCATGATGCCGCGCAGCAGGCGGCGTTCCATGACCTTGAAATCTTCCGACTGTTTCGACCCCGGTTCCGCGTCACAGTGATAGACGAAGAGCCGCGGCAGATAGAGCATCCCGGCCATCCAGGCGATGACGGACATGACGTGAATTGCCTTGATCCAAAACTCCATGGGGTCCGTCTCCTACAGCCACCCGGACAATTCGCGCCGGGTCAGGGATTCCAGCATATCGATGGATGCGTCCGTGGCGTTCAGGCAGGGAATATAGGTGAAATGCTCCCCGCCGTTTTCCTCGAACACCTCTTTCAGGCCGATGGCCAGTTCTTCCAGCGTTTCCACGCAGTCGGACACGAAGCCGGGTGAAATCATCGCGATGGATTTCGTGCCGCCCTTGGCCAGGTCCCGCACCGTCGGTTCGGCATAGGGCTGCAGCCATTCCTTCGGCCCGAAGCGGGACTGGAAGACAACGGTGAACCGATCTTCCGGCCAGCCCAGCGCATCGCGCAGCAAGCGGCCCGTCTTTTGACAGAAACAGTGATAGGGATCGCCTTTGTCCAGCGTTTCGCGCGGCATGCCGTGGAAACTGCACAACAGGTGATCCGGCGTTTCGGCGCCTTTCAGGCTGTCGCGCACGCTGTTCGCCAGGGCCGCGATATAGGACGGTTCGTCATGGAAGCTGGGCAAGGTGCGGATCGCCGGTTGGCGACGCAGTGTCGCCAGATGGGCGAAAACCGTATCCTGAACCGATGCCGTGGTCGCGGCGGAATATTGCGGATACAGCGGCAGGATCAGAATTCGGTGACAGCCCGCGGCCAACAGCGCGTCCAGCTTGTCCGGAATGGACGGCGACCCATAGCGCATGGCCCATTCCACAGCGACATTTTCGGTTTCGAACCGCGTCGCCAGCCGGTTCGACTGTTCGCGGGTATAGAAGCGCAGCGGGCTTTCATTCGTTTCCCGCATCCAGATTTTCCGATAGGCCTGACCGGATTTTTTCGGCCGGGTCGTCAGGATGATCCCGTGCAGGATCGGGTACCACAGCCATTTCGGCGCCTCGATCACGCGCGGATCGGACAGGAATTCCGCCAGATAGCGGCGCATGCTGGGCGTGTCATACCCGTCCGGCGTACCCAGATTGACCAACAGCACACCGATCCTGGGATTCAGGACGGTCGGATGGTCGGGCGGCAGCACGGTTGTCATCGGATGCTCCAAAAATCGAGGCTCGCTGATCCGGTTTAGGACCTAGACCGCCGCACGCGCTCGACCAGTCGCGTCACATGCTCCGGCGGCGTTTCCTTGATGATGCCATGGCCCAGATTGAAAACATGCGGGCGGGACGCGAACCCATCGATGATATGATCCACCGCCCGGTCCAACTGTTCCCCGCCGGCCAGCAGCGCCATGGGATCCAAATTCCCTTGCAGCGTCACGGATTTATCCAGCGCCTGCGCGGCCCAGGCAACGGGAACGCCCTGATCCAGGGACACCGCATCCACCCCGGTTTCGGCGGCATAATCGATATAGGCCGGACCGGCACCGCGCGGGAAACCGATGATCGGCACGTCGGGATGGCGGCTTTTCACGATGTCCACGATGCGCTTTGCCGGGGCGATCGACCAGCGGCGGAACCCGTGTTCGTCCAAGGCCCCGGCCCAGCTGTCGAACAGCTGCAACGCCTGGGCCCCGGCGTCGATCTGGGCGATCAGATAGGATGCGGTCGCTTCCACAACGATATCGATGAGGCGCTGGAACCCGTCCGGGTCGCGATAGGACCATAGCTTCGTCTTGGCGAAATCGCGCGACGATCCGCCTTCGATCATATAGGTCGCGATGGTCCAGGGCGCCCCGGCAAAGCCGATCAGCGCGCATTCGATCGGCAGCGCGGCATTCAGTTTCGCGACCGTCTCGAAAACCGGCTGCAGATGGCCCAGAACCGCGTCGGGTTTCAGGATCGACAAGTCGCCCGCATCCTTCAACGGTTCCAGTTTCGGTCCTTCGCCTTCGACGAACCAAACCTTCTGCTGAAGCGCATGGGGAATGACCAGAATGTCGGAAAACAGGATCGCGGCGTCGAAACCGTAGCGCCGGATCGGCTGCAACGTTACTTCACAAGCCTTTTCGGGACTGTAACACAAGTCCAGGAACCCGTTGGCCGACGCACGAACCTCCCGATATTCCGGCAGATAGCGTCCGGCCTGACGCATCAGCCAGATGGGCGGCACGGACTGGGTCTCGCCATTCAAGGCACGCAGGAAAGGCTTCAGGGATTTCTTGGAGGTCATACCGTCTCTCGATCCGGGGAACGCGCTCCCCTTATAAATAAATATAATAATTATAAAAGGGAGTGGCTGTTGATGGAGGGGGGCGACACGGGGATTAAATTTCATCCCGATGTTATGCACATGCCCCTGAAACCTAGGCCTCTTCCTGTGGGAAAGCCATGGGAAAAGCGTCAGTATGCCGCGGATATCCCGGTTTTCGAATTGTGCCGGAGTCGAGGATAGATATCGGCGATCCGATCGGACACCCACAGGGCAAAATCCATGTTTCGGATTCTATCCATATGGGTAAAACCCATTGTCGGACTCCGGTCCGATTTGGGGATGGTTGCGGCATTGCCATATCGGGGTCGGTTGTCCCATAAACGATCCACAGGGTTTACACAGACTTTGCCGGAAGAACGGATTTAGTGCCCATGAGCGAACAGCCGCGCGCCATACAGCTCTATCTCGTCTCGGATTCGACCGGCGAGACGGTTCAGGCCATTGCGCGGGCCTGTATCGTCCAGTTCGAAGGGATCGAGGGAATCGAGCATCACTGGAACCTGATCCGCAACACCGCGCGCATCGATCATATCTTGGAAAAGGTCGCCGCCGATCCGGGGATCGTCCTGTTCACCTTCGTCAATCAGGACCTGCGCCGCCATTTGTTGGAAGGCTGCCGCGATCTGCGCGTGCCTTGTATTTCCGTTCTGGACCCGTTCATTACCGCCTTCGAAAACTATATCGGGACATCTGCGCGGCAGCAGCCGGGGCGGCAGCATGCGCTGGACGCCGATTATTTCAGCCGCATCGACGCCATGCATTACGCCATGGCCCATGACGACGGGCAGGGGCTTTGGAATCTGCACAATGCGGATGTCGTCCTGACCGGCGTGTCCCGCACGTCGAAGACACCGACCTGCATCTATCTGGCGAACCGCGGCATCAAGGCGGCGAATGTGCCCTTCGTCCCGGGGATCGGCCTGCCGCAGGAATTGTTGACCATGACAGGACCCAACGCGCCGCTGGTCATCGGCCTGACCAAGGATCCCGCGCGGCTGGTCCAAATCCGCAAAAACCGTTTGAAGATGATCGCCGAAGGAGACGAAACGGACTATGTCGATCTGGAAACCGTGCGCAAGGAAGTCATGACCTGCCGCCGCATTTGTCATGAACGGAACTGGCCGGTCATTGACGTGTCGCGCCGATCGATCGAGGAAACGGCCGCCGCGATCATTGAACACTACGACCGCCGCCTGGAACTGCGCGAGGCCGGTTTGAAGGGGAACGACAAGCGGTGAGCGCGCTCAATCTCGGACAATCCGTCGATATCGTTCTGGCATCGGGCAGCAAGACCCGCGCCGATCTTCTGCGCGGGGCGGGGCTGGCGGTCCATATCGACCCGGCCAATGTCGACGAGGATTCGGTGAAGGACAGCCTGCGCGCCGAAGGGGCCAGCGCCGCCCAGGTCGCGGAGGCGCTGTCGGACCTGAAGGCGTTGAAAGTCAGCCGTCGTCATCCCGGCGCGCTGGTCATCGGGGCGGATCAGACCCTGGACTGCAACGGCGTCTGGTTCGACAAGCCGGCGGATATCGACCATCTGCGCGGCCATATCGAGGCCTTGAGCGGCAAGCGGCACAGCCTGTTCGCGGGCGTATCCGTCATGCGCAACGGGGAGCGGATCTGGGGTCTGGTGGAACCGGCGCATCTGACCATGCGCTCCCTGACCCCGGATTTCATCGCCCGCTATGTCGATGCGGTGGGGGAGGACGGCCTCGGCTCCGTCGGCGGGTACCGGCTGGAAGGGCTGGGCGCGCAACTGTTCAGCCGGGTCGAGGGTGATTACTTCACCATTCTGGGCCTGCCCCTTCTGCCGCTTCTGGGATTCCTGCGTCAACATGGGGCCATCCTGTCATGATACCGCCCAGCCTCGGCGATATTCCCGCCACGATCCCCAGCCTGGGTCCGGTCGGCGAGCCGGTCGCCGGTGTCGTCGGCCATCCGATCGGCCAATCCCTGTCGCCGGTCCTGCACGGCACCTGGCTAAAACGCTACGGCATCAAGGGCCGCTACGAAATACGCGACCTGCCGCCGGACAATTTCGCGCTGGCGGCGACGAAGCTTCTGGACAGTGAAGGCTGGGTCGGCATGAACGTGACCGTGCCTTTCAAGGAAGCGGCCCATGCCTATTGCGATATTCTCGATTCGGCTGCGAAACGATTGGGCGCGGTGAATACGATCGTGAAACGCAAGGACGGCGGTATCGAAGGCCGCAATACGGACCTCTACGGCTTCCGCGCCAATTTGGAAGCGGCGGACGGCTGGGCGGATACGGGACGGGGCGTGGCGGTGGTTCTGGGTGCGGGCGGCGCGGCGCGGGCCGTGATCGGGGCGTTGCAGGATCTTGGCTTCGCGGAAATTCGTATCGTGAACCGGAACCAGGACCGCGCGAAAAGCGTGGCGTCGGACCTGCAACAATTCGCGGCCAGCAAGCTGTCCGTCGGCACTTACAAGAAGCTGCCGAAATGGTTGGCCGATGCGGATTTTCTGGTCAACACGACCAGCCTGGGCATGACCGGCCAGCCGGAATTGGACATCGACCTGTCACCCCTGCCGAAACGGGCCTTCGTGACCGATATCGTCTACAAGCCCCTGGAAACCGGCCTTCTGGCCCAGGCGCGGGCGCGCGGCAATGCGACGGTCGACGGGCTGGGCATGTTGCTGCATCAGGCCGTGCCGGGCTTTGTCGCCTGGTTCAATCCGCCGGAGCCGCCGGTTGTCGACGACGCCCTCCGCCGCGCGGTGTTGGAGGCGATCGGTCAATGATCGTCCTCGGCCTCACCGGGTCCATCGGGATGGGGAAAAGCACGGCGTCGGCCATGCTGCGACGGTTGGGCTGCGCGATTCACGATGCCGATGCGGCGGTGCATAAGCTGACGGGGCCGGGCGGCGCGGCGGTCGCGGCGGTGGAAGACGCCTTCCCCGGATCGACGAAAAACGGCGCCGTCGACCGGGCGGCGCTGGGGCCCTTGGTTTTCGGCAATCCAGACGCGTTGAAACGGCTGGAAAAAATCCTGCATCCGCTGGTCGCGGCGGACCGGGACCGGTTCTTGAACCATTGCCGCCTGCAAAACCGGCCGATTGCCGTGCTGGACGTGCCCCTATTGTTCGAAACCGGCGGCGACCGGCATTGCGATTTGACCCTGGTCGTCACCGCGCCGAGACTGATCCAGACCCAGCGCGTGCTTGCCAGACCGGGCATGACCCCGCAAAAATTGGCGGATATCCGCGCCCGTCAAATGGCGGAGGCGGAGAAGCGCCGGCGCGCGGATGTCCTGGTCTGGACGTCCCTGGGCCGCGCGCCGGTATTCCGGCAGTTGCGGCAACTGGTCCACGATTTGGGAGGTTGATTGATGCGCGAGATTTGTTTCGATACGGAAACGACCGGCCTGGATCCGAATACCGGGCACCGGCTGGTCGAAATCGGCTGCGTCGAATTGATCAACCGCGTCCCCACCGGGGAAACCTTCCACATCTATCTGAACCCCGAACGCGATATGCCGGTGGAGGCGTTTCAGGTCCACGGCCTGTCGGAGGCCTTCCTGGCGGATAAGCCGCTGTTCGTCGATGTGGTGGAGGATTTCCTGGAATTCGTCGGCGACGGCATTCTGGTCATCCACAATGCCGCCTTCGATATGAAATTCATCAATGCGGAGCTGACCGCCTGCGGACGGCCCACGATCCCGATGTCGCAAACGGTCGATACCGTGGCCATGGCGAGGGCGAAATTCCCGGGCTCCCCGGCCAGCCTGGATGCGCTGTGTAAGCGGTTCCAGATCGACAATTCGGCGCGGACCAAGCATGGGGCGTTGCTGGATGCGGAGCTTCTGGCCGAAGTTTATATCGAGCTGACCGGCGGGCGTCAGACGGGCCTGTCCTTCGGGGACAGCGAGGATGCGGGGAGCGGGGAAGCGCGACCTTCCCAGGAAACGTTGGCCGGACCTGTCGCGGGCCGCCCCGTCCGACCGGCTCGCCCCCATGCGGCCAGCGAAGAAGAAAAGGCGGCACATGCCGCCTTTCTGGAAGCGAAAATCAGCAATCCGATCTGGAACGCCTGACCCTCGTTTTTGACGAAGGTTTACGCCTGAGCCGTGTCGGCTGCTTCGGGCTGGGCAACCGCTGCGTCGCCGCCGGCTTTCTGCGCCTGTTCCATATGGCGGCGGTATAGCTGCACAAAGTCGAACGGGGCCAGCAACAGCGAGGAATAGCCGCCGTTGCGCGTCGTGGAGGACACGATTTCCCGTGCGAAGGGGAACAGCATGCGCGGCACTTCCACCAGGACCAGCGCGTTCAGCGCCTCCTTCGGCACGTTGCCGACCCGCACCACGGCCGAGTAGGCCAGTTCCAGGATATAGACTGCCTTCCCGTCGACAGCAGCCTGCGCATCGATCTTCAGCGTGACCTCGATATCGCGGCCGCCCAGCGGCTGGCTGGTGACGTCCAGATTGATCGCGGTCTGCGGCGCGGCCCCGCTGGTAAAGATTCCCGGTGCGCCCGGATTTTCGAAGGAGAAATCCTTCACATACTGCATGATGATCTGATAGGGCGGCTCCGCCGGGGTCTGGGGCGGAGTCTGGGGCGCAGCGCCGCCTTCATTATTTTCAGATTGGGCGTTCTGATCGTCGGCCATGATGTGTCTCGCGGAAGGGAATAAAGAAAGGGTTGAGGCTCGCTATCATACATCCGGGATGGAGACAACCTCACCCCCCTCGGGATGCGGCGCGGTCGGGTCGAGGCGCAGGACGGCGGCGTTCGGCACGCGATGCCCGGTCAGGGCGCGGATAAATCCCCAATGACTGACGACCAGCGTCGCGGCCCAGTCTTCGTGCCCGGCCATACGCGTGCGAAAGGTGCGGGCACGGTCCTCGACATGATGATCTTCCTCGCTGTCCGGCCACCAGACATCCGCCAAGGCGGTGAAATTCAAGGCTGGATAGCGGCTTTCCAGATCGGCGCGCGGTGTCCCGATATCGCAGGAGAAAAAGGCGTGTTCGCGGACATCCGGATCGATTTCCACCGGCAGGCCCAGCTTCTCCGACAGGATCGCCGCCGATTGCAGCGTGCGCGTATAGGGGGATGTTACGATGCGGCGCAGGTCTCGTCCGTGATTCTGTGCGATATAGTCCGCGCCCGCCGCGATTTGCCGCCGACCCAAATCGGTCAGTTTCGGATCGCGGATGCCGGGATCCTGACGGGTTTCGGCGAAATGGACGTTGAATTCGGACTGACCGTGACGGATCAGGATCATGTCAGGCGGTCGCCATTTCTTGGGGGGCCGTTCGGATTTCCCCCATCGCGCCCACCCTGGGGCCCATCGTCGGGAGAGACTTCCTCGAACTCGCCTTCAATAACGCCATCCCGGGAATTAGCGCGGGACTGGCCCGTCGCGCCGGTCGTATAGACGGTGAAGCGGCCGCTTTTGCGCATCTGATGGACGATGCCGTGTCCGATCGCCGACCGCAGTGGCGGGATCAGCAGCATGAAACCCAGGAAATCCGTCAGAAAACCGGGGGTCAGCAGCAATACGCCGGCGACCAGGATGCATAATCCCGTCAGCATCGCGTCGACCGGCAGGACGTTGCGTTCCATGTCGCTGCGCACCTTCATCAGGGTTTGCAGCCCCTGCTGGCGCACCAGGGCGGTGCCGATCAGGGCGGTTGCGACGATGGTGAATAGGGTCCAGCCCAGACCGATCCGGTCGCCCACTTCGATGAAAATGGCGATTTCCGCAATCGGAACAAGGATGAAAACGAGCAGGATTAGGAACGGCATCTTGCCCTTTCCACAGTGAAGCCTTACATCAGAGGCGGTGCAGCGCAGCCCAAGAGGTAAGCGTTTGCGCCGCAAATGACAATGGTGGAAGCCTCAATACACCCGGCTCGAGGGAGCGGAATGCCCATAGACCTGATCATATTTGCCGCTATTGCCGTCCTGCTGATCTTCAAGCTGGGCAGTGTCCTGGGTAAACGAACCGGGCATCAGAAGCCCATCGAATTCCCGGATACCAACGACAAAAAGCGCGGTCAGGCCCCGGCCAATGCGGACGACAATGTCGTGCGCATGCCGAAATCCTTCGAAGAACCGAAGCCGGAAAGCAAGCAGCTGGAAGGCCCGGCGGGCGCGGGTCTGCGCCAGATTATGGAAGCCGACGAGAATTTCGAACCGGACAATTTCCTGGAAGGCGCGCAACAGGCGTTCGAAATGATCGTCGCCGCCTATACCGAAGGCGACCGCAAGACCCTGAAAATGCTGCTGGACAAGGCGACCTATGACGGGTTCGCAGGCGCCATCGACGCGCGCGAAAAGGCCGGTCAGCGCATGGAAGACACGCTGGTCGGGATCGACAGCGCGAATATCGTGGAAGCCGCGCTGGACGGCGAACAATCCCGCGTGACGGTGCGGTTCGTCAGCGATCAGGTCAACGTTACCTACGATTCCGAAGGCCGCGTTCTGGACGGCGACCCGTCGAAGGTGGAAACCGTGGTCGACATCTGGACCTTCGCGCGCAAGGTTTCGGCCCGCGATCCGAACTGGCAGCTCATCGAAACCCGCAGCGCAGAATAAGGGCCTCGCCTCATGCGTTCCGGCGCCCGCCTGATCCCGCTTCTTCTTGCTTGTGCGGTCCTGTGGGGCTGCGAGGCGGAAAAGGAACCCGAAAAACCGGAAGAAAAGGCCCCGACGGAAGAAGCGGCCCCCGCGCTGGCCCTGTCGCCGGTCGCCTTCGCCGATCTACCCGGCTGGACGGATGACGGGTTGGACGGCGCGCAGCAGGCCTTGCTGCGGTCCTGCGGACGGATCACGGCGCAGCCCGCGGATAAGGAAATCGGCACGCCCGCGCTGGAAACCACGCCTGCCGATTGGCAGGCCGCCTGCGATGCTCTGGCCGCGGCAACGGATGCCGCAAGCCTGAAGGCGGCGCTGGAATCCGGGTTCACGCCCTTTGCCGTCGCCGACCCGTCCAAGGGCGATGCGGGCGATCAGGGTCTCTTCACCGGCTATTTCGAAGCGGAACTGACCGGATCGCGGACGCAATCCGACACGTTCGCGACCCCGCTTTACGCCCGTCCCGGTGATCTGGTGACGGTCGATCTGGGCCTGTTCGACCCGGATTTGAAGGGCAAGGGCGTCGTCGGGAAGGTTCAGGACGGCAAGCTGATCCCCTATCCCATGCGCGGCGATATCGAATCCGGCGCGCTGGCCGGGCAGGATCTGGAATTGCTGTGGATCGACGATCCGGTCGATGTCTTCCTGTTGCAGGTTCAAGGATCAGGCCGCGTCGTTCTGCCGGACGGAGAGGTCGTGCGCGTCGGTTTCGCCGCCCATAACGGCCACGGCTACAAATCCATCGGGCGCAAGCTGATCGACGAGGGCGAGCTGCAAGCGCATGAGGCCAGCTGGTCCGGCATCCGCAAATGGATCGAAAAGAACCCGGATAAGGCCCATGACCTGTTCGCCTTCAATCCGCGTTTCATCTTTTTCCGCTTGTTGCAGGGCGATGGACCGATCGGCGCGGAAGGTGTCGCTTTGACTCCGGAGCGCAGCATGGCCGTCGATACCGGCTTCATCCCGCTGGGCATGCCGTTGTGGCTGGACACGACCCGCCCCGGCGTCACCGAAGACCCGCTGCGCCGCCTGATGGTCGCCCAGGACAAGGGCGGCGCGATCAAGGGCGTCGTGCGCGGCGATTTCTTCTGGGGCTATGGCGATGAGGCGCTGGCCGAGGCAGGGCGCATGAAGTCCAAGGGCCGCTATTTCCTGCTGCTGCCCAACCCGTTGGCGGAACGGGTGGCGGCGTCCAGTTAACGGCTGTACATTCCGAGAGATGTCATCCTGGTGTAGGCCAGGGTGACAAGGGTTTCCTCCGCGACCTTCCTTGATTTACAAGGCGCTGCATTTCATTGTACCGGGGCGGTCGATGAAGCGAGGGGTCCATGTCCGATAATCCCAACAGTCCGAAAAAACAGGTTACGGTCGGTTTGTTCGTGACCTGTCTGGTGGATTCCTTCCGCCCGCAGGTCGGTTTCGCGGCGGTGACGCTGCTGGAACGCGCGGGCTGTTCCGTCGCGGTGCCGTCGTCGCAGACCTGTTGCGGCCAGCCCGCCTTCAATTCCGGGGACCGGGACCATGCGCGATCGGTGGCGCGGCCCCTGATCGAGGCCTTTGCCGATTTCGATTACGTCGTCGCGCCGTCCGGGTCCTGCGCGGGCATGATCCGCGAACATATGGCCGACCTGTTCAAGGACGATCCGCATTTGGCCGACCCGGCGCGGGCGCTGGCGGCGAAGACCTATGAACTGACGTCTTTCCTGGTCGATGTCATGGGCATGCCGACGGCCATCGCGGATTACAAAGGCACCGTCACCTATCACGACAGCTGTTCGGGCCTGCGCGAATTGGGCGTGAAGGACCAGCCGCGCCGCCTGTTGAAAGGCGTGGAGGGGCTGACCCTGACGGAATTGCCCTCGGCGGAGGTCTGTTGCGGCTTCGGCGGGACGTTCTGCGTCAAATATCCGGACATCTCCAACAAGATGGTGTCCGACAAGACGGAGGACATCGCCGCGACCGGTGCGGACACGCTGCTGGCCGGGGATTTGGGCTGTCTATTGAACATGGCGGGCAAGCTGTCGCGCGAAGGCCGCCCGGTGAAGGCCTATCACGTCGCCGAAATCCTGGCCGGGATGGGGGATGGACCGGCCATCGGAGAACCCGCCATTGGCGAGCCGGAGTCCTAATCAATGCAGATCAAGACTCCCCAATTCAAGGAAAACAGCCGCGAGGCCCTCGCCGACGCCAATTTGCAGGTCGCGCTGGGCAAGATGAAGGAAGGCTTCATCGGCCGCCGGGCAAAGGCCCGCGCCGCCCTGCCGGAATTCGACGCCCTGCGCGATCAGGCGCGGGACATCAAGAACCACACGCTGGACAACATCGATTTCTATCTGGAAACCTATGAAGCGGCGGTGACCCGATCCGGCGGCCATGTGCATTGGGCCGAAGACGCGGCGGAGGCCCGCCAGATCGTGTTGGACCTGTGCAAGCGGGTCGACGCCAAGTCGGTGACCAAGGGCAAATCCATGATCTCCGAGGAGATCGCCCTGAACGGCGCGCTGGAGGAAGCGGGATACGAGGTCGTCGAAACCGATCTGGGCGAATATATCATCCAGCTTCGCAAGGAAGCGCCCAGCCATATCATCGCGCCCGCCGTGCATGTGTTGAAGGAACAGGTTGCCGACGATTTCCGCAAACACCATACCGGTCTGGACCCGAACCGCCCGCTGGTCGAACGCAAGACCCTGATCAGCGAGGCGCGATCCGTCCTGCGCCAGAAGTATTTCGATGCGGATATCGGCATTACCGGGGCCAACTTCCTGATCGCGGAAACGGGCAGCAGCGTCATCGTCACCAATGAAGGCAACGGCGACATGACCCAGACGCTGCCCCGCGTCCATGTGGTGATCGCCAGCCTGGAAAAGATCGTGCCGACGCTGGATGACGCGTCGGCCATCCTGCGCGTGCTGGCCCGGTCGGCGACGGGACAGGATTTTTCGTCCTACACCACCTTTTCGACCGGCCCGCGCCGGGCGGAAGACCCCGACGGGCCGGAGGAATACCATGTCATCCTGCTCGACAACGGGCGGACGAAGATGCTGGGCACCGAATTTCAGGACATGCTGCGCTGTATCCGCTGCGGCGCGTGCATGAACCATTGCCCGGTCTACGGGTCCGTCGGCGGGCACGCCTATGGCTGGGTCTATCCGGGCCCGATGGGCGCGGTGCTGACGCCCAGTTTCATCGGCGTCGACCAGGGCGGGCAATTGCCCAATGCATCGACCTTCTGCGGCCGTTGCGCCGATGTCTGTCCGATGCGCATCCCGCTGCCGAAGATGATGCGGGCCTATCGCGAAATGGAATTCGAAAACGGTTTGGCCCCGCCCGCCGTGCGTTTCGGCCTGGATGTCTGGGGCTTTTTCGCCAGCCGGCCCAAACTGTATCGCATGGTGTCCCGCATCGGTCTGGGGCTTCTGGGCAGGTTCGGACGCAAGCGCGGGCGGTTCAGCCGTCTGCCCCTGGCGTCGGGCTGGACCGATCACCGCGACATGGCCGCCCCGCCGGGCAAGAGCTTTCAGGATCAGTGGTCGTCCCGGGGCGGCGCGCGAACCGTTTCGGATCTGAAACGAAAGGGAGAGACGGCATGAGCGACTCCCGATCCGCCATTTTAGGCCGTATTCGCGCGGCGAAGGGCCGTCAGGGTCCGCTGGACGAGGCAAAACAGGCGGAGCTGCGCGCCCGATTGACGGGCCGCCCGCGCGGCATCATCCCGACCCGCGCGCAAGGCGATGCATCGGAGTTGGTCGCGGCCTTTTCTGAACGTGCCCGCGCCGTCGAAAGCAGCGTTGCCGCGCTGGCCGGCCTGGACGATCTGCCCGACGCGATCGCCGACTATCTGGCGCAGCACAATCTACCCGCGACCCTGCGCGTCGCGCCGCATGACGACCTCAATCCGGTCGACTGGGCGAAACGCCCGACCCTGTCGGTCAGCGCGGGCCCCAGCGACGGCAAGGATGCGGTCGGCGTCACCCGCGCCTTCGCCGGGATCGCGGAAACCGGGACCCTGATGCTCGAAGCCGGGCCACAGGCGCCGACGACCCTGAATTTCCTGCCCGAAACCCATATCGTTGTGTTGAAACGGTCGGAAATTGTCGGCGCCTATGAAGATGCGTGGGACAGGCTGCGCGACAAGATCGGACCGGACGGGATGTTGAGCCGCGTCGTCAACATGATTACCGGCCCGTCGCGGACCGGCGATATCGAACAGACGATCGAACTCGGCGCGCATGGGCCGTTGCGCCTGCATATCCTGATCCTAGAGAACGGATGAGTCGGCGACGCAAGGACACACCTGCCGGAAAGGACGATGCCGCCCTGTGGGATGCGGTGAAGTCATCCGCCAAGCCGGTAAAGCGGGACACGGTGTTCCGCGATATGCTGACAGCCACGACCGTCCCGCCGTCCGATGCCCCGAAGCGGAAGAAGGAAAAGCCGCGCCGGGTGGAGGTGCTGCCGCTCGCCGATCTGCCCGATCCCGTGAAAGCCCCGAAGCATCGCGAATTGCGCCATGGCTGTGCGCCCGGCGTCGACCGACGGACGGCGGAACGGCTGCACCGGGGTAAGATGGCCATTCAAGGCCGCCTGGACCTGCATGGGATGAGCCGCGATGCCGCCCATATCGCGACGCTGGGCTTCGTTACCAGCGCGCGGCTGTCGGGCAAGCGCTGTGTTCTGATCGTGACCGGCAAGGGCAAGGGCATCCTGCAAACCGAATTGCCGCGTTGGCTGAACATGCCGCCGCTGCGCGATCTGATATTGAGCTTTTCGCATGCCCGGCCCCAGGACGGCGGCTCGGGCGCGGTTTATGTCCTCCTGAAACGCGACCGGAGCCTGCCATGACCACGCCGTTCGGTGCCCGTCTGCGCAGCCTGCGCAAGGAGCGGGGCGTCACGCTGAAGAACCTGTCGGACGCGCTGGGCGTCAGCCAGGCCTATTTGTCCGCGCTGGAAACCGGGCGTCGCCCGAAACCGACCCCGGCGCGCGTCGATCAGATCTGCGCCTATTTCGGCATTATTTGGGATGAGGCGGAGGCGCTGAAAGACCTCGCGCGCCTGTCGCAGCCGCGCGTGACCATCGATACGACCGGCCTGTCGCCGGAAGCGACGCAACTGGCCAACCGGCTGGCCCAACGCCTTAGGCGACTGGATGCCAGAAAGGTTCGCCAATTGCTCGATATCGTTGGATAGACGCCGCATTTTTAGGCGGATAACGTCAAATAAATTTACCAATGATAAAGACTTGTACGGTTAGGATAACATCGTGGGGAACTAATGCCGACAGTTCGCGGCGAGAGGGGGAGCGAAGTTACGTCCGTTTGGAGACCCAATGAACGCGAACGTGGATCGGATTCCACCAAACCACACCCCGAACACCATGACGCTGCGGCGGCAGCTGTTCCCGACTTTCATATTGATCGTCGGGTTCTTGTTGTTCATGTCCGCCCTATTGGTGCACAGCGCGCGACGACAGAACGATTTCGCCATGGAGGCCTCCCGGCATATCGCGGGGACTGCCTTGATGGTGGTTCAGGACGAAACCCGGAAATTCGCCATGGACTATTCCATTTGGGACGCCACGGTGGAAAACGTCGTTGTCGCCTATGACGCGGATTGGGCGGATGACAATATCGGTACTTGGGCGGTGGAAGGCCTGGGCATGCACGGTGCGATCGCCGTCGGCTGGGGGCCGGACGGGCAAGATCGCGTCATCAATCACGCGGATGCGGATGGCGGGGAGCATTTCGGGGACCCGGATACCTTGCCCGACGGATTGAAAGCCCTGATTGAGGAAGCGCGACGGGAACCGCTTCCCTCGCCGGAAGACGCCGATGCGGTGATCGGGTATTTTCAGGATTCCATGGGCATTTATCTGGGCGCCGCCGCGCCAATTCGATGGGAAGACGACACCGCACCGCCCCTGGACAACGGGAAGCTTGCCGTTCTGGTTTTCTACAAGATGCTGGACGAGACCCTGTTGGGGGAGTTGGAGCATCGGTTCCTTTTACAGGACCTGCATATCGAAAATTTGGTGGCGCATTCCGGTCATGACGATACGGCGAATATCGGCATGGTACTGGAATCCGCGGACGGCGTGCCGATCGGCAATTTGACCTGGAAGCGCGACCGGCCCGGTACGGATATGCTGCATCACCTCGCGGTCCCGATGGTGATCGGCCTGTTCGTGCTGCTGTCGATTTTTGCGGTGATCGTCCACCGTGCGAACCGGTCCCTGAAGCTTGTTCACGACTATCAGAACGGGTTGGAAGCCCGCACCATGGATTTGGTCGACGCGCGCAATGCGGCAGAGGCCGCCAACCGCGCGAAATCCCGGTTTCTGGCGATGATGAGCCATGAACTGCGCACGCCCCTGAACGCCATTATCGGATTTTCCGACATGTTGCGTCAGGAAGGCGGCGTCTCGTCGAATCCGGAGCGAGTGCGCGAGTATTCGAACGACATCTTCAATAGCGGCGGTTACCTGCTGGCCCTGATCAACGACATCCTGGATATGTCGAAGATCGAAGCCGCGCGGTATGAGCTGTATGAAGAGAGAATCCACTTGCTCGATCTCGTCGATCAATGCGTGACACTCATCGGCGGTCTGGCCAAGGAGAAGACGATCGCGATCCGCACCGCCGCCGAAAACACCCTGATCGTGGTTGACGCGCGTGCCCTGAAACAAATCCTGGTGAACCTGCTGTCCAATTCCATCAAATATTCGGAGCCGAAAACAACGATCCGTATCGATACCTGTCGCTATGGGAACGGCGATCTGGGCATTCGGGTGCACGATCAGGGCGCTGGGATGAGCCCGGAAGAAATCACCACCGCCCTGCAGCCCTTCGGTCAGTCGAAGGATGCCCATGTCCGCAACACACAAGGCACGGGCCTGGGATTGAACATCAGCAAGGCGCTGATCGAGCTGCACCAGGGGACGATGTCGCTGTCATCCGCACCCGGCAAGGGGACGACGGTCACGATCCGACTGCCGGCGGTCCGGGTGATCGCGGAAGATGTCGTGGACGAAAGCGGGGCGGCGAAATAGAGGGTCGGCGAAATAGAGGGAAGGCCGGACCTTACGGTCTGCGTAGATCCCCGCGCCCTTCCAGATATTCGGCGAATTTCAAATCGGCCCGGACGATATCCATGATGACGTTGTTGAACAGGTCGGCGATATCGCCCGCCGTGATCTGTTCATTCGCCCGGCAGGTATCGAACACCTTCTGGGTCACGCGCAATGCGTCGGCATGATGCTCTCGATGCCAGTCCAGACCGGGATATCCCATTCTTTCCATCATCGCCTCCTCCTTGTGGAAATGATCCTCAAGCAGGTGGATGAATTTCTTCAGGGGCGGGCAGGCATCCTTTTCCTGCCCCGCCTCGATCAGATCGGCGCAGACATTGGTAAGATCGACCAGCGCATGATGCTGATCGTCGACCTCTTGGATGCCGAGCTGAAACGCCGTCGGCAAGAAATATCCCATCCGCATCCTCGCGGTTTTTCTTAACGCCCACATCCGCCCATTCGACTCTAGGACAGAGAAACCGTCTGTCAATCACCCGGAATGGGAGAACCATTCGATGTCGCACGAACGTTCAAGACCGGTGTCGACGGATGCGCCATTGTGCGGGTGTTGCGGTTTGGGAAAGTAGGCGACATGCAAACGACTGCTATTGGCGACGGATTGGCCTTATTGGCCGCGGCATTGCCTCTGATGGGCAGCCCCGGCCCGGCGGTGTTGAGCTGCGCCGCGACGGCATCGGCCTTCGGCATCCGGGCGGCCCTGCCGTATTATTTCGGGATCGTTGCGGGCACGGCGACGGTCCTGCTTATGATCGCGACCGGGGTGACCGGGCTGGTCCTCGCGCTGCCCCTGGCGGCGCCGGTCCTCGCCGGACTGGGCCTGTGCTACATGCTCTATCTCGCCTACCGGATCGCGACGGCCCCGGTTCTGGGCGAAAAACCGGCGCAGGATGCCCAACGCCCGGGTTGGAAAGGCGGATACCTGCTCGCCGTTGCCAATCCGAAGGCGTTTACCGTGTTCGGCGCCCTGTTCGCGGGCGCGCATATCGCCGGTTTCGCCCCGGTCCCGGAAGCCGGCATCAAGATCGCCCTGCTGACCGGCATGATCTTCGCCGTGAACCTGATCTGGCTGCTTGCCGGGGCGGCCCTAGCTCGCTTCCTGCGCCACCCCCGCCTGGGCCGCGCGATCAATATCGGCTTCGCGCTTCTATTGCTGCTATCCGTCGGCTCGGCGGTTTGGGATATGGTCTGGGCGGCGGTTACAAAATGAACTTCGACAGGTCCGCGTCCTTGGCCAGTTCGCCGACCTGGGACGTGACGTAGCCCGCGTCGATTTCGACCGTTTCGCCGGGCCTGTCCGATGCGGTGAAGCTGATCTCTTCCAGCAGCTTTTCCAGCACGGTATGCAAACGGCGCGCGCCGATATTTTCCACCGACTCATTGATCTGCGCGGCCAATTTGGCCAGGGCGTCGATCGATTCCTCGGTAAAGTTCAGCGTCAGGTTTTCCGTACCCATCAGCGCGACATATTGCTTGATCAGGCTGTTATCCGGCTCCGTCAGGATGCGGCGGAAATCGCTTTCGGTCAGGGCGTTCAGGCTAACCCGGATCGGCAGGCGGCCCTGCAATTCCGGCAGCAGGTCGCTGGGCTTCGCCAGATGGAACGCGCCCGACGCGATGAACAGGATATGGTCGGTCTTCACCGCGCCGTGCTTGGTGGAAACCGTCGTGCCCTCAATCAGCGGCAGCAGGTCGCGCTGCACCCCTTCGCGGCTGACATCCCCGCCGGACCGTTCGGAGCGCACGGTGATTTTATCGATCTCGTCGATGAAGGCGATGCCGTTCTGCTCCACATTCGAAATCGCGGCCAGTTTGATCGCCTCGTGATCGACCAGCTTGTCGGCTTCTTCCGACACCAGGACCTCATAGCTTTCGCGCACATTCATCTTGCGCGCCTTGGTCCGGCCGCCGCCGAGCGCCTTGCCGAACAGGTCGTTGAGGTTGAGCATCCCCATCTGCGCGCCCGGCATGCCGGGAATATCCATGGTGGGCAGGCCCATCGGGTTCGCGTCGGCGACCTGGATTTCGATTTCCTTGTCGTCCAGGGAGCCTTCGCGCAGCTTCTTGCGGAAGGACTGACGCGTCGACTCGCCCGCATTGGTGCCGACCAGCGCGTCCAGGACGCGGTCCTCGGCGGCCAGCTCGGCCTTCGCATGGACCTCGCGACGCTGGGTTTCGGTTTCCATCTGGATCGCGGCTTCGACCAGGTCGCGGACGATCTGTTCCACATCGCGGCCGACATAGCCGACCTCGGTGAATTTCGTCGCCTCGACCTTGATGAAGGGCGCGCGGGCCAATTTCGCCAAGCGCCGCGCGATTTCCGTCTTGCCGCAGCCGGTCGGCCCGATCATCAGGATATTCTTCGGCAATACCTCGTCGCGCAGATCGGGGTCCAACTGCTGACGGCGCCAGCGGTTGCGCAGGGCGATGGCGACGGCGCGTTTCGCGTCCTGCTGGCCGATGATGAAGCGGTCCAGTTCGGACACGATCTCGCGGGGGGAAAACTCGGTCATGTATCCAGGCTTTCGAGCGTGACGTTCTCGTTCGTGTAGATGCAGATATCGGCGGCGACCTTCATGGCGCGGCGGGCGATATCCTCCGCCGACATATCGTCGCGATCGGCTAGAGCCCGCGCGGCGGCCAGGGCATAGGCCCCGCCGGACCCGATGCCGATCAATCCGTCTTCGGGTTCCAGCACGTCGCCGGTGCCGCTGAGGATCAGGGACACGTCCTTGTCGACCACGGCCATCATCGCCTCCAACCGGCGCAGATAGCGGTCGGTGCGCCAATCCTTCGCCAGTTCGACGCAGGCACGGGTCAGTTGTTTCGGATATTGTTCCAGCTTGGCCTCAAGCCGTTCGAACAGCGTGAAGGCATCCGCGGTCGCCCCGGCGAAGCCGACGATAACGCCGCCATCCTCGCCCAGCGGACGCACCTTGCGCGCATTGGATTTGAAGACGGTGTGACCCAGAGTCACCTGCCCGTCGCCCGCGATCACCACCTTTCCGCCCTTGCGGACGGACAGGATGGTCGTACCGTGAAACACCGCCGCGTTTCCGGCACCTTGGTCGTTCGTCTGTGCCATGCCGCCGATATGGGGGAGGCGACGGGCGGCGTCAACAGTCCAGGAGCCGCCCGATGCCAATCACGAATTCGGAAGCGGCTTTCCGGTCGGGCTGATTTGAAGAAATTCCAAGGCGGAGGCGATCGGTATGAAGCCGTTCAGCGTGTTGGTTGGGGAGCCATCGCTATCAAGGATCGTGTACATCGTAATGCCAATCACATTGCCGTTTTCATCCAACAGGGGACCCCCGCTGTTGCCGCCGTGAATGGCCGCGTCGGCTTGAATTACAGGCAGAGTGGCATCGTTTGAAATTTTATCATTCCGAAGCGCGCTGACCGCCCCTTTGGTGATCGTGGATTGAAGATCTGTCATGACCGGCGCGCCGATCGCATAGACCGTGTCGGTCGGCAAAGGGTATTCGAGCCGTAAAGGCATCGGCGCCAAACCGGAAATCGGCACCTTGACCAAAGCCACGTCACGGCGTTGGTGGCGCCGAATAACCTGACCGTCAATGGTCAACCCGTTTCGGAAGCGAACCTTTACCGAATCACGTTCTCCGACGACATGCCGGTTGGTCAGGATATACCCGTCTTCCGAAATCAGGAATCCGCTGCCATGGCCGTTGCCCAAGTCGATCACGACGGCGGACTCCAATCGTTGGGGCATGACATCGCGGAACGGTTTGGTAGACAGATCGACACGGTTAATGACCAGAACATCGTCGGAAAGCGGTTTTGCGGCGGCTTCCTGCACGGCGGCGGACTGTTTTCGAATGGACTCGAGGAAGGCGGGATTGGACGCTAGGGCTTCCGTCGCGCTGCCGAAGGAATCGAGAAAAACATCGAAAATTCCCGTCGATTCCGGGTCCGCGTGAATGGCGTAACCTTCGGTTTCGATGCTGGCCACCTCGCGGCGCGCCAGGACGTCATAAACGGCCCAGCGAACGCGCATATACATTTCGCCCGAAAAACTGTCGAGCGGATGCGCATCGTACCAGTGGTGTTCCTGACAGAAGTTGCCGCGGATTTCCTCGATACGGGCGCCGATCTGAAAATCCGCCCGCCCGAGAGCGTCATCGACATTGAACAATTGGTCCGGATTTCCGGCCAGATCGAAACCGCGACCGGACATAACATCGTAGAACACGGTGCCGACATTGCCCGACCAGCCGCTTAATTCGCGGGACGTTGCGCTCCATGTGATTTTGGATTCGCCGGAATGACTTTGGTTGCATCGTATGCCGTTCGCCCCATCGACGCCGCCTGCCGGGAAGTAGATGATCGGCGTTCCGTAGCGGATGCCCGAAATGGCCTTGGCGAAGGAAAAGGGGCGGGTTTCCGCCATGGAAACGGACAAGTCGGGCGATTCAGGGGCCTGGACCGTCGGAATGGAAACCGCTTTCGTGGTGTTGCAGGCGGAAACCAAGGTGGCGGTCCCGCACAGAGCCAGCACGAAGGCACCGCGCCGTAAACCGCTAACACGTAAAAATTGCATGAAACGCCCCCATCCCGGAAAAACCAATGGAGGATAAAAAACCGAGCTAAAACTCTCAAGTGTAAAACAACCATTGAAAAAGGCTGAGCGTTACAATCAGTTGCTGCCGGATTGATTCCAACGCTGAGATCAGCGCATACCGGACCTACAGTGGTTCTTCGACGTCATACGTGTCCGGCGACATCCTCCTTACTGTGAACGATGCTCCGATCCACACGATAGAGGACCTGCCGAAATAAGGTTCGCTCGAAGTGAACTTCGAGGTTTACCGGAGCGGCAATAACGTCCAGATCAAATTCGTAACCGGACCTTGCACATAGAGCCGAAACTGCACGCCGTTAGTAAATCGGCGCGCTTCAAGCCGAAGTATCGACCTTTTCCGGGTCTTCCGGCGGGGCGGCCGGGTCGGCTTTGGCGACCAGGACCATGGCCGGGCGCAGCAGGCGGTCGTGCAGCTTGTAACCGGATTGCAGGACCTGGACCACGGTGCCGCCGGGCTTGCCGGTGCCGGGCACTTCCTGGATCGCCTGATGTTCCGCGTAATTGAACTTCTCGTCCAGCGGGTCGATTTTCAGGATGCCCGACTTGCCGAAGGCGTCCAGCAGCATCTTTTCGGTCATTTCGACGCCGACCAGCAGGTTCTTCAGAACATCGTTGGCCTCGCGGTCGGCTTCGGGCACGGAATCCACCGCGCGGCGCAGGTTGTCGACGACCGGCAGCAATTCCTTGGCCAGACCGGCCGAGGCATATTTCAGCGTATCGGCGCGTTCCTTATCGGCCCGGCGGCGGACGTTCTCCGCCTCCGCGACGGCGCGCAGGGCCTTGTCCTTCATGGCGGCGAGTTCGGCCTTCAGGGCCTCGATCGGGTCGGCGGGGGCCTCGGCCTCGGCGCGTTGCGTGTCGGCACCTTCGGTTTCGGCACCGGCTTCCGGCGTTTCGGTTTCGTTGGCGGGGTTCTTGTTTTCGTCGCTCATCGATTTCTATCCATCCGGCTCTCGGCCATTTCACTTCCAATTCGGGGGCGGGCGTAGCCCATCGGACCCCCACTCACAAGTCTATATGGTCTTATATGGTGATTGTCGTCAGGTTCCGCCGCCGCTGACGCCGCCACCCCCGCCGACCAAACGTCCCACGACTTTCGCCGTATAGTCGACCATCGGGATGATGCGGGCGTAATTCATGCGTGTCGGACCCAGAACGCCGATGGCGCCGACGATCTTCTCGCCGCCGCCGTCCTTGCGGCCATTCGAATAGGGCGCGACGATCAGGGAACATCCGGCCATGGAAAACAGATCGTTTTCCGCGCCGATGAAGATTTGCACGCCCTGCGCCCCTTCCGCCGCGTCCAGCAGCTTCCACAGGTTCTGTTTCGCTTCCAGCGCTGAAAACAGCGCCCGGATGCGTTCCAGGTCCCCGACCGCCGTGACGTCTTCCAAAAGATTGGACTGTCCGGACACGATCAGCACGCCTTCGCCCGACGCGATGTCGGACCAGGTGCCCAGACCGGCCTCCACGATTTTCGCGGTCAGATCGTCAATCTGGACCTTATGGGCGTCGATCTCGTCGGCGATGCGGTCGCGGGCGTCTGCGACGCTGTGCCCGACCAGGCGCGCGGTCAGATAATTCGTCGCTTCGATCAGGGCGGATGAGGGCAGGCCAAGCGGCAGGTCGATGACCCGGTTTTCCACCATGCCGGTTTCCGTGACCATGACGACCAGCGCCCGGCCCGGCCCCAGCGGCACGAATTCGATATGTTTCAGGATGCCTTCGGTCTTCGGCGCCATGACCAGACTGGCGCAGCGGCTCAACCCCGACATCAGGGTGGAGGCCTCCTCCAGCATCTGGGTGACCGACCGGCCCGCCGTGGCGCATTGCCGTTCGATGGCCTCGCGGTCGTCCTGGCTCAACTGCCCCGACTGAAGCAGCCCATCGACGAACAGCCGCACCCCGCGATCCGTCGGCAAACGCCCGGCGGAGGTATGCGGCGCATAGAGCAGGCCCGCATCTTCCAAATCCGCCATGACGTTGCGGACCGTCGCCGGGGACAGACCCGTCTGCAGCATACGCGACAGGGTCCGGGACCCGATGGGTTCTCCGGTTTCGACAAAAGCCTCGACGACGAGGCGCAGGATATCTCTGGATCGATCGTTCAACTCTGTGATCATGGTCCCGAAAATGTAGGTAGACCTCCGGCAAGCGTCAATCGGCACGGCGAGACAAGTGCCCAGGCTGGACGGCCAGTGCTAGACGGGCCAGTGCTGGACGAATTGCCGCCGAACCTTTAAACCCTCCGCAGAACCGCCTCTATTGCTTTCCATGAATGATCAGGAGTTTCCATGCGCCCGTCCGGCAGAAATCTCGACCAGTTGCGCGACATCGCGCTCGAACCCGATGTATCGCGCTATGCGGAAGGGTCGTGCCTGGCGAAATTCGGCAATACGCATGTCCTGTGCACCGCGTCGGTGGAAGACGGCGTGCCGTCCTTCCTGCGCAATACGGGCAAGGGCTGGGTAACGGCGGAATACGGCATGTTGCCGCGCTCCACGCACAGCCGCATGGACCGCAAGCGTACCGCCAGCGGCGGCCGTACCCAGGAAATCAGCCGCCTGATCGGCCGGTCCCTGCGCGCGATCACCGATATGAAATTGCTGGGCGAACGCCAGATCCGTATCGACTGCGACGTCATCCAGGCCGACGGCGGCACGCGCACGGCGGCAATTACCGGCGGTTATGTCGCGCTGGCCCTGGCGTTGAAGCATATGCAAAAGCTGGGCGCGGTCGAAAAATCGCCGCTGACCGGTTCCGTGGCGGCCATTTCCTGCGGCCTTTATAACGGCAATGCGGTGCTCGACCTCGACTATGACGAGGATTCGACGGCCCAGGCCGACGCCAATTTCGTGCTGACCGGCACCGGCGGCATTGTCGAGATTCAAGGCACGGCGGAAGGCGAGCCGTTCGCTGAAACCGAATTCCTTTCTCTTTTGCAGCTTGCGAAAAAAGGTTGTGCTAGTCTCACGGAAGCGCAAAAAAATGTAATCGAGGCGGCAGGTTAACGCGGCGGGTTAACACCGCTTTCGGGGAAACAGGGGACGCATGGCGCGACAGGTCGATGGCGGCAAGCTGGTAATCGCCAGTCACAATCAGGGCAAGGTGCGGGAAATCGGCGATCTTCTGCGGCCGTTCGGTATCGAGGTCGTGTCCGCCGGGGACCTGGGCCTGCCGGAACCGGATGAAACCGGTTACACGTTTACCGCCAACGCCCTGTTGAAAGCGAAGGCGGCGGCGGAGGCGGCGCAACTGCCCGCGCTGGCCGACGACAGCGGCCTTGCCGTCGCGGCCCTGGACGGGGCGCCCGGTATCTATTCCGCGCGCTGGGGCGGCAAGAACAAGAATTTCGATCTGGCGATGAACCGCGTGCACCGGGCACTGAAGGGCCAGACGGACAAATCCGCAACCTTCGTCTGCGCCTTGGCGTTGGCCTGGCCCGACGGCCATAGCGAGGTCTTCGAAGGCACGGTTTCCGGCGAGATCGTGGAACCGGGCCGGGGCGACCAAGGCTTCGGCTACGATCCGATCTTCGTGCCGACCGGCGATACACGGACCTTCGGCGAGATGGACCCCGACGAAAAGCATGCGATCAGTCATCGCGCGGTTGCTTTCAAAAAGCTCGTCGAGGCCTGCTTTACCAAATGAGCGTGCCCCCAATGGCGTCCTCTTCGGCGTCCCCTTTGGCGCTTTATGTGCATTGGCCCTTCTGTAAGGCCAAATGCCCCTATTGCGATTTCAACAGCCATGTCCGTGACGGTATCGATCAGGCCCGGTGGCGCACCGCCTTGCTGGCGGAACTGGATGCGGCACTGGTGGGGTTCGAAGATCGCACGCTGACCTCCATTTTTTTCGGCGGCGGCACACCGTCACTGATGGACCCGGAAACCACGGCGGCGCTGATCGATCGCGCAACCGCCCGCGTCGCGCCCGCCCAGGATATCGAAATCACGCTGGAAGCCAATCCGACTTCCGTCGAGGCGGGCCGGTTCCGGGACTATCGCGATGCCGGGGTGAACCGTGTCTCGCTGGGAATCCAGGCACTGGACGACGAGTCCCTGCGCTTCCTGGGCCGCGAACATTCGGCGGCGGAGGCGATGACGGCCATCGATCTGGCGCGGGAGAATTTTCCGCGGATGTCCTTCGATCTGATCTATGCCCGGAAGGGCCAGACGCCGGAGGCTTGGGCCGCGGAACTGGAACAGGCGATCGGGCTGGCGGCGGATCACCTGTCGCTCTATCAGCTGACCATCGAATCCGGCACGCGTTTCTATACCCGCAGTCAGTTGGGCGAGACCCTGACGGCGGATGAGGAGGTCGGCGCCGCGCTGTACGATGCGACGCAGGAACGGTTGGAAGCGCTGGGCCTGCCTGCCTATGAAGTGTCCAACCATGCCCGCCCCGGCGCGGAAAGCCGCCACAACCTCGCCTATTGGCGCTATTGGGATTATGTCGGTATCGGCCCCGGCGCGCATGGAAGGGAAACGCGGGACGGGGCGAAGCGCGCCACCACCCGCCAGCGCCTGCCCGAGCGCTGGATCGAGGCGGTGGAGCGCGACGGCCATGGCCTGAACGAGGTTGAGGCAGTAGACGCCGACCGCCAGTACCGTGAAATCCTGTTGATGGGCCTGCGCCTGTCCGACGGCGTGCCGGAAGACCGCTTGATCCGGGCGACGGGACGGGGTTTCGAGGCGCTGGACGCAGACCGCCTGCAAAACCTGATCGACGAAGACTATGCCGTCTTGGCCGATGGTGCTCTGGCCATGACCCCGGCGGGCCGCCTACGGCTCAACGCGGTTCTAGGCTACCTGCTGGCCTGATTCCACCGGTCTCGGCGCGATAACGACCTGGTTTCTTCCCGCTTCCTTTGCGCTGTAAAGGGCGCGGTCCGCCCGGCGCATCAGGCCGGACAGGTCGTCCTGCCCCCCGTCCAAGGCGGCCATGCCGATGCTGATCGTCACGGAAAAGGCGACGCCTTCGCCTTCGAAAGTCTTGCTTTCCAGGCTTTGCCGAATGCGTTCGGCCACGGTTTTGGCGGAATCCAGGCTTGTGCGCGGCAGCAGGACGGCGAATTCTTCCCCGCCGAAGCGGGCGGACAAGTCCGTGTCGCGGATGCAGGCGGTTATCGTTTCCGCCAGGCCGACGATCACGCGGTCCCCGGCCAGATGCCCGAAGCGGTCGTTGACCGATTTGAACCTGTCCAGATCGAGGAACAGCAGGAAGGTCGGATCGTGATGCCGCCGTGCCGTCTGCACGTCGCGTTGCGCCAGCCGGTCGAAGGCGCGGCGATTGAACAGTCCGGTCAGCGGGTCGGTTTCCGCCTGCTGGCGCAGATCGGCCTGAAGGTGTTCCGTCACCATGGTGATATAGGTCGAGGCGATCAGGACCGAGGCGGCCGTCCCTTCCAGCATCACCAGCACGATATCGGTCGTCGGGTCGATCAGCGGATGCCCGGCCAACGCCGAGAATTGATAGCCTGCCCGTCCGACATACAGCAATCCGGTGAAGGCGTAGATTCCGGCCATCACGCGCGGCGAGACCCGCACCACGCTGTCCCGGTCGGGCCACAGGGACCAGACGTTCAGGAAGGATACCCCGGCCAGCGCCACGGATACGACGATATGACGGATCGCGGAGTCCGGATGGACCGACGCGAAATAACCCAGTACGGGCAGATAGACGGCGAAGAACAGGACGATCCACCGCAGGGGCAGCTGCGGGCGTTCCATGAAGCGCCGCGATCCGGCGATTGCCAGGAAGTGGCCGAGCAGGACCAGAGAGGTGCTGATCAGGGCGGAGGCCGCGAGCGGAATTTCGATCCGCAGCAGGAACAGCAGCAGCCCCAAACCCAAAACCGCCCGCGCCAGGACCCAGCATCCGATACCCGGCACCTGCCGGTTGATGAACCAGACGGCGGTCAGGGCGACGGTGCCGGCGCATTGCGCGGTGAAGAAGGTGAAGACCAACGTCGCCGGATCAAACATTTACCAAACTCTGCCCCCAACGGACCGTCGTTTCGACGGGCCCCAAAAACTCGGCGGGAACTATGCCGTGCTGCGCGGGCGCTGTTCAACAGCGATATTGGTCACGATATCGGGACGGGGACGTCACAAGAGAAAACGCCCGCCGGATTTCTCCGACGGGCGTTCTCCCAACAGGGGGTACCAACCTCTCCCTAAACTTGGGCGCTTTTCGCGCTTCGCATTAGTGGAACTGCGCCGTTTCCGTCGATTCCGACATGGCGGTCGTGGCACTGTCCCGGGCGGTCGTGGTGTTGACCGCGTCGAAGTAGCTGACGCCGACTTCGTGCTGGTGGCGGGTGGCGGAGAAACCGTTGGCTTCCGCCGCGAATTCCGCCTGCTGCAGTTCGGAGTAACCCGCCATGCCGCGATCCTTGTAAGCCCGCGCCAGTTCGAACGTGGCGTAGTTCAGGCTGTGGAACCCGGCCAGGGTGATGAACTGGAACTTGTAGCCCATCTTGCCCAGCTCGCGCTGGAAGGCTTCGCATTCCTGCGGGCCCAGATGCTTCGCCCAGTTGAAGGACGGGGAGCAGTTATAGGCCAGCATCTGGTTCGGGAATTCGGCGTGGATCGCGTCGGCGAACTGCTTCGCCTGTTCCAGGCTGGGGGTGGAGGTTTCCATCCACAGCAGATCGGCATAGGGCGCGAAGGCCAGGCCGCGGGCGATGCACATATCCATGCCGCCGGTGATGCGGTAGAAGCCTTCGGACGTCCGCTCGCCGGTCAGGAAGGGCTTGTCCGCCGGATCATGATCGGAGGTGATCAGACGCGCGGCTTCCGCATCGGTGCGGGCCATGATGATCGTCGGGACGCCCATGACGTCGGCGGCCAGACGGGCCGAAGACAGGTTGCGCACGGCCTGTTGCGTCGGCAGCAGAACCTTGCCGCCCAGATGGCCGCATTTCTTTTCCGACGACAGCTGGTCTTCGAAATGGACGCCCGCCGCACCGGCCTTGATCATCGCCTTCATCAGTTCGAAGACGTTCAGCGGCCCGCCGAAACCGGCTTCGGCATCGGCCACGATCGGCGCGAACCAGTCGATATCGGTCGTGTCTTCGCCGTTCAGGCGTTCCATCGTCTGGATCTGGTCCTGACGGATGAAAGCATTGTTGATCCGCTCCACCACCTGCGGGACGGAGGACACCGGATACAGCGACTGGTCCGGATACATCTGACCGGCGTTGTTGGCGTCCGCCGCGACCTGCCAACCGGACAGGTAGATGGCGTTCAGACCGGCGCGGACATGCTGCGTCGCCTGACAGCCGGTGAAAGCCCCCAGCGTGTTCACATAGGGCGTTTCGGTGATCAACTTCCACAGTTTCTTCGCACCCAGTTCGGCCAGCGTGTGGCGGATCTGGATGGAGCCGCGCAGCTTCGCCACGTCGGCCTTCGTGTAATCGCGGCGCGTGGTGGCCCAGCGTTCCGGCGCGTAGTCCGGGGCATCCCAGCTATCGTTCGCGCCGTCGTTCCATTCCCAGTTGCCGTTCGGTCCCAAGCTATCCATCGTCTCAATCCTTCCGTCGTGTTCCAATGTGTTGAAGAGGGTTTCGTAACCGTGCCTCCCTCCGCCGGACGATGATCTAGTCAATGCCTTTACAAACGGCTGTCGATCTCGTCCGGTCGATCTCTATGCACTGGAATACGGGCGATTGATGCGGCGCACAACGCTAACCGACATGACATATTGTAAAGATTTCCAGAAAATGCTTTTCTATTCGTAAAGCTAGTAAATCAGGATCGCCGCAATGGCCAGAAAACCCAGCAAGGACGCGCCCAAGATCGGCCCCAAGATCCGACGTCTGCGCCGTGAGAAGCGGTTGAGTCAGGCAGCCCTCGCCGATCTTCTGCAAGTCAGCGCCAGCTATCTGAACCTGATCGAACACAATCGGCGTAAGCTGACCGTGCCGCTTTTGCTGAAACTGTCGGAGATTTTCGAGGTCCCTGTCGACCAATTGGCGGAGGAAGAGGAAAGCCGCCTCTATTCCGATGTGATGGAGGCGCTGGCCAATCCGGTCTTCGAGGATTTCGACCTGCACAATACGGATATCCGCGATCTGGTGGAGGTCAGCCCGGAAACGGCGCGGGCGCTTTTGCATATTTGCGATGCCTATCAGACGACGCTGACCGATGCGCGCAGCCTCGCGGCCTCCGCCGTCGATGGTGGTGGGGCGGGTGACGGCGGTCTCGGCGGATTATTGGGGGGGCTGGGCGCCTCGGCGCAGTCGGCGGCGGATGTCGTGTCGGACATGATCCAGGCCAAGACCAATTTCTTTGCGGACCTGGAAGACGAGGCCGATCGCGTGCGGCGGGAGGTCGGCACGGTCGGCGGGCAGGCACGCTCCGCCGAGGCGCTGATCGATTATCTGACCCAGGCGCATGAGGTCCGCGTGAATATCGTGGAGGCCCGCCATGCCGCCGAGGAGGCCGGGGGTACCGTGGTGTCCCGGCGCTATCATCCGCAGCAACGGGTGCTGGAAATCTCGCAAAGCCTGTCCTCGGCCAGCCAGACCTTCCATCTGGCCTATCAGATCGCGCTGCTCTCCGCCGGATCGGTCATCGACATGCTGTTGCTGGAAAACGGGCTGCGCGACGGGCAGGCAAAGGCGCTGGGCCGGGTTGCCCTGGCCAATTATTTCGCCGCCGCGCTGCTGCTGCCCTATGACGAATTCCTGAAAAGTGCACGGGAAGTGCGCTACGACATCGATCTGCTGCAGCACCGCTGGCGCGCGGGGTTTGAGACGATCTGCCACCGCCTGACGACCCTGAACAAGCCGGAAAACCGGGGCGTGCCGCTGCATATGCTGCGCGTCGATCTGGCCGGGAATATCTCCAAACGCTTCACCCTGTCCGGCCTGCCGATCCCGCGCCATGGCGGCGCGTGCAGCCGCTGGAACGTCTATTCCGCCTTTCTGAACCCCGGCGAAATTCAGGCCCAGGTCTCCAAACTGCCGGACGGCACCGCCTATTTCTGCATCGCGCGCACGGTGGTGAAGGGTGGCGTCGGCTATGGGTCGCAGCGCAACGTCCTGTCCATCGGCCTGGGCTGCGACATCCGCCACGCCCGCGAGATGGTCTATGCCGACGGTCTGGATCTGCAGAATTCCGACCGGTTTTCGGAAATCGGCGTCGCCTGCCGGATCTGCGAACGCATGGACTGCACCCAACGCGCCTTCCCGCCGGTCCATCTGCGCTTCCGCATCGAAGAAAACCTGCGCGGCCCCAGCCCCTACATCGCCCCCGGCTGGCCCCACCACCACGAACGGCCCGGCGGGACACGCTGACACCGTCGCCGTCGGTATCATTTCGCGCCCCACAGTTTTTCCATTTTGGACATTATCCCGGCGTTGATTGCGGCGGGCCATGTTTGTATCACCGCCCTGCGATTTGGGATCGAAGAGTCAATCACCGGGATTTGCGGATTCAACCGGAAACCCGCGCCGACATTTTTAAGCGTCCGCCGACCTTTCGGCGGGCATGGAAGCTATGCGTCGGCAAGGTGGGGACCTCATGCGTCATCTCAGTTTTTCCAAGAAATTCCTTCTGTTCGTCGGATTCGTAACGCTCTTGAACGCGGTTCTGGGCGCATGGGCGTATTCCGAACAAGTGGATGTCCTGCTGCAGGATCAAACCAAGGAACTGTCGGCGGTGGTGGATTCCGCGGTTTCGATCGTCGACGACATATATCGGGCGGATGACGGGCTCTCTGAGCAAGAGAAGAGGGAGAAAGCGATGTCCGTCGTGCGGAGCATCCGCTTCCGGACGGATAATTACATCTGGATCAACGATTTGGATCACATTGTGGTAATGCACCCGGCCAAGCCGGAACTCGACGGAACGGATGCGTCCGATATCCAGGATCCGGACGGCACCTTTCTCTTCCAGGAATTTGTGAAAACCGCGAAATCTCAGGGCGCGGGCACGGTGCTTTATAAATGGCCGAAGGCCGGGTCGGACGTGCCCGTCGACAAGCTGTCCTATGTTTCCTTGTTCAAACCGTGGGGCTGGGTCGTCGGTGCGGGCATCTATATCGACCAGATCGAGGCCGCCAAATCCTGGATCATCCTGCGCACGATCGTGTCGGTGTTGGCGGTGACGGCGATCATGTTGAGCGTGTCTGCCCTGTTCGCGCGCGCCATGGCGAAACCGTTGACGCGGTCAGTGCAGGCAATCGCCAGTCTGGGACAGGATAATCTGGATATCGATGTCGGCGATACGGCACGGCGCGACGAGATCGGGTCCCTCAACCGCGCTGTGGTGGAATTGCGGGCACAATTGGTGGAACGCCGCGCGATGATCGAACAGGAACGCGCGGAAACCGAACGCCGGGAACGCCGACAGAAGGCGATGGAGGAACTCCTCAACAATTTCTCCAAATCCTTCCGGGCGTCGTTGAGCCGCTTTTCCGACGTTTCCAGCGACATGTCCAAATCGGCGGATACCGTTCTGCACAGCGCGGACGAGACGACGGAACAGGCAATCGCCGTCAGCGCCGCGGCGGAAGAAGCCAGTTCCGGCGCGCAGACTGTGTCGGCCGCCGCGCAGGAGCTTTCGGCATCGATCGCGGAGGTAACCCGGCAGGTCGAACATGCGAACGACCTGACCACCGGCGCCATCGGGAAATCGGACCGGGCGAAGCAGACGGTGACCGAACTGCACGATGCCGCGCAACGGATCAACGAAATCGTCGACCTGATCGGCTCGATCGCCCAGCAGACGAACCTGCTCGCGCTCAACGCGACGATCGAAGCGTCCCGCGCGGGCGAGGCCGGAAAGGGCTTTGCCGTCGTGGCGAACGAGGTGAAGAGCCTCGCCAATCAAACGGCGGCGGCGATCGAAGACATCAACAAGAACGTCTCCGAAATGCAGGCGGTCGCCCAGTCGACGGATACCGCCATTCGCGACGTGACGGATAGCATCGACGGCATGTCCGCGATTTCGGAATCCATTGCCGCCGCGATGGAACAGCAAAATGCCGCAACGTCGGAAATCGTGCGTTCGGTCAGCGAAGTATCGACCAGCACGGCGGATGTCGCCCAGGCAATCGATACCGTGCGCGGGGCGGCTGAAAACTCGGGTCAGGCCGCATCCGGCGTTGCCGCGACGGCGAAACACCTGTCCGACGAGACGACGATGCTGTCCGACGAGGTCGGGCATTTCCTTCAGGAAATCGAACGGGTCAGCGACCGCCGCGATTTCCAACGGGTGGAAACCACCGCGCCGATAACGGTCACTTGCAAGGGCGCGCGGTATGACGGCGCACTGGCCGATTTTGGCGGCGGCGGCTGCTCCATGGTGGTGCAGGGGCTGACCCCGGCGACCGGCCAAACCGTGGAAATCGAAATCAACGGCATTTCTCTGCGCGGAACGATCGTGGAGATCGGCGACTGCCTGCATGTGCAATTCAGCCTAAACCCGGAAAATGCGGAGCGGGCGGACCGGATCCTGGCGACCCTGAAGGCATGATGCGGGAAGGGGCCTACCCCTTCCCCGGCTTGATGCCGCTGGCCATGGTGCGTTGGATGCGGTCCATCATTTCTTCCGGGGTGTAGTCGCCGGCGGTGGCCTTGCCCTGGATGGAGATGCCGGCCTGATGGACGGATTCCGGGTTGCCGGAGACCAGCGGGTGCCAGTCTTCCAGGTCCTTGCCGTCGGCGATCAGGCGATAGGCACAGGTTTCGGGCAGCCAATCCAGGTCATAGACCTTCTTCGGCGTCAACTGCACGCAGTCCGGCACGTATTTGAACCGGTCTTCGTAACTTTTGCAGCGCGCGGTGAAACAGTCCAACAGCTTGCAGGCGCAGTTGGTGACGTAATAGTCGCCGGTATCCCAATCCTGAAGCTTGTGCAGGCAGCATTGACCGCAGCCGTCGCAAAGGCTTTCCCATTCGGACTGGCTCATCTCCTCCAGGCGTTTCGTCTTCCAGAAGGGCTGCGTTTCGTCGCTCATCATACCTCCCGGTCGATGATATGGAGGTAGGAGCCGCCGACCCGGCCCCGAACCATGCCGAGCGACCCCAGATCGATACCCATCGCGTCGCGGGCGGAAAACAGCGGTGCGTCGGTGTCTTCCTTCGGCGCGGTGGAATAGTGGAATTCATGCGCGACCAGCCGCATGCCCTTGGCCCAGGGGCCCAGATCGGCGCGCAAAACGGCGCGGCGATATCCCAGATGCAGCCGCCGTTCCGCGAAACTGGTTTCCAGCGGCAACAGCCCCGCCATGACGTGCCGGGTACCGTCCGCGTCGGTCAGGCCCTCACCCAATACCATGTAACCGCCGCATTCGCCGAAGATCACCGCCTCCGCCGCCGCCCGGTCGCGCAGGCCGGTCAGGAAGGTCGCGTTCGCCGCCAGGACCGGCCCGTGCAGTTCGGGATAGCCGCCGGGCAGATAGACCGCGTCCGCCGTGTCGTCCGGCGCCTGATCGGCCAGCGGGCTGAAGGGCATAATTTCCGCGCCTGCGTCCCGCCACGCATCCAGGATATGCGGATAGGAGAAGTCGAAGGCCGTATCCACCGCGACGGCGATGCGCTGGCCGAGAGGGGGAGGACCGGGGGGAAAAGAGCCGGGGGGAAAAGAGCCGGAAGGCGAACCCGGCTCAACGATCGTGTCGATTAAGCGGCCGGGTCGCGCGATGCCGCGAATGGCGTCCAGATCCGCATGGCCCTCGATCCAATCCGCCGCGCGTTCCAGGAACCCGTCCAAGTCGCCGCGTTCCCGTGCCTGGACGAGACCCAGATGCCGGGAGTCGAGCGCCAGATCGGCCTGACGCGGCAGGCAGCCCAGGATCGGGATATCCAGGCCCATATCCATAACCGTGTCCATAATGGCGGAGGCGAGCATATCCGCATGCCGGATACCGCCGACCCGGTTCAACAGCACGCCGCCGATGGTGATATCCGGGCGATGCGTGGCGAATCCGCGCAAGACGGCGGCGGCGCTGCCGCTTTGCCCCTTCACGTCCAGGATCAGCAGCACGGGCCAGCCGGTTTCCGCCGCCAGATCGGCACAGGATCCGCGCCCGTCGGCGGCGCCGTCGAACAGGCCCATCGCGCCTTCCGCGACGATCAGGTCGCTGTCCGCCGCCAGCTGCCCGGTCAAAGCGCCGCGCGTTTCGGCGCGCATGGCCCAGGGGTCCAGCGTGATCGACGGACGCCCGCAGGCGGCGGTATGGAAGCCGGGATCGATATAGTCCGGTCCGACCTTCGCCGGTCCGATGCGCAGCCCGTGCCGCGCCAAGGCCCGCATCAGGGCGAGCGCGACCGTCGTCTTGCCGCTGCCGGAGGCCGGCGCGGACAGGATCAGGCCGGGCGCGGGGGCGGTGTCGGTGCTAAGGCGGGGCGCAGGGTTTCCGGGGGTCACGATGGCGCTATTCGGCGGCGTCTTGCGCTGTATCGGGTGAGACGAGCACCCGGCCGTCGTTCATCCGCCCCATCCAGTCCAGGGAGGCGCGCAGGCCGACCACCGGGCCGATGGCGATGACCGCCGGCGCCTCTACGTCTTTCGCGGTTTCCCCCGCGTCCGACAGGCGGCATTCGACGACGCGCATCTTCGCGGTGGCGGCGTTGGAAACGAAGGCGACCAGATCGTCCGGGTTGCGCCCGCCGTCGATCAGCTTTGCCGCAATCCGTCCCATATGCTTGACGGCCATATAGAGGACGATGACCGGCGCGCCGGTGGCCAGCGCCTGCCAGTTCAGATTGTCCGGCACCTCGCCCGTTACCGAATGGCCGGTGATGAAGGTGACGGAGGAATTGGTGTCGCGATGGGTCGCCGGAATCCCGGCATAGGCCAGACCGCCGATCCCCGCCGTAATCCCCGGCACGATGCGGAAGGGAATCCCGGCCTCCGTCAGGGCCAGGGCTTCTTCGCCGCCGCGCCCGAAGACGAAGGGATCGCCGCCCTTCAGCCGCAGCACGCGCTTGCCGGCCTGCGCCAGTTCGATCAGGCGCAGGGTGATCGACCGCTGGGTCGGGCTGGGCCGCCCGCCGCGCTTCCCGGCATAAATCATTTCCGCCGATTTCGGCGCATGCTCCAGGATGCGGCTGTCGACCAGCGCGTCATAAACCACGACATCCGCCTGCCGCAGGGCGTTGACGCCATGCAGGGTCAGCAGGCCCGGATCGCCCGGCCCGGCGCCGACAAGCCAGACCCAGCCGGGGTCGAAGCCCGGCAGGCCGGCCAACAATGTGTCGGTCATGTCACGATCGCTGCTCATAGGCGTTACTCTATACACGATGTGTCTGTTTATGCATCCATCAGGAACGGTCATTAGAAGGATGCATGACGAATTCCGGGAACCCCTATATTGTCCCGGACCGATGACAGGCAAGCCCGACGATATCCGCCTGCGCCGGGGATGGACCACCGGCGCCTGCGCCGCCGCCGCCGCACGGGCGGCGTTTTGCGCCTTGCGGGACCGCGCCTTTCCCGATCCGGTGACGATTCGCCTGCCGCGCGGGCAGACGCCCAGCTTCAAACTGACGGAGCAGGAGATAGGCGACGGCTTTGCCGCGGCCGCCGTCATCAAGGATGCGGGTGACGATCCCGACATTACCCATGGCGCGACGGTTCGGGCGCGGGTCGCGGCGCTGCCCGCCGGATCCGGTCTTGTGTTTCAGGCCGGGGAAGGCGTGGGCATGGTGACCAAGCCCGGTCTTCCGATCCCGCCCGGCGAACCGGCGATCAACCCGAAACCGCGCGAGATCATCGAAGCCAATTTGCGCGATGTGCTGGACGCCCCCGGCGCGCCGCTGGACCTGGCGGTGGAAATATCCGTGCCCGGCGGCGCGGCGCTGGCGGAAAAGACCTGGAATCCGCGCCTGGGCATCGTCGGCGGGCTGTCGATCCTGGGCACGACGGGGATCGTCATCCCCTATTCCTGCAGCGCCTGGATTCATTCGATCCATCGCGGCATCGACGTGGCGCGGGCGACCGGTCTGACCCATGTTGCGGGCGCGACGGGCAAGACGTCCGAAGTGGCGGTGCGGCGGCTCTACGACCTGCCGCTGGAGGCGATGCTGGATATGGGCGATTTCGCGGGCGGCTTGTTGAAATATCTGCGTCGTCACCCGGTCGATCGGCTGACGATCGCGGGCGGCTTCGCGAAGCTGGGAAAGCTTGCGCAAGGCCATCTGGACCTGCATTCCTCGCGCAGTCAGCTGGACTTGGAAAAGCTGGCCGACCTGGCCGCAAGTTTGGGCGGGGACGATAGTCTGCACGCGGCGGTGGCCGGGTCGAATACGGGGGCGGAGGCCCTGTCCCATTGCTCGGCGGCGGGCATCCCGATAGCACAGGCTGTGGCACGTCAGGCGCGGGAGGTTGCGCTGGCCGCTTGCCCCGGTGTCGATATCGACATCCTGATCGTCGATCGGGACGGCACGATCCTGGCAGGCGGCGGATGACGAAGGCGAAACCGCGCATCCTGATCCTGGGCGGCACGGGGGAGGCCCGGCGGCTCGCCACCTTGTTGGCCGATGATTACGATATCAAAACGTCCTTGGCCGGACGGACGACGGCACCGAAGACGCTGCCCGGTCGGATGCGGATCGGCGGCTTCGGCGGGGCGGGAGGTCTGGCGGAGTATTTGGTACAGGAAGGGGTGCAGTATCTGGTCGACGCCACCCATCCCTATGCCGCGCGGATGGGCGCGAATGCGGCGCTCGCGGCGGCGCGTTGTGCCGTACCGTTGTTGCGATTGGAACGCCCGGCCTGGGTGAAGCAACAGGGCGACCGCTGGGTGGAGTTCGAAAATCTCGACACGCTGGTTGCCGCCTTGCCCGGTCTTGGAAAGCACGCTTTTGTCAGCCTGGGCGGCGCGGGGTTGGAGGCATTTTCCGGCCTGACCGGGATGCAATTGACCGTCCGGGCGATCGATCCGCCACCGGCCCTGACCGACCGGTCCGACATTACCCTGATTTTGGATCAGGGACCGTTTGACTTGGCCGGGGAGCGCGAACTACTGTCCGAGCGCGGCGCGGATGTGCTGGTGTCCCGCAACGCGGGCGGCGCGGCAACCTATGCCAAGATTGCCGCCGCGCGCGAATTGGGGATCACGGTGGCCCTGCTGGACCGGCCCGAACGGCCCCGGGGTGTCGAAACCGCGGGCGATCCGGAAACGGCCGCCCGACGGATTACCGAGTGTCTTGCGTCCTTGACCTGAAAGCTGATGAAAAGTGACCGATCCGACATGACCTTCGTAAATCCCGTCAAAACCCTGCTTCTTGCGACCTGCCTGTCCTTCTTCACGGTCGCCCTGATCGGTGTGCCGGATGCGCGTGCGCAGTTGTTTGTCAGCGGCGAGCCGGATTTGATCCAGGCCGTACGCAAGGGAGACACGGCAGAGGTGCGGGCCCTGATCCTGAAGGGCGAAAACCCGCAATCGACCGATTTCGAAGGCTTGAACGGCATCGCCATTGCCGCGCGCGCGGCGGATTTCACCATGCTGGACGTTTTGATACAGCAACAGGTGAATGTGAACATGCCCGACAAGATCGGCAATACGCCGCTTCTGTGGGTGGCGGATAGCGGCGATTATTACGTTGCGGAATATCTTCTGCAAAATGGTGCCGATCCGAATATCCGCAACAAACGGGGTCTGACGCCGATCATGGTCGCGGCGCGCGGCGGTTATGCCGATGTCGTCCAACTATTGGTCGATAACGGGGCGGATCTGACCCAGCGCGATTATACGGGACGCAGCGCCCTGGACTGGGCCCGCGAAAGCCGCACGCCGGGAATCGATCAGATTCTGGAACGCGCCGGCGCCCAATAAGCCGAATTCTTTATACTGGCAGATTAGACCGGCAGCGCGGCGGCATCGGCCACGGCAAGGACCCGCAACGGGCGCTGACGGCCGCGAATGGCGGCCTCATGCTCGGTGATCGCCTCGCTCATGAAATCCTGCTGCCCGGCGGTTTCCAGAACGGCGCGCGACACGACAAGCTGCGCCGAAAATTCCTTGGTCATGGATTCCAGACGGCTGGCCGTGTTCACCGTATCGCCGATGGCGGTGATCTGCGTCGCGCGGCCATAGCCCATTTCACCGACAATCGTGGGGCCGACATGGATGCCGATGCCGATGCGCAGCGGCTGGTCCAGATCCTGGCGCAGACCGGAATTCAGCGCGGCCAGACGTTCCGCCATGCGCTTGGCGGCGCGCAGGGCGTTCCGGCACCCCGCTTCCGCACCGTCTTCCAATCCGAACAGGGCCATGACCCCGTCGCCGATGAACTTGTCCAGATGACCGCCGGATTCCTCGATCGCCCGTCCCATCGCATCGAAATAGCGGTTCAGCAGGAAAACCGTGTCATAGGGCAGCCGGTCCTCGCTGACCCGCGTGAATCCGCGCAGGTCACAGAACATCACCGCAATCGTCGCCTCCCGCCCATGGGCCAGACGGCTCGCGGCGGCATGACCGTGCCGCGCCGTCGCCGTATGGGGCAGCAGCGGCGTGATTTCGATGGACCCGGCCGCCGGGATGGACTGACAGGCCAGACGCACATCCGGCCCGGCGCGCACGCGCTCCAGCACCGCGACTTCCGCCGGGCTGGGCGGCGGCAGCAATTCCGCCCCCTTGCGCACCCGCACGCGGCAGGTGGAACAGCGGCCCCGTCCGCCGCAGACCCCGGCATGGGGGTGGTTGCAATCGCGGCTTGCCTCCAACAGGGAAAGACCCTGGTTGAAGGTGAATTCCCGTCCGTCGTCATAGCGCAGCCGAACCATGCCGCGGCGCTTTTCCAATTGAATCCGGACCGACCGCGCGATCAGCGTGGCAATCAGCAATCCCGCCAGGATCAGGATCACGACATTTTCGACGGTCAACAGCATGGACTGCGCGTCATTGTTCAACACGCCGACATCGGCCAGGACGGCGCGCACCCAGGCGGGGTCGGCGGCATTTGCCACAGCCTCGTTCCCGGCCTTCCAGAACCCGGTCAGCGACAGGGTCGGCCACAGCAACGCGCCTGCGAACAGGACGAAACGCCAGCGCGGCCAGAACGGTTTCAGCCGCAGCCAGAAATACAGACCAAGACAGCCATGCAGCCACACGGTCAACAGCGTGATCGCCTGCCGCACCCCGGCGACCGTGTCGTATTTCAGGTAGATCGCCATGATCCACGGATAGGTGGGTTCCAGATCGTACAGGACCTCCGCCATGCGGGTGCTGACGAAATGCAGCGCCAGCAGGACCGGCACAGACAGGCCGGTGATCAGCTGCAAGGCCTCGCTGCGGGCCATGCCGCGCCAGCGCCGCCGCCGATAGATCGCGTATAGCCCCAGCGACAGATGGGTCAGGAAGGCGCCATAGAGCAGGAAAAGCCCCAGCCAGGTTTCCCAGGCTTCCGATACGCTATGGCGCAGGCCTTCCATCGCGGCCAGGGAATAGTTCCCGGCCACCAGCGCGATGGCATGGGTGGCGACATAGGTAAAAAGCGTCAGGCCGGTGAGAAGGCGAAGGCGTCGGATCATCCAGGCTTCATATCCCGGACGCGGTGTGGCGTCTACGCTTGATCCGTCGCCTGTCCGGAATCGAGCGGATGGGTTGCGTCGCTGTCGTCCGCCCCGTTTTCGCGCCGGGCGAGGACCCGCTTGCGGGCCGTGCCGCTTTCGACGTCCGTCAGGCCCAGCATGCCGGAAATGCGGCGGATCAGGTTCGCCTCGTAATCGTCCAGAACGCCGTCGGCATAAACCACGTCCCACAGCATTTCGATCAACATGATCCGTTCGTCATGGTCGAAATGATCGTTGACCACCCGCAGGAAGGAGAAAATGTCGACGGCCGCTTCGGCGCGGCTTTCGCTTTCGCGCAGGATTTCCTGAACTTCCGCGTTCGGAATACCGAAATGGCGTTCGACCAGAACCGCGATCCGTTCCCGTTCGACCGGGTCGACCTGTCCATCGGACATGGCCGCCTGAACGAGCATGGCCGCCGCGGCGACGTGCAATTCATGGCTTTCGTGATTCCCTTGGCGGGAGGATGCGGCTTCGGCGGCGAAAAAGGCCTTCAGTCTGGCAAGCATGGGTAAATATCGTTCCGGGTTGTTTTGGCGCGTCTCTCAAGAAAGAGTAGCACCATGATGGACGGCTTCAAATTGCATCGCGCCTATCTGGATCGTGCGGCCCAGGCGGCGATGGTAAAGGATATAAGGGAATGTCTGACGTCCGCCCCGCTTTTTCAACCCGTCATGCCCCGGACCGGCAAATCCTTCAGCGTGCGGATGAGCAATGCCGGGCCCTTCGGCTGGGTCTCGGACAAGGCGGGCGGCTACCGCTATCAGGCACGCCATCCTGTCACCGACACCCCTTGGCCGCCGATCCCGGACAGCATCCTGTCCGTCTGGCGGGCGCTGGCGGACTATGACGCGGAACCGGAGGCCTGCCTGATCAACTGGTATGCGCCGGATGCGAAAATGGGCCTGCATCGCGATACGGACGAGGACGACCGGGATGCCCCGGTCCTATCGATCTCTCTGGGCGATAGCGCCGTCTTCCGCATCGGCCCGCCGGAAAAGGGCGCGAAGACGGCGAGTGTGAAGCTGGAGTCCGGCGATGTCTGCCTGCTGACCGGCCCGGCCCGCGAAAGCCGCCACGGCATCGACCGCGTGCTGGGCGGCAGTTCGACCCTGCTGAACGCGCCGGGGCGGATCAACGTGACGCTGCGGCGGGTGAGCGTCCCTTAGCGGCGCGGGGTGACGTCACCATTGTCGCAAGGCGCAGGGGTAACAGAAAAACGGTTGCCAGGGCCTGCCGAACGGCCCGGCCGCGCAGGATATGGGCCTGCGCCACACCCTCGGCGACCTGACGGTGGAACGGAACGGCCTCCGCTGATCCGACGGGCGCGGTATGCGCCGGGGGGTCGTCGCGGTCGAAATACCCAAGTGTATCGGGGGTCATCGTCTTTGCTCCTTAATGACTTGTTTTTTGCAAGTAGATAACTCATATCGGATAATGCTTGCGAAAGACAAGTGAATAATTTAGGAAAGGCTTATGACCGGATCGATCAAGAAACACGCATCGCAATGCCTTGTGGCGCATGGGCTGGATATTTTCGGCGACCGATGGACGCTGTTGGTCCTGCGCGACATGATCCTGTACGGCAAGCGGCGCTACGGCGAATTCCTGGAGGCGGAGGAAGCGATTGCGACCAATGTCCTGGCGGATCGCCTGAAACGGTTGGCGGCGGAAGGGCTGGTGACCGTGTCGAAGGACCCGGACAATCGCCGTTCCAATATCTACACGCTGACCGATAAGGGCCTGTCCCTGATGCCCGTCATCTTCGAGATCATGAAATGGAGCGCCCAATACTGCGACCTGAATGAGCGCCGCCGCAAACTGATCGCGCGCCTGACGGCCGAACCCGACACAGTCATGGCGGAAATCCGCGCACGGGAGGCCGCGAATGAAAATCCAGCGGAAACGGCGGCCCGATTGCATCTTCTCCCGCGCTGACCGCAAACCCTCCCACGCGCGAAGTTAACCGCTGACAACCCTTTCGGGTTGCGGCATAAATCCATCATGGTCGCGCATGTCCCCACCGTTGCCTTTCAGGGTATCGACACGCTTGAAATCGACGCCCAGGTCCAGCTGACCTCGGGCTTGCCTGCCTTTTCCGTCGTCGGTCTGCCGGATAAGGCGGTGGCGGAAAGCCGGGAGCGGGTGCGCGGTGCGCTGGCCGCCATCGGCCTCGCCCTGCCGCCGAAGCGCATCACCGTCAATCTTTCCCCCGCCGATGTGTTGAAGGAAGGCAGCCATTTCGACCTGCCCATCGCGCTGGGCCTGCTATTGGCGATGGAGGCGATCCCCAGCGGCGCGGTCGACGGCTATCTGGCTTTGGGCGAGTTGGGTCTCGACGGACGATTGGCGCCGGTGGCGGGGATTTTGCCCGCGGCGATGGCGGCGGTGGGCAGCGACCGCGCCCTGATCTGTCCCGCCGCCCAGGGGGGAGAGGCCGCCTGGGCGGGCGATCTGGACATCGTCGCCGCGCCGGACCTGATCGCGCTGATCAACCATCTGAACGGCAGCCAGGTCATGGGTGTGCCGGAACCGAAACAGGCGGACCCGCCGGGCGTCCTGCCCGATCTTGCCGATATCAAGGGGCAGGACTCCGCCAAACGCGCCTTGGAGATCGCGGCGGCGGGCGCGCATAACCTATTGATGATCGGCCCGCCCGGCGCGGGGAAGAGCATGTTGGCCGCCCGCCTGCCCGGCATCCTGCCGCCCCTGTCGGCGGCGGAGGCGCTGGAAGTCTCCATGATTCATTCGGTGGCGGGCCTGATGATCGGTCAGGGCCTGTCCCACCGCCGCCCCTTCCGGGACCCGCATCATTCCAGCTCCACCCCCGCGCTGGTCGGCGGCGGACAGCGGGCAAAACCGGGGGAGGTCTCCCTGGCCCATAACGGAGTCTTGTTTTTAGATGAATTGCCGGAATTCCAGCGCGGTGCCCTAGAAAGCCTGCGCCAGCCCCTGGAATCGGGCCGCGCCGTCGTCGCGCGGGTCAACGCCCATGTCGCCTATCCGGCGCGGGTGCAACTGGTCGCGGCGATGAATCCCTGCCGCTGCGGCCATCTGGACGACCCGGACCTTGCCTGTACCCGCGCGCCGCGCTGCGCCCTGGATTATCAGGCGAAGATTTCGGGGCCTCTGCTGGACCGTATCGACCTGTCCATTGACGTGCCCGCCGTCCGCGCGACCGATCTGGACCGTCCGCCGCCCAGCGAAGGCTCCGCCCAGGTCGCCGCCCGCGTCGCCGCCGCCCGCGCGATCCAGACCGACCGCTATGCCGCCTATCCCGCCGACGGCCGCCCGCGTACCAATGCCGAAGCCGACGGCCAGATCTTGCAGGCGGTCGCCGCCCCCGACGCGGAAGGCCGACACCTCCTCACCGAAGCCGCCGAGCGCTTGAAACTCTCCGCCCGCGGCTACCACCGCGTCCTCCGCGTCGCCCGCACCCTCGCCGATCTGGACGGGTCGGACGGCGTCCGCCGCGTGCATATCGCGGAGGCATTGAGCTACCGCCGGGTGCCGGTGCGATCATAAGGCCTAATGCACGATCAGCCCATGACGGGGCAACAGATCGCGCAAGACATAAAGTCTATGAATGGAGGCTGCCTGATAAAATTTCCATATGGGCGACTGTCCAGCATCGCTGAGAAAATGCTTACCATCTCCAAGGCGCGCCCACTGATTGTTCCAACCTTCATCTGACGAGTCGTCCTGATAGGGTGGAATCTCGCCGATGCCCAGCTCTTCGGCGGCGACTTGCCACGCCACAATTCGCTTCCCGCATTCGCCTTGAAATAGAATGGCCTTCTTTATGATGCCGTGTATCACCTCAAAGTCTCTCCGTGTTCCGTCATCGAAGTCCCGACGTAACAAACGAAAACGGTCAAACATCTGATGCAGGGCACGGGCTGCAGCCATAAAAGTCGCCGGGTTGTTGCGATAACTGATGTTTCCGGCGACAGCATCCGGTCGCTCATACCGGAATGCCCAAACGAGATAAGGGCGATCGGGGAATGTCGACACAGACCCGTGGCCAAGAGCACCGGACGCAATCTCCGCACCGTAACTGGTAACCGCATTGCGAATATTTTTGATAGAAATACCGCTCCAACTGCTGCCTTTTTCAAAATGCTTCCGCATTTTTTCTTGGATGTAATCTCTCACGCTTTGGTCGAGAGGGTCGTAATTGACTGAGTCCGAATGCCCATCGATGTCTTCATGGAATTGGAAACTGCTGTTATCGACCGCATTGCCTCGGGAACTGACGCCTGAAAATCCGTAATGACTGAAAGTATCGGCATAGACATGCGCCGTAACGCCGATCAAAGCGGGTGAAAAATCGCGGTCGGCGAGGCCGAGGTGATGATCAACCATTTCGCGGGCAATGGCGCTGTCCATCCGACACTTCAACCGTTCCGTATAACTTTCGCCCATGTTGCCTGGAAGGAAGTGAAACGGAATCCACACCTGGCGTTGGTCGTCTTCTTCCAAATTTGCCTTATCTAACACGTGATGGGCCGTTGCAACGGTCGCAATCCGCGCTGCACCGTCTTCAAACACGTTGCCCGAATTCGCATCAAGTGTGAGACCGACATTGGCAGCGTTGTCGTCAACAAATTGCGCCGCAGTTGCGATGATTTTTGCCGTTTCTGCATTTAGCCCCGCCGCTCGTGCAAGAGCGTATGTACCATAGTAGTGCATATCGATTTGCATAGTTTCCCCCAACAACTTTTCATTAGTAATGGAGAAACTATACCATTACATGGATGCATAATCTTGAATTTTTGCGGCGGTTTGGTTTGGTGCGCTGACTATCATCACCCCATCGAGACCGAAGTGACGCACCGATAGATTTCTATATGGTAGGCGAGCATTCATTCACCACGACCCCGCTTCAGCGTATGGTCTGGCGAAAATCGTTAGTCTGGAAAGGAAACCCCATGGCCGATCTTACCCTGGATGTCTGGCAATTCGTGCGTCTGATGGTCAGCATGGAGGACACGTTGAAATCCCATGGCGGCGGGCGCGGGTCGGCGGTGAAGGCGTTGTACGACAAATGGGAGGATTTGTGGGTCGACCTGGACGCGCAATTGGTGGATCTGGGCAAGCACGATATGGACGCCTTCGCCGATCTGATGATGGAACAGGAAGTGGTGCTGGAGGAGGTGACGAAGGCCGACCGGCGGGTCGTCGCGGAACAGTTGGAAAAGGTGTTGCGGCAGATCAAGGCGCGCTTGCTGAAACTGGACGATCCTCAAGAGGTCGAGGATTTGAGTTTCGAGCGCGATGAGCTGACGCTGACCATCAAGTCCTTGAAACGCGATTGATTTCGCGTGTCCCAAAATCGGCGGTGCGGCGGAAAAACCGTCGCATCGCGCACGGCATTGTGCCACTCTGGCGATTAACGGACTTGTGCGGGACCCTTTAACCGATCCGAGACACCGATCCGAACCTGGGAGGATAGGACATGAGTAGAGTTGCCCTTGTAACCGGCGGAACGCGCGGCATTGGCGCAGCGATCGCCGTCGCCCTGAAAAACGCCGGCTATACCGTCGCCGCGAATTACGCCGGCAACGATCAGGCCGCGGAGGCCTTCAAGAAAGAGACGGGCATCGCCGTCTACAAATTCGACGTGTCCGACTTCAACGCCGTCGATACGGCCGTCAAACAGATCGAAACCGATCTGGGCCCGGTCGACGTGGTCGTGAACAATGCGGGCATCACTCGCGACGGCACGATGCACCGCATGACGCCGGAACAATGGCAGGCGGTGATCGACACCAATCTGGGCTCCTGCTTCAACTGCTGCCGCGCCGTGATCGACGGCATGCGGGCGCGGAAATTTGGGCGCATCGTCAATATCGGGTCGATCAACGGTCAGGCCGGTCAGTACGGTCAGGTCAACTATGCCGCCGCGAAATCCGGCATCCACGGCTTCACCAAGGCGCTGGCACAGGAAGGCGCGAAGATCGGCATCACCGTCAACGCGATCGCGCCGGGCTATATCGACACGGACATGGTCCGCGCCGTGCCGCAGGAGGTCCTGGACAAGATCATCGCGAAAATCCCCGTCGGCCGCCTGGGCCATGCCGAGGAAATCGCGCGCGGCGTTCTGTTCCTGGTCGCGGACGACGCCGGGTTCATCACCGGATCGACCCTGTCGATCAACGGCGGTCAGCATATGTATTGATCGGCGTTCCGGCCGAAACGACGAAAGGCCCCTGCCGCATGGCGGGGGCCTTTTGCTTTTGCCGTGTCCGGACGGCTCAATCTGGCCGGATCAGGGTGCCGGTGCCGTGTTCGGTGAACAGTTCCAGCAGGATCTGATGCTGATGGCGGCCGTCCAGGATGACCGCGCCTTCCGCGCCGTCATTGATGGCATCGACGCAGGTCTGGATTTTCGGGATCATGCCGCCGGAAATCACGCCCTGTTCCTGAAGCTTCGCGGCCTCCGAAACGGTCAGGTCGGTGATCAGGTCCCCGTTCTTGTCCAGGACGCCCGCGACGTCGGTCAGCAGCAGCAGGCGTTTCGCCCCCGCCGCGCCCGCAATCGCGCCCGCCGCCGTGTCGGCGTTGATATTGTAGGTCTCGCCGTCGTCGCCCAGGCCGATCGGCGCGATGACCGGGATGAAATCGCTGCGCCGCAGGACGTCCAGGATCGTCGTGTCGCATTCATAGGGTTCGCCGACGAAGCCGAGATCGAGAACCTTTTCGATATTGCTTTCCGGGTCCTTGGTCGTGCGGGTCAGCTTGCGCGCCTTGATCAGCCCGCCGTCCTTGCCGCACAGGCCGATGGCCCGGCCGCCTTCGGCTTGAAGGGAGCCGACGATCTGCTTGTTGATGCTGCCGGCCAGGACCATTTCGACGATATCGACGGTTTCCTGATCGGTGACGCGCAACCCGTCGACGAAGACGCTTTCCTTCTCGATGCGCTTCAGCATTTCACCGATCTGCGGTCCGCCGCCATGCACGACGATCGGGTCCACGCCGACTTGCTTCAACAGCACGATATCGCGGGCGAACAGGCGGGCCAGCCGGGAATCGCCCATGGCATGGCCGCCGTATTTCACGACCAGGGTTTGGTCGTTGTATCGGCGCATATAGGGCAGGGCTTCCGTCAGAATTCCCGCCTGGGCCAGCCATTCGACCCGCCGCCGTGCCTTATCCGATTCCGCCGTCATACCCTCGTCCCCACTCATTCCGTCGTGCTTTCTTTTAGGCCGGTTCGGCAAAACCTGCCAATTCCGCGCGCAATTCCTGGATACCCAACCCTTTTTCCGAACTGGTGACAAGGGGTTGGGGAACCGCCGCCGGATGTTTCTTCAACGCCTCGATCGTCGCGGCGACGATCTTCTGCACCTCCCCGGATTTCGGCTTGTCCGCCTTGGTCAGGACGACGCGGAAGTTCACCGCCGCCTTGTCCAGAAGATCCATGATCTGTTCGTCGCTGGATTTGACGCCGTGGCGGCTGTCGATCAGCAGGCACAGGCGCCGCAACACCGCGCGGCCGCGCAGATAGTCGTGGATCAGTTGCGTCCAGCCGTCCACCATGGGCTTCGGCACCTTGGCATAGCCGTAGCCGGGCATGTCGATCAGCCGCAGGCGGCCTTCGAATTCGAAGAAGTTGATTTCGCGCGTCCGACCCGGCGTGTTGGACGTCCGGGCCAGGGTTTTGCGTCCCGTCAGCGCGTTGATCAGGCTGGATTTGCCGACATTGGACCGGCCCGCAAAGGCGACTTCCGGCAGGATCGGCTCCGGCAGCTGCTTCATCGCGACGCAGCCCAGCATGAAAGTGCATTCCCGCGCGAACAGCAGGCGCCCGCGCTCAATCGCGTCGGCGTCCGGTCCGGTTTCGTCGAATGCGTCCATGGCGGAACCCTCCTTCAGGCACGCGCGGGCGGTCGGGGCGCTGTTCGGTCGGGGGCGGAAAACAGCGGGGAGAGCGGCGGAAACCGCGAAAGATTACTCTTCCGCGTCCTTCGCCTTGCCGCCGCCGATCGCGACGCCCATCCGGCGCATGATGACATATTGCTGCAGGATGGACAGCGAGTTGTTCCAGGCCCAGTAGATCACGAGACCTGCCGGGAAACCGCCCAAAATGAAGGTGAAGAAGATCGGCATCAGACCGAAAATTTTCGCCTGGATTGGGTCGGCGGGCGGCGGGTTCAGGCGTTGCTGGAACCACATGGTGAAGCCCATGATCAGCGGCCAGATGCCGATATTCACGATATGCAGAATCTGCGGCACGTCCCACGGTACAAGACCGAAAACCGTCAGCAGGCCCAGCGGGTCCGGCGCGGACAGGTCGTGAATCCAGCCGAAGAACGGCGCATGCCGCATTTCGATGGTCACGAACAGAACCTTGTACAGCGAGAAGAAGACCGGAATCTGGATCAGAACCGGCAGGCACCCCGCCAGCGGGTTCACCTTTTCCTTCTTGTACAGCTCCATCATTTCGGACTGAAGCTTCTGCTTGTCATCGCCCAGACGCTCGCGCAGCTCGACGATCTTCGGCTGCAGCAGCTTCATCTTGCTCATCGACTTGTAGGACTTGTTCGCCAGCGGGAAGAAACAGATCTTCACGCACAGCGTCAGGGCCATGATCGCGAGACCGAAATTGCCCAGCACACTGTGGAACCAATGGATGGCAAAGAAGAACGGCTTGGTCAGGAAATAGAACCAACCGAAATCAACCGCTAGATCGAAATTCGTGATGCCCAGGCTTTCGCTATAGGCGTCCAGGCGCAGGGTTTCCTTCGCTCCGGCGAAGAAATGGTCGGTCATTTCGACGCGGGCTCCCGGCGCGACGCTGGTCGGATCGGCGACGAAGTTCACGTGGAACTGGCCGTCGGTCGTGCCGGTACGCAGGAAGGTGGAATTCACCGAGGCGGTTTGATTCGGGACCAGGGCGACCAGCCAATATTTGTCGGTGATGCCCATCCAGCCGCCGGTCGTGGCAAAGCTTTCCTTGCCCTGCGGCTTGTCTTCCAGATCGTCGTATTTGATTTCTTCAAGCTTGCCGTCGAAGACGCCGATCAGGCCTTCATGCAGAATGTAGAAATTCTGCGTCTTCGGCTTCGCGCCCCGGAAGATGCGGCCATAGGGCACGGCGGAAATCGTCTGGTCGCTGCCGTTCACGATGCGTTGCGTCACCGTGAACATGAAATTCTCGTCGACCGCGATGGACTGTTCGAAAGTGACGCCCGCCGCGTTGGTCCAAGTCAACGTGACCGGGCTGGACGGGGTCAGCGTATCGCCGTTCGCGGCCCAGACCGTGTCGCCGTCCGGCGTTTCCAGACCGTCCATCGGGGACCAGCCGAATTGCACTAGATAGGGCTGCGCGCCGCCCGCCGGTTGCAGCAGGTCGATGGCGGGGGAGCCGTCTTCCAGCGTTTCGTGATAGTCGCTGAGCGTCAGGTCGTCGATCCGCGCGCCGCGCAGGTTGATCGACCCGGACAGGCGCGGCGTTTCGACCGCGATGCGCGGCGCATTGGCCAGGGCGTCTTCGCGGGTAATCGGCGCGGCGGCGGTGCCCGGTGCGTTGGGCATGCCCGGTATGGTCGGGACACCGGCGCTGTCGACAGCACCGGTCTGGCCGGTTTGCGTTTGCGTGGTCTGCGCCTGCTGCGGTGGCGCGGGCGGGGCCGGGAAGAAGAAGCCTTGGATATAGGGCCAGCCGAACAAAATCAGCGCCGACAGCGCGATGGCCATGACCAGGTTCTTATTCTCTTTCATCCGCTTCGCCTCTTGTTGCGGCTTCATTCGGGTCGGCGGTCGGCACTGGCGGGGAGTCCCGCCAAAGCTTCAGCCGTTTGAGCGCCCGCTCCAAATCGCCGCGCAAGGCGGCATAGGGCCGGGTCGGTGTGGACTGCCGGGCGATCAGGACATAGTCCTGTCCGGGACAGGCGTGACGCGCCAGAACCTCGGTTGCGAGTGCCCGAAGGCGTCGCTTGGCCCTGTTGCGCGCAACGGCATTACCGACTTTTCGGCTTGCTGTAAAGCCGATGCGGGCGCCGTTTCCGTCGCCCGCATCGCTGTTCTCGGGACCGGAGGTCCGAAGACTATTCTGTCGCTGATCTGCCCGAAAGTGATCTGCCGTTTGGTGATCCGCCGGATGCGGCAGGGGGCAGGCCTGAAGCACAAGGCCCGGCATGCCCGCCGACCGCTTGGCCCGCGTCACCCTCAGGAAATCCTGCCGCCGTTTCAGACGCTCCAGGACCAACATGTCCGAAGCCCGCAAATCAGAAGATTCGGTCTTCGAAGAAGATGTTTGCCCGGTCATCGTCACGGCCCGCAAGATATCGCCTTTGAGAGGTCGGGTGCGGTCCGGCTGATCGTTCCGGCTTAGGCGCTCAGCTTCGCGCGGCCCTTGGCACGGCGCGCGGACAGGACGGCACGGCCGCTTTTGGTGGCCATGCGGGCGCGGAAACCATGCCGGCGTTTGCGGACCAGGCGGCTCGGTTGGAAAGTGCGTTTCACGGTTCATACTCCGACTAAAAAGGGCGGCCCTAGGGTGCATCCTTGGCACGGCCCCAATAATTACTGCCGATTTCGACGCCGCTGTATAGTGGTGTGAACCGCGCAAGTCAACGCGCTCATACCGTAAAACCGCCATATCGGCGGGGTTCGGGCAAAGAAATCGACGTATCGGCATGTTGGCATCAATTGCCTGGATGGCGCCGACCGCGATATAGAGTGTCTATGAAAAGCCTGTCGGCCCGACTTCTTGTATTGACCGTCCTCTTCGTCATGCTGGCGGAGGTGCTGATCTTTTTGCCGTCGGTGGCCCGCTTCCGCGAAACCTGGATCGCCGACCGGATGACCAGCGCGCATCTGGCTCTACTGGTCCTGGAAAGCAGCCCGCACGGCATGATTTCCGACGAAACGGCGCAGGAAATCCTGGATTTCATCGGTGCGCGGGGTGTTGCCGCGCGGCATGACGACATGGCGGTGTCGCTGATGACCTCCATGCCGCCCGCGGTGGAGGAAACCGTGGACCTGGCCGCGGAAGGCCCCGTCACGATGATTTCGGAAGCCTTGGCGGCCTTGTTCCGTGAAGGGGAACGTATCGTCCGCATCGTCGGTCCGTCGCCGCGCGATCCGGAAATGCAACTGGAATTGGTCATGGACGAAGCGCCGCTGAATGCCGCGATTCTGGCATTCGGCTACCGCATTCTGCTGTTGAGCCTGACGATTTCCGTCCTGACGGCCTTTATGGTGTTCCTGGTGCTGCGCCGCCAATTGGTGCGGCCGTTGAAACGTCTGACCTGGAACATGATCCACTTCCGCGAACGCCCGGAGGATCAAAGCCGCGCCATCCGGCCCAGCAAGCGATCCGACGAATTGGGGGTTGCCGAACGCGAATTGTCGGCGATGCAGACGACGATCCGCGAGGCCCTGACCCAACGGCGGCATCTGGCGGCGCTGGGCACGGCGGTCGCCAAGATCAACCACGATCTGCGCGGTATTCTGTCCAGTGCGTTGGTCGTGTCGGACCGGTTGGAAAATTCAGAGGATCCGGAGGTGCGTCGGATCGCTCCCGGTCTTCTCGACGCCATCGACCGGGCCGTCGCACTGTGCACGAGGACGCTGAACTATGTCGGCCGGAACGAGACAGGGCTGGACCTGAAGGCGGTGCCGCTGGCGCCCGCCGTGGAAAGCGCCGGGTTCGGCCTGCCGAACGGGGCGCGCCTGACCAATCGTGTCGCGTCCCAGATCAGCGTTTTCGCCGACCGCGACCAATTGGCGCGCATGGTCGGCAACCTGCTGCGCAACGCGGCGGAGGCCGGGGCGTCCCGGATCGAGGTGTCGGCGGAAGCGCGGGACGGCAATATCGTCATAGAAATCGCCGATGACGGGCCGGGACTGCCGCCCCGGGCGCTGGACAATCTGTTCAAACCGTTTGAAGGGTCGGCCCGGGCGGGCGGGTCCGGACTGGGCCTGTCGATCGCCCGCGAATTGGCGCGCGACCACGGCGGCGATTTGAGCCTGGAACGAACCGCCGCCGACGGGACCGTCTTTATTATAACCCTGCCCGCGATGGAGCAGCGCCAAGCCTAAACCCTGTTCGCGCAATCACCCTAATTGCCGTTGGCGGGCTGAGAGATGCCTTTGCACAGGCGCAGCCCGTCGGCGCGATAGCCGCTTTCCAGAATACGGGTGAAACTGGTGCCGCAGCGGCGCGGGAAGCGGCCGTCCACCCCTTCCAGAGAGACATGCACGGCGCCGCATGCCCGATCGGTCGCCAAGCTTTCGATATGCTCCAACAGCATTTCGCAGGCCCGGTCGCGGCCATAGACATCCATGGCGATGAACGGATCGACATCCAGGACCCGGCCATGGCGGATATCCGTGCGAATTTGATAGGCGGCGAGGCCTAAAAGATAGCCGTCGCCGTCGGTAACGATATCCATGCCGGCATCGCTGTCGGAATGATGCAAACGCTGTCCACAGAAGGCCTCCCACTCCGTCAGCGTCAGATCGGATCGCAGCGTCTGAGCGAGAGGCAAGGCCTGCGCAATTCGGTTGGCCGTCATCGGCCGAACTTCCCAGAAAGGTTCCACGGGCTGCATCCGGCAATCTGTTGAACTGTATGGCGTCATCTTGGTGTCTACAGCTTTCACGGCGCGATATCGGCGATAGAAGCGCGGTTGATTGAGCAATCGTGCGACGCAGAATGCCCGCTATTCCGGCAGGCAAACCATGATATAGGTCAATCTGTCACAGCCCGCTGCAATGCAACCGGTTGCAATTTCAAGGCGGTTTGGCATGATCGCGGAAAATGATGGGATAAGCTTGATGAGCCGGTGCGCACCGAAGAACGCCTTGAACGATTTCGACGTTTTGGGGTCGCCCTTGAAATACGAGGGGCCGTTGGATAACCCGTGCGCGGCGTGCGAAGTGCGGGAAATGTCGATTTGCGGCGTTCTGGATAAGGACGAAATCGAAGAATTCGTCAAAATCCTGACGCGGCAGACCTGCACCGCCCACGATCCCATCATCGACGAGGGCGAACCGGCGGATTTCGTTTTCAACGTCACCGGCGGCGCGGTGAAGCTGTTCAAGCTGCTGCCCGACGGTCGCCGCCAGATCACGGGATTCCTGTTCGAAGGCGATTTTCTGGGTATCGCGATGAACGATACCTATTCCTATTCGGCGGAAGCCGTCGGCGACGCGCATATGTGCCGTTTCAACCGCCGCAAATTCGAAGCCTTGCTGGACCGTTTCCCGAAACTGGAGCGTCGGCTTTTGGGCATGGCGTCGAACGAATTGGCCCAGGCGCAGGATCAGATGCTTCTGCTGGGCCGCAAGACGGCGCGGGAAAAGCTGTGCACCTTCCTGTTGTCCTTGTCGCGCCGGTCGGAAAAGCGGGGATACGATCCGTCGGTGATTTCCGTCCCGATGAGCCGTAACGACATCGGCGATTATCTGGGCCTGACCACGGAAACGGTCAGCCGGACCTTTACCAATCTGAAAAAAGACGGTGTTATCCGTTTGCTTGAAGGTAACAGGGTCAAAATCAACGATGCCGAGCAGTTGCAGGATCTGGCCGAAGGGGCCTGAACCGGACGCGACCTCGGCATGAAAGATAAAGCCGAGGGATAGGTCGTTACATGCGCATTCTCTGCGCGATGCTGAAGCACGAAACCAACACGTTTTCGCCCATTCCCGCCGATCTGGCCCGATTCAAGGACTGGGGTCTGCATTTCGGGGAGGATGCGGCGCGCGCCTATCGCGACACCGCCATGCCGCTCGCCGCCTATATGAAGCTGGCGGAGGCGGAAGGGGCGGAAATCGTCACCCCCGTCGCGGCTGAGGCCATGCCCTCCGGTCCGGTGACGGCGGCGGCCTATGAGACTCTGACCGGCCCGATCCTGGCGGCGGTGGAGGAAGGTTGCGACATCGCCTTGCTGGACCTGCACGGGGCGATGGTGGCGGAAGGCACCGATGACGGCGAAGGCACGCTATTGCGCCGCATCCGGGAAATCGCGCCGGACCTGCCGATTGCCGTGACCTGCGACCTGCATTGCAATCTGACGCGGGCGATGGTGGAAAACTGCACCGCGCTGATCGGCTACAAGACCTATCCCCATACCGATATGTACGAGGTCGCGGAAATCGTGGGACGGACGGTTCTGGACGCGGTGAAGGGTCTAGCGGACCCTGTGATGGCCTGGGGTCAGGTGCCGTTGCTGTCCCAGACCCTGTGTCAGGGGACGGATGACGAACCGATGCGGTCCATCGTCGCCCGCTGCCGAGACTGGGAAAGGGAGGCGGGTATCCGCGCCGCGACCGTGTTCGGTGGTTTTGCGCTGGCCGATATCGAGGATTCGGGGACCAGCGCCGTCGTGATCGCCGATCGCTCCGTCGTTGCGGACGGGCAAACATTGGCGGAAACGGCCCGCGACGATTTGCTGACGCGCTGCTGGGCCGCCCGCGATGCCTTTATTTATAAGGGACGCGACCTCGACGCGGCGGTGACCGCGGCGAAGGGATACAATGACGGACCGGTCATCCTCTTGGATCACGCCGACAATTGCGGATCGGGCGCAACCCAGGACGTGATGACGGTCGTGGCGGCGGTTCTGCGCCGGAATCTGCAAGGCGCGGTGGTCGCGACCGTTTGGGACCCTGCTGCGGTCGCGAGCATGCTGGCGGCAGGCGAAGGCGCGACGGTTACGCTGGACCTGGGCGGCCGGACGGATATGCCGTCCATCGGCGCCGTCGGACGACCGCTGACCGTGACGGGCATCGTGGAAAAACTGTGCGACGGCAAGTTCCGCGTCGAAGGGCCGATGTATACCGGCGTCGAAATCCAATGCGGGCCGACGGCCCTTTTGCGGGTCGCGACGGCGGGCGGCGGTTTGGTGCGGATCATCGTCACGTCATTGCATCACGAACCCTGGGATGCGGGTGTCGTGCGCATGGTTGGGATCGACCCGGAAAAGACACGATATATCTTGCTGAAATCCCGCATTCACTATCGCGCGGGCTTCGGCACCTTGGCGCGTCACACGCTGACCCTGGATGGGGACGGCGTGACCACATCCGACAATACCCGTCTCGCCTATCGCAAGGTGCGGCGGCCGATCTATCCCCTCGACCCCCAAACGGAATGGGAGGTCGGGCAATGACTGTTCCCAAACCCGGAACAAGAAACAGTCTGACCGACGTAGCGGGCCTGGTGGTCGGCAATGCCGAAGACCGACAGGTCCGGTCCGGCACGACGGTGATCCTTTGCGAGCCGGACCTGCGGGCGGTCGCGGCGGTCCAGGTGCGCGGCGGCGGTCCGGGCACACGGGAAACGGACGCCCTCGCCCCCGGTGGATTGGTCGGGTCGGTGGATGCGGTGGTGCTGTCCGGCGGGTCGGCCTATGGGTTGGACGCGGCCGGCGGCGTGCATGCCTGGCTGGGCAGTCAGGGCCGGGGATACGATGTCGGCAAGCAACGCGTTCCGATCGTGCCGTCGGCCATTCTTTATGACCTGTCCCATGGCGGCGACAAGGACTGGGGCGAAGAGCCGCCCTATCGGCGTCTGGGGCGGGAAGCCGCGCTGGCCGCCGGACCGGATTTCACCCTCGGCAAGGCCGGGGCCGGATACGGCGCGCGGGCCGGGTCGCTGGAAGGCGGCCTGGGCAGCGCATCGGCGGTCGATCCGGTGACCGGCGCGACGGTCGCGGCCATCGTCGCGGTCAACAGTTTCGGGGAAACGACCGGGGAGGATGGATTCTTCTTTGCCGCGCCGTTCGAACGGGACGGCGAATTCGGCGGCTTGGGACCGTCGCCGAACTTGGCAAATCCGGAACCGGTCTTCGCGAAACTGGACAGCGGCATCGCCGCCGGGCGTACCAATACCACGATCGCGGTCGTCGCCACCGATGCGCGGCTGGACCATGCGGACACCCATCGCATGGCCGTGATGGCGGAAGCGGGTTTTGCGCGCGCCATCCGGCCGATTTTCACCCCCTATGACGGCGACACGGTGTTCGCGCTGTCGACCGGGCGGGGGCCGGCGGTGGATCTGGTCGGCCTGTGCCGGTTGGGCGCGATCGCCGCGGATTGTCTGGCCCGCGCCATTGCGCGAGGCGTTTACGAGGCGACGGGCACGACCGATTGGCCGGTCTGGCGCGACCGACACGCGACAGCGCGGTAGGGGGATCACGCGACGCTGCGGTGGGAATATCGACTTCAAACAAGATCGCGGTGTTGATACTGTGCCTCCGGACGATGGGTTAAATCCGGTGGAACGACGAACAAGAACGGGACGGGCATCATGAAACGGCAGTTGGGCGCATTCACTTTGGGACTGGCCATCCTTCTGGGGCTGACCCTGGGACCGGCGGTGCAGACGCCCGCCCAGGCGAAGACGGGCTTGATTATGGGCGTGACGCTGGAACCGCCGCATCTGGACCCGACGGCGGGCGCGCCGGCCGCCATCGACGAAATCGTCTATGCCAATGTGTTCGAGGGCCTGACCCGGATCGATGCGCAGGGTCAGGTGAAGCCCGGCCTCGCCGAACGCTGGGTGATCGAAGACGACGGGATGACCTATCGCTTCATCCTGCGCCCGGGCGTGACATTCCATGACGGCGCGGCGCTGGAGGCTTCCGACGTCAAATTTTCCTTCGAACGTGCGGTGGCGGACGATTCCGAAAACGCGCAGAAGGGTTTGTTTTCCGCCATCGACAGTATCGAGGCGCCGGACGACAAGACCGTCATCCTGAAGCTGAACCGCAAGGAAGGCCTGTTATTGTGGAATCTGGGCTGGGGTGATGCGGTGATCGTCGACCCGGCCTCCGCGGCGGATAACAAGACCCATCCCATCGGTACCGGACCGTTCAAATTCGTCGACTGGACCCAGGGCGATCAGGTCCGGCTGACCCGCAATCCGGATTATTGGGGAACGGCGGCGGCGCTGGATGCGGCGACCTTCAAGTTCATTCCCGATCCGGCGGCCCAGGTCGCGGCGCTGCTGGCGGGGGATGTCGACGTGATCCCGAATATCGGCGCGCCGGAGGCCGTGGCCCAGTTCCAGGCGGATCCGCGCTTTCAGGTGCTGGTCGGCACGACGGAAGGCGAGACCATTCTGGCCATGAACCAGCGGCGCCCGCTGTTGCAGGATGTTCGGGTGCGCCGTGCGATTCAGCATGCGATTGACCGTCAGGCGGTGATCGATGGGGCGATGTTCGGGTTCGGCACGCCGATCGGGTCCCATTTCGCGCCGCACAGCCCGGCCTATACCGATCTGACCGGCGTTACCCCCTACGATCCGGAAAAGGCGAAGGCGCTGCTGGCGGAAGCCGGGGTCGCGCCGGGGACGAAACTGGTCATGAAACTGCCGCCGCCGGTCTATGCCCGTCGCGGGGGCGAGGTCGTGGCCGCGCAGCTGCAGGCGGTCGGCTTCGACGTCGATCAGATTCCGGTCGATTGGGGCCAGTGGGTGTCGGAAGTCTTCAAGGGCGATCACGATTTCGACCTGACCATCGTCTCCCATACGGAACCGCTGGATATCGGCATCTATGCCCGGGACGATTATTACTTCGGCTATGACAATCCGGCCTTCAAGGAACTGATGCTCAAGATCGACGGCGTGTCCGACCCGGCCCAGCGCAACACGCTTTATAAGGAAGCGCAGCGCATGCTGGCCGACGACGCGGTCAACGGGTTCCTGTTCCAACTCGCGAAAGTCGCGGTTGCGAAAAAGGAACTGAAGGGCCTCTGGGCCAATGCGCCGATCCAGGCGAACGACCTGACCGGCGTGAAGTGGGAATGACCTTCCCAGCCTAACGGAGTGTTCTGAGGCGGATGGCGGGCTTTCTGATACGGCGGCTGACCGGGCTGGTGCTAACCTTGTTGGCGGCGTCCGCCGTGGTGTTCCTGGCGCTGGAACTGTTGCCCGGCGACGCGGCGCAAATCCTGTTGGGGACGGAAGTTCGCCCCGATACCTTGGCGGCGATGCGCGCGCAGCTGGGCCTCGACCGCCCCGCCGCCCTTCGATACGCCGAATGGATCGCGGGACTGGCGACCGGCGACCTCGGCGTGTCGCAGGTCTATCACGTGCCGGTCTGGGACATGGTGCGCGACCGTCTGGCGGTTTCGCTGCCGCTCGCCGTTCTGGCCTTTATATTATCGACGCTTCTGGCCCTGCCTTTCGGCATCACGGCGGCGGTGAAGCGGGGCCGTCTGGCCGATACGCTCATCATGGGCTTCGCGCAGATCGGCCTCGCGGTGCCGAATTTCTGGTTCGGCATTCTGTTGATCCTGCTGTTCGCGGTGCAGTTGGGCTGGGTTTCCGCAGGTGGCTTTCCGGGATGGGAAGGCGGCGTCGGTCCGGCACTCGGCGCCCTGTTCCTGCCCGCCTTGGCCCTGGCCCTGTCGGAAGCGGCGATTCTGTCGCGCATGGTACGGGCCTCCATGCTGGAAACCCTGGGGGAAGACTATGTCCGCACCGCCCGCGCCAAGGGATTGAGCGGGTCGCGCATCGTCGTCGGCCACGCATTGGGCAATGCGATGATCCCCATCGCGACGCTGATGGGTCTGCAATTCGCCTTTCTGGTCGCGGGCGCGGTGATCATCGAAAACGTCTTCTACCTGCCGGGGGTCGGGCGGTTGCTGCTGCAAGCGATTTTCGAACGCGACCTTGTCCTGGTGCGGAACCTCGTGCTGATGCTGTCCGCCTTCGTCGTCGCGCTCAGCTTTCTGGTCGACATGGCCTATGGCGCGATCGATCCCCGCTTGCGGAGGGCGACATGACCGGAACGCGCCTGCCGCAACTCTGGATCGGGCTGGTCGTGACCGTCAGCGTGCTGGCCGCGGCCCTGCTGTCGCTGGTCTGGACACCCTATCCGGTGGACGCGCAGTCGATCATCGACCGCCTGCAAGGCCCCGGCGCGGCCCACTGGCTGGGGACCGATATGTTCGGGCGCGATATCCTGTCGCGTGTGCTGGGCGGGGCGGGAACGGCCCTTCTGGTCGGCAGCGCGGCGGTCGTCGTCGGTCTGGCGGGCGGGTTGCCGCTGGGATTGGCGGCGGCGATGAACCGCGACGGTTGGGCCGATACACTGATCGCGCGCGGGGCGGATTTGATCTTCGCCTTTCCGGCCCTGCTGTCGGCGGTGTTGATCGCCGCCGTCTATGGACCGGGGGCGGCGAATGTCGTGGTCGCAGTCGGCATCTTCAACATCGCCGTCTTTGCCCGCGTGATCCGGGGCGCGGCCTTGTCGGTCATGGCCCGGCCCTTCATCCGCGCGGCGCTGGCGCTGGGGCGGCCCTGGCCGTCGGTGGCGGCGATCCATTTGCTGCCCAATATCGCGGGCGTGATCGCGGTGCAGGGAACGGTGCAGTTCGCGGTCGCGATCCTGGCCGAAGCGGGGCTCAGCTATCTCGGCCTCGGCGTCAAACCGCCGGACCCCAGCTGGGGCAAGATGCTGGCCGACGCGCAAACGCTGCTCTACCTCGACCCGAAGCAGGCGATCATTCCCGGCCTTGCCATCCTATGGGCGGTTTTGGGGCTGAACATGCTGGGCGACGGGCTGCGGGACCTATTGGACCCGCGCCTGCGGTCGATGCGCGCCAGGGGTTAGTTAGCGGTTAATCTATCGCTTGCCCCGGTTGCGGATCGGCTCGGCATAGGCCAATTCGACATCCCAGGGGAACAGAATCCAGGTGTCCTGGGACACTTCGGTCACGAACGTGTCGACCAGCGGGCGGCCCGCCGGTTTGGCATAGACGGTGGCGAAATGTGCCTTGGGCAGCATCTCGCGGACGATCTTCGCCGTTTTGCCCGTATCGACCAGATCGTCGACGATCAGCCAACCCGACCCGTCTCCGGCTTCCGGCTTTTTCAGGATATTCGCCTCACCCTGGGTCTTGTGGTCATAGGACGCGATGCAGACCGTGTCGATCAGGCGGACTTCCAATTCGCGCGCGACGATGGCGGCGGGGACCAGCCCGCCGCGTGTGATGGCGATCACACCGTCCAGCGGCTGAAGTTCCGACAGGCGCCAGGCCAGCGCCCGGGCGTTGCGGTGAAGTTCTTCCCAGGAAACCGGATATTCCTTATTGCGCGGCTCGCTCATCGTCGTCCTTCCGAATGCTTGGTCTCGACCGTCTTTTTGACTAGCGGAAGCGTGGCCGGGCGTCACGAAATAAAAAGCCCCGGCTTCCGTATGGGAAAGCCGGGGCCGATTAGGCGATGGTCGATCGGATCAGCGGGCGAAACGCACCGCCACGAAGATCTTCCGGTCGCCACGCAATACTTTCAGCAGGACGGAAGACCGGCCGGCATCCATTGCCGTCGTGACTTCCTTTTCAACATCCGCCGGGGTGCTGACCGGGTTCTGGTTGACTTCCAGAACCATGTCGCCGGGGCGCAGGTCCTTGTCGGCGGCATCCGAATCCTTGGCGATATCGGTAATCACCACGCCGCCTTCATTGGCATTCAGGTTATATTCCTGGATCAGGGCCTCGCTGAGCGGGGAGATTTCCACGCCCAGGGAGTCGAGGCGGCTGACGGAGCCTTTGCCCTGTTCGATCGTGCCTTCACCGGACAGCGCCGCCAGATCGATCTTTTCCCGCTGACCCAAGGTCGGGTTCAGGGTGATCGTCTTGCCGTCGCGCCAGACTTCGACCTCAACGGCCTCATCGACGCTGGCATTGGCGACGAGACGCAGCAGCTCGCGCGTGTCGTGCACCGGCTTGCCGCCGAAGGACAGGATGATGTCGCCCGCCTCGAAACCGGCCGTTTGCGCCGGGCCGCCTTCATGCACGGTGGAAATCAACGCGCCTTCCGCTTTCGCCAAACCCAGGCTGTCGGCGATATCGTCGGTGACTTCCTGGATCGAAACGCCCAGCCAGCCGCGACGGGTGGAGCCGTATTTCAGGATCTGATCCGCGACATTGGCGGCCTGATTGGACGGGATGGAAAAGCCGATCCCGATCGATCCGCCGGTCTGGGAGAAGATCGCCGTGTTGATGCCCACGACCTCGCCGTCCATGTTGAACAGCGGCCCGCCGGAGTTGCCCCGGTTGATCGACGCGTCCGTCTGGATGTAGTCGTCATAGGGGCCGCTTTGGATGTTACGGCCGCGCGCGGAGATGATCCCCGCCGTCACCGTGCCGCCCAGGCCCAACGGGTTGCCGATGGCCATCACCCAGTCGCCGACGCGAGACTTGTCGGAATCGCCCCAGGGCACTTCCGGCAGGGTCTTGCCGTCGGTATCGATCTTCAGGACGGCGACATCCGTCGACGGGTCGGTGCCGACCAGCGTCGCGGTATATTCCGTGTCGTCCTGCAGGATGACTTTGATTTCCTGGGAATCTTCGATCACGTGATTGTTGGTGATGACGATGCCCTTGGTGCCGTCGACGATGAAACCGGACCCTAGGCTCTGCGCATGGCGGGGCGGTTCGTCGTCCCGGCCGCGGCCGAATTTTTCCATGAATTCTTCCGGGAAGGGGCCGGACCGCTTCACTTCCTGTTCGGACGAAACGTTGACCACGGCGGGCAACAATTTTTCCGCCAAATCGGCGAAGGATTCCGGCGTGCCGCGTGCAAAGCTCGGCTGCGCGAAGGCAATCGCCGCCGCAACCATCAAGGTCGCCGCGGTCAACAGGCGGAAGGCACTGTGCGCCTCCGCTTTCGGAAGGGCCAGAACCGGCGCGGGACCGCGTCGCGAGGTGGCCTCCCTGGATTGGAGTATACGGGTTTTTAGGTAGCTCATATCGGTCCTCTAATCGCTGACGCCGAACGAAGGCGTAGGTTCCAGAATACACGATAACATCTGATGACGGGCATGCACCCGGTTTCGTTCCGCTGGGACGTGGGAAGCGATCAAGTGTCCGTCAACACCTGGGGCCGGTATAGGCCGGAAAACCATGAATTTGCCTCAATTACGCGCGGGTCAGGCCAAAATGCGCCACGATTGCGGCGATACCGGACAGGGCGATCCCCAAAGCCATGGGCAGGGCGCTGCCGTCCAGGAACAGGCCGACCACGACACCGACCACGGCGGCGATGGCATATTGGACCGTCCCGAACAGGGACGACGCGGTTCCGGCGATTCGCCCGAAATCACCGACGGCACCGGCCTGCGCATGCGGCAGGACCAGCCCCATTCCGATCAGGTAGAGAACCATCGGTACAAGGATCGTCCAGACGGTTTCGATTCCGGCCAGGACGGGGATCAGCAGCGCGACACCGAACACGCCGTTGAACAGGGTGCCGATCGTCAGCGCGCGTTGACGGTTGCTCATATGCCCGGCGATTTGCGCCCCGGCGATGAATCCGACGACGGCGGCGGAAAAGCAGAACCCGAAGACCTCCGCCGGGACGCCCAGAATACCGATGAAGACGAAGCTGGACCCGGAAATGAAACAGAACAATCCGCAATAGCTCGCGGTTCCGGCAAGCGTGTAGCCGACAAACCGGCGGTCGCGCAGCAAGCCGCCGATATTGCGCATCAATTGACGCGGCGCGGTAGCGGTGGCGTCCAGATAGGGGTTGGTTTCGCTCATCAACAGGAAACCGCCGACCAGGACCATCCCGCCGGCGATGGAGGTCAGGACGAAGCAGCTCTGCCAGCCGAATTGCGCCGTCAGATAACCGCCCAGAACCGGTCCGATCAACGGCGCGATCCCCATCGCGGCGGCGATCCGGGCCAGGGCCCGCCCGGCGGCTTCGGGGCCGTGAATGTCGCGGACAATGGCGCGGGCGATGACCGGCCCGGCACAGGCGCCCAGCGCCTGCAGGAATCGCCCCAGGATCAGGATTTCCAGGCTGGGCGCGAAAACGCAGACCAGGGAGGCGGCGAAATAGATCGCCATCCCGCCCATCATGACCGACCGTCGTCCGAACCGGTCGGACAGGGGACCGAACAGGATCTGGCAAATGGCGAAGGTGCCCAGATAGATCGACAGGGTCAGCTGCACCCCCGCCACATCGGCGGAAAACGCCGCCTGGATCGCGGGCAGGGCGGGTAGATAGAGGTCCGTCGAAATCGGACCCATCGCCACCATGAGGACCAGCAGCACCGAAACGGGGGCCGCCGTCGGCGCCGGTTTGCGGAACATCATGCGGCGGATTCCCTCGCTTCCGGGGGACCGTTTCGGGTCAGAACCAGAAACTGGACGACCGTGAACAGCGCCACGCCGATAATGACCAGCGCCAGCGTGCGCGCGGTCCCGTCATAAAGCGGCTGGACCAGCAGGCTTGTCAGGGCGGCGCAGAAAAACTGGAAAAACCCCAGGATCGCGGATGCGCTGCCGGCGACGCGCGGGAAGGGGCGCAGGGCCTCCGCCATGCTGCCCGGAATGACCATGCCGAAGCCGATCGTATAGACGCTCATCGGGCCGATGACGCGCGCGATGGTCAAGCTATCCGACAAAAGATACAGCAAGCCCGACCCGGCGATCAGGAATACGAAGGACAGCAGGATCACCGGACGGGTTCCCAGGCGCGGGATCAGCCGACCGGCCAGGAAGCTGCCGCTGGCATATCCCGCGACGGTGAAAATCATCAACAGACCGAACATGTCCGGTGACAGGCCCATTTCGCCGATGAACAGAAAGGGCGCTTCGGTGAAATAGGCGAAGAACCCGGCAAAGGCGAGGCTGGACGCGAGCGCCTGTCCCATGAAGAAGGGGGAGGACAGAAGACCGCCGTAAATGCGCACAAGCCGACGGGGCTTCAGCGCGTCCAGGTTCTTTTCCGGAACCGATTCCGTCAGTTTCAGATAGGTCGTCGCCAACAGGATCAGGCTGGCCAGGGTCAGGAAGACGAAATTGGCGCGCCATCCGATATGGGCCTGCAGGAACCCGCCCAGCATCGGCGCGACGGCGGGTACGATGGCCAGTGCCGTCCCGACGACGGCGAAGGCGGTGATCGCTTTCGGACCGTCGAATTTGTCCCGGACGACGGCGCGCCCGACCACCGGCCCGACGCAGGCCGCGAAACCTTGCAGAAAACGCCCGATCTGCAGGGCCTCAATGCCTGGCGCAAAGGCGCAGGCGAGGCTGATCGCGGAATACAGGACAAGGCCGATCAGGATGATCGGGCGACGCCCGAACCGGTCCGACAGCGGACCGAACAGCAATTGCGCCGTGGAAAACCCCAGAAAGAACAGGGTCAATGTCAGCTGCGTATCGGCGGGTTCCACCCCGAAATCGGCCTGGATCGCGGGTAGGGACGGCACATAGAGCGCCATGGAGGCGACGCCCATCGCGACAAGGGCCGTGATCAGGGGCAACATGCCGCGCGGTGCGGATCCGTCTTGCATTCCGTATCCTCGGGTCGATCCAAAGAGGGCGTTCAGGGCCCAAAGAGGGCGACAGGGCTTGTATTCAGGGTACCGGCCGGCGGGTCAGCCGATCCGATGCAGTCTTGCGCCTTCCGCCGTCAACCAATCCCGCGCGGCCCGGTAATCCGGGTCCAGGCGGGCGACCAGCGACCAGAAGGCCGGGGAATGGTCCATGTGGATGAGGTGCGAGACCTCATGCGCAACGACGTAGTGCAGTACCGGGGGCGGGGCAAGCACAAGACGCCAATTGAAAGACAGATTCCCGTTCGCCGCGCAGGACCCCCAGCGGCTGACCTGATCGCGCAGGCTGATGCGTCCAGGTTTTCGCCCGACTTGCAGGGCGAGGTCCTGGGCCAGCGGTTTGACGGTGCGCCGCGCCTCCGCCTTCAGGAAATCGGTGACCCGGCGCGGCAGATGCGCGGCCTCTCCCGATACGATCAGGCTGTCGCCGTCGATCCGCACGCCGCCACGGGCATCCGGGCGATGGTCGATCCGACGGTCGCGCCCGGCGATGGGCACGGCGACACCAGGGGCAAAGGCGATGCGTGTCGGGATGTTGTCCAGGGCGTCCAAGGCCCAGCGGGCGTTGCGCAACAGAAAGGCGTGCGCTTCCGTATCCGGTACGGTCATGGGATAGCTGACGACGGGTCGCCCGCTGCGCGTGTCGATCTGCAGCTTCAGCCGCCGCGCGCGCGGATGCCGCCGCCACAGGACCTCAACCTTGCGGCCGTCCAGAAGCACGGTTTCGGCGATTTCCACCGGGGCGGCGGGCAGCCTGCTTTTTCGGAAAAATCCCATATCCGTCTAATAGGCCGATTTGCGATTACGAGAAACGGGAAAGCGGATCGGGATTTACAGGAAACAGGCGCGGACGCGGCTCAGCGTTTCGGCCAAGGCACCGTCTTCATAGGCCTCCGGCGTGCCGACGCCCCAAATCGGGCCGGGCCAGGCGGGATCGGTCATGAAGCGCATGACGATATGGATGTGCAATTGCGGCACCATATTGCCCAGGGCGGCGACATTGGTTTTGTCCGCCCCCCATTCCACTTGCATCGCCTTGGACAGGGCGGCGATTTCTTCCGTCAGGGTGGCGCGGTCCGGCGCCGTCAGGTCGTGCCATTCGCGCAGGTCCGGCTGGCGCGGCACCAGGACGACCCAGGGAAACCGGGCATCTTTCGACAAAAGGACACGGCACAACGGCAAATCGCCGACCGTGACCGTGTCCTTTTGAAGCTGTGCATGCAGACTGAATTCTTGCGGCATCGGACTGCCTCTCCGTCGGTTAATTCGACGGGAGGGGACTACATCGCCCGGACATTGCCAAGGAATTCCTCAACGCGACTGTGCAATTCGTCCGACCGTTTGGACAGCGATTGCGCGACCGTCAACATCGTGCCGGATGCGCCGCCGGTTTCGTTGGCCGCCGCCTGAACGCCAGAGATGTTGGCGGAGACTTCCGACGTGGCCGCGGATTGCTCCTCCACCGCGCCGGAAATCGACGCGCTGATCTCGCTGACCTGCTGAATGACCTCGGCAATGCCTTTGATCGCCTCGGCCGTGGACCGGCTGACGGTTTGGATGCCGCCGATCTGGGATTCGATATCCTCCGTCGCCTGCGCGGTTTGGGAGGCGAGCGTCTTGACCTCCGACGCGACGACCGCGAAGCCTTTTCCGGCCTCTCCGGCACGCGCCGCCTCGATCGTGGCGTTCAGCGCCAACAGGTTGGTCTGGTTCGCGATATCGGAAATCATCGCCGTGACCGTGCCGATCTTGGCAGCGGCCTCGACCAGCCCCGCGACCAGTTCCTCCGACCGGCGGACTTCCGCGACGGCATCGTTGACGATCTTCGTTGAATTGGCCACCTGGCCGGAAATTTCGTTGACGGATGCCGCCAGTTCCTCGGTCGCCGCCGCCACCACGTTCGATTGGCTGCTGGTCTGTTCCGCGGCGGAGGCGAGGCCCTGCGCGGTAGATTCCATTTCCTGGGCGGAGGTTGCAACCTCGTCGACCACGGCTTTCACATTGGCTTCGAAATCGTCGGCAAGCTTCAGATTTTCCATCTTGCGCGGCGTCAGGTCCGTCGCGAATTTGATGACCTTATACGGCTTGCCGTTCAGATCGAAGATCGGGTTATACGACCCTTCGATCCAGACTTCCTTGCCGTTCTTGCCGATACGCTTGTACTGCGCGGCCTGGAACTCGCCGCGATTGAGATCGCCCCAGAATTTCTTGTAGTCGGGGCTGGCGGCGAAGTCGGGTTCGACGAACATTCGGTGATGCTTGCCTTTGATTTCGTCCAGGCTATAGCCCATCACCTTCAGGAAGTTCTTGTTGGCGTCCAGGATCGTGCCGTCCATCGAGAACTGAATGAGGGCCTGGGACGCGTCGATCGCGTTCGCCTGTCCCTGCAATTCCGCCAGTTGTTTCTTGCGGTCGCTGACATCGATGGCGAATTTGACGACCTTGTAGACCTTGCCCAATCGGTCGCGGATCGGGTTGTAGGACGCTTCGATCCAGACTTCCTTGCCGCCCTTGCCGATGCGCTTGAATTCGGCTTTCTGAGGTTCGCCCTTGTTCAAGGCGGTCCAGAAGTCGCGATAAGCGGGAGAGTCAGCCTCTTTCGGCTCAATGAATATCCGGTGTTGTTTTCCGCGAATCTCGTCGAGCGTATAGCCCATCACCTCAAGGAAATTCTGGTTCGCCGTGATAATCTTGCCGTCAGGCTGAAATTCGATGATCGCCTGGATATTGTCCAGGGCCTTATACTTCGCGGATACGTCGTTCGATCCGAACGCACCGATTGATAGTTTCCCCACTTATGCCTCCTAGCACATGTCATAATCAACGCTCCCCTTCGTTGTGACGGTACTATGCTAAGTGATAGTTAAAATAATGTTAAATAGTAAAATAGGTTACGAATATAAAAGGTTGTATAAAATTATCTATTGGCACCTTTTTACGAGAAAACCCCGTCAATAGTTGAAGTACGGAAGCCAATGTGAACCACGATTCGGTTTATATAGTGACGCTCGCCAGTTGCGATTAAGACAAGTTCTTGCAACCGTACAGAAGCGAACGGTCGGCGGACCGGTTGGGTGCCGGTCCGCCGTATTCATTTGCGTAACGGAAGGGGTGTTACATCGCGCGGACGTTGCCGAGGAACGCCTCGACGCGGTTGTTCAATTCGTCCGACCGTTTGGACAGCGACTGTGCGACGGTCAGCATCGTGCTGGAGGCGCCGCCGGTTTCGTTGGCCGCCGCCTGAACGCCGGAGATGTTGGCCGCGACTTCGGACGTGGCGGAGGACTGTTCTTCCACGGCACCGGAAATCGATATGCTGATCTCGCTCACCTGTTGAATTACGGTGGCGATGCCCTTGATCGCTTGGGCGGTCGACCGGCTGACGTCCTGAATGCCCGCGATCTGGGATTCGATTTCTTCGGTTGCCTTCGCCGTTTGAGAGGCGAGCGTTTTGACCTCCGACGCGACGACGGCGAAGCCTTTTCCGGCCTCTCCGGCGCGGGCTGCCTCGATCGTGGCGTTCAGCGCCAGCAGATTGGTCTGGTTCGCGATATCGGAAATCATCGCCGTGACCGTGCCGATCTTGGCGGCGGCCTCGACCAGCCCCGCGACCAATTCCTCCGACCGCCGGACTTCCAAGACGGCGTCGTTGACGATGCCCGTCGAATTGGACACCTGGCTGGAAATTTCGTTGACCGATGCCGCCAATTCCTCGGTCGCCGCCGCCACGACGTTCGATTGGCTGCTGGTTTGTTCCGCCGCGGAAGCCAAGCCCTGTGCCGTCGTTTCCATTTCCATCGCGGATCCCGACACTTCGTCGACCAAGGCCTTCACATTGGTTTCGAAATCGTCGGCGAGCTTCCGGTTTTCCGCCTTGCGCGGCGTCAGGTCCGTGGCGAATTTGACGACCTTATAGGGTTTGCCGTTCAAATCGAAGATCGGATTGTAGGAGGCCTCGATCCAGACTTCCTTGCCGCCCTTACCGATTCGCTTGTACTGCGCCGCCAGAAAATCGCCCTTGTTCAGCGTGTCCCACATTTTCTTATAGTCCGGGCTGGCGGCGAATTCCGCTTCGACGAACATCCGATGATGCTTCCCTTTCACTTCGTCGAGCGTGTATCCCATCACGTCCAGGAAGTTCTTGTTCGCGTGAAGGATGGTTCCATCCATCGAAAATTGGATGACGGCCTGTGACGCATCGATCGCGTTCGACTGCCCTTGAAGGTCGGCCATGTGGCTTTTGCGGTCGGTCACGTCGATCGCGAATTTAACCACCTTCGTGGTCTTGCCCTGGCGATTGACGATCGGATTGTAGGAGGCCTCGATCCAAACTTCCTTGCCGCCCTTGCCCAAGCGTTTGAATTCGGCCTTTTGCGGCTGACCGCGATTCAAGGCAGCCCAGAATTCTTTGTATTCCGAGGAGTCGGCATAGGTCGGATCGACGAAGATGCGGTGATGTTTGCCGCGAATTTCGTCGAGCGTATAGCCCATCAGACCCAGGAAGTTCTTGTTGGCGGAAATGATCTTGCCGTCCGGCTCGAACTCGATAACCGCCTGAATATTGTCCAGGGCTTGGTACTTGGCGGACAAGTCGGCATTGCCGAACAGTCGCCGAACAGTCGTCGTGTGTTGCCGTGAGGGTCGCATCTTAGGTCGTCTCCACAAAAATGCCGTGCGCTTCCCCCACACGGCCGTTCAATTCAGTGACCCTGAAATATCCAACAATATGAACGAAAAATACCCCCAAACGGGGGTGAATTGATAAATGGTCGAAATAGAGAAATGTGGTTTAATATATTGATAAATATAATATTTTTTCTTGCCCACGATATGGAAAGCTGGGCGTTCTCCCACAAAACACAGTCATTGTCGCGACAGTGCCGCAGCGACGGCCGCCCCGACTTTGGCATTGGCGATCAGCAAGGCGGTGTTGGCCCGCAGGGTTCTGCCGTCCGATGCCTGCGCGACGCGGGACAGCAGGAACGGGGTGACGGCCTTGCCGGAAATTCCAGCCTCCGCCGCCAGCGCCAGGGCGGCGTCGGTCCAGGCGTCGACATCCTGACCGGGCAGGGCGGCGTCCTCCGGCACCGGATTGCACAAAAGCAATCCGCCAAGCCCCAACTGCCAATGCAGGTCCGCGATGCGGGCGGCCTCCTCGGCGCTGTCCACGCGACGGTCGACCGGCAGGCCGCTTTCCCGGCTGTGAAAGGCGGGCAGGCTGTCCGTGCCGTAACCCAGAACGGGAACGCCCTGGGTTTCCAAGTATTCCAGCGTCCGCGGCAGATCCAGGATGCTCTTCGCGCCGGAAGATACGGTCAGAACCGGCGTACGGCCCAGTTCTAAAAGGTCGGCGGAGATATCCATGCTGTCCTGCGCGCCGCGATGGACGCCGCCGATCCCGCCGGTTGCGAAGACGCGGATTCCTGCAACATGCGCGCAGATCATGGTCGCGGAAACCGTGGTCGCGCCGGGTGCGCCCGACGCCAGCGTCGCGGCAAGGTCGCGTCGGCTCAATTTCGCGACGCCGGGTTCGGTCAGCCGCGCGCGGTCATCGGCGGTCAGGCCGATCCGAATGCGCCCGTCCAGCACGGCGATGGTCGCCGGTACCGCGCCGCCGTCTCGCACCGCCTGTTCCATCGCGGCGGCGGTTTCCAGATTCGTCGGCGTCGGCAGGCCATGGGCGATGACCGTGGATTCCAGGGCCACGACGGGGCGACCCTCGGCCAGGGCGGTTGCGATCTCCGGCAGGATTTCAAGGCTGTCCATCATGACCCGCATGCTGACATCCGGCGCGACCGCCGACAAGATGGCGATACGCGCGCGCTTCGGTTATCTAGGGGGCGCTAGCAAAGGAACCGATATGCACGACCCCAAACGCTTTCTTCTATCCCTGTTCGATGCGGCGCTGTCGGCGGCGGACCCGCTGCAATGCGTGCCGCCGCATCTGCCGGTCGAACCGGGAAGGCGCACTGTCCTGGTCGGTGCGGGGAAGGCGTCGGCGCTGATGGCGCAGGCGATCGAAAAGGCCTGGCCGCATGCGTTGGAGGGGCTGGTCGTCACGCGGTATGGCCATGCGGTTCCGTGCGAGCGGGTAGAGATTGTGGAAGCCGCGCATCCCGTGCCCGATGCGGCGGGGGAGGACGCGGCCCGCCGCATCCTGGACCTGGCGGAAAGCCTGGGCGAGGGGGATTTACTGATCTGCGCGATATCCGGCGGCGGATCGTCCCTGTTGAGCCTGCCCGCGCCCGGCCTGACGCTCGCGGACAAGCAGGCGGTGAACAAGGCGTTGCTGCGCTCCGGCGCGGCGATCGGGGAAATGAACTGCCTGCGCAAACATCTGTCCGCGGTGAAGGGCGGGCGTCTGGCGCGCGCCGCCTATCCGGCGCGCGTGCATACGATCCTGATTTCTGACGTGCCGGGGGACGATCCGGCGGTCATCGCCTCCGGCCCCACCGTGCCCGACGGAACCAGCCTTGCCGATGCGCGGGACATCCTGGATCGGCGCGGGATCGATGTGCCGCAGGCGGTGCGCGACGCGCTGTCCGATCCGGCCAATGAAACGCCCAAGCCCGGCGATCCGGTTTTCGCCAAATGCACGAGTGTCATGGCGGCGCGGCCGCTCGCTTCCTTGCAAGCGGCGGCGGATCTCGCGCGGAAAGTCGGGATAATGCCCCTCATTCTCGGCGATGCGCTGGAAGGCGAAAGCCGGGAGGTCGCGCAGGTCATGGCCGGGATCGCGCGGTCGATCAGGGAACACGGATTGCCGGTACCCGCGCCGTGCCTGTTGCTGTCCGGCGGGGAAACGACCGTGACGATCCGGGGCGAGGGCACGGGCGGTCCCAATGCGGAATTCGCGCTGGCACTGGCCGTCGCCTTGCAGGGGCTGGACGGGGTGCATGCGGTGGCCTGCGATACCGACGGCGTCGACGGCGCGGCGGAGGTCGCGGGCGCCGTCATTGGGCCGGATACGCTGGCAAAGGCACTGGCGCGGGGCATCGACCCCAGGAAGGCGCTGGCCGACAATGACGCCCATGGCTTCTTCGCGGCACTGGGCGACCAGATCGTGCCGGGGCCGACACTGACCAATGTGAACGACTTCCGGGCCGTGCTGGTTTCGTAAGGAAATCATCCCGGAATCGTCGCCAATCCGTAACAGAGCGCTGGTACATCTGCGCCTCATGAAGCTGCGGCAGGCTTTGCCGAAGCGATGAGGATGACGACGATGATCGATACCAACAGCCTGACGCAGACCCAGGATTTCGACGAGAACGATCTTCTGGCCGCCTTCGCCGATTTGGGTGAGGAAGTGCAGGACGCGCTGGATTGGGTCGACCACGCCTTCGGCGAAATCGAAAGCGAAGTCGCCGATCTGGCCCCGGTCAAGGCGACGAAGGCCCTGTTCGCGCTGCTGTTCCGCCGCGCCTAAGACCGTCCGGCCTATCGCGTCCCGACGCGGGTCAGGATTCCGCCGGTTTCGGCACCATTCCCTTCATGCTGCGGCCACCGAAGATGTGGAAGTGCAGATGCGGCACTTCCTGATGCGCGTCGCGACCGTGATTGGCGATCAGGCGGTAGCCCGGCTCGTCCAGGCCCAGTTGACGGGCAACGATGCCGATGGCGCGGAAATAGCCCGCGATTTCGTCGGGTGAGCCGGTCGCCGAAAAATCCGCCATCGACACATAGGACCCTTTCGGGATCACCAACACATGCACCGGCGCCTGCGGGGCGATGTCGTGAAAGGCGAGGGCGTATTCGTCCTCATACACCTTGTTGCAGGGAATCTCCCCGCGCAGGATTTTCGCGAAGATATTCTGATCGTCGTAAGCCATCGGTCTGTATTTCCTGTCGTGTCAACGCGCCGGGGTGGGTGTCGCGATATCCATCGCTTCCGCCGTGATCAGGGAGCCCCCGGCAAAGATGTAAAATCCCGCGATCGTGCGGTTGAAAATCAAGCGGCGGCGGGCGGACTGCAAATAACGGCGGATTCCCGTACCAAGCCCGCTATAGCAGATATAGATTACCGCCGTAATGCACTGCGCCGTCGGGACGAGGATTGCCAACTGGCCGCCCAAGGGGCGTGCCGGATCGACGAATTGCGAGAACACGGCACCGTAGGCCAGAATGGCCTTGGGATTGCTGAGCGAGATCAGAAAGGCGGCGCGGGTGATCTGAAACGGCGTTTTCGCGCGCTGGTCCGCGCCGTTGAACTCGATACGGCCCGATTTCCGCCACAGGGCAAACCCCATCCAGATCAGATACGCCCCGCCGCAAAGCTTCAAGACTGTGAATAGATAGGCATTGGCGACCAGAACCGTCGCCAGTCCGGCGGAAACGGCGGCGATGAAGCACAGGGCCGCCAACAGGATACCGACGACACCCCAGAGCGCATTCTTGAAACCGGCTGTCGAGGATACCGCGATGCAGTTCACGGCATTCGGACCCAGCGGGATTCCCGCCGCGATCCAAACGCCCATGAAAATCAGCCAGGTGTGAAAATCCATGACGCCCCCTCCTTAGTCCTTCGGACGGGACGCCTTTTCCGCGATGCCGGAGGTGCCGACCCGTGCGTCGAGCTTCGCCCAGACCTCGTCCGGCTTCAAGCCCGCATCGGCCCAAAGCACAAGCAGGTGATAGAGCAGATCGGCGCTTTCGGACGCGAGCGCGTCCCTGTCGTCCCGCATCGCCTCGATCACGGATTCGACGGCTTCCTCGCCGACTTTCTGGGCGATCTTGGCCCGGCCCTTGGTAAAGAGTTTCGCGGTGTAGGAGCTTTCCGGGTCGGCGCCCTTGCGCGATTGAACGGTCGCAAAGAGCCGGTCCAGGACCGTCGCGTCGATATCGCTCATGCTGCTCTCCTCAGGCTGCGGCGGTGCCGCCGTCGACGGGGCGGACGGGAACGCCCGCCGCCGCCATATGGGCCTTCACCTGGGCGATGGAAAATTCGCCGAAATGGAAGATGGAGGCGGCCAGAACGGCGGAGGCATGACCTTCCGTAACGCCTTCCACCATATGATCCAATGTGCCGACGCCACCGGAGGCGACGACGGGGACCGACACCGCATCGGCAATCGCGCGGGTCAGCGGCAGGTTGAACCCCGCCTTCGTCCCGTCGCGGTCCATGGAGGTCAGCAGGATTTCCCCCGCACCCAGGCTGACCACCTGTTCGGCAAAGGCGACGGTGTCGATGCCGGTCGCTTCCCGCCCGCCATGGGTGAAGATTTCCCATCGGCCCGGCGCGACGGATTTGGCGTCGATCGCGACCGTGATGCATTGCGATCCAAACCGTTCCGCCGCTTCTTTTACGAAGTCGGGGCGTTTCACGGCGGCGGTGTTGATCGACACCTTGTCGGCCCCGGCCAGCAGCAGCTTGCGGATATCGTCCACCTTGCGGACCCCGCCGCCGACGGTCAGCGGCATGAAGGCGACTTCCGCCGTTCGGGACACGACGTCGAAGAGGGTGTCGCGGTTGTCGCTGCTGGCGGTGATGTCCAGGAAGGTCAATTCGTCCGCCCCGGCGGCGTCATAGACTTTCGCCTGTTCGACCGGGTCGCCCGCGTCGCGCAGATCGACGAAGTTCACGCCCTTGACGACGCGGCCGTCCTTCACGTCCAGGCAGGGAATGACACGCACGGTCAGCATGGGTCAGGCTTCCTCTTCCGCCAGCAGGGCCATCGCTTCGGCAAGGTCGATCCGCCCATCATACAGTGCGCGGCCCGAAATCGCCCCGGCAATGCCGCCCGCCTCTTTCAGGGCGCGCAGATCGTCCAGGGACGACACCCCGCCGGACGCGATGATCGGCAGGGCGACCGCATCGGCCATGGCCTTGGTCGCCTGGACGTTGACGCCCTGCATCGCGCCGTCCCGGTCGATATCGGTGTAGATGACGGCGGCGACGCCCGCATCCTCGAACCGTTTGGCGAGGTCGGTGGCGTCCTGTTCCGTGGTTTCGGCCCAGCCTTCGACCGCGACCTTGCCGCCGCGCGCGTCGATGCCGACGGCGACCTTGCCCGGGAAGGCGGTGCAGGCGGCGGTGACGATATCCGGCTGCTTCACCGCGACCGTGCCCAGAATGACGCGCGATACGCCGCGATCCAGCCAGGCCGCCACATGGTCGACGGACCGGATGCCGCCGCCCAGTTGGATTTTCACCTTGTCCCCGGCTGCCGCGATAATCGCGGACACCGCATCGCCGTTTTCCGACTGACCGGAAAACGCGCCGTTCAGGTCGACCACATGAATCCAGTCGGCCCCGGCCCGGGCGAAGCTGGCGGCCTGATCCGCCGGGCTGGCGTTGAACACGGTCGCCGCGTCCATATCGCCGCGCAGCAGGCGCACGCATTGGCCGTCCTTCAGGTCGATGGCGGGGTACAGGATCATGGTCGGACCTTCGTCGGGGTTATAAAGCGGGGTTAGGGCTTCCAGTTCAGGAAATTGGATATCAGATGCAGACCGGGGGCCTGGCTTTTTTCCGGGTGGAACTGCGTGCCCACCATATTGTCGCGCCCGACCATTGCCGTCAGCGGCCCGCCGTAATCGGCCTGCGCCAGACAGGTATCGGGCGTGTCCGTCCTCAGGTGGAAGGAATGCACGAAATAGCAGTATGCCCCGACGCCGACATTTTTCAGCACGGGGTGGTCGGCACAATGGGTCAGATCGTTCCAGCCCATATGCGGGACCTTCAAACCCGGATCGTCGGGGGTGATCGCCGTCACCCGGCCCGGAATCCAGCCGAAGCCCGGCGTTTCGCCATGTTCTTCCCCGACCGTCGCCATCAATTGCATGCCGACGCAGATGCCCAGGAACGGGCGGCCCGCGCCGATCACGGCGTCGGTGATCGCCTCCGCCAGACCGTCGATACGCATCAGGCCCGCGCGACAATCCGCATAGGCGCCGACGCCGGGCAGCACGATCCGGTCGGCGCGCGCGACTTCCGTCGGGTCGTCGCTGACTAGGATGTGCTGATCCGGCGCCGCCATCCGTTCGAAGGCCTTGGCGGCGGAATGCAGGTTACCGGATCCGTAATCGACAATGACGGTGCGCACGCCGTTCCTCGCTTCAACTGGAAAAGTGCGGAAAATTTCCCGCGCCGTATTTAGCAGCTACATAACAAATCTGCACGCTTCGCGAATGACGGGCTGCGAATCAAAGTCATAATCAATTGCAAGTCATTGTTTTTATTGACAAATTACGCTGTGAGCGTAGTTTGACGCCACAACGATTCGAGATAATGAAGGGATGACGATATGAAGGGCGAACCAGAGGTCATCGAACAGCTCAACCTCATTCTGAAGAACGAGCTGACGGCGATTAACCAATATTTCCTGCATGCCCGCATGCTGAAGGACTGGGGATTCCAACGGCTTGCAGCCAAGGTCTACGAAGAATCCATCGGTGAAATGAAACACGCCGACTACCTGATCGAACGGGTTCTGATGCTCGACGGCCTGCCCAATCTGCAGGACCTCGGCCGCCTTAAAATCGGTCAGACGGTGCCGGAAATGTTCACGGGCGATCTGGCGTTGGAAATGGCGAACCAGGCCGGTCTGAAAAATGCGATCGCGATCTGCGAGGAAAAACGCGACTACATCAGCCGCGAAATCTTCGAGAAGATCCTCGACGATACCGAAGAACATATCGACTGGATCGAAACGCAACAGAGCCTGATCAAGGACACGGGCCTGCAGAACTATCTGCAGGAACATATGTTCAAGGGCGACGAGTCCTGATGACGCCCGCGCCGAGTCGCTGACAGGCGATCTTCCGGCGCGGCGTTATGTGTCGGTGGATGGGGACGAAGTATCCGGTTTGCGGATTTCGTCGCCGTCGCTTGGCGTGTTATCGGCGGTAAGGTCTTCGGGTTTAGGGCGTGCGGGCCGCGGCGTTTTGTGCAGGCGGTCCGCCGCCCTTATCCATTTCCGCATATTTCGATAGGTATACATCGCCTATCCCGTTCGCCCGGATCGAACCGTCCAAGCCCGCAGGCTCATTCCGCCGCCATCGTAACGCCGGTTTTCTTGGTCCAGATCATTTCTTCGATGGTTTCGGCGCATTTCCCGCATTGCGGCGTTACCCCGCAGGCGGCGTAGACGGCGTCAGGTTCGTCGTGACCGGCGTCGATGGCCTGGGACACGCGCTTATCGCAAACGGCATTGCAAATGCAGACATACATGGCGACGCACCGAAAAGGCTGTTCCTAACGATGCGAAATGTAATCAGTTAATAATGATTGTCAATCTCACTTATAGGCGAAAATGAGAGTCATTTGCGGAAAATTTGTGATGGCCCGTCCTCGATCCGGCAGGGTGCGTGACAGGCGCAAAAAGGAAAATGGCGGGGTCTTCCGGACTCCGCCATCCTATTAGAGTTCGCCATTCCTATAGGACCGGCGCTCCGTTAGACGCCGCCGCGCCGCAAGGCGTTGCAGTTCAGGTCGATGATGAATTCGTTCTGGGTCAGGAAGACCGCATCCTGCGACGGATCGGCCACGACCGCGTCATAACGGTCCTGCGTAGTCGGCAAAGCCAGGACACGGGACGGTCCTTCGACATCCGCGGTCGACGGGCGGTCCCTGAACAACTGCATCGGTTCGTTCGACGCGCGGGCATCGCAGGCGGGTTTCGTCAGAAGAACATAGAATTCAGGCGCGCGCGCCATGGACGACCCCGTCGACTGACAGGCGCTCAGGGCCAGGGCGGCAGCGGCGGCGGAAAGAACGATACGCATGATAAATCTCCTCAAATACAGACGAGACGCATAACGCATCCGCGATCGGATCGCGGTGCGCAACACATGCTAGGTTGTCGCGGCACAGGTGTTTTTCAACGTCCGGGATTGTTCCAAACGCCGTGCGCTACTTAAGGAACGCCGGCTTTCCGGGCCATTCCGGATATTTAAAGTTTTATAGAGATCCGCCTAAAGTCCCTTTGGTCGACGGTACCTGATCCGCCTTGCGCGGATCGATGGTCAGGGCCGTCTTCAACGCGCGGGCGAGGCCTTTGAAGCAGGTTTCCGCGATATGGTGATTGTTTTCGCCATACAGATTTTCGACATGCAGCGTCGCGCCCGCTGCTTGGGCGAAAGCGGCGAACCATTCCTTGAACAGCTCCGTGTCGAAATCGCCCAGCTTCGGCCGGGTGAAATTCACTTTCCACACCAGGGCCGGGCGACCGGAAAAGTCGATGGCGACGCGAGTCAGGGCCTCGTCCATCGGGATATAGGCATGGGCGTAGCGTTCGATCCCCTTACGGTCGCCCGCCGCCGTCAGCACCGCTTCCCCAACGACATAGCCGGAATCTTCGGTCGTGTGGTGGAAATCGATATGCAGATCGCCGTCGGCCCGCAGGGTCAGGTCGATCAGGCTGTGCTTGGACAGCTGTTCCAGCATGTGATCCAGGAATCCGATCCCCGTCGCCACGTCATAGCGACCGGTGCCGTCGATATTGACGGTCGCCGAAATGCGGGTCTCGTTGGTGTTCCGTTCAACCGATGCCGTGCGCATATGCTTAAAGCCTTTCCGTTTCTTCCGCCTTCGATTAGCAGGAACAAAACGGAAAGGCCAGCATCCGCGTAGAACCGCGGCTCAGGTTAGATGCAGATCGTGTCCAGCGGCGGGAAGCCGTTGAAGCCGACCGACGAATAGGTCGTGGTGTAGGCCCCGGTGCTGAGGATCCAGATACGGTCGCCTTCCTGCAGGGTCATCGGCAGGCCGTATTCGGTCTTTTCATACAACACATCGGCGCTGTCGCAGCTCGGCCCCGCCAGGACGACAGGCCCCATCGGGCCGGTATTGTCCGGGGTTTCGAAGCGATAGCGGATGGCCTCGTCCATGGTTTCGGCCAGACCGGAGAACTTGCCGATATCCAGGAAGACCCAGCGGCGAGGGTCGCCGTCGCCCTTTTCGGAGACCAGGACGACTTCCGCCGCGATGCAGCCCGCATCGGCGACGAGGCCGCGGCCCGGTTCGGCGATCAGCGCGACATCCAAGTCGCCGAAGTGACGGTTCGCCAACTGGCGCACGGTTTCGGCATAGGACTTCGGGTCGAGCTTGGCGGAGCGGATCAGGGTCGCGGGGAAGCCGCCGCCCAGATTGACCAGACCGATATCCACGCCACGCGCGGCCAAACGGTCGATCAGCGCGCGAATGCGGGCGAAGCAACGGTCCCAGGCATTCAGGTCGGTCTGTTGGGAGCCGACATGGAAGCTGATCCCCGGGCGTTTGAAGCCCAGTTCGGCGGCCTGGACCAGCAGTTCCTCGGCGAGACCGTCGGCGCAGCCGAATTTCTTGCCCAGGGGCCATTCGGACCCGGTGCCATCGACCAGAACGCGGCAATAGACGGAGGCGTCCGGCGCGGCGTCGGCCAGTTTTTTCAGTTCAGCCGGGGAGTCGAAGGCGAACAGCGGGACGCCGGCGGCATAGGCGAATTCGATATCCGCGCGGCGTTTGATCGTGTTGCCGAAGGACAGGCGGCAGGCCGGAATGCCCAGCGCTAGGCACTGTTCGATTTCACCGCGGCTCGCCACGTCGAAATTGGACCCGGCCTTGGCAAGGCGCGCCAGCAGGGCCGGGGCGGGGTTCGCCTTCACGGCATAGTGGATTTTGGCGGAACCCAAGGCATCGGCCAGCAAGCGATAGCGATCGGCGACCGCGTTCAGGTCCATGACCAGCGTCGGGCGTTCGAAACGCGTATCCGCCAAAAACCCGGCCAGACGCGCGGTCAGCGCGGTCGGTTCCGGCGCTTCGGCTTCCGCGAGTCGCAGGCCGCCCCAGTCGGCGTCCAGGTGGTGGTGGAATTCTTCCGAAACGATGTTGGCTTCGGATGCAATAGCAGCTTCGGCGGCCGCTTGGCCGCCCAATACGATACCCATTCCCGGCACTCCCTTCCGGATGCGGTCCGGCCTCATGCCGTCAATCGGCAGGTACCGGACCTCGTCAGTCCAAAAAGGACGCCTCCGTCGTTACGTACACCCATCCAGGTTTTCGCCTGAACAGGATCGGGGCGGGCCGGGAAAGGCCTCTCCCAATCGCAGGGGCCAGTGGCACGTGCGTCGAGCGTCTTGTGAAACCGCGTATATCCCGAAAGGGATACGGCGAGTAAATCGATTTTTAGCGAGGAGCCATGCGAAAAATGCATGAGGCGCGCGAAACCGGGCGGGCGGGAACCGTCAGTCCAAAATCTTCTTGGACAGGGCCGCATTGCCCCGGCGGCGCAGCAGATCCGCGGTGTCCGAACTGGTGATCAGTTCGACCAGCCGGACCGTGGTTGCCAGATGCGCCCCGGCTTCCGCCTTATGGTCGACATCGACCTTGGGCAGGCGCTCGATGATCTTCGCGGCGTAGTTTTCCAAATCCTTGCGCAGCTGGTTCACCTTGCTCTGGCAAGCGGATTGAAGACCGATCTGTTCCGCGATCCGATGCGCATCGCCCAGGGCTTGGGCGCGGCGTTCGGCGGCTTCGTATTTCCGTTCGTCGGGGAAGTCGTTGAAGTTCGGCGTGCCGCCGCCCCGGTTCGGCAAGACGGACAGGATAACCTCCTGCGCCGTCGACAGAACGAGGTTTTCCACCGCGTTGCTGACCTTGCCGCGGCAACCATACATGCGCTTGCCCCATTCGCCGTCGCGGCGAATGCCGATATCCGACGTGATTCCCTTGAACGCATTGGCGAACCGTTTCGCCTTGGCGACGACGTCGGTTTCCGTCGCATTCGGCTGATCGGCGGCTTCCGCCACCGCATCGGCGTCGCGCTCCAGGGCGGTGATGACGATCTCACCCGCCACGCCCAGATCCGCGCGCGCGGCCAGCGTATCGTCCAGCTTCTGGGACAGCGCGCGGAACACTTTCAAGACGGGGAAGGGTTGCAACAGCCGTCCGATCAGCGCCAACAACAGATAGACTTCGCTGCCCGGATTCTGTTTGGTCACGATGTCGTAGTGTCGTTTGACGACGTTCACATGCTCCTGGCTCAGGGTCAGGATCGGTTTGCGCGGCAGCAGCGACTTCATGGATTCGACGGTATCCGCGATTTCCAGCAAGGCGCACATCTCCCGGATATCCTCCAGGCGCCGCGTGCCGCCGATCTTCTTCGCGGCGGCGCGCACTTCCATCGGATCCTTGCCCAGGCTGTCGTCCCACTCCCGCAGCTTCTGCGCCGCGACCCGCCACAATTGCGACGCCGATTTCTTGATTTCCAACTCATCGGTGCGCTTTTGCGCCTGTTCGAAGGCGATGGCCGCGTTCTCCCAGTCTTCCCCGGCGATTTCCAGCAACAGTTTCCACATCGGTCCGATCGAGGCCCGCGCGATCCGACCCATTTCCTTCGGGTCGGGATCCTGAAACACCAGAATATCTTCGAAGGGCAGGCATAACATGCGTTGCGGCGTATAAATACGCGGTGCGCGGATTTCCGCCAAACGCGGGCGCAGCAAGGCCATGATCGCGTCATGCGGAATGCCGAAGCGGTTTTCGCCCCGGTCCAGTTCGATCTTCGCGGCCAGCATCTTCAGATCCCGCTCGGGGAGCTGCTCCAGAAACCCGCGAAGCTGATCGGCCGCGCTCGTCATACGTTTTCCTTACGGAAATTGGACAGCTTGTCGCGGGTGCCTTCGTCCAGATCCGCGCCCAGATTCATTTGGCTGTTGCGGCGCCAAAATGCCTGGCTCTCGCGTAGGCCTTCCCACAGGCTGATCTTATTGCCGACCGCCTCCTGCGGCAGGATCGGCAAGTGCTGGCAGAATTCCTCCAGCGTATCGCGCTGGGTGAAGCGGTCCCCGGACCGGGCGGCGGTCCACATGTCCAGAATCCGCTGCCAACCATCCAAAATATAGGAAACGCGACTGACGGCTTCGGCCATCGCGGTATGCGCCTCGTCGAAGGTTCGCAAGGGGTCGGCCATGTTTTCCGCCATGGAATCGACCTTGGCGACAGTCGCACGCGCGGCTTCCACCGCGGCGCGGATGGCGGTGCCCGTCCGTTGCGCCATCTCCGCGGTTTCCGGGGGTTCCTGGATCAGCCATTTCGTCAATTCATTGGCCAGATTTTCCAGATCGACGATGCGAAGGGTCAGATACCCGACCGCGAAACCGTCCGGAGCGCCCAGCGGCGCGATGGTTTTCGACCATTTTTCCAGCTTGGCGTAAACCTTGTCGCCGCGTTCGCCGATCGTCTGGGCATAGCCGCCTAAGGCCTCGCGGGCCAATTTCATACCGTCGGGCGTTGCCAGGGATTCGGCCGTCAGGGACGATGCGCCGGGATGGCTGGCCGCGAGTTGGCGGATGGCGGACAGCACCAAGGCGAACAGCACCTGCGTCGGATGGATGCGGTCATTGTCCAATTCCAGTTTCGCGCGCCGGGCCAGAACCGGACCGCCCAACCCGGTCGCGGCGACCCGAAGGCCCAGGGCGCGGATACCCACCGGCGATACATCGCGCAGTTGCGCCATTTCCTCATGCAACGCCCGGTCGTGCACGGACAGGTTCAGGGTTTCCGGCAGGACCTTATAGGGGATGATATAGGTTTCGAAGCCGCCGGACAGGCCCGGTATGAGGAATTCCAAGCCGCTTCCGCCTGCTCTTCGCAGCCGGGCATAGCGAACCACGGTTGTGGTGAAGGGCAGAAAGATTCCACGCTTCAGGAAGGTCGGCGGCAAAAGAGTACCAGCCCCGCCCTTCTTCGCGTTTGATGATCCTGCGCTGTTCATACCAACCGCCAAGCCCTTACGCTCGGTCAACCAATGCTGCCGAGCAAATCCCCGTTTTCCCCACGCCGCCAAGGTCCATTTCAGCTTGGTCCCATGGCAGCCCAAATCCTGTAACACGATTTGCGTGACGGAACGAATATGTAATCATGTACGGAACTTAGTCCAGCAAAACGGGTGGTCCGATACCATGACGGCCTCCACCGATTCCGACAGACTGCCGCCGAACGGTTTCGCATATCGCGATCCCCAAGAGGACGATGCGGCGGCAATCCTTGATCTGGGCCGGACCTTGTTGCTGGAAACGGATCATTATCTGCGCCTGCCGGAGGAGCGCGCCGGATCGGTAGGGGATGCGCGGGCCCTGATCCGCTATTTCCGTGATCTGCCGGGTGCCGTCATGCTGCATGTCTGGGACGAGAAAGAGGCCCGCCCCGTCGCGGAAGGGGTGCTGACGCGCGGCGGTCTTCAGCGTATTTCCCATGTCGGAACAATCGGAATCGGCGTATTGAAATCCTATTGGGGTCGCGGCCTGGGACAGGCCTTGATGGCGACCCTGGAGGATACGGCGCGTTGCAACGGTATTGAACGGTTGGACTTCACGGTGCTTGCCGGGAATCGCCGGGCGCGCGACTTCTATCGGCGGCTGGGCTATCGTGAGGAAGGTCGCCGCCGCCGGTCCGTTCGATTCGTCGCTGCGGACGGACTGTCCGCGCGGTACGAGGATGAAATCGCGATGGCGAAATGGATCGGACCGGAGGACGGGTCCGGTATCGTGGGTCAAGGCCGGGCTAAAGGCTGATTGGGAACGGATTGATGGTTTGGCGATTGTTCGGCGGGGGAAAGAAGAAGGAGGCGGCGCAAAAGGCGCGGCTTCAATCCCGCACGGCCAAATCGCCCGCAGGCAAGGCCGTCCCGCCCATGCCCGATATGTCCGGCCCGCCGCCGTCCGACGCTCAGGGTCGGCTGGATGCGGCGACGGTCTTGGCCGCCATCGAATCGGCGAAGCTGGAATTGGAAGCCCGCGATCGCGCGATTGAGGCATCGACCCGCGCGAAAGTCTGGGACGGCGATTCCACGACTCCGCCGGACGATTTGCGGGATATCGACCCGCAGGAAGCCGTGGCGCGCAAGAAACAACTGATTCAGGCGGCCCTGTCGGTGCACCGCCTGAAACAATCCGCCTTTTCGGAATTGAGCCGCGAGGAACGCGCGAAGCTGCGGTCAATGGCCGAAGCGGCGATGGGCTTGGGCAAAAAGGGCCGGTCGTGAGCGGGATTTCCGGTAAAACAGCCGTGTCCGATCCGGCCTTCCCATCGGACTGGGCGGAAAAGCTGCTATCCGGGGATCGGCGAATCTTGGCGAAGGCGGTGACCTTGGTCGAATCCACGCGGTCCGATCATCGCGACCAAGCGGAGGCCCTGATCGCCGCTGTCATGCCGCATACCGGGAAATCGACGCGCATCGGCATTTCCGGCGTGCCGGGTGTCGGCAAATCGACCTTCATCGAGGCGTTCGGTCAGCATGTGACCGATCTGGGCCATCGCATCGCCGTCCTGGCGGTTGACCCGTCGTCGAAACGGGCGGGCGGGTCGATCCTGGGCGACAAGACGAGGATGGAAGTTCTGTCCCGCAACCCGGCCGCCTTCATCCGACCTTCCCCGGCGGGATCGACCCTGGGCGGCGTGGCGCGCCGGACACGGGAAAGCATGCTTTTATGCGAGGCGGCGGGTTTCGACGTCATTTTGGTCGAAACGGTGGGTGTGGGGCAGAGCGAAACCGCCGTCGCCGATATGACGGATATGTTCCTGTTGCTGCTTTTGCCGGCGGGCGGGGACGAATTGCAGGGGTTGAAGAAAGGCATCGTCGAACTGGCCGATATGGTTCTGGTCAACAAGGCCGATGGCGACCTTGCGGCCCAGGCCAAGCGCACGGCGGCGGATTATCACGGGGCGCTGCGCCTGTTGAACAAGGTGCAGGCCGACTGGACGGTGCCGGTCCTGCCCTGTTCCGCCCTGACCGGTCAGGGCGTGGACGAGGCTTGGACCCGTATTCAGGCATTTCGCGACTTGGGGACGGGTAACGGCGGGTTTCAGGCACGCCGCCGCGATCAGGCACGCAGCTGGCTGTGGGACGAATTGCTGGCCGAACTGACGCAACGGCTGCGCCAGGACGATACCGTGCGCGACATGCTGCCCGCCGTGCAAAAGGCGGTGGCCGACGGCGACCTGCCCGCCCCGATCGGTGCGCGGCAATTGGTGGATGCCTTACTGCTGGGGCGGAATGCCCTTCAGAAATAGGGGCCGTTGGGTTACAGCGACGTGCGCAGGCCGTCCATGGCGTCGACGAGACCTTTGACGATGCCGGGTTCGGTCGCGGAATGGCCGGCGTCGTCGATGATCTTCAGTTGCAGGTTCGGCCAGACGGCCTTCAGGTCGAAGGCGGAAACCGGCGGGCAGATGACATCGTAGCGGCCCTGTACGACAATGCAGGGGATGTGGCGAATGCGGTCGATCTTCGCCAGAAGCTCGTTTTCCTCCAGGAACAGGCGATGCGCGAAGTAATGCGCCTCCAACCGGGCGAGCGGCAGGGATGCGCCGCGCAGGCCGATGGACCGGATGCTGTCCGCATTGGGCCGCAGCGTTGCGCAGGAGGCTTCGAACCGGCTCCAGATCTCGGCGGCCTTGCCATGGATTTCCTCGTCCGGGTTCATCAGGCGGCGCAGGTAGTTGCCCAGAACGTCGCCGCGTTCTTCCTCCGGAAGGTGGCCGGTGAATTTCGCGTATTCCTCCGGGAAGAACTGCCCCATGCCCTTCAGGAACCAGTCGACCTCGCTCTGCCGTCCCAGGAAGATTCCGCGCAGGACAAGCGCGCGCACCCGTTCGGGATGCGCTTCGGCATAGGCCAGCGCCAGGGTCGACCCCCAGGACCCGCCGAACACGACCCAATCGTCGATGCCGCGGGCGACGCGCAGGGTCTCGATATCCTCGATCAGGCGTTGGGTGTCGTTGTTGCGGGTTTCCGCCGACGGACGCGACCGCCCCGCCCCGCGTTGATCGTGCAGGACGATCTTGTAGAAATCGGGATCGAAGAAGCGCCGGTGCCCCGCCGTCGTGCCGGACCCCGGTCCGCCATGCAGGAAGCACACGCCCACGCCGTCCGGGTTGCCGCTCTCCTCCCAATAGATACTATGGGGGGATTCCACCTCCAGATAGCCGCTGTCATGCGGTTCCAGGGCCGGGTAGAGCCTATCTCGGGACATTGGGGGCCTTATGTCGAAAACGTGGTTGGCTGAAAGAGTATATGGACAGTATGCCGACTGTGCCGCCGGGGCGCAAAGCGGTTTCTCGCGGCGCTCACTTTTGACCGTGCTTGCGGGGGCGGGCGCAAGCGTTGCGGGTCCTATCGCAATCCGCCGGTCCTTTGCGGCGCCGGAGGCGGCGGCGTCCTTCCTGGCCAGGGTCACGGCGGTCGACGGGTCCGACCGATTGCGGCTGGCGGACGGCCGCAGGGTCATTCTGCCCCATATTTTGGGACCGGACCGGGACCGGCCCATGCCGCCGCCGACGGATGGCGACAGGCACCGCGCGGCCCAGGCGCTGGCGGATCGGGTGTTGGGGCGGGAGGTTCGCATCGATCTGGCGGAACCGGGGCAGGATCGGTACGGCAGGCTGCGTGCCCGCGTGATATGCGATGGGGAGGATATGGCCGAATGGCAGTGTCGCGCCGGGACCGTCCGGGTATTCCCGGAACCGGGCGCTGCCGAGGATCGCATCGCCGAACTGCTGCGGGCGGAAGACGCCGCGCGGACCGCCGCCGCCGGGCATTGGGCCGACGGTCGTTTCTCGGTCCGCCTGGTAAACGGTGACCCCATGGACGATGAGCAAGAGGCCGCGACGGACCGGTTCGACATCGCATTGGGCACGATCCGGCGGGTCACGCCGATCGGCGGGCGGTTGCATCTGGAATTCGGGGAGGATTGGCGGACCGATTTCACGGTTGGGCTGGAACCCCGCGCCGAACGGTCCTTGCCCGTTGCGAGGGAATTCCTGCCCGGCCGTGTGATCGAGGCCCGCGGCTGGGTCCGTTTCTGGAACGGACCCTATATGGAGGTCGCGGAAGCGGTCTGTATCAGGCTTCGATAAGCAGATCGTCGGCCCGGTCCACCCGTTTGGCGATGGAGGTCTTCAGTTTCTCCATGGCCCGGTGTTCGAGCTGCCGCACGCGTTCCTTGCTGACGCCCAGGACCTTGCCCAGTTCTTCCAGCGTGGCGCCGTCTTCCACCAACCGGCGGCGGCGGATGATCGTCTGTTCGCGTTCGCTCAGTTCCCCGATCGCCTCGCGCAGCCACAGGGACCGGCTTTCGGAATCCTTCAACCCGATGACGACTTCTTCCGGGCTGGGCCCGTCGTCACGCAGGAAGCCGATCCATTCGGATTCGCCGTCTTCCCCGACATGGGCGTTCAGCGACTGGTCGGACGCGGCAAGGCGGCCTTCCATCTGTTCGACATCGGACACGTTGACCCGCAGTTCCTCGGCGATGGACCGGCGTTCCTCGTCCGTCATCTGGGTGGCGGAGACATCGGCGATCTTCGCCCGCAACCGGCGCAGGTTGAAGAACAGCGACTTCTGCGCCGCCGTCGTGCCGGTGCGCACGATGGACCAGTTGCGCAGGACGTAATCCTGCATCGCGGAGCGGATCCACCAGGTGGCATAGGTGGAGAAACGCACATCGCGTTCCGGTTCGAAGCGGGCGGCGGCCTGCATCAGGCCGACATTGCCTTCCTGGACCAGATCGCCGGTCGGCAGGCCGTAATTGCGGAAACGGGCGGCCATGCTGACAACCAGCCGGGTATAGGCCGATACCAGTTCGTGCAGCGCGGTCTCGTCATTCTCCTCACGCCAGCGGCGGGCCAGATCCAGTTCCTTGTCGCGCGACAGCAGCGGCTGTTTCATCGACTGCCGGATATAGCGAACGTTGGCCCTTTGAGTGGCTGAATCGTCGAAGTGTGCCATGACCCATCTCCTTTATCGTTCCGGAGACCCGGTTCGGATCGGCGCGTCGGAGGACCGTCGCCCGGATCGGGTGCTGCATCGGTTTTCTGGTTCGGTCCGGAAATCGTCGCCAGCAAATCCCCTGTGGCAATCCCCTGAGGCAATCTCTTGAGGGCGGCGCTTCCTGATCGGTCCACTCTCGTCTCTATACGCGAGCTCTATGACAGTGGACCTACACAATGCTTAAAAAATCCGGCGCCGTCGAGAAACAGGACCGAAAAAGTCCTGTTCCAATTTGGAAACAGTAACGCTTTTGTGACAGCGATTACACGCTTTGAAGCGAAGATTCCGCGTTTGGCCGGTGTCGTGTCGCCGGATCAGACGATGAAACGGCGTTCGATCTGGCCTTCATTGTCCAACAGCGCGGCGGCCAACGGTCCGCCCCGACCGGACCCGGCGTCCAGGGACAGGGTGTATTTTCCATCGACGATCCCGGCCATGTCGGGGTCGTAGCCTCGCACGACGCGGCGGAACCCGCGATAGGGTTGGTCGATTTCCGCGAAGCTGCGCGCCGCCCACCAGAAGGCGTCGGCCTGTTTCGCCAGGGGCTTTTGAATATCCAGGCCGGTATGCACGAACAGGATCGCGCCGTCTTCGGTATAGGCGGCGCGTTTCAGGGCGGCGAACAGGGCGTCGTGGCCCGGTTCCGCCCGGGCGGCTTCGCGCACGCGGGCGGTCCAATAGGTTAGCGCCAAGGTGCCCTTTTCCGCTTCCTTCAAGCCGTCTTCCACGCTGAACCCGAAACCGCGCAACTGCGCCGCCAGACCGCGCTCCCCCATCCAACGCAGAACGGCGGGCGGGTCCGGGGCGAATTGCAGCTGCATCAGCTTCAGCCACATTTCCTCCTGGGCACCGCGCAGGAAGACGATATCGTCGACATGACGGAACGGCGGATGCGACAGAAACCAGCGGCGAAAGCGGACCAATTCCTCCAACACGCCGACGGGATCCGGCCCATAACCGAAATAGTTGCCCAGATAGACCATCCGGTCCCCGGCCTGCATTTCCGGCGCGATCATGTCGTGTAGCGTGATGAGCCGTTCCAGGTCGCCATGGATGGCGCCGATCGCCCAGATGCGTTCGGCCGCGCGCAGGACGGTGAATTTGTCGGATTGGCTCATCTGTCTCACGGAACGGGGTGACGCAAAAATCGCTTATAGCCTTCTACACCGAATCGGGCAGGCGTAGAAAGCGCGCTGCCGCGCCCACACCATGGGACGATTCCAAACTGTCGGGAACTTCGCTTTTGATCCCGATCAATGTCGCGAAATGAGGGATGCAGTAGCGTGTAAATCAGTATAACTATTTCCATAAGTTCCAAAGAGAACAAGACGCGGGATCGAAACACCATGGTAATTTGGATGAAGAAGAGTGTCGGCCATGCCATCGAGTTCTCTTTCCGTGAAGAAGTCTGTACCCGCACCTGAAGTTAAGGATACGCAAGACGACGCCAGCCCGGAGCGCGTATTCAGACTTGCCGCCGATGTCGGGCAATCAGTGCGCGGTCGCACCGCGGATATCCGCGACATTACCAGTCGAACGCGAATACTGGCCCTGAACGCGCTGATCGAATCCGCGCGCGCCGGGGATGCCGGGCGGGGTTTCGCCGTCGTGGCGAAGGAGGTGAAGGACGTTTCGGCGGAAATCGCCGATGTCGTCGGAACCCTGGAACTGGAACTTCTGTCCCGCGTCGACGAACTGGAATCCATCGGTAAGTTGCTGGTGAACAAGGTGCGCGGCGAACGGTTCGCCGATCTGGCCCTGAACGCGGTCGAACTGATCGACCGGAATCTCTACGAACGAACCTGCGATGTGCGCTGGTGGGCGACGGACAGCGCGATCGTCGATGCGGCGGCGTCCCCGGACAATGGCGCGGCGGCGGACTATGCGTCGAAGCGGTTGGGCGTCATTCTGGATGCCTACACGGTCTATTTGGACCTGTGGATCGCCGATGCCGACGGGACTGTGATCGCCAATGGTCGGCCGGACCAATATCGGACCAAGGGATTGAATGTGTCCCGCGAAGGATGGTTCCAACAGGCCCTGCGCACGGCCAGCGGGGACGACTATGTCGCCGCCGATATTGATCGCAATTCGGCCCTCAACGGGTCCCTGGTCGCCACCTATGCCGCCGCCATCCGCGAAGGCGGGGAACAACACGGGCGCGTGCTGGGCGTCTTGGGTATTCATTTCGATTGGGAACCGCAGGCCGATGCCATCGTCGGCGGCGTACGGTTGGGGGACGAGGAGCGGCGCGGCACCCGTGTCATGCTGTTGGATCGGAATCACCGCATCATCGCCGCAGCGGACGGCAAGGGAGTGTTGATCGATACGCAGCCCCTGACCCTGTCGCAGGGAGATCGCGGTTTCTATGAGGATGAGAAGGGCCGGATCGTCGCCTATTCCAAGACGCCGGGCTACGAGACCTATGGCGGCATGGGGTGGTTCGGGTGCCTGGTCTTCACGCCCGACGCTCCCTAACGCCGCAGGTTTTCTTCCAGGAAATCGCCGAAGGCGCGCACGATGGCGGGCGGTTTCGGCGCGGCATAGGCCAGGGCGATCCCGACATCGGGCAGGGGCGGCATCGGCGCGTGCAGGATATGCAGGTCCTTCGGAACGGCGGCTTTCGTGACGATGCTGATCGCTTGCCCGGATCGTGTAACGGCCAGCAGGCCCGACAGGCTGTTGCTGGCGAAGGCGATGCGGTAGGGCCGACCGGCCCGGTCCATGGCATCGCAGGCCGCGCGATGATCCAAGGTGTTGGGCGCGGACAGGGCCAAGGGCAAAACCGCGCTGTCCAAAATGGCCGGATTAGGGTCGGCGGCGACCCAGACCAGGGATGCGGGGCGCAGCACCCGCGACGGTTCCGCATCGCCGGGCAGGGAGATCAGCGCGGCATCGATACGCCGTCTGTTCAACATGGGGCGCAGTTCGACCGTCGGCGCGCAGACAATTTCAATCTCCACACCGTGATGGCGTGCGCCGAACCCTTTCAACAGATCGGGGATGAATGCCGTCAGGAAATCTTCCGGGCAGCCGAAACTGATCGATCCTTGCAGGCCGGTGCCGGACAGACCGGCGAGGGCGTCGTCATGGGCGGCTAGAATTCTTTCGGCATGGGTCAACAACCGGTCGCCGGTCAGGGTCAGTTGAACCCCGGTGCCGGTCCGGTGCAGGATCGGTTGCCCGACCAATCCTTCCAGGCGCTGCATCTGCATGCTGACGGCGGATTGCGTGCGTCCGACCTGCAGGGCGGCGGCGCTGATCGATCCGGTCCGCGATACGGCAACGAAACTGCGCAAGAGATGGATATCCAGCGTGTCCATAGAATATCAATAACATTGATTACTAATCTTTATAATATGAATTTGGCTGAACAACGCAGCACGATTATGGTGCGCGCATCGCCCCGTCGCCGCGACGGGGCCAACCGATAGGAGCGCCTTATGGAAGTGTCCCCGCAGACCGCCGGCAATGACGATCCGGCATTCTGGTCGTCCGTTTCGAACCATGTCATGCGGTATGGGCCGCAGTTCGAGAAGCATATTATCGAACGGGCGGAAGGCAGTTACGTCTATGACGCGACGGGCAAGGCGATCCTCGATTTCACCTCCGGCCAGATGAGCGCGGTTCTGGGCCATTCGCATCCCGAAATCGTGCGCACGGTGCGCGATCAGGTCGGACGGCTGGAACATCTGTTCAGCGGCATGCTTTCCCGCCCGGTCGTGGATCTGTGCGAACGGTTGGGATCGATCGTGCCGGGCCTGGAAAAGGTGCTGTTGTTGTCGACCGGCGCGGAATCGAACGAGGCCGCGCTGCGCCTTGCCAAGCTGGTGACCGGCAAGCACGAAGTCGTCGGTTTTTCGCGCAGCTGGCACGGCATGACCGGCGGGGCGGTGTCCGCGACCTACAGCGCCGGGCGTCGGGGCTATGGGCCGGCGCAACCCGGATCATTCGCGATTCCGGTTCCGCATGCCTATCGCCCGCGCTTCAAGCATCCGGACGGCAGCCTGGACTGGCAGACCGAACTGGACGACGCCTTCGCCCTGATCGACAGCCAGTCGACGGGCAATCTGGCGGCCTTCATCGCCGAACCGGTCTTGTCGTCGGGCGGAATCATTGAATTGCCGCTGGGCTATCTCGCCGCGCTGAAACAGAAATGCGAAGAACGCGGCATGTTGTTGATCCTGGACGAGGCGCAGACCGCGCTGGGCCGGACCGGCTATATGTTCGCGTTCCAGCGGGACGGGGTGACGCCGGATATTCTGACGGTGTCCAAGACCCTGGGCGCGGGACTGCCGCTCTCCGCGATGCTGACCAGCACGGCGCTGGAGGAGAAGGCGCATGAATTGGGGTATGTTTTCCTGACGACGCATGTGTCGGACCCGCTGCCCGCGGCGGTCGGCCTGACCGTCATGGATGTCGTCGAAAAGGAAGGGCTGATCGAGCGCACCGCGGTAACGGGTGCGCGGCTCCGCGCCGGTCTGGAATCCCTGAAACAGCGTTTCGACTGCATCGGCGATGTGCGGGGGCGCGGGTTGCTGCTGGGGCTGGAAATCGTCACCGACCGGGAAAGCCGGGTGCCGGATCTCGACATGGGCGACCGCATCGGGCGCGAGGCGATGGAGCGGGGCCTCAGCATGAATATCGTCAAGCTGCCCGCGATGGGGGCAGTCTTCCGCATCGCCCCGCCGCTGACCGTGTCCGAAGAGGAACTGGACCGCGGTCTGGAAATCATGGGCGACGCGATAGAGGCCGCCCGCCGCTGACGGTGCCGGAAAACGCGATGCCCGCCGGACCATCACAATCCGGCGGGCATCCGCATTCCGTGAAAAAGGTGGGCGCCGGTTAGGCGGCCTTTTCCATCATTTCTTCCAGCTTCAGGGCCGCTTCTTCTTCGCCGAGGTCTTCCACGGCGGCGAATTCGCGAGCCAGACGGTCCAGCGCCGCCTGATACAGCTGACGTTCGCTATAGGACTGATCCGGCTGATTGGAATTGCGGAACAGATCCCGGACCACTTCCGCGATCGCGACCGGATCGCCGGAATTGATCTTGGCTTCGTATTCCTGGGCGCGGCGCGACCACATGGTGCGGCGCACGCGGCTTTTGCCCTTCAGGGTCTTCAGCGCGGCCTTCATCATATCCGGCGACGACAGCTTGCGCAGGCCGGACTTGTCGGCCTTCGCGACCGGAACGCGCAGGGTCATGCGGTCCTTGTCGAATTCGATGATGATCAGCTCGACCTTCTGATCCGCGATCTCCTGCTCTTCGATACCAAGCACCTTGCCGACGCCATGGGTCGGGTAGACAACGAAATCACCCTTCGTATACGCGCTACTCTGAGACATTCCGACTTCCTTACACTCTGCCGCACGAATTGAACCGACGCAGAGGCGCTTTACGTCCCGACAGGCCCGGTCTTCCCCGAACGGATCAGCCCGATCCGACGGACGGCGCGCGATCCGTTTCGGGTTTCGCACGCCGGGGCTGTTGGCAACGCGGTCGCGCGGTGCGTTTGGTGTTTTTCGGGGGTTCACGGCCCCTACCCCGAAAAATCCGACCGAAGCCCCGTCGCCGAAAACCAATGGCTTCGACGTCCGACTCTTCGGTTTGTGGAAAGTGACGGCGTTTCCACCGCGATCGGCCCGGTTTATCGGCTCCCCGCTATCGGGAAACCGGCTGATTGGGCCAGAGACTCTCCATTTCGGAAACTATATTACCACAAATTTCCGTTGTTTCCGAGTCCGAAAACAGCACAAAATGCCCGCCGCTTGTGCGCGGGCTGCAAAAATCCCTATCTGAAACGTCGGAAATACGGCGTCTGCACTAAGGAACGCCGGAAATCCGATGGGTCAGGTTCCCTGACCCGGTTTCGGAGAGAAGTATAATTTGAACTTATCCGGTACGCCGTGCCAGTCGTTCGCATCCGCCGGCGCGTCGCCGATGGCGGTGATATTCGGCCAGGTTTCCGAATATTCCTTGTTCAGTTCCAGCCATTTTTCGGCTTCCGGCTCGGTATCGGGAAGGATCGCCTCCGCCGGGCATTCCGGCTCACAGACGCCGCAATCGATGCATTCGTCCGGATGGATGACCAGCATGTTCTCGCCCTCGTAGAAGCAATCGACCGGGCAAACTTCAACACAGTCCATATGCTTGCATCGGATGCAGTCTTCGGTGACGACGTAGGTCATGGAACTTCCTTCCGCTCTTCCTCAATTCCTGCGCGCTTTTCGCCGCGCGACGCGTCTGTTAAGCCTTTTCGGACCCGTTTCGGGCGACCGACCCGTCTGATAGGGGACGTTACCCGGTCCGCGCAACTCAAATCGACAGGCCCGCCGATGCCGACCCCGGAAATACATGGTCCGAACGCTTCTTCCGGCAAGGACGCGGAAGGTGAACCGCGTCGGCACGCCCCGTCGACCCTGCGCAACCGCGATGCCATCCTGCCGGTCCTGATCGACCATTTGCCGACAGAAGGCCGGGTGCTGGAAATCGCGTCCGGCACCGGCGAACACGCCGCATTTTTTGCACCGCGTCTGCCCGACGGGTTGGTCTGGCAACCGACGGACCGCGACCCGTCCGCATTGGCCGGTATCGATAGCTATACCGCCGATAGCGGATGTGCGCGGATCGAACCAGCCCGCGTGGTCGATGTGTCGCACCGATTATGGGCCGAAGACTTGTCCGCCGACGCCCTCTTCTGCGCCAACATGATCCATATCGCGCCCTGGATCGCGACATTGGGGCTGATGGCCGGGGCGGGCCGCTTGTTGCCGCCCGGCGCACCGTTGCTGTTATACGGGCCGTTCCGGCGGGACGGTCGGCATACCGGCGACGGCAATGTCGACTTCGACCGGTCGCTGAAACAGCGCGATCCCGAATGGGGAATCCGCGATCTGGAAGGGGAGGTCCTGCCCGCCGCGCAGCAGGCGGGCTTGGCATTGCGCACGGTCGTCGCTATGCCGGCTAACAATCTGATCGTCGTTCTGGAGCGACACGTATAAACAAAGACATATCGCAGTCGTCGTGGGGGAGTCAGCGGATGAAAGTTTCGGTAATCGGATCGGGTATCGTCGCCGTGCTGGTCGGTTTCGGCAGCAGCGTCGCCATCGTCATTGCGGGCGCGCAGGCGGTCGGTGCCGATGCGGGACAGGTTGCGTCCTGGGTGTCGGGCCTGTGCATCGCCATGGGCGTGTCCAGCGCCTACCTGTCCTATCGCCACAAGATGCCGATGATCACGGCCTGGTCGACGCCGGGCGCGGCATTGATCGGGGCGACGGCGGTCGGCGGCGTGCCGACCATCGGGATAGAGGCCGCGGTCGGCAGTTTCCTCTTCGCGGCCGTGCTGATCCTGTTGAGCGCCGCCGTCAAACCCCTGAACGATGCGATTTCCAAGATTCCGACGGCCATCGCGGCGGCCATGCTGGGCGGGGTGCTGATCGGGTTTTCCGTCGCGGTGTTCGACGCCGCGCGGGCCGATCCGATTTTGGTCCTGCCGCTGGTCGGTCTGTATCTCGTCATGCGGCTGATGAGCGCGACCTGGGCCGTCATCGTCGTCCTGGCTGCCGCCGTCGCCTGGTCCTTTATCCTGGGTCGCGTGGGCGAATTGCCGGATGGCCTGGCCCTGTCGCATTTCGAACTGATCGTCCCGTCCTTCGACCCGGCGGCGCTCATCGGTCTGGGCCTGCCGCTGTTCCTGGTTTCCATGGCCAGTCAGAACCTGCCGGGCTTCGCGGTGATGAAGGCCGCGGGCTATCAACCGCCGACCCGGTCGGCCCTGGGCGTCACGGGATTGGTGTCCCTGCTGACCGCGCCGTTCGGGTCGCATACGACGACCATGGCGGCGATCACGGCGTCGCTCTGCGCCGGGCCGGATACGCATCCCGACCCGGCGAAACGCTGGCCCAGCGGTGTGATCAGCGGCGCGATTTGGCTGGTCTTCGCGGCGATCGGCGTGTCGATCGTGTCGGGCTTCGCCGCCCTGCCGCCCGCCGTTCTGGTGACCGTCGCGGGTCTGGCGCTGCTGGGGCCGCTGATGGCGTCCCTCAGCACCGCTCTGGCACCAACGGAAACCCGCTTCGCAGCGATCCTGACGGTCGCGGTGACGGCGTCCAGCCTGTCCCTGTTCGGGATCGGCGCGGCGTTCTGGGGACTGGTGGCGGGCCTTGCCACGCTGGGTCTGGAAACCCTGGCGCGGCGATTGCGCAAACCCGCTTAAGTCCCGGTTGAACCCGGTTTAAGAGTCGGCGAGTTTTTTGTAGAACGTCCCGCTGAACCAGCCCAGCATCGCCCAGAAGATCGCCTTGGTGACGATGGAGGCGGCGGCGAAATGGCCTGCCAGTTCCGGCGGTGCCGTGCCGCCGAAATGTTCCGGTTGCGGCGCGCCGATGACATGCGGCGCGGCGATGATCAACAGGCCCAAAACGATCAGCGGCAGCCGATTGCCGAACACCAGCAGCAACAGCCCGACCCCCGTTGCGGCCGCGCAGCCGAGCCACCAGATCTGACGCCCGCCAAGATCGGCGGCCATGCTGCCCGGCACTTCCGGCGGCAGGCCCAGCGCGGGGGCCAGCGTGAACACGGCAAAACCGCCCATGGCCCACAATACGCCGCGGCGACCGTCCACCGGCACGCCATGCACGGTGAAGGCGGCGGTTAACATCAGCGCGAAGGCGACGCCGAAAACGATTTCCGACCCGACGGTATACAGGGTGCGTTCGATACCGTCTTCCGGTGCCCAGGCTTCGTCGCCGCCTTCATGGCCGGCATCGCTGTGCGCCTTGTAGATCTTGAAGGGCGTGTCGTTGGAGAAGCTGGCGGATTCCAAGACGGGTTGGTTCGACAGGTGCGGCGCGAAGGCTTGGCTATGATCATGCTCGCCCTGTTCGTATTTTTCCGCCTCCAACAGGATGGGGGTCGTGGTGAATTGATGAATGCCGGAAATCAGGATTCCGGTCAGAATACCGGCGGCAAAGGCCGCGCCGAAGACGCGCTTGAACATGGAAATCTCCCCAAAATCGATAGGCGCATGGATGCCGGTTCGCATCCGGTCATCCGGATGCGGTAAGACCGTCTGGGACGGTTGCCGGTCTCAGCGGAATTTTTAGTGGCCGTCTTAGTGACCGTCTTAGTGGCAGGGCACCGCGTAAAAATGGCGGCTGTCATGCGTCGAATTGTGGATCGTTTCCGAATGAGCGAACCCGACGCCCAGGAACAGGAAGATGCCGAAAAGCGCGGCTGCGAGGGCGACGCCAAGGCGCTGCACGCGATCATGGTCTTGGGCCTGATCGTGGGACAGAACGGCGGCCTGGGACTGCTGGAACTTGCTCATTTACTTACCTCTCCTCCGTCACACCCGACGGAAATTGGGTTGTAGCGGTTTCTCGGCAGGTTTCCCGGCTCGCGGGTCGACGCTCCATCGCCAGCCTTCCCGGATCGATCGATCCAGTGGCCTGTCCGAACCGTCGTCTCTTGGGACGGTCGATCCGGGGCGGCGGAACTCTCCGCTCACGGTTGCGGGGGCAGCCCGGGCTTCGGTTCCCTGATGGGTAAACCGTTCCCGTGTTCCCTTTTCACTCCAAGGCCTTCATGACCCGTTCAGGAGCACCGAGATGCTTAATGGACACAGTATTGTAACGGTGTGGATCGAACGTCAAGCGCCGCAATTGGCGTGGCTTACGAACCCGTGGTCACGACCCGTGTCAGGACTTCGGCCACGTTTTCCGCCGACGCCCCGCCCCGGATCAGGGATTTCAACTCCCCATTCGGTCCCATGAGGTAGAGGTAGCTGGAATGATTGACGAGGTAGAATCCGTCGCCCAGGTCCTCACCGACGGCATAGTAGACGCGGAATTTGGCGGCCACATCGGCGGTGGCGGCCTCGTCCCCGCGCAGGCCGACCATGCGAGGATGGAACGCCTGAACGTAATCCTTCATCAGGGCCTGGCTGTCGCGCTTGGGATCGACGGTGACGAAAACGGGCGTTACCTGTTCGGCCACGGCGGGGTCTTTTTCCGCGACGAGGTCCAGCGCGCGGGCCACCGTCGACAATTCCGTCGGGCAGACATCCGGGCAGAAAGTATAGCCGAAATAGAATAGGGAATAACCGCCCTTGAAATCCGCTTCGGTGACGATCTTCCCGTCCTGATCGGTCAGGGTGAAGTCACCGCCGATGGCGACGCCCGGCGCAACCACGGTTTCGGCGGCATTTCGCGCCCCGCCGGACCCGCCCGCCAGTTGGTGCCACGCAACCAGCGCGGCAAGTCCGATGGCGGCCAAGACGGCCAACATCGCACCAATCATGGGAAGGGTACGCCGATTCATCGCAAGAATACTCCAATCACCGGATAATCCGTTCGTCGCGTCAAGGCGGGGTCCGTCCTCTCGGCTACAGGACACAGCTAGAAAGTCAGGGCTAAAGAATCAAGCCGCCAAATCGTCGCGCATCTCTCGGCGGTGCGGGGCGCCACCCTATTGCGGATCGTTTGCATCGTCAAAAAAACACCGTATTTTGTCGGCACGTTCCCCCGGAGAGACCGAAATCGGGTCTTCTAGACAGAGAACAGCGAAAGCCGACGTGCACATCATGACTTCATTCCGCATCCATTCGATCCGTTTCATCGCGACCGTGGCCGTCCTGACCGCGGGTTTGGCCGCGCCGGTCCGGGCGCAGGAACCGAATTTGGGCACCTTCACGGACTGGATCGCCTATGACTACGATCAGTCGGGATCGAAGCGCTGCACCATGGCGTCGCAACCGAAAAAAGACGAAGGCGACTATACAAAGCGCGGCGCGATCTGGGCCTTCGTGATGCACCGGCCCAAGGAAGGCGCGACCGGGGAGGTCGGCTTCTTCATGGGCTATCCCTTGAAGGAAGGGTCCTTGGTCAAGGTGACGATCGGCGGGCAGACCTTCGATCTGTTTACCAGCGGCGAGGGCGCTTACGCCTGGCCGGAGGACGAGCCGAAGCTGATCGCCGCCATGCGGGGCGGGGCGTCGATGGTGGTCAAGGGCGTATCCGCGCGCGGCACGAATACGATCGACACCTACTCCCTATCCGGCTTCACTGCTGCGAAAGGCGCGATCGACAAGGAATGCGGGGTTAAATAACCGCCCGCGTGACGGTCGCCGTCACCCGTTCAGAGCGTGCGGCGGAAGAAATCCGCGATCCAGGAATTGACCGCGTCATGCACCGCTGCCCGGTCGACCCCGGCGGCGTCGGAGCACAGCATCGGCGCGTCTGCCTTAAAGGCCGGGGGGCAGATATCCACGAAAACGAAATGGCCGCCCGGCACATGGCGGATTTCGGGCGGCGCGGGCAGACCGGCGTCGAGTGCCAATAGGTTCTGCTTGCCGAGCCGACTGTCATTTGGACGGATCGCGAGAACCGGCATACCCACCTTCGCCAGGTCGTGCGCCGTGAACAGGACCGCGAATGGGTCCAGCAAAACCATCGCTTTCGGGATGGGAAGCGGGTTTCCGCCGGTCCGGACGACGCCCCCGGACCCGGGTGGATCGCCGTCGTTCTTCTGGGGGCCGCCGCTACAGGACAGCGGATCGTCCGGATTGTCGGCGCAATAGTCGGCCAACTGCGCCTCGTTCGGGACGGCCCCCGCCGTCATGAGCGACACGGCGGTGCCCAGCGAGAAGCCCAGCACCCCCAATCGCTCCGCATCCAGATGCGGTGACAGGCGCAGCATCGACGCAACGGTTTCAAATGCCGCGCCCAGCTGATCCAGGCGCGCCGGAAGCCGCGTCTTGCCGTGGAACGGCGCGATCACGATGAATCCGCGTTTCGCCAGCGCCGTCGCCGTTTCCAGGAGGATCATCGGGCTGCCGCCCGTCCGTCCACCGCCATGCGACAGAATCACGACCGGAAACCGGCCCGCGGAGACGGGAACGTCACGGCCGGCATGAAGCGTGAAGGGGCCGGCCTGCCACGGGTCGGCCTTCTGGTCCGCAGGATAGACGACCAATGTGTCGAAGGGGGGCTGCGCCGGTACAGCGATTTTCGAGACACCCGCTTCGTAATCGGCAAATGCCGGGGAGAGTGTCGGACCGACGCTGGAAAACGCGCCGATCAAGAAAAGCGTTATGCCCGGAAAGAAACTGCGAAAGCCCATGCCCGACCGATCCTCGCGCTTGCAGCGGCGGAAGGCCGCGCCCTCGACAAACATAAGGATACTATCTATGAACCCACCCGCTCGCGTTCAATGGCGCCCCGGCGGGTCAAGAAAGTTTAATGCGAGGGGATGGGTCAGGCCTTGCCGCCGAACTTTTCCTCTAAGTCGGCTTCCAGTTCCTTCAGGTCGTCGGGGACCGGCAGACCTTCGGCGCGCAGGGTGTTGATCAGCGCGTGGAGACGCATCTGAATTTCGTGTTCGTCGCCCGGATCGCCGGTCATCTGAGTCAGCAGCAGGGCGATTTCGGCCTTGTAATCCTCGAAGGACATGTCGGCGTCTCCTTGAACGATGCCTATATGATATACTGACACCAGTTTACACGAACCGGGTCGCGGCTGTATGACCTGCCGCAATTCGGCGATAGATTCAATCGAGGAAGGCGAAAAGCGCATGAGTGAAGCATTGGCACGGAACGGCGAGACGGCGGTAGCGCCGGGTCTCAGCGATTTCATGCCGGGCGGCGTGCTGTCGCCCGAGCCGGATTCGCGCGTCAATCTGATCGGGCAGGACCGCGACGGCCTGACCGCGCTGGTCGCGGAAATGGGCGAACCGGCCTTCCGCGCGAAACAGCTGTATCACTGGATCTATATGCGCGGCGCGAAGAATTTCGCGGATATGACCAATCTGTCCAAGGCCTTCCGCGCGAAATTGGAAGAGAAGTTCCGACTCGACCGGCCGCGCATTTCCGCCCATCAGAAATCCGTCGACGGCACGCAAAAATGGCTGCTGCGTTACGAAGACGGTAACGAGGCGGAAATGGTTTTCATCCCGGAAACCGACCGGGGGACTTTGTGTATCTCCTCTCAGGTCGGCTGTTCGCTGACCTGCGCCTTCTGTCATACCGGTACGCAAATGCTGGTGCGCAACCTGACGCCGGGCGACATCGCCGGTCAGGTCATGCTGGCGCGGGACGAACTGGACGACTGGGCCCAGACGGAGGAAGCGGGCCGAAAGGTCACCAATATCGTGCTGATGGGCATGGGCGAACCGCTCTACAACACCGACAATGTGATGGCGGCGATGCGTCTGGTTTCCGACGGCGACGGAATCGCCATCGGTCGGCGCAAGATCACCCTGTCGACCAGCGGCGTCGTGCCGGATATCCAGCGGGTGGGCGAGGAATTGGGCCTGTCGCTCGCCATATCCCTGCATGCGGTGCGCGATGATCTGCGCGACAAGATCGTGCCGATCAACCGCAAATACCCGATCGCTCAATTGATGGAGACGGTGAAGGGCTATCCCGGCCTGACCACGTCGCGCCGCGTGACATGGGAATATGTCATGCTGAAGGGCGTGAACGATTCCGACGAGGATGCGCGCACCCTGCTGCGTCTCATGGAAGGCATCCCGTCCAAGGTGAACCTGATCCCCTTCAATCCCTGGCCGGGCAGCGAGTATGAATGTTCCGACCCGGCGCGGGTCGAAAGCTTCCTGGCAATTCTGCATCGCGCGGGTATGGTGGCGACCATCCGCAAGACGCGCGGTCAGGACATTCTGGCGGCCTGCGGCCAGTTGAAATCGGAAAGCCAGCGCATCGGCAAGCGGGAACGGGATCGGCTGGCGTCGATCCGCGCGGAAAAGGAAGCGGCGGTCGGGTTGTAACACCCGCATTTGGGGGAAGCGCGGTGCGTCTGTCGTTCGTTTGGATTGCCGCCGCGATGTTGGCGCTCCTGTCCGCCACGCCCGGATTGGCGCGCGACGTTCTCTCTCTGACATCCGATATGCCGGTCAAACACCCGGCGGATGCGGCTGCAATTCTGGAGGACCCTGACGCGGTCCTGACACCGGCGGACATTCTGGACGGCGATCTGGACGCGGATTTCGCCCTCGTTGACGGCACCGCCGTCGGCCCGACCCGGTCCGCCGTCTGGGTGCGCTTGGAAGCGGTCAACGCCACCAAGGCGCCCATAGACTGGGTGATAAACCTTCCCAATGCGCAAGTGGACGAGGCCGATATCTACCATGTGATCGACGGCGCGGTCGTGGCGGTCTTCACTCTCGGCGACAAACGACCAGAGACGAACAAGGTTCTGACCTCCGATGGGAATGCGGCACCTTTGGTCACCCCGCCCGACGCGACCAGTATCGTCTATATCCGGCTATACAACCGGATCGGCGACGTTATCGACCCGTATTTCGAGGTTTCGTCCCCCCAAGCCTTCGTGGCGAAGCAACAGGTCATCTGGCTGTTGTTCGGATTGTTCATCGGCGGGACCGGCATCCTTTTCCTGTACAACACCATCCTGTTTCTGCGGATTCGATCCTCTCTGTATTTCTGGTACATCGCCTATTTGGGGACCGTGATTGCCGCCGTCGTCGCCGCGACAGGGATCGGGACACGGTTCCTGTGGTCGACCGACTCCTCCTTGCCGGAGGCGACGCCACCCTTTTTGACGTCTCTGGCCCTGGCCTTGGTGGTTCAATTCAGCCGCGCCTTTCTGGATACCCGGCGGCGCGCGCCGCATTTCGATAAGTTTCTGCGATTGGCGATCGCCTATTTCGCGATTCCACCCGTGGCCTATCTGGCCGGGGACGGCGCGTTGGCATTACAGCTTATTGCCGCAGGCGGCCTGATCCTGACGCCGTTGCCGGTTTACGGCGCGTGGCTTTGGTGGCGCGGCCATAGGGAAGCACGGTTTTTCACCGTCGCTTGGGGGGCGTGGTTCACCGGATCCACCCTCGCCTTCGGTCGGGTTCTGGGCGTCCTGCCGTCTATTGACCTGACCGTCCGGTTCTTCTGGGTCGGCGTGCTGATGGAAGCGGTGCTGTTCGCTTTTGCCCTGGCGGAGCGTATTCGCACCCTTCAGACGGAAAAGGCGGCGGCGGAACGCCGTGAACGTGAGTCCTTGGAGCGTATGACGGCGGAGCTGGAAGCCCGTGTCGCCGAACGCACGGAGGAATTGAGCCAGAAGCACGGCGCCTTGACGGAGACGATCGCCCAGAAAGACCGTCTGCTTTCGATCGTCGCGCACGACCTGATAGGGCCTTTCAGCATTATCTTGGGCATGACGGAAGTTCTGAAGGAACGGGCCGCCCGGATGGACCCGACGAAGGTCGCGGCATTTTCGGCGGATGTGCACGAATCGGCGAAAGCGCTGCACAAACTGCTCGACAATCTGCTGACCTGGGCGCGGATGCAGCGTGGCGAATTGACCTTCGAACCGACGGAAATCGATCTGTCCCACCGGGCGCGGCAGACCATCGATCTGTTCCGCCCGATCGCCGCGCAAAAGGATGTGCGGATCGTCTATGACGGGCCGACGGAGCTGCCCTGTCGCGTCGATCCCAATTTGGTCGATACCGTTCTGCGCAATCTGGTCAGCAATGCGATCAAGTTTTCGCATCCCGACGGTACGGTCACGGTGGACGGCGCCCCTCGGGACGATGGCGGCGTGTTGATTACGGTCACCGATACGGGGCTCGGCATGACGGACGATGTTCAAACGTCGCTGTTCCGGCTGGGCGCGGGTGCTTCCGCATCCGGGACGGTGGGCGAGACGGGCACCGGGATCGGTTTGCGCCTGTGTTACGAATTGCTGCGCGATCAGGGCGGGGGGATTTCCGTGCGCTCCGCCCCGGATGAGGGCGCGGCCTTCAGCGTCACCTTCCCGCCGCGCTAGCCCCTAAACGGCGGTCAGGGACCCCCAAACCAGGGCGGCGAAGAAGATCAGGCCGTTGGCGATCAGATAAAGCGCGCGGGCGCGGTCGATGTCGCGGGGTTCCAGGCGCGCGCGGCCGTCGCCGATCCACACGCCGACGACCTGACCGCCGGGATAGGTGCGCGGGCCGCCCAGCGCGATGTTCAAGGCGCCCGCGAAGGCCGCTTCCGGCCAGCCCGAATTCGGCGATTTGTGCTTCATCGCGTCGCGGAACATGATCCGCACCGCACCGATGGGATAGGCCGTGGGCGTCAGGGCGGCGGCCAGACAGATGATCGCGCCGCTGATCCGGGCCGGGAAGAAATTCGCCGCATCGTCCAGCCGCGCCGCGACGAAGCCGAAATCCTTATAGGTTTCGTTCTTATAGGCGATCATGCTGTCCAACGTATTGATCGCCTTATAGGCCAGCAGGCCGGGCAGGCCGAACAGGACATAGAATGCCAAGGGCGCGACGACGCCGTCGCTGAAATTTTCCGACAGGGATTCGATGGCCGACCGGGCGACCCCGTGCCGGTCCAGGCTTTTCGGGTCTCGGCTGACGATATGCGCGATTTCGCGGCGTCCGCCGTCCAGCCCGTCCTTGCGCAGGGCCTTGCCGACGCGCCGGACATGGTCGTGCAGGCTGCGTCCGGCGATGAAGACGCCGACAATGATCAGTTCCACGATCCAACCCTGGCGCAGGGGCTCCAGGCCTTCTTGAATCAGATAACCGATCCCTGTCGCCGCGCCGACCACGACGGCGACCGTCACCGCGCCGCGGATCAGGCGGTCGCGGGACGTGCGGTTCGGACGGTTCAGCCGCCGATCCAGGAACCGGATCGGCGCGCCGATCCAGACGACGGGATGCGGGACGATGCGGTAGAACCAGCGCGGATCGCCGATCGTGGCGTCGAACAGCAGGGCCAGGGTCAGAATCAAGGCGCGCGGCAGGTCCGCGGGAAGGCTCCCGGACAGGGCCTTCAGGAAGGCTTCCAGGAAGGACCAGATTTCCCCCATGGATCGGCTCTAGCGTTTGGCGGCGCGCGGGATTGGCGGATTTTTCGACCGGGACATCTGCTGATAGACGGCGTCGAGATAGCGGCCCTGGAACATGGTAATGCCCATATTCTGGCCGGTCCGGATCATGGTTTCGTTGTCGCAGCGCGACAGGATGATGCGGCCCTTGCCGATACGGTCCACCTGTTCGCTGACTTCCTTGCGCAGGGTTTCCGACCCACCGGAATCGAAGACCGGCCCGGCGGACAGCTTCACCAGATCGATTTCCATAAAGTTTCGATCGATGAAATGTGTCAGTTCCGGCGTGATCCCGTCCAGACAGATGCGGTAGCCTTTTTCCCGCACAAAATCGCGCGCGAAGACGAAGGACGGATAGTCGGACAGGATGTCGATCAACTGCAATTCGACGACCAGGGTGCCGCGGCTGCCCATGCGCAGGGAGGAATCGAATTCCAGGAATTCCGGCGCCAGCAGGGTCTGAACGTTCACATTGATGGAAAAAGACGAATGCAGCGACCGGTCGTCGGCGCGCGCCAGCATCTTCAAAACACGGCGGTCCAGGGTCTGGGTCAGGTGCTGGAACAGCCAGCGGTTCGCGGCCAGGTTCACATCCGGCAACACGGTTTTCGCCAGATCGAAAATGGAAATGAACAACTCGTTGAAGATCGGCTTCGGCGGATTGTCCTTGTGGACGACGCTGACGGCCTGACGCTTGAAGACACTGGATAGGTCTGACCGTTCCAGAAACTCCTCCAACCGGCCCAATTGTTCCGGTTTCAGCGGTCGGCGCGAATCCTCGAAGGTTTCGCCGGTCTGCTCCGCCATCTGTTGCAGGCGTTTCTGGCGCGCGCGTTCTTCCTCGAACACGCGTTCGCACAGTTCCATGAATTTCGGATACTGGCCTTCGACATTGTACAGGGTCGCGAAGCGGCCGTGGCCGTCGGTCGAATCCGCATCCGTCTGGGTCAGGGGATCGTCGCTGAACAGATAGCGCATGCGCATCACGGCTTCGTCCAGCTGCTGCAGCGACGCGCCCTTGACCACGAAGATCAGGTCGTTGTTGCCCAGCAGGAAGGACTGGCCCTCGAATGTCTGGACGAAGTCGTCCAGCGTGTTCAGGGCGATGCGGATATGGTGTTCGCGCCGGTTCTGCGGCTTCAGCCGGGACAGGTGAACATGCACGGCGCGGCGCCCCTCGCGGTGGCGATCCAACCGCTGGGCATAATCGAGCAGCAGATATTCCTGGCTGGCCAAATTCGGCTGTTGGGCCATAAGAAACGTTGCCTCTTTCGCTAACTATTACCGTCCGCGCCGAAAGCCCCCTCCACGCGATTTGAGTTGCAGGATATGCGGGTTAGACCTGCAAGAAAAGGCGTAAGGAATTGCTGTCATAACGGAATGCCCATGATAGTGCTATAAACGACTTGAATAACAAGCATCGACAGGTCCGGTTCCGGAGGAAAAATGAGCGATAAAAAGACCGCCGACAAACGCATTTCCGATGAGGAAGCGCTGCAATTTCATGCTTCCGGACGGCCGGGTAAGATCGAACTGACGCCGACCAAGCCGCTGACCACGCAGCGTGACCTGTCGCTGGCCTATTCGCCGGGCGTCGCGGTGCCTTGTCTGCGAATCGCGGAAGATCCGTCCACCGCCTATGACTATACGGCGAAGGGCAATATGGTCGCGGTGATTTCCAACGGCACGGCGGTGCTGGGCCTGGGCAATATCGGGGCGCTGGCCTCCAAACCGGTGATGGAAGGCAAGGCGGTGCTGTTCAAGCGCTTCGCCGATGTCGATTCCATCGATTTGGAAGTCGAAACCGAAGACGTCGACGAATTCGTCAATTGCGTGCGCTTCCTGGGGGCCAGTTTCGGCGGCATCAACCTGGAAGACATCAAGGCGCCGGAATGCTTCATCATCGAACAGCGCCTGCGCGAAATCATGGATATTCCGGTTTTTCACGACGACCAGCACGGTACCGCGATCATTGCGGCGGCGGGTTTGATCAACGCCCTGCATCTGACCGGACGCAAGGTGGAAGACACGAAACTGGTCGTGAACGGCGCCGGCGCCGCGGCCATTGCCTGTACCGAATTGGTGAAGGCAATGGGTATCCCGCATCAGAACGTGACGCTGTGCGATTCCAAGGGCGTGATCTATCAGGGCCGACAGGAAGGCATGAATCAGTGGAAGTCGGCGCATGCGGTGAAGACCGACGCCCGATCCCTGGCCGACGCGTTGGAGGGCGCGGACGCGTTCTTCGGCCTGTCCGTGAAGGGGGCCGTCACCGCGGCCATGGTCGACAAGATGGCCGACCGACCGATCATTTTCGCCATGGCCAATCCGGACCCGGAAATCACCCCGGACGAGGTTAAATCGGTGCGCGAGGACGCGATCGTCGCCACGGGCCGGTCGGACTATCCGAACCAGGTCAACAATGTGTTGGGTTTCCCCTATATTTTCCGGGGCGCGCTGGACGTGCGGGCGTCGACGATCAATGACGATATGAAGCTTGCCGCCGCCCATGCCATCGCCGCGCTCGCGCGGGAAGACGTCCCGGACGAAGTCGCCAGCGCCTATGGCGGGCAGGCCCTGCAATACGGCCCGGATTATATCATTCCGGTGCCGTTCGATCCGCGCCTCGTCGTCGCCGTTCCGGCGGCGGTAGCGGAGGCGGCCATGACGTCCGGCGTCGCGCGCCGCCCGATCATGGACATGGAAAATTACAGCCGGGAACTGCGCGCGCGCCTGGACCCGACGGCGAACATGCTGCACCTGATCATCGAACAGGTGCGCCAGAATCCGCGCCGTGTCTGCTTCGCGGAAGGGGAGGACCCCAGCGTCATCCGCGCGGCGGCGCTGTTCCGGTCTTCCGGTTACGGCATGCCGGTTTTGGTCGGCCGCGAGGACCGGATTCGGGAGACCGCGAAGGAATTGGGCCTGGACCCGAACCTGGATTTCGAAATCCACAATGCCCGCATGTCGTCGAATAACGAAATATATACCGACCTTCTGTATCAGAAGATGCAACGCAAGGGGCTGGTCTATCGCGATTGCCAGCGGCTGGTGAACCAGGACCGCAACATCTTCGCCGCCTGCATGTTGGAACATGGCGAAGTGGACGCCGTCGTCACCGGTGTGACGCGGGCGTTCAACGTCGCCTATGAAGGTCTGTCGCGCGTCATCGACGTGAAGGAGGGGTCGATCGCCATGGGCGTGTCGATCATGGTCGTGCGCGGCCGGACGATCTTCATCGCCGATACCTCCGTCAATGAATTGCCGAATGGCGATACCCTGGCGGAAATCGCCAAGAACGCGGCGGCCTATGCCCGTCGGTTGGGCCATGAACCGCGCGTGGCGATGCTGTATGCGTCGAATTTCGGCAATCCCGACACGCCCGGCGGTCAGCGCGTGCGCGATGCCGTGACGCGGCTGGAGGCCATGGATGTCGATTTCGAATTCGATGGGGATCTGTCGCCGACCGTCGCGCTGGATTACGATCTGATGCAGCGCGCCTATCCGTTCTGCCGGTTGAGCGGCGCGGCCAATGTCCTGGTCATGCCGGGCATCAATTCCGCCCATATCGCGACCCGGATGTTGCAGAAGCTGGGCGGCGGCACGTCGATCGGGCCGTTGCTGATGGGCCATACGCGCCCGGTGCAGATCGCCCGGATGGGGTCCAGCGTCAGCGACCTCCTCACCCTGGCGGCCCTGGCGGCGCATGACGCGATTTCCGCCTGACGCAAAGTCGTCATGGAATCGGGTTACAAGGGGGTTTCGATGGGCGACATGGTTTGACCTCCGTCCATCGAATTTCCCTTTGAGGATGATACGGAGCGGGAAACAGCCATGTCCGGTTCATGGGTCAGATCGATTCTTTTGGCGTCGGCGCCTGCCTTGGCGGCGCTGGGTTTCCTGACCTATACGGACCGGTTGCCGCCATGGGAAGCGGCGGTGTTGGCGGGGGCGGTGCTGCTGGGCGTCGCCATCGCCGTGCGGCGGCGCTTGTCGGCGGAACAGGTGGCGATGCGCCGCCTGAACCGGTTGACGGCGGAAGCCCAGGCCCAGTTGGACGCGTTGAGCTATAAGGCCGCCGTGGCGGACCGGATCGTTTCCTCTCTGCCGCATCCGATTTTCTTCCTGGATCGCGAACGGCAGGTCGTGCGCGCCAATGCGGTGGCGCATGCCCTGTTGGATTCCGATCTGACCGGGCGCGATATCGCCGACGGGCTGCGCGATCCGGCACTGCTGGCCGCGATCGACCGGGCGCTGGACGGCGCGGGGCCTCAGCAGATCGACCTCAGCCTGCCTGTGCCGGTCGAAACGGATTATATCGCGCGGATCGAACCGGTCGCGCCGCCGCCCGGGACACCGCCGGACGGTCGCGATGCGCCGGTGGTTCTGGTCGATATGCAGGACGTCACGGCGCTGCGCCGGTCGGAACAGATGCGTGTCGATTTCGTCGCCAATGTCAGTCACGAATTGCGCACGCCGCTGACGAGTCTGAGCGGCTTCATCGAAACCCTGCGCGGCCCGGCGCGCGACGACGCGCAGGCGCGCGATCATTTCCTGGCCATCATGCAGGAACAGTCCGAACGCATGTTCCGCCTGATCAACGACTTGTTGAGCCTGTCGCGGATCGAGCTGGACGAACACAGCCGCCCGCAGAAGGAAGTAGATCTGACGGACCTGCTGCGCCGGTTGATCGAAATGCTGGCGCTGAAGGCGAAGCAGGCGAATGTGCGCGTGGAAAGCGACTGGCCCGACGATCTGCCGCCGGTGCGGGGCGATGCGGACCAATTGTTCCAGGTTTTCCAGAACCTGTTGGACAATGCCATCAAATACGGCGCGAAGGGCGAGCGGGTCCTGGTCCGGGTGTCGCGCAAGGAACGACGGCGGGTTTCCGTCGATATCGTCGATTTCGGCCCGGGTATCCCGCGCGAACATATTCCGCGCCTGACGGAACGGTTTTATCGGGTCGATGCGGCGCGGTCCCGCGAACTCGGCGGTACGGGTCTGGGGCTCGCCATCGTGAAACATATCGTCAATCGCCACCGCGGACGGCTGAATGTTACAAGCGAAATCGGGCGTGGATCGACTTTCAGTGTCACGCTGCCGTTGATCGAATCCATCCAGGAATCCCAGGATTCCGCGGAAATGCCTGCAGCGTGACACATAAAGGTCTATACCTTTCGGCGTTGATGTAACAAAACAGTCTTGCATCCATCACAAAAGCGTCAGCAGCCGCGCCTAAAACCCGGCCAACGTCGTGGTGACGAGTGCGTGCCATCCGGCACGACATCATCCGAGCAGGGGCAGAGACATATGCAGGTATCAGGACGCCAGCGGGTAATAGCGGTCGCGCTAATTCCCCAGGAGTCCCTTATGCCGTTCCGTATGTCGTCCCCGGAAGTACCGGGTCGCGCCATGACGGAAGTTTCCCACCGGTATTCTCATCCGAATCCGACCCGTTTCCCGAAACAGAAACTCTGACATCACCTGTCAGGATGGAGTAGAGACATGAAGGCTTTGAAACTGACCGTCGCCGCCGCCGCTCTGGGCGCCGTCGCTTTCTCCGGCGCCGCGCAGGCGCGTGATTATGTGTCGATCATGGGCTCGTCGACGGTTAAGCCGTTCGCCGATCTGGTCGCCGAAGAATTCTCCAAGGTTTACTCCGGCAAGTTTGCCGCGCCGGTCGTCGAAAGCGGTGGCTCCTCCGCCGGTCTGAAAGAATTCTGCAAGGGTGAAGGCGAAGGCACGATCGACGTCGCCAACGCGTCCCGCCCGATCAAGGCGAAAGAAATTCAGGCTTGCGCCGACGCCGGTGTCACGAAGATCACGGAAATCCGCATCGGTTACGACGGCATCGTCTTCGCCAACCCGGTCGACAAGCCGGCCTTCGCGTTCGAACCGAAAGACATCTATCTGGCCCTGGCCGATCAGATTCCGGTCGACGGTGCGCTGGTCGCCAACCCGAACACCCATTGGGATCAGGTGAACCCGGCTTTCCCGCACCAGGAAATCATGATGTTCATCCCGGGCGAAAAGCACGGCACCCGTGAAGTCTTCGAAGAGAAGGTTCTGGAAGCCGGTTGTGAAGCCGCCGGTGGCCTGGAAGCCCAGCTGAAAGCCAATGGCGACGACAAGAAAGCCGCCGGCAAGGCCTGCATGAAGGTCCGCAAGGACGGCCGTTCGGTCGACATCGACGGCGATTACTCCGAAACGCTGGCCCGTATCGGCTCCAACCCGGACGGTATCGGCGTCTTCGGCCTCAGCTTCGCCGAAAACAACCCGGACAAGGTGAAAACCGCCACGGTCAACGGCATCACGCCGTCCCTGGAAACCATCGCCAAGGGTGAATACCCGGTCTCCCGCCCGCTGTTCTTCTACGTGAAGGGCGCGCATGTGGACGTCATTCCGGGTCTGCGTGAATATGTCGAATTCTTCCTGTCCGACGACATGATCGGCAGCTACGGCAAGGCCATCGACAAAGGCCTGATCCCGATGCCGGAAGAAGAACTGCAGCAGGTCCGCTCCAACTTCGCCAACGGCGTGTCGGTCGGTTCCTAATCAGGTTCCGTGTGGTTCGGGCGGCCGGTGATCCGGTCGCCCGAACGACTGCTTTCTTGCTTTCGGTTTGATCATTCGTTCGTATCTTTTCTTCAGAAATCGACTTCGCGGTTCGGGGAGATCCCATGTCCGTTTCAGTTCTGCTCGCGGTGGTGCTTGGCTTGGCCGTCGCTTTCTATTTCCTGGGCACCCGCCGCGCGTTCGGCCTGTCCGGGGGAGACACGAGAACCCTTCATTCACGGCCGAACTACTATGGCTTGTTGACGGCCTTGTGGGTCGCCATCCCGGCCATCGCCGCGATCATCGCCTGGCGTCTCCTGCAGCCGGGTTTCATGGACAGCATTCTGGTGGACAGTCTGCCCGCATCGGTGCTGAACCAGGAGGACAGCCAGCTTCGTCTGATCGTCTCCACGGTGAAAAGTCTGGCGACCGGCGGCATTTCCAGCGGTGTCGAACCCTATATGATGGATGCGGCCCAGGTGTATTCCGATGCCCGCGCCACCGCCTCGGTGTGGCTGGCGATCGCGGCGCTTGCCGCGGGTTTGATCGGCGGCGGGGTCGTCCTGCTCAAGATGACCTCCGACACCCGCGCCCGGAACCGTGTCGAACAGATCGTCAAATTGGTTCTCATCGGCTGCGCCAGCATCGCGATTCTGACCACCGCCGGTATCGTCCTGTCGATGCTGTTCGAAACGATCCACTTCTTCAAATCGGTGTCCTTCAGCAACTTCTTCCTGAACACGGTTTGGGACCCGCGCTTCTCCTCGGCGGGCCGTGACGGCGGCGATACCGGTCAGTACGGGATGATCCCACTGATGGTCGGGACGATGTATGTCGCCTTCGTCGCCATGCTGGTCGCGGTGCCGATCGGATTGCTGGCCGCCATGTATTTGGCCGAATACGCGACCCCGAAATTCCGCGCCACGGCGAAACCGATGTTGGAAATCCTGGCTGGCATCCCGACCGTCGTCTATGGCTTCTTCGCGCTGATGACGGTCGGTCCGTTCCTGCGGGATACGGGCGACATTCTGGGTATGGATATCGATGCGCGGTCCGTCATGACCGCCGGGATCGTCATGGGGATCATGATTATCCCGTTCATCTCCTCTCTGTCCGACGACGTGATCACCCAGGTGCCGCGCTCCTTGCGGGAAGGCTCGCTGGGTCTCGGCGCGACGAAATCGGAAACCATCCGCAAGGTTATCTTCCCGGCGGCACTGCCGGGCATCGTCGGGTCCATCCTGCTGGCCGCCAGCCGCGCGATCGGGGAAACCATGATCGTCGTCATGGCCGCGGGCGTGGCCGCGAACCTGTCCGGGAACCCCTTCGAACCGATGACGACGGTGACGGTGAAAATCGTCAACCAGCTGACCGGGGACAATGAATTCACCAGTCCGCAAACGCTGGTCGCCTTCGCCCTGGGTATGACGCTGTTCGTCATCACCTTGGGCTTGAACATCTTCGCGCTGCACATCGTGCGCAAGTATCGCGAACAGTACGACTGACATCCGTGGCCGTCTAAGGTCCTAAGGGAGTATTACGCGTGACGACAATATCCGAAGTCAGCACCTCCAGCGCCGCGCCGAGCCTCTCGCCGGAGGTCGCCCGCCGCCTGAAGCGTCGGTATGCCGCGGAACGTCGGTTTCAGGTCTATGGCCTCTCCGCGATCATGATCGGCCTTGCTTTCCTGGTGATCATGTTCACGTCGATCATTCAGGCCGGGCTGCCCGCATTCCAGGAAACGCGCATCCGTTTGGATGTCGAGCTGGAGGCCGATAAGTTCCCGACGGATCCCGCCGAACTGACGGCGGACGGCCTGCGCCTCGTCGGGTGGACGGGCATGATCCAGAAAAGCATTCGCGACACGCTGAAACCGGAAGCCCGGTCCGATGCCGTCCTGATGCATAAGCTGCTGTCGCCGAATGCCGAAGTCGCCGTGCGCGATGCGGTTGTGGACGATCCGTCGCTGATCGGGTCGACCCTGTCGATCTGGGTTCTGGCCGCAGGCGACGTCGACGCGATCATGAAGGGCACGATCGACCGGAACCTTCCGGAAGAACAGCGCACGGTCAACGACAAGCAGCTGACCTATATCGATCGGCTGGACGCCGATGGGCGTTTGCGCAAGCAATTCGCCTTCACCCTGTTCACGGCGGGTGCCTCGTCCTATCCGGAATCCTCCGGTATCGGCGTCGCCATGATCGGGTCGCTGTTCATGATGCTGATCGTCCTGATGCTGGCCTTGCCCATCGGTGTGGCGGCAGCGGTCTATCTGGAAGAATTCGCGCCGCGCAACCGCTGGACCGATATTATCGAGGTCAACATCAACAACCTCGCCGCCGTGCCGTCCATCGTGTTCGGTCTGCTGGGTCTCGCCGTTTTCATCAACTTCGTCGAACTGCCGCGTTCCGCGCCGCTGGTCGGCGGTCTGGTGCTGACGCTGATGACCCTGCCGACGGTCATTATCGCAACCCGCGCCGCGTTGAAGGCGGTGCCGCCGTCGATCCGCGAGGCCGCACTGGGCATCGGCGCGTCCAAAATGCAGTCGATCTTCCATCACGTGCTGCCGCTCGCCGCGCCCGGCATCCTGACCTCCATCATCATCGGGTTGGCGCAGGCGCTGGGCGAAACGGCGCCGCTGCTGATGATCGGCATGGTCGCGACCGTGTTCACCTATCCGGCGACGCCGATGGACCCGGCGACGGCGCTGCCGGTTCAAATCTATATGTGGTCGGGTCTGCCGGAGCGCGGCTTCGTCGCGCGGACCTCCGCCGGGATCATGGTGCTTCTCGGCTTCCTAATCTTTATGAACGCTCTTGCGGTCTTTCTGCGCAAGAAATTCGAACGCCGTTGGTAGGAGACAGTTAAGATGTCAGCAGTGGAAACCAATTTCCAGGGTAGCACCGAAGTGCCTCCGAATACGGCGGTTCCGTCGACCGTCGCCAAGATGCGCGGTCGCGACGTCTGCGTGTTCTATGGCGAAAAGCAGGCCCTGTTCGATGTGAATATCGACATCATGGAACAGGAAGTCACCGCGCTGATCGGCCCGTCCGGTTGCGGCAAGTCGACCTTCCTGCGCTGCCTGAACCGCATGAACGACGTGGTGGATATCTGCCGCGTCACCGGGGCGATCACACTGGATGGCGGCGACATTTACGACCGCAGCGTCGATGTCGTGCATCTGCGCGCCCGTGTCGGGATGGTGTTCCAGAAGCCGAACCCTTTCCCGAAGTCGATCTATGAAAACATCGCCTACGGCCCGCGCATCCACGGTCTGACCCGCTCCAAGGCGGAATTGGACGAAATCGTCGAAACCTCGCTGATCAAGGCGGGGCTATGGAAAGAGGTGAAGGATCGTCTGGACCAGCCGGGCACCGGTCTGTCGGGCGGTCAGCAGCAGCGTCTGTGCATCGCGCGCGCCGTTGCCGTCCAGCCGGAAGTCATCCTGATGGATGAGCCGTGCTCCGCCCTCGATCCGATCGCCACGGCGACAGTTGAGGACCTGATCCACGAATTGCGTGAAAACTACACGATCGTCATTGTGACGCATTCGATGCAGCAGGCCGCCCGCGTGTCGCAGAAGACCGCCTTCTTCCATCTCGGCAATCTTGTCGAATATGGCGAGACGGAGCAAATCTTCACCAACCCGAAGGACGAACGGACCCAGGGTTACATCACCGGGCGTTTCGGTTAAGCGCGTTTCGAATCCATCGGTTCGACGAAACGGAAAGCAGGACCCATGTCAGAAGTATCCCAAGGCCACATCGTCGGCGTCTACGACGAGGAATTCAAAAAACTCACCAAGCTGCTGGCGAAAATGGGCGGTCTGGCGGAAAGCCAGCTGGCCAATGCCTTGACCGCGATCGAAAAGCGGGACAGCAAGCTGGCGCTGGCGGTGAAGGAAAACGACAAGGAAATCGACGCGCTGGAACACGAGGTCGAAGCCTTGGTCGTGCGTATGCTGGCCTTGCGCCAGCCGGTTGCCAACGACCTGCGCTACATCGTTTCCACGCTGCGCGTGTCGGCGGATATCGAACGGATCGGCGATTATGCGAAAAACATCGCGAAGCGCGCCGTCGCCCTGAATCAGATGCCGTCGGAACCGCTGCTGCGCGGGATCCTGCGCATGGGGCGTCCGGTGCAGAGCATGTTGAAGGACGTGATCGACGCGCATCTACAGGGCGACGTTGCCAAGGCCATCGATGTCTGGGAGGCCGACGAAGAGGTCGATGCCCTGTATACCAGCCTGTTCCGCGAACTCCTGACCTATATGATGGAAGACCCGCGGCACATCACGCCCTGCACGCATCTTCTGTTCATCGCGAAAAACCTGGAACGTATCGGCGATCACGCAACCAATATCGCGGAGATCATTCACTTCCAGGTCAAGGGCGAGGCTCTGGGCGATCGGCGCCCGAAGGCGGATGCGTCGAACTATGCTACCCTGCAGCCGGGCGAAGCCGCGATAGACGACGTGGCTGCCGAGGACGACTAAAATGCCTGACGATTTGCGCGAACACAGCGCATCGAAACCGGTGAGCGGTATGAAACCAAAGGTATTGATCGTGGAAGACGAAACGGCGGTCGTAACGCTGCTTCGCTACAATCTGGAACATCAGGGGTTCGAGGTCGAGGCCGTTTCCGACGGCGAGGAAGCCCTGGTCGCCATCGAGGAGAACCCACCGGATCTGGTCCTGCTGGACTGGATGCTGCCGCAATTGTCGGGGATCGAGGTCTGCCGCCAGCTGCGCCGCAAACCGGCGACGAAACAGCTGCCGATCATCCTGCTGACGGCGCGGGGCGAGGAAGCGGACACGGTTCGGGGCCTGGAATCCGGTGCCGACGACTATGTCACCAAGCCGTTTTCCCCGGCGGAATTGACCGCCCGCGTCCATGCCCTGCTGCGCCGGTCGCGTCCGGCCCTGTCGGACGAGGCGCTGCGCGTCGCCGACCTGCAGATGGATTTGGCCGCGCATCGGGTCTATCGCAACGAACGCGAAATTAAGCTGGGCCCGACGGAATACCGCCTGCTGCGCCATTTCATGGAACATCCGGGCCGCGTGTTCAGCCGCGAACAGCTTCTCGACGCGGTCTGGGGCCGCGACGTCTATGTCGAATTGCGGACCGTGGACGTGCATATCCGCCGTCTGCGCAAGGCGCTGAACGAAGGCGGCGACAGCGATGTCATCCGCACCGTCCGGTCGGCCGGTTACGCGTTGGAAGTGTCCAACTGACGCACGTCTTTCCCCGCGCCGTCGGTGCGGTTGGAAATGGGATGGAAAGCCGCGGCCTTATGAAGGGGTCGCGGCTTTTTCCCTTTAATGCTGTTCCAGCGCCAGTGTGAACTCGCCCCGCCGGATGCGATGGGGCAATGTCTCCATGATATCGGCGACATCGTCTTCACCGTGATCTTCGATCATGTCCGTCAGTGCCAGATACAGACAAACTTCCGATAAAAGATCGCTGGGCAGTCCTTCCACGCAGGCTTCATCCCACGTGTCCAGAAACAGGGAAATCACGCGTTTGCGCAATTTCTCCGATACTTCCGCACGGGACGGCCCGGCGGCTTCATAGTTACTGATCATGGTTCCTCCGCTCCGGCCAAAGTGCCAGGGTTGCCTGAGCTACAATGACTGGGTACAGCGATTCGGAAACGCCTGTCACTAGGCAGAATTTTCCTTCAATAAAAGATAGTTAAGAAGGACAGCTAAAGTCGTTTCGAAAGCGTTTCAAAACCTACTTTAAGACACTGATTTTCTACGTGAACCGCTTCATGGACAAATTCACGTCAGGCCCCGGATCGGGGGATTTCCCATCGGGGCGGGAGTGACCATACTCCCCATTATGTCTGATGCCTTACCAACTCTGCCCAGTGCCTTTTCGTCCTGGTTCCGATCCCGGGACTGGGCGCCGCATCCGCATCAGATGGAGATGCTGGCCGTCGACGGGCGTGGGGAGAACGCGTTGCTGATCGCGCCGACCGGGGGCGGCAAGACATTGGCCGGGTTCCTGCCCAGCCTGATCGATCTTGCGGCGGCCCCGGACCGCAACGGGTTGCACACGCTCTATATCTCCCCGTTGAAGGCCCTGGCGGTGGATATCCAGCGGAACCTGACCACGCCGATCGAGGAAATGGACCTGCCGATCCGGGTGGAAACGCGGACCGGGGACACGCCCGCGAACCGGCGGCAGCGTCAGCGGGAAAATCCGCCGCATATCCTGCTGACGACACCGGAATCTTTGTCGGTTCTGCTGTCCCAGCCGGACAGTTTCGATCTGTTCGCCGGATTGCAACGGATCGTCGTGGACGAAACCCATGCCCTGGTCGGGACGAAGCGCGGCGATCAGCTGGCCCTGTGCATGGCGCGTCTGTCGCGGATCGCCCCCGATGTGCGCCGCATCGGCCTGTCGGCCACGGTCGCCTGGCCGGAGGAACTAAAGGCCTATATCGCGCCGGATGCCGATCCGGGGCGCGTCACCACGGTCAACGGCATGCAGGCGAAGCAGGCGGAGGTCAGGCTGCTGGCCACGGATGAAAGCCTGCCCTGGTCCGGTCATTACGGGCTGCACGCGGTGCCGGAAATCTATCGTGAAATCCAGCAAGCGGGCACGGCCATCGTCTTCGTGAATACCCGCGCCCAGGCGGAGTTGCTGTTCCAGGCCCTGTGGCATGCGAATGAGGATGCGCTGCCCATCGCCCTGCATCACGGTTCCTTGGACCGGGACCAACGCCGTAAGGTGGAGGCGGCGATGGCCGACGGCAAATTGCGCGCCGTCGTGGCCACCGCCTCTCTGGATCTGGGTATCGATTGGGCCGCGGTCGACTTGGTTGTGCAGGTCGGCCCGCCGAAGGGTGTGTCGCGTCTGATCCAGCGGATCGGCCGGGCCGGGCATCGGCTGGATGTGCCGAGCCGAGCCGTGCTGGTCCCCTGTAATCGGTTCGAGGTTCTGGAATGCCGCTGCGCCATCGACGGTGTGGCGGAAAACACCCTGGACGGCGATCCGCCGCGCCCCGGCGGGCTGGACGTGCTGGCCCAGCATGTGATGACACTGGCCTGTGCCGGGCCGATCCATCCCGGTGAGATTTTCGCGGAAATCACCGACGCGTCCCCCTATGCCGATCTGCCGCGCGACACATTCGACGCCGTGCTGCGCTATGTCGAGGACGGCGGTTATGCGTTGAAAAGCTACGACCGGTGGAAGCGCCTGTTTCACAAGGCCGACGGCACTTACGAAGTATCCTCCCCCCGGATTGCGCAGCGCCACCGCATGAATATCGGCACCATTGTCGAGGAGGCCCTGCTGAAGGTGCGGATGCGGGGTGGCGGCACTTTGGGAGAGGTGGAGGAGTATTTCGCGAATATGCTGGAGCCGGGAGACACCTTCCTGTTCGCGGGTCGGATGCTGCGGTTCGAGGCGATCAAGGACATGGCTGTCATTGCCACGGCGGCGCAGGGCACCGCGCCGAAGGTTCCGGCCTATATGGGCGGGCGCATGCCCTTCACGACGCATCTGTCCGACCGGGTGCGGCATACCCTGTCCGATCCGTCGACCTGGGGCGGCCTGCCGGACACGGTGCGGGAATGGCTGCGGCTGCAGCAATGGCGGTCGGTTCTGCCCGGCGACGACGGGTTGCTGGTCGAAACCTTCCCGCGGAACGACAAGGAATATCTCGTCGCCTACAGCTTCGCGGGTCGCAACGCGCATCAGACCCTGGGCATGCTGTTGACCAAGCGGATGGAACGGATGGGATTGGGGCCGTTGGGCTTCGTTGCCAGCGATTATGTGATCGCGGTGTGGAGCCTGAAACCCGCGCGGGACTTCGCCGCCCTGTTCGACGAGGACATGCTGGGCGACGACCTGGAAGCCTGGATGGAGGATTGCTCGCTGATGAAGCGGACCTTCCGCAATGTCGCCATCGTCGCGGGCCTGATCGAACGCCGCCAGCCGGGGCAGGAAAAGACCGGGCGGCAGGTGACCTTCAGTTCCGATTTGATCTATGACGTGCTGCGTCGGCACGAACCGGACCATATCCTGTTGCAGGCGACGCGGCAGGATGCACGCGGCGGGTTGATCGATGTCGGGCGCTTGGCGGAATTCTTGACCCGCGCAAAGCACGGGATTCGGCACCGACGCCTGGATCGCGTGTCGCCGCTGGCGGTGCCGATCCTCCTCGAAGTCGGGAAGGAATCCGTCTATGGTGACGCCGAAGCCCAATTGTTCGACGACCTTGCCCGCGACCTGATCGACGACGCCATGAATGTCGACACGCAGGGCGGATTGCCGCTGTAACCCAATGACCCAATTCGCCGACATAACGCTAAACGGTGTCCGCCTTCAGGCTTGGGCGGATGGCAGCCTTTACTGGCCGGACGGACAGACCTTGATCGTCTCCGACCTGCATCTGGAAAAGGGGTCGTCCTATGCCAGGCGCGGTCAGATGCTGCCGCCCTATGACAGCCGCGCGACGCTGGAACGGTTGGACCGCGCACTGACGGGCCGGGCGGTGCGACGGCTGATCTGCCTGGGCGATTCGTTCCACGATCAAGGCGCGGCGGATCGATTGGGCGGGGACGAGCGCAACGCCCTGATCGCCTTGACGGAGCAGGTGGAAACAATCTGGATCGCCGGTAATCACGATCCCGCTCCGCCGCCGGATTTCGGCGGTATGGTGGTGGAAGACCTTGTCGAGGGCGGGCTCGTTTTCCGGCATGAGGCCGATACGCAAACCGGCTGGGGCGAAATATCCGGCCACTACCATCCCAAGGCTGGACTGTCGGCGAAGGGGCGGCGGCTGTCCGGCCCCTGTTTTATGGAAGACGGACGACGGCTGATCATGCCCGCTTTCGGCAGCTATACCGGCGGATTGTCGGTTCTGGACCCGGTCTATCGCCCCCTGTTTCAGACGGGGTTCCGGGTGCATATCACCAGTCGCCACGGTGTCTTGTCGGTATCGGAAGACAGGCTGAGACAGTCGAACCGGGCCGAAGCGGGTGCCTCGGCCCGGTTGCTGCGGCGCTAGACGGTTGGGTGGGGAGTATCCAACGCCGTCTCTCTATACGCAGGGGCCCGGCCATTGGATTACCGGCGCTGATCCAATTTCGGGGGCCGGACCGTAAAAAGTTAAAAATCGGTACCGAAAAGAGCGATAGATGCCTTCCCCTTCCCTGATCTGGTTCCGCAAGGATTTGCGACTGACGGATAATCCGGCTCTACAGGCGGCGCTGAACAGCAAGTCGCCGGTGATCTGCCTTTTCATTCTGGATGACCGTATCGACGGCAGCTTGCCGATGGGCGGGGCATCGGCCTGGTGGCTGCATCACAGTCTGGCGGCGCTCGACACCGCCTTGCGGGATCGCGGTGGGAAATTGATCCTGCGCCGGGGGGCGGCTCTACCGATCCTGGAGGATATATGCCGCAGGGCGGATGTCGGCGCGGTCTACTGGAATCGCTGCTACGATCCGGCCGCGATCGACCGGGACACGGCGATCAAGAAGGCGCTGAGCGAGGCGGGCGTCGTGGTCGAAAGCTTCAACGGGTCTCTGCTGCGCGAACCGTGGGAGGTCAAAACCAAGACCGGCGGCGCGTATAGCGTCTTCACCCCATTCTGGAAGGCGTCCTGTGCCTTGGGTGAGCCGGACCGCCCGACCCCAGCGCCGGAGACGCTGCCCGGCTATTCCGGGGATCTGGATGCTGAAACGCTGGAATCCTGGTCTCTGGTGCCGACGAGGCCCGATTGGGCGGGCGGATTGCGGGAAACCTGGCAGCCGGGGGAAAACGGCGCGCGCGCGCGGTTCGACGCCTTCCTGGACAAGGATATTGCGGGTTATGGCGAACGCCGGAACCGACCCGATTGGGATCGAACGTCGCGGCTGAGTCCACATCTGGCCTTCGGCGAATTGTCGGTGCGGGAAATCTGGCATGCGGCGCTGGGGCATGCCCGCTTCGTTCTGGATGGTGAGGAGTCCGGGGCCTGGTCCTTCCTGCGGGAGGTCGGCTGGCGCGACTTCAACCACAATCTGCTGTTCCACAATCCGGACATGCCGACAGTCAATTTCCACCGAAAGTTCGATGCCTTCCCCTGGCGGGAGGATGAGGACGGTTTCCAGGCCTGGTGCCGGGGGCGCACGGGCTATCCTCTGGTCGATGCCGGGATGCGGGAGCTATGGCATACGGGTTTCATGCACAATCGCGTGCGGATGGTTGCGGCGTCCTTTCTGATCAAGCATCTGCTGGTCGATTGGCGCCGGGGGGAGGCATGGTTCCGCGACACGCTGGTCGATGCGGATCTGGCCAACAATGTCTGCAACTGGCAATGGGTCGCAGGTTGCGGTGCGGATGCGGCCCCGTATTTCCGCATTTTCAACCCGACGGGGCAGGCCGAAAAATTCGATCCGGACCAGGCCTATATCCGGCGCTGGGTGCCGGAACTGGCACACGGGGGCGAAGACTATCCCGCGCCCATCGTGGATCATAGGATGGCGCGTCAGCGGGCGCTCGACGCCTATGCCGACATTAAAGGGGCGGTATAAAATCAGGGGTCACACCAACTTCACGACCCGGTCATGGATCGGTAACCGGTGCGGTGTTGATAGAGCGGCATTTTGCGATCTGTGAAAGGAGACCCACCATGTCGCATTCCCCGACGGAGACGTTCGAAACCTCCGAAGACCTGCCGACCAATACCAGCGGTAATGAGACCTTTGCGGCGCTCTGTAGCCGTCGTTTCCTGTTGAAGGGCATGCTGGCCGCCGGGACCGCCTTGTCCTTCGGCGGTTTGGCCAATCCGTTGCGCGCCGCCGGTGGGGCCGCGTTCTCCTTTGACGAAATCAGCCACGGCGTGGACGAAACCCACCATGTCGCGCCGGGCTATAACGCCGATATCCTGCTGCGCTGGGGCGATGCGCTGTTCCCCGATTCGCCCGCCTTCGATCCGATGACGCAGACCGCGGCGACGCAGGAACGTCAGTTCGGTTACAACAACGACTTCATCGGCGTGATTCCGCTGGCGGCGGATCGCGCTGTTCTGTGCGTGAACCACGAATATACCAGCCCGGAAGTCATGTTCCCCGGTCTGAACGGCGCGGAAATGGCGGATAGCGCCGATCTGGTCGATATCGAAATGGCGGCCCATGGCGGCACGGTGGTCGAAATCACCCGCGACGGATCGGGCAAATGGGCGGTCGATACGAACGGCGCGCGCAACCGCCGCATCACGGTGAACACGCCGATGCGCCTGTCCGGCCCCGCCGCCGGTCATGACCGGGTGAAGACCAAGGCCGACCCGGACGGCATGACCGTGCTTGGCACTTTCAACAACTGTGCCGGGGGCATCACGCCCTGGGGCACCTATCTGATGGCCGAAGAAAACTTCAACGGCTATTTCCTTGGCAAGGACGCGGCGGAAAGCCATCCGGAAGCCGATGCCCTGAAACGCTATGGCGCGCCGGGCGAATGGTATGCCTGGGGCAAGTATCACGATCGTTTCGACATCGCGAAGGAACCGAACGAAGTGAACCGCTTCGGCTGGGTCGTCGAAGTCGACGTGGAAGATCCGGCGTCCACGCCGGTGAAGCGCACGGCGATGGGCCGCTTCAAACATGAAGGCGCCGAAACCATCGTCAACGGCGACGGTCGCGTCGTCGTCTATATGGGTGACGATCAGCGTTTCGATTACCTGTACAAATTCGTCACCGACGGGAAATACGACCCGGCGAACCGCGCGGCGAACAAGGACCTGCTGGATCACGGCACGCTGTCGGTTGCGAAATTCGGCGAAGACGGCTCCGTCACCTGGCTGCCGCTGACCCATGGCACCGGTCCGCTGACTGCCGAAAACGGCTTCAAGGATCAGGGCGACGTCCTGATTTCCACCCGTCAGGCGTCGGACCTGCTGGGCGCGACCAAGATGGACCGCCCGGAAGACGTCCAGGCCAATCCGAAAACGGGCAAGGTCTATGTCATGCTGACCAACAATTCCAAGCGCAAACCGGAACAGGTGGACGGCCCGAATCCGCGCGCGGAAAATACCTTCGGTCAGATCGTCGAACTGACGCCGGAGGGCGGCGATCACGGGTCGGACAAGGCGACCTGGGACATGCTGGTCGTCTGCGGCGATCCGTCGAACCCGGATGTCGGCGCGAAATGGAACACGGCGACGACGGAAAACGGCTGGTTCGCCTCCCCCGACAACTGCACGGTCGATCCGTCGGGCCGCCTGTGGGTGTCCACGGACCAGGGCAGCAGTTGGGCCAAATCCGGCACGGCGGACGGGCTGTGGGCGATGGAAACCGACGGCGACCTGCGGGGAACGGGCAAGATGTTCTTCCGTGTGCCGATCGGCGCGGAACTGTGCGGCCCGGCCTTCCACGAAGACGGCACCACCCTGTTCCTGGCCGTTCAGCATCCGGCGACCGACGGGACGAAGAACTATCCCGGCTTCGAACGCAATTCGACCTTCGAAGACCCGGCGACCCGTTGGCCCGACTTCAAGGACGGCATGCCGCCGCGCCCGTCCGTGGTCATGATCACGCGTCAGGATAAGGGCAAGATCGGCGTCTGACGCGACCCTGGACCGACATAAAGAAGGGGGAGGGACCAACCGGTTCCTCCCCCTTTTCGTGACTTACGGGGCTGTTACTCCGCCGCTTCCTTGGAGGCGAGCAGCTCCGGATTCGGCAGGTAATCGTCGATGGAAACCGGATCGATCTGCGACGGGTCCAGGAATTCGTCGGCATAGCGTTGCCAGACGCCCGATTTCAGGAACAGGTCGAACAGATCGGCGTCGATATGCTGATCCTGGCACATGAATTTCATGATTTTCAGCGACTCGCTGATCGTCTTGGCCTTCTTGTACGGACGGTCGGCGGCGGTCAGGGCCTCGAAGATATCGGCGATGGCCATGATCCGCGCCGGGATTGACATATCCGACTTCTTCAACCCGCGCGGATAGCCGGTGCCGTCCATCTTTTCGTGGTGGCCGCCGGCATATTCCGGGACGCGCTTCATCTTCTTCGGGAAGGGCAGCTGTTCCAGCATCTTGATCGTGACGACGATGTGGTCGTTGATCTTTTCCCGCTCTTCCGCCGTCAGCGTGCCGCGCCGGATCGACAGGTTGTAGAGTTCGCCCTGATTGTACTGGTCGACCAGATGTTCGGGCAGGTCGCCCAGCAGCGGTTCCGTCGCCGGCGGCGGCGGCGGCGGGTTCTGTTTGACGCGCAGGGCTTCGACCGGGCTCAATCCCATGGCCTTGTCGAAATGCCGCGTCCAGGTCTGCGCGCCGATTTCCTTCAGGCGCACGATATCCTCGTCATCCATGAATTCGCCGCCGACATTGGCCGTGGCGACGAAATGGTATTCTTCCTGGAGCTTGTCGCAGGCGAATTGGAAATCCCGGTCGCAGGTATCGGGGTCTTCCCCGGCCAGCTTGCGCTTCAGACAGTCGATTTCCGCATCCCGGCGCAGAACCTCGAACCGGGTGCGGACCTCGTGAATCCGGTTATAGATCGTCTCCAGCTTGGAGGCCTTGTCGACGACATATTCCGGTGTCGTAACCTTGCCGCAATCGTGAAGCCAGGCCGCGACATGCAGTTCGTACCACTGGTCCTCGTTCAGGTCGAAGCCCTTGAAGATACCGTATTCGGCCTCGCAGGCGGCTTCGGCCAGCAGCTTCGTAATTTCCGGCACGCGCTGACAATGGCCGCCGGTATAGGGCGACTTGTCATCGATCGACGCCGCGATCATCTCGATCAACGAGTTCCACAGGGCCCGTTGCTGCTGGATCAGCATCTGGTTTTCAAGCGCGACCGCCGCCTGACTGGTCAGCGCCTCGATCATCGCCTGCATCGACGTTTCGAACGGGATCGTCGTGCCGCCCATATCCCGCGCATTGATCAACTGCAGGACACCGATGACTTCCCGCGCCGTGTTGATCATCGGCACGGTCAGGAAGGAACAGGACCGATATCCGGTCGTTTCGTCGAATTTCTTGGTGCCGGAGAAGTCGAACTCCTCCGCCTCGTAGGCGTCGGCGATATTGCTCGCCGTGGCCTGATGATAGACCGCCGACGCGACGTTGTTCATATTCTTGGAACCGTCGGGACGGTACAACGGGACCGGCGGGAACGGGATTTTCTTGCCCGTCGTGCCGCCCATGGCGATGTTCAACGTGTCGTTCCGCATGATCTGGAAGGACAGACCGGTTTCGTCCTCCGTCACCAGATACAGGGTGCCGCCGTCGGCGTTGTAGATCGATTTCGCCTCCAGGAGGATCATCTCCATCAGGCGGTCGTGATTCTTCTCCGCCGAAAGCGCAATGCCCAGCTCCACCAGCCGATGGACCATCTTTTCACCCGCGCGCCGCCCGAATGGGTGGTCGCGGCGATCGTCCTCACTGCCGATAGCGTCTTGGTCCTGACTCATGCCTTTTTTATCCAATCGCCGTCACGCACAACCATGGACCACCTTCCCCAGGGCCCAGATTGTTAGCCTGCATATCATTCTCAACTGAATCTATGCCAGGATCACGCGGTTTTTTCGCAGTCTAGCACAGGCACGAATGATGTATACGACGACATTGCGCGGCGCGGCATGGCGAATGGGGCCGAGTCCCCCCGGGCGGTCTAGTTCAACGGCGCGGTGCCGGAACCTGAAAAACCGTTATGGGTCAGTGTCGTGGACAGTGAATTCGTCCCAGTAAACGTTACGACGGCCTCGCAAGACGAACAACCGGTTCCCCCTGCGGCGATGCCGTTTGATCCGCCAATGGTCAGGCCGGTGGCGGAGTCGGACAGCGCCGTGCTGCCTTCCGAGATATTGAAGGTCGCATTGCCGGCCAAGCCTCCACCGTTCAGATCCCGGAACTGAATATCGAAGGTCCGCGCCGACAGATCGATATAAGTGTTGAACAGCCCGGTGATATCCCCGGACAGGACATTGTCATTGCTGCCGACGGACGATGCGCCGGCATTGGCGGAAATGATGTCGCCGAAGGTTGTGCTGTTCGCGCCGGTGGACGACGCGCCGGTGGTGATGTCGTTCGACTGCGATGCGTTGTTCGTATTGACGGCGACGGTCATGACTTGCGTAAACGACGTGTCCTTGGACGCTCCGGATTGGGACGACAGGTTGCCCGACGAGGATTGGGATGTGCCGCCACCCGACGCTGAGCTGCCCGAAGAGGACGTCCCGCCGGAACCCGTTCCGGTGCCGGAATCGGCCGAATTGTCGTCCCCGCCGTCGCCACCATCGGCGTCGCCGGATTGCGTGCCGCGGCCGGTCAGTGACTGTGACACATTGTTCACGGCGCCCGGCGGCGCGATGAAAAAGACCGGCGGTTGACCCGGGGTGGCGAGAACCGCGCCGCCCGGCCGGTTCAGATCGACGCTGCCGTTCGGGCTGGAGAAGGTGAAAGACCCGGTACTCGACCCGGTCTGGCTCAACGGGCCGGGACCTGCCAGCGCCGCGAAGACGACCGGTTGGTTCGGCTGGGGGGCGACCTGCTGCGATTGATCCGGGAATTGCTGGGCTGCCTGATCGGGCGTGAGGATCGATACCACGCCGATCGTGCCGCGAATACCGATGGTGCCGACCGGTAGCTTGATGACCATGCTGTCCGGGTTGCCGTCGGAAACCTTGCCGGTCACGAAGCGCATGACTCCTTTCGTCATATTCGCGGCCAGGGACCCGTCGCCCGTCGCGGGGTCATAGACGAATTCGTCGATCGAAATTTCGCTGTCCGCCCCGATCGTGAAAACGGTTTCGTCCATCAACAGGATTTGCATGCCGGAATCGCTGCCGGATGTGATGGCGTCGCGCATATAGATCGCCTCGCCGCTGGAAATCTGGCGGCCGACGGCATCGGTCCGCGCGACCTGTACCGCCCCGCGGACGGCGGCGGAAACCCCGGCTTGCACCGCGTCTTGCGCCACCGAAGGCGCGGACCATAGCGCAGCCCCGGATATCAGGCTGACGGTTAGGAAGTTCCGAAATGTCGTATTCATACCGATCGTCCTTTCGATGCGCCGGTCCGGCTGGCAGCCATTGCGGCGGGCAACCGTTCCAGGGGCATCCATTGTTGCGGCGCGTTCCGTTCCGCGCGCCGACTTCAAAAATCCAGACGCTTGGTCAGCAGGAACTGCGCCCGTGAGCTGCGATATTGGTAGTTCGTGATGTTGGACCGCTGATACGTATGTTCCCCGGTGAAAGAGATCGTCGTGTCTTTCAAAAGATCCGCCAGCAATTCGTCCATATTGCCGGACGGCCGCTTGGACGCGTCGAAATTGACCAGATCGGCCAACGGCATGCCATAGGTCATGCGCAGCCGGACCGGTTGTTCCAGTCGCCGGACATTCTGGGCGCCGACGATAAACGCGTCGGCCGACTGATAGCGGCGCGACCCGACCAACAGGTTGGTCAGCAGGAAGCGGCTGTTTTCCAGTAGCCACGTATGGGAAAGTTCCACGTTGTGATACTGGTAAGAATAGATGCGCGCACCATTGTTGGCCGGATCGGCGGCAGCGGATTTGAACTGGTAATGGCCGACCGCGGACAGATAATGGTTGGGGTGGACCAGCATGCCGAAGCCGAGTTTGGCATCGAACTTCTTCCCCTTGCGCAGCGTCAGGCTCTGATAATCGGGCGTGTTGTGATAGCCCTCGTTCTGCTGGGAAACCAATGCCCAGGTATCGAGAAGGGGCCAGTCCGTGCCGTCGAATTTGTGTTTGTGATCGACCCGAAGCTCAATGCCTTCCGACTGATAGAATTTGGTCCAGCCCAACCGCATGTTCGACATGAAGACGCGGGGCGATACGGTGATGCCCGGATAGCGCAGCCTGACGCCCGCATCCAATGACATGGAATGAACGTCCTGGCTGCCCGCCTGTTCCGTCAGTGTGTCTGCATACAGGTCGGCGCCGCCGAAAATTTCATGCTGGTTCTGGAATCCCGGATCGTAGGTTACGTCGTATCCCAGGATCGTCAGGAAACCGAGAATGCCGTTCGGCCGGTCGCTGTTGATGGAAATCGGACTGCGTGTCCCGACGGCGAGAAGTTCTTCCGACTGGGGTGCCGAGTTTCGGTTCGTGTCGTAATACGATCCGACGCTGATCGTCGCGGACTGTTTCAGCTTCCGGCGGCGTTTCTCGATCCGGTCGAGATAATCGTCCACGAAAGCCCTTGTTTCCTCATCGAGTTGCAGGCGAGATACCGTCCGGAACTCGCCTTCCGCCTCGTCCATATTGTCCAGACGGAACAGGACCATCGCGTATAAAAGCCGGACATTTGCCGCGTCCGGCGCTATCAGCAGCACGCGTTCCAGTGTTGCCGCCGCGCCACGGACATCCCCTGTCACGTTCACCTGATACAGCGCATAGCAGATGTTGAGTTGCACATCGTCGGGATTGGTCAGGATATCCGCATAGGTCACCGTGTCCGGACAATTGGGATCGTTCATGCTCTCGATGGCGATCCGGCTAGCCCGGAGCGTCTGTTCGACCTCCGACGTTCTCGTGTCCTGCTCCTCAATCCCTTGTTCGGGCGACACCGTTTGCGCGGACACCGTATTGGCGGAAAAACCGCCAATGACAACGGCCAGGGCAGTCGCACCAAAGACTTGCGCCGCGAGACGCTTAACGAGGCAGCACGGTTCAACCGCTGCCAGCCGACTTTGGGCTGCAAAATGCTTAAATAAAATCACACTTCACCCCCGGTACCGTAGCGTCCCACCGCGTTGCCGGGACACGACGAAGCATTGGCGATCCCCACGTCTCATTGCAAAACTAGCAAATTCGGTCCGACGTCTTGATTCAAAGACGCGCATTTCGGTGATGACGGTAAGGAAGTGTTGCATGATTGCGCCAGTTTTTACCGACAACGCCACCCTAGATTAAATTTATCCTCATATTTTCCCGTGCGACGATGGCGCCGGACCATGTGTTGCGGGCTTCCAGTTCCAGCGATTCCATGAAGGCGTCGTCATGGGTCGGATCATGGTGGAAGATGGCCAGCATCTTTACATTCGCCGCCTTGCACAGGCGCACGCCCTCTTCCCAGGTGGAATGACCCCAACCGACCTTTTCCGGAAATTCCGCTTCCGTATAGGTGCTGTCGTAGATGACGAGGTCGCTGCCTTCGATCAGGCCCAGGATATTCTGGTCGGGCTGCCCCGGAACATGTTCGGTGTCGGTGACATAGCAGACCGACTTGCCGCGATGGTCGATGCGGTAGGCCGTCGCCCCGTTCGGGTGGTTCAGGGGCGTCGTGGAGACCCGGACATTCGGGCCGATATCGAAACTGTCGCCCGCCGAAAAGTCGGAAAATGTCAGGGTGCCGCGCATCGCTTCCAACGGCACAGGGAAGAACGGCTGCGCCATCTGACCGGACAGAACCTTGCGGATGCCGCCTTCTTCCGGGGCGACATGCCCGGCCATGATTTCGAAGGACCGATCCGGCAGGAAGGCCGGGGTAAAGAAGGGGAAGCCGTTGATATGGTCCCAATGCGTGTGGGACAGCATCAGATGCGCCTTTTTCACTTCCTTCTTCAGCATCCATTGGCCCAGCGATCGGATACCGGTCCCGGCGTCGAAGATGATGCGTTCGCCGCCCGCCGCAACCTCGATGCAGCTTGTGTTGCCGCCGAACCCGATATGCTGTGGCGACGGACAGGCAATGGAACCGCGAACACCCCAGAATTTTACTTTGAAAGCCATGTTATCCCGCTTCCTTAGGCCCCGATCTCGTTCGTTTCGTTTACTTCTGCGTCCGTCCAAACGATTCGGGCTTTTTAGGTGTCCCTACCAAGGAACAAGGTAAATGTTCAGAAAATATCGTCTAGCAAATAATTTTACCCTATATTCGCAAGAAATAACAAATATTTACGGATGCAACCGAAGGGACACCCGCTCATTCTTTTTTTGGTTTTGCGGTAAAGGGGTGTTTACAATGTCTTTATTGGGCACCTTTGGTTGAGTATCCGCGTAGCCGGATGCCTTCAACCATTCCGGCCGCATTCCCAATTCCAGGAACACGCGCAGGACGCGCGCCGCCTGAGAGGCCGACAATTCCCAATTGGTCGGGAAGGCGCTGTTCGCAGGCGGCGGCAGGTCGGAGGTATGCCCCTCCACATCAATCTTGAAGACGTCATAAGGCGGTTCCAGCAATTGCCGATAAACCCCGCCCAGAACGTCCTGCGTCCCGGGCAGCAGTTTGATCGTCCCCGGTTCGAAGAAATATCCGGCGGCGAAATCGATGACGACCCCCTGATCGTCGAAGCTGACCTCGACCGCTTCCGGCGGCAGGACGCTGGATTCCGACAGAATATCCCGCATCTTGGACTCCAGCGTGAAGATCGGGGTCTCGCGTTCCGTTACACCGCCGATTTTTTCCGCGATTCCGGCCTGCACGTCCTCGAACATCGGCAGATCGACCTTGGAAAAGGACACCAGCATGACGAAGAACGCCATCAACAGCGTGATGGCGTCGGCATAGGTGACCATCCAGTCTTCGCTGTCGTCCGCTTCGGCGGGGGGCGCTGCCTTCTTTCTGCGTGCCATTTTCCGGGCTCCGGCTCGGGGCTAGCCTTGTTTGTCGATGTCGAAACGGATGCTGGGATCCAGGAAACTGTTCATTCGGTCGGCGATGTAGCGGGGCGTGCGGCGTTCCGCCAGCATGACCAGTCCTTCGGTCATCAACTCATGGCGGAAGCGCTGAATCTGATGGCGCTGGGTCAGCTTGCTCGATGCCGGGATCAGGATCAGGCGCGCGAACAATACGCCGTACAGCGTTGTGTTCAAGGCGACGGCCAAACCGACACCCAATTGTTTCGGGTCCGCGCCCAGATTGGACAGCATGATGATCAGCCCGACCAGGGTCCCGATCATGCCGAAGGCGGGCGCGGTCGCCGCCATGGTCTTCAGGATATTGGCCGGAACCATGTTGCGTTCGAAGGTCTTGTCGGCGGCGATGTCCAGGGAGTCGCGCAATTCCTCGCCGGTATAGCCGCTCAACAGGTTTTCGAGGCCGAAGCTCAGGAAATCGTCGCCCTGAACCTTGTTCACCTCGTTGTCCAGGGCAATCAGGCCGTTCTGCTGGGCCATATAGCCCCATTGGATGATGCGGCCGACATCCTGATTCAACACGTTGCGACCGGACCGATAAACGGCGAACATGCTGAAAATCGCGCGGATCGACAGCATGACATAGCGATATTCCTGGCCCAGGAAGGTCGCCGCAAGCGTGCCGCCGATCACCATGATCGCGCTGAACAGGTCGACGAATATGAAATAGTTATCCGTCGACGATACGATCGCGAAGATGAACAGGCCAAACGCCAGAATGAATGCGATGAGCGTATTGAGCGACATCGACCGGAACCGTTTCCCCTTTTCCGGCAATCCGTGTAAGGAAAGCCTGTCCCCGAAACCGCCGATGACAGTAGCGCGATTCGCCCCCTGTCATCTGCAAGACTTTCGCAAAGTATGCGCGAAACCGAGGGGATAGAAAGAACGAAACCGTTTTCGCGCCGATCGAAAGGCGGATCATGAGCCGTAGACCCCGACTGACACAACCGCGACACACACACCATCGCCGCCAACAGAGTGGGCGCGCTGAACCGATCGAAGCGCTGGTTTCGGAAATCGGCGCGCGCGGTGACGGTATCGCGCAATCCGACCAAGGGCTCCTGTTCGTTCCCGGCACGGCACCCGGCGATCGGGTATTGGTCCGACCCGGCCCCCGCCGGGGGGAAGGCCGAGCGGCAGAGCTGCTGGAGGTGTTGGAACCCGGACCGGATCGCGTCGATCCGCCCTGTCCGCATGCGAAAAGCTGCGGCGGGTGCAGTTTGCAACACATCCATCCGGATACCATCGCCGGGACGAAGCGTTCGATCCTGGCCGATGCCCTGGCCCATCGGGGCTTCGATGCGGACATTGTGACCGAAACCCGATCGGTCGGACCCGGCACGCGCCGTCGTCTGCGCGTCGCGGTGCGACGGCTGGGCGGGCGCACCGTCCTGGGCTTCAACGAACGGGCCAGCGGCAATCTGGTGGATATCTCCGTCTGTCCCATCGCACGGCCGGAACTGGTCTCGCTGTTCCCGGCGCTTCGGAAGCTTGCGGCCTCCCTGAACAGTTTGGGCAAGGGCGGCGATTTCCAACTGACTCTGACGGAAACCGGAGTCGATCTGCTGATCGTGCCGATGCGCGACGTCGATCCGGATTTGGGTGAGCGGCGGCGCATGGTGGATTTCGCGGAAGATCACGATCTTGCCCGCATCGCCTGGGAAATCGACGCCATCCCCGAACCCATCGTGGCGCGGCGGGATGCCGTTATGCGGTTCGGCGGCGTACCGGTCGCCCTGCCCATGGGCGCCTTCCTACAGCCGAGCGCGGAGGGCGAGGCCATCCTGGTTGAGCTCGTTCGTGCTGCAATTCCGGGAGGGGCCGATGCTGTTGCCGACCTTTATTCCGGCTGCGGCAGCCTGTCCCTGCCCCTGGTCGCGGATGGCCGGAACGTCCTCGCGGTGGAGGGGGAATCCGCGCCGGTCGGTGCCCTGCGCGCCGCGACGGGCGGCATGCGCGTCCAGACGGAATGCCGCGATCTGGCGCGGGCGCCGTTGACCGTCCGGGAATTGGACCGCTTCGATGCCGTGGTCTTCGACCCGCCCCGCGCGGGCGCGGCGGCCCAGGCGGAGGAATTGGCGCATAGCAAAGTCCCGCGCGTGATCGCCGTTTCCTGCAACCCATCGACTCTGGCCCGCGACCTGCGCCTGCTTGTCGACGGTGGTTATGTCTTGGACCGCGTCGTGCCGGTCGACCAGTTCACGTGGTCCGCCCATGTCGAAGCGGTGGCGGTGCTGTCGCGGCCTACAGAATAACCGCCAGTAGCAGCGGCAAGGTCGCGAAGCTCATCACCGTGGAGACAACGACCAGACCGGCGACTTCCGACGGGCTGTTGTCGTAATACTGGGCCAGCAGATAGTTGAAGACCGCGACCGGCATCGACGCCTGGATCAGGACGATACCGGCCGCCGTGCCGTCCAGCCCGGCCAGCCAGACGAAGCCCAGCCCGATGGCCAGCCCGCCGCCGATCCGCACGACGGACAGCAGGATCGCACGTCCGACCGCGCCGACGGTCAGTTTCGCCAGCGACACGCCCAGGAACAGCAGCATCATCGGAATGGTGAACTGACCCAGCAGGGAGACCGTGTTGCCGACCCAGACCGGTACGGGCGTATCCGTCCACAGCATCGCGACGGCGGCGGCGATGGCATAGATATGCGGCGTCGCCACGGCGCGTTTCCAGGAAAAGCGGTTGGCGGAAACCGATACGCCGAAGGTGAATTGCAGCAGTGCCGACACGGTGAAATAGGCGACGCCCAGCGCCAGCCCGACATCGCCGAAGGCGAACAGGCACAGGGACAGGCCCATATTGCCGGTATTCGGCAGGGTCAGCGCGGGCAGGAAGGCCCGTACCGGAAGGCGCAACACTTTCAGCACGATCAGGCCGAGCGCCGCCGCGCATAGATGGATGCCCACGGCGACCCAGGCGATTTCCGTCAACGCGCTCAACCCGATATCGGACTTCATCAGGGCGGAGAAGATCAGGCAGGGACTGCCGATCCACACGATCAGCGGGGTGAACTGGTTCGTGTCCAGGGTTCTGCCGGATTTGGTCCAGGCGAATCCGATCCCGGCCATGATGAAGACCGGTGCCAAAATTTCGAGTAAGTTGAAAATCATGCCCCCAACGATCTCCCGGTGCCGATTACCCGAACCGCGCTTTCACCAGGGCGGCGACGTCGACTTCCGGTCGCGCGCCGTAATGGGAGATGACCTCCGCCGCCATGATCCCGGCGATCCGGCCGGAATCGGCAAGACCATAGCCGTTGGTGTAACCGTAGAGGAAACCGGCGGCATATTGGTCGCCGGCGCCGGTCGTGTCGATCACGCGCTCGACCGGTTCGGCGTCGATGACATGCAGTTCGTCGCCGCGCAACACGACCGATCCCTTTTCCGACCGGGTCAGGCAGGCGATGCGGCAGTCGCGGCGCGCGGCCTGCAACGCTTCGTCGAAACTGGAAACCTGATACAGCGAGGTGATTTCGTCCTCGTTGGCGAACAGGATATCGACGTGATCCTTGACGAGGCTGAGGAAGGCATCGCGATGGCGGTCGACGCAGAACCCGTCGCTCAAGGTCAGGGAAACCTCCCGTCCAGCCTCATGCGCCGCGTCGGCGGCGGCAACAAAGGCGTCCTTCGCCGCATCGCGGTCGAACAGATAGCCTTCCAGATACAGGACCTTGGACTCTTTCACGGTTTCCAGGGCCACATCCGCCGTCGACAGGTCGTTGGCCGCCCCCAGATAGGTGACCATCGTGCGCTGCGCATCCGGCGTGACCATGACGAGGCAGCGCCCGGTGCCGGGACCGTCCGTCGCCATTGCATTCGGGAAGGCGAGGCCGAGCGCGGTCATGTCGTGACGGAAGACGGTGCCGAACTGATCGTCGCGCACCCGGCCGATATAGGCGCCCTTGCCGCCCAGCGCGGCGAAACCGGCCATGGTATTGCCGCAGGACCCGCCGGATTTCTCGATGCCCGGCGGCAGGGTTTCGTACAGCGCGTCCGACGCGTCGCGTTCGACCAGGAACATACCGCCCTTCGGGTGGCCGGTTTCGCTCAATTTCGCTTCATCGATCTCCACCAGAACGTCCACAAGGGCGTTGCCGATGCCCACGACGTCATACCGCGCGTCCGCCATTGACCAATTTCCTTACAAAAAAGTGATGTCACCGCAACGGGTGATAGCTTGTGCCGCTGGGACCCGCAATCCCTAGCATGGCACGCTGGCCGATAGGGCCTGCCCTCTCCGGTACGTTGAATAGCATTTTACCGATCTTCCGGTGGTTGATTGACGGGGAAGACAGACCCGCCCAGAGTGGTTTCAGGTGGATCATTTGAGGTATCCCGGCACCGGTGCCGGAAAGTCTGACATGGCTTTTTGCCCGAAAAATCTGACGATCCTGATCGCCGAGGACAATGCGGCGATCCGGATTCTCGTCCGCGAAACGCTGAAGGTCTTCGGCGTTCGTCACATTGTTGAATGCAGCAATGGCGCCGATGCATTCCAAAGGGTATGCGACCAGAATATCGACGTCGTCATCCTCGACTGGCAGATGGCGCCGATGGATGGGATAGAGGCAACCCGCAAAATCCGCAGGAAAGCCCCGGCACCGGCCTGCGAGGTGCCGATCTTGATGATGACCGGCCATACCGAATTGAAGCGGGTGCAGGCGGCACGGGACGCCGGGGTGACGGAATTCCTGGCCAAGCCGATTTCCGCCGCGTCGTTGCATCAACGGCTGATGACGCTGTTCGAACAGCCCAGGCCCTTCGTGCGGGCATCGAGCTATGTCGGACCGGACCGCCGTCGTCGCATTGCACTTGGCGCACCGCAACGGCGGGCGGGGGACGGTGCCGGACAGGCGAGCGCCTCGCCCGCCAAACAATTCGAACCGCCGGACGAGGCGGTGTTCGATATCGAACACATCAAAGACGGATCGTCTTAGCGAACCAGCGACAATATCCAGTAGACCGTTGCCGACAGCGCGGCGGAAGCCGGAACCGTGACCACCCAGGCCGCGACGATGGTCAGAAAATGCGACCGTCGGACCAGTTTGCGCTTCAGGATTTCTTCCGGGCTGTGCGCGGGCTTCATGTCTACCGGGGGCGAATCCTCGCCCAGACGGGACTGGCGCTGACGCTGCATCAATTCCTGGCGCCGTTTGCTGCGCCGGGTGAAGCTTTCGCGGAAGAAACCGACGCCGAAGACCGCACCGACAGCGATATGCGTCGAACTGACCGGCAGGCCCAGCCAGGACGCGACGATCACCGTCAGCGCCGCCGACAGCGCCACGCAATAGGCCCGCATCGGGTTCATCTTGGTAATCTTGCTGCCGACCATGCGGATCAGTTTCGGGCCGTATAGGAACAGGCCCAGGCTGATTCCGAAGGCGCCGATGATCATGACCCAGATCGGAACCGTGACCTTCGCCGACAGGGCGCCGTCCTGAACACCGTGCAGGATGGCGGCGACCGGTCCGATGGCATTGGCGACGTCGTTTGCGCCATGGGCGAAGGACAACAAGGCCGCGGAACAGATCAGCGGGATATGGAACAGTTTGCGCAGCGACTGATTCCGGTTTTCCAACCCTTCCGACTGACGGCGGACCAGCGGCTTCATGATCGCATAGACGACAGTGAAACTGCCGATCGCGATGATCAGCAGGGTCGTCAGATCGGGTTTCCAGAACCGCTTGAACCCTTTCACCGACAGATACCAGGCGAAGGCGCCCGCCATGACCGCGACCAGGATCGGAATCCAACGGCGCGCGGCGGCGATCTTATCCTCGCGATAAATGATGTTCAGCTTGATGAAGGCCAGGAACAGCGCCGCGATCACCCCGCCCAGAACGGGGGAGATGACCCAGCTTGCCGCAATCGCGCCGAAGACGTGCCAGTTGACCAGATCGAACCCGACCGCCGCGATGCCGATCCCCAATACCCCACCGACGACGGCATGAGTGGTGGATACCGGCGCGCCGATGAAGGTCGCCAGATGAATCCACACCGCCGAGGACAGCAACGCCGCCAGCATGCCCCAGACGAAGACGTTGGGATCGGGGACAAGGTCGGGATTGATGATGCCCTTTGAAATCGTGTCGACCACGTCGCCGCCGGCCAGCAACGCGCCGGCGCTTTCGAACACGGCGGCGATGACCAGGGCGCCGATCATGGTCATGGCGCGCGCGCCGACCGCCGGGCCGACGTTGTTGGCGACGTCGTTCGCCCCGATATTCAGCGCCATATAGCCACCCAGAATGGCGGCGAAGACGATGATCGCGGCTTCGGTGGACGCGCCTGTTACTGTGATGGCAAGCAGGCCGGACAGGCCCAGGAACAGGATGGCGATGCCATGGGAAACATTGCCGCGCGTCACACTGCGCGCCGCCGCCTCGACATGGACGATCTTCTCTAGATCCTTATCCAGCGATCCTTTGGGGGACATCAACGAGCGCGGCCTCCGACCAACTGTCCGACAGTTTACGCAAGGCGCGGCACTCGGACTTTTTTAGTTTTTTAAGAAGCTTCGCCAATCCGATATCGTCGACCAATCCGATCGCCTCCGACAGCGGCACCCATAACAGGCTGCGTTCGCCCCGTTCTTTCCAGTCCGCCCGCTGTTCAGTGACAAGCAACGGATAGACGCTGACACGGCAGGGAACGGAATATCCCTGCGACATGCGCTTCTCGTAGTGAAAAAAGCCCAGAGGATCAAGCGCGACCTGGCCGACCAGGCCCGCTTCCTCCTCCGCTTCCTTCGCGGCGGCTTCGGATGGGGCCAGTTTTCCGACGGGCCAGCCCTTCGGCACGATCCAGCGTTTCCGTTCCCGCGAGGTGATCAACAGCACCAAGGGTTCGTCCTGCCCGCACACAAAGGGCAGGGCGGCGATCTGCTGCACGGATCGGAACGTCAGAAACACGGGTGATTAGCACCAATTCGTTATCAATAGCGTGGGATCATGCCCGATACCGGGCCGCGAAAGCATGCGCGATCCTGTTTCAATTTGATGAAACATAAGACGATTCGAAAAAATCAGAAGGACAAATCCGCGTGAGGATCAGCGCGTGCCGTTCGGAATTTCCGCATAAAGATCGTATTCGTCGGCTTCCCGAACCGTGACCGTCAGGCGGTCGCCGGTCTTCAGCGTGTCGGTGCCGGGGCCTTCGATATGGACAAGGCCGTCGATTTCCGGCGCGTCGGCGTGGGAGCGGGCGGTGGCGAAGCCGTCTTCGTCGATTTCCTCGTCGACCAGGACCTCGATGGTCTTGCCGACCTTTTCCTGTAGCTTTTCGGCGCTGATCGCGGCCTGCGCTTCCATGAAGCGGTGCCAGCGGTCTTCCTTCACCGCTTCCGGGACATGGTTCGGCAGGTCGTTGGCGGCGGCGCCGTCGACATTTTCGTATTTGAAACAGCCGACGCGGTCCAGGCGCGCTTCCTTCAGCCAATCCAGCAGGATGTCGAAATCTTCCTCCGTCTCGCCGGGGAAGCCGACGATGAAGGTGGATCGGATGGCGATTTCCGGACAGGTTTCCCGCCATTTGGCGATGCGGCCCAGCGTCTTTTCCTGATGCGCCGGGCGCTTCATCAGGTTCAGGACATGCGGGCTGCCGTGCTGAAACGGGATGTCCAGATAGGGCAGGATCAGCTTGTCGGCCATCAGCTCGATCAGGTGATCGACATGCGGATAGGGATAGACGTAATGCAGCCGGACCCAGGCGCCCAGGCTGCCCAATTCGCGGGCCAGATCCTGGATATGGGCGCGGACTTCCTTGCCGTTCCAGCGGCTGGTCCCGTGTTTCAGGTCCAATCCATAGGCGGAGGTATCCTGGCTGATCACCAGCAATTCCTGAACGCCCGCCTTCACCAGACGTTCGGCCTCATACAGGACCTTCGCGGCGGGGCGGCTGTCCAGCTTGCCGCGCATCGACGGGATGATGCAGAACTTACAGGCGTGGTTGCAGCCTTCGGAAATCTTCAGATAGGCGTAATGGCGCGGCGTCAGGCGCACGCCCTGCGGCGGGACCAGATCGAATTTCGGGTCGTGCAGCGGCGGCAGGACCTCATGGATCGCGCCGACCACTTGTTCGTATTGATGCGGGCCGGATACCGACAGCACGTCCGGATGGACGGCGCGGATCGCGGCCTCGTCGGCGCCCATACAGCCGGTGACGACGACGCGTCCGTTTTCCGCCATGGCCTCGCCGATGGCTTCCAGGCTTTCCGCCTTGGCGCTGTCCAGGAAGCCGCAGGTATTGACGACGACGACATCCGCCCCCTCATAGGATGGGGACAGGTCGTATCCTTCGGCGCGCAGGCTGGTCAGGATCCGTTCGGAATCGACCAGGGCCTTCGGACAGCCGAGGCTGACGAAGCCCACTTTTCCGGGCGTTGCTTTGGTCTGGCTAGTCATGGACGGTCTGGTAACCGAAGGCGCGTTCCGATACAAGCGGAATAGCATGTTTCCGGGCTTCGGGGACGACGGTCCAAAAGGGATGAACCGATATGAAAACCCTCCTCACCATGGCGACGCTTGTCGCGGCGACGCTTTTTGCTCTGCCGATACAGGCGGCGGATTTCAGGGTCGGCTATCGGGCATTTTCCATTCCGTCGCCGGATCGGGACGCGCCGCTGCCGGTTTCCCTGTGGTATCCGGCGGACGGCAGCGGCACGGAACAGATATCGATTGGCGAAAACGGCGTGTTTCAGGGCGCGATGGGGGAGCTGGACGCCCCCATCGTCGCGGAGGCCCTGCCGCTGGTCGTCTATTACCATGGCGGGTTCCGGTCCGCGCCGAATTCCGGCGCCTGGTTGGCCCATGCCCTGGCGGCGCGCGGCTTCGTCGTTGCGGAAATCACGCCGCCGCGCTTGGCGCAGGATGATGCCGGAATGGCCCCGGCGGAAATCTGGAAACGGCCGTCGGATATGTCGACGGTCCTGACCGCCGTCATGGACGAACCGTCGGTCGCCGGTCATATCGATCCGGCGCGGATTGCCGCGCTGGGCACCTATCTGGGTGGAACGTCGGCGCTGTCGCTGGCCGGGTTGCGGCTGGACGGGCGCGAATACGCACGCAGTTGCGACGGCGATACCGGCAATGTCGATTGTGAATGGTTCGCCGTGAAAGGCGTCGACCTGCGCGATGTCGATACGGATCGGATCGAGGCCGACCGTCGGGACGACCGCGTCCGCCTTGCCATCGCGATCGACCCGGAACTGGCGGCCAGCTTTTCCCGCGACAGCGTGGCGACGCCCGCTGTGCCGGTCGCGGTCATCGCGCTGGGCGACAGGACGGACCTGACCATCGACCTGGGCGACAGCATTCCCGTTCAGGAAGCGTCGGACGCCACCCGCTTCAGCGCGTTCAACGACTGCAAGCCGAAAGGCGCGGCGATCCTGACGGAAAGCGGGGCCGATCCGGCGATCTGCATGTCCGACGATGCGGTCGGACGGGCGACGGTTCACACGGCATTGGCGGACCGGATCGCGGATATTCTGACGTCCTATCTGGCCAAGGCCAATTAGGCTGACCGGCGGTCTTCCGCCGCTTCCGATCCCGGTCGCGCGAATAACCGATTGATTTTCGGGTTTTCGTGGGGACAGCTATGGCCGTCGGAAGGTTCAGCTATGGGGAAAGAGAGACCGCAATGACGATCGACCGCAAGGATATCGAAGGGGATCAGGCGTTCCGGGGCGAGGGCCTGCTGGGGCGCGGCCACGACAATACGTTTTCCGGGGCGCTGAGCTTCCTGCGCCGGAAATACAGCCGTGACGTGACCGGTGCGGATATCGCTGTCGTCGGCGTGCCGTTCGATCTGGCCACGACGAACCGGTCCGGGGCGCGGCTGGGTCCGCGCGCGATGCGCGCCGGGTCGGCGGAACTGTCCTCGCTGAATGCGTTTCCCTTCGGTTTCGACCCGTTCGACTATCTGGGTGTCGTCGATTGGGGCGACATCTATTTCGATTGGGGCCACGGCGCGGCGGTGCCCGGCATCATTACCAAGGAAATTTCCGGCATTCTGTCGCAGGGCGCGAAGACCCTCTGTTTGGGCGGCGACCATTTCATCACCTATCCGATCCTGAAGGCCTATTACGAAAAATACGGCCCGATCCGGCTGGTGCATTTCGACGCTCATTGCGACACTTGGCCCGATGACGGCACGCGGATGGATCACGGATCGATGTTCGCCCGCGCCGCGACGGAAGGCATCGTGATCCCGGAAAAATCGGTGCAGGTCGGTCTGCGGACCTGGAACGACGACGATTACGGGTTCACCGAACTGAACGCGCCCTGGGTGCACAAGAACGGCGTCCAGGCGACGATCGACAAGATTCTGGAGGTCGTCGGCACTGACGGACCGGCCTATATGACCTTCGATATTGACTGTCTCGACCCGGCCTTCGCACCGGGTACCGGGACGCCGGTGTCGGGCGGGTTGTCCAGCGCGCAGGCGCTGGAAATCGTCCGCGCCCTGGGGCCGATCGACTGGGTCGGCGCCGATGTCGTGGAAGTCGCCCCGGCCTATGACCATGGGGAAATCACGGCGCTGGCCGCCGCGACCATTGCCCATGACTGGCTGTGCCTGATGGCGGAAAAGAAGCGCGGCGCGAAAAATGCATGACCGTTCAGGGCACTAACCCTAGCGTTTGAGGAAGAATGAGCGGGTTGCGCAGCACAACGATTCTGGTCGTCGAGGACCAGATGCAGATTCGGGGGCTTCTCGCCTCTGTCCTTCGCACGTTCGGCGTCGGTAATATCCTGCGCGCGTCCAATGGGGCGGAAGCGATCGAATTGTTGCGCACCGTGTCGCGCGATCCCGCCGCCGCGGGGGCCAGCCGCGTCGACGCGATCCTGTCGGACTGGGTCATGCATCCGGTCGACGGGGCGATGTTGCTGCGCTGGGTGCGCAAGCATAAGGAATCGCCGAACCGATTCCTGCCCTTTGTGATGATCACCGCCTTTTCCGACCCGCATCGGGTGGAATTGGCCCGCGATCTGGGCGTGACGGAATTCCTGTCCAAACCGTTTTCCGCGCAGTCGGTGGCGATCCATCTGATGGCGGCCCTGAAGGATAAGCGGCGTTTCGTGCGGGTGGGGCAATTCTTCGGTCCCGATCGCCGCCGCCGGGAGAGCCTGACCGCCAAGGACCGCCGCGACGCGGAAAAATCGGACGAGGAAAAAGGTGTTACCTTCTACGATCCGCCGATGGATTTGCGCCGCCGCGTCGCCAGTGCGGATATCGATATCCAACGCATCCTGGAAGTGCAGCGGGAAATGGACAGTTGGGCGGAAGACTTCCGCGACTGGACCGACGATTTCATCAAACAGATCGATGCCGCGCTGGGCGCGTGCCGGGGGTCGGAAACGGCGGACCGTCTGCGCCCGTTCAACCGGATCAACTTCCTGGCCCACGAAATGCGCGGACAGGGCGGGACTTTCGGATATCCGCTGGTCAGCAAGGTGGCGCGGTCCCTGTTCGACCTGACGCTGCACAATCTGGATCGGTCGGACGCGTGTTGCGACCTGATTGAGGAACATGTCCGTATTCTGAAGGCCGTGGTGCGCGAACGCATTACCGGCGATGGCGGCATTATCGGGCGCGAACTGATGCAGGAACTGGAACGCGCCAATGCGAAATTCCTGCGTAATTCCAGCGGCCTGCAATATGTCAGCCGTGCCTTCCACGATGCGAATGTTCACAATCTGGAAGAACCGGCGGCGCCGAAACCCAAGAAACCGCCGGCGAAAAAGCATCTGTTGTCCGAGGAAAAGTCGGCGGCGCCCGAAGACGCGGGGGATCGCGACGAAGCCATTCCGGACGGCCCAATTCCCGATGACGACGACCCGAATGACGTTGATCCGGATAAGGGCGCGGACGCCTTCGATATCGACATTTCCGATCAGGAAGACGCCGACCGCTGATCCGCCCCAAGCGGAACGCTCACCCGAAACGCCCGCCCTTAAACGTCCTAATTTCGCTGCGATTCAGACGGGCATTTTCATCAACCGTCCCTCTGTGCCATAATCGCGCGTGATTGCCTGTATTGGAGGGCGTCCAACATTGATCGGGTTTCCCTGCCGGAAGCCAACGGGAAGCGGAGGAAGAGCGGTTCTGCCGCGACACTTTTAATTGCCGAACAGGTCCCAGCCGTGCTGAAAGATCGGATCGGGACGCAAGGTCGGTTGGCTTCGGAATTCGGGCCGGGGGGCCGGAGGGTGAATATGGACGGTCACACGGGTATCGGCGGTGCGGTCAGGGACGGGGTCCGAAGCGGCGGTAACGTCCGGGTTCTGATGTATTCTCACGACACGTTCGGTCTGGGACATCTGCGGCGCTGTCGCGCCATCGCCCATCATCTGGTGGAACGGCACAAGGACCTGACCGTGCTGATCCTGACCGGGTCTTCCATCATCGGCAGTTTCGATTTCCGCAGCCGCGTCGACTTCGTCCGCGTGCCCGGCGTCATCAAGCTGCGCAACGGCGATTACACGCCGCTTCAGCTTCACATCGATATCGACGAGACGCTCGCCTTGCGGGAATCCATCATCCGCCACACGGCCAGCATGTTCGACCCCGACCTGTTCATCGTCGACAAGGAACCGCTGGGTCTGCGCGGGGAAGTCGCGGATACACTGCGCATGATGCGCGACCGCGGCGTGCCGACGGTTCTGGGCCTGCGCGACGTTATGGACGACCCGGACCTGTTGGAACCGGAATGGGAACGCAAGAACGTCATGCCGGCCCTGACCGATCTGTATGACGATATCTGGGTTTACGGCCTGCCGCAGATTCACGATCCGCTGGCGGGAATCCGGGTGCCGGATTCAGTGCGGCGCAAGATGACCTATACCGGGTACCTGCGGCGGGAAGTGTCGCTGGACGGGCCGATCTATCAGACGGTGAAGATCGACGCGCCCTATATCCTGGTCACGCCGGGCGGCGGCGGCGACGGGGAAATGATGGTCGATTGGGTCTTCCGCGCCTATGAGTCCGACCGGAAACAGCCCTATCCCGCGCTGGTCGTCCTGGGCCCCTTCATGCCGTCGGACGTACAAGCCGATTTCATGGAACGCGCGTCCAGCCTGCCGGATGTGGAGGTGATCACCTTCGACGCGCATATGGAAAGCCTGATCACCAATGCGGTCGGCGTGGTCGCCATGGGCGGCTACAATACTTTCTGCGAGATTATGAGTTTCGATAAGCGGGCGTTGATCGTGCCGCGCACCAAACCGCGCCGGGAACAGTATATCCGGGCCATCCGGTTTCAGGAATTGGGGCTGGTATCCGCCTTGTCGGCGGATGGCGGCACCGATACCGATCAGATGATCACGGCGCTGCGCCACCTGCCGCAGCAGCCGAAACCGTCGGAAGTCGTCGTGCCGGGCCTGATGGACGGGTTGGACAATGTCGACCGATTGGCCCGGCGTTGGATCGCCCGCCCGCGCCGTGCCCTGACGCTGGCCGAAAAGCGGGCTTAATACCGGATGCACGACACTCCCATCGGGCCGGTCGCCTTTGTCCTGAAAGGCTATCCCCGGCTGTCCGAAACCTTTATCGCGCAGGAAATCTTGGGGCTGATGCGCCGGGGCCTCGATATCCGCATCGTGTCCCTGCGCCATCCGACCGACGCGCATACCCATCCGGTGCATGATGAAATCGCGCGCCTGTCGAAAGCGTCGGTTCTGTACCTGCCGGAATATCTGCATCAGGAACCGATGCGCGTGGTGCGCGGCTGGTGGCGGGCGCGGCGGATGCCGGGATACCGTCAGGCGATTTCCGCGTTCTGGGCGGACTTGAAGCGGGATTTGACCCGGAACCGGATTCGCCGCTTCGGTCAGGCGCTGGTGCTGGCGGCGGAATTGCCCGCCGGGACCGTGCGTCTGCATTTCCATTTCCTGCACACGCCGGCCTCCGTCACGCGCTATGCCGCGAAGATGCAGGACCTGCCGTGGAGCGGGTCGGCCCATGCCAAGGATATCTGGACCTCCCCGGAATGGGAGATTCGCGAGAAATTGACGGAATGCGACTGGCTGGTCACCTGTACCGCCCATGGCGCGGAGCATCTGAAAACCCTGGCCGCCGATCCGGGCAAGGTGCATCTGCAATATCACGGGCTGGACCTGACGCGATTTCCGCCCGCGCCGGATCGACAGGCGGCAACCGGGCGTGGTGGGGGCGGGCCGGTCACCATCCTGTCTGTCGGGCGGGCCGTGCCGAAAAAAGGTTATGACGATCTGATCGATGCCCTTGCGGCGCTGCCAAAGGATTTGGACTGGCGGCTGATCCATATCGGCGGCGGCAAAAAACTGAAGGCACTGAAGGCGCGGGCGGCGGAAAAGGGGCTGTCGAGCCGTGTCGACTGGCGTGGGGCGCAGCCGCAGGAAAAGGTACTGGCGGCGCTGCGCAAGGCGGACCTGTTCGTGCTGGCCAGCAAGATCGCGGGCGACGGCGACCGCGACGGGTTGCCCAATGTCTTGATGGAGGCGCAGAGCCAATCGGTTCCGGTTGTCGCCACCGCCGTATCGGCCATCCCGGAATTGATCCGCGATGGGAAAACGGGGTTGCTGGTCCCGCCCGGCGATCCGGCGGCCCTGTCCGCGGCACTGGCCCGCGCGCTGGCCGACCCGGAATTGCGCCGGCGGCTGGGCGCGGCGGGGGCGGAACGGGTGCGCAAGGAGTTCGACGCGGCGGTCGAACTGACCGATTTGGCGCGACGTTTCGGCCTGCCGGGAGACGTGGAGGCGGCATGACACCGCGCATTGCCTTCCATGCACCCTTGAAGCCGCCGACCCATCCCGTGCCGTCCGGCGACCGGCGGTTCGCACGGTTGCTGATGCAGGCCCTGCGGCGGGCCGGGTTCACCGTCGATCTGGCCAGTCGTTTGCGCAGCCGGAATGCCGCCTTCGATCCGGCGGTACAGTCGCGTCTCGACGTCCGCGCGACGAGGATTCGCGACCGTTTGTCCGCGACGTGGCGGCGGGACGGCGCGCCGGACCTGTGGATGACCTATCACCTGTATGACAAGGCGCCGGACCTGTTGGGGCCGGTTCTGTGCCGTGAATTTTCCGTTCCCTATGTCGTGGTGGAGGCCAGCCTATCGCCACGCCGCACCGGAACGCCCGCCCATGCCCTGGTGGAAGCCGCCCTGCGTCAGGCCGCGCTGATCCTGCAACCGAATCCGAAGGACCTGCCGGAAGTCGCGCGTCTGAACGGTGTGACGGCGGACCAAGTCCGCTTGCCGCCCTTCCTGGATGTGGCGCGGGACGTTCCCGTCAACCCGTCGCGGCGGGTTCTGCGCCGGGAAATGGCCATGAACTATGGTATCAATCCGGATAGCGTCTGGGCGGTGGCGACCGGGATGATGCGGCCGGGCGGGAAAACCGAATCATTCCGAATTCTGGCGGCGGCGTGCCGGAAAATCGATGCGGATTTCACGCTGCTGATCCTGGGTGACGGTGACGCGCGGGATGAGGTTGAGGCAGCGTTCAGCGGTGACGGGCGGGTTCGGTTTCTGGGCGCTGTCGACCGGGCAACGGTGGGGCGTGTGAACCGGGCCGCCGATCTGTTCGTTTGGCCCGCGATTCAGGAAGCCTTCGGCATGGCGCCGTTGGAAGCGCAAGCGGCGGGCCTGCCGGTCGTGGCGGGGGATCGGCCCGGTCTGCGGGGTATAGTCGATGCCGGGGTGACAGGCCTGCTGGTGCCGGAAGGGGATGTCGATGCCTTCGCCGATGCGATGCGGCACCTGCTGACCGACGATGCGGGTCGTGCGCGCATGGCGGCGGCGGCGCGGGCGCATGTCCTGGCGAATCACGATATCGGCGGGGCGGCGGCGTTGTTGCGCCGGACTTTGCTGCCGTTGATCGAAAAGGGGCGGGCCGCATGACAGTTCGATTGGCCCTCATCCGCCACGGCCCGACCGATTGGAACGGTGAAAAACGCTTCCAGGGACATGTCGACCGGCCCTTGTCGGAAGACGGTAAGCGCGCGGTGGCGCAATGGCGTCTGCCGGGCGACTTTGCGGCGTTCGATTTCTGGTGCAGCCCGCTGACACGCTGTCGCCAGACGGCGGCGTTGCTGTTGCCGCGCGAACCGCAAATCGACGCGCGCCTGACCGAAATGAGCTTCGGCGATTGGGAAGGCCAGCGCATCGCCGATCTGCGGGAGAAATGGGGTGAGGAGGTGGCGGAGCGGGAAGCCTGGGGCCTGGATTTCTCGGCACCCGGCGGCGAAAGCCCGCGTCAGGTGCAAGACCGGGTCGCCCCCTTGTTCCGCGACTGGGCCAGGCAGGGGCAGGATCGGCTCGCCGTTTGCCACAAGGGCGTGATCCGCGCGATTTATGCCTGGGCGCGGGACTGGCCGATGCTGGGGAAGCCGCCGGACAGGCTGCGCTGGGATTGCGTTCATTTGTTCGATCTGGATCGGGAAGGGCACCCGTCCGTCGCGCGGTTGAACATCCCGTTGACCGGAGGAGAAGGCGAATGACAGGCGCGCGGCGGCCCCGACTGCTGTTCCATGTTCAACATATGCTGGGTATCGGTCACCGTATCCGCGCGGACCGTATCGCTCTTGCCTGCGCGCGCGCCGGGTTCGATGTAACGGTGTTGGAAGGCGGCGTACCGGACGGCATTCACCCGGAACAACCGGGCGTGACGCGTATCCATCTGCCCCCGGCGCGTGCCGCCGATGCCGGGTTTTCCGCCATTGTCGATGCGGATACCGGGCGGGAAATCGATGATGCCTGGCGCGTGCGGCGCGCGGCGGCCTGCCTGGACGAGGTGTCGGCGGCGAAGCCCGATGTCTTCCTGGTCGAATCCTATCCCTTCGCGCGGCGGGCCTTCGCCTTCGAACTGGACCCGGCGATTGCCGAAGCGCGTCGGGGCGGCGCGAAAATCGCGGGGTCGATCCGCGATATCCTGGTTGCCCGGCCCGACAGATTGAAGAATGCCCGGATCGCGGAAAAGGCGCGGACCCTGTTCGATCGCATTCTGGTGCATGGCGATCCCGGTTTCGCGCAATTGGCGGACAGTTTCTCGGCGGCCCCGGTCGTGGCGGATCGTGTGATCTATACCGGCATCGTCGGCCCGGAGCCGGTGCACGGAACCGGTAATCCATCGGATGGAGAGGTCGTCGTGTCCGTTGGCGGCGGCGCGGTCGGCGGGGCCTTGATCCGCGCGGCAATTCAGGCGCGGGAACTTTGCCGTCTGAAGGATAGGCCTTGGCGCATTCTGGTCGGGCCGAACCTGCCAGACTTCGACCGTCCGACCGATGTGCCGCCGGGTGTCGCCATCGAACCGGCGCGGCCCGATTTTCTGTCCCTGCTGTCGAGTGCGTCTCTTTCCGTCAGTCAGGCGGGGTACAACACCGTGGCCGATCTTGCGGTCAGCGGCTGTCCCGCCGTTTTGGTGCCCTTCGCCGGACCGTCGGGTAAGGAAACGGAACAGCCCCTGCGCGCGCGGTTGATGCAGGCGGCGGGCCGGGCGGTGTGTCTGTCCGAAGCCGACCTGACCCCGCAGGCGCTGGCCGGTGCGATCGATCGTGCCGCCGGTCTTTTTCGGCATGCCGAAACACCCTACCGTACCGGCGGGGCGGCGGCGTCCGCCCGCGCCTTGATGGAGTTGGTGGGGTGAGCGACTGGAGCGATCTGAACGCGGAATTGGACCTTTGGGCCGATGCGGGCCGGGTGGCGCGCCTGTGGTGGCGCGACGACGACGCGGTCGCGGCCAGTCCGGCGCTGGATCGGTTGCTGTCCTGCCGCGACGGCGTACCGCTGTCGCTGGCCGTCATCCCGGATCGGTTGGAACACTCCCTGGTCGACCGATTGGACGGGGAAGCGGACCTTTTGGTCCTGCCGCACGGTTTCGCGCATCGGAATCATGAGCCTCCGGATCGCAAAAAGGCGGAATTCGGCGGGGAGAGGAATGAGGAAGAGGCGCTCCGCGATATCGCCGAAGGATGCGCTGGATTGGCAAAAGCGTTCGGGCCTGTCTTCTTCGGGTTGTTCGTTCCGCCCTGGAACCGGATCGCGCCGGGCATCGCGGCGAGGTTGACGGATTTAGGCCTTGTCGGGGTGTCCACCTATACCGACCGGGCGCCGGAAGAACGGGCTTTCCGTCTGAACACCCATGTCGACCCCCTGGACTGGAAGGAAAAGAAACGGTCGGGTGCCGCGCGATTCCTGGGGGAAGAGGCGGCCTTGTCCCTGCTGACCGATGCGTTGCGTCGCCGCCGGGAAGGGGTGCCCGGCACGGATCAGGATGAAGCGGTCGGTATCCTGACCCATCACCTGGAGCACGACCCCGGGACCTGGGATTTTCTAGTGACGCTGGTGCAGGCCGTCCGGGCGCATCCGGCGTCGGAATGGGTCTCCGCGCGGCAAGCGATGGCGGCGGGATTGTGGGCATGACGGACGTATACCGCTATGGCTTCGCCGGTCAGCGCATGGACTTGCTGCGCGGGGTGTTCGGTCTGGCCTTGACCCTGGGGCCGTTGTTCGCGGTCGATGCCATCCTGCCTTGGATTGCCGTCATTCTGGCCGTTCTGGCCGCTTTTTTCGCGATTTTCCTGATAAAGATATGGATTCGTCACCGTACCGAAATACGCGTGTCGCAGGATGGGATTGAACAACGCGGCCCCTTCGGCGGGAAGACCATCGCCTGGGGGGACGTGTCCGGTTTGCGGGTTGCCTATTTCGCCTCCGCCAAATCACGGGACGGTATCGTGACCTTGACCCTATCCGGGCAGGGGCGGAAAATCGTTGTCGAGTCGTCCTTGTCGGAGTTTGATAGGGCGATGGAACGGATCGTGCGGATTTGCGATCGGGCGGATGTCGAAATGGACGCCACGACCGTTCACAATCTGGCGGCGCTGGGGCTTCGGAAGGGAGCCGAACCCGGCGCGGGATCGTCAGGGGGTTAGTCCGAGTCGTAAGCCGGGACGGGAAGCGCGGGACAGCGCGAAAGGGGGAGATGCGTGACGAGCGTTCGGGGGAGCACTCAAACCACACCATCGATGTCGATGCCGGTGTTGACGCCGACGTTAACGCCGACGTTAACGCTGGGGCACCGATGAGCGACGCGCCCTGCAGCCCGATCGCGATCAAGGAACGGACGCTGTCCGGCGATCTTCTGTCCGTCCAGGACCTGCGCATCGGCTTCAAGATGATGGAAGGGTCGCTGGAGGCCGTGAAGGGCGTGTCCTTCCGCGTGCCCCAGGGCGGCACGGTGGCGCTGGTCGGGGAATCCGGGTCCGGTAAATCCGTGGTCAGTCAGGCGATCATGGGCATCCTGCCGAAGGCCGCCAGCATCACCGGCGGGTCGATCCTGTTCGACGATCCGCGCAACGACCTGCCGCCCATCGACATTGCCGCCCTGGACCGTCATGGCCCGCAGATGCGCGCCATTCGGGGCGGGCGGATTTCGATCATTTTCCAGGAACCGATGACGGCGCTGTCGCCGCTGCACACCATTGGCAATCAGATCGGGGAGGCCGTGGAACTGCACCGCAATTGCGGCGCGGCGGAAGTCGTCGACCTGACCCGCGATATGCTGCGCATGGTCGGATTTCCCGATCCCGACCGGGCGTTGCGGACCTATCCGTTCGAACTGTCCGGCGGATTGCGGCAACGCGCGATGATTGCCATGGCCCTGGTTTGCCATCCGGCCCTGTTGATCGCGGACGAACCCACGACGGCGCTGGACGTGACGATCCAGGCGCAAATCCTGAAACTGATGCGCGACCTGCAGCAGGAATTGGGCATGGCCGTGCTGATGATCACCCACGATCTGGGCGTGGTCGCCAACATGGCGGAAGAAATCGTCGTCATGTATCATGGCGAGGTCATGGAACACGGGACGCTGGACCATATTTTCCGCGACCCGCGCCATCCCTATCTGAAGGCGCTGCTGAAGGCGGTGCCCCGGTTCGACATGGCGCCGGGCGAACGTCTTGTGCCGATCCGCGAGATCGAAACCAAGGCCGAAAGCCTGCATGCCGAAGCCGTCGCCGCCCATCCGGTCGTAGAGCCGGAGAAGCCGATCCTGACCGTCGACGGCATTCGGAAGACCTTCTCCATCCGCAAGGGCGGGCTGTTGAAGCAGTCCGCCCCGGTGCGCGCGGTCGACGATGTCGGCTTCACCGTGAAACGCGGCGAATGCTTGGGGCTGGTCGGGGAAAGCGGCTGCGGCAAGACGACCTTGTCGAAAATCCTCATGCGGGCGCTCAGCCCCGACGCCGGGCGCGTGAGTTTCTATGACGGGACGCGGGATATCGACGTGCTGGCGCTGGACGGCGACGACCTGTTCGAGTTTCGCCGGACGATGCAGTTCATCTTTCAGGACCCGTTTTCCTCCCTCAATCCGCGGATGACGGTTCTGGATATCCTGACGGAGCCGCTGACCATCCACGGCATCGGGACCATGGACGAACGCAAGCAGAAGGCGGCGCGGTTGATGGATCTTGTCGGCCTCGACATGCGTCACCTGAAACGCTACCCGCACAGTTTTTCCGGCGGGCAGCGTCAGCGCATCGGCATTGCCCGCGCCCTGGCGTTGAACCCGGAACTGCTGATCTGCGACGAACCCGTTTCGGCCCTGGATGTGTCGATCCAGGCGCAGATTTTGAACCTGTTGAAGGACCTGCAACGCGATCTGGGCCTGACCTATATCTTCATCAGCCACAATTTGGCCGTGGTCGATTATATCGCCGATCGGATCGCGGTGATGTGCCGGGGGCGGCTGGTGGAATTGGCGCCCAGCGAATTACTGTTCCAGAATCCGCGCCACCCCTATACCCAAGGTCTGCTGCGCGCCGTGCCGGACCCGAATCCGGACAATGCCCTCGATTTCGCGCAACTGATGGACGACAAGGCCTCGTCGCCGGACCGTTGGCCCGCGCCCTTCACCGATGACGGGACCGGGGGGCTGATCTTCCACGATCTGGGCGGCGGTCATTACGTGCGTGCCATGGCGGATGCCCGGTTCGAAAGGAGCGCCGCATGAAACGAGCCCTGATTGCCGGTTTCGCGCTCTGTCTCGGCCTCCTCCCCGGTCCGGCGGCGGCCCGGATGCTGCCCCCGCTGGTGGAAACGACCTCGCTGGAGGCCGCCGTTGCGGACGGATCCTTGCCGCCGGTGGCGGAGCGCATCCCAGCGCATCCTGAAATCGTCGATTTCGCCGCGCGGGGTCAGACGATCGGCACGCCGGGCGGCACGCTGACGACGCTGATGAACAGCGCGAAAGACACGCGCTATATGTATGTCTATGGCTATGCGCGGCTGGTGAAATACGATCAGGACTTCAACATCGTTCCGGATATTCTGGAATCCTATGAAATTACGGATGGCGGGCGAACCTATACGCTGCATCTGCGGCCGGGGCATCGCTGGTCCGACGGCGAACCCTTCACCACCGCCGATTTCGCCTATTTCTGGTACGACATGTGCCATAACGAGGATCTCTACGCCTCCGGCCCGCCGACCTATTTGAAGGTGCAGGGGGAATTCCCCGACGTCACGATCCTGGACGAAACGACGATCCGCTATGCCTGGACCAATCCGAACCCGGATTTCCTGCCCGGCCTGGCGCAGGCGCGTCCGAACCAGCTCTATGCGCCGATGCATTATTTGAGCAAATATCATCCCTCCTATCGCCCGATCGAGGAGTTGGAAGCGGCGGCGGAAGAGGCGGGCCAGCGCAATTGGGCCGCAATCCATATCAAGAAGGGCCGCTATTATCGGATGGAAAATCCGAAGCTGCCGACCTTGCAGCCCTGGATTCCGCGGACGAAGGCCCCGGCGGACCGGTTTATCTTCACGCGCAACCCCTACTATCACAAGATCGATCCGAACGGTGTCCAACTGCCCTATATCGACGAGGTCGTGTTCAATATCAGCGAGGAAAAGCTGATCGCCGGGAAGGCCGCGACGGGCGATGTCGATTTCCAGGGGCGCTATCTGCGCTTTGACGACGTCACGCTGTTGAAACGGAACGAGGCGTCGCACGGCTACAAGACCCTGCTGTGGCGCATCGCCAAGGGGTCGCATATGGCCCTGTTGCCGAATCTGACGGTGAAGGACCCGACCTTCCGCGCCCTGGTGCGCGACGTGCGGTTCCGTCGGGCCTTGTCGATGGGGATCGACCGGCACGAGATCAACCGCGTGATTTATTTCGGGCTGGCCATGGAAGGTCAGAACACGATGCTGCCGAAAAGCCCGCTGTTCAATGCGGCCTATCGGGATGCCTGGGCGGAATACGATCCGAAGGCGGCGAATGCCCTGTTGGACGATATGGGACTGGAACGGGATTGGACCGGCGCGCGGATCGCGCCGAATGGGGAACCGATCGAAATCATCGTTGAAACAGGCGGGTCGACGGAACAGGCCGATATCCTGGAACTGATCCGCGACACGTGGTGGGATTTGGGGATCAAGCTGTATATCAAGCCCCTGGGTAAGGACAGTTTGCGGCGGCGTATCTTTTCCGGCCTGACCCAGATGACCGTCGATTCCGGTTTCGAAAACGGTCTGGCGACGGCGGATATGGCGCCGAACGACCTCGCCCCCATCGCGCAGAATCAGTATCAATGGTCGGAATGGGGCGAATATTTCGAAACCAACCACAATGGCGGCAGCCCCCCGGATATGGCCCTGGGCGAGGAACTGATGGATCTGCGTCGGCAATGGTATCAGGCGGGGTTGCAGGCGGATCGTCTGGATGTCTGGCACCGCATGCTGGCGCTGCATGCCGAACAGATTCCGACCATCGGCCTGGTGGCGGGCGTGTTGCAGCCGATCGTGGTGCGCGACGGGCTGATGAACCTGCCAGAAGAAGGGCTGTGGAACTGGGATCCGGGCGCGCATTTCGGCCTCTATGGCCTGGACTATGTCTATTGGGACAAGGATTCCGTCACCGCCCAGGCGAGTGCGGAATAAGCGGGGGACGCCGGATGCGGGATCAGGGGGGACGCGTTTAGTATGTTGGATTACATCATCCGCCGCCTGTTGGTCATGGTGCCGACCCTTCTGGTCATCAGCATGCTGGTCTTCGTCATCATCCAATTGCCGCCCGGCGATTACCTGACGACGCTTGTCCAGGAATATCAGGACCGCGGCGAACAGATCGGCGAGGAGGTGCTGGCCTTCTATCGCGATAATTACGGTTTCGGCGAACCGATGTGGAAACAGTACCTTCTGTGGATGAAGGGCATATTGCTGGAAGGCAATATGGGCTATTCCTTCGCCTATGAAATGCCGGTGTCGGACGTGGTCGGCGACCGAATGTTCCTGACTATTCTGGTGTCTTTCGTCACCATCGTCTTCGTCTATATCGTGGCCTTCCCGATCGGCGTCTATTCGGCGGTGAACCAATATTCGCCGGGCGATTACGCGCTGACCTTCATCGGTTTCATCGGGCTGGCGACGCCGAACTTCCTGCTGGCGCTGGTTCTGATGTATCTGGCGAACGAATGGACGGGCGCGTCCATCGGCGGTCTTGTCGACGACCATCTGCGCGATGCGCCGATGTCCTGGGAAAAATTCGTCAGCGTGTTGCAACATCTGTGGGTGCCGGTCATCGTCATCGGGACGTCGGGCACGGCCGGGATGATCCGGCGGCTGCGCGCCAACCTGCTGGACGAGTTGCACAAGCAATATGTCGTCACCGCGCTGGCGAAGGGCGTACCGCCGAAAAAGGCGCTGTTCAAATATCCCCTGCGCATGGCGCTGAACCCGTTCATTGCGGATATCGGCAATATCCTGCCGGAAATCATCTCCGGCTCCGCCATCGTGTCGATCGTCTTAAGCCTTGAGACGACCGGGCCGATGCTGCTGCGCGCCCTGGAAACCCAGGACATGTATCTAGCCGGGTCCTTCCTGATGGTGCTGGCGCTGTTGACCGTGGTCGGAAACCTTGTGTCCGATCTGGCCCTGGCCTTCCTCGATCCCCGAATTCGACTGGGTGCGGAGGCATCGAAATGACGACAGGCAAGCCGCTGGATCATTTCGTCAACGAGACGCCTTTCGACCCTTATTCCGCGACGAAGCTGACGCCGGATCAGGAACGCTTTTACCTGTCCTCGCAATGGCGGTTGATGTGGCTGAAGTTCCGCCGCCATAAGCTCGCGGTGTGGAGCGGCCTCTATCTGGTGCTGGTCTATCTGTCGGTCGTGGTGTCGGAAATCCTGGCACCCTATGCCTTCACCGCGCGGCATACGGATTATATCTATGCCCCGCCGCAGGAACTCCGCCTGTTCCATGACGGGGAATTCGTCGGCCCCTTCGTCTATCCCTACGATGTCAGCCTGAATATGGAAGAATTGCGCTGGGATTATCGGGAAAACATGGCGGCGCCGCACAAGCTGCGCTTCTTCTGCACGCAGGACGATTTCGAAGGCGCGCGCTACGCATTCTGGAACCTGTTCGAAACGAATTTCCATCTGGTTTGCCCGGCGGCGGGATCGCAATTCTTCCTGCTGGGCACGGATCGGCTGGGCCGGGATATCCTGTCGCGCATCATTCAGGGCGCGCGGATTTCCATGACCGTCGGGTTGATCGGCGTGACGATCAGTTTCGTGCTGGGCATCACGCTGGGCGGGATCGCCGGGTATTTCGGCGGCGCCGCCGATTGGTGCGTGCAGCGCGTGATCGAGGTCATCCGCTCCTTCCCGTCGCTGCCCCTCTGGATGGCGCTGTCGGCGGCAATGCCGGTCAACTGGTCGCCGATCCTGGTTTTTCTGGGGATCACGGTCATTCTGGGTCTGTTGGATTGGCCGGGGCTGGCCCGCGCCGTGCGGTCGAAGCTTCTGGCCCTGCGGGAGGAAGATTTCGCCGTCGCCGCCCAATTGATGGGGGCGAAGCCGACGCGGATCATCGGCAAGCATCTGCTGCCCAGCTTCACCAGTCACCTGATCGCCTCGGTCACCCTGGCAGTGCCCAGCATGATCCTGGGCGAAACGGCGCTCAGCTTCCTCGGCCTGGGCCTGAAACCGCCTGTGACGAGTTGGGGCGTATTGCTGAACGAGGCACAGAACTTCAACGCCGTGGCGCTGTATCCCTGGCTGCTGTGGCCGGCGGTGCCGGTCATCATGGTCGTGCTGGCCTTCCAATTCCTGGGCGACGGCCTGCGCGACGCGGCGGACCCCTATAAATAGAAGGCCCGCCGACATATTCGAATTGATTGATTTAAGTCAATGTGGCGGCGGGTTAACAGGGATAGCGTTACCTCATCGTCCTTCGGGGCGATGAAGCGTTGGCAGCGGAAACCATCCCTGTGAACTCTTCTATCCCATCCCAACTCCGACCCCGTTCCGCTGGGAACCAGGTCCTCAGGATTCGGCTTCCCAAGGCGGAACGGGGTTGAATTTTTCCACCAGGAAATCGACGAAGGCCCGCACCTTGGGCGACAGATGCCGACGCGTCGGATAGACCGCGTTGATCGGCACTTCCACGTCGCGATAGAAGGGCTTCAGAATCCGCACCAGCTTGCCCTCGCGGACTTCCGACGACACCAGAAATTCCGCCAGACGCGCGATGCCCAGACCGGCCAGCACCATTTCGTGAATGGTCTCGCCGTTATTGGCGGTGAAATTGCCTTCGACCTTCACCGGATATTCCGACCCGTCCGGCAGGCGGAAAATCCATTCGTTCAGATGGATCGCGGTGGAAAAGCCCAACCGGTTATGGGCCGTCAGTTCGCTGGGATGTTTCGGTTCGCCGAAACGTTGCAGATATTCCGGCGAGCAGCAGATCGCACGGCGGCTGACCGCCAATTGACGGGCGACCATGGAACTGTCCTGCAGCTTGCCGAAACGAATGGCGACGTCCTGACCTTCCTCGACCAGATCGGACAGGGCGTCGGTCAGGGTCATTTCGACATTCACTTCGGGGAACCGTTCCAGGAATTCCGGAATAAGCGGGCTGATCTGGTGTTTGCCGAAGGCGACGCCGCAATTCACGCGCAGGGTCCCGCGCGGGGCGGAATGACGCTGGCTGACGGCGATTTCCGCCTCTTCCATATCGGTCAGGATGCGGACGCAGCGCTGATAGAAGGCGTCGCCTTCCTCCGTCGCCGACAGTTGCCGCGTCGTGCGGTTCAAAAGACGCACGCCCAGACGGTCTTCCAGCCGTCCGATTTGTTTGCTGACAGCCGACGGCGTCAGTTTCAACGCGCGCGCGGCACTCGAAAAGCTTCCTTCCTCCACCACTTTGGTGAAGACGGCCATTTCTCCGGCTCTATCCATTGTTTGGCGATCCCCCGCTTTTTGGCGACCGGCTTCTTGGCTTTATCGTTTGTGCCGGCGCGTTCTTTTTATCCGTCTTGTCACGGATGTATATAATTTAATTCCATCTATTCCAATCAGAAACAAGTTATTGGTTGTTCTGAAAGTTACAAGACGATCGGTATTTTATTGAGTTTTTTGCGTTGCGGGAATAAAAATCGGTCCGTCCGACTGCCGGTCAGGCTGCTGCCGGAAGGCGCAGGATGAACCGCGCGCCGCCGCGATTTCCGTCCCGTCCGACCCGGTTTTCGGCGGTAATCGTGCCGCCATGGGCTTCGGCGATCTGTTTGCAGATCGACAGGCCCAGGCCGGAATGGCCGCCAAAGGCCTCGTGATCCGGCCGTTCGGTGTAGAAACGGTCGAAAATCGCCGCCAGCTTGTTGTCCGGAATGCCGGGGCCTTCATCCTCGCAGCGCAGCTCGATCCAGTTGGCCTCGCGGCGCACGGACAGGGTGATGCGGCCGCCGGGCGGGCTGAAACTCTCGGCGTTGGAAATCAGGTTCTGCAAGACCTGAACAAGGCGATCCTCGTTCCCCTGAACCGTGAAGGGGCCGTCGCCGAGGACCGTGGCCGACAGGACGGGGCGGTCCTTGTCGCGGGCCAGTTCCGGTTCGTCGTCGCCATGGGCCGTCCGCCGCATGCCGACCAGAACATCCATCATCACCGACAGGTCGACGGTTTCCGTTTCCACCCGTCCCAGTTCCGCATCCAGCCGCGACGCGTCCGAAATATCGGTGATCAGGCGGTCCAGCCGTTCCACGTCTTCCTTCACGATGCGCAGCAATTCGCGTTGCTGGTCCTGGGACTTCACGCGCTGAATGGTTTCGATGGCGCTTTTCAGGGAGGTCAGGGGATTCTTGATTTCATGGCTGACATCGGCGGCGAAACGCTCGATGGCGGTGATGCGGCTGGTCAGCGCTTCCGTCATTTCGCGCAGAACGGCGGACAGGTCGCCGATTTCGTCGCGGCGCTTGGTCAGGTCGGGGATCGTTGCCGGATCGCGCCCGACGCTGTGCCGGACCTTTTCGGCGGCTTCCGCCAGCCGGTGGATGGGGCGCGCGATGGTGCCCGCGAAATACAGGGACAGCAGCGTCGTCAGGACGAGGGCGACGGCGAAGACGGCCAGAACGGTCAGGCGCACATCGCGCATGGCAATGTCGATGCGGGTGCCGTCGCGGGACAGAAGCAGGCTGCCGAAAACATGGACATAGCGCTGCACCGGCAGGGCGACGGATAGGACCAGATTGCGGTTCCTGTCCCGTCGGACGACACCGACGATTTCGCCGGACAGGGCGCGCACGGCTTCGGGATAATCGGCCACGGTCGAGTCGCGGCGGTCGTGATAGAGCGGGTAGTCGCGGTTTTCGATCCAGTGCAGGACCTTTTCGAACGCGCCCAGAACCGGGTTCACCATGGGTTCGAACGTGTCGGTATCGATCGGGTCGTCCAGCTCCTCGACCAGGATCGACGCGCCGTATTGACCCAGGCGGCGACTGTCCACCGCCAGCGACCCGTCCGCCAGGAAGAACCGCGCCCGCACCTCGCTGGCCGCGGACAGACGCCGGACCAGATCGCGGGCGGGGACGAGGTTCAGAACCTCCTGTCCGTTATCCAGCAGGCCGATCGCGCCTTCGCCCAGTGCCCCGGAAAAGATTTCGCCATGTTCCCGCAGCGCATCCAGTTCCTGTTCGATCAACCGGTCGCGATAGGGGCCCAGATAGAGGATGCCCAGAACCGGGATCAGCAGGGTCAGCAGGTTGACGGCCAGAATCTTCCGGGTCAGCGGGGACAGCCGATGACGACGGCGCAAACGCCGTTCGGCACGCTGGCGGCGTTTGGTTTCCCGCCGCGTACTGCGCGTATCGGCCTGTTGTTCGGCCGGTTTTTCGGCAAAAAGCGTCCCCAACGTCACCATCCCGGACCGCCCCATGACGTATTACACATCACGGGAGCGGTTGCGTTATTCGTCTTCCTTGTAGCGATAGCCGACGCCGTACAGGGTTTCGATCCGGTCGAATTCCGGATCGGCGGCGCGCAGCTTCTTGCGCAGGCGCTTGATATGGCTGTCGATCGTCCGGTCGTCGACATAAATGTTTTCGCCATAGGCCGCGTCCATCAGCTGGTCGCGGTTTTTCACCAGACCGGGCCGTTGCGCCAGGGCCTTCAGCAGCAGGAATTCGGTGACCGTCAGCTTCACCGGGTCGCCCTTCCAGGTACACAGATGCCGGTCGCCGTCCATGACCAGATCGCCCCGGGTAAAGGCGCCCTGCGTCTTCTGGGCCGTGCCGCCCTCCGCCGTACGCTGTTCCAGTTCGGCACGGCGCAGCAGGGCGCGGATGCGTTCGATCAGCAGGCGTTGGGAGAACGGCTTCTTGATATAGTCGTCCGCGCCCATGCGCAGGCCCATCAGCTCATCGACCTCATCGTCCTTCGACGTCAGGAAGATCACCGGCAATTCCGAATTCTGGCGCAGCTTCTGCAGCAGCTCCATGCCGTCCATGCGCGGCATCTTGATATCCAGGACCGCCAGATCGACCGGCCGCGTCGTCAGGCCGCGCAACGCGGTTTCGCCGTCGGTATAGGTTGTGACCGTGTAGCCTTCAGCCTCCAACGCGATGGTGACGGAAGTCAGGATGTTGCGGTCGTCGTCGACCAGGGCAATCTGCTGTCCCATTCAAGTTTCCCCTGATTTAGGTGAGCCTGTTCACGCGATAGAATGCCATAACGCCCGACAGTCTGGGCGGAATTGTGGCAGGTCCAGGATCATTCTGGGGCCTGAACCCGTCGGGGCGTGGCTTTTTTCACCGTCTTCTTGGTGCGGAAGACCTGTTCGCCATGCACATGCGCCTTGCGCGGGGCGACCGGTCCGCCCGCGCTGACCGGGCGTTCGGCGAAGCGGCCGCGGCTGATCATCCGGTCATACAGCGCGATGGCCCCCGCGATCCCGACATTGACGCAGAAGGATATCGGAATCTTCACCACATGGTCGCAGCGCGCCAGCATTTCCGGCGACAGGGACCCGCGTTCCGGCCCCAGGATATAGGCCGCGCGGTCTGGGTGGCGAAAGGACGGCATTTCGATGGACTCCTCGACCAGTTCGATGCCGACGATCTGACACCCGCGCGGCAGGGCGATATCGTCCACCGTCGCCCATTCGTAATAGGGTACCTGATCCGCCGTGCCCGACGTGTCCGATTTCCGAATGCCGCGAATGTCGACATAGGGGGATACGGCAAAGACGAAGCTTGCGCCGAAGGCATGGGCGGTGCGCATCAAGGTGCCCGCATTCATGGGTTTCGAAATGCCTTCGACCCCCAGGCCGAAGTAGCCGCGTGACTGCATACGCTCAAATTCTCCTGTTCAAGAACGCCGCCGACCTTGCACAAACCCGCCCGTGGAGGCAAGTTCGCCCGACTTCAAACTCAAACGAGGCCGAACCATGTCTCAGGATGCGATCTCCCTGTCCAGCAGCGGCGACGCCGCGAATCCGTTGACGGTGGAGGTCACGCGCAACGGCGTGGTCGAAAGCCGCCATCGCGGATATGCCGCCATTGTCGATTTCACCGGCAAGGTTCAGGAATCCTGGGGCGATATCAAACGCCCGACCTTCCCGCGCTCCGCCATCAAGGCGGTGCAGGCCCTGCCCATGGTCGAAAGCGGCGCGGCGGAAGCGGCGGGCTTCACCGATGCGGAAGTGGCGCTGGCCTGTTCGTCGCATAATGGGGAGGTCGGTCATACGGAAACCACCCTGTCCATGCTGACCAAGCTGGGTCTGACGGAAGCGGACCTCGAATGCGGCAGCCACTGGCCCTATCGCGAGGAAGACGCGCACCGCATGGCCCGCGCGGGCGAGGAACCGAATCAGTTGCACAACAACTGTTCGGGCAAGCATGCGGGCATGCTGGCGCTGGCCAAGCATCTGGGCGTGCCGACCAAGGGCTATGTGAACCAGACCCATGCGGTGCAGCAGCGCATCGTCGGCGCGATGGAACAGCTCTGCGCCGTCGATCTGTCCGACGTCGCGCCCGGCATCGACGGCTGTTCCGCGCCGAACTGGCCGATCCCTCTGGAAAACCTGGCCTACGGCTTCGCGCGGATCGCGGAACCGAAGGACCTGCCCGAGGCGCGGGCGAAGGCGATTGAGCGGATCAAGGCGTCGGTCTTCGCGAATCCGTTTATGGTCGCCGGGACCGGGCGTTTCTGTACGGAGGTGATGAAAATCCTGGGCGACAAAGCCTTCATCAAGACCGGGGCGGAAGGGGTCTTCTGCGCCTCCCTGCCGGCATATGGTCTGGGCGTGGCGCTGAAATGCGATGACGGCGCGACGCGCGGGTCGGAAACCATGATGGCGGCCTTGTTGCGCCAAATCGGCGTGATCGATGAGGATCAGATGGCGGCGATGGGCCCCTGGCTGAATCCCAGCCTGAAAAACCGCGCCGACCGCGTCGTCGGCGACATCCGCGCCGCCAAAAGCTGGATTAGTTTCTAAAACCACCATTGAGGAGACCCGCATGACCCAGATGGCCACCCCGATCAAACCGCGCGACCGTATCCTGGTCGCCCTGGACACGCCCGACGTCGATAAGGCGACGGCGCTGTCGCGGCAATTGGCGGGCAAGGTCGGCGGCATCAAGCTGGGTTTGGAATTCTTCAACGCCAACGGCCCGCAGGGGGTGCGGCAGGTCGTGCGCGCGGGACCGGAGGAAACGCCGAGGGGCGAGCCCGCAAAACAGCAGCGCCTGTTCCTCGACCTCAAATACCACGATATTCCGAATACGGTGGCGGGGGCCGTGCGCTCCGCCATGCCGCTGGCCCCGTCGATCCTGAACGTCCATGCCGTGGGCGGTCCGGCGATGATGAAGGCGGCGCTGGATGCCGCCAACTTTGAGGCCGAGCAACTCGGCATCGTCCGCCCGATGCTGATCGCCGTCACCGTCCTGACCAGCATGGACGACGGGGACCTCGACGCGACCGGCCAGATCGGCCCGGCCCGCGATCAGGTCCTGCGCCTCGCCGCCTTGACGCAGAAGGCGGGGCTGGATGGGGTCGTCTGCTCCTCCCACGAAATCGCCGCCCTCCGCGCCGAATGCGGCCCGGATTTCAAATTGATCGTTCCCGGCATCCGCCCGGCGGGCGCGGCGCTGGGCGACCAGAAACGCGTCATGACCCCGGCCCAGGCCATTGCCGAAGGCGCCGACTTCCTGGTCATCGGCCGCCCCATCACCGGCGCGGAAGACCCGGCGGCGGCGGCGGAGGCCATCGCGGCGGACGTCGATGCGGGATAGTGAATTCCCCTCCGCCCTTGCGCTTGTCTGGCTTTGTTTTCGCACCTCGCTGAAGGCGATGCTTCGCCATTTCGGCACGGTGACTGCTGTTTCGATCATTCCGATAGCGCTCCTCGTCGGCACATTGGCGGCAACCATGACGGTGTTGGATTTCGCATCCGTGATGGATACGGACTACAGCTCTCCGTTATGGTTGGGCGTCCGAATGGGGGCGGTAACCATCGTCCCGAACGCGATGGGCTTCGTTGCATTTGCAATCCTGTCGACCTGTTGGGTGGCGCGGCTACAGGGGCGCGGACTGCCGTGGTGCTTGTTGGGACCGTTCTCGTTTGAGCGCGGTCGAGCGATGGCATTGTTCTTCGTTCTGTTGATTTTCATTATCGATACAATGGTTGACGCTTTCCGTGTGGCGCTATTGGGCCCGTTGATCGCGACCACCGCATTGACCGGCAGCGCCGCAACCGCTGTGACCGTCGTTTATTTGTTCTTTGAGCGATTGATCGCCGTCGCCGTAACGCTTCCGCTATGGTTTTCGCTCTTTCGAACCGTGACAGTATCGAACGCTGCAACGCCGGAGCGGTTTTTATGGATTTATCGGCGGTTTCCGGGCTTCGTCGCGCTGCTTTGCGTTTCGATCGTAATTATCTGGGCGGCATTGGTTGCGGTGATTTCAACGACTGGCGCGTTTGTGTCTCCATGGCTCAATGCGGCTCTCGGAATTGACCTTGGCGTTTACGCCATGCAGCCGACAGCATTATCGACTGTACTTGTTTGGCTTGTTTGGATCGGGATGGCATATACGGCCTATAGAATTTTCATACCGAATAGCGAACCGTTGAATGAAGACTGAAGCAAAAATCTGCGGGTTGACCGATCCGGCGGCGATGAATGCCGCGATCCGCTATGGCGCGGATTTGGTGGGGCTTGTCTTCTTTCCGCCCAGCCCGCGCAATATCGCGGTGGAGGATGCGGCGATGCTGGCGGGTTTGGTGCCGGACCATGTGGTGACCGTCGGCCTGTTCGTCGATCCGGACGATGAGTTGATCGACCGGGTGTTGAGCCGCGTGAAACTGGACGCGATCCAATTGCATGGGGAGGAGCCGGTCGACCGCTGCGCAGACCTGAAGAACCGCACGGGCCGTCAGGTCTATAAGGCGATCAAGGTGCGGGATGCCGACGACCTCGTCAGCGCCGACCGCTATGCGAAGGTCTGCGACCGCCTGCTGTTCGACGCCAAACCGCCGAAGGACGCGACCCGCCCCGGCGGCAATGCCGAAGCCTTCGACTGGACCGTGTTGGAAGGCCGCAAATTCGGCGTGCCGTGGCTGCTGGCGGGCGGGCTGACCCCCGACAATGTGAAATCCGCCATCCGCATGACCGGCGCGCCCGGCGTCGATACCTCGTCCGGCGTCGAAAGCGCGCCGGGCAAGAAGGACCCCGCCAAGATCAAGGCCTTCCTGGACGCCGTGCGCTCGGTTTAAGCCTCTGCCGTCGTCCTGGCGCAGACCAGGACCCAGGCGGACGCTGGGTTTGTGCCGGACGCTCTGGAGCCTGGCCTGCGTCAGGGTGACGGGTGGCTTGGGTGACGAGAGGACCGAGTTTACCGCCAAGGTCGCTAAGAAGGGCGCGAAGACCGCCAAGTCAAAATCGCCGCCCCCGTGCAGGCTGGATTTTTGGGAATGACGGGGGGAGAACTTTGCGCCCTCCGTGCCCTTCTCAGCGTCCTTGGCGGTTCCACTTATAAGGCTACGCCCGCAGCTTTTCGTTCGCTGAATCATAGACCGGGTCGGCCAGGACCGTGGCCTTGCGCGGTGCGCCCAAGAGCCACGCGGTCATTTCCGTGCCCGGTGCGGCGTAGTCCGGCTTCACATAGGCGAAGGCGAGACTTTTGCCGGTACGGTGGCCATAGCCGCCGGACGTGGTGAGGCCGATGACGGTTCCGTCTTCTATGGTGATCGCTTCGCCGCCGACAGATTCGTTATCGCCCTTTTCCAGTTCCAGATAGACGATCTTGCCGTGCGGGCCGTCCTGTTTGCGCTGCTGCGTCGCGGCCTTGCCCAGGAAGTCCTTGTCGAGTTTCACGAAGCGTTCGATGTCTGCCTCGATCGCCGTGATTTCGTTGGTCAGTTCGGAGCCCCAGCCGCGATAGGCCTTTTCCATGCGCATGGCGTTGACGGCATAGGTGCCGAAATGGCCGATATCGTGGGCCTTTCCGGCCTCCATCAAGGCGGCATAGACTGTGGGCATGCCGTCCATCGGGCAGTGCAGTTCCCAGCCCAATTCGCCGATATAGTTGACGCGCAGCGCCCGGACGGAGACGCCCGCGACGGTGATTTCCTGCGCTGTCAGCCAGCGGAAACCCTCGTTCGACAGGTCCGCGTCGGTGATCTGGGACAGGACGTCGCGGCTTTTCGGACCTGCGAGGACGAGGTTGCCCCAGGCGTTGGACACGTTTTCGACCGTCACGGTCTCGCCCGGTTCGATATGCTGGGTCAGCCAATCCATATCGCGGACTTCCGCCGCCGCGGCGGACAGGACGTAATAGCGATCCTCCGCCAATCGGGTCACGGTCGCTTCGCCTTCGATCATCCCGTCGGCGTTCAGCATATGGGCCAGGGCGATGCCGCCGACCTTCTTCGGCATGCGGTTGGCGAAGACGCGGTCCAGCAGGACGGGTGCGTCGGGGCCGGAAACCTCGAATTTCGCGAAGGAGGACAGGTCGGCCACTGCGACCTTTTCCATGACATGACGGCATTCCGCGCCGACCGCGTCGAAGGCGTTGTTGTGGCGGAAGCCCGCTTCCTCGTCGCGCCCGTCGGGGGAGTAATACTTCACCCGTTCCCAGCCGGAGGCGGTGGTGTAGAGGCCGCCAGCCTGTTTCAGCGCGTCATATAGCGAGGATTCGCGCTTGCCCCGGCCTGCCGGGCGTTCCTCACCCGGTAGGTGCAGGATGTACATATGTTCGTAGTCTTCGATGGACCGGGCGCGGACGTAATCTTCATCCGCCCAGCGGCCGAAGCGGCGCGGGTCCAGGCCCGCCATGTTTATTTCGGATTCGCCGTGGACCATCCATTGCGCCAGATATTTGCCGCAGCCGGCCCCCTGCGCGATGCCGATGGACGAGCCGCAGCACTGCCAGAAATTCTTCAAGCCGCCGGTCGGGCCGAGCAGCGGGTTGGCGTCGGGCGTGTGGGGGATGGCGCCGTGGACGATGCGCTTGATGCCGCTTTCGCCCCAAATCTCCATGCGCTCCAGCACTTTTTCGATCCAGGGGGAAATGCGGTCCAATTCGTCGGTGAACAACTCGTTCTCGCTGTCCCATTCGGGATAGCCGCCACGCTCCGCCCAGGCTTCCTGCGCGCCTTCGGTTTCGTAGATGCCGATCAGGCCGGATTTCTGCTCCTGCCGGTAATAGGAGGACGCCCAAGGATCGCGGATCACGGGCATTTCCGTGTCGGAATCGATGAATTCCTGGATCGCCTCGGTGACGAGATAATGGTGTTTCATATTCGTGATCGGCACGTCGGAGCCGACCCATTGGTTAATCTTTCGGGCATAGCAGCCGCCGGCATTCACGACGTGTTCGCAGGTCACGGTGCCCTTTTCCGTCACCACCTGCCATTCGCCGCTGGGCAGTTGCTTGACGTCGAGGACGCGGTTTCGGCGCTCGATTTCCGCACCCATGTCGCGGGCGCCCTTGGCCAGCGCGTTGCAGCAGCCTGCCGGATCGACATGCCCGTCATCCAGGGTCCAGGCGGCGGCGAGAACCCCCGTCGTGTCGACATGGGGGTAGACGGATTTGATTTCGTCCGGGCCGATGACCTGCATGCGGAAGCCGATCAGTTTCGACGTGCCCTCGACCTTCTTGAAATAGTCGAGTTCCGCCTCGTTCATCGCGAAACGCAGTCCGCCGCAGCCATGCCAGGAGACATATTGGCCCGTCATTTCCTCAAGCTTGGGATAGAGCGTGTTTCCGTGGTGGTGGATTTTCGCCATGTTGTAATCGGCGATGAAACTGGGGCACTGACCCGCCGCGTGCCAGGTGATACCGGAGGTGAGCTCACCCTTTTCGATCAGCAGGGAATCCGTCCATCCCTCCTGCGCAAGATGATATAACAGGCCGCAGCCCATTATCCCGCCGCCGATAATTACAACCCGCGCATGTTCTCTCATGGTCGTTCCCCGTGGACTGTCTCGTTCTGTATGGCGCGGGCGTTGAACGGCCTGTCCGCGCGTCTTGGAAAGGATCGTAAGCAGGACAGCCTAGCCCCACAACAATTTACATGACTTGATGTAATCCGTTGAGAAACAGGAAGAAAAACGCCAAGCAGATGAAAAAAACTCAACCAGCGTCAAGGCCGGTTCATAGCGTGTGAAACGGGCTTGGAAAGGTGTGTTGCTTCTGTCTAGAGTGCCCGCCTTATCGACCGGGATGCATAATGAGGAGACGCGACATGGACACGAGACCGACCTGCGGCGAAGCGCTGGTGAAGCTGCTGGAGGACTATGGCGTCGATACCGTTTTCGGCATTCCGGGCGTGCATAACCTGGAACTGTATCGCGGCTTCGCGGGCGCGAATATTCGTCACGTCCTGCCGCGCCACGAACAGGGCGCCGCCTTCATGGCCGACGGCTATGCCCGCATGACCGGCAAGCCGGGCGTCGCCTTCGTCATCACCGGGGCGGGCGTCACCAACGCGATGACCCCCCTGGGCCAGAGCTTCACCGACAGCGTCCCGGTCCTGCTGGTCAGCAGCGACAATCCGCGCGAAACCCTGGGCAAGGGCTATGGCTGCCTGCATGAGGTGACGGATCAGTCCGCCATGACGCGGCCGCTCTGCGCTTTTTCGGAAACGCCCAGCGACCCGGAAGAAGTGCCCGGCATCGTCGCCCGCGCTTTCGATCAGTTCAACAGCCGCCGCCCGCGTCCGGTGCATCTGTCCGTGCCGTTGGATTTGCTGGCGGAACAGACGCGCACCGACTGGTCTCCGCGCCCGGCTGCCCCGAAACCTGGCCCGGAATTGGATGCGATCGAACAGGCGGCGACCCTGCTGGATCAGGCGAAACGCCCGTTGATCCTGGTCGGCGGCGGCGCGCGCGGCGCGGCGCAGCAGATTATCGAACTGGCCGAACGGCTGGATTGCCCGACGCTGGGCACCGTGGCGGGCAAGGATGTGCTGCCGTCGAACCACCCGCTGCATCTGGGCTGCCTGATGTGGTCGTCGGTCTGCGATCAAGTCCTGTCCGAAGCCGACGTCGTGCTGGCCATCGGCACGGAACTGTCGCGCAACGACACCTATAACGACCAATTCGTCCTGCCGGGGAAACTGATCCGCATCGATATCGACGCGGCGGAATTCGACCTGCGCTTCCGGCCTGCCGTCGGCATCCGGTCGGATGCGAAACTGGCGGTCGAGGCGCTGCTGGACGTACTGGGCCCGCAGGTCGCGACCAATAACGGCGTCGAACGCGCCGCCGCCTATCGCGCGACACCGTTCGAAGGCTTCCTGCCGAAACTGGAAGACAAACACGCCGCGATCCTGGAACAGATCGGTCAGGCCATGCCGGAGGACGGCGTCCTCGTCGGCGATATGACGCAGGTGATCTATACCTCCATCCCGAAATTCCCGCTGCCGCCGAAGGGGCGGTTCCTGTTCCCGGCGGGGTATGGGACGTTGGGCTACGGCCTTCCTGCCGCCATCGGTGCGAAGATCGGCGCCCCGGATCGCGCGGTGCTCGCCGTCGCGGGGGATAGCGGTTTCCTCTATACCGCGCCGGAAATGATGGTGGCGTCCGAACTGGGCCTTAACATCGTGGCGCTGGTCTGGAATAACCGGGCGCTGGGTCAGATCCGCGACGACATGGTGAACCGCCGCATCCAGACCGTCGGCGTCACCCCCGAACCGCCGGATTTCGAGGCCCTGGCCAAGGCGTTCCGCTGGTCCTATGCCAGACCCGACCGCGCGGAGAACATCGCCGACGCCCTGAAGGCCGGTTTCGCCGCCAACGGCCCGACATTGGTCGAGGTCCAGGACGGCATTCCAGGTCTTTAAGGGGGACCGAATCGGGATTCTCCTTGCAATCCCGGGTCCGCTGAAACATATAGCGCCGCAGGAAGGTCGGCGGTGGACGGGCGCCTCGCCAACCCGGTCAGGTCCGGAAGGAAGCAGCCGTAACGAGATTTTCGCTCGGGTCACTTAACGCCGACCTTCCGCCTTCCTAAAAATCCCTTGTATCAGGTCGGAACGGTTTCGATGAAACCGGGTCGGGCGCGCACACGCTCCATCAGGCTGCTCAGGGCCGGGCGTTGTTTCACCAGTCGCGCGCCGACGGGCAGCATTTGCAAATAATGCAGGATCGGCCACAGCGCGAAATCGGCGGGACAGGGCGTGTCCCCCAGGAAGAAATTCCGATCCTGCAACGCGGCGTCGATCACATCCAGACCCTTTGCGGTCCGTTCCGTCGCGGCGGTGACAGCGGTTTCTTCCGGCGGGGTGCCGGTCATTTTGCCGATGACGATGGGGAGGACGAGGGCGCGGATGGCCGCCGGATCGACATAGGCCATGATGACGCTCAACCACTGATCCGCCAGACCTTCCTCATAGGGCGTATCGGGCAGCAATCGCGGCCCGTCGAAGACCCGGTCGATATAGCGCATGATCGCCGTTACCTCGAACAGGCGTTTTCCATCGTGTTCGAGGATCGGGATTTTTCGCAACGGGTGCAGGTCCAGATCGGGCGATTTCGACATTTCGAACAATTCGGTGCAACCGGTCAGGCCGACGGTATGCGGCACCCCCTTTTCCGCCAGCAGCAGCCGGACGGACCAGACCATCGAACTTTGCGGCAGGCCGTATAGGTGCAGGGACATGGGTTAATCCTCCTTGTGTCGATGAAACTTGGCGGCAGGGTGGGTCGCCTATAAAATATGTTCAACAACATATTTTGGAGATATCGCCATGCCCTATCCCGCCGGCCACAAGGACAAGATCCGGGCGCAGATCGTCACTGCGGCCCGGCAGGAAATGAACCGAACCGGCTATCAGGCGGCCAGCATTGACGCGATCATGGCGGCGGCGGGACTGACGCGCGGCGGTTTCTACGCCCATTTTTCAAGCAAGGAAGACCTGCTGGTCGAAATCATGAAGAACATGCAGCAGGAACCGCTGCCGCTCTTCGCCGGCCGGATGAAGGCGGCGGCGGTGAGTCCGGATGATTCGTGCGGTGCGGAAACGTTTATCGACGCCTATCTGTCCCCCGAACATCGGGACCGCGTGGATCAGGGCTGTTCCGTGCCGCCGCTATCGCCGGAAATCGAACGGTCGGGCGACAAGGTGCGCGGTGCGTTTGACGACTATGCGCGGGATGTCGCCCGGAAACTGACGGACCTGAAAGGCACGCCGACCGGGGAGGACGGCATCGACGACGCCACGATTGGAATGCTGGCCTTGTGTATCGGCGGGATCATTCTATCCCGCGCGGTGAAGGATGAAGGCCTGTCGGACCGGATATTGGGGGCCTGTCGGGACGCGGCGAAAACGCTTTAGGTCGACGGCGGAGATTCGTTACCAACCCGAACGATTTTGACAGGAGGAACCGTCTTCCCTGTTGTGCCGGTCAGGTCGGCTTGCGATGATAGAACCATGAGCACAGAGAACGATCCGCCCTTCGATCTGGACGACGAGCCGCCGCCCGTGCAGGACGGCCCCGGCCTGGGATTCGACGAGCCCCCTCAACCGGCCGCCAAACCGGCGACGGCCCCTGTGACGGTGGCAGAAACTAAAGTCCCGGACGACAAGGCCTATCGTGTCCTGGCGCGGAAATACCGCCCGTCGGATTTCAGCAGCCTGATCGGTCAGGAAGCCCTGGTTCGCACCCTGTCGAACGCCATCGCGGCGGGTCGCATCGCGCAGGCCTTCATGCTGACCGGCGTGCGCGGGGTCGGGAAAACGACGACGGCGCGGATCGTGGCCAAGGCGCTGAACTGCGTCGGGCCGGACGGAAACGGCGGACCGACCGTGCATCCCTGCGGCGTTTGCGCCAATTGCACCGCCATCGCCGCCGACCGGCATGTCGATGTCATTGAAATGGACGCCGCCAGCCGAACCGGCGTCGACGATATCCGCGAACTGATCGACGGTGTGCGCTATCGCCCGGTATCGGCGCGGTACAAAGTCTACGTGCTCGACGAAGTGCACATGCTGTCCAAGAACGCCTTCAACGCGCTGTTGAAGACGCTGGAAGAGCCGCCGGAACATGTGAAATTCATCTTCGCGACGACGGAAATCCGCAAGGTGCCGGTTACCGTCCTGTCGCGGTGCCAGCGATTCGATCTGCGTCGGGTTCCGGTCGATCAATTGGCCGCGCATTTCAAATCCGTCGCCCAGCAGGAAGGCGTCGGGATCGACGAAGAAGCCGTGGGCATGATCGCCCGCGCCGCGGACGGGTCCGTGCGCGACGGTTTGTCGATCTTGGATCAGGCCATCGCGCTCAGCGCCGATACGGTCTCGGCGGAACAGGTCCGCGACATGTTGGGTCTCGCCGACCGCACGCGGGTCTATGACCTGTTCGACGCGGTGATGAAGGGCGACGCGGCCACGGCGCTGGACCTGTTGGACGACATGTACCGGACCGGGGCCGACCCGGCGGTGGTGTTGGAAGACCTTCTGGAAATCACCCATGTCCTGACCCGCGCCAATCTGGTGCCGGATGCGTTGGACCGGCCGACGACGGCCGAATTGGAACGCACGCGCGGCAAGGAAATGGCCGCCAATCTGTCCGTCCCGGTGTTGAGCCGCGTTTGGCAGATGCTGCTGAAAGGACTGGGCGAGGTCCGCGCCGCGCCGTCCCCGATTCAGGCGGCGGAAATGGCGATCATCCGCCTGTTGCATGTCGCCGATATGCCGACGCCGGGCGATCTGGTCGCGAAGTTGAAGGACTTGCAGCCGGGGGCCGCCGCTGGCGGGAATGCGCCCGGTGGTGGAAGTGGCGGTAGTGGCGGTGGCGGTAGTGGTGGCGGCGCACGGGCGTCCGGCATGCCCGGTCCGACGCTGATTCGCGGCGGGGCCGCCATGGCCGTGGCCGCGTCGCCGGATGTTTCGCCCATGGTGGCACAAGCGCGTGCCGACCTGCCGAAGACCATGGCCGAACTGGTGAAAATGTTCGAAGCCAAGCGCGAGGGAATCCTGGCCAGCGCCCTGAAACGTGACGTGCATCTGGTGCGGCTGGAGCCGGGCCGCCTGGAATTCCGGCCGGGCCGTCATGCGCCGCCGGACCTGACGGGCCGGGTCGGCAAGATGCTGGGCGATTGGACCGGCATGCGCTGGGTGGTCAGCGTGTCCCAGGAACCGGGCGAACCGACGGTCCTGGAACAGGAAACCCGTGCCGCCCAGGACCGCAAGAGCAAGGCCGAACAGGACCCGTTGGTCATGTCCGTCATGAAGGCCTTTCCCAATGCGCAGATCACGCGCGTGACCGGTGTCGAGCCGACCCTTCCCGAGGCCCCCGCGGGCATGCCGGAAGAGGCGTTGGATGACTATGCGGCACCCGAAGACTATATCGACCCAGAAGACGACCTATAAGGACCGATCCCGATGAAGAATCTCGCCGGTATGATGAAACAGGCGCAGGAAATGCAGTCGCGCATGCAGGAAATGCAGGCGCAGATGGAAACGCTGGAAATCGACGGCACGTCCGGCGGCGGCATGGTCAATGTGACCGTGACCGGCAAGGGCGAATTGCGCCGCCTGTCCATCGATCCCAGCCTGATCGACCCGAACGATAAGGAAGTCCTGGAAGACCTGATCGTCGCGGCGGTGAACGATGCGAAGGGCAAGGCGGACGACCGCATGCGGGAAAAGACCCAGGAATTGATGGGCGGACTGCAACTGCCGCCGGGCATGAAGCTGCCCTTCTAACCGACATGCAGGAAATCGAGCGATTGGTGCAGCTTTTGGCGCGGCTGCCGGGGCTCGGTCCCCGGTCGGCGCGGCGTGCCGTGCTGATGCTGATCAAGCGCAAGGAAAGCCTGATGCAGCCGCTGGCCATGGCCCTGGCGGAAGCGGCGGATAAAATCCGCACCTGCACGACCTGCGGCAATCTGGATACGTCGGATACCTGCGCGATTTGCCGCGATCCGACGCGCGACCAAACCGCGATTTGTGTCGTGGAACAGGTGGGCGACCTGTGGGCGTTGGAACGCACCGGGGTGTTTCGGGGCCGGTATCACGTCCTGGGCGGCGTCCTGTCCGCCATCGACGGGGTGGGGCCGGAAGACCTCAATATTGCCGCATTGCTGGCCCGGGTCGGCCCCGATCACCCGGTACAAGAAGTGATCCTCGCGACCAACCTGACGGTGGATGGGCAGACGACGGCCCATTACGTGACCGAAAGGCTGGAACCGTCGGGGGTGAAGGTCAGCCGTCTGGCGCATGGCGTGCCGGTCGGCGGCGAATTGGACTATCTGGACGACGGAACCTTGGCGACGGCCCTGAAATCGCGCCAATTGGTTTAGGAATTATTTCGGGGGTGTGGGGAATGGCCAAGAAGAAACTGATGTTCCTGGGACAGTTGGGCGCGCCGGGCAGATACGACCCGCAAGTTTTTGCGAACCAGCCGGGCGGCGATAATGAAGTCCATTGGTTCGAACTGATGTTGGACGGGTTGGGGCTGCTGGACGTCATCGACTACGAAGGCCGCCGCATCTGCCGCGGCGATCCCTTGCCGGACCCGGACGAGGCCGACGTCTTCGTCGTCGGCGGCAGTTGGCATTCCGTTTATGACGGGCTGGATTGGCAGCACGATCTGGAAAAATTCCTGGCGACCCTCTGGGCCGACCCAAACCCGAAGCCGGTTTTCGGTATCTGCGGCGGCCATCAGATGATTGCCAAGATGCGCGGCGTGCCGGTCGACTATCTGGACGAAGTCCATGCCGGGACGTTCCCCGTTTCCCTGACCGATGCGGGGCGGGAAAGCCCGCTCTTCGACGGGGTCGTGCCGCGTTTCAATTTCGGCAACGAACAGCATGTCGCCGCAGTGCCGGACGGCGCGACGGTGATTGCGACGACCGCTACCATGCCGAATTGCGGGTTGGATTACGGACGGGGCTGGATGTCCGTGCAATTCCATCCCGAAGCCACCGACCGATGCATGGCCGAATCTTGGGGGCCGAAGGCCGCGTCGGTATCGGACAACTATCACCCGACACCGGATGCACCGCGTCTTTTCGTCAATTTCCTCAAAGCGAACGGGATCCTGTAAGCAATGATGAAGAAGCCCCTCTACTCACTTCTCCTCTCCGCCGGGGTTTCCCTGGCGGCTATGGATGCTGCCGTCGCCGACTCTGTCGCCGCCGGACCGATGACGGAAAGCGCCATCGCCATCTACAATGACGGCATTTCCGTCGTCGGCGAGAAACGCACCGCGTCGCTGATTGAGGGCGGATCGGTTCTGCTGTCCGATCTGCCGGATGCGCTGGATACCGGCAGCCTGCTGGTCGATATCGCGGGCAAACCGGCCTACAGCCTGACCCTGCATCAGGACAACTTGTCCCAGGACAGTTTGCTGCAACGGTCTGTCGGCAAGGAAATCGTCTGGCTGGTACCGGCGGGCGACGGCGCGGAACGCGAAATCCGCGGCACCTTGATGGGGACTGTCGGCGGTATCCTGATCAAGACCGGCGGTCGTTATGAAATCCTGCCGCCGAATGGACGGCTGGCGCTCGACCGCCTGCCGGACGGCATGGTGGGCGGGTTGGAAATCCTGGCGGAAACCGATGCGCCGTCGGGCACGCAACCGGTTGCCGTGCGCTATCTGACAGCCGGACTGGGCTGGTCGGCGGATTATACCGCCGAATTGCTGCCCGACGGGTCGGGCCTGACCTTGAGCGGCCATTATCTTTTGGACAATCGCACCGGCACCAATTTCCGCAATGCCGCGATCCGTCTTGTCGCGGGCGATACGACCCGGATGATGAAGGGCGGCGGGCCGCAGGAAATGGCGGTACGCAGCTTGAACGCCATGCCGATGGCGGATTCCGCCGCCGTCGCCCCGCCGCAGGAAGCGACGCTGGGCGATGTGCATGTCTATGACCTGGGCGCGCGGATCGACCTGCCGTCGAACCGTCAGATTCGCCGCAGCCTGATCGACCCCGTCACGGTGCCGGTGGAAAAACTCTACCGCCTGACCGGCAGCGGCCTTGTGCGGCCCGGCCAGAGCATGGGGCCCGTGGACGGGTTGCGTCCGGCCGTCAGCCTGAAAATCGACAATGCCGAGGACGGCCCGCTGGGCATGCCCCTGCCGGCTGGAATCGTGCGGGTCTTCGGCGGGTTGGCCGCCGATGACGATGCATCCCCGGATGTTCTGCTGGGCGAGGACAGTCTGCAACACCTCCCGGTCGGGGGCGAGGCCGTGCTGTCCCTGGGGCGGGCGTTCGATATCACCGCGACGCGCCGTGTCACCGATTACGAAATCACCGGGACCGCGCCGAATCGCTGGCAGGCCCCGTATCGCGTGACGCACGAAATTGTGCTGAGAAACGGTCGGGAAGAGGCGGTCACGCTGGAGCTGACCGAAAGTCTGGGCGGCGCGGAATGGTCCCTGGTCGATACGTCGCACAAGGTCGCGTCGAAGGATGCGGGCGGCCTGACCTGGGAAATCGACATTCCGGCACGCGGCGAAACCACGCTGACCTATATTGCAAAAGTGCAGCCGTAAGGCGGCGTGGAAAACCGGGGAGGGGGCAACTCGCTCTTTCACTCTCCCACCGGCTTGGATAGTCTCGGCGCATGACGGAAATGGGGGAAAAGCAGGCGCAAGTGACGCCGATGATGGCTCAGTATTTGAGCATCAAGGAAGCGCATCCGGATTGCCTTCTTTTCTACCGCATGGGCGACTTCTACGAGCTGTTCTTCGACGATGCGAAGCAGGCCGCCGCCGCCCTGGACATCGCGCTGACAAAGCGCGGTCAGCATCTGGGGGAGGAAATCCCCATGTGCGGCGTCCCCGTCCATGCCGCCGAAACCTATCTGTCGCGCCTGATCCGCAAGGGCCACCGTGTCGCCGTTTGCGAACAGACGGAAGACCCGGCGGAAGCAAAGAAGCGCGGCGCGAAATCCGTCGTCCGGCGCGACGTCGTGCGCGTGGTGACGCCGGGAACCCTGACCGAAGACACCTTGCTGGACGCCCGGTCCGCGAATTATCTGGCGGCTTTGGCCCGCACCGGGGCGGACGGCTATGCGATCGCGTGGTGCGATATTTCGACGGGTCAATTGCTGTGCCAGCCCGTGGCGGAAGCGGGGCTTGCCAGCGCCCTGTCCCGCATCGCGCCGGGGGAATTGATCCTGGGTCAGAAATTGATCGAGGAAGGGTCGGCCCTTTACGAACTGTTCCGGGAATGGCGGGATCGTCTGACTCCGCTGCCGGAATCGCGGTTCGATTCGACCAATGCGGAACGGCGGCTCAAAGATGTCTTCGGTGTCGCGGCGCTGGATGCCTTCGGGGATTTCGACCGGGCGGAACTGGCGGCCTTGGGCGCGCTGGTCGACTATCTTGACCTGACGCAGGTCGGCAAGATGCCGCGGCTGGAAGCGCCGCAGCGTCTGGCGACCGGGGCCTTGATGGAAATCGATCCGGCGACGCGCCGCAATCTGGAAATCACCCGCACCCTGACCGGCGACCGTTCGGGCAGCCTGCTGGCCGCCGTCGATCGCACGGTGACGGGCCCCGGCGCGCGGCTGTTGGCGCAACGCCTGTCCGCGCCGCAGACCGATCCGGCGGTAATCGGGGCGCGGCACGACGCGGTGTCCTTCTATGCCGGGAATTCGGGGCTGCGCGGCGACCTGCGCGATATCCTGAAAGGCGCGCCGGATTTGGAACGCGCCCTGGGCCGCCTGACCGTCGGACGCGGCGGGCCGCGCGACCTGCTGGCCCTGCGCGACGGATTGGCGCTGGGCAATCGGATCAAGGCGCTGCACGGGGCGGCGGACGACGTGCCTGCCTTGCTGGTCGAGGCGCTGAGCGATCTGGGCAACCACGATATCCTGATCGATCGCTATCGCCGCGCCTTGAAGGATGAGGTGCCGATGCTGGCCCGCGACGGCGGGTTCGTCGCCAAGGGCTATGCCCCGCATCTGGACGAACAAGTGACCCTGCGCGAACAGGGGCGCCGCCTGATCCTGGAACTGGAATCCCGCTACAAGCAGGATACTGGCGTCGACGGGTTGAAGATCAAGCACAACAATGTGCTGGGCTGGTTCATCGAGGTGACGGCCAAACATTCGGAAAAGATCGGCGAACCCTTCATCCACCGGCAGAGCATGTCGAACGCCGTGCGCTATACGACGGTGGAACTGAACGAACTGGCCCGCAACATCGCCGAGGCCGGGGACCGCGCGCTCGCCATCGAACAGGAAATCTTTGACGATCTGGTGGGCGAGGCCCTGGCCCGCGCGCGCGAAATCGGTCTGGCCGCCCGCGCCCTGGCGGAACTGGATTTGCAGTCCGCGGCGGGCGACCTGGCCGTGGCGCGCGACTATTCCCGGCCGAAGGTCGATGCCTCCCTGTCCTTCGCCATTCAGGGCGGCCGCCATCCGGTGGTGGAGGCGGCGCTGGCGTCGCAAGGCGACGGGCAGGGCTTCGTTGCCAATGACTGCGACTTGGGCCGGGCGCAGCGTCTATGGCTGGTGACCGGGCCGAACATGGCCGGTAAATCGACGTTTTTGCGCCAAAACGCCCTGATCGCGATCCTGGCTCAGGCCGGTCTGTTCGTGCCCGCCGCGAACGCCCATATCGGCGCGGTGGATCGGTTGTTCAGCCGGGTCGGCGCGGCGGACGATCTGGCGCGGGGCCGGTCGACCTTCATGGTCGAAATGGTCGAAACCGCCACGATTCTGAATCAGGCGTCGGAACGATCCCTGGTCATTCTGGATGAAATCGGGCGCGGCACGGCGACCTTCGACGGATTGTCCATTGCCTGGGCTTGTGTCGAACATTTGCACGAGGCGGCGAAGGCCCGCGCCCTGTTCGCCACGCATTATCACGAACTGACCGCCCTGTCGGAACGGCTCGACGCGCTCAGCCCCCATTGCATGCGGGTGAAGGAATGGGATGGGGAGGTCGTCTTCCTGCATGAGGTCGGCCCCGGCGCCGCCGACCGGTCCTACGGCATCCATGTCGCGAAGCTGGCGGGTCTGCCCCCGGCCGTGGTGTCGCGCGCGGAAGAAGTCCTGCACGCGCTGGAAAAAGGCGAACAGTCCGGCGCGGTCACGCGGTTGGTAGACGACCTGCCGCTGTTCCGTGCGGCGTCGCAACCCGCACAGCCCGCTGTTGTCGATACCGGCCCCAGCGCGGCGGAAGAGGCACTGGCCGATCTGAATCCCGACGACCTGACCCCGCGCGAGGCATTGGACGCGCTGTATCGGTTGAAGGCGCTGCTGTGACCGACAATTCCGAAAAGCCCGATCCGAAGAAAGCGGCCTGGAAAGGCTACGCCGACTATCGCCGGGAAATGGAACAGCGCCGGACGGAAGCGTTCTCGAAACGCCTGACATTGGGGACGATGGTCCGGATCGCGGCGATCCTGCTCGCCCTCTTGCTCATCGCCGATGCGATGAAGCTGCTGGACTAGAACCAGTCCCGCCACGCAGTCCAGTCGGCAATGACTTCCGCCAGTCTTTGGTGGCCCGCCTGGGTCGGGTGGACGCCGTCGCCGGCCTCCATATCCGCATTCCAGCCCGCATCTTCCGCCAATGGGGCGTGCAGGTCCAGGAAGGGTACGCCGATGTCCGCCGCCGCCGCGCGGTAGGCGTCGTTCAAGGCCGCCGTACGGGCCCGGTCGAAGGTGAAGCGGATGCCCTCCCCAGGGGCGATCATCGGCGGTTGTTTGCGCACCGGGGTCGGGCCGATCCAGAGGGTCGGTTTCCAACCCGCCGCCTCTGCCACCATCGTCTTCGCCGTTTCCAGGGACAGGGCGGGATCGACCCGCGTGCCCGTCCCGTTGAAATCCGCGCAGTCGTTCAAGCCGACCATGAAGACCAGCTTGCCCGCGACATGGTCGGGCAGGCGCGGCGCCGCTTCGGCCCGCCATCGCTTTTCGAGGTCCAGGGAGGTTTCCGCCCGGACACCCAGATTGTAGCAACTGACATCGTGCCCGCGATCCATTTCCAGGGCGCTGAGGTAGGACGGCCATCCCCGGCAGGCCGCATCGCCTGTCCCAAGGGTGACGCTGTCGCCGATGAAGCAGATGCGCAGAACGGTCACGGTGCTTTTCCTTAACACATAGTCTTCAACCGGGCCAACAGCGTGTCGCGGTCGGCCAGAAAATCGCCGTCGATCCAATCGCGCTCGAGCCGCGTCAGGGCCGCTCCCAGCGCCGGTCCGGGGATCAGGCCCAGCGCAATCGCATCCTTCCCCGATATCGGAAACAACGGCGGTGTCCACCCCTGCGCGACGGAACTCAGCCGGGCCCAGCCGTCCCCGGCCCGACGCTCCCCGTCACGGGCGGTGCCGAGGATCGCCCGGTCCCGCGCGCGGTCGGCCCCCAGGTGATAGACGGTGGCGCGGGCGGCCTTTTCGTCGCCGGGCGGCGTGGCGTTGTCCGTCAGGAAGGACAGGCGCGCGGCGTCCTTGTTCGACAGGCGCAAGCGGGTCGCAACGGCCTGCCCGTCCGCGCCGGTCGGCAGCAAGGCCGCGAGCCGCAGGATCGGATCGGCGGTCCGGTCGATCAGCCGCTCCAGCACCGCGGTTTCTTTCGCTTCCGGCAGCCAGTGGTCCAGGAACCCGTCCGTGAGCATGACGGTCAGCGCCGCGATCGGGTCCGGCAGACCGATCAGGCGCAGCAGTTCCCCGGCGACCCGTTCGGCGGAGAGTTCGGGTAACAAATCCCGCCGTGCGCGGCAGGCATCCAACCCGACGCGGTCGAAGGCGGGGCAATTGATCTGCGCGTGAAACCGGAAGAATCGCAGGATGCGCAAAACGTCTTCTCGAATGCGCGTATCGGCATCGCCGATGAAGCGCAGATGCCGCATTTCCAAATCGGCCAGCCCGCCATGGAAGTCCGTGATCGTGCCGTCGGCATCGGCATAGAGCGCGTTGACGGTGAAATCCCGGCGCAGCGAATCTTCCCGCCAATCGGTGGTATAGGCGACAACCGCGCGGCGTCCGTCGGTTTCGACATCGCGGCGTAAACTGGTGACCTCAAAGGGGCGGTGATCGGGCAGGGCGGTGATCGTGCCGTGATCGATGCCGGTCGGAATGAACCGGATTCCCGCCTTGGTCAGGGCCTCTATCACCGCGGGCGGGGTCAGATCGGTGGCGAGGTCGATATCCTTCACCTTCCTCCCCAACAAGGCGTCGCGCACGCAGCCGCCGACGAAGCGCACCGTCCCTCTCGCGTCGGTCAGGGCGGCCTGAACGCGGATTGTATCGGATGCCAGCATCCAATCCGGGGGCGTCAAGCGGTTCACGCCCTTATTCCTGGCTGGGGGCGTCACTGGGGATGTCACCGGGAGCAACGGGTTCGAAATGGCCCGGTACCACGACCCCGTCGATGACGGTCGGCGCGACCCAGCGGCCTTGGGTCAACGGTTCGCGCGCGAAGAACAGATAGGTCAGGGACAGGATGACCAGAAAGCAGCCCGCAATGACCAGGCGCGTCCAGGGCCAGGTCTGCCAGCTTTCCAGCTTTTCCCCGTGTTCTTCCATTTCTCGCTTGCGGTTCGCGAACCAGATCCAAACCGCATAGGCGACGAAGGGCGTCAGGAAGGGCAGGATAATGCTTAAAATCGTCCGGATCATGTATGACTCGTCTTTGCTGTCGGGTCGGACCCGGCGGGGGCAGGCTGGGTGGGATGGGGCGGCAGGCTCGGCGACAATGCGTCACGCGGCATCAGGATGTCGACCAGATTGACGATCATGCCCGCTGTCGCGCCCCAGATGAAATACTCGCCATAGGGCATGGCATAGAAATGACGATCCGTCCCGTTGATAGTGTGCGAATGCCGCTGATGGTTCGCGCGATCCAGTAGGAAAGCGAAGGGAACTTCGAAAATTTCGTCCACTTCGAACGGGTCTGGTCGGGGCGCGATATCCGGATCGACCGCGCCGACGAACGGGGTCACGGCATAACCGGTACGCGTCACATAGGGCGCGATGCTGCCCAGGATACGGATGCTGCCCGCGCCGATTCCGACCTCTTCCTGGGTTTCGCGCAGGGCCGTCGCGATGTCGTCGGTATCTTCCGGGTCGCGGCGTCCGCCGGGGAAGGCGATCTGTCCGGCGTGGTCCTTCATATGCGGCGTGCGCTTGGTCAGCAGCATCGTCGTCCCTTCAGGGCGCTGCACCAAGGGAATCAACACGGAGGCCGGGATCAGGTCGTCGCGCATCGGACGCATGCCGGGGTTCAGATCGTCGTCCCCCCTGCGTGTCGGCACCGCTGCGCCCAGAATCCGCCGTTCGATTTCCGCAAAATCCATCATCTACCCGTTATCCACGTGTCCGAGGGTAAACCGCTGTCCGGCGCTGTCCAGTACCAGTGTCGATCCTGTCGCGGTTTCAACGGTTTCCGCCCGTTCCACCATGTCATAGAAGATCGGGCGCGCGATCAGGGCGTCCAGCCCGTCCCGTATATGAATATAGGGTGACGGTTCGCCGGTTTCAGGGTCTTCGGTTACCCGGATCGGATGATCCGCATCGGCGGTCACCCAATGGTCCAGATTGGTGCGGAAACGCAGGACCGGGTTTCCGTCCGCATCTTTTTCTTCCGTCATCGCGACCGCGACGAAGGGGGCGTCGTCGACCTGGATGCGGCCCCGTTCCACCGGCGTGACCAGCCAATAGTCGCCGTTTTCGTCGCGTTGCAGGACGGTCGCGAACAGTTGGCACAGCTTCATCCGCCGGATCGGTCCGCCGCGATAGGTCCAGGTTCCGTCACGCAAAATGCGCATGTCGAAATCGGTGTAAGTCTTCGGCCAGGCGAAGCCGGAAAGGCCTTCGCCTCGTTCCATCAAGTCCTTGAGGCTTTTGCGCTCACGGTCACTTTTTGGATAGGGGGGTTGTTTCGCCATTGCGGTGCACTCATCCTCAATTACGATAGTATGCGGGGAATTCGACGGTACGGGCAACGCCTGCGTCCGAATTCCGACCGGGACCGATGCTCAGAGACTCACCTGACAGGAGGGACGCGCGTGACCCAATCGACAGCAGCACAGGAAGACGCCGCGATGCTGATCGGCGAGATGGAGAAGGTCGGCGAGACGCTGGGCGCTGTGCGCGAGCAGATTCGGCAGGTCTTCTTCGGTCAGGACCGTGTGGTGGACGAGGTTCTGACGGTGCTTCTGGCCGGTGGCCACGTCCTTCTGGTCGGGGTGCCGGGTTTGGGCAAGACGTTGTTGGTCGAAACCTTGAGCCGCGTCTTGGGGCTCGACTCTCGCCGCGTGCAGTTCACGCCGGACCTGATGCCCGCCGATATCCTGGGGTCCGAAGTGCTGGAGGAAGGCGAGGACGGCCGCCGCGGTTTCCGGTTCCTGCCCGGTCCGATCTTCACCCAGCTTCTGATGGGCGACGAAATCAATCGCGCCAGCCCGCGCACGCAATCCGCGTTGTTGCAGGCGATGCAGGAAGGCACCGTAACGATTGCCGGTCACGGCCATGCCTTGCCGAAACCGTTTCATGTCCTGGCGACGCAAAACCCGATCGAACAGGAAGGCACCTATCCCCTGCCGGAGGCGCAGTTGGACCGTTTCCTGTGTCAGATCGACATTCATTATCCCGATCTGGAATCCGAACGGGAAATCGTCCTGAAGACGACCGGCCTGTCGAAATCGGAAGTAAAGGCCCGGATGAACGGCGAGTCGCTGTTGCAGGCGCAATCGCTGACCCGCCAGGTGCCGGTCGGGGAAAGCGTCGTTGAATCGATCCTGCGCATGGTGCGCAACGGGCGGCCGGAAACAAGCGATCTGGACGTTATCCGGGACCGCGTGTCCTGGGGTCCGGGACCGCGCGCCAGTCAGGCGCTCATGCTGGCCTGTCGTGCGCGGGCGCTGCTGCAGGGCCGACTGGCCCCGTCCGGCGACGATGTCGCGGCCATGGCGAAACCCGTCCTGCGGCATCGCATGGCGCTCAGCTTCGCGGCGCGGGCGGAAGGATACGATATGGACGGCACGATCGACGCATTGGTTGAGGCGAGCCTGTAAGACACCCATGAGCATGATGCCCCGTCCCCCGCAGACCCCCCCGGAAACGACCGACAACGGTCTGGCGCCGGGCGATGTCGCGCGGGCGGAGGCGATGGGGGAGGGCCTGCCCGCCCTTCTGGTCGCCGCCGAACAGGTCGCCGCCACGGTCGCGCAAGGCGTCCATGGCCGTCGTCGTGTCGGCACGGGGGAGGCCTTCTGGCAATACCGCCCCCATGGCAGCCACGATTCCGCAACCGCCGTGGATTGGCGGCGGTCGGCCCGATCCGACGACTTGTTCGTCCGCGAAACGGAATGGGAAGCCTCGCAATCCGTCTGGGTCTGGTCGGACCGGAGTCCCTCCATGGCCTATACCGGCGGCAAGGACCGCCCGGCGAAGGCGGATCGCGCGATGCTGTTGATGCTCGCCGCCTGTTCGGCCCTGCTGCGCGGGGGGGAACGGGTCGGCTTGATCGGCATGGACCGGCGGGCCAGCGGGGGCCGCGCGGGCCTGAAGCATATCGTCGAACGCCTGATCACCCATGCGTCGGCGGATTTGCCGGAAAGTGCGGCGGGTCTGCCCCCGTCGGTCGATCTTCCGCGCCATTGTCAGGGCCTGATCTTCAGCGATTTTCTGGGGCCGGTGGAAGACTGGGAACGGCGCTTCGCCGAATTTTCCGAACAGCGCGTCGGCGGACTTGCGGTTCAGGTTCTGGACCCGGCGGAAGAAACCCTGCCCTTCCGGGGCCGCGCCCGATTCGAGGGCCTGGAGGGCGAAGGCGATTATGTCGCCGAAAAGGTCGAAACCCTGCGCCCTGGTTATCGGTCGCGGTTGGCGGCGCATCGCGACGCCCTGCGCCATGCCGCGCGGTCGGCGGGTTGGGAATTGCTGGTGCATCATACGGACCGGCCCGCGGAACAGGCGCTGATGTCGATTTACGTCGCCCTAGCGCGGTGGGGAGGATAGGGCGATGCTGACGATCGGGTCCTTCGCCTTCACCGCGCCCTGGTTGTTGCTGGGGCTCGCCGCCCTGCCGGTTTTATGGATGTTGCTGCGGCTGATGCCGCCCGCGCCGCGTCGGGTGAAGTTCCCGGCCATCCGCCTGCTGTTCGGCCTGACGGGGGAGGAAACGACACCCCAGGCCGTGCCCTGGTGGATCCTGCTGCTGCGCCTGTTGCTCGCTGCCTTGATCGTCTTGGTCGCCGCGCGGCCCGTCTTGAACCCGGAAGCGCCCTTGCAGGGCACCGGCCCGCTGGTCATCGCCATCGATGACGGCTGGGCCGCCGCGCCGCGCTGGCAGGACCGTATGGACCGCGCCCGCGGGCTGGTCGATCTGGCGGACCGTGAAGGCCGGGAAATCCATCTGGTGCTGGGCGCCGCCCCACCGTCGGGCGAATTGCTGGAACCCCGTCGCCTGCTGTCGCCGCAGGCAGCGAGGGAGGCGATCGGCGCGCTGGAACCGAAGCCCTGGCCGGTCAACCGGACGGCGATGACCCGGTCAGTCAAGGCGTTGACCGCAGAAGGCGGTCTGTCGGGCGCGGATGTGTTCTGGCTGACCGATGGGTTGGACGGCGACACGGTGACGGAATTTTCGGAAGCGTTGGGCGATTTGGGCGCGTTGAATGTGATCGTGCCGGATCGCGATCAGGGGCCGTTCCTGCTGACGCCGCCGGAACCGGGCGAACCGGTCCTGACGGTGACGGTTCGCCGCGCGACGGCAGCGACGCCCGCCGATGTCGCGGTCATCGCCTATTCCGATGACGGCAGGCCGCTGGCCCGGCGGGACGCGAAACTCGCCGCCGGTGAAACCGAAACGGCGCTGACCTTCGACATGCCCATGGAACTGCGCAATGCGACGGCCCGGCTGGGGATCGAAAACCAGGTCGGTGCGGGGGCCAGTGTCCTGTTGGATGAACGCTGGCGGCGGCGACCGGTCGGGATCATCGCCGATATCGGCAACCGCGAGGCCCTGCCGTTGCTGTCGGAAATCTATTTCCTGGACCGGGCGCTGGCCCCGTTGGGCGAGGTGGATAGAGGCCCCGCCGGAATATTGTTGAAAGTGCCGCAGTCAATCCTGCTGCTGCCTGACGAAACCGTGTTGGAAAGCGAGGATAGCGCGCGTCTGACGGACTGGGTCGAGGGCGGCGGGATGCTGATCCGCTTCGCCGGTCCGCGCTTGGCGGCGGCGGTGGACGACCCGTTGATCCCGGTCGCCCTGCGCAGCGGTGGGCGGCAATTGTCCGGCGCGATGTTGTGGTCCGAACCGGCGCGGATCGGCGCGGTTTCGGACGACGGGCCTTTCGCCGGTCTGGTGCCGCCGGGCGATGTGACCGTGACCCGGCAAGTGTTGGCCGAACCGTCGCTGGACCTGGACCGCAAGACCTGGATGCGGCTTGCCGACGATACGCCGTTGGTGACGGCGGACCGGCGCGGCGACGGTTGGCTGGTTCTGGTGCATACGACCGCGAACACCGAATGGTCCAGCCTCGCCCTGTCCGGCCTGTTCGTCGATATGCTGGAACGGTTGACCGCGATGGGCCGCAGCGTCGGCGAGTCCGCCGATATGCTGACCGCCCCGATGCCGCCCTATCGCCTGCTGGACGGATTCGGGCGGTTGGGCGATCCGCAGAATTCCGCCCGCGCCATTCAGGCCGATAGTCTAGCCGAAACCGATATCACCGCCGCGTCGCCACCGGGATTTTACGGCGACCGGGCTCGGCGCGTGTCGCTCAACCTCGGTGATCGGCTGCCGGACTTTGCGGCGCGGTACGATTATCCGGGGGCAAGGACGGAAAGCGGTTACGACTTGCGGGAGGAAACGCCGCTGGCCCCGTATCTGTTGATCGCGGCACTGGTTCTGCTGGCGCTGGATACCCTGATTACCGCGTCGATCCGGGGCTTTGGGGTGCTCCGTGTCGGTCTGCCCGTGCTGGCCGTCGTGATGGTCCTGTCTTCCGCGCCGCCGCCCGCGCTGGCGCAGCAGGCGGAGATACCGGAAGGCGCGCGGTTCACGGTGCTGGCCTATATTCTGACCGGCGACCGGGATGTGGATGCGACCAGCGCGGCGGGTCTGCGGGGATTGAGCGAAATTCTGCGCCAGCGCACGGCGGTGGAGGCGGGGGACCCCGTCGGCGTCGATCCGCGCCGGGATGAACTGGCTTTCTATCCCTTGCTTTACTGGCCGGTTCTGGATGGGTCCGCACCGATCGATGCGGCGACGGCGGATCGCCTGAACCGCTATATGGCCAGCGGCGGGATGATCCTGTTCGATACCCGCGACGGGCATCTGGCGGGCAGCCGGATCGGCACCACGTCGGATGTCTTGCGCCGTCTGGCGCGATCCTTGGATATTCCGCGTATCGGGGCGGTGCCCGCCGACCATGTTTTGACCCGCAGTTTCTACCTGATGCAGGACTTCCCCGGTCGCTGGTCCGGCGGCACCTTGTGGGTTGAAATCGGCGGGACCAGCAATAATGACGGGGTGTCCCCCATCGTCGTCGGGGATGCTGACTGGGCCGCGGCCTGGGCCGTGGACGATTATGGACGTCCCCTGTATCCGGTCGGCGGCGATGACGAACGGCAGCGCGAAATGGCCTATCGGTTCGGCGTCAATCTGGTGATGTATACGCTGACCGGGAATTACAAATCCGATCAGGTGCATATCCCGTCGATCCTGGAGCGGTTGGGGCAATGACGGGCTATTCCATCGCCTTTTCCCCCTATTTGCCGGTCTGGTTGCTGGTTCTACTGGCGGTTCTGTCCGTCGGTGTGTTCGGCTGGCTGACCTATCGCCGCATTCCGGGAATGATCGTGCGGGCCGTTTTCGCGACGGCGATCCTGCTGGCGCTCGCCAATCCGGCCCTGTTGGAAGAACGGCGCAATCCGAACCCGGATGTGGCCCTGCTGATCCTGGACGAAACGCCGTCCCAGGGCATGGTTAACCGGATCGCCGCGACGCGGGAAGCCGCGACGACGCTGGAAACCCGCATGCGCCGGGCCGACCCGACCCTGGACATCCGGCGGGTGGTCCTGAAACACGACAGTTTGAGCGACGGTGCGAAAGGTACGCAGGTCCTGCCGGCGGTGCGCGAGGCGCTGGCCGACGTGCCCGACCGTCGCTTCGCCGGGGCGGTGTTGATCACAGACGGGCAGGTGCATGACGCCGCGGCGCTGGGCGGCCTACCGCCGGGGCCGCTGCATGCACTGATCGTCGGCGACCCCAGTGTGCGCGACCGGCGCCTGACCATTGTGGAAGCCCCCAGTTTCGGCCTGATCGACGAACCGATGGAACTAAAAGTCCGGATCGACGATCCCCAAGCGGAAGCGGGCGAAACCGTGCGGCCCAGCCTGTCCGTCGACGGATCGCCGCGCCGGATCGACAGGCTGCCCCTGAACCGAACCGTCTCCATCCCCCTGACGCTGGACCATCGCGGCGCGTCCGTCGTGGAACTGTCGGTGCCGGAAGTGCCGGGCGAACTGGCCGTTTCGAACAACCGCGCGGTCGTATCCATCAACGGCGTGCGCGACCGGTTGCGGGTGCTTTTGGTCAGCGGCGAACCCCATCCGGGGGAACGGACATGGCGCAACCTGCTGAAATCCGATCCGTCGGTCGATCTGGTGCATTTCACCATCCTGCGCCCACCGGAAAAGCAGGACGGCACGCCGATCGACGAGTTGTCGCTGATCGCCTTCCCGACGCGGGAATTGTTCGAGGTCCGCCTGCATGATTTCGACCTGATCGTGTTCGACAATTATCGGCGGCGCGGCGTTCTGCCGACGATCTATCTGTCGAATATCGTCGATTTCGTGCGCGAGGGCGGGGCGCTGCTGGATGCGACGGGGCCGGGATATGCCGGACCGTTCAGCCTGTACCGCACGCCGTTGGGCGATATCCTGCCGATGGAACCGACCGGAACGGTATCGGAAGCGCCGTTCCGGCCGACCCTGTCCGAATTGGGCCGCCGTCATCCGGTCACCGCCGGATTGCCGATGGGACCGGATCGCCTGCCGGGCATGAACGATGCCGCCTGGGGTCAATGGCTGCGCCAGATCGATGCCGTGACCAAATCCGGCGAAGTCCTGATGACGGGGTTCGAAAATGAACCGCTGGTAACCTTGGAACGCGTCGGCGACGGCCGCGTCGCGCAGGTGGCCAGCGACCATATCTGGCTGTGGGCACGGGGCTATGATGGCGGCGGGCCGCATGCGGAACTGCTGCGCCGTCTCGCCCATTGGCTGATGAAGGAACCGGAACTGGAAGAAGAAGACCTGCGCGCCCGCGTGCAGGGCGATCGCCTGTCCGTGCGCCTGCGCAGCATGCAGGATCGTGCCGACGCTCCGACCGCCCGCATCGAGGCGCCGGACGGCAAGACAACGAACCTGACGCTTCAGGAAACGGCGGATGGGCAATATGCGGGCGAATTGCCGCTGACCCAGACGGGTCTTTACACGATTACGGAGGGCGGGCGCACGACGCGGGTCGCGGCGGGATCGCTGAATGCCGTCGAATTCGCGGACCTGCTGCCGACGGATCGCTTGCTGTCCGATCCGGTGACGGCAAGCGGTGGGGCACTGCATTGGCTGCGCAGCGATGACGTGCCAGCCGTTCGCCGCGTTTCCGGCGACCGGGCGACGGCGGGCTCGGATTGGATCGGGTTCGTCGCGAACGGCGATTACAGCGTTGTCGGGTTGGATTCCGTTCCTATCCTCCCTGGATGGTTGCTGTTGCTGGTCAGTCTTTTCTGCCTGGCGGTAGGCTGGTACCGGGAAGCGCGCTGACGCCGGGAAAATCAGGCTTCGGTGCTTGACGCGACCGATTCGCAAGCAGACACTTTGCCCCCCGATTTCGTGCGCCATTTTGGGGAACCGGACGCCGACTAGAATGAGTTAACTTCCTTGGATACGAATACGCTCGCCACCGCAAAAAAACTCGACAGCGACGATGTCGCCGAAGCCTGTTTCGGCGCGGCCGCGCGGTCTCATTTCCTGCTCGAAGACGGGCTGACCTATCTGAATCACGGATCCTATGGCGCGGTGTCGAAGCCGGTGATGGCGGCGGCGCAGCGTTGCCGCGAACGGATCGAACGGCAGCCCTGCCGGTTCATGGCCGAGGACCTGCCCGTTGCCCTGCGAAAGACGGCGGATCGGGTCGGCGACTATGTCGGTGCGAAAGGCGACGATATCGTTTTCCTGGACAATGCGACGACGGCGATCAACGCGGTGCTGCGGTCGCTGGTCCTGTTTCCCGGCGTCGACGTTTTGACGACCACGCTGACCTATGGCGCGGTGATGCGGACGCTGGAATTCGTCTGTGACCGGGCGGAGGCGCGTCTGATCCCCGTGCATATCGACTATCCGGTGCCGGATGCGGAAACGGTGGTGGACCGGTTGGTCTCCGCCATTACCTCGCGCACCCGGCTGTTGGTCATCGACCACATCACGTCGCGCGGATCGGCGGTACTGCCGCTGGCAGAAATCGCGGCGGAATTCGCGGATCGCGGCATTCAGGTACTGGTGGACGGCGCGCATGGGCCGGGGATGCTGGACCTCGACGTCGAATCCCTGGGCGTCACCTGGTATACGGGGAATTGCCATAAATGGCTGGGCGCGCCCAGGGGCTCCGCCTTCCTGTGGACCGCGCCGGACCGTCAGGCCTTCATGCGTCCGACCACGATCAGCCATCATGTCGCCAATGGCTATATTCCGGCGTTCGATTGGCCGGGCACCAAGGACTTCACTCCCTATTTGACCATTCCAGACGCGCTCGATTTCCGGGCGCGTTTTGGTGAGGACGCGATCCGCGACTATTGCCACGATCTGGCCTGCCGGGCGGGCGACTATCTGGCCCGCGAGCTGGGGACGGTCGTCGGAACGCGCGAGTCGATGACACCCTTCATGGTGTCGGTCGCCCTGCCGAAACGCTTCGGTGCCGCGAAACAGGATGTGGCCGACGCATTGATCCGTAAAATCCGGGACGAATACCATTTGGAAGTCGCGATCCACGCCTTCGAGGGGCGGCTTTGGGCGCGTCTGTCCTTCTATGTCTACAACGATATGGAAGACGTCGACCGCCTGCTCCACGCGCTGAAATCGGTGGAATAGGCCTTACCAGGAAAATCCGCGCTGATAATAGGTCGGGATCGCGCCGTGGGACCGGCCCAGATCGGCGACGCTTTCCGCATCCGCGTTTTCCTGAAGGTCGTCGCGGTGAATACCACCGGTGATGAACAAGCCGTCCATACCGGCGCCTACCGCGCCCGCGATATCGTGGGACAGGGAATCCCCGATTCCAAGACCGGGGCCGGAGACGCCGGTTTCCTGTCGGATCGCGCGATAGGCGTCTTGACCCGGCTTGCCGTGCCATTTCACCGTGCCGCCCATGCCTTCATACAATTCCGCGATCGCGCCGGGGCAGATTTTCAAACTGCCGTCGGGTTGAACGCTGACCCGGTCCGGATTGGCGCAGGTCAGCGGCAGGCCGCGTTCCAAGGCGCGGGTCAGGATCGGACGGTAGGCGTCCAGCGACGGCCGGTCGGTTCCCGCGCATAGGATGAAGTCGGCCTGTTCGATATCGTCGGTCTCATCGAAACCGGTGCCGTCGACAATGGCGCGGTCGTCGTCCCAGGCGAACATGAGGAAGCGCGGCCCCAACGTGGCATAGAACGGGTCGTCGCGGCGCATCAGCCCCTGATGCACCTGTTCGCCCGACGTGATCGCCAGATCGTATAAATCCCGACTGAAACCCAGGGCGGACAGACGCTTATAGCTTTCCGAGACGCGCTTGCCGGAATTGGACAGCAGCGTCACCGCCGCGCCGGTTTCCTTCAACTTACGCAAAGCCTCAATGGCGCCCGGATGCGGTTTCGCCCCGTCATGCAGGACGCCCCATTGGTCGACCACGAACAGGTCGTAGCCATCGGCGATGTCGCGAAGTCCGGATATCGGTTTGGGAAGAAGTATCGTCATGCAGGCGCTATGCCCGGTCAATCCTTTGGGGTCAAGTTAAGCCTTCATGCCGCCCCGCCCGGCGGTTCCTTGCTGAGGCGCGGTTCGCCGAACAGATAGCCCTGGCCGAAATCGATGTTGAAATCCAGCAATTCGACCAGCGTGCCTTCGGTTTCGATCCCGTCGATGATCAGGTCGATGCCGCGACCGTCGAGGTCCTGCTTCAAATCGCGCATTTCCACCGCATCTTGCCCGCCGCGTTGCAGGTATTTCAGGACCAGAGACGCGTCGATCTTCAAATAGGTGAAATGCCGCGCCTGCAAACCGTCCAGGTCCAGGTGCAGGTCGGTAATCCCGTCCATGGAGAAGCGATAGCCGAGCGAGCCGAGCCGGTCCAGATCCGCCGCCATGCCCTTCAAATCGTCGCCGATATCCGCCTGACTGAATTCCAGAACCAGATTAGGGGCGAGTTCCGCATGGGATTCCATATATTCGATGAAATCGCGGAAAAATTCCCGGTCGCGCAGCGTGTGGGTGGCAATGTTGCAGAAGAAGGCCGCGGCGAAATCCTTGCGTCGCAGCCGCCGCAACAGTTGAACACACCGGAACAGAAGCATGTTGTCGATGGCCGATTGCAGACCGGCGGCACGGGCGGCGGCGCCATATTCCGATTCCGTCAGGATATCGCCGGAGGATGAGCGGATGCGGCTGAAGCACTCGTAGAATCGCCGTTTGCGCTGCGGTAGGCTGACGATCGGCTGCAGATACAGATCGACGCGGTCGTCCCGCAGGGCCTCGCGGATCGTGGCCAGTAGTTTGCGGTCCTCGACACTGGCGATCGGTTCTTCAGCGGCCTTCGGCTGACGGGCGCCGCCGACGACACGCAGTCCGCCGCGCAACGCGCGGCCCAGACCGCCGCCGGCAGAGCTTCCGCCATTGGCAACCGATCTCTCCTCATAGTCTTCGTCGTCGGTCAGGTCGTCCGCTCTGCCCCGACTGCCGAAGCGGGGTTCCCGGCGGTTGTTGGCGCGCAGGGATACGGAATCCTCCGACAAGGACATGGGCGGCTTTTCCCGCCCCGCATAAAGCTGTTCGACGAGATTGTGCAGCACGCGGACTTCGGCATTCGCCTCCCGCATGGTGCGGTCCGAATCCGCCGCCGCGTCGCGCGATTTTCGGCGCGTTTCCGGCGGGGCGGCGGTGTTTTCCTCATTCTCCCGCGCGGCCATGCGCTCCAGGAGGGAGCGGGCCTCATATTCCGCTTCGGCGCGGGACGGTTCCTCGCGCATGCGTTCGGCCTCGACCCGCGCTTCGGCGGTCAGGCCTTCCAGCGCCGACATCAGCGTGTCGTGATCGCCGCCCTCGACCGCTTCGAACAGGCGACGGATTTCGTTGCGCGCGACGGACAGTTCCTCGCGGTTTCGGTCGAAGGCGCGTTTCAGTAACAGCAGCCGTCTATATTCCCGTTCCGATTCCGCGCGACGGATAAAGGCTTCCTGCAGAATCGCGCAGGACAGGAAAACCACCATGCCCAGAAGGATCGAGACAACGGCATCGATACCGGGCACGACGCGATGGGCCAGCACCCCGATGGCGGATGCCAGGGTGACGTAGCAGAAGAAGATCGCAAAGTGCCACAGTCGGCTCATGCAGGGGTCCCGGACCGGAAGGAGCCGCAATCACGGCTTAATAGCCTGATATGTTACCAAAATTCGCGGAGAGGGACAGCCGCTTTGACCTATTCGGCCTCTACGCGGGTAAGCTGTTGTTATTATTGTTAATTGCGGTGATCCGCGCCGACCGCTTCGGACAGATGGTTGAACCCGTCGGCATCCAGCAGCGCGGGCAGACCGTCCAGGATACGCTGCACCAGTCCCGGTCCTTGGAAGACGAGCGCGGTATAAAGCTGGACCAGCGACGCGCCCGCCCGGATTTTGGCATAGGCGCTTTCCGCGTCCGACACGCCGCCGACCCCGATCAAGGGCACTGCGCCCTCGCACAATTCATAAACGCGTCGCAATGTCTGCGTGGACGGTTCGAACAGCGGTGCGCCGCTCAATCCGCCGGTCTGGCCCTTATTGTCAGAGCGCAGGCTGTCCGGTCGCGCTATCGTGGTGTTGGACACGATCAGTCCGGAGACGCCGGGGTCGCGCGCGACGGTGGCAATGGCCTGCAGGTCCGCATCGGTCAGGTCCGGTGCAATCTTGATCAGCACGGGCAAGGGGCGGTTCGCGGCCTCCACCACGGCGGCGAGCAATTCGCGCAGATGTTCCGGCGATTGCAGCGCGCGCAGGCCCGGCGTGTTGGGGGAGGACACGTTGATCGTCAGATAGTCGGCAAAGGGCGACAGATGCGCGGCGCAGGCCGCATAGTCCGCCGCCGCGTCCTCGCTGTCCTTGTTCTTGCCGATATTCGCGCCGACCGGACCCGGGCGCTGTCCGTCGCCGACCGTCAGGGCCAATTGATGCGCTGCGGCTTCCATACCGTCATTGTTGAACCCCATGCGGTTGATCACGGCGCGGTCTTCGACCAGCCGGAACAGGCGCGGTCGGGGATTTCCCGATTGTGGTCGGGGCGTCACGGTGCCGATTTCAATGAAGCCGAAGCCGACATCGAAACTGGGCAAGATCGCTTCGGCGTTCTTATCGAATCCGGCGGCCAGACCGATCGGGGACGGGAAGTTCAGGTTGAAAAGCTGCATGGCCAAGCGCGGATTCACGGCCGCCGCGAGCTTCGGTCCGAATCCATGTTTCATCGACCAAACTGTCAATCGGTGCGCGGTTTCGGCATCGAGCCGACGCAGCATCGGCAGGGCGAGGTCGGCAAGGCTCATGGAAATCCTTATTCGAGATCCGGGAATACGTGCTCACCGGTCGGCCCGAGCGGTAAGGGTGTTGCCGATACCACGGAGTCGACGGCCACGTCTCCATAAATATGCGGGAAGAGTTTACCGCCGCGCGATTCCTCCCAAACCAGTTCGTCGCCAAGGGCCGCTTCGTCCACGGCAAGCAGGATCAGGTCGGTTTCTCCCGCTCGATGCTTTCGGGCGCTTTCAGCGATCTGGGACGCGGTCGAGAAATGCAGGAATCCGTCTACGCGATCCGCATCCGTTCCCCGGTACGAGGCGTTCTTCTGGGCAGCCTCCCAAGCCGCAATTTTCGCAAGATGATAGATCATGATTCCAAAAATGTATGGCCCGGGTTGGATTTGGGCAAGCTGTAATTATACATGTTTTGTTCTCATAATATCGCAGGATAGTAAATTTAATCTTGACATGTTCTTTTAAATCCGTATTATCACATGGGTGAAGCGGAACAGGCATCGGTCGTTCCGGCAGGACCCGCCCCTTCGGCGCGGACAATCCCTTCCTAGAGACTTTTGACGGGTCAACCGACGCGGGAGCGAAACGGTACGATGCGGATGTGCGGCGGTGAAAGCCTGAACATCCCATATGTTTCCGACACCGCTTCGCGTCGGCCCCCAATATCTCTCCGGTAGAGCGGCCGGGGCGCGATTTCGACTTTCGCGCCGCCGAGAACCTCTTCCCGCCGGTTTCCAAAATCGACATTGCGCGGTCTTCGCCCCGACGGCGGGGACCGGCCAACAGAAGGAGCATGATATGACCCCCACAGTGGATCGGTCATTCAGCCGCCAATTCGAAGTCGACGTCCATCTCGCCTATCAGCGCATGGGGTCGAAACTTCGCAACACGGTGCGCGGAAAGAACAATATCAAGGGGACGTCGACGACGTTCCAGAAAATCGGCAAAGGCACGGCTTCCACGAAGGCGCGTCACGGCAAGGTGCCGGTGATGAACCTGGACCACGAACCGGTCGAAATCACGCTGCAGGACTATTACGCCGGTGATTGGGTCGATGCCCTGGACGAATTGAAGACCAGCCATGACGAATTCGGCGTCGTCACCAATGCGGGCGCCTATGCGCTGGGCCGCAAAACGGATGAGTTGATCGTCGATGCGATGGAAACCACCCCGTCGGGCCAGGACGCTCAGGACGGTACGACCGGCCTGACCAAGGCGAAGGTGTTGGAAGCCTTCGAAATGCTGGGCGCCATGGATGTGCCGGACGACGGGCAGCGTTATGCCGTGATCGGCTGGAAACAATGGAGCCAGCTTCTCGACATCGAGGAATTCGCCAATGCGGATTATGTCGGTCAGGACGACCTGCCCTGGAAGGGGACGCAGGCGAAGCGCTGGCTGGGCACGTTGTGGATGCCGCATTCGGGCCTGGTCCTGGAAGACGGTGTGCGCAACGGCTACTGGTATCACAAGACCGCCATCGGTCATGCCATCGGCAAGGATGTGACATCCGACATCTCCTGGCACGGGGACCGGGCGGCGCATTTTATCAACAACATGATGAGTCAGGGCGCCGGCGTGGTCGATGACAGCGGCATCGTCCGCCTGCCCTGCCTCGAATCCTGATCGGGGGGCGTCATGGCTTTCGCATCAAAGGACCTCAGCGTTATCGCCTATGCCAACGGTTTCACGCTTTGGCATTACACCACGCCGGACGCCGCAGCGGTCGTCGATACGTCCGGTTACTTCAACGCGGCGTCGGACATGCTGCGGATCGGGGACATGATCCTCGCGAATACGGACACGGAAGGCGGTTTCGCCTCCGGTATCCTGCATGTCTCTTCCAATGCGGGCGGCGTGGTCGACGTCGATGATCTGACCTCGGTCGGCACGGTGAATACCGACTGATCGGCATCGCACACGCTTTGTACGCGAAGGGCCGCCTGATCCGTTGGGCGGCCCTTTTTGCCTCGCCTTGTGGGAGACATGAGAATGGCACTGAACAGTATCCAATTGGCCAGCCGCGCCTTGATCAAGATCGGCGCGACGCCGATCGCCGGTTTCGATGAAGGAACGGCGGAAAGCCTGGTCGCGGCGACGCTGTATCCGTCAATCCGCGACGCGCTGATTTCGGCGTATCCGTGGAGCTTTGCGACCGCGCAACGTGCCCTGTCGCGCCTTGTCGGCAATCCGGCGGCGGATTTCGATTATGCCTATCAACTGCCGTCGGATTTCCTGCGCGCGCTGTCCGCCGGGCAGTCGGGATATGGGCGCGGTCTTGATTATCGCATCGTCGAACGGCGAGTGCATACGAACGCCGTGTCGGTGACGCTGACCTATATCTTCCGGCCGAATGAATCAGCCTTCCCGCCATTCTTCGACCAGGCACTGATCGCCAAACTGGCGGCGGAATTCTGCTTGCCGATCACGGAAAGCACCAGCCGGGCGGAAGCCCTGCACAAACTGGCCGACGATGCGTTCCGGCAGGCGCGTCTGATCGATGCACAGCAGGACGTTCCGTCCCGGTTCGAAGACTATACCTTGGTGGGAGTGCGCGGCTGATGGCACGGATCAAGACGATCAAGACCAACTTCACCGCGGGCGAAATATCAACGGAACTGATCGGCCGGGGCGATCTGTCGGCCTATGACAATGGGGCGGCGAAGCTACGCAATGTACGCGTCATCCCGACTGGTGGCGTCACGCGCCGCGCAGGGTTGCGTCATGTCGCCGAGTTGCCGGGTGGCGGACGCCTCGTCGCCTTCGAATTCAATACCGAACAGGTCTATCTGCTGGCCTTCACGGACGCGCGGATCGCGGTCTATGCCGACGAAACGCTGGTGGCGTCGCTGGAAGCGCCCTGGACCGGTGCGCAACTGGCCCAGCTCGCCTGGACGCAAAGCGCCGACACGTTGCTGCTGGTGCACCCCGATGTCGCACCGAAGAAGCTGACGCGGAAAGGGCCGGGTGATTGGGTGCTGACCGACTGGAAGTTCTATGAAAAGGACGGTCGCGTCTTCCAGCCCTTTTTCAAATTCGTCGATGATGAGGTGACCCTGACGCCCAGCGGGACGAGCGGAACCGTAACGCTGACCGCGTCCGCCGACGTGTTCGATGCCGCCCATGTCGGCACGCGGTTCCGGCTGGCCGATAAGGAAGTCGAAATCACGGGGGTTTCGTCAGCATTGGTGGCGAGCGCAACGGTGACGGAAACCTTGGCCGGTACCGGTGCGACAAAGGATTGGGAGGAACAGAGTTTTTCACCCGTGCGCGGGTATCCCGTATCCGTCTGCTTTCACCAAGACCGACTGGTGATCGGTGGCAGCCGCGACCTGACGAACCGGCTCTGGCTATCGAAATCGGCGGATCTGTTCAATTTCGATCTGGGTGATGCGGAAGACGATGAAGCGATCGAATTCGCCATCCTGTCGGATCAGGTGAACGCCATCCGGGCGGTATTCTCCGGGCGGCATCTGCAAATTTTCACGTCCGGCGCGGAATGGATGGTAACCGGCGATCCGCTGACGCCGTCCGCGATTCAGTTGAAACGGCAGACGCGGATCGGGTCCCCCGTCGATCGATCCATTCTGCCCCGGGATGTGGATGGTGCGACCCTGTTTGTGTCGCGCAGCGGCTATGAACTGCGTGAATTCCTGTTCGCGGATGTGGAACAGGCGTACCAGTCCAATGATCTGGCTGTGCTGTCCAATCGGATGATGCGTCAACCGGTCGACCAGGATTTCAACAAGTCGGAACGTATCCTCTACATCGTGAACGGTGATGGAACGCTGGCCTGCGTCACGGTGTTTCGAATGGAAAAGGTGACGGCCTGGTCCTTGATGGAAACCCAGGGCGCGTTTCAGTCCGTCGCCGTGGTCGGGGAACGCGTCTATGTCCTGACCCTCCGTGAGGGTACCCACCGTCTGGAACGGTTCGATACGGCGGTTTTGACGGATGCCGCCGTGACGGCTGCGGCGGAAGATGACCGCACCCTTTGGGACGGTTTCGGCCATTTGGAAGGCCGCCTTGTCGATGTCGTGGCCGACGGTGTTCTGCGCGATCCGGTCGAGGTCGTTGACGGGGCCATCACGCTGGAACAGCCGGCTCGATCCATTCAGGCCGGGCTTGCCTACACCCATGTCGTGGAACCGTTGCCGGTCTTTCAAACCGGGGCGGGCGGGCTGACCCAGGGCAGCGCGGTGCGGCTGGTGCGGGCGACGTTTCGGCTGTTCGAAACGGCGGCTTTGGTCGTGGATACCGGGCAGGGCTTACGTCCCTTGCCGTTTAAGAGTTTCGGTCCGGCAGCCCTCGATTCCCCGATCCAGCCGGTGACGGCGGATAAAAGCGTCCGGGCCCTGGGCTGGACGCGCGGCGAACCGGTGCCCCTGTGGCGGATCCAGCAGACGGATCCGCTGCCCTCTACCGTGTTGTCGGTGCTAACGGAAATTTCAACCAACGGATAGGAAAGGACGATCGAGATATGGGAGAGGTATCAGCAGCCCTGGCGGTCGCGAATACCGTGCTGGGCATGCAACAGGCGTCGCAGCAGCGTAAGGCCCAGGCCGCACAAATCGCCCATCGGCAGCAACAAGCCGCGCTTCAGCAGCGGATCGAAGAACGCAAACTGGCCCGCGAACGGCGGCAGCAGGAAGCGACCGCACGGGCGCGATTTGGAGCGTCGGGCATCAGCGCGAACGGCGGGTCCGCCGCCGCCGTGCTGCGCGGTCTCAACAAGGACTATGACGACGCCTTGGCGGACAGCCGTGCGATTTATTCGAGTCGCATGGGCGTGCCCAATCTACTCGATGACGGTCCCGGATTGGGTCAGATCATCGGTTTGGGGCAAGACATTATCGGCCTTGGGCAGACCTTGTCGGACTCGTTTTCCCAAAAGACGGGCGGTCAGGCGAGCAAGGTGGGCACCCCGATAAGTTACTCTCGAGGATAGGAGAACGAAGATGAGCGATATCAAGATCAATGACGTACGCCCGCGCGTACAGTATGTGCAGGGTGTCGGCGATGCGGCGGTCTCCGTATTCGATTTTCCCTTCCCGGTCCTGGATGCCGCCGATTTGCGGGTGGCCGTCGACACGACTGTGCTGGGGGCGGCGGATTTCTCCATATCCGGCATCGGTGCCGAGAACGGCGGTAGCGTTACTCTCGCACTCCAACCGGCGGGTGGGTCCCGGGTCACCTTGTGGCGGGATATGCCGTTCCAACGGACGACCGATTTTACGCCGGGCGCCGATCTGCGTGCCGCGGTCCTGAACGACGAATTGGACCGAACGGCTCTGCTTTTGCAGCAGGCGGAGGCGCTGGTCGGCGATTCCATACACCGCCGCCCCTATGACGAAGACGTGGAACTGGTGTTGCCCAGTATCGAGGAGCGGGCCGGACGGCTTCTAAGCTTTGACTCCCAGGGGCGGCCCGAAGCCACGGTGGCCCGCATTAACACGGATATTGCGAATTTTGCACTCATCTATCTGGGTGCTCGCAATACCGTGAACGAACCTGTGGTGCGCTTGGACGGATTGCCTCTCCAAGCTGGAGATCTGTATTTCAATACGGACAGCCGGACGATGCGGGCATTTTCCGGCGATAGCTGGGTGGATGCCTATTTACCGGACACGGCTTATCTAAGGGCGGACGGTGATGTCAGCTTGACGGCGGATCTGGATTTCGGCGGCCACAATCTGGTGAATATCGGAACGGTCAACGGCCGCGATATGGACGGCGTTTTCACATTGTTGGACACGCTGGTGGAAGGGCCGGAGGCTCCGGTAGACCAAGTCGCCCGCGACATGACCATTTTGAACGCCTTCGAGATCGCGCGTATGGACGGCCTGACCGCCCATGCGATGGCGAATACCTACCTGGATACTTTCGCGGACAATAGCGGGGTCGCCGATGGCGGTTTTTCGGCCAATGCAAATTACGATTCGGAGGAAGGTTTTTATTCCGGCGTCCAGTCGACCGTCGACAGATTTGGCGGAAGCTGGGTTCAGGATGGCAGTTATCCTGCTCTCTCCAGCATTTCGGCGGGGTTTATCGACGGAAATGGCGGGAATGCCGCCTGCTATTACGCGAAAGCATTTTCCGGCGACTTCCGGATGTCCTTCACGATGGGCGGCAGTGGTACCGGAGGCTCGGAACTGGCCCTAGTTCCTGTCGGTCAGGAAGCGAGTATGGCGACAATCATGGCCTACGGGTCCGGCGGGGTCCGGATCAATGGCTTGAGCTACTATTGGTCGACATTCAACGTTTCGACCGTTGCGGTCGTTACCAATAACAGCGCGTGGGGTGGTTTCTGGTATAACGGGTCGAATATTTCACCCGTCCCCGCGGATTGGGGTGTCGGGACAGTGCTGACGTTCGAGCGGGTCGGGCCGCGGCTGAAAGTTTGGCGGGGCGGCATCGTGCATTTCGATCATCCGTCTTGGGGGGGGGAGGATGTCTATTTGTGGTTCTCGCATGCCGACGGCCACAATCCGGACTGGACCGGCGCCTCTGCAACCGAATTCGGGTTGGATGCGATGACGGTAACGTCGGTACCGATCGCGGCTGCCGCGGAACCGGGCACGGCACGCGTTATTTTGGCGGCGGAGGCAGTCGATTCGCCGTCCTTTACCCTTAATACGGATTTGATCGCGGAGGTCAGCCGGGACGATGGCTCGACCTGGGTTCAGGCGGTTCTGGATATCATCGCCGTGCCGTCCGGAACCGTCGGTGTTTATGCCGGAACGGCGGATCTTAACACCGCAGCATCCGGCAATACGTTGCGGCTTCGGGTGCGGGTACCATCGGCGATGAATATCCGAATTCACAAATGGGCGGTTCAAACCGATCAGCTGCTGACGGCGTAGTCGCGGCGCAAATGGGACCGGATTAGGAAGGAGAACATGATGAGAGGTATTGTCGAAATTGCCCGACCCGAAAGCCGTGCGACAGGTGTTAAAGCCGAAGCAGAACGCCGCATCGCAGCGGGGATCACGGTCAACGGAGATCACTTCCGTTGTGACGAAATGTCTGTTCAACGGTTGGGCGACATGGTGGAGGCCTTCGCGGATGGCGACGTTGCGCCTGACGGCATTCGGTTCCGAACGGCGGCGGGCCGAACCGTCGTGTTGTGCGACCGGGACGCGGCACGGACCTTGCGCGATGCGGTGCGGCGGTTCCGGCTGGCGTGCCTAGCCCATTCCGACACGCTTCAAGGCGATGTCGATGTGGATTTCAGACTGGATTCCAACTGGCCGTCTCCGCCGTCCATTTCGATCTAACCGCCGCGCTTTCGGGAGCATTGAGAGGCCCTTGCCGTGAGGTAAGGCTCTACAAAAAGAACAAAAGGAGTATTTAATGGCTGAGAAACCCACGACGAGTTCCCGGAAACGCGCCGCCGACCGTCCGTTACGGGACAAGCTGGCCCGAAAGCTGCCGGCCATGTTGGACGCCGCGATCGCTGCCTATCAACAGATCGCGTCCAGCGCCGACGGCGCAGATCCCAAGACCTTCGCCGCCGCCCATACCGGGGCGAAGGCGGCGCTGGCCCATATCGAACAGATCATCAAACTGGCGGAAGCGGCGATTGAGCGGGAAGCCACATCGCCCGGCACCTTGCCGTCCCAGGATCGGATCGAGGCGCTGATCCGGACGGCACGTGGCGCCCTGTTGTCGGGCGAGGAGTAAGGCGATGGGCACTGCCTGCACTTTCCCGGAATTCGTTTGGATCTGGACGCGGATGCAGGGCATGGATTTGCCGGACCTGCATCGTCAGATCGGGACATGGCTGGACATGCGGTGGCGGGCGGGGGACCGGAAGCTGGTCCTCCTTGCCTTCCGTGCGGCGGGCAAGTCGACCCTGGTCGGCCTGTTTTGCGCCTGGTTGCTGTATCGCGATCCCAGCTTACGCATCCTGGTCCTGGCGGCGGAACAGGATTTGGCGGCCCGCATGGTGCGGAACGTCAAACGCATCATTGAGCGGCACCCCCTGACGGAAGGGTTGAAGCCCGACCGCTTGGATCAGTGGGCGGCGGACCGATTCACCGTCAATCGACCGGCGGAGTTGCGGGATCCGTCAATGCTGGCGCGCGGGATCGCCGCCAATGTGACCGGTAGCCGTGCCGACGTGATCGTCTGTGACGATGTGGAAGTCCCCAATACCTGCGACACCGCGCCGAAACGGGCGGATCTGCGCGCGCGCCTGGGGGAGGCGGATTACATCCTCGTGCCCGGCGGGATGCAGCTCTATGTCGGGACGCCGCACAGCTACTATTCGATTTATGCCGATACGCCCCGGAAGGAGGTGGGGGAAGACCGCCCCTTCCTGGATGGGTTCAACCGCATGGAAGTGCCGATCCTTACAGAGACGGGGAAATCCGCCTGGGAGGGACGTTACAGCTTGGAGGATATCGCCCAACTGCGCCGCCGCCATGGGGAGGCGAAGTTCCAAAGCCAGATGATGCTGAGGCCCGTCAATATCGCGGGCTGCCGCCTCGATCCCGACCGTATGAAACTCTATGACGCGCGGTTGGAATTGCAGGAACGCAATGGCGAGGCGGTGCTGCTGCTCGACGGGGTGCGGATGCTCTCCGCCTCTGCCTGGTGGGATCCGGCCTATGGTGCGGCATCGGGCGGCGGTACCACGGGGGGTGACGGGTCCGTCGTCGCCTGTGTCTTCACCGGCGAGGACGGTCTCTACCGCCTGCACCGGGTTCAATATCTGATCAGCGATCCGAATGGTGACGTGGACGAGGCACGCCAGCAATGTCGCGCCGTCGCCCGTTTCGCGCGGCGGAATCTGCTGCCCAGCGTCACCGTGGAAACGAACGGGATCGGTAAGTTTCTGCCTAGCCTGTTGCGCCGGGAAATGGCGGCGATGAAGACGGGTTGTGCGGTGCAGGAACGGCATTCGTCGAAGCCGAAGGATATCCGCATTCTGGAAGCCTTCGACGCCGCGCTCGCCGCGGGGCAGATCGCCTGCCACCGCAGCGTCTGGGGCACGCCCTTTCCGATGGAGATGCGGGAATGGCGGCCGGGCGGCCTGTCCAAGGGGCATGACGACGGGTTGGATGCGGTGGCCGGATGCCTGTCGATGGAACCGGTGCGACTACCCCGCATCACGGATCACTACAACCGGCAATCTTGGCACGGGGGCCGTACGCATACGGTTGCCGCGACGGATTTCGATGTTTGAGGAAGGAGGAAGAGGATGACCGATCACCCCATCGATTTGATCTGGTGGATCACGGTTGTGGAAATACCGGCCCTGACCGGCCTGTGGTGGCTGGTTTGGCGGTCACGCCGCGACACGGACACCGCCCTGGACCGGCACCGGCAGCGTCTGGACACCGCCGTCGCCCAGGCACGAGAGGCGCTTGCCGCCTACAAGCTGGAGGTCGCGAAAAGCTATGCCTCCACCAGCCAATTGAAGGATTTGGAAGGCCGCCTGACGGGGCACCTTCTGCGTATCGAAGCGAAATTGGACAGTCCAAGTAGCCGACAGGAAAGGAGCCCGCGATGACCCATATCGACCTGCCCATCCGTCCCTTCTTCCCGCGTATCGCGGATCAGGAAACATCCATCGACACACTGGCCCGCACCTTATGGGGGGAGGCCTATGGTGACAGCGTGCGTGGCAAGGAAGCCGTCGCTGCCGTCGTGATGAACCGGTTGCGTGCCGCGCAGGACCGCTTCGGCGGCGACTGGTGGGGCACGACGGTGGTGGAGGCCTGTCTGGCATCCGATCTGTTCGAATGCTGGCGGCGATCGCCCCAGTCGCGGCGCGATCTGATGCTGATCCGGGAAACGGATCCGGTCTTCGCAACCTGCCGCCGGATCGCCGCCCGGGCCGTGCGCGGCGCCTTGGTCGATCCGACCTATGGTGCGACCTATTACCACCGGCTGGGGGACAGCCCGGTCTGGTCCCGCGACTTGACGCCCAGCGCCGTGATCGGCCGCCGCAAATTCTATCGCATCGCCCCCTGAGAGGGTCGGAAAGGAGACACATCATGTTGCCAGCCCTTTTGGCCCAGATCGGCCTGCCGCTTCTGGTGAAGGCCGTCGGCGGCGCCCTGTCCGGGTCTGACAACGCGGTGGCGAAGGCCGCGGGCTCCGCCCTGTCGAAGCTGGATGCCGAAATCGAAACCGGCCGCCTGACCGGCACTGACCTCGCGGAGGCGAACCGCCACCTTGAAGCCATGGCCGCCCAGGCCGCCGAAACCGACCGAGCCTGGTTGGATCAAGTCAACCGGACCATACGGGCGGAGGTCGCCAGCGACGACGCCTATGTCCGGCGTATGCGTCCGACCTTCGGCTATATCATGGCAATCACTTGGGCCGCCCAGATGGGGGCCGTCGCCTATATCGTCGCGGTCGAACCGGACAAGGCAGGCACGGTCCTGAACGGTCTGTCCGCCCTGGGCACGATCTGGACCGTCGGTCTGTCCGTCCTCGGCATCTACGTCTATCGCCGCTCCAGCGAAAAGCAGGCGGCCCCAATTAATGGCCCCAACCCGCTATCGGCCCTTATCGACAAAATCACGAAGCGCTGAATTGGTAGGAAACCTCTATGGCTACCCCCTATAGGCTAAAGAAAGCGATTGGTAGTTCCTACGTCGTTGATCCCGACGATGTATGGTCATTGAAATCGAGGCTTAAAACATCTGGTCATTATGTAGTTCCTGGATACGGAATGACGCCGTATCCCGACAACGAACTGTTCCGTTCAATTGCCAATTTTCAGCGTCAAACCGGCCTTAAGGCCGACGGAGTGATTAAACCTGATGGCGAAACGGAGCGAGCTCTTTTAGCGCAAGACATATCGACGCCGACATTCTGGTGTAAAATATGTGGCGGCCCACACGCAGGAATCAACTCATTGGAAGTATGTCATTGGTGTTGGGAAAAGGGATATCGCTGAGATTAGTCTGGAGCGATGAGGCGTATGTCATCGCTCCATTCTCTTTCTCTCGCTCCATTCCAGAAAAACAGCGATCTCATGATCGCTATATCCAAGGAGTTTCCCCATTTCAGCGCATATTTTTGGCACCGCTTCTGACCAATGATCGAAGTGCAGGTTCGAAAGTTCATGGGCTCGTTCGATACGCCAAACCTCGTTAGGCAGGGCATAGTAGAGTTCTCGAAACGTGTATTTTCCGTCGAGAGTTTCCTTTAGATATTCTCGTTTGATGATTCTCCCTGATCGGACATGCGGTTCGAACTTTGCATCCGGCCAATGAAACGATGGAGACACAACATCCGCGAACATTGCGAGCGGTTTGATGCCTTTGAGCATCAGTTCCAACTCGCGGCGTTCATGCGGGCCAATTTCCGGCGGCACGTATGGGCGATTGTTCATTGAACGACCATCCCGGCAACGAAAAAAGCGGTGGCGGTCTTAAAGTAACCCAAATCTCTCATTAACGTTCATATGGTTTGTGTTTGGGCGACGTGAAATGCGGAAGGCTCCTTTTAAATGTTAAGGTCAAATCGCAGGTGAGGTCGAGCAGGTATGATAGCCCGTTTTCCATTAAGTATATTTGTCGCGGGCTTGATCCTGTCGGTTCTCCTCACCGCTTGCATCGGCTATGGGGTTTCCGGGCAGTATCCGCGTTGGGCGTTTGCGGGAGATGTGGTCGCATTGATACCCTTTCTGACAGTTATTTTTGCGGCTGGATTTATCCCGTCGGTCTTATTGGCGTTGGCCGTGTCGATGCGTTTGGCGAGGGCGTCCAAGATAGTCTTTTCGACCGGTGTGATCCTGTCGGCATTCGTGGCTGCATTTCTAGGATATGCGGCGATGATGCACGATCCGCAGTGGGAATATTCCGGCGATCTCGCCCACTTTGCCGGGTTTCTCGGGCTTAACTTCGGAATCGCACTGTGCCCGTTCGTAATTTTGACAACCATTGTAGAGCTTTTTTGCCGATATCGATCTCCCAATCCACCTGTTAAAGAGCCGATGGATGCGCACTAAGCGACCCGCCCGTTACCGTCGGGCGACGAGTGTGTAGCTCATCGGGATTTGCGCAGCGCGGCCTTCGTAGATGTCGTATTCCGGTTCGCGGATCGAATAGGGGTGTTCGGTCAGGCGTTCCAGGGTCATGCCAGACCCGATACAGGCGCTGACGATGTCGCCCAGCGTATGGATAAACCAGTGACTGGGTGCGCCTTCGCCGTGGTCGATCCCGTCATAGGTGATGGTTTCGGAGGAAATATGCGGGCCGCGGTCGAAATAGCTGAAGGCCGGTTCGAACGGTGTGTCGGATGCCGGATCGAAAACCTCCATGAACGGATGGGTTTCATAGACTACCAGGACTGCGCCCGGCGCCATCAGCCCCGCGACGATGCGGAAGAACCGATCCAGATCCGGCATCCAGCTCAGGACACCGATGGTAATCAGCGCCAGATCGTATGTTCCCAATCCGTCCGGCAGGTCGTAGATGTCGGCTTCCAATAGCGTCGGGGTCAATTTGGCGGCCTCCGCCAATTGCCGTCCCTGGGCCAGGAACCCGGCGGCCTGATCGATGCCCAGGGCGGGCACGGCCCCCAGCGATGCCAGCGACAGCAGTTCGCGGGCATTGTTGCAGCCGATCTGAACCGCTCGGCGACCCTCGACCCCGATGGCGCGCAGGGTGTCGGTCAGGCTGTCGTCCAGCACGGAAAAGCCCGGCTTGCCCGCCGCGGCAAGCAAACGCTCCCAGTCTTCCCCCGTCGCATGCAGCGGGGCGGAGGCTTCCCAAGCGGCCTTGTTCGCCTGGGTGGCGGTCTTGATACTGCTGTCTGTCATGGTCGTTACGCCGCGAGGGTGAAGTTGTTCTTGCCGGATTTCTTGACCGTATACATGGCCTTGTCGGCGGCGGAAAGCAGCGCATCCATGTTCGTGCCGTCCTTGGGATAGACGGCAACACCGATGCTGGCGCCGATATGGGCGACGTCGCCGCCGCCGATATCGATCGGCTTCGCGATTTCCCGTAACAGTTTCTTGGCCAGCGGTTCGATATCCGCTTCCGTCTTGATGCCGGTTTGCAACATCACGAATTCGTCCCCGCCGATTCGGGCGACGAGATCGGAATCGCGCTTCACCCGGTCCATGCGTTGTGCGGCCTCTTTCAAGACGGCATCGCCCGCATCGTGGCCGAAGGTGTCGTTCACGGATTTGAATCCGTCCAGGTCGATAAACATGACGGCCAGACTTTCCCCATCGCGTCGGGCGAGGTTCATCAAGGTGCCGCTGATATCCTGAAACAGGTTCAGGCTGGGGAGGCCGGTCAGCGTGTCGTAGAAGGCGAGCATACGCATCTCCTCCTTCAACTCCTCCTCCGATTTCAGGGCGACCAGCAGTTCCGTGACGTCGTATTCCGCGACCAGCAACAGGAAATCGCCGGTCAGCGGATGCCGCGTCATGCGGATATCCAGCGTATGGTCGCGCAGCCCCTCGCCGGTCCGCATGCGGTAGGTCCAGCGTCCGCCTTTTTCGTCTTTCGCGCGCGTCAGGCAGGCGGCCCCTTCCTCCGGGTCTTCAAAGCGCGCGGCGAATTCGGTGATCGGCTTGGGCAGGTCCTGGGCGTGGATATGTTTATACGCCTCCGTCGCCGCCGGGTTTTCGATCACCGGCGTGCCGTTCAGGGTGAAGCTGGTGACCAGGACATGGGTGTAGCGCGCGGCTTCCACCAGCAGCAGGTTTTCCGGCGTGTCGCCCAGATTCACGTCTTCGTTGATATAGGCGATGATCGCGCGGTGACGGTCCGGTCCCACGGTCACGGCCCGGTGCTTCATATGCAGCGTCTTCGGTTTGCCGTTCGGATAGGTCGTCCAGGGATCGATCGTCAGGCCCTGTTTCACGGCCAGATCGAAGGTCTGCTGCGTGCGGTCTCGCGCGCCCTGGGTATCGCCCGACAGATCCTTGTTGATCAACTGGTCCAGCGTGTCCAGGCCCCAGAAATCCAAGGCGGGTTTATTGCCCCACCACCAGCCGTGCTTATCCAGATCGAAAATCCAGACGACATCGGGAATCAATTCGTAAAGCCGCAATTCGTCGTGGCTTTCGATGTGGACCAAGTGGCTGTAGTCGGCGTCCATGGGTCTTCGCCCGGCTATCCGTTCCGCTTTCCTGTAGCGACTATAACCTAATTTCGGGAAGCACAATCCAGTCTCTTTCCCTTTTCCGATCCCTGCGGCAGAGTTCCGGACAACGATCAAAAGTTCGGGAGACGCCGCCATGACCGCACATCCGTTCGAAACCGGATTGGACGCCAATGCCGCCAATTATACGGCGCTGTCACCCTTGAGCTTCCTGAAGCGCGCGGCGGCGGTATTCCCGGACGGCGATGCCGTGGTGCATGGCGACACCGTCTATTCCTGGTCCGAAACCGAGGCGCGTTGCCGCCGGCTGGCATCCGCGCTGGCCAAACGCGGAATCGGTAAGGGGGACACGGTGTCCGTCATGGCGCCGAACATCCCCGCGCTGTATGAGGCGCATTTCGGTGTCCTGATGCTGGGCGCGGTGCTGAACGCGTTGAATACGCGCCTGGATGCGGCGGCGATCGCCTTCATGCTGGGCCATGGCGATGCAAAGGTGCTGATCACCGACCGGGAGTTTTCCGCCACGATTTCCGAGGCACTGGCGATCCTGAAAAGCCAGACGGGTCGGGATTTGGTCGTCATCGATATCGACGACCCGCTGGCCGCCGCGCCTGGACAATTGCTGGGGGAAATGGACTACGAGGCCTTCCTGGATACCGGCGATGCGGATTTTGCGTATGGCCCGCCCGCCGACGAATGGCAGGCAGTGTCCCTGAATTATACCAGCGGCACGACCGGCAATCCGAAAGGCGTCGTTTATCACAGCCGGGGAGCCTATTTGCTGGCCATGGGGAATATCGTCACCTGGGGCATCGGCAAGGGCGCGCGTTATCTGTGGACCCTGCCGATGTTCCACTGCAACGGTTGGTGCTTCCCCTGGACCCTGGCCGCCATCGCGGGCACCAGCGTTTGCCTGCGTCAGGTCACGGCGAAGGGGATTTTCGACGCCATCGCGGATAAGGGCGTCACCCATTTCTGCGGCGCACCCATCGTCTTGGGCATGGTCATCAACGCGAAACCGGAAGACCGCCGCGACTTGCCGCGTCAGGTGGAGGCGATGACCGCGGCCGCACCGCCCCCTGCCGCCGTCCTGCAACGGATGGAGGAGGAAGGCTTCCGCATCACCCATGTCTATGGCCTGACGGAAGTCTACGGGCCCGCCGTCGTCTGCGATTGGCACACCGAATGGGATGCATTGGAGCCGGAGGCCCGCGCCCGCAAGAAAGCGCGTCAGGGTGTGAACTATCACGTGTTGGAAAGCCTGATCGTCGCCGACCCGACGACGCTGGAACCGGTGCCGCAGGACGGCAAGACGCTGGGCGAGGTCATGTTCCGCGGCAATGTGGTGATGCGCGGCTATCTGAAAAACGAGAAGGCGACCAAGGAAGCCTTCGAGGGTGGCTGGTTCCATTCCGGCGATTTGGGGGTCTGGCATCCCGACGGCTATATCGAACTGAAGGACCGGTCGAAGGACATCATCATTTCCGGCGGGGAGAATATCTCCACCATCGAGGTGGAGGACGTCCTGTATCGCCATCCCAAGATCCTGGAAGCCGCCGTGGTCGCGAAGCCGAACGAAAAATGGGGCGAAACGCCCTGTGCCTTCGTCACCCTGCGCGATGGGGCGGAGGCGACGGCGGAGGAGATCATCGCCTTCACCCGCGATCACCTGGCCCATTTCAAATGCCCGCGTCACGTCGTCTTCGGGCCGCTGCCCAAGACGTCGACGGGGAAGGTCCAGAAATTCGTCCTGCGCGAACAGGCCGTCGCGGCGACGTAATCGGTCAATCAGGAGACACCCCATATGACCACCCAAGAACGGCTGACCTATCTGAACGGCAGCTTCGTCCCGGAGAGCCGGGCGCTCCTTTCCTTCCGCGATGCGGGCTTCGTCTACGGCGATTCCGTTTTCGACACGGCCCGGACCTTCAACGGCAAGATTTTCAAGTTGAAGGAACATGTCGATCGGCTGTTCGAAAGCCTGGACTATATCCGCTTGGATATCGGCATGGATCGGCAGGAAGTGTTCGACGCGACGGAAGAGCTGGTCGCGCGGAACCGGCATCTGCTCGGCCCGGACGAGGATTATTGGGTGTCGCAACGCGTATCGCGCGGGGCGAATGCCATCGACGGGGAACCGCCGATCCAGGACGGCCCGACCGTAGTGATCGAATGCACGCCCCTGCCGCTGCGCGCACGCGCAACCATGTTCCGGGACGGGATCGACGCGGTCATCGCGCCCTTGAAACGCATCCCGCCGGAAGCTTTGAGCCCGAATGCGAAGACCAACAACTATCTGAATTCCAAATTGGCGCAGATGGAAGTCACGGCGATCCGGCCGGGAGCCTGGGCGCTGCAACTGGACATCCGCGGCTATATCGCGGAAGGCATCGGCTGCAACGCGTTCTTCGTGAAGGACGGCACCGTCTATACGCCGCGCACGGATTATGTCTTGCCGGGCATTAGCCGCGCCGTGGTGTTGGACCTGTGTCGGGACCACAATATCCCGGCAGTGGAGATGGATATCTCCTACCAATTCGCGGCCAATGCGCAGGAAGCGTTCTTCACGTCGACCAGCCTATGCCTATGTCCGCTGCGCAGCCTGAACGGCCGCAATTATCTGGGTATGGCCGGGCCCGTGGCAAAACGCTTGCTGGGTCTGTATTCCGACCTGGCCGGGCTGGATATCGCCGGGCAATATCTGGCGCATCTGCGCGCCGGTGCCGGAGGCACGGGATTCTGAAAGCTGCCGGAGGCACGGGATTCTAAGCGCATCCGGAAATGCCGACAGGGTCATTCTTCCGAGACCGGCGGTGGGCGCCGTCCCGGAAGAAATCCGTTTAAAATCCGTCTGGGATCAATCCCGGGCGAGGGCGCGCATCATCTCCGCGACCTTGCTTTGCAGGCGTTCGTCGCCGATCCGCTGCCAGTCGCGCGCCACCTTGGATGCCTTCACGTTCAGCGGGCCGCCCGTTTCGATTTCCTTGCCCGCGGCCTTGCCCAATCCGTCGAAGAAAGACGCGACCGGCACGTCGAGGACGTCGGCGATCTGAACCAGACGCGAGGACCCCATGCGGTTGGTGCCGCGTTCGTATTTCTGAATCTGTTGGAAACTTACGCCGACCTTCTCTCCCAACGCTTGTTGGGAAAGGCCCCGTCGGATGCGGAGTTCTCGGACGCGATTGCCTACTGTTACATCGACTGGATGCGGCATTGTATCTGTACCCACCGTTTTATGATTTTGAGGGCCGGGGACTAGGCGCCACGGCTGCACGTGAGATCGAGTGCTTCAAACCTAAAGCATACGGCGCGTGCCGCAGAATTCAGACAGCGATTCCAAGTGATTGCAATTCAAATAAGTAAATTATTCGGCATTTTCGCTAATGTTCAATCAATGCCACATGATGAATCAAAAAATACTACCTAAAAAAGCCGAAAAAACTATCCATTGTTTCAGTTTTGAAAGTAAAACAATTATTTCGAGTAGTGTATGCATGATCGTATATTATACCACTGGCTGTGCCGGGTATATTACGTGCGTCCACTATTTGACAGGTTCTGTGCCGCCTCCCCACCCCACAGGTTCCGGTTGCGGAGCGGGAATGGGGAGGCGAGCAGAAAGGGTTCAGGTCCCGCGTCAGCGTTCCTGAAGTGTGTGTAGCTCATCTTTGATTTGGAGTTTTTGCTTCTTGAGAGCGTGTAACACCGCCTCGTCCGGCATCGGGCGCGTGGCCTCGGAATGCAGACGCTGATCGATTTGGGCATGTTTGAATTTCAAACTTTCGATACGTTCAACGGTGCTCATCAGAACATTCTCCCATGGTTTGATTCATCCATTAACGGCCCGGCATTCCGGCACCGTTTCGGCCCGACCCCAATGGCGTGATCCCAGCCGGGGCGATCCTCAAGGGAGCGAACGGCCAAACCTGAAATCGCACGGCTGAACACCGTCGATACAGCGTCCGATGATGCCGTTTCGATCTGAAGAGCGTCCTCCTTTCCGTATGCTCAATCGGGTTGCCGGCCAGAACGGCCCGGACCAACCCGAACGTCGTCGGATGCGGTCCGTATGCTCCCAATCGGCGGAGCCGACCCTGCTTTCGCGCCGGATCGGTCCGGTTCTCCCGACACGTCGAAGGCTTGGTGCGATCCCGCCAGGAAGCGCCCGCGCCGACGCGCGTCGAACCGTCCCGACCGTTGAATAGCCGCGATTGGACTATCCACGCGGAAGAGGTATGTTCCACGATACTACAGTGGCAACGGATGTGAAGGGTGAATCGGATGAGCGCGCGGAGATTGATCGTCGGCATCAGCGGCGCTTCGGGCGCGGTTTATGGAATCCGCATGCTGGAAGCCTTGCGCGACGCCGGTGTGGAAACCCACCTTATCCTGTCGAAAGCCGCCGAAATGACCTTGGCCTACGAAACGGATTTGAAGCCGCGCGACCTGCGCGCTCTTGCCGCGGCGTCCTATGCCATCGGCGATGTCGGCGCACCGTGTTCCAGCGGCTCCTTCCCCAGTGACGGGATGGTGATCGCGCCCTGTTCGATGAAGACCGTGGCCGAAATCGCCACCGGCGTGACCGGCAATTTGTTGAGCCGCGCCGCGGATGTGGTGTTGAAGGAACGGCGGCGCCTCGTCCTCATGGCGCGGGAAACGCCGCTGACGGCGGTGCATCTGCGCAACATGCTGACCGTGACGGAAATGGGCGGAATCGTCGCGCCGCCGGTCCCCGCTTTCTATGCCCGGCCGGACAGTCTGGACGATATGGTCGACCATTCCGTCGGGCGGGTGCTGGACCTTTTCGGCATCGACAGCGACCTCGTCCGGCGCTGGAAGACGGCGCCGGACGGTCGGGCGGCGGGCGATCAGGCGGCGGGCGATCAGGCGGCGGGATAATCGCGCGGCGGCTTGCCGCCGATCGCCGTCGTTACCCCGGCGGCTTGGCGGCGAATAAGCGTGCCGATTTCCGGCAGGCGTTCGTCGGGAATGCGGGCGCGCGGTCCCGAAATGGATATTGCCGCCACCGGTTCCCCATATTCGTTGAAGATCGGCGCGGCGACACAGCGCAGACCGACCGCGTGTTCCTCGTCATCGATGGCGTAACCGCGTGTCCGTGCCCGCGCCACATCGTCCAACAGCGTTACGCCGTTTCGGATCGTGCGGTCGGTATATTGCCGGAAGCCCAGCAGTTTCGCCCGGTCGCCCGCCGCATCCGGCGACAATCCGGCCAACAAGGCCTTTCCGACGCCGGATGCGTGCAGCGGCGCCCGGCCGCCCGGCGGGGCGAGGGCGCGCATCATCTGACGGCTTTCGACCTGGGACAGATAGATCGTCTCCTCCCCGTCCAGGATGGCGAGGTTTACGGATTCCCCGCTTTCCTCCATCGCGCGATACATGAACGGGCGCGCGATCCCGACCACATCCCGGTTGCGCAGGAAACCCGCCCCGACAATGAAGGCCTGAACCCCGGCGAACCACAGGCCGCGTTCGGGATCCTGCGTCACATAGCGGCGGCTTTCCAGGCTTTTCAACAGCCGATGGGCGGTCGACGGCGCCAAATCGGCGGCTTGCGCCAAATCGCCCAGCGTTGTGCCTTCGGCATGGGCGGCGACCGCTTCCAACAGCGACAGGGCGCGGTTCAGCGACCGGACGCCGCCTTCACTGTTGCCCGCGCCTGCCCCTGCCGTTTCAGAAGGATCGAATTTTCCGTTTCCCTGTTTGTCTGCGCCCAGCTTTGCGCCAAGACCCGTCCCGGCCGGACGGCCCCGCCGCCTCGGTTTGGCTGCCATATCTGGTTTATCCGTTTGGTCCGACATAAAAATCCAATCGCAAGGTTTCGTTCAGTGCATTTTTCCATAGAATGGAATTGTCCGACCGGTCAATTCCAACAAGGCGAGATTTGGCACGTATATTGTGTTGCACTGCACAGGGAAGCGTCATTTTATAGGTACGTACCTCACACTCATCGGGTGTTCGGTGCCGGATCGGCGTGCTTTCTGTTTGAACCGAACGGATGTGGACGACAGAAAACGGCAACAGTTTGCTGCCAATAAAAAGAACTCGAATGGAATTTAGGGGAGCGCGACCATGCGTCGACAGCATCGCACGAAAATCGTAGCCACTTTGGGACCGGGAACCGCGACGGCGGAGGCGATCGAATCGCTGTTCGATGCCGGGGTCGATGTCTTCCGGCTGAATTTCAGCCACGGCGCCCATGAAGAACACAAGGCGCGCCTGGATGCGATCCGCGACTTGGAACGCCGCTCCGCCCGCCCGATCGCCGTGATGCTCGACCTGCAAGGGCCGAAGCTGCGTATCGGGGTCTTCAAGGACGGTCCGATCGAACTGGCCGAGGGGGACAAGTTCCGCCTCGATCTCGACAAGGCGCCGGGCGATCAGCATCGCGTGACCCTGCCGCATCCGGAAATCTTTCAGGCGCTGGATGCGGGATCGGACCTGTTGCTGGACGACGGGCGCATCAAGCTGACGGTGGAAGGCTGCGGTTCCGATCACGCGAATTGCGTGGTTGCGGTCGGCGGACCCCTGTCGGAACGCAAGGGTGTGAACGTGCCGGGCGTGCTGCTGCCGCTGTCGCCCCTGACCGAAAAGGACCGCGCGGATCTGGAATACGGTTTGACCCTTGGCGTCGACTGGGTCGCGCTCAGCTTCGTGCAGCGGCCGGAAGATATTGTGGAGGCCCGCGCCCTGATCCAGGGCAAGGCCGGGATCATGGCGAAACTCGAAAAGCCGTCGGCCATCGCCGCGCTGGAAGAAATTGTCCAGGAAGCCGATGCCGTCATGGTGGCGCGCGGGGATTTGGGCGTGGAAATGCCGCCGGAAGACGTGCCGGTTCTGCAACGCCGCATCATTCATTGCTGCCGAACGGCGGGCAAGCCCGTGGTGGTTGCGACGCAGATGCTGGATTCCATGGTCGAACGGCCTGTGCCGACCAGGGCGGAGGCCTCCGACGTCGCCACGGCGGTCTATTCCGGCGCGGACGCTGTGATGTTGTCGGCGGAAACAGCCGTCGGCGACTATCCGGTGGAAGCGGTCGACATGATGAACCGGATCATCGAACGCGTGGAACGCGACCCCGTCTATCGCGAAGGGATCGAGGCGCAGAAGCAACGTCCGGAACCCACCACCGCCGACGCGGTCGCCATGGCCGCGGCGCAGGTGGCGTCCACATTGAACGTCAATGCGATCGCGACCTATACGACGTCGGGCTCCACGACGTTACGCATCGCCCGCGAACGACCCGTCGCGCCGATACTGGGCCTGACCCCGCGCGATGATACGGCGCGGCGTCTGGCGGTCGTGTGGGGCGTGCATCCCGCCCGCGTACCGGATGCCAAGGACCTGGATGATATGTCCAGCACCGCGACGCATCAGGCGAAGATCGACGGATTCGGCAAGGACGGGGATCGCATCGTGATCACCGCCGGGGTCCCGTTCTCGACACCGGGCAAAACCAACCTGTTGCGAATCGCGCGGATCGGCGGGGCCACGGAAACCGGGTGACCGGTTTTCGCCCGTTCGTCACCAAGTTAATTGCCGACGATCTCTGCTTCTACGGTTGGAGGCTGGGCCCCGAAGTCGATTGAGCCGATTTCGAGTGATCCGGCTTCGGCAGTGATGGCCAACGTGCTCAAGAATCCCAGCAGCACCAGCAAGCTGAAAAAAGCGCGCATCAACATGCCGTCATTCCCTTCGGATCGGTCCATCGGATGCGTCGGGGGCGGTCCGCCGACCGGGTGTCGCGGAATGCCGCCCAACTGACTGGCGTTTAGGTGGGGGTATGGGGCGGCCACGGCAAGACCGCTCGCGAAAGCGTTACCGCCGTCGCATGCTAAAATGCCGGTTGTCGGAGTGACGCCGGTTTAGCGAACGAAGAGGTGAACCTCGTTATTCGCAACGGCGCGGCTGTCGGCCATCAGGTTGATGCGGCCCGGCTGCACGCCCATGTCGGTCAACGTGCGCAGCACGTCTTCGGCATTGCGGCGGGCGGCGGCCCCGTTCAGGGCGACCTGCGCGGCGTTTCCGCGATCCGGGCTGACGGCGACAAGATCGAACACGGCGTTCGGTTTCGCGGTCAGCGCCTGACTGACGGCGTTGTAGAGCGCCTGTTGATACTGGACGTTTTCACGGTCGAACCGGATGATGACCAGCGGTTCCGATCCCGCGCTCGGCATTGGGCCGGAGGCGGCGGCGCTGGCGGCGGCGGCTTCGACCAGCGCGAAGGAGCGGCTGGCGATGTTGGTGCCGTACAGTTCGCCGTTCTTGATGCCCAGCGCCAGGGTCGTCATGTTCTGACGTTCGTTGGAAACGTACAGATTGTGACGGTTGATCTCCTGCGTGACGTTGGTCAGCATCCGGTCGAGGTCGACCAGCGACTGGTGCACGGCGTCTTCCAGCACGCGCAGTCGGCGGTGATCCTCGTCGACCGCGCCGCTCAGGCCATAGGTCGCCTGAACCGTGCTCAACAGGAACTTGCCGAAGGCCGCCTGATCGGCGCAATCGTTATGCAGGGAGGTCAGCGCGGGGATCGCCTGCTCGACATTGGCGAGCGCACCCTGCGCACTGTTCCATTGTTCCACCAGGACCGGGTTGCCCGGCGTGGTGCCCAGCTGCAGGCGCGAGGTGATTTCCGCCTTATAGCTGTGATAGGCGGTGGCGCTGGCCGCGCCGCTGCCGCGAATTTCGTCCAGACGGCGCTTCAGGTCCGTGACCTGGCCGCTCAATTGCGACAGATCGCTTTCCATCTGCGCGACGCGTTCGCCGACGGCGGTCGTGCTGGAATAGAGCGTGGTCGAGCTGGTCGGCATCGGCGCGGTGCTCGTCGCTTCCGGGGTTGCCGTCGCGGTCGATTGCACCGCTGCCGACGTGGACGCCGCGGTCGGTGCGGATCCACCGGCCGGGTCCGACGCGTCCAGGGACGGCCACATGGAGTCGCATCCGACAAGGAACAGGCAGGTCGTGCCGATCAAGCCGATCTTCTTGAAGGAGCCCCCGATCATCGAAGGAGTATTCAGAAATGAGGTCGTTACGCCCTTGGTCGCCATGCCCTGTATCGCCCTATCTTGCCCCGGACTTCATCGCCTGATCCACCGCCTTGCGCGGCGGGACCGGCTCGAAATCCCCTACTCCGAAACCTCTCGGCCCGATACCGACGATCCATCGCCGCACACACCGCCGAGCCGGGAGACTCCCCCCATCCGGCATGTGCGACACCGTCCGAAAGCCCGGAAAACAGGGCTTTTCGCCGTCGCGGGCCCGCCGCAAGCCCCATCCGATACGCCAAGACTGACATCCGGCGGAAGGCCGGAAAGGCAGCCGGATCACGGCGTCGGACCAAAAAGCGTGCGGCAGCATGCCGGTCGAACTTAGGCGCGATACTACTTGACCCTTGAAGCCGCGACAACCCGCATTCTGGTCAAAGGCTTCCGGGAATCCCATTGGACTAACGCGGTTTTTCGGAATTCGCGTCGAACGGTGCCCGGACTGTGACATGCAGGGCACACCCGCAGGGAAATCGCGGCCCCTTTCGCGGCGGGGTTTCATCGCGGCGGTACGGAAATTGGCCGGGGCGGAATTTCGTCATCAACTTGTAAATTGTCGCTTGCCATCCCCTGTCAGATCGCCTATCAACCCGCCGCGCAGCCGATACGACACAGGCTCGCATGCGCGCCCCTAGCTCAGCTGGATAGAGCGTCTGACTACGGATCAGAAGGTCGGGGGTTCGAATCCTCCGGGGCGCGCCATTCTCCTTTCAGTCGAATATTTCCTGCCGTCCGATGAATGGAAATCGGACTGTCTCGTCTTTTCATGAGGCTCCCGGTCATTGAAGTAGTTATTTCCGGAACCCTTTCCCGGCGATCCGCCTCCTAAATCGCTGAACTGCTCGCGCTGCCATTTACCGAACTGTCCCCGCCTCTCTGCGCTCTGCGTCAAGAGGCTTTTCGCGCAGCTTCAAGCCGCGTGTGCCGGAGCCCGATACAGTCGGATATCGGAAACGGGGTCTTGTTCCTCCGTTTCCGGATATCGAACGCGCGGCGAACCAACGCGCGGACAAATCAATCGGAAGCTAGGGAGGATATAATGTCCGGTTCATACGTTTCGAAAACTTGCATTCCCGAGGAATACGTCCAAATCGACGAGCAGCCTTGGGCGCCGTTTCCGGATGCCCTGTCGGAAGGCGGTATCCGGTGGAAGTTCCTGCATGCGTCTCCCGAAATGGGGGCCTGGACAGCCATTTTCGACTGTCCCGCGGGGTCTTCTTTCGCGGCACATATCCATATCGGTCCCGGCGAATATTTCCTGACCAAGGGGAAAATGGACGTCCGGGGCGGCAAGGATGCCGGCGGTGACACAGCCTTTGCGCCCGGCTATGGATACGAATCCGCCAATGCCCGCCATGACAAGACATATTTCCCGGTCGCCAGCGAATTCTACATGACCTTCCTGGGGCCGCTCGTCTTCATCAAGCCGGATGCGACGCCGGTCGCCGTGGTCGGCTGGGAGGAAGCCCAGGGCGCTTGGAACGCCTTCCTGGAATCGCAAAAAAGCGCCGCCGAGTGAGGCTGCGATGAGCGATATCAAGAACGGAAGCGACCGGTCCGTGGGTCGGCGCACTTTATTGGGAGGGGCGGCCATGGTGGCGGCAGCGGCAAGCATGGCGGGCGGCGGCCCCGCCATGGCATCGGCGGCGGATACGCGGGTGGTGTTCGACCATCATCTGGGGGCTTTCGCCCAGGGAATAGACGCCTTGATGGCCGATTATACCGAGACTTCGGTTATCTTCACGCCCGACGCGGAGATTCGCGGGCTGGAGGCCATTCGGAGCTTTTTCCAAGCTTTCCTGGACTCGGCGACGCCTGAATTCTGGGCCAGTTTCAAAGTTTTGAATCAGAGCGTCGACGGTGCCGTCGCCTATCTGGTCTGGTCGGCAATGCCGACAATACCAATGGCAACCGACACGCTTTATGTTCAGAACGGTAAGATCGAGGTTCAAACGTTCACGCCGTTCAGCGCGTAAACCACAGCGCGATCCCATCGGTTGTTCCGGCAGGCCGCTTCCGCGACGGCCCTGCCGGAACGCCCGTTTCGTCGTCGCGGATATCGAGAGGTGCTGTCTTGACCGGAAAACCGAACACGTCGCCGGAAACGGCGGATTACGTCTTCAATCAAACGATGCTGCGTATCCGCGATCCGAAGGTCTCGATTCCCTTCTATACCGACATTCTCGGAATGACGCTGATGGATCGTTACGACTTTCCGGATATGAAATTCACGCTCTATTTCCTGGGCTATGCGGCGCCGAGTGACAGCGATGCGCGGAAAGATCAGATCGCGCATGTTTTCCGGCAACCGGCATTGCTTGAACTGACGCACAATTGGGGCAGCGAGTCCGATCCGATGTTTCCGGGTTACCACAACGGTAACCAGGATCCTCGCGGGTTCGGTCATATCGGCATTACCGTGCCGGACGTCTATGCCGCCTGCACGCGGTTTGAGGAATTGGGCGTTTCCTTCGTCAAACGTCCGGACGACGGCAGTATGAAGGGCCTCGCCTTCATACGGGACCCGGATGGATATTGGATCGAAATCCTGTCCGCCACGGGTTTGGCCGATATCATCGGTGGGCATACCGCCGCCAACGCTTAAGGCGCGGCGGGTTCGTTAAGGATGGACGCGGCAGAGCGCCTTCAGATACGATAGAGGAAAGTAAGGAACAGACCCTATTCCGGAGAAAAACAAATAACGGGTAGGGGGAAACATGGTCCCGGGAGGATCATAGCCATGGGATGGGTTCAAACGCTTAAAGCGAACGGCTGGTCATCCGACACGGTACCGGTTTCCGAGCGAACGGATGTGTGGGAACACCAGCTTTGTGCCAGCTATCGCGACTGGGAAGTCGAACGACGGGTGCCGGCCGAATTTTCCGCGTCAATGCGACGATACGATCTGGCAGGCGCGAGTCTGATCGAATGTGTCTGCTCCCCCTGTTCCGGGGTGCGCAGATCCCACCATTTGCGTCGTGACGACGAACCCTATTTGGGCGTCCAGATCGTGCTGTCGGGCCGTGAACGGTTTCGCAGCGGCGAGGAAACGGCCACCGTGTCCGCCGGTGATGTGATGATCTGGACCAGCGACCGGGAGATGGAATTCGAAGTAACCCAGCGGCTGCATAAGATTACGCTGATGGCGCCGCTTGAGCCGTTGCGCGCGCGCCTGCCCCGGGGGACGAAACTTCAGGGCGGTGTGCTGCATGGCGGCGGGCTCGGGACCGTTCTGTTCTCTCATCTCGAAGTATTGGGCCGGGAGTTGGAGGGTATGGACCAGACCGGCGCGATGGCCGCGAAGCGTGCCGCCCTGGAACTAACCGCGACATTGCTGTCGGATCGGACCGAGGCCCGTGCAACCGGACAATCGGAACAATATCTGCGAATGATCCAATCCTATATTCTGGAGCACTTGCACGAGGAAGAATTGAGCCTGTCGGACGTCGCCGAGGCCAATCGTATTTCCGTGCGATATCTGCACATGCTCTTCGCCCCGACCGGCAACAGCGCGTCCAGTTGGATTCAGACACAGAGGCTGGAACGCTGCCGCGATATGCTGCGCGATCCCAATTACGGAGACTGCAGCGTCTCGGAGGTCGGTTGGCGTTGCGGCTTCAAGGACGCGTCCCAGTTCAGCCGCGCCTTCAAACAGCGCTACGGTGTCAGCCCCAGCGTGTATCGGGCCACGGGTATTCCGTCCTGCTTCGTCCGTCGCTGAAGCCGATTATCGGGTTTCCGCCGAGGGCGGCCCTTATCCCCGTTCCACGATCACCGAGATGCCCTGGCCGCCGCCGATGCACATGGTGGCGAGGCCGTAGCGGCCGCCGGTGCGGTGGAGTTCGGCGATCAGTTTGACCAGGATGATGGCGCCGGAGGCACCGACCGGGTGGCCGAGGGCGACCGCGCCGCCGTTCGGGTTTACCTTGGCCGGGTCGAGGCCCAGCTCCTTGGTGACCGTGCAGGCCTGGGCCGCGAAAGCTTCGTTGGATTCCACGACGTCGAGGTCGGCGACGCTCAACCCCGCGCGTTTCAGAGCCTGCTGTGTCGCCGGGACGGGGCCGTAGCCCATTTCCGACGGGTCGACCCCGGCATGGCCATAGGCGACGATGCGCGCCTGGGCCGTCTTGCCCTGACGGGCGGCGGCCTCCGCCGACATCAGGACCAGCGCGCCCGCGCCGTCGTTGATGCCGGACGCGTTGCCTGCCGTCACCGTGCCGTCCTTCTTAAAGGCCGGGCGCAGTTTCGACATATCCTCAAGCTTTGCATTCGGGCGGACATGTTCGTCCGTGTCGAAGATCGTGGTTTCCTTGCGCGAGACAAGCTCGACCGGGACGATCTGGTCCTTGAAGCGGCCTTCGGCGATGGCTTTTGCCGCGCGTTTATGGCTTTCCAGGGCGAATTCGTCCTGTTCGCCGCGGGTGATGTTGAACTTTTCCGCCAGGTTTTCGGCGGTGATCCCCATATGGCCGTGGCCGAACGGGTCGTGCAGCGCCTGCAGCATCATATCCGTGGCGCCCGCATCGCCCATACGCTGACCCCAGCGCAGGTTCGGCATCAAATAGCCCGCGTTGGACATGCTTTCCGCGCCGCCGGCCAGGGCGACATCGGTGTCGCCCAGCATGACATGCTGCGCGGCCGACACCACGGCCTGCAGGCCGGACCCGCACAGGCGGTTCAGCGTCAGGGCGGGGGTTTCCTTGGGAATACCGGCCTCGATCGCCGCGACGCGGGACAGATACATATCTTTCGGACCGGTATGGATGACGTTGCCGAAGACGACATGACCGATGGCGGCGGGGTCGATATCCGCCCGCGCCATGGCTTCCCGCGCGACGATGGCGCCCAGTTCGGTCGGCATTTTCGATTTCAGCGACCCGCCATACCCGCCGATGGCGGTGCGGCAGCCGGATACGATGACGGTTTCCTTGGTCATGGAACGTTTCCCCGCAATGCTTGTTTCTGTGTTGCGGGGAGGTTGGCGCAATCCTGTCGATTTCGCAAATGCGAAATGGAGGCCGCGGCCTAGCTGCGGTGCAGCCACCAGCGGTCGGCGTTGATCGAAAAGATCGGCTTGTAATGCTTGATGCGGCTTGAATCGATGACCTGGGGAATCTGGTTGTCGAGAACCAGGGCCTGTCCGTCCAGATAGACGACGAGGATCGCATGCGGCGTGTTCAGGTTCAGATCCTGCAGCACGACGATGCGCATTTGTTCCTGCGGCCAACCGAGATGCAGCAGGGACACATATTTGCTGATCGCGTAATCCTCGCAATCGCCTGTCCGGTACATGAACTGCTTCGGTGTCGCCCAATAGTCCTTCTTCCCGTAATTCACCGGGTCGATCGTATAGGCGTATTGGTTCAGGTATTTATTGACGTAGTCGAGCTGTTCCAGCTTCGGATGGTTCTGAAGCTTGTTCAGGAAAATCCGCCATTTCGCGGTGTGGCAGGCTTCGGTCGGGGTGATCGCGCATTTCGCAAGTTCGTTCGGCTCCTCCTTCGCATAGCGTGCGAGGGCGTCCGTCCATTTCTCGAACTTCTCCAGCTTGGTGGAGCTGATTTCCTTCGTGCCGAACAGCTGAATCCCGGCGGCCTGCACGGGCGCGGCGGACAGTGTCGCCACGAGCGCAACCGCCGCGGCGAGGGCCATGGAAATCCGCGATACGAAGAAGGGCACGGGATATCACCTCAATCCAGTCGCCGGTCCGCTGCCTAGACACAAGATCGGACCACCAAGGCGCGGATGATAGGGGACAACGGGAATGTCTGCCAAGACATCGCGGAAAAATTCGCTAGAATATGGGGCATATTTGAAGAATTCGACCGTTGACGGTTGAGAGGGGTATACCGAGCCAAGAATTTTAGGCATTATCCCGCCAACTTCCGGGTTTCGGTCCGGGGGGCTATCGTCTTGAAAAACGGGACGAAGCCGATTTGACGGAAGGTATGGCCGGACGGCAGGGGCCGAACCGGCATCGGGGTAACGGGGTGGCAATCGACCCCGGACGATACAGAAGGGGACGTTTCGTGAGCAGCACGACGCAGGACGGTGGCAAATCCGACGGTAAATCGGATGGGGGCACCAAAAAATCGGCATTGAGCCCGCGCCTCAAGATGATCCTGACGGCGGTGGGCGTCGTGATCTTCGCGGCGGTCGGCATTGCGCTGATGCTGCAATTCGCGGCGTCCGAGCGCGACCGCGAGATGCGCCAGTGGCAGAGCCGCATGTCCATCGTCATCGACAGCCGCTACACCGATATCGACCGCTGGCTGACGCGTCAGATCGACGATCTGCGCGGCATCGCGGACAATGCTTCCGTTCAACTGTATCTGACCGTCTTCCATGAAGCGGGCACGGATCCGAATGCGGAAGACGCCCCGGCGGAGCTCGGCTATCTCGGCAATCTTCTGGAAGTCGTCGCCGACCGCGCGGGTTTCAAGAGCGAGACCACCGGTCCTCAGGTTTCGGCGAATGTGCAGAAGGTCGGCGTCGCCGGTCTGGCCCTGGTCGATATGGACCATTTCGTCATCGTCTCGTCCTCCGGCTTCCCGCCGTTGCAGGGCAAGCTGCGCGCCTTCCTGGATCAGGCGGAACGCGGCGTCACGTCGATTTCGGATATCTTCCTGAATGAAAGCGGTCAGCCCTCCATGGCTTTCGTCGTGCCGGTCTATGCCGTGCAGGCGGACGAAACGCCGGATTCGCAGCTGGGTTATGTTGTCGGCGTCAAGGAAGTCGCCGGGGAACTGTTCCCGCTGCTGGAACAGCCGGGGGCGACCGAACAGACCGCCGAAACCATGATCGTGCGTCAGTCCGGCAATACGATCGACTATCTGACGCCGCGCCGCGACGGCACCGGGCCGCTGAAGAAAGGGCTGGCGGCGGATACGCCGAATCTCGCTTCCGCCTGGGCGGTGCGCACGGTCGGCGGTTTCGCGACGGTCACGGATTACGCCGGGAACGAGGTTTTGGCGATCTCCCGCGCCTTTGGGCAGGTGCCGTGGACGCTGGTTTATAAGGTGGATACGTCGGAAGCCTTGGCCGAATCCGAACAGCGCCTGCAATTGCTGATGGTCGTCTTCGGGGTGATCATCGTGCTGGTCCTGATCGGGATGCTGGCGCTGTGGTACTACGGCACGTCGCAACGCGCGACCGAGGCTGCGAACAAGTTCGAGGAACTGGCGAACCGGTTCCAGGGCCAGCGCAACTTCATGCATCTGGTAACCGACAGTCAGCCGAACAGCATCGTCATCCTGGACGAGGACGGTCATTACCGTTGGTTCAACAAAACGGCGCTGGACCTGTCGCGCATGGACCGCAAGGACATGTTCGACAAGCATGTCTCCGCCATTCTGGGCCCGATCGAAGGCAAGCGGATCGCCGCCTGGGTCAAGGAAGCCCTGGCCAAGGGCGAACGCCTGACGGTCACGCATGAAATGGAACTGGGGAACGACGGGCCGAAGGTCTATCGCTCCGACTTCCAGCCGCTTCCCGCGCGGGAAGACTTCCCGCCGGGCGTGCTGATGGTCAGTCAGGACATCACCGAAAGCGTGCTGGAACGCGAAAAGCGCGAAGCGGCGATGCGTCAATTGGTCGGCACGCTGGTTTCCGTCGTCGACCGGCGCGATCCCTATTCCGCGAACCATTCGGTGCGCGTGGGCGAGGTCGCCCGCGCCGTCGCGCAGGAAATGCAGGTCGAACGCGTATTGGTCGAAACCGCGGCGATCGCGGGCAGCCTGATGAATTTGGGCAAGATCACCATCCCGGAAGAGGTCCTGACAAAGCAGGGCGCGTTGACGCCGGACGAGATGCAATTGATCCAGCAGTCGGTCCTGACCAGTGCCGATCTGGTGAAGGACGTCGATTTCGACGGGCCGGTCTACGACACGCTGCGCCAGTTGCAGGAACATTTCGACGGCAGCGGCACGCCGGATCATCTGTCGGGCAAGGACATCGTCGTCACCGCGCGGATCGGCGCGGTCGCCAATGCCTTCGTCGGCATGGTCAGCGCGCGGGCATGGCGTGCGGGCATGAGCTTCGACAAGGCGCTGGATATCCTGCTGGGCGACGGCAACAAGAAATACGACCGCGGTGTCGTCGTGGCCCTGGCCAACTACCTGGACAACCGGGGCGGTCGGGATCAGTGGATGAGCTTCGGCGAACCGCCGGAAGACGGTGGCGACGCCCAGGCCTAATGCCGATCCATCGGTCGTCGCGGATCGCCGGGCAGTCCCCGACGACCGGGGAGACAGGAGAGCGTAATGGCGTCCTTCCGTATACCGGACGGGCTTCGCGTAATTGCCTTCGGCGATATCCACGGGCATTTGGAGGCCCTGAACAGACTGTTGACCCGGCTTCGGGAAAACAGGCTTGAGGACCAACGGGGCCTTCATGACCGCTATATCTTCCTGGGCGATTATGTCGACCGCGGCCCGGATTCCGCCGGGGTGATCGACCGCTTGATCGAATTGGGCGGGACCGGCCTGGATTGTATCTTTCTGCGCGGCAATCACGAATCCCTGTTCTATCGCTATCTCGTTTCCGAAGATCTGCGGATGGGCGACTCCTGGATGGCCAATGGCGGCGTGGAAACGCTGGCGAGTTATGGCGTGACCCTGCCGCGCGATCTGCCGCCGGAAGAAGCCTTGGCGGTCGGTCTGGCGGAAGCCCGGAAGACCGTGCCCAAGGCGCATGTCGATTTCCTGGGCAGCCTGCGCCCCAGCCATCGGGAAGGCGATTATTTCTTTACGCATGCGGGTGTCCGGCCGGGGGTCGCCTTGGACGATCAGGACCCGGAAGACCTGATGTGGATTCGCGGGTCCTTCCTGACATCGACCCGCGATCACGGCGCGATGGTCGTGCATGGACACACGCCGGAACGCGCGCCGGATATTCGCGACAACCGCATCGGCATCGACACCGGCGCGGGGAAAGGCGGATATTTGACGGCAGCCGTGTTCTGGAGTACCGAGAGAACCTTCCTTCACGCCGATCCGAACAGCCTGCGCTGATCGCGGCGGCAATCCGAACGGGACGATCCGGACGATGACGAAATCCGACCTTGCGGCGACCCTGGACAGGATGGGCGAAGCCCTGGTTCTGTGCGTCGGCGACCTGATGCTCGACCGCTTCGTGGAAGGCGCGGTGGAGCGGATTTCACCGGAAGCCCCGATCCCGATCCTGTCCGTGGGACGGGAACGGACGGCCCTGGGTGGGGCCGCGAATGTCGCGCGGAACATTGCGGCATTGGGCGCGCGGTGCCGATTGATCGGTACGGTGGGTAAGGACCCGACGGCCAATGAGATCGAGGCGCTGATCGCCGAACTGCCGGGGATCGAGCCGGTGACGATCGCCGCCGCCGATCGTCCGACGGCGGTCAAGACGCGCTATATGGCCGGTCGACACCAATTGCTGCGCGCGGATCGCGAAAAGACCGGACCCTTGCCGCAGGCGGAAGCCGAAGCCTTGAAGGGCGCCGCCTTGGCGGCCCTGTCCGGCGTCGGGGCGCTGGTCCTGTCGGACTATGGCAAGGGCGTGTTGAGCAATGACTTGATTGCGGAATTGATCGCGGCGGCGAAGGTAGCGGGTATCCCCGTTCTCGTCGATCCGAAGGGGCGGGATTTCAGCAAATATCGCGGGGCCGACCTTGTAACCCCGAATCGCCAGGAACTGGCCCTGGCCAGCGGGTTGCCGACCGAAGGCGACGACGCGGTGCTGGCTGCCTGCCGGTCGGTGGCGGAAACCTGCGGCCTGGGCGGGGTTCTGGCCACACGGTCCGAACAGGGCATGACCCTGTATAGATGCGCCGCCGACGGCGCGGAACAGGTCGATCACCTGCCGGCGCGGGCGCGTGAGGTATTCGACGTCGCCGGGGCGGGCGATACGGTGGTGGCCACCCTGGCCGCCGGATTCGCGGCGGGCCTGTCTGCCTTGGACGCCGCCGCCCTGGCCAATCGCGCGGCGGGCATCGTCGTGGCGAAAACCGGCACCGCCGTTGCCTATCCCAGCGAGATTTTGAGCGATTCCCACGAAGAAACTTTCGAGGCCGGGGAGGCGAAGGTCGCGACCCTGGACGGCGCGTTGGACCGGGTCGCGGTCTGGCGGCGGGACGGGAAGAGCGTCGGCTTTACCAATGGCTGTTTCGACCTGCTGCATCCCGGTCACGTATCGCTGATATCCCAGGCCCGGGCGGCCTGCGACCGATTGATCGTCGGGTTGAACAGCGATGCGTCCGTGGCACGGCTGAAAGGGCCGGAACGACCGGTCCAGCCGGAATCCGCGCGCGCCAACGTGCTGGCTGCCTTGGGCGATGTCGATATGGTCGTGATTTTCGGGGAGGATACGCCCCTATCGCTGATCCGCAGCCTACAGCCGGATGTCCTGATCAAGGGCGCCGACTATACGAAGGATCAGGTCGTCGGGGCGTCCGACGTCGAATCCTGGGGCGGGAAGGTGGTCCTGGCCCAGCTTGTCGACGGTCAATCGACGACCCGGACCATTTCCCGCATGACCGGACGCTGATCGGCGCCCGGCCCTATTCTTTCGAAGAGTCTAACGACCCCAAAGCAGCGTCTGGGCGAAGACGATCGGCACCAGGATCAGTGCGATCCAGAAGACGATTTCGACACCGAAGGCGATGGACGCCGCGAAGCCGAAGATGACCAGCACACCGACGACGGCGAGAATGATCGGGAACAAATTTTTCATGATCTCGGTTCCTTTTTAGTCCGGACGAGAGTGCCATACCCCATCCTACACCAAAAGGATTTGACCTGCGTCAAGAAGCAGCGGGCCGATCCGGGGATTATTTCCGGGGATCATTCCGCCGGTTGAACCGCCGTGCCGCCGCCGCGCGTCAGTGTCGTTTCATTGCCGGGTTCCGGATCGCGCGGCACCAGCAGCGCCAGCACCAGCGAAATCACCGCCATGCCGGCACCGATGCTGAACACCAGGCTGGGATTGCCCAGCCAGATAAACCCGAACAGGGCCGGGATACCGACCGCCGCGATATGGTTGATGGTGAAGCTGACCCCGGCGGTGGAGGCGATGTCCTTCGGGTCCGCGATCTTCTGGAAATAGGTTTTGATCGCGATGGCGAAGGCGAAGAACAGATGGTCGAGAACATAGAGCCCCGCCGCCGCGATATGATCGTCGACGAAGGCGTAGCCGGTGAAGATGCAGATCAGGCCGAGATATTCGAAGATCAGCGCCCGCCGTTCGCCCAAATGGCGGATATATTTTCCGATATAGGGGGCGACGAAGATATTGGCGATCAGGTTGATCATGTAGAGCAGCGTGATCGCGGTCACGTCGTAGCCGAATTTCTCCACCATCAGGAAGGCGGCGAAGACCATGAAGATCTGCCGCCGCGCTCCGCCCATGAAGGTCAGCGCGTAATACAGCCAATAGCGGGGCCGCAAGAACAGCGTCTTCACCTGGGTCGATGCCTCCACCGACGGATAGGCCAGCTTGCAGTAAACGGCGACCGCCAGGGTGAACAGGCCCGCGCCCAGATACAGCGGCTTATAGCCCAGATTGAAGCCCGGGAAGGGGTTTTCGATCCCGATGAAACCCTGGACCATCAGCATCAGCTTTTCGTCGAAGCAGATCATGATGACCAGGAAGACCGCCAAGGTCCCGATCGACGCGGATTTCAACTGCGTCGCCAGATGCACGGCGGCGCGCTGCTTGTCGATGACCTGCAGCGTCAGCGATTGGTTCATGGTTTCGTAGTAGTGGAAGCCCGTCGACATGATCAGCGTCGTGGCATAAAGGCCCATTTCCGTCGGGAAATACCCTGTCAGCGCCGTGCCGATCCCCAACAGTGCCAGGGACAGGAAGGCCAGATTCTGTTCGCGGATGAACGGCAGCAGCAGAACCGCCGCGAAGGACATGAAGCCTGGAATTTCCCGGATCGACTGAAGAAACCCGATCTCCTTCCCGGTGAAGCTGGCCCGTTCCACCGCGAAATTGTTCAACAGCGCAAACCAGCCGTTCATGCTCACGGCCATGGCGCAGGCCATCAGGATCAGCATGCCTTCGGGGCCTTGCAGGAATCGCGGCATATAGCGGGTCAGGAACGGCGACATGAGTATTCGTCTCTTCTTCAAAATCGGGTCTATGCGGTTAGGGTGATATACCCCTGGCGCGATAGGCTGTCTCACGATATTGTGTCATTCAATGTCGAGAAACGGACACACGAGACGCCCTCCTTTGCCCGCCACGCTGTCGCGGCATGTCGAAATGCGTGCCTTCGACATGCGCATGGGCGAATTGGTGGAACCGCATTACCACGATTGGGGCCAGTTCACCTATTCTGCGGAAGGGGTGATGACCGTCCTGACGGAGGATGGCCGCTTCACCGCGCCGCCCGCCATGGCTGTCTGGCTGCCGCCCGGTGTCGTGCACCACATCCGCACCATCGGCCCGGCGAAGTTTCGCAGTCTCTACGTTTCCAGCGGCAATCTGGACGGCATGCCGGATCGCACGACGGTCCTGTCGGTCGATCCGCTGTTACGGCAGTTGATCCTGGCGGCGGCGGATTTTCCGCGCGATTGGGATGAAGACGGGCCTGAAGGGCGGTTGATGTCCGTTCTGATGGACCGAATCCGTGTCGCACCGACCGCGAAGCTGCATTTGCCGCTGCCCGCCGACGCGCGATTGCGCGGGGTGACCGACGCCCTGCTGGCCGATCCGTCGGACCGCCGGACGCTGGACGAATTCGCGAAAACCACCGGCGCGGCGGCGCGCACGCTGGCCCGCCTGTTCGTCGCGGAAACGGGGATGAGCTTCGGCGAGTGGCGTCGACAGCGGGTTTTGCTGGCGGCGCTGGAGCGGTTGGGCGACGGCATGCCGGTGACCAGTGTCGCGCTCGACCTCGGCTATGACAGCCCGTCCGCCTTCATCGCCATGTTCCGCCGGCATTTCGGTGAAACGCCGACCCGTTACATGCAGGTTTGACGCGATACTATTTCCGTTTCGGCGATAATTTTCGTCCGCCTGTGATTCACGTCACTGACCGTTGCCCCGTACCGACCTATAGTCAGGATCACGTGAGACGCCCGGCATCGGCATCTGCCCCGCCGCGGCTCTCGAAAAAGGCAAACCGCCGGGAACGGCGGGACGCAAAGTTACCGGCCCGAAAGCGATCCTCGCTGGGCAGCGGGACTACCGAGTAGCCGCCGGAGAGGGATATGAGCAGCCGATTCGTCCAGACCATACGCAACAACCGCCTGGCCGCCGTCGCGGCCATGCTGTTGGCCGCCGCGGTCCCGATCACGGTCCTGCCGATCCTGGGCTCCCTGATGGTCGATTTCATCGAAGTCGCCGACGGTGTCGAACAGGACAAGGCGGTCTGGGACGACAGCACGCCCGTTCGTCTGGTCACCCGCCCGCTGATCAATCACGCCGGACGGGCGAAAGACATGCTGGTCGCCGTGATCGACCTGCCGTCGGTGACGGCCGCCCATAAAATGTGTGGCCGGTCCCCGCATCTGAACGACGCCTTGCAAATATTCGCGGCGGAAAACCCGGAACGAACCGATGCATTGACCCGCGTGCCGGGCCGCGATCCGGAGCTGAAGGCGGCCCTGTCCGCGCGGTTTCCCGAAATCCCGATCGATACCGTGCGCCTGACGGAACCGACGGCGTATAAGAAAATTTACCCGTTCCGCGACGTCTATGAATGCGTCGGGTTGGGCTACCGCCCCCTCGCGACCAAGTCTGAACAGTAGACAAGTTCCCTTTTTGTTTTATATACCGACAGGCACAGCCAATTCCTGCCGGAGCCCGATTTCCGTGTCCGACGCCGATACCGATATTCCGCCCACCGTCTTCTCACCGACGGCAGCCCGGTTCGACACGCGCCCGGACGCGACACTGGCCGTGACGCGCGGCACGTTGCGGCTGATGCGGGATATGGGCCTGGGCTGCATCACGGAAATGCCGCTGAACAATGGCCGCCGGGTCGATATTATCGGCTTCGATAAAAAGGGCGTCGCGACGATCGTGGAGGTCAAATCCTCCCTGGAAGACTTCACCGCCGATTCGAAATGGGAGGAATACCTGCCCTATTGCGACCGGTTCTTTTTCGCCGTGCCGATGGATTTCCCGGTGGAGGTCCTGCCCGGTTCGGTCGGGCTGATCCTGGCGGATGCCTATGGTGCGGCGGTGGAACGTCCGGCGGCGGAAGGCACGATGAACGGCAGCCGCCGCAAGGCATTGACCCTGAAATTCGCCCGTCTGGCGGCGGAACGCCTGTTGCGGCTGGCGGAAACGGTCTGATCCTCCGGTCCGGGGGCTATTCCCGTTTCGCTTCGCTGAGCAGCCAATCGGTGAAGGCCTTGATCTTGGGCCGTCCGGCGCGGTCCTTTGGGCAGACGATCCAATAGGCGTAGTCGCTGGGAATGGAAAAGCTGAACGGCTTCACCAGCAACCCCTGTTCCAAGGCATCGTGGGCGATGGCGCTGCGGCCCAGCGCGACGCCTTCCCCCGCAATGGCGGCCTGCAGAACGAGGTTCGAATAATTGTAGCGCGGCCCCTTTTCCGGGTTCACGCCCGTCACATTCGCGGCGGTCAGCCAGACACGCCAATCGGTGCGGACATCGTCATGCAGCAATGTGTGGTACTTCAGGTCTTCCGGTTTTTGCAGCGGATGGGTCGGATCGTTGTAAAGGCGCGGACTGCAAACGGGGAACACCTCCTCCGTCATCAGGCGGATTTCGTGCAGGCCTTCATAGCCGCCGGTACCCCAGCGAATGGCCATGTCGATGTCTTCGGTATCGAAATCGGTCATCTCGTAATCGGCGGACAGGCGGATATCGATCTGGGGGTGCAGGGCACGGAACCGGGCAAGGCGCGGCACCAACCAGGCGGAGGCGAATGACGGCAGGCAACTGACGGTCAGCGGGCCTTCCGCGTCGTAATGCCGAATGCGTTCCGCGACCTGACCGATCTGGATCAGCGCCGGGCGCACGGTGGCGGCGAAGATCTTTCCTTCCTCCGTCAGGGCCAGGGCGCGGTTCAAGCGGCGGAACAGCGTGACCCCCATCGCATCTTCCAACTGTTTGATTTGATGGCTGATTGCGGCTTGCGTGACGTGCAGTTCCTCCGCCGCTTCGGTGAAAGACAACAGCCGCGCGGCGGCCTCGAAGGCCGGTAGAGGTTTCAGCGGCGGTAATCGTTGGGCCATGATCCGCGCCCTTCACATAAATATTTCTAATTCGATGAATGAAAATATATCCTTTGTCGCAGTGCGGTAAAGCCCCTATTTCTCCCTTGTCAGGGCGATATGGCCCTGAAGCAGGTCCAGGGTCGCATTAAACGACCGGACTTGAAGCGCTGCAGCCGGATGAGCCGGCTGCATAAAGAGGAGTAAGGAAAATGGCGAGCACAATGCAAATGCATGGGGCTGGCGGCCCGTTCATGCCGCTGGCTTCCCTCCTGGTAGACACGACGGCTTCGGCCCTCGACGGTATCCGTTCCCTGTCGCTGAACCCGATCGCCGCGCTGATGCGGTTGCAGGGTCGCGCCGACGAACGCCGCCGTCTTGCCGAACTGGACGACCGCCTGCTGGCGGATATCGGCCTGGATCGCGTCACCGCGCAAGCGGAAGCCGACAAGCCGGTCTGGAAAGCGTAATCGCTGCCAACCGACACCGGGCGCGGACGGGTACCCGCCCGCCCCGGTGAAGCCCGAAGCCCCTGCGATCGCTCGCGGGGGCTTTGTCATTCCGGATTGATTTTACGGAAAAGGCAGGCGTCTTAGGCGTTCTGGCGGCTCAGCTTCGTGACGAATTCCGTCACCGTTTCCACATGCTGCGGGAAGACGCAGGCCATGGAACAGCCGACGCGATCGTCCTCGATCCGGCGGACGGTCAGCTTTACCGGCATTTCGTATTGTTCTTCGGTATCCTGCAGCACCAAGAAGCCGTCGATCGTCTGACCTTTCGACAGGGCATCGACATTTTCCGACCGGAAGCCCAGCCCGCTCGCGCTCAAGTCTTCCAGGGGCAGCGGTCTGTCGTCGATTTCGATAAATCCCGCCTTGAAGGGATACCGCGGTTCAGAGCGGGCTTCCGTAAAGCGCATCAAGACCTTCCCCGTTTACATCCGCACCGGCTATACCGTCACCCGAACATCGTGACACCGACTTAAGGTCCGGACCCGTCGCCGACCGCGAAACCGACCCGTTAACCATGCGGCGCGATTCTTAACGCCTCGCCCTTGTGCCAAGGCTCTTTGTCCCAATAGTATAGGGCGGGAGATCGGTCGGTGGAAACCCTGATCGACGGATGGAGTTTGTTCCGCGTTGTCTGCATGAAGATCGCGGCGTTCTTGGGGGGCGTCTGGCCGAATGAATCGCCGGGCATTGAAAACACTTCTGCGGTCGGGGCGGTTCTTGTGTTTCGATGCGCGCGCCGTCTATTTGAATCTGAAGGAAGCCCATGGCGACGAGGGCTTTCCGCGGGATAAGCTGTTCGACCTGTCGACGCTGAATCTGGGTATCTTTTTCAAGGAAGTGACGCTGGACGATGAGGGGGACGAGGTTCTCGTCTCCACCCGGGTCTATTTCCCCTATAACGATTCGGAGGTCGATCAGGGCGGAGAATCCACCCTGGCGGACCCGGATCGCATCGTGCGGGTCCTGGCGAAGCGCGGCGCGATCAAGGCCGATGAATCGCTGTCGACCCACGATCAGCGCGTGTTGGATATCCTGACCAAGGTCCCGACCTTCGACCCGTTCCTGTTGCTGTCGCAACGCCGGGAACTGGAGGTCGAACGATCCATTTCCCCGAACTATTTCGATATTACGGAGGCGGATTGGATGCTGATCCGCCGTCCGGTGCTGGAAAAGATCGGCACCCTGGTGGCGAAGGCGAATGCCGGCGACGGGTTGGACGTCTATCAGGAATATGTCGGCGACCGGCACAACGAGAAGGACGACCATCAGCGCATCATGACCGGCGCGGTGGTCGACGCCATCTGGCAGGGGGAGGAAACGCCGGGGTCGCGCAGCCTGATCCGCAGCTTCCGTCTGAACGAAAGCCAGACCAAACAATTCCTGTTCGCCTGGAAGGGCATCAATTATTACGAATTCCAATATGAGCGGCATAAGCCGTTGTTCTATGAATTCTTCGAATGGCTGGGGTCGGAACGGTCGCTGCCGCGCGACCGGGAGGCGATGACGGAATCGGCGATGGATCGCTTCATCTTCCGCCGTAACCGGGCAAAGGCGCTGATCCGGTCGACCCATTCGACGGTGATCCGGATCATCCAGAACTACAATCAGGCCTTCGATCAGTTGATTCAGAACGACGATCCGCGGCCGTTTCAGGCTTTCCTGCGGGATGCGCCGAAGAATTTTCTGACCGTCGGTCTGGCCATCGGCATTCTGGCACACACGGCCAATGCCTGGGACAACACGGCCAGCAACAAACGCAAGCCGATGCGCAGCGTCGATCTGGAACCGTTTTACGATTTCATCATCGCGATCAACGGGCAGGACTTTCAGTTCAGCTGATCGTCCCGCCCGTCTCGCGGATGCGGGCGTCTATTGCGGTTTTTCCCCGATGAACAGCGCCCAGCCGATCCGGCCCTCCGCCGCCAATTCCGCCCCCCATTGCCACATCGCATAATTGTCCCGCAGCGTGTCCGGGTCGATTTCCGCCTCCAGGCGCGGGCGATCCGCATCGATGCGGCGGCACAGTTCCGCGAAGTGCCGGGCCATATGGGTCGTCCATTCCTGGGATCGAACGTTACCGAATCCAGCCTGACGCAACCCGGTCTCGAAACCCTCGCGGTCCCATAGATCGTTGGATCCATGGCGGGCCACGATCCGGTCCCGGTCAGGCTGGGACAGGCGGTCCGGTTGGGTCGTCTGATCGGAAAACACGATCCGGCCCCCCGGCTTCAGGACCCGCAGGGCTTCCGCGAAGACGCGGGCCTTGTCCGTGGCATGGACGAGGCATTCCTGACTCCAATGCACGTCAAAATGGGCGTCCCGGAAGGGAAGGCTGTGAAAGTCCGCCATCGCGAACCGGATCGATCCCGTCGCGGCGAGGTCCGCGCTAAGGGACCGCGCGATGTCGGCTTGCCGCCAGGAATAGTTGGTGGCCGTAACGTGGCAGCCGATTTCACGGGCCAGAAATCGGGCCGTGGCCCCCCAGCCGCTGCCGACCTCCAGCACGGAATCACCGCGGCACAGCCCCGATTCCCGGGCCATCCGGCATTTCGTGCCCAAGGTTGCCTGACCGATTTCCGTCACGTCGGTATCGAAAAGACCGAAATGGATACTGTCGCCCCAAGCATGGGAGAAAAGCCGATCCATGGACCTGTCGTCATAGCGCTTCATGTCTAACCCTTTTCTATAATAACAAGAGAGCGATCGGTTCTCTCCACTCTTTGGAATAAACCACAAGGGGTGAAGAGATGACATACGCGTTCGATGAACTGTCCGCCGCGAAATACGTGGCGCGACGGGTCGCCGCCGTTGAGGCGAAGGGAATCAGCTTAAGATTGCTAAATGATTTTGATCACCTTCGTCAGGTGGTCGGCGAAACGGCGGGGCGGGCGCCGCTGACGCCGATTTTCGACAATCGCGTGTCGGAGGTCGGACCGGACAATGCCTTCTGGCTGTTGGGAACGGGACCGGACGGTACGGTGCGACACCTTCAGGCCGTGAGAATGGACGACCTGATCCGCGAATCGTTGTCGGAATTCCTGAAACGACACGGACCGCAACTGATGTCGCCGCATATTCCCGGCAATCCCATGGCGTCGGATTATGCTGCCTGCCGATACACACGGGAAATGCGGGGACGGATTTGTTATCACGGAGAGGTTTGGTTAAGCCCGGAAGGCGCGGTGCGCGGTCAGGGCCTGTCGGTCGACCTGCCGCGGATCGGTGTCGCCGTCGCCTTGCTGCGCTGGCGTCCGGACTTCATCTATGGGCTGGTCCATCCCGATCTGGTGTTGAAGGGAATTCCCGCGCGCTACGGCTATACCCATTTCCATCCGCATGGCATTCGGTGGCACAGGACGGACCAGCCGGGAACGCTGGATGAATATATCACCTGGATGACACGTCAGGATATGCAGGACATGATCGGCGCGGAATAACGCATCCGCCCCGCCCAGCCCCGCCCCGCCCGGATGTAGCAGCGTATCGCTTGCCGGATCGGGGCGGGGCGTGCTGCATTACCGGCATCCGATACGATCAGGAGCCGGATATGAAATATCTGCCGGATTTCGGCGGCGGTGCCGCGACCGAAATGCTGCAAGGGCGGACCTCGCGGACCGTCGGTCTCAGCCTGTCCAGCTTGATTCTCGTCCGGTGGATCGCGATGACGGGCCAGATGACGGCCTTGCTGGTGGTCGAATATGCGCTGGGTTTCGATGTCCGTATGCCGGAATGCCTGATCGCGGTCGGGGCGCTGGCGGGGTCCAACCTGGCCTTGATGGCGACGCGCCGCCGCCGGTTGACGGCGATGCGCGCCACCTTCCTGATGGCCTTCGACATCCTGCAACTGGCCAGCCTGATCGGGCTGACCGGCGGTCTTCAGAATCCCTTCGCGCTGTTGATCCTGGCCCCGGTGACGGTCGCGGCGACGATCCTGTCGCGGCAGGCGGCGGCGGGGCTGACCGTTCTGGCGATTGCGGCGGCGACCTTCGTCTCCTTCTATCATCTGCCGCTGCCCTGGGATGGCGGGGAACTGCCCGCGCTCTATCGGCTGGGCATCTGGACGGCGCTGACCATGTCGATCGCCTTCATCGCCGCCTATGTCTGGACCGCGTCGGAAGACACGCGTCGCCTGGGCGCGGCCCTGTCCGAATCCGCCGCCGCCCTGGCGCGGGAGCGCGAAGTGTCGGCCCTGGGCACCTTGGCGGCGGCGGCGGCGCATGAATTGGGGTCGCCGCTGGCCACCATCGCGGTGGTCGCCAACGACCTGATGAAATCCGTGCCGAAGGACGATCCGATCCACGAGGATATCGAGCTTCTGAAACAACAGTCGGATCGGTGCCGCGATATCCTGGTCGGCCTGTCGCGTCAGCCGGGATCGGCCTCCGACGATCCGTTCGAAACCCTGCCCCTGTCCGATCTGGTGGACCTCGCGACGGACAAGCATGTGCCGGACGCGATCGATCTGGAGATCGAAATCGCGGAGGATTGCGACGGCCCGGAACCGATGGTCCGGCGCACCGCCGAATTCCTGCATGGATTGGGGAACTTCGCGTCCAATGCGGGGCAATTCGCGAAAACCAAGGTGACGATCCGCCTGCATTGGGATGCGCGGGAAGTCGTCGTGTCGGTGCGGGACGACGGGCCCGGCTTCACGCCCGCGATGATCCAGGTTCTGGGCGAACCCTATATGTCCACCCGGTCCGGCAAGGACGGCCATATGGGGCTGGGCGTCTTCATCGCATCGACTTTGCTGGAGCGGATCGGCGCGGAAACCGGCTTTCGCAACCGGGGCGGCGCGGAAATCCTGATCCGCTGGCCGCGTGAGCAAATCGACGAGAATTTCCAACATAGCGCCGACGAAGACGACCGCTGATCCAACGGAAGGTTGGAAGGTCCGGTTCCGACGCTATAATCGAGTTCAAGAATGTGATGGAGATAGAAGAAGATGGTCGAACCGTTGCCGTCCCATATCCGTGACCGGTCGCTGTTGGTGGTCGATGACGACGCGCCTTTGCGCAACCGGCTGGTCCGTGCCCTGGAACAGCGCGGGTTTCAGGCCACCGGCGCCGCCGGGGTGACGGAAGGGCTGGAAGCGGCGTCCGAACGCCCGCCCGCCTTCGCCGTCGTCGATATGCGGCTGGAGGACGGAAACGGCCTGGACGTGGTGGAGGCACTGCGCGACGCGCGGCCCGATATCAAGATCGTCATGCTGACCGGCTACGGCAATATCGCCAGCGCGGTGACGGCGGTGAAGAAAGGGGCCATCGACTATTTGGCCAAACCCGCCGATGCGGACCAGATCGTCGCCGCCCTGTTGGAGGACGACCGCCCCCTGCCGCCGCCGCCGGAAGACCCGATGTCCGCCGACCGCGTGCGCTGGGAACACATTCAGCGCGTCTTCGAACAGTGCAACCGCAACGTCTCCGAAACCGCGCGGCGTTTGAAAATGCACCGCCGGACCCTGCAGCGGATTTTGAACAAGCACGCCCCGCGCGGATAAACACTTACCTACTTAAAACGTTAGTTTCACTCGGGCGTATTCGCATTTGTGTATGCGCATGATATGCGCATGATATATTGACGTGATGTGCTGGTTTGTGGCATGTTGCATAAGTCCAGAAGTTGGGCAATCAAACTCAATACGCCTTTCGCTGCGCGTATGATTCACCAGAAAGGAGGTGATTTTAATGTTCTTAACTTCGACGAAATACCAACTCTTTGGAATGTCGAAACTTATGAAGCGCTAAAGGCGCCGCCACAAAGCCGTGGGAGAGGTCTAAGGCCCTCCCTACCAAGTTCGTGCCTTTGAAAGTCGCGAGCTTTCTTAAGCAGGAGGTTCTCGGATGAGAATGTTCTTCCACATATTGATCACCTAGCGGTGATCTATCCTTGATGAAAGAACACTGACTTCAGTGCACTTTTTCTCGCAGCTATCACTCGGGCTTTACTGAGTCGTTAGGCTGCTTTCATCAAGGGAGGCGAGAAAAGGTGAGTCTGGCGGCTCGACGCCCGTGGAGGGCTGAGAGCATGAAGATGCGTGTTGTGGTCGGAGGCGCTTTCGACAGTCTGAAGGTGTCGGAGCGTTATGGACAAAGTGATGAAATCGTTTCGCAGATTGAGGCGGAACGAAAGGCTAGCGAGAGTCGGACAAAGTCCGTTCTTGCGTGCATAGCTGTGCTTGTTGGGGGCATGTTCCTCTTTGTCGCAGCCGGGATAGGTTTGTACGACGGCTCGTTCGACGAACTGCAAAACGTGTGGATCGTGAGCGGTCCTGTCGTTGGTGCCGTCTTCGGGCACTATTTTGGTGGGGCCGGAAGGAATAATGAGCAAAAATAACGAAACGGGTAAGAGCATTCTGCGATCTAACCCAAAAAATATGCGCCTCAATGTCGTTTTGTCCAAAGATGACAAAGCAAGAATAGAGCGTCTTGTTGAATTAATTGAGGCTGATACTGTTACCGAGGTTACTAAGGATGCTTTTAGATTGTTGGAATATTTTGTTATTAAGTCAAAAAATGGAAACAGTTTTTATATAAAAGACCCAGAGGGTACTCTGTCTAGAATAGAGATATTCGGTATTACGACAAAGTGATTTCGATGTTCCTAACCCATTAAGCCTATTGGAAGGTCGCTTTCGCGTTGAAATCGGACGGTTTCGCGGCTGACGGCCCCTGTCCGATCTGTTAGACAGCCTGTCATGAGCACCCTACCCGGATGCGGGTTCGAACCCGTGGGGGCAAATTTTCGCCGGGACATGAGCTGTCGATAAGAACCCTAGCTTAGGACGGGGGCAAATATGTCCGAAGGTACCCAACAGGCGCACACCGCGTCGTCCATCATCGATATTCCCACCCATATCGGCGCCGACAAGATCGGCATCATGGTCTGTGGCCATGGCAGCCGCGATCCGGGCGCCGTCGCCGAATTCGAACAGATCGCGCAAACGTTGAAAGCGCGCTGGCCGCATTTGCCGGTCGAATACGGTTTCCTGGAATTCGCGACGCCGATCATCCGCACCGGCCTGGACAAGTTGCGCGAACAGGGTGTGACGAAATGTCTGGCCGTGCCGGGCATGCTCTTCGCCGCCGGTCACGCGAAAAACGATATCCCGTCCGTCCTGAATACCTATAAGGCGCAGAATTCGGGCATGGACATCACCTATGGCCGCGAATTGGCGGTCGACCTGAAGATGTTGCAGGCGGCGGGCGACCGGGTCGCGGAAGCGCTGGCCCAATGCAGTGACGATATCCCGCGCCATGAAACCCTGCTCTGCGTCATCGGGCGCGGCGCGTCGGACCCGGATGCGAATTCGAATGTCGCGAAGGTCATGCGCATGCTGTGGGAAGGCATGGGCTTCGGCTGGGGCGAGGTCGGCTATTCCGGCGTAACCTTCCCGTTGACCGAACCGGCGCTGGAACATTGCGCGCGCATGGGCTACCGGCGGATCGTCGTTTTCCCGTATTTCCTGTTTACCGGTATTCTGGTGCAGCGGATTTACGATTACACCGATAAGGTCGCCGCGCGGCACCCCGACATTGAATTCGTCAAGGCGGGCTATCTGAACGACCACCCGAAGGTCATGGATACCTTCGCCGACCGGGTCGCGGAAATCCTGGACGGCGCCAATCTGATGAACTGTCAGATGTGCAAGTATCGCGCGCAGGTTCTGGGGTTCGAGGACGAGGTCGGACTGCCGCAGGAAAGCCACCACCACCATGTGGAGGGCATCGGCACCGGCCTGGACGATCACAGTCACGATCATAGCCACGACCACGACCATGGGCATGATCACCACCATGACCATGACCATGACCATGATCACGGCCACGACCATGGGCACCACCATCACCACGCCCACGATCATCATCATGATCACAGTCATGGGCATAGCCACGACCATGACCACGGGCACGACCACCATCATCACCCCTATCCACATGCCGATCATCCGCATGGGCCGCGCAGCATGGACGAAGGCGTGAAGATGCCCGGAGACGCTATGTCGGGTGAAAATAGGTTGGGGGATAAGGGCTAAGCATCGTGACGGGCCGTTACGACTATATCCGGGATCCCGCCGCGATCTATCGGGAAAGCGAACGCATGATCCGGGACGCGACGGACCTTTCCGCCGTGCCGGAGGATCTGCGCACCGTCGCCGTCCGGCTGGTCCATACCGTCGGGCGGCCGGAGATCGTATCGAACCTGATCGGTAGCGACGGGGCGGTCGCGGCGGGGCGGCAGGCCCTGACGAATGGCGCGCCCGTCCTGTGCGATGTCGAAATGGTGTCGAAAGGCATCATCCGATCCCGCCTACCGGTGGCTAACGATGTGTTGTGCACCCTGACCCTGGGCGGGGTTCCGGCCCTGGCCTCGCGATTGGGGACGACGCGGTCGGCGGCGGCGGTGGATTTGTGGCAGCCTTGGTTGGACGGGGCGGTGGTCGCCATCGGCAATGCGCCGACGGCCCTGTTCCATCTGCTGGAGCGGATCGCCGAGGGCTTCCCGAAACCAGCCCTGATCCTGGGTTTCCCCGTCGGTTTCGTCGGCGCGGCGGAATCGAAACAGGCGCTGGCCGAAAGCGGCCTGCCTTTCATCGCCCTGACGGGGCGGGAGGGCGGCAGCGCCCTTGCCGCCGCGGCGGTCAACGCCCTGTGCGGAGGATTGAGCGAATGAGCGATACAGCCCCTTGGCTGTCGATTGTCGGGATCGGGGAAGACGGCTTGTCCGGCCTGTCCCCGATCGGTCGCGCCCTGATCGACGGGGCGGGGACATTGGTCGGCGGCAAGCGGCATCTGGCCATGATTCCGGACGATCATCGGGCCGAACGCCTGACCTGGCGCGTGCCGCTGACCGATACGGTCGCGGATATCACCGACCGGCGCGGTACGCCCGTCTGCATCCTGGCGACCGGCGATCCCATGAGTTACGGCATCGGCGTCACCTTGGGCCGCTATGTCGCGCGGCAGGAAATGACCGTCGTGCCGGCACCGGGGGCGTTCTCCCTGGCCGCCGCGCGCATGGGCTGGCCGTTGGAAGAGGTCACACGCCTGACCCTGCACGGGCGGCCCTTGAGCCTTCTGTCCAGCCATCTGGAGCCGGGGGCGAAACTGTTCATCCTGTCGGAAAACGCCCAGACACCGGGAGAAGTCGCAGGGGTCCTGACGGCGGAGGGCTATGGCGCCAGCCGCGTGACCGTCCTGGAACATCTGGGCGGCGAAAAGGAACGGCTCGTCGATGGGGTCGCACGCGGTTGGGACATCCCACCGGGCGCCGATCTGAACACGATCGCCGTGGACTGCATCCCGGAAGCGGGCGCAAGGGTGTTGAGCCGCATGCCCGGCTTGCCGGACGACGCCTTTCATTCCGACGGACAACTGACGAAGCGGGAAGTCCGCGCCGCGACCCTGGCGAAGCTGGCCCCGCGCCGGAATGCCCTGCTGTGGGATGTCGGGGCGGGTTGCGGGTCCATCGCCATCGAATGGATGCGGGCCGGGGGGCGGGCCGTCGCGATTGAACGCGATGCGACGCGCTGCCGCTATATCACGCGGAACGCGGCGGCGCTGGGCGTGCCGATGCTGGACCTGCTGGAAGGGCCCGCGCCGGACGCGCTGTCCGAATTGGACGAGGCGCCGGATGCGGTTTTCATCGGCGGCGGTCTGACTACGGCGGGATTGATCGCGCAATGCTGGGACCGTTTGGCCCCCGGCGGCACCTTCGTCGCCAATGCTGTGACCCAGGAAGGCGAAATCATCCTGGCCGGGTTGCAACGCGATTGGGGCGGCGAAACCGCGCGGATCGCCGTGTCCCGCCTGGAACCCATCGGTCCGCATCACGGCTGGCGGCCGATGATGCAGGTTACGCAGTATTCGATAAGGAAACCCTTCTGACATGACGGGCACCCTCTACGGTCTGGGCGTCGGTCCCGGCGACCCTGAACTGATAACGCTGAAAGCCCTCCGTATTCTGAAAGAGGCGCCGGTCCTGGCCTGGCCCGCGCCGCTGGAAGGCGATTCTCTGGCCCGCTCGATCGCCGAACCGCATCTGGACGGCCATCACCGGGAAATCGCGATCCGCATGCCGATGGACGTCGCGCGCTTCCCGGCGCAGCAGGTCTATGACACGGCGGCGGCGGAAATCGCGGCGGAACTGGATGCCGGGAACGACGTCGCGGTCCTGTGCGAGGGCGATCCCTTTTTCTACGGGTCGTTCATGTATCTGTTCGGGCGGTTGGCGGAGACGTATCCGGTGGAGGTCGTGCCCGGCGTGTCCTCCCTGATGGCGACGGCGGCGGCCAGCGGTGCGCCCTTGGCCGCACGCAACGATGTGCTGACCGTCCTGCCCGCGCCGTTGGAGGAAGCGGAATTGGTCCGCCGTCTGAAGGAGATCGAGGCCGCCGCCGTGATCAAGGTTGGCCGGCACCTGCCGAAACTGCGTCGCGCACTCGACGCGGCGGGGTTGAGCGATGCCGCGCGCTATGTCGGCCACGCCACGATGGGGGAACGCCAGACGGTCTGCCCGTTAACCGACTATCCGGAAGAAAAGGCCCCGTATTTCAGCATGGTCCTGGTGCATCGCCGCCGTGACGCCTGGATCGACGGACGCGGGCAGGAAGAGGCGGGAGAATAGCCATGCCGACAGAAACGCCCATCGCCCTGATCGTGTTGACGCAGGCGGGGTACGAAACGGCCCGCCGTCTCAAGGCGATGCTGCCCGAAATCGTTATTTTTGGGAAAGGCGATCGTATCGACGGCGCGGATTGCGTGTTTGACGATGCGATGGAAACCATCCGGGGCTTGCATGGCGAAGGCTGGACCGTTGTCGGCCTGTGCGCCGCCGGGATTCTGGTGCGCGCCCTGGCCGGGATGGCGTCGGACAAATGGCGGGACGCGCCGGTGCTGGCCCTGTCGGAGGATGGTCAGGTCGCGGTGCCGCTGCTGGGCGGCCATCATGGGGCGAACAAATTGGCGTGCCGGTTTGCCGAACTGTTGGGCGGGCAGGCAGCGATCACCACGGCGGGCGACCGCCGCCTGGGCTTCGCGCTGGACGATCCGCCGACGGGCTGGACGCTGAAAACACCCGATGCGGTAAAGGCGGTGACGGCGCGCTTGTTGGCGGGGGAAACCGTCACCTTGCGTCGAGAATGCGGCGATGCGTCCTGGCCGCCCGCCACGGCGTTTCGAGAGGCCGGGCCGGGACAAGTGGCCGACGTCCTCATTACCGACCGCGTGATAAAGGCGACGGACGGTCAGGTCGTTTTGGTGCCGCCGACCCTGGCACTGGGCATCGGCTGCGAGCGTATGGCGGATGCCGGCGGATTGCGCGATTTCGTACGGACCGTCCTGTCGTCGGAAGGATTGGATCCTGCCGCGATCGCCGCCATCGGCTCCGTCGATCTGAAAGGCGACGAACCGGCATTGAAGGCTTTGTCCGCCGATCTGGATCGCCCGGTGCGGCTGTTCGCGGCGGCGGAATTGGAAGACCTGACCCCGCATCTGCCGAATCCGTCGGATGTGGTGTTTCAGGAAATCGGCTGCCATGGCGTAGCGGAAGCGTCGGTCCTGGCCCTGGCCGGACGGGACGCCCGCTTCGCCGTCGAAAAGCAACGGCGCGGGCCCTATACCTGCGCCGTGGCACGGGCGCGGGACAAGTCGGTCGATACGGGGGCGGGGAAAGCGCCGGGCCGTCTGTTCGTTGTCGGCATCGGGCCGGGCGACACGCTGTATCGGACGGGCGCCGCGGCGCGGGCGATCCTGGGGTCGGATTGCGTCGTCGGTTATCGCCTGTATCTGGATCTCGCCCGCGATCTGATCGGGGGGAAGCCGACCCATGATTCGGAATTGGGGGAGGAAGCCGCCCGCGCGCGCAAGGCGCTGGAACTGGCGGCGCAGGGGCAGACGGTGTCGCTCGTCTGCTCTGGCGATCCGGGAATCTATGCGCTGGCGACGCTGGTTTTCGAGCTGATAGAAGCAACGGAGGACCGGGCGCTTCGGGCCGTCGATGTCGATGTGGTGCCGGGGATTTCCGCCTTCCAACTGGCCGCCGCCCGTCTGGGCGCGCCGATGGGGCATGATTTCTGCCTGATCAGCCTGTCGGACCTGCTGACCCCGGTCGCGGCGATCCGCATGCGGCTGAAGGCGGCGGCGGAAGGCGATTTCGTGCTGGCCTTCTATAACCCGCAAAGCAAGCGGCGGCGGACCTTGCTGCCCGAGGCGCGGGATATCCTGATGGCCCATCGTCCGCCGACCACGCCGGTCGCCCTGTGCCGTCAATTGGGCCGCCCGGAAGAAAGCATCACCGTCACCACCCTGGCCGATTTCGATCCGGCGGTGGTGGATATGTTCACGCTCGTCGTCATCGGGTCCAGCGAAACGCGGGCCTTCGATCACGCGGGCACACCGCGCGCCTTCACGCCGCGCGGCTATGCGGGGAAACAGACATGACCGTTCATTTCATCGGCGCGGGGCCGGGGGCCCCGGATCTGATCACCGTGCGGGGGCTGAAACTCATTCAGTCCTGCCCCGTCTGTCTGTATGCCGGGTCGCTGGTGCCGGAAGAAATCGTCGCCGCCGCGCCGTCGGATGCGCGGGTCCTGGATACGGCCCCGATGAACCTGGAAGAAATCATCGACGAAATCGTCGCGGCCCATGAAAAGGGGCAGGATGTGGCACGGGTCCATTCCGGCGATCCGTCGATCTACGGCGCGACGGCGGAACAGATGCGGCGCCTGGATGCGCTGGGCATTCCCTATGACGTGACGCCGGGCGTATCCGCCTATGCCGCCGCGGCGGCCAGCCTGAAGAAGGAATTGACCCTGGCGGGGGTCGGCCAGACCGTCATCCTGACCCGCACGGCGGTGCGCGCCTCCGGCATGCCGGAAGGCGAGGATTTGGAAACGCTGGGCCGCAGCAAGGCGACTCTGGCGATCCATCTATCGGTCAACAATCTGGCCAAGGTCGTGCGCGAACTGGTCCCGCATTATGGGGAGGACTGCCCCGTCGTCGTCGCCTATCGCGTCGGTTGGCCGGATGAGGATTTCATTCATGGCACGCTGGGCGATATCCGCCCGAAGGTGAAGGCGTCGGGCTATACGCGGACGGCGCTGATCCTGGTCGGTCGCGTCCTCGATCCGCACGGTTTCGACGACAGCAAGCTCTATGATGCAGGGCACCACCATGTTCTCCGGCCCAAGGCCTAAAGAGACGATAATAGGGTCTCCGCTTCTGTCAGGTTGTCCGGCGTATTCACATTGAAGAACGGGTCGACCGGATCGGTGGAAAAGGCGACAACAACCGTGCGGTGCCGCGCGGTCCACGCGCCGACCTTGCGAATCCCTTCCTCAATCAGCGCGTGCCGCAGATCGTCGGCCAGGGTCGCGGACCACAGGCCGATCACGGGGTGGTTGCGCCCACCGGACCGGGCATAGGCGATGTCCGCCCCGGCTTCGGTCAGAGCCGCGTGAAGGCGCTGTACGAGATCGGTCGGTAGAAAGGGCGTGTCGCTGGGGAAGGTCGCCAAATAGGCGCAATCTTGTTCCACGGCCCAATCCATACCGGTCAGGATACCCGCCAACGGACCTTCAAATCCTCCGATACCGTCCGCCAAAACCGGCAGGTCGACCGCCGCGAACCGGGTCGGGTCGCCATTCGCGTTGAGCGCAAGCGGCGATACCTGGGAGGCGACAATACCGACAATGCGGGTCAGGATAGGGGTGCCGCCCAAGGGCAGAAGCGCCTTGTCGCCGCCGCCCATGCGCGACGACCGGCCCCCGGCGAGCACCAGTCCGGCGATCGCGCCTTTCATGCCTCAACCTGTGTGTCGCCGTGGGCGGTAACCCGGTTCCGCCCGCCTTCCTTGGATTGGTACAGCGCGGCGTCGGCGCGTTCGATGACGGCCTTCAAATCCGCGTCCTTGGTAATCTGCGCCAGCCCGAAGGATGCGGTGACAGGCAGTTCCCGGCCGTCCTCCAGCTTGATGGGCCGTTCGGCCATGGATTCACGCAGGCGTTCCAGCACCGCCCGCGCGATTTCCAAATCGGCATTCGGCAAACAGATCAGGAATTCCTCCCCGCCATAGCGATAGATCATATCGTAGGGCCGCAGGTGGGAGGTCAGCCGCCCGGCGGTTGCGGCCAGAACCTCGTCGCCCACCGCATGGCCATAGGTATCGTTCACCTTCTTGAAGAAATCGATATCGGCCAGGGCCAGACAGCAGGGCGTACCGCTTCGCACCGCGCGTTCGTATTCGACCGTCAATTCCGCCGTCATCGTCGCCCGGTTGCTGAGGCCGGTCAGGGGGTCCAGGTCAGATACGGCCTTGCGGAATGCGTCGCGAATACGCCGTGCGGTCGACAGGAAACGATCGGACGCCGACAGGAAACCGTCATAGTCTTCTGAATGAATCCGGTCGTCGGGCCGTTCGACGGAACAGGCAATGCGTCGGGCTGCGTCATGCATGGCGGTATAGCGTTCCCACAGCCCCTGGAAAGCGGGCTGGGTCAACAGCGGGTCGTCGTTGTGGCGGGACCGCCACCGACCGAATTCGGTCAGGTTTTCCGATCCGTCGGCTTTCACGTCGTCCGGTAGGGGCAGGCCGCAGACCAGGGACCGGTGCCATCGGGCGGACCAGCGGCCCTGTTCCTCGATCGCGGCATCGATCGCGGTCAGAATATCGCCGGGGACGAGGGTCGGCGATTCGGTTTGGGAAGGATCGGCGTGATCGGACACTGCGCGTGCTTTTCTGTTACCGAGGGTCCGGGATCAACCGCCGACCTGGGTTCGGACGGCGCGCGAGACCTTTTCCGGTTCCTGCCGATTGTCGCGGACACGCACATCCGTCGAGCGCAGTACCTGAACGCAGCGGGTATTGGCCGCCGCGCAGGCCGCGACTTTCCGTTTCGGATGATAGTAGCCGGACCGGCTGACCGTCCGGATCGTTCCCGGATCGTAAAAATTGGAGAAGTCGCAATACCAGCCGATATCGGAATAGACGTTGTTCGCCTGAATGATGCGATAGCAGACCAGGGCGGCGACCTGCGCGTTGCACAGGTTTTGCGCGGTGATGGTGCGCAGGCCGTTATTGTTGACCTCCTCCACCTTCATGCATTTGGTCGCGTTGTAGAAGTTCTGGGAAAATTCCCCGGTGTCCTGGGCCGTATCCTGGGCTGCGCCCGGTTTCGGCAGGGCGGCGGCGAATGCGCCGATCAAGAACAGGAATATCGCCGTGGCGGCGGTGGGAAGACGGCATTCTGCAGCGTCCGACGGTCGCGTCGTAGTCATGATTGACCCCTCATTCAAATGGGTACGTCACCATATAAGGCTTCTGCCTTACGGATAGTATACCCACTCGGGGCCGATTATCCGAGCATCAATTGACCCGGTTGTTTTGCGGCGGTTGGGCAGACGTGGGCGGCGTGCCGTTCACGGGACCGGCCTGATGATGCACGATCTTCCACATGCCGCCTTCCCGCCGGTAAATGTTGGTCGCGATCAGGTAGTCTTCCTCGATCCCTTCCCAACAGATCACCGCGGCACCGTCCTCGCCCAGCGGTAAGACGGATGGGGCGGCGCAGACAATCGGGGGCGGTGCTTGAAGAACGGCGTTCCAGCTGGCGATGATCCGATTGCGTTCCATCAGCGGTTCCCAGCCGGGATGCAAGCAGCAGACGGGGCCATCCGATCCCCATAGCGAGTCCATAGCGGTCATGTCGCCCCCGGAAAACGCGGCATAGAACCGTTCGTTCGCGAACAGGATTTCGGCCTTCTGGCGGTCGTTCAACATATCAAACCCAATCGCGCAATTGCGCCACCAGCGGGATATCGGCGGGTGGCATGGGATAGTCGCCCAGACGGTTCGGGCGGACCCAGGCGAGTTCCTGACCTTCCATCGACGACGGCGTTCCCTGCCAGACGCGGCAGACATAAAGCGGCATCAACAGATGAAAATCGTCATAGGCATGGCTGGCGAAGCCGATGGGCGCAAGACAGCTTGTCCGCGTGTCGATTCCCAGTTCTTCCTGCAATTCGCGGATCAGCGCGTGTTCCGGTGTTTCGCCCGGATCGACCTTGCCGCCGGGAAATTCCCACAGCCCGCCCAGCTTTTTGCCTTCCGGACGTTTCGCGATCAATACGCGCCCGTCGGCATCGATCAACGCAACCGCGACGACCAGGACGATATCCACGGGTTTCGCCGGGCCTTCCGGGGTTTGATCGACAGCCCAACAGCCACCGGCGGTCAGTTCGCTCATCCGTTATCCTTCATCCATTTTTCTCGGGTCAGCTCGAATCGATACACCGGATAGTGTTTGTCGCGTGCGGGGAAGAATGTTTCGTCTTCGCCGGTGCGATTCAGGCCGACCTTTTCCAGCACATGGCTGGAGGCGGCGTTCTCGCGTACCACCGTTGATACGATTCGGTCCAATCCCATTGCCGTGAAACCGTGGCGGATCAGGGCTTGAGACGCCTGCGTCGCGAACCCCCGACCCCAGAACGGCAGGCCGATCCAGTAGCCGATTTCCGCCTCCGCCGGGTCGTCATCGATCGTCAATGCGGCGATACCGACGAATGTGCCGTCCTTCCGGTCGCGCAGGGCGCATTCCAGGGAGCCGTTCCGGCGCCAGGCATCGGCGACGCGCGCGACATAGGCCTCCCCATCCGCTTGGGAATAAGGGTAGGGGATGCGCGAGGTATAGCGCACCACTTCCCAGCTTCCGAGGAGCGGCAGGAATTCCGAAATATCGTCCCGCACGATCAGCGCCAGCGTCAGGTCAGGCGTCGTCAGGCCGGGCGTTGTCGGGTCGGGAAAATCAGCTTCGGTAGTCTGCATTGATGTCGATATAGGCATGGGTCAGATCGCAGGTCCAAACCCGGGCCTTGCCCTTGCCGATGCCGATATCGACGGCAATGTCGATTTCGCGGCCTTTCAGATGCTTGGTGACCGGCGCTTCGTCGTAGCCTTGGACGCCTTCGCCCTTTTCCACGATCAACACGCCGCCCATGGACACGGTCAGGCGGTCGCGATCCGCCTTTTCCCCCGCCTTGCCGACGGCCATGACGATCCGCCCCCAATTCGCGTCCTCGCCCGCGATCGCGGTTTTCACCAGGGGCGAATTGGCGATGGACAGGCCGATGCGGCGGGCCGCCTTGTCACTGGCCGCGCCGGTGATGTCGATGGTCACGAATTTCGACGCGCCCTCGCCGTCTTTCACGACCTGATGGGCCAGATCGGTCAGGACCTTGTCCAAGGCTTCCTTGAAATCGGCCAGGGATTTGTCGGACGCTTTCTTGGGCGCCTTGTTCCCGGCCTTGCCCGTCGCCGCCAGCAGCAACGTGTCGCTGGTGGAGGTGTCGCCGTCGACGGTGATGCTGTTGAAGCTTTTATCCGCGCCCTTGGTCAGCAATTGCTGCAACACGTCGGACGGGATATTCGCGTCGGTGAAGACGAAGCTCAACATCGTCGCCATGTCCGGGGCGATCATACCGGACCCCTTGGCGATCCCGGCGATCTTTACCGGAATGCCGTCGATTTCGCATTCCGCCCCGGCCCCTTTCGGGAAGGTGTCGGTGGTCATGATCGCGCGGGCGGCGGCTTCCCAGGATTCCGGCTTCAACCCGGCATGCAGCGCGGGCACGGCGACCGAAATGCGATCTGCGGGCAGGCGCATGCCGATCACCCCGGTGGACGCGACCAGCACTTCCTTTTTCTTACAGCCGACGGCGGCGGCTGCCGCAGCGGCCATGTGTTCCGTGCCTTCCATCCCCGCCTTGCCGGTAAAGGCGTTGGCGTTCCCCGCATTGACCAGCATCGCCCGGCCCGTGCCGTGCTTGATGACCTTCGCGCACCATTCGACGGCGGAAGACCGCGTCAGCGATTTGGTCAGCACGCCCGCGACGGCGGTCCCGTCGGCCATTTCGGCCATGAACAGGTCGGGCCGGTTCTGATATTTCACACCGGCGGCGATGCTGCCGATCCGAACACCGTCGATAACGGGCAGGTCCGGGAAGGATTTCGGGGCGAAAGGAGAGGGCGTCGCAGACATGGCTTTCTACGGTCCTTAAAGGGGTGGATACGGATCAGTTACCCGAGTCCGGCAGCGGGTTGCCCTGCATGTCGAACCGTTCGATTTCAGCGGCGGCGATCGCTTCTTCAACAATTTCGCGGATCTTGTCTTCCGCCAGATTCTGACGGAACTGATCGGCAACCTCTTCGAAGGCCGGCGGCGCCACTTCGCGGCGATCGGACACCAGAATAACGTGATATCCGAACTGCGTCTTTACCGGTTCGGAGGTAAACGTGTTCGGTTCCAGCGAGAAGGCGGCTTCTTCGAAGGGTTTCACGAAAGTGCCCTTGCGCTGCCAGCCGTAGCTGCCGCCATTGTCCTTGGAGCCCGGATCCTTGCTGCGTTCCTTGGCCAGATCGGCGAAGGGCGTGCCGTCGGTGACGAGCTGGATGATTTCCGTCGCTTCTTCTTCCGTGTCGACCAGGATGTGGCTGACATTCACTTCCTCTTCCACCGGCTGTTCGGACACCCATTGGTCATAGGCGGCGCGGACGGCGGCGTCATCGACGCGGGCCTTGGATTCCTGGGTCAGGTAAAACTGATAGATCAGTTCCGCTTCCAACTGCGCCAGACGTTCCTGAACTTCCGCGCTATCGGCGACGCCGGTTGCACGGGCCTTTTCCACGATCAGCTTCCGTCCGATGACTTCGTCCAGAACCAGCGGGTAGACCGGCTGAAGCCCGGTTTGCTGCACTTCGCGCGGCAGACCGGCAAAGAAGGTCGCGACCTCGCCTGCCGTGACGGTTTCGCCGTTGACCTTCGCAACCGTGGTGTCGGGGTCCTGGGCCTGGGCGGAAACGGCGGACGTCATCGCACCGGCGGCGGAAACGGCGATCGCGGCGGCGGCGGCAAGATGACGAAGGGACATGCGTCGCATGGGGAACCTTTCTTTAGGGAATGATGGGCATCCTTTACCGGGATCGGCATGGGGGCCGGGATACCGGGCGGATGCCGCCTTTAACGTACCGGCGCGCACGAAACCATGTCCCGCCACGCTTCACAAGTAAGTTTACCGGCGAATCCGGCGTTAGGCGGCACACCTGCGTTGACAGGGCCGGACCGGCCCCTTATCTCCAATCGCGCGGCTTCGTTGTGCGCCGCGTGCCGGGTATGGGCTGGGTGATTGCCATGCCGGGACGCAAGGGCAGCGATTTCTTACGGGACCTCATCCAGACGGGACCGGCACCGGCCCCCTTTCGAAGGTGATTTTCTTCATGCTGGGCGGATTGCTTAAAAGCGTTTTCGGGTCGGCCAACGACCGGATTGTCAAACAACTGCGTAATCGAACGGAAGCCATCGGCGCCCTGGAAGAGGGGCTGAAGGCGCTGGACGATGCGGCGCTGCAGGCAAAGACACAGGAATTCCGGACGCGCCTGGAAGGCGGCGAGACGGAAGATGCATTGCTGGAGGAGGCCTTTGCGGTCGTCCGCGAAGCCTCGCGCCGGGTCCTGGGCATGCGGCATTTCGACGTACAGCTGGTCGGCGGCATGGTCCTCCACCAGGGCAAGATTACCGAAATGAAGACCGGGGAAGGGAAGACGCTGATGGCGACCCTGCCGGTCTATCTGAACGCGCTGTCCGGCAAGGGCGTCCATGTCGTCACGGTCAACGACTACCTCGCCAAGCGCGATGCCGAATGGATGGGGGTGTTGTATTCCTTCCTGGGCCTGACGACGGGCGTGATCCTGCCGGGTATGGGCGACGCGGAACGGCAGGCGGCCTATCGCTGCGACATCACCTATGCGACGAACAACGAACTCGGTTTCGACTATCTGCGCGACAATCTGAAATTCCGGCTGGAGCAAATGGCCCAGCGCGAATTCAATTACGCCATCGTCGACGAGGTGGATTCCATCCTGATCGACGAGGCGCGGACGCCGCTGATCATTTCCGGCCCGACGGACGATTCTTCCGAACTCTATATGGCGGTCGACGCCCTGATCCCGCTGCTGACGGAAGAAGACTACGAAAAGGACGAAAAGCAGCGCGCCGTTACCCTGACGGAAGACGGCACGGAACGGATCGAACAGCTGTTGCGCGAAAAGACGGAACTGCTGGGCGAAGGCGGTCTTTACGATGTGCAGAACGTCACCGTCGTGCATCACGTCAACCAGGCCCTGCGCGCACACAAACTGTTCACCCGCGATGTCGATTACATCGTGAAGGACAACAAGGTCGTCATCATCGACGAATTCACCGGGCGCATGATGGAAGGCCGCCGGTATTCCGAAGGCCTGCACCAGGCGCTGGAGGCGAAGGAAAAGGTGGCGATCCAGATGGAGAACCAAACCCTGGCCTCCATCACCTTCCAGAACCTGTTCCGCATGTATCCGAAACTGTCGGGCATGACCGGGACGGCGATGACGGAAGCGGGCGAATTCGCGGAAATTTACGGCCTGGAAGTGGTCGACATTCCGACCAATAAACCGATGGCCCGTATCGACAACGACGACGAGGTCTATCGGACCTCCGCCGAACGCGACAATGCGGTGATCGAACAGATCCAGACCTGCCATAAAAAGGGTCAGCCGGTTCTGGTCGGTACGGTGTCGATCGAAAAGTCGGAGCAGCTGTCGGCGCAGCTCAAGAAACGCGGGATCAAGCACGAGGTGCTGAACGCCCGCCACCATGAGCGGGAAGCCTTCATCATCGGCGATGCCGGTGTGCCGGGCGCCGTCGTGATCGCCACCAACATGGCCGGTCGCGGGACGGATATTCAGTTGGGCGGCAACGTCGACCTGCGCCTCGCCCGTGAATTGGCCGATGTGACGGACGAGGGCGAACGGGAAACGAAGGCCGCTGAAATCCGCGCCGATATCGCGAAGAAACACGATGAGGTACTGGCTGCCGGCGGGCTGTTCGTCCTGGGGACGGAACGTCACGAAAGCCGCCGCATCGACAACCAGCTGCGTGGCCGGTCGGGCCGTCAGGGCGATCCGGGGGAATCGAAATTCTTCGTGTCCCTGGAAGACGACCTGATGCGCATCTTCGGGTCCGAACGCATGGACGGCGTCCTGCGCAAACTGGGCCTGGAAGAAGGGGAGGCGATTATCCACCCCTGGGTCAACAAAGCCCTGGAAAAGGCGCAGTCGAAGGTCGAGGCCCGCAACTTCGACATTCGCAAGCAGTTGCTGAAATACGACGATGTGATGAACGACCAGCGCAAGGTCGTGTTCGAACAGCGCAAGGACCTGATGCGCGAAGAAGACGTGTCGGAAACCATCCGTGACATGCGGGCGGAAACCGTGGACGACATCGTCGATCGCTGCATCCCGGAAAAGGCGCTGCCGGAAGAATGGGCGGTGGATTCCTTGCACGAGGAATGCATGCGGGTCTTCGGCTTGAATCTGCCGGTGCATGACTGGGCGAAGGAAGAAGGCGTCGGCCATACGGAATTCCGTGACCGGATCGGCGACGCGGTCGACCGCAAGATGGCGGAAAAGGCGACCCGCTATGGGCCGCAGATCATGCGCATGGCGGAACGCAGCCTGCTGCTGCAACTCCTGGACAATGCGTGGAAGGACCACCTGCTGCAGTTGGACCATCTGCGCCAGGGGATCGGTCTGCGCGCCTTCGCGCAGCGCGATCCGCTGAACGAATATAAAAGCGAGGCCTTCGCGCTGTTCGAGGCCATGTTGACCGGCCTGCGCGGTCAGGTGACCCAGGTTCTGGCGCATGTCGAACTGCGCACCGATGTCGATCAGGCGATGGAACCGCAACGGCAGGAACAGCAGATGCAGGAATCTCGTCCCGCCGCGGATGAGGATATCGCCAGCGTCGGCAGCCCCGCGATGCAGAAACTGTCGACCGAAGGCATGACCGCCGAAACGGCGCCGCCGGGTTTCGTCTTCCACGAAGCGACCGGGCGGTGGCTGCATCCGGGCGATCAATCGACCTGGGGCAAGGTGCCGCGCAACGCGCCCTGCCCGTGCCAGTCCGGCAAGAAATACAAACAGTGCCACGGCGCTGTCTGATCCAGTGCTGGGTCTGACGGGATGAGCGCCGCCGCCTCTCAAAAGCGCCTGCTACTGGTGCGGGAGGCGGTGGCGGCCTTTCAGGCCGGCGATATCGCAACGGCGGAGACGCTGTTCCGAAAGGCGGCGGCGGATATCGGCGGTAAGCGGAACGACGATCCGCGCATTCCCTATAACTACGCCGTTTTCCTGCGTCGGACCGGTCGGCCGCAGGACGCCGTCTATTGGCTGGACCGCTGCCTGCGCATGGCGCCGGACCATACAAACGCGTCCATTGAAAAAGGCCTCGCGCTGATCGAGCTGGGGCAGGCGCAACCCGCCATCGACCTTTTGACGGCGTTTCCCGGCGATGCGGATGCCTTGCGTGGCCTCTCCATCGCGGCGTTCAAGTTGGGTCAATGGGATCGGGCGCTCGGCGCGGTGACGGCGTTGCCGATGCCGCAGGCGGAAGACCGGCTTTTGGCCATCCGCGCGTTGGCGGAATTGGGGCGGCTATCGGAGGCCGAAGCGGATGGTGCCGACCTCGCCGCATCGCATCCGACCCTGAAGGCAGATATCGCCAAGGCCTTGACCCGCCGGTCGAAGGGCCGATTCAGCCTGCACGAACCTGCCTAGCGCCGTCGATCTGTGCCGCCGCGTGATCGAAGCTGTCGCGCGAGTCCTGGATGCTGGGCTGATTGACCTGCGCCCAATTGACGAGGCCCGCGATGGGCGTCAGCAGGGACTGGCCCATATCCGTCAGGCTGTATTCGACGCTGGGCGGGACCGTGTCGAAAACGGTGCGGTCGACCAATCCGTCGCGCTGAAGGTTCCGTAGGGTCTGCGTCAGCATGCGTTGCGAAATATCGGGCAGGGATCGGCGCAACACGCCGAACCGTTTCGGCCCGTCCTGCAATTGCAGGATCAACAGCGTGCTCCACTTATCGCCGATCCTGTCCAGCACGCTGCGCACCGGGCAGTTCGACAGATCGTCGAACTCGCAGGGAATCGGGATTTTCGGGGTAGGCGTCTGTGTCATGCCGCGCGCTCCATTGCGATCCACCATCCATTCCGTCGGAGGGTGGTTACGTCCAGGTAACCAAAGGCATTGAAAGTGCCATCTTTTCGTCTTTCAAGTTGGTTACTATTTTAGACCTACTCTCAAATCTATACAAAGGATCGGTTCTTATGTCCAACAAACTCCTCGTCAGCGGCGCCGCCGGACAGTTGGGGGGCGCGGTCGTCGCCCATCTGCTGGATACGTTCGGCGTCGACGCGTCGCGCATCGTCGCCGGGTCCCGGGATCCGGGCAAACTGGCGGATATCGCCGCGCGCGGCGTCGCGACGGCGCGGGTCGATTTCGACGACCCGGCATCCATGGCGGAGGCCTTCGCCGGGATCGATACCCTCTTGGTGATTTCGACCGACGCGCTGGGGCAACCCGGCAAACGGCTGGCACAGCACAAGGCGGCGGTCGCGGCGGCGGCGAAGGCGGGGATACGGCATATCGTCTATACCTCGCTGATCAATCCGGAAAAATCGGTGATCCACTTCGCGCCGGACCATGTCGGGACGGAACAGGCGCTACGTGACAGCGGCGCGGGTTGGACGGTGTTGCGGAATGCCTGGTACATGGAAAATCTGATGGCCGCCATTCCCTCCGCGTTGGAATCGGGCACGTGGTACACGGCGTCCGGCACGGGCTCTGCCGGCTATGTGACGCGCGACGATTGCGCCCGGGCGGCGGCGGCGGTGCTGGCATCCGGTCCGACGGAAAACGCGGTCCATTCAATCACAGGACCGGAATCGCTGTCGGTGGACGATCTGGTCGCCACGCTGAACAAGGTGAACGGAACGTCGATCGAGGTCGTGCAGCTTGATGACGCCGGCTTCATCGGTGGGCTTCAGGCAGCGGGCCTGCCGGACATATTGGTCAACATCATTTCCGAATTCGACCGGGATGTGCGGGCCGGTACCATGGCGGGCGCCAGCGACGCGGTGAAGACGCTGACCGGCACCGCGCCGGTATCCTTCGCCGATTTCGCGGCGACGATAAAAGGCTGACCGGATGATGGGCACGCGGCGGGGCTAGTAAGCGCCGCCGCGTTGCCTGCGGAAGGTGCCGGGACCGATGCCGACCGTGCGTTTGAAGACGGCGGAAAAGGACGGCACGGATCGATAACCGCAGCGTTCCGCGATTTCCGCCATGTCCAGGTCGGTCGATTGCAGCAATTCCCGCGCGCGCAGCAACCGCCATTGCCGTAGATAGGCGATAGGCGCCATGCCGACGGCGGTGGCGAAACGGTCGGCGAACCGGGCGCGGGACATGCCCGCCTCCGCCGCAAGGGTCGTCAGGGTCCAGTCTTCTGCCGGTCGCTCGTGGATCGCCGCGATGCCCCGGCGCAGGGATGCATCCGACAGGGCGGCCAGGAATCCCGATCCTTCCAGAACCGCCTGTCGCCGCAAGGCTTGCAAGAAGACGATTTCCAGCAGGCGCGTCAGAACCTCCCGCCCTCCCTGTGCGTTCAAATCCGCCTCCATGGCCGTCAGGCGCAGTGCCGCCACGGACCAGGGCTCGGCCCCCAGATCGCTTTGTCGCACGGTCATCAGCGGTGGCAGGGCGCCCAACACCGGATGATCCAAGCCGTCGTGAAAGGCGCAGAAGCCGCAGAGCAACCGCGTGACGGTTCCGGTCTCGCCCACCGATAGGACACCGTCGGTGAACCTCCCCGCTGTCATAGCCGCGTCCAACCCGATTGGCGGGATATCGCAGTCGAGAATCAAATCCTGAGCGGCCCCATTCGGGATGATGGCGATGTCGCCTTCCTCCAACATCACGGTTGCGTCTCCGTCCGGTAGGCGGACCATGCACTGGCCCTGCAATACCTGATGAAAGCGAATGTCGCGCCGGTTCGCCGGAACACGCACCGCGAAAGGCCCCCGGAACAGGGTGCGGAAATAGACGTCGCCGGTCAGGCGAAGCGTACGGCAGATATCACTGATCAAATCATTCGTCATAGCGGTTGAGACGATTGAATAAGTTTTTAGGTCTGTTGAGGATCGTGTTTCCCGAACGATCTGTCAATTTGCGCGGACATCGTTCGGGAGGTTATTCATGTCCATCGATACTGTGCTTGCCTTGATCGGCTTCGCCTTTGTCATGTCCGTATCGCCGGGGCCGGGGAATTTCCTGCTGCTCGCTTCCGGTGTCAATTTCGGTTATCGGCGATCTCTGCCCTTGGTCTTCGGGATCAGCCTTGGCTTCCTGACCATGGTTTTCGTGCTGGGCATCGGGTTGGGCGAAATCCTGCGGCAAGTGCCGGAGGTTCTGGTTGCCCTTCGGCTGATCTGTGGGGCGTATGTTTTCTATCTGGCTTGGAAGATCGCGCATATCCGCTCTCTGGGGAGCGGCGCCGGTCCGGCAGTCGACGAACCCATCGGGTTTACCCAAGCGGCCCTGTTCCAACTGGTCAATCCAAAGGCCTGGGCTGTGGCGCTGATATTGGGTGTGTCCTATACCGACCCCGACAACTACCTCACCAGCCTGATCATCCTGATCGCAGTGTTCGCCGTGGTGAATATTCCGACGATCAGCATATGGGCGATTTCCGGTCAGGCGTTGCGACGCCTCCTCTCCTCCGACCGGCGGCTGCGGTTTTTCAACCTGTTCATGGCATTGCTGCTGGTCGGCACGATGGTGCCGGTGCTGGCCGGGGTCTATACGTTCTAGCGGTTGTGGGCGCGGTGATTCTTGCGATAGCCGCCGCGCGCGTCGCCGATAAGGTCCAGGGTTTCTTCCACCTGCCCCACGTGATCGCCGTCCAGCGTCCCGAAACGGGCCGTGATCCCGCGCGGCACGGGCCACAATTGCGCGACGGGCGTTCCTTTCGGCAGGGTGCCGGTCCAATCCCGATCGGTCCAGAGGGCCGGGAAATGCACGAAGCCATGGCTGAAGGCGTCGCAATCCACAATCCCGGTCAGGGTGCGGAAGGGCAGGTCGAAGCGGTTCACCGGATGGGTGAACAGGACCGACCAGCCGTCCGGGACCGACACCGTCCAGGCGGAATTGAATTTCAGCGCCGCCATGCCCGGCGCGGCGAAAGGCACGCCGTCCAATTGGGCGGAGGGATGCTGCGCGATCGGTGCGCGGGTCAGGCGGTCCAGGCTGCTGACCGGTAGGTCCCAATCCCAGGAGAAACTGCAATCCGCATCCACACTCACATCGCAGAGTAGGGGCATCAGCCACCCGCCGCCCATCGCGTCGATGAAGGGTGGGCATTGCTTTACCGTGCGCACATCCTGATCCAGGGGAACGCTGTGTGCCTGCCCCGGCATGGCGCGCAGCCAGTCGGGCAGACCGTCTCGACCGGGGATCGGGCGAGGCAGGATATCGTCCCATTCCGGGGGGCAGCGAAAGACGATTTCCACGGTCATTCGATGCCTGTCCCTGCCTGTTGTCGATCCCGTTAGCGGATGGATTTGCGCTTGCGTTCCCGTTCCTTGTGGATCGTGTAGGCCACTGCCGCGACGATGGTGACAAGAACGAACAGGACGCCGATCACATTGATAACCGGCGACAGTCCGAAGCGAAAGCGCGATCCGATTTCCGTCACCAGGGTCCAGTCGCCGCCGATGGCAAACACCGTGGTGTTGTAGTTTTCGATGGATTGCAGGAAGGAAATGACCGCCCCGGTGATCAGCGTCGGCCGCAGGAAGGGCAAGGTGACGCGCCGGAACATGAAGAAGCTGGACGCGCCCAAGTCCAGGGCCGCTTCCTCCAGCACCCGGTCCTGCCGTTGCAGCCGCGCCATGAACAGCAGCATGCAATAGGAAGCGACGAAGCTGGCCTGCGCGACGACCGTCAGGAACAGACCGCCGCTGACCCCGGCGCGGCCCCAGAAGATCAGCGTGGAAATCCCAAGCACGATGCCCGGCATTAGCAAGGGGGAGACCAGAACGGCATAGAGCATGTTGTTATAGCGGCTGTTCAACCGGGTCAGGATCATCGCGCCCGACAGGCCCAGCGGCAGGGCGACGACGATTACCCCAACGGCGACGGTCAGGGAATTCACGATGCCTTGCAGGATCCGGTCGTCCTGCGCCAACTCGCCGAACCAGTGCAGTGTCCAGCCGCGCCATTGCGTGACCGACGGATATTCATAGGCGTTGAAGGCCGCCAGCGACATGACCGCCAGGGGCGCGAACAGATAGATGAAGAACAGACCGATATAACAATTCAGAATAACGCTGGACCAGGCGATGCCGCCCTTATCGGCGCGTGCCTTGGGTCCAATCGTTCCGTCCGCCGTCGTGACCGCCATGATGGTGCCTCCCCCTATGCCGTCGCCCAAATCAGTTTGCCCAAATCACTTTGCGATATCGCGGATGCCGACCTTGAACACCTTCATCATGATCAGGATGAAGGCCAGGCAGACCAGGACCAGACTGAAGGAATAGGCGGCGCCCACATTCCAGCTCTGTGCCTCGAAGAACTGCCGGTAAATCAATTGCGAAAACCAGTCGCCGGATTTGCCGCGCGTCATGATCTGCGGCACGGAATAGGACCCGACGGACAGCATGAAGGTCATGATGCAGCCGACGGCGATCCCGGGCTTCGCATGCGGGATGACGATCCGCCAATGAATCTTGAAGGTCGACGCGCCCAAATCCTTCGCCGCTTCCAACTGATTGCGGTCCAGCGTATCGACGGTGTTGTAGATCGGGAAGATCATGAACAACACATAGGCATAAATCAGCGCGACGAAGACCGACCCGGAGTATTCCAGGAAGGGAATCCAGCTTTTGTCCGCGAATTCGACCATGCCCAGCCACATCAGCACGCTGTTGATGACTCCCTGATAGTCGAGGATCATCAGCCAGGCATAGACCCGCAAAAGCTCGTTGATCGCATAGGGAATGACGAGGCCCAGCAGCATCAGCGCCGCGCGTTGCGGCGGCGCGACCTTGGCGATGGCGAAGGCGATCGGGTAACACACGACCAGCGCCAGCGCCGTCACCATCAACGCGTAGACGATGCTCTTTACAAAAATCATGAAATGAAGCGACGACATCTTGGTGTAGTTTTGGATGCCGTATTCCCGGGGCGGGTCCGTTTCCTGGGATTCCAGGTCGGCGATCTCCGACTGCAAGGCGTCGATCTTCGCCTGAATCGCCGGTTTGTCGGCTTCCGCCGCGGCGGTGACGTCGTATTCCAACAAGCCCAGGTCGGAATAGGCTCGGTCGATTTTCATCCCCAACTGGTCGTCGCGATTGATGTCCCATAAGGAGGTTTCCAGCATGAACCCCTGGGGCAGGACGATCAGGACCAGAATCCAGAACGCGGTCAGGCTCACGAAGATCCAGGACAGGCCGCGTCCGTAGCTGCGCAGGAGGTCAGTCATTGTCGACTTCCCCCGCGCGCATGACCAGCGCGTCCCGTGCGTTGAACCCGACCCGGGTGTTGCCATCCAGATGGCCGTGCATGCCGATATTCGGCTGATGCACGATGATCGGCCCGGCGCTGCCCCGGAAAAACAGGTTCACATAGGCGCCTTCCAGATCGCGACGTTCGAAGGCCGCTTCGAAATGGTTTTCCGGGATCACGCCGTTGACCAGTGCGGTGCGCTCCGGCCGGACGAACAGCATCGCCCGATCCCCGGCGGTCAGCGCGTCCTGATTCAGGCCGCGCACCTCACCATAGGGGGTTTCGATGGCCGCGTATTCCGCGTCGGCACGGGTGACCTTGCCTTCCAGCACGTTGTTTTCGCCGACAAAGGTTGCGACGAAAGGCGTTTTCGGATTGGCGTAGATATTGTCGACCGTGTCGACCTGTTCGACGACGCCCGCCTTCATGACGGCGATGCGGTCGGACATGGTCAGCGCTTCCCCCTGATCGTGGGTGATGAAGATGAAGGTGACGCCGGTCCGGTTCTGAATTTCCTTCAATTCCGCGCGCATATGCTGGCGCAGTTTCAAATCCAGGGCCGACAGCGGCTCGTCCAGCAACAGAACGGCGGGTTCGACGGCGAGCGCGCGGGCGATGGCCACACGCTGCTTCTGGCCGCCGGACAGTTCCGCCGGGGTTTTCTCCTCATGCCCTTCCAGGCCGACCATGGAGAGGAGCTCATAGGCCTTGGCGCGCCGGGCGGTCTTGTCGATGCCGCGCGCTTCCAGGCCGAACGCCACGTTTTCCCAATTGCTCATCAACGGGAACAGGGCGAGGTTTTGGAATATCAGGGCGGTGGGCCGTTTCGCCGGGCCCAGGCCGCGCATGTCGTCCCCGCCGATCAGGATGCTGCCTTCCGTCGGTTCCATGAACCCGGACACCATGCGCAGGATCGTCGTCTTGCCGCAGCCGGACGGCCCCAGGATGGAAAAGAATTCCCCCGCCTCGATGGTCAGGTTGGTTTTCTGAACGGCGGTGAAGCTTCCGAACCGCATCACCACGTCGCGCAACTGTACGTCCTTGCCCCGCATCGCATCCCCCATAGTGCTGAAATGGTTACCTGATGAATCGGTCCGATATGAAAAGCGGAAGGCCGGGCGGCATTTCCCATCCGCCCGGCCCACCGACCTTATGAAGATCAGGCGTTGGTGATCTTCTCGACATATTCCTGACGCAGCGGCGCGAAATACGGCGTATCCGCCTGCCACCACCAAAGATTCGCCAGCGCTTCTTCGGAATAAACTTCGTTGAACTGCTTTTTGTATTCTTCACCGGCGAAGTCGCCCGCGCCCTTGACGGCGGAGTTGTAGCCGGTGTTGGCGGCGAACATGCCGGCCATTTCCGGATCCAGCAGCGCGTTGATGAGGGCATAGGCCTGTTCCACGTTGGCCGCGCCGGAGCACACGCCCATGGAATCCATCCAGGTGATGCCGCCTTCTTTCGGCATGCGGTACTTGTATTTCGCGTCTTCGCGGTTCAGCAGCAGGCCCGTCGTGTCCCAGGTCTGGCCGATCGTGGCGCCGGCGTCGGTATAGGCCGCCGTGGCTTCGGTCGCGTTGTTCCAGAAGGCCGCGATGTTTTCCTTACGCTCAATGATGAATTTCGTGCAGGCGTCCCAGATGCGGCGCGCGTCGTCTTCGGACTTGTAGATGTCCAGCGCGCGGTTGGACGGCACGTCGCCGGTGGAGTCGAGGTAGATCGCGACGCCCATGATGACCGACTTCTGACGGAAGGCGGCGGCGCCCTTCGCTTCCGGCGACCACATGGTGCCGAAGGAAACGTCGGCGTCGGCCAGATCGAATTTGGAACTGTCGAAGGTGATCGCCTCGGTGCCCCAATCGAACGGCAGCAGGTACCGCTTGCCGCGATAGGTGGCGCCCAGGTTGATCGAATCGCGGACCATCGACGGGATGATCGCGTCCATCTTCACCTTGCTTTCGTCCAGCGGGGCCAGAAGGTTGTCCGGATAGTAGTTCGCACCGTTGGTGATCGACGGGAAAATGACGTCGAAGCCCTTGCCGCCGGCGGCACGCAGTTTGTTTTCGGCTTCGTCGTTCGAACCGAAGGTCGACAGGTTCACCTTGATGCCCGTGTCGGATTCGAATTTCTGGATCATGTTGTCCTTGAAATAGTCGCCCCAGGCGAAGACATCGACCTGGCCGGAGGAGGCCAGCGCGTCATGGGCGCGCAGGATGGCCGGCGCGGCGACGGCGGTCGCGGCGGCAGCGGCGGTGCTCTTCAGCACGAAACGGCGTGAAACGGACATGGATGGACCCCTTTTCTGATCGAATGAGGCGGCGAACGGCCGCCCGTATGTCGGTTATTGATTCTGTCGTACAGACCTATCGGCGGATCGGCGGAACCCGCGGATGGAATACCCGATGGGACCGCCTATGCCTGGGGCGTTTCCATACTCCCGCTCGTTGACGCTATGGTGTCGTCTGCGTTGCAAGTTCGTGACGGAGCGCTTTTCCCGTAGAGCGGCTGCAACGGATTGTTTCCTGAAAAGGGCTTTTGTTTCGGAAATTCGCTGCCATATCTGTCACAGTGAACACAATGAGGACGCGCCATGTATATCGCCCGCGTATTTGACGGCATGGAAACCGCCGACGGGGATGGGGTCCGGCTGACCCGTATGATCGGCACCCCACAGTTGGAGATGATCGATCCCTTTCTGATGCTGGATCGGTTCGACAGCGACGATCCGGACGCCTATATCGGCGGCTTCCCGGACCATCCGCATCGCGGTTTCGAAACCGTGACGGTGATGATCGACGGTCAGTTGCGCCACAAGGATTCCACCGGTGGCGCGGGGCTGATCGGTCCCGGCGACGTGCAGTGGATGACGGCGGGGCGGGGCATCGTCCATTCCGAAATGCCGGAACAGATCGAAGGCCGCATGCGCGGGTTCCAGCTTTGGGTCAATCTGCCAGCGAAGGACAAGATGGTTCCCGCGGGCTACCAGGACCTGACGAATGACAAGATCGCCGTCGTGGAAAAGGACGGTCTGACCGTGCGCGTCATTGCCGGGTCCTATGACGGGACTGACGGGGCGGCGGGCACGCATACGCCGATCCGCCTGCTTCGGATCAATGCCGACCCCGGCACCGAAATCGAACTGACCGCGCCCGACGGCTACAACGCATTCTTCTGTATCTATGAAGGGTCCGTCACCGGCCAGGACAACCTGTCCCGCGAGATCGTGGCCAAGGCACCGTCGCTGGCCCAATTGCACGGCAAGGGCACGATCAAGGTCACCGCCGGGAATCAGGGCGCGGCCCTATTCTATGGCGAGGGCCGCCCGATCAACGAGCCGGTCGCCCGCTATGGTCCTTTCGTCATGAACACCCGCGACGAACTGATCCAGGCGGTTCAGGATTACCAGACAGGCCGGTTGACCGCCTGATCCCGACATCGCCGGTCCCTATTTTCCGGCAGGACGAATTGTGCGTGCGGCGGGCAGGGTGACCGTAACGGCGGTGCCCTTGCCCAGCGTGCTTTCGATGGTCAGGGTCCCGTCGTGCAATTCCGTCAGCTTCTTGGACAGCGACAGGCCCAGGCCGGTTCCTTCATGCGCGCGCATGGAATCCGACCGGGCCTGACCGAAGGGTTCCTGCACCTTTGGAATATCCTCCGGCGCGATGCCGACCCCGGTATCGGCCACGGTGAAGCGAACCCGGTTCTCGCCGTCGATTCCTGCGGAAACGATGATCTTGCCGCCCGGCACATTGTATTTCGCGCTGTTGGACAGAAGGTTCAGGACGATCTGCTTGATCAGGCGCTCATCGGCTCGGATATGGGGCAGAGATTTAGGGACGTGGAATTCGAAGTTCAAGAAGGCCGTGTTCTTCGTGCCCTGGATCATGCGCAGGCATGATTGCAGAATCTGCGCGAGGTCGATCTCCGATTCCTCAACGGTCTGCCGCCCCGCATCGATCTTGGTCAGATCCAGAACGTCGTTGATCAGGTTCAGAAGGTGTAGACCGGACCGCCGGATGTCCTTTGCATATTCCAGATATTTCGGCTGGTTCATCTTGCCCAGAATCTCTTCGGTCATGATCTCCGAGAACCCGATGATGGAATTCAGCGGCGTGCGCAGCTCATGGCTCATATGCGCCAGGAATTGGGATTTGGATGCGCTGGCCCGTTCGGCGTCTTCCTTCGCCTTTTGCAGGGCGCGTTCCCCGGTCTTTTGCCGCGTCACGTCGGAATAGATGGTGACGAAACCGCCCTCCGGCAGCGGATTGCCCTGTACCGAAATCACGGTGCCGTCCGGCCGGACCCGTTCAAAGCGATGGGGTTCGAACCGTTTCGACAACTCGATGCGTTTCTGCACCATTTCTTCGACATCACCGATGCCGTATTCGCCCTTTTCCGCATTGTACCGGAAGAAATCGGCCATGTTCGACCCCAGACCGAACTGGTCGCGAGGGAACCCCAGAAGATCGAAGAATTGCTGGTTCGCGGCGATCAGGTTCAGATTCTTGTCCATAACGCTGACGGCGTCCGACATGGCCGACAAGATCGTGTCCAGAAGGTCGGACTTTTCATGCAGCAAGGCTTCCGTGCGCAGCCGCTGTTCCGTATCCAGCAGCAGCATGCCCAGAACCGCCGTTCCCGGTGTGAAAATCAGGATGTAGGGCACCGCCAGCCGGTCCAGGATGGATTGAACGACATCCGTCGGCAGGAACAGCATGAATTCCAAAACGCACAGGGCGTGGATGAGGAAGCCCATGGCCAGAAAAACATACCATCTGGCGGACACGATCCCTCGCCGACGCAATGTGTGGAAGGCGAGACCGATGCCCATTGCCGTTGAAATCGAGACAACACCGACCAGCGCCCCGCTACCCCCGAGATAGAGGCGATAGGTGCCGCCGATCGCGGTCGCGATGACCCCGGCGACCGGGCCGCCGAATAGGGCCGCCATGGAAACGATGACCGTGCGGGCGTCGAAGATGACACCATTCGCGAATTGCAGCGGCGACATCATGCCGATGACACAGATAGCACCGAACAGGATACCGGACGCCACGCGTCCGACGATCTGTTGGTTTGGCCATTGCCGCACGATAAAGTAGTTCAGCAGGCTGAGCGCCAAGAGAAGCGCGACGCCGTGCGTCAGCGATGTAATCATCTATCCGACCCGAATTCGATGGTTCCAGATACCATATCGGGTCTTAAAGAATAGTTAGTTTTCAGGCGTTCGAACGCCAGACGTGAACAGGCCGTTCAATAGACGGCGGACGACTTGCCGATACCGGTCGGTATCGCCGCCTTGGGCAATGGCATAGGCTGCCCGGTCGAAGACCGCCGACAACAATACCGCCGCCTCCTCAATGGCGAGAAAGTCATCGCCCGCCGATTGCGCCGCCGCCGCAAGCCCGGCCTTGAGAGTGCCGCCGCCCGTAACCCGATCAATCTCCGCCATGGTGTCGACCCCGAGGACGGCGGGACCCTCGACAAGCAGCAAATGGGCGCGCCCCGGCACGGCCATCGCTTTAAAATAGGCCGCGGCGCCGTATTCCAGGGCCTCGATAGGTGACGTTGCCGTCGCGGCGCTTGCTTCTATTTCGGCGGCTACCGCTTCGGCTTCCGCCACGACCACGGCTCGGAACAGGTCGGCCTTGTCCGCGAAATGGTGATAGAGAGCACCGCGTGTCACCGAGGCCGCGGATACGATCTCCGGCGTTCCGGTTGCATTGTAGCCGTTCTTCACGAACAGATGCCGTGCGGTTCGGATCAGGTTCGCGCGCATGTCTTCCGATCGTTCGCGGTTCGATCGGCGTTCTTTGATTTTTTCTTGCATACAAACAGCCTGTATGTTTATTTCATTCACATGCAAAGTGTATGTAAATGACAAAGGGAAAGCAATCCATGCGCTGCACGCAATTCTATCCGGTCATCATGACCGGAGACGTCGTCGGAACGGCTCGGTTCTATTGCGATCATTTCCGCTTCACCCCCGCCTTCGAGGCGGACTGGTATGTCCACCTCCAGTCGCGGGAGGATTCGACGGTGAACATCGCCGTTCTTCAGGGCGATCATGAGACGATCCCCGAACCGGCACGGGGACGAGCTTCCGGGGTCATTCTGAATTTCGAAGTCGACGACGTCGATTCCGTATACCAAGCGGTGACGGCAAGCGGCTTGCCGATCTGCTTGGCATTGCGTGACGAACCGTTCGGACAACGCCACTTTATCACCAGGGACCCGAACGGAGTGTTGATCGACGTCATCACACCGATTCCCCCGTCGGAAGAATTCCTGGCCCAATACGCACCGGGTGCCGCGGCAACCTGAACAATAGTGGGGTTCAGGCAGCTTCAGTCCCGTGGCTCGGCGAGGTCCTGGTCCAGCTCACGCGCCACCGGATTGGCCAGGGCCTCGGCGTTCTTCACAGCGCGGCTACGACAGTTTCGTCGCCGCGAGTCTTTTTGAAAGTTTTAGGGTCACGATCTCGAGCGCGGCGCGATCCTCGTCGTCCAGCAGGGACAGTATCGCATCCGCGCGGTCGGCATAGAGCGCGATGAGTTTCTCGTAAAGTTCGGTCCCCTTTTCCGTCAGGTTCAGAAAGGACCTTCTGGCGTCGCACGGATCCGCCACCCGCGTGATCAATCCCTTTTTCTGAAGTTTCTGCACGCCGCGGCTGATGTTGTTTTTCGGTAGGCCGGTAATGCCGCAGATTTCCCACGCCATCGTGTTCGCCCGATGGGCCGTTACGTACAGCACGACGAATTCCATGCGCGAAAGGTCGTACTCCCTGTCGAACCTGGCATAGATCGGAAAGATGAAGCTGTTGGCGATAAAACAGATTTGCCAAATAGCCCCGATCTTATTCTCCTCGAGGATTCCGATCGCCTCCATCCGCTCCGGTTTATTTGCTGGCTCCGTCATTCGTTCTCTTTTCTTGTCGTCTCTGTGTTGGACAGATTTGGTCCCATGCCGACACCCGATCCGCAACAGATACTGAACAAAAATGGTTCCATATGGAACTTGACATTGTTCCATATGGAACCATACTCCCCGACATAAGAAGACCAATCAGCGTTTTCATCAAGGGAGGAAACAGGAAATGAAGATCAGCTTCCGTAAAGTCGTCAGTGCCGCGGCGCTTGCCATTGCCGCCGCGACGGGGAGCGCATCGGCGCCGGCCCCTGTCGAGGCCGCCGAACTGCGCATGTTGTCGGGCTTTTCACCCAATTTCGTCTGGTATCGTGAAATCGGTCCGCGCTTCATTGAGATGGTGCAGGAAAAGAGCGGTGGCGACACGACGATCAGCTTCACCGGTCCCGACGCCGTGCCGACCTTCGAACAGTTCCAGCCGGTGCAAGCCGGCGTGTTCGACTTGTTGTTCACGCATCCGGCCTACCATTCCGGTACGACGTCGGTCGGTCTGGCGATCGACGCGATCGATGTGGATCCGGTCAAACGCCGTGACGTCGGCATCATCGACTATATCGACCAACATTACATGCAGCGCGGGATGAAGCTGATTTCAGCGCCATCGACCGGTACCAAGGGGTTCCGCTATTACCTGCGGGAGCCGATTGACGGCGTGCCCGGTCTAAATGGCCGCATCATTCGCGGTACGGTTTCCTATCATCCGATGATCAAGGCGCTCGGCGGCAGTCCGCTGAACATGCCGGTCAGCGAAATCTACACGGCGCTTCAGCGCGGCACGGTGGATGGCGCGGCCTGGGGCCTGACAGGGGCCAAAGACCTGAAATGGAACGAAATCATCAAATACATGGCGGACCCGGTCTTCGGCCAGGTGGGCGTGATGATCTTTATGAATCTCGATTCCTGGAACGCTCTGGACGAAAAAACACAGAATATTCTGTTGGAAGCGGGGCGCGAGATTGAAGTCGAGGCCCAATCCCACTTCGATAAATTGCAGGCGGACGAATTTGAGTGGTTGAGCGCCAACGGTATGGAGGTGACCAGCTTCGATCCGTCCGAAGGCAACGAATTCGAGCGTCTGTGGGCGGAAGGCGTCTGGGAAGTCGCGGCGGAAGTGTCCGGCGACGACGCGCGCAAGCTGCGGGAATTGGCGAAAAGCCACGGCATGACGCGTTGACATGTCGGCCGAACGGAAAATTGAGGCAGCCGGGGAGACCCGGCTGCCGTCCCGCCTGACACCGGTTTTCCGCGTTCTGGATTGGGTAACAAGCTTCGCCTATCGCGTCAGCGCGCTGATCCTTTTGGCGATAACGGCGCTGTACTGCATGGAAATCGCACTGCGCTATTTCTTCCTGTCGCCGACGTTATGGACTCGCGACACGATTACCTACTTCCTGTGCGCGACGCTGCTTCTCGCCGCGCCGCAAGTGGCGCGCGATAACACGCATGTCGCGATCAACATCTTCGTCGAAATGATGCCGCAGAGGATTAAGGGCCGTATGGAGACGATCCTCGCGCTCTTGACCGGGCTGATTTCCGGCGGCGTTGCCTGGATCACGGCGCAGGACACGATTCGCCTGTTCGACTCCAACATTCTGACGCTGACCACCATCGCCGTCCCGAAATGGTGGATATCGATCTTCATTCCGATCGGCTTCGCCCTGGTGGCGCTACAATTCCTCTCCCTTGCGTTGGATCCGACGCGGATGGGGCACGACAAAAGACAGGTTTAGATCATGGAATGGTATTGGGCGCTTACCCTGGCGCTGGGGGTATTGCTGGCCTTGATGGCCGTCGGACTGCCGGTCTTCGCGGCCTTTCTGGTCGCGAATGTCGGCGGGGTTCTCCTGGTCATGGGGCCGCGCGGTTTCGGGCTGTTTTCCAACAGCATTTATGAAACCGTCACGTCGGAGACCTTCGTGACGATTCCCTTGTTCATCCTGATGGGCGAAATATTGTTCCGGTCCGGCTCGGTGGAGGTTCTTTCCAACGCGCTGGACAAGCTGATCGGGCGTATGCGCGGACGTCTCTATTTCCTCGTGATCGCGCTGTCGACGGTGTTCAGCGCCTTGTCCGGTTCCGCGGTCGCGGTCGCGGCGATGTTGGGGCGATCGCTATTGCCGCAAATGACGTCGAAAGGATACGACAAGGGCCTCTCGAATTTCACGATCCTGGGCGGTGCGTCCCTGGCGCCGATCATCCCGCCGAGCCTGCTGGTCATCGTTATCGGATCGTTGGTCAACAACGTCTCCATTGCGGGATTGCTCATCGCCGGCCTGATACCGGGAATTCTGATGTCGTCCCTGATCGGTCTTTATGTCGTCGCGCGTGTGAGGATGCAGGCGGATCTCGCACCGGCGACGGAAGTCGGCACTCAATACTCCGCCAAGGAAAAATGCCTGGCCCTCGCCGGGACGCTGCCCTTCGGCATCGTGATTTTTTTCGTGATGGGACTGATCATCTTGGGTGTGGCGACTCCCTCGGAAGCGGCGGCGTCCGGCGTTCTCGGGGCGGCGGTAACCGCTGTGATCTACCGTCGGTTCTCCCTGAAGCTGATTTGGGATTCCTTGCGCTCCGCCGTGGGGATCAGCGCCATGATCATGCTGATCGTCGCGAGCTCCAAACTGTTCGGGCAGCTATTGTCCTTCGTCGGTGCGACGGCGGGGTTGATCGACTATGTCGGTGGGTTGTCGATCGACCCCTGGATGATGTTGGTCGTGTTGATGCTGGTACCCCTGATCCTGTGTATGTTCATCGACCAGTTCGCGTTTCTGTTGCTGGCGATTCCCCTCTACGAACCGATCATTCGGACTTACGGCTTCGATCCCATGTGGTTCTGGACGCTGTTCCTGATCAACCTGACGATAGGCAGCATCACACCGCCGTTCGGATACACGCTCTTTGCGCTCAAGGGGGCCGCCCAGGACACGACGCTGAATGAAATCTATCGCAGCGCGTGGCCCGCTGTGGTGATTTTTGTGATCGGGCTCGGTCTGCTGGCGGTTTTCCCGTCCTTGGTGACCGCCTTGCCGTCGCTGCTATGACGATGTCGATATCCGTCTCGGAATACGGTGACAACAGGCCGGTCGCGCGACGCCATGACATTCCGTCGTCGTCGACTCCCGGCCTGAGACTGCATGTGCGGGAGCGACGTCCGCCGCAGGGCGTCCCGGTGTCGTCCACGCCGCTATTGCTGGTACACGGTGCCACGATCGCCAGCGCCTTATGGGATGCCCCATTGCCCGGCTGGTCGTTCATGGACAGGCTTGCGCGGCAGGGGCTGCATGTCTTCGCGGTCGATTTACGGGGGTATGGCGGGTCAAGCCGACCTGCCTGTTTCAGTGAGCCCCCGGACTCTTCGCCGGCCTATGCACGGGCGGCGGATGTCGTCGCGGATGTCTCCGACGCCCTCGACGCGGTGCGGGAATGGACAGGGGCAGCGCAGGTCGATCTTCTGGGCGGCTCATGGGGTAGTGTGATTTGCGGCATGGTCGCGGCGGAACACGCCGTTGGGCGCGTGCGGCGGCTCGTTCTATACGCGCCGCTATATGCGGAGCCGAATTACAGACCTACATGGCTTCCGCCGGTTCGCGGGCCCTTCCAAGAGAAGATGATCGAGGAGACGGTTGGCGCATACCGCTGGGTGACAATCGACGCGTTGCGGGCGCGCTGGGATGAAGAGATCCCCTTTGCCGACAAGTCGCTGTGGCGCCCGCAAGGAATGCTGGCGACCATGATAGCACCTTATATCGAGAATCCGGGCGGGGGGGCGGACGGACCGGCGGGCCTGAAGGTCCCCAACGGGACCCTGGTCGACCTGTATCGCGTGTTCGACGGTCGGCCGCTATATGATTGTGCCCAGGTCACGATGCCGACCCTGCTGATCCGTGGTCAGGCGGACCCCATTTCTACTCGGGACGACGCCTTGCGGCTGCTCGACGGGTTGGGCACGTCGGATAAGCACTATGTCGACGTTGCGAACGGCGCCCATTTCATGGTCGCAGAGCGGACCTCTCCCCGCGTACAGGAGATCGTTACCGGGTTCCTGCAGGATTGAAGAACGTCAGTCCTGCAATTCCGGCAGGTCCTTGTAGAGGTCGAGCGCTTCCGGATTGGCCAGGGCTTCCGCATTCTTCACCGCGCGACCGTGTACAACGTCGCGGACGGCCAGTTCGGTGATCTTGCCGGACCGAGTGCGCGGGATATCCGCCACCGCGATGACCTTCGCCGGGACGTGACGCGGGGTGCAGTTGGTGCGGATGCGGGTCTTGATCGCCGCGATTAGATCGTCGGTCAGCGCGTGGTCCGGCAGCATCTTCACGAACAGGACGACGCGGGTATCCGCGTCCCAGGTCTGCCCGATGACGATGGATTCCAGGACCTCCGGGAAGGCCTCCACCTGGCGGTAGATTTCCGCCGTGCCGATGCGCACGCCGCCGGGGTTCAACGTGGCGTCCGACCGGCCATAGACGACGAAGCCGTTATGGTCCGTACGTTCGATGAAATCGCCATGGGTCCAGATATTCGGGTATTTTTCGAAATAGGCGGCCTTGTAGCGTTCGCCCGTATCGTCGCCCCAGAAGCCGAGCGGCATGGACGGGAAGGGCTTTACACAGACCAGTTCGCCCTGTTCGCCCTGAACCGGCTTGCCCTCGTCATCGAAGACCTGAACCGCGAAACCCAGGCCCGGCGACTGGATTTCACCGCGCCAGACCGGCTTCACCGGGTTGCCCAGCATGAAGCAGCCCAGAATGTCCGTGCCCCCGGAAATGGAGCTGAGCTGCACATCCCGTTTCACGTCGCGATAGACATAGTCGAAGCTTTCCGGCACCAGCGGCGACCCGGTGGACAGGATCGCGCGGACGCTGGACAGGTCATGGGTTTCCTTGGGCTTCAACCCGGCCTTGGCGCAGGCATCGATCCATTTGGCCGACGTGCCGAAGACGTTCCATTTTTCCGCCTGGGCATAGTCGAACAGGATGTTGCCGTTCGGATAGAAAGGGGAGCCGTCATAGAGCATCAACGTGGAGCCGCAGGCCATACCGGCGACCAGCCAGTTCCACATCATCCAGCCGCAGGTCGTGAAGTAGAACACCTTGTCGCCCGGACGTTCGTCGCAATGCATCAGATGTTCTTTCCACTGCGTCAGCAGCGTGCCGCCCGCGCCGTGGGTGATGCATTTCGGCTTACCCGTCGTGCCCGACGAATACATGATGTAGAGCGGCGTGTTGAAGTCGAGTTGCGGGAAATCGATATCCCCCGCCGCGAAGGGGGCGATGGCGTCGGTCAGCGATACCGCGCCCGGCATGGCGGAACAATCCGGCGCGTCGGACAGCAGCGGCAGGACGATCACCTTTTCCACGCTGGGAAGCTGCGGCAGGAAGTCGGCGACGCGCGGCAGGCTGTGGATGGTCTTGCCGTTGTAGAAATAGCCATCGGCGGTGAACAGGACCTTGGGTTCCGACTGGCCGAAGCGGTCGAGAACGCCCTGTTCGCCGAAATCGGGGGAGCAACTGGTCCAAATCGCGCCCAGGGATGCCGTGGCCAGCATGGCGACAATGGTTTCCGGCATATTGGGGACGAAGCCCGCGACCCGGTCGCCGGGACCGACGCCCGCCGACGACAGTGCCTGCCGCAGGCGGGAGACGAGGTCGTAGACCTGATTCCAGGACAGGCGACGTTTTACCTTATCTTCCGACCAGAAGACGAGGCAGTCGCTATCGTCGCGGCGGGACAGCAGGTTTTCCGCGAAATTGAACTTCGCATCCGGGAAGAATTTCGCGCCCGGCATCTTGTCGCCGTCGGCGATGACGCGGGCGCCCTTGGTTTCCGCCTTGATGCCCGCGAAATCCCAGAAGGAATCCCAGAACCGTTCCGGCGCATCCACCGACCATTGCCACAGCGCGTCATAGTCCGGCAGGTCGACGGACCAGCGCTGGGCGCATTGCTTGCGGAAACGGGTAATGTTGCTGGCTTCCACACGCTGCGCATCGGGCGTCCAAAGCGGTTGGGTTCCGGACATCGGCGGGTCTCCTTCGGGGCGGTTTTATGCGACGGATTTGGCCGAACCGTCACAGGCGTATTGCCGCATATCCGCTTGTTTTAAAACTGGCAAGGGGATAGCACGGTAAGGGGGCAAGGCCAAGCGAGTGCACCTGTGTTCGCAGGCCGCCCGGATGTCTGGATAGGAAGCATGAGTCCGCCCATCGCGGAAGTCGACGCGACAGCAACGAAACATACGGTCCTGGGGCCGGACGGGAAGCGGCCGGGGCCGGGCGCGCAGACTCCGGGGAACCCGTTTCTGGGCGCTGTGCTGATGACGGGGGCGGCGGCGCTTTTCGCCGCTCTAAACACGCTTGTGAAATACGCGTCCAGCCTGGGTATGGATCCGTTGCAGATTTCCTTCCTGCGCAGTTTCTTCGCCGCCGTCACCATGCTGCCGATCCTGGTCGGGCCGGTGCGTCGGAACGGCTTCCGTCACTTGGTGCCCACCCGTTTCTGGTTGATGACTTTTCGCGGCCTGTCGTCCGCCGTCGGCGTCATCGTCTGGATGACGGCGGTTACCTTGCTGCCGCTGACCGAAGTCACGGCGATCAGCTTCACCGCGCCCCTGATCGCGACGGTCGGCAGCGCCCTGATCCTGGGGGAAGTCGTGCGCGCAAGGCGGTGGAGCGCCGTCGCCATCGGTTTCGTCGGCGTCCTGATCATTCTGAGGCCGGGGATGATCCCGCTGGATGTCGGGTTTCTTTGGGCCATCACGGCGGCAGTGTTCATGGCCATGGCGGCCTTGATCATCAAGCTTCTGACACGCACCGAACCGCCGGACCGGATCGTCTTCTGGACGAATGTGTGGCTCACCGTCGGGACGCTCATCCCCGCCTTGACGGTCTGGCAAACGATGACCTGGGAGTTCTGGGTGATCGGCATCGCCATGGGGGTGACGGGCGCGATCAGCCATATCCTGCTGACCTACAGTTTCTCCGTCGCGGATGCATCCATCGTGCTGCCCTTCGACTACGCGCGCCTGCCCTTCGTCGCCGTTCTGGGCTATGCGCTCTTCGGTCAGGTGTCGGATCTGTATACTTGGGGCGGCGCCGCGTTGATCGCGGCGTCAGCGATCTATGTCGCCCGGCGCGAACAGCAGGTCGCCAAGCGCGCCCGGATTGCCGCCGCGGCGGCGGCCGAAGCCGACTGATCCATTAGCGCGGGATAGCCGTCAGGCCGTCGGTGAAGACGATATGAGTCTTTCCGGCGTTTTCCGGATGGACGAAGCGAAAATTCTCCACAAAGCCCAGCTTTTCCGCGACCCGCTTCGACCGCAGGTGATCTTCCGCCATATGGATGACCAGGGGATCGATGTCCGCGCGGGCCCGTCCGACGGCCAGGATCGCGCGGGCCGCTTCCTCGCCGTAACCCTGGCCGTGATGGTCGGCATGCACGATATAGCCCAGATCGGTATAGGCCGATCCCTGCAATTCCATCGGCACCAGCCCGCAATCGCCGATCACCGCGCCGTCGGATTTCCGAACCAGGGCCCAGCGGCCCAGCTTCCGTTCCGCCCAGAGTTCCTGTGCCCAATCATGCCAGGATTTAATGTAGGCGTCGGATAGCGGCGCGGGCCATTGCTTCATGGTTTCCGCATGGCTGAGAATACCGTGCAGCACGGATAGCTCATCCGGTCCCCAGGGCCGGAGGATCAGACGGTCGCTTTCCGCGACGATGTCGGTGGTCATTATTTCGCGTCGTCCAGGGGTTTGGTTTGTTGCCAATGGTCCAGGACGGAATGGGCCTTGGCGCGGCCTTCTGTCAAGATCACCGGGGCGTCGGGCGTCGGCGCGGTCAATTCGATGACATATCCGTTCGGGTCCCGGAAATAGATCGACTGAATGAAGCCGTGATCCGCGACCCCGCGCGTTTCGCGACCGGCGGCCTTTCCCTTTTCGAACATTTCCAGCAGCGTTGCATGGTCGACCTGTAGCGCGATATGCAGGTCGTAATCGTGCTGATCCTTGAAATCGAAGGGGGAATTCGGAACCTCGAAGAAGGCCAGGAAGGACCCGTCCTGCATTTCGTAGAAGGAATGCAGGACGCGGGTCACGCGACCGGTCTTGGTTTCCTGAATTTCGAAGGCATGGGCCAGCGGCAGACCCAGGAAATCTTCGTAGAATCCGCGCGTTTCCTCGGAATCGCGACAGCGATACGCATTGTGATGCAGGCCTTGGATCATGGCGTCGTTTCCCCGGTCGTTTTGCAGCAGTATACCGGATCGCTCCGATTTGGACACCTTCGGGGCGGAAAGATTACCTCTGCCGCATCGGTTTCAGCGCATCGTAGTTGATGTGCCGGATTTCGCCGAAATCCTCCAGCGCGATACATTGCATGTAGCCTTCCCGGGCGACGGAAAGGGGGAACATGCCGAATTCCTCCGGCAGCATGAATTCGACATCATTGTCGCGCAGGGGGACATGGGTCTTGCCGTAAACGGGACTCCCTGTCGTGCGGACCAGGTCATAACCTTTTTGCCAGATGCTGGGTTCCGACGCGGCCATATCGAATTCGTCCAGCCAATGGCCGGTGAAATCGATGCGGGAGACCTGGACGATCTTGGTTCCGACCAGCCGATAGAAGACCCGCCCGGTTTCCAGTTCGATCTCGCTTATCACGATATAGGGCAGCAAGTCCTTGATTTCGGCGGGGTCCAAATCGCCGCGGGTCGGCCAGGCACCGGGCGCGCAAAGCGATTCCCAATAGCCGCGGAGCCGACCTATTCTTTCGGAGGAGACGAAACTGGACTCGTTTGAAAGATTCAACGCGATACAACCTGCTGTCTGGACGGACCTAGAATACTGACCCGTCAAATAGGATAGAGAAAGTTGCCACGCGACGGAACCCGAGAAATCACATCAGATCGATGGCGACATGGCGCCGTAATGTTTGGCGTGGCACAGCATCAAATGGTATTCAGTGTTCGTTCAGTGACGGTTTTCTGCGGGTTTCCCGCACTGCGATAGTTTGGCATGAATAAATACATCCCCGTATCCGATCTTGATGAAGCACCGCCTCGGCTAAGGTCCTTGCTGTCGTTTTGGGAAAGCGTGGCCGCCGACGGTGGAAGGCCGACGCGGGCGCAATTGACGCCGTTCAGCCTGCGGCCCTGGTTGGGGCATATCGACATTTATCGCACGGAACGAGACGGCGCGGATTTCAGATTGGTCTTGAACGGGACCGTCGTGGTGGAAAAGACAGGCGAGGACTGGACGGGCCGTACCGCGCAGGACGTGGACGACAAGTATAAGCTGACTCTCCTGGCGGACCTGCAGGACGTCTATGCCAGGAAGGTGCCGCGTGTGGATCGGATCACGCTGTTTCAGAAAGAATACGTGACCTGTTACCGTCTGCTCCTACCCGTTTGGGAGGAAGGGCGGGACGATAGAATCCGCGAGATTTTGCTGTCGCTGTTCTGGAGCAGCGACCCCCGGGACGACAGCGTCACGTTCCTGAAACTGACAACGGGCCCCTGATATTGAGAACGGGGACGCAAGGCGCCCCCGTTCCCGAGTCCCGACAAGTGTGGCCGGCTGTTACGTCCGGTTCGGTTACTTCCGGTTTTGACGCTGATCGATCAGGTTGTCGACCACGCCCGGATCGGCCAGCGTGGAGGTGTCCCCCAGGTTGGAGAATTCGTCTTCCGCGATCTTGCGCAGGATGCGGCGCATGATCTTGCCCGACCGGGTTTTCGGCAGGCCCGGCGCCCATTGCAGCCAGTCCGGGCTGGCGATCGGGCCGATTTCGTGGCGCACCCACTGCACCAGTTCCTTTTTCAGCGCATCCGTCGGTTCCACCCCGACATTCAGCGTGACATAGGCATAGATGCCCTGACCCTTGATGTCGTGCGGCGCGCCGACCACGGCGGCTTCGGCGACATCCTTGTGCAGAACCAACGCGCTTTCGACTTCCGCCGTGCCCATGCGGTGACCGGACACGTTGATCACGTCGTCGACGCGGCCCGTGATCCAGTAATAGCCGTCTTCGTCGCGGCGGCAGCCGTCCCCCGTGAAATACTTGCCGGGATAGGTGGTGAAATAGGTCTGGACGAAGCGTTCGTGGTCGCCATAGACGGTGCGCATCTGGCCGGGCCAGCTTTCGCTGATGCACAGATTGCCTTCCGTCGCGCCGTCCAGGACCTTGCCTTCGCCGTCGACGATTTCAGGCTGCACACCGAAGAACGGGCGGGTCGCCGATCCCGGCTTCAACGCCGTCGCGCCCGGCAGCGGGGTGATCAGGATGCCGCCGGTTTCCGTCTGCCACCACGTATCGACGATGGGGCAGCGTTTCTTGCCGACCACTTCGTAATACCAGATCCAGGCTTCCGGGTTGATCGGTTCGCCGACCGACCCCAGCAGACGCAGGCTGTCCAGCTTGCACTTCTCCACCGGGGCGTTGCCTTCGCGCATCAGTGCGCGAATCGCGGTCGGCGCGGTGTAGAAGGTGTTGACTTGGTGCTTGTCGCAGACCTGCCAGAAGCGGGACGCGTCGGGATAGCTCGGCACCCCTTCGAACATCAGCGAGATCGCCCCGTTGGCCAGCGGGCCATAGACGATATAGCTGTGGCCGGTGACCCAGCCGACATCCGCCGTGCACCAATAGACATCGCCGTCGTGATAGTCGAAGACATATTCATGCGTCATGGAGGCATAGACCATGTAGCCGCCGGTCGTGTGCAGCACGCCCTTCGGTTTCCCGGTCGAGCCGGAGGTGTACAGGATGAACAGCGGGTCTTCCGCGTTCATTTCCTCGCACGGGCAGTCGGCGGAGGCCGCTTCCGTCGCTTCGTGGTACCAGATGTCCCGGTTGTCGACCCAGTTGATCGCGCTGCCGGTGCGCTTCACCACGACGCAGGTCTTGACCGACGGGCAGTTTGCCAGGGCTTCGTCCGCGTTGGCTTTCAGGGGGACTTTCTTGCCGCCGCGCAGGCCTTCATCCGACGTGATGACGGCGACGCAATCGCTGTCCTGAATGCGTCCGGCCAGCGCATCCGGCGAAAAGCCGCCGAAGACGATGGAATGCACCGCGCCGATGCGCGCGCAAGCCAGCATGGCATAGGCCGCTTCCGGGATCATCGGCATATAAATGCAGACCCGGTCGCCTTTCTTCACGCCGCGCGCCTTCAGCACATTGGCGAGGCGGCAGACATGGCCGTGCAGATCGCGGTAGGTGATCTTGGCGTCGTCCGCCGGATCGTCACCTTCCCAAATGATCGCGGTCTGGTCTCCGCGCTTTTCCAGGTGACGATCAATGCAGTTATAGGCGGCGTTCAGCGTGCCGTCTTCGTACCATTTGATGGAAACGTTGTGCGGGTCGTAGCTGACATTCTTGACCTTGGTATACGGCTTGAACCAATCGATCCGCTTGCCGTGGTCGCCCCAGAACCCGTCCGGGTCCTTGACCGACCGGTCGTACATTTCCTGATACTTGGCGTCGTCGACCAGCGCGCGCGACGCGACCTCGGTCGGAACAGGAAAAATCTGTGCACTCATGTAGCGTTCCCCCTCACAAAGTACCGCCCACACGATCACTTCATGCGGCAGGCGGTGCGTTTCGCTGTTCGGATGTTACCGGCTGTCACGACGCCGGGCGGATTCTAAACGTCCGCTTCTTATCCAAGAATAGTGTCGACCATTTCAGACTTCAAATCGCAATTGGACCCTTCGTCGCATTGAATTGCAACTCGTTTGATGGATTCGAATTCCAGCAGATGGAAAAATCTCCGGATGCGACCCTGTGCCGCCATGTTTTCCTTCCGTGAATGGACATTGTTAACCTATTGTAAATAGACAAACAGGTACATGTGGGGAATCTGTGGGGACGTTTAATAAAGGAAGGCGGCCGTGACGAAATATGCCGTACAGCCGACGGGGCGGGAGGTTTTTTTCGACGATGAAGGCATCATCGTATCGAAGACCGATCTGAAGGGGCGGATCACCTACGCCAACGACGTGTTCATCGATGTCGCCGGTTATTCGGAAGCCGAGTTGCTGGGCCAGCCGCATTCCATCGTTCGCCATCCCGATATGCCGCGCTGCGTGTTCAAGTTGCTGTGGGATGTTCTGCATGCCCGTCAGGAAATCTTCGCCTATGTGAAGAACATGACAAAATACGGCGATCATTATTGGGTTTTCGCCCATGTCACCCCCAGCCTGAACGACAAGGGTGAGGTTATCAGCTATCACTCCAATCGGCGGGTGCCGACGCGTGAGGCTCTGGCGAAGATCGAACCGATCTATCAGGCGCTGCTTGCCGAAGAACAACGCCATGCAAATGCGAAGGAAGGTATGAACGCCGCCTTTGCCGTCATGGTCGATACAATCAAAAACACGGGGATGGCCTATGAAGAGTTCGTCTTCACACTCTGAACGACGGCGGGCCGCTCGGCGCGGTTTGCTCTGGCAGGCGCAATGGACCGCCGCGATCGGCGCCGCCGTGGTTGTCGTCGGTACGCTGGTCGGGTTCCTCGTCGATCACACTGTAGGCGCGGGCATAACCTTGGTCGGGGTCTTGCCGGTCGTCTATTCGATCATGGTCGTGGTCAAGGCCGGTCGAGACATTGGCCGGATTTCGGCTGTCTGCCGACAGGTCGGGCTGGGCGATATGGAAGCGCGTGTGATCCCGATGCCCGATGCCGGTCGGATCGGCACTCTGGCGCGCCAGATCAATCATATGATCGATGTGACCGACGCCTTCGTGCGCGAGGCGGAGGCCTCTCTGAATCATGTGTCCAAGGGGAAATATTTCCGCCGCATTCTTTTGCGCGGCATGCCGGGCGAATACCGTCGATCGGCGCATTCCATCAATTCCGCCGTGGAATTCATGCAAGGCCGCGACGGCAAGGTTCGTTCCATGGCGGACGAATTTGAATCCGGCGTGAAGGGTGTCGTCGATGTGCTGGCCTCCTCGGCGACACAGATGAAATCCACCGCGGCGGGGATGAGTCATCATGCCGCCGATGTCGGGCGCAAGACGGGCAGCGTCCGATCGACGGCGGAGGGCGCCACGAGCAATGTCGAAACCGTTGCCGCGGCGGCTGAGGAATTGGCGGCGTCGGTTCAGGAAATCACCCGATCCGTCGGTCATTCGAACGAGGCCGCCCAACGTGCGGTCACCGTGGCGGAGGAAGCGACGGCGGAGGTCGGCGGCCTGAAACAGGCGGCAGATCATATCGGCGACGTGGTCAGCCTGATCGCCGATATCGCGAACCAGACCAACCTTCTGGCGCTGAACGCGACGATCGAGGCCGCCCGTGCGGGTGAGGCGGGCAAAGGCTTTGCCGTCGTGGCGAACGAGGTGAAAAACCTGGCCAATCAGACCGCCAATGCGACGGAGGAAATCACCGCCCAGGTCGCACAGATGCAATCCGCGACCGGCTCGGCGGTCGGCGCCATCGAACGCATCGCCGAGGTTATTCAGGAAGTGCGGGATATCGCGACGACGATTTCCGCGGCGGTCGAGGAGCAAAGCGCGGCGACCAGCGAGATCGCCCGCAATGTCCAGGAAGCCGCCCACGGTACGCGCGAAGTGTCCGAAACCGTGTCGGAAGTCAGCGTCAGCGCGGAAGAAACCGGGCGTGCCGCGAACGATGTCCTGGACGCCGCAAGCGAATTGTCGACCCAAGCAGACCGTCTGGGCGCATCGGTCGATACCTTCCTGAAGACCATGCGCGGCGGCTGAGCCGGCGACTGTCTTTCCCGCGTTAGCCCGCCTTTCCGCGTTAGCCCGCCGTTAGGGTGCGGCGTACGGCATCGCGCCAGCCAGCCTTGCGGCGCTTTCGGGTTTCGGCATCCATCGTCGGTTCGAACCGGTGGTCCAGACGCCAGCTTTTTGCGAAACCGTCGCGGCCGGGCCAGATGCCGGCCTGCCGTCCGGCCAGCCACGCCGCGCCCAGGGCCGTCGTTTCCAGCACCTGCGGTCGGTCGACCGGCGCGTCCAGGATGTCCGCGATCTGTTGCAGGACAAGGTCGCTGGCCGTCATGCCGCCATCGACGCGCAGGACGGTTTCCGCCCCTTCCGATTCCGGCCAATCGCCATGCATGGCGTCCAACAGGTCGCCGGTTTGGAAGGCGACGGATTCCAGCGCGGCCCAGGCAAGCTCCGCCGGGCCGGTCGCCCGGGTCAGTCCGTATAGCGCGCCGCGCGCCTCCGCATCCCAATGCGGTGCGCCCAGACCGGTAAAGGCCGGAACCAGATAGACGGCCTGGTTAGGGTCGCGTTGCCGCGCCAGATCGCCGACCTGATCCGATCGTTCGATGAGGCCCAACCCGTCGCGCAGCCATTGCACGGCGGCCCCGGCAACGAAGATCGACCCTTCCAGGGCATAGGTCGGCACCCCATTCAGGCGATAGGCGACCGTGGTCAGCAGGCGGTTTTGCGAGGCGCAGGCGGTTTCCCCGGTATTCAACAGGGCGAAACAGCCGGTGCCATAGGTCGATTTCATCGATCCGGGGGTGAAGCAGGCCTGGCCCATGACGGCGGCTTGCTGATCCCCCGCGACACCGCGGATCGGCACCGGCACGCCCAGGATCTCCGGCAGGGTCGTGCCGAATTCGGCGGCGCTGTCCAACACATCCGGCATCATGGACCGCGGGACCCGGAACAGCCGCAGCAGATCGTCGTCCCAGTCCTGGCGGTGAATGTCGAACAGATTGGTGCGCGAGGCGTTGGTCGCGTCGGTCGCATGGACCGTGCCGCCTGTCAGATGCCAGATAACCCAGCTGTCCACCGTGCCGAAGGCGAGCTTTCCCGCCGCCGCCTTTTCCCGCGCACCGTCCACGTGATCCAGAATCCAAGAGGCCTTGGTCGCGGAGAAATACGGGTCGAGCAACAGCCCGGTCTTCGCGGTGACCTCCGCCTCGACCCCCTCGGCGCGCAGGGTCGCGCAGGTTTCCGCCGTGCGGCGGTCCTGCCACACGATGGCGCGATGCAACGCCTTGCCGGTTTCCCGATCCCAGACGACGGTGGTTTCCCGCTGATTGGTGATGCCGATTCCGCCGAGCGCGGAAGCTTCCACGCCGGCATCGGTCAGGGCTTGACGCATCGTGTCGATCGATGTGCGGATCAGATCGTCCGCTTCGTGTTCGACATAGCCTGAATTCGGGAAATGCTGCGCGAATTCCTGCTGGCCCGTGCCGATCAGCCGATAGTCGCCGTCAAAGACCAGCGAGCGTGTCGATGTCGTTCCCTGATCCAGGGCCAAAATCGGCCCTGTCATAGAATCCCCGCCATGGGACGTTCCTCACCCGTTGTCCTGCATCCAGCGGTCCAGGTTACCGGCTTCGTCCTTGGTCAGGCGCAGGCCCATCTTGGTCCGGCGCCAAAGAACGTCTTCCGCCGTCCTGGCCCATTCTTTTTCCATCAAGTAGCGAACTTCCGCTTCAAACAAATCCGCCCCGAAACAGTGCCCCAATCCGTCCGGACGGTCCAGGATCACCGCTGCCGCCGTGCCATAGTGCCGGATCAGACGGTCGATCGTTCGGTCGCCCAAGGACGGTTGTTTCGCGACATAGGATTTTCGGATCTCGTCGATATCGGCGACGCGGAAATCTCCGCCGGGCAGCGCGGCGCTTTCCGTCCAGACCGGCCCTTTGCGGCCCAGGAAGGTTTCGACCTTTTCCATCATGCTTTCCGCGAGACGGCGATAGGTCGTGATCTTGCCGCCGAAGATGTTGATCAGGGGCGGGCCGCCTGGAACCTCGTCCGCGCGCAGGACATAGTCGCGGGTCGCTTCCTGGGCGGCCCCCGCACCGTCGTCGTAGAGGGGACGGACGCCGGAATAGGTCCAAACGATGTCGTCGCGCGTGATCCGCCGGTCGAAATACCCATTCGCGCCCGCGATCAAATAATCGACTTCCTCGTCGCTGATCCCGAAATGATCCAGATCGCCGTCGAAATCCCGGTCGGTCGTGCCGATCAGGGTGAAATCCTGCTCATACGGGATGGCGAAGAAGATGCGTTTGTCCGCATTCTGGAAGATGTAGCAACGGTCGTGATCGTACAGTTTGCGGGTCACGATGTGACTGCCCTGAACCAGCCGGACATTATGCGCACCGTTGTCGCCGAGGGATCGGTTCAGGATGTGATCGACCCAGGGGCCGCCCGCATTGATCACCAGTTTCGCCGTAACCGTTTGTTCGGTGCCGTTGGCGACATCCTTCAAGTCGATGTGCCACAAACCATCGTCGCGACGCAGGCCGGTGCATTCCGTACGCGTCATGATATCCGCGCCGCGGTCGGCGGCGTCGCGGGCGTTCAGAACGGTCAGGCGCGCGTCCTGAACCCAACAATCCGAATATTCGAATCCCGTGGTAAATTCCGGCTTCAACGGCTCGCCCGCCGCGTCGCGACGCAGGTCCAGCGCCTTCGTCGGCGGCAGCCGTTTCCGCCCGCCCAGATGATCGTACAGAAACAGGCCCAGGCGCAGGAACCAGGCGGGGCGCAAGCCGCTGTGATGCGGCAGGACGAAACGCAGCGGCCAGATGATATGCGGTGCATTCGCCCACAGGCGTTCGCGTTCCATCAGGGATTCGCGCACAAGCCGGAATTCGTAATGTTCCAGATAGCGCAATCCGCCATGGATCAGTTTTGTCGAGCCGGAGGATGTGCCGCTGGCAAGATCGTTCTTTTCGCACAGGCCGACGGAATAGCCGCGCCCCACCGCATCGCGGGCGATGCCGCATCCGTTGATGCCGCCGCCGATGACGAAAATATCGTAAACCCGATCCGCGCTCATACGCCGACGTCTCCCGCATTCCGGTCGACGGGATCGTCGGTTTCCTCCAGCCCCTCGTCTGCGTCGAAACAGGTTTCGACCTGAATGCCGTTCTGACGGCAGATATCGGCCAGGGCGTCGGGCAAAGGCCGGTCCGTGACGAAGATGTCGATTTCCGCAAGCTGCGCGATCTGGACCGGGGCGCTGCGTCCGAATTTCATCCGGTCGGCCACCAGGATCGTCTTGCGTGCCTGCCGGATGATTTCCTGCGATACCCGCACTTCCCGATAGTCGTAATCCAGAATCGCCCCGTCCGCATCGATCGCGGATGCGCCGATCACCGCGTAATCCACCCGAAACTGACGCATGAATTCGACCGCCGATTCCCCAACGATACCACCGTCGGACGGGCGCACGATGCCGCCGGCAATGATGACTTCCGTTCCCTGAACACCGCGCAGGATATTCGCGACATTGATGTTGTTTGTGACAGCCATGATGCCGCGGTGTTGACGCATGGCCAGCGCGACCTGTTCGGTCGTCGTGCCGATGTTCAGGATGACGGAACTGTTGTCCGGGATCAGCGACGCGGCACGTTCGCCGATGCGCTGTTTTTCATCCGCCGCCAGGGATCGGCGCGAATGATAGGCAAGGTTGCTGGCGCCCGATGGATACAGGGCGCCGCCGTGAACCCGCTGCAGCAGTTTGCGGTCGCTTAGGTCGTTCAGGTCCTTACGGATCGTTTGCACGGAAACGTCGAAGGCCACGGCCAGCGCATCCACCTGCACCCGGCCATCCTGTCGGGCCTGCGCCAGAATCTGCGCATGTCTGGGCGGCAACGCCTCCATAATCCTCCCGCCTTTCGTTTTCTTTCGTTTTTATTTTCGCATTGCACAATAAGCGCGTATCAGGGCCATTATCTCCCCGATATGCACCCAAAAACAACTATTTTATTTTCGTATTGACGCGTTTTTAGTTTCGTTTGATAGTGGTCGCATAACGAATAAATCTAGGGAGGTAACTTAAAATGCGAAGAGGACTGATCGCGTCTGTTGCGATCGTCGCGGTGATGGCCGTTACCGGTGCCGCACAGGCCGGAGAAGCCGAAGCCGAAAAGTGGATCGATAGCGAATTTCAGCCGTCGGCCCTGACGAAAGACCAGCAGATGGAAGAGATGGAATGGTTCATCAAGGCTGCTGAACCGTTCAAGGGGATGGAGATCAACGTACTCTCCGAAACCATTCCGACGCATGAATACGAGTCCAAGGTTCTCACCAAAGCGTTCGAAGAAATTACGGGAATCAAGGTCAACCATCAGCTTCTCGGCGAAGGGGAAGTGGTGCAGGCGGTTCAGACGCAGATGCAGACGAACCGGAACCTGTATGACGCCTATGTCAATGACAGCGATCTGATCGGCACGCATTCGCGCCTGCAGCTTGCGGTTAACCTGTCCGACTTCATGGCGGGCGACGGCAAGGACGTCACCAACCCGATGTTGGATTTGGACGACTTCATGGGCCGGTCCTTCACCACCGGGCCGGACGGCAAGCTGTACCAGCTGCCGGATCAGCAGTTCGCGAACCTGTATTGGTTCCGCAAGGACTGGTTCGACCGCCCGGAGATCAAATCCGCGTTCAAGGAAAAATACGGCTACGAACTGGGCGTTCCGGTTAACTGGTCGGCCTATGAGGATATCGCCGAATTCTTCACCAACGATGTGAAGGAAATCGACGGCGTCCGCGTTTATGGCCACATGGATTACGGCAAGCGCGCGCCCGATCTGGGCTGGCGTATGACCGATGCGTGGCTGTCCATGGCCGGTGCCGGGTCCAAGGGCCTGCCGAACGGTCGCCCGATCGACGAATGGGGCATCCGCATGGAAGCCGACAGCTGCAACCCGTCCGGCGCGTCCGTCAGCCGCGGCGGTGCGACCAACGGCCCGGCCGCGGTCTATGCAATCCGCAAATGGGACGAATGGCTGCGTCAGTATGCGCCTCCGGGGGCTGCCGATTATGACTTCTATCAGTCCCTCCCGGCGTTGAGCCAGGGTAACGTGGCCCAGCAGATATTCTGGTATACGGCGTTCACCGCGTCCATGGTCGCGCCGAAATCGGACGGCAACAATACGGTCGACGACGAAGGCACGCCGCTGTGGCGCATGGCCCCGTCGCCGCACGGCCCGTATTGGGAAGAAGGCCAGAAGCTCGGCTATCAGGACACGGGTTCCTGGACGCTGTTCAAGTCGACCCCGCTGGATCGCCAGAAGGCGGCCTGGCTGTATGCTCAGTTCGTCGTGTCCAAGACCGTCGACGTCCGCAAGAGCCATGTCGGCATCACCTTCATCCGCGACAGCACGGTGCGGCATGAAAGCTTTACCGAACGTGCACCGAAGCTCGGTGGCTTGGTTGAGTTCTATCGGTCCCCGGACCGCGTGAACTGGACCCCGACCGGCGTCAACGTTCCCGACTACCCCAAGCTTGCCCAGCTCTGGTGGCAGAATATCGGTGACGTGAACTCCGGTACCTTTACCCCTCAGGAAGCCATGGACCGTCTCGCCGGTGAGATGGATCAGGTTATGTCCCGCATGCAGCGGGCGGACGAAGCCAACAACACCTATGGCGGTTGTGGCCCGCGTCTGAACGAGGAAAAGGACCCGAGCGAATGGCTCGGCAAGGGCGGCGCGAAGGCGAAACTCGCCAACGAAAAGCCGCAGGGCGAAACCGTCAACTATGACGAACTCGTCAAACGCTGGGCGTCCAATTGAGGTGACGCGTAAGGACCGGCCCGGGGACCTCACCCCGGGCCGGACCTTTCCGTGGTATAATTCGCCAATCGCTTTCTTTCGTCGATTTTCGAAATGATTGATCACCGCCCCGGCGACCCGGCAGGGACGTCTGACCAAGGGTGTCAGTTGGGGGCAACCGCGTAGGATCGGTACGGTATGACGCTTGAACTCAAGGGAATTGAGAAAACGGTCGGGGAGGAAGTCCATATCCACCCGACGGACCTGACGTTGGAGGCTGGCAGTTTCAATATCCTGCTGGGCACCACGCTGTCGGGGAAAACCACGCTGATGCAGTTGATGGCGGGGCTGGACCGTCCGACAGGCGGGCGGTTGTTCGTCGATGGCCGGGATGTGACCGGTATGCGGGTCCAGGACCGCAATGTGTCCATGGTCTATCAGCAATTCATCAACTATCCGAACTGGTCCGTGTTCGAAAACATCGCCTCGCCCCTGCGCGTCGCGAAGGTATCGGAATCGGAAATCAAAGCGCGCGTCGGCCAAATGGCGGAGCTGTTGAAACTGTCGGCCATGCTGGACCGCCGGCCGTCGGAACTGTCCGGCGGACAGCAGCAGCGCACGGCCATGGCCCGCGCGCTGGTGAAGGATTCGGGCCTGTTGCTGTTGGACGAGCCGCTGGCCAACCTGGATTTCAAATTGCGCGAGGAATTGCGCGAGGAATTGCCGAAGCTGTTCGCCGACCGGGACTGCGTCGTGGTTTACGCGACGACCGAACCGACGGAAGCCCTGTTGCTGGGTGGGAAGACGGCGACCCTGCATGAAGGCCGCGTGACGCAATTCGGAACCACGGGCGATATCTACCGTACCCCCAAGGACGTGATCAGCGCCAAGGTATTTTCCGAGCCGCCGATCAACACAGCGACAATCCGCAAGCATGACGGGCGGATCACGCTCGGCGCGGTGGCGAGTTGGGATCCTCCCGCCCATCTTGCCGCCGTGCCGGACGGGGATTATGAACTGGGCCTTCGGCCGCATCATATCTCGCCGGTGCCGGGGGAAGGTCGCGATGTAAAGATCGCGGGAGAAGTTCTGGTCACGGAACTCAGCGGGTCCGAAAGCACCGTCCATATCCGCGTCGGGAACGAAACCTGGGTGTCCCTGTCGCACGGCATCCATGCCTTCAATGTCGGGGCGACGGCGGAACTCTACGCCGATATGCGCCACGCCTATTATTTCGGGGCGGATGGCGCCCTGATCGCCGGATAAGGAGGGGGCCGATGGCAAAAATCACGCTCGACGGCATCCGCCACAGCTATATGGAAAACCCGGTCGAAGAAGCGGATTGGGCGTTGAAGCAGGTCGATCTGACCTGGGACGACGGCGGCGCCTATGCCTTGCTGGGGCCGTCCGGCTGCGGGAAGACGACACTGCTCAACATCATCTCCGGCCTTCTGCGGCCCCGGCGCGGCAGCATTCTGTTCGACGAGACGGATGTCACGCCTCTGCCGCCGGATCAGCGTCATATCGCGCAGGTGTTTCAGTTCCCCGTCGTCTACGACACGATGACTGTCTATGACAATCTGGCCTTTCCCCTGCGCAATCGCGGGGTCGATCCGGCGACGGTCGATAAGCGGGTTCGAGAAGTCGCGGAATTCATCGACATGTCCCACCGCCTGAAGGAACGGGCGAAGGGCCTGACCGCCGACGGGAAGCAGAAGATTTCCCTGGGCCGCGGTCTGGTTCGGACGGACGTGAACGTCATCATGTTCGACGAACCGCTGACCGTCATCGACCCGCATCTGAAATGGCAGCTTCGCTCCAAGCTGAAGGAGCTGCATCAGCGGGTGAAGCGGACGATGATTTATGTGACCCATGACCAGACGGAAGCGCTGACCTTCGCGGATAAGGTCGTGGTGATGAATCTGGGCGAGGTGGTGCAGGTCGGCACGCCGGTCGAACTGTTCGAAAAGCCGCACCACACCTTCGTCGGCCACTTTATCGGCTCGCCGGGGATGAATGTGCTGCCCTGCGCGCTGGACAACGGAAAACCGATCCTGGCCGGACAGCCGGTCGCCATCGCCAATCAAGCGAAGGGAACGGACGGGAAAAGCCTGGAAATCGGCATTCGCCCGGAATTCGTCAGTTTCAGTGGCCCAAATGAAGAGGGGGGCCTGCCGGTGCAGATTTCGAAGGTCAGCGATGCCGGCCGGTTCCGTATCGTGGAAACGAAATGCGACGGCCAGACGGTTCGCCTGCTGGTCGGTGAAGGCAAGGAAATCCCCAGCGACGGCGCACGGTTGCGCTTCGATCCGGCGAATACGCGATTGTATGCCGACGGCTGGCTGGCGGAATAGGGAGAGGCACGATGAACAAGACAGTCAATCAAAAGGCCTGGCTCTTCGTCCTGCCGGTTTTCGTTCTGGTCGCCTTCAACGCCATCATCCCGTTGATGACGGTGGTGAACTATTCCGTTCAGGAAACCTTCGGCGACAACACGTTCTTCTGGTCCGGTGTGTTGTGGTTCGAGGAGGTGCTGAATTCCGAACGCTTCCACGACAGCCTGTTCCGGCAGTTGATGTTCACCTTCTCCATTCTAGCGATCGAAATCCCATTGGGTATCGCCATTGCGCTGACCATGCCGCGCAAGGGGCCGTGGGTACCGGTTTGCCTCGTCCTCATGGCCTTGCCGTTGCTGATTCCGTGGAACGTGGTCGGCGCGATGTGGAACATCTTCGCCCTGCCGGATATCGGCTTTCTGGGCTATGTCCTGAATGCATTGGGCTTCGACTACAACTTCACGCGTCAACCCGGGGATGCGTGGTTCACGCTGATCCTAATGGATGTCTGGCATTGGACTTCACTGGTCGTGCTGCTGTCCTATGCCGGGTTGGTGTCGATCCCCGACGCCTATTATCAGGCGGCGAAGATCGACGGGGCGAAGGGATGGGCCATCTTCCGCCATATCCAATTGCCGAAGATGAAGCGCGTCCTGACCATCGCGGTGCTGCTGCGCTTCATGGACAGTTTCATGATCTATACCGAGGCATCGGTGCTGACCGGCGGCGGCCCGGGGAATTCAACCACGGTTCTGTCCATCGATCTGGTGAAGATCGCGCTGGGTCAGTTCGATCTGGGCCCGGCGGCGGCGATGTCGCTGATCTATTTCCTGATCATCCTGCTGCTCAGCTGGGTGTTTTACACGCTGATGATGCGGAACGAGGAGAGCTGAGCCATGCGGAAATCCTGGATCGTTCCGACTGCCTATATCGCCTTTCTGATGTTGCCGATCTATTGGCTGGTCAACATGTCGTTCAAGACCACCAATGAGATCCTGGGCGGGTTCAGCCTGTATCCGAAGGAATTCACTCTGGATAATTACGTCACGATCTTCACGGATCCGACGTGGTATATGGGCTATGTGAATTCGTTGACCTATGTCGGGATCAATACGGTCCTGTCGGTCGCGGTGGCGCTTCCGGCGGCGTACGCGTTCAGCCGCTATCGCTTCGTCGGGGACAAGCATCTGTTCTTCTGGCTGCTGACCAACCGCATGGCGCCGCCCGCCGTGTTCGCCCTGCCGTTCTTCCAACTGTATTCGGCGGTCGGGCTGTTCGATACGCATATCGCCGTCGCCCTGTCGCATACGCTGTTCAACATTCCGTTGGCGGTCTGGATTCTGGAAGGGTTCATGTCCGGCGTGCCGAAGGAACTGGATGAAACCGCCTATGTCGATGGGCATTCCTTCTGGGGTTTCTTCCTGAAGATCTTCATTCCGACCATCGCGGCGGGGATCGGCGTCGCCTGCTTCTTCTGCTTCATGTTCTCCTGGGTTGAATTGCTGTTGGCGAAGACGCTGACGGCGGTGGAAGCGAAACCCATCGCCGCGACCATGACAAGGACGGCCAGTACGTCCGGCTATGAACTGGGGTTGCTGGCCGCCGCGGGAACGCTGACCATCGTGCCGGGGGCTTTCGTGATCTATTTCGTGCGCAACTACATCGCCAAGGGTTTTGCCCTTGGCCGCGTGTAAGGGAGGGCTGGTCCCATGAACATGACCTGGATGGCCTGGACCTGGCCGACAGCCGCCTTCTTCGTCTTCATTGCCTGCTGTCTGGCGACGATGACGGTCCTGGAACTGAAACGTCCCGGCGGCGCGCCCCGGCGCGGCATTCTGGGCCTGGACACGACGCGCGGAGACCGGCTGTTCATCTGGCTATTGGGCAGCGCCTTCATTTTCCTGTTCTGGCTCGGCTTCTTCGGAACGCCGCTCTATGCCCCGCTCGCCATCGCGTTGTGTTGGGGTTTTGTGACATTCCGCTGGGTGTGAAAAGCAGCCATTGACGCCGGTTGAGCGTCCCGGCTAAGTGCCCGGGCGATGAACCGATCCGTCCTGAAAGATTACCGTCTTTGGTGTTTGGCCGTCGCCGAGACCTTGGTCTGGGCGGGGTTCTATTATTTCTTCCCGGCCATGCTGCTGCGCTGGGAAGGGGATTTCGGGTGGACGCGAGGAGAAACCACCTTGGCCGCGACCTGCGCGCTGGTGACCTCCGCCCTCGCGGCACCCCGGATCGGGCGTTTGATCGACGGCGACCGGGGTCGATTGGTCCTGACCGGCAGCGCGGTTATGGGGGCCTTTCTGTTGATCGCCCTGACACAAGTCGACAGTCGACCGGCCTTTATCGCGGTCTGGGTCGGCCTCGGCCTTGCGATGGGCGGCTGTCTTTATGAACCCTGTTTCGCCTTCCTGACCCATCAGCGCGGCGGCAATGCCGGTCCCGCGATCACCGTCATCACCCTGGTGGCGGGATTCGCCGGTAGCCTGTCCTTTCCGCTATCCAACGCCATCGCGGATATGGCCGGGTGGCGCAGCGCGGCGCTGGCCTTTGCCGGGATGGTGCTGGTGGTCGCGGTGCCTCTGTTCTGGATCGGCACGGCAATGCGCGATGGGGAAGGACCACTGCCGCACGAACGGGGCGGGCACGGCGCATCGGCATTGAAACACGCGATGCGGCGTCCCGTTTTCTGGCTGCTGGCGATCGGCTTTTCGACAATCGCGCTCAATCACGGGATGATCGTCAATCACCTGCTGCCGCTGCTTGCCGAACGGCAGGTCGACGGCACGGTCGCTGTTGCGGCGATCTCGCTGATCGGGGTGCTGCAGGTCGTCGGGCGAATCGTCATGATCCTGGCGGAACGCCGCGTCGGCATGGTGGGAATCTGTGGGGCCAGCTTTCTGGTCATCGCAGTGGCGGGCGTTCTATTGTCCGCGGCCTATTGGGGACCGGTCGGCGGCGCGGTCGCCTTGCTGTTCTGTTTCGTGACCCTGCAGGGCGCGGGCTATGGCGTGACCAGTATTACGCGGCCGGTCGTGACCGCGCAGTTGTTGGGACGCCGCGGCTTCGGCAGCATTTCCGGCGCGATGGCGCTTCCCTTCGTCGCCTGCACCGCGATTTCTCCATCGGTCGGTAGCGCGATCTGGTCCTGGGGAGGCTACGGTGTTTTAACCGTCGGTCTCGTATTCTTGATCCTGTTCGGCTTTCTTTGCTTCACCATCGCCGTCTATAGTGCGAAACGTCTTCCTGACCCGCCCGCCTAATCTTTCCGGAGCACGCCCCATGAGTTTTGAGTTCGACATCGCCTTCCTGCTGCCTTTTGCCATTGCATTGATTGCGACCGGCGCGGTGGCGGGTACATTGGCCGGCTTGTTAGGCGTGGGCGGCGGGATCGTCATCGTGCCGATTCTGGTGTTGCTGTTCCCCTATTTCGGTATTCCGGAAGACATCCGTATGCATTTGGCGGTCGGAACCTCGCTGGCGACCATCGTGCCGACGGGACTTTCTTCCGCACGATCCCATTGGCGGCGCGGCGGGGTGGACCCGGAATTGCTGAAGCTGCTGGGGCCGTGGGTCGTTCTGGGCGTGTTGATCGGTGTCGTGATCGGCGCGCGCGCAGGCGGCGACGCGTTGCGGTCGGTCTTTGCCGCGGTCGCCGCCTTGGTCGCCGCGCAAATGGCGTTTGGTCGCGAAGGTATGCAAATCGCCGACAAGCTGCCGTCTTGGCCGGGGCGTGCCTTGATGGGCGGCTTCATCGGCGGATTCAGCGTCGTTATGGGGATCGGCGGTGGGACGTTGGGCGTGACCAGCATGACCCTGTTCGGGGTGCCGATCCGGCGGGCCGTCGGGACGGCGGCGGCGCTGGGGCCGATCATCGCGCTGCCGGGCGTGGTGGGTTTCATCATCGCGGGATTGGGCGAACCGGATCTGCCGCCCTACAGCCTCGGCTATGCGAATCTCGTCGCCTTTGCCATGATCGTGCCGTCGACCATCCTTTTCGCACCGGTCGGGGCGAAGCTGGCGCATACCATTTCACCGAAATTGCTGCGTAAGGCCTTTGCGCTGTTCCTGTTCGTCACCGCCTGCCGGATGGCGTGGTCGGTCCTGACCTGACGGATTAATTTCCGCCGGAGGGTCAGTCGTCGCTGCTGGTAGGGGTCGGTTGCACCGGCCCGCGCCCGCTGCGTTGATGGTTCGCGGCGAAACGGGGATTTTCCTCCGTCTCGCGGATCACCCGTTCGATCAATTGCAGGATCGTGTGGATCGGCACCGCCGTGTTGGTCATGGTGCCGTCGGTCAGCGGCACATGGGTCGCGCTGTTCAATCCGATAATGTCCAAACCGCGCGACGTCGCCACGGTGATCGGCGCGCCGGAATCTCCGCCGACGATGGCGCAGCTATGGCTCAGCAACTCGCCCTGTCCCAGGAAGCGTTCGATCCGGCATTCCTTGTCGACGGAAATCGCATGCGCCCTGTCGCGCGGATAGCCGGACAAATAGAAAAACCGGCTTTCCGTCGTCATGCGGTCCAGAAGCTCGGGCGTCAGCGTGCGGAAACCCAGATACCCCGTCTTGCGGCCGATCGGCTCCTGCAGGACGACCAAGGCCCAGTCATGTTCCATATTCGACGGATCGGCCCAAAGTTCCCCCTGAAATCCCGGCGCCGGGATCAATTGGACGGCGGTCGAATGGGCGACGAATTCGCCGCGTTGATATCCGGCGACGAAATGCACCAAGCCCGGCGCGACATAGCGCTTCGTCGATCGGTAATAGAGACAGTGGGCGGCGGTCAGCACCACGCGTTCGCCGACAAGCGCCCCGGTACAGTGGGACCGCGTACCGACGCCGCTGATATTCACGCGGCCGACCGCGCTCCAGGGATATTTGGAGGCATCGACAACGATACGGTTGGTGGTCGTGACGTCTAAATCTGCTTCGTCCGCATGGACCGAAAGGGCACCGTAACAGAGGGTGGCCAATGCGATAAGAAGGGCACGGAATGCCTGTTGCGCTGTGTTCATAGGCTCGTCCCGTGCGTTCTTTAAAAGGAATTAACCGTTCGGAAAGCTAAATTTGATATAATGGAGTATGGCGGGGAAGTCCATCCACCTTGACGGGAGGGCAAGGGAAGGTTCGGCTACTGCGGGTATGCGACTTTCCGGAGTGTGCTTGCCGGAGTCTGATTGTACGGGGTAGGAAGCCGAATGCCGGAAAAAGCGTCCGCAATCGCCGCCAAACTTCGACTGTCGATATCGGTTCTGGTCGGACTGGTCCTACTGTCTTGTGCGATATACGGCATTCAGGAAGTGGAAGGTATTCTGTCCGGGCGATTGTTGTCGCAATCCATCCGGCAGACATATCCAGCCAGTCTGATAGCCTTTTCAATTTTGGCCGCCAGCCTTTTCATCCTGCATCGATCCGAAACGGCGTCGGGGCGCATGCCGGTATCGACGAATGGCGCGCGGATCGTGTCCGGCTTGGTTGCGGGCACCGCGGTGGTTTTCCTCGTTGCAAAGTTCGCTGATTTAGGCGGGCGCTTCTGCGTGGTCGGCACCTTCGATCTGCGTACCCTGTTCGAAGCGCCTGCGACGGCGATCGGTTTGGGAGTCTTGGGGCTGGTGCTTGCCGTTCCGATCCCGTCACGTCGTTATAACGGTGTCGTTTCGGGAATTGCCGGCGGGGTACTGATTTTCCTGGCGGTATCCGGCACCGTGACGGACGCGATGGAGATGACCCCCTATCTTCCCGCCAATTTACACAGCGTCGCCCCGCCGTTCAGCCGGTTTGCGCTCTTTCTTCTGGGGGCGGCGACGACGGCGGCGACGGCGCGGTCCGCATTGCTGAACGACGTGCGGTTTCGGCACGTGTTGCCGGGGTCCGTTATCGTCTTGTGCGGCTTGATTGCGACCTTTCTTGCCTGGCAAATCGTCTATTCGCAGCAATGGCGTGCCGAGGAGCGGGAGGTCGCGCTAGAGACCCGTACCGCCATCCAAGGCCTGTCCGCGCGGATCGAACACCAGGTCGAAGGCGTGCAACGGATGGCCGCCCGATGGGGACTGGCGGACGGCCTGAATCAAGCATTGTGGCATCCCGATGCGGAAACCTTCCTGCGCGACTATCCGGCGGTTGTGGCCCTTGCGACCATGACGCCGGACGGCGGCATTCGGGATTTTGAAGGCAGTGGCGTGCTTCCGGAAGACGCGATCCAAAATCTCGAAGCTGCGGTTGCCGGGTCCGGGGCTTTGGGATGGTCGCTTGCGTTGAAATCGGCGGTATTTCCCCGAACCGTTCCGTTGCCGGATGGCCGGACAGGACTGTTGGTGGTTCAGCCGGTCTTGCGCGGCGATACGGTTCCGGGAGTCTATCTTGCCGTTATCGACCTTGATCGCATTACCCAAAATTTCAGGGCGAATTCGATCGGTTTCCACTTGTCCTTTCTATTGATCGGTCCGGATAAAGGGGAATTCCGATTCGGGCAGCCTGAATTCGATCAGGACCGGGCCAGTTTGGAACTCGTTCCGACATTGGGGCCTGCCTGGCATCTTTATGTCATGCCGGCGGAGGATGGAACATTCGGTAACGTTCCATGGTTTTCCGAAGCGGTGCTGCTGTTCGGCCTGTTGATGACGGCGCTCCTGGCGCGTTCGAACGCTCTATCGGCGGCGGCGGAACGCCATCAACGGGAGGCGGAAACAGCGCTGCGCGATTTCGAGGCCGTTGCGGAGGCACGGCGCGCCGCCGACGAGCGGCTGACCGTCGCGCTGGAATCCCTGAATGAAGGTTTCGTGCTGTATGACAGCGATGACCGCCTTGTCCTCTACAATTCCCGCTATGCGGAGATTTATAGCGACAGTAAGAAATATATCGAGATCGGGGCCAAGTTCGAGGACATCATCCGATACGGTTTGGACAATGGCCAATATACCGTCGACCCGAACGACGAGGCGGCGAAGGAAGCCTTTCTGAAAGAACGCCTGCGCGCGCATCTGGAACCCGGCGCCCCCATGCTGCAAAAGCTGAATGACGGCCGGTGGCTTCGGATCGAGGAACGCACCACGCCGGAAGGCGGGGTGGTCGGTTTCCGCGTCGACGTCACCGAACTGGTAGAGCGCGAAAAACAGCTTGAAGAAGCCTTGGAGGCGTTGGCCCAGACCGAAGACGTCCTGAAAACCGCGATCGATTCCATTTCCGAAGGGATGGTCGTGTTCGACGCGGATGACCGAATGGTCCTGTGCAACGCCGAATACATGACCTATTTCGGTGATCTGGGGGGGCAGGTTAAGCCGGGCGTTACTTATGAAACGCTCGTGCGGTTGGCGGTAGAGGCCGGGACGGTCCTGATCGATGCCGACGACCGGGCGACCCTGGATTCCTATATCGGCGATCGGTTGCGCGCCTATCGGCAGGGCGAGGGGTCGGACATCGTCCGGTTTGCCGACGGGCGTCATATCCAATTCGTGGATCGACGGACGAAGCTGGGGGGCCGGATCGGGCTGCGCATCGACGTTACGGAAATCGCCGAGAGAGAAGCCCGCATGGCCGAGGCGCAGGCGAAGGTCGAAGAAGCGCAGCGTCTGGCGGGGATCGGCGACTTCGAATATCTGTTCGCGGAAGAACGGTTTACGCGCATGTCCGCGCAGGTATTCGAAATCTTCGATTTGGACCCGGACTCTCGCGGCGACATTTGGGATTTCCACAGGCTGTCCGCCCATGTCGCCAGACCGGGGCGGCGGCGGGTCGCCAGTCGCCCGGATGATGTGGCGGCGTCTCTTGCGGATTATAACGATGAATATCGCATCCAATGCCGGGACGGGTCCGAACGCTATATCCAGGAGCGGGGCCAGCGCATTTACGACGCGAACGGTACATGTGTCGGCGTCGGCGGCACCTTCCAGGACGTGACCCAGCGGGCGCGGGCGGAACAGGACCTGACCCGGATCGTTGCGGAACAGCGGGAAAATCAACATCGTTTGGAAAGTCAGAGTGCCGAACTGATCGACATGGCGCGCGATATCGCGGAGGCGCGAGATCAGGCGGAGGCGGCGACCCGTGCAAAGTCGGAATTCCTGGCGGCGATGAGTCATGAAATCCGGACGCCGATGAATGGCGTTCTGGGGATGATGAGCCTTATCCTGGACAGCGACCTGACCGCCGAACAACGGCGGTTCGCCCTGATCGCACAGCAGTCAGCGTCCGATCTGCTCACGATTCTGAACGATATCCTCGACTTCTCGAAACTGGAGGCCGGACGGATCGATCTTGAGGAACGGGACTTCGATCTGACGCATGTCGCCGGTGGTGTTGTGGACCTCCTCATGCCGCTGGCGGAAGATAAGCGGCTATCACTGTCGATCCTGCAGGACGACCCCGACATGCCGCGGGTCTTCAGGGGGGACGCGACCCGCCTGAGACAGATTCTGTTCAACCTTGTCGGCAATGCGATCAAGTTCACGATGGAAGGCTACGTGCTGATCCGGATCGGCGCCCGGCCGGAACCCGTATCCGACCATCCGTCCCGTCACCGTGTCGAAATACAGGTGGAAGATACCGGGATCGGCATTCCGGACTCGGCGAAAGGAAAACTGTTCAACAGCTTCACTCAGGCGGATTCGTCGACGTCCCGGCAGTTCGGCGGCACCGGCTTGGGGTTGGCGATTTGCCGGCAGCTTGTCGATCTGATGGAAGGGACGATCGACTTCGAAAGTACGGAAGGGGAAGGGTCGACCTTTCGCTTCACTGTCGTCTTGGATTTGGGCGATCCAGGAGCGGTGGCCGCCGCCAGAACCGCGACTTTGACGAAACGCCAAGAGACCCCAGGATTGTTCCTGCTGCTGGTCGAAGACAACAAGGTGAACCAGGTGGTCATCGGCACGATGTTGGAAAAAATGGGCCATCGGTTCGAACTCGCGGAAAATGGCGTGGAGGCGATTCAGGCCCTTCGGAAGCAGACCTACGACCTGGTCCTGATGGATGTTCAAATGCCGGAAATGGACGGGCCGACGGCGACGCAATGGATCCGCGCCTCCGGTCAGGATTGGGCGGATGTTCCCATCATTGCGTTGACTGCGAATGCCCTGTCCGAACACCGCGAACGCTATCTTGCGGCAGGGATGTCCGATTACGTGTCGAAGCCGGTGTCCCTGGACGATTTGAGCGCCGCCATCGCGCGGCAAACGGGAACGGTTCCGCGCCGGTCGTCCGATGACCGAGAATCCGGTACTGCCGGAGAGGACGATCCGGGGAGAGATGATGCGCTTTCCGAAGAGGCCGAAGCGGCCTTGGCGGATTTGCTGGGCGATATAGATTCCTTGTGACCGTCCTGTCTGGGTAATTGCCCCGGCAAACGAATCCATGCCAGGGTGCCGCCATGAAATCCGTACCGCATCACAGTCATCCGTCGAACATGTACGCATCCGGCCCCTTGGATCGGGCAGACCGTCTGCGCACGGATATCGACGCCCTGTCCGAAGCCTGGGCGCGCGCCTTGGTGGTGCCGATCTGGCAGGATCGGAATTTCGTTCGCCTGGACGGCGATCCGGTCGGCATCCTTCTGCCCGCCGACGCCCTGGATGACCTGCCCGACGGCACCGTGCGCGTTTTCCTGGGGTTGGACGCACAAGGCGTCCCGCATTTTGCTGTCGATCTGTCGCATCATGAAGAGCCGCCGATAATCGCCGAAGGCGGGTTTTTCGAAGATTTGCGCCGGGTCGGACCGACTCTGTCCCTCGATGACGGGGCGCTTTTGGCCTATGCGCGGGGGCTGGTGCATTGGCACAAGCGGCATCGTTTCTGCGGGCTGTGCGGCGCGCCCACGCGCGCGGCGAAGGCCGGTCACGAACTACGCTGTACCAATCCGGATTGTGGGGCACCGCATTTCCCGCGTACCGACCCGGCGGTCATCATGCTGGTGCATGACGGCGCGGACAGGATCGTGCTGGGCCGCCAAAAGGAATGGCCGCCGGGACGTGTTTCCGTCCTGGCGGGCTTTGTCGAGCCGGGCGAGAGCCTGGAGGATGCGGTCGCGCGCGAAGTGATGGAGGAGGTCGGCGTCCAGGTCGCGGATGTTCGCTACAATTCCAGTCAGCCCTGGCCGTTTCCGTCGTCCATCATGCTGGGCTTCAGCGCGCGGGCATTGGATTTCGACCTGTCCGTCGCCACGGATGAAATCGAAGAGGCTGCTTGGTATACCCGGGCGGAGGTCGCGGCCTGTCCGGAAGACGACCGCTTCGCCCTGCCGCGCCGGGATTCCATTGCCTATCGCCTGATCCAGGATTGGATGCGTGGCGGCTGATCCCACCGGTTTTTTTTATTCTTTATTCCGGTCCGGCGATTCTCGATAGACGCCCAACAGCTTCACATTCGTCGTGAAGAACTGCAGTTCCTCCATCGCGCGATCGACCGCCTTGTCCGCCGGGTGTCCTTCGATTTCGGCGTAGAATCGGGCGCGGGAATCGTCGCCGACGCTGATATAGCTTTCCAGTTTCACCATATTCACGCCATTGGTCGCGAAACCACCCAGCGACTTGTATAGGGATGCCGGGACGCTGCGCACGGTGAACACGAAACTGGTCAGGCATGGGCCGGATCGCGGGTCGGGTTCGATCCGGGTGCGGGACATGACGATGAAGCGCGTCACATTGCCGATCCGGTCTTCGATGCGCGGGCGCAGAACGTCCAACCCATAGGTTTCGGCGGCCAGGGAGGACGCAATCGCGGCGACGGACGGATCGCCCAGTTTCGCGACTTCTTGCGCCGCGCCCGCCGTGTCCGGGGCGTTCACCGGCTTGATTTTCAATTCGCGCAGCGTGCTGCGGCATTGGGCCAGGGCCTGCTGGTGACTGCGGGCCTCCTTGACGGTGTCCAGCGTCGCGCCCTTCGGCGCCAGCAGGTTGTGATGCACCGGCTGGAAATATTCGCCGATGATGAACAGGTTCGATTCCGGCAACAGGTGGTGGATGTCCGCGACACGCCCGCCCAGGGAGTTTTCGATCGGAATCATGGCAAGACCGGCCCGGCCTTCCTCCACGGCGGCGAAGGCGTCTTCGAAACTGGCGCAGGCCATCGGTTCCATGGCCGGAAACGCGCCGCGGCATGCCAGATGGGAATAGGCGCCGGGGACGCCCTGGAATGCGATGACCGGGTTATCGGTCGCGGGGTTTGCGATCATGGCGGATGCCCTTTCCTGTCGTGTCGCGGCGATAGTCGCCGTCTGCTGTGTCGGGATGGTGCCCGTATCCGGTCCCATGCCGTGTTCCAGCGCGGGCACGGAACTTTTAAGCACCGCCGCCAGTTTCGGCATCAGGGTTCGACGCGGGGCGGTCTTCCCTGCCTCCCACAAGGCAACGGTGGACTGGGTGACACCCAGCCTGTCGGCCAGTTGCTTCTGGCTGAGGCCCACGGCGATGCGGGCCTCCCGTAGTCTGTGCGGTAGGCTCATGGCCCCGCTTTACGGTGCGGTGCAGGGTAGGTCAAGATTTTTATTTCTTATAAATATGAGAATAACTAATTTTTCTCATATCCACGCATGAAGCTCATCGCCTGGTTCAATTCGGTCATGCGGTCCGTATCCCCCAAGCCGCTGTCGGGGTGATGGATGGTCGCCAATTGACGGAACCGTGCCTTGATACGGGCAGAATCCGGGCGGGACCCGGGGGGGAAGCCCAGGACGAACAGCGCCTCGTCCTTCGTTCGAACGGCGTGCCCCAATTTGTCGCCGCCGGCGATGGACAGGGCGGTGCGCAGTCGGTCGTTCTCGTCTCGCAGGCGCGTCTGCTGCGCCTTTGCGGCGGCCCGGTCGGCCTCGCGTGTCGGCGTCCCGGCGGGTTCGATCTCAATGCGCAAGGTCCCGGCATCCAGGTCGAGCGCGAGTCCCAGGGCCTTGCGCAGAACGACCGGGTCGTAGCCTTCCGGCAGGCGGACTTGCAGGCGGGGCTTGCGCCGCCACGGCTTCCCTTTTCCCGGACCGGATTTCAGGGTCACGGTTTCCCGATCCTCCCGTTCCGGTCCGCCCGGATCGGCGGCGGCGACGACGACATCCGGCGGTAGCATCAGCATGACGGAGCGTGCGAGATCGGCGGCATTCACGCCGCGGCGGGCCGCAAGATCGAGAATCCGGTCGCGAAAGGAGGAGGAGCAGGAAATGGAATAGGATTTCTTGTGTTCCGGAGACGGGTCCGGACCATCGGGGGTTGAGACGAGGCGAAGCGAGTCGTTCATACCAGAGTTTCCTAGGCGATTTGCCGCTTCTTGGGAAGATCGCTTACGCTTGTTTCCGATCCCTCTATCCGCTTTACTTGGGGGATATGAGGGCGCTTCGAACACCCCTCCAATGGTCGAAAGGAAAAATGCCATGCCGCATCCCATTGATGTGCATGTCGGCTTGCGAATGCGGGAAGCTCGGGCAGCAAAGGGATTGAGCCAGGAAAAACTGGCCAACAAGCTCGGGATCAGTTTTCAACAGGTACAGAAATATGAGAAAGGCGCGAACCGGATCGGGTCCAGCCGCCTTTGGTCGATCGCCCAGGCGCTGGACGTGCCGGTCTCTTTCTTCTTCGAGGAAATGGAACGCGGTGTGAAGGAGCGCGGGACGGAACTGTTACCGCCGCGGACCATCCATCTGGCGAAGCAGATCGACTCCATCGAAAACGACGATATCCGCAATCAGGTGCTGAACCTGATCAAGGTTTGCGCGGGGAACGATTGATAGCGACGCGATGAGATAGGACGACGCGAAGGGGAGGGGCGCAGAAGTGCTGTACAAGCCATGGGTAGCGAACGGGCGCGGCCTGGATTTCGCGGACCCGATGACCAATTCGGGCTGGTGGCTGTATGACGACGGCTCGTTGCGGTGCTATCGGTTTTTCGCGAACGACGATTCGGAACGGGCGCAGTTTGCGCCCGGCGATCCCTTTCCGCCGGGCAGCTCCGCCGCTGCCGCGATGATGTGCCATTACGGTATGGTCCGGCTGGAACGGATGCGGCGCGGGGTTCGCATCGAATGGGATGTCTGCGCCGTCGATCCGTCGGCGCTGTCCATTCTGAAGGCTTGGCTGAAGATCAGGATCAAGGTGCCGGAAATTCGGCTTCGCTTCTATTACGGGGGCTGGGCGACCGAAACCTATGGCGACTCGGAAGCGGCCCTGCGGCGTGTCGATCAATTGTCCGACTATCGCGGCTCTACGCCGTCCGGCTTGATTGCCTGCAAGGACCAAGGCATCGAGAATCTGGACGGCGCGAAACGGCTGCTGCGCACCGCGTACCAACGGTGGAACGAGAGTCGCACGGACGCGCTGGAACTGTTCGATTCCCCGTTCCGTGAAATCGCGCCCTATACGTTGAGCCTCTCCGAAGACAACGCGCCGGGGAATCTGTTCTATCGCAAGGTCGGCAGCCATGCCTATATCGTGTCCTATCTGGGTCGGGAATGGGCGCGTGACGTGGTCGGGACCCTGTCGACGCGCGGGCATGGCGATGTCGAATTCGAAAATGTCGTTGCCGAACCCTATTTCGACGCCTTGCGTACCGGCAGACCTCATTACGGTCATGTCCGGGCGCTATTCGATGGCTGCGGTCATGATCCGGCCTGGGTATCCTATCAGCGCTTGGTGTTGCCCTATCACACGCCACGCGGTCAGCGCGCAGTCGCCATCGCGGTCATCCCCGATCAGGACGTGGCAATCCCCTTCCTGAGCGGGAAGACGAGAAACGCGATCAATTAAATCCCGATGATGGATTTCGCCGTGGACTTGACTATGGACTTGACTATGGATTGGGCGGCGGCGATTTGAGCGTCCAGCGGCAGGGTGGCATCGATAGAGTGCCAGCGCATCTCGCCCCATCCGGCCCGCACTTGATCGCGCACCACCTGTGCGTCCGCGTCCGACACGTCGCCCTTGCGCGCCGTGACGCGCCGGACGGCCTGTTCCGGATCGATATCCAGCCATAGACCGACGAAGGGAAGTCTTCGGGATTGCGCGACGGCTTTGATATCCGCGCGGCTGCCTTCATGGGTGAAGGTCGCATCGGCAATGGCGGCGTGGCCCTGATTCAGGGCGGTGGCGCAAATGCGCGCCATTTCCGCATAGGTGTCGATGCTGGCTTGCGTGGAATAGCCTTCGGGCGGCAGGGCGTCGGTATCCCGCGTCATGTTGAACAGGCGCTTGCGGATTGCGTCGCTGCGCGCCACGACGGCACCCGGCGCGGTCCCGACATGCGGTGCGAGGGCGCGCGCCAGGGTCGATTTGCCGCTGCCGGATATGCCGCCGACGGCGATAAGGCAGGGTTTCGGCGTTGATAGATACCGAAGCGCCCAATCCAAATAGGCATCGGCGTCGGCCCGTTTCTTTTCCGCTGCCGCACCGCTCGCGAAGCCTGCCCCGGCAAACCCGACCTTGGATCGAATCTGTGCGCGCATGGATTGGAACAACGGCAGAAGACCGACCCCGCCGATATCCACTGGTCTGCGCTCCAGGTATCGGTTCAGGACCAGATTCGCCCCATCGCGCCGGTCATGATCGTCCAGGTCCATCAACAGAAAGGCGAGGTCGTAGAGCGTGTCGATCCGGGCGAGGACCGGGTCGAATTCGATGCAGTCGAACAAGACCGGGCGGCCTTCCCAACGGCAGATATTCCCCAGATGCAGATCGCCGTGGCAATGCCGGATCGCCCCCTCCGTGGCGCGCTGGTCCAGCAGGTCGGCCCGTGCATGGAAGACGGTTCGGCCCAGGTCGATCAACCGCCGCAACTTGTCCCGGTCGCAGGCGTCCTGTCCGTCGAGATCGGAAAAATTGCCTTCCTGGACCGACAGAATCGACCCCGCACCGGGAACGTCCGTCAGCGCGGGTTCCGCGTCATGGAACCGGGCGACGGCTTCGGCGATGTCGACGAGGTCTGCGTCGGAAACCGCCTCTTCCGAAAGCGTGTGGGAGAAACGCCGCATCACCACGGCGGTTTCCAACGTCCCCTTCGGATCGCTGTCCATCGCGCCGAAGGCCAGTTCGCCATTCTCCCGAACGATGGGAATCGTGCCGAGATAGAGGTCCGGCGCGGTGCGGCGGTTCAGGCGCAATTCTTCCAGGCAGGCGGTGCGCCGCTTTTCCCGCGTGGAAAAATCCATGAAGGAATAGGCGACGTCGCGCTTCACCTTAAAGACACGGTCGGTCAGCAGGAAGACGACGGCAGCGTGGGTGTCGACCCGTTCCGGCGTCTCGCCGCCATGGGTCGCGGGATCGCCGAGGAAGGAGAAAATCGCGTCCTGGCCGCCCGTCATGGCTCAATCAGTCCTTATCGCTGACGCCCGCTTCGGCAAAGGTCGCCATGCCGCTGTGGCAGGCGACGGCGGATTTCACGATCCCCAACGCGACCGCCGCACCGGATCCTTCGCCCAGGCGCATGCCGAAATCCAGCAGCGGTTGCTTGCCGATGGCCTCGCATAGGCGACGGTGGGACGGTTCCGCCGACAGATGGCCGACGATGCAGTGATCCAGGGCATGCGGATCGGCACGGTACAGGATGCTGGCCGCCGCGGTGCAGGCATAACCGTCGAGGATGACCGGAACGCGCCCGACACGCGCGGCCAGGATCGCACCGGCAATCGCCGCCAGTTCATGACCGCCCAGTCGGCGCAGCGCGTCGAAAGAATCGGTCATTTCCGGCAGGTGCCGGGTCACGGCCTCATCCACGACCTGGATTTTCAACTCCATCGTACTGCCGGTCACGCCGGTGCCGGGACCGGTCCAGTCCTGCGCCTTGCCACCGAACAGGGCATGGGCCAGCGCGGCGGCGGATGTCGAATTGCCGATCCCCATTTCGCCAAGGCACAGGATATCGATGCCTTCCTCCACCGCCATCATGCCATAGGCCATGGCCGTGGCGCATTCTTCCTCCGTCATCGCCGGGCCGTCGGTGAAGTCAGCTGTCGGATGATCCAGCGCCATTTCATAAACCCGCAATTCGGCGTCGTTGGCGGCACATAATTGGTTCACCGCCGCGCCCCCGGCCTGGAAGTTGGCGACCATCTGTGCGGTGACGGCGATGGGATAGGCGGATACGCCCTTATAGGCGACGCCATGATTTCCGGCGAAGACCGCGACGCGGGGCCGTTCGATACGCGGCGGCGTCCGCCCCTGCCAGGTCGCGACCCATTCCGCCAGCGTTTCCAACCGACCCAGCGCGCCCGGCGGCTTGGTCAACTGGCCTTCGCGGGCCCGCGCCGCATCCCGTGCGGCCTCGTCGGCTTTCGGCATGACGGACAGCAGGCCCCGGATTTCGTCCAGATCGGCCTTTACAGGGGCGTCATCACTCATCGGCTCGAAGTCTCCCAAGTAAGGATCACATATTGGAAGGATCGCATATCGATCGCGCTTGCGTGGTTTCGCCTGTCGGCTTAAGCCTTCCGACCATGACCAGCAAGACCGAAATCCCCGAATCCGACGCCACCTCGTACTTTGACGCGCTTCTGTCGGCATGCGGATTCCTGACCCGGCTGCCGGTCCCCTTCCGCAACGTACCGATCCGCACGGCCGCTTGGGCCTTTCCCGTGGTCGGTGTCGTTGTCGGGGCGATTGCCGGGGCAGTGCTGTGGGGCGGCTTGGCGATCGGGTTGCCGCCGCTGGCCGCCTCGATCCTGGCCTTCATCGCGTCAGCCATGGTCACGGGCGCGTTGCATGAAGACGGGCTTGCCGATTGCGCCGACGGGTTCTGGGGCGGGGCGACACCGGAGCGGCGGTTGGAAATCATGCGCGATAGCCGCAGCGGCGCCTATGCCGTCCTGGCGCTCGTACTGGTGTCCGGTCTGAAAATCGTGCTGCTGGCATCGGTTGCCGCACAATGGGGGGGGCTCGCCGGGGCGACCGTTCTGATGGGTCTGCACGCCGCATCACGGTCCGTCCTGCCCATCGCGATGAATTGGCTGCCGCGTGCGGGCACGTCGGGTCTAGCGGTGATGGCCGGGCGGCCGTCGCCGACGACCGCGTGCTTTTCCCTGGGGCTTGGGGCTGCTATCTCCCTGATCGTGCCGGGATGGATGGGCATCGCCTTCGTGCCGGCCGGTTTGGCCGTCGTGCTGGCGGTCGGCTATTTGGCCAAGGCGAAGCTGAATGGCATCAATGGCGACAGTTTGGGCGCCATGGAACAGATGGCGGAGGTTGTGGGGCTTCTCGTCCTGGCCGTCTTGATGAGTTGAAGGGGAGGCGTATGACGTCGACGGTGACGCATTGGTGGTGGGTCCGGCATGCGCCGGTCACTGTGAATGAAGGCCGCATCTATGGGCGCGGCGACCTGCCTTGCGACACTGACGATACGGAAATCTTCGACGGTTTGGCGAAGCTGCTGCCGGAAGATGCCTTGTTGGTGACCAGCGACCTGATGCGCACCCACCAGACGGCGGACGCCATCGCCGCCGCCGGGCTGGCCCTGCCCCCGCGCCGGGAGGAACCGGATATCGCGGAACAAAGCTTCGGTGACTGGCAAGGTCAGCATTATGCCGATGTTGAAAAGACCGATCCGCATATCCTGCACGACTATTGGCTCTGCCCCGCCCATTACCGCCCGCCGAACGGCGAAAGCTTCGCCGATCTGATCGCGCGGGTCGCCCCGGTGATCGAACGTGTGTCGGACGAAAATCCAGGGCGCGACATCGTGGCGGTCGCCCATGGCGGCACCATCCGGGCGGCGCTGGCCATCGCCTTGGGCCTCGACCCGGAACGGGCGCTGTCCTTTTCCATCGAAAACCTGTCGGTCACGCGGATCGATCGGATCGAAACCGGCAGCGACGCGGCCACGCCGGGCCTCGGGCGGCTGAGCTGGCGCACGGTGATGGTGAACCGCATGCCGGGTCTGCGCCGTCCCGGCGGTCGGCCGATCCGATAGGGCGCAGAGCAGATGGATCAGCAAACACTCATCGTCATCCTCGCCGTCCTGGTTTTGGTCGGGTATGTCTATTTCCGACATCGCCGGGGCGGCGCGCGCTTTTCGCAGCCGCAATTGGCCTATGCCTATCATGCCGAACCCATTGCCGAAGCCGGGGAGGATTTGCGCGCCGCTTTCGCCGGAATGACGGACGGCTTGCCGACGGGGGCGGTTTTGATGCGCTTCTCCCTGCTGAACCGGGGTGAGGGCGCCTTGGCCGCGGCGACCCACTTCGCCGCGCCGGTCGTCATCACTCTGCCGGAAGGGACTAGGGTCTTGCGGGCGCAGGCGGTTGAAGGCCATGGCCGGGCATCGCACGACAATGTCGCGGTATCCATATCGGGATCGGCTGTCACCATCGATCCGTTCGACATGCCGTCCTTCGGCTCCGTGATCTTCAACATCGTGACCGACGGCCCGGTTGGGAATCCCGTCGTCAGCGGGGGCCTGAAGGATCAGGGCGATCCGGAGATGTTGGCATGACGAAAACGTCCCTGATCCTGGGCGGGGCGCGGTCGGGTAAAACGGCCCGCGCCCTGGCGCTGGCGGAACAGGCCTATGAACGGGATGGGCTTGTGCCGGTCTATATCGCAACGGCTCAGGCCTTTGATTCCGAAATGGAAGATCGCATCGCTCGTCACCGCGAGGAACGCGGGACGCATTGGTCGACGGTGGAAGCGCCGCTGGACCTGTGCGACGCGATCCGGGAACGGACCTCGCCCCGACATGTCCTGCTGGTCGATTGCCTGACCCTATGGCTCAGCAACATCACCTTTGCGGACCGCGATATCGCGGAGGAATCGCAAAAGCTTGTGGATGCCTTGCGGGCCGCTTCCGGGCCGGTCGTCGTCGTTTCCAATGAAGTGGGCCTGTCCATCGTGCCGGAAAATGCGCTCGCCAGACGCTTCCGGGACGATCAGGGCCGTCTGAACCAAACAATCGCCGCCGCCGTCGACCATGTCGAATTCGTCGCCGCCGGTTTACCGCTCGTATTGAAGGGATAGAAACTCCATGGCCGCACGCATTCCCGCCACCGTCGTCACCGGATTTCTGGGCGCCGGCAAGACCAGCCTGATCCGTCACATGATCGAAAACAACCGGGGCAAACGCCTGGCCTTTCTGATCAACGAATTCGGCGATCTGGGGATCGACCGCGAATTGCTGTTGGGATGCGGCATCGAAGGTTGCGGCGAAGAGGATGTCGTCGAACTGGCCAACGGCTGCATCTGCTGCACCGTCGCCGACGATTTCCTGCCGGCGATCGAGGCCATTCTCAACCGCCCGGAACCGCCGGATCACATTCTGATCGAAACCTCCGGCCTCGCCCTGCCGAAGCCGTTGGTGAAAGCTTTCGCCTGGCCGGAAGTGAAGGCCCGCGTGACGGTCGACGGCGTGGTGACCGTGGTCGACGGGCGTGCCGTCGCCGAAGGCCGGTTCGCGGATGACGAGGACGCCGTTCAGGCGCAACGAGAAGCCGACGATTCCCTGGATCACGACAACCCGCTGGAGGAAGTCTTCGAAGATCAGCTTCTTTGCGCCGACATGGTCGTGCTGAACAAGTTGGACCTGCTGGAAGACGGCGTGGCGGATCGGATCGAGGCCGAATTGAAACCGCATCTGCGCGCCGGGGTGCGTTTCGTCCATGCCCGCGAGGCGGCGGTCGATCCGGCGGTGTTGCTGGGGCTCGACGCGGCGGCGGAAGACGATCTGGACAGCCGCAAAAGCCATCACGACAGCCATGACGGTCTAGACGACCACGATCATGACGATTTCGACAGCTTCACCCTGTCGCTGCCGGAAGTCGCGGATGCCGACGCGCTGGAGGCCCGTATCCTCGCCGCCATTGCCGACCACGATATCCTGCGGGTGAAGGGCTTCCTGGACCGTCCCGGGGTGTCCCGGCGCGAGGTCGTGCAAGCCGTCGGTCCGCGCCTGCGCCGCTATTTCGACCGCGCCTGGAAAGACGGCGAACCGCGCCGCACCGAACTGGTGGTGATCGGCCAAAAGGGCCTCGACCGCCCGGCGATCGAGGCTGCCATTCGAGGGTAGGAGCCGCCTCCTCTACCGGCCCAGATAGTGCGGCGCGCGTCGGTCCATCCAGGCGCCCAGTCCTTCCAAGACGTCCCCGGTTTGTGACATCCGGGCGAACTGTTCGCCTTCGATGCGCAGGCCTTCGTCGATCGGCGCGTTGAGTCCGCGCGTCACGGCATACAGGATGCGCGCCGTCGCCAGAGGGGAATGGCGCAAGATTCGGTGCGCCATTGCGAAAGCGGTCGGCATCAATCGGTCATGCGGTACGACCTTGTTGACCAGCCCCAACGTGAAGGCGTCATGCGGCGTGAATTCGTCCCCGGTCAAGAGCAGTTCCAGTGCCCTTTTGCGGCCGGCCAATCTGGGCAGCCGTTGCGTCCCGCCAAAGGTCGGGGGAATGCCGATCGCGATTTCCGGCTTGGCGAACCGCGCGCGGTCGCTGGCGACGGACAGGGCGCAGGCCTCGGTAATCTCGCAGCCGCCGCCGAAGGCGATGCCGTTTACGGCGGCAATGATCGGCTTCGGGAAGGATTCGATGCGCGTGGTCATGCCTTGTCCGCGCCGCACGAAATTGTGCATCGCTGAATCGGTCCCCTCCCGAATGCTGCCGGTGAAGTCCGGAATGTCGCCCCCGGCGGAAAAGGCCCTGTGCCCGGCCCCTGTCAGAACGACGGCGCGGACCGAATCGTCGGTTTCCGCATCGTCCAGACGGGCCATAAGGCGGTCGACCATGGCGTAGTTCAGAGCATTGAGCTTATCGGGTCGGTTCAGGGTCAGAATAGCGATAGGGCCTTCACGGCGTTCCAAAACAAGATCGGTCATGTCGATGTCTCTCGGCTTTGTTGCGATAGCCAGAGGGTAAGAACCGGGATATAAATTTACACTCACTAGTCGGTATACTTTTGATGAGCTGGAGCAGACGGCATGCCGCGCAATGGCGACGAGACCCGCGAACGGATTATCAAGGCGGCGCGGAAGCTGCTGTATCGGGATGGCGTTCGCGCGACCAGCGTCGATGCCATTGCCGAGCAGGCCGGGATAACCAAACGTTCCCTCTACTATCATTTTCGCAGTAAGGACGATTTGATCGAGGCTTATCTGACCAGTCGCGACGCGCCGAACTTGGATTGGTTCAAGGATCGGTTCGATGCGGTGGACGGACCGATATCCGATCGGATATCGGCGATTTTCGACGGGTTGGTCGATGTCGCGACGCATCCGAAATGGCGCGGTTGCGGCTATCTGCGCACGGCGGGGGAATTGGCGAATATGCCGGGTCACCCGGCGATCAAGGCGTCGTCGGCGCATAAGAAGCGCCTGGAAGCCTGGCTGGCGACGGAATTCGAAGCGGCGGGCCTAGCGTCGCCGGAAGGGCGGGCACGGCAAGTTGTGGTGCTGATCGACGGCGCCTTTTCGGTGATGCTTGTGCATCACGACACGGATTACATCCGCGCCGCGGGCGAGGCGGCGCGGATAGTGTGCAGTCACGCCGACTAGGTCGGAACGATCAGTCGAAATCCGCGGCCAGCGCGTCGCGGGAGGCATCGGACAGGACGGCGATGTGGCCATAGGCGTCGTGCTTGAAGCCGACCATGACCTGATCCGCGGATTTGAAGGCCGCGATCTGCTCCGCCGTGAAGGGGAAATGGATGAACTGGACGGAAGACGCCTTGCCGTCGGCATTGGTGCGATCGACATCCTCTTCCGGTTTGCCCATGACCTCGTGCCCGGCGAAGCGGAAATACATCGTCTCCTCGACACCGCCCAGGCGGGAGAGGAAATTCTTCCGGCGGATCGGATCGTCGATTTCGAACATGACCGTGGCGGTCAGTTCCGTGCCGTTCGGAATCATCGGGTTATAGGCCCGCAATTCGTCGGCGATCTGTTCGTCCCCGCCTTTTTCGATATACAGCATCTCCTGCACCTGATGCAGCATCGTGTCGTAGTTTTCGAAATAGCAGGTGGCGACCGGGCCGATTTCGATGCGGCGCAGTTTCTTTTGCGCGATCAAGTCGGCGTGACGCTGCTTGCGAACCTTGATGTATTCGTCGAGCGGCAGGATATCGGCCTTGGTGATCGCTCGCTTGCTCATCGCTTCCATCTTTCCAGCCTTTCTTGGCTTTCCAATCTCACTATGTGTTGCGAACGGCTCGCATTTACATCAAGCCGTAGGACTTGGCCAGCAGCACGACGGGATGTGCCGCCAGTTCGGGTTTCGCGGCTTCGCCGCTATTGTCGCCATCGGCGGGGATGTCCGGGTTCGCCGTGATCCCCTGCGCGATATGCAGGCCCGCCAGCGGGCATTCGGACGCGACGTATTTCGCCTTCGCCTTCATCTGCATCTGTTTGAAGACCGGCTTGCCGACCTTCATGCCGACCTCGAAATTGTCCTTCATGATGCCCCAGGATCCGCCATGGCCGGAACAGCGTTCCACCGCCGCGATGCGGGTGTCGGGGATAAGGCGGGCCAGTTCGGCGCCCTTCTGCCCCATATTCTGGGCGCGGGCGTGGCAGGCGACGTGGATGGCGATCGGTCCGTCCAGCGGCGACATGCCCTCCGCCAGGCCCTTGTTCTTGGCCAGGGCGACGATGTATTCGGACACGTCGTGCGACGCTTCGGACAGGGCCTTCACATCCGCGTCGTCCGGCACGATCAGCGGCCATTCGAATTTCAACATCAGGGCGCAGGACGGCACCAGCGCGATGACGTCGTAGCCCTTGTCGATATAGGGGCGCAGGGCCTTAGCGACGTTCTTCGCCTTGCCGGCGACGGTGGAGATATCGCCCTGTTCCATCTGCGGCATGCCGCAGCATTCGGGATAGACGACCTCGCAGTCGACGCCGTTCTTGGCCAGGATCTTCATCGCGGCCTCACCGATTTCCGGCGTGTTGTAGTTGCCGTAGCAGGTGGCGTAGATGACGGCTTTCTGACCGGCGGCGGGGCCTTTCGGATCCGCCTTCGGCATGTCCTTCGCCATTTCCAGCAAGGTCTTACCGGCGAAGGGCGGCAGTTCCGCGTCCTTATGCACCCCGGCGACCGACTGCATGACGCCGCGTGTCAGGCCGTTTTCGCGCCGCGTCGCCCAATTGGCGAGACCGGCGAGGGACGTGCCCAGCTTGCCGTTGCGGTCGGTCTTGGTCAGTTGCGCTTCCATGCCGCCGCGCAGACCTTTTTTATGTTCGATCGCGCGGTACCGCAGCATGAGATGCGGGAAATCCAGATTGAATTCGTGCGGCGGCACGTAGGGGCATTTTGTCAGGAAGCACATGTCGCAGAGCGTGCAGGCATCCACGACCGGCTTGAAATCCTTGGACTCGACGGAATCCAGTTCTTCCGTCGGGGCGGCGTCGATCAGGTCGAACAGGCGCGGGAAACTGTCGCAGAGATTGAAGCAGCGCCGGCATCCGTGACAGATATCGAAGACGCGCCGCAATTCGGCGTCGAGCTTCGCCTCGTCATAGAAATCCGGGTCGTTCCAGTCGATCGTGTGACGAATCGGTGCGTCCAGGCTGCCTTCGCGCATCCCCCAACCTCCCAAGGAATATGATCAGATAACACCAATCTGTCCCAGCGACCCATTGGGGGCCGGGACGGTCGGGGCGGGGGGGGGC
>NZ_JABBNT010000003.1:659121-755649 GCF_012926505.1 Pacificispira spongiicola
ATCAGTCGAGCGAGTCGAGCGCCTTCTGGAAGCGGCCCGCATGCGACTTTTCGGCTTTCGCCAGGGTTTCGAACCACTGGGCGATTTCGTCGAAGCCTTCTTCACGCGCGGTGCGCGCCATGCCTGGATACATGTCGGTGTATTCGTGCGTTTCGCCCGCGATGGCGGCCTTCAGGTTCAGCGAGGTATCGCCGATCGGTTCGCCCGTCGCCGGGTCGCCGGTTTCTTCGAGATATTCCAGGTGGCCGTGGGCGTGGCCGGTTTCGCCTTCCGCGGTCGAGCGGAAAACGGCGGCGACGTCGTTGAAGCCTTCGATATCGGCCTTCTGGGCGAAATACAGATAACGGCGGTTGGCCTGGCTTTCACCGGCGAACGCTTCTTTCAGATTGTCTTCGGTTTTTGAGCCTTTGAGCGACATGGTGACTCTCCTGTCCTGTTGACCCGATAGGCGGCCCGGATCCCCTCCCGGCCTTGTATCGAGGCGATTGGTCTCAGATCCACCGGCGACGGGCGATGGGCGCCTCTATCGCCGGATCCCGCGGGGCGAAGAGCGCACGCGATCCTGCCCGTTCAACGCGAGAACGGGGAAAGTATGAGCGGGGTTCAGGGCAGAGTCAATAGTTTAGAATTTTTATAATTCTATGAATAACGCACTGAAAATGAAAATAATTCTCAATTACGATTGACCCGGATTATGACGTCCACGCGGCCCAAAGCGGTGCCTTCCGGTGGTGTCGGCAGGCGCGAAACTTCCACGGATTCCATGGGGATATCGATCAACTCGCCCTGCGGCTCGACATAGAAGTGATGGTGATCGTGGGTGTTCGTGTCGAAATACGACCGGCCCGGCCCGACGACGACTTCGCGCAGCAGACCGGATTCCCGGAACTGGTGCAGGGTGTTGTAAACCGTGGCCAGGGAGACCGACACGGAGGCGTCGCGCGCCAGGACGTGCAGTTGTTCGGCCGTCACATGCTGGTCGCCGCCGTCGAACAGAAGCTTCGCCAGGGCGAGCCGCTGACGCGTCGGCCGCAGCCCCGCTTCCTTCAATCGGCCCAACGCATCGGCAAACGGCCGCTGCGCGCCGGTAGTGGATATGTCCTTGAAACTCTTCGCCATCGGTACGCTCCCGACACAATCTCGTCGCTCAATCCCTCAAATGGGGGCAGTGAGATCTAAATTCAATCGATATCACAATACGCTATATCATACTTTGGAACAAGACCAAGAAAGCGAGCGTGCGTGATCCTTCGAACTAACCTACAATATATCGCGATTCTTTCTGAACGATACGCAATATCAGCCTCGTGGTGGTAAATATGTCGCGGAAACCGGCGGGTTCCGGCGCCCGAAAAGGTGCCGGCAAGACCTCTTCCAAGAAGGCAGCGGCCAAAAAGGCGAGTGCCAAACAGTCGGGCGCCAAGCGCGCCCCGGCCCGGACGCTGACCGCCGACAGGGATGCCCCGCGCCGTTCGTCCGCGTCCCGATCCGCACCGCGCCGCGGATTGTGGCCGCGTCTTCTGCGCCTCGGTCTGTCCGTGATGATCTGGGGGGCGGTTCTGCTGGCCGGGGTGGTCGGTTGGTTCGCCTGGGACATGCCCGACCCGAATGCCGTCATGGCGCAGGCGGGCCGGGAACCCGGTGTGACCGTCTTGGCGTCGGACGGATCGGAATTGATGAAGGTCGGCGACCTGTATGGTACGCGGGTCCGGCTGGAAGACTTGCCGCCCTATGTCCCGCAGGCCTTATTGGCGACGGAAGACCGACGGTTTTATATGCATCCTGGCATCGACCCGATCGGGATTGTCCGGGCGATGATCGCCAACTATCGATCCGGGTCCGTGCGGGAAGGCGGCAGCACGCTGACCCAGCAATTGGCGAAGAACCTGTTCCTGTCCCGCGACCGCACGATCCGGCGCAAGGTGCAGGAGGCCCTGCTGGCCTTTTGGCTGGAGGCCCGCTACGGCAAGGACCGTATTCTCGAGATTTATCTGAACCGTATCTATCTGGGGGCCGGGGCCTATGGCGTCGACGCGGCGGCGCGGCGCTATTTCGGTGTTCCGGCGACACGCCTGACCCTATGGCAGGCGGCGGTTCTGGCGGGTCTGCCGCGTGCGCCGTCTGCCCTCAACCCCTATCGCAATCCCGAACGGTCCGCGACGCGGGCGCGGGAGGTCCTGGACGATATGGTCCGGGCTGGGTTCCTGTCGGAAGCGGATGCGACGGCGACAAAGCGTGCCCGTGTCGATACCGCGCCGACCGACGGGGCGGGCGAACAGACGCGCTGGTTGGCGGAATGGGCCTTCGATCGGGCGGCGGACCTGCTGGGCGGTGTCGATCGCGATATCCTTGTGGACACGACGTTGGTGCCGATGCATCAGCGCGCGGCGGAAGCGGCGGCGTCAGAAATCGGGCCGCAGGCGCGCGCGCAGGGCGCGCGCGAACTGGCCTTCGTCGCCATGCGGCCCGACGGGGCGGTGACGGCGCTGCTGGGCGGGGCGGATCGGCGGAAGTCGGCTTTCAACCGCGCGGTGCACGGCCTGCGGCAGCCGGGATCGGCGTTCAAGCTGTTCGTCTATCTGGCCGGATTCGAAAACGGCCTGACGCCGGACAGTCCCATCGACGACCGGATCGCCCCGATCAAGGGCTGGTCGCCGCGCAATGCCGGTGCGGGCAATCGCGGCGTCGTCTCCCTGCGCGAAGGCGTGGCGCGGTCGATCAATACGGTGGCGGTCGCGGTGATGGAAACCGTCGGCCGCGACAAGGTCGTCGACATGGCGCGGCGTTTGGGCATCACCGCGCCGCTGCGGCCCGATCCGGCATTGGCGCTGGGCGTGTATGAGGTCAGCCCGATGGAGCTGACGGCGGCCTATGCCACCGTTGCCGGGAACGGACGTGCCGCGACCCCCTATGTCGTCAGCCGTATTCGCGCGGCGGCTGATGGCGAAGTCCTCTATGAACGCGACCGCGCGCCGGGGCCGCGCCTTCTGTCCCCGGAAACCGTGGCGCGGGCGAATGACGTATTTTCAGCGGGCATGTCCTGGGGCACGGGCAAGGAAGCGGCGCTGCCCGATCGTCCGGCGGCGGGCAAGACCGGCACGACGCAGGATTACCGCGACGCGTGGTTCGCCGGCTATGTCCCGCAATTGACCGGCGTCGTCTGGATGGGCAACGATGACGGCAGCCCGACCGACGGCGTCTATGGCGGGTCCTATCCTGCGCGTTTCTGGAAGGCCTTCATGACCCGCGCGATGGCGGGGGAACCGATTGTGCCGCTGACCGGGGACGCGGGCAGCTAAACGAAAAACGGCACCGCCGGTTGTCCGACGGTGCCGCTCTTCTGCCACTCCCTAACGCTTAAGGTCAGGTCGTCATGCCCTTTGCCATCGGCAGGGTCCGGATGCGGTTGCCGGTCAATTTCGCCACCGCATTGGCGACGGCGGGACCGATCGGCGGGACGCCCGGTTCCCCGACACCCGTCGGGTTGGCGTCGCTGTCGACGATGTGGACTTCCACCACCGGCATCGCATCGATGCGCAGCGGTTCGTAGAGGTCGTAATTGCCTTGATCGACCTCCCCATCCGTCATCGTGATCTCCTCCCGCAGGATGGCGCCGAGGCCGAAGCCGACACCGCCTTCCATCTGGGCCTTGATCGTGTCCGGGTTGACGGCGATGCCGCAATCGACCGCGCAGACGACGCGATGGACGCGGATTTCGCCGTCCTCCATCGATACCTCCGCGACCTGCGCGACATAGGACTGGAAGCTTTCGTGCACGGCGATGCCCAGCGCCCGTCCTTCCGCAACCGGTTTGCCCCAGCCGGCCTTTTCCGCCGCCAGTTTCAGGACCGCCGCATGCCGCGGATGGTCCTTCAGCAAGTCGAGACGCAGGGCGACCGGGTCCTTGCCGACGGCTTCCGCGATTTCGTCCAGGAAGGCTTCCGTCGTGTAGGCCGTATGGGTCGACCCCACGGACCGCCACCACAGAACCGGGACCTTCACATCCGTCGTGGTCAGGCCGACCGACAGGTTCGGAATGGCATAGGGCAGGTTGGACGCCCCTTCCACCGATGTCGGATCGATGCCGTTCTGCACCATGCCGCCGAAGGGACCGCCCGCCATGATCGACTGACCGACGATATGGTTTTCCCAGGCGACGATGTTGCCGTCCTTGTCCAGACCCGCCTTCAATCGGTGGGTATAGGCCGGACGATAGCGGCCGCCGCGCATATCGTTCTCTCGGGTCCACTGTACTTTCACCGGTGCTTTCCAGCCGATGGCCTGACCGATCGCGACCGCTTCGGACACGACATCCGCATCGCCGACCGCGCGACGGCCGAAACCGCCCCCGGTCTTCATGATATGCATGCGGATATTCGCCATATCGACGCCGGTGACCTGGGACACGATATGCTGGTACAGGTCCGGCATCTGATGGCCGCCCCAGACTTCCAACGTACCGTCCGCATTCATCCGGGCGGCGGCATTCAGCGGTTCCATCGCGGCATGGGCGAGGAAGGGGAATTCGTAATCCGCCTCCAGGACCCGATCCGCCGCGGCCAGGGCCGCCGCCGTATCGCCATCATTGCGGGCGACCGCTTGCGGCGGTTGATCCAACAGCGCGCGGTATTCCGATAGAATCTGCTCCGTGCCCCGGGTTTCGGCCTGGCTTTCGTCCCATTCGACGGTCACCAGGTCGCGCCCGGTGATGGCGGACCACATATCCTTCGCGACGACCGCGACTCCACGGTGGATGGTCACGACGTCGACGACGCCGGGCTGTGCTTTCGCCTGCGCCGCATCGACCGATTTCACCGTCGCGCCGAATTTCGGCGGATGGATCATCACCGCCGTCAGCATGCCCGGCAGTTTGACGTCCAGGGTGAAGTCCTGCTGTCCCTTGGTCTTGCCGACCCGGTCATAGCGTTTCAGATCCGGATTGCCGATTTCGGTCCAGGTATCGGGAGCTTTCAACGTCACATCGCCCGGTACCGGCAGTTTTGCGGCGGCGGCGGCGAAAGCGCCCAGGGAGGCGGCTTTGTCGCCATGGCCGATCAAGCCGTCGGCGATGGTGATCTCCCCGGCGGGGACGCCCCATTCCTGCGCGGCGGCTTGGGTCAGCATGGCCCGCGCGGTGGCCGCCGCCTGACGGTAGCGGTCCCAGGAGGTGAAGATGGAGGTCGATCCCCCGCTGCCCTGGAACGCCCCGCCGAAGGCGATGTTGCCGTATAGCGCGGTATTGCCGTTCACGCCCCGGACGGACAGTTTCTCCCATCCGCAGCCCAATTCCTCGACCACCAGCGTGGCGAGGCCGTGGTAAGACCCCTGACCCATATCGAACTGCGAAGACAGAACGGTGACCGATCCGTCCTCGGCGATTTCGATATAGGCTTCCAGCGGATTGGCGGCGTCCGAAGTCGCTTCCGTCGAAGTCGCTTCCGTTGCCTGGGCCGGACGGAAGCCGATGGCCAGACCGCCCGCACTCGCGGTGACGCCCAGCAGGAACCCGCGCCGGGACACCGACGACAGGTCGAGGCGCTGGGGAACGCGTTTCGCAATCATTTCGGGCAGGTTTTCGGGTAGCATTGTCGTGTTGGGTAGCATGGATCAGGCCTCCAACCGGTTGGCCGCTTCATGGATCGCGGCGCGGATGCGATGGTAGGTGGCACAGCGGCACAGATTGCCGGCCATGGCGTCGTCGATATCGGCGTCGCTGGGCTTCTGCGTTTCCGTCAGCAGGGCCACCGCCGACATGATCTGTCCCGATTGACAGTAGCCGCATTGCGGCACGTCCAGATCGGCCCAGACTTGCTGCACCGTTTCGGCGACCTTGTCGGAAAGCCCTTCAATTGTGGTGACGGATGCGCCTTCGATATCGCCGACAAAGGTCTGGCAGGATCGCATCGGCACCCCGTCGACATGGACGGTACAGGCGCCGCATTGCGCCAGACCGCAGCCGAATTTGGTGCCGGTCAGGCCGACATGGTCGCGTAGCGCCCATAGCAGCGGCATGCCGGGATCGACGTCGAGCGTATGCTCCGTCCCGTTGAGCGTGAATTTTGTCATGGTCTATCCCCTGATGTGAAGCCGTTCCCAAAAAGAACTCACAGCCGAGCCCGGCATCTTCTTTTGGGGAAGGGGTCGGGGCGCGGCGGCTCGGGTTAAGAGATAAGATATGACGGCCATCAAACAATGTCGTTTAAATCGCATACATTATTCGATATCATTCACGAATGAATTTGGATCGCGATATTCTCATCCACCTTCCCGCCGTCCTGGCCGTCGCCCGGTGTCAAAGCTTCGCGGCGGCGTCGAAGGAATTGAAGATGAGCCCTTCCGCCGTCAGCCATGCCGTGCGCGCGGTGGAGGAACGCCTGGGCCTGCCCCTCTTCGCCAGAACGACGCGCAGTGTATCCCTGACCGAAACGGGGCGCAGCTTCGTCGCCGCGACAGCGACCGCTACGTCGGACATCGCCGACGCCATCGAAAGCGCGCGGGCCGACCAAAACCGCGTGGCGGGGCTGTTGCGACTGAACGTACCGATGCCCGCCCTGTCCATGGGGATCGACCGGATCGTTCGGGAAACGGTGCGCCGTCATGCCGATCTGCGGGTTGAGGTCTTTTGCGACAACAGCCTGTCGGACATCGTCGCCGACGGATTCGATATCGGGGTGCGTATCGGCACCATGGTGGCCGAAGACATGGTGGCGATCCGCATGACGCCGCCGATCCGGTCCCTGCTGGTGGCGGCGCCGTCTTATCTCGAAAAATACGGGACACCGACCTGCGTCGCGGATCTGCAATCCCATAACTGTATCACCTATCGGAAGCGCAAGGACGGTCCGATTTATGACTGGACCCTGATGGAAGACGGGGGGGCGGTCGACCTTCGGGTGCGCGGCACCTTCATCGTCAACGAGGCATCCTATGCCAGACAACTCGTCCTGGACGGGGTCGGGATCATCTATGCTTATGACCGTCTGGTGGAAGACGAACTGGCCGATGGGAGTCTGGTGGAGGTCCTGCCGGAAACCCGCGTCGAGAAGCCCGGCTTGTATCTCTATTATCCGCAGCGCGCGTCACGCACGCCGAAGGTCCGCGCCTTCATCGATATCGCACGTGAAATCATGGCACCGGAACTGCGTCGATATGATCAGGAGGCCGCTGAGTAAGGCTTTGTCGATTTAGTGGTGGCCGCCCAAGGGCACGCCGTCCTTCAGGACGAAGCGCTTATCGCAATAGGGACAGTCGACCTTACGGTCCTGGCCCATCTGCAGATAGACTTTCGGATGGCCGAGAGGCCCGCCGCCGCCGTCGCAGGATACGCGGCTGTGGTCGACAATTTCGATTTCCGGCTCGTCGATCGACGGTACAGGCATGGTCACGAAACCCTTGGTTACGGTCAGGTCGGCCCTTCGGATAAGACGGAAACGCGACGGAACGCTTGCCCGTCGAGGTGTCGAGGCCTATCTAAAGGGCGCGGCTGTCCAACAGCCGCATTGCCGTTATGACCCAGGCCGCCCCTTTTGCGCAAGTCCGCTTGCGCGATTCTTACGACCGGCGGACGAACGAAGTGAAGTTGAGGAAACGCGATATGCCGCTTGATGCCCGCGACCAGACAGAAAGCCGGACGGGAACCGATCCCGATTTCGCGATTGAGGCGAAAGGCCTGACGAAGGTCTACAAGGGCCAGGGCAAGTCCGGGGAAAAGCGTGCGCTGGACAATGTCGACCTGCAGATTCCGCGCGGCAGCCTGTTCGGGTTGTTGGGGCCGAACGGCGCGGGGAAGTCCACCTTCATCAATATCCTGGCCGGGTTGGTCGTGAAGACGTCCGGGTCCGCGAAGATTTGGGGCTATGAGGTGGAGGACAATCCGCGCATGGCCAAGGCGGCGATCGGCGTCGTGCCGCAGGAACTGAATATCGACCCGTTTTTCACACCGGAAGAAATGCTGGATGTGCAGGCGGGTCTCTATGGTGTGCCGAAGGCGGAACGCCGGACCGACGCCATTCTGGAAACCATCGGCCTGACGGATAAGCGCGGCGCGTACGCCCGTACGCTTTCCGGCGGGATGCGTCGTCGCCTGCTGATCGGCAAGGCGATGGTGCACGATCCGCCCGTCTTGGTACTCGACGAACCGACCGCCGGGGTCGATATCGAACTGCGCCAGCAGCTGTGGGAAAATGTCGTGGAACTGAACAAGCGGGGCACGACGGTCCTGCTGACCACGCATTATCTGGAAGAAGCCCAAGAATTGTGCGACCGGATCGCGATCATCAACAACGGGCAGGTCGTCGCACATGACGACAAGCGTCACCTGCTGGGCCGGTTGGATGCGAAGACGGTGCGGGTCACCGTGCGCGAAAACCTGACCGATATCCCGGCGCCGTTGCAGCCTTTCAATCCGACGATTCAGTCGGATGGGGTGGAAGCGGACGGCAGGACCGTGATGACCATCGCCTATCGCCCGTCTTCCATGACGGCGGGTGAAATCATCAACGCGTTGAACGTCGCCAATCTGACGATCCTGGACCTCTCCACCGAGGAAACGGATCTGGAAGACATTTTCCTGCAACTCACCAGCCGGTCCAAAGGTTAAGGGCGGCCGCGCATGATAGGTGGGACGAATCCGTTCCGCCTGAGCGCGTTGCTGTTCCTTCTACTGGCCGCCTGCGCCCCACGGGTTGACGGCGTCGGTCCGACTACGACCACGGCGCGGATGGAAGCGGATGCCTTCGTTACGGCGGACGGATACCGTCTGCCGTATCTGTCGGCGGTGCCGTCCGATCCGCGGGCCGTGCTGCTCGCCCTGCACGGGATGAACGATTATTCCAATGCGTTCGCGGGTTCCGCGCCGATCTGGGCGGAGGCCGGGATTGCCGTCTACGCTTATGACCAGCGCGGTTTCGGACGGACGCAGGGGCGCGGAATTTGGCATGGGACGGCGGCCCTGACCGGCGATCTGGCGACGGTTTCGTCCTTGTTGCGCGCCCGGTATCCGGGCTTGCCGCTTGTCGTGTTGGGGGAAAGCATGGGCGGCGCGGTGCTTCTGGCTGCGCAGACCGACCCGGACCTGCCGCATCCCGATCTGGATCGTGCCGTCCTGTCTGCGCCCGCGGTTTGGGGCAGGGCGTTGATGCCCTGGTGGCAGCGCGCGCCGCTGGCCTTTTTCGCCCACACCCTGCCCTGGCTGGAAATCGCGCCGCGCATCCGGCGCAAGGTTTCGGACAATATCGACATGTTGCGCGGTCTCGCCCGCGACCCGGTGATGATCCATCAAACCCGGATCGATGCGATCTATGGATTGGTGAACCTGATGGACCGGGCCTATGAAGGCGTGCCGGACCTGGGAAAAGACACGCTGCTGCTGTTCGGATTGCAGGAAGACATCCTGCCCGATGCCGCGTGGAAGGGGGCCGTTTCGCGCCTGACACCCGGCGCCGGATGGCGCATGGCGTTTTACGACACGGGCTATCACATGCTGACCCGCGACCTTGCCGGGGACCGGGTTATCCGGGATATCGCAAGCTTTGTCCTGACCCCGGAAAGACCGCTTCCGTCCGGTCGCGAATGGGTGTCGGACTCCCCCTTGCCCTTTGCCGTCAAATAGGCGAACACTCCGGCTCGATTTTATGGTGTGGGAGGTCAAGACATGCGGTATTCCGACTTGAAAGAGCGCGTCGGAGGAATGAGCGGCGAAGCGTGGAAAATCCACGATCTTGCTAAGGCGCGGGCTGCCGCCGGTCACGACGTTATCATTCTGTCCGTGGGCGAGGATCGCACCGCCGTGACGCATCCGGCGCTTGTCGATGTGGCGAAACACAGCCTGGATGCCGGCAAACACCATTATGCCCCGACAATCGGTTCCGAGGATTTGCGCGCGGCCATTGCGAAACGGCACTTCCGGACCACCGGCCAGACGGTTACGCCAGATTCCTGCTGCCTTTTTTCCGGGGCCCAGAATGCCCTGTTCTCGGTCTCTCTTGCCCTGCTGAACCCCGGCGATGAAATCATCGTGCCGGAGCCGTTCTACGCCACCTATCCCGGCGTCGCGCGTGCCGGTGGGGCGAATATGGTCACGGTCCGGACCGACCCTGAGGCCGACTTCGTTCTAGACCCCGACCGTCTTTCCGCCGCGGTGACGGATCGCACGCGGGTCATTCTGATAAATTCGCCCAACAATCCGACCGGCGCGTGCTATCCGCGCGACGTCATGGAAGCCGTGGCGGATATTTGTAAAAAGCACGATCTGTGGCTGATTTCGGACGAGGTCTACTCCGATTTCGTCTATGACGCGGACCATGTCGCCCCAGGCGCCTTGCCGGGAATGGCGGAGCGTACGGTGACCATCGGGTCGTTGTCCAAGTCGTACCGTATGAGCGGCTGGCGGATCGGTTGGGCTGTTTCGAACCCGGAGTTGAACGGTATTCTGGACGACCTGATTTGCTGCATGCTCTATGGCGGACCAAGCTTCGTGCAGGACGCGGCTCTCTCGGCCTTGGCCGAGCCGCCGCTGCCGGGGGTTGAGGAAGATAAGCGCGACATGCTGGAGGCCTATCACCGGAAACGCGATATGGTCATGGGCATGCTGGGCGATACGCCGGGTTTGATCTTGCGTCGTCCGTCGGCGGGCATGTTCGTCATGGTGGATATCCGGCCCACCGGACTGAGCGATTTCGAATTCGCTTTCAAGCTGCTGGAGGAAGAGGACGTCAGTGTCATGACGGGCTCAGCCTTCGGGCCCAGCGCGGTCGGTCATTTGCGCCTCGGCCTCGTGGCGCATGAGGACATGCTGGCAGAAGCTTGCCGCCGCATTGATCGCCTTGCCCGGAAATTGATGGCCTAGGTCAAGGTCAGGCCGAATTCCAGGCTCGATTCCGTCAGCCAGTGATGCATGTCGACGGCATAGGACCGGGCCGCGTAAAGGTCGGCGCTGTCGTCCGTCCGGCAATGCAGGATGGCGCTGAAATGGCCTAAGAGCGTGACGATGCAATCGCCCGGCGCCATCCGGTCGACATCCACCGTCGTGCCCTTGGCCAGGAGGTCGCGCAGATTCGGCCCGGTAATACGCCAGACGGTTCGGGCATGACCCTGGTCTGTCAGCGCAGCGGCACCGCCCAAGGCGGTTTCCAACGCGGCGAGCAAGTCGCCCGCTTCCGGTTCCACGACCAGATACCGGTTCGGCCCGGTATTCAGGATGGCGCGGCCAGCCGCATCCTCGACGGCTTGCACCGGCGCGGGGACCGCCTGACCGGCGATATCCGTCAGGGCGCCCCAGGCATCGACCTGCACCATGGACAGCGGTGTGCGCAGGGACAGCGTGATTCCCGGTCCGGCGGGACCGATGGCGCCGCTGGTTCCCGCCTGCCAATGCCCGTCCAGGGCGGATCGTCGTTTCAATACCGTATCAGTCATGCAGGCGCTTTCCTTCCGGATCGACGAAGACAGGGCCGGTCACGCGGGCCTGAACCGCGATATTCTTCAGTGGATGCGTGACCAGAACGGTTTCCCCCTCCCGCGCCAGCCCGCCTTCCAACAGGGCCAGGGCGACCGGGATATTCCGTTCCGGACTGAACCCGTTGGCCGTGACATGGCCCAGCATTTTGACGGGTGGATCGGTATGGTCGACGGATACGATCTGCGACCCGTTGGGCAGGGACGACCGCCCGTCCACCGGAACCAGCCCGACCAGCTTCTTCCGCGTCTCGCCGGTCATGCCGGGGCGGAAGGCCAGGGCCTTGCCGATGAAATCCTTCTTCTTGGACAGCATCTTGCCCAGGCCCAGATCGTCGGCGGTCGTGCGCCCGTCCAGTTCGGACCCGGCGACGTGGCCTTTCTCGATCCGCATATTGCCCAGGGCTTCCAACCCGTAGGGCACGATGTCGAATTCCCGCCCAGCCGCCATCAGGGCATCCCAGACCTGCTGGCCGTAATCGCTGGGCACCGCGATTTCGTAGGCCAGTTCACCGGAAAAGCTGATGCGGAACAGGCGGCCCGGCACACCGTCTTTCGTCCGGCAGGGCGCGCAGGCCATGAAGGGGAAGGCCGCGTTCGAAACATCCAGATCGACGACCCGTTGCATGACCTCGCGGGCCTTCGGTCCGGCGACGGCGATGGCGGCATATTGTTCGGTGACGCTGGTTGCCTTCACCTTCAATTCCGGCCAAACGGCCTGCAGCAGAAATTCGATCTTCGCCATGACCGGCACGGCGTTCGCCGTCGTCGTGGTGATGACGTAATGCGTCTCGCCCAGACGGGCGACCGTGCCGTCATCCAGCACCATGCCGTCTTCGCGGAGCATCAGACCATAACGGACCTTGCCGACGGGCAGGTTGGAAAAGCCGTTGGCGTAAATCCGATTGATGAAGTCCAGCGCGTCCGGCCCTTGCAGGTCGATCTTGCCCAGGGTCGTGACGTCGCAAATCCCGACCGATCCGCGTGTTTGCCGGGTTTCGCGGATATAGGCGTCGCGCATGCTTTCGCCCGGCGTGGCGGGGTAATGGCGCGGGCGATCCCACAGTCCTGCGGGCACCCATTCGCCGACGCGGGCGTCGTGCCAGTCATGCATCGGCGACCGGCGGCGCGGCTTATACTGCTGACCGCGTTCGGACCCGCCCATCGCCCCGATCGAAATCGGCGTATAGGGCGGGCGGAACGTCGTCGTCCCGACCTTTTCGATCGGTTCCCCGCGCAGCGCCGCCATGATGGCAAGGCCGGTCAGGTTTGACGTCTTGCCCTGATCCGTGCCCATGCCCAGCGTCGTGTAACGCTTCAAGTGTTCGACGGAGATATAGCCTTCGCGATGCGCCAATTGGATGTCCGACGCCGCGACATCATCCTGATGATCGACGAATTTCTTCGGATGACCGCCGAACAGGCCGGGCGGCGGGTCCGGCGCCTCCCACAGGGGCGCGGTCGGCGCGAAGCGTTCGATATCGACCTGCGGAATGGCGAAGGTGCCGGTGGCGGAGAAGCCCGCCGCCTTGGCGGCTTCCAGCCCGCGGACGCTGCCTTCGGACAGGCAGCCATAGAGCGTGAAATGACCGGCGGCGGACCCGGCGGAGCGTTCCGGTCGTTTCGGAACGCCGGGCAGGAAGCAGCTCAATTCCGCGTTCCAAACGGGTTTCGCCCCGGTCTGGCTGGACAGATGGACGGACGGTTGCCAGCCGCCGGACATGGCCAGCAGATCGCAGGTGAACTCCCGCACCGTGCCGCCGGTCAAGGGCATGACGTCGACGCGCTGCAAGGTCGGGCTGCCATGCGTGTCGACCACGGCATGACCGGTCAGAACCTCAATCCCCGCATCGCGCACGGCTTGGGTTAACGCGGATTGGGCCGTGTCGCGGGAATCGACGACGGCCATGACCTGCGCGCCCGCCGCCGTCAGGTCCAGCGCGGTGCGATAGGCATCGTCGCCGCTGGTGAAGATCACCGCCCGCTTCCCGGGCAGGACGCCGAACTGGTTCAGATAGGCGCGCACGGCCCCGGCCAGCATGACGCCGGGCCGGTCGTTGTTGCCGAAGACCAGGGGCTGTTCCAGCGCACCCGTGGCGAGGACGACCTGCGCCGCGCGAATCTGCCACCAGCGTTGTCGCGGTTTATGATCGACCGGGACGGCCAGATGGTCGGTGACGCGTTCCACACAGCCGATCATGTTGTTGTCGTAATAGCCGAAAGCCGACGTTCGGGACAGCAGCCGGACAGTGTCACGGCTTGCCAGCGTGGCGAGGCTCTTCGCCACCCAGTCGGCGGCCGGCATGCCGTCAATGTCGTATCGATCCTGACGCAACCGCCCGCCGAATTCGGCATGTTCGTCGATCAAGATCACCCGCGCCCCGGTCTCGCTGGCCGCCAGCGCCGCCGACAGGCCGGACGGCCCGCCGCCGACCACCAGGACGTCGCAATGGACGCTGCGCCGGGCGTAGGTGTCGGGATCGGTTTCATAGGTCGCGCTGCCCATGCCTGCCGCGCGCCGGATGACGTGTTCGAACATCATCCACAGCCTGGTATTGGCAAAGGGACCCATGAAGGTTTTGTAATAGAATCCGGCCGGTAGGAAGCGCGCGAAGACCTGGTTCACCGCCTGCACATCGAAGGCGAGGCTGGGCCAGCGGTTTTGGCTTTCCGCGACAAGCCCGTCATACAGCTCCACCATCGTGGCGCGGGTGTTCGGTTCGCGGCGTGCGCCGCTGCGCAGGGCGACCAGGGCGTTCGGTTCTTCCGGCCCGGCAGAAAACACGCCGCGCGGCCGGTGATATTTGAAACTGCGCCCGACCAGGGACACGCCGTTCGCCAACAGGGCGGACGCCAGGGTATCGCCCTCGAACCCTTGATAGGTTTTGCCGTCGAAGGTGAAGGACAGCGGCTTGCTGCGGTCGATGCGTCCGAATCCGTCGATACGGCTCATTTCTGTGTCTCCGACGCGGCGCGGCAGCCGTGGATTTCATGGGTCAGCGTATCACGGTCAACCACGACCCATTGGCGGCATCCGCCGGCATGGTGCCAATATTCCCGATGCGGGCCGCGCGGATTTTCGCGCTGATAGACGGCGTCGAACCATTCCTGTTCCGACGCGCCCAGATCGGGCCATGCGATTGTGGCGTCGCCGCCATAGGTGAACTCGTTGGCGTCGCGCAGGCCGCAATGGGGGCATTTGAATTGGAACATGGCTTACGCCCTTCTTTCTCGCGCCGGCCCTCTCCCCCACCCGGCCACCCAATAGCTTACGATGCCGTGGGTGGCCGGGTGGGGGAGAGGGCTGGTGCCGACCGAAAACATATTAATGCGCGCCGGGGACCGGACCGGCCCCGCGTTCATCGACCATGCGGCCCTCACGGAACCGGGCGAGGTCGAGCCCCTTGTTGATCCAATGCGGCTCGTCATGGGCGATCGTATGGGCGAAGACCCAGCCGGAGCCCGGTGTCGCCTTGAACCCGCCATAGCACCAGCCACCGTTGAGGTAGAGGCCCTGTACCGGCGTTTTGCCGATGATCGGACTGCCATCCATCGTCATGTCCATGATCCCCGCCCAATGGCGCAACAGGCGCAGGCGACCGACCGACGGGATCATGGCGCAGACTTCCTCCCCCAGATGTTCGATCAAGGGCAGGTTCCCACGCTGGGCATAGGAGTTATAGCCGTCCAGATCGCCGCCGAAGACCAGCCCGCCCTTGTCGGACTGACTGATATAGCAATGACCCGCGCCGAAGGTGACGACCCCGTCGATGAAGGGTTTCAACGGTTCGGAGACGAAGGCCTGCAACAGATGACTTTCGATCGGCAGCGTCACCCCGGCCATGGCCATGACGTGGCTGGTATGACCGGCGACGGCGACCCCGACCTTTTCCGCGCGGATCGGCCCCCGGCTGGTTTCGACGCCCTTTACCGTGCCATTTTCGATATGGAAGCCGGTGACCTCGCAATTCTGGATGATGTCGACGCCCAGACGGTCGGCACCGCGCGCCAGACCCCAAGCGACCGCGTCGTGTCGCGCCGTGCCGCCGCGCGGCTGCAACAATCCGCCGACGATGGGGAAGCGGGCATTGTCGGTGAAATCCAACATTGGGGCATATTGCCGGACCTGTTCGCGGTTCAGCAGTTCCGCGTCGATCCCGTTCAGACGCATGGCGTTGCCGCGCCGGGAATAGGCATCCATTTGTGCGTCGGAATGGGCGAGGTTCAGCACACCGCGCTGGGAGAACATGACATTGTAGTTCAGGTCGACCGACAGGCCTTCCCAGAGCTGGAGCGACTTCTCGTAAAAATGCGCGTTGTCTTCCAGCATGTAGTTGGATCTCACGATGGTCGTGTTCCGACCCGTATTGCCGCCGCCCAGCCAGCCTTTTTCCAGCACCGCAACATTCGTGATGCCGTGTTCCTTCGCCAGATAATAGGCCGTTGCCAGTCCATGGCCGCCGCCACCGATGATGATGACGTCATAGGCCTCGCGCGGGGCCGGATCGCGCCAGGCGCGGCTCCAGTTACGCTGGCTGGTAAGGCCGCCTTTAAGAACGCTGAAGACTGAATAATGGGACATGGTCCGTCGGAATCCTCTCCCCCAGAGATGGTTCAGTTTTAGAGAGAGGGCGCGCCGACGGAAAGGCTCATTCAGGTCATGCGGTGTTCTGTTTCCGACATGTTGAATGTCGTATTACGCGGTCGGGCGTTTAAATGCCGCGCGGGCGGCCTCCGCTTCCGCGCGCAGGGCGCATCCGGTGGCGTGATCGTTGATCAGGCCCATGGCCTGCATGAAGGCGAAAATCGTGGTCGGGCCGACGAATTTCCATCCGCGTTTCTTCAGGTCCTTTGACAGGGCGATGGAGACGGGAGAGGTAGAGACCGTTTGCGGCTTCGGCAAATCGCGCGGGTCCGGTTCGAATCCCCAGAAATAGGCGGCGAGCGACCCTGTCTCGGCCACCAGTTCTTGCGCGCGTCTGGCGTTGTTCAACACGGCCTCGATCTTGCCGCGATGGCGCACGATTCCGGCATCCTGCAACAGACGGTCGATGTCGGTTTCGTCATAGAGGGCGATCTTGTCGTAATCGAATCCGTCGAACGCGTTTCGAAAGTTTTCGCGTTTGGTCAGGATGGTCCGCCAGCTCAGGCCCGACTGAAACCCTTCCAGGCAGATCTTTTCGAACAGACGGATATCATCCCCGACCGGAAAACCCCATTCGCGGTCGTGATAGGCGAAGAATTCCGGCGCGGCGGCGCACCAGGCGCAGCGCGGACGGCCGTCGGGACCTTCAACAGTTTTTGCCATCGCTTGATCTCTCAACGGGTCAGAAAGGCCAGGGGTGCCGCCGTCATCGACGGTGCCACTTCCAGAATTTCCGGAACGACCACGTTTTCCGCGACGAAGGGGTCGGCATTCACTCTGTCGGTTAGGTCGGCCAGTGTCGTTTTATGCGCCAGGATCGTGCCGCCCGCCGCCGGTTGCAGCGACCCGGCCAGCAGGAAGACGCCATCGTCAAATCCCTGTTTGATCCAGGCCTTGTGCCCGTCCATGAAGGATTGTGCGCGGTCCTTATCGGCGCCGAAGCGCAGGAAGACGATGAACATGCTGGGTCCCTTAGCTCAGTATTTTTGGGGCGGATAGGGCGGTCAACCAGTGCTCCATCTCGACGACCTCCCGCTCCACGAAGGCCTTGTCGCGGAAGGCGGTCGCCAGGGTCGCGACGCCCTGACTGCGGGCCAGCAGTTGCATGGCAAGGGTATCGGCATCCGCCGTGCGGCCCATCAGGGCGAATTGCCGTTTCAGCCAGTCCCGGAACAGGGTGAACAGCGCGTTTGCCTGTCCCTGCGCCGGATGGTTCAGTTTCGCCAATTCGGTCGACAGCGTCCCGATGGGGCAGCCGTAGAGCATGATCTTCGATTGGTTGACGATCAGGATGCGGATGAAGTTTCGGATGCGCGCCTCCGGCGTCGCGCCGTCGGCCTCCCACATGTCCAGCATCTCCTGCCGGTCCATCAGACGCTTCTGGATCACCGCGTCCAGAATCTCGTCCTTGGTCTTGAAGTGGTAGGAGATATTGCCGCGCGCGATCCCCACCGCTGCCGAGATATCGGCAAAGGATGTCTGCTCGAACCCCTGCTCATAGAACAGCCGGTCGGCGGCATCGATTATCTGGTCGCGTGTTGCGTTTCGGGTCATGGGGATGCCGTAATTAAGACGTTTGTCTTATAATTAGGGCAGTCGTCTTAATCGTCAAGGATTATTGTCTGGATATTCGGGAGTCGGTTTGGCGGAAAGTCGGGATCAGTCCCAGTCGCGGAGCTTGTCGGTTTCCCGCCGTTCCTTCTTGGTCGGACGGCCCGCGCCGTCTTCGCGCTGGGCGACGGGCGGCGGCAAATCTTCCCGGCGGCGCGGCTGCGGTGGGGACAGGTCCTTGTAGAGGGCTTGCGCTTCAGCGGCGGGGCCGCGGCGCTCGCCCAGCGCGACGACTTCAATCACACGGATGGCGTCGCCCTGTGGAAAGGTCAGAACGTCACCGACGGAAATGCCATGGCTGGCCTTGCGAATATGCTGCCGATTGACCCTCGCATGCCCGGCGGTCACCGTTTCCGACGCCAAGGTCCGCGTCTTGAAGAAGCGTGCGAACCACAGCCATTTGTCGATGCGCAGCTTCTCGGTCATCGCTTGCCCGCCTTGGCCGACGGCATCAGCCCCTGAAGAACGGCGAAGGGGGAATCGGGGTTCGGCTTCGTTCGGGGCGGCGCGTTCTTTCGCGCGGTCTGTGCTTTGCCGGACTTTTTCGCCCCTCGGTTTCGGGTGGCGAAAGCGTAAACGACAGGGCCATCCTGTGGTGTTTCCGATGCCTTTTGGTCTTCCGTCTTCTTCAGGCCCAAGCCTCGCAACACGCTGGACAGATCCGGGCTGTCCGGGGGAATCCCCAGTTCCTCACAGAAGGCGGGGTCGGCGGTCAGCGTCTCGCCGCGTTTCATCTGCCGGATGCGGGCGGTCAGGCGTTCCCACCGATCGATGCGGATCGCTAGGGCGCCCGCCTTCGTATAGCCCAATAGGGGCCACGCCTCCTCCGGCATCCGGGAGGCAGGCAGGCTGAAAGCCGTCTTATTTGGGATCTCTGGCACCGGATTGCCGGTCCAGGCGGCCCAAAGGAAAGCCCGCGCCCGCACCGACTTCGGGTCTAGCTGCGAGGCGAGGTAAATCCAATCCCGGCCGAAGCGCACACCGATCCGCGTCAGCGCCGCGCGCGCATCGTCGCCGAGGGCCTTCAAATTCCCGGTAGCGTCCTTGCGGTTTAGGCAGCCCATGCCTTCCCGCAATTGAAACATCAGTCCCCGTGCCGCGGAATCCAGGGCGGCGGCGTCGATTTCGGGCGCCAGGATAGGTTTCAGGCGGCGCAGGAAAAAACGGTCCAGAAAGGTCTGGATACGCTGGCGCGCCCGATCCGCGAGACTGCTGTCCGGGATCGCATGGGCCAGTAGGACGGCGCGCGGGGCCAGCGGCGTGTCGCCCTTGTCCAGTCGGGCGATGGCGCGGCCTTGCCAGGTAACGCGCCCTTCCGGCGTCATGCCGAAGGCCTGGTCGTCCGCTTCTTCCAATGCCTTGATACGGCGGGGTGCTTCCTCCGCCAGGGCGCGGTGGGCGGCGGCCAGAAGCGCGCGCGCTTCCCGCCGGTCGGCGGCCTCATGCGGTTGGAAGGCGAGGCCTTCCAGATGACCGACGACATGGCCTTCGACAATGACCTCACCCTTCGAGGTCACGGCGGACAACATGCCCGCCCCGGCACCCTTGGAGCGGACGAGCACCGCCGCGCGGCGGTCCACGAAACGGTCGGTCAGACGCTGGTGCAGTGCGTCCGACAGGGAATCTTCGATTTGTCGGGCGCGCGCCTGCCAACCGGCACTGTCATCGACCCAATCCGCGCGGTGGGTGATATAGGTCCAGGTTCGGATATGGGCCAGACGCACCGTCAGCATGTCGATATCGCCGTCGACTCGATCCAGGCGTTCGACCTGTCCTTCGACCCAATCGCGGGGTAGGCGACCGCCCCCACCGATGCCGTTGCCGTCAACAAGATGCGTGAAAATCTGCGCGACCAGGGTGGCGTGGTGATCCGGCATGACTTTCCGGAAATCCGGAATCTGGCAGCAATCCCACAGAAGCTGCACCCGGTCCCGGCTGGTCGCGCGGTCCAGGATCGTTTCGTCGCGGATCAGCGCGCCCAGCACGGATTGATCCTCCGCCTCCCGCGCGCGCACCAGTTCCTCGCGCGGTGGCGGCCGGTTCAGGCTGCCATACAGGCGTTTCGGCGATCCGAAATCGAGCGATCGGTTGCGCCAGAAAATTTGCCGAAGCGCGGGGTAATCGTGTTCCTCCACCCGACGGATGATGTCTTCATCCGGGGGCGGGACGTTGTTGGTGACCCCGAAGGTGCCGTCATTCATATGCCGCCCGGCGCGGCCGGCGATCTGGCCGATTTCCGGCGCGGTCAGGGGGCGTCGTCGCGCGCCGTCGAATTTTCGCAATTGGGCGAAGGCGACATGGTCGACATCCATGTTCAGCCCCATGCCGATGGCGTCCGTCGCGACCAGATAGTCGACCTCCCCCGATTGATAGAGGTCGACCTGCGCATTGCGGGTACGGGGACTGAGCGCGCCGAGAACGACCGCTGTTCCACCGCGCTGCTGACGGAGCGCTTCCGCCAATTCGTAGACCTGATCGACGGAAAAGGCGACAACGGCGCTGCGCCGTTTCAACCGATTCAGCTTCTTCGATCCTGCCCAGGACAAGGTCGACAGACGCGGGCGGGTTTCGACCGTCGCGTCGGGGACCAGCAGGCGGATCATATCCGTCATGCTGTCCGATCCCAGGAACATTGTTTCCTGCCGTCCGCGCGCATGCAGCAGGCGGTCGGTGAAGACATGCCCGCGTTCCGGGTCGCCGCAGAGCTGGATTTCATCGACGGCCAGGAAATCGACCCGCCTGTCCAGCGGCATCGCTTCCACCGTGCAGACCAGGAAGCGGGGATTGGGCGGGATGATCTTTTCCTCGCCCGTGATCAGGGCGACAGCGTTGCGGCCGACCCTCTCCGCGATGCGGTCGTAATTCTCCCGCGCCAGCAGACGCAGGGGGAACCCGATCATGCCGGTGGCATGGCCGAGCATCCGCTCCACCGCGAGGTAGGTCTTGCCGGTATTGGTTGGGCCGAGCACGGCCCGGACCGGCGCATAGTCGCCGCTGCGTGCCGATCCGACTGATCGAGAAAAGGTCATGTCCTGACTTTCGGCCCGATGAGATTTCACTTCAAGGCTCTAACGCGATTCCGGTAAGGCCGCGCAACAGACCATTTCGTGAAAAAATAGATTGAATGACCAATCAATTTTTGAAACGATCATTCATCCACTTGAAAAATAGAGGTTCTATCCGTGGCGCGGCGGTCGATTGAAGATATCCGAAAAGCGGAACTGATCGTCGCGGCGCTGGATGTCGTGGCGGAAGACGGACATGACGCGGCGACGGTGCAACGCATCGCGGCGCGGGCCGAAACATCCCCCGGGATCGTGCATCACTATTTCGGTGACAAGCATCGGCTGATGTTGGCCGCGATGCGCACGGTCCGCAAACCGGTGGCGGAGGTCTACCGAACGGCGACGCATGATGCCGGAGAATCGGGCCGTGCCGCCTTGGATGCCTGTGTCGCCGCCCATCTCGGTCCCGGTGTGCTGACGGTCCGACGGGCGGCGGCGTGGCTGCAATTCGCGGCTCGGGTTGCCTATGAACCGGACTATGCCCGTATTCATGCGGCTGTTCGCTGCCGACAGGTCGCGGCTCTGCGGCGGGCGCTGACACCGCTTATTGCGGACCCGCAGGCCCGTCATCTGACGGCATTGCGGATCGCGGTGGCATTGGACGGCTATTGGACGGAAACGGCGACACGGGAAGGCGGCCTTTATCCCGGTGAGGCGGAAGCGGGTATCGCAAGTCTTTTGCGCGAAAGCCTTTTGTAAGCGACACCGACGCGGGATACACTTCGACCATGTTTGGAACCGTGCGCCTTGTTCAGTCCCTGCCGAAACTCCTTGTCTTGATCCTGGGGTTCGCGGTCCTATCCGGCTGTTATTTGCCGAACAAGTTCACCCTGACCATGCAGGTCGCGCCGGATGGGCGCTTTGCCGCCGCCTATGACGGGACGCTGACGCAGCTTCAGTTCCTGCAACGCATCGGCAGCGGCGAATTGCAGGGCGCCCAGGTCGACGAATATGTCACGATCTACGAAAACGACATGCGGCGCAGCCCCAGCTTCAAGGAAGTGACCTATCTGGGGAATGCCGAATATCAGGTGAAATACGAACGCCAGGGCAGCCTGACCGAAGACCGGCAATTCAGTTTCCCCAGCCGCAACGGCACGATCATGGGCCTACGGTATTGGACGGCGGAAACCGCACAGGATCATCTGAACCGCATTCGCCAGACCAACCCGCCCGCCTTCAATGCGATTGCGGAGGCCGGGTTCTTGCGCGAGCCCTATATAATGGAAGTGTTCGGCGACCGGCTTCCCGCCAAGATCCGTCAGGACCTGACCGCCAACGGGTTCTGGATTCGCGGAGAGATCCGCATCTGGACCGATGCCCGCGTCGCCTATAGCAATGCCGATCAGGTCGTCCAGGGCAGCCCCAGTCTTTATATTTGGAACATCGACGATCTGAACGATAACGCGCCGCAAATGGTCATGGCCTGGATGCCGCCGAACAGCTGACGCTGGCGCAAATATCCTAAATATTCCTTTGAAAACGGTTGCGTGAAAGAACTTTCGTTCGGGCGCAATCCGGGCACAGGGCCATGTCCTAAATAAGATGAAGTCTTTAATGGCGCGGATAGGGAAACCGCCGTCTGCTTGTCTTTCGCGGAATCGAACTCTACGGTCACTGTCAGGCCGCGTCCGGGCCTTCCCCCTCCGAAACGGAGAAGCATGATCCATGCAGGACGGTATGCATTCGAACCGACTCTGATCGAGCCGACGCATGAGGAGGGATTGCGGCACCCGCTCGCAGGAGAAGGTTACCATGACATTATCCGCACCGATTTACCGACTGAAACGACAGGCCAAGCTCCGGTCGCGCGAAACCGGCATGCCGCTGCATGCGGCGCTGGATGAGGCGGCGCGACGAGAAGGTTTCCGCAATTGGAACCACTTGTCCCAATCCATCCCGGACAATCGCGGGGCGGCCGTCTTCCGGGACTTGATGCCCGGCGACTTCATGCTGCTGGGCGCGCGTCCGGGACAGGGCAAGACATTGCTGGGCCTGGAAATCGCGGTCGCCGCCGTGCGGGCCGGCTGGGACGCGACATTCTTCACGCTCGACTACACGGCGGAAGACGTCGTCGGTCGATTGCGATCCCTGGGGATTGATCCGACTTCTTTGGGAGACGGATTCCATTTGGACATGTCCGACGAGATTTGCGCGGAATACATGATTGCGCGGCTGGAGGAACGGTCGGGGCGCAGGCTCGCGGTGATCGATTATCTCCAGCTATTGGATCAACGCCGGGATAGGCCCATCCTTCGACAACAGGTGGAAGATTTGAAGGTCTATTTAGGGAATTCCGGCTCGATCGGGGTGGCGATCTCTCAGGTTGACCGCGCCTTCGACGCGGGCGGGAAGGCGATACCCGATCTGACGGATTTGCGCCTGCCCAATCCGGTGGATGTCACGTCCTTCACGAAGTCCTGCTTTCTGCATGACGGGCGTATCGAATTCTCTGGCGTGGCGTAACCCGCATAGGAACGGAGGCCTCCAGAAGAGGCCTCCGTCAGAGTTTCGCGCCTTGTCGCGCGCCATTTCTGATGGTTCCCAGACCCACCGGCCGTTGTGAGCAGGGCCCGTCCACCGCATCGGTTTTGCGGCGGATGCTTCACCGTCGGAATCCCACCGACCGCGTAAGAAGAAGTGTCGCGCCGAACGATTTTCGAGTCAATGCAGCCGTCTCGCACCGCGAATTCGCGGCGCATCAGACGTTAAACGCCTGAACCGGATGATAATTCGGCGAGGATCGGGCCGGTATCGTTGCGGCGCGAAGTCCATAGTCCGCGATTTTGTGCTTCTGTAAGACGCGCGGCGATGTCTTTCAGGGCGTCCGGATTGTGATCGCGCAGGAAGTCGCGGACGGTATCGTCCATCAGATAGGCCTCGAACACCGCGTCGAAATGATGGTCGGACACGGCGCGCGCGGTGGCGGCGAAAGCGAACAGGTAATCGACCGTCGCGGCCATTTCGAACGCGCCTTTGTAACCGTGCCGCATGACACCTTCGATCCATTTCGGATTGACGACGCGGGCGCGGACGACACGGCCGATTTCGTCTTCCAGCCGTCGGACCTTCGGGCTTTCCGGGCGGCTGTGATCGTTGTGATAGACCGGCACGGCCTCCCCGGACAGGGTGCGCGCCGCGACCGCCATGCCGCCTTCGAACTGGTAGTAATCGTCGGAATCCAGCAGATCGTGTTCGCGGTTGTCCTGATTGTGCAGGATTGCCTGCACCCGTCCCAACCGGCGCTCGAAACCGCTGCGGTCGGCCTCTCCCTCCCGGCCCGCGCCATAGGCATATCCGCCCCAGGCCAGATAGGCATCGGCAAGGTCGCCTTCCGTCGTCCAGCCTTTCTCGTCGATCAAGGCCTGGAGACCCGCGCCATAGGCCCCTGGTTTGGACCCGAAGACCCGTGCCCCGGCCCGACGTCGGGCATTCTCTTCGTCCAGGCCGGTGCTTTGAAGTTCCGCGACCTCCGCCGCGACATTGGCGGCCAGCGGGTTAACGTCAGCCGGTTCGTCCAGGGCCGCGACGGCGCGTGCGGCGCTGTCCACCAGATCGATCAGACCGGGGAAGGCATCGCGGAAGAAGCCGGAAATGCGCAAGGTCACGTCAACGCGGGGCCGGTCCAACAGGTCGGCGGGCATGATTTCGAATCCGGTGACACGGCGGGACGCGCTGTCCCATTGCGGACGGACGCCCATCAGCGCCAGGGCCTGGGCGATATCGTCGCCGCCGGTGCGCATATTGGCGGTGCCCCAGCAGCTGAGAGCCAACCGCGTTGGATAATCGCCATGTTCCTGCGCATAGGTTTCGACCAGCAACTGCGCCGACTTCCAGCCCAGGGTCCAGGCGGCGGGCGTCGGCAGGGTGCGGGTATCGACGGAATAGAAATTCCGCCCCGTCGGCAGGACATCCGGGCGCCCGCGCGTCGGGGCGCCGGAGGATCCCGGCATCAGGAACCGTCCGTCCAGCGCGGTCAGGGCGCCGGACAGTTCGGCTGCGCCGCAGGCGGTGACGGTGTCGCGCAGGGACCCGTTGACCCAATCCAAGACAGCCGCGCTGGCCGGGCCGGGCGGCGACACCTGCCCATCGATCAAGCGGCGCGCCAGGCCTTCCAGGCGTTCCACGGTGTCGCCATTGCTGCGCCAGCTATCCGAACCGGACAAGGCCGCCGGTTTCGGGCCGGTCCAGGCATCGCCCATGGGGCAGTCCAGCGGATCGAAATCGCTCGGAAACGCGAAATCCTTGGCCATCGCCCGGATCAGACTGGCATCCGCGCCCTCGCCCTTCGCGCGCGGCACGCGGGTCAGCGCGACCAGCAGATCGGACAGCTGATCGCCGTCCGGGCTCTTCCCGAAGATATGCAGCCCGTCGCGGATCTGCATTTCCTTCAATTCGCACAGATAGGTATCCAGCTTGGCGAGCGCCCGATCTTCGTCGTCACCGTCGGCGATGCCGCAATCCTTGGACAGGCCGATACGATAGGTCAGGTCCAGAATATCGCGTTTCAGCACCTTGATGCGGCGCGGATCCGTCCCGGCGGCCTCAAAATACTCATCGACCAGCAGTTCCAGATCCTTCAGCGGTCCATAGCTTTCGGCGCGGGTCAGCGGCGGGGTCAGGTGATCGACGATCACCGCCTGGGCGCGGCGTTTCGCCTGCGTGCCTTCGCCGGGGTCGTTGACGATGAAGGGATAGATATGCGGCATGGGGCCGAACACGGCCTCCGGGAAGCAGTCTTCGGACAGGGCGACGGCCTTGCCGGGCAGCCATTCCATATTGCCGTGTTTGCCCATATGGATCATCGCATGGGCATGGAAAGCGTGCCGCATCCAGGCATAGAAGGCCAGATAGCCGTGCGGCGGGACGAGGTCCGGGCTGTGATAGGTTTCCTGCGGGTCGATGTTGTAACCGCGCGCGGGTTGCAGGCCGATGGCAATCTTGCCCAAGCGGAAGACGGGCAGGGCGAAAGACCCGCAATCGACCTCTCCCGTCCGATAGAAAGGATCGTCTTCCGGACGACCCCACCGTTCCGTGACGGCATTCCGGACGCTTTCCGGCAGGCTGCCGAAGAACAGGTGATAGTCGGCGAGGCTCAGGCTTTCCCGGACCTCGCGCCCCCTGACCGCGGCATTGGTCGGCCCGGCCTTCAGATAGTCGATCAGAGCGTCCGAGGTGTCGAAGCCGCCGTCGACCGTGTATCCGGCATCCTTTAGCGCCGCCAGCAGTTCCAACGTCCCGGCGGGCGTGTCCAAGCCAACGCCGTTCCCCAGGCGCGCATCCCGGTTCGGATAGTTGGCGAAGACGATACCGACGCGGCGGTCGGCCGCCGTCGTATATCGCAACTTCAACCAGTTTGCGGCCAGATCGGCAGTGAAGCGGCATCGGTCGGCGACGGGTTCGTATTCGACGATATCCGCCTGGATCAGGGGATCGCGCCGTGCCCCACCCTTGAAACTGACGGCGCGGGCCAGGATTCGCCCATCCACTTCCGGCAGGGCGACGTTCATGGCGATGTCGCGGGCGGACAGGCCGCGCGTGCCGTCGCGCCAGGCGCTTTCGTTCCCGCCGGAAAAAACGACCTGGAGGACCGGGGCGTCGACCGCATCGAAGGGCGTCTGCGTCCGCGCCGCGCCCGGGATGGATAGGGCGAAACCGGTACCGTTCAGGACGATGCCCGCCCCGCCGTCGACCAGCAGACTTTCCACGGTTTCGGCGGCGACGGGGTCCTTCAGGCTGGCGGCATAGATCGGCAGCGCATCCACGCCCGCCTTGTCCAAGGCGTCGATCAGCGCATCGATGACTTTCAGATTCGCGGCCTGATACAGGGCGCGATAGAAGATGATCGCCGCGACGGGCCGGTCTTCATGGCGCGGCAGGTCGGCGAGGCTCGGAAGTGTCAGGCCCGGCCAATAGAGTCCCGCACGCAGCAGCGGCGCCGGTTCCTTCCAGTCCGTTTCCCGCCCCAGAAGATCGGCGGCATAGGCTAATAGATGTTCCGTATTGTCGATGCCGCCCTGGACGCAATATTGCCACATCCGATGAACCGCGTCGCCGGGGAGGGTAGACAGGCCCTGCAATTCGGCATCCGGTTGATCGTCGCCCGGCAGCCATGCCAGCTTGATCCCCTTCTTGCGGCACAGGTCGGTCACCTCGTCCGTGCCATAGGGCCAATAGCCGCGCCCGCCCAGCAACCGCCCGATGACCAGCTTCGCCCCGGCCAGGGTTTCTTCCAGATACAGATCGACGGAATAATTGTGGCCCAAATGCAGAAGGTTCGCGGCGCGCAGGCTGGGCGCGCCCGCATCCTTTGCCAGCCGCCGCGATTGGGCGGCGGCGAGGCAGGCGATTTCGGTATCGGCGGCGGTCAGAAAGACGATCTCACCGGGTTCCTGACCCAGATCGACCGCTTCCGATCCGTCGTCAATTCCGCCGGGGGTCGCGGCTAGAAGATGCATCGGTTACCAACACCTAAGGTCGGGCACCCGAAGCCGGGTGGATGGATTATTCGTCGCCGCCCGCCGGGATCGCCATACCGACCAGATGGTATCCGCTGTCGACATAGTGAACTTCGCCGGTCACGCCCGCGGACATGTCGGACAGAAGATAGAGGGCGGAATTGCCGACCTCTTCCAATTCGATGTTCCGACCCAGCGGAGACGACTTGCCCTGCCAGTTATAGGTGAAGCGCGCGCCCGCGATGGCCGATCCGGCCAGGGTGCGCATCGGTCCGGCGGACAGCGCGTTGACGCGGATGCCGTTCCGGCCCAGATCGACCGCCAGATAGCGCACGGAAGCTTCCAGCGCGGCCTTCGCGACGCCCATCACGTTGTAGGACGGCATGACCCGCTGCGCCCCTTCATAGGACAGCGTGATCAGGCTGCCGCCGGGGTTGAGCATGGGTTCGGCGTATTTCGCCACGGCCGTAAAGGAATAGCAGGAGATATCCAGCGTATGCTTGAAGTTCGACCGCGTCGTGTCGACATAGCGGCCCTTCAATTCTTCCTTGTCGGAATAGGCGATGGCATGGACGACGAAATCGAACTTGTCCCAGACCTTGCCCAGATCGGCGAAGGTCTGCGCGATGCTGTCGTCCGAATCGACGTCGCAGGGCAGGCAGGCCGCCGCCCCGACGGATTCCGCCAGCGGCTTCACGCGCTTCCCGAAGGCTTCGCCCTGATAGGTGAAGGCCAGTTCGGCGCCATGGGCATGGCAGGCTTCCGCGATGCCCCAGGCGATCGAATGGTTGTTCGCCACACCCATGATCAGGCCGCGTTTTCCGGCCATCAGTTCGGTCGTGTTCATGGGCGGATCAGTCCGTGTATTTTCTGAAGGCGAGGCTGGCATTGGTGCCGCCGAACCCGAAACTGTTGGAAAGGACGAGGTTCAGACCGGCATTGTCGATCCGTTCCCGTGCGATGGGCATGCCCTCGGCCTCTTCGTCCAGTTCGTCGATATTGATCGACGGGGCGATGAAGTCGTTTTCCATCATCAGCAGGGAATAGATCGCTTCCTGCGCACCGGTCGCGCCCAGCGAATGCCCGGTCATCGACTTGGTGGAGGAGATCGTCGGCAGTTTGTCGCCGAAGACTTCCTTGATCGCCTGAAGTTCGCGCGTGTCGCCGACCGGGGTGGAGGTGCCGTGGGTGTTGATATAGCCCACCGGCTCGTTCAGCCCCTGAAGCGCCAGTTTCATGCAGCGCACGGCGCCTTCGCCCGACGGCTGCACCATGTCGAAGCCGTCGGAATTCGCACCGTAGCCGACCAGTTCGCCGTAAATTTTCGCGCCGCGCGCCTTGGCGTGTTCCAGTTCTTCCAGAACTACTGTCGCGCCGCCGCCCGCGATGACGAAACCGTCGCGGTTCTTGTCATAGGCGCGGCTGGCCTTTTCCGGGGTGTCATTATAGCCGGAGGACAGGGCCGGCATCGCGTCGAACACGACGGTCATGGTCCAGTCCAGTTCTTCGCCGCCGCCGGCGAAGACGATGTCCTGCTTGCCCCATTGGATCATTTCCGCGCCGTTGCCGATGCAATGCGCACTGGTGGAACAGGCGGAGCTGATGGAATAGTTGACGCCCTTGATCTGGAACGGCGTCGCCAGAGTGGCGGAGTTGGTCGAAGACATGATGCGCGGCACCATGAAGGGGCCGACCCGCTTCGCCGATTTCTCGCGCGCAGTGTCCCAGGCCCACAGCATGTTCTTGGTCGACGGGCCGCCGGATCCCATGATCAGGCCGGTGCGTTCGTTCGACACTTCGCTTTCGGTCAGGCCCGCATCCGCGATCGCCTGTTCCATGGCGATGTAGTTATAGGCCGCGCCGTCGCCCATGAAGCGCATCAGCTTCTTGTCGATATGCTCGGTCACATCGATCTTCGGCTTGCCGTGCACATGGCTGCGGAAACCGCGTTCGGCATAGTCTTCGCTATAGCTGATCCCGCTTCGGCCGGCCTTCAGGGAATCGAGCACTTCCTCCTTGTTGTTCCCGATGCAGGACACGATGCCTATACCGGTAACGACCACACGCCGCGTGTTCATGGTCTTTCGCAGCTCCATTCTGTTATCTGTTGGACCCGGCGGACCGGTTCCGAAATTGCCTATAGGCGCCGGTCTCTTGGACCCGCTGTGACCCGTCTCGTAACCGATATGGGGTCTCTACGCCTAAATGATAGTCGTTTCTTCAGGACGCGCCGGTCTTCAGGAAGCGCCGGCGGCGTCTGTCGTGAACAGGCCGACCTTCATATCCTTCGCTTCCGCCGCGGGTTTGCCGTCGACCTTCATGATGCCGTCGGCAATGCCCATGACCAGCTTGCGCATGATGACCCGCTTCAGGTTGATCTCGTATGTGACCTTCTTCGCGGTCGGCAGGACCTGATCGAACAGCTTCACCTCGCCGACACCCAGCGCACGGCCCTTGCCCGGCGCGCCCAGCCAGCCCAGGAAGAAGCCGACCATCTGCCACATGGCATCAAGGCCCAGGCAGCCCGGCATGACGGGGTCGCCTTCGAAATGGCATTCGAAGAACCAGCGGTCCGGCGTGATATCGAACTCCGCCAGGATCTGGCCTTTCCCATGCGGGCCGCCGTCCTCGGTGATGGAAGTGATCTTGTCCATCATCAGCATCGGCGGCAGCGGCAGTTGCGCGTTGCCCGGCCCGAAAAGCTTACCCTTCGCGCAGGCAATCAGATCCTCGTAGGAGAAGCTGTTCTGGCGCGCGGATTCGGTCGCTTGTTGTCCCGTCAAATGTTCGCCCTCGTTATCGTTGAAGCCGCCCGCCGCTCCGTGACTTCCGAATCGGTTGTCACGGTCGGCCCGGCCGACAGCCTGTTACACAGGTCGAGTCTTACCGAAACTGACCGGGTAACACAATGGATTGCGGCTTATGTGCCGGGGGAACATGTATTTTCGATTGGATCGGCAGGGTTGAAAAAAACAGACTTGACGTTCATTTCGTGAACGCGCTATGCGTTCGCGGCGTGAACATGGCTGCGGACCTTATGAAGCAGCGCCTGCCCACCGATGTTTCCGACCTGAAAGAACGCCGTCAGACATGACTGACAAGAAAGCTCAGGACGACACCCTTTCCGATGCGGATCTTGCGATCACGCTGGGGTTGTTGACGGCGGTCGAACGGGAAGATCGGGTCACGCAACGATCGTTGGCCAGCGAATTGGGAATCGCCCTGGGCCTTGCCAATTCCTATTTGAAGCGCGCCGCCCGTAAGGGCTGGATCAAGGTGCAGCAGGTTCCGCCGAATCGCTACAGCTATTTTCTGACGCCCCAGGGGTTCAGTGAAAAGGCGCGGTTGACGGGGGAATATCTGACGTCCTCCCTGACATTCTTCCGGCGGGCGAAAGACCAGATCGGCACGGCGCTGACCGATTTCTCGGAACGGGACTATCGCAAGGTCGTCCTGTTCGGGGTCAGTGAATTGGCGGAGATTGCCGCCCTCTGCGCCCTGGGGATGGATATCGAACTGGTCGGGATTGTCGACCCGTTCAGCGGCAAGGATCGCTTTGCGGGGCTGCCGGTCGCCCGGCGCGTGGAAGACCTGCCGGCGGCGGAGGCCTATCTAGTCACCGATGTACGACGATCCCAATCCTGTTACGACGACCTGATCGCCCGGTATGGCCGTACCCGCGTCGCGGCGCCTCGTTTGTTGCATATCCGTCAGAAACCCTTGGCCGCGGCCGATCAGGGCGATGAAGGTAGGGCGTCATGAAGCGCTGGTTCGTCGTCTATACCAAGGCCGCGCAGGAACGGATCGCGGAAATCAACCTCAAGAAACAGGGGTTCGAGACCTATCTTCCCCGATTGGCGCTGCGCAAGAAATCGGCGGGGCGCGCGATTTCCGCCGTCGTGCCGATGTTCAGCCGCTATCTGTTCGTGCGGCTCGACCTGGACGCGATGCCGTGGCGGTCGGTGAACGGCACTTTCGGCGTTTCCAATCTGGTTTCTTTCGGAGAACGCCCGGCACCGGTCGCGGATGCCGTCGTCACGGAAATCATGCAGCGGCATGACGAGGACGGCGTGGTGCGTCTGTCCGCCCAGGACGTCTTCACCCCCGGTGAAAAGGTCGAAATCGAAGACGGCCCCTTGGCGGAGGTCAAAGGGCTTTTCTCCGCCGCGTCCGCCAAGGAACGCGTGATCGTCTTGATGTCGCTGTTGGGTCGGGACGTTCCGGTCCGAATCAGCCCGGATCGACTGCGCCGGGCGTCTTAAAGCCCGGCAACGACTTAGTGAACCGTGACCGGTTCGATTTCCAGGTGTTCGGCGGCGAACATCGCGGCGTCCACGGTTTCCGCCGTGGCCAGTTGAATACCGTCCGCGCCGCGCAATTCGTATTGCACGCCCTCGTCGGTTTCGATTTCCCGGATATAGCCGACGACGCCGATTCCAAGCCCCTCTAACTCGCCTGCCGTCAGGGTTTTCAATTCACCCTGGGTGACGAATTCACTGGGGATGACATATTCGTTTTCGTAATCAGACATCTTCTACATCCAGGGCCCGGGTCTTTCGGCCGTTATTCGCCTTGCCGCGCCCTTTATCGGCATTGATGGCGATCGTTTGTACGCGGGTTTCCTGCTTCGGCCGTTTCAGGTCGATATCCAGAAGCCCGTTGGTCAGGCTGGCGCCTTCGATCTCGATCCCGTCCGCCAGGACGAAACGCCGCTGAAACTGACGCGCGGCGATGCCTCGGTGCAGGAAGATACGGTCCTGTTCGTTGGCGTCGACCATCTGGCGGCCGACGACGACCAATTGGTCGCCCTCGCGTTGGATCGACAGGTCGTCTTCGGAAAAACCGGCCACCGCCAATGTGATGCGCAGCCGGTCTTCGTCCAACTGCTCGATATTGTACGGGGGGTATCCGTCCGAGGACATTTTAGCGACCCGGTCGAGAGTCCGCTCAACCTCGTCGAAGCCGAGAAGCAGCGGACTGTTGAAAAGCGTCATGCGCGCCATGGCGATCTCCTTAGTCTCAAGCGAGAGCCTACCGGCGCGTTTCGGAACCCTGCCATAGGCATTCCCGCGCCACTGACCCTTATTTGGCCGGGAAGACCGGAAAATTCAAGCCGCGCGATTCCTGACATCGGTCCGACGCAGCAGGGTTTCCCCCGCGCGGCGGCGCGGGCATACTGCGGCCCGCATCCTGCCAGTCCATCCGCATCGAGGGTTTTCATGTCCGAAACGCCGCAGCATCTCTATCTCGTCGACGGGTCGGCCTATATCTTCCGGGCCTTTTTCGCATTGCCGCCGATGAACCGGGAAGACGGTACGCCGACCAATGCGGTTTTCGGCGTGACCAGCATGCTGCTGAACCTGATCGAACGCACGGATGCGGATCACGTTGCCGTGATCTTCGACGCAAAACGCCAGAATTTCCGCAACGACATTTATCCCGACTACAAGGGGCACCGTCCGGACGCGCCGGAGGAACTGCGCCCGCAATTCCCGATCATTCGGGAAGCGGTGGAGGCATTGAGCCTGCCCTATGTCGAAATGGAAGGGTTTGAGGCGGACGACCTGATCGCGACCTATGCCAAGCAGGCTGCCGCCGCCGGTGCGGAAGTCACGGTCGTTTCTTCCGACAAGGACCTGATGCAGCTGGTCGACGACCATATCTCCATGTGGGACCCGATGAAGAATCAGGTCATCTCCTATGATCAGGTGATGGAGAAATTCGGCGTCGGCCCGGACAAGGTGGTGGATGTGCAGTCGCTGGCCGGGGATTCGACCGACAACGTGCCCGGCGTCCCGGGGATCGGCATCAAGACGGCGGCGCAGTTGATAAACGAATACGGCGATCTGGATACGCTGCTGGAACGCGCGTCGGAAATCAAACAGCCGAAACGCCGCGAAAGTTTGATCGAATTCGCGGAACAGGCCCGCATTTCCCGCCAATTGGTGCGCCTGAAGGACGATGTCGCGGTCGAGGTACCGATCGCCGATTTGAAGCGCCGGGCGATGGACAAGGACCGCCTGCTGACCTTCCTGAAGGAAAACGGATTCAAGCGCCTGATCGCCCGCGTCAGCGACGGCAGCGAGACCGGCGCATCCGCTTCAGACGCCCCCGCGCCGCCGAAACCGGCGGATGCCAGCTACGACCTGGTACAGGATGCGGATGCGTTGAAGGCCTGGATTGCCCTGGCGGAAAAAGTGGGGACGGTGGCCGTCGATACGGAAACCACCAGTCTGAACCAGATGCAGGCCGAACTGGTCGGCGTGTCCCTGTCGGTGGAGGCCGGGAAGGCGTGCTATATCCCGTTGGCCCATGTCGCGCCGGGATCGGCGGGGGATGGCGATCTTTTGAGCACCGGCGACGATGCCGAAGTCCCGAAGCAGATGGACAAGGCGGAGGCGCTGGCCCTGCTGAAACCCATGCTGGAAGATCCGGGCATTCTGAAGATCGGGCAGAATATCAAATACGACGCCGTCGTGTTGGCGGGGGAGGGCGTCGCCGTCACGCCGATCGACGATACGATGCTGATCAGTTTCGTGCTGGAAGGCGGCATGCATGGCCATGGCATGGACGAACTGTCGGAATTGCATCTGGATCATAAGCCGATCGCTTTTTCCGAGGTCGCGGGCAAGGGCAAGTCGCAGATCACCTTCGCCGAGGTGCCGTTGGACAAGGCGCGGGACTATGCCGCGGAAGATGCCGATATCACCCTGCGCCTGTGGCAGGCGTTGAAACCCCGCCTGTTGGAAGAAAAGCTGGTCACCGTTTACGAGACGATCGAACGGCCGCTGGTGCCCGTTCTGGCGATGATGGAGCGGGAAGGGATCAAGGTCGATCCGACCGTGCTGCGCAGCATGTCGACCGATTTCGGCAAGCGTATCGCCGATCTGGAAACCGAAATTCATAAGGAGGCGGGCCGCAACTTCAATGTCGGTTCGCCGAAGCAATTGGGCGAGGTTCTGTTCGACGAAATGGGTCTGGACAGCGGGCGCAAGACCAAGACCGGGGCGCAGTCCACAAGTTCCGATGTGCTGGAGCCGCTGCGCGACGCCCATCCGATTGTCGCCAAGGTCCTGGACTGGCGCATGCTGTCCAAGCTGAAAAGCACCTATACCGATGCCTTGATGGAAGATATCCATCCCCGAACCGGACGGGTGCATACGTCCTATATGATGACCGGGGCGCAGACGGGACGGTTGAGCTCGACCGATCCGAACCTGCAGAACATCCCGATCCGAACGGAGGAAGGCCGCGCCATCCGCAAGGCCTTCGTCGCGCCGTCGGGGTCGAAGCTGATCTCCCTGGATTATTCGCAGATCGAATTGCGGCTCGTCGCCCATGTTGCGGGAATCGAACCGTTGATCCAGGCGTTCCGGGACGGTCAGGATATTCACGCGGCGACGGCGTCGGAAGTCTTCGGCGTGCCGATGGCGGACATGACGTCGGATGTGCGCCGCAAGGCGAAGGCGATCAATTTCGGCATCATCTACGGCATTTCCGCCTTCGGTCTGGCCAACCAGATCGGCGTGGCGCGGGGCGAGGCCCAGGCCTTTATCGACCGGTACTTCGAACGCTTCCCCGGCATCCGCGCCTATATGGATGAAACCGTCGAATATTGCCGCAAGCATGGCCGGGTGGAGACCCTGTTCGGGCGCCGTATCCATATCCCGACCATCAACGACAAGAACCCGATGCGCCGCAACTATGCGGAACGACAATCGATCAATGCGCCGATCCAGGGGACGGCGGCGGATATCATCAAACGCGCGATGATCCGCATTCCCAAGGCCTTGGAAGATGCGGGCCTGTCGGACCGGGTGAAGATGCTGCTGCAGGTGCATGACGAACTGGTCTTCGAAGCGCCGGAGGGCGATACGGAAGCCGCCATCGCCTGCATCAAGGCGGTGATGGAAGGGGCCGCCCAGCCGCTTCTGGATCTGAAGGTCCCCCTGATCGTGGAGGCCGGAACCGGCGACAGCTGGGCGGAAGCGCACTAATCTTACGCGCTGTGTTCCGCCCTCGGCGCGGGGCTAGGGCGGGTCGCGATCGACAGGAACAGGGCGAAGACCGACAAACCCACGGCTGTCAGGAATGTCGTGGAGAATGCCCCGGCTATCAGGTCGGGGGGCGTTTCCGCGGCGTTTTGGGATCCGGTTGCCGCAGCGAAAACAGTCGCCATTACCGACGCGCCGATGATGAAACCCAGATTGCGGGAAAGACCCAGCAACCCGGCGATCATCCCCCGTTTGTCGTCCGGGGCGGCGACCATGACCGACGCATTATTGGCCGCCAGGAAAAGCTGGAAGCCCGGCGTCAAAAGCATCAGGGACAGGATATAGCCGGTCGTGCCCAAATATCGCGGCGCCATCGACAGGCAGATCAGACCCAGGATCGTTTGCGCAAGCCCCAGCACCAATGCCCGCCCTGCGCCGATCCTGTCGGTGATGCGGCCTGCGGGTATACCCGACAGGGCTGCGGTCAGGGGGCCGACGGCCATGACAAGGCCGACCGTCGCTTCGTTCAACCCCAAGGCATAGGCCAGGAAGAAGGGTCCGACCACTAGGGTCGTCATCATCACCGCCGTGATGAGGAGATTGGTGACGAGGGCCGCGGCAATGTACCGGTTCTGTAGCACGGTGAAATCCACCAAGGGCGACTTCCGCGTTCGTTCGACCCAGACGAAGATGATTCCCCCGATCCCGGCGGTCAGCAGCAGCAACAGGCTATCCGTTGAAAACCCGGTTCGACTGCCGGTCACGGAAACGGTGAATGCCGCCAGCGTCAGTGTCAGGACCATCATCCCGAAGATATCTATTTGCGGCCGATTTTCCGACGGCTCGGCGGCTTTTCCGGGGACGCCGCGCAGGGTTACGATTGCCGCGACGATACCGCCCGCGGCTAGGGCCACGAACATAGGACGCCACCCGGCACCGGCAATCGTCAACCCGCCGAGGGAGGGGCCGAGTGCGGTTCCGATCGCCGACATTGTGCCCATGAGACCCATGGCGGCGCCGGTTCGTTCCGTCGGCACCGTATCGCGGACGATGGACAGCGGCAGGGCCATTAGGATCGCTGCCCCGATCCCCTGCACCGCGCGGGCGGCGATCAATCCGGTGAAAGTCGGCGTCACGGCGCAGGCCGCCGATGCCGCGGAGAAGAGGACGAGCCCGGCGAGGAAGACCCGGCGATGTCCCAATAAATCGCCGAGCCGCCCGGCCGTTACGATGGTGACGGTGACGGCCAGCAGATAGGCCAAAATGACCCATTGTACCTGTGATGTCGGAACGGAGAAGGCGGTTGCCAATGTCGGCAGCGCGACGGTCGCGATACTGATACCGAGTGAGGCCAACAAGACCGCCAAGGCCAGCGCGGGGAGGCTGCCGTAAGAGGATGAGAGTCGCTTTTTCATGGTCTTGCCCTTGATGAAAATTGATCTTGGGTGCACGCTGCCACTTCAAGTCAACTTGAGGTCAAGCATGAAAATGATCGATATCGGCCAATTGGCCGCGCAATCGGGCGTCCCGGCATCGACATTGCGGTATTACGACGAAATCGGCCTGATTTCGTCGGTTACCCGGCATGGGTTACGGCGGCAATTTGGGCCGGAGGCGATTTGGCGGCTGCGTTTGATCGCCTTGGGTAAAAAGGCCGGGTTCTCCTTGTCTGAAATCGCCGATGTCGTCGGCGCGGGCGGTGTAACCGAATTGCCCCGGCCGGTCCTGAAGGCCCGGGTCGCCGAAATTGACAAACAGATTGAGGAATTACAGGTCCTGCGCGATACGATTCAGCATGTGGCGGAATGCACGGCACCGTCGCATTTGGAATGCCCGCGTTTTCAGAAATTGTTGCGGATCGCGACGCGCCAGAAATCAGGCGACGGGTAACGCGGGCAATCAGCCCAGGGCCGCGACTTGTTCGCCGACATCGATGTCCAATTCGGCGGCGACTTCCAAGCCGCGATCTTCGAACGCATCGGTGTCGGGATGCCGGGCGGCCCAATCCGCGACCACGGCGTCGCGGGCGTCGAGCAGATAGGCGATCTGCGGTTTGAACAGGATCATCATGGCGCTCAGCCATCGGTTCGTCGCCCAGGACGGGAAGGCGTGATCCATTTCAAACCGATCGATCATGCGCTTCATCGCATCGGCGGGATACCAGGTTTCATCCGTGACCCAGCGATTCACGGTGAACAGCTTCGATGCCCGGCCGCGCTTGTCCATGCTGATGGCAACGATATGCGCGCCGACGCGGCTGTCGTTTTCCGCCTGCGGCACGGTCAGCGGCAGGGGGGCGACATCGTCGGGCATGCCGTCGTAACACAGGAAGGTGTGGAAATGCCCGTGTTCGTCGGGCCGTTCTTCCTTCGGATGGGAATGGTAGTAGTAGAGGGAATGCGTTTCCCAATCCACGGCGTCACCCTTGGGGTAGTGGCTCCATTCATAATAGGAACCCTGATGACGCAGGATTTCGGAAACGACATTGCTTGAGGTCTTTTTCAGGATGCGCTGACAGTTCAGCACCTCCGCCCCGGCGGCGCGCAGCGTCGAACGTTCCTCATCGCTCATCACCGTCAAACAGCGCGCGAGGTCGAACGGTTCCAGCGTGGAGCCGTCGCCATTCACATGGACCGATTTGGGCGCAGCCGATTGCGGCATGGATTACTCGTCCCACAAGGAAAAGGCCGGATGCGTCAGTTTTGCATCCGGCCCCTTCGGGAACAAGTCGGCAGTTGCGCGGATTAGGCCGCGAGCTGTTCGATTTCAGCCGTCGCCCGGTCCACCGCCGTCTCATCGAGGTTCTGTCGGTCGGCGGCCACCACTTGCACGTCGGTAATGCCCAGGAAGCCAAGCATGAACTTCAAATACGGCGTGGTGAAATCGGCGACGCCGTTCAGGTCCACCCCACCGGATGCAAAGGTGAGAATTGCCTTTTTGCCTTTCAGCAGGCCTTCGGGGCCGCTTTCGGTGTACTGGAACGTTTCCCGGGCGCGGGCGACGAGATCGATCCACGACTTCAGCGCGGCCGGGATTTGGAAATTGTAGACCGGCACCCCGATCACTAGGACATCTGCGGCCCGGAGTTCGTCAATCAAAGTATCGGAAAGGGACAGGGTCGCTTTCTGGTCGTCGCTGCGCTCCGCAGGATCGGTGAAGGTCGCGCCGAGCCACGCGCCGTCCACCATTGGAAGGCCGGCGGATACGTCGCGCAGGGTAACGGAAACGTCGCCGTGTTCAGCTTTCAGTTTCTCGATTACGCGGTCGCTCAGGGCGCGGCTGGTGGATGCGTCGCCGCGGGCGCTCGAATCGACACGCAGGACAGCAAGCGGGCGATTGTCGTTTTCGGAAGATGTGGTCATCGTCGGTCTCCATCATCGGATCGGGTTAAAATCTGTATGGGCGTAAAATAACCATGCCTGATTTGGAAAAAATCCCGGTATAAAGAACAATATTGTTTCCAAAATCCGCCAAATCTCCGAGGCTTCCCGAATCCTGTAGAATCGGGTCTTGTCGGCATTCTCGTCTCAGAAGGCCCGTCTCAGAAGGCCCGTCTCAGAAGGCCCGTCTCAGAAGGAAGGAAAACTCCGATGCCATTCGAACTCCAGATCGCGGCGATTTTGGCCGGCGGGGGCGTCGCGGTCGGGGTAATCCTGTCCTGGGTGACGCTCGTTCGGGGCAAGGCTGCCGAACTCTCCGCCATGCGCGCGCGGGAAACGGAACTGGCGCAGATCGTCGAACAGGTGCGAAGCGACCTGTCGGCAGCGTCGGCCCGGTTGGGGGCGCTGGGAGAAGACCGCGAGGAAATCCGACAGGAACGGGACGTCCTGCGGACCAAGCTGGAGGCCGCCCAATCCGACCTGACCGACCGGCGCGTGCAAATCGAAAACCTGCAAACCACGTTGGACGCCGAACGCAAATCCCATGCGGAAAAACTGGCGGAACTGGAAAACGTCCACGGCCAGATTGAAAAGGAATTGAAGATCGCGATGTCCGGTCTTCTGGACGGGGCGAACAAGACCTTCCTGGAACGCGCCCAGGAAGTCTTCAAACAGCAGCAGGAAAAGGGCGAGACCGGGATGAAGGCCATGGTCACGCCGATGAAGGAAGCCCTGGACCGTTTCCAGCGTCAGGTCACGGACATGGAAACCCAGCGAAAGCAGGACGAAGGCGCGCTCAGCCAACAAATCCGCCATATCGCGGAAAGCCATGGGAAGCTGAACGACACGACGGTCAGTCTGGTCAACGCCCTGCGCAGTGCCCCGAAAACGCGCGGGCGCTGGGGGGAGCAGCAGTTGCGCACGCTGTTGGAACTGTCCGGCATGGCCGAACATGTGGATTTCGAAACGGAAAAGCATTTTTCGACGGAAGACGGCGCGCGCCGCCCAGATGTCGTTCTGAACATGCCCGGCGGTCGGACGCTGGTGATCGATGCCAAGACCTCGCTTTCCGCCTATCTGGAGGCGATGGAAGCGGAAACCGAGGAGCAGCGGGAAGCCAAGCTGGTGGAACATGCGCGTCAGATCCGCACCCATGTCGACCAACTGGGCCGCAAGGATTACTGGAAGAACCTGCCCTCCGATACGGTCGATTTCGTCGTCATGTTCGTGCCGGGGGAACCGATGTATTCCGCCGCCATGGCCCGCGACCCGGCCTTGTTCGAGGACGCCTGGGACAAGCGTGTCATCGTCTGTTCGCCGACGACCCTGTTGGGGCTGGCGAAAGCGATTGCTTACGGCTGGCGGCAGGAAAAGGCGTCGAAGGACGCCCAGAAGGTGCACGAGGTCGCGACCGAACTGTACCGCCGCATGGTGAAGCTGGGCGGCGATGTCGCCGGATTGACGAAATCCCTGCAAGGTCACGTCAACAAGCACAATGCCTTCATCGGCAGCCTGGAAGGATCGGTCCTGCCCCAGGCCCGGAAGATGACGGACCTGTCGGTCGGCGACAGTCACGGCACTGTTCCGGAATTGGAGCCGGTGGAAACCGACGTCCGGGAGCCCAATCCGAATCGGGACCTTCTGTTCGACGACGCGCCGAAACTGCCAAAGCGTTAAGGCAACCGGTGTTTACGCCAGATCGGCGTCCGAAAAGCTTTCGGTACGCGAACAGAATTCGCAAGTGACCTCGATCAGGCCGTTGTCCAGCTTCAAGTCGTCCAGCGCGCCGGGTTCCAGCGACTTCAGCACGCCCTCGATCTTGGACCGGGAACAGCGGCATTCCTCCACCAATTCCTGTGGCGGGAAGACGCGCACGCCGTCTTCATGGAACAGGCGATAGAGCAAATCGTTCGGCGGCAGGCCGGGGTCCAGCATTTCCTCCGGCTTGGCGGAACTCATCAGCGCCACGGCGCGGCGCCAGGCGTCGCTGTCCGCCTTGCCGATATCCTCGTTGCCGCCTTCGTCCGGCAGACGCTGCACCAGCAGGGCGGATGCCGCCATGCTGCCGTCATCCCGTCGTCCGGCGCAGAGTTTGACGGTGGAGGCGAACTGTTCCGATTGTTCGAAATAGCGTTGCACGCATTCTTCGACCGTCGCGCCTTCCAGGGCCACGATGCCTTGATAGCGTTCCATGTCGCTGCCCTGGTCGACGGTGAAGGCAAGATAGCCCTGACCCAGCAGTTTCGGGATCGGGGCCGCCACGACATCGTGCAGTGGCGGCACCTCCCCTTTCACTTGGGCATATCCGCGCATCTTTCCGCCGCTGGTCACATCGGCGACCAGCATCGGGACGGGGCCGTCCCCTTTCGTCTGAAGGGTGAAGACGCCGTCGAACTTCAACGCCGCCGCCAGACCCGCACACAGGGCCAGCATCTCGCCCAGCAGATAGGCAACCGGGTCGGGATAACCGTGACGGGACAGGATCGTATCGACGCTTGCGCCCAGCTTGACCATGCGGCCGTGCAGGCCGGTCCGGTCGATCATGAACGGCTGAACGCAATCGTCGGTCAGCGGGGTGCCGGTCGGCGGGGTATCCCCGCCTTCCGGGATGCGGATTTCTTCTGCCATTTTACGGGCCTTAGCTTTATGGGCCTTAAACCTTGTCCAGGCACCAAAGAAGGATGCCCTTCTGTGCGTGCAGACGGTTTTCCGCCTCGTCCCAGACGACGCTTTGCGGGCCGTCGATCACACCGGCGGTCACTTCCTCCCCGCGATGCGCGGGCAGGCAATGCATGAAGATCGCATCCGGCTTCGCCTTCGCCATCAGCTCTTCATTGACCTGGAAGGGTTGCAGCAGATTGTGGCGCACCGGTGCGTCGCGGTCTCCCATGGACACCCAGACATCGGTGACGACGCAATCCGCATCCTTCACGGCATGGTCCGCATTGTGGACGATTTCCAGCTTGCAACCTTCCTTGACCGCCCAATCGACCACGTCGCGCGGCGGCTGCAATTCTTCCGGGCAAGCGATGCGAAGGGTGAAATCGAACCGCGCGGCGGCGTGAATCCAACTGGTGGCCATGTTGTTGCCGTCCCCGGCCCAGGCCACGACCTTGCCCTTGATGGACCCGCGATGTTGTTCATAGGTCATCACGTCGGCCATCAACTGGCAGGGATGGGTGCGGTCGGTCAGGCCGTTGATGACGGGCACCGTCGCATGTTCCGCCAGTTCCAGCAGTTTCGATTCTTCGGTCGTGCGGATCATGATCGCGTCGACGTAACGCGACAGGACGCGCGCCGTGTCGGCAATCGTCTCGCCACGGCCCAATTGAGTTTCCGCCGGGGTCATGACGACCACCTCGCCGCCCAATTGCTTCATGCCGACATCGAAGCTGATGCGCGTACGGGTCGAGGGCTTTTCGAAGATCAGGGCCAGAACCTTGCCGTCCAACGGCTTTGGCGCACCGGGTTTGCGGTCGCGCTCGCGGCCCGCATTGCCGCTGTCCAGCATGGTCCGCAGCGCGGCTTCGTCGAAATGGTCCAGGTCTAGGAAATGTTTAGGCATCTTTTTTACTCCACTGACCGGCGACCGTGTCGATAATGGCGGCTGCTTCGTCCACGTGTTTCTCTTCGACGATCAGCGGCGGCAGCAAACGGATCACGTTTTCTCCCGCCCCGACGGTCAGAAGACCCGCCTCGCGCAGGGCGTTCAGGAATTCGAGATTGCTGACATCCGGCTGGCAGGCCAGGCCCTGCATCAGGCCCGCGCCGCGCTGTCCGGCGAAGACGGTGGGGTGTTTGGCGACAAGGCCCGCCATCTTATCCCACAGATAGTCGCCGACCTTTTCGACGCGTTCCATGAATCCGGGTTCACCGATCACGTCCAGCACGGCATTGCCGACGGCCATGGCCAGTGGGTTGCCGCCGAAGGTCGTGCCGTGGGTGCCGGGCGTCAGGCCACGCGCGGCCTCTTCCTTCGCCAGGATCGCGCCCATGGGGAAGCCGCCGCCGATGCCTTTCGCCGTGGCGATGGCGTCCGGTTCGATCCCGGCCCATTCGTGCGCCCACATCTTGCCGGTCCGGCCGTTGCCCGACTGAACCTCGTCCAGGATCAGCAGAATGCCGAATTCGTCCGCAGCGGCGCGCAACTGACGCAGATAGTCCAGGTCCGCGGCACGGATGCCGCCTTCGCCCTGGATCGGTTCCAGCAGGATCGCGGCTGTTTCCGGCCCGATCGCATCGCGCAACGCGTTCATATTGCCGAAGGGCACGTTGTCGAACCCATCGACCTTCGGACCGAACCCGTCGAGATACTTCTTGTTATTCGCCGCCGCGATGGTCGCCAGCGACCGGCCGTGGAAGGCGCCCTCCACCGTGACCACGCGATAGCGCTCGGGATTCCCGCCGGCGGCATGGTAGCGCCGCGCCAGCTTGATCAGGCCTTCCAGGGCCTCGACGCCGGAATTGGTGAAGAAAACCCGATCGGCGAAGCTGTTTTCGGTCAACCGTTTCGCCAGCTTCTCGCCTTCCGGGATCGTGTACAGGTTGGCGACGTGCCACAGCTTTTCGGCCTGCGCCTTCAGCGCGGCGACCAGATGCGGATGGGCGTGGCCCAGACTGTTCACGGCGATCCCGGCATAGAAGTCGAGATATCGTCGCCCGTCCGTATCCCACAGATAGACGCCTTCGCCACGGTCGAACGCAATGGGGGACCGGGCATAGGTGTTCATGACTGCGGATTGTTGGACTTCAGACATCTCCTGACTCTTTCTGCTGGGGTGTTCCAACGGGCCGACCCCGCCGGAAAGCGGCGAAAGTGCAGGGGAAACCGGCTTAAGTCAACGGGAGAGACCGAACAATGAGCCCTGCCCGTCGCGGATCACGTCGCTGAGGCGTTCGACGATGGATGCGCAGCAGTCGGCGGCGTCGAAAACGGGCCGCCAATCGTCCGCGTCCCGGGTGGCAATGGCGGCGGCGAGAGCGGCCCGCGTGGCAGCGGGGTCCTTGCGGTCGTCGCGCAGGGCTTCGGGCAGATTGACCGCCGCGCAGAGCGCCTGCCAGAATTTTTCCTCCAGCGCGCCGACGGCGATGGCGCGTCCATCCCGCGCGGCGTAGATGCCATAGCGCGGCGATCCGCCGTTCAGCAGCCAGTCGCCGGGGCCGGGTGTCTTGCCGGTGGCCGAGTGGATCGCCTGCGCCCACCAGGCGAAGGGCCTTAGATTGTCGGTCATGGCGATGTCCAGATGCGCGCCGTCACCGGTTCGGGTTCGCCGTAACAGGGCCAGCGCGATCCGCATGACGGCGGGATAGGTACCGCCCGCGATATCGGCGGTCAGCACGGGGGGCAGGATCGGCAGGCCGTCGGCCCCCGTTGTCAGACCCAGGATGCCGCTTTCGGCCATATAGGTCAGGTCGTGCCCGGCCTTGCGCGCCTTCGGCCCCGTCTGACCGTAGCCGGTGATCGAACAATAGACGATGGACGGATTGATTTTGGCGACAGCGGCGTAACCGAGCCCCAAACGGTCCATCACACCGGGTCGGAACTGTTCGACCAGGACATCCGCGTCCTCGATCAACGGGGTCAAAAGCGCCAGCGTGTCCGGTGCTTTCAGGTCCAGTTCCCGGACCGTCTTGCCGCGATTGAGCAACCGATAACAGGCCCCGCTTCCATCCGGCAGAAAGGGCGGAAACCGGCGCATATCCTCGCCGCCAGGCGGTTCGATCTTGGTGACTTCCGCCCCGGCCTCCGCCATCAGCAACGTCGCCAGAGGCCCCGGCAGCAGCGTGGAAAAATCGAGAACCCGGATACCCGAAAGGCTGTCCTGCACGCTCACACTCCTTCAACGGCCCTTCTGCGTCGTCGGAAGGGCAAGACCTCCAGGAACCCGGCCCCGGCGATCAGCAAGGTACCGGTAATTTCCCGGACACCGAAAGGTTCGTCTTCCAACAGGATCGCGGCGGAAGCGACGGCGACCACCAGATCGCCCAGCAGCAGGATGCCCGCCGTCGCCGGTGACAGGCGTTTCGTGCCCCAGACAGTGAGGAACAGGATGGGCATCATCAGAACCGCAATCCCGATGGCCAGGATGGCCAGCGCCTTGGCCGGATCGGACGGGGTGGGGAATCCGCCGATCACATCCGCCGGGAAGATCGCAAGCATCGCTCCGGCGACGACCACCGTGCCCAGGGCCATGCTGCAGGAAATTTCGAACGTCCCATGGCCGCGGCTGGTATAGATTTTCGCCGATCCGATGGACCAGACCATGCCGGACACCAACGCCATCCAGTCGCCGACGGATTGCGGCAGGGGGATGCCGTCCTCGATCCCCAGAACGACGACCAGACCGGCGAACCCCATGGTCAGGGCGGCGATCCGGCGCAGGGTCAACCGTTCCCCCAACCAGATCAGGCCGATTAGCGTGGACCAGGCCGGGGACAGGTAGAACAGCAAAACGGCGCGCACGACATCGGTCAGGTTCAAGGCGATGCCGTACAGACCCAGGGCCGCGCCGATGGACAGTCCGGCGATGGCGAGCTGCCCCGGCTGAAACAGGAATCGCCGCCAGCGGAGGGCAATGCCGGGCAGCAGAACCGCCAGGACACCGACGTTCAAGACCAGGGACGGCCAGCCCTTTTCGATGCCGACCTCTTCCAGGCTGCGCATGGGAATCCAATACAGTCCCCACAGGACGGAGGCGACGACGATCGCCAGACTGGGCCAGAGCGGCGTTTCAAGTTTGTTTTCCGTGACGGAACTCACGCCACATACTCCCCGACACGCGATCGCAACACGGGTAAAACCTCTTCGTCGAACCAGGGGTTCTTGCGCTGCCACGCCGTCGTGCGCCAGGACGGGTGGGGCAGGGGCAAGAAACCCGCGGACAGATGGGTCCGGAAGTTCCGGACGGATTCCGTCATTGTGGCCGATGCGGCGGATCCCAAGTATCGCTTTTGCGCATAAGAACCGACCAAAAGCGTTAAATCGATGTCCGGTAGATGCAATAGCAGCCTGTCGTGCCAAGTTCGGGCGCATTCGGGGCGCGGCGGTTTGTCCCCGCCCTTCGGATCGCGGCCCGGATAACAGAACCCCATGGGCATGATCGCGATTTTGGTTTCGTCGTAGAAAATGTCCTTGGACAGGGACAGCCAATCGCGCAAGCGGTCGCCGGATGCATCGTTCCAGGGGATGCCGGTTTCGTGGACCTTCGTGCCTGGCGCTTGGCCGACGATCAGGATGCGCGCCCCGCCCTGCATCCGCACGACGGGGCGCGGACCCAGAGGCAGATGATCGGCGCAAAGCGTACAGCCGCGCACCTCCATCAGCAGATTGTCCAACGTCTCCGGCTTGGTCATGCCGTATAGGTCAGAATCTGGTCGACCACGGCGGGAACGGTTTCCGTCGCGGGGCCGTAGACGCCTTCCTGAAACAGGGTCGCCCCTTCCGACGGTTCCAGGTTGATTTCGACCGTCTGGGCGCGGCCCGTTTCGTTCGCCGCCGCTACAAATCCGGCGGCGGGATAGACATTGCCGGATGTCCCGATGGACAGGAACAGGCCGCACTTGGCCAGGGCGGCGTAAATTTCCTCCATCATGAAGGGCATTTCACCGAACCAGACGATATGCGGGCGCATGGTGCCGCGCGTCCCGCAATTGGCACAGGCGGATTTCACCGACATGTCATTGCCCCAGGCGGAAACCGTCTGGCATCGCGTGCAGCGGGCCTTCAGCAGCTCCCCGTGCATATGGATCAGATTGCGGCTGCCCGCGCGTTCGTGCAGGTCGTCGATATTCTGGGTGACGATCAGAACCTCGCCCGGCCAGTCCTTTTCCAATCGCGCCAGCGCCGCGTGGGCGGCATTCGGCTGGACCGCCGGGTCCAGCAGCCCGCGCCGCCGCTCGTTATAGAAGTCGTGCACGCGCGCCGGATCGGCGGCGAAGGCTTCCGGCGTCGCCACATCCTCTATGCGCACCGTCGCCCAGATGCCGTCCGCGTCCCGAAAGGTCGCCAGTCCGGATTCCCGCGAAATGCCCGCGCCGGTCAGCACGACGATCGGAAAGGCGGCGTCAGCGGTGGCCATCGGTCAATTCCATCCCGTAAATCTTTGCGAAATTATTCGGTCATGCTAACCAAAGTCGAACCCGCTTTCGAGAGGCGAAATGAGCACGGCATCCGCACCCTATCGTATCCTGATGGTCTGTACCGGGAACATTTGCCGTTCCACCACGGCGGAAGGCGTCCTGCGCCATATGCTGACGGAAGCGGGGCTTGCGGATCGCGTCACGGTCGACAGCGCGGGCACCAAGGATTGGCATGAAGGGGAATCGCCGACCCAACAAGCGGTCGTGAGCGCGGCGGCGCGCGGTTATGACTTCACGGGCATTTTCTCGCGCCCGCTGCGCCCCGCCGATTACACCGATTTCGATTTGATCCTGGGCATGGACGACAGCCATATCGCCCATCTGACCCGGTCGAAACCGGCATCGGCCAGCCCGGATATCCGGTTGTTCCTGGATGCCGCGCCGGATGTCGGGCGGCACGACGTGCCCGACCCTTACTACGGCGGCGTGGCCGACTACGAATATTCCCTGGACCTGATAGAGGCCGGGTGCAAGGCCTGGATCCAGGCGCTGCGGGAGCGTCTGTGACGGCGCCGCTGCGCCGCCGCATCGAAACCGCGCTGAACAGCGCGATCCGCCAAAGACGCCCGCTATCCGGGGGCAATATCTGCGACACCTCCCTGTGCGAGATGGCGGATGGGCGTCGCGTCGTGGTCAAGGTCCTGGAACCGCGGCCGCAGCCGACGGATCTGAAACCCGTTTCCCTGCGCGAGGAAGCGGCCATGCTCAACCGTCTGCGCCGCACGGAAACCCTTCCGGTGCCGGCGGTGCTGTATTCCGAACGGGATTTCCTGATCCTGGATCATATCGACAATGATGGGGTCGGCGGCGGATCCGGCATGATGGATCTCGCCGACGGTCTGGCCGCATTGCACAGTCAGCAGTCGGTGCGGTTCGGTTATGATCAGCCGACGCCGATCGGCCCGTTGCAGCGGCCCAATCCCTGGACGGATAGTTGGCCCGACTTTTTCCGCGACCATCGCCTGCTTTTCCTGGGGCGATTGGCGGAAGAGGTGGGCCGCCTGCCGCCCGGTTGTTTCGCGCGGCTGGAACGGCTGTGCGATCAAATCCATGCCTGGATTCCCGGTGAGGGGCCCAGCGCCCTGATCCATGGCGATCTGTGGATGGGCAATGTGTTGTTCGACAAGGGACGGCTGGCGGCGGTGATCGACCCGGCGGTTTACTACGCCGACCCGGAAATCGAACTGGCCTTCCTGACCCTATTCGGCGGGGTCGGCGATGCGTTCTTCGCACGCTATGCAGACCATAGGGCGATCGATCCCCTGTTCTTCGAAGAACGGCAATTGCTGTATCAAGTCGAACCTTTGCTGGCGCATGCCTGGTTTTTCGGCGGGTCCTATGGCCGCCGCGTGGACGAGATTGTGACGCGGTATGTCGGGCCGGGTTAAGCGCGTCCTGCGGTTCGGGGCTTTGCTGCCGCTGCTGCTTCTGGCGGCATCGGTTTATCGTCCCGTGCCGGAATTGGGCATGGGGAGCGGATTCGTCGGCGATCCGCCGGGGCGGTCGGCCCGCGAGCCGTTTCGATCCGCCGCGCCGCGCGTCTTCATCGTCTATCTGAACGGCTCCGTCGCGGAAGGCAAACCGGACCCGTGCAGCCGTCTGGCCCTGCCGCCGGTGGCGGCCGATCTGGACGGGCGGATGGTCGACGGATATCGCCTGACCGTTTTCCAATACTGCACACCGACGAAGACCGGCGGCTTCAATCAGGAGGACGGCGACGGCGTGGCGAAGGTCCGGCGCCGGGCGGCGGATACGGAATCCCTGTTGCTGCGGATGATGGCGGACGGGGTATCGTCGGATCACATCGTTCTGATGGGGCAATCGGCGGGCGCCTGGGCGGGATTGCTCATCCAAGCGCAGGGGCGGGTTCCGGTCGCCGGATTGATCGGCTTTGCCCCGGCTTTTGCGGGCCGTCGGGCCTATCGCGGCGCTGCGTGGCAGGCGGAACGCGACCGGCAGATCGCGGAGATCACGGCGTCGGATAGGTTGGACGGCTTGATCTTCGGCTTTTCCGGCGATCCGTTCGAACCGCCGGACGCGATGACATGGCTGGCCGCCCGCCCGGGCATCGCCTATCGACACTCGCCCTGTATCGTCGCCAGACCCCATGCCGCCGCTTTCAGCCCGTGCTTTCAGGCAACCGAAGCCGGACGGATTTTCGCCTATATCGCGATGCGTCTGCGGGCCGGGGCCGTCAATCGTTCAGAAAGGCAGTGATGGCCGGGATCAGTCCGGCATGTAGCGGCAGTGACGGGTCGGTGTAACTGACGAACGGCTGACCGGGGACATCGTCTTTCAGCATATGTGTCGCGCCGGTCAGATCGGCACGCACGGCCTGGGGCATCGCGGTGGCCAACAAGTCGGCGTCCTTCGGCTTGATCTGCATATCCGCATCGCCCTGGACGATCAGCGCCGGACCTGCCCAGTCGCGCGCCAACGCTGTCGGATCATAGGAGAACAGGTCGATCATGTAGCGTTGCAGCCCGGCGGTGAACATCGGTCGCAGGAACGGTGGCAATGCGGCGGGGTCGTGGATATGGCCCGCCTCCAGCGCGGAGACGGCGGCTTCGATTTGCGGCATAAAGGGGGCGTTGCCCGGCATGGCACGCATCTGGTCGACCAATAACCGGCCGATGGGACGCCCCGCCGCCGCCAGCAGGATCAGACCGCAGAGGTTTTCCGGCGGCTCCTGCGCGGCCAGCAGCGCGACCAAACCGCCTTCCGAGTGACCGGCGATCCAGACGCAGGGGGCCAGATCCGCTGCCCGCCGCACCCAATCGCGGGTGTCCTGCGCATAGGCGGCGACGGTCACGTCGTTCGGGTCGGCGATGGCGGATCGGCTGCCGAAAAAGCCGCGCTTGTCGATCCGGATAGACGCGATTCCCGCCCCGGCGAGACCTTCCGCCAGCAGTTTATAGGTGTCCGAATGCAGGCCCATCTGCTTGCCGTTCCCGTCACTGTCGGTCGGCCCCGATCCCGGAACGATGACGACCGCGTGCCGCGCGCCGTCGACGGCGATCATTTCCCCGGCAAGCGGCCCTGCGGGGCCGTCGATCCGCACCGTTTCCGCCGATGCCGTGGCGGCGACCATCAGGAAGAGCGCCGAAAGCAGGACATGATACCCCATCCGTAGATTGGAATAACCGCTAAACATCCACGACGGACCCGGCGCGCAGCCCGTATTTCTGGGCGGCGCTGCCGCCGTTCACGGCGATTTCGGCAAGGCCGATGCTGTTTTCGTACCAGAAGCCGAAACGTTCCGGCACATCGGAAAAGGTACGCGCGCGCGGCGGGGCGCTGCCGTCGGACAGGGTCAGGCGCACCGGGTCGGGCAGGACCGCCGCGCGAATGCCGGTCATCGCATTGCCGTAGCCGTCGATATAGATCACCTGCGCCAGATCGTCGGGCCAGGTCGCGCCGGGCCGGTTTTCCGGAAAGGCGGGCAAGGGAGTGCAGGCGGGCCGGTGACCGGCGGCCCAGCGCGCGGCGGCGGGGGCGAACAGGTCGCGCCCGTGGAAGGACGCGGACAGGCGTTCCGGCCGCCATTGCAGGGCGGTGCGTTCGACATGCATCGCCTGCCGCATGGCGATTTCGAACAATCCGTTATCCGGGCCGACCAGCCGCTTGCCGTCGACGTCGACCATCAGGGCCTCCCGCGCGCTGCCGACGCCGGGATCGACGACGCCGACGACGGTCGCGCCCTCTGGCAGGTCGCGCAGCAGCGCCGCCAACAGATAGGCCGACAGTTTCGGGTCGCGGCTGGGCGCGTCATGCATCAGGTCGACCAGATGCGCGTCGGGATTGGCGGCCAGCGCCGCGCCGTGCATCTGACCGACATAGGGGCCGTCCCATCGGAAATCGGTGAAGAAGAAAATCGGGCTTCGCATCGGGGCGCCTTTATCCGATCAGTTTCGCGGTGGTGCGGGCCAGCGCGCCGCCGACATCGCGCAACTGTTCGGCGCGGGCCTCGTCCTCCGGCACGCCGTCGTCGCCGAACAGCTTGTCCGCGCCGAACACCGCCAATTGTTCGGGGATCACGACGGCCCCCAGATTGGTCAGGATCTGGCGCACATGGACCAGCCCGCGCATGCCGCCGAGGCGCCCGGCGCTGGCGGAAATCAATCCCGCCGTCTTGCCCTTGTAATAGCGGCCGCCCGGCCCGCCCGCATCCTTGCGCGACACCCAGTCCAGCGTGTTTTTCAGCAAGGGCGTGATCGACCCGTTATATTCCGGGCAGGCGATCAACAGCCCGTCCGCCGCCGCGAACAGGGTCTTCAGCCGCGCCGCGCCGTCGGGTTCGCCCTGCTCGGCTTCCAAGTCCTGATTGAACAGCGGCATCGGATAGTCGGCGAGCGTTACATGCGTGACATCCGCGCCTTCCGCCTGCGCCCCGGCCACGGCGACCCGCAGCATGGCCTCGTTCAATGACCCTTTCCGGGTGCTTCCGGCGAAGGCGAGAAGTTTCGGCTGTGTCATGCGATCCTCCTGTTCTGTCCTGTCGGGTCCAAGGTAACGCGCCGTCCCATCGGGGCAACCCGAAACGACGCAGGGCCGATTATGCGGTGTGCACTGCGGAAAGCTTGCTGGACGGATCGCGTTTCCTCCGCTACAAGCCGCGCAAAGCGCTTTACTGAGACAAGAGGATCACGATGCGTCTGGGCATCCTGGAAGCCGGGCGGCCGCCCGCGCCGCTGGACGAAACCCATGGCTATTATCCGGCCATGTTCGCCGACCTGTTGCGGGCACACCTGCCGGAAGGGTCGGAGATCGTCGACTATCCGGTCATCGACAATGAATTCCCGGACAGCGTGACCGATTGCGACGCGTGGCTGATCACCGGCAGCGCGCTGGGCGTCTACGATGCCGAACCCTTCATCCCGCGCCTGCTGGACTTCATTCGCGGCGCGGCGGATGCGGGCGTGCCCATGGTCGGTATCTGCTTCGGCCATCAGGCCATCGCCCAGGCCCTGGGCGGCAAGGCGGAAAAGTCGGATCGCGGCTGGGGCGTCGGCACCCATCGCTATACTTTCGCCAACGTGCCGGACTGGCTGTCCGATGCGGTGGCGCCGGGCACGGAATTCGACACCTATGTCTCCCATCAGGATCAGGTGACGGTTCTGCCGGAAGGCGCGCAGGTCCTGGCCGGCAGCGACTTCTGCCCGAATGCCATGGTCGCCGTCGGGAACAAGATCCTGACGCTGCAAAGCCATCCCGAAATGCCCAGCGCCTATGTGAAGGATCTGTATACCTTCCGGCGCGACCGGATCGGGGCCGATGTGGTCGATCCGGGGCTGACAACCGTCGTCGAAACGCCGCGGGCGCGCGATGCAGACCGCGCCGCCGCGTGGATCGGCGCCTTCTTTACCCATGCTCTTGAAAGCTGAAGAATACCATGTCCGCTCAAAACACCCTTCGTAACATCGCGATCATCGCGCATGTCGACCACGGCAAAACCACCATGGTGGACAAGCTGCTGACCCAATCCGGCGCGGTGCAGTCGCACCAGCAACTCGCCGAACGCGCGATGGATTCCAACGACCTGGAAAAGGAACGCGGGATCACCATCCTGGCGAAATGCACGTCGGTCGATTGGAAGGGCACGCGCATCAACATCGTCGATACCCCCGGCCACGCCGATTTCGGCGGAGAGGTCGAACGCATCCTGTCCATGGTCGACGGGGTCGTGCTGCTGGTCGACGCCGCCGAAGGGCCGATGCCGCAAACGAAATTCGTGACCATCAAGGCGCTGGAACTGGGCCTGAAGCCGATCGTCGTCATCAATAAGGTCGACAAGCCGGATGCCCGTCCCGACTGGGTCATCGATCAGGTTTTCGACCTGTTCGTCGCGCTGGACGCCAATGAGGATCAGTTGGACTTCCCGGTCCTCTACGCCTCGGCGAAGCAAGGCTGGGCCGCGCGCTCCCTGGACGACGACCGCACCGATCTGACGCCGCTGTTCGAAACCGTCCTGGACAAGGTTTCCCCGCCGGAGGCCGATACGTCCGGCCCGTTCCGCATGCTGGTCACGACGCTGGAAAGCGACCCCTATCTGGGCCGCATCCTGACGGGCCGCATCGAATCCGGCACGATTGCCGTCAACCGCACGGTCAAGGGCCTGTCGCGCGACGGCAAGCAGTTGGAAAGCGGCCGCCTGACCAAGCTGCTGGCCTTCCGGGGCCTGAAGCGCGAACCGGTGGAAACGGCCAGCGCGGGCGATATCGTCGCCATCGCCGGGATGACCGTCGCCACCGTGGCCGACACGATCTGCGATCCGTCCGTGACCGAACCGGTGCCGGGCCGTCCGATCGCCCCGCCGACCATGGCCATGACCGTATCCGTGAACGACAGCCCGCTGGCGGGCCGCGAAGGCGACAAGCTGACCGGCCGCATGATCGGCGACCGGCTGGAGCGGGAGGCGGAAAGCAACGTCGCCATCCGCGTCACGGAAAGCGCGGAAAAGGACGCCTACGAAGTCGCCGGTCGCGGCGAATTGCAACTGGGCGTGCTGCTGGAAACCCTGCGCCGCGAAGGCTTCGAACTGACCGTCGGCCCGCCGCGCGTTCTGTTCCGCAAGGACGAAAAGGGCCAGCGCATCGAACCGATGGAGGAAGTCCAGGTCGACGTGGACGAGGAATTTTCCGGCGTCGTGGTGGAAAAGCTGGGCCTGCGCAAGGGCGAAATGACCCAGATGGCCCCGTCCGGCGGCGGCAAGACCCGCATCGTCTTCGACATCCCGTCGCGCGGCCTGATCGGCTATCAGGGCGAATTCCTGGCCGACACGCGGGGCACGGGCATCCTGTCGCGCATGTTCACCGGCTTCGCCCCGTATAAGGGCCCGATCCCGGGGCGCCGCGCGGGCGTGCTGATCTCCGCCGAACAGGGCACCGCCGTGCCCTATGCGCTCGCCAACCTGGAAGAACGCGGCCCGCTCTTCGTCTCCCCCGGCGACCCCGTCTATGGCGGCATGATCCTGGGCGAACACAACAAGGGCAACGATCTGGAAGTGAACCCGCTGAAGGCGAAACAGCTGACCAACTTCCGCGCGTCCGGCAAGGACGACGCCCTGAAGCTGACCACGCCGGTCCGCCGCACCCTGGAAGAGGCGCTGGCCTATATCCAGGACGACGAACGCGTCGAGGTCACGCCGAAGTCCATCCGCCTGCGCAAGGCCATCCTGGACCCGCACGAACGCAAAAAAGACAAACGCAAACGCGACGCGGAAGAAGCCGCATAACGCCGCGTCAAACGCCTGAAATGACCAAGCCGCCCGGATCGCAAGGTTCGGGCGGTTTTTTATGCATGGAGTAGGTGATAAAAACAAAATTCATAAATGAATGTGGGCAGCTAGCTACTAACTAGCTGCCCACGCAATTGTCTGTTATTTGGCTGCGGGAACGTTAGCATACCGCTTTCCAGACAACACTTCAGACACGCGACCTTGATTGATTTCAAGGCGCGCGGCTATCTGGTGCTGAAACAGGTCCGTTGTGGCAGCCAACTTCTTGATCTGAGCGGCGATCGCTGCAGTCATTTGTTTGCGTCCGTAACTTCGCATCCATATCAACCTCCTTTCCGAGCGGCCTTGTCCAACCCGAGGCTTTGGTTTAGCCTTCCGTCTGTCAGAACTATCGAGTTGCTTGGCCCGACCGCATCTTGAGATTTGGGCCATTTAACTTCCAAAAAGGGAAGGCATCATCAATGCCTTCCCTTTATTGGTTTTTCATATGAGTGCCTCCGAACTTTCGCTCGGTAGTGAGTCGATGCTCAGGGCCGCTCGAACTTTTTTAACCATCTCGCGCTTTGTCGAAGCGCCAGCACTATGAAGTACTAGTTCTTTCGTTCCATCAGAATGCTCTTTCTCTACCACAAGATCAGACCAAAGCGGTCCAGACCGGCTCCAATCAATTTGGGCTAGGTTTCTGGCGGTTTCCACAGGGTCTTTGGAAGCGAGTGCATGAACAACGTCATGGTAGATAACCCCAATCGTTTGCCAGCCTGGAGACGATAAATGGAGGGATTTCCGGTCTTTTGAAAACGCTTCCCCCATTGCATCTGCGAAAGCATCCAAGAATTCAGCCATCGCTTTGGCATGTTCTAGAGTGTTTTCTGCAGAAAGCGTTGGGTTCTCTATTTCCGCTTTGTTGCTTTCTTGGAAGGAAGCGCCTTCCATTGCTCCGCGGACGAAACGGAGCAGCACTTGCTGAACAACTATAGCTGTTGATTTGGCACCCAGAGACGCCGCCCTTTCTTCCATGCCGCCATGGTTCTTAATTGCGTTACTTTCGCGGGCGAGCCTGTTCGTAACCTGAATGTAAGGGTCAGACATATCTAGGGAAATGGCGATCCGGGGAGGGACAGCTACAGCTTTGAAGTTAAAGTCGAAGAAAAGTTGGCCCATTTCTGCACGACTGAGAGGTTCAGATTCAGGATGCGGCGCGTAAATCACGACCGGGATCGAGAAACTGCTAAGTAAGTCAACTAATTGCTGACGGTCATCGCTAGGCCTGCTCTCGTCGTAACTCATTTCTAACAACTCTAGAACACTGGAAAGACGTCCAAGACCATCGACTACGATACGGGCATTTCGAGAACTCATATCAATTTGGATGTGACCGACGCCTTCTGTGTCTGGAATCGCTAGAGGTCGGAAACCGACATGGTTTTGAATTGCGATAGAAACTGCAGGAAATGCTCCAATGAGCGTAGAACGCGGACTAAATCTTAAGCGTACATAGTCCATAATGCCACGAAGCCTTTGTCCCGCAGTCGCTCTTTGTACTTTCGAGTAAATCGCTTCGATGTCGCCGGGCAGCTTTTTCCAATGGCGAGAGCGCGGGTCGTGCCCTAGCAGGCCTTCGATGGCATGAGGGGGGATTTGAGTCGAATATGTTACAAGACGGTCGCCCACGCGGCCTTGCATGGCAGGAAAGTTTGTCGTGGGGGTCGTTACAGTGATCATAAATCGTTTCCTTGGTCGCTTTGAATACGGGTTCGGCCGCAGAAACGCGTCGCCGGCGATCAAATAAAAACAAAAATCACGCGGGATGTCAATATCCCCGCAATATAAATGTGCTTCCCCGCGTAAAAACGCACGGGGAAAGGGTTGATTTGTCCGGCAGAAAATTTTGTCGAAGCGCCTTTAACTCACTGTTTATATTGGGTTTTTCGTTTCGACAATCGGCGAGATTCAGAAACCCATTTGGCGGCATGAAATGTTCTCTTGATATGTTTAAACGCTTAATCGCCTAGCCATCTGAACCACCACCTCCAGCCTATTCAAAAACTCCGACCGGTCCGCCTTTGAGAACGGCCTTGGGCCGCCGGTGATTTGGTTGGTTTCGCGGAGGGACTGCATCAGCTCGCGGGTGGCGAGGGCTTGGCCGATATTGTCTTGGGTGTAGGTCTGGCCGTTGGGTTTGAGGGCCAGCGCGCCCTGTTCCAGGCAGCGGGCGGCCAGCGGGATGTCGTTGGTGACGCAGATGTCGCCCTTGCCGATATGCGCCGCGATCCAGTCGTCGGCGGCGTCGGCGCCGGACGCGACGGTGACGACCTGGACCATCGGGTCGGGGCTGGGGCGGATGCCGCCGTCGCTGACCATGATGGTTTTCAGTCTGTGCCGGGCGGCGACGCGCAGGACCTCGTCCTTCACCGGGCAGGCGTCGGCGTCTACGTAAATTTCCGTCATCTGAACCACTGTTTCGATTATGCGGGGCTGTTTCGGAGGGGCTCAGTTTAAGGGCTGGAGCGGTTGAAGGCTATAGACCGCCTTTTCCTGCATCTGCTTCGCCGCGCCGGGGCGGGACAGCGGGGTCGCGCCCAGTTCCTGAATGAAGCGGTAGAAGCCTTCCAACGCGTCGGCATTGCGTTTTGGTCGGCGGCCGCCATTGGTCAGGGTCTTCCAGGCGTTGCGGGCATGGCCGAAGGTGCCGATGGAAATGCCGAGGGTTTCGAACATGGTCGGCGCGGCCAGCAGGAATTGCTGAAACGGCACCGGGTTGCCTTCCTTCAGCAGGGATCGGTGCGCGGACTCGTGGTTTTTCAGGATATCCGTGGCGTTGGAGTAGAAACCGCGCATCACGGTCTGGGCCTGCCGGCGTTTGGATTTGATCATGTCGATCTGACGCTGGGTAATATGCTTCGCATCGCGGGGCAGGGAGTCCGGGCCGTTCAGCCAGGCCAGGAAATCGGTGTAATCGGCGCTGAACTCCCGATATAGGAATTCGTAATAGGCGATGCCCTTCCAGGCGAAAAGGACGCGTTCGACCCGATCGGCGGGGATGCCGATGCTGCGGAACAGGCGGCCCGTCCGGTCGTTGGTGCGGCAGGCCCAGATGGCGTCCTGCAAGGCCTCCACCGTCGCCTTGTAGCGTTCGTCGGAAGTATTGTCGTCCAGCGCCAGATCGACCAGCCGCTTGGCCCTGTCGGCGATGATGGCGCGGGTCGACGATGCCGTGCGCGGATCGACGGCGAACCAGTCCTGGTCGACCTTGCGGTCGCGTTCGATATCCGCGCGATGGGCCAGCAACAGGAACGGGTCGAAGGTCGGCGACCGGCAGAAGACGTCCAGCACGTTGCGGTCGTGCGGGGTCAGCGTGACCTCGATCTTGCCGCCGAACCATTTGTTAATCGCCGGTTCGAATTCGTCGGGCAGGGCGGAGACGGAGGCCCCGCCCTCCCGCGCGTCATCCTCGTTGAACAGGATCAGCACCCGCGTCGCGACGCCGATTTCGTCGTCGTGATTGACCGTCGCCTCCTTGAAGAAGACGGCGCGGGCGAAAAGCGGCGAATCGAACAGCGGCTCCCGACCCGGTACGACGGGCGGGGCGTTGGGATCCGGGATGGAGGAGGTCAATTGCGGGGTAATGTCCAGCGGCGGCTCATCGAACACGTCGGTGCCGTCCAGCTCCCCCGGATTGAAGCATAGAAATTTGCCTGAGCTGAGCAGATAGATCAGCGTTTCGCGGTCCATGCCCAAGTTGTGCTCCCCCACATCCGGCCGTACGCGTCGAGGCTGTCGCCCCATTGCTAAAATTTTAATAAATTGTACGTTTATTTTGTGCGTCGCGAAAGAGTATTGCGATGGGTTCTTAAGATTCCTTCAACGTCGATCAAGTCGTTGCGCGAAAAAAGAATTTCGTGTCAACTGGCGTCCTGTACCGAACGTCGGGGGGAATAATGGCCGAGACGGTTCAAAAATCGCAAGCGGCGAACAAGGCGGATACCGGCGGCACAACGCGCCCGGCACCGACCGTCGCTTCCGTATTGGGTGAGATTTGCTGGCTGTTCTCCATGACGCCGTCGCACCGTCATTTCTTCATGGCCGATCTGGACTGGCTGGTCATCCCGCCGGTGGTGCGCAACCAGTTCCGCGTCTATCGCGATTCGAAGGGGCGGCCCGTCGGGCTCGTGCTCTGGGCGAAGCTGGACGAGGAGGCGGAGCAGCGTCTTCTGTCCGGGTCGGCGCGCCTGCGCCCGCAGGATTGGGACAGCGGCGACCGCTATTGGATCATCGATGTCGTCGACCTGTCGAAAGGGCAGCGCGCGAAGGGCATGATCGAGGATATGGCCAAGACGGCGCTGAAAGACGTGGTCTTCAAATATCACCGCACGGACAGCGCCGGGAATCGCTCCGTCGTCTCCTCGGACGCGCTATAGAGTGTCCCTGAAAGACTCTGCGCAAAAGCCGACACTCGTCATATCGGAAGGGATGGAGGCCGGCGCGGTCGATCGACTGCGCGCCGTCTTCGATGTGACCTACGATCCCGACCTGTTTCAGGATATCCCGGCGCTGACCCAAGCCGTGGCCCAGGCGGATGCCTGGATCGTGCGCAACCGGACGCAAGTGCGCGGTCCGGTCCTGGCGGCGGCGCAAAAGGTCCGCATCCTGGGACGGCTGGGCGTCGGGCTGGACAATATCGATATGGAAACCTGCCGCGCGATGGGGATAGAGGTTTGCCCGGCGACCGGCGCGAACGATCTGTCCGTCGCGGAATATGCCGTGACCATGGCGCTGGTGCTGCTGCGCGGGGCCTATTATTCGAACCGGGACGTCATGGACGGGGCCTGGCCGCGCAACCGCCTGCAAGGGCGGGAGGCCGCGGGCAAGAATTTCGGCTTCATCGGCTTCGGCGCGATTTCCCGCCGGGCGGCGGGCATGGCGCGGGCGCTCGGCTTCAAGGTCGGGGCCTTCGATCCCTTCGTCCCGGCGGACGATCCGGCCTGGAACGGTGTGGAAAACCTGTCCCTGGCGGATCTGGCGGGGTGGAGCGACGTGGTCAGCCTGCATGTTCCGCTGACCGACGCGACGCGCTATATTGTCGGCGCGGAGTTTATTGCCGGGATGAAGCCCGGCGCGGTGCTGATCAATTCCGCGCGCGGCGGCACCCTGGATGAGGCCGCCGTTATCGCCGCGTTGAAAGCCGGCAAGCTGGGCGGCGCGGCGCTTGATGTTTTTGAAACGGAGCCGCTGACTCGCGACGCGGGCGACAAATTCCGCGATGTGCCGAACCTGATCCTGACACCCCATATTGCGGGGGTTACGCAGGAATCCGACCTGCGTGTCAGCGGTATGATCGCCGACCGCGTAATCGCCGCCTTTGCTTGATTGTTTTAGGCTTAAATATTTTTGACTTGAAATAAAATCGGGTCTGCGTCACCCTCTTCCCTGAAGCAAAAGCCGACTGGTCACAAAGTTGACGGGAGAAGCGCCATGAAAGTCGCATGTCTGGGAGGAGGCCCGGCCGGTCTCTATTTCGCCATTTCCATGAAATTGCGCGATCCGTCCCACGAGGTCGTGGTGATCGAACGCAACCGGCCCTATGACACATTCGGTTGGGGCGTGGTCCTGTCCGACGAGACGCTGGACCATCTGGCCGAAAACGACGCGGCCAGCGCCGCCGTGATCCGCGAGAATTTCTCCTATTGGGACGATATCGCCGTTCATTACCGGGGCCAGACGGTCAAATCCGGCGGTCACGGCTTCTGCGGGATCGGTCGCAAGGCGCTATTGAACGTCCTGCAGGACAGGGCGAAAGAACTCGGCATCGAACTGCGGTTCGAAACCGAAATCGACAGTATCGAGGACTATCGCCACGACTATGACCTCGTCGTCGCGGCGGACGGCATCAATTCCAAGACGCGCACGGCGCTGCAGGATGTCTTCAAACCGGATATCCAGACGCGCGCCTGCAAGTTCATCTGGCTGGGCACGCATCAGCGTTTCGACGATGCCTTCACCTTCATCTTCGAAGAAACCGAACACGGCTGGATCTGGGTCCATGCCTATCAATTCGACGACAAGACCGCGACCTTCATCGTCGAATGTTCGGAACAGACTTGGGCCAATTTCGGCTTCGACAAGATGACGACGGACGAAACCATCGCGACCTGCGAAAAGGTTTTCGCCAAATATCTGAACGGCAATGCGTTGATGAGCAATGCGCGGCATCTGCGCGGTTCCGCCTGGCTGAATTTCAACCGGGTCCTGTGCGAAACTTGGTCCCATGAGAATATCGTGCTGATGGGCGACGCGGCGGCGACGGCGCATTTCTCCATCGGGTCCGGCTCGAAACTGGCCCTGGAAAGTGCCATCGCATTGGCGGATTATCTGCATTCCGAACCCAGCATGGCCGCCGCTTTCAAGCGGTATGAGGACGAACGGCGGCTGGAGGTTCTGCGCCTGCAATCCGCGGCGCGCAATTCGACCGAATGGTTCGAGGAGGTCGAGCGTTACCTGCATCTCGACCCGATGCAGTTCACCTATTCCCTGCTGACGCGATCGCAGCGGATCAGCCACGAAAACCTGCGCGCCCGCGACAAGGGCTGGCTGGAAGCGGCGGAAAAATGGTTCGACCGCGCCGCGACGGGGACGGAACCGGAAACGGTCCGCCCGCCGATGTTCGTGCCTTTCCGCCTGCGCGGGATGGAATTGAAGAACCGCGTCGTCGTGTCCCCCATGGCGCAGTACAAGGCCGTCGACGGCGTGCCGACCGACTGGCACTTCACGCATTACACAAGCCGGGCCCTGGGCGGGGCAGGGCTGGTCTATACGGAAATGACCTGCATTTCCCCGGAAGGGCGGATCACCCCCGGCTGTCCGGGCCTCTATTCCGATGCGCAGGAAACGGCCTGGAAACGCATCGTCGATTTCGTCCATGCCGAATCCAGCGCGAAAATGGCACTGCAATTGGGCCATTCCGGGCCGAAAGGGTCGACCCAACTGGGCTGGCAGGAAATGGATGCGCCGCTGCCGGAAGGGAACTGGGAAATCCTGGGTCCGTCGCCGGTCGCGTGGTCCGACCGGAATCAGGTGCCGAAGGAAATGACCCGTGCGGACATGGACGCGGTCCGCGATCAGTTCGTCGCGGCGGCGGAGCGCGGGGCGCGGGCCGGTTTCGACATGCTGGAACTGCATTACGCCCACGGCTACTTGATGTCGGCCTTCATCACGCCGCTGACCAATAAGCGGACGGATGAATATGGCGGCAGCCTGGAAAACCGGATGCGCTTCCCGTTGGAAGTGTTCAAGGCGGTGCGCGCCGTCTGGCCGGAAGATCGCCCGATATCCGCGCGCATTTCCGCCCATGACTGGGTCGACGGCGACGGGATCGGGCCGGACGACGCGTTGGAAATCGCGGGCATGCTGCGCGACGCCGGGGTCGATATCGTGGATGTTTCCGCGGGACAGACGTCGAAACGCGCCCAGCCTGTCTATGGCCGCATGTTCCAGACACCGTTTTCCGACCGGATTCGGAACGAGGCCGGGATCGCCACCATGGCGGTCGGCAATATCTACGAACCGGATCACGTGAATTCGATCCTGATGGCCGGGCGTGCGGATCTGTGCTGTCTGGCCCGGCCGCATCTGGCCGATCCCTATTGGACGCTGCACGCGGCGGCGGGCCTCGGCTATGCAGACAAGACTTGGCCGGAACCGTATTATGCCGGACGGGATCAGATACAACGTTTGGCGGGACGCCAGGAGCAAATGACCGGAAAGGTTTGATCGCAATGACCGATCTGTCGGCGCATCATGCAGTCATTACCGGGGGCGGTACCGGCGTCGGCGCGGCGATTGCGAAGGTATTGTCCGATGCCGGTGCGCTGGTGACCCTGGCCGGACGGCGCGAAGGGCCGATCAAGGCCGTGGCGGAAACCCTGCCGCGCGCCCAGGCGATCGCTTGCGACGTGACGGACGAGGCGTCGGTCGATGCCCTGTTCGAACAGGCGGCGGCGTCTTTCGGCCCCGTGACCATCGCCGTGGCCAATGCCGGGGCGGCGGAAAGCGCGCCCTTCGGTCGAACCGATCTTGCGGCTTGGGATCGGATGATGGCGGTAAACCTGACCGGTGCCTTCCTGACGGCACGCGCGGCGCTGGGGCCCATGCGCAAGGCAAAGGCGGGGCGTATCCTTTTCATTGCCAGCACGGCGGGGCTCAAGGGCTATCCCTATGTCGCGCCTTATTGCGCGGCGAAACACGGCGTCGTCGGCTTAACCCGTGCGCTGGCCGTCGAGGTGGCGAAGGACGGCGTGACGGTGAACGCCGTCTGTCCGGGATTCACCGAAACCCCGCTGCTGCAGGAGAGCATTACCAATATCATGGAAAAAACCGGACGGGATGAGGCGGCGGCCAGGGCGGAATTGTCGAAAGGCAATCCGCAGGGCCGCTTCATCCAGCCGGAGGAAGTGGCCGAAACGGTTCTGTGGCTGTGTTCGGAGGGGGCGCGGTCCGTCACCGGACAGGCAATTTCGGTATCAGGGGGAGAAACCCAATGACGCAATCCAACGCGGCGGAGAATCCGGACCCGGCAAACGGGGACGAGACGATGTCGAAAAAACGCCTGCGGCTGTGGCTTGGCATGCTGCGCACCGCCCGGCGGATCGAATTGATCCTGCGGGAACGGCTGAAGACGGAATTCGACGCCACCCTGCCGCGCTTCGACGTCCTGGCGGTTCTGGACCGCTGCGAAGGCGGCATGACCATGACGAAACTGTCGCAGCGCCTGATGGTGTCCAACGGGAACGTCACCGGCATTGTCGACCGGCTGGAAGAAGAAGGCCATGTCAAACGCGTGACGAACGAGCGCGACCGTCGCGCGACCTTGGTGGCGCTGACGGCGAATGGGCGGGCGGTCTTCCAGGAAATGGCCGCGGCGCATGAAACCTGGATCGACGAATTGCTGGGTATCTATAGCGCGGAGGAAGTGGGGGCGCTGACGGACCTGCTGCGCATCCTGCGCGAGGAACAGAAAATGGCGGAAGACGCCAAGATCAAAAAAAAGGGAGTGTAACGCCGTGGCGTCGATGAAGGACCTGAAGCCGAAGCATTTTCTGTGGGAAATGGCGGGCGATGTCGCGGTGATCCGGTTGGATCGCCCGGATCGCAAAAACCCGCTGACCTTCGACAGCTATGCCGAACTGCGCGACACGTTCCGGGACCTTGCCTATTGCGACGATGTGAAGGCCGTCGTTTTCGCGTCGAACGGCGGCAATTTCTGCTCCGGCGGGGATGTGCACGATATTATCGGCCCGCTGTTGCAGCGGGATATGAAGGGGCTTTTGGAATTCACCCGCATGACCGGCGATCTGGTGAAGGCGATGAAGGCCGCACCGCAGCCCGTTATCGCGGCGGTGGACGGTATTTGCGTCGGGGCCGGTGCGATGGTCGCCCTGTTCGCCGATATGCGTCTGGGCACGGCGGCGGCGAAAACGGCCTTCCTGTTCACCCGCGTCGGTCTGGCGGGCTGCGATATGGGGGCCTGCGCCATGCTGCCGCGTGTTGTCGGTCAGGGTCGGGCGGCGGAATTGCTGATGACCGGCCGGTCGATGTCGGCGGATGAAGGTTTCGCCTGGGGCTTCTTCAACCGCCTTGTGGACGCGGATGCCTTGGAGGCCGATGCGGTCGCGCTGGCGCAAAGCCTCGTCGCCGGCCCGAATTTCGGTCACATGATGACCAAGACGATGCTGAACCAGGAATGGTCCATGACCCTGGATCAGGCGATCGAGGCGGAAGCCCAGGCCCAGGCGATCTGCATGCAGACGCGCGATTTCCAACGCGCCTATGACGCCTTCGTCGCGAAACAGAAACCCGTCTTCGAAGGGAATTGAGGGCGCGTCATGCCGGATAAGACTTTCCTGGATTGGCCGTTCTTAGAAGACCGTCATCGGGTGCTGGCCACCGATCTGGATGCCTGGGCCACGGACAATCTGGCGGATATCGATCATGGCGATACGGATGCGGCCTGCCGCGATATTGTCGCGCGACTGGGCCGCGACGGCTGGCTGAATTACAGCGCGGTCGATCCCGATGATGCGTTATCGACCCTAGACGTGCGGACGCTGTGCCTGATCCGCGAAACCCTGGCCCGTCACGACGGGTTGGCCGATTTCGCCTTCGCCATGCAAGGGCTTGGGACCGGGGCGATTTCCCTGTTCGGAACGGATGCACAGAAGCGGGAATGGCTGCCGCGCACGCGGGCGGGGGACGTCCTGTCCGCCTTCGCGCTCACCGAGCCGAAATCCGGATCGGACGTCGCCGATATCGCCATGACGGCAGTGGAAGACGGCGACGGATTTGTCCTGAACGGCGAAAAGACCTGGATATCGAACGGCGGGATTGCCGGGCTGTATGTCGTCTTCGCCCGCACCGGGGAAGCGCCGGGGGCGAAGGGACTCAGCGCCTTCATCGTGCCCGCCGACACGCCGGGTTTCGAGATTGCGGAACGGATCGAGGTGATCGCCCCGCACCCATTGGCACGCCTGTCCTTCACCGATTGCCGGATTCCGAAATCCGCGCTGCTGGGCGAGTGCGGCAAGGGGTTTCGGATCGCGATGAGCGTGTTGGACGTCTTCCGGTCCACGGTCGGGGCGGCGGCGCTGGGCTTTGCCCGGCGTGCCCTGGACGAAGGCGTGAACCGGTCCGCCAACCGGCATCTGTTCGGCGCGCCGCTGGGCGACTTGCAGATGGTACAGGGGCATTTGGCGGATATGGCGCTGGATGTGGATGCGGCGGCGCTGCTGATCTATCGCGCTGCCTGGACCAAAGACCGGGGGGCGCCGCGCGTCAGCCGGGAAGCGTCCATGGCGAAGCTCTATGCGACGGAGGCGGCGCAACGCGTGATCGACGCGGCGGTGCAGTTGCATGGCGGTGACGGCGTGCGCAGCGGCACGGTGGTGGAAAAGCTCTACCGCGAAATCCGCGCGCTCAGAATTTATGAAGGGGCCAGCGATGTGCAGAAGGTGGTCATCGCCCGACATCTGCTGGCCGAGACTGCGTGACTTGGGGACGATTTAGTTTCGAACAGGAGAGGTTGGGATGCGATTGGGACCGACGGCACATGTGGACAGTTTCACGCGGGACAACCTCCCGCCTTTCGATCTTTGGCCCGATCTGCTGCTCGACCGGCCTGAATTCCAATATCCGGAGCGCCTGAACTGCGCCGTCGAACTGACCGATCGTATCGTCGAAAAGGGGCTGGGCGACCATGTCGCGCTGATCGGCAACGGCCGCCAGCGGACCTATAAGGAACTCAGCGACTGGACCAATCGTCTGGCCCATGCGTTGGTCGAAGATTACGGCTTGAAACCGGGCAACCGCGTGCTGATCCGGTCGGGCAACAACCCGGCCATGGTCGCGGTTTGGCTGGCCGTGACGAAGGCGGGCGGCGTTGCCGTCAACACGATGCCGATGCTGCGGTCCGGTGAATTGTCGAAAGTCGTCGACAAGGCGGAAGTCAAACTGGCGCTGACCGATAGCCGCATGGCCGACGAATTGGTCGCCTGCGCGAAGGACAGCAAGTTCCTGGAAACGGTGATCAGTTTCGACGGCACCGCCAACCATGACAGCGAGTTGGATCGGATCGCCCTGGGAAAATCGGTGAAGTTCGACGCCGTCGATACGGGCCGGGACGATGTGGCGCTGTTGGGATTTACTTCCGGCACGACGGGTCAGCCGAAGGCGACGATGCATTTCCACCGGGATATCCTGGCCATCGCGGACGGCTATGCCGCGAATATCCTGAAGGTGACGCCGGACGACGTCTTCGTCGGATCGCCGCCGCTGGCCTTCACCTTCGGTCTGGGCGGTCTGGCGGTGTTCCCGCTGCGCTTCGGTGCGACGGCGACGCTGCTGGAGGCCGCGACGCCGCCGAACCTGATCGAAATCATCGAAAAGCATAAGGCGACGGTCTGCTTCACCGCACCGACCGCCTATCGCGCGATGATGGCGGCAATGGACGATGGGGCCGATCTGTCCAGCCTGCGGGTCGCCGTATCCGCCGGCGAAACCCTGCCCGCGCCGACATATGATGCCTGGGTGGAAAAGACCGGTGTGCCGATCCTGGACGGGATCGGGTCGACGGAAATGCTGCATATCTTCATCACCAATTCCTTCGACAATGCGCGGGCGGGGTCTACCGGGATGCCGGTGCCGGGCTATGAGGCCAAGGTGGTGGACGAGGCAATGAAAGAGGTCCCGCGCGGCACGATCGGCAAGCTGGCGGTCAAGGGGCCGACAGGGTGCCGTTATCTCGCCGACGACCGTCAGACGGTTTATGTCGTGGACGGTTGGAATGTCACCGGCGACGCCTTCATGCAGGATGAGGACGGTTTCTTCCATTTCGCGGCGCGCGCCGACGACATGATCGTGTCCGCCGGATACAATATCGCCGGGCCGGAAGTCGAAGAAGCCCTGCTGAAGCATCCGATGGTCGCCGAATGCGGCGTCATCGGCGTGCCGGACGAAGCGCGCGGGCAGATCGTGAAGGCCTATGTCGTGCTGAACGATGGGGCCGAAGCCAGCGATCTGACCGTGAAGATCCTGCAGGACCATGTGAAGGCGACCATCGCGCCGTATAAATACCCGCGCGCGGTCTCCTTCATCGACGCCCTGCCGAAAACCCAGACCGGGAAGGTCCAGCGCTTCAAACTGCGGGAGTTCTAATCAGCTCCCCGCCACCATCATGCCGTCGATGCGAACCGTAGGCGCATTGGTTGCGTGTTTGAAGACAAGGTCATCCGCCGGGGTCATGTGCATGAACATGTCCTGCAAGGTCCCGGCGATGGTGACTTCGTTCACCGGATAGGCGATTTCGCCTTTTTCAATCCAGAAACCGCTGGCCCCCCGGCTGTAATCGCCGGTCACCATATTCACGCCCTGTCCCATCAGGGAGGTGATGTAGAGCCCGCTGTCGATATCCGCCATAAGCTCGGCGGGGGAAACGGTACCGGCTTCCATATGCAGGTTGGTGGTCGACGGGGATGGCGGGCTGCTGGTTCCCCGGCTGGCATGTCCGGTGGACGGCAGGCCCAATTGGCGGCCCGTGCGCAGGTCCAAGACCCAGGTTTTCAACACACCGCCGTCGACCAGGTTTCGGACCATGTTCGGCAGGCCTTCCGCATCGAAGGGTTTGGATGCCTGACCGCGATTGCGGTGCGGATCGTCGACGATGGTGATACCGGACGCCATGATCTGTTGCCCCATCTTGTCCTTCAGGAAGGACGTGCCGCGCGCGACGGACGCGCCGTTGATCGCCCCGGTCAGGTGGCGGATCAACCCGCCGGAAACGCGCGGGTCGAAGACGACCGGCACCTTCGCCGTCTTCGCCTTGCGCGCGCCCAGCTTTTTCAAGGCACGTTCGGCGGCGCTGCGGCCGATGACGGCGGGGTCTTCCAGATCTTCGCCGAACACCGTGCTGGAATAGTCGTAGTCGGATTCCATGCCCGTGCCGGTTCCGGCCAGGACGGAGACCATGACGCTGTGGCTGCTGCGCTCATACCGACCGGCGAACCCGTTGCTGGCGGCCAGCGCGATGGCGTTGCGGCCCCAGGACGCCTCCGCCCCTTCGGAATTGGTGATGCCGTCGATGGACCGCGCGGTGTCTTCCGCGATCTTGGCGCGTTCGATCAGCTCTTCCGGGCTCGGCTCCACCGGGTCCAGCATGTCCAATTTTGGATAATCCGCGCCGACAATCTGGTCCGGGTCGGCGATGCCGCAGAATTCATCTTCCGGCACGGCGCGGGCCATGGCGATGGCGCGCTCCACCAAAAGGGACAGGCCTTCCGGCTTCCAATCGTTGGACGACACGATGGCCTGACGCTTGCCAACGAAGACCCGCAGACCCAGATCGCGGGCTTCCTGCCGTTCCAGGCTTTCCGTCTTGCCCATGCGCTGGGCATGGCTGACGGCGGCCGAAAAGCCTGCCACCGCGTCGGCGGCATCCGCCCCCGCCTTGCAGGCCTGTTCGACCAGTTCCTGGATCATCGGAAGTGTCTCGGACTCGGACGTCATATCACCTCTCAAAACGCGGTTAGGATTCAAAGAAACTCAAAATCGCGATTGCGAAAATCGCCGCCATGGCGATTGCCGCCGCGATCATTTGCAGTCTGGCCTGTCTCAGGCGCGGGGACAAATCTTCCATCTCGTCCGGATCGCGTTGCCAGTTGGGGTCGCCCCCGGCGCGGCGGTTTCGCAGGATAAGGCCGGTGCCGATGATCACGACGACCGCGAACACCAATGTCAGGACGGTGATCCAGGGCGGGACGCCGAGGATCAGCGACAGTCGGTCCAGCAGGCTTGCGATCAGGTCGCCCACCGGCCGCGATCCTTACCCGTTGGACCCGCGGTTCAGCGCGCGATGACCGATATCGCGGCGGCAGAACCCTTCCGGCCAATGGATCAGGTCGACGGCGGCATAGGCCTTGTCGCGGGCTTCCTGCACGGTCGCGCCGGTCGCGGTGACGTTCAGCACGCGCCCGCCGGTTGCGATCAGCTTGCCGTCGTCGCTGCGCGCCGTACCGGCATGGAAGACCACGGTGTCCGGGTCGGCTTCCGCGCCGTCGACATTCGAAATTTCCGTGCCCTTCTGATAGGTACCCGGATAGCCCTGCGCGGCCAGGACGACGGTCATCGCGGCCTTGTCCTGCCAGCGCAGGTCGAAGCGCGACAGCGTCCCGTCGGCGACGGCCAGCAGCGCGGGCAACAGGTCGGATTGCAGGCGCATCATCAGAACCTGACATTCCGGGTCGCCGAAACGGACATTGTATTCGATGACCTTCGGGCCCTCGTCGGTGATCATCAACCCGATGAACAGCACGCCCTTGAACGGTTTGCCTTCCGCCTTCATTGCGGCGACGGTCGGGTTCAGGATCGTGTCGATGATGCGCTGTTCGATTTCCGGTGTGCAGACCGGCGCGGGGGAATAGGCGCCCATGCCGCCGGTATTCGGGCCGGTATCGCCGTCGCCGACCCGCTTGTGATCCTGGGCGGAGGCCAGCGGCAGCGCCGTTTCCCCGTCGGACAGGGCGAAGAAGGACAGTTCTTCCCCCACCATCATTTCCTCGACCACGACTTCCGCGCCCGCGCTGCCGAAAGCGCCGTCCAGCATGGCGGCGTCGACGGCGGACAGGGCTTCTTCCAGCGTCATGGCCACGGTAACGCCCTTGCCCGCGGCCAGCCCGTCCGCCTTCACGACGATCGGTGCGCCTTGTTCGCGGATATAGGCCTTGGCGGCCTCCGCGTCCGTGAAACGCCCATAGGCGGCGGTCGGGATGTTGTATTTGGCGCAGATATCCTTGCTGAACCCCTTCGATCCCTCCAGCGCGGCGGCGGCGGCGCTGGGACCGAAGACGCGGATGCCTGCTTCCGTCAGGCGATCGGCCAGACCGGCGACCAGGGGGCCTTCCGGGCCCACCACGACGAAATCGATTTTCTCGTCCTGTGCGAAGCGGATGATGCCGTCCAGGTCGTCCACGGAAATCGGCACGCAGGTCGCTTCCCGTGCGATTCCGGCATTGCCCGGCGCGCAGAACAGGGCATCGCATAATGGCGAGGCTGCCAGAGCCCAACACAAGGCGTGTTCGCGTCCGCCGGAGCCGATCACCAAAATGCGCATCCCCGTTCCTTTTCTCAGCTTCCCAGGTCCCGATCGGGTCTTCGCAATGCCGGGGCCGGGCCGGTCGCCCTGGCGGGCGACGCTTCCAATTCGAAGGCTCTCGACATAGCATTTTCCTCGGATTTGACAAACCGCGTAACGTCGCGGCATTTCTTGATCAAAGCCTTTGCCAAACCGGGCCGACCTGCGATGCTGGCTGGGATATGTCGGATCAAATGACAGGCAACATTCAAGAGCTATCGGTCTCTGAGCTTTCCAACGCGCTGAAACGCACGGTGGAAGACGCGTATTCCTATGTTCGCGTCCGGGGGGAAATTTCCGGTTTCAAACGCGCCGCCTCCGGTCACCTCTACATGGCGCTGAAGGATCAGGACGCGGTTCTGGACGCCGTCTGTTGGCGCGGCAGCGCGTCCAAGCTGATGGCCCGGCCGGAAGACGGGTTGGAAGTCATCGCGACCGGGCGGCTGACGACTTATCCGGGCCGGTCGAAATACCAGATCGTCATCGAACAGATCGAATTGGCCGGGGAAGGCGCGCTTCTCAAACTCCTGGAGGAACGCAAGCGCCGCCTCGCCGAGGAAGGCCTGTTCGATCCGGACCGCAAGAAGCCGATTCCGTTCCTGCCGCAGGTCATCGGCGTGGTTACCTCCCCGACCGGTGCCGTCATTCGCGATATTTTGCATCGCCTTGCGGATCGCTTCCCCCGGCATGTGCTGTTGTGGCCGGTTCTGGTCCAGGGGGAAGGGGCCGCGGCGCAGGTCGCGGCGGCCATCGACGGCTTCAATCGGCTGACCCCGGACGGTCCGATTCCGCGACCGGATGTTCTGATCGTCGCGCGCGGCGGCGGGTCGCTGGAAGATCTGTGGGGCTTCAACGAGGAAATTGTCGTGCGCGCGGCGGCGGCCAGCACCATTCCGCTGATTTCCGCAGTCGGGCATGAAACCGATACGACCCTGATCGATTTCGCCAGCGACCGGCGGGCACCGACCCCGACGGCCGCGGCGGAAATGGCGGTGCCTGTGCGCGCCGATCTGCTGGCCGATCTGGTAGGGTTCGAACAGCGTTTAATCAGCGCCGGGGCGCGTGGCTTGGAAAACAGGTCGCGCTATCTGGAAGGGTTGGCGCGGGGCTTGCCGCAACCGCGTCGCCTGATGGAACCGGCGATGCAGCGTCTGGACGACCTGAGCGAACGGCTGAGTCAGGCGCCTGCGCGTATTCTGCGCGAGAAGGCGGATCGATTGGACGCGCGGGCGGGCCGCCTGCGGTCCCCGTCGGACCAGATTCGCCGGGCATCGGATGGGTTGTCCGATCTGACGGGGCGATTGGATCGCGCCGCCCGATACGGCGTGGACCGCGAACAGCGTCGCTTCACCGATCTACGTGTGGGCGACCGTAGTCTGACCGCGATGGTCCGACGCCTGAAACAGGACGGCGAAAGATTGGCGCGTTTCGGTCAGGCGGTGGAGGCGTTGAGCTATCGCGGCACGCTGAAGCGTGGCTATGCAGTGGTGCGCGATACGGACGGGGCTTTGGTCACGCAAGCCGACGGCATATCGGCGGGCATGGCCTTGGAAATAGAATTCGCGGAGGACAAACGTATTTCGGTCCTGGCGGGGGAGGCGGGTACGGGGCGGAAATCATCCCCCCGAAAGAAACCCGCCGCCGACCCAAAAACCCCACCCAAACAACAGGATCTTTTCTAATGCGTTTTATGGGCGTGCTTACAGGGGCCATCCTATGGTGTCTCGCTGTACCGGGCCAAGCGGCCGACCTGCAAATGGACGGTCAATTCGTTCAAGGTGGATACGCGATGGGATATGTATCGCCGGGCAGTCGCGTTGATTTCGATGGCCTGGACGTTCCGGTCGGTGTCGGCGGCGATTTCTTTATCGGTTTTCATCGCGACGAACAGGCGGAGCCGGTGTTGAAGATCACGCATACGGACGGCAGAACGGAAGAACGCACCCTGTCGATCAAGCAGCGCCAGTACGACATTCAGCGGATCGACGGTTTGCCGGATGAAAAAGTGACGCCCCCGCCGGAAGTGACGGAACGGATCGCGGCGGATGCGGCATTGGTCGCGAAGGCCCGTGCGCGGCGCACGCCGCGCGCTTATTTCGAAACTGGCTGGATGTGGCCGTGTGTCGGTCCGATTACCGGTGTGTTCGGCAGCCAGCGCATCCTGAACGGCGAACCGCGCCAACCTCATTATGGGGTGGATATCGCCGCGCCGTTGGGAACGCCGGTTGTCGCGCCCGCCGACGGGGTGGTGTCGCTGGTCGCGCCCGATATGTATTTTTCCGGGGCGACGCTGATGATCGATCACGGTCGTGGGCTGGCCTCCGCCTTCCTGCATCTACAATCGATTGAAGTCTCGGAAGGTCAGGTCGTCCGTAAGGGCGACCGAATCGCCACCTTGGGCGGCAGCGGCCGGGCGACGGGGCCGCATCTGGATTGGCGGATCAATTGGTTCGACAAGCGGTTGGACGCCGAACTTTTCGTCGGCCCCATGCCGTCGGAATAGTGCCGTCGGAATAGGGTTATACCCGACCGATGCGGAAGGTCAGCGGCCAGAAGACGCGCTTGGGCGTGTCGGGATCGCCCCAGACCTCGGCCAACGCATCGCGGAAACCCGGTAGCGGATCCTTGCCGGTCTTGACGCGAAATTCCTTCACCGCCGACCAGGTCCCGGCATAGGCGACCAACCGGTCCAGGGGCCAGGAAACCGCCATCGTCAAATCGGGGCCTGGTTCTTCCGGGAATGGGAAGGGAATGTTGGCATAGCCTTCATCCACATGGCGGCGTTCCGGCGGCCAGTAGGCCCCGATCCCGTCGGCATAGAAACGCTGCAAGGCCGCATTCGCCGCATCGTCTTCGACCTGCGTCGGGCGATAGGACAGCAAGACCAATTTCGCGCCGGGACGGGCGACCCGGCGGACCTCGTCATAGAATTTCGGCAGGTCGAACCAATGCGCCGCCTGGGCCGCCAGGATCAAATCGACGCTGCCGTCGGCCAGCACCGGGGCGTCTTCCGCCGGACAGACCGCATAGGTGACGCCGTCCGCCGCGATAGCCTTTTCGATTTGCGGGGCGCTGGGGTCGGTAGCGATGACGCGTTCGAAATGCTTGGCGAGACCGACGCTGGCCTGCCCATTGCCGCAACCGCAGTCCCAGGCCAGACCGTGATGGTCCACCAAAGCGGCCAGTTCGGAATAGAGAGTTTCGGGATAGTGAGGTCGGAACGCGGCATAATTCGCGGCGAGTCCGGAAAAATGATCTTTGAACTCCACCACGATACGTCTCCTAATTCGGCCAGCGTTTATGGACCCAGAACCATTCGCCGGGCCGTTCGCGAATCCAGCCTTCCAGCCGTTGCGTGAATTCTGTTGCCACGGCAATCGTATCGGCCTTCAGGTCGCCCGAATTCGGCGATTCCAACGGCGGATGGATGGTAACCCGGAACCGGCATTTTGCGATCCGTTCGATGCGGACCGGCAGAATCGGCACATCCAGGCGCAGACCCAATTCGACGGGGCCGATGGCGGTCATGGCGTCGCGTCCGAAGAAGGGAATCGGATGCCCTTCGTTGAGCTTCTGGTCCAATAAGAGGCCAAGCCGCTCCCCACGTTTCATCCCGGCATAGGCTTCGCGGAAACCGGCTGGCCCCTTCGGCAGCAGCTTATTCACAAAACGGCCGCGCACCCGACGGAAATACGTATCCATGTAAGGGTTCGTCGCGAAACGGTAGATGTTGTTCAATGGGCAGTCGTGGGCATAGGCGACGAGGCTGACCATTTCCCAATTCGCCATATGCGCGGACAGGAAAATCGCGGCCCCTTGATCGCGCGCCGCGATCAGATGTTCCAGACCAACGACGTCAACGGGGCCGTTCGGGGCCAGGACGTCGATCTTGCCCAGATGCGCGAATTCGCCGGCCCCCCGGCCCAGATTGTCCCAAACCTGACGCACTGTAGCGTCGATTGTCGCCTGATCCCAATCCGGAAAGGCGTGTTTGAGATTCCGGCGCGCGACCTTATCCGCTTTCAAAAAGGGGCCGATGGTTCGAAACAGAAAGCCGCCGATCGCCGACGCCCAGGACAATGGCAGTTGTCGGACGGTCCACAGCGATCCTTGTATCGCCGCGGCCTGTATCAGATGCACGAGGGTCCGTTTGGGGCCGGATTTGGAAGACGTCGTCATTGGTTCGTTGCGAAAGAAATCAGGGAAACAGGCGTCGCATCGTGCCATGTAACATGGACGCCGACGGCAAGGATGCGGTTCTGTATCACTGGCGGTAGCTTAACAAAATCCTTTTCCGTCGTAACCGCAATGGCCTGAAGCCGCTGGGATTCCGCTAAAATTGCGCTGGTATCGGCTTCCGAATAGCGATGGTGGTCTGGAAACGCACGTGTCGCGACGATGTCGAGATGCATGTCGCGCAACGTGGCGAAGAACTTTTCCGGTCGTCCGATCCCCGCGAAGGCCATGACCCGCGATCCGACCGGCAAGGTTTCCGGACGGTCCGGGGTCAGACGTCCCCGAAAACACGGAATTTTCCGGCTCTCAATCGCGCCGGGGGCCGGTCCGTCCCCCAACAGAATGACTGCGTCCGCGCGGGACAGGGCATCCTCGACCCGTTCGCGTAGCGGCCCGGCGGGCACGACACAGCCGTTCCCGAATCCGATGGCGCTGTCCACCACCAGAAACGAGCGATCCTTGATCAGGCTGTTGTTCTGGAATCCGTCGTCGAGGATGAGGTGACTTGCACCGGCGGCGACGGCGGCTTTCGCCGAGGTGACGCGATCCGCGCCGATCCAGGTCGGGGCGGTCCTGGCGAGGAGCAGCGGTTCGTCGCCCACGTCCAGGGCAGAATGGCGTTCTGGCTCCACGCGTGTCGTCCGTGCTGTCAGGGCGCCGCCGTAACCCCGGCTGATGAAATGCGGATACGCACCCGCGGCGACCAACGCGCGACCGACCTCTATCGCCACCGGCGTTTTGCCGGTGCCGCCCAGATTGACGTTTCCTATACAAATGACGGGCCGTTCGGCGCGGAACGGTTCGCTGCGCCGGGCGTTGATGCGACCGCCGATTTGCCAGAGACACGATAGCGGGGTCAGGAGGCGCGCGGCGAGGCCCGGCTGCCGGTCGAACCAGAAGGCCGGGGGCCTCATTGGCCTCGCCCCGGTGCGATGGGCGGTAGAACCGGGGCCAGCCGCGCCATGACGCGGTCGACGGTTGTCGCGCCGATGCGGGCCACCGCTTCCCCGGCCTGGGCGACGGTTTGTCTGTGACCGGGATCGGCAAGCAAGCGCGTAACGGCGTCGGCGACATCCGACGCGGACGCCGCCGAAACGGCACCGCCCGCATCGGTCAGGCTGGCCGCGACGGTCGAAAAATTCGTCATGTCCGGGCCGATCACCGGGACGCAACCGAGCTGCAGCGCCTCAATGGGGTTATGCCCGCCATGGCCCCCAACCAAACTGCCGCCGATCAGGGAGACGGGGACCAGCCGATAGAACAGGCCCAATTCGCCGAGCGTATCGGCGACGAGGCATTGGCATTCGGGCGATACGGTTTCCCCGACTGCTCGCCGTGCCGTAACCAGCCCCTTCGCGCGCATCAGGGCGGCGACATCCTCCCCCCGCTTCGGGTGGCGCGGGACGACAACGGTCAGCAGGTCCGGCAGGCTTTCCCGCAGCAGGGCGTCGGCCTCCGCCACGATTTCTTCCTCGCCGGGATGGGTGCTGGCCGCCAGCCAGACCGGCCGGCCGGAAACGCGCCGACGTTCTTCCTCCAGGGCGATATCGTCGACGGGCAGGGGCGGTGCCGACAGTTTCAGATTGCCGACGCAATCGGCTTTCCGCGCGCCCAGACTGGACAGATGCGCGGCATCGTCCGGGGTTTGCGCAAGGCAGGGGGAAAACCCGCCGAGGAGATCGGCGGACAGGCCGGGGAAACGGCGCCATTGGCTCAGGCTGCGCGACGAAATCCGCCCATTGACCAACGCCATCGGCTTTCCGGAATCGCGCATTGCCCAAATCAGGCCGGGCCAGAATTCGGATTCGATCCAAATCCCCAGATCCGGTTGCCAATGATCGAGAAACCGGCGCAGCCAGGGGCGAAGGTCGACGGGTAGATATTGGTGAATGGCGCGCGGTGGAAGCCGTGCTTCCATCAGGCGGGCGCTGGTCACCGTGCCCGTGGTGACGAGGACATGGCTGTGTGGGTCGCGCGCCAGCAAGCGTTCAATCAGCGGCAGGGCGGAAACCGATTCCCCATTGCTGGCCGCGTGAATCCAAACCAAGGGTCCGTCCGGACGGGGCTTGCCCGGCTGTCCCCGGCGTTCCGCGAATCGGACGGGGTCTTCTTTCCCGGCAGCGAGCCTTTTGTCCAACACGCGCCGGATGACCGGTGCGCCGAGCGTTGTGGCCAAACAATAGGCGTGACGGGCGAGCATGGTGCTAGGCCCCCGTCGTCTTTTCGTCGGACGCGGCGCGCGGCACCGGATCGTGCCCCATCTCCCGGTCGCAGCCGTCAGCCAGATCGTTCAAAATAGCTTCGATTTCCGCGCGGCAGGCTTCTCTCGCCGCGGCATCCGGTTTCGGCGGCAGGATATAGGCCTTGCCCCAGCGGCAGACGCCCCGGTTGAAGGGGAGCGGCAGTTGGAACAGATCCCAGGTCTTCAAGACACGGCGGCGCTTCATCGAATAAGAGACGGGAACGATCGGCACGCCGGCCAGCGCGGCGATGACGATCATGCCTTCCTTCACGACGAGGCGTGGGCCGCGCGGGCCGTCCGGGGTGAAGCCGACAGGCTTATTGTCTTTCAGGCGTTTCACGATGGCGCGGGTCGCCTTCGCCCCATCGCGGCTGTCCACGGGAATCGCGTCGAAACCGAACCGGCCCATCGTGCCGGAAACGAACCGGCCATCGCTGTGTCCGGAATGCACGACGCACAGATTGTGCGACTGTTCGGCATAGGCGAAGGGCATCATCCCGATCCGGTTATGCCATAAGGCGATGATGAACGGCTTCCCTTCCGCGAACAGGCGATCACGGTCTTCGGTGCCGCTTACCTCCCACCGGGACGTCAGGCGCACGAACCGGATATAGGCGGCGATCAGCGCGCAAACGAGGCCGTGAAACCAGGCCTGCTTTGTCAGCCGCTTCACCAGCCCCATGCGGATCAAGCCTCCTGTGTTTCTTCGTTGGTCAGATCGTCCTGAAACTGAATACGGCACAAGCGTGCATACAACCCGTCGCGCTTGACCAGTTCGTCATGCGGCCCGACATCGATGACCTTGCCCTTATCCATGACGAAAATCCGGTCCGCCTTGCGGATCGTCGCCAGCCGATGGGCGATGACTATCGTGGTGCGTCCGACCATCAGGCGCGCCAGCGCTTCCTGCACCTGACGTTCCGATTCCGCGTCCAGCGCCGACGTCGCCTCGTCCAGCAGCAGGATCGGCGCGTTCTTCAACATCGCGCGCGCGATGGCGATACGTTGCCGCTGTCCGCCGCTGAGGCGCAGTCCCTGTTCCCCGACCATGGTGTCGTATCCGTCGGGCAAGGACAGGATGAAGTCATGGGCGGCCGCGTTGCGCGCGGCCTCTTCGATTTCTTCCTGAGACGCGCCCATTCGGCCATAGGCGATATTGGCGCGGATCGTGTCGTTGAACAGCGCCGGTTCCTGGCTGACCAGGGCGATACCGCTCATCACCGATTCCAGCGTCGCCTTTCGAATGTCCTGACCGTCGATCAGGACCGCACCGTCCGTCACGTCATAGAAACGCGGGATAAGGTTCAGGACGGTCGTCTTCCCGGCACCGGACGGCCCCACCAGGGCGACGGTTTCGCCCGCCTTGATGTCGATATCGACACCGTCCAGAACGCCTTTGTCGGCGTCGTATCGGAAAAACACGTTCTGCAACGCGACCGTGCCCTTGCCCGGCTTCATCGGCCGCGCATCCGGGGCATTCTTGATCAGCGGATCGTGGTCGATGATTTCGAAAATCCGCTTCGCCCCCGCCAAACCTTCCTGGAGGGAGTTGTTCAGCCCGGCCAAGCTGCGCATCGGCTGATAGGCCATGAACACGGCGAAGAAGAAGGCCATGAAGGACCCAACCGTCTGCTGGCCGTTCAGGATTTGATAGCCGCCCAGGACGATGATCGTGAACAGGGTGAATCCGGCCAGCGAGTCCATGATCGGATAGCTCAACGCGCGCGTTCGAACCGCCTTCACCAACAGCTTGTATGTGGTCAGGAAGGCCTTGCCGCCGCGTTCCGCTTCATAGTCCTGCATCGAATAGGCGCGGACCTGTCGGGCGTTCTTCAGGCTGTCGTCCAGAACGGCGGTCATCTGGCCGAATTCGGCCTGGGTATTTTCGGACACCTTGCGCAGGCGGCGGCCGATGCGGGCGATGGGCATCACGCTGAACGGGAAGAAGATGAAGGCGAACAGCGCCAGTTGCCAATTCAACTGGAACATGGCCCCGATCATGAAGATCAGCGTAATAACGTCCCGGCCCGCCCCCGTAAAAACCTTGGTCACGGCGTCGCGCAGGAAATAGGTGTCGGAGGTGAAGCGCGACAGTTGTTTCGCCGTGCCTTCCTGTTCCAGGTAGCGGATTTCGATTTCAAGGAAGGCGCGGAACATCTGGTTCTGCATCGTTTCGATGACGCGCAGCCCGACCATCTGCATGGTCACGGATTGCAGGAAGTTCCCCAAACCGCGTGTGACGGATAGGCCGAAGAAACCGGCCGCCGCGGCCCAGACCCAGAATTCTTCCTTGTTAATGAAGGCTTCGTTCAGGGCGGGTTCGACCAGTTTGACCAGCCCGAAATTCGACGCCCCGACAATCGCCATCCAGAACACGGCGAAGGCGATCATGCCCTTGTGTTCCGTCATATACTCGCGCCAAAGACGCCGGGTCAGCGTCCGGGTCAGCGGGTCCAACGAGAACCGGTTCTTTTTCTTATTTTTCGGTACGGTTTCAGCCTGGGCAGCCAAGGGGGTGGATCCTATCGAATCTGATGGGTAAGAATCGAAGGCCCTATAGCACGCGCCACCCAGACCGTCACGCGGGCAGCGTCGGGCTTTTACCCCTTAGGCGGCGCAGTGGCGCGCGACGGGCAGGATGTTTTTCAGGAACTGCCGCGAACAGGCTTCCCAGGAGAAGTTTTCCGCATGGCGGCGGCAGACCGCCGGATCGATCTCCAGCGCCTTGATCGCCGCGCGCTGCAGGTCCTCGCTCAACACACCGCAGGGGTGGTCGCCGATCACGTCGACGGGACCCGGCACGGGCAGGGCCGCGACCGGCACGCCGGAGGCCAGGGCTTCCAATAGGACAAGGCCGAAGGTGTCGGTGCGGCTGGGGAAGACGAAAACGTCCGCCGCCGCGTAATGCTGCGCCAAGTCCTCGCCGGTTTTCGGACCCAGGAACTTAACGTCGGGATAGGTCTCTTTCAGCTCTTCCAACTGCGGGCCGCCCCCGACCACGACCTTTGTGCCGGGCAGGGCGAGATCCAGGAAGGCCCCGATATTCTTTTCCACCGCGACCCGGCCGATATTCATGAAGATCGGACGCGGGAAATCCAAAATGTCCTTGGGGCGCGGTCGGAATAGCTCGAGGTCCACGCCGCGCGACCAGAGTTGCAAATTCTGGAAGCCGCGTTCGTCCAGCGCCGTGCGCATGGACGGGGTGGTCACCATGGTGACCTCCGCATCGCCATGGAATTTGCGCATCCAGTTATAGGTAATGCCGACCGGCAGGCGGCACCGCGCATGGATGTATTCCGGGAATCGCGTGTGGAAGCTGGTGGAAAACGGGTGTTTGCGTTTCTTGCAGAACTTCCGCGCCGCTTGCCCCAGCGGGCCTTCCGTCGCGATATGCACGGCGGCGGGCATCAGGCCGTTCAACAGCTTCGGCAAGGCCCAAGCCGCATTCACCGCCAGCCGGATTTCCGGATAGGTCGGGCAGGGCACGGTACGGAAGCGGTCCGGCCCGATGACATGGACTTCCAGACCCATCCGCTCCAATTCCAGACGCGTGCGGTCCAGGGTGCGGACGACGCCGTTGATCTGCGGCAGCCAGGCATCGGACACGATGACGAGTCGGCGGCCCGGCACGGCGTCGATTTCGGAAAGAAGGTCGGGATCGGTCGGGGCAGCCCGAAGAGGCATCACAGTCGCCATATAGTCTCTCTATTCCGGTTCAGGCGCCGACGCCGGCGGGGAGGCGTTTGCTGCTGGATACGGCGACCCGTTCCGGCGCATCGGTCCAACGGACGATTTCCAGCTTCCCGTCGGCGTGTTCGACCAGCGCGGTGCAGCTTTCCACCCAATCGCCGTCGTTGCAGTACAGGATGCCGTCGATCTCGCGCATTTCGGCATGATGGATATGGCCGCAGACAACGCCGTCGACACCGCGTTCGCGCGCTTCATGGGCCACGGCGGTTTCGAAATGGCTGATGAATTCGACCGCGTTCTTCACCTTCTGTTTCAGGAAGGCGGACAGCGACCAATAGGGCAGCTTCAACCATCGCCGGACGAGATTGAAATAGTGATTGGTCGACAGCAGCACCGTATAGGCCCAGTCTCCCAGATGGGCGAGCCATTTGGCGTATTTCACGACGGAGTCGAACTTGTCGCCGTGGATGATCAGATAGGTCCGGCCATCCGCGCCTTGGTGGATCACCTCGTCCTTTACCAATACGCCGCCGAAGAACAGGTTCGTATAGTCGCGCATGACTTCGTCGTGATTGCCGGGGACATAAATGACCTGGCAGCCCTTGCGCGATTTCTTCAGGACTTCCTGCACGACCTCGTTCTGGGTTTCGGTCCAGTACCAGGATTTCTTCAGCCGCCAGCCGTCGATGATATCGCCGACCAGATAGAGCGTTTCGCATTCCGTATGGCGCAGAAAGTCGAGCAGGAAATCGGCCTTGCATCCGCGCGTTCCCAGATGCGTGTCCGAAATCCAAACCGTGCGGTACCGACTGACGCCGCGAAAGCCGTGCATGGGTCTGTCCCTTCGCTGGGCGGGCCGTATAAATTGCGTTCGGCAGCCGCCCGTTTCGATGGGCCAGTGAATACGGGTGAATTATGAAAGAAATAAGTATTCGTCGGAATTCCGGCGTGCCTTCATCTAATTTTCATAATAAAGAAATAGAAACTACACGGCAGCGTCGATTTCTTACTGTTTTTAGGGATAGGGGTGCGGTTTCTTTGCCCAGGGATTCCAGTCTTGGCGAATCACCTTCCATGGTTCGCAATCGTCGGATAGCGGTCATCTACAATCCTGTCGCCGGGTTTCGGCAGCGGGGGCGGTTGAAGCGTTTCCTGAAACATCTGCGGCGGCTCGGCCACGAAGTCCTGCTGCGGCGGACGGAAGGACCGGGGGACGCGACGCTGATTGCCCGCGACTTGGATGCGGACACGGTCGATGCCGTGGTCGCCGCCGGGGGGGACGGGACGATCAACGAGGTCGCGAACGGCCTGATCGGACGGGGAATTCCTCTCGCGATCGCGCCCTTGGGCACTGCGAATGTACTGGCGTTCGAAATCGGATTGGGGCTCAACCTGAGACGGGCCGCCGACCTGCCCGCGCAGGGCGTCGCCGTCGAAATCCGCCCGGCCTTGGCCGACGACCGCGGGTTCCTGCTGATGGTCAGCGCCGGACCGGATGCACGGGTCGTGGCGTCGGTGAATTCCCGCCTGAAGCGCGTGATCGGGAAAACGGCCTATGTCGTCGCGGCATTGCGTGAAATCGCGCGCGGCCGCTGGCAGCCGATCCGCGTCGTCGTCGACGGCACCCCCTATGAGGCCGGTCTCGTCGTGGTGACGCATGCGTCTCACTATGCCGGGCCGTTCGTGATCGCGCCGGAAACGCGGTTGGGCGACGACAGCGTGACCGTGGTGCTGCTGGAAGGGCGCAAACGGCGGGCGTTGCTGCGCTACGGTCTGGCGCTGCTGACAAGCCGTGTCGCCGGTCTGCGCGATGCGACGGTGTTGCAAGCTCAATCGGTTCGGATCGATGGGCCCGCGGGGGAGCCGATCCAGTCCGATGGAGATCTGATCGGCGCGGCCCCGATCGATATCACGCTCGGCACGAAAACCCTGCATCTGTTGGTTCCCGATGCCGGGCGGGTGATCCGACCCGTATCCGCCTGAAATTGCGGGCACTAGCGCCGAATCCTAGTTTCTGCTATGAAACAGCGTTTTCGCGGTCCAGAAGGACCGTGTTCGGCAATGAGGGGGAAACGGACACGTTTCCGATAATGACGGGAGAACCCTGATGCAATTGTCCTCTTTCGGTACGAATCGATCGACATCCATGACATCGTCTCTTCGCTCTATGTCCGCCATGCGCCCCGCGGCAAAACGTGTGGCGGCGCTTGCTCTCGCGGGCGGCCTTGCCCTGTCCCAAACCGCCTGCACGACGGGGGATGGGGAGCTTTCGACCGACGATAAGGTCGCGATCGTGACGGTGGCCGGGGCTGTCGTCGGTGGGATCGTCGGCTACCAATTCCTGGGCGGCGAGGATACGCGACTGCTCTGGGCGCTGGGGCTCGGCGCCGCCGGGGCCTATGGCGGCAAGATGCTGGGCGAACACCTGACCCGGTACGACCGCACCGCGATGCAGGAAACGGCTTATAAATCCCTGACGGAATCCCCGACGGGGGAAACGGCAGTCTGGCGCAATGGCAATACCGGCACGAATGGGTCGATCACGCCGGTGCGCACCTATCTGGACGCTCAGGGCCGCATCTGTCGCGAATACGATGCGCAGGTCAATGTGTCGGGGGATACGGTCAGCGGCCGGGAAAAGGCCTGCCTGACGGAAGCCGGGCATTGGGTCGTTTCCGCCACGACCGGGTAAACTCTGCGGTCCACGTGCCCTGTGCCGCGACGCAGCCCTGGAATAGCAATACCAAAAGAAAAAAGGCCGCGTCGAAACGCGGCCCAAGTTTAGGGAGGAAACGCCCAATACGGACGCCTGTTGGCGTCGCAACATGATTAGGCGGATCATGTTGCACTGCAAAATATGATGTAGTTTCCAATTGGAATCAAGGACTAGATGCGTATTGCAGTGCACAAATGTTAGGCAAGACGGGTGAAAAATTTGGCAAAATGGATCGTGGGGTCGCTTTTCGTCGCTTTCCTGTCGCTCTGGTCGCACATGGCGGTGGCGCAGACTACAAAGGTTCCGATAAGCGCGGCTTTTGACCTGTCATCTGCCTTAACTTTGGACAATTTTTTTTGGCCGGACGCGCGAATGGCCCTGTCCCATGAGCAATTCACGCGCATTGCCGAGGAAAAAACCGCGTTTTCCGGCCCAGTCGCTCTAACCGCCTTCACCCCGGCGGGATTGTCGATCGGCAAGGCGGACAGTTTTTCGGGCACGGTTACCCTGTCCGACTTTCGGCTGGAAGCCCGGTCGGGGGCGGGACGGGCCGCACTGACCCTGCCGGATATGACGCTGGGTTTCACCAGCTATGTCGACCGCCTTGTTCCGGTTCCCGATGCGGAAAGCGTGGTTATCGACCGCCGCGACCGCTTCGTCCTTCTTTTCGGGGTCGGTCGGATATGGCGGGAGTCGGCGGACCGGGGGCGCAGTCGCTCGCTTCTGCCCGTCAGCTTGGTCGATGCGGAAACCGGGGACGTCTTCGCCGGGCTGGCCAGCTTCCTATATGGCGATCGGCGTGGGCCGACGCCTATGGTGTTTCAGTTTTCGCAGGAAACCGCGCCGAAGCGGCATTACGACATCGTCGGCACGGCGACCGTGACCTATACGCCGGGTCCGCTGGCCGGGGCGGAAAGCCGGATCGCGGCGTATGAGACACGTCAATCAACCGCGCCCGTCTATCGCGATTGGGATGTCTTGCTGAACGAAGTACCGGCACTATCGGGTGTCGATTTCGACGGCTTGTTGGGGGATCAGGGAGATGTGTCGGCCAGCGGCCTGATCCGGGACGGCGTCGTCTATCTGCGCGGCTGCAACACCCGGGCGGGTCGGTATCCGTTCTGTCGGGACATGCGCCTTGGTCTCGGGGCGATGTCCTTCCCTCTTTTGGGCTTCACCGCCCTGGCCCATATCGTTCATCGCTACGGCGACGACGTGATGGATATGACGGTCGGCGATCTGGTTCCCGAATTGCGGCGACACCCGAAATGGCGGATTACCCGAGTTTCGGACCTCATCAATATGGCAAGCGGTCTGGGTGAAACCACGCCGCAGCGTGCCAAGGGAGTGGTCGCGGCCGATGGCGACGCGGCGGCGCTGGATATCCGAAAGGCGCGCGCCACCACGGATAAAATCGCCGTGGCGTCCGGTTTCCCATCCTATCCCTGGCCACCGGGGGAAGTCTTTCGATATCGGCTTGCGGACAGTTTCGTTCTGTCATTGGCCATGGACCGCTATTTGAAGGGGGTTATCGGGCCGGATGCATCCTTGCGCTGGGTATTGCAAGACCGCTTGTTCCGGGCGGTCGGGATTCCCAGGCTTCAGATGCGCATGTCAGCCGGAAACGGGCCCAGCGGCCGCGTGCCGGATATCGGGGAAGGCCTGTTCCCAACGATCGGTGAAACGGTGCGCCTGATCCGGCTGTTGCGGGATACGCAAACCGGAATACGGCAAACCGGCCTGAGCCGGGAACTGGTGACGGAGGCCCTGGCGACCGAGGCGGAATCCGGTCTGCCCACTGGGGCGGTTTATCCGGATGGGGGCGGGACGTTCGATCTGGGGTTTTGGCGGCGGCCCTTCCGGTCCGGGCGGGGTTGTCTTGTCCATATTCCGGAAACCTTCGGGCGCGGCGGGTCGGTGATCGACTTTATACCGGACGAGCTGACCGCCTTCCGTTTTGCCGACGGTGATCCGGAGAATCCGGCGACCCGCGACAGCCGTGTGCTGCGTCAGGCCGCCGATCTCGCCGGGGACTTCTGTCCCCGGTAACGCATTCCGATTACATTGACGGTTCGTCGATTCCGTTCTGACGGCAGGCGGCGGTCACCGTGTTGCGCAGCAGGCAGGCGATGGTCATCGGCCCGACGCCACCCGGCACCGGCGTGATCGCGGCGGCGACCTTCGACGCGCCCGCGAAATCGACGTCGCCGACCAGGCGCGTGCCGCCCTCCGGCTTTTCGATGCGGTTGATGCCGACATCGATCACCACCGCGCCGGGTTTCAGCCATTCGCCCTTGACCATTTCCGGGCGGCCGACGGCGGCGACGACGATATCCGCCTGTCCCAATTCGGCGGGCAGGTCGGCGGTACGGGAATGGGCCACCGTGACGGTGCAGCTTTCCTGCAGCAGCAGGTTGAACATCGGCTTGCCGACGATGTTCGACCGCCCGACGACCACGGCCTTCTTACCGGACAGGGCGCCGCCGAAATAATCGCGCAGCAGCAGCAGGCAGCCCAGCGGCGTGCAGGGAACCAGCGCATCGGCGCTGCCGGTGTTAAGGCGCCCGACATTGACGACATGGAAACCGTCGACATCCTTGTTCGGGTCGATCGCGGCCAGCACGGCCTGTTCGTCGATCTGCTTGGGCAGGGGCAGTTGCACCAGGATGCCGTTCACTTTGGGATCGGCGTTCAGTTCGTGGACCTTGGCCAGCAAGTCTTCCTGGCTGGTCGTGTCCGGCAGCTTGAATTCGTAGCTTTCCATGCCGGCTTCCAGTGTCTGCTTGCCCTTGTTGCGGACATAGACCTGACTGGCCGGGTCCTCGCCGACCAGAACGACGGCCAGACCGGGGGTCAGCCCGTGATCGCGTTTCAGGCCCGCGACCGCTGTCGCCACCCGGTCGCGCAGTCCTGCCGCGAATGCCTTGCCGTCGATGATTGCCGCGTCCGTCATGATACTTCCCCCGCTAAATCGATTATGCCGTGCCCAGCGCCGCCAGCACCGGTCCGATACGCGCGGACAGGTCTTTCGGGTCGCCGTGAATGTCGACGACCTTATTGCGGTCCGTCGCACCGGATACGACAGTGAGCGACGTTTTCGGGCATTTGAACGTCTTGGCCAACAGCTTCAACAGCGCGGCGTTTGCCTTGCCGTCTTCCGGTAGGGCGCGAACTTGAACCTTCAGACGCTGATTGTCGTCCGAATCCGCCGTGATCCCTTGCAGTCGATCCGTCGATGCCTTCGGCGTCAGGCGGATTGCCAGCCGCACGCCGCTGTCGGTTTCGGTCAGCAGCATCAGAACATGCGATAGAGAAGGCCCTGCAGGATGCTCTGCACGAAGATCAGAATCAGGAACAGGATGATCGGGGAGATATCGACCGGGCCCAGATCGGGCATGATCCGCCGGATCGGGCGCAGCACGGGTTCCGTGACGCGGTACAGGAATTCGCCGATCATATAGACGATGCGATTTGATGTATTGACCACGTTGAACGCGACCAGCCAGCTCAACACCGCCGATGCGATGACCAGCCAGATATAGATATCGATCGCGACCAGGACGATCTTGATCAGAGAGGTGATCACCAAATCCATTGTTTCCAACCCGATTTTCGTTTGCGCCGTCCCAGAAATAGGCGGGGTGCGCCGCGACCGCAAGTCATTGCGATTACCGTCTTGACATTGATCCGCCGCCCGACGATATTCCGCGCGCTTTCGGGACGGGGTTCCACCGGGTTCCGGGGGCGCGTGTGGGGCGGTAGCTCAGCTGGGAGAGCGTCGCGTTCGCAATGCGAAGGTCGGGAGTTCGATCCTCCTCCGCTCCACCATTATCAAACCCCTCGCCTTACCGGCGAGGGGTTTGTCATTTCAGGCTGAATTTTCGCGGATCAGCGCAGGAAGGCGCCGAAATACTTATCCAGCGCGCCTTCCATCTGACTGTCCAGATCGGCGGCCATTTCTTCCGTCATTTTGTACCAGATACCCTCGCGCTCGTTCAGCGTGACGTCCTCCGCCACCGTGCGTTTGCGTTCCACGGTGCTATTGGACCCGGCGGTCTTGCCCAAGCTGGGATTGGCGGCGCTCATCTCCACGACCAGTTTCGCCTCGTAGCGTTCGCCCTGATCGACGGTCAGCAGCCCCGTCAGGCCGGTCGACTTGTTCAGCGGCACCTCGATCACCGGCGCTTCGCGGATGGTGAAGACCAGTTCGCCATCGTTGCCTACAGCCTTCAGGCGGTCGCGCGCCCAGTTGGCGGCCATGCGCATCGGCGGTACCGGGAATTCGCCTTCGACGTGATCCGGCGTGCCCGGCGATTGATAGGCCTGCACGACCGTGATCTTCGCGACGTCCAATGCGATTTCCGGCCGGTGCCGAAACGTAATGTCGGCATAGCGCGGTACGGAAACCTGCGTTTCGCAGGCGGCGAGCGCCAGACCCAGGCCCAGGCTCATCCCCGCGATCATGAAGTGACGCCGTTGCATTCGATTTCCCCCTTCTCTTGGTGCCGTTTAACGGTCCCGTCCCATCGTCCGTGAAAAAGATACAATCCGCTTCGGGGCGAAATTAAGACGGATCCGTGTCGCCCATCCGGCAAATCAGGTCCCAGGCTTCCTTCGGGATAGGCATGACGGACAGCCGCGATTGCTTGATCAGCGACAGGTCGGCCAGTTGCGGTTCCCCCTTGATATCGGCCAGGGTGACCGGCTTTTCGAACGGACGGATCGCCTTGATGGTGACCATGCCGAACCGGCCCGACGCGTCGGTGTGGTCGGGGTGATATTCCTCGATCACCTCCACGATGCCGACGATCCGCTTTTCATTGACCGAATGATAAAAGAAGCCCCGGTCGCCGATCTTCATCGCCTTCATATTGTTGGAGGCCTGATAATTCCGCACCCCGTCCCAGCCTTCGCCTTCGTCGGCCTTGCGGACCTGATCGTCCCAGGACCATGTGCCGGGTTCGGATTTGAAAAGCCAATAGTTCCGCGCCATCGTCTTTAACTTCCTCGATTAACCTAGTCTCGATTTCACCTAGTTCCGGGCCGCAGCGTATCCGCGCATGGCGAAGAGGGAAAGGACCCAGCCGATTGCGGCGTAGCTGGCGCAGAACACGCCGATTCGACCGATGCTCCAACCGCTATCCAGCATCCAGCCCAGCAGCGGCGGGGCGGCGGCGCTGGAAAAGACCATCAGCGCCGTCATCATCGCCTTGATTTCCCCCAGATAGCGGGTGCCGTAGGATTCCGCCCACAGCGCGACGAACAGGACGGACACCATGCCTGCCGTGATGCCGTTCAGGATCATAAACCCGGCGGCGGTCCAGGGCGCGTCGCCGATCCCCAGCAACAGGCAGCCGAAGACACTGCCCGGCAGCATCAGGGGCAAGCCGCGTGCCGCGCCGAACCGGTCGACGAACCCGCCGAACAGGATGCCGACCGGGATGCTGGCGGCGGCATAAAGGATCAGGCTTCCGGCCCAGAGTTCCGCACTCCACCCCTTCGTTTCGGCGATGCGGACACCGTGCAACAGCAGGCCGGTGATGTTGAAGCTGGGCGCCAGCATGCCCGGCAGGACCAGATAAAACCGCGGATCGCGTAGAACTTCCTTGCGTCGCCAGGACCGCGCGGTTTTCGCCGGATGCAGTTCCTGTTGCGGGGCCGGGGCGGCGCTGGGCGTCGGGCGGTTGTCTTCCGCCGCCTCGTATCGGGCATAGCGCGCGTCGTGGCCGCGCAGCAGCCACAGGGCCAGCGGCAGATAGATCGCCAGATAGACGGCGGCGAGCGAGAACCAGGTTTCCCGCCAGCCCAGAAGCGCAATCCCGGTGACGGCCAGAATGGGGAAACTCGCCTCTCCCAAGGGATAGCCGTAGGACCCGAAGGCGATGGCCTTGCCGCGTCCGACGCGGCTGTACCGGCCCAGACTGTGGCCGTTGGTATGGCTCATCAGGCCCTGGCCGCTTTGGCGCAGCAGGAAGATCGCGATGAACAGGGTAATCGGCCCCTGCACCGCGCCCAAGGCCGCACAGGCCACGGCACAGACGGTCAGCAGGCAGAAGGTCCATTTGCGTAAATCGATACGGTCGACAAGCGCGCCGGTATAAACGATGACGGCGGCGGACAGCAGCGTCGCACTGCCGTAGATCGTGCCGAAGGCGGCGTCCGACAGGGCGAAATCGCGGCGGATTTCCCCGCCGAATTGCGAGATGAAATAGGTCTGCCCGAAGCTGGAGCCATAGGCCATGAACAGGCCGTAAAAGGCGAGTTTCGGATCTGCCCGGAGGAAGTCCGGCCAGAGCAGTCGGGAAAGGCCGCGCATTCGTGCTTAGTCCTTGAGGCAATCCACGCAGACGGGGGTGGCGGGGTCGAGCTCCAGGCGCTTTACCGGAATCGGTTCGTCGCAACTCAGGCAGTAACCGTAATCCCCGCTATCGATACGGTCCAGCGCGGCGCGAATGCGCGCCGCTTCCGTCTTGCGGCGCTGTTCCGTCGCCAATGCCATAGCCTGCCCTTGCAAGGCGTCCATGCGCGACAAACGCCCGACGGATTGCTGGTCCAGGGTGACGGGCGCGCGGGCGTCCTTGGTGACGTTGTCCAGGGCTTCCAGATCGGCCAGTCTGTCTTCCAACGCTTTCTTGAAAGGGGCGGGGTCCAGATCGGTCATGCCGGGTCGCGGTCCTTATCCGGTGCGTCGGCGCCGTCCGTTTGTTCGTCCCCGTCCTTTGACGATCCCGGCTCCGGCCATTCCGTTTCGGGGTTCAACGCGACCGCCGCGACGGCCGACATGCGGGAATCGACGGGGACGAAGGCTGCCTGATCCTCGCTGGACAGGGACGGGCGGCGGAACATGCGATAAATGCCGAACAGGACGAATACGATATTCACCGCGATCAGCGCCCAGAAATAGCCCGGCGTGCCGACGCCATCCATGGTGATACCGGCGATGTTCGGACCGATCATCGCACCGACGCCGTTGGCCATGATCAGGGTCGAACTGGCCCCGACCATCTGTTTTGGCGTCAGATAGTCGTTCGTATGCGCGATGCACAAAGAATAGAGCGGCAGCGACAGGCCGCCGAAGACCAGGGCTACCAGCAGCAACAGGTTCTGCGGTGTCAGCAGCGCCCCTTCGAACGGATAATACCGCTGATAGGTTTGCAGGGAATCCAACGCGTCGGGATCGGGGAACAACAGTCCCGCCACGGCTGCCACGGCGCACAGGCCGGCGGTGAAGACGATCACCTTCCGGCGGTCGAACAGGTCTGACATGCGGCCGATCGGCCAGGTGAACAGGAACCCGCCGATGAAATAAGCGCTCATGAACAGGGAGGCGAAACCGGTGCCGAACATCTTGAAGGCATAGGCGGGGCCCATGCCGATGCCGATCCCCGCCGTGACGCCGACCAGAACCATGCCGACGGTGCCCAGCGGGGAGACGCGGAACAGCTTCATCGGTCCCATGGATTCCGGGGCTTCGAATTCCGGCCCGCGCGCGGCGGATATCAGAACCGGGATGGCCGCACCGGATACCAGCACCGACACGATGGTGAACAATTCGAAATTCGCCGGGTCATACAGGTTCAGCATCAACTGACCGCCCGCCACGCCCAGCGAACTGACGACCAGATAGATGGCCAGCATCTGACCGCGCGTATTGTTGGTCGAACTTTCGTTCAGCCAGCTTTCGACGACGATATAAAGCCCCGCATAGGACAGCCCGGTCAGCACGCGCATCGCGGTCCAGACATAGGGATCGATCCACAGCGGGAAAATCAGGATGGTCAGGGAGGCGATCGCGGTCAGCGCGCCGAAGACACGTACATGGCCGACGCGCGCCATCATACGCGGCACGATCACCGACCCGGCCAGGAATCCCGCGAAGTAACCGGCCATGATCAGGCCGGTGATGGTATTGCCGAAATCCTCGACCTGGGTACGGACGCCGACCAGGCTGCCGCCCAACCCGTTCCCGATCATGATCAGGGCTAGGCCGAGGAACAGCGCCCAACTTACTTTCAATGCGGTCAGCATCGGATTTCCTTTCCCGCGGGCGGACCCGTGTCGATCCGACTGTTATTCGGCAGCCTTCTTACCCGTTAAAAGCCTTTGACGCGATAGGTTCTTTTCCCGGCGCGCATGGGACCCGGTAGCATCGGGCCGGTGGTTTTTTCCGTCGATCCACACTAGTGTTCCGCCAAAATGGTATCAGCGCCACGAAAGGTCTTTGCATGCACATCTCTTCCCAGTTCGACTCCGGCAATATCGAGGTCGTCTCCGCAACGACGCCCGGTGAAGTTCATCTGCGCATCCGTCCCGACCCGGGCCCGGACGCGTTTTTCCAATGGTTTCACTTCCGCGTTGCCGGCGTCCAGGGGGAATCACTGACCCTGAAAATCCTGAATGCGGGGGAAGCCTCTTATCCCAAAGGCTGGGAAGGGTATCGCGCCTGCGTGTCGGAAGACCGGGAAAACTGGATGCGGTGCGAAACCGATTATACTGACGGCGTGCTGACCATCCGTTACACGCCCGCGAGCGATCTGGTCTATTTCGCCTATTTCGCCCCCTATTCGCGCGAACGGCATCACGACCTGATCGCCGCCTGTCAGGTGCAGCCCTATTGTCGGCACGAGGTTATCGGCGAAACCCTGGACGGGGAGCCGATGGATATGCTGATCATCGGGGACGAAGACCCGTCGGCGAAGAAATTCTGGACCATCGCCCGCCAGCATCCGGGCGAAAGCATGGCCGAATGGTTCGTGGAAGGCATGCTGACCCGTCTTCTGGACGACAGCGACCCGATCACCCGTGCACTTCTGAAGCTGGGCACGTTCTATGTCGTCCCGAACATGAACCCGGATGGCAGCCGCCGCGGGCATTTGCGGACGAATGCGAAAGGAATCAACCTGAACCGCGAATGGGACAAGGCCAGTCTGGAAAACAGCCCGGAGGTCTTCCACACCCTGGCGGCGATGGAACGGATCGGTCTGGACTATTGCCTGGACGTGCATGGCGACGAAGGCCTGCCGTATAATTTCATCGCCGGGGCGGACGCCATTCCGTCCGTCACGCAAAAGCAGATCGACGCCCGCATCGCGTTCGAGGCGGCGCTCGCCCGGGCCAATCCGGACTTCCAATCCGAACATGGCTATCCGAAGGCGGCGCCCGGCAAGGCGAACCTGTCCATGGGATCGACCCAATTGGCGGAACGGTTCGGCGGTTTGGCGATGACCCTGGAAATGCCGTTCAAGGACAATGCCAACGATCCCGATCCGATCTATGGCTGGTCCATCCCGCGCTGCCGTCTGTTGGGCGCGGCGTCGCTGGATGCGCTGCTGGCCGTGGCGGCGGATCTTTAACCCGGTTTCGGAGCTTTAGACGCGGTGACCCTCGACCAGACGCTTATCCTGGCGCTTCTCGCGGCGTTGTTGGGCTTTTTCGTTTGGGGACGTTTTCGCTACGACCTCGTCGCCTTGGCCGGACTGCTGATCGCGGTGCTGCTGGGACTGGTCGATGGTAGAGACGCGTTCATGGGCTTCGGCAATCCGGCGACGGTGACGGTGGCGCTCGTGCTGATCCTCAGCCGCGCGCTGGCCGTTTCCGGGGCGATCGACCCGATAGCAAAGCTGGTGCAGCGCGGCGCGGGCAGCGAATACGGTCATATCGGCAGTTTGGGCGGTGTCGCCGCTTTGCTCAGCGGTTTCATGAACAATGTCGGGGCGTTGGCCTTGCTGATGCCCGTGGCGATTCAGTCGGCGAAGAAGGAAAAGCGTCCGCTGCGCCTTCTCCTGATGCCGTTGGCCTTCGCATCGATCCTGGGCGGCATGTGGACGTTGATCGGAACGCCGCCGAATATCCTGATTTCCGCGATCCGCGAACAAACGATGGGCGATGCCTATGCCATGTTCGATTTCGCGCCGGTCGGCGGTCTGGTCATGCTGGCCGGGCTCGCCTTTCTGATCCTGGTCGGCTGGCGCTTGATTCCGGATGGGGGGGACAAGCCGGACGGGGCGGATTTCGGTATCGATCTCTATACCGCGGAAGTGCGCCTGTCGAAGGACAGCAAGGCCTACGGCAAGACGATTACCGAACTGGACGCGATGACGGAGGATATGGATATCGTCATCGTGAAGCTGATCCGCCGCGACCGGAACTATCCCGCGCCGCCGCGTCACGAACCGCTGCATGCCACCGATCACCTGATCGTCGAGGGCGCGGCGGAGGAAATCGACCGCTTCGTCGCCGAATTCGGTCTGAAACTTGCGGGCGGCGGGCCGTCGGTGCAGGAAATCCTGAAATCCGGCGACGCGGCCATGGTCGAACTGGTCGTGCAGGCCGGGTCGACCCTGGATGGGCGCACCGTGTCGCAGATGCGGTTCGGCCCGCGCCATCGCGTCTCGCTGCTGGGCGTGTCGCGACAGGGCAAGCCGCATCGCGGCCGCTTGAAGGATTTCCGCTTTCGTCCCGGCGATATCCTGCTGCTGCAAGGCGCGGCGGAAGAAGTGAACGAGGCCGTGACCCGGTTCGGCGCATTGCCCCTGCGTCAGCGCGATCTGGGGCTGGGGCGACGGAAACGAGGCCCGTTGGCCTTCGCCTGCTTTGCCGGGGCGATCGCGGTTGCCGCGCTGGGCATCCTGCCGCTGACCATATCCTTCGGCATTGCCGCCCTGATCGTCGTCGTATCGGGCGTCGTTCCGGCGCGGGAAGTCTACGACAGCGTGGAATGGCCGGTGGTCGTGCTGCTGGGCGCGTTGATTCCGGTCGGTGGTGCGATGCAGAGCACCGGAGCGACCGGCCTGATCGCCGACGGTGTGTTGCTGGTGACGGCGGGCATGCCGGTCTGGCTGATCGTCGGGATGGTTCTCGTCGTGACCATGACGCTCAGCGACATATTGAACAATGCGGCGACAACGGTCGTCATGGCGCCCATCGCGCTGGCCATTGCAAACGGATTGGGCCATGCGCCGGACGCTTACTTGATGGCGGTGGCGGTCGGTGCGTCCTGTGCCTTCCTGACGCCCATCGGGCACCAGAACAACGCGCTGGTCATGGGGCCCGGCGGTTATCGCTTCGGGGATTACTGGCGGGTCGGATTACCGCTGGAAATCCTGATCGCCGTTGTCGGAACGCCGGCGATCCTGCTGTTCTGGCCGGTGACGGGATAGCGCGGCGCTCAGCCCGCGAAATTCTCCCGCCAGATGGTCTCGATCGCGGCCTGGGCGGCGACGGAATCCCTCAACGCGGCGATATGCGGGTAGGCTCGGTCGCCGGGATACCATTCGTACAGCATGGCAAGATAGATATCCGCGACACTGGGGTCCCGGCCCAGCACGTGGGGGCCGTTCGCCGCAAGCCTGTCTTCCAGGACGCCGAAGGCGCGCTCCATGTGGTCCTGGCCCGCCGCCTTCACCGATTCCACGGCGGACGGGGTCGTGTCCGTCGTATACCGCGCCGGATAGTAATAATGCAGATCCGCCTCATAAAGATTGATCGCCATGAAGACCATCCAGCGCATCAGCTGGGCGTGGCCCGACGTGCCGGGGGCGGGCCCCAGGTCCTTGCCCGGATTTGTGTCGGCGATATGGATCAGCATCGCCGAGGTTTCCGTCATCAGCGTCCCGTCGGGCAGGATCAAGGCCGGGACCTGACACCACGGATTGATCTTTCGATAAGCGTCTGAAAATTGTTCGTCCGTCTTTGTGTCGACGGTCACCGTTTCAAACGGCTGTCCGGCAAGAGTGAGGGCGGCCGCCACGGCGGCGCCACCCGTTCCTGTATGGTGGTAGAGCTTGAACATTCCGTGTGACCTTCAAACGCCGGGAAACCGGACGGTGGGGCGTCAGTCCGCTTGAGCGACCTGGGTGGACGGCTCTATGGCGGCGTATTGGGTTTCGATTTCGGCGCGCTGCCGTTCGAAACGGGCCAGTTCGCCGCCCTTCAATGTCTTGCCGGTAGGCAGTTTGACGCCCAGCGGATTGACTTGCTTGTTGTTGACGTGGACTTCGTAATGCAGATGCGGGCCTGTCGATCGGCCGGTTGTGCCGACATAGCCGATGACCTGGCGCTGGCGTACCTTCGCGCCGTTTTTCACGCGGCTGTCGATACGGTTCAGATGCGCATAGGCGGTTTTATAGGTCCCGTTATGGCGAATGCGGACGTAATTGCCGTAACCGCCGTTGCGGCCCGCGAATTCCACGACACCGTCGCCTGCCGCATAGATCGGTGTGCCCGTCGGAGCGGCGAAGTCGATACCTTTATGCATCTTCGAATAACCGAGGATCGGATGTTTCCGTTTTCCGAAGCCGGAGGAGATGCGCGCCCCTTCCACCGGCGTACGCAGCAGCGCCCGACGAACCGATTGGCCTTTCGCATCGTAATAATCCTCGAAACCGTCATCGTCGGTGAACCGGAAGAACCGCTTCTTCTCGCCGGCCACGGTCATTTCGGCCACCAGGATGTCGCCGAAATCGACGGTTTGACCCGCTTCGGTGCGCTTTTCCTCAAACATCAGGGCGAAACCGTCGCCCTGCTGAATTTCGCGTTGGAAGTCGACATCGAAGGAAAAGATGTTGATCAGCGATCCCAGCACCGGCATCGGCACACCGGCATTGCGGGCCGCGACATAGAGGGAGGAATCGATCGTTCCCTCGCTGCGGACCAGATGATCGCTCAGAACCCGCTTGTCCTCTTCCGCGACATAGTCGCCCGCGTCGGTCAGGCTGACCACGACATCGCGCAGATTGTCGGGATGGAACCGCATTTCCGTGACGCTGGCCGGTTCGGTCGGGCGCTCCGGCACGACGGACAGTTCCAAGCGTTGCCTTGGGCGCAACCCGCGCGGATCGAAAACCGTCGCCAGGGAGGTGATCAGCGCATGGGCGGTTCCGCGCTCGATTCCGGCCTGGGTCAGGACGGACATCAGCGTGTCGCCGGGGCTGATTTCGATTTCCACCTGATAGGGATCCACTAACAGATCGCTGTTGGAAGCGGAATCCATGCCCAGGCTCGCCGACCCCCAGGTGTTGTTCAGCGCTTCCGTGCCCGGCGCGCCCATCGGTTTGGCCAACAGAATGTCGCCGCCGTCTGTTCCTCGCGACAAGGTGGCGGAGCTTCCAGGCGGCGTCGGCGTCGCCATGACGGACATGGCAAAGGTCGCCGCCCCGACAAGTCCGGTGAAGGTCAGCAGGCCTGTCATCAGATGGCGCCGGAATTCGGTCGGGCGACCGGCGCGATGCACGGCGCGATGGACGACGGCGCCATCCTGGACTGTACTGCGATGTGTCCAAAGACGGTCGACGACGCCCTGTTTAAGGGCGGAGAGAATACCCGAGACGGTCCGCACCAGCGAAAACTCCTGCCAAGGTCAGCCTTGGGCACCGATTCGAAACGCCTGACGGCGGGGTCGGCCGAACCGGCACCGATCCTGTTCCAAATGCCCATCGCGATCCTGTCCCATAACGGACCCCTCCATATTGGGAGGCCACTTTTGGAAAAGGCCTACCGCGATTCTATGGAATCCGTTAAGCAAAATACGGACCGTTTCGCCGGGATTTGCGCAACTTAAATACGCCGATCCGTCGGAAAGGGCGGAAATCCTGCTCCTGTTCAGTTTCCAGGCACTAGCGTTACCGTTGGCCAAGACCAGCGTCAAGCCGGTGAATTGTGGCATTTCAAAGGTTTGGTGCCGAAAACGGTACTTGCATACAGGGGCTATATAGGGGCGCGGACATCCGTTTTGGAAAAAAATGCGGTCCCGTCAAAAAAGTTTCTAAAAACCCTTTGACACCCCCCAAGCAGACCCGTATAAGCCGCCCCGCACCGAGGGACGGGGCAGGCGGAAACGCCCGAACCGAACCTCTCCGGAAACGGAAAGTGCCGTTATTGAACAAGTGGATATATAGGAAGGGATACGCGGTTGGCGGTGATTTAATTGCTGTCGATTGTGTGTCTTGATGAATAGTCAGTGACGCGTTCATCTGCGGGAGAGGTTTCGC
>NZ_JABBNT010000004.1 GCF_012926505.1 Pacificispira spongiicola
TCGGACAGCGTCGACTGCGCTTGGCAATGACCCACATCGCCTGCGCATCCTCTCCTCGCCGACAAACCGATATAGCGATCCTGGCCATTCCAAATGAACGCGCACCACACTAAGCCTCTCGGCGGGCCCGGCGGAACGGCATCAGACTCCATAGAATCGCAGGCAGCAGATAGCCGATAAAGAATCCCAGAAAGGCATGCGCCCCGCCGCTGATCGACAGCGGTACGGCGGGTTGGAAATCCTGAAGCGTGTTGCGCGCGATCGCGGGATCCAAATGGAAGGCGTCTTCCACCAGGATCATGTACCAGGGCGCGCCCCGCAATCTGTCCAGGGCGTCGATCAACCAGGTTTGCCGGGCCAGGGTTTGGACCATCGCTTCCCCTTCGCCGGAGATGACCGGGTCCGGATTGTTCCGGAAATGCCGGACATAGTCGTAGCGTTCCATACCGGCCTTGGCGGCGCGGTCGTCCAGGGCGGCGATCTGTTCCCGTACCTCGTCCAACGCCCCGCCCAGCCGTTGCAGATATTGCTGATGATAGGCCGGGAACTGCGACATCAGGATGGCGCAGGTCAGTGCGAAAATAAGATGTAGGGACCGTACCATGTTGTTATTCGCCCGCATCGGTGTCCGATGCGGGCGATCATAAGGTGATTTGCGGCGACATTACATCACCCGCGCGGAAAAACTTGGATGACGCGCCGGGTCAGGTCTTCAAGCTCTGCGACAGGAAGCTGGTCGTCCTCTCCCAGGACAGGGCCGCGTCTTCCTGATCGTATCGGGCGCTGGTCGGGTTCGCGAAGGCGTGATCCGCGTCATAGCGATAAACCGTCAGGCTTTTCCCCGCTTCCGCCATCTGGGTCACGAATCCGTCGACCATCGCGGTATTGATGAACTTGTCCTGGGTTGCGAAATGGCCCAGGACGGGACCTTTCAGGCTAGCCAGTTCCGCGGCGCTTTTGTCCACCCGGCCGTAATAGATGACCGTCGCATCCACCGGTTCCGCCAGCGAGGCATTCAACGACCAACCGCCGCCGAAGCACCAGCCGCAGGTGCCGATCTTGCCTGTCGATCCGTCATGACCGCGCAGCCAGTCGATCCACAGGCTGCAGGTTTCCAGCGCTTTGCCGGGGTTTGCGCCCACCTTGCCGGTCAGGGCCTTCGCCCCGTCCGGCGTCGTCGCAACCTCACCCCCCATCAGATCGATGGCCAGGGCGATATGGCCCTGGGCTGCGAATTCCGCCGCCACGGCCTTGATTTGATCGTTCAGGCCCCACCATTCGTGGATCAGCATGACTGCCGGGGCGGGCGTTTGCGCCGGCATGGCCAGGGCGGCGCGGACCTTGCTGCCGTCGGACAGGGTGGATCCAACGGTCTGCAACCCATCCGCCGCCGCCTTGGCGCGTTTTGGATCGGCCAGAACCGCGGCCAGGGGCGAAACGCCCAGTCCCGCCCCGGCGCCGCCAATGCTTTTGATTACGGTGCGTCGTGCCAACATATCCCAATCTCCCAGCCTGTGAATGGTCGGTTGTGGTATTCGAGGGGTGAAGAATGGCCGCTAATCCGCATGGGCGTCTAGAGTGAATCCGCCCAAATCGACAATCCATCCCGCGCCCACCCAATGACCCAACAATTCGGCGGCGCGCGCCGCGACAAGGGAGGCGTCCAGATGGTCCGCGATCCGGTCGCAGAGATTGGAAAAATCGCCACCGTCCGTGAGGGCGGACAGACCGTCCGCCTCGTCGTCGGCGAGCGGCCGATGCTGAACGGTCAAACTTTCCGCATCCCGCCAAACCGCCCAGCCGCTGGTCTTTTCCAAGGCCGTCGGCGCGTTGTCGGGGTCTCTTTCCTCGGCCGCCGCTTTTCGGAAGTCGACCAGATCGTGGCCCAGCGTCAGCAGTCTCAAAGACGGATGAAAGGCGAAGGTCAGACCCGGCCAGGCATCCGGGGGGACGGTCGCGAAAACCTCCGGCGGTAGCGCGTCCGCATCCGCCGCGTCGAAGGCGAAACTCAAGGCCCATTCATAGGCCGCCATATCGACGAGAACCGGATGGCGTCGCCCGATATCGGTCGCCCCCAGCCAATCGGTGAAGTGCCGCCCCAGCCAACGTGCGTTCCGGTGCGTGGAAGGATGGTCGGCAAGATAGACATCGACCGTTGCCTCGAAGCGATCCGGCCCGAGCAGCGCCGCGACGCCGGGAAACTCCCCGGCCATGATCTCGCGCAGACGCGCGCCATAGGCATTGCGATAGACCGGCAGAAAGGCGCCGCCGCGCGCCAGATACGGTGCCAATGCCGCATCCCCTTCCAAAAGATGGCGTTGGAACAGGGTTTGTAGGTTGGCCAGCGTCGTCATGCGGCGCGTTCTTTCGGTGCGGCGTGTAATACCCCCCGTTGCAGGCGGCGTGCGGTTTGCAGCTCCGCGACCAGGATGTCGAAGGCCGGGATCTTGCCGTCGCGTTCGATCATCGTCGGCACCGTGCCGAATCGTTCGACGGCCTTGCCATATAGGGTCCAGACGACCCCGGTGACCGGCGCGTCATGGGTATCGACGATATGGTCGCCGTTGTTTTCGTGCCCGGCGAGGTGGATTTGCTTGATGCGGTCGGCGGGCAGACCGTCCAGATAGGCGACGGCGTCGAAATCATGGTTCACGGACGAGACATAGACATTGTTCACGTCCAGCAGCAGGTCGCAATCCGCCTGCCGGGTCAGTTCGGACAGGTAATCCCATTCCGACATCTCATCGCAGTCGAAGGCGACATAGCTGGATGGATTTTCCAGGGCGATCCGGCGACCCAGAATGTCCTGCACTTGGCGGACTCGTCCGGCGACGTGTTTCAGGCTTTCTTCCGTCAGGGGAACCGGCAGAAGATCGTGCATGTTCAAACCATGCGCCCCGGTCCAACACAGATGGTCGGACAGGACCGGCGGGTTTAAGAGATCGGCAAGTGTCTTAAGGCGATGCAGATAATCCATATCCAAAGGATCGGACGAGCCGATGGACAGGGAAACACCGTGCATGGCGACCGGATAGCGTTCGCGTACACGCATCAAGTTGCGGCGGGGCAGACCGCCCGCTTCGAAGAAATTCTCCGAGATGATCTCGAACCAATCGACATCCGGGTGCGGGCCAGTCCGGGCGTCCAGGATATCCGCATAATGCGGAACGCGCAGGCCCAGGCCGAATCCGGCGAAGGGCGTCTGCGCATTGCCGAAAGGGGAGGCCGGATCGCCGGCCTCCCGCTTTGCCGAAGCCGTCATCGGCTTACTCGACGACCGTGCCGCCCTGCGACATGCAATCGTCGGCGCTCGCCGCCGGCAGCCAGCCGTGGCCCTTGCACTCGTTCAGGCCCTTGCAGGAATTCGTGGCGGAGGCGCAGGCGCTGGTGCCTTTGCAGGTGTTGATGCCGGAGCATTTCACTTCGCTGGCCTTCGCGGCGGTCGGTGCGACGGAAACCGTCGAACCGGCGATGAACAGCGCGGCGGCGGCGGATGCGAGGGTAACGCCGATGGCTTTCTTTTGAACGGACATGGTAGGGCTTCTCCACTGTAATCTGTGTCTGTTGCGACGGGATCGAACCCGTTCGGCCGGTCACGAGCGACCGACGACGCAGAGTGTAGCGGCGCCTTTCAAAGCCGCGAGTCACAAGGCCGTCGCAGGCTTTCACAAACCAGTGAGATTGCCGCGAGCGGATTTGCTCGCTGTCGTCGTCCTTACCGTGTGCCGAAAATACGGTCGCCGGCATCGCCCAGACCGGGGACGATATAGGCCTTTTCGTTCAGCTTTTCGTCCAGGGCGGCGGTGTAGATGGCGATGCCCGGATAGGCGTCGGTCAGGACCTTCACCCCTTCCGGCGCGGCGACCAGCGCGAGGAAGCGGATATTCTGTTCCTCCACGCCGTTGTCGATCAGCACCTTCACCGCATGGGCCGCCGAATTGCCGGTCGCCAGCATCGGGTCGCACAGGATGAACAAGCGCCCGCCCGGTTCCGGCAGGTTCACGTAATATTCGCAGGGCTGTTTCGTTTCCGGATCGCGGTACAGGCCGATATGGCCGATCCGCGCGGACGGCATCAATTCGATCAATCCGTCCACCATGCCGATCCCGGCACGCAGGATCGGGACGATCGCCGGTTTGCGTCCGGCCAGCACCGGGGCGCGCATCTTTTGCAGGGGCGTTTCGATTTCCACTTCGGTCAGGGGCACGTTGCGGGTGATTTCGTAACCCATCAACAGCGCGATTTCCTTCAGCAACGCGCGGAAGGATACCGTCGGCGTGTCCTGCCGCCGCAGCCAAGTCAACTTATGCTGCACCAGCGGATGGTCGACGATATGCAGGCTGGGGAAATCTTTGTGGACCATCATGCGGCGGGGCTCCTATGGGCAGTCGCGCCCGGTCGCATATCCGAACCGTTGGCGCGGATGCGGCGGGCAGCGGGTGAACGGCGATCTCGCAGGGCCGCAGGATAGTGCGGGCAGGGGCCGTGAACAATGACCTAATCGCGCAAAGGGCGGCGATTCTGGCGGCAATGGGGCGGATCGGCTATACTTCCCGTCCCACGGGCGGTCCCGGATTTCCTGGCCTTCCGGGGCGAATCGGCAATGCTGCCATTATTAGGTCGACCCATAAGGGTGAAACACCCGCGATTGACGGCGAAACGAGAACCGGATGAGTGACGATACCGACCGCGGCGCGGCCAGCGCGCCCGCCAATACGAACGCGCCGAAGGTAGCCCGGTTTCCGGGTGGGGACCGGCGTGCCCGGGCCACGGTGCCGGAAGACGTCCAGGAGGTTCTCAAGAAAGCGCGGCGGCGGTCGCGTCTTGTCGGCTGGGGGGCGGCGGTACTGACCGCGCTATGGGTCGCCGGGGCGACCCGCTATTTCCAGGAAATCGGCGGCTTGGCGCTGCTCGATCTTCTGTTGCCTCAGGAACTGGCCTCTCTTGCCGCCGGGGCGACCTTCCCGCTGATCCTGCTCTGGGTCTTCGCGCTGTATGTAAGAGGGTCGGAGGAAGTCAGCCTGCATACCGAAACTCTGCGGCGGCAGCTCGAACTGCTGACCTATCCGGCGGAGGAAGGGGAAGCCCGCGTCCGGCGCGTGTCCGATCTGCTGCGCAAGCAGGCGGATCAATTGTCCCAGGTCGGCGATGTCGCGGTGGCGAATCTGACCGAACTGGCCGATGCGCTGCGGGACACGACGGGGGCGCTGGAATCGGCGGCGCACAGGGCGGAAGACCGCGCCGGGGATATGCGCAAGGGCCTGTCGGCGCAGGCGGAACGGCTGGAAACCCTGGCGGAACGTCTGGAACGCCATCGCCGGGATCTGGAAGGATCGGTGGAGATACAGACCGATACCCTGATGCGCGCGGCGACGAATGTGTTGGAGACAACGGATTCGGTCACGGCATCGCTGAAGATTCAGGCCTCGGACACGGTTGCGGCCTCTGAACGCGCGGCGGCGGAAATTCGCGATATGTCGGGCCTGTTTCAGGATTACACGGAACAATTGGACAGGGCGGCGCAATCCGCCGAACAGCGCAGCATCTCTGCCCGCGAAACTTTGGATCACAGCGTTCGTTCGCTGGACGACGCGGCGGACAATGCCCGCGACAGCGCCGCCGATATCGCGCGCAGCCTGAAGGACGAGGTCGACCGTATCGGCCAACGGCTGAAGGATGCCTTCGAACAGCAGACCAAGAGCTTCACCGATTTCACCGACCGCAGCGAATCCCGCATCGGCCGGTTGTCCGACGTCTTGACCCGGCAGGCGGGCCTGTTGGAGGAGGCTGTCGCGCAATCCATGTCGCGCCTGGACGAGGCGATGGCCGAAAGCCTGAACCGCGCGACCGACAGGGTCGACGCCATCGCAGACACGGCGGATGTCGCGGCGGACGGGTTCTCGCAGAAACTGGGCAGCGCTGTCGCGGAAGGACGCGATGCGTTGACCGCCGCGCTGGCCCGGTCGGGGGAGCAGGTCGAGGAAATCGCCCTGGCACTGCGTCAGCAATCGAACGATTTGGTCCGCGCCGCCGACGGCGTCACGACGCAATCGGATACGGTGCGCGCGACGGTCACGCGTCAGGTCGAAGATCTGGCGGCGTTGCACGCGACCCTGGTCGAACGGTCGGGGGAGGTGGATGCCGAGGCCGACCGTCATCGCAAGGGGATCGCTGCGACGGCGGAACAGGCGGTGGAACAGGTCCGGTCGATGGGAACCGCGCTGTCCGAGCAGGCGACGGAGATTTCCAAGGCAAGCGATCTTGCCGCGTCCCGTGCAGAGGCGATCCGCGCGTCGTTGCGCCAACAAGCGGCGGAGTTGAATGCCGCCTCCGACCATGCCAGCAATCAGGCCCGCGAGATCGAAACCCTACTGGCCGCGCGCCTGACCGCGATCAAGGAAGCCATGGCGGAAGGCGTGACGACCCTGGACGAAACCTTCGATCCGGCCATCGCCCAAACCCGTGGCATGGCGGAAATGCTGAAACGCCAGAGCCAGTCCTTGCGAGAAGCGGCGGATTGGTCCGCGGACCACGCCCGGACCCTGGGGGAGGTGCTGACCTCCAACAGCGCGGCGTTGCGTGAGGCGGCGGATCGCGCCACCGGCCAAATCCGCGAAATCCGCCACGGATTGCAGCACGAAACTGCCGAATTGAACAAAATCACGGACAAGGCATCGGCAGGCGCCCAGGCGATCCGCGAAGGCCTCGCCGCCGATGCGGAAGCCCTGCGTTATCTGGCGCTTCAACTCGCCGAGCAGCGCCAAGCCATCGAAACGAGTGCCGAAAGCCAGACCGAAACGCTTCTGGCGGCGAGCCAGGAAGCGACCGAACGCGGCGGTCAGATCGACGCGGCCCTGCGCGCACGGGTCGAGGAAATGCGGAGCCTGACGGACGAAGTGTCCCGGCGCCTGACGGAGGCCGGCGGCATCTTCCGGGGCGAAGCAGGCGAAATGCGTCAGGCGACCCAGACGGCGCTGGCTCTGCTGGAAGAGGTTGGTCGTCACTTCCATGAACAGTCCGAAAAGCTGACCAGCGCCTCCGTTCAGGCCGGGATGCAGATTTCCGACAACCGCGAAGGGTTGAAGCTGCAAGCCGAAAGCCTCGTCGCGGCGGCGGATGCCTCCGCCCGGTCGTTGCAGCTGATATCGGATGCCTTCGCGCAGCAGGCGGAAGGTGTGGACGAACGCACCGAACTGACGGCGGAACGGGTTCGGGCGCTGATCGAAATGCTGCGCACGCAGTCGGGCGATATCGCGGCGGCGGGCGATCTGGCCAACCAGCAATTGGCCTTGGTCGGCCGAACGTTGAGCGACCAGGTCTCTTCCCTGGAACGGGCGGCGGGCGCATCCAAGGGGCAATTGAAGGAATTGGTCGAAACCTTGTCGGACCGTACGCAGCAGATGCTGAAGGCGGTGGACGAGTCGGAAACCCGGTCGAACCGCGCGGCGGAAAAATTCCAGGGTCAGGTCGAACGCCTGACAGAGGCCTCGCAGCGGGCAGAAGAACAGGCGAAGGCCATCCATCAGCGCGAGGACGAACAGCGGCGCGACCTGTTCCTGCGCACCGCGCGTTATATCGTCGAGGAGCTGAATTCGATTTCCATCGACCTGACGCGGGTCCTGCAAGGCGAGGTGCCGGAGGCCGATTGGCGGCGCTATGTGAAGGGCGACCGCACGGTGTTCACCCGCAACCTGCTGCGCACCCGTCAGACATCCATCGTCAAGACGATCAGCGACAAGATCCGCCACGATACCGAGGCGCGGAAACACGTGCTGCGCTATATCGATCAGTTCGATCGGCTTCTGGGCGATTCCGAAGAGACCGATCCGGAACACTTGATCCATTCGACCTTCGTCACGTCGGATGTCGGGAAACTTTATATTCTTCTTTGCCGCGCGACCGGTAAGGAGGAATAAGGAACTCATCTCCGTATTGATAAATGCTCCTCCCTGGATGACTTGTCCCGGTTTTCGGCCGAGGGTGAGTTTTTCGCTGATTTCAAAGTTCTCGAAAATGAACTTTAGAATTTAATTGCGTTTTTCACTGTTTCTGGTTGAATATGTTTGATGCCTCAAATGGTTGAGGGCGTCACAATGCGATTTACAGCATAGGTAGTGGGCAGTGGGGGCTGTCCGAAGGTTTCGTGGGGGACCCCGAGTGACGACCAAACCGCCATCCCGTCCCGACGCCTCGACGTTGGTCAGCAATGCGCTGACGGCAGCGGGCGATCTTGCCTATTGCTGGAACCTGCAAGCCGACGATATCGCCTGGATAGGCGATTCCAAATCGATGCTGGGCGGCGGCAGTTTTGACGATGTCGATACCGGCGAGAGTTTCGGTGAGCGGATCAATCCGGAAGACCTCGCCCGCCGCTTGCAAGTTCTGAATCGGCACCTCGCCACCGGCAAACCCTATGACTGCGAATACCGTATCCGCCGCAAGGACGGGGCTTTCTGCTGGGTCCATGATCGGGGCGGCGCGGTCTATGACGAGATGGGGGCCCCGGCCTATTTCTACGGGACGCTGCGTGTCGTTACCGGCCGGAAGCAGCAGGAAAGCCTGCTGGAACATCGGGCGAATTACGACGATTTGACCGGGCATTTGAATAAGGTGCGCCTGCGGGAAGCGCTGCAGAACGCGCTGTCCTATAACGAACGCTACAAGGTTTCAGGCGGTTATCTGGCCATCGGGATCGACAAATTGTCGATGATCAACGACGGCTATGGGCATGAAACGGCGGATGCGGTGATCGTCGGCGTCGGCCAGCGGGTCGAACGCTGCCTGCGTGTGACCGACGTGATCGGACGCATCGGCGGCGACCGGTTCGGCTGCGTCCTGTCCCATTGCGATGAGCACGGGCTGCAGATCACGGCGGAAAAGATTTTGGACAGTTTCCGGTCTTCGCCGATCGAAACGCCTAGCGGGCCGGTCCATATCACGGTGTCGGTCGGCGGCACGCCCATTCCCGGCTTTACGCGGACAGCGCTGGACGCCATGACCGGGGCCGAAAGCGCCCTGGCCGAAGCGAAAGCCATGGGCCGCAATTGCTACGTTCTCTATCGTGTGACGGAAGAGCAGCGTCAGCGGCAGCGCACGAATATCTCCGTCGGTGAAAAAGTCCTGAAGGCGCTGGACGAAGGGCGCATCGTGCTGGCCTATCAGCCGGTCGTCGACGCCACGACGCAGAAGATCAGCTATTACGAAACGCTGATCCGGATGATCGACCCGGACGGCAAGATCGTGCCTGCCGGCCAGTTCATACCGATCGTTGAGAAGCTGGGCATGATCCGGCCGCTGGACTTGCGTGCCCTGGAACTCGCCGTGGGCGATCTGACGGTTCAATCCGCCGTCCATCTAGCGGTCAACGTATCCAGTCTGACGGTGACCGATCCCGCGTGGCTGCGCACCTTGATGAGCCTGATCAAGGGCCGTCCCGATGTCGCCAAGCGCCTGACGATCGAGATCACGGAAACCGCGGCGCTGGAAGATTTCGACGTGACGTCGCGTTTCGTCAGCACGGTGCGCGACCTGGGCTGCAAGGTGGCGCTGGACGATTTTGGGTCCGGCTATACGTCCTTCCGGCATATGAAGTCGCTGACCGTCGATGTCGTGAAGATCGACGGCGCCTTTGTGAAGGACGTGGCGACGAACCGCGAAAATCAGATGTTCATTCGGACCTTGCTGGGGTTGGCCGACGGTTTCGGGCTACAGACGGTCGCGGAATGCATCGAGACCGAAGAAGAGGCCGAAATCCTGACGCGCGAAGGCGCGGATTTCCTGCAAGGCTGGTATTTCGGGAAGCCGATCGTCGACCCGGTCTGGAAGGACGGCACGATCGTCCCGGATGGCGAGGCCGATCCCCCTAATACGGATGGAAAAGACGACAAAACCATGTCCGGCGCTGCCGGTGGAACGGTCGTGCATTTCCTGTCCCGCGGCCAGAAAAAGCCTTAGGGCTTTCAATCCAAGTTTTCGGGTAAGCGATTGGGGTGGGCTGCGTGTCAGCCCTTGCTGCCGCGCATGGCCTTGATCTGCTTCTGCATTTCTTCAAGTTGCCGTTCCAGCGCCTCGACCTTGTCTTCACCACCGCCGGAGGCTGTGCTTTCCGAGGTGTCCGACGCTTTACCGGGGACGGGTTTTTCGCCCTCGCCCGCGAAGGGGGAGAACATCTGCATGGCACGTTCGAACATGGCCATGTTCTGCTTGCCCAGCTCTTCCAACGGACCGAAGGGGAAGACTGTGCCGAACGTACCCTGCACGTATTCCCGCATCTTTTCCTGATTGTCGGTGAAGGACCGGATCGACATGTCCAGATACTTCGGCAGCATCATGCTGTGCATATTGTCGCCGTAGAAACCGATCAGGCTGCGCAGGAAGCTGACGGGCAGCAGATTCTGTCCGTTCTTCGCTTCTTCCTCGACGATGATCTGGGTCAGGACCGCGCGGGTGATATCCTCACCCGTCTTGGCGTCGAAGACAGCGAAATCGATGCCTTCGCGCACCATCTGCGACAGGTGGTCCAGGGTAACGTAGCTGCTCGTCGCCGTGTTGTAGAGGCGCCGATTCGCGTATTTTTTGATCGTGATCGGCTGGGCGGTGCTGGCCTCGCCGGTTTTCGCTTCCTCCGGAGCCACCGACTCCGTTTTCCCGTTCGCAGGTTTTTCCTGGCTCATTCTCTTTTACCTCTTCGATCCGCGTGATCGGGTCCGCAAGGATTGAAATCGTATCGACAAAGGGCGCGGATCGCACTGCGGAAAGGAAGTGTGCACCCGTCGGCGCTGCAGTGCAATAGACCTGTTCGCGATGCGGTGGTCGCGTTATAGTTCCGGACATCATGACCAAGAACAACGACAATACCGGGCCTACTGGCGGTGGTGACGGCTCCGGAAACGACCATGGCGACGATCCGGCGGAACTCGCCCGTCGCTTTGTCGATCTTTGGCAATCCCAAATTTCGGCAATGGGAAGCGATCCCGACCTGACGCGCAGCATGGAAGAATCCGTGCGCGCCTGGCAGAATTTTACTTCCAGCCTGATGGCGGGTCAGGGGCCGAACGCGTCCCCCATGGACGGCGTTATGCAGGCGATGGCAGCTTGGGGACAGCATGACGCAGGCGCACAGCACCAGAAATCGGATCGGCCCAAGACCGCTGCCGGTGCATCTGATGGCGGCGAGCGGATTTTACATGAGCTCGATCGCCGCCTCGCTCGCATTGAGGAGCGGCTCGCTCGTCTGGAATCCCGACCTTCGGGCGGAAGCGGAAAAACTGACGGCGGCGTTGGAAAATCTGCCTCCCGGAAAACCGCAGCAAAAAAAGCCGCAACAAAGAAAACAGCAGCCAAACGACCTCGCAAAAAGCCGGCAACCAAGTCCTGACGCCGCGTTTCCCCTAGCCGTCGAGCGGGAGGCGCGATCGCGGCTGTGCCGTATGCTGCGCGGGATAGAGAGATACCGGTCGCATCCGTATCGCCGCACCGACAGCACCCCGGATGCCTTGTGGCGGGAAGGGACGTCGACCCTTTTGGATTATCGCGTCTATTTGAAGGGACCGGCCCGACGCCCACCGGTCGTGCTGGTGCCGTCTTTGGTCAACCGGGCCTATATTCTGGACCTGCGACCGGAACAAAGCCTCGCCCGGTATCTGGCGGACCGGGGGCATCCGGTTTTCCTGATGGATTGGGATGCGCCGGGGGAAACGGAACGCTCCTTCGACGTGGGTGACTACATTGCCCGGCTGCGGCGGGCTCTGGCTGCGACCGCGCGGGAAATGGGGGAACCGGTTGGACTCGTCGGATATTGCATGGGCGGGCTGCTGGCGTTGGCGGCGGCCATCGGCATACCCGATACCGCCCGCTCTCTGACATTGATGGCGACGCCGTGGGATTTTCACGCGGAACGACCCGAGCAGGCACGTGCCCTTGCGGCGCAACTGCCGGGATGGGAGCCGATGCTGGCGCAACATTCGGAACTTCCGACGGATGTCTTGCAGGCCTTGTTCACGGCATTGGACCCGTTGCTGGCCTTCCGGAAATTCGCGTGGTTCGACAAACTGAACCCGGACAGCGATGCGGCGAAGGCGTTTGTCGCCCTTGAAGACTGGCTGAATGACGGCGTCCCGCTCAGCGCCCCGGTGGCGCGCGACTGTATTCGAGGCTGGTATGGCGAAAATCGTCCGGGGCGCGGGATTTGGATCGTGGATGGGTTGCCGGTCGATCCCGCCGCCTGGACGAAACCCACCCTGGCGCTGATCCCTGCCGGAGACCGGATCGTGCCGCCGGGATCGGCGCTTGCTCTCGCCGGTGCCGTGCCGGACTGTCGGATCGAAACCCCGTCGATCGGCCATATCGGCATGATCGTGGCCGGGAATGCCCGGCGGGCGGTTTGGGAACCGCTCACGGAATTCCTGGATTCTTGGTGACCCTGCGCTATCTTTGAACCAGCGGTTGATCCAAGTCATGGCTTGGCGGTATGTTGCGGCGCACAAAACTGTCGCGACGAAGGGCACGCCCTTCGATGGAGAACGCAGCCGAATTCGGAAGACCGGAAAACCGTCCGAAAAGCGGCCTTAATTGGGAGGAGAGATCCGATGTCCGATATCGTTATTGTTGGTGCCGCGCGCACCCCCGTCGGTGCATTCAATGGAACCATCAGCGGGGTCAGCGCCGCGTCCCTGGGGGCAACCGCGATCCGCGCAGCGATGGAACGCGCGAAAGTCGCGCCGGAAGATGTCGACGAGGTCGTGATGGGCCAGATTCTGACCGGGGGTGAAGGCCAGAACCCGGCGCGTCAGGCGGCGATCGAGGCCGGTATTCCCGACGACAAGACGGCCTATGTCATCAATCAGGTCTGTGGGTCCGGCTTGCGCACGGTCGCGCTGGGCATGCAGGCGATCCTGGCGGGCGATGCCGATATCGTCGTCGCCGGCGGTCAGGAGAATATGAGCCTCGCCCCGCATTGCGCGCATCTGCGCAACGGTCAGAAAATGGGCGATATGAAATTCGTCGATACGATGATCAAGGACGGTCTGTGGTGTGCCTTCAACGGCTATCACATGGGCAACACGGCGGAAAACGTCGCCCGCAAATGGCAACTGACGCGTGAAGAGCAGGACGAATTCGCCGTGGCGTCCCAGTCCAAGGCCGAAGCCGCCCAGAAGGCCGGTAAATTTGTGGACGAGATCACCCCGGTCACCGTGAAGACCCGTAAGGGCGAGATCGTGTTCGACGCGGATGAATATCCGAAGCACGGCACGACCATGGAAGGGCTGGCGAAACTGCGCCCGGCCTTCGACAAGGAAGGCACGGTGACGGCGGGCAACGCCTCCGGCATCAATGACGGCGCGTCGGCGGTGGTGCTGATGTCCGCCGCCGAAGCGGCGAAGCGCGGCCTGACCCCGTTGGCGCGGATCGCCTCCTGGGCAACGGCGGGCGTCGATCCGGCGATCATGGGCACGGGGCCGATCCCGTCGTCCCGTAAGGCGCTGGAAAAGGCAGGGTGGAGCGTCGACGACCTCGACCTCATCGAAGCGAACGAAGCCTTCGCCGCGCAGGCCCTGGCCGTGAATAAGGATATGGGCTGGGATCCGGCGAAGGTGAACGTCAATGGCGGCGCCATCGCGCTGGGCCATCCGATCGGCGCGTCCGGCAACCGCGTCTTCGTCACGCTGCTGCACGAAATGGCAAAGCGGGATGCGAAAAAAGGTCTGGCCACCTTGTGCATCGGCGGCGGCATGGGCGTCGCGATGTGTATCGAACGCGCCTAAGACGTCTACAGTATCGAAAATGGTGTATCGTCCCCGCTTCGGCGGGGACGATCGTTTTAGAGGGGACGTCATGGGGAACGGTGAAACCGATCTGGCGACACTGATCGCGGGAATGGACCCGGTTCTGGATCCGGAAACCTATATCTTCACGACAGTCCCGGCCGATGCCGATTTGCTGGTGAAGCCCTTGATGCGGTTTTCGGAATCCGAAGGCGACACGCTCATCTTAACGGTTCGGGATGCGGCAAAAGTTGGAATTTCCGGCGATGCGCGGTTTCGCCGCATCACCCTGACCGTGCATTCGGCGCTGGAGGCGGTGGGCCTGACCGCAGCCTTCGCCAGCGCCCTGGGCGCGGCGGAAATTCCGGCGAATGTCGTTGCCGGATACTATCACGATCATATCTTCATTCCGGAAAATATGGCGGAACGAGCCGTCGAAGCCTTGCGGGCCCTGGCCGATCAGGTTTGATCGAAAGGCGCCGCGGGCGTAGGCTTTTCGGATTGTCGGGATTGGGAGACGAAGAAATGACTGACAGCGTATCGATCACGCTCTGGGCGACGAATTTGGCCGTGCCGCTGGCCGGGCCTCAGGATTGGCTGGACCGATTGGAACGTGTTGTCGTGGAGGCGAAAGCGGAAGGCAGCGCCCTGGTGATCGCGCCGGAATATGTCTCCGAACAATGGTTGACCTATCACGGTCACGACGCGGCGCTGACCGACGAGCCGGCGCGCATGGCGGAATCCGGTGCGGCGCTGGTGCCGGGCATTCAGGCGCTGGCCGACACGCACGGTATGGACATCATGGCCGGGTCATGGCCGGTCCCGCGTCCCGACGGGCGCTACAGCAACGGCGCGCATCTGTTCCGCGCCGGCGGCGATGCGCCGCTGATTCAGCGCAAACTGTGCATGACGCCGTCGGAAAAGGACCCGGCGAGCTGGGGTATCGTTCCGCATGAGGAAATGCAGGTCTTCGAATGGAACGGCCTGAAATGCGCCATCGTGATCTGCCTGGACATCGAACTGCCCGCGTTGTCGATGAAATTCGCGCAAACCGCGCCGGACCTGGACATTATCTTCTGCCCGTCGATGACGGAAAAGCTGTCGGGTTATTCCCGCGTTTTCGGCTGCGCCAAGGCGCGGGCGGTGGAACTGATGACCACCGTCGCCGTCTGCGGCGTGATCGGGTCGACCCCGCTGGGCGAAGGGCGCCCGAACGTGTCGGGTGCGGCGGTCTATCTGCCCTGTGAGGCGGAGTTGGGTTTCGACGGACGGTTCGCGGAAATCGGCCCGTTCAACGAAGCCCCGGTCGGCGACGATCTGGGGCCGCGCCTGCATGCGAAGAATATACCCATCGGCGTTGTCCGCAAACTGCGCGCGTCCCAGCCCGAAGTCTGGCCCGGCGCCTGGACGGGCGAGGGCGTTTCCGTAACCCGCGTCGCGGATCGTGCCGCGTCGCTTAAGAAATCGGCTTAAAGCAATGACAGTTTTTGCAATCATTCTCATGGTCGTTGCCATGATCGTCACGGCGGGGATTTTGTTCCTCGGTATTTTCAGCATGACCCGGGGCGGTGCCTTCAACGATAAATGGGGCAACCGTCTGATGCGCTATCGCATCCTGGCGCAGTTCGTGGCGTTGCTGATGTTCGCCATCGCCGTCAGCATGTTGAGGTCGAACGGAGGCTGATCCGGCGGCATGGTCACCCTGTCCAAGATTTATACCCGCACCGGCGATAGCGGTCAGACATCGCTTGGCGACGGGTCGCGCCGCGCGAAACACGATCTGCGGGTCGAGGCCTATGGCACGGTGGACGAGACCAATGCCGTTCTGGGCATGGTCCGGCTGCATACGGATGGCGAAATCGACGCCCTGCTGGGTCGGGTTCAGAACGACCTGTTCGACTTGGGCGCGGATTTGTGCACACCGGAAGGAACGGAACGTCGGTCGTCTACCCTGCGTATCCAGGAAAGTCAGGTGACGGCGCTGGAAGAGGCGATTGACCGTTACAATGAAAACCTGTCGCCGTTGAACAGTTTTATCCTGCCCGGCGGGTCGCCGGCGGGCGCGGTGCTGCATCTGGCGCGCACCGTGTGCCGCAGGGCCGAACGGCTGGTTGTCGAATTGGCGGCGGTGGAAGACGTCAATGCCGATGCGGTTAAATACCTGAACCGGCTGTCGGACCTGCTGTTCGTCCTGTCCCGTGTCGCGAATAACGGCGGCAAGGACGACGTCCTGTGGGTGCCGGGCGCGAACCGGTAGCGCCCATGTCGATCCTCGTCATCCTGGTCCTGCTGGCCATCACCCTGTGCTGTATTGCGGGGATCGTGCTTCAATTCTATGCGTGGCGGCATTTGAAGCCCGGTATTCCGCGTTACGGCCATAAAGACAGCATGTTCCGCAAGCGCGCGGACTATTATACCGAAGACGGCATGCGCTATATCGAAATGCAGAAGAAGCTGACCTATGTGATGTTCGGCCTCTTCGTCGTCTTCATCGTTCTGATCGAAACCGGGGTCGCGGACGGAACCAATTAGGCGCCGTCATGATCCTGGAAGCCCTGGAATACCTGATGACCCCCTGCCCGAAATGGGCGCGGGACTTCGGGTATCTGTCCGAATCGATTGCGATCCGGCACAGGGCGAAGCGATGCGCCGATGCCTGGAAGCCGCATCAGGACCAGACGAAGGCCGCGATCCTGGAAAACTGTCCGGACGATGCGGAAACAATCGTCGTGCTGGGCGCGGGTCATTGTTTCGATATTCCGGTGCCGGAATTGGCCCGGCGGTGCCGAAACTTGGTGCTGGTCGATGCGGTCCGGCCGATGGGGCTGTGCTTGCCCAGGAATACGGAATTCCTGACTCGCGACATACACGGATTGTCCCTGTGCCTGTTCGAAGGCCGCAACCGCCATCAAAGAGGGGAGCCGTTGCAGGAATTTTCGGGCGCCGATTACGTCGTGTCCGCCAATCTGATTTCACAATTGCCGATCCTGCCGCTGCGGCATTTGGCGAGGCTGGGGCTGGCCGCCGATCTGCCGCCGCAAGACGGATTGGCCGCCCAGATACAGCGCGACCATATTGCGGACCTCAAGGCCCTGTCGGGGCGGGCGGTCCTGATCGGCGACGCGCGCCGGGTCGTGCGCGACCGATCGGACAAGGTCCTGTCGGATGAGGCGCTGACGAAACTGATGCTCCTGCCGACACCGATGCGGTCCTGGTCGTGGCATTTGGTCCCACCGGGCGAGAATAGCGACGGGCGGACCGTGGAAATCGACGTCGGGGTCTGGATGTTCCGACCGGATGTCGCGAACGGACGGAAACGCGACCTTTCAACGCTTGACCCCCTGCTTGGGGCCTCCTAAACACTTCAGTCGACAAGGGGGTCCTGTCGGCTTTTCAGCCGGAGGATCCGAGTTTCAATAGGGTTTCGGTTCGGTCGAACCATGCCCGTCGATCCTGTGAAGAGGGAGCGCGCCGCAATGAAGGTTTTGGTGCCGGTTAAGCGCGTCGTCGACTACAACGTCAAAATCCGCGTGAAGGCGGACCAGACGGGCGTCGAGACGGCGAACGTCAAAATGTCGATGAATCCGTTCGATGAAATCGCCGTCGAACAGGCTGTCCGTATGAAGGAAGCCGGTCAGGCGGAAGAAGTCATCGCCGTGTCCATCGGCCCGCAGCAGGCCCAGGAAACCATCCGCACCGCGCTTGCCATGGGTGCCGACCGCGGCATCCTGGTGCAGCATGATGGCGAGGTCGAGCCGCTTGCGGTTGCCAAGATCCTGAAGGCCGTCGCCGAAGCCGAAGGTCCGGGCGTCATCCTGTGCGGCAAGCAGGCGATCGACGACGACGCCAACCAGACCGCGCAGATGCTGTCCGCGCTGCTGGGCTGGCCGCAGGCGACCTTCGTGTCCAAGCTGGAAATCGGTTCGGACGAAGCGACCGCGACCCGCGAAGTCGACGGCGGTCTCGAGACCATTAAAGTGAAGCTGCCGGCGGTATGCTCCGTCGACCTGCGCCTCAATGAACCGCGCTACGCGTCGCTGCCGAACATCATGAAGGCGAAGAAAAAGCCGATCGACACGAAGAGCCCGGCCGACCTGGGTGTCGATCCGGCCCCGCGCCTGACCACGGTGAAGGTCGCCGAACCGCCGCCGCGTCAGGCCGGCGTGAAGGTCGCCGACGTTGCGGAGCTTGTTGCCAAGCTGCGCGACGAAGCCAAAGTCATTGGTTAATTCGCACCCGGAAGGAACGAAGATATGAGCATTCTCGTTATCGCGGAACACGACGGTGCGTCGATCCTGCCCCACACCCTGAACACGGTCACGGCGGCTCAGGCCGCGGGCGGCGACGTGCATGTCGCGGTCATCGGTTCCGGCTGCAAGGCGGCTGCGGAAGCGGCGGCGAAAATCGCCGGTGTGTCCAAGGTCCTGCTGGCGGACAGCGCCGAATATGCCAACGGTCTGGCCGAAGCGGTCGCGCCGGCGGTCGTCAAATTGGCCGACGGTTATGCAGCGGTCATGGCCCCGGCCAACACCTTCGGCAAGAACGTCATGCCGCGTGCGGCGGCTCTGATGGACGTGCAGCAGATTTCCGAAATCTCCGCCGTTCTGGGCGACAAGACCTATGAGCGTCCGATCTATGCCGGTAACGCCATCGCGACGGTGAAGTCCGGCGAAAAGGTCGACGTTCTGACCGTTCGCATGACGTCTTTCGACGCCGCCGCCGCTGAAGGCGGTTCGGCTGCGATCGAAGAAGTCGGCGGCACGGGTGCGCAGGATCAGTCGACCTATGTCGGCCAGTCGGTCACGACCAGCGACCGTCCGGAACTGACCTCCGCCAAGATCGTCATCTCCGGCGGCCGCGGCATGCAGTCCGGCGACAATTTCGTCATGCTGGAAAGGGTTGCGGACAAGCTGGGCGCTGCTGTCGGCGCGTCCCGCGCGGCGGTCGATGCGGGTTACGTCCCGAACGACTATCAGGTCGGTCAGACCGGTAAGGTCGTCGCCCCGGACCTGTATATCGCGGTCGGTATCTCCGGTGCCATTCAGCACCTGGCCGGGATGAAGGACTCCAAGGTCATCGTCGCCATCAACAAGGACGAGGAAGCCCCGATCTTCCAGGTCGCCGATTACGGCCTGGTCGCGGACCTCTTCCAGGCGGTGCCGGAACTGGAAAACGCCCTCGGCTGAGTTTAAGCTGAGACGGGTTGAGAGAAGGGCGGCTTTCAGCCGCCCTTCTTGTTTTTAACGGCGTTTTTCAAAGGATTGCGCAGTGCCGGTGTCCCATGCTTGAGGTCGTTACCCCTCGCGCCATTGTCGTCGGCGGCGGCCCGGCGGGGCTGATGGCCGCCGATGTCTTGCTCGACCGTGGGGTTGCCGTCGACCTGTATGACGCGATGCCGTCCTTGGGGCGAAAGTTTCTGATGGCGGGGAAGAGCGGGCTGAACCTGACCCATGCCGAACCGTTGGAAACCTTCCTGACCCGGTTCGGTGCGGGACGCGATTGGCTGGAATCGTCCCTGCGCAACTTTGATAATGCCGCCGTCCGCGACTGGGCGGCGGGATTGGGTGTCGAAACCTTTGTCGGATCGTCCGGCCGGGTCTTCCCGACGGAAATGAAGGCGGCGCCTTTGCTGCGCCGATGGCTCGCGCGGTTGCGGGATCGGGGATTGCGCATTCATGTCCGTCATCGCTGGACCGGTTGGGGCGCGGACGGCGGCTTGATTTTCGATACGCCGTCCGGACCGGTGACGGTGTCGGCCCCCGCGACGGTTTTGGCCCTGGGCGGCGCAAGCTGGCCGCAATTGGGCAGCGACGGGGCCTGGGCCGGATGGATGCGGAACCGTGTCGCCCTATCGCCGTTCCGGCCCGCCAATGCCGGTTTCGATGTTGCCTGGACGCCGCATTTCGTGGAGCGATTTGCGGGAGAACCGGTGAAGTCGGTTGTCCTGAAAGACGGTGCGACCGCCCGCCCCGGCGAATTCGTCGTCACCGAAACGGGAATTGAGGGGAGCGCCGTTTATGCCTTTTCCGCTTCTCTGCGCGATCAGGTGGACCGAACGGGCAGTGCGCAACTGACCCTCGACCTGACGCCGGACCGCGGCGAGGAACGGCTTGTCCAGGCCCTGTCGAAGGATCGCGGCAAACAATCTCTTTCCAGCCATCTGCGCAAGGCGACGGGATTGAAGGGGGTGAAGGCCGGGCTGCTGCGCGAATGTCTTTCCCCGGATGTCTTCCAGGACCCGGTCCGTCTGGGCGCGGCAATCAAGGCCGTGCCCCTACGGCTGATCCGGTCCCGCCCCCTGGAGGAAGCGATCAGCAGCGCCGGCGGGGTGCGATGGGACGCCGTCACCGGAACCACGCAGCTTGCCGCCATGCCCGGTACCTTTGCAGCCGGTGAAATGCTGGATTGGGAAGCCCCCACCGGCGGGTATTTGCTGACCGCCTGTTTTGCCCTGGGTCGACGGGCGGGCGAAGAGGCGGCGGATTTCCTGGGAACGGCGTCGCGTTAGGGCGCGGACGGACCGGACAATTCATCGAATGCCGCCAGGGCCTTCGCGCCGTACATCAAGGAGGGTCCACCACCCATATAGACGCACATGCCCACCGTTTCGGCGATTTCCTCCCGCGTCGCGCCATGCCGGATCGCGGCCTTCACATGGAACCCGATACAGCCGTCGCAATGCGTGTCGATCCCGATGGCGATCGCGATCAGCTCCTTCGTTTTCGGATCGAGGGCGCCCGGCGCGGTAGCGGCCTTCGCCAGTTGCGCGAACCCGGCGGCGGCCTCCGGCATTGCTTCGCGCAAGGAGGCCAGTTCCTTATTCGTCTCGCTTAAAAATCCAGCCCATTCCATAACACTCTCCTATCCTGACGCGTCGTTGTTACCGTCAGGATAGGGCATAGCATGCTTGGGGGGCATGAGATGGATCAACGGCGGCGTTTCCGGGTCGCGCGATTGTCGATCCCCGCCCGGTTTCGGATGTTGGACACAACACGCCGGGACACGGTGATGCCGTGACGGGATAGCCGTTCGGCGATTTGCGTGTCGCTGAACGGCTTTTCGGCGGATTCGCTTTCTACGATCCGGGCGATCATTTCCCCCACCGCCGGGGCGGCAAACCGGGGTTCGTCCGTGATCGGGTCCCGCCGCGCTGCGCGGCTGAAAAAGCGGGTCAGCGGGATTGTGCCATGCGGCGTCGCGGCGGACCCCGCATTGACCAGGCGTCCGACGGTGCTTTCATGCAGGCCTATTTCCAACGCGACCGCCCGCTTGGTGAGGGGGCGCAAGGACCCGACGCCGTCCGACAGGAAACCGGATTGTTCTCTCGCCAGGACGCGGCCCACATCCAGCATCGATTTGTTCCGCCGTTCGATCGCGGCGATCAGCATATTGGCTTCCCGCCGCTCCTGGGAAAGGCGCGACCCGCGCGGTACCGATCCGCCGAGGGTCGCCAGCGATAGGCGGGGTGTCGTTTCCGGGTTCAGGGCGACCTGCCAGCCATCCGTCGTCTCGGTGAAGGTCAGGTCCGCGACACGGGATGCGCTGGTCTGGCTGGAAAACCGGGCGGCGGGACGCGGGTCGAGTTCCCGCAGGCGGGCGACGAGGGACGCGACCCTGGACAATGGCAGCCTCGTTTCCGCCGCCAGGGCCTCCAATCCGCCCTGGGTCAGGAGGTCGAGACGGTCGAGCACGGATTGCATTTCCGCGTCCAACGCACCGACAGCGGCGAGTTGCAGGCCTAGGCAATCCGCCAGCGAGTGGGCGAAGACGCCGCGCGGTTCGATCCTGCGCAGCGCGTCCAGGACCGCATTGACGCGGTCCCGCGTCACGCCGGTTCGACGCGCGACGGCGTCGGTCGTGGCCGTCAGAATGCCGTTCGCATCCAACGCTTCCGCCAGGGCAATGGCGATGGCGTGATCGCGCGGCGCGGGGACCAGATGCGGCAATTGACTGAGGATATGCGAAATGAGCGAGGGGCCGTCGTCTTCGGCATCGGCACTGTTGAATTCCGCCGGACGGGCGGCCTGAACCATAAGCCAGGGATTGTCCGATGCGATTTCGTGAAGCGTCTGCGTCAGTTCGACATTCGAAAGCTCAAGGAAACCGATCGACCGGGTGAGGCCCAAGGTGAGCCTCAACGCGGTCTGCTGACGCATTGAGATTTCGTTGGATATCTTCATCGGACCGGCGCTTGAACCCTCCGAAGAAATTGCGGGCGGCCTTTCGAACCGCCCGCAGTATCAATCATCCGTTCAAATCGATCCAGACCGATTTGGTCTGGGTATATTGGGTCAGGGCCTCCAGGCATTTGTCGCGGCCGTTGCCGGACTGCTTGAACCCGCCCCAGGGCGTCGTCGCGTCGCCCGCCTCATAGGCGTTGACCCAGACGATCCCGGCTTCGATATCGCGGGCGAAACGATGGGCTTTCTTCAGGTCCGCCGTCCAGATCGACGCGGCCAGGCCGTAGATCGTATCGTTCGCGACCTCGATCGCGTTGTCGTAACCGTCGACCGGTATAATGGACGCAACCGGGCCGAAGATTTCTTCCTGGGCGATTTTCATCTTGTTGGACACGTCGGTGAACAGCGTCGGCTCGACATAGCATCCCGCATTGTATTCCGCCGGAACCACCCCGCCGAAGGCCAGTTTCGCGCCTTCGGATTTGCCCGCATCGATGTAGCCCAGGACACGGCTCTGCTGTTCCGTGGTCACCAGCGGGCCCATGGTCGTATCCGGGTTCAACGGATCGCCCAGGGCGACGGACTTCTTCGCGGCCGCGGTGAACAGGTCGACGTAATCGCCGTAGAGTTTGCGATCGACCAGGATACGCGACCCGGCGGAGCAGACCTCGCCCTGGTTGCCGTAAATCCCGGCGACGCCCGTCGCGGCGGCGGTTTCCAGGTCCTCGCAATCGGCCATGACGATCTGCGGGGACTTGCCGCCGCATTCCGTCGTCACGCGCTTCATGTTCGACTGCCCGGCATAGATCAGCATCAGCTTGCCGACCTCGCCGGAACCGGTGAAGCCGATCTTGTCGACGTCCATATGCAGCGCCATCGGTTTGCCGGTTTCCTCGCCGAAGCCGGTGACGACGTTGAAGACACCGTCCGGGCCACCGGCCTCGCTGAACAGCTTTGCAAGCAGCAGGGCCGATAGCGGCGACTGTTCGGCGGGTTTCAGGATGATGGAATTGCCGCAGGACAGGGCCGGGGCGATTTTCCAGGCGGCCATCATCAGCGGATAGTTCCACGGCACGACCAGGCCGCAAACGCCGATCGGCTGACGCAGGATGTAATGCAGGGCGTCCGAATTGGTGGCGGTGACGACCCCTTCCATCTTGTCGATGCTTTCCGCAAAAAAGCGGATGGTCGACAGCGATCCCGGAATGTCGACATTGATCATGTCGGAAATCGGCTTGCCCATATCCAGCGTATCGAGAACCGCGAAGTCTTCGGCGTGTTCTTCGATCAGATCCGCGAAGCGGGACATAACGTCCATCCGCGCGCGCGGCTCCATGCGCGACCAGACGCCGGACTTGAAGGCCTTTCGGCCGGAGGCGACGGCCCGGTCGACGTCTTCCGCGTTGCCCTGGGCGACGGCGGCCACAACCTCGCCCGTTGCCGGGTTGATCGATTCGAATTTCCGGCCCGTCACGCTGTCGACGAATTTACCGTCGATATACATGCGGGTTTCCGGTTTGATCGCCGCGGCTTTCTTTTTCCAATCCTGCACTGTCAGTGTCATTTCACTCTCCCCGTTACTGGTTCTTTCGACCGCGCGTGACGATCACGGCGGCAACGATCAGCACTAAAGATGCGGCCACGATCAGGGTGGCGACGGCGTTGATTTCCGGCGTAACGCCCCGGCGCATGGTCGAATAGATGTACATCGGCAGCGTATTGTCGCGGCCCGTCAGGAAGAACGTCACCGGGATTTCATCGAAGGACAGGACGAAGGACAGAAGTCCCGCCCCGATGATCGCCGTCTTGATATTGGGCAGCGTCACGTCGATGAAGCTGCGCCACGGTCCGGCCCCCAGATCGAAGGCCGCTTCCTCAAGCGATTTCGGCAGGCGTTGCAGCCGGGCGTAAACCTGCGTGACGACAACGCCCAGCAAGGCGGTGGCATGCCCCAGGATCACCGTTTCCAGGCTCAACTGGAAACCGACCAGCTTGAACATGTTCAGCATGGAAATACCGGTCACGATGCCGGGCAGGGTGATCGGCAACAGGATCAGCCGCCGGAAGATGGATTTCCCCGGAAAGGCGAAACGGTGCAGCGTCATGGCCGCCGGGACGCCGACGATCAGGGTCAGGGCCGTGGCGAAGCTTGCGACATAGAAGCTGTTCCAGATCGCCGCCTGAAGGTCGGTGTTTTCCGCCAGCTTGCGGTACCAATCCAGGGTGAAGCCGGACAATGGCCAGGTCAGCGAGCGGGAATCGTTGAAGGAAAAGGCGACCAAAACCCAGATCGGCACGTAGAGGAACGCCATCAACATACCGACGAAGGTCATGAAGGCCGTGTCGGCGCCGTATCGGGAAACGAGGTTCATCGGTGCGTTCTTCATCACAAACCTCCCGTCAGGCCCTTGCGTTCCATCCGGTCCGACAGGGACACGATGGACAGCACGATGACCAGCATGACGATGGACAGGGCGGAACCGAGCGGCCAGTTCAGCGCCGCGCCGAACTGTGTCGCGATGACATTCGCGATCAGGTTCCCGTCCGGCCCACCGACCAGGAAGGGGGCGATGAAGTCGCCGAAGGACAGGCAGAAGGTCAGGGTGAATCCGGCGGCGACGCCCGGCAGGGACAGGGGCAAGGTCACATGCCAGAAGCTGCGCCACGGTCCCATGCCCAGATCGGCGGAGGCCTCCACAAGGTTCGTCGGGATCTTTTCCAGCGCCGTGTAGATCGGCATGACCATGAAGGGGATGAAGATATAGGTCAGGGTCACGACCATGGAGAACTGGTTGTAGAGGAAGATCGACGAAGGTTCGTCGATGATACCGACATTGATCAGCAGGGAATTCAGCACCCCTTCCGTGCCCAGGATTGTTTTCCAGATATAGGCGCGCAGCAGATAGCTGACCCAAAGCGGCGCGATGACCGCCATATAAAGCCACGCCCGCAGCGCCGCCGATTTGCACCGAAAGACGAGGTAATAGGCGAAGGGATAGGCCAGCAGAAAGGACGCGATGGATACCAGAATCGCGATCTTCAGCGTCCGCAGGATGACCAATACATATTGGGGATCGGTGAACAGGGTTATGTAGTTCCCGAACTGGAAATCCGGGATGAAGGACGGATATTTCTTCAGCCAGAAGGACGTCACGACGATGATGCCGTAGGGCAGCAGCATGAAGAACGCGATCCACAGGATCGGAATTCCGACGACGAAGGCCCCGGCGAGATTGTGTTTCGCGAGGCCGCGTCCTGCGAGGGTGCGGGAAAGGGCGCTCACGGTTCGATCCTTCCTTCGAAAACGAAGACGTTTTGCGGATCGACGCCCAGGCGCACGGGCTGGCCGACTTCCGGCACCGAGGTCTGGGCCAGGCGGTCGGGCAGGATACGGTCGGTATAAACTTTCTCCCCGCCGGGCAGTTTTACGGAAAGGCGCAATCCCAACCCGTAATAGATGACTTCGGCGACCGTGCCGGACAGAACGTTGCCGGCGGATTCGCCGTCGGCCAGTACGCGGATTTTTTCCGGTCGGATACCGGCGGTGACGGCAGCGCCTTTCGAAAAGGCGGTTTCCAGATCGGCATTCAGGGAAGCACCGTTCATGCCGATGACGGCCCGCGACCCATCGACACTGTCGATGGTGCCGTTCAGGAAATTGGTCGTCCCGATAAAGTTCGCGACATAGGGCGATTTCGGATGATCGTAGAGGTCCTGCGGTTTGCCTTCCTGCGCGATCCGGCCCGCTTCCATGACGACCACACGGTCGGACATGACCAGGGCTTCGGTCTGATCGTGGGTCACCATGATGAAGGTGATCCCGACCTTTTCATGCAGGTGTTTCAATTCGATCTGCATCAACTCGCGCAGCTTCGCGTCCAGCGCGGAGAGCGGTTCGTCCAGCAGCAGGACCTTCGGGCGCCGGACGATGGCGCGGGCCAGCGCGATGCGCTGCCGCTGCCCGCCGGACAGTTGCTGGGGACGTTGATCGATCTTGTCCTGAAGTTCGACGAGCCGCAGCGCATCGATGACGCTCGTCTCGATCTCGCTCTTCCCCAGTTTCATCATTTTGAGGCCGTAGCCGACATTCTCGCCGATCGTCATATGCGGAAACAGCGCATAGTCTTGGAAGACCATATTGACCGCCCGGCGATAGGGCGGGTCCCAGGTGACATCCTTGTCCGCCAGCCGGATCGTGCCCGCGGTCGGTTTTTCGAATCCGCCGATCATGCGCAGCAGCGTGGACTTTCCACATCCCGACGGTCCCAAAAGGGTTACGAACTCCCCATCCTCGACAGACAGCGATACGTCGTCGACGCCAATGATCGTCGGACTGAAATGCTTGGAGAGATTCTCCAACTGGATAATTGCGGCCATCTACCCTGTCCCCTGTTCCCGTCCGGGTTTCGGGTGCCGTTCCGATCTCGCGGAGACGGCACCCGGTACCGATTTTAACGCCCGACCCTTCGAAAATAGAAGGTTCGGATAACCAAACGATTATTGAGCTTTCACCGCATTCCAGGCGTTGGTGTAGACCTCGAACCGGTCACCCAGCGGCGCCCACATCAGCAGGCTGTCCAGATAATCCGGATCGTCCTGATGCAGGGCCGCGAATTGTTCCGGCGTCATGCAGGATTTCGCCGCCGCCGCGTTGGACGCGGAATAGCCGTTCACATTCGCCACGCCGCACTGACCCAGTTCGGACAATTGCATGTTCAGGAACTTGTAGGCGCAATCCTTGTTCGGCGTGCCTTTGACCACCATCCAGCTGTCCATCCAGCCTTCGGCGCCTTCGGTCGGGATGAATTCCGTGACCTTGATGCCTTCATCGGCCAGCAGGCTGGACTGATACCCGGCCCAGGTGTTGGAAATGACGACTTCGCCCGCCTTATACAGGTCGACCAATTCGCCTGCCGTCGCCCAGTATTTACGGACCAGCGGCTTCTGTTCCGCCAGAGCTTCCTGCGCCTTGGCGATCTGTTCGTCGGTCAGTTCGTAGATATTCATATCGCCGTTCTTGCGCGCGGCGACATAGATCGCGCTTTTGTCGTCCCAAAGCGAGATTTTACCCTTCAGATCCTCACGCCACAGATCGGCGATGGAGGTCGGCGGAGTGGCGAACGCATCGTCCCGATACATGAAGGCGATCGCGCCCCAGGCATAGGGCATGCCGTAATATTCGCCGTCCTTTTGGATACCGTCCAAGGCGCGGAACTTCGGATAGATATCGTCCCAACCGGCGATCTTGCTGGTGTCCAACGGTTCCACGAAGTCCAGATCGATCATCAGTTTCGTCGTGTCGATCGACGGGATAATCAGGTCATAGACCCCGCCGCCGGCCGTCAGCTTCGGTGCGAAATCGTCGTTCGAACCGACATAGGTGGCGTTCACCTTGCAGCCGGATTCCTCTTCGAACTGGGTAATGAAGGACGGGTCGGTATAGCCTTCCCAGGTCAGGACGTTCAGGGTTTCTTCGGCCATCGCGGTGCTGGCGGACGCCGCCAGCAGGAAGGCGCTGCATGCTAAAAACTTGGATCTCATTTTAACTCGCTCCTCTGTTCTTCGTGGTGCCGTTTACTGGTTTTTTCTGGTTTTACGGGAAATGGTGCCGATATCGACACCAAGCGCGGCAGCCGCTTTCCGCTTACTGCCGTGAATACGGATCGCGTCTTCGATGATCCGTAATTCGTAGTCCGCGACTGCGTCGCGGAGGGATGTTCTTTCCGCCAGCGGGGGCGTTTCCGGTAGGGTTTCCTGAAGGGGTGCATTCGGCGCATTCAGGTCCAGTTCCATTAACCGCCTGGGCAGTTCGTCGATATCCTCGCCCAAGACGGAAATCTGAAGCATCAGATTCCACAATTCCCGGATATTGCCGGGATATTGGTACAGGCGCAGGCGGTCGCGCAGGTCGTCGGACAGGTCCAACGGGACCGAGCGGCGCTGATTGATCGCCGTCAGGAATTTCTCGATCAGGTGTTCCAGAAGTTCCGGCACCTCGCGCAGCGGGCGCATCGGCATGTTCACGACGGCCAGCCGGTAATACAGGTCCAGCCGGAATCGCCGTTCGTCGGCCAGCGCCAGTAGGTCGCGGTTGGTCGCGGAAATCACTCGAACATTGACCCGGCGCGACCGTGTGCCGCCGATGCGCATGATCACCCCGTCCTCCAGGAAGGACAGCAGCTTTGCCTGCAACGGCAAGGGGATTTCACCGATTTCGTCCAGGAACAGCGTGCCGCCTTCGGCGGATTCGATCAGTCCCTTCTTGCCTTCCACCGACGCGCCGGTGAAAGCGCCCTTCTCGTATCCGAACAGTTCGGATTCGAACAGGCTTTCCGGGATCGCCGCGCAATTGACGGCGACGAAGGGGTCGGTGCCGTTGGCGACGAAATTGTGCAGGTAGCGGGCCATTTCCGTCTTACCCACGCCGGACTCGCCGGTGATGATGATCCGCGCCCCTTGCAGCAAGGCGCGCTCGCCGCGTGCCATCATGCGGTCCAGCCAGGGGGAGATGCTGCGCTGGCGGGCGAAGTCCGGGCGCAGGCGGCGTTCGTTGACGGCGTGAAAGCCCGCTTCCGATCGTTGGCCGGATGCTTGACGCCGGGCATGGTCGAAGACGGCGAGATCGCGCAGGGTCAAAACATAACCGGCATCCGCTTCCGGCGGTCCCGCCCGGCGCAATGTCACGAAAATCGCACCGACGGTTTCCCCGCGGAGGATCAGGTTGCCGCTGCGCCCGGCCTCCAGCATCTCCAGGATCAGCGTCCAGTTCAGATCGGATTCCCGACAGACCGCGACGAAATCCTGGCCGACGATTCCTGTCGGATCGAAACCGGCAATGGTCCCCGCCTCGCGGTTGCAGAAGGCGACGATGCCCGCGTCGTTCAGGACAATCAGACCGTCGGGCAGCGCGTCCAGGGATGCGGTGACGTCGAACGGGGTCGATGGGGTTTGGTTCCGTGTCATCGGTTTCTCTCCCATCGCCTATCGCTCCGCCCGGAGTTTGACGAGAGAGTCCCGCGTCTCGCCGGCGCCCGCCGATCCCATCCGGGGCCGCAGACTGAGGACGAGATAGTCGTTGCCGCGCAGCGTAAGCGGCCGCGCGGTCAATTCGGCACGCAGGTTCGAACCGGCCCCCGGAATGCCGACCGGGAATATCCGGTTCGGATGCCGAGGAATTGTCGACGCGGTCGAGGAAAACAGCGCCGACAGGCCGGATGGCAGATCAATCAGATCCTTCAAATTGCGTTCCGGCAGAATATCCGGGGTCACGTGCAGCAATTCTTCGGCGGCAAGATTGATGCGCAGGATGGCTCCGTCTCGGTCGACGACCAAAACGGCATCCGGCACGGCCTCGATAATGCTGCGCAGCGTGTCGATTTCTTCGCGCAGCCCCGCCGCGCGGCGGGCATGTTTGGACACGTCGCGAACGGTTCCCCACATGCGGTAGAGGCGATTGCCCCGGATATGGCCGCGGACGTCGTTTTCGACCTCGATATACATGCCGTCATAACGCAGGTCGCGGGACGGGGCGCCGTTCACATCGAAATTCGCGCGGATCAGGCTGCGCACGAAGGTTTCGTTTTCCGGGCTGCGCTGGAAGGTTTCGTGAACCGGGCGCAGGTTGAAGTCCTCGCCTTCCGGGGTGCGGTACAGGCGTGCCATCGCATCGTTGCAGAACCGCCAGCGCGGGCCGTTCTCGAAAACTTGCCGGACGATTTCTTGCTCCGGCGCGGACAGGTCCAGCGGTTCGCGCCATTCCATGCACCAGCCCGCATCGTCCGACGCGGCCAGGATCGACGACAGGATCTCGTTTTCTTCCGCCAGACGGGCGACATCGTCCAGGGAGCCGCCTTGCCGCCATTTCACCAGCCGCAGGCAGGCGCCGTGGTTGGCGTCGTCATACAGTGTCGCCACGGCGGTGGTGGAAATCGTCGGGCCGCCCGTGGCCCGGCGCAGGTCCAGACGCACGACATGCGGACCGGGCCGGGTCTGGGCGAACAGCCCTTCCAATCGTTCGCGGGACGGCAGCGGGTAGATGTCGGACCAGGGGGCGCCCGTCATCTCTCCCGCTGCAAGGCCCATCGCGGCCTCCTGGGTCGGGCAGACATGGAGAATCGACCCGTCGCGGCACAGAATGTCCGTCATTTCCGTCACGGTCGTCGCGTCTTTTCCCATGTCCAGTCCCTTCAAGTCAGCTTTGGGTTACGGCAGGCAGTGCAGATACCTTTCCACATCCCAATTGGTGACCTCTCTTAAGAACCGCGTCCACTCATCTTGTTTGTATTCGTCGTAAACTTCGTAAAGTCGGCCCGGCATGGCGGAGCGGACGACCTCATCCTGTTTCAACGCATCGAGCGCGTCGCGCAGGTTCAGCGGGATCAGTTTGACGTCGCCGCCGGACTGCCAGACCTCCGTCACGTTGCGGTCTTCCGGCTTGCCCGGATCGATCTTGTTGCGGATGCCGTCGTCCATCGCCTTCAACAGTGCGCCGCAGAACAGATGCGGGTTGACCATGCTGTCCACCGCCCGGAATTCCATGCGGTCGGGGGAGGAAATGCGGATGGTGCAGGACCGGTTCTGCAGGCCCCAATTGGCGCCGATCGGCGCCCATAGGCCGAAATCGTTGAATCGGCGGTAACTGTTGACCGTCGATGCGCCGATGGCGGTCAGGGCGTCGATATGCTTGATCGCGCCGCCCAGAACCCAATGGCCGAGTTCCGACGGCAACCAGCCGCCATCCGTGCCTTCGAATTCGTTCGTGCCGCCGACGGAATACATCCAGTTTTCTTCCATCCCCGGCAATTCGCCCGGTACGATCTGCTGAACCTCGCGTTCGCCCCCCAACCAGATGGAGCAGTTGTGGTGACAGCCGTTGGCCGCGTAGCCCATGTAAGGCTTGGACATGAAGCAGGCGATCAGCCCGTGCTGGCGCGCCACTTCCGCGCAAATCTGGCGGTAGGTCGTCATGCGGTCGCAGGTCGCTAGCATGTCGTCGAACTGATAGTTCAGTTCGATCTGACCCGGCGCGTCCTCGCAGTCGCCCTGGATCATGTCCAGGCCCATGGCGCGGGCGTAATCGGATACCTGCATCCAGATCGTCCGGGCGCTTTCGAACTGCCCGATGTGATAGGCCAGGGGTTCCGTGATTCCTTCGAACGGGCGGACCTCGCCGTCTTTCGGCTTCAGCCACAGCATTTCCGGTTCCATGCCAACCCTGACATGCAGGCCGTTATGCGCTTCCCGGAAGTCGCGATCGAACCGCTTCAGGTTGCCGCGCGTGTCGTATTCGTAATATTCACCCGGATGATTGGGATCTTCCAAGCCGTAGAACAGGGTGCAGAAAACGCGGGCGACGCGCTTGTCCCAGGGCAATTGGACGAAGGTGTCGGGATCGGGCAGCGCGATGCATTCCATGGCATTGGCGTCGAACCCGATCAAGTTGCCCTGAAAATCCGGCAACACGTTGGTGACGCCGCCCATCCAGGTCTGTACCCCTTTACGGGACTGCGTTTCCCAATGGCGGGACGGCGCGGCCTTGCCCATCACGCGACCGGTGATGGAGATATATTGATAGTAGATATAGTCGACACCCAGCGCGTCGATCTTCGCGCGCACACGGGCGACTTGTTCGGCGCGGCCGGGGGTATCAAGTTCGCGGTGGTAATCGGTATTCGTGTTCATCGTTCATCCCTGCTTCTGGTGGTTCTTCTTTGAGTCGTTTGGGCGTTATCCTTCGAGGTAACGGGCGCGTTCCTCGTCGCTGACCGCGCGGGCCAGGCTGGTATATTCGGACCGGCAGGCCGCGACGTAATTGTCCGTGAAGGCCGTCCCGAAAATGCGCTTCGCATGGTCGGATGCCGCCAGATTGTCCGCTGCCTCCACAAGATCGCGGGGGAAGCGCCGCGCGCCTTCCGGCACGAAATCGGGATGGGCGGCGGCCGTCGCGGGCGGTGTGGCAAGGCCGCGTTCGATCCCGTCCAGCCCGGCGCCCAGCATCAGGGCCATGGTCAGATAGGGGTTGCAGTCGGCGGGCGGCACGCGGAATTCCAGGCGGGCGCGGTCGTCCTTATGCGGCACGGACCGGACGGCGACCGTGAACGGATATTCCGCCCAGGTCAGAGATTTGGGGGCCCAACTGCCGGGGGCGAGACGGCGATAGGCATTCACCGTCGATGTGCACATGGCAAACGCTTCCGGCACGATTTCCATCATGCCCGCAATGAACGTGCCCGCCAGATCGTTGGTCTTGCCGTCCGGATCGGAAAACAGGTTCGCCCCCGTCTTCGCGTCGCGCAGGCTCATCACGCAATGGCCGCCGATAGCGGGGTAGTCGTTCCCCATATGCGGCATGAAGGTGATCGTCTTGCCGTGCTTACGGGCGTAGCTGCGCGCAGCGAGGCGCAGGAAGGACGCGTCGTCCGCCGCCCGCAGGCCTTCCGTCGCGGCCAGCGTCGCTTCCAGGCAGCCGGGCCCCAATTCAACGCCCAAACCATAAAGGGATACGCCGTGACCGAGGATTTCCGCCTCCAGTCCTGCGATGAAGTCGGCATAGGTATTGGCCGTCGCCCCGGACCAGCATTTGTTGTCCGGTGCGTATTTGCCCAGCGCGCCGAAACCCTTTTCACGGATCGTGGTTTCCGTTTCGTCGAGGATCAGCAATTCGAACTCGAACCCGGCATCGACCGTGTAGCCCATGGCGGCGGCGCGTTCGATCTGCTTGCGCAGAACCTGTCGCGGCATCACCTCCTTCGCCTCGCCCGATAGTTCCGCGATGACGGTGACCGCTTTCGGCTCGGACGGGTTGGCACGCATGGAAGACGGGTCGATGTCGACCGTTTCGGTGAAATAGGACGTGCCGCCGAACAGCGTGTCGCCGCTGTCCCAATAGGCGATGACATTGGCAAATCGGGGGTCGCCCGCCCAATGCAGGAACTGTTCGCGGCGCAAGCGGCGTTCCCGGAAGACGGACGCGTAATCGAACTGGCCGACATGGATGATGTCTGCGTCGAATTTGTCCAAGGCGGCTTTCAAATCGTCGGTCATGGTTTCCTCAAACGGCTGCGAAAGGGGTCGATGCATCGGCGATGCGGGACCGGTGTTTTGCGAGACTGGCGGGGTTGGCACCCAGGCCGACGATACCGACGATGCGGTCGTCGCGGGCATATTCGACAATGACCGGCTCGGTGCCGACCCGGCTCAAATCGCCTTCGATGACTGTTTGCGTTTCCGCCAAGGTCGGCGCGCCGAAGGCCTGCAGCCGCATGCCGTATTGGTCGCTCCAGAAGCTCGGCATCGGCGCGAAGGCGGCGTCCGGCTCCTTGCCGTCGGTCAGGGCGGCGATGCTTTCGGCGGCACGTTTCGCGGTGACGCCGGGGATGCTCCAATGTTCGACACGACGGGGAACGGTGTCGAATATCGGATTGGGGAAGCGGGCGACATCGCCGACGGCCAACAGGTTTTCCGTCCCCGCCGCGACCATGCGTCCGTCGACCAGAACCCCATCTTCCAGATCGGCGCCTGTACCGGACAGCCATTCCGTGTTGGGGCGTGACCCCATGGCCTCGACCACCAGATCGGTTTCGATGCGTTGCCCGTCATCCAGGATGGCGCTGCCGTCCGTGAAACTTTCGACGAAACGCCCCAGGATCAGATGAACCCCGTTTGCGCGATGCAATTGCGCCATCGCGGCGGCGACCCGCGCGCCCAGGGCCTTCAACATCGGTTGCGGCGTCGGGTCGACCAGCGTCACCGACAGACCAAGCTTGCGGGCGGTCGCGGCGATTTCACAGCCGATGAATCCCGCGCCGACGATCAGCAGACGTTTGCCCGGTTGCAGTTCCGCGGCGAGCCCTTGGGCATCGTCGAAACTGCGCAGCACATGGCGGACGCTTTCCATTCCCGGTATCGGTAGGCGGCGCGGCCGCAGCCCCGTCGCGGCAATGATCCATTCGCCCCGCACCAAGGATCCGTCCGACAGCCGGACACCGTCACTTTCCACGCCGGTGACCGCCCGGCCGAGGCGCAGGTTGACGTCTTCCGGGTTCAGGCGGCTGCGCAGTAGCAGTTTTTCGAACACCGCGTCCGGCGGCGCGCTGCCGTCTGCGAGGGCCTGGATGGCTTCCTTCGACAGGGGCGGGCGGTTGTAAGGCGGATGGGATTCCGCGCCGACAAGCGTGACGCGGGCATCGGGGCGCAATGCGACAATCGCTTCCGCCGTGCGCAGACCGGCGAGGGATGCCCCCACGATGATGATGGAAGGTCCGCTCATCCCCGCCCCGTCAGCTTATGATGATCGCTTGTTCGGGACAGGCGTCGGCGGCGGCTTCCGCATCGGCGCGCAGCCCTTCGTCGGGATCGGTTACCCAGACAAGGCTGCCGTCATCCGCGAAGGAAAAAACCTCGGGCGCGGCGATGACACATTGGCCGTGCAGCAAACAGATCGTCAGATCGACATCGATTTTCATGGCGGTTTCCTCTTCCCTGTTCCCGTTCGTTATGCCGGATCGAAGGCGATCGGCATCTTGATCGCCCCGGTATTGCCGCTGTCGGGAAGCCAGCTGACGTCCCCGTTGAAGCGCGGATTTTTCAGGCGCTGGGCCAAGAGCTTCAGGGCTTCCGTCATGTCGCCGCGGGCGATGAAATGGCCCAGGCAGTGATGCGCCCCGCCGCCGAAGCCGAAATGCGGGTTCCGTTCCGCCGTGATGTCGAATTCCGGATTGGGGAAGACCGTCGGGTCGGAACACGCAGCCTGGGAAAACAGGTGCAGGGTCGTTCCCTTGGGGATTTCCAGGTCGTTATAGGTGAAGGTTTCCGTCGCCTCGCGCGTGACCCAGGTGATGGTCGGGCGGACGCGCATAACCTCTTCGACCGCCGCGCGGGCCAGTTCCGGCTTTTCGGCCAGTAAGGCCCATTGATCCGGATGGCGGATGAACATGTCCATCGCCAATCCCAACTGGTTCCGGGTCGTGTCGATACCGCCGAAAATTGCCAGGACGATCATGTCGAGGAGTTCCTGATCGTTCAGCTTGGACTTGTCCTCGTTCGCCTTGACCAGGGTGCCGATGAAATCGTCCGACGGCTCCGCCCGGCGCAGGGCCACCAGTTCTTCGGCATAGTCGAAAATCTTCTGTGTCGCGGCGTCGACGGTGGCGAGGTCCTGCTTGTAGGTGACGCCAAGGGCGAGGCCCATATCCCCGGCGATATCGGCCAGTTCCCGCCATTTTTCGAACGGCAGGCCCAACAGGTCGCAGATCACGCCGGTCGCATAGGGCTCGGTGAATTCCGCGATGAAGTCGCATTCCCCCTTTGCCGCGAAACCGTCGATCAGGCGGTTCGCCAAGATTTCGAATTTGGGCCGCAAATCCTTAATCAGTTTGGGGGAGAAGGCCGGATTCGCCATGCGGCGCAGGCGCGCATGGTTTTCGCCTTCCTGACTCAACAACATGTTTTCCCACCACCGGGCGAACAGGCCCGTCACGCCGACATGGGTCGGCCAGCGGTAAGACCCCTGCCGCAGGGTAGGGTGACGCAGCAGCTTCAAGACGTCGTCGTAACGCAGGACGGCCAGACCGTAGGGGGTCTTTGCACACCAGGATTCGTCCCGCGCATTCAGCACCGCCTGGGAACGGATCGAGAAGTTCGGATCGGCGACGTCCAGAAACGGCAACGTCTCGAAACTGTCTGCAACCTGCATCATTTTATTCACTCCCTGAAGGGTTCCCGCGTTTTCCCTATTTGCATGCAAGTTGACTTCCTAAATTGAGAGGGACTCGATTAAGGTATTGAAAAAAATAGAAATAAAAATTTTAAGGTACCGGAGGACATGGTTCTTAGTCGGGAAGTTCTCGGAATCGCCCCGTCGAATGATGAGAAAACGCATCGATGATGCGAAAACGCCACCCTGAAACAGAGTGGCGTTGCCGATGGTGTTTATGCTGAAAGGAAGAAAAATTAACGGTCAGGCGGCCACGGATTTTCCGATGCTGCCCAGGTCCCGGCATGCCTGAACAACCCGGTCGCGCATCGACATCTCGCCTTCGCGCAGCCAGACGCGCGGGTCGTATTGCTTCTTCAGCGGCTGTCCGGTCGCGGGGTCCAATTGGCTGCGGAAGGCGGCGGCATGACCCTGGACATAATCCCCGATACCCTGGGCGAAGGCGAATTGGGTATCCGTGTCGATATTCATCTTGAACACGCCATAGGAAATCGCCGCGCGGATATCCTCCAGGTCGGACCCGGACCCGCCGTGAAAGACGAGATCCAGCGGGTTCCGACCCAGGTCATGGGTTTCCGCGACGAGGTCTTGCGAGGCTTTCAATATCTCCGGCCGCAGACGGACATTGCCGGGCGAGTAGACGCCGTGCACATTGCCGAAGGATGCCGCGATGGAAAACGGACCAATCGCATTCAGCCGGTCATAGGCCAACAGCACGTCTTCCGGCTGGGTATACAGTTTCGGATTATCGGCGATGTCGTCATCCGATCCGACGCCGTCTTCCTCTCCACCCGTGACGCCCAGTTCGATTTCGATGCTCATATCCAGCGGTGCCAGCCGTTCCAGCACGCGGGCGCATTCGGAAAGATTGCTGTCCAACGGTTCTTCGGACAGATCGATCATGTGGGATGAAAACAGCGGGCCGCCGAACTGACTGTAATGGTCCTGTCCGATATCGATCATCGCATCGACCCAGGGCACCAGTTTTCGGTTGGCGTGGTCTGTATGCAGAATGACGCAGACCCCCATATCGGCGGCCAGCATATGAACGTGCCGTGCCGCCGACGCCGCGCCCAGGACCATGGCGCGGCTTTTGTCCGGATGGCCCTGTCCGGCGAAGAAGGCGGCCCCGCCGTTCGACATCTGCACGATCACGTCGGATTGTGCCGTCCGTGCGGCCTCCAGCACCGCGTTTAGCGTGTTGGTGCCGGTGATGTTGACGGCGGGCAGGGCGTATCCCGTTTCCTTGCAATGATCGACGAGGTCGCGATAGGCGGCGCCGTGGACCACGCCGGGTTTCAGTTTCAAGCTCATGCAAATCCCTCCCATTCCCTGATTCTTGTAGATCGGATTGTTACAAATCTGCGGCGCGCGGCAGATCGGCCCCGCGCCTGCCGCAGGTCACCCGCGCGGCGGAAATCGCATAGCCGAGAAGACCGCTGAGCGATGCGGCGTCCATCGATGCGACCGCCGCTTTCGGATTGCCGTCGCCGTCGGCGGCCAGTTTGGCCAGCAACGCGGCCTGGAAACTGTCCCCGGCGCCGACCGTATCGACGACGGGGAAGCTGTCCGGCGTCACCCGTGCCGACGCGCCGCTGGCCGTCCAGGCCAGGACGTCGTCGCCGCCATCCGTGACGATCACCAGCCGGCAACCGCCGGAAATCCAATCGGCCGCCAGCGTCTCGAAGCTTTGGCCCGGAAACAGGATGCCGCTGTCTTCCGCGCTGATCTTGATCAGGTCGGCGCGGCTTGCGTAATGGGACAGGCGTTCGCGCCACAGGTCGACGTTCGGTTCGACATTGGTTCGGACATTCGGGTCGACGGAAACGAAGCGGCCCCCCGGCTGGTCGACCAGTTGCGCGAAGGCATCGGCGACGGGTTTCACGACCAGAGAGAAGGATCCGAAATGCAGGCCGGTAATGCCTGGCCCCGGTGGTTGGATATCCTCCGGCGTGATGCTGCAATCGGCGGAGCCCAGCCCGTAGAAGGTATAGGCGGGATGCCCCTGCGCATCGACGCCGACAAGGCTGACCGTCGTGCGCCGCCCCAGGCGGACCAGGTGATCCGTCGCGACCCCTTCGCGAGACAGGATGTCGAACAGCCGCTGCCCCAGCATGTCGTGGGACATGCCGGTCAGCAGCGCCGCCTTGCCCCCCAACCGCGCGATACCGATCGCGACATTGTAGGGGGAGCCGCCGGGATGCGCTTCAAGCCGCAAAACCCCGGACCCGTTTTCCGAATCCAGAAACACGTCGTACAGCGCCTCGCCGCAGACTAGATACATGGGGACTTCCTCCTGACTGACATCCTGCACATGGGCATTTGCCCAAATTGCTGGCAATTGGAAAGATATGGGGGTGATATTGTCGGTGCGGGGCACAGTCCGCCCCGCCGGTAGGGAGAGTTCTTATGGCCGGTAACGGTAACCGACTGGACGACGCGGCGCGCGCCGCGTGGCTGTATTACATCGCCGGCAATACGCAGGAAGAAATCGCCGCCAAGCTGGGCGTGTCGCGGCAGTCGGCGCAGCGGTTGGTCTCGCAAGCCATGGCCGCCGGTTTGGTGAAGGTACGGATCGATCACCCGATTGCCGAATGCCTGCGATTGGCGACGGACCTGAAGGCCCGGTACGATCTGCAATTCTGTGACATTGTGCCGTCGGGGCTGGATTCCGATTCGACCACAATCGGCATTGCGGAGGCCGCAGCGACCGAAATCGAACGATGGCTGACGCGCGAGGACCCGATCGTTTTGACCATCGGCACGGGGCGAACCTTGAAGGCGGCGGTCGAATGCCTGCCGCGCATCGATTGTCCCCACCATACGGTCGTCTCCCTGACCGGCAATATTTCGCCGGATGGGGCGGCGGCCTATTACAACGTGGTCTTCACCCTGGCCAGCGTGGTCACGGCAAAGACATTCCCGATGCCCCTGCCGGTGATCGCGTCGTCCGCGAGCGAACGCAAGATGCTGCACGATCAGAAGATCGTGCGGTCCACCCTCGCCATGGCGGAGCGGGCGGATGTCAGTTTTCTGGGGATCGGGGAGCTGGGCGAGTCGGCGCCTCTCTATGTCGACGGGTATATCACCCATGACGAATTGCTGGCGCTTCAGAAAACGGGCGCGGTGGGGGAGATCGTCGGCTGGGCCTTCGATGCCGACGGCGAGATTATTCAAGGTTTGACCAATGAACGGGTGGCGAGCGCCGCGATTCCGTCCCGCGACACGTCCCTGGTCATCGGCATCGCGAAAGGCAGCGTGAAGCGCGCCGCGATTCGCGCCGCCGTGGCGGCGGGGCTGGTAAACGGCCTGATCACGGACGAAGCGACCGCCCGGGCCTTGCTGGCCTGACATTCCCGGTTCCTCCCTGAAATCCGGACCTTTTTTCACCGGTTTAGGCGAAGTTCTTCTGACTGGATCGTCTTTTCCGAGTTAGCGGCGCGCGATCCTTGTTGACAGTCTTGTAACATTGAATGAATAATTGCTCAAAACATTGGCAATTGCCCACCATAAAATGAGGGAGGAAAACATGGGTATCAAGAAGCTCTTCGGGGCGGCCTGCTCGCTTTTGGCATTTGGTATGGTGTCGTCGGCTTCGGCCGAAACGTTGACGATCGCGACCGTCAACAATGGCGACATGATCCGGATGCAAAAGCTTTCGGAAGATTTCACCGCACAGAATCCGGGGATCGACCTTGACTGGGTGACCCTGGAAGAAAACGTGCTGCGTCAGCGCGTCACGACCGATATCGCGACGAAGGGCGGTCAGTACGACGTGATGACCATCGGCACCTATGAAGTGCCAATTTGGGCCAACAAGGGCTGGCTGGTCGAACTGGCCGACCTGCCGTCGGATTACGATGTGGACGATTTGCTGCCCGCGATCCGCGGCGGCCTGTCCGTCGACGGCAAGCTTTATGCCGCGCCGTTCTACGGCGAAAGCTCCATGGTCATGTATCGCAAGGACCTGATGGAAAAGGCCGGTCTGACCATGCCGGAAGCGCCGACCTGGGACTTCATTGCGAAGGCCGCGAAGGCGATGACCGACAAGGACAACGAAATTTACGGCATCTGCCTGCGCGGTAAGGCGGGCTGGGGCGAGAATATGGCCTTCCTGTCGGCCACGGCGAATTCTTTCGGCGCCCGCTGGTTCGACATGGACTGGAAGGCCCAGTTCGATACACCGCAATGGAAGGAAACGCTGACCTTCTACGTCAATCTGATGAACGAGGCGGGCCCTCCCGGTGCGTCTTCCAACGGGTTCAACGAAAACCTGGCCCTGTTCCAGACCGGCAAATGCGGCATGTGGATCGATGCCACCGTGGCCGCGTCCTTTGTGACCAACCCGAAGGACTCGACGGTCGCCGATCAGGTCGGCTTCGCGCTGGCGCCGGATAACGGTCTGGGCAAGCGCGGTAACTGGCTGTGGGCATGGTCGCTGGGCATTCCGGCTGGCACGCAGAAGGCGGAAGCCGCGCAGAAGTTCGTCGCCTGGGCCACGTCCAAATCCTATCTGGAAATGGTCGCGGAAAAGGAAGGTTGGGCGAATGTGCCTCCCGGGACGCGTAAGTCGCTTTACGCCAATCCGAAATATCAGGCCGCCGCGCCCTTCGCGCAGATGACGCTGGAATCCATCAATGCCGCCGACCCGAACAACCCGACGGTCGATCCGGTTCCCTATGTCGGCGTTCAGTTCGTCGCCATCCCGGAATTCCAGGGTATCGGTACCGCGGTCGGGCAGCAATTCTCTGCCGCGCTGGCCGGGACGGTCACTGTCGATCAGGCCCTCCAAAGCGCCCAACAACTGACCGAGCGTGAAATGCGCAAGGCCGGTTACGTCGATTAAAGACGTCGCGCCGAAATCCGGGCGGGTGGGAAATCTCTCACCCGCCCCGGTTCGGTTCCGGTTGGTCGGTTTCAAAAAAGGAGGCGGCTGATATGGCGACCGCAAAATCCAATGTGGCGGCACGCATCATGATCTCGCCGGCGGTTCTGCTGCTGCTGGCGTGGATGCTGATCCCGCTGTCGATGACGCTTTATTTCTCGTTTCTCAGTTACAACCTTCTGTCCCCGGGGATGGAACGGTGGATCGGCTTTCTGAACTACGAATATTTCCTGACCGATCCTGCTTTCTTTTCCGCACTGACCAATACGTTGATCCTGGTCCTGGGGGTGCTGATCGTGACCACGATCGGCGGCACCCTGCTGGCGCTGTTGCTGGACCAGCCGATTTGGGGGCAGGGCATCGTCCGTATTCTGGTGATCGCGCCATTCTTCGTCATGCCGACCGTGTCGGCCCTGGTCTGGAAGAACATGTTCATGAACCCGGTGAACGGGTTGTTCGCCTATGTCGCGAAATCGGTCGGCCTGCCGCCCTTCGATTTCCTGGCGCAGGCCCCGATGCTGTCGATCACCGGCATGGTGGCGTGGCAATGGCTGCCCTTCGCGACGCTGATCCTGCTGACCGCGCTTCAATCCCTGGACCGGGAACAGTTGGAAGCCGCGGAAATGGACGGCGCCGGACCGTTCAGCCGATTTTTCCATATCATCCTGCCGCATATGGCGCGGGCGATCACCGTGGTGATCCTGATTCAGACGATCTTCCTCTTGTCCACCTTCGCCGCGATCCTGGTCACGACGAATGGCGGGCCGGGCTATGCGTCGACCAACATCACCTACCTCGTCTATTCGCAATCGCTGCTTCAGTTCGACGTCGGTGGCGGGTCCGCGGGCGGTGTGGTCGCGGTCATCATTGCCAATATCGTCGCGATCTTCCTGATGCGGATGATCGGCAAGAACTTGGAGGCGTGACCCATGGCAAGAGCGGTAAACAATAAGCGCCGGGCGGTGGTCACGCTGATTGCGTGGGCCGTCGGCATCGCGATCTTCTTCCCGATCCTTTACACCGTGTTGACCAGCTTCAAGACGGAAGCCGAAGCGGTGGCCTCGCCGCCGTCCTTCCTGTTCTTCGACTGGACGCTGGAGAACTATGCCGAGGTTCAGGAACGGTCGAACTACTTCCTGCACTTCCTGAATTCGGTGGTGATTTCCCTGGGCTCCACGGTCCTGGGATTGATCATCGCGGTTCCGGCGGCCTGGTCGATGGCCTTTTTCCCGAAGAAGCGGACCAAGGACATTTTGATGTGGATGCTATCCACCAAGATGCTGCCGCCCGTCGGGGTGTTGGTGCCGATCTACCTTCTGTTCCGGGATGCGAGCCTATTGGATACGCGCACCGGACTGGTGATCGTGCTGACCATGATCAATCTGCCGATCATCGTCTGGATGATTTTCACCTATTTCAAGGAAATCCCGGGAGAGATTCTGGAGGCCGCGCGCATGGACGGGGCCAATCTGTGGGATGAGGTCGTCTACGTCCTGACCCCGATGGCCATTCCGGGCATCGCATCGACATTGTTGCTGAACATCATCCTGGCCTGGAACGAGGCGTTCTGGACGTTGAATCTGACGGCGGCCAAGGCAGCCCCGCTGACGGCGTTCATCGCCAGTTATTCCAGCCCAGAAGGATTGTTCTACGCGAAGCTCAGCGCCGCATCGACCATGGCGATTGCGCCGATCCTCATCCTGGGCTGGTTCAGCCAGAAACAACTCGTGCGCGGACTGACGTTCGGCGCCGTGAAATAGGACATAGAACAATGGGAAGCATCACACTCAGCAATGTGAAGAAGGCGTTCGGCGACACCGTCGTCATTCCGTCCATCGATCTTGAGGTCAATAACGGCGAATTCGTCGTCTTCGTCGGCCCGTCAGGCTGCGGCAAGTCGACCTTGCTGCGCATGATCGCGGGGCTGGAGGATACGAGCGGCGGCACGATCGCCATCGACGGACAGGACGTGACCGATCTGTCGGCGGCGAAACGCGGTCTGGCGATGGTGTTCCAGTCCTATGCGCTGTATCCGCATATGACGGTCCGCAAGAATATCGCCTTTCCGCTCAAGATGGCGGGACTCCCCGCGGTGGAAGTCGACAAGCGCGTCGCGGCGGCGGCGAATGTGTTGAACCTGAACGACTATCTCGACCGGCGGCCTGGGCAGTTGTCCGGCGGGCAGCGTCAGCGCGTCGCCATCGGGCGCGCCATCGTGCGCGAGCCGACGGCCTTTCTGTTCGACGAACCCTTGTCGAACCTGGACGCCGCGCTGCGCGTCAATATGCGGTTGGAGATTTCCGAACTGCACCAGACGCTGGGCACGACCATGATCTACGTGACCCACGATCAGGTCGAGGCCATGACCATGGCCGACAAGATTGTGGTGTTGCAGGCGGGTCGAGTGGAACAGGTCGGATCGCCGTTGGACCTGTACCGAAACCCGCGCAACAAATTCGTCGCCGGTTTCATCGGGTCGCCGAAGATGAACTTCATCGACGGGGAGGAGGCGGCGAAGGAAAACGCCGCGACCATCGGCATCCGCCCCGAACATATCGAACTGTCGACGGAGTCCGGCCGGTGGAAGGGGACGGTTGCCGTTTCCGAACATCTCGGCTCCGATACCTTCGTCTATGTTAATGTCGACGGCGTCGGGCATCTAACGGCGCGGGTAGAGGGTGAACGTCCGGTGTCCCACGGCGATACGGTGTGGCTGTCCCCGGTGGCGGGGCGCATCCATCGTTTCGATGCGCAGGACATGACTCTCTAATGGCGGATTTTACGGGAAAGGTCGTTCTGATCACCGGGGCGGCCCGGGGTATCGGACGCGCCTTTGCCCGGTGTTTTGCGGAAGCCGGTGCCACGGTCGCGGTTGCGGATATCGACCGGGACGCGGCGCAGGCGACGGCGGAGGATATCGGTCGAAAGGCCTTCGCGGTTCGGATCGACGTATCGGACCAGTCTTCCATCGACGCCGCGGTGCAGGCGGTCGAGGAGCGGGCGGGCGGCATCGATGTGCTGATCAACAATGCCGCCTTATTCGATCTGGCACCCATTGTGGAGATCGATCGGGCCGGTTTCGACCGTTTGTTTTCGGTGAACGTGGCCGGGACCCTGTTCACCTTGCAAGCCGTCGCCCGGTCCATGATCCGGCGCGGCGCGGGCGGCAAGATCATCAACATGGCCAGTCAGGCCGGACGTCGGGGGGAAGCCCTGGTCGCCGTCTACTGCGCGACCAAGGCGGCGGTGATCAGCCTGACGCAGTCGGCGGGGCTGGACCTGATCAAGCACAAGATCAACGTGAACGCCATCGCGCCCGGTGTGGTGGATGGCGAACATTGGGACCATGTCGATTCGCTATTCGCGAAATATGAAGGCCGTCCGCCCGGCGAAAAGAAACGATTGGTGGGGGACGCTGTCCCCTATGGCCGGATGGGAACGGCGGAAGACCTGACCGGCATGGCCTTGTTCCTGGCCTCCCCCGAGGCCGATTACATCGTCGCCCAGACCTACAATGTCGACGGCGGCAATTACTTGAATTGATAGCGTAAGGCGAGACGGTTGGTGGCACATTCGACGGACGGCCCGGTAACGGGATTGAGCTTGGACACGATTGGCGGCCTGCGCGGCGATATCGGCGTGCCGACCTATCGGCGTGGAGCGTTGAAGGCCGGGATCGTTCATTTCGGCGTCGGGAATTTCCATCGGGCGCATCAGGCGGCCTATCTGGATCGGTTGTTCAATACGGGGCGGGATCTGGACTGGGCCATTCTCGGTGCGGGGGTCACCGATTATGACGCGCGCATGCGCGGCATGTTGGCCCGGCAGGACTATTTCAGCACCCTGGTCGAACAGGGGGCGGACCGATCGACGGCGCGGGTGACCGGCGCGATGATCGACTATCTGGATCCGGCGGATCGCGCGGCCATCGTCGCGAAACTGGCCGATCCCGCCATCCGCATCGTGTCGCTGACGATCACCGAAGGCGGCTATTACATCGACGCGGCCACGGGACAATTCGACGTGAATCATCCGGCGATACAGGCCGACGGCGAGTCCCCGGACAATCCGAAAACCGTGTTCGGGATCATCGCCGCCGGGTTGAAGGCGCGGCGCGAGGCGGGCGTTCCGCCCTTCACCGTCATGTCCTGCGACAACATTCCCCATAATGGAACCGTGGCGCGGTCCGCCGTGGTCGGCGTCGCGCGCCTGTCCGATCCCGCATTCGCCGATTGGATCGCCGCGGAAACCGCTTTCCCGAACGGGATGGTCGACCGGATCACCCCGGCGACCGGCCCGCGGGAAATCGATCATTTGATACAGGATTTTGGGATTTCCGACCTGTCGCCCGTCTTTTGCGAGGATTTCACGCAATGGGTATTGGAAGATAACTTCCCCCAGGGGCGACCGGCGCTGGAAACGGTCGGGGTTCAATTCGTCCCCGACGTTTCTCCTTACGAGACGATGAAAATCCGCATCCTGAATGGCGGACATGCGGTCATCGCCTATCCGGCGGGCCTGATGGGGATCGAATTCGCGCATGACGCCATGGGCAACGATCTGATCCGGGGCTTCCTGGATAAGGTTGAGCGGGATGAGATCATCCCCGTCGTACCGCCGGTTCCGGATACCGATCTGAACGCTTATTTCGATCTGATCAAACAACGCTTCGCCAATCCGAAGATCGGCGACACGATCCGGCGTCTGTGCCTCGACGGGTCCAATCGGCAGCCGAAATTCATCATCCCGTCCATCGCGGATCGGCTGAAGACCGGCGCGGATGTATCCGGTCTGGCCTTGGAGTCGGCACTATGGTGCCGCTATTGCTTCGGCGAGACGGATGCGGGCGTCCGAATCGCGCCGAACGATCCGAATTGGGATCGGTTGACCGGCGTGGCGCAGGCCGCGCGGCAGGATCCGGCGGCCTGGTTGGCGATGGAGGATATCTATGGCGGCCTCGGCGCCGACCGGCGGTTGGCCGACGCCTTCGCCGGATGGCTGTCGGCACTGTGGGCCGACGGAACGGAAGCGGTGTTGAAGCGCTATCTGGCCGGTGCCGCGGGGTCATGACGCCGGCGGCCGTCATCTTCGATTGCGACGGGGTTCTCGTGGACAGCGAGATGATCTCCATTTCCGTGCTGGTCGATACGATCCGGGCGGCGGGGCTGGATATGGATGAACGCGCGGCCTTTTCCCTGTTTCTCGGTCAATCCATTGCGCAGACAGTAAAAATCCTGGAGTCTGATTTCGGCATCCCGGTGAGCGAGTCGCAGCTTGCGGCCATGCGAGCGACGATCAATGCCCGGTTCACGCGCGACCTGAAACCGATCCCCGGGGCAGGGGAAGCGGCGGCCGCGATCGCGCTGCCGAAATGCGTGGCGTCGTCCAGCAATCCGGATCGTGTGCGGCTGTCGCTGGACGTCACGGGCTTGTTGCCCTTGTTCGATCCTCACATATTCAGCTCCAGTCAGGTCGCCCGTGGAAAGCCGGATCCGGACTTGTTCCTTTTCGCCGCCGATCAGTTGTCGGTTTCTCCTGAACGCTGTGTCGTGGTAGAGGACAGCATCGCCGGGTTGAAGGCCGCAAAGCGGGCCGGGATGACGGCAATCGGATTTATCGGCGGATCTCATGCGGAAGCCTGCGGTCTGGCCGAGGCGGTCGCCGCCGAAAATCCGGTCGCGATTCTTACCGATTTGACCCGGCTTCCGGCGCTGATTCATGCGATGGGCGCCTGAGGGGACATCCGGGATGCCGTCGATCTTTTGTGCCATCGATGTTGGAACGCGCGCCGCCCGTGCCGGGTTCTTCACGGGAAACGGCGAAATGCTGTCGCGTGCGGCGGAACCGATTGCCCTGCATATGCCGGAATCCGGCCGCGCGGAACATGATTCACAGGAAATCTGGACGGCGGTTTGTCGTGCCGTGGCGGCGGCCCGCAAGGCCGCGGGGGTCGCGCCGGAAGATGTCGGCGCGATAGCCTTCGACGCCACTTGTTCCCTGGTCCTGATTTCGGACACAGGCAAACGCCCGGCCTTGTCGCCGTCGGACGGCGGCGCGGTCTGGGACACGATTTCCTGGATGGATCACCGGGCGGAGCGGGAGGCCCGTGTCTGCACGGCGACCGGCCATCGTGTGCTGGATTATGCCGGGGGCGTCATGTCGCCGGAAATGCAGGTGCCGAAACTGATGTGGGTGAAGCGGAATCGGCCTGAAATCTGGGCGTCGATGAGCGCCGCGATGGACCTGACCGACTATCTGGCCTGGCGCGCCTGCGGATCGGGGGAGCGGTCGCGGTGTACCCTGACCGGGAAGTGGACCTTCCTGGATCACGACAATGGCTGGCAGCACGATTTCTTCGACCGCGTCGGTCTGGAAGATATCGTTGAACACGGTGCCCTGCCCGCGGCGGCCGTGGCGCCGGGGACCTGTCTGGGCACGCTCTCGGCGCGGGCGGCGGCGGATTTGGGGCTGACGCGGGGCTGCAAGGTCGCGGCGGGATTGATCGACGCTTTCGCCGGCAGCTTGGGCGTCATTGGACCGAATGCGGAAAGCGAGGGCGAGCGTCATCTGGCCCTGATCGCCGGGACGTCGACCTGCGTCATGGGGATCAGCCTGAGCGAATGCCGGGTACCCGGTGCCTGGGGGCCGTATCGCGGGGCCATCTTGCCCGGTCGTTGGGCGATAGAGGCCGGTCAATCGGCGACGGGGGCATTGCTGGATTATCTGATCCGCAGCTTTTCAGAGGGATTGGAGCCGACCGACACGACGCATGACAGGATCGTTGCGCGCATCGAGCGGCTGCAATTGGAAGACGGGGAGGATTTGGCGCGGGACCTGCACATCCTGCCGGACCTGCACGGAAAGCGATCGCCCCATGCCGACCCGACGGCGCGTGGCGTGTTCAGCGGTATGACCCTAGACCGGAGTTTCGACGGGCTGTGCCGGGTCTATTGGCGGGCGGCGGTGTCCCTTGGGCTGGGCCTGCGGCAGGTGGTGGATCATTTCAACGATCATGGATTTCGGATCGACACCTTGCATCTGACGGGCGGTCACGCGCGCAATTCGCTGCTGCGCCGGATTTATGCCGATGCAACTGGGTGCACCATCCGGGTCAACGAATCCGGGGATGCGGTGCTGCTTGGTTCCGCCATGGTCGCGCGGGCCGCCTTTACCGGCGGGGCCGACAATCTCGCCGACACGGCACGCGACATGGCGCAGCCTTATCGCGAAATTACCCCGCGCGCGGAACGGCGTGCGGCGATGGACCGGGACTATCGGATTTTTCAGCGTCTCGCGGAACATCGCCGCGAACTGACGGCGCTGTCCGAACAGACGCAACCGTAACCCACAGGCGGCGTATCATGTATTTGGGTATCGATCTCGGCACGTCCGGGGCCAAGATTTTGCTGATGGATGAGGATCAATCCGTTGTGGCGACACGCACGGCGGACCTGACGGTCAGCCGCCCCGCGCCGGGTTATGCGGAACAAAACCCCGACGATTGGGTCCAGGCCATCGGGACCGCCATCGACGGTTTGGCGGCATCCCACCCACGAGAAATGGCGGCGTTACGCGGGATCGGGCTATCGGGACAAATGCATGGCGCGGTCCTGTTGGATGCGGGTGACCGCGTATTGCGTCCCTGCATCCTGTGGAACGACACCCGCAGCCATGCGGAAGCGGCGGGACTGGACGGCGATCCGGCCTTCCGGCGGATCACGGGCAACATCGTCTTCCCCGGGTTTACAGCGCCGAAACTGGTGTGGTTGCGCGAGAACGAGCCGGACATATTCGATCGGGTCGCGAAAGTCCTGTTGCCGAAAGATTATCTGCGGCTCTGGCTGACCGGACGGCATGTGTCGGAAATGTCGGATGCGTCGGGCACCAGCTGGTTGGATGTCGGCGGTCGCCGCTGGTCTGGAGAGTTGTTGGGGGCCTGCAATCTGGATAGCAACGCCATGCCGGACTTGGTGGAAGGGACCGACGCGTCCGGCGATCTGCGTGCGTCCTTGGCGGCCCGTTGGGGTGTCGCCGGGCCGGTCACGGTTGCGGGCGGGGCGGGGGACAATGCGGCTTCCGCCATCGGGGCGGGAACGGTTACGCCGGGATCGGCCTTCGTTTCATTGGGGACGTCCGGCGTTCTCTTTGCCGCAACGGACCGGTTCCTTCCGGCACCGGACAGTGCCGTACATGCCTTCTGTCACGCCATTCCGGATACCTGGCACCAGATGGGGGTGATCCTGTCCGCAACGGCGGGGCTGTCCTGGTTCGCAGGGCTTTTAGGCACCACGCCGCAGGCATTGACGGCATCCCTGGGCGATAGGGTGCAATCGCCGGGCGATGTGATCTTCCTGCCCTATTTGTCGGGGGAACGGACGCCGCATAACGATGCATTCATTCGGGGCGGGTTCACCGGCATCGGGCATACCAGCGACCGGGACGCGATGACCCGCGCGATCCTGGAAGGCGTCGCCTTCGCCTTGCGCGACAACCTGGAGGCCTTGCGGCAGGCAGGCATGAACCTTCACTCGGTGACGGCGGTCGGCGGCGGCGTGCGGGCGGGATATTGGCTGCGTGTCATGGCCAATGCCCTGGGGATTCCGGTGCTGCTGCCGGCGGATGGCGACGGCGGCGCGGCCTATGGCGCGGCGCGTCTGGGCATGATCGCGGTGAGCGGCGGTGATCCGACCACGCTGTGCACGCCGCCGCGCATTGTTGCGGAATTCGAACCCGACCCTGCCCTGTCCCCGGACTTCGAGGCCGCCTATCAGCGGTTCAAAGATCACTATCCGGCGTTGTCGCGCCTTGCGCGTCGGGAAGGATCATCGTCATGAAGTCGGTCACGGTCGGGTCCGCGACGCTGGATATCATCGCATCGGTCGCCAGTGACGATATTGAGCGAATGACCCTGCATAACAGCACGAATTCCTTTCTGTTGCTGGAGCCGGGCCGAAAGGTCGACGCGGATTCGGTCACGACCCATGTCGGGGGCGGCGCGATCAATGCGGCTGTGTCCATGGCGCGGCTGGGATTCGACGTGGCAACCCTGGTGAAACTGGGGCGTGACCATAACGCGGAAAAAATCCTGGCGCGCCTGTGGGAAGAAGGCATTTCGACCGACCTGATCCGGGTATCGGACGATCACGCCACGGCGATTTCCGTCATGATCGCGTCCCATGACAAGAACGCCGCGATCTTCACCCATCGCGGCGCGAACGGGTTTCTGTCGGAAGGGGATTGCGACGCGACGGCGTTTGACCAGACCGATCTCGTCTATATCACCAATCTCAGCAACGACTCCGCAAACCGCTTTCCCGGAATTGTGCAAAAGGCGAAAGCCGCCGGTGCCTTTGTTGCGACCAATCCGGGCATACGACAATTGTCGCGCAAGACATCGCCGTTCCTGGAGAATCTAGGTCATGTTGATCTGTTTACCTGCAATCTGGAGGAAGCGCGGGCGCTTATTCCCGCCTTGGTCGACAAGACCGGCTGGGAACGGCAGACCGCAGATCGGGAGGGCGATACGGGGCCGGTTATCGAAATGGAAGGGTTTCGTCTGTCGGTTTCGGACCTGTGCCGCCGTTTGCATGAACTAGGGCCCGGCCATATCGCGCTGACCGACGGCGGGCATGGCGCCTATCTATCCGTCCGGGGAATTCTTCATTTTCAAGAGGCGATGAAAGTGGAGGTCGTCGGAACCGCCGGGGCGGGGGATGCCTTTGCCTCCACATTGGCGGCGTGTCTGGTACGGGGGGATGCGCCCGACGCCGCCATGAAACACGCCGCGCGCAATGCGGCATCCGTCATCGGCCATGTCGATGCGCAAACCGGCTTGTTGCGGGCACGGGACCTTTCCTGACCGACAAACGGGAGCCTTCCGCCGTTCTGGCGGTTTGTTTGCGATTTCGGAAAACATTTATGCGATTTTTCCAACGCGTGCGGCATGGATTGCCCGATTTCGAAATAGTATTGAGAAGCATTCGCAATTAATGGCGGGTAGGCTCCTGCAGCCTTGCGCTGTGACAAAGGCCCAACCGTACCAGTCCAGCCCGCCGATAAAGGTGTCGCTATGACCGATTTTTCGATGTCGGCCCTGGAATCCCGCTTCGCGTTTCTGACCGCGGGCGGGCCGATCGTTTACATCCTGTGCATCCTATCCGTGATCGCCCTTGCGGTCGCGTTGGTGAAGGTGTGGCAGTTTCTGCAGGACGGTGTTTTCCGCGGGTCCTATGCGGCGCGGGCGGCCAGCCTGTTCCGGCACGGGGATTTCGATCGCGCCCTGGACGTTTCCAATCGGTCGAGCATCCGCTGCCGCGTGGTGCGGATGGCGATCCAGGGGAAACTGTCCGGCACATCGGATCCGGCCCGCGTCCGGGACGAGGTCACGCGCGTCGCCGACAGCGCGGTTGAAGAACTGGGCGGTTACCTGCGCGTCTTGGAACTGATCGGGACCTTGGCGCCGCTGTTGGGCCTTCTCGGCACCGTTCTAGGGATGATCGAGGCCTTCCAATCGATGGAAAGCGCGGGCGAGCAGGTCGATCCTTCCGTCCTATCCGGCGGCATCTGGTTGGCGCTGCTGACCACGGCGGTCGGTCTGGCTGTCGCCATCCCGACGGTCGCGGTCCTGAACTTCTTCGAACGGCGCTTGGAAGTCCTGTCCCATGACCTGGACGATCTGATCGCGAAGGTCTTCCTGACGGAAACCGCGAAACCCGCCGGTACGGCGCAGCATGTGGCAAGGCACGCGGCGGAATGACGGCGCTGGCATCCACGACCGGCGTTAGACGCGCGGCCCGCCCGAAGCGGCGGTCCGCTAGGATCAGTCTGACGCCGCTTGTCGATGTCGTCTTCATCCTGGTGATCTTCTTCATGCTGGCGTCGACCTTCACTCGGACGAATTCGGTGGAGCTGATAACGCCGAAATCCGGCGGGGCGGGGGCTGTGTCTGCCGATAGCCTGTTGCTGGTCACCCTTTTGGGGGATGAACGCTTCGATATTCAGGGCAGCGCGCTGGACGCTGACGGATTGAAAGCCCGCCTCGCGGACGCGGGCGACAGGCGTGTCGTGGTGAAAACGGCGGATGGGACGGATTTGCAGGATGTCGTCTTCTTCCTGGATCTGTCGGCGCGCCTGGGGTTGAAGAACATCGCCTTCGCCGCCGATCCGTCGCACGGCACAGGCCAGGGAGACTGAGCCATGCAAAGGATGAGCTACGGCTATCGTAAGCATCGGCGCAAACAGGACGGCGAGGATCACATCCTGCCGCTGATCAATATCGTGTTCCTGCTGCTGTCCTTCTTCCTGATCGCCGGGCAGATCGAAATGCGCAGCCCCGTGCCGGTCTCCGAGCCGACATCGGTCAGCGAGAGCGACGACAACACACGCCTTCCGACGGTGCAGATCGACAAGGACGGTCAGTTTCTGATCGATGGAGAGGTGATCGATCCGGCGGCGCCAGACCGGTTGCATGCCGCCCTATCCACGGAAGAGGCCCTGCGCGTCCATGCCGATGCGGCGGCGTCCGCAGCAGCGGTGCTGGGCGTTCTTCAGCATCTGCGTGCCGCCGGATGGGAATCGGTAACCCTTGTGACCGTGAGGCCTTCTACATGAGAGTAGGACCGATGCAGTGGGGTGTCGCGATGGTCGCGGCCCTGGGCCTTCACGGCGGGTTGCTGTCCTTGCACAAGCCGGTCGCTGAGACGGGTGCAAAAGGTCTTGGTAGCGGTGGGCTGGAAATTTCCGTAACCATGACGGCGGCGGCGCTGGGCGCCGACGAAGACCGGCAGGCGCAGGAAGAAATCGTGTCCGAGATCGACGAGGTGATCGATACGCCGGCCCCGCAGGATGTCGGGGAACCCGCGCCGACTCCGCCGGAAGAGGTCGCCGAGGTCGAACCGACCCCCGATCCTGTTCTTGAGCCCATCCCGGAACCGTTGCCGGAACCCGTCGCCGAACCGGAAGTGGAGCCCGTGCCAGAGCCGCTCCCGCAACCGGAAGCCTTGGCCATGCTGGAAACGGTGCCGGAACCGATTGCCGATCCGGAACCGATCGTGCCGGAGGTCCAGCCCGAACCGGAGCCGGTCCCGGAAGAGGACGCGCCGGTCGTCGAACTGCCGAAGCCGGAAATGCCAAACGTGCCGCCCCGGCCCGAACCCGTGGTTGAAAAGCCGGTGGTGCAGGAAGCGGCGGCCCCACAAGAAACCGCGGAACCACAGGAAACCGCGGAAACCACCGAACCCGCCGGCGCGCCTGCCCAGGCGCAGGTGGCCTCCGTCGCGAGTATCGCCAGTGCGGGGGCTTCCGCCACCGCTCCGGTGGGCCAATCGACCGACGCCGCGACGTCGCAAGGCGGTGACGCCGTGGTCGCGCCGTCACCGGATTACCTGACGCATCTGCGCTACTGGATCGAACGGCATAAGGAATATCCGCGTCTCGCCCGCCGTCGCGGGATGGAAGGCGTGGTCGTCGTCGCGCTTCGTGTGGCGCGGGACGGGGCTTTGATGAACCAGGGGATCCGGGAAGGGTCCGGTTTCGATGTTCTCGACAAGGAAACGATGGAACTGCTGGCCCGTGCGAACCCGATGCCGGCCTTCCCGACGGAGATGAAGGGCAAATATCTCGATGTCGTCGTGCCGATCGAATATTCGCTGCGCGGTGGCTGACGGGCGCCGGAATTTTCAGCGTTTGCAGTTCGACGGCGGGAAACCGAATTGCCGTCTGAATGCCGTGGAAAAGCTGCCGGGATTGTCGTACCCCGCCAGATAAGCCGCCTCACTGACCCGCTTTCCGTCCTGCTCGATCGCTTCCCGTGCCGCAAACAACCGTTGTTCGCGAATGAAGGCACCGATGGTGATTCGATAGGTCGCCTTGAAAGCCGCCTGCATCGATCCGATGCTCATCCCCAAGCGTTCGGCAATGACGCCGAGCGGCAAGCCCTCGACTTGATGGGCCAGAATAAATTCCCGTACGGTCTTTGCGCGTGATGCCTCCAGGGTCATTGGGGCCGTGTCGCTGTCGTATCCGGTGTTCAGGATCGACCGCAGGGCCTCCCGCGTGATTTCCGTGGCCTTACTTTCCGCCGCCAGGATTTTAAGCATGGGCAGGTCGGATGCCGGGTTGATCAATTGCTCCGCCAGTGCGAGGGCATGCCGGGACGGTTGCCAAGCGCCATGGAAGCGGTGCTGTACGAAGGCCTCGGGCGCAGGCACACCGGCCGCGGAACAGTCCAGAAGAACGGATTCGATCCAGGCGCGGGGAACGGTAATCAGGACCTTCCGGCGGGGCAGACTGTTCGTCGCTTGCAGACGGATGCGCGTCGGGCGCTTCACATTCCAATAATCGCCCCTGTTTTCCGGATTGGATTCTCGGTTGGCGTCCTGACCGCGGGTGCCGGGGGTGATGCAAATCACGAAAGACGGGTCGACAGCGCGTTCTTCTACGCTGTTATAGATACAGATATTCAGTCCGGACGGGGTCCTGACTTCCGTGGGAAATGGGTCGCTGGAGCGGTGATACGGGGGGCGCGAAGATGGCACGGTCGTTTGCGGCTGGTTAAGGAACGGCGCAACGGGACCCTAAGGCAAATGCGAGTCATTCGCAAAATAAAACATGACCTTCCCAGTTGGACGAGACCATCAATGATCGATTAGAAAATCACTCAATAGAGAAGCCGGGGGTTTTTCACCGGTGGTTTCCGGTTCGATCAGATAGAACCCCAGACCAGGATCCAAGGGCGGCGCATCCAGGGGCACCAGCAACCCGTTCCGGACATGGTCATGGGTGATGGACCGCCAACCCAGCATGACGCCCTGGCCTTGCAAGGCAGCCTGGACCGCCTGGACGTAGTTTGTGAATTGCCGACCCTTCGCGGTGTTGCGGGGGAGGTTCGTCCGGCGCAGATAACCGTCCCAATCCAACCATGTTCTGTCGTCCGATTTCACATGCAGTAACGGGGCGCTGGCGAGGGTCAACGATCCCTTATCGAACCGAACCTTCACCGACGGATGGCAAACTGGAATGACTTCCTCCCGGAACAGCTCGCGCACCGTGCCGTCGGCCCATTGACCGTTGCCGTAACGGATCGCCAGATCGATCCCCGATCCGATCGACGGTGCGCCTTGCGACGTCGCCTGCACATTGACGGAGATATCCGGGAAGCATTCGTAAAAAGCGGCCAATTTTGGCATCAACCAATAGGTCGCAACCCCGACGGAACAGGCGACGGTGACGGAAACGCCTTCCTGGTCTTGCAGTTTCGCTATTTCCGCCACGCCGTCGCGCAGGATCGAAAAGGCCTCGCCCGTCGTGCGTTTCAGGACACGGCCCGCCTCCGTCAATCCGGCGGGTCGGCTGCTGCGGTCGAACAGTTGCGCGCCGATATGATCCTCCAACTGGCGGATGGCCTGACTGATGGCGGGTTGAGTCACATTCAGCTCCCGCGCTGCATTCTGTACGCCATTACCGCGCAGGACCGCCTCGAACACGCTTAACAGCCGCAGCGGCGGAAGAGTCGGCTCCATAATATAAATCCATCTTATGTAATGTTAAGCCGTTTCCGGCTTTCGCACCCGCACACAATTCAGCTATTTCAAGCGTGTTCGGTCAGTGTGGTCGACAAAGCAGAGAGTTTAACATAACCCCTGTCGGAGTATTCGGAAAGATGGACCCAGTCGATCTGTCGCAAGTAACGCTCAAGGAAACCGGCCTGGATGTGACCCTGGCCGACGGCAGCGTCGCCTATTTCAACTACTATTGGCTTCGCGACAATTGCGCGACCTCCTTCGACATGGAAACGCGGGAACGTGTCTTTGATATCTTCCATGAGGAACAAGGCCCGAAACCGGAAAGCGCCATGGTGCGCGACGGGGCGCTGGAAGTTCTGTGGCACGGCGACTGTCATCGGTCCGTCTATTCCCTAGACTGGCTGGCGATGTACAGCCGGGGCGAAAAGCGTCATGACCCCGCCGCCCTGCCGCGCAAGGCGTGGTTCTCCGACCACTATCCGAAGATGGCGCGGTTCAGTCAGCCGGCGCTGAAGGCCGACCCGCAACTGGTCGCGCGCTGGGCGGAAGCGTTGTTGGTCGATGGCGTGGCGATCGTGGAGGACATGCCGGACACAAATGAAGGGCTGACGGAAACGGTGCGCCTGTTGGGCCATGTCCGCCCGACCTATTGGGGCGAATATTTCGACGTCTACACCCATATCAAACCGACCAACTTGGCTTATACCGCCAAGGCGCTGGAAATGCATACCGACGTTCCGGCGGAAGACCTGGCACCGGGCGTTCAGTTCCTGCATTGCCGCGCCAACAGCGTGCAGGGCGGCGACAATCTGTTCCTGGACGGCGTCGCCGTCGCGAACGAATTCAAGCGCCTGTATCCGGAAGATTTCAAACTTCTCGCAGAAACGGAAATCCCGTTTTACAGCGAACATGACGACCGCGACGTGCGGTCCCGTCAACGGGTGATCGAACTGGACGAATTCGGCGAAGTGTCCGGCCTGACGATCAGCCAGCACATGGCCGATGTCTTCGACCTGCCGCAGACGGTTCTGGACCGCTACTACCCGGCCTTTTGCCGCTTCGGCCGGATGTTGAAGGACCCGAAATTCGTCATGCGCTTCAACATCCGCGCGGGCGAATGCATCGTATTCGACAATCACCGGATCGTGCACGGCCGCGATGCCTATGTCGCGACCAGTGGCGAACGCTTCCTGCGCGGCACCTATTGCGATCGCGGGGAACTGCGCAGCACCTACCGCACGCTGGTATCCCAGCGCCGGTTCAAGAGCGCGGCGTAAGCCTGCCTGTGGTTTTCAGGAGAGATCCTCGGCCTGGCCGTCGTCGAACATGGCCAGATCGAGGGTTTCGACATTGCGCAGCATCATGGAGACCTGACGGCGCAAGACGGATCGTTCCTGCGCCGTTAGTCCATGAACGATCCGCGCGGTATGGGCCAGCGTGACCGCGCGAACTTCGTCGTATTTCCGCTTGCCCGCCTCGGTCAGGGAAATCGACCGCACGCGACCGTCATTGGCCCCGACATGGCTTTGCAGCAGCCCGTCCAGTTCCATACGGCGCAGCATGCGGCTCAAGGTCGACTGTTCGATCATGGCATAGGCCGCCAATTCGTTTACCGTGGCTTCCGAATTGTGGTCCAGCACCGCCAGGACGCGCCAGTTCGATATGGACAGGCCATGGGCACGCAGATCCTTGTTGAGCAACTGGTTCATCCGGAAGGTGAGCCGGTTGATCTGATAGGGAATGATGGATTCAAGCAAAACCTGGGCGGATTCCATCCGTGTCAGGGAAACCTTGTCTTCTGCTTTCGGCGCTGTCTGCCGCATGGTGACCTATATCGACCTTTAATTGCAGGATTTACGCAGGGTAGAGCCGCGCCAAAGGCGTGACAAGACCGCATGCTTTGTGGCCGGAAAGGCGGCATGTGCCGACAATTTCAGGAGCATTTTCCGGGTTTCAATTCCGACGCAATTTTCGTAGTCCGCGTCGGGATTTCATCATACGGAAATTATGCTACGTGGCAGTATGGTGTGACGCGTTTCTCGGCGACTGGAAATTGGTGGAGGTATCATGGATTTTGTGACGGAACCGGCCCGTCGGGTCGACGTCGTGCATCGAACGGATGTGCTGGTGGTGGGGTCCGGACCGGGTGGGCTGGCGGCGGCGCTGGCGGCGGCACGCAGCGGCGTCGACGTTTGCCTTGTCGAACGGTTCGGCTGCTTCGGCGGCAACATCACCGTGGTCGGGGTCGAAGGTTTCGCATGGTACCGCCATGAACAGACGATTGAGGCGGGCGGCGTCGGCCGCGAATTCGAGGATCGGGCGAAGGCCATGGGCGCGGCGGTACCGGAAAGCCAGTCGCTGTCCTATGAAATCGACAGCGAGGGGTTCAAGCTGGTGGCCGACCACCTGGTTCAGGAGGCGGGCCTGCACCCGATGCTGCATCGCCAGTTCGTCGCACCGGTTATGGATGGCGACCGGATTACCGGCATCATTGTGGAATCGAAGGCGGGGCGGGAGGCGATCCTGGCCAAGGTCGTGATCGATGCGACCGGCGATGCCGATGTCGCCCATCGCGCCGGGGCCGCGACGCGCAAGACGCCGCCGGAAGAAATGCAGGCCGCCAGCGTCATGTTTCATCTGGCCGGGGTCGATAAGCAGGCCTTCATGCGCGACGTGCAGGAAAACCCGCAGACCTATAAGGATTGGTCGTCGGGCGAATGGTCGGTGGAAACGGACGGCAAGGAAGACGACATGTTTTCCCCCTTCCTGCGCAAACCGTTCGAAAAGGCGATTGCCGATGGGCTGATCCCCGCGCAGTTGAACACAATCGCCGGAACGTGGGGCGCGCTGCATGAAACGGGTGAACTGACCTATATGAACCTTGTCCATCTGGCGGCGGTGGACGGCACCGATCCGGACAGCATGACACGCGGGGAGATCGAAGGGCGCCGTCAGGCCATGCTGGCGATTGAGGCGCTGCGCCGTTACATGCCGGGCTGCAAGAATGTGCGGCTTCGGAATTTCGGCATGACCATCGGTATCCGCGACACGCGCAAGATCGACGCCGCCTACAACATGACCGAAACCGATGTGCGTCAGCAGGCGCGGTTCGACGATTCCATCGGCATCTATCCGGAATTCATCGACGGCTACGGCGTGCTCATCATCCCGACGACGGGGCGGTATATGCATATCCCCTATCGCTGCATGCTGCCCAAGGGGGTGAAGGGGATGCTGGTCACCGGCCGGGCCATCGGCGGGGACAAGATCGCTCATGCGGCGACCCGGAACATGGCGTGCTGCGCCGTCGCGGGCCAGGGCGCGGGCGTCGCCGCCGCGCTGGCCGTGCGGGATGGCAAGGAATTGGATGCCGTGGATATCGCGGCGGTTCAGGCGGAATTGAAACGCCAGGACGTGCGCATTCACTGACACCTATGTTGATGGCAACAAATCTCGTGACTTTACACGGGGGAAGGGCAGCGTAAAATACACGGATCAAGTGTGCGCAACCTCAAATAAGGCAGGATAGATAGTGGGCGGATTAAAAGAGTTATGTCAGGAGGATCGCGACGAGTTGATTTCCGCCGTTTATGGCAGGCGTTACTTCTTTTGGATTGGATCAGGGTTTTCGTCGAACTTCGGATATCCATCCTGGGGGGCGGTGCTTAAAAACACCAAGAAGAACATCGGATATGATGGCCAACTTCCGGACAACTATCTATATGCTGCCGAAATCTTGCATTCTTATTTCGAAAGTACTGAGCAAGGAGACGAAATTGCCTTCAACCAAGCCATCATCAACGCGCTAGACGAATCTTATGAAGAGGAAGTAGATCCAAAATGGGTTCACTTGTTCAAAAAGTTCGCATCGGGAACGGTGGTTACGACGAACTGGGATGACGTTCTCGAGAAGGTATTTGACTTCCTGACTTCAGTCGTCGTTCGTGGTGACAAAAAACTAAAAATATCTGACGATAAGAATATTTTAAAAATTCATGGGGACCGAAAAAAGCCGGAAAGTATTGTTGTGACACAGAGTCAGTATACGAAATTTCAAAGGGAGGACACATATCTAAAAAGTAAAATATTTACAATGTTTGCCGAAAAAGTTCCTATATTTCTTGGGTACAGCTTGGCTGATCCAAATGTTTATTACATTTATGATGAGGTTGTTTCCCATATGGGTAATGACCGACCGCCAGCATTTATGGTGGTCCATCCTGATAAAGACCCCGAAAAAGACAAAGAAAAGTTCGAACAATTTCAGCACTTGTTTGCGAAGAAAAATATTTGTTTGATTAAAGCAGATATAGGAACCTTTCTCAAAGAACTCGATAGTTATCGTGAGAAATTTGCCAATCGTGTGGAAGCATACGATGAAGACTATGCCAGCGTTATGGATCGCCTAAATCCGTTAATTGAACAAGCCGTCGCCGGCGACCTTGCAAAGAAAACGGATATTTTGGAATTCGCTAGCGACGAAGCTAGAAGGATTGCCATCAAGGCATTGGTCAGGCTTATCGATAATCCGGAAATATTTAAGAAAAAAGGTGGAACTCTAAACAATCCTGGCGGAACGATATCCGATAAGCAGGCGCATAGTCTTTTTCAATCTATAATAAAAATTGGGAATAAAATTGAGGGCGAATCTGTTGATTCTAAAGATAGAAAAATTATAGGACGTGTTATATACGATACTTGCGTGAACAATCCTTTCCTCTGGGATTTTAATAGAGCGGAAATACCTTTTACAGACTTGATGTCATTTCATATTCATGAAACGGATGAGTACTATGAAAAGCGTTTGGACTTGATAAAAGAACTTCTCGATTTTGGTGGCAAGAAGCCAATTCTAGGTAAGTGTTGGGCTATCTACGACGAATTTAGCAAACGAATTGATTGGCTTAGACCAAACGAAGTATCAGGTTTAATAGATAGAGTTGAAGCCGATTTCGATGATGGTGACGGCTACATCGAGAGTAGTAAGTGGTGGCTCAAGAAGTTGATGGGTTCCGGGACGCTAACTAAGTTACAGAGCGGAAAGGTTAAGAAAATTCTTAGTTAGAACTAGTTTTGCAGAGAAATTGTAATTTAAAAATATTGCTATTTTCTAGCTTGTAGAGTCTGAGGCGAATTTCGTACAAGAGACGCCTTCAGGAGAAAAAAGGGCGCCGGAAATCAGCGCCCTTTTTCGGTGCGCTTTGCGGATCAGGAATGTTCCCGGCGATCCACGCGAACGGGTTTCAATTCGTGACGGCGGTCGACTTCCTTGGTGGAATTGCGGACCACTTTGGTCACCGTGGTTTTAAGCCCTTCGACCTGACCGGACACGGAAACCGAAATTTCCCGCACCTTGTTCGACAGGTCGCCGACATTGTCTGCCTCGCGGGCGACATCCACCACGCGGGTCGTGACCTCCCGGGAACCGGCTGCGGATTCCTGAACGTTACGGGCGATTTCGTTGGTGGCGGCGTTCTGTTCTTCCACGGCTGCGGCGATGGATTGGCTGCCGTCGTTCATTTCCTGAATGATGCCGATGATGCGGTTGATGGCTTCCACCGATTGACTGGTGCTGCTCTGGATTTCGCCGATCTGGTCGCTGATCTGGTTGGTTGCCTGGGCTGTCTGGCTGGCCAGGGATTTCACCTCGTTGGCGACGACGGCAAAGCCCTTCCCGGCCTCGCCCGCCCGTGCGGCCTCAATCGTGGCGTTGAGCGCCAACAGGTTGGTTTGGCCCGCGATGTCGGAAATCAGATCCACGACCTGCCCTATCTTGCCTGCCGCTTCCGACAGGCCGTTCACGACTGCGCGGGTGGAATTCGCTTCGGTCGAGGCCTGTTCCGCCGTTTTCGTCGCGCTGGTTACCTGATTGGCGATTTCGCTGATCGATGCGGACAGTTCTTCCGCCGCACCGGCGACGGCTTCGGCATTGGCCAGGGCTTCTTCTGCCGCCGCGGACACGGCGGAGGAGTCGGACTGCATGCGCCGCACCGCATCCTGCATATTGTCCGCCATGGCCTTCAACTCGTCGGCGCTGCGCGCCACGTTGTCAACGGCATTGGTGGCTTCTTTCTCCACTGTGTCGGCCATGCTGCGCAGGGATTTTTCCTGCTGCCGGCGCGCGGCTTCTTCCTTGTCCTTGATCTGTGCCTGAAGTTCGGCGTTTTCATTGGCGCGCTGTTTGAAGATCGTCATGGCCTGGGCCATGTCGCCGATTTCGTCGTTGCGGCTTTCGTGATGTACCTCGGCATCCAGATGACCCTCGGCCAGCTCTCGCATGCCGCCCGACAATTCGACCAACGGCCTAGAAATTTGGCGGCCCAGGACAATTCCGACGATTAGGAAAACCGCACTAACAATTACCGTCGCAATGATCAGGACGTGGAAGGTTTGGTTAAGCCCCGCATCCGCTTCGGCTTCATCCAAAATGGCGACAAGGGCATAATCGACGCCCAGCAGCGGCAAGGGTTGGTAGGCTTCGATCTTGTCTCCAACCGTCTCTACACCGGTTTCTCCGGCCAAAGCCGCGGTCACACCATGATTGTCGATGGTGCGTTTCAGAATTTCACCTTCGGTAAAACGGGTGTCGTTGCGCGCGAGTTTATCGCCGCCGACGAGGATCGCCTCGCCCGTTTTACCAAGTCCGGCGGGGTGGCTCATAATGTCGTTGAACCGGTCAATCGGCATTTGCATCGCAACGACGCCGATTGTCTTGCCGTTTTCTACGATAGGCGCCGAAACGAAGCTGGCGGGCGCATCATTGGACGGTGCGTAGGGGCGGAAGTCGAAGTAAGATACCTGTGTCGGATCGGATGACGAGATTGCCGCCCTGAATGCGTTGCCCAGATCGGTATCTTTCCACTGACCTGTTTGCAGGTTGGTGGCGTAGTCCAACTCCTTAAATACGGTGTAGACGAGGTTCCCTTTCGGATCGAACAGGAAGATGTCGTAGTAGCCACCTTCGATCAGGAAACTGCGGAAGGTCCGGTGGAAATTGGCATGTGCTACTGAATAGGAAGACCCGTCATCGGCGTCATATAGTTTGTCCTTTTCGCCGATCGCATTTGGATTGTCCGTAATATAAAGCGACTGCAATTTTTTGGTGGGGTCGTCGCCCAGTTCGCCCCATGCGGCGGAAAACGCCTTAAAGGCCCGCGTTGTTTCCGGTGCGCTTGCCAGGAATCTCAGGTCGCTCTGAATCCCCGCCATATATCCTTCGATCTGGGACCCGCGAGAGTCCAGAACGGCGGCCAATTCATGGTGGACGGCTTTGTTTAAAGCGTTTGTTGTCGTCACCAGACTGGAAACACCCAGTGCGACGGCAGCAACCACGGAGGGCAGCACGATGAACAGCGGAATTTTCAGGGAGAGACGCATATCGGTTCCTTATGAACAGCACATTCTGCATCGGTGCGCACGACCGTTGCGGAAACTCCGCTATCCCCACCCGTAAGGGGAGAATAAGGTTTGTTCCGGTAGTGCACAAAGCGATTTATGACAGAAGGGCTTTTAAGAAACGTTAATGTGCGGCCCTATCCCCAAAAGCGGGTAATTTTATCGTGAATGCAGACGGCCCGCCTGATGGGCAGGCGGGCCGTTCGTAAAGAAGATTGCCGTTCCGCGTTATGCTGTCTTCCCGCCATGAGCCGCGGCGGTGCGGGCCTTCAGGTCGCGCAGGACCGTCAGTTCTTCTTCCGTCGGCGGCGGCGTCTCGGCCACGCTGTCCGCATATTTGATTTCCCAGCCCACGGTCTCCGCCATCTGCGCGCGGGTCACGCCGGGATGAAGGGAAGTCACGGTGAATTCCTTGGTCACCGGATCCGGTTCCCAGATCGCCAGATCGGTCATCAGGCGGCTGGGGCCCTTCGTCTTGATGCCCATGCGTTCTCGTTCGTCGCCGCCCTTGCCGAAGCCGAAGGAGGTGACGAAATCGATCTTGTCGACCATGCCGCGCGGCGTCTGTTTCAGGGTGATGAAGATTTCACCGCAGGAAACCGCGATTTCCGGCGCGCCGCCGCCGCCCGGCAGGCGGACCTTGGGCGAGTCGTAATCGCCGACGATGGTCGTGTTGATATTGCCGAACTTGTCCAACTGCGCGGCGCCCAGGAAACCGATGGTGATCCGCCCGCCTTGCAGCCAGTAACGGAACATCTCCGGCACCGAAACGGTGGTCAGGGCGGTTTCGCACAATTCCCCATCGCCGATGGACAGCGGCAGGACATTGGGCTTCGTATTGATCGTGCCGCTTTCGTAGATCAGCGTGATATCCGGCGCATGGGTCAGCCGCGCCAGATTGCAGGCCGCCGACGGCGCGCCGATGCCGACGAAGCAGACATCGGAGTTCTTGAGCGCACGGGCCGCCGCGACGGTCATCATTTCATCGGGTTTATAATCCATCTTACAGACCCTCCACGCGGGACGCGAAAATCTCCGGCCCGACCTTCAGGACGTTTTCTTCCATCCAGGCAAGGAAGGCATCGCGGTCCGCCGCGATCGGGTCCCAGTCGATATAGTATTTGTTGTCGCGCGGATAATAACCCTGGGCATAGCTGGGATGCGCTCCGCCTGTTACCTGGGCGATGCTGGTCACCGTCCAATGCGGCAGGACGCAGGCATTGGGATGCGGGTTCAGGTCGTCGACGATTTCCTCCACCGTCACGATGGACCGCTTGCTGGCCAGGATGCATTCCTTCTGCACACCGACGATGCCTTCGATCAGAACGTTGCCCTGACGGTCCGCCTTTTGCGCGTGGATGACGCCGACATCCGGATTCATGGCCGGGACCGCCGCCAGTTCCTCGCCCGTGAAGGGGCAGGTGACGGATTTGATGTTCGGGTTCACCCGTTTCAGCTCCGCGCCCAGATAACCTCGGAAGATGGCGCAGGGCAGTCCCGCCGCCCCGGCCTCATAGGCATTGGCCATGGCGGCGTGGGAATGTTCCTCGATCTCGATCTTGTGCGGCCAGCCGTTTTCCACGGAATCGCGCAGACGGCGCAGCAATCCCACGCCCGGATTTCCGGCGAAGGAGAAGATCAGTTTCCGCGCGCAGCCCATGCCGATCAACTGGTCGTAGATCAGGTCGGGCGTCATGCGGACAAGCGTCAGGTCGCGGCGTTTCTGCCGGATCGTTTCATGCGCCGCCGCATGCGGGATCAGATGCGTGAAGCCTTCATAGGCCACGGTGTCGCCGTCGCGGATATTCTCCGCAACGGCGTCGTGAAGGGATTGGAACTTGGCCATGTTACCTCAAACGTCGAAAAACACGGTTTCCTTGTCGCCCTGCATGCGGATATCGAACCGATAGACCGTGCCGGACGGGGTTTCTTCCCGTTGAGCGATCAGCGTATCCCGGCGGTCGGCCGGAACGGCGCTCAGGACCGGGTCCTTCGCATTCGCGTCGCGTTCATCGGAAAAATACAAACGGGTATAGGCGTGTAGCAGCATCCCGCGCATGAAGACCAGGACCGCGATATGCGGCGCGTGGCCGTCTTCCACCGCACCCGGCTTGATCGTGTCGAACCGGAACCGGTTCATCGGATCCGGGCCGGTGCCGCAACGGCCGAAACCCTGGAACGGGCTGTTGCTGCCGCGCGGATCGGACGGATGGGCGTATCGGCCTTCCGCGTCCGCCTGCCAGATTTCGATCATGGCATCGTCGACGGGCTTGCCGGCGCCGTCCAGGACCTGACCGATGACGGTGATGCGTTCGCCCGGCGTGTCTTCTTCCGGCGTTGCCGGGGCGACAAGACTGTCCAATTGGGAATAGCCATATTGGGTCGGTGTCAGCCCATAGGCGAAATACGGACCGACGGTTTGCGACGGGGTCTGTTTCAGCATGTTGTTTCCGGCCATGGATCAGTCCTCCATCGGCGTGGCATTGGGGCCGCGCAGCACGATATCGAATACATAACCCAGGGCGTATCCTTCCTCGGTCACGTCCAGGGAGAATTTGGAAATCAGGCGTTCCAGCGGTTCGCCCGGCGTCGCCTGCGCGATCGGGTCCAACGGAATCAGCGGATCGCCCGGGAAATACATCTGGGTGACCAGACGGCTGGCAATCCCCGCGCCGAACAGCGAGAAATGGATGTGATTGGGACGCCACGCATTGAAGTGATTGCCCCAGGGATAGGCGCCGGGCTTGATCGTCTTGAAGCGATAAACGCCGTTTTCATCCGTCGCACAGCGGCCCGCGCCATAGAAATTCGGGTCCAGCGGGGCATCGTGCTGGTCGACCTTATGGACATAGCGGCCGGTGGAATTCGCCTGCCAGACTTCGACCAGACTGTTGCGGACCGGGCGGCCCATTTCGTCCAGCACGCGGCCGGTCACGATAATGCGTTCGCCCAGCGGTTCGCCGTTGACCCGACCGTTGCGCGTCAGATCCGCGTCCAGATCGGTCGCGCGCGCCGGGGTGAAGACCGGCCCGGTGACTTCGGTCAGGGTCGTCGGAATTTTCACCAGCGGCTGCGTCGGCCCGCGCAGGGTCGTCGATTTGTATCCGCTGTCGATATAGTTGGGCTGGCTGTCCCAGTCCCGCGACGTGAATGGGGTGATGTCGTTCATTTGCTTTCCTCCTGTTTCGCCCCGGTACTCTCCACGCCATCCGTGCCCGCTTCCGCCATTTCGGCGAGGACGGTCTTCGCCGTCTTCAGGGCTGAATTCGCCGCCGGAACCCCGGCGTACACCGCGACATGCATCAAGGCCTCGCGGATATCGGACGGGGTCGCGCCGGTATTGCGCGTCGCCCGGATATGCATTGCCAATTCCTCGTCATGGCCCAGCGCCGCCAACAGCGCGATCGTAATCATGCTGCGTTCACGGTGGGTCAGGTCGGGCCGGGACCAGACGGAGCCCCAGGCCCCTTCGGTGATGAAGGTCTGGAAGGGCTGGTCGAATTCCGTCGCGGCGGCGCTGGCCCGGTCGACATGGGCATTGCCCAGGACCTTGCGGCGCACCATCATGCCGTCGGTATAGCGGGGGGAGGGCGATCTAGCATCCATGGCCGATCTCCTTCAGAAAAGATGTGAGTTCGGATACCGTCCGATCCGGTGCCTCGACGCAGGGCAGATGCGCGACGCCGTCGATTTCGACGAAGCGCGCATTGGCGATCAGGTCGGCCATTTCGCGAACCAGCGGCGGCGGGGTCGATCCGTCGCGCGATCCGGCGATGCACAGGGTCGGCAGCGTCAGTGTCGACGTCGTGGCGGTCATATCCTCCATCTTGATCGCGCGGCAGACGGCGGCATAGCCGACCGCATCGGTGCGGGTCAGCATGGCACGCCATCCGGCGAGATCGACGGGACGGGATTTGCGGAATTCTTCGGACAGCCAGCGTTCCATCACGGCATCGGCGATCGGTTCGATACCGCCGTTCAGCACGGCGTCGATCCGCGCCTGCCAGACATCGTCGGTGCCGATCTTGTGACCGGTATTGCTCAGCACCAGACCTTTCACCAGATCGGGGCGCTGGGCCGCGAGTTTTTGGGCAATCATGCCGCCGACTGAAAGACCGGCGAATACCGCATTTTTAATCCCCAGCGCATCCATCAGGCCCGCAGCGTCGTCCGCCAGGTCGCCGATGGTCAATTCGTCCAGAGGACCGCTGGACAAGCCGTGTCCGCGCTTGTCCATCAGAAGAATGCGGTGGGTTCCCGCGAATGCATCCGCAACCGCGCGCCACACCCGGAAATCGGTTCCCAGGGAGTTCGAAAACACCAGGGCGGGGCCATCAGCCTTTCCGGTATCGCAATAATGCAGAACGCTGGATCCGACGGATCGGAACGCGGGATAGCTCACGGTAATCCTCCCTGATTTTCGTTGTCGGGATAGTTTCAGAAACGAACGGTTATGTGAAATGATATTTTGTCGGTTATATATAACCAAATGCTATGGATAAGAGGGCGGGTATGCGTATTCGATACAGGCATCTTCACACCTTCTCCCGCGTCTCCCGGATCGGGTCGATTTTGCGTGCGGCGGAGGATTTGGGCGTCACCCAACCGGCGGTGTCCAAGACCTTGCGGGAATTGGAGGAGGAACTGGGCGCGTCGTTGCTGCAACGGTCCCGGCGCGGTGTGTCGCTGACGCCCTATGGCGAGATATTCCTGGGCTATGCGGAGGCGAGCCTGGGCGCGTTGCGGCAGGGTGTGGATTCGGTTAGCCGCGCCCGGCGGGAAGGGGATGGACTGGTGCGCCTGGGAATCCTGCCGACCGTGTCCGGGGATTTGATCCCGCGTGCCGTCCGCGCCTTCAAGGAAACCGGGCATCTGGATCGGGTGCGGGTGACGACCGGCGAAAATACCGTGCTGATCGATCAATTGCGGCAAGGCGATCTGGATGTGGTCGTGGGACGTCTCGGCGATCCGGGACAGATGGTCGGCCTGACCTTCGAACACCTTTATTCGGAACGGGTCGTCTTTACCGTGCGCAAGGACCATCCGTTGGCGGCCGGAAGGGATTTTTCGTTGGCCGCGATCTCCGATTATACGGTTCTGTTCCCGCCGGATACGGCGGTCATCCGACCCTGGGTGGATCGATTGCTCGTAACCCATCAGGTGGCACGCCCTGTCGATGTGGTGGAAACGGTTTCGACCGCCTTCGGCAAGGCTTACACCCTGGCCAACGACGCGGTCTGGATTATCTCGCACGGGGTGGTGGCCCAGGATGTCGCCGCGGGTGATCTGGTCATCCTACCGGTCGATACGAACGAAACGGTTGGTCCGGTGGGGATCACGTTGCGGGTATCCGACCCGCCGTCCGCCGCCGTGTCCCAGATGATTGCCGTCATCCGCGAGGCGGCGGAAACGCAAACGACTTAAACGGCTTCCGTCGTGACTGCGGCGCGCGGCCCTTCCGCGGTCGGTACGGGCAGCATCACGTGCACCGTCGTACCGACCCCGACCTCGCTTTCGATCCGCAAAGAACCTTGCATCCGTTCCGATAGGCGTTTGGAAATCGCCAGTCCCAATCCGGTGCCGGGGGCGGAGGCGGTCATCGGATCTTCGGCGCGGCTGAACGGTTTCGCCAGGGTCGGGATGACGTCCGCCGGAATGCCGGGGCCGTTGTCGGTGATGGAAAAGCGCACGAAACCGGGTCCGGCGTCACCGACGTCAATATGCACCTGCCCATCGCCATCCGGGGAAAACTTGACCGCGTTTGACATCAGGTTCAGCAGGATTTGCTTGATCGCCCGGTTGTCGGCGACCACGCTGCCGACATCCGGCGATACGTAATGGGAAACCGAAATACGGCGCGCTTTCGCGGTGATATCGACTGTTTCGGCAACGTCTTTGACGACCGGTTGAACCTCGACCGCCTCCAGTTTCAAGGTGAATTTGCCCGCCTCGATCTTTGACAGATCCAACAGGTCGTCGATCAGCGAATGCAGCAACTGGCCGCTGCGATGGATCGCGTCGTAATACTCGAAAATCGCCTCTTCCGACTTCCCCCGGGCCATGCCGGATTTCAGCACGTCCGAAAACCCGATAATGGCGTTCAACGGCGTTCGCAGCTCATGGCTGACCATGGCCAGGAATCGGGTCTTGGACGCGTTCGCTTGCTCCACTTCCTGGATTCGGATGATCAGCTCGTCGGTCAGCTTTTCCACATTCTGGCGTTGGGTTTCGACCACGGTCATGTCGCGAAGGATGGCAACGATGCGCGTGCCTTCCGTATCCGTGGTACGCGACAAGGTCACCATGACGGGGAAAGTGCTGCCGTCCTTGCGACGGCCTTGGACGGTTCGCCAATCCGCCATGCCGTAGGGTTCCGACCCGTCCCGGCGCGTGAACGCCGCCACATTTTGCGTATGCGCTTCCCGGTGCTTGTCGGGAACCAGGGCTTCGATACGGTGGCCGATGATTTCGTCGGCAGACCATTGGAACAGCTTTTCGGCGGCGGGGTTGAAGCTCAGAATTATCCCGTCGGACGACACGGAAACGATACCGTCCGGGGCCGCCTTGATGATGGAGTCCAATTGCACGGAAACCGTCGTCAGTTCCGCATTCGCCCGCTTCAGGTCGGAAATGTCGATATGCACGCCGAACAGGCGGTCGGGTTTCCCCTGATCGTTGTGGTGGTCGGCGGCCCGACCGACCATTCTGATCCAGACCCAATGCCCCTTCTTGTGCCGCATCCGGATTTCGCAATTGTATCGATTGATCCGTCCGTCCAGAACATCTTGTTCCAATGCGTTGACGATTGGCAGATCGTCCGGATGTACCAAACTATCCCAGGTTTCCAGCGTGACAGGGGTCAATTCCGCCACCGTATAGCCCAGCAGCTTCGCCCATTCGGTGTTGATCGTCGTCAGGCCGCTTTCCAGGTCGGCGGACCAAATACCGATCCGCGCGCCTTCGATCACAAGATCCAAACGGTCTTTCTGTTCCGTGATGGTCTGGGCCTGCTGCCATTCCCGAGTCACATCCCGGATCGCACAGACGATATGACGGTTCAGCCCGGCCATGGGGGCAAGGCTGAGCGACAGAACAAGGTCGCGCCCGTCCGGAGAAGTGTATCTTATGGGAATATTGCGTTCCGCGACCCGTGTCTCCAACACCCTTCGGATCGGGGAATTTTTGCGCGTGAACGGCTTTCCCGACAAATCACGGCCCCGTACCGATCGATCGAACACCGACACTTCGCGAAACTCTTTGTCGGACACGCCCAGCAGGGATAGGGCTGCTTGATTGGAATAGATGACATGTCCTTGGGGCCCCAGCACGCAAATCGCCTCGGCCCCCGCGCTCAGAATATCGTCGGGGAACTGGGACCCCTTCAATCGTTGCAGCAGCGGGTAGAGTCCCAGGTCGACGGCGATGACACCGACAACACTGACGAATGCCGCGCCGGTCCAAGTAGGATTCGCATTGCTTTCCGACAGAACGACAAGGCCGATCAGGAAGGGCGCAGCCGCAGCGACGGTGACGATGGCAAAGCATCCCGGCGTGTCGGCCAGGGTGCCGTTGGAAAAGTGTCGCCTGAAAACATACCAGCCGGCGCCGCTGGACAATATCGAGGACAGCAGGAAAGCAGCGGAAATGTTGGGAGATAGGCCAAGAAGGACAACCCCCAGACAAACGATCAGCGGCGGCACACCGACATAGGCGCCGCCGACCATGAAGGACAGGCCCGCGATTGCCGGGGCCAGAGCGTAAAGGGGGAAGGATACCCATAGAGTGGATGCAAGGCACAGAACCGCGAAACCGGCATTTGCAGCGCCGGCCATAATTCTTCTGAACCGCCTCAGCCTGTTCGGTATCGTCGTGACCAAGGCGATGCCAGCAACGTATAACGCAACAAACTGAACCAAGTTCCAGATATCCTGGAGGTTCTCCATACAACCATCCGCAACGACTATCCCGATCGGAATGCGCGGGCGGGCTGCTTAATTCTCTCCGCTCTCACATCACTCCGAATGTCAGTGTTGCAAATAATGGTTAACAAAGCATGAGTGATCGGACGCGATACTACTCGCGATATTGGCTTTGCCTGAGTGTGTTGAATGCGTCCTGTTGGCTCAGGAATACCTTGCCGGTCAGGTCGTGCAGGAAGTGGGTGTCTTTTAGCTTGTCCATGACAGGTCCCTTCACTTCCGACAGATGGAAGAAAATCCCGGCGGTCTTCAACCGCTCGACCAGGGCTTCCAGGCTTTCCAGGGCGCTGGCGTCGATTGCGTTCACGGCGGAACACATCAGCACGACATGTTTGATCTTGGTATCCGCGACCGCCATGTCGTACAGCTTTTCTTCCAGCCAACGGGCATTGGCGAAATAAAGGCTTTCGTCCACACGCACACTCAAGACGTTGTCCAGGGTCGTGACCTGGTGCCGCTTGATGTTCCGAAAGTGCTCCGTTCCCGGTACTTGGCCGACGACGGCCATATGCGGGCGGGCGGACCGGACCAGGAACAGGATGAGCGACAGCGATACGCCCAGGATGATCCCGGCTTCCACGCCGACGCCCAGAACGGCGACGATCGTGGCGGCCATGGCGATGAAGTCGGACTTGGAATAGGCCCAGATCCGCTTCAACGCGCCGAGGTCGACCAGCGACAGCACGGCGACGATAATCGTTGCCGCCAGGGTTGCCTTTGGCAGATTCTGGAACAGGGGCGTCAGGAACAGCGCGGTGAAACCGATCCCGACAGCGGTCAGAACCCCGGCCAGCGGCGTGCGTGCCCCGGCATCGAAGTTCACGACCGATCGGGCGAAGCCGCCGGTCACGGGGTAACCGCCGCCGAAGGCCGCCGCGATATTGGCCGCGCCGAGGCCGAGCAGCTCCCGGTCGGCGGACACGCGTTCACGGCGCTTCGCGGCCAGGGTTTGGGCGACGGACACGGATTCCACGAATCCGACGATGGAAATCAGAATGGCGGAGGGCAGCAGATCGAGCCACAAATCCAGATCGACCGGCGGCATTGTCAGCGGCGGGATGCCTTGCGGAATGTCCCCGACGATCTTGACCCCATCCTGATCCAACCCGAACCCGTCGACCAGCAGGATCGTCACGATCACGGCGGCGACCGGTCCCGCCTTGGCAATGGAATCGGCCAACAGCGGACCCAACCCCATCTTGCGTAGCAGCGGTTTCAACTTCTTTCGGACCCAGAAAAGGAAGGCGGTGGCACCGATCCCGATCAGCAGCGTTGGCAGGTTCGTCTGGTCGATCCCGGCGACCAGCGACCCTACGATTTCGGGCATGGTATGACCCGACGCGCTAATTCCCAGAATGTGTTTCATCTGGCTGGCCGCGATCAGCAGGCCCGACGCCGTGATGAAGCCGGAAATCACGGGGTGGCTGAGGAGACTGGCGAGGAAGCCCAATCGCAGTAACCCCAGAACGATCAGGAACAGACCGGACAGGAAGGCAAGGGCGATGGCCGCGGCGGCATATTCCGGCGATCCCGTGGCTGCGAACTCGCCGACGGCGGCGGCGGTCATCAGGGACACGACGGCGACCGGGCCGACCGCCAGGGCGTTGGACGATCCGAACAGCGCGTAACCGACAAGGGGCAGCATGCTTGCATACAGGCCGACTTCGGGCGGCAACCCCGCCAACAATGCATAGGCGAGGCTTTGCGGGATCAGCATGATCGTGACGATCACGGCGGCCAGCAGGTCGCCCTGGAATGCTTCACGGTCGTAGCGGCGTAACCAGCCGGTACAGGGCAGGATTTTTTCGAGCATCTGACTATCCAACGATTGGCTACGCGAATAAGGGGGGAGCGCCCACGGAACAGTGTCCGCGGACGCTCCGAAGGGGACCTCAGTTAACGATTTCCGGCTTTACGACTTTCGGCTCGACCAGCCATTCGCGGCCGCGCAGCATGCCTTTCCAATACAACGGCGGCAGCAGTTTTTCCTTCAACAGCCACGCGAAGCGGCTGGGCTTTCTGCCGTCGTTCAGCCAATTCGGGAAGCTGGGCAGCAGCTTGCCGCCATAGCCGAATTCGGCCAGAACGATTTTGCCGCGTTCGACCGTCAGCGGGCAGGACCCGTAACCGTCGTAATGCGCGACACCGGCCCCCCGGCCCATATCGGCGAGGACGTTATTCGCGACGATCGGGGCCTGCTTGCGGGCCGCCGCCGCGGTTTTGGCGTTGGGGGCGTTCATGACGTCGCCCAGGCTCCAGACATTTTCGAAACTCTTGTGCCGCAGTGTATTCTGGTCGACATCGACCCATCCGGCCTCGTCCGCCAGGGGGCTGACACGAATGAAATCCGGTGCACGTTGCGGCGGGCAGACATGGATCATGTCGAAACCGCGTTCGACGATCTTCACCGTGCCGTCTTCCGTCTTCGTTTGGAAGAACGCCTTTTTCGCCGGGCCGTCGATACCGACCAGATTGTGATTGAACTGCAAGTCGGCGTCGTATTTTTCGACATATTTCATCAGGGCGGGGACATAGTCCTTAACCCCGAATAGAACCGCGCCCGCATTGTAAAAGGATATGTCGATATTCGGCAGGGCCCCGGTGCGGTACCAATGGTCCGCCGATAGATACATGGCCTTTTGCGGCGCCCCGGCGCATTTGATCGGCATCGGCGGCTGGGTGAACAGTGCGGTGCCTTCTTTCATGCCGCGCACCAGTTCCCAGGTATAGGGCGCGAGGTCGAAACGGTAGTTCGACGTCACGCCGTTCTTGCCCAGCGTATCGACGAGACCGTCCACCGCATGCCAGTCCAGTTTCAGGCCCGGACAGACGATCAGGCGCTTGTATTCGATCTGACGGCAGCCTTCCAACAGCACGCGATTGTTCGTCGGTTCGAAGGCGGCGACCGCCGTTTTCAGCCAATGGACGCCTTGCGGCAGGACCGAAGACAGTGTCCGGACGGTTTCGTCGGCCTGGAACACGCCGCCGCCGACCAAGGTCCAGCCCGGCTGGTAGTAGTGGATATCCGCTGGGTCGATGATGGCGATTTCCAGATCCGGCGCGCGGGTCATCAGGGATGCCGCGACGGCGATCCCGGCAGAGCCGGCGCCGACGATCACGATGTCGAACGTGCCGTCCGTCGCATCGGACGGGGTGCGCCCGTCATTCAGGATGCGGCGGGCGACGCCGGACATGTCGTAACCGGCGGCCTTTGTCCGGGTTAGGATATCGTGCAGCGGAACACGCCCGGCGCGGCTGAGGGACCACAGCGTCGCGGACCGCGTACCGCTGCGGCAATAGGCCAGGACGGGCTTCGGTGCGGATTCCAGAATTTCCCGAAATTTCTCCGCGTCTTCGTCCTGTACCTTGCCGCTGACGACGGGTTGGTAATATGCCTGCATACCGGCCTTTTCCGCCGCTTCGCTGATTTCCTTGAAGCTGGGCTGATCGTTGCCTTCGCCGTCCGGTCGATTGCAGATGACGGTGCGGAAACCGGCCTTGGCAATATCGGCTATTTCCGCGACGGTGATTTGCGGGGCGACGCTGATCTGCCCGTCGATCTTCCTGATATCCATGAACCCTTCCTCCCGATTATTCGAACAGGTTGTTTTCTTTGTTGAGGGGCGATCCGATCGCCGGTCGCGCCTTACCCGGTCTCGCCTTACAGGGCGTCGACCGGGATCTTGAGGTATCGCGTGCCGTTGGCTTCCGGCGGCGGCAATTCACCGGCCCGCATATTCACCTGCACGGACGGTAGGATCAGCACGGGCATGTCCAATTGTTTGTCGCGTTCCGTGCGCATCTTGACGAAATCGTCTTCGCTGATGCCGTCACGCACGTGGATGTTTTCCGCTTTTTCCGCCGCGACGGTGGTCTCCCAAATATACTCCCGCCCGTTGGGGGCATAGTCGTGGCACAGGAAGATTCGCGTTTCCGGCGGCAGGGCCAAAATCTTCTGGATCGACTTGTACAGGACGCGCGCGTCTCCGCCCGGGAAGTCGCACCGTGCCGTTCCGAAATCGGGCATGAACAATGTGTCGCCGACAAAGGCCGCATCCCCGATGACATAGGTGGAACAGGCGGGCGTATGTCCCGGCGTGTGGATGACAGTGGCATCGATACTGCCCAGTTTGAAACTGGCCGCGTCGTCCAATAGTAGATCGAATTGGCGACCGTCGGTTGCGAAGTCCTCTTCGGCATTGAAGATGCGCTTGAACACGCCTTGGACGATATCGATCCGGGCGCCGATGGCGATTTTCCCGCCCAGCTTTTCCTTTAGATAGGGGGCGGCGCTTAAATGGTCGGCATGGACATGGGTTTCCAGAATCCATTCGACGGTCAGGCCCTTGTCTTTGACGAAGGCAATGACTTCATCCGCCGATCGCGTGGCGGTGCGGCCGGATTTTGGATCGTAATCCTTGACCGAATCCACGATCGCCGCCGCCTTGGTTTCCGGGTCCATCACGACATGCGTCGCCGTGAACGTGTCCTTGTCGAAAAAGGTCTTTACCTCGGGCTTCCTCATTTCAATCTCCTTCGTTGTCCGGGAAGGACGCTTATTCTTTTTTCGCGGTGCGGATGCCGAACAGGCTGTAGGCAGGGCAATAGCCGATAAGGGCGGTGCCGAGCGGCACCAATCCGATGAGGCCCCAAAGAGTCTTGGGTCCGACGAATATCAACGACAGCAGGACCAGTCCGACGACGATGCGCAGTACGCGATCAATACCACCAACATTGCGAGTCATAGCGATCTCCGTGATAGGGTTGCCGGGCGTTGCTGGCTTGGCCGACCGACCGACATATGTTTCATCTTTCGGTAGGGTACGCTTGCTCGCCAACACCGTCTGTGACTAAGTCACATTCAATGAATATTATACAATGTCCCGTGTTCCGAGGAGCGGATTGAGCTGATGGCTGACGCGAAAGACACCGCCTGGATAGAGTCTTTTCCGGCGCTGAAGGACCTTCCGGAAACGGAAAGGCGACTGCTGGTGGAACGCGGGTCCGTGATCGACATTCCGGCGGGAACGACGGTTTTCGCGCCCGGGGTGGCTGCGGAAAATTTCCTGCTTGTGATAGACGGGACGGTCCGGGTGCAGCAAGTATCCGCCGGCGGTCGTGAAATCGTCCTGTATCGCGTGTCCGGCGGGGAGACCTGCATCATGACGACAAGCTGTCTGATGGCGGAGGAAGCCTATACTGCTGAAGGTATTACTGAGACAGATGTGCGTGCGGTCGCCATTCCGAAGACGGTTTTCGAGGAACTTCTAGTCCTGTCGCCGGGCTTCCGGCGTATCGTGTTTTCCGCCTATGCCAACCGCATTTCCGATGTCATGCATGTCGTGGAAGACGTTGCCTTCGAACGGTTGGACAAGCGACTCGCCCAGCGGTTGCTGGACCGGGCGGGCAGTGACGATATCGTCCGGGCGACACAGCAGGAATTGGCGGCGGAGCTGGGCACGGCGCGGGAGGTCGCGAGCCGCCTTTTGAAGGAATTCGAACGCCGTGGATGGGTTGCCCTGACGCGCGGTCAGGTCGCCCTGCGCGACCGCGATGCCTTGCATCGGGCGGCGACGGCGGAATGATCCGTCCGGGTTGGGCCGAGTTGGGTCGGGCCGGTTGAATTGGCCGGGTCGGCGCCCTATTGTCTGTCGTAGAATGAAGCCGCGGACCGCAGGCGCGGTCGCAGCAAAGGATACAGATTTTGACAAGTTCGACTGTCACGACGGACGCCTCCCAGATGGATGCCCCCTTGATCGACCCGTTCGGTCGGGCGATCCATTATTTGCGCGTTTCCGTGACGGATCGCTGTGACTTCCGTTGTGTTTATTGCATGTCGGAGGACATGAGCTTCCTTCCCAAGAAGGAAATTCTGACGCTGGAGGAATTGGACCGTGTTTCCTCCGCCTTCATCCGGACCGGCGTGCGGAAGCTGCGGATCACCGGCGGCGAACCGCTGGTGCGCCGGGATATCATGACCCTGTTCAAATCGCTGGGCCGTCACCTGGACAGCGGCGCGCTAGACGAATTGACCGTGACGACGAACGGCAGCCAGTTGGCGAAATACGCGGCGGATCTTTATGCCTGCGGTGTGCGCCGGGTAAACGTTTCCCTCGACACGCTGGATTCCGACAAGTTCGCGGCGATCACGCGCTGGGGGCGGCTCAATCAGGTCATGGACGGTCTGGACGCGGCGAAAAAGGCCGGGCTGCAGATCAAGATCAACGCCGTGGCGCTGAAGGGCGTGAACGATGTTGAAATCCACGACATGGTCGCTTGGTGTGGCGACAACGGGTTCGATCTGACCCTGATCGAAGTCATGCCGATGGGCGATATCGGTAACGAGGCGCGTCTGGATCAGTATTGGCCGCTCAGCATGGTTCGATCCGAACTCGAATCCCGCTGGACGCTGGAAGACAGTGACTACGCAACCGGCGGACCGGCGCGTTATGTGCGTGTCAAGGAAACCGGCGGGCGGATCGGCTTCATCACGCCGTTGACGCATAATTTCTGTGAAAGCTGCAACCGGGTTCGGTTGGACTGCACCGGCATGCTGTATATGTGCCTGGGGCAGGACGACTCGGCGGACCTGCGTGCCGCAGTGCGCGCGTCTGAATCGGACCATGTCCTGGACGACGCGATCCGCGAAGCGATTTCCCGCAAGCCGAAGGGCCACGATTTCATTATCGACCGACGGCGGGGCGCGAAAAGCGTCGCCCGTCATATGAGCGCGACCGGCGGCTGATCCGCCAAACCCAGCTCAACTGTTCGCGAAACCAGCGATGCGGCGGCAGATTTCCGCAAAACTATCCCTGGCACGGCGGCTTGAATGTCGGGCACGCAGATAGGCATGGACCAATTGCGGTTCGTTCCGATAGACCGCGTCGACCCCGGCGGCGGTCAGCCTGTCCGCGAACAGTTTTCCGTCGTCCCGGATCGGGTCGATATCCGCCGTAACGATGAAGGCGGATGGCAGACCGGTATAGTCCTGCGCGGTCAGTGGCACGGCCTCCGGGTCGTTCTGCAATTGCGCCAAATCGCCGCCGACATAATGATGCAGATATTGCGCGACCTCGTCGGTGCGCAACATCGGCGCTTCCGCATTGTCGATATAGGACGGCAGAGTCGGGTCTATCCCCAGACCTGGATAGATCAGTACTTGCCCGGCGGGCATGGGACCGTTCAACCGGCGCATCCGGAAACACAGGGCGGCGGCCAGGGTTCCCCCGGCGCTGTCGCCGATCACGATCCCGGGTCGGGTTTCGGCGATTGAGCGCCAGACGATTTCCACATCGTCCAATTGGGCCGGATAACGGTGTTCCGGCGACAATCGATAGGCGACAGCGATGGTCTCCAACCCGGTTTCGGCGCAGATGTCGGCGCAAATGTCGTCATGGCTGTCCAACCCGCCAACAACGAAGCCGCCGCCATGCAGATACAGGGCGACGGCGTTTCCCGTCGGGTCGGCAGGTTTATAGCGGCGGATCGGGACTGGGCCGATCCGCGAATCTTCCACCGAAACGCCGGCCGGTCGGTCCGCCTTGAACCCCCGGCACAGCGCGTCATAAACGCGGCGGATTTCTTCCGTACTCGCCGGGTCGGTATCCGGTGGATAGAGTTTCCCGGTCTTACGAATGAATGCCAGGATTTCGGGGTCGTTGACCATGGTCATGATTTCATTGCCTTTCCGACCCCGATTTCCCGTCGGTCATATGCGACCGTAATGTCGGGCCCTTAAATTGTTCGGATCGGGCGCCCGGCGAATTCCGGTGTGCCGATGCCGCCATGCGCGCGCGCGATGGTTTCCACCCGGTCGGTGACCGGCGATTCCATCGGGCAGGCGCGGGCTTCTTCGGTATTCACGTGCAACAGCATGTGTTCGCCGGTGCAAACCACGTCGCCCGCCTCGTTCAGAACTTCATGCAGGATGCGCAGACGCTTTTCGTCCTTGCCCAGCAAGCGAGTGTAGAGCGTCAGCTTTTCACCGGCTTTGCATTCCCGGACATGGCGGATGTGGGTTTCGACCGTATAGATCGACAGACCGCGCTTGCGATAGGTTTCGTCCATGCCGATGAAGATCAGGAAAGCATCGGTACCGTCGGCCAGAACTTGCAGATAACGGAATTCGGTCATGTGACCGTTATAGTCGACCCAATCGCCCCGTACCTGCGTCGAATACAATTGCAGCGGCTTGCCGTCTTCGATCTCCGTCTTCGCGGAACCGGCATGGGCTTTGGCATAGAAACGGTTTTCCATTTCCTTCAGCGATTGACCGGCGCCCCAGTCATTTGCCTTCAATGCCTGCAGGATTCCGACAAGGTTGTCGTCGCGGATACGTTCCAATTCACGGATCGTGTATTTTCCGGATTGCTCGTCGGACTGGGTCGCGATCATCTCAACTAGTTCGTCGGTCAGTTCCGGCACATCCATCAGTTTCGTCCAGGGCCAGGACAGGCACGGGCCGAACTGGGCGATGAAGTGGCGCATGCCCGCTTCCCCACCGGCGACGCGATAGGTTTCGAACAGACCCATCTGCGCCCAGCGCAGACCGAAACCGAAGCGGATGGCGTCGTCGATTTCCTCGGTCGTCGCGATCCCGTCCTTGATCAGCCATAGGCCCTCGCGCCAGACGGCTTCCAGGAAACGGTCGGCGATATGGGCGTCGATTTCCTTACGGACATGCAGCGGCTTCATGCCGACTTCGGTCAAGAAGGCGGCGGCGCGGTCCAGGGCTTTCGGATCATTCTTTTCCGTGCGGACCAGTTCCACCAGCGGCAGCAGATAAACCGGGTTGAACGGATGGGCGACGAAAATGCGTTCCGGATGTTTCGCCCCGTCCTGCAGTTCCGACGGTTTGTAGCCGGATGTCGACGACCCGATGAGGGCGCCCTTTTTGGCCGTAGCCTCGATTTCCGCGAAGACCTTGTGTTTGATGTCCAGGCGTTCGGGAACGCTCTCCTGGATGTAGTCGGCATCCTTCACCGCGTCCGCGATCGTATCGTGGAAGGTCAGCGTGCCCATTTCGCCCAGCGGCGGCAGCAGCATTTTCGCATAGGCGCGTTCGGCATTCGCCAGGATCTCGCTCATGATCCGCTTGGCTTCGGGATGGGGGTCGTACACCGCCACGTCGATCCCGTTCAGAAGGAACCGCGCGACCCAGCCACCGCCGATAACACCGCCGCCGATTGCGGCCGCCTTTTTTACTCCATGCGCCATTTTATGCTCTTTCGATACCGTGACAGCCGGAATTCGATGGTCCGGCATTCCATATTGCCGGTGGATGGATAAAGCGCCCTGTCCGGCATTTCAATCCAGCCCCCGAATTTCAAAACCCTTCGTATTTCCCTTCAGACAGCGCTCCACCATCGTTCGACGAGCTTCCAGCCGTCCAGGAACCGATCCGATGCGACCGGGCCATGCGCGACCTTGTCGTTTCGGGCGTCGATATAGTTCAGGAACATCGGCACGATGGTGCCGCCGTCGTCGCGACACAGGATCTGCATCTCGCGATACATTTCCCGCCGCAGGTCTTCGTTCAGTTCCGTGCGGGCCGCCGACAGCAACGTATCGAACCGATCATTGCGCCAATGGCTTTCATTCCATTCGGAGTCACCGGCATACACCGTGGAGAACATCAAATCCTCCGTCGGGCGTCCGTTCCAATAACTCAGGACGAATGGCTTTTTCAGCCAGACATTGGTCCAGTACCCGTCATCCGGCTCGTGCAGCAGGTCGATTTCGATACCGACCGCCGCGGCATGTTCCCGGAACAGCACGGCAAGATCGACGGAGCCGGTTCCGGCGGCGTCGGCGGCGGACAAGGTCAGTTCCAGCCGGGTATGCCCCGCCTTTTTCAAGTGGTACCGCGCCTTGTCCGGATCGTAAGTTCGTTGTTCCAAATCCGCGGCGTGAAAGCGATTGGCCGGGGCGATCGGATGATCGTTGCCCAGGGCGCCATGGCCGAGCAGGATTTTTTCCAACAATTCCGTACGGCCGATCGCGTGTTTCAGGGCCAGCCGCACATTCACGTCGTCGAAGGGCGGTGTGTCGCAGAACATCGGGATCGCGCTATGCGCCGTGCCGGTCACTTCGACCAAACTCAAATTCGGCTGGCTTTCCAGCAGGTGTAAGACATGACGGTCGACACTGTTGATGACGTCGACTTCGCCGGTCAGCAGCGCGCTCTGCCGCGCCGTCAAGTCGTTGATGGTCAGCAATTCCGCCGTATCGAACCAGGCGCGGCCCGCCTTCCAATAGTCGTCGCGCCTCTTCAGGCGGACGATGACGCCGGGATCGTGTTCTTCCAGCGTATAGCCGCCGGTGCCCAGACCGGATTGCCAATTCAGGCTGCCGTCCGGATTGGCCGGCATAACGACCAGATGATAGTCGGCGGCGATGAAGGGAAAGTCGGCATTGCCGCTTTCCAGTTCGAACACGACCGTGTTCGGCCCATCCGCTCGGATATCCGTGATCTGGGCCAGCAGCGACTTGACGCCGGACGTACTGTCCGCGCCGCGATGATGGTTGAAGGAGGCAATAACATCCGACGCGGTGAGAGCCCGCCCGTCGCCGAAACGTGCTTCGCTGCGGAGCGGGACGGTCCACACCCGCGCATCCGCGCTGGGATTGAAGCTTTCCGCCAATTCCGGGACCGCGTTCCCGTCCGCGTCGATTTCCGCAAGATTGTTGCAGACGGCCAGCATCGCCGTGACGATCGGACCGGACGCAAAACTCGCGGGATCCAGCGAATCCGATACCGCCCCGCCGGATTGCCCGATACGGATCGTGCCGCCGTGTTTTGGGGACGCCGCCCGGACAGGCCGCGCGAAGGGCAGGGACGAACCGGCGCCAAGAAGTCCCGCCGTGCCGACGCTGTATGCGCCGGTTTGCAGGAAATCGCGACGGTTCATCCCGTGCCGCATCATCAGGTCCACCGTTTAAGGCGACCGTTCCGTTAGCCGCGCTTTTTCAAGTTTAGTTTCGCGCGAACTTCCGCCGGGGTCAAAATGTTGACGTTCATGGCCGACAGGATCGTGTTGGCGCGGGCCACCAGATCCCCGTTGGACGCCTTCACGCCCTTTTCCAGCCAGATATTGTCTTCCAGACCGACGCGGACGTTGCCGCCGGTCAGAACCGCCTGCGCGACATAGGGCAGTTGCATCCGACCGATGGTGAACATGGAGAAGACCCAATCCTTCGGAATGTTGTTCACCATGGCCATCAGGGAATTCGGGTCGTTCGGCGCGCCGTAGGGAATACCCATGCACAACTGCACCAGAACCGGGTCGTTCAGGATCAGGCCTTCGTCGACCAATTCCTTGCACAGCCACAGGTGACCGGTGTCGAACACCTCGACCTCCGGCTTCACGCCGCAATCGCGGATGCGCGCGGCCATGGCACGCAGCATGCCGGGCGTGTTCGTCATGACATAGTCGGCTTCGGCGAAGTTCATCGTGCCGCAGTCCAGCGTGCAGATTTCCGGCAGCAATTCTTCGACATGCGCGACGCGTTCCGTGGCGCCGGCCATGTCCGTGCCGTTACCCAGCGGTAGCGGGGATTCGACATTACCCAGGATCAGGTCGCCGCCCATGCCCGCCGTCAGGTTCAGAATGACATCGGTGTCGGACGACCGGACGCGATCGACGACTTCCTTATACAGGGCGACATCGCGCGCGGGCGCGCCGGTTTCGGGATCTCGCACATGGATATGGGCGATCGCCGCGCCTTCCTTGGCGGCTTCGATACAGGCTTCCGCGATTTGTTTCGGCGTTACCGGAACTTTGTCGCTTTTTTTGTGGCTCTGTCCCGATCCGGTCACGGCGCAGGTAATAAAGGCATCGAAGTTCACGGTGTTTCCCCATGGTTGAACGTAAAACGATGGCAGAGCATAGGGGAAAGACCCGAGAATTGATTTGCGTAATTCGCCAATGACTTTGCGGAATCCGACAAGTCCCGATCACGCGAAAGGCAGGGTCGATAGCACTATCTTGCGCCGTCCTTCCGCCAGATCGACGAACAGGTCGGATGCGGTGTCGGCCAATTCGACTTGCGCCAGACCGACTCCTATATTCTTGCCCAGCCGCCGGGAATGCGCGACCTCGCTGACGATGCCGACCTGTTCGGCTTGGTCCGATGTACCTTGCATCAGGGGAAGGGGATGTTCGTTGCCGGAGATCGGTGTTCCGTCGATGACAACGCCCACCCGGCGGCGACGCGGGCCGCGATCCCGGATCGATTTGAGCGCATCTTTCCCGATGAAATCGTGTGAACCGTCCAGGTCGATCATGGCGTCGAAACCCATTTCGAACGGATCGGTCGGCAGCGTCTGTCGCCGGATATCCGCACCATAGGAAATCAACCCGCTTTCCAACCGTTCGATATCGTTCGGGGCACCGGGGCCGATGCCGAAGGATGCCCCCACCCGTTTGACCTTGTCCCAGAGCGCACTGCCCCGGCTACCATCCATCAGATACAGTTCATATCCACCCTGTTTCGACCAGCCGGATCGCGCGACGACCAGCGGGATACCGTCCAATTCGGTTTCCCGGAACCAGAAATAGCGCAGGTCGCGGATCCAATCGCCGATCAGGGCGGCGGTGACGTCGGCGGCTTTCGGTCCTTGAATGGCCAACGGGGAGACGTCGGGTTCCGACACGGTGACGTCCAGGCCGCGTTCTTTCGCGATGGCGCCTGCCCAAAGGACTAGGTCGCTGTCGGCAATGGACAGCCAATAGCGGTCTTCCGAGAGCTTCAGTAGCACCGGATCGTTGATCAGCATGCCGTCGTGATCGCAGATCGGCACGTAGCGGCCTTGACCGACCTTGGTGGCGTTCAGGTTGCGCGGCGTCAACAACTGCGCCAGCCGTCCGGCATCCGGTCCGGCCATTTCGACTTGCCGTTGGGCTGCCACGTCCCACATCGCGACCCCGTTCAGCAATCGGTCGTATTCCGCATCCGGATCGCCGAAATTTCCGGGGATGAACATGTGGTTATAGACGGAAAAGGACCGGACGCCGTCCGCGACGGTCGCGTCGAAATAGGGCGATTTGCGGATATTGGGGCCGATATGGATTTGGTAGCTCACGAACGGTTCCTTTGCGGCAGAAGGCGGGTCGGATTCAGGTCGGTTAGCATTTAGGCAAAAAAAATTGCCCGGACAAGAAGTCCGGGCAAGTTGAACAGGGAGGCTTCACGTCTGGGAGACGTAGGGCCGGGCCGATGGGGACATCGCCCGGCGGTCGCTGCAATGCAGCAACTGAAGCGCCCTCTACATAAGGGTGCCGGCCCGGCTCGCCTAGAGTCAAAACGGCACGGCGGGTATGCATTTTCCGCATGGCTTTTCGGCGGCACATTACAGATTTGCGACACCTGCCTGGAAAGTATTCAAATTCAGATATTTAACGATATGAAACGGCAAACAGGGCGCGATCAGCCCTGTTGCCGGAAAGTCACTGTCTGTCGGGTTCTCGCCGCCGGACGGCGATAGCTAGTCAGACGAAGGTATAGCGGGCGCGCGCGCCGCGTTCGATCCCGGTGCAGATCAAGCGGTCGAGTTCCAGGCTTTGGCGGATCATCTGCAACAGGTTCAGTTCCTCATCCGTCGCTTTCAGGTCCGATGCCGCGACCTCCACGGCCAGGGCATAGGCGGTCTCACGCAAGCTGACGGGAAGCCCGGCTTTCATTTCGCGCAGGATGCGCTCCAGCCCGTCCTCATCGTCCAGCTTCGCGAGGCAGGTCTCTGCGATACGGGGAAGGCGGGCGAGGTCGAAATCCTGAAACACGGGCAGCGTCGTGACGATCTTGCCGATCGCTTCCAGTTCCGTGTCGGCGACGGAGGCATCCGCGGCGGCCATGGTCACCATCCCGTGGATCAACGCCTCATGCATGTCGAGCATAAAAGATATTCCCTTTCTACTTGTATCGTCGCTAAGCGTGGAAGTCACAATCCTACATGAATTGCGGCTCCGACATGTAGTGCGGTTTCCGGCATCGTTAAAGGTTATATTAATCCTTCTGCACTACATTGTAGCATCCGCAAGCCCCCACTATTCTTTACAGACGGCTTGCGGATTTCATGAGTGACCGGGCCAATGCTTGGGATTGCTCGTCCAAGATACGGAATGAACGATACGATCATGCGCATGGCTTTGTCCATTGCTGCGCTCGGTCTTGCGATGCTTGTCACGTTGACGGTGTTGCCGCGACAGGGCGCAGGTCAACTCGCGGTCGTCATACCGCCGTGGAAGCCGTTGGAAGAGACCATGGCGGCCTTGATCGATATGGATCTTCGTCTGGTGCGTCCAGGTTTGGGCGACCGTATCGTTATTGTCGATACCCGTGGGGATTCCGATCTGCGCGCGGGGATCAGCGATCTCGGATTGATTTTGATCGATCCGAAGGTCATCGGCGCTTGCGCCGCATTGGTGAATTCTAGCCAGGTCGGCCTTGATCGGCCCAAAACCAAGTGAGGGTGATATGAGTACACAGGTCGCGGTACTGACATTGTCGGGTATTCGGAAGAAGGCGACCGGCTTCGCCGTTCTTTATCTCTGGGCGCATGTGCCGCTGATTGCGGCGCTCGCATGGTGGAACGACTCCGATACCATCCCGTTGACCGTGGCGATGGCCCTGTTCGCCCTGCTGGTAACGATCGACCGCCGCCGGGATCCGGTGGGTGAAAGTGTGCAGCTTGCCGCCGCCGCTGCAATGGCCGTAACGGTCGGCATGATCGTCTATATCCTTGCCGGTCATCTGTGGCAGATTGACATGCATATGTACTTTTTCGCGGCCTTCGCCCTGACGGCGGTATTCTGCAATTGGAAGGTCATCCTGGTCTATGCAGGGGTCGTGGCGGTACATCATCTTGCGCTGAATTTCCTGCTGCCAGTTGCGGTTTTCCCGGAAGGCGCGGATTTCTGGCGGGTTGTGCTGCATGCCGTCATCGTTGTGGTTCAGGCGGTCGCACTGGTCTGGCTGGTCGTGACGTTGGAACGCGCCTTCGCGGCTTCCGAAAAAGCGCTGGACGCCGTTCGCGCGGCGAACGAGGATTCCCGGCGCATGTCGGAAGAAAATCAACGGGCGGAACAAAAAGCCCAGGAACAACAGCAGGCGGAACGCCTGCGCCTGGCGCAGACATTCGAAGCGGATGTCAGCACCGCCATCGCGCAGTTGAACGAGGCGATGGAAACCGCGCGCAAGGGGATCGCGGAGGCATTGACCTACAACGAAACCCTGGACCGCTCCGCTTCGACGGTTGGGGACACGGCGCAAAGCCTGAACGGGAATATCCAACTTGTTGCGACGGCGACGGAAGAGCTGACCGCCAGCGCGTCGGAGGTTGGCCAGCGCATGGCGGAAACCCTGACTATGGCACGCGACGCCGGGGCGGCCAGCAAACTGTCCGAGGAAAAGGGGCAAGCCCTCGCCGACGCGTCCAACCGGATCGAGGAAGTCATAGGCCTGATCGCCGAGATTGCGGACCAGACCAACCTGCTGGCACTGAACGCGACCATTGAGGCAGCGCGGGCCGGGGATGCGGGCAAGGGGTTCGCTGTCGTGGCGACGGAGGTCAAGAATCTGGCCGAACAGACCGCGCGGGCGACGGAAGATGTCCGCAACGAGGTCAACGCCATCGTATCCGCAATTGGAGAGGTGAATTCGGCCCTGAAAGCAGTGACCGACAAGAACCGGGAGATGTCTGGTGTGTTCGAGTCGGTTTCCTCGGCGGTCGAGGAGCAACTGTCATCAACGCGCGAAATCGCGGTCAACACGCAACGCGCGGCGGCGGAAACGTCTGAAATGACCGACGCCATGGCCGGGATGCAAAAGACGACAGAAGATGCCAGCCAGACCATGTCGACGGTTCAGGACGTGACCGGCCATCTGGAAAGCGTGGTGCGGACAGTCGACGAGCGATCGCGGGCTTTCCTGACAGCGGTTCGAACTTAAGCGCGGAATTTAGGCGGGCTTTGCTGGCCCGCCCGGATTTTCTGTTTTGACGCACGGCGGACTCGACAAGGTGGCCGTCCGACCGTAAGCGTAGGCGATGCAGGCAATTCTCGACGTTTCCATTCCCGTTTTCGCCATCATCCTGACCGGCTTTCTGGCCGGACGCTTCAAGCTGTTGGGACAGGATTCGACGGCGGCGCTGAACGGATTCGTCTATTTCATCGCCTTGCCCGCGCTGTTCGTGTCTTCGACCGCGACATCGCCGGTGCGCGAGGTTCTGGATTGGTCGCTGTTCGGGGTCGTGATCGGCGGATATGTCGCGACGGCCATTCCGGTCGCGATCATCGCGCGGATGTTCTTTTCCAAACGCATCGGGGAAGTCACCCTGCATACCGGGTCATCGGTTTTCGCGAATAACGGCTATATGGGGATTCCCCTGGCACTCGCGGCTTTCGGCGACGGCGCGATGACGGCCATCGTCGCCTCGGTCATCGCGAATATCGTGCTCGTGCTCGGCGTTGCCAGCGCGTTGATGGAGGTCGATCGGACCGGCGCCACGGGGCCGCGCATGATCGTCGATGCCTTCCGGGGGCTCGTGCGCAGCCCGCTTCTTTGGGCCTTCGCGATCGGCATGGTGATTTCGGCGGCGGGCCTGACCATTCCCAGCCCGGCCTTGCGTTTCATGGAAATGCTGGGCAGTGCCGCAAGCCCCTGCGCGCTGTTCGCCATGGGCTTGTTCCTGGTCGGGCAGGCGGTGCACAAGGGCGCGGGGGAGGTCGTTTGGATTTCCGCGATCAAACTGTTCGTCCATCCGGCGGCGACCTGGCTGATCGCGCAATATCTGATCGATGTGAATGCGGTTCAGGAAGGCGTGTCCGTTCTGATGGCGTCCCTGCCGACGGGCGGTCTGATCTTCGTCCTGGCGCAGCGCTACGGCGTCTATGTCCAGCGGGCGACGGCGGTGATCCTGGTATCGACGATCGTGTCCGTCGTTACCGTATCCTATGTGCTGCAATACTATGTCCCGATCGTCAGGGCGTATCTGGGCTGAGGAATCCGGCAACGGTTTCCACCGCCTGTTTCAAGCCGATCCGTTCTACAGCGACCCCGTCCGGGAAGGCGCCCAGCAGGCGCGACGGCATGCGGGAATCCAGCAAGACGAACACACCGCGATCCGTCGCCCGGCGGATCAGACGACCGAAGGCCTGTTTCAACTTCAACCGTGTCAGGGCGTCGTCATACTCCTTGCCGCCGAAATGCGCACGCCGCGCCTTATGCAGGATCGTCGGGCGCGGCCAGGGCACACGGTCGAAGACGATGAGGCGCAGACTGTCGCCCGGTACATCGACCCCGTCACGGATCGCGTCGGTCCCCAATAGGCAGCTATGCGGCTCCGCCCGAAACATGTCGATCAAGGTCGGCAGGTTCAACGCGTCCACATGCTGCGCCAGCAGGTCGATGCCTTCGCTTTCCAAATCTTCCGCGATCCGGCTATAGACGGCGCGTAGCCGGGCAATTGCCGTAAACAGTCCTAACGCCCCGCCGCCGGATGCCTGGAACAGCGCGCGATAGGCGGCGGCGACCTGGGCGACGTCGTTGCGGTTCACATCGGTGACGATCAGCACCTTGGTGTTCGCCGGATAGTCGAACGGTGAGGGTACCCGCGCGCGGATCGGCGCGGCGGGCAGGAAATCCGTGCCGGCGCGGCGTTCCGCCGATTTCCAATCCGCCTCCGCATCGCCGGACCCGTCGGTCAGCGTCGCGGAGGTCAGCAGGGTTCCGTGACTGTTGACCAGAACCGTTTCCGCGAAGGGGAAGGTCGGGTCGATCCAATGGCGGCGCATGCCGACATCGAGATCGCGCCCGTCGATGCGGTCGACATCGAACCAGTCGACGAAACTGTCCGGCGTCGCGCCGTCCAGCGACTTGGTCATATTCACCGCCGCCGCGGCGTAATCGATCACGCGATGTTGCAGGGACCGGCAAATCTGGTCGATGCGCGCCTTTTCCGCGCTTTCCAATTCCTCCGCTTCCTCGCTCAACCGCGCCAGCATACCGTTGCGCAGGTCGGTGGCGGCTTTCCCCAGGGATTGGAAAAGGGTTCCCGCAGCCTCCGCCGCGGCGACCAGGTCCGGGGCCGGATCGTTGGTTTCGACTTCCAGACCGAACGGTCCCTTCGCATCCAGGGACCGGGCATAGACTTGCCCGCGCACGGCGGCGAGGAATTGTTCGACCGGTCCCGTGCCGCGCCCGTCGGCAAGGCGGGTATGCCAGCCGTCGCCCGGCAATCCGGCGGCGGCGTACAGGAGCGCGTCCAGATGGCGGCGATTGTCTTCCTCTCCCAGCAGGTCTTCGCAACGGGCTTTCAGGCCGCGGGCGCGATTGCGTCCCGATCCTTCGCTGCCGCGCAGCCAACGGCGAAGCTCCGCCGTTTCCATGCCGGAAAGATGGGCGGAAAAGGCGCTGTCAGCGGCGTCGAAGACATGGTGTCCTTCATCGAAGACCAGCCGTGTCGTCCGTCCGCCGAGGTCGAGCGCCCCGCGTGCCGCCTGGACCATGACAAGGGCATGGTTGGCGACGACAAGGTCCGCCCGTCTGGCACGGCGGGTCGAATGTTCGATGAAGCAGCGCGAATAATGGGCGCAGGCTGTATAGATGCATTCGCCGCGCCGGTCGGTCAGGCCCGCGATGCGCCGCCCGCCGGTCAGATCGACCAGCCAGGCCGGGAAGTCGCCGCCGGTCATATCGCCGTCCCGCGTCGCCCCGACCCAGCGCGCCAACAGGCCCAAAGGCACCGCGTCGGCGGCACTGACCGCAACGCCGCGCGCCGTTTCTTCCATATTCAACAGGCATAGATAGTTTTCGCGGCCTTTGCGCAGGACGACCCGCTTTTCCTTTTCCTGTGCATTGGGGAACAGGCGGTCCAGTTCCGCGTCGATCTGATGCTGAAGGTTCCGTGTATAGGTCGACAGCCAGACCGGCCCTTCGTTCTTTTCCGCCCAGACGCTGGCCGGTGCGATATAGCCCAGTGTCTTGCCGACGCCGGTGCCTGCTTCGGCCAGCACGACGGTGGGGGCGCCTTCCTCCCGTCGGGGCTGGAACACCGCGCTGACGGCGGAGGCATAGTCGGATTGAGAGGGCCGCGCCTCCGCTCCTTCGCCCAGAAGCTGGGACAGGCGCATGCGGGCTTCCGCCTCGTCGACGCCCCGGTCGCCGGGCGGTGGGGGCGGGGCCTCGTCCTGCCATTCGGGCAGGTCTTTCCAAACGTCCAGGCCGGATACCGGCGCACGCAGCGCCGCTTCCTCGCTATCCTCGCCCAGGGCGGCCAGAACCGCCGGACCCCAGGTCCAGCCACCGCGCACCATGGCGAAGGCCGTGCGCCGCGCTTTCGGGTCGCGGTCGGCGGTCGCCATCAGATGTTTCAGCAGGCGCTGCGCGGCGCGGGGCAGCAGGATGGCCTGATCTTCCAGGCTTTGCGGGATCGGCAGTTGCAAGGCTTCCGCCAGTCCGCGCGGCGTCGGAACGCAGAATCGGGCGGGGGCGGCGAAGGCGAAGAGTTCCAGCAGATCGAAGGCGCGGGACGGCTTGCCGCCGCCGATCCGGGCCGCCGTTGCCGGCGCGTGCAGCAGATAGACCGGCCCGCCGCTTTCCAGCCGCCGCGCCGCCGCGCGATGGGGCAGGCGTTCGATTTCGCCGTCTTCCGTCAGCCAGACGCAGTCATGCACCCCGGCGACCAAGGCCGGGGCCGCTTCCAGCATCAAGGTCGGGGCCGCACACATGGCTGCCATATCGCCGGATTCCGACGGGACCCTCAAGCACGGATGGAGGTTGACCCCCGCGATGATCTCTTTACCGACCGGCGTAGACGATCAAGAACCGGTTTGACCAAGGGCAGCGGCACCGTGACCAGTCCGACGATCAGCGTGATGACGGCAGGGCGCGGCCAGGGCGTCAGCATCAAATTGGCCTCCAACACCGCGCGCCAGGGGACGCCCGTCGCCGCGCCATACCACAGGGCTTCCGTCAGGGCAGCTGTCAGCGCCGCGCCGATTGCGACCATGGCCATGACGCTCGGGCTCTTTAGGGATGCGCCCATCCGATGGGCCAGACGCCATCCCATCAGCAGCAGCCAGAAACCGGTCATCAAGGCCGCTTCCGTCGCGTTGATTTTCGACTGCATGAAGAAATGCAGCAGCCCTAGGGCGACGAGGCCATAGACGATCCTGTGCAAGACCTGCCATCGCCGCCCCAGTCGCCGGATCATGGCATCGGTGGAGGTCGCGGCCAGGGCGGCGAGACCGAGTAGCGCGATGAACCCGATGGTCAGATAGGGCCGCAGAACGATTTCCGAAGCAACGTGCCCCAGCTTCCAGCCTTGATCGGGGATGAACAGCGCCAGATGCACGACGGCATAAGAGAAGGCGGTCAGACCGAGCATCCGGCGGACCGTGATAACGCGGTTCCAGCCGGTGATGCGCCGGACCGGCGTCATGGCAAGGGAGATCAACAGGAAACGCACGGCCCAATGGCCGGTACGATGAATCGTTTCCGTCAACGGCTTCGCGCCCAGGCCGCCGGTCGCGGCATCGACCGCGATCCACAGCGCCGGGGCGACAGCCAGGGTAAAGGCCGCCATGCGGAGCCAGTTGAACCGCCCGGCGCGGTCGTTCCATGGATAGTCGATCAAGGCACGTTCCTCCTGTTCGACAACAGGTAGGGGGCGGGGTAGCCGGAAACGACCCGTGTCACGCGGACGTTACCACGGTTTGATCGCCTCAAGCCCGACCCAAGAGGATGATCTTACCCCGCAAGCGACTTGGTCGCGATCTCCGTGCTGTCGCGGCTCAAGCCCTCCGTCTCGGCAAGGCGTTCCAGGGCCGTCTTCATCAACCGGGCGCGGTCCGCCGGGAGGCGACGCCACTGACCGAACGTGCCCAGAAGTCGCGCCGCGACCTGTGGGTTCAATCTGTCCAGTTCGATCAGCTTGTCGATCACGAAGTCGTAGCCGCTGCCGTCCGCCGCGTGGAACCGGATCGGATTGCCCATGGCGAAGCTGCCGATCAGGGCGCGGACCTTGTTCGGCTTCTTCATCGAAAATCGCGGATGGTCCAACAGGGCTTTCACCCGGTCCAACGTGTCGGGCAGTCCGCTCATGGCCTGGATGGCGAACCATTTGTCCATCACCTGCTCGTCGTCTTTGAAGCGGTCATGGAAATCGGCCAGCGCGGCTTCCCGTTCGGGTCCGGCGCATTCGGTCAGGACGGCCAGCGCCGCCATGCGGTCGGTCATATTGTCCGCGATATCGTACCGGGTCTTTGCCAGGGTCACGGCTTCCGGCGTTTCCGCCGCGCCTAAATAGATAAGCGCCGTATTGCGCAGCGCGCGGCGACCGGCGGCATCCGCGCCCGGATCGAAACGGCCGTCATCCGCCAATTCGGCATGCAGGCGGGACAGGTCGCGGGACAGGGTTTCACCGATCGCCTTGCGCAGGCGCTGTCGGGCCTCGTGAATTTCGTCCACCGCGACGGGGCGCATCTGCTCGGCCAGATAATCCTCGCTGGGCAGCGTGATCGCCAGGGACCGGAAGGCCGGGTCCAGGGAGGAATCGGTCAATATGCGACCGAAGGCGGCGATGAAGCCTTCATCCAGCACCGGTTCCCGCTTTTCCCGCAGGTCCGCCACCATGCCCAGCAGCAGCGCCGTTGCATATTGCTGCCCGGCCTCCCACCGCGCGAAGGGGTCGGGATCGTGACCCATCAGCAGGATCGACTCCGCGGCGCTGTATGGCGCCTTCAACACGATCGGCGCGGAGAAGCCACGATTCAACGACGGCACGGCGGCATTATCCACGCCCTCGAAAACGCAGGTCAGGCTGTCTTCATCCAGCATCAGGACGGTTTCCGCCCCCAAATCCTGCCCGTCGAGGATCAGATTGCAGGGTTTGCCGTCGCTGCCGACCAGCCCCATACGCATCGGGATCGGCAGGGCCTGCTTCTGCTTCTGCCCCGGCGTCGGTTCCGTTGCTTGCGTCAGGGTGAGCGTCAACGTTTTCGATGTCGCGTCATGCCGCCAGGACGCGGTTACTTTCGGGGTCCCCGCCTGCGAATACCAGGGCTTGAATCCGGTCATGTCCCGGCCGTTGGCGTCGGCCATGGCCGCGACGAAATCGTCGCAGGTGACGGCTTGCCCATCATGCCGCTCGAAATACAGCTTCATGCCCTTCTGGAAGCCGTCCTCGCCCAGCAGCGCATGCTGCATGCGAATGACCTCCGCACCCTTCTCATAGACTGTGGCCGTATAGAAGTTGTTGATTTCCATGTAGCTTTCGGGTCGTACCGGATGGGCCAGCGGTCCGGCGTCTTCCGGGAACTGGCGCGCGCGCAGCATGCGGACATCCTGAATGCGCTTCACCGCGCGGGACCGCATGTCGGCGGAAAATTCCTGATCGCGGAAGACGGTCAGGCCTTCCTTCAGGCTCAGTTGGAACCAGTCGCGGCAGGTCACGCGGTTGCCGGTCCAATTGTGGAAATATTCGTGGCCGACAATGGCTTCGATATTCGCGTAATCCGCATCGGTCGCGGTTTCCGGGTCGGCCAGGATGTATTTGGCGTTAAAGACGTTCAGGGATTTGTTTTCCATCGCGCCCATATTGAAATCGCTGACGGCGACGATGTTGAAAATGTCCAGGTCGTATTCCAGCCCGAACCGGTCCTCGTCCCATTTCATCGACCGCTTCAACGCATCCATGGCATAGGCGCAATAGGGCGCGTTGCCCGGTTCGACCCAGATTTTCAGGTCGACCTTGCGGCCGCTCATGGTCGTGAACGTGTCTTCGTAGGAATCCAGTTTTCCGGCGACGAGGGCGAACAGATAGCTGGGCTTCGGGAACGGGTCTTCCCAAACCGCCTCGTGCCGCCCGTCGCCAAGGTCGCGCTGCTCGACCAGATTGCCGTTCGACAGCAGGATCGGGCAGACGTCTTTCGACCCCCGGACGGTGACGCGATAGGTGCTCAACACATCGGGACGGTCGGGGAAATAGGTAATGCGGCGGAAACCTTCGGCCTCGCACTGGGTGCAGAAGATGCCGTTCGACTGATACAGGCCTTCCAGGCGCGTGTTTTCGACGGGATCGATCAGAACTTCCGTGGTCAGGGTGAATTTGGACGGTGCATCCGCCAAGGTCAGGCCCGTTTCCGTCACTGTATAGGCGTTATCGCCCAAGGGTTGGCCGTCGATGGTGATGCTTTTCAGGTCCAGTGCCTCGCCGTCCAGGGTGAGCGGTCCCGTCTGACCGGCGCTCCGTTCGATCTTCAGGTCCGCGCGCACTGTCGTCCCCGTGGGCGCGAGGTCGAAGCTCAGCGCCACCCCCGCGACCGCATAGGAGGGCGCGGCATATTCGGAAAGACGGATAACGGCGTGCTGTTCGGTTTTCATGGATCGCTCCGATTGAGAAAGGCTCGCGGACAGGATCGATTTTCGCGGCGGCGCGTCAAGCCGCGATTGCTTGTTCGCCGGATACCGAAACCTGTCGCACGGCTTCTTACTGCGGCCACATGAGCTCCGGCCCGGCGAAGCGTGCGGTCAGGAAATCGATGAAGGCACGGACCTTGGTCGATAGATGCCGGTTCGGCGGATACAGCGCATGGATGCCCAGCGGTTCGCCCTCGAATGCTTCCAGCGCGGGTTCCAATTCGCCGGTTTTTATCTGACAGGCGCATAAGAAGGCGGGAGACAGGACAACGCCCAATCCGTTCGCGGCGGCCTGGGCGAGCGCATTGCCGCTGTTGGAATGCAGGGTGCCGCTGACCCGTACGACGAGGTCGGATGATGGATCGTCCGGATCGCGGAACCGCCAACTGTTCGGCGCGTCGATATAGGCATAGGTCAGGCAGTTATGATCGGCCAAATCTTCCGGCCGTTTCGGCTTCCCGTGTTTTTCCCAATACGCGGGGGAGGCCAGGATCGGACGGCGGGATTGTGCAATGCGTTTGGCGATCAGGCTGGAATCCTCCAGGCGCGGGGTGATGCGGATCGCCATATCGAAACCTTCTTCGATAATGTCGACACGCCGGTCGCTGAAATCGATATCGACCAGCAATTCAGGATTGGCTGCCATGAAATCCGGTAGGGCGGCCGCCAAATGCGAAATGCCGAAGCTCAACGGTGCGGACACGCGCAACTTCCCGCGCGGGATTTCCTGCAAATGGGTGACGGCAAGCTCCGCTTCTTCCGCTTCCGCGATGATCCGACGGCAGCGTTCGTAGAAGGCCTGACCGATTTCCGTCAGATGCAGGCGGCGTGTCGTGCGGGCCAGAAGCTGCGCGCCCAGCCGCTGTTCCAGTCGCGTGACTTGCTTGCTGATCGCCGATTTCGACTGTCCCAGTTTTTCCGCCGCACCGGTGAAGCTGCCTGACTCCACAACGGCGGTGAAAACCGCAATGCCGCTGAGATCTTGCATCCTGCCCTCACGATTTGTTGAATATTGGAAACAATCTAATTCGATCTACGTCGATTGTGTTCGATTTGCAAGATATTAGGTTAAAGTCACACGACTGAAGGAGACAACAATGGGACTTCTGATCGACGGCCAATGGCATGACCAGTGGTACGATACGAAGAAAACCGGCGGTAAATTCGTTCGCACGGAATCGCAGTTTCGCAATTGGATCACGGCGGATGGATCGCCCGGCCCGACCGGGAGCGGCGGCTATGCGGCGGAACCGGGACGCTATCGTCTCTATGTCTCGCTGGCCTGTCCCTGGGCGCATCGGACCTTGATCATGCGCAGTCTGAAGGGGCTGGAAGACATGATCCCGGTTTCCATAGTGCACTGGCATATGGCGGAAAACGGCTGGACTTTCGACGACAGCGACCCGGACGTGGTGCCGGACCCGGTCTTCGGCGCGCGGTATTTGTACGAAATCTATACCGGCGTCGATCCGGACTATACCGGCCGGGTGACCGTGCCCGTGCTGCTGGATACGAAGACGCGGACCATCGTTTCCAATGAATCCGCGGAAATCCTGCGTATGTTCAATTCGGCTTTCGACGGGATCGGCGCGAAACGGGGTGACTATTATCCCACAGCCTTGCGCGGAGAAATCGACGCCTTGAACGACCGGATTTACGACACGGTGAATAACGGCGTCTACAAGGCCGGATTCGCGACGACGCAGAAAGCCTATGAAGACGCGGTCACGCCGCTGTTCGACAGCCTGGACTGGTTGGAAGGCATTTTGACGGACAGTCGCTATCTGACCGGCGATCGGATTACGGAGGCGGATTGGCGTTTGTTCACCACCCTGGTGCGCTTCGATCCCGTCTATGTCGGGCATTTCAAGTGCAATCTGTACCAGATCGCGGATTATCCGAACCTGTCGGGCTATCTGCGGGACCTGTATCAGCAGCCGGGTGTGAAGGACACGGTCAATCTGCACCATATCAAGGCGCACTACTATGGCAGTCACGACACGATCAATCCAAGCGGCGTGATCCCGGTCGGACCGGCGCAGGACTTGGATAAACCCCATGGCCGGGCGGCGCTGGCGGCCGCCTGACGCGGGTATGAATGGAGAAAAGGCAATGAGCATCGAGGTAAGACGGTTCGACGATCTGGGGCATGCCGATTTCGGCTGGCTGGATGCGCATCATCATTTCAGTTTCGGCCAGTATTTCGACCCGGATCGCATGCAGGTCGGGCCCTTGCGCGTTTGGAACGACGATACGATCCAGCCGGGGACCGGCTTTCCCGCGCATCCGCATCGTGACATGGAAATCATCACCTATGTCCGGCAGGGCGCCATTACCCATCGCGACAGCCTGGGCAATGAGGGCCGCACGGTCGCCGGGGATATCCAGGTCATGTCGGCGGGCACCGGTATCATGCATTCCGAATACAACCTCGAGGACGAACCGACGCAGATTTTCCAGATTTGGATCATCCCGCGTACCGAAGGGCGGCAGCCGCGCTGGGAAACGCGTCCCTTCCCGAAGGGGGACGATGCCGGGACGCTGCGCCCGTTGGCATCGGGACGTCGGGATGTGGTCGGTGCGGCCCCGATCGATCAGGATGCGACCCTGTTCGCCGGAACCCTGCCCGCGGGCGGGCAGGTGACACAACGCATCGGTAAGGACAGACAGGCCTATTTGGTATTGGCTCGGGGGCGGGTGTCGATAGACGGGGTCGCGGTCGGGCCGCGCGACGGGGTGATCTTGCGCGATGTCGACCTGTTGACGATGGACGTTCTGGAAGAAGCGGAAGTGATTCTGGCCGATCTGCCGTCACGGGAGTTGTGATCCGTTGTGACTATGGGTTTCACGCGCGGGGCTTGCCTTTTTGTGTAGGTAAGCCAAGATACCTGCTTGGGTGCGGTGCAACAGAAGGACCCGGCCTTGGTCGATAGAGAGACGATTAAGAACGGATTTTTCCAGGAAATGGTCCGCGCGGCGGAATCCATGGGGATCAAGGCCCTGTGTGACGAATCCCGCCGAAAATCGCGGGAAGATACCCTCGCCAAGCGTCCCGACGGGGCCGATGTCTGGGTCTTCGCCTATGGATCCCTGATGTGGAACCCCGCCTTTCATTTCGTGGAACGCCGGACGGTTCGGCTCTATGGCTATCACCGCTCCTTCTGTCTCAGCACCCCGCTGGGCCGGGGGTCTCCGGAATGTCCGGGCCTCGTGCTGGGCCTGGATCGCGGCGGCTCGGTGCAGGGCGTTGCCCTGCGCATCGACGAGGCGCTGGTGGAAGAGGAATTGGATGTGATCTGGTCGCGGGAAATGGTGACCGGATCCTACAGCCCGACCTGGGTTCGCCTGAAGGACGAAGGCGGGAATCGGATTCACGGCATCGCCTTCGTCATGCGTCGCGACTGCGACCGCTATGCCGGTCATCTGACGATGGAAGAAACGGCGGCGCGGATTTCGCGGGCGGTCGGTAGACTGGGGCCCTGTTCGGATTATCTTGAAAACACTGTCACGGCGATGGACGAAATCGGTATCGCCGACGGTTATATGCACGATCTGCGCGACCGGGTTCGGGCGCTGCAGTCAATGGAAAGCGCGGCACAATGAGCGACGGAAAGACCACGAAGACGAAGATCAACCTGACCGATGCGGATTGGCAGGAACGCCTGACGCCGGAAGAATTCGAAATTACCCGCCGTCACGGCACGGAACGGGCGTTTTCCGGCAAATATAATGCGGAAAAGCGCAAGGGCACCTATCTGTGCAAATGCTGCGGCGAACCGCTATTCCACTCGAATACCAAATACGACAGCGGATCAGGCTGGCCCAGCTTCTTCAAGCCGATCGCCGACGACGCGGTGGAAGAGCATTCCGATACCAGCCTGTTCATGCGTCGGACGGAAGTTGTCTGCGCGCGCTGCGATGCGCATCTGGGGCATGTTTTCCCGGACGGTCCGCGCCCGACGGGGCTGCGCTATTGCATCAATTCCGCCAGTCTCGACCTGGAAGAAGATATCGGCTGACGCCCCGCTTTTGCGGCGGTCTTTACCGAACCTTTGACCCAATACGCGTTCCCGCCTATACCCCATGACCATGGCACAGGCACGACGTGGAAATGGATCGGGCGGGCACGACCCGCGATTGGAACAGGCGATGGCCCTGCATCAGGCCGGACGCCTGATGGAGGCCGACGGCTATTACCGTCAGGTCCTGGACAACAATCCGAAGAATAAGGACGCGCTGCGCCTGCGGGGCGCGCTGGCCTATCAGATCGGTCGGCCCGAAGCGGCGGCGGAATTGCTGGCCGCTGCGCGCAAGGCAGACCCCAAGAACCCGGAAGTGTTGACCCTGCTGGGCCTGTCGCTGGAAGGGTCGGGCAATCCGGAAGGGGCGGAACAAGCCTACCGCAAGGCCCTGTCCCTGGCACCGAAATCGCCGGAAATCTGGAACAATCTGGGCGCGTTGCTGCGCGAAACGGATCGGTTGGAAAAGGCGGCGGAAGCCTTCGGCCGGGCCGTCGTGCTGAAACCGGATTATGTCGAGGCCTATCAGAATCTAGGCGCCACCCTTTTTCGGATGGGTAAGCTGGAGGCTGCCTTGGCCGCCTTCGAAACCGGCCTCAATGTGTCGCCCGACGATCTGGATATGCGTCTGAATTACGGGGTCGTTCTGTCGGCGGCGGGCCGCATGGACGATGCCATCGAATGCTTCGACCATATCCTGGAAAAGGCGCCGGGCGATCCCGATACACTGACCAATATGGTCGGTGCCCTGATGCGGATGGAAGAACTGGACCGTGCAGAGGAAATCGCGCGTGAGGCCCTGTCCGCCGCGCCGGAAAGCCCCGGTGCGATGGCCAATCTTGCGATGGTGTTGAGTGCCGGTCGGCATTTCGACGAGGCGGAACCGCTGTTCCAGGACGCGCTGCGGGCCGCGCCGGACTTCGCCGATGTCTGGGGCAATTATGCCAATATGCTGAATGCCGCCGACCGGCTGGAAGAAGCGGGCGTCGCCTATGAACGGGCGCGGAAGCTGGCCCCCGGCGATGCGCGGCATGCCTTCCAACTGGGGCTGTGGCATCTGAATACTGGCGATTTGGAAAAGGGCTGGCGGCTATACGAAAGCGGCTTCGATGCGGGGGAACGCGTGACCGTGCCCGCGCCGAAACTGCCGCGCTGGGACGGGTCGCCGGTTCCGGGGAAACGCATCCTGCTGGTCCCGGAACAGGGTTTGGGCGATGAAATACGTAACCTGTCCTGTCTGCCGGACGTGATCGATGTCGCGGGCGAAGGCACCCAGATTATCCTGGGCTGCGATGCGCGGTTGGAAGGTCTGGTCAACCGGTCCTTCCCATCGGTCCAAACAGTGCCGCGCGATGCCGTCGCCTCCGTCAAGGCCGATCTCGGCTGCCCCGTTGCGTCGCTGCCCGGCTTGTTCCGCAACGACCTAGCCGATTTCCCGGAAAAGGCCGGATATTTGAAAGCGGACCCGGCACGGGTCGCGGCGCTGGAAGAAGTGCTGGTGGAGCTGGGGCGCGGCATCAAGGTCGGTATCGCATGGCGCAGCGGCTTGATGCGGTTGCGCAGCCGGGACGCGCTGTCGGACATCGCACAATGGGCGCCGGTTTTCGACGTGCCGGGCGTGCAATTCGTCAATCTGCAATATGGCGATGTGGCGGCGGAATTGGCGGGGCGGCCGGTTGCGAATGTTCCGGGTCTCGACCTTCTGAACGATTTGGAAGGCGCGGCGGCGCTGACACATTCCTGCGATCTTGTGATCAATATGGGGACGTCTGTCGGGGATATGGCGGGTGCCTTGGGCGTGCCGTGCTGGACCCTGCTGCGGAAACCCGAATGGATCACGCTGGGGTCGGAAGGACATCCGTTCTATCCGCGCACCGAAGTGTTCTGGCGCATGCCCGATGAAGATTGGGCGGCGGTCCTGCACCGGGTCGCCGAACGCCTGGACGTTATCAAGCGGCGCTGGCAGGGATAGGCGCCAACCTTTTCATGTCAGCCTTTCGGCGTCACGCGGTAGGCGCAGCGCCGCGCCCCGGCCAGGATATGATCGACCCTGTCGACCTGACAGTCCGGCCCCAGGGCATCCCGAAAGACCTCCAGCTCCATCGCGCAGAGGCCGCTGCAGGACTGGGCCGCGCTGCAGATCGGGCAATGGTTCTCAATGAACAGGTACTCGCCCGCGTCGGCGGACATGGCCGCCATGTAGCCTTCGCGGTTGCGTTGTTCGGTCAGGCGTTCCAGGCGGTCCGACAGGGTTTCGGCACCGCTCATCAGGGCACGGTAATCGGCTTTCTGACGGTGCGACCGTTCCGTGATCAAGGCGTCCATCGCCTCGTCTCCCAGGCTGGTGCGGATCGCGTTGATCAGCCCGACGGCGAGGTCGGCATGGGCGTCGGGGAAGTATCGATTCGCCCGCTCGCTTAAATGCCAGAGCTTTACGGGGCGGCCGACCGGCCGCGCCTGTTCTTCCGTCCCGACAAGGCCTTCCGCCTGCAGGTCGTAGAGATGCTGACGGATCGCCATGGCGGTGACGCCGAACCGTTCCGCCATTGCCGCAGCACTGGTCGGGCCGTCCGTCTTCAATAGGGTGAGGATATCCTGTCGGGTCTTTGTCTTTTTCGTCATAATTATTTTCTAAAGAAAAAACTTGCATAAATCAAGAGGGGAGCGTTCCCTAATGAAAAGATAGCGGAAGGATAGGTGTTATGACGCGGCTAGAGTCAGTCTGGACAGACATGGGAAGCCTCTCTGATTTGGAGGAGAAAGGCCGTCTTCTGCGAAAGCGGGATGGGAAACAGATCGCCCTGTTCCTGCATGACGGCGTGGTGAAGGCCTGCGACAACCGCTGTCCGCATGAAGGGTATCCCTTGATCGAAGGCACAGTGGCGGAAGGGTCGGCGCATTGTGTCCTGACCTGCAACTGGCACAATTGGAAATTCGATCTGGACAGCGGGGAAACCCTGACCGGCGGGGACAAGCTGCGCCGATATCCGGCACGGATTACGTCGGCCGGACGGATCGAACTGGACCTTGTCGACCCGCCCGCGGATACCGTGATCGTGGAGGCGCTGGACAATCTGGCGGACTGTTTCGACCGGGTGGAATACGACCGTATGGCGCGAGAGGTTGCACGCTTGATTAAGGCGGGCGGCGACCCCTTGGACGCGTTGCGTCGTGCTATTACTGAATTGTGGGAAAAATTTGAATACGGCGCGACCCATGCGCTTCCGGCCAGCGCGGACTGGTTGAGCTTGCGCAAGGAAGACGGGACCGATCCCGTCCGTAACCTGTCCATGCTGGTCGAATGCATCGGCCATTTTGCCTGGGATACGCGGCGGGAACCGGTCTATGCCTTTGCCGCCGGTCGGGCGGATTGGGACGAAGACGGTTTCGTCGCGGCGGTCGAGCGGGAAGACGAGGCGGCAGCCTGCGCCATGGTGCGAGGGGCTTTCGCCGCCGGACTGTCCTGGGCGGATGTCGAGCGCGCCTTCGCCCGCGCCGCCCTGGCCCACTACGCCGATTTCGGCCATTCGGCGATTTATACATATAAGATGCGCGCACTGTCCGATCATCTCGGCGACCGGGACAGTGTGGAACGGCTGTGCCTCCTTCTGACCCGATCCATCATCACGGCCAGCCGGGAGGATTTGATCCCGGAGTTCCGCGCCTATGCCCCGGCTTTGACGGCATGGGATGGGATGGGGACGGAGGTGCCAGACGCTGATACCCTCAAGAAAGGATCTCTAAGGGCGATCCTGGAGAAAATTTCGGCGGGCGGTGCCGACCCGGACGCGGTGTTCGACGCCTGTATGGAGGCGGGGGCATGGCAGATGCTGCATTTCGACCTCTCCTGGCAGGACCGGACGGACAGCACCGTGTCCCAGTCGGTCGGCTGGCTGGATTTCACCCATACGCTGACCTTCGGGAATGCGGTGCGAAAGCTGTGCGAGGCTCATCCCGACCTGTGGCCCCAAGGTCTTTTGCAGATCGGCTGCTTCCTGTCGCGCAACGGCGGCTTCACCGACCCCGCGCTGGATAGCGCGAAATGGGAAACCGACGCGCCGCTCTCCGCCGTTGAGGCAGCCCTGAAAGGGGTGGAGGACCACGGTCGGTTCGAATACATCGTTGCCTGTCACCAGTTGAAACTGAGCTTTGCCCTGCGTGAGGAAATGACCGAACGACCCGATAGATCCTGGCACCGGATCGCCGCCGCCGCGTTGACCCGCTTCCTGAACAGCCCGTTGAAGCGGAAACATGTGCGACGCGTCGCCCATCAGGCCCTTGCCTTCGTCGGAGCGGCGGAATGAGCGCCGCGGGACATACGGAAGTCGGCCCGGTTTCCTGGCGCGATTTGTTGAGCGGCCCGAACGGGCGCATGTTCGCGGTGCTCAGCCTCGGCGTCTGGCTGCATGCAGCCGACAGCACCGTCGTCGCCACGTTGTTGCCGGGGGCGGTCGCCGATATCGGCGGAGCGGCCTATATTTCCTGGAACTTCGTTCTGTATGAATTGGCGTCGATCGCGGCGGCCTGCTGCGCGGCGCTGGTCGCGCGGCGCTTCGGCTTGCGCCGCTCGATGATCTGGTCGGGGCTGGCGGTCGCCGTCGGATGCGCGTTAAGCGCCGCTACACCGGTCATGGCGGGTATGCTGGTCGGGCGGACGATCCAGGGCGCGGGCGGCGGTTTGCTGGTGGCCCTGACCATGGTGGGCGTGGCGAGCCTGTTTCCGTCCAACTATACCCCACGCGCCATGGCGGCCATCGCGGCGGTATGGGGCTCGTCGTCCTTTGTCGGCCCGCTGATCGGCGGCGTATTTGCGGAAATGGGGCTGTGGCGCATGGGGTTCTGGGCTTTCGCCGCGCAGGGTCTGCTGGTAGCCGTCGCGCTGCGTTGGAATCTTCCCGCCGATGCGCGGACGGAAGATAACGGTGCCCGCATTCCCTGGCGGCGTCTGTCCGTCTTGTCGCTGGGCGTGTTGGCCATCGCGGGCGCGGGGCTGGAGGAAGGCATGACCCTTTTGACCGTCGCCATTGCCGCGTTGGGGCTGGTCGGGATGGCACTCTTCCTAAAGCTCGATGGGCAGGCCGGGGATGCGAACCGGCTGCTGCCCAAGATGACGGGGAACCTGCGATCCCCCGGCAGCGGCGGGTTTGCGGCTGTGTTCCTGTTGGCCTGCGCGACGGTCCCTTTCGCGATCTATGGCCCGATCCTGCTCGGCATCCTTCACGGCACGGGGCCGCTCGCCGCGGGTTATATGATCGCGTTGGAGTCCGTTGCCTGGACGGTAGGCGCGCTGTTGCTGGCAAAATATGTCGGGACGATCCAAATTCGCATCATCCGGTGGAGCTTTATCGGAAGTCTGATCGGCTGCGTCGGCTTGGTGTTCGTTTTTGTGCCGGGGCCGGTCTGGGCCATGCTGCCCTTCATCTTCCTGTTGGGTCTGGGGTTCGGCGCGGCCTATGGGCATATCGTGCAGCGCTGCGTCGATCTCGTCCCGGCGGAAGACAAGGATCGGGCGGCGGGCGCCATGCCGACGATCCAGACGATCGGTTACGCGGTGGGGGCGGCGGTAACCGGACTGGTTGCCAATCTCGTCGGCTTCGGCCATGCCCCCAGTCCGGCGGCCGCGGTGGAAGCCGCCCATTGGATTTTCGCGGTAATGGTGCCGGTCGGTGTGTTGGGAGTGCTGTCCGTTTATCGGATTCCGGCGGGCGATGTGGAAAAGGCGCCGGATCTTACAGCCCCTCATGCTCCCGAAGGCGGGGCATGAGTTCGACGAAATTGCAGGGGCGGAACCGATAATCCAACTGGAAATGCAGGATTTCGTCCCAGCCGTCCTTGCAGGCGCCGGTCGACCCGGGAAGGGCGAACAGATAGGTGCCCTTGGCCAGTCCGGCCATGGCGCGGCTCTGGATCGTCGACGGCCCGATCTTCTTTGCGGAAATCCAGCGGAAATATTCGCCGAAACCGGGAATGTCCTTCTCGCAGACCTTGGCCATGGCCTCCGGCGTGACATCGCGACCCGTCAGGCCGGTGCCGCCGGTACTGACGACACAATCGACCGCCGGATCGTCGATCCAGCCCGTCAGGATGGCGGCGATGGCGTCGGCGTCGTCCTTCACGATCTTCCTGTCGGCGAGGATATGACCGTCCGCCTCCAACCGTGAGACCAACGTATCGCCCGACCGGTCGTCGGCGAGGCCGCGCGTGTCGGATACCGTCAGGACGGCGATTCGTACCGGCTTGAATTCTTTGGTTTCGTCGATCGACATGGCCTTTGGCCTTATTGGGCGCTGACCGGAACGGCTGTCTGATCCGTCAGCATTGCATTGCCGTCTTGATGGACATAGATCGGCCAATCGCCGCCGATCAATTGATCCATGCTTGTCAGCGACTGGTTCAGGCGCATGCGGTATATCCAGAAATTCGACAGGACATGTTCGACATAGGCCCGCGTTTCGCGGGACGGCAGGCTTTCGATGAACAGCAGCGGATCGTTGGCGTAATCGATCTTCGCGCGCCACCGTTGCAGATTCCCCGGCCCGGCATTGTAGGCGGCCAGGGTGTAGAGAAGGTTGCCGTTGATTTCTTCCAGGTCCAGGACGTGGCGGATATATTTTTGGCCCAGCGACAGGTTCAGCGACGGTTCGTACAACGCGGCCTGTCCCGCCCCGCCGAAGCGTTCCCCGGCCATGAAGCCGGCTGTGGCGGGCATCAACTGCATCAAACCGCGCGCACCGGCTCGGCTGGTCGCCCGGGCGCGGAACTGGCTTTCCTGACGGACGATGGCGAAGACCAGCGCCCGGTCGATCTTGAACCCGTCCATCGGCTCCCATCCCGGAACCGGGTAGAGCGCGCCGTCGAGCTGGATACCCTGATGCCGTTCCATGTCCCGGCCAAGCCGGAAGGCGACATCGGCCAGACCGGATCGATCGGCCAGCGACAGCAACAGCGCCGACAGGCTGGGCGGCAGGGCGTCGACGAATTGGCGCAACTCGCCATCCGCGCGTTCTGTCTGCCCGGCCTCGATCAAGGCGATGGCGCGTTGCGCGGCGGGAATGCGGAACAGCAGTTCAACTTCGGTTTCGCCCAGGGTCGGCACGCCGAAATCGAGCGGCGGCGTCAGGCCGAGCGCCCGGATCGCCAATAACCCGTAGAAGGTCCGCGGCATTTCCGCCGCATGTTCCAGCATCACGCTGACCTTCTCGGGATGCTGCCCGATCAGATAGGCGCGCGACGCCCAGAAGCCGCCCGCGGCGCGCAGCCAGTCATCCGCCTCATTGGACACCGACAGTGCTTGGAAATGCGCCGCCGCGCGGTCCCAGTTCCGGCTCCGGAAGGCTGCGAGGCCACCCCACCAATGGGCACGGGCCGCGCCGTCCCCGGCTATTTTCTCCGCCTCGGCGGCGGCTTCCATGGCCTTGTCGTCATAGTGATAGCGGTAATATCCGCGCGCCACGACGCCCAGGCTTTCCGCCAAACTGACCGGATCGAACAGGCGTTTGTTCGATTTCGTCATCAGGCGGTCGAGCGCCAGGGTCACGTTGCCGCGCTGAACCAGGCTGCGAATTTGACGTTGGACCGACCGAATCTGCGACCGTTCGCTACGGCTCTTACCTTCAAATTTGCGGCTGACATTGTCGTCGGCTTCGGTTTCCGTACCGCCGACGGCCTCTTCGAAGGCTTCCACCGTGTCGAGGCTGGGCAGTTCGACCGCGCGCGGCCGCTGCGGGTGTTTGTAATTCGCCGGACGGCGTTTCAGCGCCAGATCATAAATGCGGCCCGCGCCCGGGTGATCGGCATAGGCGTCCATCCAGTCCTTCAGTTCCAGATAGGCCGACCGGTATTTTGTCGGATGCATATAGCGCTGGAACAGGACATGCCCCATCAGAATCGGGTCGTGCAATTGTGCGATCAGGCGGTCCGCCTGCTTCCAGTCGCCATCCCGCTGCACATCGAAGATTTCGCGATATAGCGCCGCATCCTGTTGCGACAAAACCGCCGGGAGTGCGGTCGCCTGACCCGGGCGGGCGGTGCCGCTGGGGGCCATGGCCGCGGTTTCGGATTGCTGCGCATACGCCGGAAGGGCGGCCCCCGCCATCAGGCAGATACCCGTCAAAACACCGGCAAACCGGCGCAAGGTCAGTCGTTGCAGGGAAATGGCCCCGTCCCCCCGAATAGCGGCCCCGCCACGCGAACTTCAAGAAACCGAGCGTTCGGCCTGATTTCCAATGCAGGTCGAATGCTGGCGAACCTGAAGGATTTTCTAAAATCTCTGGATAGTTTAGCTACGGTATTCGGCGCATTTTTGCAAGCGTGACGGTGGTGTTTCGCCTGCGACGAAAGGGACGGGTTTCAGGATGACTGTTGATTTTCCAACCGCGCTTTTACTGGCTTTCGGGCTGGTTCTGGTGATCGAAGGCTTGCTTTATGCGCTGTTTCCGGACGCGATGTTGCGGATGATGAAGGTGATTGTGACGATGTCCGCCGGGAGCCTACGCATCGCCGGGCTGGTCGCCGTGTCAGTAGGTGTTGCGGCGGTCTGGACGATACGGCTGTTGACCCTATAGTCAGAGCACGATGGCGAAAACGAAAGCGGCAGATACGGCGACCGAGGCCGACCGGGGTTTGAAACCGGCGGAGCCACAGGGATTCCTGATGGGCGACGCGCCGAAATACGACCGTGCGCTGACGGAAGGCGGAAAGCGATTCGTCATTCAATCCGATTTCGCGCCCGCCGGGGACCAGCCAAAGGCGATTGCCGATCTCATTTCGGGGATTCGCGACGCGGAACGCGATCAGGTTCTGTTGGGCGTGACCGGATCCGGCAAGACCTTCACCATCGCGCACACGATTCAGGAGGTGCAGCGTCCGACCCTGATTCTGGCCCCGAACAAGACCCTGGCGGCGCAGCTGTATGGGGAGATGAAGAGCTTCTTCCCGGACAATGCGGTCGAATATTTCGTCTCCTACTACGACTATTACCAGCCGGAAGCCTATGTTCCGCGGTCGGATACCTATATCGAGAAGGAAAGCTCGATCAACGAACAGATCGACCGGATGCGGCACGCCGCGACCCGCGCCCTGTTCGAACGTGACGACGTCATCATCGTCGCGTCGGTGTCCTGCATCTACGGTATCGGGTCGCCGGAGACCTACAGCCAGATGATCATTCCGATCGAGGCGGGGAAGCGTTTGGATGTTCGCGACCTGATGCGCGATCTGGTGGCGTTGCAGTACAAGCGGAACGATGCCGGATTCTCACGCGGGAATTTCCGGGTGCGCGGTGATACGGTCGAAATCTTTCCGGCGCACCTGGAAGACCGCGCGTGGCGGGTTTCCTTCTTCGGCGACGAGGTCGATGCAATCCACGAATTCGACCCACTGACTGGGGAGAAGACGGCGGCGCTGGAAGCCGTGCGCGTTTATGCCGGTAGCCACTATGTGACGCCGCGTCCGACGCTGCAGCAGGCCATCCAGCGCATCAAGGTGGAACTGAAACAGCGCCTGTCCGAATTCGAAGCCGCCGGGAAGCTGCTGGAACTGCAGCGGATCGAACAGCGCACGACCTTCGACATCGAAATGATGGAGGCCACGGGCGCCTGCAACGGGATCGAAAACTATTCCCGTTATCTGACGGGCCGCAATCCCGGAGAGCCGCCGCCGACCCTGTTCGAATACCTACCGGACGATGCGCTGTTGGTTCTGGATGAAAGCCATGTGACCGTGCCGCAGATCGGCGGCATGTTCCGGGGGGACTTTGCGCGGAAATCGACTCTGGCGGAATTCGGTTTCCGGCTGCCGTCCTGCGTCGACAACCGCCCGCTGAAATTCGAGGAATGGGACGCGATGCGTCCGCAAACGATCTATGTCTCCGCGACGCCCGGCAATTGGGAGCTGGAGCGCACCGGCGGGGTTGTCATCGAACAATTGGTCCGGCCGACGGGACTGATCGACCCGGTCTGTATCATCCGGCCGACCGCGCATCAGGTCGACGACCTGCTGGATGAATGCCGTAGCTGTACGGAAAAGGGGCAGCGTGTCTTGGTCACGACCCTGACCAAGCGCATGGCGGAAGACCTGACCGACTATATGACCGAAACCGGATTGAAGGTTCGATACCTGCATTCCGACGTGGATACGCTGGAGCGGATCGAGATCATCCGCGACCTGCGGTTGGGCGCATTCGACATCCTGATCGGCATCAACCTGCTGCGTGAGGGCTTGGATATCCCGGAATGCGCGCTGGTGGCGATCCTGGATGCGGACAAGGAAGGCTATCTGCGATCCAAGACATCCCTGGTTCAGACGATCGGGCGTGCGGCGCGAAACGTCGAGGGGCGCGTCATCCTCTATGCCGATCGGATGACGGACAGCCTGACCTACGCCATTGAGGAAACGAATCGCCGACGCGAGAGGCAGCAGGCCTATAACGAAGCGCATGGCATCACGCCGGAAAGCGTGAAGAAATCCATCGGCGACGTTCTCAATTCCGTCTACGAGCGTGACCGGTTGACGGTTTCCACCGGCGATGCGGAACAGGGCAATCTGGTCGGGATCGATCTGAAGACCTACATCCGCGACCTTGAAGAACGCATGAAGGCGGCGGCGGCGGATTTGGAATTCGAAACGGCGGCAAAACTGCGCGACGAAATCAAACGGTTGGAAGCCTACGATCTGGAAATGCCGATCGACACCCTGCCTATCGACCCGGCCATCGCGGCGAGCCTGATCACGAAAACACCGGAAGCGGTGCCGAGAGGGCGAGGCAAGGGACGCAAATCCGCCAAGGGCAGAAGGCGCTGACCCGATGACGGAGACTATCGAAACCACGCCACCGATCGCCATCGTGACCGGCGGGGCACGGCGGATCGGCCGCGCCGTGTCGCTGGCCTTGGCGGCGGCAGGCTATGGCGTCTGCATCCATTATCAGCGGTCCCAGATCGATGCGCGGGAATTGGCGGATCGGATCGCGGCAATGGGCTTGCCCGTCACCACCGCCCAGGCGGAATTGAGCGAACCGGGCGCTGCGGAGCACATCGTGTCCGTCGCACGGGGGCTGGGCCAGTTGGACCTGCTGGTCAACAACGCCTCCAGCTTCGATTATGACAGCGCGGAAGACTGGACCCGCGACGGCTTCGAAACCCAGATGGCGACCAACTTGCTGGCCCCGCTGGATCTCGCGCGGCATTTCCATGCCGCCTTGCGCGACCAGGGAACGACCGGATCCATCGTCAATCTGCTGGATCAAAAGCTGTTCAATATCAATCCGGACTTCTTTTCCTACACGATATCCAAATTCGCCCTATCGGATTCGACGGCCTTGCTGGCGATGCAGCTCGCGCCGATCTGCCGGGTGAATGCCGTCGCGCCGGGCCTGACCCTGGTCAGCGGCGACCAGACGCCGGAACAATTCGACGCCGTGCATCCGCAAACGCCCCTGCGCAGGGGGACGACGCCGAACGATGTGGCGCAGGCGATCCTGTTCCTGGCGCGGGCCCCGGCGATTACGGGGGCGGTTCTGCCGGTGGATTGCGGGCAACGCTTCGCCCCGTCGCAGCGGGACGTCATGTTTCAAGATACCCATATCCGCGGGCCGGAGGACAAATGACCCAAATTTCCAATTCCGGCGACCACTGGACCATCGAAATGCGCGGCATGGAGGTCCAGGCGTCGATCGGTGTCCACGACCACGAACGCCTTGGTCCGCAACGGTTGGTCCTGGATGTCGACCTTGTTCTATCGGAAGCGTTGACGGATGGGGCTGACCGGATCGAATCCGTAACCGACTACGATTTTTTGCGGACGGCAATTCTGGACCGGATCGCCCAGGGCCATATCGAAACGCAGGAAAAGCTGATCTCCGATATTGCGGATCGATGCCTGGACGTGTTGACCGTCATTTCCGTTACCGTCGCGTCCCGCAAGACGGATGTCTATCCGGATTGCGCCTCGATCGGGGTGCGGTTGACCCGGACTCGGAAATGTTAAGGCCTGCCGAATGCCCTCTGATACCGTTTTGTCATGGTAGTATAATCTTTTCCGGTACGCTTCGAAGGAAGATTTCAGGACTCATCGTAAATCTCTAAAATTTCGGAGAAATTTCGACTATCGGACGTTAGTTTTGCACAAGTCGTTAACGCGTCGTTTTTGCTACCTGTTAAGGAGTCTCTCGGCGTCGGATTTTTTGGACCTTAACCGTTCTTTCACACTTGACAGTTCAAAAAGCCTTTAAAAACAATGGGGTGATGTTTTGTGGTCAAAATTTGGGCAAAGCGATGGAGTCCCACGGGAAATAAGGCGGGGACGGTCTGGATCACATCTTTCCCACAAACTTATCCACAGCTGTGGTGGATTTCTATCAGGGGGGTGTTTTAACCGCGCCCCGCCCCGGTTGAGACTCGGAAAAGGTTATCGCGCAGTCTTGGAGAGTGGTGCTTGGCAAAAGATCGTACCCACGCTTGACCGAATCTCCGGCAACATCGACGTTTAGACCATGGCTGGAAAGAACCAAACACCGACGGATGCGTTGGATTCCATTCCTGCGATGCCGGATAGAGACAGTGTCAGCATGGACGGCGACGATGCGGCGGGCGGTTCGGAACGACGCCTGACGCGCGGCGCCGCCGTGGTGAAGTCCTATCTGGGGCATCTGGGCAGCGATCCCGGCGTCTATCGCATGATCTCGGCGGACGGCGAACCCCTTTATGTCGGTAAGGCGCATAATCTGAAGCGCCGGGTCACGACCTATTCGCGTCCGGAACGCCTGCCGATCCGTCTGCAGCGCATGGTCGCCGAAACCGCCACGATGGAATTCGTCACCTGCGCCAACGAGGTCGAGGCGCTGCTGCTGGAGAACAACCTGATCAAGCGGCTAATGCCGCGTTACAATGTTCTTCTGCGCGACGACAAGACCTTCCCGGATATCCTGATCCGCGGCGATCATCCCTATCCGCAGATTGTGAAGCATCGCGGCGCGCGGGATGTGAAGGGCGACTACTTCGGCCCCTTCGCGTCGGCGGGATCGGTGAACCGCACCTTGAACGTGCTGCAACGGGCCTTCTTGCTGCGCAACTGTTCCGACGGGGTGTTCCGGGGGCGCAGCCGCCCCTGCCTGCAATATCAAATCAAGCGGTGTAGCGCCCCCTGCGTCGGCTACATTTCCGAAACCGACTATGCCGCGACGGTCGAACAGGCGAAGGCCTTTCTGTCCGGTCGGTCCCAGGAAGTGAAGGATGCCCTGGCGACTGGCATGCAGAAGGCGTCGGAATCGCTGGATTTCGAACAGGCGGCGAAGCTGCGCGACCGGTTGCGTGCCATGGCCCAGGTTCAGTCGAGTCAGGATATCAATATCGAGGGGGTCGGCGACGCCGATGTCGTCGCGCTGGAACAACGCGGCGGGCAAAGCTGTATCCAGGTCTTCTTCTATCGCGGCGGTCGAAATAACGGGAACCGGGCCTATTTCCCCAGCCACGACAAGCAGATGGAAGCCGGGACGGTGCTGGCAGGCTTCCTGGGGCAATTTTATGAGAACCGCCCGCCGCCGAAAGACGTGATCGTGAATCTGGCTCCGGCGCAGATGGATCTGCTGGTGGAGGCGCTGTCGGTGAAGGCCGGTCGTCGCGTCGCTCTGGCGGTGCCGCAGCGCGGGGGACGACGCAAGGCCGTCGAACATGCCGCCGAAAATGCGCGCGAGGCACTGGACCGGCGTCTCGCGGAATCGTCCAGCCAGCGGCGTCTGCTCGCGAGTCTGGCGGAACTGGCGGGGCTGGATGCGCCGCCGGAACGGGTCGAGGTCTATGACAACAGTCATATCTCCGGCCGTCAGGCCATCGGCGGCATGATCGTCGCCGGGCCGGAGGGCTTCACCAAGGGTCAGTATCGGAAGTTCAACATTCGCGGCGAGGCAACGACGGCGGCCAGCGCGCCGGTCGGTCTGTCCGACGCGGCGGCGCCTTATGTGCCGTCCGGCGGGGACGATTATGCGATGACCCGTGAGGTCATCCAGCGTCGCTTCGCCCGTGCCTTGAAGGAAGATCCGGAACGGACCAGCGGCGTCTGGCCGGATCTGGTGATCCTGGACGGCGGCAAGGGGCAGTTGAGTGCGGCGCTGGAGGCGCTGGAGGAATTGGGCCTGGCGGACGAAGTTCCGGTCATGGCCGTCGCCAAGGGGCCGGAGCGGGAAGCCGGGCGCGAACGCGTCATCCTGCCGGGGACGGAGGAGCCGATCCTGCTGCCGCCGCGCGACCCGGTCCTGTATTTCATCCAGCGCCTGCGGGATGAAGCGCACCGCTTCGCCATTGGATCGCACCGCAAGCGGCGGGCGAAGGAACAGGCCGCCAACCCGCTGGACGAAATTCCGGGGATCGGCGCAAAGCGCAAGAAGGCGCTTATGCTGTATTTCGGATCGGCGAAGGGCGTGTCACGGGCGTCGATCGCGGATTTGGAGAAGGTCGACGGGATATCGAATGCGGTCGCCCGGAAAATCTTCGGGCATTTTCACCCGACTGGATAGGCCAACTGGATAGGTTGTGCAGGTTATTCCGCGCGGGTACCGAAACGGGCGCGATCCTCATCGCTGCTCATGATCCCCAGCATGACCTCGCGGAACCCCTCAACGGCTTCCGGTCCGACGGCGCGGAAGGCGCGGGCAATCAGTTTGCGCTGCGTTTCGGTCAACAGGCGTTCCAGTTCCTGCCCTTTGTCTGTCAGGGTCAGTAGCCGCTGACGTCGGTCGACCGTGCCTTGATCCTGGCGGATATAGCCTTCGGTGACCAACTGACTCAGCACGCGGCTGAGGCTTTGCTTTGTGATCTTCAGGATATTCAGCAGGTCCGATACGGACATGCCGGGATACCGACCGACGAAATAGATCACCCGGTGATGGGCACGGCCCAGTCCTCGGTCCGCCAGAATACGGTCCGGTTCCCCCGTGAAATCGCGATAGGCATAGAAAAGCATTTCAATGGCTTGGCGCAATTCCTCTTCGCGTAGGAACAGCGGGTTGCCGGTCTTGAGCGGTCGGCCGCGGTCGCGGCCGGACCCGGAGAGGGGGCCGGTGGCGGCAGTCGTCGGCGACAGAGGTTTCGGTCTGTTTATGTCAGTCATATTGACATATATGCCTCACGATGTTACTTGCCGCAACGATCAAGCATAAACGATCATATCGTTTGGCCGGTTGTTTGGGTAATAAAATTTCTCAATTCTCCTGGAAAGGCCGGAGAATTCCTGAAATGTATAAGCCTGATCAATAGCTTGCGGGAGAAACGGGGCGTCGGACGCAAAAATCGACGAAGGCCCCCAGACATTGGAGTGATGGAAATGGCGTTGGTTCCCTTCGACGATCGCGACGGTACAATCTGGATGGACGGCAAATTGGTGCCCTGGCGGGATGCGAAACTGCATGTCCTGACCCACGGTCTGCACTATGCGTCCGGCGTCTTTGAGGGGGAGCGTGTTTATGGCGGCGAGATTTTCAAGCTGACCGAACATACCGAACGCCTGCACAAATCCGCCGATATTCTGGGTTTCAAAATTCCCTTTTCGGTCGAAGAAATCGACGCGGCCTGCAACGAGCTGATCCGCGATAACGGCATCGTCGACGGCTATGTCCGCCCGATCGCCTGGCGCGGGTCGGAAATGATGGGCGTGTCGGCGCAGAACAATACGATCCATCTGGCCATCGCCGCCTGGGAATGGCCCGCCTATTTCAGCCCGGAAGCGCGCATGGCGGGCCTGAAGATGCGGATTTCGGACTGGGCGCGCCCGGACCCGAAAACCGCGCCGGTGATCAGCAAGGCGGCGGGCCTCTACATGATTTGCACCCTGTCCAAGCACAAGGCGGAAGCCGAAGGCTATCACGATGCCCTGATGCTGGATTGGCGCGGCTATGTCGCGGAAGCGACCGGCGCGAACATCTTTTTCCTGATGGAAGACGGGAAGCTGCACACGCCGAAGCCGGATTGCTTCCTGGACGGCATCACGCGCCGCACGGTGAAGGCGCTGGCCGAAAAGATGGGTTACGAGGTTGTCGAGCGTCACATCATGCCGGAAGAAATGGCGAAGGCGAGCGAGGCCTTCCTGACCGGCACCGCCGTCGAGGTGACGCCGGTCGCGTCCATCGGCGATTATCATTTCAATCCGGGCCGGACCTGCGAAAGCCTGATGAAGGCTTATGACGAGGAAGTCCGGCGCGGGTCCGACAAGGCCGCTCTGATCAGCGGCTCCGCTGCCTGATTACGGTTCCGTTGCCGCCGAAGACAAGGGCGATATTGAACGTGCCATTCGGGGTCGGGCGTGATAAGCCCGACCCCGTTCGCTTTCCGAAGCGCCCGTTATCGACGAATGAACCTGCGGTCCCATGACGAACCCTACGCAAATCAATGTCAGCGTCGTCGTTCCCGTCTGCGACGAGGAAGACAATGTCGCCCCATTGATCGCCGAAATCGCGGCGGCCTTTCCGGACCGGGACCGGTGCGAGATTATCTATGTCGATGACGGTAGCCGCGACGGAACGCCCGCGTCCCTGACGCAGGCAAAGGCGGATCATCCCAATTTGCGCGTCCTGACGCATCGCACCCGATCGGGGCAGAGCCGTGCCATCCGAACCGGCGTGCTGGCGGCGCGGGGTCGTCTGATCGGCGTCTTGGACGGTGACGGCCAGAACGATCCGGCGGATCTGCCGCGTCTGGTTGCGATCTTCGATGCCGCGCAGGCCGACGGCGAAACCATCGGGATGGTAATGGGGGAACGCGAAAAGCGGCAGGATAGCGGTTTTCGGCGATTCATCAGTCGGGTTGCAAATGCCTGCAATCGCGGTCTGTTGAACCATACCGCGCGCGATGTCGGCTGCGGCTTGAAGATCGTCTCTAGGGAGGTCTTCCTGCGCATTCCCTATTTCGACCATATGCACCGTTTTATGCCGGCGCTCGTCGGCCGGGAAGGGTTCACTGTGCGGTATGAGCGGGTCAATCACCGCGCCCGGCCCCGCGGCAAATCGAAATACGGAACCCTGGAACGGGCCCTTGCCGGACTGGTCGATCTGTTCGGTGTCTATTGGCTGGTCAAGCGATCCAAACGCCCGACCATAGTTGAGGAGTGACCCCGATGGGGTGGCTGGACCAAATCGTCGACAATTTGATGGCGACTCCCGTGGAAGAAATGATCTGGATCGGGATCGGCCTGCTGGGTCAGGCGCTGTTTTCCATGCGCTTCATCATCCAGTGGATCGTCAGCGAAAAGAAGCGCGACAGCGTGATCCCGATCGCCTTCTGGTATTTCAGCATCGGCGGCGGGCTGGTCATGTTGTCCTATGCCATCTGGCGCGCCGATCCAGTCTTTATCCTGGGGCAGAGCACCGGATTGTTCATCTATCTGCGCAATCTCTACTTCATCCTGAAGCGCCGTCGGGCGGAACTGGAAGTTCCGGATCCGACGACGGACTGATTTCCGTTCACCTAGCGGAACAAACCGGTCAGTCGGCTGCGCAATGCCGCGCGGCGGTGTTTGGACGCCTCCGTCTTTGCAGACGGTATCAAAGCGCCAATGCCGCTGGACAGAGCATTCCATGTAGGTTGCAGGAAGGCGAAATCCGTTTCCAATTTCCGTTCGATCACCCAGCGATAGAGCAGTAACACGGACCCGCAGGTGATGACGCCGGAAAACAAGATGTCGCTAAGGAAGTGCGACCCGTTCATCATGCGCAGCAGGCCAAGTCCCAATCCCGCCCCAAGGGACACGGCGATCCACAGTTTCCGCCGCCGCGCGGCCATCAGCGCCAGGGCCAGCGTGACATAGCCCAGCGAAGCGTCGCCGGACACGAAGGAACAGTTGCGATCGCATTGATCCGCGATCAGCAGCGGCGGAGTGAATTCCTTCGTCCCGCCGAAGATTTCGACATGTTTCGGTCGGGCGCGGCCCCAATTGTCCTTGAACACGGCATGCACGACGAAGCCCGTCGCCAACACGATGCACAACAGGAAGAAGCCTAGCCGGGTCAGTTCCTTGATGCGGGCCAGCGGGATCGTCGCCCAACGGAACAGAAAATAGATCAGCAGGAATCCCGCCACCCAGCCGATGGCGGGGCGCAGGAAATCGTTGCTCCACGCGTTGAAGGCGGTGAAGCGCAGCCAGAAATCGTTGCCGCCCTTGTAGAAAAGCGCCGCGGCGTGCAGGTCGATTTCCGGGAAGGGCAGGAAGATCGACGCCAGCAGAACACCGATACCCAGACAGATATTCAGCATGCCCATGGTGGACCAATTGCCCGTCATTGCTTCGCCCCTTCCAAAAGTCGCAGTTCCAATGTCCTGTCCCGACCGGCCCGGCCATGCAGGGTGATCGGCGGCAGGACGGTAGCCTGATCGAAGGCATCGACGATGGCGTCGACACCGTGCGGCGTCACCAGCAGCACGCGGTCGCCGTCGTCCTGCGGTCGATACAGCCACGCCATTTCGTAATGGTGGTCGATCTTTGCGTCGTGGTTCCAGGCACGCAGGATCAACGGCCGGTCCCGTAAGGCATAGGACAAGCTGGCCGTGATCATTCTGTCGTCCAACAACAGGACCGATGTGCCGCTGGCCTGCGCCGCTGCCTCAACCTCCCGTGCGACGTCGGTCCAATCGGGAATGGCCTTGAACGGATCGCGGCCCAATAGGCGGACCGACGCATCGGGCATCACCACAGCGCCGTATAGTAGTAGGGCAACGGCCACATGCAGCGCCACCGACGCCTTGATCCAGACCGGTCGGGACATCAAGACATGGACTGTCAGCAAGGTCGCTGCCGGGAAGGCCGTCGCCGCCCAGTTGGCATTGGCGCGCGACATCAGCGACAGGCCGCAGACCAGTAATAGGATCGGCACCGAAAAGGCGATCAGGAATTTCCGCTCCGCGGTCAATGCGGCGATCCGCTGCCGCGTCCAGGGCAGGCACAGTATAAAGGCGGCGAACAGGATCGGACCGAACACCCCGAACTGCGATCCCAGAAATTCCCCGAACTTGTCGAAATGCAGGACGATTCCCTGATAGTTCGCATTGTCCGCCGTATGACCGACCGTGGCCCAGCCATGAGCCGCATTCCACCAGACATTGGGCAGGATCATCGTGCCGCCCAGGACGAAGCCGACAATGGGCTTCAAGGCGTTGGTCAGGAGTCCCCGGCGAGCCTCGCGGCTGATCACAAGGTGAAGCGCGGCGCAGAGCAGGAAATAGCTCATCGCGTATTTGGCGTTGAGGCCCAAGCCGAAGGCGATAGCCAGCACCAGGACATCCGCCCAGCCGCCACCCTTCACCAGCCGGTCCCATTGCAGCAGCGCCAACGCCCAGAAGGTCAGCAGCAGCGCGTCGGTCGACATCAGCAGGGAAGAGAAGGCCACCGCCGGCAGGGTCATCCAGACGATCCCGGCCCACAAACCGGTGCGGTCGTCGAACAAGCGTCGGCCCAGCATGGCCAGAACAAGGCCGGTCGCGATCTGGAACAGGCAGGACGGCAGCCGGACGGCCCATTCCGCATTTCCGAACAGCCAAGTCGAAAACCCGATGGCCCAAGCGATCAGCGGCGGTTTCGAGTAATACCCGAAATCGATGTCGCGGGACCATGTCCAATACTGCGCCTCATCCCCTTGCAGGGTCAGCGGCGTTAGCAGCAGGACGCCGATCCGGACGGCCAGCAGGGCTAGTGCCGTGATGAGAAGCGGCTTCCAGAAAAATCCGGATTGGGGGGAGTTGGGGGTGCTAACCATGCCCGTCGCCGTTCGATGAATGACGGTTCAGGGCCTACACCATTCGACGCCGATTACCAAGCATCCTCACGGAACGATTTTTTTGCGGCGCGGCGCTGTCTATACTGATCGGATGATGGACGACACGCATATCCTCGTGGTGGATGACGACGCGCGCCTGCGGACGCTGCTGCGCGATTATCTGACGCGCGAGGGATTCCGGGTCACCCAGGCGGAAGACGCCGCCGATGCGCGTCAGAAAATGTCGGGCATGGTGTTCGACCTTATGATCCTGGACGTGATGATGCCGGGGGAAAGCGGCTATGAATTGGCGCGGTCCGTCCGGAGTGAAACCGGCGTGCCGATCCTGATGCTGACCGCGATGGGGGAAACGGGGGACCGCATTCAGGGGTTGGAGGCGGGGGCCGACGACTATCTGCCGAAGCCGTTCGAACCGCGTGAGCTGGTCCTGCGCATTCATTCGATTTTGCGCCGCGTGCCCGCGCCGGAAGAACCCAAACGGTCCGCCGTGATCAAGCTGGGCGGCCTGATTTTCGATCTGGGCCGCGAATTATTGCTACAAGACGATGTGCCGATCCGGCTGACGACGACGGAAACCGCCCTGTTGAAACTGTTGGGTGGGGAGCCGGGTCGGATCATGAGCCGCGAGGAACTGACCCGCGTGCTGGAAATCGACGGTGGCGACCGCGCGGTCGACGTTCAGATGACGCGCCTGCGCCGGAAGGTCGAACCCGATCCGAAACTGCCGCGTTACCTGCAAACCGTCCGCGGGCGCGGCTATGTTTTGAGGCCCGACGGATGAGCCAATCCGGTGTGAGCCGCTCCGGTAAGAGCCCTTCAGGTCTGGGGCCGATCGGGTCGACCTTCCGGTCGATCCGTCTCGCGATCAAAAGCGTGTTGCCGAAAACGCTGTTTGGTCGGGCCTTGATGATCATCGTTATGCCGCTGGTTCTGTTGCAGCTTGTCTCCGCCTGGATTTTCTATGACAGGCATTGGGATACGGTGACATGGCGCTTGGCGACCGGCGTGGCCGGGGATATCGCCAATACGATCGAACAATTGCGCCGTCATCCCGATGAAAAAGATGCGATCCTGCTGACCGTGAAACAGAATATGGAACTGGACGCAGTTCTGTATCCCGGCGAAATCCTGGCCAACGAACAACAGGAAATCAGCGGTCTTCTGGACACCTTGCTGGCCCGTGCGATGGACGAACGGGTGAAGCGGCCCTTCGTGATCGACAGTTCCTCTTTCCGTAAACAGATCGTTCTGAACGTCCAATTGAAGGACGCGGTGCTGACCGTTGTCGTGCCCGGAAACCGGCTGTTCAGTTCCAGCACCTATATCTTCATTTTATGGATGGTGGGGACGTCCCTTGTCCTGTTTGCGATCGCGTCGATCTTCATGCGCAATCAGGTTCGTCCGATCCGGCGGCTGGCCCGGGCGGTGGAAAGTTTCGGCAAGGGCCGGGAACCGGAAAAGGACTTCAAGCCCGAAGGTGCATTGGAAGTCCGACAGGCCGCCCATGCCTTCAATTTGATGTCGGAACGAATCCGCCGTCAGATCCGGCAGCGCACGGATATGCTTTCAGGCGTTAGTCACGACCTGCGCACGCCGTTGACCCGGATGAAACTGCAACTCGCGATGCTGGGCGATTGGCCGGAAGCGGCGGAATTGGGCGCGAATGTCGTCGAGATGGAAAAGATGATCCAGGATTATCTGACCTTCGCGCGCGGTGAGGGTGGCGAGAAATCCGTCGAATGCGACTTGTCGGAGCTTGTGTCGGATCTTGCTTCGAAATGGCAGGCCGGTGGCATCGCGATCGACTGCCATGTTGAAGGGAAGATCGTCACCTGGCTGAAGCCGAACGCCTTCCGGCGCTGTATCGACAATCTGATCGCCAATGCGTCGCGCTATGGCACCCAGGTTTGGGTCCAGGCCGGTCGCCGTGGGGCGTCCATCGAGGTCTTGGTGGACGACAACGGCCCCGGCATTCCTGAGGAAGAGCGCGAAGATGCCTTCCGACCCTTCTATCGCCTGGACCGGTCCCGCAATCCGATGACCGGCGGCACCGGGTTGGGTTTGTCCATCAGCCGCGATGTGGCGCGGACCCATGGCGGCGACATCATCCTGGAAGATTCCCCGCATGGCGGCTTGCGGGCGCGGGTACGCCTGCCGTCGTGACCCTGCCGTAGCAGTAGGGAAACTAGTTTTTCTGCTTTTTCGATTCGTAGGTCGAAACGGCGCTGGAAATCTGCGACGCGATATCGACGGCGGAATCGTGCGGGTTGAAGGCCGCGACAATCGCCTCCGACAGCGGTTTCAGTAGGCTGATATCCTTTTCGTCGGGCAATGTGATGGCGTCGCTGATGGACGACGCGACCCGGATCATGGTGCTGCACAGGCTGCTGACATGTTCGTATTCCGTCCCCTTCATTCGCTCGCCCGTATCGCGGGACACCTGAATCAGGCGGTCGACGGACTGGATACGCTCGTCGGTAACTTCCATTTTCGCGAATTCCGGCAGTAGCAGATTGACCAGAAATCCGATCTGGAAGGCGTTGCGTTTCAGTCGTTGATCGTTGATATCGCGCTGCGCTTCCTGGATCAGCGAGTCAATATTGCCGCGGTTGATCGGTTCGCCCTTCACCTTCGCCCGCAGCGTGTTCGGAACCTCGATCGTCGGGATATTGCTCTCGCGCTCCAGATCCTTGCGGCGGTCGGGACCGATATAATCGCTGGTCACGACGAAGGGTTTGCGGTTGTTCACCAGCGCCCGGATGCGATCAAACAGTTGGGCCGGGCTAAGCGGTTTGACCAGCATGTCGTCGGTACCGGATGAGGCGACCCGCTGCACCAATTCGCGTGTCGGCTCCCAGATCGTCACGATCACCGGAATGAAGGGATTCTTGCCCAATCGGTTGTGCCGCACTTCGGTGATCAGCGCGTCGGCCTCGCCCTCGTCCATCTCCGAATCGATCAACAGCAGATCCGGCTCGCCCTTGGCCAAGGCCTCGCGAACAGGATCGGCCTTGTCGAAGTCACGGACATCACTGAAGCCTTCGCGGTTCAGGGCCGCGCGCAGGGCATGACGCAATCCGGCTTCCGGTTCACCGAACAGGATTGAAACGTTTTTTGCCGAACTGGGCTTTTGCTGGGTGCCGGAAGCGCTCATCGCATGGGTTATTCCATAGTTTCGGGCATGAATGCAATCGATGCCTGGAAATGTTTGTTAACGACCTGCGGCGCGATCCGTCCGGCCCCCCAACTCAATGGTAGACCATTTCGGGGACAATGGGCATAGTCCAGCCATGCGATTGATCGGAAAAATTCTGCTGTGGTTGTGCGCCGGGACCGGTGCGCTTGTTCTTGTTACGGTTCTCGCCGTGGTTGCGTTCACCGCATCGGTGCGCGATCGCGCCCCGGATTTGCCGGATAGCGCGGTTCTGACCATGGACTGGAACGGGACGATCCCGGAATATTACGCGACGAAGCCGTTGTTCGAACCGGTGCCGCCCGCAACCCTACTGGAAACCGTGCAGACGATAGAGGCCGCCGCCGCCGCACCGGAAATCAAGGCAATCGCCGTTTATCTCGGCGAGGAACCTCTCGGCTTCGCCCGGGCGGAAGAATTGGCGGATGCGATCCGTCGCTTCCGGGCGTCGGGTAAGAAAGCCTATGCCTATTCCTACGACCTCGCCGCACTGGGCGACGGAACGCCGGAGGTCATGCTGGCCGCCGCCTTCGATAAGGTCTGGATGCAGCCGTCGGGCATGGTCGGGCTGACCGGTGTAGCGCTGGAAGTCCCGTATTTCGCGGACGGTCTGGATGAGTTGGGAGTCGAGGCGGAATTCGAACAACGCCATGAATTTAAGGGCGGTGCGGACCCGATGACCCGTGCGGGGATGTCCGAACCGGTCCGGCAGTCCCTGACCGATCTTGCGCAAGGCATGCTGAATACGGCGGTCCGGTCCATCGCGGCGGATCGCGGTTTGCGCGACGATGTGGTGCGCCGTCTTGTCGATACCGGCCCTTTCCTGGCCGAAGAGGCCGTGTCGGTCGGTCTAATTGATCGGCTGGACTATGCTGGGGCGTTCGAGTCCTGGGTGGATGAACAGGTCGGCGGTATGCCGGACTGGGTTGAGGTGCCCTTGGTTCGCGCGGCCCTGGCGGATCGGCAGGATCAACCGGCGGAGGCCCATGTCGCGGTCCTGTTCGGGATCGGCCCAATCGGCGTCGATGGGTCCGACCCGTTCGGCGAGACCGGATTCGATGCGACCGGCCTGACCTTGGAACTGGAAGATATTGCGGCCAACGGCGGCTACGACGCCGTGCTGTTGCGCGTCGACAGTCCCGGCGGTGCTTATGGTCCGTCGGACGAGGTCTGGAACGCCGTGCAGATGGTTCGGGATGCGGGCATTCCGGTGGTGGTCAGCATGGGCGACATGGCGGCCAGCGGCGGCTATTTCGTCAGTGTCGCGGCGGATCATATCGTTGCGCGGGAATCGACGATTACCGGGTCCATCGGTGTCTATGGCGGCAAGTTCAACGCGAATGCGCTGTGGGACAAGCTGGGCGTGAACTGGGAACAGATCGCCGTCGGTCGCAATGCCGGGATGTGGAGTATGAATCGGCCCTTCGACGCGGACGAAAAGGAACGCTTCGCGCGGTCCATCGACTTCGTTTACACCGATTTCACCAGCAAGGTCGCCGCGGCGCGCGGCCTTGACGCGGCGGCCCTGGATGCGGCCGCGCGTGGGCGTGTTTGGACTGGGGCGGCGGCGAAGGACGTCGGCCTGGTCGACGAATTGGGCGGTTACGATACGGCGTTGAATGCGGTTCGGCGTCTTTTGACCCTGGATACGACTGCGGCCTTGGAACTGAAGATCCTGCCGGAACCGGCCTCCCCCTGGGACGCCCTGATGGAGGCTGCCCGATCCGGCGATTTTTCGCCCTATCTGATGGACAAGACAGCGGCGGGCATCGTGGCGGGTCTGGAAAAGAAAGTGGGGGGGATCGGGCTTCTGACCGCGCCTCGCGGCATGCTCAGCGCTCCGCCGGTTCGGGTCGTGCGGTAACCGTCCGTCAGCCGGGTTTCCGACCGAAAAGATGCGTCGGGCGCAACGCGCCCTCGTCTACCGCGCGTTGCCTTAAGGTATAGCTTTCGACGCGGTTTTCCGCGCCGTCCCGGCCGATGGCGGCGACCAGACGGTCGAAGCCGTCGCCGGTTACCATGGCGGCCTCGTTCTCGATTTCCTTATGATACCAGGCATGCCGGTCGTTCACGCGGACATCGGAAAATCCGGCGGCGGTCAGCGCCTTTTCGGTCATGGCGGGGGTGAAAAAAGCCGCATCCAACCCCATTGCCGCGCCCCATTCCACCAAGATGTCGGGGACGGTCCTGTCATCCGCCCCGCCGCGCAGCCAATCGCTGGCGACGAACAGCCCGCCCGGTTTCAACACGCGTAGGATTTCGGCGTAAATTCCAGCCTTGTCCGGGATGTGCAGCATCGCGTCTTTGCTGAATACCGCGTCGATGGACGCATCTTCCAACGGTAGGGGCCCTGGCGTGACCAGCCGGATATCGATCCGATCGGTCAGGCCTTCGCGTGCCACACGGGCTTTCGCGTGATCCACCAGTTGCGGTTCCACATCGATGCCGATGACATGTTTCGCCCCATGCTCCCGGACCAACAGGCAATCGATGCCACCGACACCGCAGCCGATATCCAGAACCGACAGGCCGGACAGGTCGACCCCGGTCAGCATCGTCGCGACTTCCGCCGGACCGCCCGGCGACAGGAACCCGTCGCCCCAGATGGCCTGCAATGCGGTGATGAAGGATTCCGGATAGTGCAGCATGCTCCCCTCCTCGATCGTTCTTTAAAGTCCGGCGGCGACGATCCCCGCATAGGCGCCGACACCGCCGAGCAACCCGAGCGGCACGGATTTGCGCGTCAGGAACCAGGTCACGAATCCGACCAGGAAGGCCGCCGCGCGCCAGCCCATGGATACCAGATCGATATCGCCGCCGGGCATCAACAATACCCGCGCCATCAATCCGGCGACCATGGCATAGGCAACGCAGCCGATCCAGACGAACAGGGGGCTGTCGGCCCGCACTCGGCTGGCGATGGTGACACCCAGAAAGCGCCAGACGAATGTGCCCAATGCGCCGATGACGATGGCGGACCAGAGTGCCGGGTCATCGGTCATTGGTCTGTATCCCGCTCGGGGAACAATTTGGGCGATATCAGGAAGGCGATCGTTCCTCCGACAAGTCCGGCCGCGATGACCGCCCAATCCCCAAGCGTTGGGAACAGACCGACCCCGATCGCGACGCCGAACGCGACGGACAGCCTGTTGATCCATTGCCGCGCGCCGGAAATCAGCAACAGCAGATACAGCGGCGTCATGAAGATCGTCACGGTCAGCACGGCCGGCGGCACGACCCGGCCCAGTTCATGGCCCGTTGCGGTGCCGATCAAACCGGCCATGAACAGCGTCAATGCGAAACCGATGTAATAGGTCACCCGCTGCGGTGGAGGGACATGATCCGCGCGGGTCATCATCTGTACCCAGCACGTGATCGCCATGGCCTGCATTAACGCCAGCCGCCCCAGATATGGGATGCGCCGGTTACCCAGAACGGCGGACAGGCCCGTCACCGCCATGGGCAGCATGCGCAGATTGGCCAAGGCCACGGCGACGAAGACCGCAACCAGCCCACCGCCGCCGGAATGGATTTCGATCAGCGCGACCTGACCGGCGATGCCCCAGACCAACCCGGTGATCCCGACCGCCGGTAATAGCTCCAGCCCGGCATCCTGACACATCGCCCCGAACCCGACCATGGTCAGTCCCAGGCCCAGTGCCGGAACGCCGATACAGTCCCGCATCCCGGACAGGAAGGGGTGGGGCAAGGGAGAGGGGGCGGTCGTCGGGATACTGTCAGCCATAAGAAGGGAAATGCGCCTTTCTGTGACCTTAGCTTGCCTTGTTCACACGAACCCTTCAATCCGAGCCTGGGATTAAACACCAGTGCCTTACGGTATGAAAAAAACGAAAGAGGCCCCGCGATAGGGGCCTCTTCCAAATCCCGTGGGAAACCGATCACACGTCGATCAGCAGACGCGCGGGGTCTTCCAGCATTTCCTTCAGACGAACGAGGAAGGTCACCGCCTCGCGGCCGTCGATGATGCGGTGGTCGTAGCTGTGCGCGACATACATCATGTTCGCGACGACGATCTCGCCCTTCGCATTCACGACCGGGCGCTTCTGGATCTTGTGCATGCCCAGAATGCCCGATTGCGGCGGATTGATGATCGGGGTCGACAGCAGAGAGCCGAAGACACCGCCATTCGTGATGGTGAAGGTGCCGCCCTGCATTTCGGCCATGCTGAGCTTGCCGTCACGGGCACGGCGGCCGAAATCGGCAATCGCGCCTTCGATTTCGGCGAAGCTTTTCTTGTCGGCGTCGCGCAGGACCGGAACCACCAGACCCTGCGGCGTGCCGACGGCGATGCCGATGTCGTAGTAGTTCTTGTAGATGATCTGATCGCCGTAGATTTCCGCGTTCACCGCCGGCAGTTCCTGCAGCGCGGCGACGGCGGCTTTCACGAAGAAGGACATGAAGCCCAGCTTCACGCCGTGCTTCTTTTCGAACTTGTCCTTGTAGTCGTTGCGCACCGCCATCATCGGACCCATGTCGATCTCGTTGAAGGTGGTCAGCATCGCCGCCGTGTTCTGCGCTTCCTTCAGGCGGGTCGCGATGACCTTGCGCAGTTTCGACATTTTGACGTGTTCTTCACCGCGCGGATCGACATTGCGTTCCGGCATGGCGTCATAGGTCGGCGTGGCCGGCTTCGGTCCGCCGACGGCGGCCGGGGCGGCAGCCTTCGCGGCAGGCGCCGGGGCCGATTTCGCGGCCTGGACGTCTTCCTTCAGCACCGTGCCCTTCGGGCCGCTGGGTGCGACCTTGGACGGATCGATGCCTGCTTCCGCAGCCATTTTCGCGGCGGCCGGGGAAACGCCGGTCGCCGCAGCCGGTGCGGCGGCGGGTGCCTTTTCTGCAGGCGCGGGGGCCGGTTCGGCGGCTTTGGCCGGGGCAGGGTCCGCCGCTTTCGGCGATTCATTGCCTGCCGCACCTTCTGTGATGCGGCAGAGCAAGGCACCGACTTCGACTTCGGCGCCGTCTCCGGCGACGATTTCCGTCAATGCCCCCGCGACCGGGGACGGTACTTCGATGGTTACCTTGTCGGTTTCCAGTTCGACCAGGGCTTCGTCCTTGCCGACAGCGTCGCCGACTTGTTTGAACCACTGGATCACGCTCGCTTCGCTGACCGATTCGCCGAGCGTCGGCACCGTTACATCCGTCGCCATGATATCCTCTCGCCTTTTGGGCCTTCGCCAATTGTCGGTACCCTAGGCACCGTTTCCTTATGAATTACCTAACGCTTACTTCTTTTTCGCAGCCGCTTTTTTCGCAGCCGTTTTTTTTGCCGCCGCCTTTTTCGGACTGGCCTTCTTCGCAGCGGCCGTTTTCGTCACCGTTTTCGCGGTTGTGCTCTTTGCCGGAACAGACCGCCCCTTCGTCGGAACGGTCAGCGCCTCATCGACGAGGGCCTTCTGTTCCATGGCATGACGCTTGGCGCTACCCGTCGCCGGGGACGCCGCGGCGACACGGCCGACATAGCGCGGACGCGACGCCGGCTTGTGGCCGATATCTTCCAGTACCCGTTCGATCCGGCGATCGACGAAGAACCAAGCGCCGTTGTTTTCCGGTTCTTCCTGGCACCAGACGATTTCCGCGTTCGGGAAGCGCGACAGTTCCTTACCCATCGCGTGGAACGGGAACGGGTAAATCTGTTCCAGGCGCAGGATATAGACATCCTTGATACCCTGGGCATCGCGTTCCGCTTCCAGGTCGAAATAGACCTTGCCGGAGCAGATAACGACGCGGCGGATATCCTCGTCCTTCGCCAGACGGCCTGATCCGTCCGCATTGTCCCACAACACGCGGTGGAAGGTCGTGCCCGGCCCGAATTCCGACAAGGCCGAGACGCAGGCCTTGTGTCGCAGCAGCGATTTCGGCGTCATCTGAATCAGCGGTTTGCGGAAATTCCGGCGAACCTGACGGCGCAGAGCATGGTAGTAGTTGGCCGGGGAGGTGATGTTGCAAACCTGCCAGTTGTCCTCGGCGGACAGTTGCAGATAGCGTTCCAGACGGGCGGAGGAATGCTCCGGCCCCTGACCTTCATAGCCATGCGGTAGCAGCATCACCAGACCGCACATGCGCAGCCATTTGGATTCGCCCGACGCGATGAACTGGTCGATGATGACCTGCGCACCGTTCGCGAAATCGCCGAACTGCGCTTCCCACAGCACCAGGGCATGCGGTTCCGCCGAGGCGTAGCCGTATTCGAAGCCGAGCAGCCCGAATTCACTGAGCGGGCTGTCAATCACTTCGAACGGGGCCTGGCCCAGTCGGATATTGTTCAGCGGGATGTGGCGGCCTTCGTTGTCCTGATCGATCAGGACCGCGTGACGCTGGGAGAAGGTGCCGCGCTCGCAATCCTCGCCGGACAGACGGATCGTCGTGGACTCGCACAGCAACGTCCCGAAGGCCAGCGCTTCCGCCGTGCCCCAGTCGATGCCTTCCCCGGTTTCGATCATCTGGCGCTTGGCTTCCAACTGCCGGGCGATCTTCGGGTTCGGCGTGAAATTCTTCGGAACTTCGGAAATCGCATATCCGACTTCCTTCAGCAGATCCATGTCGACGGAGGTATGGCCGCGCCGCGCCCCGTCCTCGGCAATCGACAGGCCGGCCCATTTGCCTTCCAGCCAGTCGGCCTTGTTCGGTTTGAAGCTCTTTGCCGTTTCGTAACTGTCGTCCAGCGCCTTCAGGATATCCTTGCGGACATCCTCGCAGGCGGTGGCGTCCAGAACGCCCAATTCCTGCAGGCGGTTCGCGTAGATCTCGCGGGTCCGCGGATGCGTCTTGATGCGCTTGTACATCGCCGGCTGCGTGAACATCGGCTCGTCGCCTTCGTTATGACCGTGGCGGCGATAGCACCACATGTCGATAACGACATCTTTCTTGAACTTCTGGCGGTATTCCATCGCCAGTCGCGCAACATGGACGCAGGCTTCCGGATCGTCGCCGTTCACGTGGAAGACCGGCGCATCGACCGTCTTCGCCATATCCGACGGATAGGGCGAGGAGCGGGACTTGCTCGGCGCCGTGGTGAAGCCGATCTGGTTGTTGATGATGATATGGATCGTGCCGCCGGTGGCATAGCCGTCCAACTGGCTCAACAGGAAGGTTTCCGCCACGACGCCCTGGCCGATGAAGGCCGCGTCCCCATGCAGCAGCAGGCCCATGACCTTTTCGCGTTCGGCATCGCCGCGCTGATGCTGTTTCGCCCGGACCTTGCCCAGAACGACGGTATTCACGCATTCCAGGTGGCTGGGATTGGCCGTCAGAGACAGATGGACCGTCTTGCCTTCGAATTCGCGGTCGGCGGACGTGCCCAGATGGTATTTCACGTCGCCGGAGCCCATGACTGAATCCGGATTGGAGGACATGCCCTCGAATTCCGCGAAAATCTGCGAATAGGGCTTGTTCATGATGTTGGCCAGCACGTTCAGGCGGCCACGGTGGGCCATGCCCAGAACGACTTCCTCAAGCCCCAGCTGCGCGCCGCGCTTGAAGATCTGTTCCATCATCGGCACCAGGCTTTCGCCCCCGTCCAGGCCGAACCGCTTCGTGCCCCGGTATTTGGTGTCGAGATAGGTTTCGAACATATCGGCACTGGTCAGACGTTCGAAAATCGTCTTGCGACCAAGATCGGTGAAGTCCTTCCGATTCCGGCTGCTTTCAATTTTTTCCTGAATCCAGGATTTTTCTTCCGGGTCCTGAATGTGCAGGAATTCAACGCCGATATTGCCGCAATAGGTCTGGCGGCAGATTTTCACGATCTCGCGCAGGGTCGCCGATTCCAGGCCCAGATAGTAGTTGATGAAAATCGGGCGATCCATATCGCGTTCGTCGAACCCGTAGGTCGCGGGATCGAGTTCCGGATGGTTGCCCCGGTTTTCCAGGCCCAGCGGATCCAGCTTCGCTTCCATATGGCCGCGCATGCGATAGGCGCGGATCAGCATCAGGGCGCGGATGGAATCCAGTGTCGCCTGACGGATCTGATCGCTGCTCGCCGCCGGGGTGCCGCCCTTCAGCGCCGCGATCAGTTGCTGGATGGAATCCTGGTTGCGGTCCGGGTCGGACAGGGCGTCGGACAGGCTTTGGCTGCTGGCGCTGTCGCCCTGGCCCAGAACGGCGGTCCGTCGACGGGTCCAACTGGGGCCCTTGTGGTCGTCTTCCAGTAAGACCTCGCCGGGTTCCAGGCTTTCGAAATAGGTCGCCCAGCTCGGATCTACGGAACTGGGGTCGAGTGCCCATTTCGTGAAAAGCTCGGCAATATAGGTTTCGTTGGCACCGAAGAGCTGGGAATTTTCGCCGATATACGTCATGACCGGACCGCTCCTAATAATACGCCCTGAATAGCACGCTTTGTCGAAAGAAAGGCCGGCCCGGTTTGGGGCCGGCCTTGTCTTTCAGGGTTATTTACCCATGGCCTTCAGCATCGTGGACCCCAGGGCCGACGGACTGTCGGCCACCAGGATACCGGCGCTGCGCATCGCCTCCTGCTTGGACGCGGCCGTGCCTTGTCCGCCGGAGATGATGGCGCCCGCATGCCCCATGCGCTTGCCCGGGGGGGCGGTGACGCCGGCGATGAAGCCGACCATCGGCTTTTTCACCTTCGACTGTTTGATGAATTCGGCTGCTTCCTCTTCCGCGGTGCCGCCGATTTCGCCGATCATGATAATGCCCTGCGTTTCATCGTCGGCCAGGAACATTTCCAGGCAGTCGATGAAATTCGTGCCGTTGACCGGGTCGCCGCCGATGCCGATGCAGGTCGTCTGACCCAGGCCGGCCGCCGTCGTCTGCGCGACCGCTTCATAGGTCAGCGTGCCCGACCGGGACACGACGCCGATCTTACCGCGACGGTGAATGTGACCGGGCATGATGCCGATCTTGCATTCGTCCGGCGTGATGACGCCCGGGCAGTTCGGGCCGATCAGGCGCGTCTTGGAATTCGCGAGGGCGCGTTTGACCTTGACCATGTCCAGGACCGGGATGCCTTCGGTGATGCAGACCGCCAACGGGACTTCCGCGTCGATCGCTTCCAGGATCGCGTCGGCCGCGAAGGGCGGCGGGACATAGATCACGGAAGCATTGGCACCCGTCGTGTGAACCGCTTCGGCGACCGTGTCGAAGACCGGCAGGTCCAGATGGGTCGAACCGCCCTTACCCGGCGTCACACCGCCGACCATTTTGGTCCCGTAAGCGATCGCCTGTTCGGAATGGAAGGTGCCTTGCGCGCCGGTGAAGCCCTGGCAAATGACCTTCGTGTTCTTGTCGATGAGCACGGCCATCAGTTCGCCTCCTTCACGGCGGCGACGATCTTAATCGCCGCTTCTTCCAGATTGTCGGCGGAGATGATCGGCAGACCCGATTCCGCCATCAGTTTCTTACCCTGTTCGACATTCGTGCCTTCCAGGCGCACGACCAGCGGCACGTGCAGGTTCACTTCGCGGCTGGCCGCGATCACGCCTTCGGCGATGACGTCGCACCGCATGATGCCGCCGAAGATGTTGACCAGGATGCCTTCGACATTCGGATCGCTGAGGATGATCTTGAACGCCTTGGTCACGCGCTCGCGCGTCGCGCCGCCGCCGACATCCAGGAAGTTGGCCGGCTCGCCGCCCTTCAGCTTGATGATGTCCATCGTCGCCATGGCGAGGCCCGCGCCGTTGACCATGCAGCCGATCGTGCCGTCGAGCTTGATGTAGTTCAGCTCGTGTTTCCCGGCTTCCAACTCGGCGGGATCTTCTTCGTCCTCGTCGCGCATGTCGGCGACATCCGGGTGACGGAACAGCGCGTTGTCGTCGAAGTTCATCTTCGCATCCAACGCCATGACGTCGCCCGCGCCGGTCACGACCAGCGGGTTGATTTCGACCATGCTGGCGTCCAGGTCGACGAAGGCCTTGTACATGGCCGTCAGGAACTTGGTCGCGCTTTTGATCTGCTTGCCTTCAAGGCCCAGGAAGAAGGCGATGCGACGGCAATGGAAACCGGAAATGCCGGTCGCCGCGTCGATCGAAACCTTCAAGATCGCGTTCGGGTCGCGTTCGGCGACTTCCTCGATCTCCATCCCGCCTTCGCGCGACGCCATGATCGTGACGCAGCTGGTGGCGCGGTCGATCAGCAGCGAGAGGTACAGTTCCCGCGCGATGTCGCAGCCGTCTTCGATATAAAGCCGCTTCACTTCCTTGCCCGCCGGGCCGGTCTGCTTGGTGACCAGGACGTGGCTCAGCATGCCCTTGGCATTTTCGCGGACCTCGTCGACCGACTTGGACACGCGCACGCCGCCCTTGCCTTTCGGGTCGTCGGCGAAATGACCGGCGCCGCGGCCGCCCGCGTGAATCTGCGATTTCACGACCCAGATCGGGCCGCCCATGTCGTTGGCCGCCTGGACGGCTTCGTCGACCGTATAGGCGACTTTGCCGTCGGGAACGGCGACCCCGAAGCGGCGAAGGAGTTCCTTCGCTTGGTATTCATGGATATTCATCGGGTTCGATAATCCCTTTTAAGAGGGGTTGAGGAAGGGGCGTAGTCCGGCGCCGTCGAATGCGGGCGGCGGCGAGACGAAAGGGCGATCCGGGAAAACGCGAGGCGGGGCCGACGGAATAGGTCCGGCCTGGCAATCGAACAGGGATCGCACAAACGGTTCATAGGGTCCCCCCAGAAGGCCACGTGGAAACCGATATTCCCATTCCATGGCTTTTGGATGCCGCTACAATATCAGTCATCGTTGACCATTCAACCGTGTAACGCCGCAAACGGTAAGGATCGACGACGCAATCGGGATAGATCGGTGTCTTCCATACCGGGCTGCGGTTTATTCCGTTGACTTCCATACTGCAAGGCCCTATTTGCAGTGCACAAATTCGGCGGCGCGAAAAGCGTGTCCGCCCTGGCCTGCTGCGATCGCGCAGAGTTGCCCGCTGAGGGGCAACGCCTCCCGCCTCGGGCCCCAACCCTCCCCACCGTGTTGCGCGCACTTTGGGCGCATAGATAACGTCCCGTCACAGACGCGGACGGCCGCACCGTTTGGTGTGCCGTCGGCCGATGTCGGGGCGAATGAAAGACTCGTACACTCTATGACTGATACTGTTATCCAAGCCGAAGCTTCCGCGACGGAAACCGCTGCCAACGACGCCGCTGCCAACGACGCCGCCGCGAATAAGGGCCGCGTCCGATTCGAAGATCTGGGCCTCGTCGGCCCGATCCTGGGCGCGCTGCGCAATCAGGGCTTCACCGAGGCGACGCCGATCCAGGCGCAGGCCATTCCCCCCGCATTGGAAGGCCGCGACGTTCTCGGCATCGCCCAGACAGGGACCGGCAAGACCGCCGCCTTCGCGCTGCCGGCGCTGCAATATCTCGATGGCTTGAAGGGCAAACCGGCGCCGAAGACGTGCCGCGTGCTCGTCCTGTCGCCGACCCGGGAACTGGCATCCCAAATTCACGACAGCGTCAAATCCTTCGCCAACCGCATGCGTCTGTCCGTCGTCAGCGTCTTCGGCGGCGTCGGCAAGGTGCCGCAGGCCCGCGCCTGTGCCCGTGGCGTCGATATTCTGATCGCCACGCCGGGCCGCCTGCGCGACCTGATGGAAGACGGCGCGATCGGGCTTCAGGACGTGCAAATCCTGGTGCTGGACGAGGCCGACCGCATGCTCGACATGGGCTTCGCGCCGGAAGTGCGCCGCCTCGCCGCCGTCATGCCGAAGGAACGCCAAACTGTTCTGTTCTCCGCCACCATGCCGAAAGATATCCGCACGCTGGCCCATGAACTGATGCGCGACCCGGTGAAGGTCGAGGTGACGCCGGAATCGACGACCGTCGACAAGATCGAACAGAAGGTTCTGTTCGTCGACCGTGTGCGCAAGGCGCCGCTGCTGCGCAAGATCCTGACCGACGACGGTGCGGATCGTGTCATCGTCTTCACCCGCACGAAGCGTGGCGCGGACAAGGTCTGCTCGGGCCTGAAGGGCGACGGCTTTTCCGTTGCCGCCATTCACGGCGACAAGACCCAGGGCGCGCGCAAGCAGGCGCTGGCCGACTTCGCCCGGGGCAAGGTCTCCGTTCTGGTCGCGACCGATCTCGCCGCGCGCGGCATCGACGTTCAGGGCATTACCCATGTCGTGAACTACGATCTGCCGGTGGACGCCGAAAACTATGTGCACCGCATCGGGCGCACGGCGCGTAACGGCGAAAGCGGCATCGCGCTGTCTTTCTGCTCCCCGGACGAGGTCGAATTCCTGATGGCGATCCAGAAGGCGACCCGTATGGACGTGCCGGTCGACCGCGATCACAGCTATCATTCCAACGAAGCCTCCGGCCTCGCCGAAGCCATGGCCAACCGCCAAGGCAGCGGCCGCGCCCCCGCCGATCACGGTAAACCGTCCCGCAATCGCGGCCCGAAAAAGTCCGGCGGTTTCGCCGGGAAGGGCCCGAAACGCTCCGGCAAGCCGGGCGGCTTCGCGAAAGGCAATCGCAATGGCGAGTCCGAGCGCCCGCATGCCGATCGTAACGGTGGCGACCGGAACAAATCGGATCGCGGTTCGCGTAACGGCGGGAACGGTCCGAAGGCGCCGCGCAATGCCGGGCACGCCCCGCGCCGTCGCGCCAATAACGGCTAAGACCGTATTTCGGTAATCCGATCGAAGCGTTGAAGACCGACCGATCCCGACCAGGGGTCGGTCGGTTCTTCTTTGGTCAGATGGAATCCGAAAGATTCGTAGAGGCTGCGCGCCGCATCCAACCCCGCGAAGGTCGTCAGATAGGTGCGGTCGTATCCCGTCCGGTCCAGGAATTCGACGGCGGTGGCCATTAGCTGACGGCCCAAGCCCATCCCGCGTGCGGCCTCCGATACGATGAACCAGCGCAGATGCACGCCGTCCGCAGTGTCGGCGTCGACCCCGTCCAGGGTAATCGTTCCGACCAAAGTGCCATCGGGTCGATAGGCGGTCAGGAAGAGATCGCGGTCGGGATCGTATCGACCCAGGAACTCTCCCATCTCTCGCCCCAACTTGCTTTCAAACGGTGCGCCGAACCCCCATTGTGGCGCGTAATAGGCCATGTGCAGGGTGATCGCCGCCGCCATGGCGCCGGGCCGGTAGCCGTCGAAAATCAGCTTTTCGTCACGCATGGGGCATTGCGGCGGAGAGGGCCGTTCCGGCGATGGCGCGGGCGCCCGCATCGGTCAGGCTCTCCGGGGCCAGGATCAAGGCCTTCCAGACCAAGGCGATGACCACCTCGTTGACGATATCCGGTCTGATGGCGCGGGATTTCACGTCGGGATGGGATGCAACAAGCTCCCGCACGATGTCACCGCGCCCAAGGACCAGCCCCGCCTGTACGGCTGCGCGGACTTCCTCGTCGCCCGCCGCTTCACCGATCAGTCCGGCCAGGATCGCACCCGCCGGACTCGTCCGGTACAGATCGAACAGCCGTGACAGCAGGGCGGCAAGCGCCTCTTCAAGGCTTTGAGCGGGTGGGGCAGGGGCTGCACTCGGCTGCAAGATCGACCGGTCGGCCAAGCGTCCGTAGACTTCCACGAAGAGGGCCGCCTTTGACGGCCACCAGCGATAGATCGTCTGCTTGCCCGCGCCCGCCTCGGCGGCGACGGCCTCGACGGTGGTGGCGGTATAGCCGGTGCGGGCGACGCAGGCGATCGCGGCGTCCACGATGGCCTTGTGGCGTTTCCATGACCGCCGCGCCGTTTTGGCGCCGCCCATATCCGTTTCCGCCGCAAGCGGATGCAATCCGAGTGTCCAATTCTCCATACGCCATTCTTACAATAGACGAGACGTATCGTCTAGTTTAAGGATTGCTCTGATTTTCGGGCGGCGCGCGGTGTCGGGGAATGGGCAAACGCAAGAAAAGGCGTCTCAAGGAAACGGGAGTGGGGCAGTCAGGGCTTTCGGGACGTTAGCAGTAACCGCGCTAAAGGGATGCGCCGACGGTTTCGGCGGTGTTAGGCCAGGATGTTGACGATCTGGCCCGTGCCGCTGCTGTTCAGCGATTGGGAGCCACTTTGCGCGGCCGCGCCCGCATCGTCGACGATCTGCAGAATTTGTTCCTGCTGCGCGAAATCCTGTTTGAGGAGGGCAATGCCGAGTTGCTGCTGGAACTGGGCTTGCTGCAGCGCCACGGCGCCGAGGATGTCGGACATCGGATTCTCCTGTCACTCACGGGGCGCTTTCTGCGCGTCCGGTATGCAGAATAATAAATAAAACCCGCCCGGAATGCAAATGCGGCTCCGGGCGGGTTTTGAATTGTACGAGAAACGGCTTACTGATCGCCTTATTGAATGTCTGCGGCGACGCTGACCTTCACCATCGCGTCGGGATCGGAGACGGAGCCGCTCTGGCCCGCGCCTTTCTTGATCTTGTCGACGACATCCATGCCGTCGACGACCTGACCCCAGACGGTGTACTGGCCGTTCAGGAAGGACGCGTTGTCGAAGCAGATGAAGAACTGGCTATTGGCAGAGTTCGGGTCGCTGGTCCGCGCCATGCCGACCGTGCCGCGCACGAAGGGTTCCTTGCTGAATTCCTGATCCAGATCGGGATAGGTGGAACCGCCCATGCCGGTGCCCGTCGGGTCGCCGGTCTGCGCCATGAAACCGTCGATCACGCGGTGGAAGACGACGCCGTCGTAGAAGCCTTCGCGGGCCAGCATCTTGATGCGTTCGACGTGATTGGGCGCGAGATCCGGGCGCAGTTCGATGGTAATGCGGCCGAAGTCCATGTCGATATACAGGGTGTTTTCCAAATCCTGCGCGGCGGCCGGCCCTGCGGAGGCGCTGAGCGTCAGACCGACGGCGAGGGCGATGCGGCGCAGCGCGCGGGTGGAGGCCCGGGTGGGAACGAAGGGCATGGATTGTCCTTTCCTTGATTAGGGAGGGGAATTATCGTTCTCCCCATATGGTGTTCCATGGGGACATAAACCGCCGCCGAGGATCGGTAAACCGTTAGAATACGTTTTTGCCGGGATCGATCCGCAGCCAAAGGCGGAAAACGCGAAACCGGATCATGGTGTGGGGCAAGGCCTTATGATGCGTTTCTTTCAGTTCTTGGGCGCCGCTTTCCTGGCCTGCGCAACCATTCCGGTTTCCGAAGCTTTTGCAGAAACCGCCCAAACGGCACCCGTCGTGGTGCGGGTCGACGGGAAGGACCCGGAAGACGGCAGTCATTTGACCGGGGTCCGCGTCGCGTCGGAGGATTCAAAGGCTTTCCTGTTCCTGATGTGCGACAGCGACAACACCAATCCCCGCATTGTCTTCGGTCACGGCAAGGTGTTGAACAAACACACGAAGCCGATTGGGTTCGACATCTCCATCGACGGCAGACCCGTGGAGAGGCACTATTTCGCGGTGCTGCGGAATCAGAAATCCGCTGTTTTCTTCGTCCGAACGGCGGAAATGTACGAAGACCGGTTCGGCAAATCGCCGAATGTCTTCAACGAATCGTCGCGGGCGGTGAACCCAGCCTATATCGCCTGGACGGACAATATCTACAACAAGCTGACGGCGGATCTTTTCTTTGGGAAGGTCGCGGCGTTGCGTTTCACCGACGGCGAGGGAGAGAAGTTCACTTACGTTTTCCGACTGGTGCAACTCGCGGAACATATTACGCAATTGAAAGCCTGTTATGAAGCGCCCCGCGTGTACTGAAAAACTGTGTTGACCGTATGGACAGGGATTGCCCCTGAAAACGCGCTTATCCGTCGTTGATTCAGCAGGGGCGCGTCGTTATGGTGCGCCGCACCGAATTCCGGGAAACCGGGCGGTGGAGATATCCAGCGGACCCCAAACGGACCCCAAACGGACACATGAGCAAGTCGCAGCGCTCCGGCGCCACCTTTCAGGACATCATTCTGACCCTGCACCGCTATTGGGCGGATCAGGGCTGCGTCATCCTGCAGCCTTATGACATGGAGGTCGGCGCCGGTACTTTTCACTGGGCGACGACTTTGCGCTCCCTGGGCTCGAAACCCTGGAAGGCCGCCTATGTGCAGCCGTCGCGCCGTCCGACCGACGGGCGCTATGGGGAAAACCCGAACAGGCTTCAGCATTACTATCAGTATCAGGTGATGATGAAGCCGTCCCCGGCCAACAGCCAGGACCTGTATCTCGGCTCGCTTAAAGCCATCGGTCTCGACCCGATGGAACACGACATCCGATTCGTCGAGGACGATTGGGAAAGCCCGACGCTGGGCGCCTGGGGCCTGGGCTGGGAAGTCTGGTGCGACGGGATGGAAGTCAGCCAGTTCACCTATTTCCAGCAGGTCGGCGGCTTCGATTGCAGCCCTGTTTCGACGGAACTGACCTATGGGTTGGAACGGTTGGCGATGTATGTCCAGGGCGTGGAAAACGTCTACGACCTGCGCTTCAACGACACATTCTCCTATGGCGATGTCTACCATCAGGCGGAAGTCGAATATTCGAAGCACAATTTCGAACTGGCCGACACGGATATGATCCTGCGGCACTTCGAAGATGCGGAAAAGGAATGCGGTCGCCTGATCGCGGGCGGCGTGGCGCTTCCCGCTTATGACCAGTGTCTAAAGGCCAGCCATCTGTTCAACCTGCTGGATGCGCGCGGCGTCATTTCCGTCACCGAACGTCAGGCCTATATCGGCCGCGTCCGGGCATTGGCGAAGGCCTGCGCGGAAGCATGGCTGAAAGCGCAAGGCGAATTGCCGGCCGATGCGTCTTCCGATGGGGAGGCCGCGTGATGGCCGAACTTCTTCTCGAACTGTTCAGCGAGGAAATTCCGGCCCGCATGCAGCGGCAGGCGGCGGAAGATCTGAAACGTCTGGTGACCGACGGATTGAAGAAGGCGAATCTGGATTTCGCCGATGCGCGTTGTTTCTGGACGCCGCGCCGCCTGACCCTCGTGGTCGACGGACTGCCGGTCAGCCAGCCGGACCTGCGCGAGGAACGCAAGGGGCCGAAGGTCGGCGCGCCGGAACAGGCCGTGCAGGGTTTCCTGCGCGCCGCCGGCCTGGACAGTCTGGATCAATGCGAACAGCAGGAAACTGCCAAGGGCCCGGTCTGGATCGCCGTGATTGAGAAGAAGGGCGGGCCGACGTCCCAGGTCCTGCCCGGTGTGATCGACGCCGCCATCCGTGCCCTGCCCTGGGCGAAAAGCATGCGCTTCGCGGATCAGCAGTTCCGTTGGGTGCGTCCGTTGCATTCGATCCTGGCGCTGTTTGACGGCGCGGCCCTGGCCGGTGAGTTCGATCTGGGCGGCCGGACGGTTGCCTTTACGGATACGACGATGGGGCATCGTTTCCTGTCGCCGGCCCCGATTTCGGTAACGTCCTTCGATGACTACAAGGCGAAGCTGGAAGCGGCCCATGTCCTGCTGGACCCGGACGCGCGCAAGGCGAAAATTGCCGCCGATCTGGCCGCGGCGGCGGAAGCCGAAGGATTGACGGTCCTGGACGATCCGGGATTGCTGGACGAGGTCACCAATCTGGTCGAATGGCCTGCCGTGCTGATCGGCAAGATCGACGACGAATTCATGGATGTCCCGCCGGAGGTTCTGTCGACTTCCATGCGGTCGCACCAGAAATATTTCTCCCTGCTGGCGCATGACGGCACTCTGGCCGCGCGCTTCGCACTCGTCGCCAATATGACGGCGACGGATGGCGGGGCGCGGATCGTCGCCGGGAACGAGCGCGTGCTGCGCGCCCGTCTGGCGGATGCGAAATTCTTCTGGGATCAGGATCGCGCGACGAAACTGGAAGACCGGTTGCCCGCGCTGGAAAAGGTAATTTTCCACGCGAAGCTGGGCACCGTGGCGGAGCGTGTGGAACGCTTGGCCAACCTGGCCGATGTCGTGTCGGAATTCGTTCCGGACTGCGACCGCAACGATGCGCGGCGGGCAGCGCGGCTGGCCAAGGCGGATCTGACCACTGACATGGTCGGCGAGTTCCCCGAACTTCAAGGGTTGATGGGCCGGTATTATGCCCTGAACCAGGGCGAAAAAAATGTCGTCGCGGATGCGGTGGCGCAGCATTATTCGCCCGCCGGTCCGAACGACGCCTGCCCGTCCGCCCCTGTTTCGGTGTCGGTCGCGCTTGCGGAAAAGCTGGATACGCTGATCGGATTCTGGCTGATCGACGAAAAGCCGACTGGGTCCAAGGATCCGTTCGCGTTGCGCCGCGCGGCGCTGGGCGTCATCCGGTTGGTGCTGGAAAACCGTATCCGACTGAAGCTGACCCATATGATCGCGGAGGCCGCGGGCCTGTATGGCGAACAGGGCAGCGTTTCGGTCAATGTGCGCGATCTGGCCGGGATCACCCGTGATCTTCTGTCCTTCTTTGCGGATCGCCTGCGTGTCCACCTGAAGGACGAAGGCGTGTCGCACGACCTGATCCAGGCGCTGTTCGCGCTGGGGGACGAGGACGATCTGGTCCGTCTGGTCGCCCGCGTCCATGCCCTGCGCAATTTCGTCGGCAGCGAAGACGGCGCGAACCTGCTGACCGCCTATCGCCGCGCGGCGAATATCCTGCGCGCGGAAGAAAAGAAGGACAGCACCGAATATCGGGATAAGCCGGACCCGGCCCTGTTCGCGCAGGATGAGGAACGGGCATTGGCCGATGCGTTGGAAACCGCCGCGGCGGGATCGGCGGATTGTGCGGAAGCCGAAGACTTCGCCGGGGCCATGGCGGCACTGTCCGTTCTGCGGCAGCCGGTCGATGCGTTTTTCGATGCGGTCACCGTGAATGCCGACGATGCGGCGCTGCGCCGCAACAGGCTTTTCCTTCTCGCCCGAATCCGGGCGGTCATGGAGCAATCGGCCGATTTCGGCCAGGTCGAGGGGTAGGATCTCACCGCAAGAGGGTCCTCTCACAATAAAGAAAGGGTGCGCGGACGATGACCAAGTGGGTCTATAGGTTCGGTAACGGTACGGCGGAAGGTAAGCGCGAGATGCGCAACCTGCTGGGCGGCAAGGGCGCCAACCTGGCGGAAATGTCCAATATCGGATTGCCGGTTCCGCCCGGTTTCACGATTTCGACCGAAGTCTGCACCCACTATTATGACAACGGCAAAACCTATCCCGCCGAACTGGAAGATCAGGTCGCGCAGGGGCTGAAGGCCGTCGAAGAAATCGTCGGCACGAAATTCGGCGACGCGGCGAACCCGCTTCTCGTGTCCGTCCGGTCGGGCGCGCGGGTTTCCATGCCGGGCATGATGGACACGGTGCTGAACCTGGGCCTGAACGACGAAACGGTCGAAGGTCTGGCCAGGGAATCCGGCGACCGTCGTTTCGCGCTGGATAGCTACCGCCGCTTCATCCAAATGTATGGCAATGTCGTTCTGGGCGTCGAACATTTCCTGTTCGAGGAAAAGCTGGAAGACGTGAAGGACGAAACCGGCGCGGTCCTGGATACGGAACTGTCCGCCGATCATCTGGCCGACCTGATCGAACGCTACAAGGCGGTCGTGCAGGAAGAACTGGGCACCGCCTTCCCGCAGGACCCGCAGGAACAGCTTTGGGGCGCGATCGGGGCCGTGTTCAGCTCCTGGCAGACGCATCGCGCGATCACCTATCGCAAACTCCACGATATTCCGGAAGCCTGGGGCACGGCGGTCAATGTGCAGGCGATGGTTTTCGGCAATATGGGACAGGATTGCGCCACCGGTGTCGCGTTCACCCGCGATCCGTCGACCGGGGAAAACACCTTCTACGGCGAATATCTGGTCAATGCGCAGGGCGAGGATGTCGTCGCCGGTATCCGCACGCCGCAGCACCTGACCATCGCCGGGAAGCAGGCGCAGGGGTCCGACCTGCCTGCGATGGAAGAAGTCATGCCGGAAGTGTTCGGGCAGTTGTGCGACGTACGCACATTGCTGGAAAACCATTACCGCGACATGCAGGACATCGAGTTCACGGTGCAGAAGGACAAACTGTACATGCTGCAGACCCGGTCCGGCAAACGCACCAGTCAGGCCGCGATCCGAATTGCCTGCGAAATGGTCGATGAAGGCCTGATTTCACAGCAGGAAGCCGTGATGCGCGTCGAACCGCAATCGCTGGATCAGATTCTGCACCCGCGCCTGGACCCGAAGGCCGCGCGGGACGTCATCTCCAAGGGGCTGCCGGCGTCTCCGGGGGCCGCGTCGGGGGTTGTCGTCTTTTCCGCCGATGAGGCCGAAAAGCGTGCCCAGGCCGGGGACAAGGTTATGCTGGTCCGTATCGAGACCTCGCCGGAAGACATTCACGGCATGCATGCCGCCGAAGGCATCCTGACCACGCGCGGCGGCATGACCAGCCACGCGGCGGTGGTCGCGCGCGGCATGGGCCGGGCCTGTGTCGCCGGGGCCGGTGAAATCCGCATCGACTACAAGGCGGGGACGTTTACCGTTCGCGGCGAAACCGTGTCTGAAGGCGACTGGATCACCATCGACGGGTCGACCGGTGAGGTCATGAAGGGCCGCGTGCCGACGGTGCAGCCGGAACTGTCCGGCGATTTCGCCCGCATCATGGAATGGGCCGATGCCGAACGCCGCATGGCGGTGCGTGCCAATGCGGAAACGCCGGAAGACGTCGCGACCGCGCGCAAGTTCGGCGCGGAAGGGATCGGCCTGTGCCGGACGGAACACATGTTCTTCGACGGCGACCGTATCCTGGCGGTGCGGGAAATGATCCTGGCCTCCGACGAGGACGGCCGACGGGCGGCGCTGGCGAAAATCCTGCCGATGCAGCGCGGCGATTTCGAAGAAATCTTCGATATCATGAAGGGTCTGCCGGTCACGATCCGTCTGCTGGACCCGCCGCTGCATGAATTCCTGCCGCGCGAAACGGACGAGTTCGAGGAAATCGCGAAGGACCTCGGCGTCGATCCGGCCAAGATCATGGCCCGTGCGGCGCAGCTTCACGAATCCAACCCGATGCTGGGCCATCGCGGATGCCGGTTGCTGAATTCCTATCCGGAAATCTGCGAAATGCAGGCCCGCGCTATCTTTGAAGCCGCCGTGGCGATGGAAAAGAAGAGCGGCGAGGCGGTCCTGTGCGAGGTCATGATCCCGCTGGTTTCCGTGAAAAAGGAGCTGGATCTTCTGCGCGCCGTGATCATCGACACGGCTAAGGCGGTGGCTGAAGAAACCGGGACGGAGCCGAAATACACGATCGGCACGATGATCGAACTGCCGCGCGCCGCGCTGCGGGCCGGTGAGATCGCGGAGTCGGCGGAATTCTTCTCCTTCGGGACGAACGATCTGACGCAGACGACCTTCGGCCTCAGCCGCGACGACAGCGCCAATTTCCTGACGGATTACGAACGTCGGGGTATCCTGGAACATGACCCGTTCCAGACGCTGGATCAGGACGGCGTGGGTGAGTTGATCTCCATTGCCGCCGAACGGGGCCGCAAGACACGCCCGGGTATCAAGCTGGGCATCTGCGGCGAACATGGGGGCGATCCGAATTCGATCAGCTTCTGCGAAAGCCAGAATCTGGATTACGTCTCCTGCTCTCCGTTCCGGGTGCCGATCGCACGGCTGGCGGCGGCCCAGGCGGCGATCAAGAAAGCCTCTTAATCCGGAAAATCCTTATCGGAACCCCTCTCCCAAACCGGGGGAGGGGCTTTTGTTTCTCCCTCTCCCTCGGGGAGAGGGTTGGGGTGAGGGCCTCTGGAATTATGTTCCGTAATACAGGTCAAAACGCCCTCTATGTTTGCCAGCACATCGTGGTTCCAGAACCGAATGACGTGATATCCTTGAGCATTCAGAAACGTCGTTCGGTCCTGGTCCCGTTCCGGATCATGCTGGCCGCCGTCGATTTCGATGATCAGTCTCGTCTCCCGGCATAGGAAATCCGCGAAATACGGTCCAAGCGGCGCCTGCCTGCGAAACTTCATGCCGTTCAATTGCCGGTTTCTCAGGCGACTCCAAAGCTTGGTTTCGGCATCCGTCGCATTACGGCGCAAGGCTCTGGCTCTATTGATTGGGGACGGCATGCGCTAATAGTCGCAGTCCTGCGGCGAATTGCAACCGATGCCCCTCACCCCGACCCTCTCCCAGAGGGAGAGGGGGAACAAGAGGGTAAGAAGAATCGTGTGTAGAAAAACTCCCTCTCCCCTCAGGGGAGAGGGTTGGGGTGAGGGGGCTACGCCCCATTTCGGCGCATCAGTTCCAGATAGACGGCGCTGTGGTCCTTGTCGCTGTCGCCATGGGCGACCGTGTCTTCGAACAATTGCGTCGTCAGTTCCGTAACCGGCAGATCGAGCCCCAGGCTCTTGGCGAAGCCCATGGCGGTGCGGAGGTCCTTCAACTGATAGCGCGACATGCCCCCGGGGGTCCAATCCCCGTCCACCATGCGCTGACCGTGCAGTTTCAGGATGGTCGAATCCGCGAAACCGCCCAAAAGGGCCTCGCGGACCGCGGCGGGGTCGGCCCCGCCTTTCGCGGCGAGGATCAGGGCTTCCGCAACCGTCGCAATGGTGTTGCCGACGATCATCTGATTGGCGAGTTTGGCAAGTTGGCCCGATCCGGCGGGACCGACATATGTCGGGCGGCCCATGGCACGGAAGACCGGGGCCATGGCGTCGAAATCCGATTGCGTCCCGCCCGCCATGATGGCGAGCGTCGCCTCGATCGCGCCCTTCTCGCCGCCCGATACCGGCGCGTCCAGATAACCGATACCGACAGCCTGGGCCCGTTCCGCCTGACCGCGGGCGGTTTCGACGGGGATGGAGGACATGACGACCAGCCGCGATCCGGGCCGCATCGCGGATAGGACAGCGGGACCATGCTCGCCGTCTTCATAGAGAAGGTGATCGCAGGTCGGCCCGTCGCTCAGCATCAGAATGGTCGCATCCGCCCCGGCGGCGGCCTCGGCGGGAGTTTCGGTCGCCTTGAAGCCGGCCAGCTTTTCCCGCGACCGGTTCCAGGCGGTGACCGTGAAGCCCGCCTTTTCCGCATTCCGCGCTATCGGTGCGCCCATGATGCCGGTGCCGATCACGGCCAATGTCGAAACCATATCCATCCTCCCCAAAATTACGCGTCATCGAACCGTGCCCCAGCCCGACCGAAGGCTCAATGCGGAAGGCGTCTTGCCGAAATCAGGCCGATAGAGTAGGGCGCTTAGGGTATGGGATGGCGAGGAGGTTCTTATGACGGATATCGCGATTATCGGCGGCGGCGTGATCGGCAGCGCGATCGCCTACTTCCTGGCTGCCGATCCCGGCTTCGACGGGTCTGTGACCGTTGTCGAACGCGATTCCAGCTATGAATTCAGCACCTCGGCGCGGTCCGTCGCGTCGATCCGGCAGCAATTTTCGACGCGCGAGAATATCGCGATCTCTCGTTTCGGATACGACTTCCTGAAAAATATCGGCACGCATCTGGCCGTCGACGGCGATGCGGCGGATATCCAGTTCCGGGACGGGGCGTATCTATTCCTGATCGACGGGACACAACGCGCGGCCTATGACCGCGTGTTGGATCTGCAACTGTCCTGCGGTGCGGAGGTCGAGCAAATCGAAGGCCCGAAGGCGATCGGCGAACGCTTCCCCTGGGTCAATCCGGAAGGGCTCGAAACCGCGCATCTGGGTCTATCGGGAGAAGGCTGGTTCGACGGATACGGCCTCACCCGTGCCTTCCGGAAGAAAGCGGTCTCCCTGGGCGTGCGTTACATTGACGGCGAAGTGATCGGGATTGAGCGGGAGGGCGCGCGCGTGACCGCCCTGAAACTGGCCGACGGCAGCCGGTTGCCCGCCGGGCAGATCGTCAATGCGGCGGGTGGGCGTGCCCGTCTTGTGGCCGAAATGGCCGGGATCGACGGCCTGCCGGTATCGCCGCGCAAACGCTGCGTCTTCTTCTGCGAATGCCGCGATCCCGTGCCGCAAGGTTTGTTGGTGATCGACAACAGCGGCACCTATTTTCGGGCAGAGGGGAACGGGTTCCTGACCGGTCGCTCACCGGGGCCGGAGGAAAACGATCCGGAAAACTGGGATTACGACGTCGATTACAGCCAGTTCGAAGACTATCTGTGGCCGACCCTGGCGAACCGCGTTCCGGCCTTCGAGGCGATCCGGCAAACCTCGGCCTGGGGTTGTCACTACGCGATGTGTCTGTTGGACGCGAACGCGATCCTGGGACCCCATCCGGAGGTCGAGAATTTCTTCTTCGCCAACGGTTTCAGCGGGCACGGCATGCAGCAATCCCCGGCGATCGGCAGGGGGCTTGCGGAAATTCTGACGACAGGGCTTTATCGCACGATCGACCTGTCGGTATTCGGATACGACCGCGTATTGACCGGAACGCCCTTGGAAGAAACGGAAGTGATCTGAGCCATGGATACGGTGAATCTCGAACTGTTCAGCGCGTTTGTCTTCGCAGCAGCCCTGTTGATTCTGATGCCCGGGCCCGTCGTGACCTTGGTTGTTGCGAACAGCTTGAAACACGGCACGCGTTTCGGCGTGATCACTAGTGTCGGCGCGAATTTGGGCACCATGACGCTGCTGATCGCCGGGGGGATCGGTCTTTCGGCCCTGCTGACGTTGATGTCGGACCTGTTCGATCTGGTTCGGATCGCCGGGGCGGCCTATCTCGTCTATTTGGGGATTCGCGAGTGGCGGTCGCGGGGCGCGATGCTTCAGGAAGCGGAAGCCGACCGTCGCCGGTCCCTGAAAAAGGTTTTTCTGCACGGCTACCTGACCGGCATCACCAATCCGAAGACGGTCATTTTCTATGTCGCCTTCTTCCCGCAATTCATGGATTCGACCCTGCCCGCCGCCCCGCAACTGGTGGTGATGACAGCCGCGTTCCTGACGGTTGCGGTATTGCTGGACGGTGCCTATGCGCTGTTGGCGGGCCGCATTCGCCCCTTCCTGATGGATGCGCGGCGGGCGGTGATCCGCGCACGCTTGACCGGTAGCCTGCTGATCGCGACCGGTGTGGGTCTGTTTTTGACGCGCGGCGGGTCGACGGCGTAAGGCCGCTTCCGCGCGGCGCAATTGCCCTTTATAGTGCCCATCACTACGCGTGCCCGACGGAAGGCCAACGGCGCTGTCGGCATCGGGAGTTGGAACGGGATTTCGATGAAAGTCCAAGCAGGGACAGTCGAAGCAGGGAAAATCGGAGCGGGGATGTTGGACATGGGTAAATTGGTGCTGGCCGCCGGACTGATCTGCGGCGTCGGGTTCGGGGCGACGGCGGTCCTGGCGCAGGAAAACACGGCGGACAAGGATGTCCCCGGCCGTTATTCCGTGATCGATTCAAAAATCGGCGATGAAGATGCGTCCGTCTTGCTGGACACGGCCTATGGTCGGACCTGGGTTCTGGTAAAGGACGAAGATCAGGGGCTGATCTGGAAGCGGGTCTTCTTCGACAGCGAATCCGAGAATGTGCCGGACGGCAGCGGACGCCGCCCGCCGCGCCTGAAGAACTGATCGAGGGATCGGGTCGAAAAGGTCCCCAAGTGTTCTCCCGGTTTTCTTCGGGGCTTTTCAGGGTCTTCCCGCTTGCAATAGGGTTTTCTCCGGCTCACAGTTGCACTGCAACAAAGAAGGGCTGCCATGTCGTGTGGAACGACTGGGAAGAGGCCCTCAGTCGATGCGGGAAAGGAAATCTACGTGTTTAAGACGATCGGCGTCATCGGAGCCGGCCAGATGGGGCACGGCATCGCGCATGTTTCGGCACTGGCCGGGGCACAGGTTCGACTGTTGGATACGGCGGAATCGGCCTTGGACGACGCGATGGAGCGTATCGCGGACTATATGGCGAAACAGGCCGCTCGCGGTCAGATCGACAAGTCCGAGATAGACCCCGCGCTGGGCAGGATCGTGACAGGCACCGACTATGCGATGCTCTATGACTGCGACATGGTCATCGAAAGCGCCACCGAAAGCGAGGTGGTGAAGCGCGAGATCCTGAAAACCGCGATCCAGAACATGTTGCCCGACGCCTATCTGTCGACCAACACATCGTCGATTTCGATCACGCGGCTGGCCGCCAATACGGACCGGCCGGAACGATTCTGCGGCTGCCATTTCATGAACCCGGTCCCGGCCATGCCGTTGGTGGAATTGATCCGCGGACTGGCCACGACCGATGCGACCTTCGAGAAATTCAAGGAATTCACCGAAGCGCTGGGCAAGACCGTTGCCGTATCGGAGGATTTTCCGGGTTTCATCGTCAACCGCATCCTGCTGCCGATGATCAACGAGGCGATCTATACCCTGTATGAAGGAGTCGGATCGGTCTCGGCGATCGACACGGCGATGAAGCTGGGAACTCGCCATCCGAAAGGCCCGCTGGAACTGGCGGACTTCATCGGTCTCGATACGTGTCTGGCGATTCTGTCGGTTCTGCACGGCGATCTGGCGGACGCGAAATATCGACCCTGTCCGTTGCTGGTGAAGTATGTCGAGGCCGGGTGGTTGGGTGTTAAAACCGGTCGGGGCTTTTATGACTACGCTGGCGACACCCCCCGTCCGACTCGGTAGCTCCCCATGGCGGCGACAGGATCCGTCGGCGGGTCGCCGGTGCCAACGTCACCGATACCGTCCTCCCGGATGCCGATCCTTCTCCTGGCCCTTGTCGGGCTTTTGGCCGTCAGTCATGGAGTGATTTTCGTCCGTCTGGCCGGGGACGCCCCCGCCTTGTTCCTGGCCACCGCGCGGGTTGCGATTGGTACAATCCTGTTCGCGCCCGTTGCCTGGATCGCCTGGCGGCGCGGGGGCGGGGTTAACCGCCGGTCCTTCGTCCTGTCGGTTCTGGCCGGGCTGTGCCTCGCGGTTCATTTCGGCACCTGGATCGAATCCGTCCAACGGCTCAGCATCGCGGAAAGCGCCATCCTGGTCAGCCTGTCGCCGGTCTGGATCGCCGTGATCGAAACCGTCCTGGGCCGGGGTCTGCCGTCCCGAAGGGTGCTGTTGGGGATCGCCCTGTGTCTGTTGGGCGTCGGGATCATCGGCTATGACGGTGCGTCCCGTCCGGTCGGTGACCCCATCGGTCTGGTTCTGGCGGGGATCGGCGGTCTTTCCATGGCTGGCTATCTTCTCGTCGGACAGAAAGTCCGGTCCGGAATGCCGACCGCGCTTTACGTCACGATCTGCTATGGAACTGCAGCCGGGGCGTTGGCCGTATTCTCACTACCGTTGGGGGCCTTCGATCCGGCGATGATCGGGGGGCAGGCATTAGCGGCAGCGCTGGCTCTCGGCCTCGTCTGCCAGGGTATCGGTCACAGCGCCTACAACCACGCCCTGGGCCGGTTATCGCCCATCTTCGTCGCCATCTGCCTACTGGGGGAACCGGTGCTCTCTTGCTTGCTGGGCGTCGTCTATCTGGGCGAAGCGATCCCGGCGGCCAGTGTGATCGGCGGCGTCCCGATCCTGGTCGGCGTTTGGCTGGCCTTGTTGGAAGAGGTCAATCGCCTGCGGAAATGATCGCGTCTTCCGCCGTGGCCTCGCGTAGATGTGCATCGGCATGCCGGGGGAAGGTCAGAATAACCGTCGTCCCGACATTCTTTTCGCTTTCCAGACGGATCGTCCCGTTTTGCAGGCCCATCAGAGATTCCACGATCGCGAGGCCAAGGCCGGTGCCGCCGGTATTGGAATCGTAACCGCCGGACTCCTGATGGAAGGGCTGCATCACCCGTTCCATGTGATCGGGCGCGATGCCAATGCCCTTATCGATCACGCGCAGTTCCACCAACGGGCCGTTCAGGGTGGCCGTCACACGAATGGCCGTTTCCTCGAAGGCGAATTTGCACGCATTGGACAGCAGGTTCAGCAATATCTGTCGGAAGGCGACGCGATCGGCCAGAAGGGTGGCATTGTCCGGGATTTCGGTGACAAGGTCGAGGTTCCGGCGCTGAAGCTGTATCTGCACCAATTTGCGCAGAATCCCGAATTCCTGGGCGATATCCAGCGGCCTGATCACCAATTCCCGCTCGCCCGCTTCAACCTTGGAATAGTCGAGTAGCTGGTTGATGATTTCCAGCAGATGACGCCCGCTTTCGTTGATATCCGTCGCATATTCGGCGCTGCGGGTCGGGTTGCCGTAGCCGGTGCTGATCAATTCGGAAAAGCCGATGATCGCGTTTAGGGGCGTGCGCAATTCGTGGCTCATATTCGCCAGAAACAAGGACTTCGATCTGTTCGCCGCATCCGCCTGGCGGGCGAGGGTCTCGGCTTCCTCCTTGGCGATCCGCAGGCGCTTTTCCCGCTCGACCAAGGCTTCGGTAAAGAAGACGGCGGCCTGACCGATATCCGCGATTTCGTCGGCTCCCGCCGTCGGGATCGGTTCGCTGCGCCCGCCGACGCGTGCGATCAGGGCCTGCCGCAACGCCGTCAGCCGCTTCACGATCTGATAGCGCGCATAGATGGACAACAGGATAACCGCGGATAGGCTGAACACCATGACGGATATCAGCAGTGTCCAGCGCGATTGCGCGATATCGGCGAAGGTCAGACTATCCGCCAGCGTATCCTCGCGCAGGCTGAGCGTCAGGTCGGCAACCGACCCGACAAAGCGGTTCGCCAACAGCTTATTGGCGCTGAGCAACCCTTCCTGACGCCATAGCATCGACAGGCGCTTGCGCGCCAGATTGAAGATGCCGCGTTCCCCGTCCAGAAGCCAGTTCGCATCATTGGCCAGGCTTTCGGCGGTCTTCAGGAAGGCGGCGTCGTCATCGGACGCGATCAGGGATGCCGGATCGGGAATTTGGTCGATGGTTTCCCGCGAGGCGTCGTATGCAATCTCCACCAATGTATCGGCGGTGATGGTCGGGATCGCCAGGATGGAGGCCATGACCCGTTGCATCGGCCCGAACCAATCGACGGTCAGGCGTATTGCATCGTCGCCCTTATTCTGAACGCGGCCCCAATCGAGGACTTCCAGATGCAACTCCTGCAGCCTCTCCAAGACGTTGCGGGCATCGCTGTAGGATTTTCCGACTCGTTCCTCCAACTGGATGCGGGTCTGAACCGTTTTGTCCAGTTCCGTCAGATTTTCGACAAGCGCGTCGCGGCTGGTTCTGATTTCGACGATCAGAAGTGCGACATCCTTGTTCATATCGGCATAGGCGCCGAGCTCTTCCAGAAACCCGTCGAGCAACGTGACCTGATCGGAAATACGATGGTTTACCGCTTGTTTTTGGAATGCCGTCGTAACGGACGACAGGGCTGGCGCGGTGGAGGCAATTGCCTGCGCGGTCTGGCCGATACGAGAGGCGAGGATGAGCTGCGGCACGGTTCGCGTCGCGATCCGATCGTACCCTTCGCGCATATCGTCGAAACTGATCAGGGCTGCGAGAAGGGCGCCACTGGTCACCAGACCCAGCAGCGATATCGCGGCGATCAGCCGTACCGAAATCAAAGACCAGCGCATTCGGGTAACGAAACTCCCTTAGTCCGAACGGATGTCCCGAAACGAGGACAATCGTTCGTACCCATTATCGAAGGGGCGGAGCGTACATCAAGCCGCCGTCACGCCAAAGCGCGTTAAGGCCCCGGTCGATTTTAAGAGCCGATTTTTCACCCAAGGTCCGATCGAAAATCTCGCCATAGGAACCGACCTGTTCGATGGCGGTTCGCGCCCATTCGTTCGACAGGCCCAGTGCGGCACCGATGCCGGGGTCGAGACCCAGTAGTCGACGGACCTCCGGCTTTGCGGAATTAAGGAAGTCCGGCACGTTGGTGCTGGTGATCCCGTATTCCTCGGCGATGAGGGCGGCAAAGATGCTCCACTGCACGATGTCGAACCAACGCGGGTCGTCTTCCCGCACGGCCGGCCCCAGCGGTTCCTTGGAAATCACATCCGATAACAAGGTGAAGGGGTTCGCGGCATCGCCGTGTTGCAGGCGCAACGCCACGAGCAATAGCCGGTCGCTGGTTAATAGATCGCAATCGTGGGACAGGAAGCTGTCGGTAACGCTGTCGATCGATTGAAACGACAGCACGCTGATCGGCAAATTTCGTGTTTCGATGATATCGCGCAGGTTCACGATCGTCGTCGTTCCCTCGCTGGCGCAGGCGGTCAAAGGTTCATTGGGCAGGTCCGACAGGGACGTCCACCCGGACTGTTCATGAGCCAGGAAGCCTTGACCGTCGAAATACAGTGGATGGGTAAAAGCAATGTGGCGGGTGGTGTCGCGGGAAACGGTCCAGGTCGTATTGCCGACCAGGACATCGAACCCGTTGCCTTCCAGCGCATCGAAACGCGTGACATAGCTTACCTGGATGAACTCAACCGCCTTCGCGTTGCCCAGAACAGCCGCGGCGATAAACCGGCAGAAGTCCGGGAAGAACCCCTGCCACCTGCCATTACTGTCGAGATACGACACGCCCTCGCCGGCGTCTACGATGCCGCAGCGCAGGAGGCCACGTTGCTGTATGTCGGAAAGGGTGTCCGCCCTTGCCGAGGACGCTGGCATCATACCGACGGCCGGCAGCAGTGTGCTCAGAAATAGGGCGCTCAGAAATAGGGTGCCGGCAAAGCGTCGTAGCCGTCGATACCGGCCCGAATCCGCAAATCGCATTTTATCTCCCCCGTAACTTACGTACCTCACCTTAGAATCTAGAATGATAACAATCCGTAAACGCCGTGCGCCGAATTGGTGCCCTGGGAAATGAAACGGGCGTCCGGCCGCATGGACCGGACGCCCGATTGGACGGATCGCCCGTCTGTCGAAAAGAGCCCGCCGGACGGCAGTCCCGTTTTCGCCTTGCCGAACCACGGCGAACCGCGACCGGCTTGGGACAATCCGACGACGCGAGCGAGGCTCCGATCCGGTCCGGGCGGGAATGTCTGGCGTCATTCACCGCATCGTCCGGTGCCGGCTCGTACTGGCCGCCCCGGCTATCGGAGCCCCCAGAGGTAGACCCTGAGGCCATTCCCCCGCGCGTCGGCGCAGCGTCATCGGCGTGACGACAACCGGATATGCGGTCCCCGAGAACGAAGAGGAGCGGATCCCTGATACCGGTCACCCTGGCAAAGCACCTGGATCCGGATCGGCCCCGACCACATGGAAACACCGTCCCGAAGGACGGGCCGCCGCGCAGCCCCGCAGTACCGATCAATCGCCCCGTCGGCCGTCCTTCCGGATGCAAGCGTCCATTCGGTACCCCCTGAAGGGGCCAAATCCCGGTTACCCGGGTTGACGCAAGCCCGTCCGTCCGCCGAGCCGGCCCGCCCGCGTCCCCACCTTGCCTTGATCCCCCTCGAAGGGAAGACCGTCGGTCCGATGAGAGGACCCGGACTGCGCGACGAATTTTTCCGCTTTCGCGAGGCCATTCGCCGCTTCCGCGTTTCGGTAAGTTTCCCGCTCAAGGTCGAGAGAAAAAAATGCCGAAAAGGGAGCTTAACCGTAACAACTGCGTTGTGAAAACTGTGTCGTGATTGTAGTAATGTGTCCATAGAAAAGTAAATCGTGTTACAAAAAACTTGTTGATTGTAACATTACTTATAAACAATTTAGCAACAACTTATCCACAGTGTTTTCCACAGCCTCAATTAAGTTGTTGATATTATTGTTTGAGAATGCTTCTCAATATCGATTTGACGGTATTCACGTGTTGCGCTGCAAAATATTTTGACACTGCCGAACGACTCCTTAGTGTTAGGGCGCGCGGGATAGGGGATTGTTCGTTTCTGCGATAGTCAGGCGAAGCTTGGCCTGTCTGGGCTTGACCTGTCTGGAACGCCGTTCATCCCCGCGTCGGCGCCTCCACATCCGTTTGGATCGGCCAGTCGGCTTCGGCCGTTACTGACCTACCGATTGGGGTGATGGGGATGAGCCAATGATAATCACGGGCAGGCTGGGGCATCGATCCCGGCCTTCAACGTGCGAAGAAAGGGTTTCGGGGCATGACCACTCAAGACAGACCGCTTTCCCCACATCTGCAAGTCTATCGCTGGCAATGGACGATGGCCTATTCGATCCTGCACCGCGCGACCGGTATCGCGCTGGGCGTCGGTACGCTTTTGCTCGTGTGGTGGCTGATCGCGCTGGCCACCGGGCCGGAAGCGTTCGACACCGTTCAGGCCGTGGTCGGCAGCTTCATCGGCCGCCTCTTCCTGTTCGGCTGGACCTTCGCCATGTTCTATCACCTGGGCAATGGCATCCGGCACCTGTTCTGGGATGCGGGCAAGGGATTCGAATTGGAAATCGCCGCCATCACCGGCCATGCGGTGCCGGTAAGCGCCGCGGTGCTGACGCTGATCGCTTGGGCGATCGGCTACGCAGTCGCCTGAGTTTAGGGAGGAAACGACAATGCTTAAATCACCTCTCGGGCAGGTTCGCGGCCTCGGTTCCGCGAAGAACGGGACCCATCACTGGTGGGCGCAGCGTGTCACCGCCGTGGCGCTGGTGCCGCTGACCCTGTGGTTCGTGTTCTCGCTGGCCTTCAATGTCGGCGGAGATTTCGTGGCGATGCAGGCCTGGCTGGCCACACCGTCCAACGCGATCCTGATGCTGCTGCTCATCGTGGCGACATTCCATCACCTGCATCTCGGTGTGCAAGTCGTCATCGAAGACTACATTCACGCAGAAGGCGCCAAAATCGCGATGATGATGGTGGTCAAGCTGGGCTCGTTTGCACTGGCGGTCGCCGCCGGTTTCGCCGTGCTGAAAGTTGCTTTCGCCGCGTAAGCCCTGCCGGTCAGGCGGTTTGACGCGATGAAGAGGATCGAGAAATGACGAATTCCTATACGATTGTTGACCATACCTACGATGTGGTCGTTGTCGGTGCGGGCGGCGCCGGTTTGCGCGCCACCTTCGGGCTGGCGGAAAAAGGGCTGAAAACAGCCTGTGTGACCAAGGTCTTCCCGACCCGTTCCCATACCGTGGCGGCGCAGGGCGGGATTTCCGCCTCACTGGGCAATATGGGCCCGGACGACTGGCGCTGGCACATGTATGACACGGTCAAGGGTTCCGACTGGCTGGGCGACCAGGACGCCATCGAATACATGGTGCGCGAGGCGGTCCCGGCGATCATCGAATTGGAACATTACGGCGTTCCGTTCAGCCGCACCGAAGACGGCAAGATTTATCAGCGCCCGTTCGGCGGCATGACCACCGAATACGGCGAAGGCCCGCCGGCCCAGCGGACCTGCGCGGCCGCCGACCGGACCGGTCACGCCATGCTGCACACGCTGTATCAGCAGTCGCTGAAGCATGACGCGGAATTCTTCATCGAATATTTCGCCATCGACCTGATCATGGGCGAGGACGGAAGCTGCCAGGGCGTTCTGGCCTGGAACCTGGACGACGGCACGTTGCACCGCTTCATCGCGAAACAGACGGTGCTGGCGACCGGCGGCTACGGGCGTATCTTCTTCTCCGCCACGTCGGCGCATACCTGCACGGGCGACGGCGGCGGCATGGTCCTGCGCGCCGGTCTGCCGCTCCAGGATTGCGAATTCGTCCAGTTCCACCCGACCGGTATTTACGGCGCGGGCTGCCTGATCACCGAAGGCGTGCGCGGCGAGGGCGGCTATCTCACCAACTCCGAAGGGGAGCGGTTCATGGAACGCTATGCCCCGTCGGCGAAGGATTTGGCCAGCCGGGATGTCGTGTCCCGCTCGATGACCATGGAAATCCGCGAAGGCCGCGGTGTCGGGGCGAACAAGGATCACATCCACCTGCACCTGGAACATCTGGCGCCGGAAGTCATCCACGAACGCCTGCCGGGCATCGCGGAAACGGCGAAGATTTTCGCCGGTGTCGATGTGACCAAGGAACCGATCCCAGTCATCCCGACCTGCCACTACAATATGGGCGGCATCCAGACCAACTATCACGGCGAGGTCGTCACCCTGAAGGACGGCAATCCGGATCAGGTGGTGCCGGGCCTGATGGCGGCGGGCGAGGCGGCCTGCGTGTCCGTGCACGGGGCCAACCGCCTTGGCTCCAACTCGCTGCTCGATCTCGTCGTCTTCGGACGGTCGGTCGCCAATCGCTGTGCCGAAACCGTTGACCCGAACGAGGCGACCCGCCCGATCGCGAAGGATGCGACCGATGCGGCCATCGATCGCTTCGACCGTCTGCGGCATGCCAAGGGGTCGACGACGACGGCGGAACTGCGCGGTCGGATGCAGCGCATCATGCAGAACAACTGTGCGGTCTTCCGGACCGGCGAAGTGCTGCACGAAGGCGTCGAGGAACTGAAGAAGGTTTGGGCCGCGAAGGACGATATCAAAGTGTCGGACCGCGGCATGGTCTGGAATTCGGATCTGGTCGAAACGCTGGAATTCGAAAACCTGATCGGTCAGGCCATGGTTACCATCGTCGGTGCCGAAAACCGCAAGGAAAGCCGCGGTGCGCAAGCGCGGGAGGATTACCCGGACCGCGATGACGAAAACTGGATGAAGCATACGCTGGCCTGGATCGGTGAGGACGGCAACGTCACGCTGGACTATCGCCCGGTGCATATGCAGCCGATGTCGAACGACGTGAAGGCGGTTCCGCCCAAAGCGCGCGTCTATTAATCGCCGACCGGTAGGAAGGATAAGAAAATGGCTGAATTCTCGCTTCCCGCCAATTCCAAGATTGGTAAGGGCAAGTCCTGGCCCGCCAAGACCGGCGGCAAGAACATCAAGAAGTTTAACATTTATCGGTGGAATCCGGACGATGGGAAGACGCCGCAGGTCGATACCTATGAAATCGATCTGGACGAATGCGGCCCGATGGTTCTGGACGCCCTGATCAAGATCAAGAACGAGACGGATCAGACCCTGACGTTCCGGCGGTCCTGCCGTGAAGGCATCTGCGGGTCCTGCGCGATGAATATCGACGGGACCAACACTCTGGCCTGTACCAAGTTCATCGACGATGTGAAGGAAGAGGTGAATATCTATCCTCTGCCGCATATGAGCGTCGTGAAGGATCTGGTGCCGGACCTGAACAATGCCTATGCGCAGTTGGCGTCGGTCGAGCCGTGGCTGAAATCCAAAACGCCGCCGCCGCCGGATAAGGAACGCAAGCAGACACCGGAAGACCGGCGGAAGCTGGATGGTCTGTACGAATGCATCCTGTGCTTCTCCTGCGCCACGTCCTGTCCCAGCTATTGGTGGAACAGCGACCGGTATCTCGGCCCGGCCGTGTTGCTGCAGGCCTATCGCTGGCTGATCGACAGCCGCGACGAGGCGACGGGCGAACGGCTGGACAATTTGGAAGACCCTTTCCGGCTGTACCGTTGCCACACGATCATGAACTGCTCCAAGACCTGCCCGAAGGGGTTGAACCCGGCCAAGGCGATCGCGGAGATCAAGAAGATGATGGTTGCCCGACAAGGGTAACGGTCGGTCCGTTGTTTTCGGACAAAACAAAAGCCGGGCCTCGCGGAGGTCCGGCTTTTTGTTTCAGACGGCCATTTATTTAGGGCTGGGGTCGAGTGTACCGCTGTCCGGAAGTTTTCCGAACATGGCCGGAAGGACGACGGCGGATTGCGGGTCCAGCGCGGAATCCGTGGCCGGCGGGCCGGCCGCCGGGGCGATATCCATCAGATTTTCGATTTCGGGTTCCGACGCGACTTCGGTCGGGGCTGTATCGAACAGGGTGGTCGTGCCCAGCGCCATCATACCCAACAGGAAGGCGATGCCGACCACGACCGCCACCCTCGATACGCGACGCCGCGACCGGCGCGCGGGCACGGTGGCCAGCGTCGGCGAGGCGGTCGAAGCGTCGGCGAGTTTTTGGCGCGCGTCAAGCCACGCCCCATCCAGGCCGCGATCCTGTAGCGCATCCTTCAGCTCACGCCGAGGGCGATTTAGATACGGACTCGTCATGTTCGATTTAATGCACCCACCGCGACACGGGGACGGGCAGGGTGTCTCTTTTTCCCCTATTTGGGCGCGGTGTTTATCACGGTTCGGTGATTTTGCCCAGCCTTCGAGGTAAAAAATGCAACTTTCGCAACGGATTCGACATATTCTTGCGTTGGGGCGGTAGTCAGGAACCCCGACGACGGTAAATTATCGGTCCTTGTGCGGGCCGCGGGCCGCCTCCCGCGTTTTCGATTCCTTAACCAAATTTCCTTATTTTCCGTCGCGTCGTGACGCGGCGCCGGGCGGCTGCCGATTTTTAGGGAGAGTGGGGTGATGGATGGCTTTATGGTTTCTCGACACTTTGGACCGGCTGCGCATTTACCGCGCCTATCGGCCGTGACGGCTTTGGTGGTCCTGCTTCTTGGCTCGACCCTATTTCTAAGTCCTGTTCATGCGTCGTCCGCTCCGCCGGCAGGCGGTCCGCTGTATTTCGATATGGGGTCGACCATGATTCAGTACGAATCAGGAAACTGTGGTTATCGGTCCGTGTTGATCAGCTATCAGATGGAATACAAAGACCCGTTGCACGAAGCGACGCTGACCGGATATCGCCCGAAAACGGAAGCGGTTGTGTTCGATGGGTTGACCGACTATGCGCAGTCGGCACGAAAGCCTAACCTCAAGAAGGTAACCAGCGTGATTAGACACGCGGTTCAAGACCTGTTGGGCGCGGATGTCGTTTCGGACGTGTTCGTTACCCGAATGGAAATCCTGGGTAATTGACCGATCCTATAGCGGCGCGGGCAGGCGGCAGGGCGCATCCGCGCCGAGCCGTAGCGTCAGGGTCCCGGATTCGCCACCGCTTTCGCTGACCCAACGTCCCGTCATCAGGAACAATCCGGGTTCGAAATAGCCCTCGAAATACCCGTCGGATACGAAATTTTCGCTGGTTGCGTTGCGCTCCCACATTCGGAACGATCGGTCTTCCGCCCGATAAATAACTTCCGCTTCGACATAGTTGATCTCGTCGATCGGGCCGGTGACGTAGCGGGTTACACCGGTCAAACGCAGGCGACCGTCGGGAAGTTCTTCGCGTTTGTCGAACTCGATTTTCAGGCATTGGACGGCCTGGTCCGCCAGCACCCTCTCCGAGTCCCAAATAAAGACACCGCTATAGGCGGTCCCCGGTTCCGACGTCGAGGCGATCCGACCGGGTGTCTGGCAGGCTGTCATCGCCAGGGAAAGGCCGGCCAGCAACAGATACGGGAATAGCCCCTGCCACCGGCCCCTGTTTCTATGGCGATGGGAGATGCGGATCATGCGATCACACCTGCGCGAAAGCGAGGGCGCAGCCGTAAAGGCCGGTCCCCGGTACGATCAATCCGGCGCGTGCCCACATCGTTTCGATGCCGGCCCCGGTCAGACGCCTTTCCATCGCGGACAGGTCCGTGACGCTGATCCGCATGGCGGCGAAATGCGGTGTGGCGGGGGAGTTAGGCATCGCCCCCGTCCCATACCAGTCGTGATAGGCTGCTGGGGTCAAAACCCGCACGCGCCCCCGCATGGTTTCGCAGGTGAGCCCCTCCGCATCCAGGGTTACGGCCTCCGGCACCTGCATCTTTCCGAATAGATCGGACAGGGATGCCGGGTCGTCGGCAATCATGACGACTTCCTCCACGGTCTGGGCTCCGTTGGCATGGGTCTGATAGGCGGGTTTCCAGAAGTATTCCGGGGCATGCTGCTGACAGGTGAAGAAAACGGCCTCCGGCGTTTCCGGCGGCGGGACGAAGGCCAGCGAGAAGGCGACCCGAACTTTTTCGCCATCCGGCAATATGGCCTGCCGTTCAAAATCGAACCGATCCAGATCGGGCAGGCCCCGTTCCGCGAATTGGTCCCTGTCCGCCTGGGCGTCCCGGCTTTCGAAGACCAGCATGGCAAGGCCTTCCCGGGATTTCAGATAGCTGTCGAGATACGTCCCGAAGCTGAAACTGCGCGGCCCATGCGGGAACAGGTTTTCCGGTTCCGCGACCTCAATGATTTCCAGGAAACTACCCTGCAACTGAACCAGCCGGTTGGACGTGCCCCAGGGGTGTATAGCGCGGGGCGTCACGGTGAACCCCAGTGTCTCATAGGTTTCCGCGGCGCGGTCGAGGTTCGACACGGCAAGCACGAGATGGTCGATTCCGCGGTCGGGCAGATATATCTGGGTTCTGGTCATTGTCTGGGCGGGCTTTCTTTCGCGTCGTGCCAATATGTTAACCTGAATTTAAGGGTGACCGTCCTTCATTGTAAGCGTTCGATCAACAATCCGCATTCCAGGATCTCACATATGAGCATGATGGCACGATCCCCCAAGTATCTAATTGTAGAGGCGTTGGCCGCGTTGGTCGTTGCGACGATTGTTGTCGTCGGCGCGAATGCGGTACGGGCGGCGGATATTGAACCGCTTGTGCCGCCGACGGGCGATGTGCTCCTGACTGTCGGTGGGGCGATAGACCGGACGACGGACGGCGAATGGGCCTTGTTCGACATGGCGATGTTGGAACACCTTCCCAAGACGGTGGTTCGGACAACCACGCCTTGGACCGAGGGAGAACAAGTGTTTGAAGGCGTCCTGTTCCGCGACCTCGCGGCGTTCCTCGGGGCGTCCGGGTCCCAAGTCCAAGCGCTGGCGCTGAATGACTATCTGATCGAAATTCCGACTTCGGATTTTGAACAGGATGAGGTTATAATCGCGTATCTACAGAACGGGCAGGAAATGTCCGTTCGGGATAAAGGCCCCTTGTGGGTGATTTATCCCGACTCGATCGAAAATCCCCACGCCCAAGCGCGGATGGTCTGGCAGTTGGTGAAGGTCATATTCGTTCAATGACCAAGACTAGGCATCGTTCCGAATGGTTGGTCGCGGCGGTGGTGCTGTTGATCGGAATGTCCGTCGGATCGCTGCTGTTCATGGTTCAGCGTATTGACGTTTTTTCCAGCTCTTTTCGGGCGAACTATTGGGTTACGGCTCAAACCGAAAGCGACTTCCTGCGGCTTGAACAGGCCCTGAAGTTGTATATTAGCGGGTCGCCGTTCACGGACTATAAGGACCTGCGCCTTCGTCTGGACTTGTTCTATTCAAGGCTCAGCGTTTTCTTATCGGAAGACTCGCGTGAGTTGGTCGAACTCCCCGGCGTTGAAGCATATGTGCAAGATCTCGTAAGCATGGCAGACGCATTGGATCGGATTACCGCCGATCCCGGTTTCAGAAATGGCCCTGAGGCCGAAATCGCTGTCGCGCTCTTAGAGGAGCAATGGCTGCCGCTCCATTTATGGACCCGCAAGATAATCCATGGCGAGTTATGGATGGATGAACGGGTGAGTCTGCTGTCGGATCTGCACCGATTGCTGTGGGTGAACGCCCTGTTTCTGATCGTCAGTATCGTTGTGATCGTCGGTATTTTGATACAGCTCCGCCGCCATCGACGACTGGTCGATATGGAACGGAATGCACGTCACGACGCGGAAATGGCAATGAAATCGCGTGATCGGTTCTTGGCATCCATGAGCCATGACTTGCGGACGCCACTGAACGCGGTCGTCGGGTTTTCCGATTTGCTGATATCCGAGATTCGGGGGCCGCTTCCCCCCGCACAGGCGGACTACATTCGGGATATTCAGGCCAGCGGCAATCATCTGCTGGCGATGATCAACGATATTCTGGACTTTTCGAAACTGGATGCGCGAATGCGCATGCCCGTCTGGGAGCGATGCGATCTCTGCGATATCGTCGACCGCGCCGTGAAATTCGAAGAACCCGGATTCATCGCCAACGGCGGCAGGATCCGTACCCGGTGCGACAAACGCGCATTCTATGTTCGGACGGATGGTCGGCTTGCCCTTCAATGCCTGACAAACCTGATCAGCAATGCCGCGAAATTCAGCCCCGCGGACGGCACCATCGACGTGACATTGGATGATATCGGCCGCACGATCGTCGTACGTATCACGGATGAAGGGCCGGGGCTGTCCCTTAAGGAGATAGAACAGGCATTCGAACCGTTCCAGCAGATCGGCGATCCTTACAAGACGAAAGCGGGCGGGACCGGGCTTGGCCTGTCGATCTGCAAAACGATCAGCAATATCCTGGACCTGAGGCTGGAATTGGCGCCGCGTGCTGACCGTACCGGATTGCAGGTGACCTTGGAATTTACGAAATGGACGGACGACGACCGTCCCTCAGCCGACATGCAGGGCGATAAAGTCGAGGCTTCTCTCGCGAGCTAGTTTCGCGCTGGCTTCGTCATAGCTGGTGCGCTGGTCGCAGTTGAATCCATGCCCGGCCGGATAGACGAAGGTCTCGATTTCCGGATACATTCCTTTCAAAAGATCGGCGTCGGTGGCCGGTATCGCCTGATCCTGTTCCCCGAAATGCATCATCATCGGGCAAGCGGGGGCTTCGTCCTTGAAATCGGCGGCCTTGCCGTAATAGCAGATCGAACAGGAAAGGCCTTTCACGCGGGCAGCGGCAATCCAGGCTAAGGCCCCGCCGTAGCAGAAGCCGATGGCACCGACCTCTAATCCCTCGGCGGACAAGGCCTTCGCACAGGCGGCGATGTCCAGGATAGGGCCGTCTTCTCCGGCCTTGCCGCGCAGACCCCGCCCGGTCTCAATGTCTCCAGGGGTGTAGCCCAATTCGACATCGCGTTGCACGCGGTCGAAAATCTGCGGGGCCAGCGCGACATATCCTTGTACGGCGAACCGGTCGCAGATGGCGCGGATGTGAGAATTCACGCCGAAGATTTCCTGAATGACGATCATCCCGCCCCGCGCGTCGCCCTTCGGTCCGGCGCGATAGGCGCCGAATTCGAAACCATCCGCCGCAGTCAGCCGAATTGTCGATCCCATGCCTATTCTCCTTACTAAAAGACCCCCGGTATCCTGCCGAATACCGGGGGTCTTTGCCAGTCCATCCTGATCGAATCAGACGATGCCGCGCGCTTTCAATTCGGTGAAGACCTGTTCGGCCAGGGCGTCCGGTTCTCCCGATGTCGTATCCAAACGGATTTCCGGAGACTCGGGCGCTTCGTAGGGGGAATCGATGCCCGTGAAGTTCTTGATCGCGCCTGACCGGGCCTTCGCATACAGGCCCTTCGGGTCTCGGGTTTCGCAGACCTCCAAGGGCGTATCGACGAAGATTTCCAGGAACTCATCGTCTTCCACCAACTCGCGGGCCAATTGCCGTTCGCTGCGGAAGGGGGAGATGAAGGAAACCAGCACGATCAGCCCGGCATCGACGAACAGCTTCGACGTTTCCGCGACGCGGCGGATGTTCTCCACGCGGTCGGCCTCGGTGAAGCCCAGATCTTTGTTCAGCCCGTGCCGGACGTTGTCGCCGTCCAGGATGTAAGTATGGCGACCGCTGGCCAGCAGGCGTTTTTCGACCAAGTTGGCGACGGTCGATTTGCCCGCGCCTGATAGACCGGTGAACCACAGGATAGCGGGCTTTTGACGCTTCAGCTCAGCCCGCGCCTGCTTATTGATGTCGAGCTCCTGCCAGACCAGGTTGGTCGCCCGGCGCAGACCGAAATCGACCATTCCGGCCCCGACGGTCGCATTCGTATAGCGATCGACCAGGATAAAGGCCCCGGTCTCCGGATTGGCGGCATAGGGATCGTAGGCGATGGCATGATCCAGTGCCACGTTGCAGACGCCGACTTCGTTCAGGTCCAGGGTCTTCGCCGCCGTATGCTCCAGCGTGTTGACGTTGATCTTGTATTTCAGGTCGGTCACTGCGGCGCCGACCGTCTGCGTTCCGATTTTCAACAGATACGGGCGTTCCGGGATCAGCGCATGGTCCGCCATCCAGACGATATGGGCCGCGAACTGGTCCGTCACTTCCGCCGGATTTTCCGCATCGCTCAGGACATCGCCCCGGCTGATATCGATTTCGTCATCCAGAACCAATGTCACCGCTTCGCCCGGACGGGCGGATTCCAGATCGCCGTCCAGTGTGACGATACGCTTGATCGTGCTGGTTTTGCCGGACGGTTGCGCCATGACTTTCTGACCGGTTTCCACCGTGCCGCCGGAAAGAGTGCCGCTGAATCCCCGGAAATCCAAATTGGGGCGGTTCACCCACTGAACCGGCAAGCGGAACGCGCTTCCGTCCGAAGCGTCGGGCAGGGGCGCTGACTCCAGCGCCTGAAGCAGCGTCGGACCATTGTACCAGCCTATCGAGTCACTGACCGTCAGGACGTTGTCCCCGTTCAGGGCGGACATCGGAATCGCGGTAATGTCGGTCAGGCCGATCTGGTCGGCGAAGGCGCGATAGTCGGCCTCGATTTCCGTGAAACGGGTCTGGTCGAAATCGACGAGGTCCATCTTGTTGATCGCCAGGACGACCTGCTTGATGCCCAACAGCGAGACGATAAAGCTGTGCCGTCTTGTCTGTGTCAGCACGCCCTTGCGCGCATCGATCAGGATAACGGCGAGGGAGGCGGTGGACGCGCCGGTTGCCATGTTGCGGGTATATTGTTCGTGGCCGGGCGTGTCCGCGACGATGAACTTCCGCTTGTCCGTGGCGAAGAAGCGATAGGCGACGTCGATGGTGATACCCTGTTCGCGTTCGGCCTGCAGCCCGTCGACCAGAAGCGCGAAATCGATACCGTCGGCGACGGTGCCGTCGCGTTTGCTGTCCGCTTCCAGGGCCGATAACTGGTCTTCGAAAATCAGTTTTGAATCATAGAGCAGACGGCCGATCAGGGTCGACTTGCCGTCATCCACCGACCCGCAGGTGATGAAGCGCAGAAGGTCCTTGTTTTCCTGTTCCGCCAGATAGGCTTCGATATCGGCTGCCGTCAGGTCGGTGGTGGTGAGGATTTCGGCGCTCATCAGAAATATCCCTCGCGCTTCTTCTTTTCCATCGACCCGGCGGAATCGTGATCGATCTTGCGTCCCTGCCGTTCGGAGGTCCGGGCAACCAAGGTTTCCGCGACGATCTCCGGCAGCGTCGTGGCATCGGATTCGATGGCCGCGGTCAGCGGATAGCATCCCAGCGTCCGGAAACGAATCTGCCGCAGTTCCGGCTCTTCACCGGGTTCCAATGGCATGCGGTCGTCGTCGACCATGAACCATTGCCCGTCGCGCACGACCACCGGTCGCTTTTCCGCGAAATACAGAGGCACGATCGGTATGTTTTCCGCATGGATGTATTGCCAGATATCCAGCTCCGTCCAGTTCGAGATCGGGAAGGCGCGGACGCTTTCGCCCTTTGCAATGCGGGTGTTGTAAAGATTCCACAGTTCCGGACGCTGGTTCTTTGGGTCCCAGACATGGCCCTTGCCCCGAAAGGACATGACGCGTTCCTTGGCGCGGGATTTTTCCTCGTCCCGGCGCGCACCCCCTATGGCGCAGTCGAACCCGTATTTGTCCAGTGCCTGTTTCAAGGCCGCTGTCTTCATCACGTCGGTATGCAGGGACGACCCATGGGTGAAGGGCCCGATCCCCTCCCGCACGCCGTCTTCGTTGATATGGACGATCAGATCGAAACCCAGTTCCGCCGCGCGCTGGTCGCGGAACTGGATCATTTCCTTGAATTTCCACGTCGTATCGACATGCAACAGCGGGAAAGGCGGTTTCGACGGATAGAACGCCTTCATCGCCAGATGCAGCATCACCGAGGAATCCTTGCCGATGGAATACATCATCACCGGCTTTTCAAAAGAGGCCGCGACCTCCCGCAGGATGTGAATGCTCTCCGCTTCCAGGCGGCGGAGGTGGGTTAGGGGGGAGGCCATTGGGGTGTTGTATCCTGTTGCTGAGTCTGGAACGTGCGAAGCCTAAGGTCCAAGGTTCCGCCGCTTCGCGCAACCATTTAGTACACACTAAAAAAATGTCAAATCATTAATTATACAAAAAAATATTGTTAATAAGGAGGAAAACTTAACCCAGGTCCCGACTTCGGAACCTGGGTTTCTTGCTCAGCGGCGAGGGCTTAATCAAGCGCTCGCGCGTTGGCCGGTTTTTAGGGACGCTTGCCAAAGGTCGCGTTCTTGCAACCACAAATCCGCATGGGCCACATCCTGCCATTCATCGAACCATGGACCGCCGCGGGTGTAGTGAACGACGTTCGGGTCAATGGCCGGATCCGAGGTGCCTTCCAACCAGTTCCAGGTCGGCGGGACTTCTCCGATTTCGTGATCTTCAAGCCAGCAGAACCGATGCAGGTCGCGGCCCGGAAGGGAATTGACCATCTCGACCGACAGTTTGGCATTCGACGGATGACGGCAATTCCAAAGAATCATGCTCGACCAGTTCTTACGCTGATACCGTAGCTGCGCCTGATTATCCATTTTCACGGTTTCGACCGGGTTATGGACGTGATGGACGCACATCACAGCATATTTTGGGTCGGCCAGTTTCAACAAATCGTTGATATCGACACGCCATAGAAAATCGCAATCGCAGAATACGGCCCAGTCGGTCTCCGCAAGATGGGGAGTCAGAAAGCGGCTGATCGCAAATTCGGTGCTCATTGGCGCTTCGGAAATCGTATCCCAAAGCTGCCCGTTGCGGCGTTCGGTCTGGCGCGTGTATAGGCCGTCCGCTCGCAGGTCTTCCAATTTCAGATATCGGACATTCACGCTGCCGACGGGGGCATGGCGTTCGATGGAGAACTTTGCGATATCGGCGACGTCGGCCTCACGCGGGTCCCACCCGATGAATACGTCCAGCATACGAACCTCCTGAAAATGTCTGTTTAGTTGCGTCCGCTGACTGAAACGTTGATATGCCCCGTCACGAGCAAACACAAGGCACCAACTGTCGCAGGGGGGATGCGTTTCATGCTCGGCTAGACCAAGCCTTCGGTGATATCGTCCCGAGAACCCAGAACCAATGTGTTCTCGTCGTTGGTCACCAAGGACACGAAATCCGCGAAATCCGGCAACAGGCGTTCTCGAACCTCTTCCTCGACACCGGGTTCGAAACCATAAGTGCCCCGATTCAATCCGTGCAGGAATCGCATCAAACGGGGCTTTTCGTTATCGGATCGGCTGTACAGGGATTTCGTTCGCCGATTTCCGTAAATTTTCACAAGGGTCCATCGGATAATCTTGTCCAGTTGCCAACTACGATACGGATAAGGCACGTTGCTGGGCGGCATATCCCGAGAATGGTCGGACGGCGAAAGGCCGAGTGCCTGGTACAAAGCGCCTACCGTCCCGTCCGCGTCGCGCTTGATCGCGCCATGCGGCACGACGATTACACGTGCCGTCGGAAACCTCTCGCGAAGGCGCCGATAGCATGTCGCCAACATATAGGGGGCGACGTAAACATCCGGTCGAGTCCGAAGGCATTCCGCTTGCGACATGCGGGCGGCATGCAGGTCGTTGCTGATCGTTCGGTGGTAAAAATAGCTGGAAAGAAAAGATCGAACAGGATCTCTGCTGGCCAGCAGGAACACCGGATCTTCGGGATAAAAAGCGCGAATACGGTCCAGGACCGTGTCGTCGGTGATATAGGTGACCGTCCATTCCATCGCGAATTTGTGGCGCGTCGGATCATGGTTGGCGAAAAAGCCAGAATAAATAGATTCGGCGTTCGGACGGTCCATGTCGCGCGTTTCGTTCAATTCGAAGAAATGGGTCTCCTTCTTCGACGAGAAGCAAACTTCCGGGTGTCGGGAAAGAATGTCCGATAGGAAGGTCGTTGCGGCTTTGGGAAAGCCGATTCCAAGGACTTGCGGCAGAGTCATGAATTTTCGCCCAGCATCTTTCCGGCGAGAACTATAGACGCGTCATATGCCGGTCAACCGGATTTTCCCGTTCAAAGGTTGACATGGCCGACGGAAGTATGGGAAGGAAATCGCGCTCTAAGCCATCCGGCTCGGAGTGCGGTAGCTATCCAAAAGCACTTTCCGACAAATTCCCAGAATCCACTTCGCGGACGCACAGCCCCATTCCGATCTGAATGAACGGCGGTGCGATACGGCAATCGATAGAGCAACGGCGTCTGGTATGAGATCCATCGCGTTTGAGGCGCACCCGGAACAACGCGCGGTTTTGCCGCATCTTGCGCGTTGGCTGCGTCAGGAAAAGGCGATCCGGTCATATCTCTACGTCGGATCGGCACAAGATCGCGACTACTACCGTTCGCATTTTCCCGACAGTTTCGATGACATTGTCGTTGCGCCGCAATTGCACGCGGTGACGTCTGACGGAATTCATCCGGCGGATCACATGGACGACGGCGTTCGCAACCTGGCCGTCGACATCGAAACGAAGACCGGAACGCCGCTCAATCACATCGTGATGGCCAGTCGGCATTTGGGGCGTGGCTATGCCCTGCTGGGGTCCAACCACCCTCTCTCGCGGGAAGCGGTTCGTACCGACAATACGACGGCCGTGCGGCGATGCGTATTCGGTGTGCGGTTCTGGGCGGAGGAAATACGCACCAAAAATATCGTGGCAGTGGCCGGATTTTCCAAATTGGCGGCGGTCGGAGCGGCCTATTCGGGCGTCCCGTTCCGGCAATTGTCCATGGCGCGGTTCGGAAATTATTTTTATTGGGCCGACGATGTGTTCGGGACGTCGGATACGATCCGTCAGCGGCTGGAAACCTTGAAGGCCGCACGGGAAACGTCCGATCTGGCGATGGCCGCGCCTTATAAGGCATATTCAAGCGTCGTTCAGGAATATGCGGCGGCGACGAGGCTTCCGACGACGTTACGCAAAATGGCGCATAGGATCGCGCAGCAGCTTTATTGGCGGTTGCGCGGCTATGCCAAGGCGAACAATTACTATCTGGTGGAAGACCTGCGCTATATGTGGCGATTCCGTCGCGATGGCGTTCGGTTGAGCGGCACGGACGCGGCTCGGTTAAGCGATTTGGACGGCACGCGATTCGTTTTCTTTCCGTTGTCGACGGAACCCGAATTGTCGCTATCGCAATTGTCCCCGGAATTTTTCTTCCAGCATGCCGCGATCGCGGCTGTCAGCCGGGATTTACCGGCAGGTGTGCGGCTTGCGGTGAAAGACACGATGTTTGCGTTGGGGCGGCGTCCGGACGGATTTTACAAGGCGCTCGCCGACTTGAAGAACGTCGTTGTCCTGAATGTCGCGGAACAGGGGTTCGATATCGTCAAACAGGCGGCGGGCGTCGTTACGATCAACGGCACGGCGGGATTTGAAGCCGCGGTAAGCGGAAAACCGGTCCTCGCTTTCGGCCGTCACAACCTCTACAACGGCCTCGATCATGTTCAGCATGTTGAATCGCTGCACGATCTTCGGGAGCCTCTGCGGCGGATGCTGTCCGGTGAGGGGACGGATGAAGCTGCCCGACAAGGGCCTTTGCTTTTGCGGGCAATTGCCGAAACCTGCGTCGACGGACGCGAATTCGACCTGACCTCCAGGGACACTGTGCCAACAGCCTTTGTCGAGGATTTGGGGCGGTCGTTATGTCAAAGTTTGGAATTTACCGTCCCGGACGGTGTGGCAGTAGGGAAAGGTTGAGATGCGCGCGGTCGTATTCGGTTTGGGTCGCATGGGATTGCGTCATGTCGAGGTTCTGAAATCCTCCGGCCTGGAAATCCTGGCGGCGGTCGATCCGTCTCCCGATGCCCGAAAGGCTGCGGCGGAAAGGTTCGACATTGAATCCGACAGGCTGGTTCCCGATGTCGAATCTGTGCGTTCCGTACTGGGCGGTGCAGATGTTGCGATCGTGTCGACCACGGCGCCGAGTCATGCCGAACTGACGGTTTTGGCGTCGGAGGCCGGCGTTCCGAATATCTTGTGCGAAAAGCCGATGGCGACGTCTATCGCCGAAGCTCAGGAAATGTTGTCGGTATGCCGACGCAACGGAACGCGGCTTGCCATCAATCATCAGATGCGGTTCCTGCCGCATTATTCGTGGGCAAAAGACTGCTTCGATGCAGATACGAAACTGGGCGATCTGTCCGGCATAACGGTTACGGCCGGAAATTTCGGGTTGGCGATGAATGCCAGCCACTATTTCGAACTGTTCCGCTATACCGCCGGGGAATCGGTCTCCAGCGTTCAGGCGTGGTTCGACGACACCGTGCTTCCCAATCCGCGTGGCCCGGATTTCGCGGACCGCTCAGGCTGTATTCGGGCGACGACGGAATCGGGCAAGCGACTGTATATCGATTTTAGTGCGGATCAGGGGCTGGGGCTTCGTTTGACCTATGCCGGGCGTTTTGGGCAGTTGTTTATGGATGAATTGGCCGGGTGTTACGACCTGACGTATCGCAAGGACGAATTCCGGGATCGGCCGACGACCCTATACGCCTTGCCGTCCGAACATGAACAAGGCGCCGTCGAGCCGACGGACGCCTTGGCCTCGTCGCGGGAAATGTTGAATGCCTTGTTGTCCGGCGGCGATTACCCGACCGGTGAAGACGGTCTTGCCGTCATGCGGTGCCTCGTCGCCTGTCATCTATCGGCAGATGCCGGAGGCGCGGTTATTCCAGTGACGCAAACCGCCGGCGCGGCGGACCGCGTCTTTCCTTGGGCATAAGATCGGAAGTTCTATGAAAGTTGCCTTTGCCGGCGCCGGCTACATGGCGTCGGAACATGCAAAAGCGTTTTCGGATATCGACGGTGTGCAACTTGTCGGGGTCGTCGGGCGAAGTGCCGATCGGGCCCGGCAATTTGCGGAAGCCAATGGTATCCCGGCGATGTTCGAAACGATTACCGCGCTCTACGAGCAGGCTAGGCCGGATATCCTTGTTGTCGCTGTCGACGAGGTGGCGTTGAAATCCATCTTGGCGGAGGCTGCGCCGTTCGACTGGACGATAATGGCCGAAAAGCCGCTTGGCGTTAACGTGGACGAGGCCGATGAGATTGCCGCCTTCATGGAAAAAGGGTCGGCGCGTCTTTACGTGGCGATGAACCGCCGCCTTATGGGCAGTACCTTGTCCTGCATGGCGGACGTGGACAGCCGTGACGAACTACGCTTTATCAAAGTTCAGGATCAGCAGAGCTACGCGGAAGCGCGTGACTCCGGCAAACCGGAGGTCGTGGTTCGCAATTATATGTACGCCAATTCGATTCATCTGGTGGACTACTTGCTGACCTTCGGGCGCGGCGCGGTTGTGTCGGTCACCCCGATTTTTTCCTGGGAGGCGGATTCGCCGGGTGTCGTCGCGGCATCTGTCGAATTCTCCAGCGGCGACCGCGGTCTTTATGAGGCGATCTGGAATGGTCCGGGGCCTTGGGCCGTGTCGGTGTCGACCCCGGCCCGGCGTTGGGAGATGCGGCCGCTGGAACAGGCCGCCTATCAGGATGCCGGTCAGCGGCGACTGGTCGCAGTCGATGCGGATTCGCGCGACACGGATTTCAAACCGGGGCTCAGGCTGATGGCCGACGAGGCGGTCCGCGCCGCAACCGGAGACGAAACCGCCTTGGTGCCGATGGCGGAAGCCATCCGTACGATGCGCCTCGTCGCCGCCATATACGGGCACAGGCCCTATAGCGAATAAAAGGCAAGGAAACGGTATGACAACATCGGCAAATACGGTCGGTCGCCGGGTCAGGGTTATCCCTCGTCTGGATATCAAGGGACCGAATGTCGTGAAGGGCATTTGCTTCGACGGCCAGCGGGCCCTGGGGCTTCCCAAAGATTTCGCGGAAACCTATTCGGCTGCCGGCGCCGACGAAATTATTCTTTACGATACGTTTGCCAGCCTGCTGCATCGCCCGGCCGGACTTTCCGTCATTGCGGAAGTCGCAGACCGCATCAGTGTGCCGCTGACCGTCGCGGGCGGATTGCGGACCATCGATGAGATTCGAAAGGTCCTGCGGGCAGGCGCCGATAAGGTGGCCATCAACACGGCGGCATTGCACGATCCCGACCTGTTGCGCCAGGCATCGGAAGTGTTCGGAACGCAATGCATCGTAGCCTCCGTCGAATATCATCAACAGTTTGGCGGCCGTCGGGAAATCCGGTCGGAATACGGGCGAGAACCGCACCCGATGGACGCGGAAGACTGGATCGGATCCGTCCTTGAAAAGGGAGTCGGTGAAATCATGATCACCGCGATCGACCGTGACGGGTTGGGGCTGGGTGCCGATTTGGATTTCGTCCGGCGTTTGCAGCGTTACGTTCCCGTCCCGCTGATCGTCGGTGGCGGTGTCGGTACGGTGGAGCATTTTGTCGATGCCGCGCAGGCCGGGGCCGATGCCGTCGCGGCCGCGTCCGTCTTTCATTATGCCCAGTGGGCGCCGATCGACAAAAAATACCTGCAATGGGATGAAAAGTCGTTGCGGATTGGCGCACCTGTCGATGCCGGCAATATCGATTTCCTGAACGGTGGATACGGCGGCTTCCGCGATGTACCGGTAACGCCGTGTCATCTGTCGGATGTGAAAGCCGCCCTGTCCGCCGCCGGGATCGGGACGCGCCTCGTCAATTCGGGAGCCGCGGCATGACCCAAAGCAAAAACGTCGTTATCGTCGACTATCGCGTCGGCAATACCCACAGCCTGGAACGGAGCTTGAAGCGGTGCGGCCTATCGCCGGTGATTACGTCCGATCCTGCCGTGATCGAGCAGGCGGACGGGGTGCTGATGCCCGGCGTCGGCGCCTTTGGGCCCGCCATGGAATCGCTGATGGAAACCGGGGCATCGGCGGCGATCCGGCGGTTTGTCGACTCTGGCCGCCCGGTTCTTGCGATATGCCTCGGCATGCAATTGTTGGCCGATGAAGGCGAGGAAGGCGGACATCACCGCGGATTGAGCATTATTCCCGGCCGGGTCCGACGGTTGGCACCGCCCCAGGAACATTCGAAGATTCCGCAAATCGCCTGGAACGAAATCATGCCGGTCGCGGATGATTGGCGGGAAACCGTGTTGGACGGTTTGCAAGGACGTCAAATGTATTTCTTGCATTCCTACGTAGTCGACCCGGCCCGCCCGGAAGACCGGGTCGCCGAAACCGATTATATGGGCGATTGCTTTTGTGCGGCGTATCGCTCCGCCAATGTTCACGGCGTGCAGTTCCACCCGGAACTCAGCGCGGAAGCGGGGCAAGCGGTGTTCCGCAATTTCGTTCGGTTGATCGACGAAACCGCACAAAAGAACGATATCTGAGGAGCCGAAGAAATGGCATTGAACCTCGACAAACAAATGCCCGACCTGCCGAAGGAGGTCGTGTATTGCAAGAATTGTGTGACGTCGAACCAAAGACCGCGCATCCGCTTCAACGAACAGGGTGTGTGCTCCGCTTGCGAATACGCCTATGAGAAAGACCATGTCATAGACTGGGCGGCGCGCGAACGTGAACTTCAGGAACTTTGCGACCGTCATCGCAGTAAGGACGGCTCCTACGATGTCGTCGTTCCGGGCAGCGGTGGGAAAGACAGCGCTTTCGTCGCCCACCAGCTCAAAACGCGGTATGGGATGCACCCGCTGTGTGTGACCTGGGCCCCGTTCGAACATACCGATATCGGATGGTACAATCTTCAGGCCTTCGTGCGCACCGGGTTCCCGAACATCATGGCCATGCCGGACGGTGCCGTGCACAGAAAGCTCTGCCGTTTGGCTTTCGAACTGATCGGCGATCCGTTTCTGCCGTTTATCTTCGGCCAAAAGGCTTACGCCTATCACGTCGCCCTTCAGCATGACATCAAGCTGATGTTCTACGGCGAAAACGGTGAAGTCGAATATGGCGGTTCGGAAAAGTACAAATACGTACCCAAAGAGGGCCCCGACGACTGGGAGGCGCAGTATTTCAAAGGAACTTCCGTCGACGAATTGATGAAAGTCGGTATTGAGCGGGGTATCTTCTCGCCGGACGAAGTCTCCCCGAAGTCATTGTGGTGGTATAAGCCGCCGCATCCGGACTTGATTAAGGACGCCGGTTTGGAAATGCACTGGATGTCCTATTATCAAAAATGGATTCCGCAGGAAAATTTCTACTACGCCTCTACGCATACCGGGTTCGTGCCGAACAATGTCGGGCGTTCGGAAGGAACGTATACGCGGCATTCCAGCCTCGACGATAAGGTCGACGGGTTCCACTATTACCTGGCTTTCATCAAATTCGGACTTGGACGGACGACCCGCGACTGCATGACCGATATCTATCGCGGACATTTGACGCGCGACGAGGCCGTGTCCCTTGTGCACCGTTTCGACGGTGAGTTCCCGGCAGAGCATTACGAACACTTCAAAGAATATCTGGGCATCACGGACGAGCAGTTCTGGGAAGTGATCAATGCCTATCGCGCGATCTCCAACGTTTGGGAAGAGGTCGACGGCGAATGGAAGCTGAAGGTTCAGGTATCCTGACCGTGACGACCAAAAACGGCAGTCTCGGCGTCATCGTGGCGCGCGGCGGCTCGAAGCGGGTACCGCGTAAGATTCTGCGTGAGGTCGCCGGCCATCCAGTCATCGCATGGATGGTTCGGGCGGCTTTGAACAGTCGCCTCGACCGCGTGATCGTGTCGACCGAGGATGCCGAGATCGCTGAGATTGCCCGCCGATACGGGGCGGAGGTTCCGTTTTTACGGCCGGTCGAATTGGCCGAGGATACGGTGCGGAACGACGCGGTTTTGCTGCATGCGCTGGGTAGGGCGGAGGAAGTCGGGGGGCGTTACGATACGGTGGTCCTGTTGCAATCCGCCGCGCCGTTTACCCAGCCGGAAGACATTGACCGATGTGTCGAGACCTTGGCGTCGTCGGACGCGAACTGCGTGTTTGCGGTCAGGCCGGTAAAGGAGCAGCCGACATGGATGTTTCGGCGCGGTCCGGACGGGGCGGCGGTTCGGTTCTTGGGCGGGGATTTGATCGGCAAGGAACAGCTTACCCAAGGGAACGAGGCGCTGTTCCTTCCGGCGGGTTCTGTTTGGGCCATTCGGACGGCCGCGCTACGGGCGCACCAAGCCGTCTATGCCGCGCCAGTTCAAATTGTAGAAGTGCCGTTCGAACATGCTGTCGATCTGGACGATGAGATAGATTTTGACGTCGCGACCGCCGTTGCGGCGCGGCACTCCATCGCGTTATGGCCGCTTCCCGGCGCGCGCGGTGACGATCAGGACTAATGGGAGAAGTGTGTGAAACGCGTCAATGATTGCGCCTTTTTGATCTGCGCGGCGGACAGCACGATCCGAGATGCAATTCGGCGGGTCGACGGATCGACGCCGCTGCTGTTCCAAATTGTCGTCGATACGGGCGGCAAAGTCGTTGGGTCCATTACCGATGGCGATATTCGCCGCGGCTTCGCCCGGGGTTTGCGACTGGAGGATTCCGTTCGGAAATGCATGCATACCCCGCCGGTGGTAGGACGTATCGGCGATACGGTTCGGAATGCGGAATTACTGCATGGTCGCCGGTTTCTACCCATATGCGACGCGCGTGGCGTGCTTGACCATGTCATTGTGGAACATATCGGCCCACGCCGTGTCGAGCGGGCGCTTATCATGGCGGGCGGGTTTGGTACGCGTCTCGGCGAGCGCACAAAAACGACGCCGAAGCCGCTTCTGCCTGTCGGGGGAAAGCCCATCCTGGAACATATCCTCGCCCGCCTGGAGGAATATGGAATCCAGAAGGTGGAAATTTCCGTTCACTACTTGGCGGAGCAGATTCAGGATTTCGTCACGAAGCGGAACAACAATTGCGATATCGAACTGGTTCGCGAAACCGAACCGCTGGGCACGGCGGGCAGCCTTTCCCTGATTGGTAAACCGACGATAGAACCGATCCTCGTGATGAATGCGGACGTCCTGACCGACGTTGATTTCGGCGCGATGGTGGAACATCACGCGCGTGTCGATTGTGACGGCACCATCGCGGCGCATCGCTTCGAATATCAGGTTCCTTACGGCGTCCTGCGGTTCGACGACTCCGATATTCTCCAAGGGATCGACGAAAAGCCGACCTACTACCATCTGGTCTCTGCCGGAATCTATTATCTGGACCCGGTGATCGTGGGGATGGTTCCGAAAGGGCGGCGCATGGATGTCCCGGAACTACTGGAACTGGCGACGGCGAGCGGCTGTCGTCTGTCGGTGTTTCCGGTCCACGAATATTGGTCGGATGTAGGCCAACCGAAGGACCTGGATGCCGCCGGCGATCGTCTTCGGCGTCAGGCGGAAGGGACCAAATCCTGATCGCGGTCTATCGGGTGTCGCGCGGACGGATGTTTGCCGGATTATTGAACTAAGTCGGTTCCGTAGGTCTGACATGGACCAGTTTGCGGAGGACGGTCGCGCCCAAAATCAAAATAAAATACGAAGCCTGAAAAAACGTTCAGCAAAATCGTCGAAAGTTACGTTGAGATATGTCCCATAAGCTTTTCGTTCTGTTTAACCGGTCGGAAAGATGGCGCGTTGTCGTCTTGTCGCTGCTGACCCTTATGTTCGCCTGCCTCGAGTTGGCGGGGATCGGTGGCGTTGGGGTGGTGGTCGATCTTGCGATCAATCGGGACAAGATCGATACGATGCCTTATCTGGACACAGTTACCGGTTTGTTCGGTATTGAGGATGCACAGACTAAATTCTTGTTCGTTCTCGTTTCCTTTTTAGCTTTCATTTTGCTGCGAAATTTCTTCGGGGCGATCATTCTTTGGTATCGATTGCGGTTTCTGCACCAAACGAAACGGGATTTGTCCGCCCGTCTGATCAAGGCCGCGATGTCTCAGCCTTACACGTATTTTATTTCCAACAATTCCGCGATGATGTCGAAAACGATTCTCAGCGAAACCAATGAGTTTGTCAGCGGTTACGTGTTTTCGTGGATCATGCTGATCACGGATGCAATCCTGATCAGCGGAATCTTCGCCGTTCTGCTTTACGTCGACATTTGGGTAACCATGGTGGTGACCGCGATGTTTGGCGGCTTCGGTGCCTTGACGTTCCTTTTGTTCAAAAAGCGGTTCCGGGCAATGGGGGCCTTATCGCGTGCGGAACTCGAAAAAATGTACCGCATCACAAACGAAGCATTTTCCGGCATCAAGGAAATCAAGGTTCTCGGATGCGAAAACGTTTTCGTGAACATGTTCTATGGCGCGGCGTCCAAATACGCGCATCTCGTGATCCGATTCATGATTTTGAAGGACATCCCGCGGTTCTTTCTTGAATCCCTTGCGATACTGGTGATCGGATTGGTCGCGTTGGCCTATACTACGGATTCTTTCAATTATCCTATTTCCGTCGGGGTCCTTGGGTCCTTCGTCTTTGCGACCTATCGCCTGCTGCCGATTGTCCACCGTCTCGTCTCGTCGCTTGGTGGGATCAACTTCAATCAGGCCGTTCTCGCGAGTATGATCGAGACGTTGGAATCCGTGAAATCGCTGCCGGACGTGGCCGACACGACGGATGTCAAAGCCATCGACTTCCAGCGGGAGGTGGCGTTACGCGACGTATCCGTGATCTATGAAGAGGCGCATGTTCCGGCCTTGAATTCGGTTTCCCTGACCATTGTAAAAGGTGAATGCCTGGGTATCGTCGGGGCGTCGGGTGCCGGCAAGAGCACCTTGATCGATTGCCTGTTGGGGTTGCTTCCGATGCAGTCTGGGCGGCTGGAAGTCGACGGCAAGCCGGTCGACGATAAGGATATCCCGCGTTGGCAGCGTCATATCGCCTACGTTCCGCAAAGCATCTATCTGATGGACAGCACGATCCGTCAGAATATCGCGCTCGGCGTACCGAAGCGGCAAATTGACGACGATCGTATCGCCGATGCGGTGCAAAATGCGCAGCTGGGCTCCTTCGTCGCATCTCTTCCGAACGGCTTGGAGACGATGGTAGGGGAAGGCGGGGTGCGTGTTTCCGGCGGTCAGAAACAGCGCATTGCCATTGCGCGCGCCTTATACCGCCAAGCCGCTATGCTGGTCTTGGACGAAGCGACATCGGCCTTGGACAATAAAACCGAAGCGGCGGTGCGCGATTCAATTGAGGAGTTGAAGGGGAAGATTACGCAAATCATCGTGGCGCATCGGCTGTCCACCATTCGTGCCTGCGACAGGATCATTGTGATGGATGCCGGTAAAATCGTTGCCGAAGGCACATACGATGCTCTATCCGCCACATCGCCGGAATTTGCGGCAATGCTAAAGGCGGCCGGCGATGCTTGATCGCTCGATAACGTCCTGCGCTGTCGTTTTTGATCGCAGTGACGTCGATGCATTGCGGTCCTTGTCGGAACAATCCGCCGGTGCGTCCTTTTCGGTATTGCCGCTGACGCCGACTGCGGCGCTACAGGCGCGGGGCGACGGTTATGACATTCTGTCCGCGACCGACTATTTCGGCGATGCGGAGCAGCGCCTCGTCGTTCCGAAACTGGTGGAAATTCGGCAAAGCACTGAAGAAGCACTCCAGTCTCTGCCGCAAAGCGAACGCGAAATCGTTCGGGCCCAGTTCGACAGGATGATCTTCAGCCAATTGCGATTGCATGCCACATTGGCATCATTCGAAACATGCACCGTTCGCCATAACGGCACTTGGCACACTCTGCCTGCCGCAGAGGCCGCCGCACTTTTGGAACGGGAATTGATTGCACGACGATGCCCGAATTGGATCGGTTCGATACAGTCTTTCTCGCCACCGCCTTTTCCTGGTCTTTTCCGTATGGTTCAGCGGGCCCTAGCCCGTGTCGTCCGATGGCGAAGCCCCAAAGGGCGTGTGGTGCTGGGCGCATATAAGGATGTCATGGGCGCCGTCCAAGCGATCGAATCTGCAGGCGGTCGTGTCGTCGTCGTGGAGGGAAGCCACGGGTCATTGGGCGACTATTCCGATCTGTTCAAACAATTCTTGAAGGTTCTCCGTAAGCAGTCGCCTATCGTCTTTCGTGTCTTCGGTCGGCAGACCGAAGAGGAAATGGACATGCATAAACGCGTGGCCACGGCGACTGGATATTCGGAAATGCAGGTGGCTGCCGATGGTGCAGACGCCGCTTTCCGGAAAAGTCTGTCAGGGATATCCGGTGCCAAGAGGCAATTGGATACCCTGTTTGGTATTCTCGATCCCACTGCCTTTCTATCCGCGGAAGTATCGCGTGGATCGGACTATCTGGCGGCGGAATGCATCGGTCGACGGGGGGGGCAACGGGTTGTGCTCGGTCGAAACGCACAGGGACCGACATCCGACCCGATGGCTGTGGATTTCAAGCGGCAGTATCTGTTAAGCCGATATCCAGCCGGTATGACCGATGTTGCGTTGTTTTGGGATGCGCGCGGCGTCGAAGCAGGACGCCAGTTCCTGGATGACGGCGTCAGCATCGGGCGTGTCGCCACGGCATCTTCCCTGCCGGGCGATAGCAAAGGAAAGCCGGTGCGCGCCGACGGAAAGCGTGCGGTATTGGTCGCTGATTCCTTCGGCTCCTGGTGGACCCGTCACTGGTGGGCGCTGCAAACGTCGGACGAGTATGTCGACGGTCTGACTGAACTCGTAAACGCGTTGAAATCCGTTCCCAACGTTCATCTGACTATCCGGGGCAAGGAAAAAAGCGAGTTGAGGGTCGCGGAACTGGCCGAACTTTTCGCCGATGAACCGCATGTTACCGTCGAAGGTCGCGAACGCCCGTTTAGTGAAACGCTGTTGGAGGCGGATCTATTGGTTAGCTTCTTTTCGACCACCATTCAGGAAGCGCGGCAGGTCGGTTGTCCGGTTCTGGTCTATGGCGGTACGCAGCGTCATATGTATGCCGAGGAGGCGCAGCGCACTCTTGCAGAGTCGAAGGACGAGGCGGCCATTTTCGGGTATGATGGCTCGGTAAACCTGTCCGACCTGATCGAATCTGTCTTGAACGCAAAGAAGGCAGCATTTGACGATATTACACAGCCTCGAATCCCCCAATTGTCGATTGCAGAGCTCGGTACGCGCCTAGCGCGAGGGGTGCCGGTAATCGATACGATCGGCACTTGAGCACAATATTCGCGACCTCCATACAGCAGGAACAAACCTTATGGCCAAGAATGCTGCAGCGAAGCCCGTACCGAAGGAAACGTCCTACGAATACGGCGCGAAATCCCAGGAAAAGATGCTGAAAAAGTATCTCAATCGGGCGAACAATCATTGGAGTGAGCGCATTCAATGCGCAAAGGATTTGTTGGAAAGCTATGCGCGGCCGCATTTGGGTGGACGCGAAAACGCTGACATTTTCGTCGTTGACGTCGGATGTAGCGTCGGGACATTCGCGCTGGAATTCTCTCGAGACGGGTTCAGGACCGTTGGTGTCGATTTCGATAAAGCCGCCGTTGCGATCGCCGAGGACCTCGCAAAGCAGGACTCTCTCGGGGCGACGTTCCGTTGTATGGATCTGGCCGATTGGCAGGGTAACGATCTTCCGGCCATCGATGTCGCCGTTTGCTTCGATATCTTCGAACATTTGCACGATGACGAGATCGGCGCGTTAATGCTGTCGCTGCGTCGCGCGATGGCGCCAAACGGACGGATGATCTTTTCGACAACCCCGACGCAGTACAGCTATCTGTGGTCCGGCGCGGGCATGCGCGTGAAGGTCACTCGTTTCCTAGCGTACAGTATGCGGTGGCTGTCTCGCGGTGCATATGAAAAGTGGATCATGTTGCTGGATGCCTTGGTGAATATCGCGATGATCCTGAAATATGGAAAGACACGGACGCAGCTTCTCAAGCGCGATAAGCATTGTAATACGCTTACGCTAGAACGGGTCCGGGACATCCTGTTACGGGCGAATTGGCAGGTCGACGCCATTGAGACATGCAACCTGCATCGGGAACGGTTCCACCATTTGAAAAAGCTCGAACGTCATCCGATCACCCACACCCATATCCTGGGAGCTGCGACCCCGAAATGAACGCAAAGAGTCACAGCGCATCCGGCGCCGTGAGCCACGGCATTTCGGTCGAAGCGGCGCAATGGGCGTCTGTTGTGAAACAGGCGGTTCGATCTGTGATCGGCGATCCGTCAGGAGCCCCGATCGCCTTGCACGAGCCGGAATTCGGCGAGGCGGAGCGTCGATATGTCGATGATTGTGTGACCAGCGGTTGGGTGTCGTCCGTCGGCTCCTATGTCGATCGGTTCGAGGCGATGCTGCGCGAGATGACCGGGGCGGCGGGCGCTGTGGCCGTCGTCAACGGGACCGCGGCATTGCATGTCTGTCTTCGCTTGGTCGGCGTGCAAGCGGGGGACGAGGTATTGGTGCCGTCCCTGACCTTCATCGCCACGGCGAATGCCGTTGCCTACCAAGGCGCGATTCCACATTTCGTCGATTCCGATCCCGAACGGTTGGCGGTCGACCCGGTCAAACTGTCTGCGCATCTGGCGCGGGTCGGGGTCCGGAAACCGGACGGCCTGTACAACCGCGAAACGGGCCGTCGCGTCGCGGCATTGATGGTAATGCATGTCTTCGGTCTGCCCGCGGATATGGATGCGCTACAGGCGGTTGCGGACGATTTCGGAATTCCGTTGGTAGAAGATGCGGCGGAATCGCTGGGGTCGACGTATAAAGGCCGGGATTGTGGAACCTTCGGTCGAATTGCGGGATTGAGCTTCAACGGCAATAAGATCGCGACGACCGGCGGCGGTGGCGCGATCCTGACCATGGACTCCGACCTCGCGGCGCGGGCAAAGCATCTGACGACGACGGCACGGGTGCCTGCGGGTTGGGACTTCGTCCATGACGAGATCGGCTACAATTACCGCATGCCCAATCTGAATGCCGCGCTCGGTTGTGCGCAAATGGAACGCGTTCCGGGCTTTGTCGAAGAAAAGAGGCGGCTTGCCGAGAACTATCGGCGGGCCTTCGCGGATACCGGCGTTCAGGTTTTGTGGGAACCTTCGGATGCGACAAGCAATTATTGGCTCAACACGATATTCCTGCCGGATCGGGAAAGTCGCGATGCGGTGCTGACAGCGACGAACGATGCCGGTTTCATGACGCGCCCCTGTTGGACTCCGATGCATCGACTTCCCATGTTTGCGGATTGCCCGCGGGACGATTTGTCGGTGGTGGAGGATGCCGTGGCACGGATCGTCAATCTGCCGAGTTCTCCGAAGCTGGCCCGGATTTAACCGGGACGAAGGCGTATGACTGTTCGGGTTCGATATGGCGGCGAACTGCCCGAAGGCGCGGACCCCCTTGCACGCGAGACGCGCTCTTGGGACTCGCGCGACCTTGGCTTTTCACATGGACGTGCGGCGTTTGCCTGGATTCTTGCCCAGGAACCGGAAATCGCTTGGGTCGCGCATTGCGCCTATACCTGCCCCACCGTTCCGGCATTTTTCGATTCGCTCGGCGTGGCCTCGGTCGCTTTCGATGTGGGGGCATCGGCGGCGTCGATCCTGAACGGGATTAGGGATCGATCCGGGCGCGGCCTTGTCCTGATACCCGCCCTGTTCGGGCGCATGCCGTGGCTGAGCGATGCCGACATCGCACTGTTATCGGATGCAGGTCATACAGTTGTGATCGATGCGGCACAAACGGGCTTCGGCCATGAGGATATAGCGGTTCCCACAAGTGGTGCCGTTCTGTCCTGCCCGCGGAAGGCCTGCGCCTTGGGGGGTGGGGCAATTTTACGGTTGGGCGGTCCGATGTCCGGCGAGGAAATTGAGAAATTCATGGCGCTACCCGTCGAATTGGACGCGAGTACCGCGAAAAGAAGGGCGCGGCATTTGTTCGCATTGGGAAAAGAAGCGCCGGAAATGGAAGCGCTGACCTTTGTGCGGCAGTCTGAGGCCGGATGGCCCGCCCATGCCTGCCGTATGGACGACACCGACTGCAAGGCATTCCTGGCGCTGGACGCTGTCGAACACCGCCGCAGACGAATTGCGAATGCTGCACATCTGTCGGATCGCCTGAAGGACAGCGGCTTCGTCTTTCCGGATCGGCGAGCGGGGCAGGGCGGCGTGCCGTTCAATTTCCCGCTGTTGATGCCGTCCGGGACAAACCGGGCGGCTTTATTGGGCCGGTTGCGCGATCGGCGTGTCTTTGCAACGGCTCTTTGGTCGGATGCGGTAATCGATCGGCGGCGGCATCCCTTGGCCGATGCCTATAAGACAGATCTGGTGGCGCTTCCGTTGGACCAGCGTTTCGGGCCGGAGGATATGGACGAGATCGCGGACAGGTTCCTGGCATGCATATAGGTTTAACGCTCTATGGTGCGACCCCTGAAGACGTCATGCAGGACGTCTATTTCCGGGAAGACTTCGCTGCGTTGCATGCCTATCCCGACGGAATCGATTCCTTGACCGTGGACGGCTTCCGATGCGTATCCGCGGTGCGGAGTATCGAAGGCACACCGTATGAGGATATGGAAACGCCATGGGGATATGGCGGGCCGGTCGCGACCTCGGAAGGGGCGTTTTGGCGGGGTCTCGGCATGTGGCGGCAGCGTCAGGCGGATCATGGACGGGTTGCGGAATTCGTCCGGCTGCATCCGTTTTTAAATCCGGCGGCGCTGCGGGGATCGTTGGATCAAATCCGTTTTGACCGGCTGACGGTGCTGGTGGATCTGACCGAACCGGCGGAACAGCGCCGCGCCCGGTACAACAAGGGGACACGCTATTCGTTGCGCAAGGCGGAACGGCAGCTTGAAATCCGTCAGATGGGCGCCGAAGACGGATCGCTTTTTCGCCGTCTGTATGATGTGGGCCTGACGCGGAATGCGGCGCTCGACGGATATTACTTCTCGGACGATTATTTTACCCGCCTTCTTTCCGCGGATTGGGCGACGACATGGGTCGCCAGTCTGGACGGCGAACCGTGTGCGGTTGCCTGTTTCCTGCGCGGCGGGCCGTTTGCGCATTATCACCTGTCCGGTGGTACCGATGCCGCGCGTGACAGTTTCGCGCATTATCTCTTGCTCGAAACGGCGTTCCGGCATTTCGCGGAGCGCGGTTGTCGTTGGATGCATCTGGGCGGCGGTCGGACCGCCGCACCGGACGACCAATTGCTTCATTTCAAGTCGAAGTTCTCTCCGATCCTGATCCCTTTCTATACCGGCGGGATCGTCTTCGATCGCGCGACCTATACCGCCTTGTCGACCGGTGCGACCGAGCGGTTCTTGAGTTATCGGTTCACAAAACCGCAGGCGGCGCCGGAATTGCAGCCCAGCCTGCGGGTCGCCCGTCCCGAGGACTTTCAGGACTTCTTCCGGCTGAAATGCGATGTCGACAATGTCGTATGGTCGGGTGCCGTGAAACCGCCGGACTATACATTCATGGCGGATTGGTTCGCCCATGCGGTCGGCCCGGACAACAACCGCACGATCCTGATCGCGGAAAGTCGTGGATCGGTCGTGGGATATGCCTATGTCGACGACACGGAAGACGGGGTCGTCGTCACGGTCGGCCTCGCGGCATCGGAAGCACAGCGCCAGGCGTTTCGACCGATCCTACGGCTGGTACTGGATTGGGTGTCGACGGAACGCGCCGGCCAGGATGTTCTTACTTGGCTTTACGATTCGAACCGGTTCCTGACCTCCGCTTTCGAAGCGGAGGGTTTTCAAGTCGATGCCGGTGTTCCAAAGCTGGACGTCTTCACGGCGGCCACGGGCGATAACGAAAGTCAGCGGCGTTGGCGGCGTCCCGCCGAAGTAAGCTGATCGTGGGGAGAGTATGGCAATGCATGTTTGTTTCGTGACGGGAACGCGCGCGGATTACGGGCTATTGCAGCCTGTGATCGAAGCGACGCATCGTGATCCTTTCTTCCGCACATCCATCGTCGCGTCTTGCATGCATCTTTCCCCTGAATTCGGAATGACGGTTCAGGAGATCGAAGCGGACGGGTATACGGTTGATGCCCGCGTCGATATGTTGTTGTCGGGCGATAGTCGGATCGCCGTGGCAAAGTCGATGGGGATCGGAGTGCTCGGTTTCGCCGATGCCTTCGACCGGTTGAAGCCGGACTTGATCGTCCTGCTCGGCGATCGGTTCGAGGCTCTGGCGGCGGCGGAAACCGCGCTGATATGCGGCATCCCGGTTGCGCATGTTTCCGGCGGCGACGTCACTTATGGCGCTTTTGACGATTCAATTCGCCATGCCATTACGAAGATGGCGCATTTGCATTTTGTCGCGTCTGAGGATGCGGCGGCGCGGGTGCGGCAGTTGGGGGAAGCCGACGACAGCGTCTTTGCCTATGGCGATCCCGGCCTGGACCGCATGATGACGATGCAGCGGATGGGCCGGGACGAACTGGCCGAAAATCTGGGGATCGTCTTTCGCAAACACATGCTGCTTTTTACCTTTCATCCCGTGACCGTGGATGCGATGCCGTCGCGCGACCAATTGGATGTCGTCCTGGGGGCCTTGGACGACCTGGGCGATGACTATGGGATCGTCATCACCATGCCGAACGCCGACCCCGAGGGCCGGGAATTGGCGAACAGGTTGCGGGACTATACGAGCAGCCGGGAAAACGTGGCGTGTTTCGCGTCGCTGGGCAGCAAGCGATATATCAGCCTGATGGCGGAAAGCGACGCGGTCGTGGGCAACTCGTCCAGCGGCCTGCTGGAAGCGCCGAGCTTCGGTAAGCCAACCGTGAATATCGGGGAACGGCAGGCCGGTCGTTTGCGCGCTGCTTCGGTGATCGACTGCCCGGTGGATCGGACCGCCATCGCAACCGCGATCCGGGGCGCGGTCGGTCGGGATTTCAAAGGGGTCGACAATCCCTATGGCGACGGCCATACAGCGGAAAAGATTATAGCCGAGTTGAAGCGGATCGACGACCCGCGTCGGCTGCTCAAGAAGATATTCGTGGATCGCGGACGCTAACCGGGAAAGCCGAGACATGACCGAAACATGCTTTGTAATTGCCGAAGCCGGTGTGAATCACAATGGCTCGTTCGAGCGAGCGGCGGAACTCGTCGTCCAGGCGGCAAAGGCCGGTGCCGACGCGGTAAAGTTCCAGACGTTCAAGTCGGAATCCGTTGTCACGGCGAATGCGCGTAAGGCGGAGTATCAAATCGCCAACACGCATGAAGAAGGCAATCAGATCGATATGATCCGTAAGCTCGAACTCAGCTTCGACGATTTCCGGCGTCTTGCCGCGCTGTCGGCGGACCATGGGATCGAATTCATGTCCACCGCCTTCGATCCGGATAGTCTGAATTTTCTGGTCACGGATATCGGCGTCAAGCGGTTGAAAATTCCGTCGGGCGAAATGACGAACGGGCCGTATCTTCTGTCCTGTGCACGTCACCGCCTGCCGATGATCGTTTCGACCGGGATGTGCAACCTGCAAGAGGTAGAGGCGGCACTGGACGTGATCGCCTATGGCCTGACATGCGACGACATGCCGGACGGGATCGCGGCGGTTGCCGGCGCGTCGAAAACGACGGACGGCAAGGCGGCGTTGCAGCGTCTGGTCACGCTGCTTCATTGCACGACGGAATATCCGGCCCCGGTCGCTGACGTGAATTTGCGCGCGATGGATACCATGGCAGCCCATTTTGGCTTGCCCGCCGGTTATTCGGATCATACGCAGGGGATCGTCATTCCGGTGGCGGCCGTGGCCCGCGGTGCGGTCATGATCGAAAAGCACTTCACCCTGGATAGATCACTGCCGGGACCGGATCACGCGGCGTCCTTGGAACCGAGTGAATTGGGCGAGATGGTAGCGGCGATCCGCATGGTAAATCTGTCTCTGGGCGATGGCCGGAAAGCGCCTGCGGAGTCCGAAAGAAAGAACATTCCGATTGCGCGCCGGTCTCTCGTCGCGGCGCGGCAAATCCGCAAGGGCGATGTCTTCACCGAAGACATGTTGTTTGCGAAACGTCCGGCGACGGGGCGCAGCCCGATGGTCTTTTGGGACGTCGTCGGCACGACGAGCAACCGGGATTATGACCCGGACGACCAGATCGACGGATGATTTCTGCGATGCGTCGCGACCTCCCCATCATCCTGCTCGGCGCAGGCGGCCATGCCGGCGTTGTGTTGGATGCGCTACGCCTTTCAGGGTTCGATGTCGTCGGCGTCTGCGATCCTGTGCTGACGCCCGGCGATGCGGCGGGCCTCGGCCTGCCGGTTTTCGACGACGCCTCCCTGCCGACGCGATTCCCGGCGGAGGCCTGCCTGCTGGCGAACGGTGTCGGTAAAATGCCGGACCAGACGCGCCGTCGCGATCTCGCCGAGCGTATGGCCGGTCTCGGCTATTCCTTCGCGGCGGTTGTCCATCCCTCTGCCGTGATCGCCGGTACGGTGCGACTTGGTGACGGGGCACAGGTCATGGCCGGCGCGATCATTCAGAATGGCGCCGAGCTTGGCGACCACGCGATCGTGAATACCGGTGCGCGGATCGATCACGGCTGTAAAATCGGTCGTTATGTCCATATTTGCCCCGGTGCTATTTTGTCGGGCGATGTCGTGGTCGGCGACGACGGATTCGTCGGTGCGGGGGCGGTGCTCGTTAACGGCGTCACTATCGGCGCGGGGGCGGTAATCGGGGCTGGCGCCGTCATCACGGCCGATGTTCCCGCTGGCGCGCGAATTGTTACCCCGAGCAGCCGAGATTTGGCCAAATGAGCGTATCTAGCGGGCAAGCAGGCGATGCGATCGTGGTCGGCTTCGGGTCCATTGGGGCCCGGCATGCCGATGTGCTAGGCGGTCTCGGTTTCAATGTTTCCGTGGTCAGCCGCCGTTCGATATCGGAGTATCCGCGCTATTCGGATATCCGCAGCGCCATTGCCGATTATCCCGGTGCTTATATCGTCATCGCGACGGAAACGTCGGCTCATGGGGACGCGATCGCGGATCTTCAGGGGGCGGGCCACACGGGACGCGTTATGATCGAAAAGCCATTGTTCGGGGCTTTGTCAGACCTGCGTGGGGACGTGTCCGACGATCTGCGCAAACGGATAGCGGTCGGCTATAATCTGCGTTTTCATCCGCTGGTCGGGGCTTTGAAGGAACGATTGACCGGTCGCGCCGTGTTCCTCATCGAAGCGGCCGTTGGACAATACCTTCCCGATTGGCGTCCGCAACGCGACTATCGGTCCGGATATTCGGCACGTCGCGCTGGCGGCGGCGGGGTCTTGCGCGATTTGAGTCACGAGATCGACTATCTGCTGTGGCTGTTCGGCCCGTGGCGGCGCGTCGCCGCGCTGACGGGGACGACGGGTCAATTGGAAATCGATTCCGAGGATTATGCCTCAATTCTTGTAAAAGGTCGCGATTTTCCGGCGGCGACATTGGCGCTGGACTACCTGGATCGCGCGGTGCGGCGTTACGTGACGGTCCAACATGATGGTGGGACGACATGTCTGGACTTTGTCGCGGGGACGCTCACGGAAAACGGCGCCGTCGTGGCAGAGGCAAAGCCGGGCCGGAATGAAACCTATATCCGCCTCCATGAGGCGATGCGGCGCGGCGAGGAATCGGCGTTGTGTTCCTTCGATGAAGGGATGGATGTCTTGCGTATTATCGAAGCGGTGGAACGTGCCGCATCCACGGAGAGTTGGGCGACGGTATGAAGCGGTTGTGTACGATTTGCGCCCGGGGAGGGTCGAAGGGCGTGCCCGGCAAGAATGTGCGGATGCTCCTGGGTAAACCGCTGATCGCGCATACTGTCGAACAGGCACGGGAAAGCGGGTTGTTCGACCATATAGCGGTCAGCAGCGATTCGGATGCGATCCTAAACGCGGCCCGCGATGCGGGTGCGGACATACTGGTTCGGCGTCCGGACGAAATGGCTCTGGATACCTCCGCGAAGCTCCCGGCGATCCAGCATTGCGCGAAATCCGCGGAGGCGGAGACAGGGATCGCCTACGACATTTTCTGTGACCTGGATGCCACCAGTCCGCTGCGCGATATCGCCGATATTCGTGGCGCGGTCGAGATGATGGAAGCCGGCGGTTGCGATAACGTCATTACCGGTGCCCCGGCCCATCGCTCCCCCTATTTCAACTTGGTGGAGCGCGGATCCGACGGATTTGTCGGTGTCTGCAAGAAGCTGGACCGGGAATTGGTCCGCCGTCAGGACGCCCCGGCTTGCTTCGATTGCAACGCGTCGATCTATGTTTGGACGCGTCACAGCTTGTTTGAGGAGCCAAGCGTCCTGGGCGACCGAACCGCATTGTTCGAGATGCCGGAATCGCGATCGCGCGATATCGACAGCGAGTTGGACTTCGAAATCGTGGAATTTCTTATGCGCCGAAAGGAACGGTCATGACCTTTTCCTATAAGGATCAGTTCGACCTAACGGGGAAGGTTGCGGTCGTCACCGGGGCGTGCGGCACTTTGGGGCCCGGCATGTGTGAAGGGCTGGCGGAACAAGGCGCCCATGTCGTGTTGAGCGATATCAAGGCAAAGGCGGCAACCGAATTGGCGGCGGCGCTGACCGACCGCTTCGGTGTGCAATGCATCGGCGTGGAATGCGATGTAGCGGACGAAGCCTCGGTCGAGGCGATGACACGGGAGGCGGTCTCCGCATTCGGGCATGTCGATATCCTGCTGAACAATGCAGCGAACGCCACCCCCGATTTGGAAGCGTATTTCGCGCCGTTCGAAGCCTATTCGCTGGACGAATGGCGGCGAAACCTGACCGTCGATTTAGACGGAATGTTCCTGGTTGCGAAGCATGTGGGGGCGGAGATTGCGAAGACCGGCCGCGGCGGATCGATCATTCAAACGGCCTCCATCTACGCCGCCTATGGGTCCGACAACCGGATTTACGAAGGCGCGGAATACAAAGGCACCGCGATCAACAACCCCGCCGTCTATTCTTCCGGAAAGGCCGGGGTTCTGGGGCTGACGCGATGGCTTGCGACGCATTGGGCGAAAGACGGCGTGCGCGTCAACGCGCTGGTGCCGGGGGGTGTGCAAAGCGGTCAGAACGAGGAATTCGTGCGTCGATACGCGAACCGGGTGCCGATGGCGCGCATGGGGCGTAAGGAGGAAGTCGTCGGTCCGATGCTGTGGCTGGCTTCCGATGCGTCGAGTTACGTGACCGGCCAGTTCATTTTCGTGGATGGTGGTCTCAGCGCATGGTGAAGGCCGCGGCCCAAAAACTTGATACCGACCGCGCCGTATTCTGGTATTTGGCGGAAGACGCCTCCGGCGAACCCGGATGGCGCGACCGGCTCAGTTGGCCCGTGACGCCGACCCGGTTGCGGGAATTGGGCGAAGAAGCGTGTTTGCGGGTCCTCGACCTCGTTCGCGCGGAATCGGATCCGTTGCACCGCCAAATTCTCTCGGTCGGCTCGGGTCAGTTGATCAACGGGTTCATGGTGCTGACGGAATTGGCCTATGTCGCGTCGGCGGCGCGGTCGACCGGGGCGTCCGTGCGCACGCCACCGCCGGAATATGATGCGTTCTTCACCACCGGCGACGTCGCGTCGGTTACGGCGGATGCTTACCGTAACAAGGGCGTTCAGGATGTTGCCGCGTCCAACTGGCCGTGGTTACGGTCCGTCGCCCGAACGCGCAGTTGGTCGGGGGCGGCGGGACTGCCTGCCGCCTTGCTTGGCGGGGACGGCATCGTGCTCAGCCACAATCGTATGGTTATCGACCATCTGCGCCGGAACGGTGTGAAAGCCCGTTTCCAGAACGCGGCGAATATCGTTGTCACGTGCCGCCGGGCCGGTGCCGGAGAACCGTGCCGGGACACGATACCCGTGTTGACGCAGGCGGTCGCGGCGCTGTGCGACCTGTGCACGGAATTGGACGACGCCACGCGCGTCCGGCTGGGAGAAATCCTGTTGGCACGTTTGCGGCAAAGTTTCGAAACAATTGCATCGGACGTGGCCGCCGTCCGGGCGCGGACATCCCTGCCTAAGACTGTTTGGTCGGGAACGAACGGGTCGTATGCAACGCGCCTGATCGCTTCCGAGGTCCGTCGTCGTGGGGGGCGGGTCTATGTCTTCGATCATGGCGGTGTGACCGGCATATCCCAGATACTGCCCTTGACCGCGATCGTCGAAGGGATGTTTGCCACTACCTTCCATGTCGGTACGGATGCCTGGTGCGATCTGTTGCGTCGATCCGGTTTCGAAGCGCTTGTCGCGGGCATCAACGACGGGTTGGAGATTCGCGCCGGGGCAGGGGAGCCGACATTCCGACAGGCTTGTCTCGACCTGCCGCCGCCGCGAAAAGGCGCGCGCCGCCGGGCGATTTATGTCAGCCATCCCTATTATGGGCATCGGCAATTCGCCATCGCCGGCATGCGCGATCCGATCTATATGGACTTTCAGATCGATTTGATCGAACGGTTGAAGGCTCACGATATCGATCTGATGTTGAAACCGCATCCAGAAGGCCATTTCGGGGACGATACCTACCCGTTGCAACATATGGCTGAAACCAGCTTCCGGCGGTTCGAAACGCATCTGCGCGATGCGGATGTCTTCATTTTCGACGCCCCGACATCGACGACGTTTTGCGAGGCGCTTTGTACGAACCGTCCCGTAATTTTGATCGACCGCACGCAATATCCGACCAATCCGGTACTCGATGAACAGGTCGCGGCCCGCTGCCTCGTGGTCCGAACCGACTATGACGGCAATAACCGTCTCCGCGTCGATGCGCAGGGTCTTGATCGGACCATCGCGGCGCTGCCCGACGCTGCCGATCCGTCGTTCTTCCGAAATCTTTTGGTTGGGCACTAGCGGCAAACCATGCAGACAGTCATTCACATCGGCTTTCCCAAAACGGCGACGAGCACGCTGCAGGAAGTATTCTTCCCGCATGTACCGGAAATCGGGTATCTCGCCGATCATGGGACCGCGGCCGGCAGCCTGGAGGACAATGCCCGGATTGCCGGTTTCGATGTGTTGCGGAAAGACGGCATCGATTTCGACCCGTCGGCCGTGTCCGCGGCATATGCGGCCTACCTCGATAAACTCGCCGCGGCGGGAAAACGGGTGGCGTTGTTGTCGCAGGAACGGTTCGCGGCGCCGGGGGCGGTGAACTGGCCGGGCGACCGTGCCGTGATCGCGGGACGCCTCCATGATCTGTTTCCCAATGCGAAGATTTTCATTTCGATCCGAAATCAACGGTCGATGTTGCATTCCCAATATGTGAACCGAAACGCAAAGGGGATGATGTATCGAGAGTTGGAGGATTGGCTGCACAGCATGTTCGAGGACCCGCAGATCGGATATGCGTCGGAATTCCGCTATGACGGACTGATTGCCGCGTACCGCGCTTTGTTCGGCGCGGAAAACGTCCATGTCGCGTTGTTTGAGGAATTCGTGCAAGAGCGATCGGCCTACCTGGACGCCTTGTCCCGTTTCCTGGGGATCCCCGAAGAACGGTTTCGGGCTCTTAATACAGAAAATAAGGATTCAAATCCGTCGAAGAGCGCACGAAGCTTACACTATGCGAAGTTCCGCAATCGTTTTTTCCCGGCGGTTGCGTTATCGTCGGTCGTGCCGGGACCTGTGGCGGACGCAGTTCGCAGGTTTATACAAGGCGGCGCCCGCGCGAAGGTTGAGTTCCCCGACGTCTGGCAGCAAAAAATCGCGGAATACTATGCGCCCGGCAATACCCGGTTGGCGTCCATGATCGGGGAAGATCGATTGCGGCGATATGGCTATCCGATGCAGAACGACGGAGAGGCTGCCGTGAAATGACGACAGGCGTCGGCACGTTTGATCGTCCGGGAAGTGGCTGGCGTTCCGTTTCAGTGGGTGCCGGAACGGTTTGGTATTGTGGCGCGATACACCAAGATCGCGTGCGCGCCGTATTCGGCGCCCTTATGGACGGGGCTAGTTCGGCAAGCTTTGCCGCATCGGTTGCAAAACTGTCGGGCAGCTTCGCCATTGTCGCGCTGTTTCCTGGCTGGTGCGGGGCGGCAGTCGATCGGGTTCGCGCAATCCCGCTCGTCTGGCGTATTGTCAAGGCCGGACAAATGCATTTCGCACAGGAAGGCCGCGACCTTACCCTGCCGTCGGATCGACCGACGGGGATTGATCGCAACCAGGCCCTGGCGGTCGCGCTGTCCGGTTACACGGTGGGGGCCGCGACCCTATACGAAGAAATCGGTGTGTTGACGCCCGGAAACACCGTCTTCCGCGATGGCAACGCGCCGCCGGTCGTGACCTCGTATCATCGGTTTCAACCCTGGCTCGCGGATCAGGCGCCGGGCGACGACGATGCGGAACGAAAGCGTCTGTGCGATCTGACGTTGGAAATTCTTCAAGATCTGATCGACGACGCGGATGGCCGTACGATTTCCGTTCCGCTCAGCGCCGGGTTGGATTCTCGGCTCATCGCTGCCGGTCTACGGCATCTGGGATATGAAAACGTCGTCTGCTTCGCCTATGGCTTGAAAGGCAACCACGAAGCCGAAACCAGTAAGGCGATCGCGGCGAGGCTCGGTTATCCATGGCGCTTCGTACCGTATAGCAACCGGTCCATGGCCCGCGTCTATGCGTCGGAGTCCTACCAAGCGTACCGCCATTATGCCGACAGCCTGACCGGCGTGCATTTTCCGCAGGATTTCGCCGCGCTCGTGCCGTTACTGGAAGATGGATATCTGCCACGAGATTGTATCCTCGTGAATGGGCAGTCCGGCGACTTTATCACCGGCAACCACGTTCCGGCGGCGCTGGCTGGTCCGGCCGACACATCGGATAGGGATGCGCGTATCGACCGTGTGATCGACGCACTGATCGCGAAGCACTACAAGCAATGGCGTTTCCTGATGCGCGGCGATTTATTGGCGACCGTGCGCGCGCTCATAAAGGCGGAAATTCTGCATCTGACGGAAGGCCGTCTGCCGGACGATTCCAGCGCCGATTACGGCATTTACGAAGCCTGCGAATTCGTTGACCGTCAGTCGAAATACGTCGTCAACGGCCAGCGTATTTACGAATTTCTGGGAATGGATTGGCGGCTGCCGTTATGGGACGATCGCTATCTGGATTATTGGGCCCAGCGACCGGCGGCGCAAAAGCTCGGTCAACGGCTGTATCGCGAGATGCTGATCGCCGAAAACTGGGGCGGTGTCTGGACCGATATTCCGGTGAACAAGAAGCGAATACGCCCGCGATGGATCATACCTTTCCGGCTTGCCTGTAAGGTCGCCCACGCGCCGCTGGGGGCGGCGAGGTGGCACCGGTTTGAACGGCGGGTCTTCGAATATGCCATGACATCTTTGTGTTCCTATGCCGTGCGGGGCTGGTCCGATATCGCATTCGACAGTCGCGGTCCCTGGACGGCAATCAGTCCACATATTGAGGACTATTTGGCCGATCACGGTGTCTCGCTGGAAAGTCTTTCGCGATGACAGGGAACGCGCCGGATTTTACGCAGCCGGATTTTACCCGGGCGGCCTATCGCGATTTGTTAAGCGCGCTACTGGCGCGCGGATATCGCGGGACGTCCTTTAGCGGCGTCGTGCCGTCCCGGTCGGATTTGCTGCTGCGGCACGACATCGATCTTTGGCCGGAAATCGCCCTGGAACTGGCGCGAATCGAGTCCGATCTCGGTCTCTCGGCGGAATACTTCTTTTTGATGAACAGTCCGCTATACGATCCGCAAGCGTCGGCGATTCGACAGGTGATGGTCGAACTGCGCGCGATGGGGCACGGCGTCGGCCTGCATTTCGATGCGGCGCTTTACGACGACGATCCTGATGTCCTGGATCGTGAGGCCGCGCGGGAATGCCGGGACCTTGAAGCGTATAGCGAAGGGCCGGTCACGCTTGTCAGTTTTCATCGCCCGGCGCCGTCACTGCTGGGCCGACCGGAACCGATCGCCGGGCGGGCGCACAGCTATCAACCGCTGTATTTTTCCGACATCGGATATTGCAGCGACTCCCGCGGTGCCTGGCGACACGGTCACCCGTTGGATCATCCCGCTGTGGCGAAGGGACGCGCCATACAGCTCTTGACGCACCCGGTTTGGTGGGCGACCGACTGCGGCGGAGATCGCGATGCCGCGCTTGCCGCCTTTGTGGCCGCGCGCGGCGAATGGGTTAAGCCCGCCATTGCCGAAACGGTTACGGGCTATTCCGCCGAAATCGGCCGTATTATTGAAATCGAAGGTGAAAAATGACCGTCAGAAGCGCCGTTGTTGGTACGGGATACTGGGGTAAAAACCTGTTGAGGAACTTGAACGGGTTGGGCGCGCTGTATGCGTTCTGCGATGCGGATAGCAAGGCATTGGCGACCTTCGCGGCGGAATATCCCGATGCGACGCCGTATCAAGACTATGAAGCGATGATTGCCGATCCCAAAATCGATGCCGTCGTTATCGCAACGCCTGCCGCGACCCATGGGGTGCTGGCGGAAAAGGCGCTGAACGCCGGAAAGCACGTCTTCGTCGAAAAACCTCTCTGCCTCGACGTCGATGAAGCGCGCCGCTTGGACGCCCTTGCCGGGGAACGCGAGTTGATCCTGATGGTCGGGCATCTGCTTTTGTATCACCCGGCCTTTGTCGCCCTGAAGGCTGCGGTCGGATCCGGCTTGCTGGGCGACTTGCGTTACATCCATTCGACCCGGGCGAGTCTGGGTAAGATTCGGATGGAAGAAAACGCGCTCTGGTCCTTCGCGCCGCACGATATTTCTATGATCCTGTCCCTGGCCGGACGTCTGCCGAAACGTGTGACCTGCAACGGCGAAGCCTGGTTGAACAAGGAAGTCGCGGATTTGACGCTCAGTCATCTGGATTTCGGTTCGGGGTTGCAGGCGCATATCTTTGTGTCCTGGCTGCATCCCTATAAGGATCACCGCCTTGTCGTAATCGGCGAAAGGGGGATGATCGTGTTCAACGATACCGTGCCGGGAGAGGAGAAGTTGATGCATTACCCCCATTCGGTTGGATGGGACGGAAATTTGCCCGTGCTCGACAAGGCGGAGGCCGTCCCTCTGCCTTATGGTACGGAAGAACCCCTTAAGTCCGAATGTGCGCATTTCCTGGATTGCGTCGGTACCGGGGTGACCCCGCGGTCGGACGCGAAGGAAGGCACGGCAGTGCTGTCCGTTCTGGATTGGTGCCAGCAGGCGTTGACGGCGAAACAGCCGGTCGTCCTTGAAGATTGAGATACCGTAGATGAGCCAAACCTATATTCACCCGACCGCCCTCGTCGACGAGGGTGTCGAGATCGGGGAAGGATCGAAAATATGGCATTTCGTCCATGTCCTGGCCGGAACGAAGGTCGGTCGTGGCGTGGTGATGGGCCAGAATGTCATGGCGGGGCCGTCGGTGACGATCGGCGATCGCTGCAAGATCCAGAACAACGTGTCGCTCTATAAAGGGGTGACGTTGGAAGACGATGTGTTTTGCGGGCCGTCCTGTGTATTCACCAATGTGTTGACCCCGCGCGCCTTCGTCGAGCGGAAGGATGAATTCGCGGACACCTTGGTCAAGAAAGGCGCCACGATCGGGGCCAACGCGACCGTCGTTTGCGGAAACACGATCGGTGCTTATGCGATGATCGGCGCGGGCGCCGTCGTCACCAAAGACGTTCCCGATCATGCGCTGGTGGTCGGAAATCCGTCGCGCCGGATTGGCTGGGTCAGCCGTTCCGGCGACCGGCTTGGCGACGATCTGGTGTGCCCGCGAACCGGCGAAACCTATACCGAAACAGCAACCGGACTGGTGTTGAACGAAAATGGCAATTGAAGCTTCTTCTCCCGCGCCCTTGGCTTTCGTCGATCTTCAGGCGCAGTACGCGTCTTACAAGGATGAAATCGACGCCGCTATTCATCGCGTTCTCGACCATGGCAAATTCATCATGGGGCCGGAAGTCGGTGAACTCGAATCCGCTCTGGCGGACTTTTCGGGGGCGAAACATGTCGTCGGTTGTTCCAGTGGGACCGATGCCTTGCTGATGATCCTGATGGCTGAAGGGATCGGTGCGGGTGACGCGGTCTTCGTCCCCAGTTTCACTTTCACCGCGACGGCGGAAGTCCTGTTGCTGTTGGGCGCGCAGCCGGTCTTCGTTGATGTCGACCCGGACGATTTCAACCTGTGCCTCGAAGATCTCGAACGTCGCATAGATGCGGTGAAGGCTTCGGGCGTCTATACGCCTCGCGGAATTCTGGCCGTCGACCTGTTCGGTCTGCCGGTAGATTATGCCGGGTTACAGGCCCTGGCGGACATGCATGGCCTTAAAGTTTGGGGGGATGCGGCGCAGAGTTTCGGCGGTTCCATCGGCGATCGAAAGGTCGGTGCGCTGGCCCGGGCGACGGCAACCAGCTTTTTTCCGGCGAAACCTTTCGGCTGCTATGGCGACGGCGGTGCGGTCTTCACCGACGACGATGTTATGGCGGACGTCATGCGGTCGATCCGCGCGCACGGAAAGGGCGGCGATAAATACGACATTATCCGTGTCGGTCTGAACGCGCGTCTGGACACGATCCAGGCGGCGATCCTTCTGGCGAAGCTGCCGCATTTCGCTGGCGAGGTGGATCGGCGGGAGGCCGTGGCGCAGAAATATGATGCGCTGTTGTCGGGCAAGGTGCGGACACCGGTTCGCCGCCAGGGTCGGTCCAGCGCCTGGGCGCAATACACGATCAAAGTGCCCGCGGATCGTCGCGACGCGATAAGCGCGGCCTTGAAACAATCCGGCGTGCCGTCGGCGGTGTACTATCCCCTGCCGATGCATTTGCAGACGGCCTATCGCGCGATGGGGGACGGTAAAGGCTCCCTCCCGGTCAGCGAGGCGTTGTCCGGCGAGGTTCTAAGCCTGCCGATGCATCCGTTCCTGACGGACGATCAGATTGCGCAGGTCGCGGAGGCCCTTATCGGCGCGGTGTAGCTCATAAACCGGAATGATTGAGGCATCCCTATAGGCATGCGCTTTCACTTGTATACGACCGACGTTTCGGGGTTGACCTTGGCACGCAATCTGCCGGGCCCGGACAGCGTTGCCGCGGTCGTGGTTCCCGCCAACCGGATCGGGTCAGAGAAGGTCGAGGCAGTCTATCGGGACAGCCCGTGGCCGGTGCTTCTGCACAAGCCAGGGGAACTGTTGCCCGAAACCGCCGATGCATTCGTTTCCTGGCTTTATTCGCAGATCATTTCCGTCGACCAACTGAGCCGGTATTCGAAAGGTGGACTTAACATGCATGGTGGCCGGATTCCGGCCTATCGTGGCGCGAATGTTTTGAATTGGGCCATCGCGAATGGGGAATCCGAACTGGGCGTTACCTGGCATGAAGTCGTAGAGGAAGTCGATGCCGGAGGCATTCTTGCGGAATCCGCGATACCGATCGCCCCCGACGCGACGGCGATCGGTATGCGCGATGCAATGATCGCGGAAGGCATTCGTCTGTTCCCGGAGGCAGTAGAGCGTTTCCTGGGGGGCGGTCCGCCGGTACGGGTGCCTGATCTTTCCGAAGGAACGGTATGGCCGTCCAGACGCCCGGAGCACGGTCGAATTGAGCCGGGGTGGAGCCTTGATCGCGTGAAGGCGATGATCCGGGCGCAAACCGGCCCCTGGCCCGACGCTACGGTGCTTCATGAGGGAGTATGGTGCCCGGTGCGCGGTGTCAGCCTTTCGCGCGTTGCGAAGAGTGTTCCCTATACGACCGACGACGGACGGGAAATTTATCTTCTGATCGGGGAAAACGGTCTGTGATCGTCGGTATTCATCAACCCAACTATTTTCCCTGGCTCGGCTATTTTCGGAAAATCGCGCGGTCCGATCATTTCGTGTTCCTGGACGATACCGCGTTTTCCAAGGGAAGCGTCACGAACCGGGTGAAGATTTTGGACGGTGGTAAAGAATCCTGGTTAACGGTGCCCGCGAAACCGTCCCTAGGCACGGCGATATGCGATGTCACGACCGGCGACGAGGATTGGCCCGTCAAGCATTTAAGCCGCCTGCGTAACGCGTATCGGAAGCGGCCGTTCTTTAAATCGGTATGGCCGGAACTGGAAGTACTGTTCAGTACCTTGCCATCGGCAAACCTGTCGGCAGCAAACCGGGCCATTATCGAATTTCTATGCCGCCGATTGGAATTGAATACAGTCCTGCATTCATCGGCGTCGATGGGGGTCTCGACGGATTTGCCGGCGGACGATCGTTTGATCGCGATTATTCGCGAAATACCGGGCGGCGAGGTATATCTGTCAGGACGCGGCGGGAAAAAATATCAAGACGAAGGCAAGTTCGCATCGGCGGGCATTCACCTGCAATACAACGACTATCAACCGCAACCTTACGATCAAGGTGCGGGCATCGACGGTTTCATTCCCGGCCTATCCGTTGCGGATGCTTTGTTTAACGTCGGTTGGCAAGGTACAGCCACGCTTGTTCGCGAACATGGGGTGGACGGCGCATGAAGGTTCTGTGCCTCGACATCGAAGGGGGACACGGCGGTTCGTCGCGAAGCCTGTACCAACTTCTGTCTGCGGTGGACCGGGATGTCGTCAGCCCTACTGTCTGGTGCCGCCTCGGTGGCGCGATAGAGGACGCGTATTCAAGCGTGGATATTCCCGTTGAGGTTCATCCGCAAATGCCGCGATTCACCGTGCTGGAACGTCCCAGCCGCAATCTGATCGATTTGGCCCGCTTCTTTATGAATCGATGGCCGAAATCGCGCTCCTTCCGGAAAGGTCTGCTGGCGGTTTGTGATCATGTTGATCTAGTTCATCTCAACCATATTTCTCTTTTTTGGGTGGCGCGCTGGTTGCGGAAGCGCCGCCCGAATTTGCCGATCACGATGCATATCCGAACCCGTCCACCGAAGAACGTCTTCGGACGCTGGCAAGCCCGCGTGGCATCCGCGTCCTGTGATAGCTTTGTGCATATCAGCGAAAACGAAGGCGATTGGTTTCGGTCCCTAGCAGCGGGGCGATGTGTTTCGGGGCGCGTTGTGCTAAACCCTGTGCATGTACTGGTCCACGAAGATGGGCCATCGGCACGGAATCAGGAAACTCTAATGGTGCTTTGCCTGTCGAATTATTCCTTCCCCAGGGGGATAGATAGGCTGATCGACGTTGCCGCCTGCCTCGACGCTATGGGTGATCGGGCCGTTCGTTTTGTGGTGGCGGGTGATATGCACCTTCCGGCCGGGTTGACGGGCGATTTGGGCGACGTCGCACGGCGCGGCGGTACATTGGCGGATGTCGCGGCGCGACGGGGCGTTGCGGATCGGTTCGATTTCCTGGGCCACGTATCGAAACCGGAGCAATGGTTGGGGCAGGCGGACGTTTTGGTGAAGCCGACACGCGAAGACAATCCCTGGGGACGCGACATCATTGAAGCGCTTGGGCACGGCGTACCGGTCGCGTCGGTCGGTACTTATGACAAATTTGTCGAGTCGCACCGGACCGGATTGTTGCAGAAGACATTCGACGCGGCGGAGCTGGCGGCATGGTTATGTGAACTTGCGGCCGACCGTGGGCGTTTGGATGTCATGCGTAAGGCTGCGGCCGAGCGGATCGCCGAGCTGTGCAATCCGGTCCGGCAAGCGGCGTCCGTCGTCGATCTCTGGCGGGACACAGTAGAGGCACGTCGGAGATGAGCGCGAAAAAGCTGGCTCTGATACTTCCCGACTTCAATGGTGGGGGGGCGGAACGCGTAATGCTGACGATCGCGCGTAATGTCGATCGTGCGCGGTTCAAGCCTGTCCTGATCGTCTTGCAGGAAAGGGGCGCGCTGCGCGACCTCGTACCGGACGATGTGACGATCATCTGTCTGAAGACCCGGCGGTTGCGCCGTACCCTGCCGATGTTGATAGCCGCGCTGCGCCGGGAACGACCTGACATCGTCTTGTCCACGATGGCTTATATGAATTTCGCGGTTTGCTTCTCGACACGCCTGGCTCTTGGAAAAAAGTGCCGTCTGGTTCTACGGGAGGCGAACATGCCATCGGCGACCATCGCCCGAGTGAAACCGGCATGGTTGGTGCGCGTGTTGTATCGTCTGTTGTATCCTTGGGCGGATACGGTCGTGTGCAATGCCCGTCCCGTCGCGGACGAACTGCGGCAGGTCGGCGTCCCCGATTGGACTATCCATATCCTGCCGAACCCTGTCGATACGGACAGAATCCGGTTCGTCGCCGAGGTCGGCGAATGCGGCGATTTGGTACAAGTCCAGGATGGCGGACGCCTTTTCGTGGGTATCGGCCGGTTGATTGAACAAAAAGGTTTCGACCGCCTGATCGAATGGTTTACGGCGATGCCCGCCTCTGATCGCCTTGTCATTTTTGGCGAGGGGCCGCTTCGCCGTATGTTGAACGATTCCATTATTCGTCTCGGTTTGAAGGATCGTGTCCTGCTTGCGGGATTCGTGAAGTCACCCTGGGCGTGTCTGAAGCAGGCCGATGCATTCGTTATGCCGTCCCGATGGGAAGGGCTTCCCAATGCGGCATTGGAGGCCTTGGCGCTCGGCACTCCGGTTATTGCGACATCGAATACCGGTGGACTGCCGGATATCGTGAACGAAGTTCGGAATGGTATGCTGGTGATTGCGGACGGAAAGGATGAGTTTGTATCCGCGATGGGCGCCGTTCGACCGCTAGGCGCCGATGGTTCGCGGGTGTCCGCTTTGCCGCACCGGTTTGCCGTTTCATCGGTCGTAATGGAATACGAATCCGTGCTGGATGGTGTCGACGGTTAAATGACGCGAATCAACTCCGCGGCGGTGATCGTGCTGGTGGCATTCGCACTGCGTGTCGCCTATGATCTTGTTTGCTATTCCCTGTTGGGGCCGGCTGGGCTTATGGGGCCGGATTCAGCAGCGTTTCTGCTCAATGCCCAATATCTGAGCGACGGCGGCAGCCTGATGACGGTGGCGGATAACGGTAAGTCCGGTTTCGCCTTGGATCTGATGCCGATTTCTCTGTTGCTGATGGCTGCCACTTTGACCCCGGGACAACCGGCGGATCCGATTGGCTATGTTCTCGTCCAAGCGGGAATGGATGCGGTGACCTGTCTTCTGATCGGTCGCTTGGCGGAATTTCTGGAGCCCCGGTTGTTCGTTCCGGCGGCACTGCTGGCTGCGGTGAATCCAACGCAAATTGTTGTCGCCGGACTCGTGTATACGGACACGCCGTTTCTCTTCTTTTGTTGTCTCGGCCTCGTCTTGTTCTTGGAATGGCAGCGCACTGGGGCGCTGGCGATGGCGGTGCTTTCCGGTCTCGCTTGGGGCGGTGCGCTAATGACGCGTCAGTTTATTCAGTATTGGCTGTTCCTGCTGCCGGTGCTGGGGATGCTGGCTGCCGCATCGTCGCGTCCCTCGGTGCGGGACCTGTTCCGGCGGGCCTGTCACTTGGCCGTCATGGGGGGGCTGATTATCGCATTCGCCGCACCGATCGCGCTGCGCAACATGGATCAATTTGGTTCCCCGCGGTTAAGCGCACAGTCCGGGTCGCATTTCCTGTTTTGGGTCGTGCCGTTGGTTCGCGAATTCAACGATGGAACGCCGCGTTCGGACAGCAAGGCGCGCGGCGATATGCTTTTCCAAACCTGGCAGGGAGAACCGCCGCCGGTGAATCCGTTCGACAGTTCCGATCGGATGATGGAAATCGCAAAACAGGAATTGCTGGATTTGGGGCCGGGGGCGGTCGTGGCGGCCTGGGTAAAGGGGGCTGCGTTGAATCTGGTGGCTCCGGCATCGACCATATCGCCGTTGGTATCTTCGCTGCCGCATGACGGGTTTTATGCAACGGCCGGTGATGGGTTGGGGCAGAAAATTTGGAACTTCCTGGTCCATAACAGTGGGAAAACGTTCGTTCTGATCCTTGTCGTTTCGGGCATTGGGATGCCGATATGGCTCGGACTGGGGATTACCGGTTTTGTGCGCGCGATCCGCCGTCCGGAATTTGCATGCGTCGTATTGTTTTTATGGGTGGGCTTCGTTCTGGCGCTGAATGGGCCGGTGGTCAGCCCAAAGTACCGTTTGCCGCTGGAACCGGCTTGGATCGCCTTCGCCGCGTTGGGCTGGAACACGGTGCGGCATCGCGTGAGGGTCGGCTTGTGATAACGGTTGATAAGCGTCATAACCGCCCCGTTGTTCGGGTCGGAAGACCGGATTGAATTGGTATATGGCCGCTGGGAGGCATGATGACTGACTATTCCGGAAAGCGCGTTCTTGTCACCGGAGCCGAAGGATTTATCGGGTCGCATCTGACCACCGATCTCGTTCGGCGCGGGGCACGGGTTACGGCCCTCAGCCAATACAATTCGTTCGGAACCCTGGGTTGGTTGGACGACCTGCCCGACGATATTTTCCGGGAACTGAAAATCGTATCCGGCGACGTACGCGATCCGCATTTTGTCCGTCAGTTGACCGAAGAGCTTGATGTCGTGTTCCATCTCGCGGCGTTGATCGCCATTCCTTATTCCTATGTGGCGCCGCAATCTTATGTCGACGTCAATGTCACCGGGACCCTGAATATTCTGGAAGCGTGCCGCTCCGGTAGCGTGGGGCGGATGATTCATACGTCGACTTCCGAAGTCTATGGGACCGCGTTGTTCACGCCGATTACGGAACAGCATCCGCTGCAAGGGCAATCGCCATATTCCGCGAGCAAAATTGCGGCGGATCATATGGTCGAAGCCTATTGCCGATCCTTTGAGGTTCCGGCAGTCATTTTGCGCCCGTTCAATACATTCGGCCCAAGACAGAGCGAACGGGCGGTCATTCCGACCGTGATTCGGCAAATGCTCGATCCGGCCTGCGACGACGTACGGATCGGCGATCTCGCGCCGGTGCGGGATTTCAACTATGTCGAGGATATTGCCGATGCCTTCTGTCGGATCGGATTGGCGGATTCGCCGGAATTCGGGCGCGCATATAATGCCGGTTCCGGCCGCGCGGTGACGATCGGTGAGATGATCGATATCGTGCGCGGGATCGTCGGGTCGAACAAAGCGATCGTTGAGGAATCCCACCGCCGCCGTCCGTCCAAATCGGAAGTATTCGAACTGATTGCCGCCGCTGCTCGTATTGAAGAGGCGTGCAGTTGGAAATCTTCGGTCGGACTTGAGGCAGGATTGGCGCGGACCGTCGAGTGGTGGCGCGCGCGTCTCGCCGCCGGTCAAGTGCGCCGTGACGCCGGATATCAGGTCTAATCGACCTGGACCGCGTCTGGGCGCGCACTGCATAGATCGAAGGCTTCCCGCATGAAATCTGGAAGCGGTGCTTCGACCCGCACCGGTTCTTTGTGAGGGTAAATCGGCAATTCGATCGCCCTGGCGTGCAGATGTAACGGCACTTCACTATCGGGCAGCCTGTCTTCCGCCGTGCCGTACCAAGGATCACCGTAAAGCGGAAAACCGCTTTGTGCGCAATGGACCCGGATTTGATGGGTCCTGCCTGTTTTCGGCCAGAGAGCCAACCAGGAGAGACCGTTCTCCCCGGTCCCCATCACCATATAATCGGTGATCGACTCCTGACCGTCCGGCGCGACGATCATGCGCCATCCCCCAGCCTTCGTGGATACTTTCTTCAGTGGAAAATCGATCCGCCCGCGTTCTGCGGGCGGCAGACCGCGAACGATTGCCCAATAGGTTTTCTTCGCGCGCCCTTCTTGGAACAGTTTCCCCAATCGGCGCAGCGCCTTCGCATGTCGGCCCAGGACCAGGCATCCCGACGTATCCCTGTCCAGCCGATGCGCCAGGGACGGCGGTTTCGGCAGACCGAACCGCAATGCATCGAATGTGTCTTCCAACGAGGCGCCGCCGGACGGTCCGGCATGAACCGGGACACCGGCAGGCTTGTTGACTACGAGGATCAGCCCATCGCGATAAAGGATGTCCGGCACGGCAACCGCGTCAGAAGTCTGTCGGGATTTCGTCATCTACCCGTATCTCCGAAAGGCCGATCTCGGTGATCGGCCCGAAACCGGAAAATACGGGTGTGACTGCGCCGGTACAACAAATGTTGAGAATATTTTAACCTTGAAGGTTTATATTCTTCCCTTGGTGGTATTAATCTGCGCGCATCACAGCCTCAGCCTAATCTCGAATGGCGGGGCGCGTCATTCGTGTTGGGTGTTTGGGGAGGTCACAGGAAGTCGTCATGTTCATGCTCAAGAATATCCGAATTTCAACAAAGGTTTATGGCGGCTTCGGGGCCGTCATAGGGTTTCTGCTAATTATCAGCGCGACCGCGTGGTGGAGCCTGAACGGCGCGGACAATAACAGTCAGCGCTATCGCATTCTCGCCGCCCAAACAACCGAGGTTGGAAAAGTAGAAAAGGCACTTCTGGAAACCGAGCTTCAGGTGAAAACGTTTCTGGGCAGCCCCAGTCCGGAAGTCGTTGCGCAGGTTGAGGCGTCCCGTAAGAACGTAACGCAACGTCTTCAGGCCCTGGCCGAGCTGCCACTGGATGACGCGGAACGCGCGACCTTGGATACGATTTCGACAGATATCGCGGCCTATTTCGATGCATTTTCGGAAGTCAGCCGCTTGGAAGATCAGCGATCGGCAATCATCCGGGATGAGCTGACCGTCACCGGTCAAGCGATGGAAGACAATCTGACGAAGCTTATGCGCTCCGCCTTTGAAGAATACCTCGCCGACGTCGCCTATTTGGGCGGGGAAGTGATGCGCAGCGTTCTTCTGATGCGGATCGACGCCAACAAGTTTTATCTGAAGCCGGATCAAGCGGCGTTCGACGCACTAGTCGCGGAAAGCGCCGTTATGGACGAAAACCACGCGCGTCTGGTGGATTCTGTCTATGACGGCGGTCGGGTCGACCAGTCCAATGCGGTCATTGAGCTACACAAGACCTATTTGGACGCCGCCAAGCGCTTGTTCGATACGGTAAAGTCGCGGAACACCCTGGTTGACGAAACGCTGATGCAACTGGGGGCGAAAATCCTGTCGGATACGACGGCGCTGGCTCAGGAAAACGCTGAAAAGCAGCGGGTGCTCGGCGAACAGACGACATCGTCCAATCGGATTGCGATGACCATTGCCATGGTCGTTGCGGCGGTTAGCGTTGTCCTGGGCATTGCTCTTGCTTTCCTGATCGGAACGGGTATTTCGCGACCGATCCAGGCGATCACGCAGGCCATGACGGCGCTTGCGGGCGGCGACAAGCAAACGGAGATTCCCGGGCAGGATCACAAGGACGAGATCGGCGACATGGCTGCCGCCGTTCAGGTCTTCAAGGAAAACATGATAAAGGCCGATGAACTGACGGCCCAACAGTTGGAAGACACGCGTGTCCGCGAGGAGCGCGCGAAAAAGATTGAAAGCTTGACCCAGGATTTCGACCGGAAGGTTGCCGAATTGCTGGATGCGTTCGGGGAATCCGCGACGGAAACGGAATCGACGTCAACGGCGATGAACCGCATCGCGGAAGAAACCAACCATCGCGCGACGACGGTCGCCGCTGCGGCGGAACAGGCGACTGCCAATGTGCAGAGCGTCGCCGCCGCGACGGAAGAATTGTCCAACTCGTCGACCGAAATCGGCCGGCAGGTGACTCAATCCTCTGAAATCGCGTCCCGCGCTGTGGATCAGGCCCAGGATACAAACCGCACGGTTCAAGGCCTTGCTGAGGCGGCGAAGGAAATCGACGAGGTCGTCCAACTCATTTCCGATATTGCGGAGCAGACGAACCTGTTGGCGCTCAACGCTACCATCGAGGCGGCGCGGGCGGGCGATGCGGGTAAGGGCTTTGCGGTCGTCGCGAACGAGGTGAAAAGCCTGGCGACCCAAACCGCCCAGGCGACGGAAGATATCGGACGCCGTATCTCGGCGATTCAGGGCGAAACCGGGGCCGCCGTCGGCGCGATCCAGTCCATCGCAAAGACGGTGAACGAAATCAACGAGATCACCGCGGCGATCGCGGCGGCGGTCGAAGAACAGGTCGCCACGACGGGCGAAATCACGCGGAATATCGAACAAGCCGCCGCCGGGGCACAGGAAGTTTCCTCGAACATTGTCGAGGTCACTAAAGCGGCCGGAGAAACCGGTGCCGCGGCAGGTCAGATGACGACAGTATCCAGCCAGATGAAAACAAAGGCGGACGATCTGCGTCACGAAGTGGAAAACTTCCTGAAAGGTGTGCGCGTCGCGTAAGCTTGACAGGATCACGCCAAACACTAGCCTTCCGCCGCGCGCCAAAGTTCTTGGCGCGCGGTTTTTCTTAACGAAACCGTACATTCCAGATGTTTCGAAAGTAGAGCTATGGCTTGGACCGATATCAAAAAATCCTATTTGGCTATGAAGTCCGCGCTTGAGCGAGGAGAGTCCCCCAGCGATGTCTGGCTGGAATTCAAAGCGGTCGTAGAATCGGAACATAAAAAAAGCCCGCCCTATCATCTGATTCCCGTTCTTACGCAGATTGAACGCATGTCAGAAGGAAAGGCACGTTCCGAAATAGCGATTTTGGATCACGGTTGCGGTAGTGCCTTGACGTTATTGTATCTGGCTGCCGTGGGATATACCGATATTTGGGGCGTCGATATCGAGACGTCGGATTGTGAAATTTGGAATGCGCTGACAGGGCAGTGTTTCGGCCATGAGGGCCAACGCTTCTTCGCTTATGACGGGATGACGTTGCCTATAGCGGACGATACGATCGATTTCGTGATCAGCCAGGAAGTCTTGGAGCATGTTACCGCCGCGTGCCTCGATGCCTATTACGGCGAGGAAGCCCGCGTAATGCGACGGGGCGCCGCCGTTCTACACAGTGTTCCGCACCGTCTGGTGCCATATGAATCGCATACCAAGACCTGGCTGCTGCATATGGTGCTGCCACATTCGGTCTGGATCGCTCTCTTGAAGCTGTTCGGTCGCAGCAACAACACCGCAGAAAATTACCTTTTTCTGCGGTGGCCATGGGACCATCGCCGAATGCTCAATCGGTATTTTACCGGCGCCGAGGACTTGACGCTCGAACGGTTGCGCGGTCTCGACGTGTCGGAATATTACGACGGGTCGTCTCGGCTGAGGCAAATCGTCTCCACGTTGTCACGGTATCCATTGATCGGACCGTTGCTGAGCAATTTCGTCATGGCGGACACGTTGGCCTACAAAGCCTGATACGCGTCGCCTTGCGTCGGCTAATAGCCCCGGTCGGGATCGAACAGCCCCCCCGGAGTGTCGCCGTCCAGCAATTTCCGGATCGATTCGGCCAAGGCCGCCGTACCGGATTCAACCCGCGTAATACTGCCGACATGGGGATAAACGGTTACCTTCGGATGCGTCCAGAATGGATGGTCGTCCGGCAGGGGCTCAACCCGGAACACATCCAACACCGCCCGCGACAGATGTCCGCGATCCAGGGCATTGATCAGATCCCCGTCGACGATGTGCTGACCGCGCCCGACATTGACCAGCGCTGCGCCTGCCCGCATTTTCGCGAAACTGGCGGCGTTCAGGATGTTTTCCGTCACCGGGGTGAGGGGCAGCAGGTTCACTAGTATTTCGCTGCGCGCCAGAATCTCGTCGAACCCGTCCGGCCCGGACAAGCAGTCGACGCCGTCGATCGACTTCCGGCTGCGTGCCCAGCCCAGAACGGGGAAGCCCGCTCGAACCAGCCCCTTGGCGACATTGCCGCCCATTTCGCCCAGCCCCAGAATGCCAACCGTTCGATCCCCCACCAGAGGTTCCAAACCGTAAGGCCCACGCATGGCATTGTTCCAGACTCGTCGCCGCGCATTATCCAGGAAGTCGTAATTCCCCAGATGCAGGTTCAGCACCTGTGACAAGACGAATTCAACCATGCCTAGGGTCAAACCGGGCTCTACCATGCGATAGATCGGGATATGGCGCGGCCAATCAGGGTCACAGGTTATGTGATCCACCCCGGCCCAGAGCGACAGGATCGCTTTCAGATTGGGCAGGGATGCCAGCAGCCCCGGCGGCGGTTTGGCGACAACGGCGTATTCGACCGCATCGGGATCGCCCATATCCGGCCAGACCTTCAATTGGAGCGGCAGGTCGTATTCACCAAGGGCTGCGGCCCAGTCTTTCGCGGAATCGGCGGTGCTGGCGAAAAGGATCGACATGGATACTCCAAGAAAAAACCGGGCGGAAACGCCGAAGGCTACCCGCCCGCCATTTTAGGCAGGATGAAGACCTCGCTATCCGGATCGATGGTCTTGAACCGGTCGAGGCGATAGAGCGTGCCGTCGATGGAGACGGTCACGCCCTTGTCCAGGATGGGTTTGAGCTTCGGCGCTTCGGACCCCAGGGCCGCCAGCATCCGACCGATATCGGGCGCGTCGATATCGAATTCCTTGCGCCCGTCGGCCAGACGGCTGAGCGATCCCCAGAGTACGACCTTGGCCATGCGCTCCTATTCAGCCGCCAGCGGCTGATCCTTCATCAGTTTCAGCAGGCGCGGCGGCGACACCGGCAGCTCCTGCGGGCGGGTTCCCGTCGCCGCAGCCACGGCATTGGCGACCGCGCCCAACGGCGGCACGATGGACGTTTCGCCGACACCGCGCACGCCGTAGGGGTGGCCCGGATTGGGGACCTCCACGATCTGTGTGTCGATCATCGGCAGGTCCGACGCGACCGGGATGCGGTAATCCAGGAAGCCCGGATTTTCCAACAGTCCCTTATCGTTGTAGATATATTCTTCGTTCAGCGCCCAGCCGATGCCCTGCACGGCGCCGCCCTGCATCTGGCCTTCGACATAGGTTGGGCTGACCGCCTTGCCCGCGTCCTGAACGATCAGATAGCGCAGGATGGTGATCCGGCCGGTTTCGCGGTCGACTTCGGCATCCACGATATGGGTGGCGAAGCTGGGACCCGCGCCATCGGCGCTGATCTCGTAGTGACCGGCGATCGGCCCGCCCGTTTCCCCGGCTTGGGCGGCCAGTTCCTTGATCGATAGCGGCGGAAATTCGCCGGCATTCGGTCCGGCGGGAATGGCGCAGCCGTCTTCCCATTTCACCGCGTCTTCCGGGATGCCCCAGATTTTGGCGGCGCGTGCGCACAGCACCTTCTTGGCGTTGCGGGCCGCCTCGATCGTCGCCAGACCGCTGGCGAAGGTCACGCGGCTGCCGTCGGTGACGTCATTATAACCCAGGGACCCGGTATCGGCGATGATCGTCTGGACGTTCTCATACGGGATACCCAGTTCTTCCGCCGCCATGGCGCACATGGACGCGCGGCTGCCGCCGATATCAGGCGTGCCGACCGACAGGGCGACCGACCCGTCGATATTGACGTTCAGCGACACCGCCGTCTGACCGCCGAAGTTGAACCAGAAGCCCGACGCCACGCCACGGCCCTGATTGGGGCCCAGCGGGATCGAATAGTTCGGATGCGCCTTCGCCGCTTCCAGGGTTTCGACCAGACCGATATCGCTATAGGTCGGGCCGTAGGAAGATCGGCTGCCGGAGGTCGCGGCGTTTTTCAGGCGGAAGTCGATCGGGTCCATGCCAATCTTGGCCGCCAGTTCCGACACCACGCTTTCCACCGCGAAGGCCGCCATCGGCGCGCCCGGCGCGCGATAGGCCGCCTGTTTCGGACGGTTGGTGACGACGTCCCAGCCCAGGGCTTTCACTGCCTTCGGCTGATAGCAGGCAAAGGCCGTCATCGCGCCCATATCGGACGGGGCACCGGGGAAGGCGCCGCCCTGATAGTGCAGTTCCGCGTAGGCGGCGGTGATCACGCCGTCCTTGGTGCAGCCCATCTTGATATGGGTGGAACTGGACGCCGTCGGCCCGGTCGCCCGGAAGACTTCGTCGCGGGTCATGACCAGTTTCACCGGACGGCCCGTCTTGCGGGACAGGGCCAGCGCGACCGGTTCGATAAAGATGGTCGTCTTGCCGCCGAAGCCGCCGCCGATTTCCGACGCGGTCACGCGCAGCTTGGACACTTCCATGCCGCAAATCTGGGCACAGAAATCCCGGACCATGAAATGGCCCTGGGTGCAGCACCAGATTTCGCCCGACCCGTCGCCGGACACGTTGGCAAGACAGGCATGCGGTTCGATATAGCCCTGGTGGGCCGCACCGGCGGTAAAGGTGCGTTCGACGATAAAATCGGCTTCCTTGAACCCGGCATCGATATCGCCGTGACCGATTTCAATGGTCCGCGCCACGTTCGTCGGCTCATCGCCTTCGCCATTGGTGCGCAGATCTTCGTGCAGAATCGGGGCGCCCGGCGCCATGGCCAGTTCGACGTCGACGACATGGGGCAGGACCTCATAGTCGACCTCGATCAGCTTCAACGCCTGCCGGGCGACACGCGGATTCACCGCCGCGACCGCGGCCACGGCGTGCCCGTCATACAGCACCTTGCCACGCGCCATGACGTTGTAGCGGATATTGACCAGTTCTTCATTCGCCAGCAGGTCCGGATTGTCCGGGAAATCCGCGGCGGTGACGACGGCCTTCACGCCGGGCAGGGCTTCCGCCTTCGACGTGTCGATGGACTTGATGCGGGCATGGGCGTGCGGGCTGCGCAGGATTTTGGCGTGCAGCATGCCCGGTGCGAACATGTCGGCGCCGAATTTCGCGCGACCGGTTACCTTGTCGACACCGTCGGGACGGGTTTTGACATGGCCGACGACCTTGAAGTCCTTTTTGTCGGGATTGTGATCAAGCGGCATTGCTTTCCCCTCGCATTTCGGCGGCGGCGTTTTGGACCGCGCGGATGATCTTGTCGTAACCGGTGCAACGGCACAGGTTTCCGGCCAACCAGTAGCGAATTTCGGTTTCGCTGGGATTCGGGTTCTTTTCCAAAAGCGCCCGGGCGGCGACCAGGATGCCCGGGGTGCAGATACCGCATTGCAGGGCGGCGCCTTCCAGGAAATGACGTTGCAGGGGGTGCAGTTCCTCCCCCTTCGCCATGCCTTCGATGGTGCGGATCGACCGGCCGTCGGCTTCCGCGCCCAGGACCAGACAGGAACAGACGATGCGTCCGTCCATTTCGACCGTACAGGCTCCGCAGTCGCCGGTGCCGCAGCCTTCTTTGGCGCCCGTCATGCCCAGCCGGTCGCGCAGCACGTCCAGTAGGGTTTCCTCCGCATCGCAAAGGTAGTCGACGGTATCGCCGTTGATTGTTGTGGTGACGTGGGAATGGGTCATGTCGTCCCCCTTAATTCTGTTGCGCGCGGGCCAGCGCGATCTTTGCGGCGCGACGCGCCAGCGTGCCTGCGATTTCGACGCGGAATTCGATCGTGCCGCGCTTGTCGTTGATCGGCGAGGCGGCGGCGGAACAGGCGGCGGCCAACGCGTCCAGTGCCGCGTCGTCCACTTTCGTCCCGATCAGGGCCTTGGCGGCGTCTTCGACCAGCAACACCGTCGCGGCCACCGCACCCAACCCGACCCGGGCATCAGTGCAAATGCCGCTGTCGTCCAAGGTCAGGGAGATACCGACACCGACGACGGCGATGTCCATTTCCGTGCGCGGAATGAAACGCAGATAGGCCTCGCCGCTATGCGCCGGTTTGGTCGGTAGCAGGACGGATTCGATGATTTCGCCCTTCTTCAACGATGTACGGCCCGGCGCGGTCGGGATTTCCTCGACAGGGACGTCACGGGTGCCGTTCGGCCCGACGACCCGGGCAATAGCGCCGGCGGCGACCAAGGCCGGGACGCTGTCCGCGGCGGGGGACGCGTTACAGAGGTTGCCGACCATCGTACAGCGACCCTGAACCTGGGTGGACCCGATCAGGCCCGTGGCTTCACAGACGCCCGGCCAACCGGCCAGCGCATCGGCATGTTCGTTCAGTTCCGCGCTGGGCACCGCGGCACCGACGCGAAGGCCGTCCGCTTCCTGCACGATCATGTGCAGGGCGTCGATGCGCTTCAGATCCACGATCAGGTCGGGTTCGACGAATCCGGACCGCAATCGGACCAAAAGGTCCGTGCCGCCGGCCATCGGATAGACCGTTCCGGTCGCTTCGTTCAAAAGGGTGACGGCTTCAGCAACCGTCGCCGGGCTTTCAAATCGCATTGGCTACCCCTGTTACGATTTTTGTGATCACATCCGGGACAGACGTTCACGGATCGCGCGCCGCTTGTCAATTCACGGCGGACATTATTCTCGTATCCTTAACACGGCGATGCTTTTCCTTTCGCGACGGGTTTTTGCACTTGCAAGCAAAAATCCCACTTTTCAGGTCAAATTCTATGCGGGATGGCATTGAAAGAATCTGGAGTACCGCAACCGGCTTCGACGGACTTTGGTTCGTTGGCGCGACACGACGTCATCGGGCACTGGAAATATTCCGGCGCCGGTGCCAGTGTACCGCCATGTACCGCGCTCGTTTGTTTGCCGTCATCATTATTGCGTCGATTTCGTCGTGGGGCGGGTCCGTATCCGCCGCCGAAAAGATACGGCTCGTCTGCAACGAATTTCCTCCTCAAAAGATGGAGGCGTCGGAAGACGGAAAACCGGGCTTCGACATAGAATATCTGCAAGAGGCTTTTAGCCGTTTGGACATTGCCTTGGAAATCGAGTTCAGACCCTGGCGCCGGGCCATGGAGGGGGTCGAGAATGGGGATTTCGAAGGGTTCTGTTCCTGTTCGCGCCGCGTGGAGCGTGACGACTGGCTGGCCTATTCGGACCCGATGGGAACCGTCGGGATCGGCGTCTTCCTGCGCAACGGTCCCAACCCGGCTAGCGTCACGACGTTGGAGGACCTGAAATCCGTTACCACCGCCGTCGTGCGCGCCTATACCCTGCATGATGAACTGGTGGAGGCGGGTGTGTCCGCAATCCCCGTAACCGATGATTCCAAGGGGCTGCGGATGTTGCTGAACGGCAGGGTGCAGGCGTTTGTCACCTTCCGGGAAACGGGGTTCTATTTGTTGTCTCAATTGGGGCCGACCCGCGACGTCGACTACGTAGAATTCCGCGCGTCCCCGTATTTCATGTGCCTGCGGCGAAGCTATCCAGGCTATGAAGCATTGCTGGACCGGTTCAACAAAGTCTTCGCGGAAATGAAAGACGACGGTACGGTTGAAAGAATTTCCAGCCGCTACCGGTGACAAACCGTATGTTAACGTCTTACTAATCTATTTCGGTTTTTAGTTGTATGGCTCGAAGGCGCGGCGGGTCCAGAGAGAGTGATGAAGCAAGGGAACACCAAGGTTACGTCCGGAATTGCCCGGCAACTTATTGCTGCGACCCTGCTTTTTGGGGTTGTGGCAACGGTTCTCGTCGCGGGCATCCTGTTGAAACTGGACTATGATCGGGCGATCCGGGCCATCGATCACACGATCGAACAGATCAAGACCGGACATCTGGAAGGGATCGCCAGCGCTGTTTGGGTTTATGAACAGGAACTCGTCCAGCTTCAGTTGAACGGCCTGCAGCAGATTCCGGAAATAGAATATCTGGAAGTACGGACCCGGGACGGCGATGTCTGGTCGGCGGGGGAGGCGGTCTCCAAGAATGCGATCACGTTCGAAACGCCGCTGATCTATTCCTACAACAACAAGGATACCCAGATCGGTACGTTTTCGCTGCGCGCCAGTTTGGATGTCGTATACGACCGCCTGTTCGAAACCGCCCAGACGATGCTGGTTTATGTCGGGTTATGGATGTTCCTGGTCATCGGGTTCCTGTTCCTGATCTTCCAAAGCCTCGTCACGCGCCATTTGCATACGGTCGCGCAATATGCCGGTGATATGTCGTTGGATATCGGTGCGCCGCCGTTGAAATTGAACCGGCAGAAATGGCGCGAAGATCGCGTCGACGAATTGGACCTTGTCGTCCAGGCATTGAACACGATGCGCGATGAACTGGCCGGTACGCTGGACGAGGTTCGTAACAACGAACGCCGGTTCAAGGGCTTGTTCGATAACGCGGAAATCTCGATCTGGGATCAGGACTGGTCCGCGATCGCCAACGAACTCAGCTTGTTTAAGGATGCCGGCATTACGGATATCCGCACCTATGTGAGGGAACGCCCGGCCCTATTGCGGCAGCTATTTTCCAGACTTCGCTTTAACGGGGTCAATGAATCGTCGATCCGCCGCTTCGGGGCGAAAGACGAGCAGGAGTTGATCGACCATCTGCAGTCCTTCTTCCAGTCCGATAATTGCGCGCGCATGGACGGCGTCATCTTCGCCATATGGGACGGGGCGAAAGACTATCGCGGCGAAATCTCGTTCCCGACGGTACAGGGCGAACAGCTGACCGTGATCGTCACCTTCCAAATTCCCGATACGGCGGAAGATTTCAAAAGCATCCCGATCAGCGTTATCGACATTACCGAACGCAAGCATGCGGAAGAGGCGTTGCAGCGCGCATTGTGGGATCTGGAGCGTGCGAACCAGGCCAAATCCGAATTCATGGCGACGATGAGCCACGAATTCCGAACGCCGCTTAACGCCATCCTGGGATTCAGCGAGATGCTTAAGACCCAGATTTTCGGGCCGTTGGGGGTCGATAATTACCGGGAATATGCGAACGACATCCACCAAAGCGGCGAACTGATGTTGGATCTGGTCAACGATATTCTGGATATCTCAGCGATTGAGGCGGGACAGCGGCAAATGTCGAAGGAAGCGATCGACATGCGGGACATGCTTGCAAAATGTATCCGCAATGTCCGCAAGGCGGCGGATGACGGCGGTGTCGCGATCCGATTGACCGCGTCGGACGACATTCCGTTGCTTCATGCCGATCGGCGATCGGTGACGCAGATTTTCCACAATTTGCTGTCGAATGCGGTGAAGTTCACGCGATCCGGCGGCAAGGTCATGGTTGATGTCGATCGGCATGCCGGATCGCTGCGGGTCCGGGTCGCGGATACCGGTATCGGTATCCCCGCGGACAAGATCGAACAGGTGACGGAACCGTTCATGCAAACACAGACGGATCCGCATATTGCGCAAAAGGGAACCGGCTTGGGCCTATCCATCGTCAAGTCCCTTGTGGAAGTTCATGAGGGGACATTGTCCATTGAAAGCGAGCTTGGTGTGGGCACGACCGTAACGGTCACCCTGCCACTGGCCGAAGAATTGGAAAGTGCGGTGCCGCGCTAAAGAGGGCCGATACGCAGATTTATCGGACTAGCCCTGCCCGTCGTCGCCGGTGCTATCGTTACCTTGTTTCTGCTGTCGTGCCTGGCGCCATCGGGGGAACGGTCTCGGCAGCCGTTATCGTCTCTATCTTCACGCTTCCAAAGGCGCAGGGCGGGGGTCAATGAACGCATCCCAGGCTTCCCAGCTTTCCGCGGAATAGTAACGGTGGGGGCCGTCTGCGGCGACGGCGTGAATCCTGTCAGCCACACCATAGGCCCGATAGATTTTGGATGCGCCACCGACGACTTTCTCGACGCCGGAAAACGGATAAATGTGGTCCTGTCGACCGCTGAGCCCGACGAATCGGCGCGGTGCGATCAAGCCGATCAGATCTTTCGTATCCAGCCATTTCAGGAGGCCCGGGACGATGCCGTCGCCACCCGATGCGCCGCGCATGCCGATGGATTCGCGAATGGGACCGACAGACCCGCTGGCCATGGCCCCCTGAATCCGGTCATCCAGGGCTGCCGCATATTGTGCCAGTGTCCCCCCGGCCGAATGCCCGAACAGAAACAGCCGCGAAGGGTCGATCGAAACGGGGGCATCCTGACTGAGAATCCAGTCGATTGCCGAAGAAACATCGCTGGCGCTGTCGCCCATCAGTGTTCGACCTTGCAACAGCAGGTGGTTCGCGAGGTCTATCGTTCGATTCGGCGATTTCTTGCGCAGATGCCGTTCGGCGCGTTCTCCGTATCCGGCTTGTTCGATGGCGACGGCCAGATAACCGCGTCGGGCCGCTTGCCGCGCCATATCCGCCCCGATGGACAGGCGTTGATGATCGATCGGGACACGGGCCGCGCCCCAGCCGAGATGCACCCCCGACGTCGATCCCGCGAGATGGAGAAAGACCGGCAGGGGGCCTGTGGCGTCGCGGTGGTGGATCAGATGAACCGGTAGATCGGTATCCGGTCGTATTTTCAGATAGAAGCTCCGTTTAACGATCGGGTCGTCAGAGCCGGTCCCGACGGATTCTGCCGCTCGTGACGCCGTCACCATTGGGGCGTCGCGATTCGTGTGATATCCGGTGATCTCGACCAGCTTTGCGTGGCCCCTGGCCCGCCATGTCGCGGGATCCGTGTCCGCGGCGGGGTCAAAGGAAAGTGCCGGGCGGCAGGCGTCGAAACCGGCGAGAGATCCCTGCGACGGGCTTAATGTCGTTCCGTCCGGGCGTGGTGGATAGGGGTCGTCGTTCACCCCCAGGGCACGCTTTATCTTTGCGAAAAGCGCGCTGCGATAGACTGAAAAAGGAATGCTCGGCATTTCCGCTCCGACCCGACGGTTTCGTGCCGGTAGGCTAGACGCTGGGTTTGGAAGGTCAATGCGGGAAAGAGGCCGCGTCGCATGCAGGCAGCGGCAACCGGATCACGAAACATCCCCCGTCATGGTCGGATCGGTCGATTCCGATGCTGCCCCCGAAGGTTGAGGCGACGATTTTGCGGCTGATCGCGAGACCTTGGCCGGAGCCGACTCCAACCGGTTTGGTCGTGAAGAACGGGTCGAAAATCTGGCTTTCGATCTCGACCGGGATGCCGGGTCCATTGTCGATCACCCGGATCGTCAGGCTATCGTTCTCGACGGCGGCGTTGACTTCGATCCGACCGTCGCCGGGAGGTAAGTAGCCGCTGGCGACTTTTTCCTCGATGGCCTGCGCGGCGTTGACGATCAAATTGATCAGCACCTGGTTCAACTCGTTTGTCCGGCCTGTCACCTTCGGCAGGTTCTCAGGCACGTCCGATGTGACGGTCGCGACATGCTTGGTCTGGCTCGTCGTCAGGATCAGCGCGTTTTTGATTTCGCCGACAACATCGACCGGAACCTCACTGCCATCCTCGGTATGGGCGAAGTGGCGGATCGCCTTCACGATCTCCCCGATTCGACGCATGCCTTCGACCGACTGAGTCAGGGCGGCGGGCACTTCCTCGCGGTAATATCGGGTGTCTTCGTCATCCGCTTGCGTCGGATCGCTATCCTTCGGTTGAAGCGTATGGTCGAAGGCTTCGCGCAGGAATTCCAGGTTGGACATAACGAATTGGGCCGGGGTATTGATTTCGTGCGCGACGCCCCCGGCCAAAGTCCCCAACGCCTGCAGTTTGTTACGTTCCGCTGTTTCTTCCAGGAACCGCCGTTCGCGTTCTTCCTGTTCCGCCTTGTAGTCGGATCGGTAAGCCTTCAGCATCTGTTGGAAGGCGAAGGTGAAGGCAACCATCACGATCGTGACGTTCAGGATAAAGAGCGCCTCCATCCAGTTCAGCATCTGGGTGATTTTGGCATTGCGGCTCGTATTCCGGTTCGACGCGAAATGCAGCGTCGCGACGGATACCTGCTGCAGGCGCTCTTCGAATGGTGCCAGATCTTGGATTAGGCTTGCCGCAAGGGTCTGGGCATCCATATCGGGTTTGGCCGCAAGTTCCTTGTCAAGGCCCGCAATGGTTTCCATCAACTGGCCGATGGTTTCGGAAAACACCGCGATGTCGCGAAGGTCTTCGAACCCGGCGCCACGGTGGACCAAATCGATACGGCTGACGAAAATTTCGTAGGAAATTTCCAGATCGTCCATATGCACCAACTGCCCCGCCAAGGCCTTATCGGACAGTCGCAACGTGGTTTGCAGTTCCTTTTGTATCTGGAAAACAGCCCATAGCATGTTTTCGCGGAATTCGACGGCTTCCTGCTCCATCTGGTTCCGAAACCAGGTTGAAAAAGCCAGATATCCGCCGGCGAGCAGCACTACGACGACCAGCAAGACAATGCGCAGGCGGGGCATGAACTGGGCGGCGGCGGACATGATTGGACTGTTCCTGATTTCGGTAATGGGCGCTGGGTTATTCGATTGTAATCGATTTAACCTGCCAGACGGAAACCGACCAATAGGTTTCGGTGCGCAGGGCTTCGTCCGTGTTGAACGGGAAGATCACCCACAGCGGCCCCTTATCGCGAATGGACAGGCGTTCGCCGTTCATCTCATAGGCCAGAATCGCATGGGCGTCGGTCAGCAGCGAGGCTTCGGTCGTGGCGGCGTAATCGTTCAGCGCGGTGATCGTCAGGGTCTTGCCTTTCGCACCGACCGCGTGAAGCAGCGCGGTGATCGGAACACCCTGGAAGGTCACATTGCCTTCGGTCCAGGGCGTGTTCGTCGTGATGGTTGTCGGGGCGATCGACTTCAGCATGTCGAGGTCGAACATGGCCTGACCAGCGTTATTCGAATGTTCTATCGTGCCGGAAACGGTCAGGATCGCGCGGCCGGTCGGCATCGGCAATTCACCGGCAAGGGTGGGGGTGCCTTGGCCGATTACGGCGACGACGGTGAGGCAGGCGACTGCTGCCAGAGAACGGAAAAAGGTCATGGGGGCCTCCTTGATTTCAACTTTATAGTGTTATAACCGGTAAAAAGCGGTATCGAAGTCCTCATTTGAGGGTGATTTAACCGAAGTACCGCGTGACGGGAACTGTGCCGGACAGTTCGGGGTATTTCGGGTCGTGCCGCAGTTTCACGATGTGGAATTCCGACAATTCGCTTCCGGCAGATAGCAGTAGCGAGCCGTCCGGTGCCGTCAGATCTTCCTCCAGAATGTCGCCGGGCAGCAAACGCCCAACCTGAACCTCGATCACCGTGACCGGCTCCTGCAAATCCGTTTCCCGGAATTCCTCCAGGACGCTGCGGGTCATCATCAGGACGACCGGATCGTAGACCCTTTCCGACTTTTCCATCTTCTCCAATTGGGCGAGGGAAGGGCGGCGGGTCCGGTCCATCGGCGTCGCCGCGTTCAGAACCTTCAAGATACGACTGCCCAAGGGGATGTCTTCTTCGGCAAGAGCAATGCTCTCCGGCGCACCGGTACCGTCGAAGTTCTTGTTCTGGAAACGGATGATCCTGGCGACGCCTTCCAGTCGGGGAACTGACTTGATCAGTTCGTAGGCGACTTCCGGCTGACGATCGACAAGGATTTGTTCCTCCGGGCCCAAGGGGCGGTGACGGAACAGTTTTTCCAGGATCACTTCCGGGACGCTCATCCATCCGATGGCGGCCAGCATGGTTGCGATCTTGATTTCCCAGATATTGGGCGCGCCCAGGTCGGCGGCGATCCGAGCGGCCAGCGGCTGTAGCAGGTTGCTGCGGCTGTAGGCGATCGGATTGATCACGCGCAAGACGTCCAACAGGACCTTCACGCTGCCCGCCAGGGTCTTTTCCAAAAGGTCGCGTTCCATGCTGCGCAGTTTGAATTGAGTCAACGCGTTGTCGATGGCCGCAGTCATTACGGTGGTTTCACAGGGTTTGTTCAGGAAATTAAAGACGTGGCCGCGGTTTACCGCGTCGATTGCCGTTTTCTGATCCGTATTCCCGGTCAGCATGATTCGGATCGCGTCCGGATGTTCCTGGGCGACGGTGGACAGAAATTCCACGCCGTCCATTTCCGGCATGCGCATATCGGACACGACGACGGCAAACGGACCGGCCGAGTGCAGCTTTTCCAGGGCGGCCTTGCCGCCGCCGGCAAAGTCGATGTCATAGCGTCGTTGGAACTGACGCCGGATACCGGCCAGAAGATTAGGGTCATCGTCGACGAAAAGGACTTTACCCATTGGTCATCTCCCTGAAGTCAGTAGGATTTTCGTCGGCGATGGTGCCATCAAATGGCCGCGTTCCTCCATCCAACCGATGTAAGTTTCGGGTGCCAGCGGTTTGGCAAACAGGTAGCCTTGCATTTCATCGATGCCGACGGTCCGGACCAAGTCGTGGTGGCGGTCGTTTTCGATCCCCTCCGCGACGGTTTTCATGCCCAGTTCCCGCGCAAGGTTCCAAACGGCGGATAGGATCGCACGGTCACGGTCGTTGTCCGGCGCGTTGGTCACGAAGGATCTGTCAATCTTCACGCAATCGACGTCCAGGGATTGCAGATAGTTCATGGAGGCGAAACCGGTGCCGAAATCGTCGATCGACAATTTCACACCCAGGCTCCGAAGACCTTCCAGCGTTTCGCGAACCAGATGGCCGTCCTTCATTTCCAGGCCTTCGGTGATTTCCAGTTCCAGGCGCGACGGGTCCATCCCAGTGCGGGACAGGGCGCTGCGCACCATGCCGACAAGGTTCCCCTTTTCGAACAGGGCGGGGGAAATGTTCACCGACAGCGACAGGTCCAGGTTCCGGTCGTGTTTCCACGTTGTCCAGTTCCGGCAGGTCTTCAGCAGGACCCAGTTGGTGATTTCACGGATCGAGCCGTCGGCTTCCGCGGCGGGAATAAAATCGATCGGGGAAATAAGGCCGCGATCCGGATGCGTCCAACGGATCAGGGCTTCGGCGGCATGGGGGAAACCGGTCAGCGTATCGACGCGCGGTTGGTAATGCACCGCGAATTCCGCATCGAAATCCGCCAGCGCTAGGGCGGCCTTGGTCCAATTCATTTCCGATCCATCGGCATTCGCCGTCTGGAGCGCCACATTGTAGGCGATCGCACAATCGTCGAGACAGTTCATGAAATCGCGCGCGGAAGTCGGCTTTTGCAGGAACCGGAAAACCGATGCTCGGTTTATCGCCGATGTTGCGGTGTCGGCACAGGCATAGCCGGTGAACATCACGCGCGGTGTTTGCGGCGCGACGTGCCGCGCCTGCTCCAGGAAATCCAAACCGCTCATGCCCTGCATGTTCAAATCGCTGACAACGGCCATGAACGGTCCCTGCTCCCGAAGGCGCGTCAGGCCTTCTTCACCGCTGGACGCTACGACGACATCGTATCGGGAGCCGAGGATTCGGCGGATGCCTTCAAGCATGAACGGGTCGTCATCGACCACTAGAACGCGGCGCATGGAAGCTCTCTCTTTCTCGAACTGTGCTTCCTCTGCTATATGTCGAAAGCGATCGGGGGCTCTATCCGCATTTGAGGACAATTTGCGGAGCGGTTTGTTTTTTCGGAGGCCCCTTTGACCTCATCCAAGTCCATTGTTTTCGTCGATGACGAACCCCAGATGCTCGCCGCGTTGAAGCGTAGTTTGCGGTCGGCCGCCGCCGATTGGGATATGGCATTTTACGATGATCCGCTGGAGGCATTGAAAGCCATCGCCGCCAATCCACCGGATGTCGCCGTCATGGATATCCGCATGCCGAAGATGAGCGGTGTCGAACTCGCCCGCGCGATCAAGGCGGAAGTGCCGGAGGTCGTGTGTATGGTGCTGTCCGGGTCGACCGATTTCGAAGTCGCCGTCGATTCCATCAACAGCGGCCATGTCTTCCGCTATTTCGTGAAACCCTGCGCGACGGAAACCCTGGTTCAGGGGATTCAGGACGCGCTGGTCCTGCGCGCGGAATGGGACGATGCTGTGGCGACCAAACATGCCGCGGCCCCCTCGCTGGCCGCTTTGGAGGTCATACCCTATGGCGTGGTCGTCGTAGGGGAAGACGGCCGCGCGCAATTCACCAATGCACGCGCAGGCGCCATGCTCGCCGCACCGGGCGGGCTGTCGCTCGATTCCGGGGGAATCTGTCGGGCCGTGAGGTTGGACGAAACCGAGAAGCTTCAATTGGCAATCGCCAGCGCAAGAGAAACGGGCGAGACGTCGGCGTTGAGCCTATCCGCGGAATCGGACCTGCCGATACGGGTCACGGTACAGCCGTATCGTGTTGAAGGGCAGGATAAGACGCAATCCGTGTGTCTATTCCTGTTTTCGGATGAAATGGCGCGGGCCTTGAACCCGAAACTGCTGAATAGCATGTTCGGTCTGACCGTTGCGGAATCCCGGCTGGCGGCTGCCTTGGCGCAAGGTCTGTCCCTAGACGAGGCAGCCCAGGAATGCGGCGTTACGAAAAGTTCCGCGCGCACGTATCTGAAGAATATCTTTTCCAAGCTGGGCGTGACGCGTCAGGCGGAATTGGTGCGTACCATTCTGACGTCATTGGCGTGAGCTAGCCGTCTTCTTGGGCCTGCCCCAATTCCGCCCGTAACGGATCGCCCAGGCCGAGGGCATCCAGATAGTCCCAGTCCAGGACCGGTTCGTGGCCGTGATGCACGAACAGGGCGGCGTCTTCGCCGCCCGTGTCTGCCCCGGCCATAGCCTGCGCGACATGGACCGCGCAGAGGGCGCCGCGTTCCGGCGGCCCCGCCTTGGCCGGGTGGTGATGAAAGGCGATCGCTTCCACCACCGGGTCGGCAAATCCCCAGACGGCGACCAGATAGGCGCTCAATTCACTGTGCGTCGCCCCGAACATCGCGCGTTCGACGGCGCCGACGGACGTATCGTGCTGATCCAGATAGCGCATGGCGCGGGCATAACTGTTCGGTTCGTTGACCTGCAGAACGAGGCTGCCGATATGGGACAGCAACCCGGCGGTGGCGGCATGGGTGACAATGTCCGGGTCCATACCGTGCCGTTGCGCGAATTTGCGGGCATACCCGCCGATACGCATCGATCGTTCCGCAAGTTTCTTACATTCGTCCGCCAGGGCCGAGGATAGCGGCGTCAGCAGGAAGAATTCGGCGACGGTCAACAGTGCCCGGATGGATTCCATGCCCAGCATCTCGACCGCTTCCTGGGCGCGCGTCAGGCGTTTCGGCAGACCGAAATAGGCCGAATTGGAAAGGCGGAGGATTTGCGTGGTCAGGCCCAGATCTTCTTCCAGAACGGCCCCGACGGATTTGGCGGAAGCTGTCGGTGAATCCAATTGCTGCAATAGCGCGTAATAGGTATCCGACGGGACCGGCACGCTTTTCAGGCGTCCCATCAATTCGCGTAATGCTTCGGTCGGCAGCATGGTGCGCAGGGTCAGCGCTTTTTCGATGCTGGCCGCGATTTCGGCGGCGTCGCAGGGTTTGGCGAAAAACCTTTGGGCCGGACCCAGGGCCCGTAGAAGGTATTCCTTGTCGGCATATCCGGTCAGGATGTAGCGCAGGCTTTCCGGATGTTCGGTAGCCGCGGCCTCCAGCACTGCCGCGCCGTCGACATCCGGCATGCGCATGTCGGACACGATTACGTCGAACGGTCCGGCAGCGATGCGGTCCAGCGCGGCCTTGCCGCCTTCGATAAATTCCATATTCCAGAGGTTGCGGCGATGCCGCAGCGTCCGCCGCAGGCCGTCCAGAATGAACGGTTCGTCATCCACGAACAGAACCGTTGGGCGTGGCACCGATTCCGACGGAGCCGTGGCCGCGTCTGTGGTCTCATCGTTTCCGTCGGTTTGATCGCTCATCACATGAGTCCCATTGCCTCTATCTCAGTGTCGGCCCAAATGCCCGACTGCCGCAACCCTAACGCTATTTTCGTCAATTCGGGAACGGACACGGGGTCGTGTTCCCTCCTGGGGGATCAATCGCCAATGCCTTCAGGCTATCCCAATCGGCGTCTTGGGCGGGGACGATGGCGCTAATGCCCAATTCGCCCACCAAGTCCGGGGAATTGCTGTCGACCGATCCTAGAATATCGGATAGGCCGTTTTCCAGGTTGTCCGGCAGGGCTTTGTGAACGGCGAAGGCGTTTGGAGCCACATCCTGCGTCCTATACAGCACCCGCAACGCCGCGCGTGTCGATTCATCCAGGGCCGCGAAGGAATCCGGCGTGCCGCCGCCGACCGCGACACCGCCTTGTGCGACGGCGTTATAAACCGCTGCCTGAGACTGGAAATAGACAGGGGAAATTCGGACACCGGCGGTGCCGATCGCCGACCGCACCAGGATGCTGTCGGCGAAGGAATACAGTGTGGAGAACGCGGCGGTCCGACCGTTCAAATCGTCCAGCCTATGGATTTGGCTGTCATGGCGGACGACCAGCAGACCGCCGACCCGCGCCGTATCATCGCGTGCGATCGCCCGATAGCCGTCTCGACTGTGTGCGGTGACATAGCGAAAGGGGTTCAAATAGACGATGTCGTAGAAACCCGATGCCAGGCAAGCGTCGAAGGATTGGATGTCCTGGACCGTTGCCAGTCGGATCGGAAGCCCCAGTTGCACGGATAAATGTTCGAGCAACGGCAGCCACACCATCGTCAGATCGCGTTCGGATCGGGTCGGCTCGACTCCAAAAATCAACTCATGCCGCGAGTCTCGGTCGGCGGCGGCCTCCGTGGTGGCCGCTGTCGTGGCGACCGTAATTGTGAGGCATAACACCCCCGCCACCCTGGCTAGGATAGAACAACCGCGCATGCGAACAGCTCCCGACAGTCCAATGAATGGGAGCACGCTACGGCGGAGACGCTTTCGTCTCTATCCCCATATAGGGGTGATTTACTGTCGCGACGGGGATGGGCGCGTCAGCGGGCGTCCGGCAGCGATGGGCTGAACTGGATCAGGCTCAAGATTTCGAACAGCATCTGCGCGCCGGCATGGGCGGTGTTCGTGGTTGCGTCATAGGACGGGGCGACTTCCACCACATCGCCGCCGATGAAATTCAGACCCTTCAGGCCCCGGATGATGGCCATCGCTTCCCGCGTCGTCAGGCCGCCGATTTCCGGTGTACCCGTTCCCGGTGCGAAAGCCGGGTCCAACCCGTCGATATCGAAAGTAAAATAGGTCGGACCGTCGCCCAGCACTTCACGCGCCTTCGCGACAATGCCGTCCGTTCCCAGCGTGGCGACGTCTTTCGCTTCGATTACCGTCATGCCGGAAACTTCGGAAAATTCCCAGATATAGCCGGCGGCCCCCCGGATACCGATCTGAATACAGCGTTCGGGGTCGAGCACGCCGTCCATCACCGCGTTGCGGAAGGGACCGCCGTGATGGAATTTTTCTTCCTCATACGCGCCGCCCGTATCGCAATGGGCGTCGATATGGATCATGCCGACGGGGCGATCCTTGCCCAGGGCGCGCATGACGGCATGGGTCACGGAATGGTCGCCGCCGACGCCCATCGGAATGACGCCCGCCGCCGCGATCTTCGTGACATAGGCTTCGATGTCTTCCAGGCTTTTGTGCAAGTCGAAACGGCTGCGGAATGGGACGTCGCCGATATCTGCGACGGCCATCTGATGCAGCGGCGCGGTCTGATGGAAATCGTTATAGGGGCCGACGCGTTCCATCGTGCGCAGGGCGCGCGGCCCGAACCGCGCGCCGGTTCGATTGGTGACGCCCAGGTCCATCGGCATGCCGTACAGCGCGACCTGGAGCCCATCCAGATCGTCGGTGCCGGACCGCGCCGGGGCGTCCAACAGGGTCGGGTGCCCGGCATAGGGCGCGGGGCGATTGCCGCCCTGGGAGAAGATGTAATCCGCGACTTCCTGATATTTCGGATTGACCATGTCGCCCCCGGTCATGCTGTCGAATTTGGCGCGCAGGGCGTCGAGTTTTTCCTTATTCCAGGCCATCCGGGGATACTCCAATATCAAGATTGCGGTGCCGCATTCTGCTGACCGGGAGCGGGGAGATCAAATCAGATTTCCGATCGGTACCTGTTATCCCAAGTCACGAATTGCGGTGGGGCAACCGATCCCGCGTGTCGGGCGGTCCGTCGTCATGTCGGCGGCGCGGACAGCTTGTCCCGTAGGAAGTCCATGGTCAGGTCATAGGCTTCATCGGCTGACAATTGAGTCTGCGGCTGCGCCAGTTCGATCCAAAGACCGTCCACCAGCGCCACTATGCCTCGTGCGATGGTTTGGGCTTTTTCTTTCGGATGTAGTTTTTTCAATTCGTGGACGAGGTTCTGTTTGAAACGACGTCGGTTGATCTGCTCCAACCGGGCAAGGGCCGGATCGTGCGGCGCTTGTGCCCAGAAATGCAGCCAAGTGAGGCAGATTTCGGGGCGGAAGACGGCGGGGTCGAAATTGCTGCGCAGGATCGCGGCGATCCGGTCCGCGGGCAATGCCGATGTCGTCAGGTTCGTTACCATGGTGCTGCGGATTTGCCGCAGCAGGCTGCGCATCGCTTCTTCCAGGAGGTTCTGCTTTCCCCCGAAATAGTAATGAATATTCCCGGTGGACAGGCCCGCTTCCGCACAGATTCGCGCAACCGTTGTTTCCTGATACCCGTATTGGTGAATGCATTTCAGGGTCGCGTCGACGATCTTCTGCCGCCTGTCCGCATCTATCGGTTTTCTACCCATGTTCGGTCCACTGCCAATCGTCCGCTCAACCAATCGAACGTGCCTATAGCACAGTTCGCAGGATCGCATGATAACACCGCGTTAGAATTTATTGCATGGTTATGCAAACTTTATAATTGCACAAGTATGCAATGACGATATCGTGCGATACGTCTTCACGGGTATAGGAACAAACGACATGCGTATCGGCTTTATCGGGTTGGGCACGATGGGCGGTCCCGCCTCCTTGAATTTGATCAAGGGCGGGCATGAATTGACGGTTTGCGATTTGGATCGCGGCCGGGCGGAAAAGCATTTGGCCCTGGGGGCGAAATGGGCATCCACACCGGCGGAAGCAGTACAGGGCGCCGACGTGATTTACACCATGGTTTTCGGTCCGAAGCAGATCGATGCGGTGCTGCGTGGTGAGAACGGGGTTCTGTCGGCCATCGGTCCCGGACAGGTTTGGATCGATATGACGACGAACGAACCCGCCCTGACCCGCGCCCTGGCGGCGGATGTCCGTGCGAAAGGGGCGGAAGCGATCGATGCCCCGGTCACCGGGGCGGTGGACGGTGCGCGCAATGGCAACATGACGCAATTCGCCGGTGGCGATGAGGCGACGGTGGAACGGCTGCGCCCGATGATGGAGCTGATGGGGGCTGTTCATTATATGGGGCCGACCGGTACCGGGGTGATCACCAAATTGGCCAGCAACCAGCTTTGGGCCATCCACGCGACGGCGATGGGGGAGGCGCTGGTCATGGCGGTGAAATCCGGCGTCGAACTACCCCGCGCCTGGGAAGCGTTGAAGATCGGCGCGGCGGAAAGCTGGTGCATGCATCACGACGCCCCGTCCGTGTTTCAGGGGCATTACGATCCGTCTTTCACGCTGGACCTGTGCATGAAGGATTTGGGTCTGATTGTCGGTGCCTGCGATGCGGCGGGTACGGAATCCAGTGTCACGCGTCTTGTTCGGGACCGATTCCAAAAAGCGCATGAAACCTATGGCGGCGACAAGGGCGAGTTGCATGTCGTTAGGTTGGAAGAGGATGCGGCGGGCGTATCCCTGCGCATGGACGGCGACTGGGTGCCGCATTGGGAAAAATAGATAGCGGTCGGGTGGGGCCGTTGGCGGGTCGGAACCGGATCGTAAGTCGGTTTCGGCCCGCCCCTTTGGCCTGATCACGCAGGCGACATCAGTTGCGTGTCGATATAGTTGGTGCAGCACGCAATCGCTTCCTCGCGGGAGCTTAATTTCTCGTAAATCGACAGGGACAGCCAGTAGCCGTCGATCATGGTGATCAGGCCCATGGCGGCCTGCCGGGCGTCGAGGCTGATACCTCGTTCCGCTGCGGCGGCGGCGAATAGTCTTTCTGTGTTTTCCAGATAGTTTCCGTAAACCTGCTGGTTCGCCTTACGGACCAGCGGGTTGAAACGGATTTCGTGCCAGAAGGTCAGAAAGGCGTTCCGATTCTGGGGCGTGTTCACCTTCGCGGAAAACACGGCGTTGGGGAGGGCGTGCAACTGGTCGACCGGGTCGTCCCCGGCCTGCGTCTGTTTCTTTGCAACATGGGATGCGACGGTTTGGTACAGGTGCCGGAACGCGATTTCCAGCAAGTGTTCCTTGCTGTCGAAATAATGGTTCATCAAGCCGCGCGAACTGTTCGCCTCCGAACAGATGGATCGGACGGTCGTGCCCGCAACGCCATGCTCCGCCAAAGACCGAATGGTGCCTTCGATCAGGGTCTTGCGGCGGAACTCATTTATTTCCGGATGGGTCCGGGGCCGTTCGACGACCGCTTTCTTTCGCAGCATGAAACCCGCCTTAGCAACCAATACGATTGCCGCAACTTTTCAAGAACCGGGACAATTGTCAAAGTTTTTCAATAATTTCAGCGAATGATAGTGGTTCAAAAGCGCTGTTTCAGCGGAAGTCTCTCACTACGAAACGCTTGAGGGTTCTACGGATATGTCAGGGTTTACCGGGAAATTTATTTTTGCACGCTTGTTTAAATTTGTTGAACATCCGTCAAATTTTTTGTTAGCGTTCTTTCCGGGATAGACACTGAGAGAGGGAGGTTTCGATGAAAAACGGACTTGAACGCTGGTTGGTTGAGGAACTGGAATGTGGGCGCATCGACCGCCGCCGGTTGTTGAAGATGATGGGCGCCGCCGGTGTCGGCATGGCGGCGACCACATGGTCGGCCAGCGCTTTGGCGGAAAACAATCTGACGATCCTGTCCTGGTCGGGCTACGACATTCCGGAAATGGCACCGGCCTATTTCGATGCGCATCCCGCGCCCGATTTCACGCTGATGGGCTCGGACGAAGAAGGGTTCCAGAAAGTTCATGCGGGCTTCCGACCCGATCTGGGCCATCACACCAGTTTTATCGTCGGAAAGTACCGGGATGCCGGTCTGTTGAAGCCGATCGACCGGTCACGGCTGACCCATATCGACGACTTCTTCCCGGAATTGGAACAGATCGTCACCACCGACGGAAAATTGTGGGAAGCACCGCTCAGTTGGGGCAACTCGTCGGTGATCTATCGCCGCGACCAAGTGGAAGTGACGGACAGTTCCTGGGGCTTGCTGTGGGACGAACGCTATAAGGGGCGGATCGCGTCGCGCGATTCCCTGGAAGGCCTGTTGATCGTCGGCGGTCTTTATACCGGCGCGGCCGATCCGTGGGAAATGACGGATGCCGAACTGGAAAAGGCGAAAGACGCCTTGATCGCCCAGAAACCGCTGCTGCGGTTCTACTGGTCCAGCCAGACGGATCTGGAACAGGCCTTCGCGAATGGTGAAATCGTCGCCGCCTATGGCTGGAATGCATCGGTTGCGATGCTGCGCAAGCAAGGCATCGATATGGCCCTGATGAAATGCAAGGAAGGCATCGTCACCTGGACGGACGGGTTGGTGATGATGTCCGGCGGCAGCGCCTCCGACGACCTCGCCTATGAATTTATCAACGCATACATGTCGCCGGAAGTCGGCGCCTTCCTGATCAATTCCTACGGCTATGGCAGCGGGAATGCGAAGGCCTACGAATCGGTGACCGACGACCGCCTTGCCGAACTGGGGATCACGGATCCGGATGTCGTGATTTCGACCTCCAAGTTCCAACGCGAAATATCCGCGGAAACCCGGCAGCGGTATCAGGCCGTCTTCGACGAGGTGAAACTGTCGTGACGTTCGGTCGACGGTAGTTTCCGGCCGCGTCGGCTCGGTCTCCCTCTCCCTGTTCCGGGAGGCGGGGCCGTCGCGGTCCATCGCTTGATATCTGAAACGGTTCGGGTCAAGGGGCGGTCGTGTACCCGGCCGTTCTCCCCGACCCCTGTCTTGACGCCACTATTTTTTGGAGAGGGACCATCATGCGGCCCGAAGAAGTCGTTAACCTGGACGCCTATCCGATCCTGGATCGGTCGTCGCCGAAGCGTGCGGAGCTGGTTGCCCGATTGAAGCGGGAACTCGATCAAAATCTATATGTCTCCTTGCCTGATTTCATTCGGCCGGCGGCGCGGGATCGGGCGGTCGCGGATGCGATGGCGGCCCATCCGAAGGCGTTCCACAACAAGTCCCGGCGCAATTGCTACCTGCAGCGCAAGGGGGATGAGACTCTGCCGGGCGATCACCCACGCAATATCCTGATGGATGCCAGCACGCGGATGATTGCCTATGACCTGATCCCCGGCGATTGCCCGGTGAAGACGCTCTATCATTGGCAGCCGGTTCGCGATTTCGTCGCAGCAATCGTCGGCAGCGAAACGCTTTACGATAACGAAGACCCGCTGCAACCGGTCAATCTGCTGTGTTATGAACCCGGCGACCGGTCGGCATGGCACTTCGATTCCGTCAATGCCTTCACCATGACATTGATGCTCCAGGCACCGGAAAAGGGCGGCGATTTCCAACTCGTGCCGAATACGCGCTCCGATTCCGATCAGAACTACGATTATGTCGGGGCGATCGTGCGCGGCGAACGCCCGCAGGATGCGGTGTCCGTCGCGCGGGAAGCCGGGGCCTTGTGCATTTTCCGTGGGTGCAATTCCTTGCATCGCGTATCCCCGGTCGAAGGCGACAGGATGCGGATCATGGGGGTGTTCGTGTATGAATCGGAACCCGGCGTGACCGGCGACCCGGAAGTGAATGCCACGGTCTACGGCCGATAAGGCGGCATGGGACGGCGGGCGGATTACCGTCCCGCCGTCCAGGTCCGCGACAGGCCCTGACGAGACAACGCGTGAGACGGAGACCGCATGATACGCCCGGCGAATATTCCCAGACTGCTGCTTACGCCCGCGATTTTGACGACGGTCGTCACCTTGGGCGTTTGTCTGGTCGTGCTGTTGGTTCTGTCCTTCGGGCGTCAGAACTACCTGGATATCGAATTGGGATTGTCGGCGCATAACTTCGAACTGGCGCTGACCAAACCGCTGATCCTGAAGCTGATGGGGAAATCGGCCCTGATCGCGACCGGCGTGACGGCGCTGTCCCTGATCCTCGCCTATCCGATCGCCTATCTGATCGCCTTCGATATTCACAAGAACAAGCTGCTGTGGCTGATCTTATTCACGCTGCCTTGCTGGATCAGCTATTTACTTCGGATTCTGTCTTGGAAGCTGATCTTGGGGTATCAGGGTGTCGTCAATTCGTCGCTGATGGGGTTGGGCCTCGTCGATCAGCCGATCGACGCGCTGCTCTATAATTCGAATTCGGTCGTCATCGCCCTGACCCATGCCTGGGCGCCCTTCGCGATCCTGCCCATCTATGTCAGCCTGGAGAAAATCGATAGGGCCTTGATGAAAGCGTCCGGCGATCTGGGCGATCCGCCGTACCGGACATTCCTGCGTGTCGTCCTGCCACTGTCCCTGCCGGGGGTCAGCGCGGCTTTCGTGCTGATCTTCATTCCGACATTCGGCGACTATGTGACGCCGCATTTGTTGGGCGGCCCCACGGGATTCATGGTCGGCAACTTCATCGCCATGCAATTCGGGGCTTCCAACAACTGGCCGCTGGGGGCGGCGGTCGCCCTGGTTTCCATGCTGACGGCGACCTTGCTGGTCTGCCTTTTTATCGCCGGTTCCAAACGGGCCGTGCGGGCGATCGGGTAGGGACACCATGCGCACCGTCAGAAAACTCTACGCCGCCGTATACTTCTTCGTCCTGTATCTGCCGATCCTGCTGCTGATCGTCTTTTCCTTCAACGATTCCGTCTACATCGCCTTTCCGCTGAAATCCTTCACGCTGAAATGGTACGAGGCGGCGATACAGAATGCGCAATTGCTGTCGGCGTTCTCCAACAGCCTGATTATCGCGACCGTGACGTCGGTGACCGCGACATCGGTCGGTCTTCTGGGTGCGATGGCGACCACGCGTTATCATTTTCGGGGCAAGACGCTGGCGTCCGGGGCGTTGTTCGCGCCCTTGGCCCTGCCGACCGTCGTGACCGGTGTGGCGCTGCTGTCCATTTTCATGATGACGGGGATCGGTTTGTCGATCGGCACGGTCATCCTGGGGCATGTCATGATCTGCACCCCCTTTGCCTATGGCGTAATGGTGTCCCGGTTCGACGGGTTGAGCCCGGATTACGAAAGGGCATCGATGGATTTGGGCGAGCCGCCGATCCGCACTTTCCTGCGGGTCACCCTGCCGCTGGCGATGCCCGGCGTCGTGTCCAGCCTGCTGCTGACCTTCACGATTTCCTTCGACGAATTCATTCTGGCGTTCTTCCTGTCCAGCAATTCGCCGACGCTGCCGGTCTTCATGTGGAGTCAAATGCGCTTTCCCGACCGCCTGCCGCTCGTCCTCGCTCTGGCGACCGTCGTGATCGTCGTGTCCAGCGTTCTGATTATCGTTTCACAACTGCTGCGCCGTCGGCGCGACAGATAGATGTAAGTAGACAGGTTCGAGAGGCCGCCGATGACTGACGATTTCATTTCCCTGCAATCGGTCCGTAAGACCTACGGTTCCGTCGTCGCCGTCGACAGTGTCGATCTGGATATCGCGAAGGGATCGTTCTTCTCGCTCCTTGGCCCGTCGGGGTGTGGCAAGACGACTCTCTTAAGCATGATGGGCGGTTTGGATTTTCCGACGTCGGGAAAGATCTTCATCGACGGCGCGGATGTGACGAAAACGCCGTCCTATCGCCGTCCGGCCAATATGGTGTTCCAAAGCTACGCGATCTTCCCGCATCTGAATGTCGCGGAAAATGTCGGCTACGGCTTGCAGCGCAGTGGCCTGTCGAAGGCGGACCTGAATCGGCAGGTGGAGGAGATGCTGGACCTCGTCCATCTGGGTGGCTACGGGAACCGCAAGACGGATCAGTTGTCCGGCGGTCAGATGCAGCGCGTTGCCCTGGCGCGCGCCCTTGTCGTCAAACCGAAGGTGCTGTTGCTGGACGAACCGCTTTCCGCCCTGGACAAGCGCCTGCGCCAGAATATGCAGATCGAGTTGCGCGCCATTCAGCGGGAGGTCGGCATCACCTTCGTTTTCGTTACGCACGATCAGGAAGAAGCGCTGACGCTATCCGACAAGATCGCCGTGATGGCACGCGGGCAGGTCTTGCAATGCAGCTCGCCCGCGACGCTTTATGACCGGCCGCTGTCCCGGGAGGTGGCGGAATTCGTGGGGGAGATGAACCTGATTCCCGGCACGGTGAGGGACGTAACGACGACGGGTGTCAGCGTCGATATGCCGTGTTTCGGGACGCGGCGTTTGCAGGCGGGAACGCGCCGCTTCCTGGTCGGCGATTCCGTCTGCGTCGCGGTGCGGCCGGAAAACTTCCATCTGTCCGAGGCGCCGGAAGCCGCATCGATGCGGGTGACGAACCGCGCCTATTTCGGGTCGCATATTCATCTCATTCTGACGACGGACGGGGTGGCGCCGATCTGTGCCGACGTGCCCGCCGCGACGGCGCGCCGACTCCGCGACATCGACGGCGAAGGCGTCGTTTCGGTGGATTTCGACGAGGATACGGCGGTGTTGCTTCCCGGCAAGGAATGACCGCCGCCCCTAATAACTGTTCCCAATAACTGGCCCTAATAACTGGCCCTAATAACTGGGAGGCGTGACGGCCCAGATGACGATGGTTTCCTCCTTCGACGGATTGTCGTAGCGGTGCGGTTTGTCGCTTTCGAAGGCGAAACTGTCCCCAGCCCGCAGCAATACTTCGTCTTCGTCGATCCAAAGGCGCAGCACGCCTGAAATTACGATCCCGGCCTCTTCCCCCTGATGGAAATAGCTATCGTCGCCGCTGGCGGATCCCGGCGGAAAGACGCATCGCAGCAGTTCTATCTGCCGCCTTAGATTTGGCGATAGCAACTCGTCGGTAATGCCGCTTTTGAAGGTCAGCGTCCGGCGGTTCCGTTTCCGAACTACGACGTCGCGCAGATGTTCCTCCTCCTCCGCCGCTGGAGAGAAAAACCAACTGATCGTGACGCCCAGGGAACGGCTGATGGCGTGGAGGGCCTTTACGGACGGGCTGGAAACGCCGCGTTCGATTTGGCTTAGGTAACCGACCGACAATCCGGTCGCGCCGCTGACATCGGTCAGCGTCATTCCCTTTGCTTTTCTGAGATCGCGGATTTCGAACCCCACCCGTTCGTCCGCCCCCAGAAGTTCCTCTACATCAACTGTCTGCCCCGTCATATCCGCTAACCCTTCCCGATTGGATTGACGCCTGAGTCGGGGAAGGTCTGTGGGTGACTTCATATGTAAAATCCTCCTTCGCGCGGATTTTACCAACCATCGGTATGATCGCGTTAATCAATTCAACAAATTGAAGGTATTTTTCTGTTGTGAAAAAATCGATTATAAATTTCATTTCCGGATAACAAGCTCTTAACCCAAGGAAAACCGCATGACCCTGCCGTCTGAAACCGATGTTGTGATTATTGGGGGTGGCGTGGCGGGCTGCTCCATCGCTTATCACCTCACCAAGCTGGGGATCACGGATGTCGTTCTGTGCGAACGCAAGCAGCTGACCTGCGGCACGACCTGGCATGCGGCGGGGTTGGTGACGCAGTTGCGCGCGACCCGGAACATGACGGAACTGGCCAAATATACCGGGGAACTGTTTACGGGGCTGGAGGCCGAGACGGGCCAAGCGACCGGATACAAGAAGAACGGGTCGCTCCGTATCGCGAAAACGCCGGCACGGCTGGAAGAACTGAAACGCGGCGCGTCCATGGCGCGGAATTTCGGTCTGGAAGCCCAGGTCGTGACGCCGGGGCAGGTCGCGGAACGCTGGCCGCTCGCTAAGGTCGACGATATCGAAGGGGCGATCTGGATGCCCAATGACGGGCAAGTGAATCCGGCGGACGTTACCCAGGCGATGGCGAAGGGCGCGCGCATGGGCGGCGCGAAAATCTTTGAACAGACGAAGGTGGAACGAATCCTGATCGAAAACGGACGCGCCTGCGGCGTGGTCACGGACAAGGGTGAGATTCGCGCGAAAAATGTCGTTATCTGCGGCGGCATGTGGTCGCGCGATTTCGCGGCGGCGCATGGCGTGTCCCTGCCGCTGCATGCGGCGGAACATTTCTATATCGTGACCGAACCCATGCCGACTCTACAGGCCAATTTACCTGTCATGTTCGTCGCTGACGAATGTTCCTACTATAAGGAAGACGCCGGGAAGTTGTTGTTGGGATGTTTCGAACCGAACGCGAAACCTTGGGGCCATCGCGGCATTCCGGATGATTTTTGCTTCGATTCCCTGCCGGAAGATTTCGATCACTTCGAACCGATTCTGGAAATGGCGGTGGAACGGGTTCCGGCCCTCGCGGAAACCGGCATTCAACTGTTCTTCAACGGGCCGGAAAGCTTCACGCCCGACGACCGCTATCTGTTGGGCGAAACGCCGGAGGTCGCGGGTCTGTTTTGCGCCTGCGGGTTCAATTCCGTGGGGATTCTGTCGTCCGGCGGCGTCGGGAAGGCCCTGGCCTCCTGGATTCGCGACGGGCACGCACCGATGGAACTGGCGGATGTCGATATACGCCGCATGCATCCGTTCCAGTCGAACAAGCGCTATCTGCATGATCGCACGACCGAAACGTTGGGCGCGCTGTTCGACATGCATTGGCCCTATATGCAGTTCGAAACGGCGCGCGGCGTGCGGCGCAGCCCGTTCCACGACCGCCTGATCGATGCCGGTGCCTGCATGACGGAAGCGGTCGGCTATGAACGGCCCGGTTTCTTCGCCCGCGGCGATATTCCGGCGAAGATCGAATATTCCTACGGGCCGCAAAACTGGTTCGACGCTTGTGCCGCCGAATGCCTGAACACCCATCAAAAGGTCAGTATCTTCGACCAAAGCTGCTTCACCAAGTTCCGGGTCGAAGGCCGCGACGCCTGCGCTGTTCTGAACCGGATTTGCGCCGGGAATGTCGATGTTGCGGTGGGACGTCTTGTCTATACCCAGATGCTGAATGCACGCGGCGGGATAGAGGCGGACGTAACGGTCACCCGCCTGTCGGAAACGGAATTCATGGTCGTGTCCACCCTGGGGTCCCAGACACGGGATCTGTCCTGGTTGCGGCGGAACCTCCCGGAAGACGCCCATGCTATCGTCACCGACATTACCGCGGGCATGCCGATGCTGGCGATTATGGGACCGGGTTCCCGCGCTTTGCTGGAAGCGGTCAGCGGAGAAGACTTCTCCAACGCCGCCTTCCCGTTTGGGACCAGCCGCGACATTCCCGTCGGTTATGCCCAGGCGCGGGCCAGTCGCGTCACCTATGTCGGTGAATTGGGGTGGGAGCTTTATTGCTCCGCCGATATGGCCCAGCATGTCTTCGATACGCTGCTCCAGGCCGGGGCGGACCGCGGATTGGCGCATGGGGGCTATTTCGCGATCAATTCCCTGCGTATGGAAAAAGGCTACCGTCACTGGGGCCATGATATCGGGGAGGAGGATACTCCGATCGAGGCCGGGCTGGGCTTCGCCGTCGCCTATGACAAGCCGGGCGGCTTCATCGGGCAGGATGTCCTGCTGCGCCAGCGGGAGGCGGGGACACCGACCAAACGCCTGGTTCAGGTGCGATTGGATACGGAGGGCGTCGGGCCGCTGCTCTACCATAACGAACCGATCTGGCTGGACGGGCAAATCGCCGGATCTGTGACTTCCGGAGCCTACGGCCATCGGATCAAGGCGTCCTTGGGAATGGGCTATCTGACCCATCCGGACGGTGTGGATAAAGCTTTGCTGGCGGGCGGGAAATTTGAAGTCGAAGTGGCCTGCGAACGGTATCCCGCGACGGTCCAACTGGCGCCCTTCTTCGATCCGAAGAGCGAGCGGGTGAAGGCCTGACGCCTGAATCTTACGCCCGGTCCGGGTCGGTTTCGCGCAGCAGGTCCATCAGGACCTGCACGGCGCGGGTTCGATGCCGGTCCGGGTGTGTCAGGACGGCGAAGGGGCGGATCGGGCGGTCGGCCCAGGTGACGCGCCTTGCCGTCAGCCCCTGTCCCTGCGCGGCGCTGGTCGTTCGATAGGACATCATGGTGACGCATCGGCTGGCGGCGACGGCGGCCAGCAAGGCCTCGTTCGACGGCAATTCCATTGCGATGTCGATATCGCCCGGCGACAGACCCATTCCGGCGAAATGCTGTTCGGCGGCGGACCGGGTACCCGACCCCGGTTCGCGCAAGAGCCATCGGAATCCGCGATAGTCCTTCTGGCTAAAGTTGACCATATCCGCCGCGGGATGATCGCGCGGCATGACCAGGACCAGTTCGTCATAGGCGACGACCCGGCGTTTCAGGTCGCTGGGCGGTAGGTCGCCTTCGATGAAACCCATATCCGCCGCGCCGTCGCTGACGGCCTTTGATGCCTCCGCCGTATTGCCGATGCGCAGGGACACGTCGATTCCGGGATAGCGTTCCTTCAGCGCGATGAGTTTTGGCGGCAACCAATAGCTCGCGACGGTCTGGCTGGCCTGAATGCGCAGATGCCCGCGCGGCGCCTTCGATAGGTCGTCCAGGATCAATACGGCGTTTTCCGCTCGTGCCAGAAGCGCCCGCGCTTCCTCCAGGAAGATCGCCCCTTCGTCCGTCAGGTCGATCCCGCGGCCAACCCGGTCGAAAAGCCTTACATCGTGTTGCGTTTCCAGGGCGGCAATCGCGGCGGATACGGCGGACTGGCTCAGGTTCAGCGCGTCCGCTGCCCTTGTCACATGCCGACGTTCCGCCACGGCAACGAAGATGCGCAATTGATCGAGTGTCATGCCATATAATCAGAAAAATCGATTGGTTATACAATAATATTCAATTGGATCGAATGAATGTTAGCAGGCAGGGTCCCCGCATACATTAGCGATGGGTGATGTCATGTCCAATACCGATGCCGTCGGAAGCCGTGCGGTTCCTCAGTTTACAATCCGAAACCTTTTGCCGGGATTGGCGGCGGCGGGACTGCTCGCAGGTGTAGGAATTGCGGTTCGGGATTGGTGCGGTTCGCCGATGGTCAGTCCGATGGTCGTTGCCATGGTCCTGGGCATTGCGGTTCGCAACAGTATCGGCGTGCCGACGGCGCTGAAGCCCGGTCTCGCAATTTCCCTGCGCCCGATCCTGCGATTGGGAATCGTCCTGCTCGGCTTTCGTCTGACCCTGGATCAGATCGGTGCTGTCGGACTGGCCGGGGGCGGTGTGATCGTGGCGACGCTTTGTGCGACCTTCCTGTTCACCAAGGCCTTAGGACGGGTGCTGGGCGTCGATGCGCGTCTGGCGGAACTGATCGCGGCAGGAACGTCGGTCTGCGGTGCATCGGCGGTTCTGGCGACCAACACGGTGACGCGCGGTAGCGACGAAGATGTCGCCTATGCCATCGCCTGCGTGACGGTTTTCGGGTCCGTGTCGATGTTGTTGTTTCCGTTTCTAGCGGGACCGTTGGGCCTGTCAGCCCATGACTTCGGCCTATGGGCCGGGGCCAGTATTCATGAGGTGGCGCAGGTCGTCGGTGCGGGATTTGCCCAGGGCGACACAGCGGGCGAATTCGCGACGATCGCGAAGTTAAGCCGTGTCGTCCTGCTCGCGCCGCTTGTCCTATCGCTCGGCTTCGTGGCCCGGCGGCGGGGTGGGAATGCTGGGACGGCGCCGCCGAAGCCGTGGTTTGTCTTCGGTTTCGTTCTGGTCGTTGCCCTGAATTCTGCGATGGCAATCCCGACGGAAGCCCTGTCCGTGCTGAACGGGGTGTCGGGCCTCATGCTGACCATGGCGTTGGGGGCGATGGGCTTGGAAACGGATATCGGTAAGCTTAGGCAGGAAGGGCTGCGCCCCCTTATCCTGGGGGCGGTCGCCTGGGTCTTCGTATCCGGGACCGCGCTGGTGATGATCCGGTCAATATAGAGTTACAGTGTCGCGATGGTCTTCAGCGCCCCGCCCAGGGCGTCGCCCTTTTCGTCCGACAGGGCAGCATCGCGTAACCGGCGCAGCCAATCCGCCGCGTCGCCCCGCCCGCGCAGGACGGGCAGGCCGGACAGGACACGCTGGAACTTGGAATGTCCCCGATCATAGGTATCGGAATAGCCCTTGATCAGACGGCGGCATTTCAGGATTTCGACACCCAAAGCGTAATCCTGCTTCGCCTCCGCCAGGGCAAGGGTGAACCAGTCATCCAGGTGGGCGGTTTCCACTTCATGCCGCCGCATGCCGCGTCGCCAGCGGCGCAATCCGGCGACGATCCAAAGCATGCAGAATCCGGTCAACCGGTCCGTGCGGATGCGGCGTCCCTTGTTCACGCGCCGATCGAACCAGCCGAAGACGGCGGGATGATTTTCCATCCAGCGGCCCAGTCGGGCCGGCAGCAGGCCGCAGATTTCTTCCATTCGGGGATGGAAATATTCCGTGACCTGGACGATGCCGGTATCCGGAACGCCCTGTTCCCTGCGCAGGCGGGTCTCGCGGGTGCTGCGGGTCTTCAGGTCCGCGACCCGGACGATATCGTCATAGACCATGGCATTCGCGATATACTTCGCCGCCTCTATGGAAAAGGCGAAACCGTGATCCGCCGAATCCATTGCGACAGCCTTGTCCAAACGATCCAGATAGGCCGCGCCATAGGCGATGTCCTGGAAGTCCACAACCTTGCGCAGGCCCAATTCAGCCATGGCCCGCACGGGGGGCGGCAGGGTGGCGATCCGATCTTCCAAGGTCCGCCATTGGATCATCAGTTTGGACGACCCCGAAACGTTGCCTTTGCTTTCCGTTTTCGCGTCGACAGCGGCCGGGATATCGCCTTGAACAGCACGATCGTAGGCGGCGGAAAAGGCGCGCAGGCTGGCTTCCACCCCACGACCGCTTGCCTTGACCGTGTCTTCGAAAGAGGTACGGTCGAAAGGCAGGGCACCGGATCCCGCGAGGGCGCCGAACAGGCTGGCGGAAATCACGCTGCCGTTTTCTATCGCCAGCTTTTCCATATCGAAACAGACCAGCTTATGCGATGCGTCTCGCGCCGCCTGCCAAACCCGATCCGTATCCGCACGGCCGTCGCCGGGCACGATTTTTTCCGATACCGCCAACACGCGATGGGACGATGCGATCAGGACCGTCCGGTCGGGTGTACAGAATCCCCGCTGGATCGATCGGCCCGCCTCCATCATCTCAGCCGCAATCATGATATCGACATCCCCGGCGGAGGGGCTAAGCGCGAAGACCGGTGCGCGGCCTGTATCCGGGGCCATCTCGACATAATAAATCGTGGCGCCGGTGCGTTGCGCGACCCCGGCGACGGAGGTCGACTGCGCACAATAGCCGTTGCGTTCGGCCACGGCGGTGATCCAGTCGGTCAGCACGCCGCCGCCTTGACCGCCGACCGCCAGAATCGCCAGTTTGATGATGGATGCGGTCGCGTCGTCGCTGCGTTCCGGCAGGCCGGGCAGGGTTTCAATCGTCATCTTATTATTCCCCGAAACACATTATTATTCCCCGAAACACAGGCGCGACGTTTCCCGACGCCGTTGCAGCCATCGCGTCACCGTTCGACGCAGGCGCTCCGCCCAGCGGTCCTTGGCGGTCGGGTTATGCACCACCTCTGCCTGATAGAAGGACGGACACAGGACGGCAGCGTCCGCGACTTCCCCACAATTGCCGCAACCGACGCAGCTTTGGTCGATGCTGGCGACCGGGTCGTCGCGCAAGGGATCGTCCAGGGTCTTCACCGACAAGGACGGACATCCCGACAGGCGCATGCAGGCATGATCGCCGGTACAGATATCCTCATCCACGCCGAAGCGGGGTTTCAGGACGCGGCGGCCTTCCTTGATCGCCTTGTTCATCGCCGGGCGTTCGCGCCGTTGGCGGTTCAACATGCATTCGGACGATGCGACGATGACCTTCGGTCCCTGCGCCGTCGTCGTCAGCGCTTCCTTCAGCGTGTCGCGCAGTTTTCCGACATCGTAGGTCCGGTCGATCTGGCGCACCCATTCGACACCGATTCCCTTCACGGCCTTCGCGATCGGGTGCTTGGTCGATTTCGATTTATTGTCTGCACGAGACGACAAGACGTCCTGTCCGCCTGTTGCGGCGGAGTAATAATTGTCGACGACGACGATGACATTGTCGTTCTTGTTGAACACCGCATTTCCGAAGGACGAGGTCAGCCCGTTGTGCCAAAACCCGCCGTCGCCGAGGAAGGAGATCGTGCGCCGTTTCGACTTCTTGTCGTTGAATGCGGCGGCGGAGGCAGGTCCGAGACCGAAGCCCATCGTCGTGCCGCCGATTTCGAACGGCTGATTGATGGAAAACAGGTGGCAGCCGATATCCGACGCGATGTGATGCGGACCCAGTTCCTGTTCGACCAGTTTCGTCGCGGCGAAGACCGGACGTTCCGGGCAGCCGGTACAGAATCCCGGCGGACGGATCGGCACGACCGTCGACAGGTCCTGGGCGATTTGCGATGGCGGCGGGGCGTTCGGCGCGCGCCCTTGGGACGGCAGCCATTCCGGCGCATGCGCCTCGAAAAACGCGCGGATACCGTCCATCATCACCGCGCCGGTATATTCCCCGGCCATGGGGAAAGGCCCCTTGCCGACCAGCTTCGTCTTGGCCCCGGCCTTGTGCAGCATCGCGCCGAAGGCCTGTTCGATATGATCGGGCTGGCCTTCCTCGACCACTAGAACGGCGTTCTTACCCTCACAGAATTCCAGAAACTCCGCATCGATCAGGGGATAGGTCACGTTCAGGACATAAAGCGGAACCTTGGTGTCGCCGTAGATATCGGCGAGGCCCAGGCGCTGTAGGCTGCGGACGACGGAATTATACATGCCGCCCTGCAGGACGATCCCGACCGTCGCATCGGTATCGCCGAAAAATTCGTTCAGCTTGTTCTTACGGATATAGTCGATCGCGGCGGGCAGGCGCTTGTCGATCTTTTCCTTCTCATGGACATAGGAATAGGGCGGCAAGACGATGCGTTCGGAATCGCGGCTGGGGTTTTCCATCGCGTCGCGCACGCTGAACGGCGGGCGGACATTGTCCTTGGCCGTGAAGCTGCCATAGACGTGACAGCCCCGGATGCGCAACATCATCATGACCGGGGTGTTGGAAGCTTCCGACAATTCGAAGCCTTGGCCGACCGCCGTGGTGATGGACGGCAGGTTCGGGCGCGGATCCAACACCCATAGCTGACTTTTCATCGCGAAGGCGTGGCTCCGTTCCTGCATGATGGAGGAACCTTCGCCGTAATCCTCCCCGACGATGACCAGCGCGCCGCCGGTGACCCCGCCGGATGACAGGTTGGCCAGCGCGTCCGACGCGACATTGACCCCGACCGGCCCCTTGAAGGTCACCGCACCCCGGATCGGATAATGAACGGAGGCCGCCAGCGTCGCCGCGGCGGCGGCTTCGGACGCGTTGGCTTCGAAATGGACGCCCAGTTCTTCAAGGATCTCCTGACCGTCGGCCAGCACATCCATCAGATGGCTGATCGGCGCGCCCTGATACCCGCCGACATAGCCGACACCGTTTTCCAGCAATGCTTTGGTAATGGCGAGGATGCCTTCGCCGCGAAACGTCTCCCCGGCGCCGAGTCGGAGTTTCTGCACTTCCTTGGCAAACGATCTTTCGGCCATGCGGGCAGCCCTCCTCTCCCAGGGGTTTTTAGAATTATATGCGTTTGCAAGTTATTTGTGATCCTGAACGCAGTCAAGCATGCTGCGCGTCAGTCGGGCTCGGGCATGCTTCCAGATTATCGCGAATTTTTGTTGAAATCCGCATATTTAACCTAATTTCCAGCGCGGCGCTGTTGTATGATCGCCGGGGTATCCGGATGTGCCTTTGCCTCTCGCCTGTTGGAAACACGATTCATGGACGTCACGAATTCCCTTATCCTTTTCGGCGCGTTGCTGGTTTTCGTCAGCATCCTGGCCGGAATGGCGTCCGCGCGGTTCGGCGCGCCGTTGCTGTTGGTCTTTCTGACCCTGGGCATGCTGGCAGGGCAGGACGGGCCGGGCGGGATCGAATTCAACGATTACGGTGCGACCTATCTGGTCGGTAGTGTTGCCCTGGCAATTATCCTGTTCGACGGCGGCTTGCGCACGCGTTGGCCGGATTTCAAATCGGTCGCCCTGCCGGCGGGATTGCTGGCGACGGTCGGTGTTCTGGTAACGGCAGGACTGACTGGCACGGCGGCCTTTTTCGTCTTCGATATCGGCCCCATCGAGGCCTTGCTGGTCGGGGCCATCGTCGCCTCGACGGATGCGGCGGCGGTGTTCCTGATCCTGTCGGGACGCGGCATGCGCCTGCGCGACCGGGTGCGCAGCCTGCTGGAGGCCGAAGCCGGGCTGAACGATCCGATGGCGGTGCTGCTGACGATCACATGCGTCACCCTGTTGGCGAATGGTGCCCCCGAAGATGTCGGAAACACAGCACTGGCGGTCTTTCGGCAGTTCTCCGTGCAGATGCTGGGCGGGTTTGTGGTCGGGGCGATCGGCGGTGCCTTGCTGCTGGTTGCGATCAACAGGCTGACCATTTCGTCGGGTCTTTATCCGGTCTTGGCGGCATCGGGTGCGGTCTTGTTGTTCGCCGCCGCGCAGCATGTCGGGGCCAGCGGCTTCCTGGCCGTCTATGTGGCGGGCATGATTCTGGGCAACAACCGGCACAAGGCGACCTTCCTTATCAGCCGCTTCCACGACGGGCTGGCCTGGCTGTGCCAAATCGTCATGTTTCTGGTTCTGGGGCTTCTGGTCACGCCCAGTACGTTGATCGACTTGCTTCTACCCGCCGGGGTTATCGCGCTGGTCCTGATCCTGATCGCACGACCGGTCGCGGTGGCGCTCTGTGCCCCGTTCAACGGTCTGTCGCGCAAGGAATCGGGCTTCGTCGCCTGGGTCGGTCTGCGCGGCGCGGTGCCGATTTTTCTGGCGACGATTCCGGTCCTGTCGGGCCTCGATCAGGGCGAACGTTATTTCGGTGTCGCCTATATCGTGGTGCTGGTCTCCCTGGTCGTTCAGGGCTGGAGCGCCGGACGCGTCGGCCGTTGGCTCGGCGTTTTGCTGCCGCCGCGTCCGGCCCTGCCCAGTCGGGTTGAAATCGACCTGCCGTCGGAAACCGGCCGGAACCTTGCCGCCTTTTCGGTGCAGTTAAAAAGCATGGCGACACGACGACCCTTTGCGCGGCTGCCCCTGCCAGGGGAGGCGATGGTGATATCCGTCATTCGCGACGGTAAAATCTACCCGCCGGGAACCCTGGAGACCCTGGCGGTGGGCGATGATGTCCTGGTGATGACGCACAGTGACTCGATCCCGACCCTGGATCGGATTTTCGGCGCGCGTCAGGGCGGTCGGGAAGACGTGCCGCTCGTCTTCCATTTTCCCGGATCGACCTATTTCGGGCCGGTGGCGGAAATGTACGATCTGCCCGTCCCGGCAGGGTGGGAGACACTGACGGTCGCCCAGGTTCTACGTGATACGATCCCCGGAAAGCTGAAAGTGGGACAGACAATCCGCTTCCCCAGCGCCGATCTGTCGGTAAAGGCGCTGGACGATACAGGTGTATCGGACGTCGCCTTGAATCTGGAACCGGATAATCCGGGGCCGATGCGCCGCTTTGCCTTGACGGGCTTGATCCTTCGCCGTGCCGTGTTGACGCGGTTGCGGTCTATTCGTTCACGGTCCGGGCGCTGACGGACGCCATTCCAGGTTGGGAAAATTGCAGTTCGGCCAGACGTGCGTAAAGCGGGCTCGAGTCGATCAGTTCCGCATGGGTGCCGGTCGCAACGATACGGCCCTGATCCATCACGGCAATCCGGTCCGCATTCACCACCGTGGCCAACCGGTGGGCAATGATCAGCGTTGTACGACCCGTCATCAGGCGTTCCAGGCCGATCTGCACCAGCCGTTCGTTTTCGGAATCCAGCGCGCTGGTCGCTTCGTCCAGCAGCAGGATCGACGGATCGCGCAGAACGGCCCGCGCAATGGACAGGCGCTGACGCTGGCCGCCGGACAGGCGCGTCCCCTTTTCCCCCAGGAAGGTTTCGTATCCCTGGGGCAGGGATTCCAGGAAATCGTGGGCGACGGCATCCTTGGCCGCGGCGACGACGGCGGCATCGTCGGCATCGGGACGGCCATAGCGGATGTTTTCCGACCCGCTGGCGCCAAAGATCACCGGGTCTTGCGGGACAAGGGCGAAACGACGGCGCAGGGCCTCCGGTTCCGCTTCCGCGATATCGACGCCATCGACCAGGATGCGGCCCGACTGCGGGTCGTAAAACCGTAGAAGCAACTGAAAAACTGTACTCTTCCCGGCGCCCGACGGGCCGACGAGAGCGACCGTTTCCCCCGGTTCGACCGAAAGGGTGAAGTCGTTCAAGGCGGGTAAGTCCGGGCGCGACGGATACCGGAAAGTGACCGATTCCATGGTCAACCGACCCTGTGCCGGTTCCGGCAAAGCCACGGGACGAACGGGCGGTTTGATCGCCGGTTCCGCCTCCAGCAATTCGATCAGGCGTTCGGTCGCCCCGGCGGCGCGCAACAGCTCGCCATAAACTTCAGATATAATACCGACGGAAAAGGCCACGGTCGTGGCATAAAAGACGAAGGCCGCCAATTGCCCGCCGGTAATCGTGCCGCTCAACACATCATTGCCGCCGACCCACAGGATCACGCCAATCGATGCAAAGACCAGCAGGATCACGATGGCAGACAAGGCGCCGCGCAGCCGGGTGCGTCGGATCGCCGTGTCGAAGGCGTTGCCGACCTCCCCTCCGAACCGGCGGCGGTCCTCCGCTTCATGGGTGAAGGCCTGGACGGTACGGATTGCATTCAGGTTCTCTTCGGCATAGGCGCCGATATCGGCAACCCGATCCTGGCTGTCCCGCGACAATGTCCGCACTCGGCGTCCGATCAGCAGGATCGGCACGACGACGACCGGTACGACCAGCAGAACAAGGCCGGTCAGCTTCAGATTGGTCACGGCCATCATCGCCAGCCCGCCGACCAGGATCAGCGCATTGCGCAATGCCATGGAGGCGCTGGACCCGATGACGGATTGCAGCAGCGTCGTATCCGTGGTCAGGCGAGACAGGATTTCGCCCGTCTTGGTGACCTCGAAAAAGCCGGGATCCATGCGCAGAACCCGGTCGAAAACGGCGTTGCGCAAGTCGGCGACGACGCGTTCGCCCAGCCAGGTGACCAGATAGAATCGGCAATAAGTCCCGATCGCCATGACGAGGGACAGGCCCAGCAGCAATTCCAAGGCCCGGTCCAGGGCCGCCGGATCGCCGGACCCGAAGCCCCCGTCGACCAAGCCGCGCAGACCTTGCCCCAGCCCCAGAACGGCACTGGCCGTGATCGTCAGGGCCAACAGGGCCAGCACGACCCGTCCGGTATAGGGACGCAGGAAGGCCATGGCCTTGCGCAGCGCCTTTATATCGCGACCTTTCGGTCGGTCCGCCCCGGGACGGACAAATCCACCTGAACCACGCGCCACGCCGCTTCCTTTCGATCTTTCCATTCAAGTATGGCGTAAGACGCGCAATTGAAAGGGGGCTTGCCGCTATTGCATAGTGTCGGCTCGTCTCGACACAACAAAGTTCCATCGATGCTCAATCCGCATACCGCCGAAATAGACCTGCCCTGTTCCGAGATTCCGGAAACGTTGGCCTTCTTTCAGGACGACCTCGGTTTCAGCCTGCACACAATCTATCCGGCGGACGACCCGGCGGTGGCGATACTATCGGGGCATGGTTTGCGCTTGCGTTTGGTGCGCGGTCTGGCGGGGCAGGCGGGACGGATACGTCTGCTGTCGCCCGATGCCGAACCGCGGGAGGTCCGTGCGCCGAATGGAACGGTGATCGAATTCGCTCCGTTAAACCCCTGGCCGGAGATTCCGGCGAATCGACCGAGCTTTGTTTATTGCGCGGCGCCAACCGAAAGGGAATGGGGAACGGGCCGTGCGGGCATGCAGTATCGCGATCTTATTCCCGACCGTTGGGGCGGGCGGTTCATCGCGTCCCATATCCGAATCCCGCAGGGTGGGCCGGTCCCGGATTATGTGCATTTCCACAAGGTCCGCTTCCAGATGATTTTCTGTTATCGGGGCTGGGTCCGGCTGGTTTACGAGGATCAGGGCGAGCCCTTTATATTACGGGCGGGCGATTGTGTGTTGCAGCCGCCGGAAATCCGCCATCGGGTATTGGAGGCTTCCGACAGGTTGGAAGTCGTGGAAATCGGCTGTCCCGCCGACCATCCCACCCATGTCGATCATATCCTGCCGCTTCCGACCTGCGCGATGCGGCCGGACCGCGATTTCCACGGTCAGCGCTTCGTGCGGCACGGTGCCGCAGACGCTCTCTGGGAAGACTGGGCATTACCCGCATTTCGTCAGCGCGACCTGGGTATCGCAGCGGCGACCGATGGCTTGGCGCATGTCCGGGTCGTGGAACGTCTGTCGGATCGCCCCTTGCCGGTAGGCCAAGTGGTCGTGGCGGCGGAAGAGTTTCATTTCCTGTTCTGCACCGGCGGTTCCGCGCGGCTTACGGCGGAACCGGGCGGTGCCGCGACATTGGAAGCGGGGGCGTCCGTGGCACTGCCTCCGGGGACGCTTTGGTCTTTCTCCGAAACCTCTCCCGACCTGTCCTTTCTGGAGGTTTGTCTATAGCGTGCAGCCCTCGGAAAACCGGGCTTCCAGACTTAATCGGGAGGGATTGCAACGGAAGGGGTCGAGTCTTGTTGCACCCCTCGAACCCTTATGCTAAACCCCGCGCGTCCTTGGGGGGCACGTTTACACAAGAATTCGTCGTTCAGGCGAAAACGAACGTGTCTTTAGGGACCCTCGTCGGGGGGCGGGCCGTGCGTGTCAGACGGCAATCACCAAATTCCGACGACGGTAGTCAGACGCGACGGCAACGATCAAATCGAGGGGTCTCCCAACCGTGGCAGCCAAAGGTGGCGTGAACGAAATCGCCGGTCGATACGCGAAAGCGCTGTTCGATCTGGCCGATGAAGGCAAGAAGCTGGATGACGTGGCTGCGGACCTCCGCACGCTCGGCACCATTCTAGATGAATCAGACGATCTTCAGCGCGTCGTGCGCAGTCCGGTGATCAGCCGTGCCGATCAAGGCAAGGCGATGGCCGCTGTGCTGGACAAGTTGGACGTGAGCGACCTGACGAAGCGTTTCGTCGGTTATGTCGCCGCGAACCGCCGCTTGTTCGCGCTGAAAGCGATCACCAAGGCGTATCTCGCCACCTTGGCCGCGCGCCGGGGCGAGGTTACCGCCGAGGTCGCCTCCGCCAAGGCACTGAGCGAAGCTCAGATCGCCGCGGTCGAAGAGGCCCTGAAGAAAGCCGTGGGCGGCAAGGTTGCCGTCTCGCACAAAGTGGACCCGTCGTTGATCGGCGGTCTTATCGTCAAAGTCGGCAGCCGGATGATCGATAGCTCGGTCTCCACCCAGCTGCAGCGCCTAAAGCTTGCGATGAAGGGAGCTTAAGAGATGGAACTCCGGGCCGCGGAAATTTCCGCTATTCTGAAGGATCAGATCGCGAATTTCGGTACCGAAGCCGATGTCGCGGAAGTCGGTCAGGTGATCTCCGTCGGTGACGGCGTCGCCCGCGTCTACGGTTTGGACAATGTCCAGGCCGGTGAAATGGTCGAATTCCCCGGCGGCATTAAAGGCATGGCGCTGAACCTGGAAACCGACAATGTCGGCGTCGTTATCTTTGGTGACGACCGGTCGATCAAAGAAGGCGATACGGTCAAGCGGACGGGCGACATCGTCGACGTGCCGGTCGGCATGGGGCTTCTGGGCCGCGTTGTCGACGGCCTCGGCAACCCGATCGACGGCAAGGGCCCGATCGAATCCACCGAACGCGCGCTGGCGGAAGTCAAGGCGCCGGGGATTATCCCGCGTAAATCCGTGCACGAACCGGTGCAGACCGGCCTGAAGGCGCTCGACGCGCTGGTGCCGATCGGTCGCGGTCAGCGCGAACTGGTCATCGGCGACCGTCAGACGGGTAAGACGGCGGTTATCGTCGATACCATCCTGAACCAGAAGCCGGTGAACGCGGGCAAGGACGACTCCAAGAAGCTGTTCTGCATCTACGTCGCCATCGGTCAGAAACGCTCCACCGTTGCGCAGGTCGTGAAGACCCTGACGGATATGGGCGCGATGGACTACACCATCGTCGTCGCCGCCACGGCGTCCGATCCGGCCCCGCTGCAGTTCCTGGCGCCCTATGTCGGCTGCGCCATGGGCGAATACTTCCGTGACAACGGCAAGCACGCGGTCATTTTCTATGACGATCTGTCGAAACAGGCGACCGCCTATCGTCAGATGTCGCTGCTGCTGCGCCGCCCGCCGGGCCGCGAAGCCTATCCGGGCGACGTGTTCTACATCCACTCGCGCCTGCTGGAACGCGCGGCGAAGATGGGCGACGATCACGGCAATGGCTCGCTGACGGCTCTGCCGGTCATCGAAACCCAGGCGAACGACGTGTCGGCCTATATTCCGACCAACGTGATTTCGATCACCGACGGTCAGATCTTCCTGGAAACCAGCCTGTTCTATAAGGGTATCCGCCCGGCCATTAACGTCGGCCTGTCGGTCAGCCGCGTCGGGTCCGCCGCGCAGACCAAGGCGATGAAGAAGGTCGCCGGCTCGATCAAGCTGGAACTGGCCCAGTATCGTGAGATGGAAGCCTTCGCGCAGTTCGCGTCGGACCTCGACGCCTCCACGCGTCAACTTCTGGCCCGCGGTGCCCGCCTGACGGAACTCCTGAAGCAGCCGCAGTATCAGCCGCTGAAGGTGTCCGAACAGGTTCTGTCGATCTTCGCCGGTAACAAAGGCTACCTGGACAAGATTCCGGTCAACGAAGTGAACCGCTACGAAGCGAAGCTCCTGGAGCATGCCCGCGCGGAACACAAGGCGGTTCTGGACAAGATCGACGATACCGGCGTGCTGGACGAAGAGAGCGAAAAGGCCCTCGTCGCCCTGCTGGACGGTTTCGCGAAGGTCTATGCCTGATCGGGACGGACGAACCACCGTATCGGAAACGTAAACGCTTCTATCGGGATAGGACATGGCGTCTCTTAAGGATCTAAAGACCCGCATTTCCAGCGTGCAGTCGACCCGCCGCATCACTTCAGCGATGAAGATGGTGGCCGCGGCGAAACTGAAGCGCGCGCAGGAAGCGGCGGAAGCCGCCCGGCCCTTTGCCGAGCGGATGGAACGGATGCTCGGCTCGCTGGCGGCCGGCGTGACCGGTGACGGTGCGCCCAAGCTGCTGGCCGGTACCGGCGACGACCAGACGCATCTGCTTGTCGTGGTGACGTCGGACCGCGGTCTGTGCGGTGGCTTCAACGGCTCCATCACCCGTGCGGTGAAGCGCCGGATCGAAGCGCTGACCAGCCAGGGCAAGACGGTGAAGGTGATCGCGATCGGCCGTAAGGGCGTCGCGGTGATGCGCCGCGAATACCGGGACAAGCTCGTCGCTTCCTATGAGGAACTGATGAAGCCGGCCCCGGCCTTCGAACAGGCCGATGAAGTCGTCGCGAAGATCGTTTCGATGTTCGAAGCGGGCGAATTCGACGTCTGCACGCTGTACTACAACAAGTTCATTTCCGCGCTGACGCAGGAAGTGACACCGTTGCAGCTCATCCCGTTCTCCAATGTCGGCAGCGACGACAAAGGGGACGAGGGCGAAGTCAGCGAAAGCGGCGCGGCCTATGAGTTCGAACCGAACGAAGAAGAAATCCTGGAAGCCCTGCTGCCGAAGAACCTGTCCGTTCAGGTGTTCCGCAGCATGCTGGAAAGCTTCGCGTCGGAACAGGGCGCGCGGATGACCGCGATGGACAATGCGACGCGGAATGCGGGCGATATGATCAACTCGCTCAGCATTACCTACAACCGCGCGCGTCAGGCCCAGATCACCAAAGAACTGATTGAAATCATCTCGGGCGCCGAGGCGCTCTAACAGACTTAAGTCCGAGACAGGAGCTATTGTCATGAGCAACACTACCGGCAAGATCACGCAGGTCCTCGGCGCCGTCGTCGACGTTTCCTTCGACGGCGAACTGCCCGCGATCCTGAACGCCCTGCACACGAAGATCGGCGAACGCACGCTGGTTCTGGAAGTGGCGCAGCACCTCGGCGAGAACATGGTCCGTACCATCGCCATGGATACGACCGAAGGTCTCGTCCGCGGTCAGGCCGTGTCCGACACGGGCGACGCGATCCAGGTTCCGGTCGGTCCGGAAACGCTGGGCCGCATCATGAACGTCATCGGCGAGCCGATCGACGAACGCGGCCCGATCGGCAGCAAGATCTCGTCACCGATCCACCGTCCGGCGCCGGCCTATGTCGATCAAGCGACGGAAGCGGAACAGCTCGTCACCGGCATTAAGGTTATCGACCTTCTGACCCCGTATCCGAAGGGCGGTAAGATCGGCCTGTTCGGCGGCGCGGGCGTCGGCAAGACGGTTACCATTCAGGAATTGATCAACAACATCGCGAAGGGCCACGGCGGTGTGTCCGTGTTCGCGGGCGTGGGGGAGCGTACCCGTGAAGGGAACGATCTGTACCATGAAATGATCGAATCCGGGGTTATCAACCTGGAAGGCGAATCCAAGGTCGCGCTGGTCTATGGCCAGATGAACGAACCGCCGGGTGCCCGTGCGCGTGTCGCCCTGACCGGTCTGTCGGTCGCGGAATACTTCCGTGACGAAGAAGGCCAGGACGTTCTGTTCTTCGTCGATAACATCTTCCGCTTCACGCAGGCTGGTTCGGAAGTGTCCGCCCTGCTGGGCCGTATCCCGTCCGCGGTGGGCTATCAGCCGACGCTGGGCACGGATATGGGCGCGATGCAGGAACGTATTACGTCGACCAAGAAGGGCTCGATCACTTCGGTGCAGGCCGTGTACGTGCCTGCGGATGACTTGACCGACCCGGCGCCGGCCACGACCTTCTCGCACCTCGATGCCACGACCGTTCTGTCGCGCTCCATCGCGGAACAGGCCATTTTCCCGGCCGTGGATCCGCTGGACTCGACCTCGCGCATTCTCGATGCCGCGATCGTGGGTGAGCAGCATTACCGTGTTGCGCGTCGTGTTCAGGAAACGCTGCAGCAATACAAGAACCTGCAGGAAATCATCGCGATCCTGGGCATGGACGAACTGTCCGAGGAAGACAAACTGGTCGTCGACCGCGCCCGTAAGATTCAACGCTTCCTGTCGCAGCCGTTCCATGTTGCCGAAGTCTTCACCGGTACGCCGGGTAAGTTCGTGCAGCTGGAAGACACGATCAAAGGCTTCGAAGCCATCGTGAACGGTGATTACGACGATCTGCCGGAAGCGGCCTTCTACATGGTCGGTACGATCGAGGAAGCCGTCGAAAAGGCGAAGAAACTGGCGGCGGCCGCGGCCTGATCGGGCCAAGGTTCATCCGGTTTCATCACGCAGGAGTTAGGACATGGCGGATAAGGTTGCCTTCGAACTCGTCTCCCCGGAGAAGCTTCTCTTCTCCGGCGAGGTCGACATGGTGGTCCTGCCGGCCAGCGAAGGGGATATGGGCGTCATGCCCGGTCACGCGCCGGTCATCGCGACCATTCGCCCGGGCACGATCTGCATCTTCAACGGCAACAGCGTCGAAAAGCGCCTGTTCGTCGCCGGTGGCTTCGTGGAAGTGACGGAAGAGCGCTGCACGGTGCTCGCCGACACCGCGACCCCGGTTGAAGATATCGATCTGGGCGCGGCGCAGACCTTGGTCAAGGATTTGGGCGAGGATGTAAGCCACGCCAAGACAGAAGAAGAAAAGGCAAAGGCCGAGGCGAATCTCGTCGTGGCCCAGGCGAAACTGCAGGCGGTCGAAACCCCGGCATATCGCTAAGCCCTTTCCGGTTACCGAATACGAGGACGGCCCGCCAAAAGGCGGGCCGTTTTCTTTAGGGACAGTGCGTGCCGCTCAGAGGTTCTGGCCGCCCGACACTTCAATCCGTTGCGCGGTCATCCATTGGCTCATGCCGGTGAGGATACCGGCGACCGCTTCCCCGATATCGTCGGGCAGTCCGGCCCGTCCCATCGCGATGGACGATGCGACGGCCTTGTTGATATCCGGGATATCCCGGACGACGCCGCCCCCGAAATCCGTTTCGATGGCGCCGGGTGCGATGACATTGACGGCGATTCCACGCGGGGCCAGTTCGGCGGCCATGTAGCGGGTAATGACCTCAATCGCGCCTTTCATCCCGCCATAGGCGGAATAACCGGCATAGGCGAACCGCGCGAGACCGGACGATACGTTCAGGATACGCCCGCCATCCGCGATCATCGGCAACAGCCGTTGCGTCAGCAGATACGGCCCCTTCACATGTTCCGAATACATCCGGTCGAGATCGCCTTCCGTTGTATCCGGAAAAGGTTTCAGAATGCCGCTGCCGGCATTGTTGACCAGAAAGTCGATATCGCTGCGTCCCCAGGTATCGTCCAAAACCGAGGCAAGGGTGCTGGCGAAACGACTGAAGGCGGACGTGTCCGTGGTGTCGAGCTGTAAGGCGACGGCCTTCCCGCCACGGGCCTCGATCTCCGCGACCGTCGCGTCCGCTGCGTCCTTTGCATTCCGATACGTCAGGACGATATCGACGCCTTTGTCGGCGAGGTGAAGGGCCGCATTCTGGCCAAGGCCCCGGCTTCCGCCGGTAATGAGTGCGATTTTCTTGGACATGATCGGTTCCTGTTTTGGTTCGGGATTGGAATTCCCGAACCGTAACCGCACCTTCTTGCCGGTGCCTGCCGGTTAATCCGAAAGAGTTGCCTATTCCTCCAATACGATGCGGCAATCTCTTATGTGTTGCCTCGTTTGTTGTACTATTCATCCGACAAAAGGTGAGGTGTTGAATGGTGGAGACGGATTTAAAGGACCGCATCTGGCGGCACGCAGACAGGGTTGAGGTTGGCGAAATCCCGTTCGGAACGGAAATCCCGGGCTTCACCTTGGTTCGGTGCCGGGAGGAAACGCGGATTGAACCGACGCTCTATAAGCCTTTGGCCTGTGTCGTGTTACAGGGGGCGAAGGAATCCTTCCTGGGCGAGGCGCCGGTGCGCTTTTCCGCCGGGCAGACACTGATCGTCAGTCTGGATATTCCGACAGTGTCGCGTATCGTGGGGGCCAGCCCGGATGCGCCTTATATCGCCATGGCGCTGGAACTGGATCTGTCCATGATGCGCAGCCTTGCGGCGGAACTGTCGGATACCGGGCCGGGCAGTGAACATCTGCTTCAGGAGCAATCGGTCGCCATTGCGGCGGGCGATACCGATCCTAATCTGCTCGACGCGATGGAAAGGCTGTTCAACCTGATCGGGCGACCGTCGGATCAACGGGTGCTGTTGCCGTTGATCCTGCGTGAGATTCATTTCCGGCTGCTGTCTGCCGGGCATGGCGCGATGTTGCGGCGGCTGATGCTGCGCGACAGCCATGTCAGCCGAATCGCGCGCGCGGTTTCGAAAATCCGCAGCGACATTGCCGCGCCGATCCGGATCGCGGAACTGTCGCAACTGGCGGGGATGAGCCCGTCCAGCTTTCACGAACATTTCAAATCGGTCACGGCGAAAACGCCGCTGCAATTCCAAAAGGATATCCGCTTGCAGGAAGCGCGCAGCCGCCTGATCGGCGGCGCCGGATCGGTGACGGAGATCGCCTTCACCGTCGGGTACGAAAGCCCGACCCAATTCAGCCGCGAATACGCCCGCAAGTTCGGTGTATCGCCACGCGCGGATCGACAGGGCGCATCGTGAGATGGAAACAAACGACCCGTCGATTGACGGGCCGCTGTTGCGCCGAATGGCCGACATTGTTGTGTTGGGTCCGCCGGATCAGAAGATTTCGAAAACCTGACCGGTTTGAAGGCCATCGACGCTTTTCGTGAAACCCAAGGCCGCCTTCGCGGCGGGAACGGGATCGTGGCCGGGAAAATACGGCCCGTAGTTAGGAACGGATTCAACCAACATTCCGGGACTGACGGCGTTGATGCGCTGCCCTCGGCCGATTTCGATGGCGGCTGCCTTCACGAAGGATTCCAGCGCGCCATTTACCATGGATGCCGAACTGCCGTAACGGATCGGGTCGTGTGTCAGGATGCCGGTGGTCAGCGTGAAGGACCCACCGTCCGGCACGAATTCACGCCCGATCAGGACGAGATTGACCTGTCCCATCAGCTTGTTGTCCAGGCCGACCCGGTAATCGGCGTCCTGCATCTCCGCGAAATCCGCGAATTTTACGGTGCCCGCCGTGCTGACGACGGCATCGACTTGCCCCAACCTTTCGAAGGCCTGGCGGATGCTGGTCGTGTCGGCGATGTCCAACGCGATATCCGCGCCCGATCGCGCGGCCCGGATAACGTCGTGACGTTGCCCCAATTCAGCGGTGACCGCCTTTCCCAAGGTACCGGTCGCGCCGACGATCAAGACTTTCATTGCCGTGTTCCTTTCCTACGCGTTGTTGCGTTGGACGGATATAGGCATGAGATATTTGTTTTGATAATTAGGTAAATAATGAACATAGCGTTTGGAAAATCGAACAATGAGCAAATTCCTAATGGAAGTGTGCAGCTTCGCCACGGTTGTAGACCATGGTGGCTTCTCGGCTGCGGCGCGGGCGACGGGACAATCGAAAGCGAGCCTGAGCCAACAGGTCAGTCGGTTGGAACAGCGCCTGGACACGCAGCTATTATACCGGTCCACACGCCGCGTCAGTCTGACGAAGTCGGGCGAGGTTCTTATCGACTATGCGCACAGGATACTGAACGCCGAAGGTGAAGCCGTCGAAGCATTGAACGCCTTGGGAACGGAACCGTCGGGGACTGTGTCGGTCACGATGCCGGTGTCGTTCGGAGAGATTTTCATGACCGAGGTCGCGACATCGTTCCGAGAGGCCTTTCCCGCCATCCGATTGCGGATCGAACTGGAAAACGACTACCGGGATTTGAAGGAAACCGGGGCGGATGTCGCCATAAGAAAGGGCCTGATGGATGACCCGGATCAGGTCGCGATCCCGCTTGGACGATATTCGGAAATCGTCTGCGCCGCGCCGTCTTACCTGGCGGCCCACGGTGTGCCCGAAACCCCGGACACCCTGAAGGGCCATCCTTGTCTGGTAAACGAACATACGGCGCGCGACAGCCGCTGGACCTTTTACGACAGCGCGGAAGCGATGTCCGTGGCCGTGACGGGGCCTCTGTTGGTCAATCATTTCCCGCTGATCCGCGCCGCCGCCGTCAAAGGATACGGAATAGCCAGGCTGCCCCGATATCTGGCAATGCCCGACGTGAAGGCTGGGGTTCTCGTCCCAATCCTCACGCGCTATGCCTCGCCGGTCGATCCGATCTATTTGGTCTATATCCGGGAAGCACGGCTGCCCCGCCGAACGCGCCTGTTCGTGGATCACGTCCGCGATTGGTTCCGTGCCCGCCCTGAATTGTTGAGCGACGGCGCCGTGCCTTAGTCCTTCACCAGCATCGGTCGCGGATAGTCGGTCAGGCATTCGGCCGGGCCGCTGTCCTTGATCAGGATGCTTTCGGTGATTTCCAGGCCCCAGTCCTTCATCCACAGGCCGGGCATGAAATGGAAGGTCATGCCGGGTTTCAGTTCGGACTGGTCGATTTCGCGGAAGCTGATCGTGCGTTCGCCCCAATCCGGCGGATAGGAAATCCCGATCGGATAGCCGCAGCGGGCGGACCGTTCGATCCCGGCCTTCGCCAATTCCCCGGCCAGGGCGTTGGCGACGTCGCAGGCGCGGTTTCCGGCACGGGCGGCGTCCAGACCGGCCTCCAGCCCATCCAGCAGCGCCTTTTCCGCATCGACCAGGAATTGCGGCGGCTTGCCAAGGAAGATCGTGCGGCTGAGCGGTGTGTGATAACGCCGATAGCATCCGGCGATTTCGAAGAATGTGCCCGCCCCGGACTGCATCGGCTTGTCGTCCCAGGTCAGGTGGGGCGCGGCAGCGTCCGTGCCGGTGGGCAGTAGCGGCACGATGGCCGGATAATCGCCGCCGAAGTCTTCCGTGCCTGCGATCCCCGTCTTGAAGATATCGGCGACCAGATCGCATTTGCGCAGGCCCGGTTCCATCCGATCCGCGATCATCCCATGCATGCGGCCGACGATGGTCGCGGCCTTGCGCATGAAGGACAGCTCCGTTTCCGACTTGATGCCGCGCTGCCAGTTCACCAACCCGGTCGCATCCACCAGGGTTGCGTTGGGCAGGTTCTTTTGCAGCGACAGGAAGGCGGCGGCGGAGAAATAGTAGTTGTCGAGTTCGACCCCGATGCGCAACCCACCCCAGCCGCGATCCGTCAGGATGCCCGATAGCTGATCCATCGGATGACGTTCGGTCGATTGAACGTAATGGTCGGGATAGGACAGGACGTTTTCGTCCGGCATATAGACCGTGCGGACCGCGCCGTTGCTGTCCTGGTTCCGGCCCCACCAGATCGGCATTCCGTCGCCGGGAACGATCACCCCCTGATGGACATAGAAGGACCAACCGTCATAGCCGGTCAGCCAGGACATGTTCGACGGATCGGTGACCCAGAGGAGGTCGATCCCTTTCGCCTCCATGGCCTTGCGCGTCTTGGCGAGGCGGTCGGCATATTCCTGACGAGAGAACGGAAGATCGGTACCCGGCATGGCAATCCCTCCACATTGAAAGCGGCGTCAGATTGCATGGGCGGCATTCTCGTGACAAGAGTGTGACGGAACCGTCGAAGGAGCGTCCATGATCGCGCTGGATAACCGCGATGTGAAGATTTTGACTGTGCTTCAGGCAGAAGGACGCATCACCAAGGCGGCCCTGGCGGAGCGGGTGAACCTATCGCCCGCCGCTTGTTGGGACCGGTTGAAGCGGTTGGAACATGCGGGCCTGATCGTCGGATTTGAAGGACGCCTCAACCCACAATTGCTGGGTAGCACGGCGGAAGTCCTGCTGTCCGTCGAATTGGACAGCCATAAAACCGAAGATTTCCGGCGTTTTGAAACCGGCATTCAGGATATTCCCGAAATCGTCGATTGTTGGGCCGTCGGCGGCGGGATCGACTATATGGTGCGGACGGTGACGCAGGATATCAAGGCGTACCAGACGCTGGTCGACGATTTGCTGAATGCCGGGCTGGGCATCAAACGCTATTACACCTACGTCGTCACCAAATCGGTGAAGCATTCGCCGATCCCGCTGGATCGCGTGTTGCCGAAGAATCCTCGATGACCGCCCCTAACTTTCGGCGAAACGTCGGGCACGGGGCCGCGCTTGCGTGGGTTCTTCGCCGCAAGTCGCCGTAGAGTGCCGACACTTCTTCGAGACCACCTACAAATCTGGCGAGGATTCTGCGATGACGGAGACCCATTCTCCCCGCGATCGGCTGTCCGATCCGACCCTCTTCAAGACAGAGTCTTTCATCGGCGGCATATGGCGGGACTCCGACTCCGGTAATCGTCGCGCGGTCACCGATCCCGGTAACGGCAATCGGATCGGCGATATTCCCGAAATGACCTCGGCGGAAAGCCGTGCCGCCGTCGATGCGGCGCAGGCGGCCTTTCCGGCCTGGGCGGCGATGCTGCCGCAGGATCGCGCAGCCATTCTGCGTGCCTGGTTCGATGAGGTGCGAGCCGCGCGCGAGGACCTGGCGACGGTCATGGTTTTGGAACAGGGCAAGCCGTTGTCCGAGGCCCGTGGTGAAATCGATTATGCCGCCGCCTTCATGGAATTTTATGCAGAGGAAACGAAACGCCCGAATATCGAGGGCGTGACCTCGCATCTGCCGGATGCGGAGGTGGAACTGTGGCGGGAGCCGGTCGGCGTCGCCGCGCTGATCACGCCGTGGAATTTCCCCTGCGCCATGATTACCCGCAAGGCCGCGGCGGCCATGGCGGCGGGCTGCACCGTCGTCGTGCACCCGTCCTCCGAAACGCCGTTTTCGGCGCTGGCGCTGGCGGAAACGGCGCGCCGGGCGGGGGTGCCCGATGGCGTCTTCAATGTCGTGACCGGCGATCCCGAAACCATCGTGAAACCCTGGACCGACGATGTTCGCGTTCGCGCCCTGTCTTTCACCGGTTCGACGGATATCGGACGGCTGCTCTATGCCCGCAGCGCGGCGACGGTGAAACGGCTGGTGTTGGAACTGGGCGGTCACGCGCCCTTCATCGTGTTCGACGATGCGGATATCGACCGTGCGGTAGACAGCGCGATCGCGGCGAAATTCGCGACCTCCGGTCAGGATTGCCTGGGCGCCAACCGACTCTTCGTGCAACGCGGTGTCTATGATGCGTTCTGTAAACGCTTCGCCGAGCGCACGGCCGCGCTGACCGTCGGCTATGGCATGGACGACCCGGATATCGGGCCCCTGATGAACGACGGCGCCGTGAAGAAACAGAAGGAACAGGTCGCCGACGCTCTATCGAAAGGCGCACATTGCCTGACGGGCGGAGAGGCGATGCCGGATCACGGGCCGCTGTTCTTCCGCCCGACGGTGCTGACCGACGTGCCCCGCGACGCGCTGATTTTCCGGGAAGAGACCTTCGGTCCCGTCGCTGCGATTGCCCCCTTCGATACGGAAGGCGAGGTCCTGAAATGGGCGAACGACACCGAATACGGGTTGGTCGCCTATCTGCATACGATGGAGCCGCGCCGGATTTTCCGGATGAGCCGCGGGCTGCAATACGGCATGGTGGCGGTGAACCGGACCAAGGTCACCGGCGCCCCGATCCCCTTCGGCGGGATGAAACAGTCGGGCCTGGGCCGCGAAGGCGCGCGCCTGGGCATGGAAGCCTTTACCGATGTGAAATATGTCTGCCGGGACTACGGCGACCTAACCCTAGTGGAGTAAAGAGATGCTGAGAAACGAACCGCTTGAAGCCTGGGACCGGGACCATTTCTTCCACCCGTCGACCGCGATGGGCGCGCATGCGCGCGGCGAAACCCCGCATCGGATCATCGAAACCGGCAGCGGCGTCTACATCAAAGACGCGGACGGTAAGGAAAGCCTCGACGGATTCGCGGGCCTCTATTGCGTCAATGTCGGCTATGGCCGGACGGAGATCGCCGAGGCCATCGCGGAGCAGGCGCATAAGCTTGCCTATTACCATGCCTATGTCGGGCATGCGTCGGAACCCGCGATCCGCCTGTCCCATATGATTGCGGAGCGTGCACCGGAAGGCCTGAACCACGTTTACTACGGCCTGTCCGGGTCGGACGCGAACGAAACGAATATCAAATTGGTCTGGTACGTGAACAACGTGCTGGGCCGCCCGGAAAAGAAGAAAATCATTTCCCGGTGGCGCGGCTATCACGGGTCGGGCGTTATGACCGGGTCGCTGACCGGGCTGGCGCTGTTCCACAACAAGTTCGACCTGCCGCGCGCGCCCATCGTCCATACCGAAGCGCCCTATTACTTCCGCCGCGAAAACCCGGATCAGACGCCGGAGCAGTTTGCCCAGCATTGCGCCGACAAGCTGGAGGAACTGATCCTGGCCGAGGGCCCGGACACGGTCGCCGCCTTCATCGGGGAACCCGTTCTGGGCACCGGCGGGATCGTGCCGCCGCCGGCGGGCTATTGGGAGAAGATCCAGGCAGTCCTGAAGAAATACGACGTCATGCTGATCGCGGACGAGGTCGTGACCGGCTTCGGGCGTTTGGGATCCATGTTCGGGTCGGCCCATTACGGCATGGATCCGGATTTGGTGACGATCGCGAAGGGCCTGACCTCCGCTTACGCGCCGCTGTCGGGGACCATCGTTCATGATCGGGTGTGGAAGGTCCTGGAGAAAGGGTCCGACGAATTGGGACCCATCGGCCACGGCTGGACCTATTCCGCGCATCCGATTTGCGCCGCCGCCGGGGTGGCCAATCTGGAACTGATCGACCGACTGGGTCTCGTCGACAATGCGGGCAAGGTCGGGGCCTATTTCAACAAGGCGATGCAAGATGCGCTGGCCGATCATCCGAATGTGGGTGAGGTGCGCGGCGAGGGCCTGATGGCCGCCGTCGAATTCGTCGAGGACAAGGCCGACCGCAAATTCTTCGATCCCTCGAAGAAGATCGGGCCGACCCTGTCAGCGGCCGCGCTGGAACGCGGTCTGATCACGCGGGCCATGCCGCAGGGCGATATTCTGGGCTTCGCGCCGCCGCTGTGCCTGACCGAAGCCGAAGCGGACAAGATCGTCGGTATCGTGAAAGACGCCGTCGTCTCCGTGCTTGGCTAAGGTTTTGCGAATGCACTAGTCTGGACCGTTCCCTCCCGGCCGGATGAGGGAGGGAACGGTTCGTAGAGGGAGCGTATATGGCCACAAACCCGATCTCGCCGACCGTCGATTTCGACCAGGACGGCGTTCAGCACGGATTTCTGAAACTACCGTACAGCCACGACGATTCCGCTTGGGGGTCGCTGATGATTCCCATCACCGTGGTCAAGAACGGGACCGGACCCACGGCCGTGCTGACGGGGGGCAACCATGGCGACGAATATGAAGGGCCGATCGCCCTGTTCGATCTGGCATCCCGCATCGATCCGCAGGATGTGTCCGGGCGCGTTATTATCGTTCCGGCCTTCAACTATCCGGCCTTTCAGGCGCGAAAGCGCACCTCCCCCATCGACGGCGGGAACCTGAACCGCACCTTTCCCGGTCGCCCGGACGGGACGGTGACGGAAAAGATCGCGGATTTCTTCCAAAACCAGATTCTGTCGCGGGCCGATTACGTATTGGATATCCATTCCGGCGGGCGGACGTTGGAATTCGTACCCTTCGCGGCCTGCCACGTTCTGCCCGACAAGGCGCAGGAAAAACGCTGCATCGAGGCGATGAAGGCCTTCAATGCGCCCTATTCCCTGATGCTGCTGGAAATCGACGCGGTCGGCATGTACGACACGGCGGCGGAAGAGCTGGGCCGTGTCTTCGTCTCGACGGAACTGGGCGGCGGCGGGTCCGCCAATGCCCGCACGACCGCGATCGCGAAGCGCGGGGTGGAAAACTTCCTGATCCATGCCGGTGTCCTCGCGGGGGAGATCGAGTATCGACCCACCCTGCAACTCGATATGCCGGATGGCCGTTGCTACGTGTCCTGCGACACGCCGGGGCTGATCGAATATACGGTGGAATTGGGCGATACGGTGGAAGAAGGCCAGGTCATCGCGGTGGTGCACGAAACCACCCGCAGTGGCAGACCGCCCGCCCTGTATCACGCCGGAATTTCCGGCGTCTTCACGGGCCGCCATTTCCCCGGGATCATTTCGATGGGCGACATCGTCGCGGTGATCGCCGTCCCAGTATAGGGACCTGCTTAGAGAGGATCAGCATGGAACAACGTATCAGCCTAGTCACCTTGGGCGTTACCGACCTGACCGCCAGCCGCGAATTCTATGAACGGTTGGGCTGGAAGCGATCCATGCCGGAACTGGACGGGGTCGTGTTCTTTCAGGCGGGCGGCATGATCTTCGGCCTGTTCCCGCATGCGGAACTGGCGAAGGATGCGACGGTTCCCGATACCGGCATGCCCGGCTTTCGCGGCGTATCCCTAGCCTACAATACGCGCAGCAAGGACGAGGTCGATACCGTGATGGCAGAGGCTGAAACGGCGGGGGCGACCATCGTCAAACCGGCGGAAGAAGTCTTCTGGGGCGGCTATAGCGGCTATTTCGCCGATCCGGACGGTCATCTGTGGGAAGTTGCCTGGAATCCCGGATTTCCGATCGCCGAGGACGGCAGCATCCGACTGCCGGACTGATCCATATCTTTTCACGGACCCTTTTCATCGGTCCTGATTGGCAGTATCCCCCGTCTCATACGGTGAAGGAGGCATGTCATGAGCCAGGACGATATCTATTCGGGTCTGAAACAGTTGGGGGCGGCGGCCGCCCTTCCGGCCTCCCCGGAGGAAGCGGAACTGGAAAAGGTCGCGAACCCCCAGGCGGGCACCCTGTATTGCGTCCGCTTCACGGCGCCGGAATTCACTTCCCTCTGCCCCATTACGGGACAGCCCGACTTCGCGCATCTGACCATCGATTACGTGCCCGACCAGTGGCTGGTAGAGAGCAAATCGCTGAAACTGTTCCTGGGGTCGTTTCGGAACCACGGTGCGTTTCATGAAGACTGCACGGTGTCCATCGCTAAGCGTCTGGTGGATTTGCTGATCCCGAATTGGCTGAGGATCGGGGGATATTGGTATCCGCGCGGCGGCATGCCGATCGACGTCTTCTATCAGACCGGAGTGGCGCCGGACGGCGTCTGGATTCCGGATCAAGGCGTGCCGCCCTATCGTGGGCGGGGTTGACCGGGTCGCTTCACATCGATTTTTAATCGATTGACTAATTTAATCGTTTGATTAATTTCATGCCGAGGCATGAGGTGATCGAATGACGACCCCAATACCAAATCCGGCGCAAAGGCCCCGCGCGGACGCGACCAAGGACGCCCTGATCCGGGCCGCCGTTGCGGTCTTTGGACGCGATGGGTTTCAGGCCGCCAGCACGCGCGCCATCGCCCAGGAAGCGGGCGTGAATCAGGCGCTGATCAAATACCATTTTGCGAATAAGCAAGGTCTGTACGACGCGGCGATCCAGTCCATTGCGGATCGGATGGGGACGGAGGTCTTACCGATCTTCCACGCGATCGAGGCGAACCGAGTAGAGGACGATCCCGCCGCCAGCCTATTCGCGTTGAAACGTATGTTGGGTGCCATGATCGGCTTGCTGGCCCGTGAGGACGCCGCCAATTGGGCGCAACTGATCGTGCGCGAACAGCAATCGCCCGGACCCGCCTTCTTGAAAATCTACGACGGTATCATGGCCCCGGCGCTGACGACGATGGCCCGGTTGGTGAACGTGTTGGACCCGGCAGGCCGTCTTGGCGATCCGAAGCTGTTGGTCATTACCCTGGTCGGGCAGGTGCTGGTCCTGCGCGTGGCGCATGCGACAATGATGCGCTTCGTCGGATGGGACCGGATCGGGGATAAGGAATTGGAAGAGATACGGGCGCGGATCGGCCGCAACCTGGATCGCCTTTTCGCGGAAACGGAGCATGCACCATGAGCATCAGCGGACCCAAAATCATCCGTGCCGTCGTCCTGATTACCGTTATCGGCGCGGCGGGTGTCCTGGCGCTGGTCCCGGAAGCGCGGCAGCGGGCGCTGTCCTGGATCGAGGGTAATGGCGAGGATGGAGCGGTAATCGTTCTGTACGGCAATGTGGATATCCGCGAACTCGAACTCGCCTTTCGACAGGCGGGCCGGGTCGATTCCATGGCGTTCGATGAAGGCGACACGGTGAAGGCGGGCAGCGTGATGGCGGAACTGGATGCCGCGACCTATCGGGATGCCCTGGCCGCTGCCGAAGCTGCCGTGCGGCAATCGCAGGCGGAGCTGGACAAGCTGGTCGCGGGCAACCGCCCGGAGGAGATCGCCCAGGCAGAGGCCCTGGTCCGGCAAACGGAAGCGACCCTGCGCAATGCCGACCGGGATTATGAGCGAAAGCTGCAATTGTTCGGGTCCAAGACGGTCAGCGAGGGGGCGGTCGATGCCGCCCAGGCGGCGCGGGACGAGGCACGGGCCTTGCTGGCGGCGCGCTGGGAATCCCTGGCGTTGTTGAACGATGGTGCGCGCAAGGAAGATATCGCGGCGGCGGAGGCTGCCCTGGCGGCGGCGGAGGCCCGTTTGGCCCAGGCGAAGACGGCCCTGTCCGACACGAAACTGTCGACCCCGTCGGATGCCGTCGTTCTATCGCGAATCCGCGAGCCGGGCAGCATGGTTGCGGCGGGCAGCGCCGTGTATTCCCTGTCGCTGCGCGATCCGGTCTATATTCGCGCCTATGCGGGGGAGAAAGAGTTGGGCCGATTGGCACCGGGAACGTCGGTCGAAATCCGCACCGACTCCTCGGACCATGTTTATGACGGTCAGATCGGTTTCGTATCGCCGCGCGCCGAATTCACGCCGAAATCGGTGGAAACCACGGACCTGCGCACCGATCTCGTTTATCGCCTGCGGATTGTCGTCCAGGGTGACGATACCGGGCTGTATCAAGGCATGCCCGTGACGGTACGGGTTCGCAGTTCGGCTGCCGGAAACTGATCCATGTCTGATGCGGCCATTGAGTCCCGCGCAAAGGAAGGGATCGCCGCAACCGGTGGCGTGATACTGGACGCTGTCGGCAAACGGTTTGGCACGGTTGACGTTCTGCGGGGCGTTTCCGCACGGATCGAACCCGGTCGTCTGACCGGGCTGGTCGGCCCGGACGGTGCGGGGAAGACGACGCTGATCCGCATGATGGCGGGGCTCATGGTGCCCACGGAAGGCCGCATCACGACTGCCGGATTCGACGTGGCGGCGGAAGACCCCGGCCTGTCGGACCATATCGGCTATATGCCGCAGCGTTTCGGCCTTTACGAAGACCTGACCGTTCAGGAAAACCTGGCGCTCTATGCCAGCTTGCGGAACATCCCGGCGGGGGATCGGCGGACATTGTTCGATCGGCTACTCGATTTCACCCGGCTGGGACCGTTCACCGGACGGCTGGCGGGTAATCTGTCCGGCGGTATGAAGCAAAAGCTTGGGCTCGCCTGTGCGCTTATGGGGACGCCGGACGTCCTGTTACTGGACGAGCCGGGCGTCGGCGTCGACCCGGTCAGCCGTCAGGACCTGTGGGCCATGGTCCAGGCGCTGACCGATGACGGCATGGCCGTTGTCTGGTCGACCGCCTATCTGGACGAGGCGGAACGCTGCGACACCGTTTTGTTGTTAAGCGAGGGCGAATTGATTTTCGACGGTCCGCCGGACGACCTGACGAATCGACTGTCGGGGCGGACCTATCATTTGCGCGGCGTGACGGAAAACCGACGCGGACTGCTGACCAGAGCGCTCGACCTGCCGACCGTTGCCGACGGGACGATCCAGGGGCATGCGGTGCGCCTGGTCGGGCGGGACGGCGTATCGGCGGATGCATTGGAGGATTTTGCGAGCGCGGAAGGCGCCGACCTCGCCGCCGTGCCGCCGCGTTTTGAAGACGCCTTTGTCGACTTGCTGGGCGGCGGGCCGGGCGGGCGATCCGTCTTGGCGGAAAGGATGGAACCGGTCGAGTCCGTCAGCGATGTGTCCGTGTCCTGCAACGATCTGACGAAACGGTTCGGGTCCTTCACGGCGACGGATACCGTGAGCTTCGACGTGCGCAGGGGGGAAGTTTTCGGTCTTCTGGGACCCAACGGAGCGGGGAAGTCGACCACGTTCAAGATGCTGTGCGGCTTGTTGAAACCGACATCGGGGCGGGCGACGGTCACCGGCCTGGATCTGCGTCGCGCGACGAGCGCGGCGAAAACGCAACTGGGCTATATGGCACAGAAATTTTCGCTCTACGGTCTTTTGAACGTTCGGCAGAATCTGGATTTCTTCGCCGGAATCTATGGCCTGCCCGGATCGGTTCGGCACGACCGGATCGAGGAGATGGTGGAGACCTTTCAACTGGGACCGTTTCTGGACGCGGCGCCGGGGGATTTGTCCCTGGGATACAAGCAGCGGCTGGCGCTGGCCTGTTCGCTGATGCACCGACCGCCGGTCCTGTTTCTGGATGAACCGACCTCCGGCGTCGATCCGATCACGCGGCGGGAATTCTGGACCCATATCAACGGGCTGGTGGGGAAGGGCGTCACGGTACTGGTGACGACCCATTTCATGGATGAGGCGGAGTATTGCGACCGGGTCGCCCTGATGTACAAGGCGCGGCTAATTGCGCTGGACACGCCGGATGCCCTGAAACGACAGGCTGCGACCGAGGAGAAACCCGACCCGACGATGGAAGAGGCGTTTATCCGCCTGATCGAGCAGGAGGACGCCAATGGCTAGGACGGCCTTGTCCCCGCGACGATTGGCGGCGCTGGTGCGAAAGGAAACCGTGCAGGTTCTGCGCGATCCGTCCGCCATGATGATCGCCTTCGTCCTGCCGGTCGTGCTGCTGTTCTTGTTCGCCTATGCGGTGTCGCTGGACATTCGGAATATTCCCGTCGGTGTGGTGTTGGAATCCGATGGGGCGGCAGCGCATGATTTGGCCGCGTCTTTTTCCGGCAGCCGCTATTTCACGGTCACGCCCGCCCGCGAAAGGGACAGCGTTTCCGCTGCGGTTGTGTCGGGGAAACTGCATGGCTTCATCGTTATCCCGCAGGATTTCGAACGGCGGTTGGAATTGGGCGAAACGCCGTTGGTACAGATCGTGACCGACGGGTCGCGCCCGAATACCGCGAATTTTGTGCAGCAATATGCGCAAGGAGTCGTGTTGACCTGGTTGCAAACCCGCCTCGCGGCGAAGGGTATTTCAGCGCCAAGCGCCGTTGAGCTGGTTCCGCGCTTTTGGTTCAACGCGGAATTGGAAACACGCCGCGCCCTTATTCCGGGGGCGATTGCCATCGTCATGACGATCATCGGGACCTTGCTGACGGCCCTGGTGATTGCCCGCGAATGGGAGCGCGGCACGATGGAGGCGATCCTGTCCACCCCGGTCGGGTCGGTCGAAATCCTGATCGGCAAGCTGCTGCCCTATTTCTTGTTGGGCCTCATTGCGACCGGGGTCTGCACGATTTTGGCGACGCAGTTGTTCGGGATACCGCTGCGGGGCAGTTGGGCCGCGCTGTTCGCGATGTCCGCCGCTTTTCTGGTGCCCGCGCTGGGGCAGGGGTTGTTGATATCCGCCTGGGCGCGCAACCAGTTTGTTGCCGCGCAACTGGCCTTGCTGTCGGCCTTCCTGCCGGCGCTGCTGCTGTCCGGGTTTTTATTCGAGATCGATTCCATGCCGGTGGCGATCCGACTGGTCAGCCATGTCGTTGCCGCGCGCTATTTCGTGCCGGTGCTGCAAACGGTCTTCCTGTCCGGCGATGTCTGGTCGATGTTCCTGCCCAATATGCTGGCGATGCTGGCCATCGGGACGGCTTTCTTCCTGCTGGCGCGCAGCCGGACCAAAAAGCGGTTGGATCTGTAACCATGCGTCAGATGCTGACCCGCCTCCGCGCCCAGATCGTGAAGGAATTGTTGAGTGTCCTGCGGGACCCACGCAGCCGTTTTATCCTGCTCGGCCCGCCCTTCATCCAACTGACGGTCTTCGCCTTCGCCATGACGCTGGAGGTCACGAATATCCGCATCGGCGTCTACGACATGGACAATGGACGCTGGTCCCACGAATTGGTCCAGCGGGTCGCTGCGGCGGACTTCGTCCGGGAGGCGGTCCCGGTCCACGGTAATGCCGAAATGACCGATATGGTCTCCCGTAAGGAAGTGCTGGTCGGGCTGGTCATCGCCGACGATTTTTCCAGCACTGTATCGGCAGGCGGAACCGGCACGGTACAGGTCATCGTCGACGGGCGTAGTGCCAATGCCGGGCAGATCGCCTATGGCTATCTGAACCGGATCGTCGCCGGGTTGAACGCGGATTTAAAGCCGACGGCCCTTCCTCCCTCGGACACGGTCGCCGTGCGGCATTGGTTCAATCCGAATCTGATTTATCGATGGTATGTCCTGCCGGGGCTGGCCGGGGTGCTGACCATGTTCATCACCTTGCTGATCACCGCCCTGTCGATATCGCGGGAACGGGAATTGGGAACCTTCGACCAATTGATGGTGTCCCCCGCGACGCCGCTGGAAATTATCGCGGCGAAGACGATTCCTTCGGTCCTGCTGGGATCGATCCTGGGTACAATGATGGTTCTGGCCGGGCGTTTCGTATTCGGGGTTCCCTTCACCGGGTCCTTCCCCTTGCTGATCGCGTGCCTGAGCCTGTTCACCCTGTCCGTGGTGGGAATCGGATTGGCCATATCCTCCCTCTGCGCCACGCAGCAGCAGGCGATTCTGGGGACCTTCGCCGTCGGGGTGCCGATGGTGCTGATGTCCGGTTTCGCGACGCCCGTCGAAAACATGCCGGATGTCCTGCAATGGATGGCGCAGGCGATTCCTCTGACCCATTTCATGACGATCGTGGAAGGCAGTTTTACAAAGGCGCTGCCCTTATCCGACGTCTTGGCGAGCGCCTGGCCCATGGCTGTGATTGCCTTGGTGACGTTGACCGGATCGATCGTCTTCGTGCGCGCCCGCCTAGAGTGACGGGTTAGGTTGACAGGCCTGCGTGAAGCCTCGATTTTCCCGTATCGCATTTTCCGTTGAAAGGGTCGTTATGCAGCGTATTGCCGCCGAAAAATGGTATCGCACCGAAAGCCGGGGCGACGATGTCACCCTGATCGAGGAACCCTTCATCAAGGCATTCTATCGCTGTAACATTTGGCACATTCGCGGTCGCGATCGGGACATGCTGGTCGATAGCGGCATGGGCGTGGTCAGCCTGCGTCGACACATCCCCCTGGTGACGGAAAAATCCCTGACCGCCGTGGCGAGTCATATCCATTTCGATCATATCGGCTGCCACCACGAATTCCCCGACCGCTGTGTGCACCGTGCCGAAGCGTCGATCCTGGCCAATCCGACGAACCATGACACATTGGCCGATCCCTATGTCACCGACGATATCTTCGACGCTTTGCCACCGGAACCGTATCGGTCCGAAACCTATGCGGTGGAACCCGCCCCGGCGACCCGTGTCCTGGAGGACGGCGACATGGTCGATCTGGGCGACCGGGTGTTTGAGGTCATTCACTGTCCCGGTCATTCGCCGGGCGGTATCATGCTGTTCGAACGCGGGACGGGCGTGCTGTTTTCCGGCGACACCGTTTATGACGGGCCGTTGATCGACGATGCGTTCCATTCCGACATCCCGGAATACATCGCGACGATGAAACGGATTCGCGACCTGCCCGTGCGCGTCGTGCATGGCGGGCATTTCGGCAGCTTCGACGGCAAGCGCTATCTCGATCTGATCGACGCCTTTCTGACGGAAAAAGGCGCGTAAGCCTTACGGCAGGACCGGCACCAGCAAGGTGGGATCGAGATAGAGAGACAGGCTGTCCCCGACTTTGGATTCCGCATGCTGCGACAGGCGCAGGCGCATCGGAATCCCCGCCGTCTCGTGACGGGCGAGCACCTGATGGAAGGGGCCGAAGAAGCTGACTTCCTCCACAATGACGGACCCCGCCGGAACCCGATTGTCGCCGGGGTCGGTGGCGATGTGTTCGGGACGCAGCGACAGGGCCGCCGCACCGGTGGTTTCGGTTCCGCCGGGCAGGGGGAATGTGCCGATCTTCGTTTCCGCGCCCGCCGTCGTGAATGTGGCGTCCAGCAAATTATTCTCGCCCATAAAGGCGGCGGAAAACTTGGTGCGCGGGGTCAGGTAAATGCGTTCCGGCGTGCCGCGGTCTTCGATTCGGCCGCCGTTCATCACGACGATTTCGTCGGCGATGGCCATGGCTTCTTCCTGGTCGTGCGTGACATGCACGAAGGTCGACCCGACACGGCGCTGGATCGTCTTCAGTTCTTCCTGCATTTGACGGCGCAGCTTCAGGTCCAGCGCCCCCAGCGGTTCGTCGAGCAGCAGAACCTTCGGTTCCACGACGAGGGAGCGCGCCAGCGCAACCCGCTGGCGCTGTCCGCCGGACAGTTCATGCGGTTTACGGGACCCGGCGTCGCCCAGGCCGACCATTTCAAGCGCGGCTTTCACTTTCGGTGCGCGGTCGGCGGCGGATACGCCGCGCATGCGCAGGCCGAACCCGACATTGGCCGCAATCGTCATATGCGGGAATAGCGCATAATCCTGGAATACCGTTGTCGTCGGACGCTTCGCCGGCGGCAGGCGGGTGATGTCTTCGCCCGCGATCAATACAGCCCCTTCACTCGGCGTCAGGAAACCGCCCAGCATGTTCAACAGCGTCGTCTTGCCGCCGCCCGACGGCCCCAGCAGGACGAGATATCGGCCCTCGTCCAGCGACAGGGAGACCTTGTCCACGGCGGTGACGGCGCCGAAGCGCATGGTGACGTCCCGAAATTCGACACCGGGTGCGGTCATTTGGCGGATTCTCCTTTAACACGGCGGCGGCCGAAGACGATGACGTCCAGCACGATCACGAAAACGAAGGATATCAGGAAGACGAAACTGCCGACGGCATTGGTCTGCGGGTTCAGCCCGCTGCGCAACATATTCCAAATTTCGACCGGCAGGGTCACGTCGAAGCGACTGACCAGCAGCGCGATGATGAATTCATCCCAACTGAAAGTGAAGGCCAGGAAGAAGGCCGCGAAACAGGCGGGCCACAGCATCGGCAGCGCGACCAGCAGGATGACCTGAACCTCCGACGCGCCCAGATCGCGGGCGGCGCGCTCGATATTGGCCTGATGATCGCCCATCTGACTGTACAGGATCGCGAAGCAGAGCGGCAGGTTGATCACGACATGGCCGATCCCGATGGTCAGCAGGGAGCGGGGAATGCCCAAATGGTTGAAGGTGATCAGAAGGCCCATCGCGATGATCAGGTAACTGACGGTCATCGGCGCGGTGAGGACCAGCCGGAGCGCGCCGGTCCCCGGCGGCTTGTGCCGCGCCAGCCCATAGGCGGCGAGGAAACCGAGTGTCAGCGATACCAGGGATGACAGGGTCGCGACCAGAAGCGAGTTGCCGAGGGCTTCCATCATCCGGCTGTCGGCGAACATCGCGGCGTACCAGCGCAGGCTGGGCCCATCGAAGGGCGGCACGGGAATCCGGCTTTCCTGAAAACTGAACAGGACGAGCACCACGACGGGCAGGAAGATGAACCCGTACAGGGCAGCGGCATAAAGGACGGACAGTATGTTGGCGGGGCGCAGCTTCATTTGTTACGCCCTTTCCAGCTTCAGCCAGCGCGAACATGCGGCGTAAGCCAGCGTGACGACCGCCATCAGTATCATGGCGATGGCCGATGCCATGGGGAAGTCGGCCCGGCGTTGGATTTGCAGCATCAGCGTTTGCGGTAGCAACAGTTCCTTGTTCCCGCCCAGGATTTGCGGCGTGATATAATCGCCGATGCACAGGACGAAGGTCAGAAACGCGCCGACCATGATACCGGGCAGGGTCAGCGGCAGGACGACATGGATAAAGGTGCGGATCGGTCCGGCCCCCAAATCCTGCGCCGCCTTGATATAGCTTTTGGGCAGTTGCACGAGATTGGCGTAGATCGTCAGGGTCAGCAGCATGACGAAGAAATGCACGAAACCGATAACCGTCGCGGTGCGGCTGTTGGCCAGGGAAATGCTTTCCTGCGTCAGGCCGGTTTGCATCAGGAAGTTCGAAATGACACCCCCGTCCGACAGAACCAATAGCCAGGAATAGCTGCGCACGACATAGGATGTCCAAAACGGCAGAACCGCTGCCAGCAAGGCGATCCGTTGCCATCGGGCGGGAACCTTTTCCGCCAGGATCCAGGCCAATGGATAGGCCAGAAGGATCGACAGGATGGTGACGGTGAATGTCACTTCCAGGGAATTCAGCAGCCCCTTCAGAAAGAAGCTCTTTTCCACGAAGGCGATATAGTTGGCGAGTGTCGGGACGGTTTTAAGCGACATACCGACGCGCTGCCAAATGCTGTACAACGCCATGATGGCCAGCGGCACTAGGAAGAAGGCAGCCGTCCAGAGAACGGCGGGGGCGGCGAAGCCATAGGCCTGCCGGATGCGGCTATTGGCGATCATGCTTTTTCTCGAACTTGAAACCCCGACGGCAGGCGGTGCCTACCGTCGGGAACCCGATTAGCGTTGCAGGAATTCGGTCCAAACGTCGAGCATCTGGCCGTCCAGTTCGGCATCCGGAATATAGTAGCGGTGGGATTTCGCCAGGAAGGCTTCCTGTTCGTCCCACAGCAAACGGGTCTTCTGGTCGTCGGTCATCACGTCGCCGGCCTTGGAATTGGCGGGCATGCCCCAGAAGCAGCTGGACGTCGCCAGACGCGCCTGACCTTCCGGACTCATGATGTATTGCACGAATTTCAGCGCCAGATCCTTCTTCTCGGACCCTTCGAAGACACCGATGGCCTGGCTCCACAGGATACCACCCTGGTCGGGAAGCACCCATTCCAGGTTCGGATTGTCGTCCTGCATGACGCCGACCGCCCATTCGCCGCCGCCCAGCAGAACGCTTGCCTCGCCGGTGGCGAGCGCGGTGGTGGAGGAAACGACCTCACCGACCATGGCGGCGTTGTCCTTCAACTGGAACAGCGCCTCTTTGATCTGCGGCAGGGTTTCGGTGGAAATATCCGACGGTTTCATGCCCAGATACAGCGCCGTCAGGTCCATCAGCGGGATGTAATAGTCATAGACCGCGATCTTGCCCTTGTACTTGTCGCCCCACAGGGTCGACAGGTCGCGCATATCCGCCGGATCGACCTTGGACTTGTCGTATCCGACGACGTTGTAGCCGAATTTTTCCATGATCGCGTACATCTTGCCGTCGACCATGGTGACGTCCTTCATCTGGACTTGGTCGAAGACATCGTCGATCGGCAGTTCCCCGGCAGGCAGTTCGGCCAGGATACCGGCCGCCACCACACGCGGAACATCGACGCCGTCGACGACGAAGACGTCCCAGTCGCCGGGCTGCGATTGTTCGACGATGGACAGCGCGGTGCCGGTGCCTTCGTATTCCTTCAGGTTCACCTTAACGCCGTATTTTTCCTCGAACGGCTGAATCAGGGCCGGGTCGGTGTGGTCACACCAGACCAGCGCATTCAATTCGTCGGCGGCAAGGCCCGGCGCGGATCCGAGGCCGATCGTGCCGACCAGGACAGCGGCGCTTAGGATGGAACGCGGCGCCGAAATCGCGCCGGTCGAAACTTTCTTGGACATGACGGTCTCCCTCCGTATGGCCTCCGCCGGTCGAGAACGATTGGCGATGAGGCTCCCCGATGAACATTGACGAAAAAAGTTAATCTGACTTAAAATTTGAAGTCAATTCAGTTTTTGAAATATAAATGCAATGGGAACGGAAAAATCATGGCTGGCCTGAGGGAAAGACAGAAAGCACTGCGCGAACGCAGGCTTGTCGACGCGGCGGCGAAGCGATTCCGGTCGGACGGCTATGAGAAGACGAAAATTGAAGAGATCGCGGCGGAGGCTGAAGTATCCGCCGGTACCGTCTATAACTACTACCGCCATAAGGGGGAGCTTCTGATCGCCGTTGTCGCGATGGAGGTGCACGAGGTCCTCGCCGAAGGGGAAAGCATCGTCGCCTCCCCACCCGACATGGCGCTGGAGGCGGTCAATCGCCTGATCACAATTTATCTGGATCATTCTCTTACCTATCTCAGCAAGGACAACTGGCGGCACGCCATGGCGGCATCGATCGCGCAGCCGGACGAGGTTTTCGCGCGGCGTTATACCGATCTGGACTCCCGGCTGGCGGATCAGGTCAGCCGCCTGTTGATGGCCTTGCAGCGCAAGGGGGCGATTCGGGGGGATATCGACCCGACCCTGTTCGGTCGCATGATCTTCAACAATACGAACAACCTGTTCATCGGCTTCGTGAAGGATGAAGCCATGGCGTTGGACGATCTGAAACGGGGTATTCGGGATCAGCACGAGACCCTGTGCGCCTTGCTCGCCTGAAATAGAGCAATTCTAAACTGCGGCGCCCTGTCGCAGTTTAGAATGTGACTAAGTCACAAATGAAATCGGCCTGCTGTGGAATGGTGATCGCGGTTCCAAGAAACCCAACCCTGAAACAGGAGTGATACCATGAGCGAGATTGAACAAACCGTCCCGGCCAGTCTGCCGCGACTGAATGAAGCCGCCCCGTATTTCGATGCGAAAACCACGCATGGCCAGCGCAAGCTGAGTGATTATAAAGGCAAATGGCTGGTGCTGTTTTCACACCCGGCGGATTTCACGCCCGTCTGCACGACGGAATTCATGGCCTTCGCCAAGGCGCATGACAAATTCCAGGCGCTGAATTGCGACCTGCTGGGTCTGTCGATCGATTCGAACTACGCCCACATCGCCTGGGCGCGCAGCATCGAACAGAATTTCGGCGTGAAGATTCCTTTCCCGATCATCGAAGACCTGTCCATGAAGGTGGCGAATGCCTATGGCATGATCCAGCCGGGCGCCAGCGATACCTCGGCGGTGCGGGCAACCTTCATCATCGATCCGGAAGGCAAGCTTCGGGCCATGGTCTATTATCCGATGAGCAACGGGCGCAGCATCGACGAATTCCTGCGTCTGGTGACGGCATTGCAAACGTCCGACACCCATGGCGTGGCGACACCGGAAGCCTGGCAGCCCGGCGACCTGTGCATCGTGCCGCCACCGGCGACGCAGGAAGCCGCCGAAAAGCGCAAGGACGAAGGATACGAATATGTCGACTGGTACTTCTCGAAAAAGAAGATCGACTGACCGACAGCCGTCTTTTGAATGCGAAAGGGCCGCCTTCGGGCGGCCCTTTCTCCTATCGACTTAGAAGGTGTTGGGGTCAATGGTGAAGCGGACGCGTTCCGACGCCCATATGCCGACGGAATGGATGATGGGAATCCCGTTGCCGTCGGCATCGACTTTCTCTACCACCATGACCGGCAGCGATTTAGGCTGCTTCAAAAATCGCGCTTCCTCCGCGGACGGTACGCGGGCGGTGACGGCAGTGAAAATCCGCCGGTAGTCCGAAATTCCATAATAGGCAAAGGCGTCGGATGTTTTCGGCAGCCGCTGTCGAACCGCCTGGAAATCCGGGAACCTATCCGCCGGATAGAAGGAGTCGCCGAGCTCGATCGGCGCGCCGTCCGCCGTCATCAAACCGCGTCGATGGATCACCGGCGTGCCTTGGCTCAAACCCAGACAATTGGCAACGGACTCGGATGCGGGGACGGTTTCATGCACCAGCAATGTGCCGCCCGGCTCTCTATGTTGGGTTATCAGATTGCTGGAGAACCGCGTGCGTCGGGATATGGCATAGTCCAGAACACCGCTATGGACGAATGTGCCGCGCCCCTGTTCCGCTCTGACCAAGCCGCGTGTTTCGAGATGGGCGACAGCTTGCCGGATGGTGTGGCGGCTGACGCCGAACCGCCGCATCAACTCCGGTTCCGTCGGCAATCGGGTGCCTGGGGCGTGATGGCCATCGGCTATCTCCGTCGTTAGGGCGTCACTGATTTGATGCCACAGCGTCGCCCCCGCTTTGCGTTCGATTTCCGCCATGAGATCAGGTTCGTTTCTCCAGTCGGAATAGAAGTTTGTGATCCGAGGGATAGTCGAGCGCATCCAGCAGGGACGGATAGTAGGTCCTGTCATTATCCGCAGGGATGAAGCCGGCATAGCCGAAGCGTTTGGCGGAAACCGAGAAACCGGCATCCAGGAAAGCCTTGGCGAAATCGTCCGGCGCACGATCCTGGACCGGTGCATTGCTGGTTTCCGCCAGCAGGGTTCGCCAGACGGACCAGAGCGGACTTCCAGTATGGCAGCCCGTCACCGCGTAATAGACGCCGCCGTCCCGCAGTGTGTTGTATAGGGCGTTCGCATGTTCGGAGAGATCTGGAAGGAGATAGATGACCTCGTAGCTGAACGCGATATCGATGCTGTTCGCCCATGGTGACAAGTCCGTGGTTGCCGCGAATGTCAGCGGCAGGGTGCCCTTGGTTGCCTCCGCCACCTGAATGGACGCGGTGGCGATATCGATGCCTACGCCGCGCCGGAACGGACGGAGCGCATGCAACAGGTGCAGAAAGCCACCCCGATTGCAGCCGAAATCCATCACTGTTCTGGTCGCGAAGTCTCGCTCCGGAATGCTATCGATGAAGTGCCGCCACATCGGCGCATGGGCATCGCCCATGGACGCTTCGCGCGCCGGATCGATATGCCACGTGTCGTAGAATGGGGATGCATCGGTCATAGAGGTCTCTCAGTTGCTATAGGGACGCGATCTCCCCACACAGTATCGATTCGAGATGACATACCTGTGAATTCATCCGGACGACCGGATAAATGTTCTAAAATGTCAGCAACTGGATATGCCCTGCCGTGTTTCGCGGAAGGCGTGGTCGGTCCGGGTGCTTGCCTTGCCACACCCTCAAAAGGCTGCAACAAAGACGAAACAGGTCGATTTTCAGGTAGGCAGGATGAGCAAATCGGAACAGGTCTCCGCGCCCATTAGAATGGTGCGCAGTGGCGAACATCTGGAAGAAGATCGGATCGCGCACCTGATCCGCTATGTCGCCCGGGGGGTGACGCGGTCCCTGCAATTGCGCCTCGCGGAACATGACGTTCAATTCGGGACCTGGATATTCCTGCGTATCCTGTGGGAACACGACGGTCTGTCCCAGCGCGAACTCGCGGATCGGGCCGGCCTGATGCAGTCCACGACGCATACGGCGCTCAGCAAGCTTGAATCCATGGGGTATATCACGCGTCCGCATCCCAAAGGTGATCGCAAGAAGCGGGTCGTTCAATTGACGGAGTTGGGGCGGGCCATGCAGGAAACGCTGGTGCCCCTGGCGGAAGAAGTGAACGGCATTTCCCTGTCCGATATCCCGGACGATCAGGTTGAAATGCTGCGCTCCACTTTGTTGCAAATGGCGGTGAACCTGGATCGCGATGAAGAACAAGCGTTCGAGGCCGGAAAGCGGGTTCCCCCCACCCGGCTCCCCGGCCTCTAACCTTATTCCGCCGCGGCGGCGTTCACCACATTGCGCCAATCGACGGTTTTCGGCAGAACTTCCTGATAGGATTGAATACCCGCCCGAACCGGCACGTCCGATCCGATGCCGATGGCCTTGCCTTCGTCCCGCATACGCTTTGCCGCATCCAACATCAGGCGGCGGAATTCGACGATCGCGAGGTCGGACGCGCCCAGGATATCGTTGCTGCGGTCTACGATGGGACCCATGCCGACCCACATGGCGATGTCCTGGTTCGGGATACCCCGAATGCCGGTCATGTTGCCGTCTTTCATCGCCTGACGGTCTTGCAGGAAATTGTTTTCCAGACAGCGGACCGGGCTCCAATCCGGGTTCAGATCAACCCCCGGTTCGGCGGCACAGAACTGACGCCATTCCGTCGTCTTGATGCATGTCGCCGGATCGCCCCAGGCAATGAAATGGAACCAGGATGTTTCGTCGTCCGCGGGAACGATGACGCTGGCCACCTTGTAAAGATTGTTCGGCGGAATCAGCGACACGAAGGGTGCGATGAATTCGGTCACCCGGATATAATCGTGGCTGGCCGCGTTCTTTATCGGACGGCGGATGGCCGCATAGTGAAAGCCATAGGGCGTTCGTTCGATCTGGAGCTTCGGTGATTTGTCCGTCGATGGGCGGTACCAGCTTTTATCGTCCGCTTCCGCCCCGGCGACCCGCGCCGGCTTCATGTCGGAATGGTGCAGGGACGAGGAATGCGCCGAATCGATCTGGCCTTCCTGAATTTGCGCCCAGTTACAGGGAATTTTGATGCGCAGAATGCTGACCTGTGCTGACGGATCCGCCGCGAAGGGCGGGGCGTCGAATTCCGGCATTTCCGCCGCCGGCCCCAGATAGGCCCAAACGAAGCCGCCCGCTTCCCGTGTCGGGTAGGCCTTGTGCTTTACCTTTTCCTTCAGCGTGCTTTCCGGCGGTTCGGACGCCAGCTCCATGGCGTTGCCATTCACGTCGAACTTCCAGCCATGATACAGGCAGCGCAGACCGCAATCCTCGTTCCGGCCCAGTGCCAGTAAGGCGCGGCGATGCGGACAGTACCCGTCCAGCAGGCCGAGTTTACCGTCAGTGTCGCGAAAGGCGACCAGTTCGTCGCCCAGGATACGAAGGCGGACAGGCGTGCCATCCGGTTCCGCCACTTCTTCGGAAAGACAGACCGGAATCCAGTGGCGGCGCATCAGCTGACCCATCGGGGCGTCGCCCTCGACACGGCACAAAAGGTCGTTTTCTTCGTGGGTGAGCATTTCCATCCCTCTTTTAGTTAGATATCTAATAAAAATACTAGCGTGCCTGATCGATGTCGTCTAGTCTCTTCCAAAGAACGAAGAAAACGAGAGTTTTGGGATGGAAACGCTGACGCTTATGGTCCGCCGGAAACGGCGGGTCGCCGATGGTATCTTCGAATTCGAACTCGCCCATGCTGACGGGGCGGCCCTGCCGCCCTTCACGGCGGGCGCGCATATTCCGGTCGAAACGCCGGGGGGCGCGATGCGACATTATTCCCTGTCCAACGATCCGTCCGACCGGAACCGATATGTCATCGCGGTAAAGCTAGAAACCGAAGGGCGGGGCGGGTCCCGGGGGATGGTTGAAGAGGTTGCGGAAGGCGATATCTTGACCGTGCAGCCGCCGGAAAACGATTTTCCTTTGGAAGAGGCGGGCGATTATCTGTTGATCGCGGGCGGTATCGGTGTCACGCCGATTCTGTCCATGGCGCGCGACCTGACGCGGCGCGGCAAGCCGTTTCGTCTGGTATACTGTACGCGTACGAAGGAACAGGCCGCCTATCTGGACGAACTGACCTCCGGCACTCTATCGGGTGAGGTTATCATACATCACGATGGCGGCGATCCCGATCGGGTCTACGATTTCTGGGACCTGCTGGAGGCGCCGAGCCGCACGCATATCTACTGTTGCGGCCCGAAACCCCTGATGGAGGAAATCCGCGGCATGACCGGCCATTGGCCGCCCGCCGCCGTCCATTTTGAGGATTTCAAGCCTGTCGACATATTCCGGGCGGAAGACGTGGCCTTCGATGTCACGCTATCCAAATCCGGCAAGACGGTGTCCGTTCCGGTCGGGCATACGATCCTGGATGCCTTGCGCGCGGCGGATGTGCATGTCGCCAGTTCCTGCGAGAGCGGGACCTGCGGCACCTGTAAGACGCGTTATCTTTCGGGCGATGTCGACCATCGTGACATGGTGCTGATGCCGGAAGAAAAAGACGGCTACATCATGCTGTGCGTGTCGCGTGCGACGGGGGAGTTGGTCCTTGACCTCTGACGCTGCCCTCTGTTCGGACCCGATCCGTCTGGGAGTGGCCGGGTTGGGCCGGGCGTTCGTGCTGACGCAACCCAGCATCGCGGCGGATGCCCGCATCATGTTGAGCGCTTGCGCCGCGCCGCGCCGGGAGTCTCGCGACCATTTTTCCGATCGGTTCGGCGGACGCGGATACGACACGGTGGAGGGGCTGTGTTCCGATCCGGATGTGGAGGCGATCTATATCGCCACGCCGCATCAGATGCATCGCGATCATGCGGTAACCGCGCTTCGTGCCGGGAAGCATGTCCTGATCGACAAACCGCTATGTGTCGACCTGGAAGACGCGCAGGCCATCGTCGACTGTGCCGAGGAGACGGGTCGGCATGTGATCGTCGGCCCCAGTCACAGTTTCGACCTGCAAATCCAGAAGACGCTGAACCTAATCGAAAGCGGGGAATTCGGTCCGGTTCGGATGATCCATGCCTTGAACTATACGGATTTCCTGTACCGTCCCCGGCGTCCCGAAGAACTGGTCACCGCAGAGGGCGGCGGTGTCGTCTTCAGCCAGGCGGTGCATCAGGTGGATATCGTCCGCCTTCTGGGCGGCGGTCTGGTGGACAGCCTTTGTGCCGCCACCGGCAGTTGGGACCCGGCGCGGCCAACGGAATGCGCCTATTCCGCCCATCTGACGTTCCGGTCCGGGGCCTTTGCCAGCCTGACCTATTCCGGTCATGCGCATTTTGACAGCAACGAATTCTGCGGTTGGGTCGGGGAATTGGGAAACGACGCGGACCCGGACTCCTATGGTAAGGCGCGGTCGGCCCTCACGGGCGTTGCGTCGGCGTCAGAAGAGGCGGCGCTGAAATCGATGCGGACCTTCGGCGGCGTGGGCGCGCTGCCCGACGCGACCCATAACGAACATTTCGGGCCGCTGATCGTCAGTTGCGATCATGCCGATCTTCGCCCGACCCCTGACGGTGTCTGGATCTATGCCGACGGGGAGAAGCGGTTCGTGCCGGTTCCAACGCACGGTGCGCCGCGCCGCGCCGTGTTCGACGCGCTATGGGCGGCGGTGCGGGAAGACCGTCCCGCGATTCAGGACGCCCGTTGGGGCTTGGCCAGCCTGGAAGTGTGCCACGCCATTCTGCGGTCCGCCGGAACGCGGACACCGGTAATGCTCAATCATCAAGTCCCGGTTAGAGGACGGAGTTAGGAGGGAATATGTCGAAGCTGCGCTTGTCCATTGCCATGGGGGATTACGACCGGACGCGGCCGATCTATGACGGTCGCGTCGGGATCGACGGGATCGATCCGGTCTGCATGCTTCAGGTGCCTGAGGAAATGTTCTTCCGCGCCTTCCGCCATCAGGCCTATGACGTGTCGGAGATTTCCTTTTCCTCCTATGTCGTCAGCCTGACGCGAGACGACCCGCCCTATATCGCGGTGCCGATCTTTCTCAGCCGCGCCTTCCGGCACACCTCGATATACGTCAACCGCGCGGCGGGGATCGAAAAGCCGGAGGACTTGAAGGGCAAGAAGATCGGAATCGCGGAATACCAATTGACCGCGAATGTCTGGGTCCGGGCGATCCTGGAAGACGATTACGGCGTGACCCCGGCGGATGTCCAATGGGTGCGCGGCGGCATGGACACGCCCGGCCGTCCGGAAAAGCTGAAGATCGATCTGCCGACGTCGGTGAAGATGGTGCAGGCGCCGGAAGGGGCGACCCTGAACGCGATGTTGGCGGATGGTGAAATCGACGCCTTTATCGGCCCGCGCGCCCCGCGTTGCTTCCAGGAAGGCGACCCGCGCGTCGGTCGACTGTTCCCGGATACGGTCGCAGTCGCGGAAGATTATTATCGCCGGACGAAGCGGTTCCCGATCATGCATCTGCTGGGCGTTCGTCGCGCCCTGGCGGAAGAACATCCCTGGATTCCGGGTGCCCTGTTCAAGGCCTTTTCGGCGTCGAAAAGCCTGTCGCAAGAGGCGCTGAACGACACGTCGGCGACCAAGGTCACGATGCCCTTTGTCGAGGATAACCTGGATCGCGCGCGTAAGCTGATCGGCCCGGATTTCTGGTCCTACGGTGTGCCCGCAAACCGCGACATTCTGGACTACTTCCTCGACAGTCATCATCGGCAGGGCCTGTCGCCCCGTCGGGTCGGGATCGAGGAACTGTTCCATCCGTCAACCTTGGAGTCGTTCAGTCTGTAGGGAAAGCATTTGGTTATGGAAGAGGTGCTAAGGCTCATTTGACAGCAATTCAAAACGGGCTTTAGTGTTCTTCTTAATTAGACATCTAAGAATAATCGTCGGCTGAAGGGTTCGGTACGGCGAGAACCGCGCTTCACGTACAAAATGTACGGTTTGCGCCATGTATGGGAGGAAGAAATGAAACACTCGTTGAAAAGCGTATTCGTTGCCGCGGCCCTGGCCGTATCCGTTTTGCCGCTACAATCCGCGCATGCCGAATATAACCTGACACTTTGCGGCGCCAGCCCGGGCGGGCTGTGGTCTCTGCTGGGTGCGGGAACCGACGCGGCGGTCAAGGAAGCCTTCCCCGGCTCCACCGTGACCTATCAAACGTCGGGCGGTGGCTTCGCCAATGTCGTGCTGCTGGACCAGGGCAAATGCGATCTGGCGATCATTCACGATGCTGAGGTGAAATCGGCCCGTGCCGGTGAACAGCCGTTCAGCGCGCCGGTCGACAGCATGCGGTCCCTGGCGGTCATGTATACCTGGGCCCCGATGCAAATGCTGGTCAGCAAGGATTACGCTGAAGAAAACGGCATCACGACGCTGGAAGATATCGCGGCGAAGAAACTGCCGATCAATATCCTGCTGAACAAAAAGGGCAACGTCGTGAGCGATGTCGGCGCGTCCATGCTGAAAGCCGTCGGCGCCTCGCCGGAACAGATCGAGGAATGGGGCGGCAGCGTGACCTATGCCGCGTCGAAGGAACAGGGCGAATTGATGCGCGACCGTCGCGCCGACGCGATCCTGAACTCCCTCTTCGTCAATCACAGCTCCATCCGGGAACTGGCTTCGGCCATCGACCTGTCGCTCATTCCGGTGACGCAGGGGACGGCGGACGCGGTCGTGAAGGAATGGAACATCGCCCCGTTCACGATCAAGGGCGGCACCTATGACTGGGCACCGAACGACACGCTGACGGTCACGGTATCGGCTCAGCTCTTCGTGCGCGAAGATGCCGACCCGGCCATGGTGAAGGACATCACCATGGCCCTGCTGGACCATTCGGACAAGATCAGCGGCGTGCACAAGGCCATGGCGGCCCTGGACACCAAGCTGATGGCCAGCGGTTCCGCAGCGCCGTATCACCAGGCGGCGGAAGAAGTCTACAAGGCACGGGGTCTGCGCTGATCCCGGTGTCGGCGGGCCGGTCTTAGAGAACCGGCCCGCCGCTTCCTTTTTATGAAAACCAGTCGCCTTTCTTAAGGGAGTTTCGCCTTGTCCCTGGTTTCGCTCGCTTTCGATACCGGTCTGCGGCGCAAGCCGTCCGGCATTATCGGTCACGCGGTCAAGATTTTCGCCGCCGGTACCGCCGTCTGGACGATCTATGCCGCCGGCTTTTCGAGGGCCGACGTCCTGTCCCTCACGATCACCTTCCTGTCCCTGATGCTGGTCCTGGCGTTCCTGCTGATCACGCCGACCGCGAAATCGCGAACGGATGTCGTGCCGTGGTTCGAATGGATCGGGGCGGGGGTCGCCCTGGTCACGGGGGCGTACTTCCTGACGCAAAGCGATGCGATCGCGGTGCGGATCACCTTGCTGTCGCCTTTGTCCATCTACGATGTGATCGCGGCGTCTTCCATTATCCTGCTGTCGGTCGAGGCGATGCGGCGGACGGTCGGGCTGGGGCTGACGACGATCGTCTTGCTGTTCATCGCCTATAACCTGTTCGGCGACGCCATTCCCGGCGCCATGGGCCATGGCGAAATTTCCTATCGTCATTTCCTGGACATTATGGTGTTCACCACTGACGGATTGTTCGGGGTTCCGATCCGGGTCGCCGCGACCTATGCCTTCCTGTTCGTACTGTTCGGCACGACGCTGGCGAAGACCGGCGGATCGGATTTCTTCTTCAATCTCGCGGCCAGCCTGACCGGCAGCACGCGGGGCGGGCCTGCGAAAATCGCGGTCATCTCCTCCGGCCTCTACGGCACGATTTCGGGCAGCCCGACATCGGACGTGGTTACGACCGGGTCGGTCACCATCCCGATGATGAAGCGTCTGGGCTACAAGCCCGAATTCGCGGGCGCGGTGGAAGTCGCCGCATCGACCGGGGGCAGCCTTGTCCCGCCGGTCATGGGAGCCGCCGCCTTCATCATGGCCGAATATACCGGCATTCCCTATCTGGATATCGCCTATGCCGCGATCATTCCGGCGCTTTTGTATTACCTGCCGATCTATCTTCAGGTTCACCTGCGGGCCTGTAAGATCGGGTTGAAAGGCCTGGATAAGGATCAGATTCCGCCAGTCAGCCGGACGTTGCGGACGGGCGGCATGTTCATGGCGCCGCTTTTCGTTATCACTTGGGCGCTGGTGGAAGGCTACACCCCGACCTATGCCGCCATATACGGGACATTGTCGGTGATTGTCGTCTCCTCTTTCCGCAAGGCAACGCGTCTGACGCCCTCCCTGGTTTTCGACATTCTGTCGGATACCTGCATGAAGACCGTGGCGGTTACCGGGGCTTGCGCGGCGGCGGGGCTGGTCATCGGCGGAATTACCATGACGGGATTGGCGTCGAAATTCGGGACGCTGGTTTTCCTGATCTCCGGTCAGGACGTCTTGATCTCGCTGTTGGTCGCGGCGGGCCTGACCATCCTGCTGGGACTCGGTATGCCAACGCCCAGCGCCTATGTGCTGGCGGCGGTCCTGATCGCGCCGGTGTTGAAGGGGCTGAATGTCGATCTGATGGCCGGACATCTGTTCCTGCTCTATTTCGCGGTGATGTCGGCACTGACGCCGCCTGTCGCGGTGGCAGCCTATGCCGCAAGCGCCTTAGCCGACGCGCCGCCGCTGAAGATCGCGGGCGCGGCGGTGAAAATTGCGATCGGCGCGTTCCTGGTTCCCTTCGCCTTCGTCTATGACCGGGCGCTGATCCTGGAAGGAAGCGTGTTTGAAATCGCCTCCGCCTTCGTTCTGGTCGCGATCGGCCTGTCCATGGTTGTGGCCGCGCAGGAAGGATATGTGAAAGGGCCGATCGGATGGCCGCTGCGGCTGGCCCTGCTCGCCGGGGGGCTGGTCGTTATTTTCTTACGCCCGATGCTGGCGGGAGGTTTGTGATGAGCACCGAATTGACACCGATTGAAGAGGCCCGGCGCGATGTCGTCCTGGGCAATCACATCCTGGCCATGGAAGGCGTTCTGGACGTATTCGGCCATGTCAGCGTGCGGCACCCGGAACGGCCCGACAGGTTCTTTCTGTCCCGGTCGACCAGCCCGGCGCAAGTCACGGACGAGACGCTGCTGGAATTCGATTTGGACGGCAAGATCGTCAGCGGCGACGGCCATCCCTATCTGGAACGGTTCATCCATTCCGAAATCTACCGGGCCCGCCCGGATGTCGGGTCGGTCATCCACCATCATGCCCCGGCGGTCCTGCCTTTCGCGGTGACGGGCGTTCCGCTGCGTCCCGTTTTCCATATGGGCGCGGTCGCGGGGGAAATTTCGCCGATCTGGGACAGTCAGGACGACTTCGGCGATACATCGATGCTGGTCTTCAACCAGCCGATGGGGGCGTCGCTCGCTAAATGTCTTGGGCCGCATCCGACGGCGCTGTTGAAGCGTCACGGCGCGATCTGCGTTGGGGAAAGTGTGCCGCGCGCCGTGCATGTCACGGTCTGCATGCGCGACAATGCTCAATTGCTGATGCAATCCCTGGCGATGGGGGAGGTCGACTACCTGTCCCCCGGCGAAGTCGAGAAATCCGCGAAGGTCAACGGCTACGGCAGGCCGCTTGAACGTGCCTGGTCGCATTGGGTCCGCCGCTGCGGGTGAGTTGCACTTTCTGTTTCCGGTTTGGCATTCCTCTCGCTTTGCGACAAGATAGAGAAATGTGATGACGTCATTGACGGGACCTATCGCGGAAAGACGATGGCCCGCCTGCCCGTTCAATCGGGGGCGTTTCGAAGGGAACGGGGAGGCTCCCTATGCCGCTATCGAGAGCGACGGCCGTGGAGGCGCCGGCCCAGGAAGGGTCGCGCGATCCGGAATTCGGGCCCTGGCTGGCCCAGGCGTCCATCCTTATCGTCGATGACGAACCCGGGATGCGGAACTTTCTTGTCCGCACGCTGGGGCCGCGCTGCAAGCGACTGGAAGAAGCGTCCGACGCGGCGGAGGCATCCCGCAAACTGGACGAAGCGCATTACGACGTCGTCATTCTGGACAATATCATGCCGGGCAAGACCGGGGTCGAATGGTTGGCCGAACAGCGCCAGATCGGGTTTTTCGCTGACGCGATCCTGATGACCGCCTTCGCCGATCTGGATACGGCGATCCAGGCGTTGCGGGCGGGCGCCGTTGACTTCGTCCTGAAACCCTTCCGGTCGAACCAGATTTTGAACGCGGTCGCGCGGTGTCTGGACCGCATGCGGCTGCAACGCGAAAACTACGTCCTGCGTCACGAGTTACGCGCCATGACGGACCATGTCATGTTGCGCGACAACCTGATCGGACGGTCGCCGCAGATCCAGGATGTCCGCGACATGATCGCCCGCGTCGCGCCGCTGCCGACATCAGTCCTGATCACCGGCGAATCCGGAACGGGGAAGGAAGTCGCCGCGCGGTCCATCCACACCCTGTCCGACCGGGCGGAAAAACCCTTCGTCCCGGTCAATTGCGCGGCCATCCCGACCGATATGATCGAAGCCGAGCTGTTCGGTCATCTGAAAGGGGCGTTCACCGGAGCGGATACGGCACGGGACGGATTGTTCATGCATGCCCAGGGCGGGACCCTGTTCCTGGACGAAATCGGCGAATTGCCGATGACGACGCAGACCAAGCTGTTGCGCGCGATCGAGGACCGCAAGGTCCGCCCCGTCGGGTCCGAACGCGAGGTGCCGGTCAATCTGCGTTTCGTCTTCGCCACCAATGCGGATCTTGAGGAGGAGGTGGACGCGGGCCGATTCCGGGCCGACCTGTTCTACCGCATCAATGTGATGCGGATTCCCATGCCGCCCCTGCGCGCGCGGGGGGAGGATATCGTCGACCTGGCGTCGCAATTCATGGATCGGCTGTCGCGGCAATTGGGCATGCCCGCCGTCCCCATCGACGCGGCGGTGGCGGAAGGTCTCGTCGCCTATGACTGGCCGGGCAATGTGCGCGAATTGCGCAACCTGATCGAACGGTCCCTGATCTTAGGCCGCTTCCCCGCCGAAGTTCGGGCGGAACGCGCCGACGAGGATGTCGAAGAATCGGACGGGCCGGATTCCTTGGCGGAGGTTGAACGGCGCCACATCATGGCGATCCTGCGGGAGACCGGTGGCAACAGGACGGAAGCGGCACGGCGGCTGGGCGTATCCCGCAAGACCATCGACCGGAAATGCGCGACCTGGAACCTGTGACCCCCGACAGCACCGACGCCTTGAAAGGGGGCGAAGCGCCGCCCGTCCGACCGACGCGGTCGGTGCGGTATCGGCTGCTGGCCATCGCGCTGCTGCCGACACTCGTTATTCTGCCGTTGCTGCTCGGCATCACCATGGCGCGCTGGAACGCGAAATTCGATTCCCTGCTGATTTCGAAGGTCAACGGCGATCTGACCATCGCCCACCAGTATTTCGAACGGCTGCTGGAGCATGCCGGGACGGAAGTGCAGGCGCTGGGCGATTCCGCGCGCTTCCGCGATGCAGTGTATGGGCAGGCCGGTCCTCTGTCGTCGCTGATGGAGCTGAACCGACAGTCCCTGGGGTTGGATTTCCTCTTTGTCCTGGACGAAAACGGCAGTGTCGTTTCCGCTTCCCCCGCCGTGAGCGAGGCCGACCTGCGGCGGCGTTGGCCCGTGATCGACGCGGCGCTGCAGGGGAGATCGCGGACGGCGGTCGACATCTTCAGCGGCCCGGAATTGGAAGCCCTGTCCCCCGATCTGGCAGCGCGGGCACGGTTCGGCCTGATCCCGACCCCCAACGCCGTGCCGACGGAACGCGACGTCGAGGATCGCGGCATGGTCGTCCATACCGCCAGTCCCATCGACTTGCCGGGCGGTGGGCGCGGGGCCTTGGTCGGTGGAATCCTGCTGAACCGAAACCTTGTGTTCATCGATACGATCAACGATCTCGTCTATCGGGAGGCCAGCTTGCCGGAAGGCAGTCAGGGCACGGCGACCCTGTTCCTGGACGATGTCCGCGTCAGCACCAATGTGCGCCTGTTCGAGAATCGACGGGCGCTGGGGACGCGGGTGTCGAGTATCGTGCGGTCCACCGTGTTGGACGAAGGCCGGGTCTGGCTGGACAGCGCCTTCGTGGTCAATGACTGGTATATCTCCGCCTATGAACCGATCCGCGACAGTTATGGCGAGCGGGTCGGCATGCTGTATGTCGGGTTTCTGGAAGCGCCGTTCCGGGAGGCCAAGACGGCGACGGTCCTGACGATCATCGCCGCTTTTCTGATCATCACGGCGGCCAGTGTGCCGATCTTCCTGCGCTGGGCGCGGGGTATCTTCAAGCCGCTGGAAAACATGACCCGGACCATCGGTCGGGTAGAAGCTGGGGATTTGAGCGCGCGGACCGGGGCGGTCGCGTCGCACGACGAAATCGGCCGAGTGGCCGGGCATCTGGACCTGTTGCTGGATCAGGTGCAGGAACGTGACAGCCAATTGCGGGCGTGGAACGAGGAATTGAACGCGCGGGTCGACGAACGTACCCGCGAGCTTCGCGATGCCAACCGCCAGTTGGAGGCGACGACCAAGCAGTTGATCATGTCCGAGAAACTGGCCGCGATCGGCGAAATCACGGCCGGGGTGGCCCATGAGATCAACAATCCGATCGCCGTGATCCAGGGCAATCTGGAGGTCGTGCGCGAACAACTGGGTGCGCAGGCCGATTCCGTGCGGACGGAAATCCAACTGATCGACGAACAGGTGCAGCGGATCAACCTGATTGTCCTGAAGCTGCTGCAATTCGCGAAGCCGGAGGAATATGCCGGTTATGTCGAACGCTACGAACCGGGCGGCGTCATCGCGGATTGCCTGCCCCTGGTGCAGCACCTGTTGAACAAGTCGGAAATCGAGGTCCGGCAGACACGCAGCGAAACCCGACTTGTTCTGATGAACCGGACGGAACTGCAGCAGGTTCTGGTCAACCTGATCGTGAATGCAATTCATGCCATGCCCGATGGCGGGACACTGACCTTGGTCAGTATGGACGCCGCGGGGCCAGGCGAGAGTCCGGGGGTGCGGATAGAAGTTGCGGACACCGGCACCGGCATGGCGCCCGATGTCGTGGCGAAAATCTTCGATCCGTTCTTCACCACCAAGCGGCGGGAAGGGACCGGATTGGGCCTGTCGATCAGCCGGACCCTGATCGATCGGCAAGGCGGTCGGATCTCCGTCGAAAGCGAGCCCGGCAAGGGGACGCGCTTCACGATCTGGCTGCCGGAAGCGGATTGATTTTCACCGATTCCGATTTGGACAAAATGTCGCACTTGGCTGGATTTCCGTGTCGGATATCGGGACAAAATGTCCCGATTTTTGCAATGCAACATATTGAAAATACGGCATTTTTGTTGGTTTTCCGCGACTGGCACAAGGCTTGAGTTGCTACCTCCATTCCGTCTCTTTCGCGGGGCGGAAATCCAAATGGGGGGACCTCCGATTCATCGATGGCCTTAGCGGCTGTTTTCTCAAGCCGCGCGCAGTTCAGGCGGGGACGGATCGGATGACGTTCAACCAATAAGCGGGATCGGCGCGGACAACGCCGCCGGTTCCATAAACGGGAGGAACGCTGAGTATGTTCGATAGCCTGAAAAAGGAACATATCGTTGCGGGGGAAGGGTTTAACCGGTGGAAGGTTCCGCCGGCGTCGATCGCCATTCACCTCTGCATCGGCTCCGTCTATGCATGGAGCATCTTCAACCCGCCGCTGACGAAGGAATTCGGTATCGTCGCGGCATCGTCCGGCGACTGGAGCCTGTCGTCGGTCGTCTGGATCTTCTCCGTCGCCATCGTCTTCCTGGGGCTGGCCGCGGCCTTTGCCGGGAAATGGCTGGAAGAAGTCGGCCCGCGCATGGTCGGCGTCGTCGCCGGTTTGCTCTGGGGCGGCGGTTTCATCATCGGCGGCATCGGGATCGCCACGCATCAGCTTTGGCTGCTGTATCTGGGATATGGCGTCTTCGGCGGCTGCGGTCTCGGCCTCGGCTACGTTTCGCCTGTTTCGACCTTGATCCGCTGGTTCCCGGACCGGCGCGGCATGGCGACCGGCATGGCGATCATGGGCTTCGGCGGCGGCGCGATGATCGCGGCGCCGATCAAGGAAGCCCTGCTGGCCATGTTCTACAAGGCCCCTGATTTCCTGGGTCCGGAAGGCGCCGTCCAAATGGTGACCGAAGGCGGCAAGCGCATGGCGGAAGTCGGCGGTCAGATGGTCGAGGTCGTGGTGGCGAGCGCGGCGCAGGTCGCGGCGGCCCCGGTTCCGCTGCAGGAAGGCGTCTATGTCGTCGGTACCGGCAACACGGGCGCGTCCGCGACGTTCTTCACGCTGGGCATCGCTTACTTCATCGTCATGATCGTCGCCGCCTTCTCCTACCGCGTTCCGGCGGCGGGTTGGAAGCCGGCCGGCTGGACCCCGCCGACGCAGGATCAGGCCGCGAAGCGCATGATCACGCATAAGGACGTGCATATCGACCAAGCCCTGAAGACGCCGCAGTTCTACCTGTTGTGGATCGTGCTGTGCTTCAACGTGACGGCCGGGATCGGGGTGATCGGCGTCGCTAAGACGATGATGGGGGAAATCTTCGGCTCCACGCTGCCGTTGATCGTCAACTCGGCTTTTGCCGCGACCTATGTGTTGATGATTTCGGTCTTCAACATGGTGGGCCGCTTCTTCTGGGCCTCCACGTCGGACTTCATCGGACGGAAGAACACCTATCATATCTTCTTCGTCCTGGGCATCATCCTGTATCTGTCGATCCCGTTCGCGGCCCAGCAGGTCAGCGCCAATCCGGCGGTGACGTGGCTGGTCATGTTCTATGCCGCGACCATGATCATCTTCACAATGTATGGCGGTGGTTTCGCGACGATCCCGGCCTATCTGGCCGATATCTTCGGGACCAAGTTCGTGGGCGGTATCCATGGTCGTCTGTTGACGGCGTGGAGCACGGCAGGCGTGCTGGGGCCGTTGGCCATCACGCAGTTGCGCGGCGCGTCCTTGACGTCGTCCATCCGCGATCTGGCCGATAAGGTCGACCCGGCGGCCTTCCAGGCGAAGTTCGGGGCGAGTATCGAACAGCTGGATACGCTGGTGGCGGCAAAGACCGTCACCGTCGCCCGGTTGATGGAGATCGCGCCCGCGGGCACGGTCGATCCGACGCCCAGCCTCTACAACACCACAATGTACGCCATGGCGGGCCTGCTGGTGATCGCGCTGTTCGCGAACATCTTGGTCAAGCCGGTGGACGATAAACACCATATGTGACGAAGGGTTCCTAAACCGGCCGTGGTTGCCCCACTTCCGCGGTCGGTTCTTTCGTTACTGGTCCTTGGCGCCCGCTTCCGTGCGAAGCGGGCGTTTTTTTAATCGGCATTTCGCGATGCGTCTCTTGCGGCATCGGCCTCCGCAAGAAGCCATTCCCGGAACGGACCTGCATCGGGATGCGACGCTCCCTTTTCCGGCTCGACGAGGTAAAAGCACTCCTCAATCTCGACGGAATGGTCGAACGGTCGGACCAAGCGGCCCGATGACAGTTCTTTCATCGCCATAGAGTGCCGACCCAAGGCCACGCCGCCACCGTTCGCCGCGACTTCAAAAGCCATCAACGACGTGTCGAAATGCAGCCCTGACCCCGCATTGACCCGGGTTGCGCCCGCCGCCGCCAACCAGGTCGCCCATCCGTCCTGATAGCCGAGAACGTGCAGAAGGTTTTCACCCGCCAAATCGTCGGGCGCGGTCAAACGTTCCGCAACGGAGGGGAGGCAGAGCGGCGTCAACTGTTCCCAAGTCAACCGGGACGCGGAAAAGCCGGACCAGTGTCCGAGGCCATACCGTATGTCGAGGTCATAGCCCTCCATTTCGTAATCGGAGGCCCAAATGGACGAAACGATCCGCACATTAATTGTCGGGTGGGTTTCGATGAAACGCGGCAATTTTGCCGCCAGCCAATTGACGGCGAATCCGATCGGTGCGCGGACCAACAAGGATTCTTCCGTCCGCGCGCCGAAAACTTCTTCGGTCCCGGCGGTCAGCCGGTCGAACGCGTCCTGCACCTTGGGCAGATAGGCCGCGCCGATCTTGGTCAGGACCAGGCTTCGCGGCAGCCTTTCGAACAACGGTTCCCGCAAGTGATGCTCAAGCAGTTTCACATGCTTTGAAACCGCCGCCTGGGTCAGGTTCAGTTCCGTTGCCGCATGCGTGAAATTCAGGTGGCGGGCGGCTGCTTCGAAAGCCCGCAACCAGACGAGCGGGGGGAGGCGTTGCGGCATGGCGGTTCTCGATCGAACGTTTCGGTGGAGAAGGGTATCCCCAACGCAACCATAACAAAAACAATATCTAAGGCCCGGAAATGGTTGTTTGTGACCCTGTCGCTCCGGACGCAAAGCTTTAGGGAAGGAAACAGAGGTATCCGCAGTTGCGTCGGAAATAGCGGAACACAAATTGGGGAGGATCAGAATGGGTATCTACGGCATCAGAATTGTCGCATCATTATCTCTTGTGGCTTGCATGTTTATGTCCGGACCGGTCTGGGCCGAGGCGCCGGATTGGACGGCGACGTCGAGTTATACCGCGCCCGAAACGGCGTCCGTGGGGGCGCCCTTCGCGGGACGCCTGCTGTTTGAAACCACCGCGATGACCGTCGACGCGACCCCGGCGGATCAATTTGTCCAGAAACCATGGGCCTGGTGGGGATTGTTCGATTTCCTTGCGGAAAAGGACCCTGCCGGCAGCGTTCCGCTTTTCGATCTGGATACCACTTTGTTTCCCGGTTTGGCGATGGACCTTGTCGTCAGCGCGGCGGGGGATGTGATTCCCGCGCAACGCGGCCTGATCCGGAAGCCGGTTGCCGAACGGACGGCGAGTTTCTGGGAAATGATCGTCGGGCCGGGGCGCGCCTGGGATATCGGTGACGGCTGGTCTCGCGCCAGTTTTCCGATCAGCCTCGTCCAATCCTATGAGGGAGAGGCCTGGGTTGGTTTGGCCCGCTTTGACTATAAGGGCGATGAGATTACGCCCTTGCGCGTTGAATTTTCCTCTGTGTCCGCCGGCGGCTTCATTTTCTGGGACGCCGATTTCGATGTGACTGCTTGGGGTGAAATTCCGGTGACGCGCGGTGATACCGCCGTCGATCCGACCGCACTGGCTTCGGCCCTCCAACAAGAGCGCGCCGGTCAGCCGGGGCGCGCGCCGCTGGCGGAACTCGGGGAGGGGTTCGCTGCGGCGCGCGCTTCGATGGACGCTGCGGGGACCCTGGGGCTTGTCGTGTTGAAAGACGACACGCTTTATATGGATCCGGTCGAGACGCCGTTCGGAACCTATCCGTATCCCTATGACATGCGGGTCGGCGTTTGGTCGGCGACCAAGTCGCTCATTCCCGGTATGGCGGCGTTGCGACTGGCACAGAAATACGGCACCGATTTCCTGGACATGTCGATCGTTGGGTTTTTCGAGGAAGGCAAGGAATTCGATTATATCGACGATGCCGCCCGCACGCGCTGGGCTGACGTAACCATTCGCGATGCATTGAACATGTCCACCGGAATGGGGGCGACCGGGTACGATCCGAACTGGGCGGCGGACAATCTGAATACCTATCAATGGTCCTATTCATACGATCCGGCCGATCAGATTCGGCACTACTTCAACGTGGGTCCCAATCCGGACGTATCCGGCCCCGGTGAGAAGATGGTCTATATCGATCAGGATATGTGGATCGCCACACTATCCATGCAGCGTTTTCTCCAATCCAAGGAAGGGGCGAGTGCGACCGTGTTGGGGATGCTGCAACATGAGGTTTACGACGTGATCGGCGCGGACCATTTTGCCGCCGGTACGGGCTATACCGATACCGGTGCGCCGGGCGTGCCGCTATCGGCGTGGGGCGCCCTGCCGACAGTGGATATCTTGACCAAGGCCGGGGCCTTGATCGCGCATGGCGGTAAGGCCCCGGACGGAAGCCAGATTCTCCATGAAGGCCTCGTTGCCGGACTGTCGGACGGCGCCGACTACGGCCTGACCTTCTGGCGGTATGATGCCGACGGCGTCGTCATTCCCTATATGGCAGGGTCCGGCGGCAATGATGTGCTGTGTCTGCCGAACAGCATGGTCGTTGTGACGCTGGGCCGCGACAGCTTCAACGTCGATGTCAGCGACGAAACGCATGCCGCCCTGATCGCCGCCGCGCGTGCCGTTCAACCGTTCTGATCGCCGATCCCGGTTGCTTCACGGCAACGGTCGGTTCTTTCGGTACGGGTTCTTGGCGCCCGCTTCCACGCGAAGCGGGCGTCTTGTTTTCCGCATGTCATTGGCAGAGGCGAGGTCAGCTTGCCTGACGCTGGGTGCGTTCGTAGGACGCCATCAGGTCGTTGAATTTTTCGCCCTGGATGGCGACATGGTTGTGCAGGGCGTCCGCCGCGCGGGCCTCATCGCCTGATTCCACGGCAGTCAGGACGTCGCGGTGTTCCTTCATCGATTGCCCCATGCGGCCGCGCACGCGCAATTGCATGCGGCGGAAGGGCTGGAGCCGCCGATGCAGACGGGCCGCTTCCTCTGCCAGGAAGCTGTTGCCGCTGGCGTCGTACAGCAGGTGATGGAAGACCTCGTTCTCGCGATAGTACTGATCGGTGTCGCCTTCCATCAGGGCACGGTCGCAATCGTCGGCGGCCTTTTTCAGGGCGGCGATTCCGTCCGCCGATATGCGGCGGGTGGCGAGACGACCGCACATGGCTTCCAATTCAGCCATGACTTCGAACATCTCGATCATCTGGACGACGCTAGGAAGGCGGACAAAGGCGCCGCGCCGGGGAATCAGTTCGACGAGTCCGGACGCGGACAGGACCTGAAACGCCTCCCGCAGCGGTGTTCGCGACACGCCGAATTTCGCGGCAAGACGCACTTCGTCCAGTCGCGCACCGTCGGCGATTTCACCGGTCACGATCATCTGTTCGATGGATTCCCGAAGGGTATCGGCAAGGCGTCTTTCCATACCACCAGGATATCACGCTGTCTGAAATGCGACAAACGTAATTTTGTATACAAGAATGTTGACTTTGAATGCATGATTGGCGACAACAGATGCATGCGGGTGTATGGCCGCTGTGAAAAAAAGCATCAAAAGCCAATACAAAATTGCGAACTGGGAGGTTCCTCATGAAATTCAGAACACTTGCCGCTGTGGCGGCGATAGCGGTTGCGGCGGGCGTTGCGGGTACGGCGTCGGCGAAGGAACTGCGGCTTTCCCACCAATGGTCGACGTCGGATGTGCGCCATAAGGTGGCCCAGATCGTCGCCGATGAAGTGGCGGCGGCGAATGTCGACCTGACGATCAAGATTTTCCCGTCCAAATCCCTGTTCAAACCGCGGGAGCAGTATAAGCCGTTGTCGCGCGGTCAGCTGGATATGACGGTGTTCCCACTGTCCTATGCCGGTGGTCAACGTCCGGAATTCAATCTGACCCTGATGCCGGGGCTGGTGAAGAACCACGATCACGCCGCGCGCCTGAATGAAAGCGCGTTTATGGGCGAGCTTGAAAAGCTGATGGCCGAAGACGACGTGATGGTCCTGGTTCACGGCTATCTGGCGGGCGGGTTCGCCGGTAAGGACAAATGCATCACCAAGCCGGAAGACGTCGCGGGCCTGCAGACCCGTGCTGCCGGTAAGGCCTTCGAACAGATGCTGGCCGGTGCCGGTGCCTCCATCGCGTCCATGGCGTCGTCCGAAATCTACAATGCCATGCAGACGGGCGTGCTTCAGGCAGCGAATACTTCGTCTTCGTCCTTCGTGTCCTATCGCATCTATGAGCAGGTGAAATGCTATACCCCGGCGGGCGATGTTGCGCTGTGGTTCATGTATCAGCCGTTGCTGATGAACCTGACGGCGTATAACGACCTGAACGATGCGCAGAAGGAAGCCCTGAATGCCGCCGCTATGAAGGCACAGGCTTACTATCTGGAAGAGGCCAAGAAAGAAGACGCCGATTCCGTCGCCGTCTTTGAAAAGGCCGGTGTTGAAATCGCGCATATGACGACGGACGAATTCGCCGCCTGGCGCGAAATCGCCAAGCAGACGTCCTACAAGAACTTCGTCGAGAACGTTCCGGACGGCCAGAAACTGCTGGATATGGCGCTCTCCGTCGAGTGATCCCGTTCAGACACCGGGAGGGGGCAGTCCCCTCCCGGTGCCCGTTCACCCAACGTCTTCCAGGGATCGAAAATGCCGGTACCAAACGAACACGCGGCGGCCCCGACGCGCAGTAACGCATTCATCCGGGGCGTATCGATGATTTCCACACTGTGCGGCTGGTTCGCGTCCTTCCTGATCGTTCTGTCGGTCGGGGTGACCTGCGAAATGATCTATGTCCGCGCCATATTGAACGAAAGCACGATCTGGCAGACGGAAGCCGTCGTTTACATGATGATTTCCGCGACCTTGCTGGGCCTGCCCTATGTTCAGCGTCTGCGCGGCCATGTGAATGTCGATCTGCTGCCGATGGCGCTGTCGCCGAAGGCGCGGCGCGTCCTGATCCTGGCGACCCTGGCCGCGACCATCGTCATCATCGCGCTGATGCTGTTCTACGGATTCCATCAATGGCATGAGGCTTGGTCACGAAACTGGCGATCCGATTCCGTGTGGGGCGTGCGCCTATGGATTCCCTATCTGGCGGTGCCGATCGGCTTCGGCCTCTATCTTCTTCAATTGATCGCCGATTTCTATGCGGTGGCCGCAGGCTATGACAGCCACTACGGCATTTCGGGGCATTGATCCATGGACCCGCTCATTCTCGGACTTCTCGTCGCCGTCATCACCATCCTGGTCCTATTTTCCGGCATTTCCGTCGCGAACGGTCTGTTGGTCGTGGCGGCCGGTTTCATCCTGGCCTTCGACGGATTGCGGTCGCTGGAACTGCTGCCCGAAATCTTCTTCGGTAAGCTGGACAATTTCGCGCTGCTGTCCATTCCCATGTTCATCATCATGGGGGCGTCGATCTCCTCTACCCGTGCCGGTGCCGATCTGTATGAAGCCCTCGACCGCTGGCTCACCCGCGTGCCGGGCGGGCTGGTGATTTCCAATCTGGGGGCCTGCGCCCTGTTCGCCGCCATGTCGGGGTCGTCGCCCGCAACCTGCGCCGCGATCGGCAAGATGGGTATCCCGGAAATGCGCAAGCGTGGCTATCCGGACGGGGTCGCTTCCGGCTCCATCGCCGCGGGCGGGACCTTGGGTATCCTGATCCCGCCGTCGGTCACCATGATCGTCTATGGCATCGCCACCGAAACTTCCATCGGCCGTCTGTTCCTGGCGGGGGTGGTGCCGGGGGTGCTGCTGGTCGTCCTGTTCATGGCGTGGTCCTTGTTCGACACGTGGCGGAACGGCAGTGCCGCCGTCCTGACCGCGCGGCGCTTCTCCCTGCGTGAAAAGCTGGAAATCCTGCCGCGTGTCATTCCCTTCCTGTTGATCATCCTGGGCGTTCTGGTCGCCATGTATGGCGGATATGCCACCCCGTCGGAAACGGCGGCGGTCGGCGCGCTGTTGTGCCTGGGCGTGGCGATCGTGATCTACCGGCTATGGAATTTGCGGGCGCTGTGGATCGTGCTGCGCGACAGCACGAAGGAAAGCGTGATGATCCTGTTCATCATCGCCGCCGCCGGTGTGTTTTCCTATATGCTGTCCAGCCTGTTCATCACCCAGTCCATCGCCGGTTGGATCGGGACCTTGGACGTCAATCCCTGGGTCCTGATGATCTGCATCAACGTCTTTCTGTTGGTGGCCGGTTTCTTCCTGCCGCCGGTCGCGGTGATCCTGATGTCGGCGCCGATCCTATTGCCCATCGTCACCACGGCGGGGTTCGACCCATACTGGTTTGCGGTGATCCTGACCATCAATATGGAAATCGGACTGATTTCCCCGCCGGTCGGGTTGAACCTCTATGTCATTAACGGCATTGCGCCGGATATTCCATTGAAGACGATCCTGATGGGGTCGCTGCCGTTCGTGGCCTGCATGATCCTGGCGATCGTCGTCCTGTGCCTCTTCCCCGGTCTGGCGACGGGCTTGCCGGAACTTATCCTGGGACCGGCCGTATGATGATGCGACGCTCCGGCTTTTTTCAGGATTTGCTGTCGACGCTGTTCGAACGGCGGCCCTGGCGGGGGACTCAAGCGCCCGACGCCCCCTTGGAAACCCTGTGCGAAGATTTGCTGGGGGGGCGGGGGGAAATTTCCGGCATGCGCATCGGGGCGGCGATTCTGGATGCCTATCGGGATTTGGATGCGGACGGCCGCCGTCGCTTCTTCGCTTATCTGACGGAAGATATGGACCTGGATGCCGACGCGGTCGAAGCGGCGGCCCAGGCCTATCGGATCGACAGGAACGCCAAAACGTTGCAGACCCTGGCCGATGCGGCGGAACCGCGCCGTCAGGAACTGCTGCGCCGTCTCAATCGATTGCCGGGGGCGACGGCGGCGCTGGTCCGCATGCGGGAAGACCTATTGGCGGAATTGCGAGCGGAACCGTCCTTCACCCGTACCGACCTGGATTTCGCCCATCTGTTTTCGTCCTGGTTCAACCGGGGATTCCTGGTGCTGCGCCGTATAGACTGGACCAGCCCGGCCCATATCCTGGAAAAGATCATCGCCTATGAAGCGGTGCATCAGATCAACGATTGGGACGACCTGCGGCGGCGCCTGCATCCGGCGGATCGCAGGTGCTTTGCGTTCTTCCACCCGGCCATGCCGGACGAACCGCTGGTCTTCGTGGAAGTGGCCCTGACGGATGCCATCCCGAATTCGATCCAGGCGGTCCTGTCCGAAGACCGGGAACCGATTGATGTCGGCAAGGCGACGACGGCGGTATTCTATTCGATTTCGAACTGCCAGACCGGATTGAAGGGAATTTCCTTCGGCAACTCCCTGATCAAGCAGGTGGTGCAGGACCTGTCCGCCGAGTTGCGAAATCTGTCGACCTTCGTCACGCTGTCGCCCGTGCCGGGCTTCACGAAGTGGCTGGGTGGGTTGGAGTCGCCGGAAGCAAAGGCGGTGGGCGAGGCCGTCACCGCCGCACTGGCAGGCGACACCGGCCAATTGGCGGAGGTTGACGATACGTTGCGGCGTCTGGCCGCCGACTATTTCCTGAAATCCAAGCGTGACGATGGCAGGCCGATTGATCCGGTGGCGCGGTTTCACCTCGGCAACGGGGCGATCCTGCACGCTATTCATGCCCGCGCCGATCTGTCGCCCGCCGGGTTGAAACGGGGGGCTGGACTCATGGTCAACTACCTCTATGACGGCGATAGAGTCGAACCGAACCATGAAAGTTTCGCAAAGGACGGCGCGGTCGTCGCATCGTCCCAGGTGGAAGCGCTGTTGCGCGGTTAGAACAGTATTCATTTCAAGGTAAGAAGCATGGCCAATATACTTTTCGACGCTCTTTTCCGTCCGCATCTCGGCAGCGACCGGGTGTTTCTCGATATTCCCGGCGCCACGGCGATCACCTATGGCGCATTTCTGGAAGAAGCCGCCCGCATCGCCAATGTCATCGCTGCCGAAGGGTTGGAACCGGGCGACCGACTGGCCGTGCAGATTCCGAAATCCGCAACGGCGCTGGCGGTTTATGCCGCCTGTGTCCAGACCGGCGTGATCTTCCTACCGCTGAACACGGCCTACACCCCGGACGAAATCGCCTATTTCGTCGGTGACGCGACGCCGAAAATCCTGCTGTGCGATCCGGCGGCGCAGCCCTCTCTCAAGCCGATTGCGGACAAGTTCGGGGCGACCTTGTTGACCCTGGATGCGGCGGGGATGGGGACGTTGACCGACCGTGCCGATACGCAACCGTCGACATTCGCACCGCGCGACCGGGCGGCGGATGATCTGGCCGCCTTTCTCTATACTTCCGGCACGACGGGGCGGTCCAAGGGCGCGATGCTGACGCAGGACAACCTGCTGTCCAATGCACAGTCTTTGGTGGAAGCCTGGCGCTTTACCGGCGACGACGTGTTGCTGCACGCGCTGCCCATCTTCCACACGCACGGCCTGTTCGTGGCGACCAACATTATTCTGTTGGCGGGGGGCAGCATGATTTTCCTGCCCGGTTTCAACACCGATGCGGTGATCGCTGCCCTGCCGAAGGCGACCAGTATGATGGGGGTGCCGACTTTCTATACCCGGCTGCTGGACGATCCGCGCCTGAACCGCGATCTTGTATCCCATATGCGGCTATTCGTTTCCGGCAGCGCGCCGTTGCTGGCGGAAACCCATACGCAGTTTGAGGAACGCACGGGTCACCGTATCCTGGAACGATACGGCATGACGGAAACGAATATGAACGTTTCCAACCCGTATGACGGGTTGCGAAAGCCCGGCACGGTCGGCTTTCCCCTGCCGAAGGTCGATCTTCGGATCGTCAATCCGGAAACCGGCGAGACGCTGGCGCAAGGGGAGATCGGCGAGATCGAGGTGCGCGGTCCCAATGTCTTCAAAGGCTATTGGCAGATGCCGGAAAAAACGGCGGAGGAATTCCGACCCGACGGCTTCTTCCGGACCGGCGACCTTGGACTGATCGACGGTGACGGCTATGTCCAGATCGTCGGACGCGGCAAGGATCTGATCATCTCCGGCGGGTACAATATCTATCCGAAGGAAATCGAATTGCTGCTGGATGAACAGGACGGGGTTTCCGAATCCGCCGTGATCGGCGTGCCCCATCCGGATTTCGGGGAAGGGGTCGTCGGCGTGCTGGTGCCGCAGGGCGGGGCCGCGCTCGACACCGACGCGATCGCCGCCGCCATCGCGCCCAAAATAGCCCGTTTCAAGCAGCCAAAAGCGTTCTTCGTGGTCGATGAATTGCCGCGTAATACGATGGGCAAGGTGCAGAAGAACATCCTGCGCGACCGCTATGGCGATACGTTCAAGGGCTAAGCTGTATCGGGAATGGGCGGAAACGCCGGTTCCCGCCCATTCCCGGCAATCAGACCTGGGCGTAACCGCCATCGACGAATACTTCGCTTCCGGTCATGAAGCTACTGTCGTCCGACGCCAGGAAGGCGGCGACGGCAGCGGTTTCCGCTGGGTCGCCGATCCGGCCCAGCGGCGTCTGGTTTTCGAAGCCGGCCTGAATATCCGCAGCCATTCCGGTGCTTTCGAAAATGTCCAAGAGGGTTTGCGTTTCCGTTGCCCCGGGGGACAAGACGTTGACGCGGATACCGGTCCCCTTCAGGTCCAGCGCCCAACTGCGCGCAAGGTTGCGGACCGCCGCCTTGGAGGCGCTGTAAACGCTCATCGCGGCCGTCCCCATCACGCCGACCGTCGATCCGGTCAGGATGATCGACCCGCCCGGCTTCACCAGCGGCAATGCCTTCTGGACGGTGAATAGCGTGCCTTTGACGTTGATGTCGAAGGTCCAGTCATAGTGTTCCGCCGTGATGTTGCCCAAGGGCGCGAATTCGCCGACCCCGGCATTGGCGAATAGAATGTCGATGCCGCCCTTTTCCGCGCGGACCGTTTCATAGAGGCGGTCGAGGTCTCCCGCTTCCGTGATGTCGCCGCGAACGCCACGGGCGCTTTCGCCCAGATCGGCCAGCGCCGCGTCCAGGGCCTCCTGCCGTCGTCCGAAAATATAAACATAGGCGCCTTCCGCGACGAAACGTTTTGCCGCCGCAAAACCGATTCCGCTGGCGCCGCCGGTGATGACGGCAATTTTACCATCCAACTTCCCCATGGCTCATCTCCTTTTCGCTCGGGTATGGCCAAAAGCTGGTAGGATGATTTCCATTTAACAAGTATGCACCTTTTGGTAAGTATGAAGAAAAGAGAGGAGAAGATATGAAACAGCCAACGTTTACCTGCGGTCTGGATGCGGCGCTTCGCTTGATCGCGGGGAAGTGGAAGCCGCTCATCCTCTTTTTCCTTCGGAATGGGCCGATGCGGTACGGCGCCTTGAAACGGTCCGTTCGGGGGGTCAGCGACAAGATGTTGATTCAGCAATTGAAGGAGCTTGAAGCGCAGGGCGTCGTGTCCCGTACCGACTACAAGGAGATACCGCCGCGTGTGGATTATGCACTGACCCCGCTGGGCACGAGCTTGGTCGAAACCTTCGTGCCCCTATGCGAATGGGGCGAACGGCACGCGGATGCAATCGCGACCGTATTGGTTAAACAGGACGCCGTCTCCGACGGCTGAGCCGACGTCTCAGGCGGCCGTGCCCGGCCAGACCAGCGGGAATTCCGGCGCGTCCATCGGATCGCCGTCTTTCAGCGTCAAATTCGGGAAGGGCGGGGACGTCTTGCCGTTCCGGTGCAGATAGGTGACGTCGTCCCCCATCCAGCGAAAAGCGATGGCGGCGCGCCGGTCCATCGAATTGTTGGCGGGCGCGCCGTGCACGGTTTGGAAGGAAAAGGCGATGGCGTCGCCCGGTTCCGTCGCCCAGCTCAGGATTTCGTAATCCTCGCGGTGTGCGTCGATATCCGGCAGCGTTTCCCAGGGCGTATCCTCATTGACCGATTTGCCGGAGAAATACTGCGGTTCGTAGAGTTTGCCCCAACGATGCGACCCGGCGAGATACTCGACCGCCCGTTCCTTGGGCACATGGTCGAGCGCCACCCACAGCGAGCAGGTCTTGCTGCCGTCCAGACAGTAATAGGGGAGGTCGTGATGCCAGGGTGTCGGGATCGGGGTTGCCGATTCCTTCAACACCACATGTTCATGGAACATCCGGATGCTGTCAGACCCGGTCAACTCGGCCGCGATTTGTGCGGCGGGCGATTCGAAGACGAAGGACCGATATTCCGGGATGCGCGCCCAGTTGCAGTAGTCTGCGAAGAACGCCCCGCCGCCTTTATTGCTACCCTTTTCGGCATTTTTTTCCGCCTCGTCGCCTTCGCCACGATAGAACCGGGCATTCGGTGCGGGGTCTTTCAGGTTCCGGTCCAGTCCGGCTTCCAACACATCGACCCAGTCCGCGAACGCGCCTTTCAGCAATACCGCGCCGTCGGCCCGGAAATTGTCGATGGTCGTTTGCGATAGGATGGTCATGGCGTCCTCCATATCCCGAAAAAGCAGGAATAGGATATGTCTGCTTTTCGGGGAGTGGTATAACGAAAACCGTCAGAAGCCCATCGCTTCTGATCAAGTTCATGATTTTTGGTAAGAAGAATAGTCGGCCCGTTATCGGTCTTGCTGTGCGACAGCGACCGGATCAGCAAACCGCCCGGCATTCCGCCCAAGTGATTTCGCCGAGGTCGTTGAGAGTCTTTTTCGCGCCGGTGAAATCTTCGGATGCGGTATAGGTGGACTTGGTCACGATGCAGCGCATCCCGGCCGCTAGGGCAGCGCGAAGGCCGATCTCGCTGTCCTCAACGACAAGACAACGGTTCGGGGAGAGGTCGAGTTTTTCCTTCGCCAGCAGATAGACCGCCGGATCCGGCTTTTTTGCGGCAACCATGTCGCCGGCGAAGACCGGCATGTGGCGCGCGCGCTCCGGTCCCAACAGAATATCGACCACGGCCTGAACCGCGCGTTCGTTGGACGTTGAGCAAACCGCCAGTTTGCAGCCGTCTCCGATTGCGGCATCGACCTTCTCGGCCACGCCGGGGCGGAGCGGCAGGGCGCCGGAGTCGATCAATTCCATGAAGATCGCCGTCTTCAGCTTGTGCAGTTCCAGAATGAAATCGTTGCGTTTGGCCTCGGCAACGGGCCAGCCGACCTCGTCGAAATGGACGCGCATGCGTTCTTTGCCGCCTGCCGTGCCCAGCAACACGCCATAGCGTTCTTCGGACCATTCCGTATCCAGCCCCATTCGGGCGAAGGCCCGGTTGAAGGAGACTCGGTGTCCGTCGCGTTCCGTATCGACCAGAACTCCGTCGCAATCGAAAATCAGCGCCTGCATGCCGGTCCCTTTATCGCGCGGCGGTGACGGACGCCTTACCGTCCGACCCGAACAGGCCGATCATCTGTTTTACCCCGGATTTCATCGCATCGTACTGTGCCGCGATATAGGGGATCGGTTCGTTGTTTGTCGGTTCCTTCCGGCGCAAATCCGCGAACCCGTCGATGAACTGCTGCTTGTGCATGGTGGAGATGTTCACTTTCGCACAGCCAGATTGGATGCAGCGTTCGAACTGCTGTTCGGTCAATCCCGTGCCGCCGTGCAACGCGATCGGGATATCGACCTTGGCGGTGATCCGTTCCAGCCGGTCGTAAGCGATTTTCGGTTCGCCTTTGTAAAACCCATGTGCCGTGCCGAAGGCGGGCGCGAAGGTCGCCAGTTTCGGCATGGCGGCGCAAAACGCGATGCATTCGTCCACATCGGCGAGAATGGCCTCGTCCTCGGCGACGAATTTATCGTCCTCCGTTCCGCCGATAGCCCCCAGTTCAGCCTCCAGTCCGACACCGGCCGCTTGCGCGATTTCGTAGGCTTCCAGACTGCGGGCGACGTTTTCGTCGAACGGCAGGGCCGATCCGTCGAACATCACCGATGTCCATCCCGCATCGATGCAGCCCCGGATAACGTCCAAATCCTTGCAATGATCCAAATGCAGCGCGACCGGGACATCCGCATCGGCGGCGAAGGCGTGCACCCAACTTGCGATCGGCTTGAATCCCCAAAGGCGGATCGTTTTGACCGACAATTGTATGATGATCGGCGCGTTCATTTCCTGGGCACCGTCGATGACGGCGCGGGCGCTGTTGTAGTCGATGATATTGAAAGCGGCGATGGCGTATTTGCCGGCCTGCGCCGACTTCAGCATCGCACTCAGATATCCCAATGCCATGGTTCCGCTTCCTCCGAAGATCGTGGTCAGATGTGTATTGCCCGGCCATAGGCGTCTAGCACGCTTTCGTGCAGCATTTCGCTCAGTGTCGGGTGCGGGAAGACTGTATGCATCAGTTCTTCCTCGGTCGTTTCCAAGCTGCGCCCGATGACATAACCCTGAATCAGTTCGGTAACCTCCGCCCCGATCATATGGGCGCCCAGAAGTTCCCCCGTCTTGGCGTCGAAGATCGTTTTGATCAGCCCTTCCGGCTCCCCAAGCGCGATAGCCTTGCCATTGCCGACGAAGGGGAAGCGACCGATCAGGATGTCGCGGTTTGCCGCTTTCGCCTGGGCCTCGGTCAGGCCCACACTGGCAATCTGCGGCCAGCAATAGGTGCAACCGGCGATGCTGTCGGGGTCGACCGGTTCGGGCGACAGACCGGCGGCCAGTTCGGCGACCATGACGCCTTCATGGCTGGCCTTATGCGCCAGCCACGGGCCGCCCGCGACATCGCCGATCGCATATAGCCCATCGACCCCGGTGCGGCAGTGACGGTCGGTAACGACATGGCTGCGATCGATTTTGACGCCGAGCGCTTCGAGGCCAAGGTCTTCCGTATTGCCGACAATGCCGACGGCGGAAATGACCGTGTCGAATTGATGCTGTTCGATCTTGCCGTCGGCTGTTTCGATATGAGCGGTCACCGAGCCTTTCGCGCGGTCCAACTGCTTGACGGCAGCCTTCTCCAGGATGGTCATGCCTTGCTTCTTGAACGCCTTTTTGGCCAGGGCGCTGATTTCGGCGTCTTCGACCGGCAGGATGCGGTCCATGACCTCGACCACGGTCGTTTCCGCGCCGAGCGTGTTGTAGAAGCTGGCGAATTCGATGCCGATCGCGCCGGAACCGATGATCAACAGCTTTTTCGGCATGCGCGGCGGTGCCAGAGCATGCTTGTATGTCCAGACCAGATCGCCGTCGGCTTCCAAGCCGGGCAGTTCCCGGGCGCGGGCTCCGGTGGCGAGGACGATGGATGTCGTCGTCAGGTCTTGTTTCCCGTCCTTCGATTCGACCTGGACTTTGCCCTTCGCGGGGATCGTTGCGCTGCCCATGAAGACGGTAATACCGTTCTTCTTCATCAGGTGGCCGACACCGCCGTTCAGTTTCTTCGCCACGCCCCGTGATCGTTCCACCACCGCCTTGAGGTCGACGCCGACCTTGTCGATGGTCAATCCAAAATCCGCCGCGTGCTGCATTTGATGAAACAGTTCGGACGACCGCAGCAATGCCTTTGTCGGGATGCAGCCCCAGTTCAGACAAATCCCGCCCATATGTTCGCGTTCGACAATGGCGACGGTGAGGCCGAGTTGCGCCCCCCGGATGGCCGCGACATAACCGCCGGGGCCCGCGCCGATGACGACGAGGTCAAACTTGCTCGTGCTCATGCTGGGTCTGTCCCTGCGTTTTCGGGTGGCTGACGACGGCGTCCACGATTGCGTCCGCGGTGATGCCGAAGTGACGATAAAGCTCTTCGGCGGGGCCGGACGCGCCGAAGCCTTGCATGCCGATGAAGATACCGTCCTCGCCCAGATATTTGTGCCAACCGAGCGACCCGGCCGCTTCGATTCCGACGCGCAATCCGGTGCCGAGTACGCGGCGCCGGTAGTCGTCGTTCTGGGCATCGAACAGTTCCCAACTGGGCAGGGAGACGACGGCGGTGCCGATCCCGCGCGGTTCTAAGGCGTCGCGCGCCGCTACGGCGATCGACGTTTCCGATCCCGTTGCGATCAGCGTAACGGTGCGGGGCGCACAGGCCGCTTCCCGCAGGATATAGCCGCCGTCGGCGGCACTACCGTCCCCGGTGCTTTTCGTGCGCAGGCAGGGCAGGTTCTGCCGGGACAGAACGATTGCCGTCGGACCGTCTTTTCGCTTCAGCGCGATGGCCCAGGCTTCTGACGTTTCGACCGTGTCGGCCGGTCGGATGACCGTCAGGTTCGGCGTCGCGCGCAACATTGCCAGCGTCTCGACCGGCTGGTGGGTTGGGCCGTCCTCTCCCAAGCCGATGGAATCGTGGGTCAAGATATAGATCACCTGCAACCCCATCAGGGCGGACAGGCGCATGGCCGGATGCATATAGCCAGCGAATACCAGGAACGTCCCGCCATAGGGAATGGTCCCGCCATGGAGCGCCAATCCGTTCATGATCGCCGCCATGGCGTGTTCCCGGATTCCATAATGGATGTACCGGTTTTCCATGATGCCGGATTGCATTGTCTCGGTGGCATTCGTCCGGGTATTGACCGAGCCGGTCAGGTCAGCGGACCCGCCGACAAGTGCGGGCAGAAGCGGTGTCAGGACCTCCAAGGCATCGCCCGACGCCTTCCGGGTCGCTTTTGACGGCGCGGTTCGCGATTCCTGGGCGATATGGGCGGTGAGCGCCGCTTTCCAGCCCGCGCTTAGATCGCGGTCGTAATAGGCGGTGAAGTCGGCCCTTGCCTGGGACGGGGCGGCGTTGAACCGGTCGATCCAGGCGGCGCGCTCCGATTTGCCGCGACTGCCTGCCGCGCGCCACGCATTTAGAATAGTGTCCGGGACGGTGAAGGGGGCGTGCGGCCACACCAGGGCAGCCCGCGCGGCCTCGATCTCTTCCGGGCCCAGCGGTGCGCCATGGACTTTTGCGGTTCCGGCCTTGCTGGGCGCGCCATAGCCGATGATGGTGCGGCAGGCGATCATCGACGGCCTGTCGCTGTCCCGGGCGGCGCCAATCGCGGCGGCCACCGCTTCCGGGTCATGGCCGTCCACGGATTGGCAATGCCAGCCGCAGGCCTTGAAGCGGGCCGCCTGATCGTCGCTGCAGGTCAGCGCCGTATCCCCGTCGATGGACACATGATTGTCGTCGAACAGGACAATCAGCCGGGACAGGCGATGGTGCCCGGCGAAGGAGATCGCCTCATGGCTGATCCCTTCCATCAGGCAGCCGTCGCCGGTAACAACATAGGTGTAATGGTCGACCAGATCGGACCCGAAGCGGGCGCGGTCTCGTTCCTCGCCCAATGCCATGCCGACCGCCGCGGCAAGACCTTGTCCCAACGGTCCCGTGGTCGTTTCGATGCCCGCGCCGTGTCCGTATTCAGGATGCCCCGCGGCAGGGGAGCCAAGCTGCCGGAAGGACCGTAGCACATCCATATCCCAGCCCGGATAACCGCAAAGGTGCAGCAGCGAATAGAGCAGCATCGATCCGTGTCCGGCGGACAGGACGAAGCGATCCCGGTCGTGCCATTCCGGCGCGGATGCATCGAATTTCAGGAAACGCGTGAACAGGACGGTCGCCACATCGGCCATGCCCATCGGCATGCCCGGATGGCCGGACTGTGCGGCCTCGACCGCATCCATGCTCAGCGCGCGGATGGCGTTGGCCATTTCTACATGGGGTATGGGTCGGGTCATTCCGCTGCGACGCTCGCTTGATCCGAAAACATGTTGTAGGTGCTGACCGTCTCGCTCAGGCTGCGCAGGAACTGGGCGCCATAGGCGCCGTCGACGGCGCGGTGGTCGGCGGACAGGGCGACGGACATGATGTCGTGTATCTGAATGCCGCCGCGATGTTCCCGCACGGATTTCACGATTGGGCCGACGCCGAGAATACCGGCTTCCGGCGGGTTTATGATCGGCAGAACCTCGACCCCATACATGCCCAGATTGGAGATCGAGAACGTTCCCGCCGTCGTGGACTTCGTCAGGCCCCGCCGCGCGGCGGCGGCGTGATTCCGGACGGCATCGGAAATTTCGACGACGCTTTTGAACGGGGTGTTTTCGATCACCGGGACCATCAGGCCGTTTTCGACCGACACGGCGACCCCGACATTGACTTGCCCCTTGAGGACAACGCGGTCGGCGGCGACATGGGCGTTCAGGCGCGGATATTCCAACAGGGTCAGCGCGACCGAATGAACGATGACGTCATTGACCGATACTTTCTGACCGCCTTGATCGATATGCGCCTGCCGCCGGATCAGCAAATCCGTGACGTCGATTTCGGCCCGCAGATAGAAATGCGGGATCGTCTGTTTCGACAGCAGCAGCCGGTCGGCGATGACCTGGCGCATCCGGTTGAACGGTTCTTCCCGGTCTTCCATGCTGCGCGGCGGCAATTGCGCCGGTGCCGCGATGACCGGAGACGCGGCCGCGGAAGCCGTAGGCGCGGGAGCAGCCGGAGCTGTCGTATCGCCGCGTCCGGCGGCGGATGCCGCCGCCGCTTCCACGTCGCGTTTGATCACCGCGCCTTTCGGGCCGGTTCCCTTGATCTGGCCGATGTCCAGTCCACCCTGCTGTGCCAGACGGCGTGCCAAGGGAGACGAGGCCCGACCCGACGGCGCGGCGCCCGCTGCATCCCCGGCAGAGGGTACCGGAGCAGCAGTCGCCTGCGCCGTCGTTTCGGATTTCGGTTCGGCAGCGGCGGGTTTCGTCACCGTTTCGCCTTCCGAACCCAGCATAAGAAGCGGTTCCAGAACGGTTGCCATCTCGCCGGTGTCGTACAGGAGTTCCAGGACCGTGCCCTCGTCGAAGGCTTCGACCTCGAAGCTCGCCTTTTCGGACTCCACCAGGGCGACGATATCGCCTTTCTTCACCGGATCGCCGACTTTGACATACCATTCGACGAGAAGACCTTCGGTCAGATCCTGTCCGACCTGCGGCATCAATACGGGTTTTGCCATCTCTTGTTTCTCCTCAGCCGGCGATCTTCATGTCTTCCGCCATGACCCGCGCGACGAAATCGATCGTCTTGCGCGTGGCCTGGGCGAATTCAGAGGCGGTCGCCACGAAAGCGCCGAACTGGCTGAACTCTTCGGGCGCCATGCCGTCGAATTCATAGGCTTGGCGGAAATAGGGAATACGCAGCAGCTTGCTTAACGTTTCTTCGGAAATGTCTTCGTCGATCGCCTTGGCGTCGAACGGGGACAATTGGTCTTCCACCGCCATCAATTCGGCGATGTATCCCGGCGGGCAGGTGTAAACGAAGTCGCCGCCGGCAAGTTTTTCGATATGCCAACTGGATGCCGTGCCGGTCGCGTCGTCGCGGCTGACGCGCATGGAACACATCAACATTTTCGACGGGTGGCCGGTTTCCTGAATATGACGGTAGGCGCGCTTGATCACGGCGATCTCGCCCAATTGAATTTCTTCCTTGGTCAGGTCGATGCCGCGCGTTTGTGCCTGCCACCCCAAATCCCCGATATTGCCCAGCCGCGCCGACATATGGGTGATGACGGACCGCCATGCCGACAGGTCGACGCCGTTGCGCTTCGCCGTTTCAAGCCCGCGCGAAACCGCGTTCATGCAGGCGATATATTGCGGAACGGTGAAGGAGGTCGTGTTGTTGGTGGCGATGCCGTTGGCGGTCAGTTCCTCGATAAGCTCGTATCCTTCCTTCGACCCCGGCAGCTTGACCATGATGTTCGGGCCGAGGGCGGCGATCTGGAAGGCCTGTTCGCGCATCCGCGCCTTGTCGGTGACGAATCGCGGATCGACCTGACCGGATAGATAGCCGTATTTACCGCCGCTCTTTTCGAACATGGGTTGGACCATCTGCGCGCCCATGCGGACGCATTCCAGATAGGTTTTCCAGTAGACTTCCTCGACAGTATCCCGTGGGTTGTCGGCGACGATCTGGCGAATTCGATCGGTCCAATAGGCGGGATCGTTTTGGATCGCCTGCAGGCTCAACGGCGGATTGGTGGTAACGCCCCGGACGGCGGACGTGCCGTCGGCGACATGCGCGGCGCCGAACAGACGATCCAACTGACCGCGCCATGCTTCCGCTTTTCCGTCAGGCGCTTCCGCAAGGACTTTGTCCGCCCAGCTTTCATAGACCAGAGGGGAACTGTCCCACCAGACCTCGCATTCCGGATTCGTGGCCGCCAGTTTTTCAAGTACGTGCAACGACATCACATGGCCCCTTGCTCAAGCGACGAGATCGGCGTGCAGGACGCGTTTCACGACCTCGACGATGTTCTCTTTTTGAGGAACAGACGCCTGTTCCAGCGCCAGATTGAAGGGGATCGGCGTGTTCATGCCGCCCAACACCGTGACCGGGGCATCCAGGTCGTAGAACGCCTCTTCCTGAATGATGGAGGCGATGTCCGACCCGACCCCGCCGCGCCGGACGGCTTCCTGCACGATGACGCAGCGATTGGTCTTCGCGACAGATTTCAAGACCGCCTCGCGGTCCAGCGGGACCAGGGTACGGGGATCCAAGACCTCGGCGGATATCCCTTCGGCGGCCAGGGCCTCGGCGGCTTCCAGCGTGCGCGGGATCATGTTCGACCAGGCGATCAGCGTGACGTCGGTGCCTTCCCGCTTGATGTCGGCCTTGCCGAATTCGACGATTATTTCGCCGTCCGGCACATGGCCCTTGGTCATATAGAGATGCTTGTGTTCCAGGAACATCACCGGGTCCGGCTGACGCAGCGCATATTTCAGCAGACCCTTGGCATCGTAAGGCGTGGAGGGCATGACGACGCGCAGGCCCGGAATATGGTAGAATAACGCTTCCAAGCTTTGCGAGTGCTGCGCCGCGACGCCGCCGCCGGTACCGCCCTGGGTGCGCAACACGAAGGGCACGCGTCCCTCGCCGCCGGTCATCAGGCGAAACTTGGCGGCCTGGTTGACGATCTGGTCCATGCCCAGCATGGCGAAGTCGATATAGAGAATCTCCACAACCGGTCGGGCCCCCGCGATCGCCGCGCCGACCCCGACGCCGATCATGCTGGCTTCGGAAATCGGGGTATCGCGAACCCGTTTCGCACCGAATTCGGCAAGCAGGCCTTCGGTAACCTTATAGGATCCGCCGCGTTCGGCGATGCCTTCACCAATGACGAAGACCTCGGGGTTGCGCGTCATCTCTTCGTGCAGAGCCTCACGCAGCGCATCCCGGTACATGATTTCCCGGTCAGACATCGTTTCCTCCTGGATTTTTCCGTGCTTCTTTTGGGCGCTCGGCCCGGCCGGATCAGTATTCGCTGACGAATTCGCGGAATTCCTCGACCGTGATCTCGCCGGCGTTCTTGGCGGCTTCCACGGCGTCGGCGAATTCCTTCTCGATCGCTTCCTCGATTTTTCTGACCTCTTCGGCGGACATGCCGCCCATGGTGATCAGGTTTTCGCGGGCACGGTCGACGGGATCGCGGGCCTTGTAATAGGCGAGACGCTCCTCCGGCATGTATTTGCCGGGGTCGTTTACATGGTGACCGCTGTGGCGGAACGTCTTCGCCTCGATCAGCACGGGCCCTTTACCGGCACGGCATTTTTCCACGGCGTCGCTCACGGTTTGATACACCAGCAGCGAATCGTTGCCGTCGATCTGGACGCTGTCCACGCCGATCGCCAAACCGCGTTTGTACAAATCCGGCTCGCGCGTCGACTCCTCGATCGTCGTCGACACCGCATATTGGTTGTTCTCGATGATGAGGATGAAGTTCAAATCCCAGATCGCCGCGAGGTTCAGGGCCTCCAGGAAGGTGCCGTTATTGGTCGCGCCGTCCGTGGTGAACGTAATCGTCACCGCGTCCGATCCGCGGACCTGATTGGCCAGCGCGGCGCCGACACCCAAGGGCGTACCGGCCCCCACGATGCCGTTGGCGCCCAGATTGTTCTGGGTGATGTCGGCGATGTGCATCGACCCGCCGTACCCTTTACAATAGCCGGTACGTTTCTGCAGCAGTTCGGCGACCATTCCGTCGATCGACGCGCCGCGAGCGATACAATGGCCGTGGCCCCGGTGGGTCGACGCGATGTAGTCGCGATCTTCCAACGCGGCACAGGCGCCGGTCGCGATGCCTTCTTCGCCGAGATAGGGGTGGAAATACCCACGGATCAGACCCTGACGGTATAGCTTGATCCCTTCGGATTCGAAGTTTCGGATCTTATAGGCCGTCGTGAAAAGATCTTGCAGGAGTTCTTTGGGCGGGACGTTCTGCTTCCGTCTCGCGACCGCTTTTTTTGTCACTGGAGCGTTCTCCCTACACACTCGATTGTTCTGTGTCGGTTTTCCCGACGTTGCGCAGAGTTTAATCACGGTGATTTCGGCAAGTAAAGAAATTTTCACCATTTTTGGAGAAATGGCGATTTGACCCCAAAAATGAGGAAGAAATTTCCGAAATACGGGATTGATAGGTCGGCGAAATGGCTGTGCGGGAAGTGGTTGGAATAGGGAAAAAATTATAACATTTTGTTTTTTAACGAGAAACTACAATAGAGAAGATTCTGATCACGGTAGGGCAAGGGTGCGAGAAGTTCGGGCGTTCCAAGAAAGACATTTTCAGGACGCAGTATCCGCTAGATGAAATTGCAAGTACGCCTTGTGTTGTGAAAAAAATTCCAGCCGTGTTGCTGGGGAAGCCGCGTCGTTTCCGGATATCCGTGAGGGAAGCCTCTAAGGAGGGAGGGGATGGCGGGGAATAGAAAAATTCCTAAAAATCAATCTGATAGGCGGGCACATCCAGCGACGGACGACGGTATGTCCTTGATTATGGTGAAAAAATTTTACTCTATTTGTTTGATCTTATGACAGAATTTCGGGATTATACTCGTCTGCGGCGTATGCGTCGGGAGTTTCAGGAGGCAATATGATTGACGGGATGGGCATTGTCGCCCGTATTCAACAACGGTATCCCGACCTACGAAAATCCGAGAAGACCGTCGCAGATTATCTCTGTGCCCATTCGGATAGCCGGCTCGAAATGTCCATTACCGAGCTTGCCAATACGCTTGGCGTCAGTGAGGCGACGGTCAGCCGTTTCACCCGTGCGCTTGGCTATCGCGGGTATTCCGAAATGAAGCTTGCGCTGGCCTCGGAAAGCAGCGCCGGTCGACAATTCGTGAACATTCCGACGACCATGCACGAAACCGATTCGCTGATCGAAATCAGTCAGAAGCTCTATGGCGCACTGAGTTCGAGTATCGGCGAAAGCCAAAAACACTTGGATTTCGAAGCGGTACAGAGCGCGGTGACCCAGGTGCTGAAGGCGGAGCATGTGTTGTTCCTGGGGGTTGGCGGCGCCGCGTCCGTCTGTGAGGAAGCCGCGCATTTGCTGCTGAAATCCGGCATTCAGACAACGGTTCATCGCGACGGCTATACGCAACTGGTCGCCACGACGACGGTGGATGAAACTTTTACCGTGTTCGGCATCTCCCATACCGGAACGACGGATACCGTCGCGCGATCTCTGGCCTTAGCCCGGGAACGAGGATCGAAAACCTTCGCCATTACCAGCGATCGCGACTCGGCCGTCGCCACGGCCGCGGAACATGCCCTCATCACGTGGCATCACGGCCCGCCGCAAGTACCTCTATATGGGGACTTCCTCGAAGGTCGGATTTGCCAGATGTATATTATTTATCTGATTTATCTGGGTGTCCTGTTCCAGTCCGGCGGTTCGGCAAAGCAGTGCCTGAACGATACGGCGGAAAATCTGAAACAACATTTCATGCGTTAAAGCCGCTGTCCGGCCGGTAAAAGGGGCGCTTCCGCGCCCAGTGGGGTTCTGGGAAATATCCAAAGCCACCCAGAATTCCGGCGGGAATAGCGCCCGCCGGTGAATAGGCTGAAAAATTCCATCTTTTTCGACTGGTTTCAGGGCCTTGCGGCGGCGGTCGTGAAAGATTTTTCCTTATATCCGTGTGTGAACAAGCGGCAAAACACCTTCGATTTTCCCGACTTTATAACCCAAAAGCCTTGGGATTCGGGCGTTTCGTAGAGAGAAAAATATTCCACCATTTCTTTCTATTGACACCGTGAAAGCAACATGGTGAAAATTTTCCACAGATCAATCGGCACCAGACGGAAAGATCAGCGGGCTGCTTTGGTCATAAAAAATATAAATGGGAGGAATGAATGTTTTATGCACCGAAGAATGCGCTGCACCGTAAGGTGTCGCGCCGGAAATTCCTCGAACTCGGCGGCGGCGCGGCGGGCGCTCTCGGCGTCGGCTCGATGGCTGTCGGTTTGGGGACCACGATCACCCGCCGACCTGTTTACGCGGCTTCGTCGGAAGAGGCCAAGTGGCGGCAGTATGAAGGCACGAAGCTTGTCTTCATGTCGGAAAACACACCCCCGTCCTTTGCGATCCGCGATAATATCAAGGCCTTCTACGATAAAACCGGTATCGAAGTTGAAATCATCACCGACGGTCTGCCGGTGGTGCAGCAGAAGATCGGCATCGATCTGCGCAGCGGTAACTCCGATTTCGCCTTGAACTATGTTCAGGACAAGCCGATCGGGGCGCCCTTCGCGGACTTCTTCGCCGACCTGACGCCGTTGATCGGCGACGATACCCTGCCGCAGGATCCGGAAGGTGTGGACCGCGATGCGTGGTTCCCGAACTTCCGCGACGCGTGCGGTTTGTACTACGACAGTGATCGCTTGATCGCTCTGCCATATGACTCCGCCGTGGCCTGCACCTTCTATCGTCAGGACCTGTTCGAAAAATACTCGAAGCTCTTCGAACAGGAATACGGCTATCGGATGGAATACACCGCCGATACGACGTGGCAGAACGTTCTGGATTTCGCGACCTTCTTCAAGGCGCTGAAGGAATCCGGGGAAGACGTTCCTTACGGGTATGCCCAGCACAACGGTTCGTTCGCCTGGACGACCCAGTTGGACATCCAGCGGCTGCAATTCGCTAACGGCCGGTGGACGGATTTCGATGTCGACGACAAGTTGGGGTCTCGGGAACCGGGGCCGACGAACTGGGGCGACGAACAGTCCATCCTGATCATGGAAAAGCAGAAAGCCCTGGGCGACGTCAGTCACCCGGACAATCTGGCCAACGGGACACTGGAACTGAATACCGTTTACCAGTCCGGCCAGATTGCCATGCAGGTCCAGTATCACGAATTCGCGGCATCGGTGGAAAACCCCGAAACCTCCGTGGCGGCCGGTGGGCGTACCGGATACGGTCCATGCCCGAAAGGCGTTCCGGAATGGATCGTCAACGGCGGCCCGGCGGTTAACGGCACCAACTGCGGTATCGGCGGTATCGGCATTAACGGCAATGCCTCCGACGATGTGAAGCGCGCGGCGTATATCTTCTCGATCTGGGCGACGTCCCGCGACACCCAGTTCAACGTTCTGAAAGGTGTCGGCGGCACGCCCACCCGGAAGTCCGTCATGGATATCCCGGAAGTTCAAAAGGCGCGTCAGCGCCCGACGGACATGCCGAACGCGCTGACCTTCGATGCTGTCTACGATTATGGCATCAAGGACCCGCATTTCGTGCTGGGACCGAAATTCCCGGAAGCCAACGAATACCACAATATCGTTGCCGCCGAGATGCAGTCCTGCCTTGCCGGTCGGACCACGGCCGAAGAGACCTGCAATCGGATCAAGGAGCAGATCGACAATCTGAACGGCGTCTAACCTCGCGAACTGACCTGCCGTACGGCGTTGCGCCGTACGGCAGGGATTTTCTCGATATACGACGTTTTTACCGGACAGGTCTGCGATCATGCTGATTGAAGCGAAGACATCGTTCGTGACCGTGGATGAAGACCACGATTACGCGGCGCGTACGATCGATTATGAACCCGAAAACCGGAACACGGCGCCGCGCCGCCGATTCCATCTGTATCTGATGCTGCCGGCGATCATCACCCTGGCGGCGATTACGATCTATCCGTTCTTCTGGCTTATTTACATGAGTCTCCACAAGATCGTGATCGGCGGCGCGGACCGTTGGGTCGGCCTGAAAAACTACGCGGGGCTGCTGACCGACGAAAAGAATATTCAAGGCTGGCTGATGCTCGCCAAATATTCCGGTCTCTGCCTCAGTTTCGAAATTCTTGTCGGGGTCCTGCTTGCCGTCATCCTGAACAACAGCCGCTTCGAAAAGGTATTGGTGACGCTTGTCCTGATGCCCATGATGATGTCGCCGGTCGTTGCCGGTCTGCTATGGTACTATCTCTACAACGGCACATTCGGCTGGTATCACTGGCTGTTCCAGAGCCTGGGCCTGCTAGGGGAAACGTCGATCCTGGCGGATTACGGCAGCGCCTTGTGGGGTGTCGTCATCGTCGATATCTGGCAATGGACTCCGCTGATCACACTGATCGCGCTGGCCGGTCTGAAACGCGTGCCGCGCGATCAGGTCGAGGCGCATATGGTCGACGGGGCCGGTCCGATCCGGAACTTCTTCGCCATTTCTCTGCCGAACATCTATCCGTTCCTGCTGATCGGCATCCTGCTGCGGTTCATGGATAACTTCCGCTTCATCGATCACATCCTGGCGATGACCGGCGGGGGACCCGGCAACTCCACACGAATTCTACCAGTCTATCTCTTCGATGTGTCGTTCCAGTTCTTCAAACTGGGCCGCGGCGCGGCAATCGCCTTCACGCTGCTGGCCGTGACAATCATCCTCGGCATGATTCTTGTGCGGGTCTTTGAAAACCCCGCGCAGAAGAAGGCCCTGGCGAACCAAAAAGACTGACGAGGAGATAAGGCATGGCTTCCCGCGATATCGTTCAATACGACACCGGCCTTTCCCGTCTTCTGTCGGTTTTGGCTAAAGTTTTCCTGGCCGCATATGTGGTTTGGACGATCCTGCCGTTCGTGATCATGATCGGCTCGTCGATGAAGGACCTGTTGCAGGCCTTCACCCTACCGGAGGTTGGGGATTGGGCCGGCACGTCCGCGCTGGTCCATTTCACACCGACCTTCAAGCACTATGTCGCTCTGTTTACCGAGGAATCCTTCGGAACCTATTTGAGCAACAGTCTGCTTGCCTCCGTCGGCTCCGCTTTGTTGGCGGTCATCCTTGGCACGTCCTGTGCCTATTCCATGTCGCGCTACGAATTCCGCGGCAAGAAGGATTTGCTGTTTTGGATCATTTCCACCCGAATGGCGCCGGTCGTTGCGGTGATCGTGCCGCTCTACGCCATCTTCCGAAATTTCGGGTTGGTCGGGACGATTCCCGGTCTGATCCTGGCCTATACGACATTCAATCTGCCCTTCGCGATTTGGATGCTTAAGGGCTTCTTCGACAACGTTCCCTATGCGGTGGAAGAAGCGGCGCAGTGCGATGGGGCCACCCGATTCCAGGCGACATTGATGATCCTGCCGCTGGTGGCGCCGGGCATCGGCGCGTTCCTGGTGTTGTGCATCCTGTTCGCGTGGAACGACTTCCTGTTCGCGACAATCATCGGAAGCGGCGCGGCCAAAACCCTGCCTGCGGCCACAAAGGAATTGGTCCAGCCCCAGAATGTGCAGTGGGGCAAGATCATGGCGGCCGGCGTGGTGACGACGGCCCCGATGATGCTGCTCGGGCTCCTGATCCGCCGATATCTGGTCGCGGGTCTGACAATGGGCGCCGTGAAGGAATGACACGCTGCCCGCTTCGTCCGGGCGCAAGCGAAATTAAGAAGGTAATGAGCTAATGGTCGCGCTGAAAATTGAGAATGTATGGAAGTATTACGGGGACACCGTCGCCGTGCGGGATTTGAACCTGGAATGCGACGATGGAGAGTTCGTTTGCATGCTGGGCCCGTCCGGGTGCGGAAAGTCGTCGACCATGCGGATGTTGGCGGGGTTGGAGCATATCTCGTCGGGCGACATCCTGTTGGGGGATCGTCGGATCAACGATCTGGCGCCGAAGGATCGCGATATCGCGATGGTGTTCGAAAACTACGCCCTCTATCCGCATAAAACCGTCGCGGAAAATATCGGCAATCCGCTGCGCCTTGCGAAGGTCGCGAAGCACGAAATTCGAAAGCGCGTTCAGGAAGCCGCGGATTTGTTGGAGATCGGGCATCTTCTGGACCGGAAGCCGATGGAGCTCAGCGGCGGTCAGAAGCAACGTGTCGCCATCGGTCGCGTGATCGTTCGTCAGCCGCAGATCTATCTGTTCGACGAACCGATTGCGCATTTGGATGCCAAGCTGCGTGCGCGCATGCGGTCCGAATTAAAGCACCTGCAACAGCATCTCGGCGTGACGACGGTCTATGTGACGCACGATCAGCTGGAAGCCCTGTCGATGGCGGATCGGATCGCGGTCATGCATGAAGGCGTGTTGCAGCAATTCGGCACACCGGCGGAAATCTACTCGAATCCGGTGAATGCCTGGGTTGCCGGTTTCGTCGGCGAACCGGCGATGAACCTGATCGCCTGTTCCTGCGCGCAGGAAGGCAATGCGGTGAATCTGATGCATGACGGGTTCAAGATCACGCTCGACGACCGATTGGCGAAAGCCGCGCTGTCGAGCGGCGAACGCGACCTTCGGCTCGGCGTCAGGCCTGAGAATGTGCGCCTGACCGCCGATCCGGATGACGGCATGATCGCGGGTACGGTTTTCTCCCGCCAATTGCTGGGCAGCGACATGTTGGTCGATGTCCTCAGCGGGGGCGATCATATTCGTGTCAGGACGGATCCAAAATCTCCCTTCGAAGCCGACGAAAAGTGCTACGTTTCGTTCGACTTCGATCATGCACATCTATTCTCGGCGGAAACCGGGATTTCCATCGTCTGACGGGGAGTGCGGACGGCATGATCGGATTGGCGACGCGATGATTGGGAAAATGGCGGATAAACGGAGTGACATCCGACCGGCGGTGGACCTGTTCCACGAAGTTCGGCGCTATCGCTATCTGTCGGATGGCGTGCGCGATCCGCTGACCATTGCCGATCGCCGCGCCGGGTCCTGCACCGGCAAGCATCTTCTGCTGAGAGACCGGCTGCGTCAGGCGGGCTTCAAGGCGGATGTCGAAACGGTCAGGGGCGACTTCGCCGCCGGGATCCCCGTACATCCCGGCATGTCGGCCGAATTACGCGAGATGGTGCAAGAGGCGGGGGTCGACGACTTCCACAACTATGTCGTCCTGCGGATGGAGGACGGTCGGACCCTCCGTCTCGATGCAACCTGGAATGATGCGCTTCGTCCCTTTGGCTTTCCGGTCAACGATCGGTGGCACGGTGAAGGAGACACCGCGATTGCGCTGGAGCCGCAGGCGTCCTTGGGCGTCCGCGAGGATGTCGTCGCTTTCAAGAAAGACTGCCTGGACCAATTGCCCCGCGCAAATTTGGCGCGTCGGGCACGGTTCCTGGAATTGTTGAGCGAATGGATTTCGGAGGTCGATGAAATGACGACCGGATAAGCCGCCGAAGAACGGCATCCGGGACGTATCAAAACAAACCGCACAATGCGGATAACAAACGTCCTGAAGGGGAGGATAAATGGAAAGAGCGTTTATTGGGATCGATGCCGGGACGACCGGTTGCACGGTCATGGTATTCGATCCGAAAGGCAAATGCCTCGGTCACGGATACAAGGAATATCCCACGATTTCGCCGCGTTCGGGATGGAACGAGCAAAACCTCGACGCCGTCTGGGACGGTATTTGCGAGGCCAGCAAAGCGGCGATCGCGCAAGCGAATTTACCGGCGGAAGCCTACAAATCGGTCGGCGTTTCAAGCCAGCGCGGCACCGTTTGTTTGCTGGACAAGGACAAGAAGCCGCTCGCCGACAGTATCGTGTGGAACGATGCGCGCGCGGTGGAACAAGCGGACCGCATCGGCGAAAGCCTGCCGCCTGAAGAACACCACGATCATACCGGCATGCAGCTCAGCCCGCTATGGACGGCCTCCAAAATCGCCTGGCTGCGCGACAAGAAGCCGGATCTGTTCGAGAAGATCGCGTGGTTCGCCAATGGTCAGGAATATTTCCTGCACCGCCTCGGTGCCGAAAAATGGGAAACCGATCCGGCGTCGCTCACGCTCAACGGCATGATGGATATTGCGAAGCTGGATTGGTCCGACCGTATCCTGGAATTATGCGGCATCGACCGCAGCCGACTGCCGCCGGTCGGGATTCCGACCGGTTTCGTCGGGACGGTATCCAAACAGGCATCCGTGGAAACGGGTATCCCGGTCGGTGTGAAACTGTGCCGCGGTGCCGGGGATCAGCAATGCGCGGCGATCGGGGCGGGCGTGATCCGTCAGGGGCTGGCGGAATTCACGGTCGGTACCGCCGCAGTGATGGTGGCCCATCTGGATTCGCTGGACCTGATCAAGGGGCGGAACCTGTGGTGGGGCGGTCATGGTGTGCCGAACCATTGGAACATCGAAGGGGCGGCGTTCAGCCTTGGCGCCTGCCTGAAATGGTGGCGCGACAACCTCGGCAACGACGACATCCAGAAAGCCCATAAGGAAGGGAAAAGCCCGTTCGCCGTGATGGTGGACGAGGCGGGCGAGGCCAAGCCCGGCGCGTCCGGTTTGTTGTTCCATTCCTTCCTGTCCAGCCAGGTGACGCCGTATTACGACGCCTTCGCCCGGGGCGGCTATCTGGGGCTCGGTTTGCATCACAATCGTCAGGATCTGATCCGGGCGATGCTCGAAGGATGCGCCAACGAGATGAAGATGGTGGTCGATGCCTTCGACAGCGATATCGAGGGCGGCGTCACCGAATTGCGGCTGACCGGCGGTGGGACCAAGAGCCCTGGCTTCGTTCAGATCATGTCGGATGTGTTCGGACGTCCGGTTCATGTGACCTCGGAACGCGAATGCACCGTTCTCGGTGCCGCGATCTTGGGGGCGGTCGGTGCCGGTGAATTCACCGACGTGTCTGAAGGGGTGGGCGAGATGGTGCACCTCGAAAGCTCGTTCGAACCCAATCGCGATCTGGCCGTGCTTTATACCGAACAGCACGGAATCTATCGCGATTTCTATGAGGCGATGGCCAAGGGCTCGTATGAGAAGCTCAACGCCTTTGCCAACAAGTACTGCTGACGCAGACACCTATAAAACAGGAGGAAACGATTATGGCTATGCCAGGAATGCGCGGAATGGAACATATCGGCTTCACGGTTCCGGATATCAATGAAGCCTGCACGTTCTTTGAAGAAATCCTCGGGGCGGAAACCCTTTACACGGCCGCCACGGATTTCCGTGTCGATGACAGCGATTGGATGACCGAACACCTGAACGTCCACCCCCGTTCGGTGATCACCGAATTCCGCTATCTGCGTTGCGGGAATGGCACCAACTTGGAGGTATTCGAGTATCGGGCGCCAGACCAGGACAAGACGCCACCGAAAAACAGCGATGTCGGCGGTCATCACCTCGCGTTCTATGTCGATGACATGGATGAGGCGATCGCCTTCTTGAAGTCGAAAGGCGTGAAGGTCCTGGGCGACCCGACATCCTATACCGAAGGGCCGAATCTCGGGCTCACCTGGTGCTACTTCATGGCACCCTGGGGGCAACAGCTGGAAATCGTGTCCGCCCCGAAGGGAACCGTCTACGACAACGACGCCAAGAAATCGGGCAAGACGCGCCTATTCAATCCGGCGAATGTTGCGGAAACCACGCTTTAAAGACGTGCAGGCGATGCCGCGGCTCTATTGAGGGCGGCGGCATCGCGCCCGTGCGGGATACATACAATGGGAGGGCGTTATGCCTGATACGATTATCGACAGCCCGGCCGCGACCATCGTCGCGGATTTGGGGAAAGCGCTGGAAAGCGGCGATATCGACCGTGTCATCGACCTATTCCAGGACGATTGCTACTGGCGGGACCTCGTCAGCTTCACCTGGAACATCAGCACGATGGAAGGCAAGGATGCGATCAGCGATATGTTGACCGCGCAGCTTGCCGGTATCAAACCGGCAGCGTTCCAACTGGATCCGAAAGAATCGGTGGATGAAGCCGATGGGGTGGTAACGGCCTGCATCACCTTTGAAACCGATCTGTGCCGGGGCTATGGCATGGTGCGCGTCAAGGACGGCAAGATCTGGACGCTGCTGACCGGCATGGCCGAATTGAAAGGGTTCGAGGAAACGCTCGGTTTCAACCGCCCATTCGGTGTGAAGCATGGTTCCGACCGAAGCCGCACGACGTGGGTGGAAGAACGCGAAGAAGAGCAGCGAACGCTGGGATACAGCAAGCAGCCCTATGTGGTGATCGTCGGCGGCGGTCAGGGCGGTATCGCCTTGGGCGCCCGATTGCGGCAACTCGGCGTGCCGACCTTGATCGTGGACAAGAACGACCGTCCCGGAGACGCCTGGCGCAACCGCTATAAATCCCTCTGCCTGCACGATCCGGTTTGGTACGATCACCTGCCGTATATGCCGTTTCCGCCGACATGGCCGATCTTCACGCCGAAGGACAAGATCGGCGATTGGCTGGAAATGTATACGAAGGTCATGGAATTGAATTACTGGACCCGCACGTCTTGCAAGAGCGCGTCCTATAATGAGGCCAAGGGCGAATGGACGCTGACGGTCGATCGCGATGGCGAAGAAGTCGTCCTGAAACCAAAGCAATTGGTGCTGGCGACCGGCATGTCGGGCAAGCCGCGCATGCCCGACTTCCCCGGCATGGATCGCTTTAAGGGCGATCAGCATCATTCGTCCAAACATCCGGGGCCGGACGCCTATAAGGGCAAGAAAGCCGTTATCGTCGGGTCCAACAATTCGGCGCATGATATCGCCGCCGCCCTGTGGGAAGCCGGGGCGGATGTCACGATGGTCCAACGCTCCTCCACCCATATTGTCCGATCGGACTCTTTGATGGAACTGGGCATGGGGCCGCTTTATTCGGAGCAAGCGACGGCCAACGGCATGACCACGCAGAAGGCGGATATGATCTTCGCCTCCGTGCCGTATGCGATCATGCATACGTTCCAGAAGCCCGTTTACGACAATATCCGGAAGCGCGACGCCGGCTTTTATTCGGCCCTGGAAAAAGCAGGATTCGAACTTGATTTCGGCGACGACGAATCCGGCCTGTTCATGAAATATCTACGCCGTGGGTCCGGATACTATATCGATGTCGGCGCCTGCCAGTTGGTCATCGACGGCGAAATCAAGATTGCCCATGGCCAAGTGTCGGAAGTGGTCGATGACGGAGTCGTGCTGGACGGTGGCGAGAAACTTGAGGCGGATTTGATCGTCTACGCCACCGGCTATGGCTCGATGAACGGCTGGGCGGCCGATCTTATCGGTCGCGACGTGGCCGACAAGGTCGGGAAGTGCTGGGGCTTGGGCTCCGGAACGACCAAGGATCCCGGACCCTGGGAAGGGGAGTTGCGTAATATGTGGAAGCCGACCCAGCAAAAGGCGTTGTGGTTCCATGGCGGCAACCTGCATCAGTCCCGGTTCTATTCCCATTATCTGGCGCATCAATTGAAGGCGCGGATGGAGGGGCTGCCGACTCCCGTATATGGTATGCGCGAAGTTCATCATTTGAGTTGAGGAAGCGGCGGTTTCCCGTCGTTGCTGGGGCCTATGGACGTTTCGATCGTTTTCGACCTGGACGGCACGCTGATCGACAGTGCGCCGGACATTCAAGGCATCGCCAATGGGCTGTTGGCGCGCGAAGGGGCGGAACCGATCAGTCTGGCGGAGACGCGGGCGTTCATCGGCGATGGGGCGGCGGTTTTCGTTGCCCGCATGCGGGCCGCGCGGGGGATTGACGAAGCATCTCAAGACCGGTTGCTGGCGGATTTCACCGGGACCTACGAAACCGCCGTAACGCTGACCCATCCGTATCCCGGTGTTCCGCAGGCTCTAGCCGACCTTCGGAATGCCGGGGCACGGCTTGGGGTTTGCACCAACAAGCCACTTAGACCGACGCGCGCTGTGTTGGCGCATCTGGGACTGTCCGATTTCTTCGAAATCGTTCTGGGCGGCGACAGCTTGCCGGTCCGGAAACCCGACCCCGCCCCGCTGTTCGCAGCGTTTGACGCGTTGGGCGGCGGACGGCGGGTCTATGTCGGGGACAGTGACGTCGACGCCGAAACAGCATCGCGGGCGGCAGTCACCTTTTTCCTGTTCACCGAAGGCTACCGAAAAAGCGCCGTCGAAGACCTGCCGCATACGGCGAAATTCGATGCCTTCGCCGACCTGCCGAATTTGATCCGGTCGATGAAATAGTCGGCTAATGCTACAGTAGTTTCTGGAGTTCGCGGCACAGGAAGTCGTAGAAACGCGGCGATTCCGCCCAGGCGATATTGACCCGCATACCGGACCGGTTCGGTTTCCTGTCGACGCAGAAAAGGCTGCCCGGCGCCGTGAAGATGCCTTCGCCCATGGCTTGACGGGCCAGGTGCATATCGTCGATCCCGGATGGGAAACGCAGGTAGACATAATATCCCCCGGTCGGTGTCGACAGGGTTGAAAGGCCCGTCCGCTCCAAATTCTGCGTTACCACGTCCGTGGCCCGTCGAACGCGCTGAGCAAGACGCTTTAAGTGGCGATGATAGTGACCGTCGATCATGAGCCCGTGGACGAGACGCTCGACATAACTGGAACTGTTGACGCTGGTCAGCATCTTCAATTCGGCCAGGGAGGCGATGATGTCGGGCCTAGCGGCGACATATCCGCAGCGTAGACTGGCGGACAGTGTCTTGGAAAAGGTGCCGATGTGGATCACGTTCTGCAATTGATCGAGTTGCGCCATGAATGGCCCGTCCACAGTCGGTAGGTCCAGGAACGGTTCGTCTTCCACCACGACAAAACCATGCTGTTCTGCCAGCGTAAGGACTGCATGAGCGGTTGGCAGCGTTATCGATCCGCCGGTGGGGTTATGTGCAAGCGATTGGGTGAAAAAGATTTTTGGGCGTTCTCGCTCCGCCTTTTCTCGCAAATCGTCAATGTCCGGACCAGACGCCAGCCGACTCACGCCGACCATGCGGATCTGCGAGAGCTTCAGCTTCGCGAACAGGGGATAGTATCCCGGATCATCCACCAGAACTGTATCCCCGGGCAGAAGCAGACGGCGGATTATCAAGTCGAGCGCGTGATTGGCACCAAAGGTTAAAAGTATCCCGTCGGTCCCGACTTCAACGCCCCGGTCCATATAGTTCATCGCCAACCTGTCCCGAAGACCGGGGTAGCCCATCGCCGAACCGTATCCGTCCTCCCGGGATGCGGCAGGAAGCTTGAAGCGACCAAGATGACGCTGAAGCTCTGATTCTTCTGTCCAGGAGGCGGGGGGGCGGCCGTCGCCGACCCGGATTGAGAAGTTCTGTTCAAGTTGTGCACTCAACAGCGACGCGATGTCGACGGCCTCTGCTACATGTTGGGAGTGATCGGATGCCAGTTGAGTGTACCTATTGGCGACCGTAAACCCATACCCGGTCCGTGATGAAATCAGACCCGCTGAAACCAACCGGTCATAGGCTTCCACGACAGTGTTTTTCGAAACTTCATATTCCTCTGCGGCTCGCCGAATGGATAGAAGACGGCTTCCCGGCTCCAAGAGGCCGCTCTCGATTCGTTTGGTGATCTTATCAACGATGGTTTCGGTTAGTGTCATATATATCACGTAATATCAGAATGTTAGATCGGTTTGCGGTCTTGCCTTACGGGCCCTTTCATAAAGAATGCGCTGCATGATCCATATTTCCCCGTGCCCGAAAGTTCGAAAACGCAGACCTATTAATATATCGGATTATCCGTCGTTGCGCCCCCTTCTGGCAAGGAATGTTATGGTGCGATGCGGTATTCTGTAATGGATACGGTAAGGATACATTTATTTAAACTGTACCTTGCAGTAGAAGGTGAGGTCGGTGTCAGATCGATGTCAACGTCGCCGGAACCAATCCGGTGCAGGGTAGGGAGGACAACGTGATCGTTGGCACCGATGCGGAAAAACCGCGCCGGGCGGTAAATTCGCGGATCGCTGGGTTTCGCGATCTCGAACCGTCGGAACGACTTCAAAAACTAGCTGAAATCGCCGGTCTGAGCCAATCGGATACCCATGCGCTACGGGGCGGTGGCGCTCTGCCGCTCGCTCTGGCGAATGGAATGATCGAAAACGTCGTCGGGACGTTCGACCTACCAATCGGCGTGGCGACAAATTTCACGATCAACGGTCGCGATTACCTGATTCCCATGGCGGTGGAGGAACCGTCGGTGGTCGCTGCGGCGTCCTACATGGCGAAAATCGCCCGAGACAATGGCGGATTCCGTACCTCCAGCACCGATCCGGTTATGATCGCCCAGGTTCAGGTCTTGGGTACGAACGATCCGAATGGCGCTCGCCAACGGATTTTGGAGCGCCGAGACGAAATTGTCGCGACCGCGAATGAGAAAGACAAGGTCCTAGTCGGACTGGGTGGCGGTTGCCGGGATATCGAGGTGAATGTCTTCGAGACGACGCCTGTCGGCCCGATGGTGATCGTGCATCTGCTGGTCGATGTTCGCGACGCGATGGGCGCAAACACCGTCAATACCATGGCGGAAGGCGTCGCGCCGATGGTCGAGGAACTCGCCGGCGGACCGGTTCGGCTTCGCATTCTGTCGAATCTCGCGGACCGGCGGTTGGCCCGGGCCCGGATGGAACTATCCATCGACTCGCTGGCGACCGGGGAATATTCGGGCGATCGCATTGCCCAAGGCATCGTTGAGGCTTGCGCCATGGCCATCGTCGACCCGTACCGCGCCGCGACTCACAACAAGGGGATCATGAACGGTATCGATCCTGTCGTCGTCGCGACAGGAAACGATTGGCGAGCGATTGAAGCCGGGGCTCATGCCTGGGCCGCTCGTGCCGGCCGCTATACCTCCCTAACGCGCTGGGAGATTTCCGGTGTCGGTACGCTGGTGGGCTGCATCGAAATGCCAATGGCTCTGGGTCTTGTGGGCGGGGCAACCCGCACCCATCCGGCAGCTCAGGCATCGCTGGCGCTGTTGGACGTTCGATCGGCTCAAGAATTGTCGGAAATCGCCGTCGCGGTCGGACTCGCACAGAATATGGCGGCGCTGCGTGCGCTGGCCAGCGAGGGGATTCAGCGCGGCCACATGACACTGCATGCGCGGAACATCGCCATCGTCGCCGGAGCCACCGGCAATCAGATCGAAATTGTGGCTGGCGAACTGGCTGAAAGTCAAGATGTGCGCGTCGACCGAGCGAAGGAAATCCTTCGCCGTCTGACGGGCGAGTAGAATCAGGACGGGATAGGGAAGGCACGTCCCATGCGATCCTTGGCACCCGGTCCGGCGTCTCTCGTGAAGAGTCAGGAAGGCATCGTCTTCTTGCTGGCGCTGCTTGCCTTCCTCGCTTTCGCGTTGTTCCTTCCGGCGTTCTTCAGTGCGGGGAACCTTCTAACGCTGGTGCGTAGCGTGTCGATCCTCGGCATCCTGGCCCTCGGCATGGCTTTGGTTGTGGTCGGACGCGGGATTGATGTGTCGATGGTCGCGACCATGGTCGTCTCCGTTTCCTGGGCATTCGCTCTGTCCCGATCTGGATATCCTTTAGAAGTCGCGCTGTTGATCGGCGCCGGGTTCGCGTTGCTGACCGGCATCATCATCGGCTTCGCCGTAGCAGTGGGCGAGGTGCCGCCGATCTTTGCCACCCTAGCCGCTGGGTCGATCATTTATGGCCTGGGACGTACGTTCTTTTTCACCCTGGAGATGCAGAACGTCCCGCCGGGCGAGGATTGGTTCGCGCTCATCGGTCAGGGGCGAATACTCGGTATTCCGGTCACGGTCGTCGCCTTCGCGATGCTATGCTTCGTTGCCCACATTCTGTTGAGCCGCACCCGCTTCGGCTGGCAGCTCTATGCGATGGGCAACAATCCGGAGGCGGCTAAGATCACCGGCGTGCCCTTTCGCCCGATGGTGGTCGCGCAATACGCGATCAGCGCCTTTGTTGCCTTCGGGGCGGGGCTGATCCTGGCGTCCTCGGCCTCGGCGATCAATGCGCGGCTCTACAATTCGACCTTCATCTACGACATCTTGCTGGTCGTTGTCCTGGGTGGCATCGGTTTGAACGGCGGGCACGGGAAAATCCGCAACGTCATCCTTGGGACCATGTTCGTCGGCATCCTTTTGAACGGCATGACGATCATGAACATCCCCTTCACGGTCCAGAACCTGGTGAAGGGCGTGGTGCTGCTGTTCGCTATCATCATCGATTCACTGGTCAACCCGCGCGACGAACAGACGTCGCAGCAAGGGGACCTGTGACAAACACACACATCAAAAACGGTTAACGAAAAAAGAGGGAGGAACGTTATGAGTAAGTCGCTACTGATTAAACTGATGGCCGTTGCCTGGGTCGTCTTTGTTCCATTCGCCGCACAGGCCCAGAACAAAGGGCTCGAAAATCCACGCAGCACAGCCTTCCACGGAGAGTTGGAAGGAAAGAACGTGGTGTTCCTGCCGCTGTCCATGGGCTTCGATCTGACCGAAGGCTGGGCCGCAAAGATGCGTCAGCAGGCGGAACGTTTGAACTACAACTTCGAAATTCGGGATCCTGCGTGGAGTACAGACGCCGGAACGCGCGCGTTGCAATCCTTGATCGGAGAAAAACCCGACCTGATCGTTGCCCACAATCCGGATATTCAGTCCTATGCCCGCCTTTTGGCTCGAGCCCAGGCGGAGGGGATCAAAGTCATCCAAATCAACCTGGAATCAAATACCCAGACGGACTCGTATGTCGGGGCCGACTGGACGGAAATTGGGCAGCAGGCGGCGTTGGCCGTCGTCGATCGCTGCGCCGAAGGTAAAGGCGTTTCCAGTAAGGTCGCGATCGACACCGGCGTTCCGACGGCCGCGTCGGATGTTTTCCAGTTGGACGGAATCTACCGCGTGCTGGATCAGCATCCTGAAATCGAAGTCGTTTCGCAGCAGGCGACGGAATACAATCCGGAAAAGGCGCGAGCCATCATGGAAACCGTGCTTCAGCAGCACCCGGATCTGTGCGGGGCGATCGGTATATGGGACAACCAGGACACCGGAACGGCCTCCGCCATTCAACAGGCAGGAAAGGGCGATCAGGTCTTCCTGGTGACCAGCGGTGGCGGCAACATGGTCGGTTGCGAGAATGTCTCAAAGGGGTTGTTCAGCCTCTACATCAGTTACAACGTGCCGCTTCAGGGCGACATTCTGAATGCGGAAATCGCACGATTGCTGCGATCCGATGCGGATGCCGGGGAAATGAAGGCGATGTACTTCAACCCGTTGACGCTGATCACCAAGGACGATGTCAACCAGCGTAATTGCTGGACTCTCGAAGACCTGCAGTAAGCACGGGCACGTAAGGATCATGGCCGTCAGCGATATGCTTCTCCGGCTTCGGTACCGGATTGTCCCGGACCGGCTGTTCGGCGAACTCCTGACCAAGAGCTGGATCGACAACGTCATTCCGGTGCTTGTGCTGGCGGTCACTGTTTTGGTGATGACCGTCCTGATCCCCGGCTATCTCTCGACCGGGAACATGGCGGATTTGGGCCGGCAGGTTGCCGAGTTCGGGCTGATCGCGATCGCGCTGACGATCGTGATCCTGTCCGGCGGGATCGACCTGTCGGTCGGGTCCGTGTTCGCGCTGACCGTCTTGACCGCGTTGGTCTGCATGAACGTGTTGGGCGTGCCCATCGGTGTCGCTTTGGCCGCGACCCTGGGCGTCGGACTGGTGTGCGGTCTGTTGAACGGGGTGCTGGTCGGGTACCTGCGGCTACGCGCCTTTATCACGACCTTGGTTACGTTGGTTATCTTCCGGGCGATCTACGACATCGTCTTCCCGAAGCTGGCCAGCGCCATTGTCGCCAGCATGCCGTCGTCGTTCCTGTGGGATTACATTGGTTTCGGTAACGTCGTCGGTATTCCGATATCGTTCCTGATCTTCGTCGCGATCGCGCTGGTCGTACATATCGTGTTGTCAAGGATGCGGCCCGGTTGGCGATTGCGGGCCGTCGGTGGGGCGCGACGGTCCGCCTTCAATGCTGGCATCAATGTGAAGCTGACGGTTTGCATGGCCTATGCGGCGTCGGGTGTTCTCACCGCGATGGCGGCATTCCTGTTTTCCGCCCGATTGGGTAGTACCGGCGCCGATACTGGAATCGGGTTGGAAATCGTGATCCTGACCGCGGTCGTGCTGGGTGGGGTTTCCCTGGGCGGCGGCCGCGGGTCCGTCGGCGGCGCGATTATCGGGACAGTGCTGGTGCTGATTCTAAGCAACAGCCTGATCCGGATGGCGGTACCCGGCTCGCTCAACCAGTTGATCCTGGGCGTGGTTTTAGTCGCGGCGGTTCTGTTCGATGTGAAATGGGTCAAGAACCGCGGCAAGATCTTGAGCAAGGTCTACGTCTCGCCCACCTATCTGGCGCTCAAGGAGCGCCCACGGGTCGCGGAAGATCCGGTGCTGGCCGTGAACGACCGACTGGGCGATGCTCAGCAGATCGGTGTCGGTGCGGTCGAGGGGCCCGAAGACGTCATTCTAGATCGGGATGGAAATCTCTATACCGGGACGCGTCACGGCAATATCGTGCGCTTCTTCGCACCGGACTACAACACGCACGAAATCTTTGCGCGGGTCGGCGGGCACCCGCTTGGGCTGGCCTTTACGCGGGATGGAGATCTTGTCACGTGCGTCGGGGGCATGGGGGTTTATCGGGTGACCCCGGATGGAACCGTCCACAAGGTGACGGACGAAACCAACCGCAGCGCCCTGTCGATCATCGACGATTCCCGATTGCGCCTGCCGGATGATCTCGATATCGCGCCGGACGGCCGGATTTTCTTCAGTGAGGCCACAATTCGCTACGAGATGTCGGAATGGGCGGTGGACGCGCTGGAAGGCCGCGGCAATGGTCGTTTGCTGTGCTTCGATCCGAAGACCGGGACGACGCGGACTCTGCTGCGTGGCCTCGTCTTCCCGAACGGGATCACGGTCTGCCGCGACGGCCAGTCGCTTCTGTTCGCCGAAACCTGGGCCTGCCGCATTATGCGCTATTGGTTTGACGGACCGAACAAGGGCAAGCGGGAAACCTTCGTCGACAACCTTCCCGGCTATCCCGACAACGTCAACCGCGCGTCCAATGGCGGCTATTGGGTGGCACTCTTGGGCATGCGTACGAAAACATTCGATCTGGCCATGAGAAAACCCGGTTTCCGGCGTCGCATGGCGAAGCGCATCGCGGCGGATGAATGGCTGTTTCCCAACATTAACCGGGGGTGCGTCATTCGGATGACGGCGGACGGGACGATTACGGATTCCTATTGGGACGCGGACGGGGAGAAACACCCCTCGATCACCTCCATGCGGGAGCATAAGGGCTATCTTTTCCTTGGTGGGGTGTCGAACAACCGGATCGGGCGTGTGCGCATCGCCGACGCGGATCCGGATTGGACAGCACCGGACGATTATTGGGGGGATGCGGAATGAGCGGCCTGATCACATCCCTCATGCGGAACCTGCTGGGGTACAGCGATACGGGCATCAGCATTCCGCCGATGGATAATATGTTCAAACCGAACAATCGGTTGGAAGCGGCAAAGATCGTCACCCGGATTGACGGGCTGGACGATATCGCCCCGACGACGGACGGTTTTTTGTGCAGTGCCCGTGACGCTCTCCTTCGCGTGTCGCTCGGCCCGGATGGTGCGCGGGTGGAAAAACTCGACCGGCTCGACGGGGCGATTACTTTCCTGGCCGCGCGTGCGGATGGGGAACTTGCCTTGGCAACGGAAAAGCGCGGGTTGCGCATCGGCCGCCCCGGCGCGTGGCGCTCGGTGGAACTGCCGGAGGATCAGGCACGTTGCCTGACCGCCGGTTGTTTCCTACCGGATGGTAGTTTGACGCTCTGCGTCGGATCTGTGCGAAACCCGGCATCCGCCTGGAAGAGGGATTTGATGCAGCATGGTGCGTCGGGCTGTGTCTTTTCCATCGCGCCGGACTGCGGTTCCGTCCGGATGTTGGCGGATGGACTGGGGTTCCCCTATGGGATCGTGTCGTTGGAAGATGGGGCGCTGGCGGTTAGCGAAAGCTGGCGGCATCGGGTGCTGAGAGTAGAAACCGAAGCGAAGAGCGTGCGTCCCGCGCCGATGCTGTCGAATTTACCCGCCTATCCGGCGCGGATCGCTCCGTCGGCGGAGGGCGGATATCTATTGGCTCTGTTCGCCCCTCGCCGGCAGCTCTTTGAAATGATTCTGATCGAGGACGAATACCGGATGGAGATGATGGAAACGATCGATCCGTCCGAATGGGTCGGTCCGGACCTGCGCCAAACGGACGATCCGGATCAGCCGTTGCAACAGGGTTCCGTCCGCCAAATGGGCATTCTGAAACCGTGGGCCCCGTCGCGGTCCTATGGGCTAGTGGTGCGGTGCGATGCGTCGATGACGCCGGTGGAAAGTTGGCATAGCCGCGCGGACGGCACGCGCCACGGCATCACCGCGACCTGTGAAAGAGGTGGTGTTGTCTTTGCGGCATCCAAAGGGGCGGGGGAGCTGTTGCATCTGTCGGACGAAAGGGAGGGCGCGCAATGACCGATGTTGTTGCCTTTCGCAACGCGACCAAATCCTTTCGCGGCAACCCCGCCGTCAAGAACGTGGATTTCACCCTGCGCAGGGGTGAGGTCCACGCCCTGCTTGGCGAAAATGGGGCAGGGAAGTCGACCTTGACCAAGGTTCTGGCCGGGCTTTATCCCCTGACATCTGGCGAAATGCTGATGGACGGCAAGGCCGTGTCCTTTGCCTCGCCCGCCGAGGCAATGGAAAACGGCGTCGCGATGGTGTTCCAGGAGACAAACCTGGTCCCCTCTATGACCGTCGCGCAGAATATCTTCCTAGGGGACGAAAAATTCTTCAACCGCATTCGCGGGATCAACATTCAGGCGCAACAGCATCTTCAACGAATGAGCTTTCATGTTGAGCCGACGGCCCTCGTCTCCGGTTTGGGCGCGGCGAAGAAGCAGATGGTGGAAATCGCGCGCGCCGTCCATCACAAGGCGCGAATCTTTATCTTCGATGAGCCGACGGCGACCCTGACGCCGGAAGAAAAACAGCATTTTTTCGACCTGATGGACCGGCTAAAGGGAGAAGGGGCGTCGATCATCTTCATCTCTCATGCGCTGGAGGAGGCGTTAAGTGTCGCCGACAGGATCAGTATCCTCCGTGACGGGGAATTGGTTGTGACGGACGATGCCGGGGCCTTCAGCCGGGAGTCCATCATTCAGGCCATGGTCGGGCGTCAGTTGACCGGCGAGCTTTATGGGGAGGGGGGACGCCAGCGCGTTGCCCGCAAGCCGGGGGAACGGGTGTTGGCAATCGAAAACCTGTCCATGGGGAAGGTCGTGCGCAATGCGACTTTGTCGGTCTTTGCCGGTCAGGTCACGGGGCTCTTCGGTCTGGTCGGAGCCGGCCGGACGGAGATGATGAAGATCGCCGCCGGGGTTCTGAGACGCGATTTTTTTCATGGTGGGGTGGTCCGCCTGAATGGCGTGCCGGTCCGTTTTCGCGTGCCGCGTCAGGCGGTCAGCCGAGGCATCGCCTACGTGACGGAAGACCGGAAGTACGACGGTCTGTTCACCACCATGGGGGTGATGCAAAACGTCTATCAGGGAAAGCTTGCCCGCGGTTCCAACCCCGTTGAGTTCGTGCGGATGGAGGATGTTCAGCACCAGGCCCAGGAATGGATAGAGCGCCTGAATGTGCGGGCCATCGGCGGCGACGCCAAAGTGGTTGAACTGTCCGGCGGAAACCAACAAAAGGTGGTGATCGCTAAATCCCTGATCCAGGAACCGTCGGTCGTCATTTTTGACGAGCCGACCCGCGGCGTCGATGTCGGCGCGATTGCGGAAATTCATCAAACGATCGAGCGTCTGGCCGATGCCGGTGCGGCGATCGTCGTCATATCGTCCTATTTACCGGAAATCCTCAATCTGTCAGATCGCATCCTTGTCGCGCGCCAGGGCCGTATCGTCGAGGAAATGATGATCGAGGAAGCGACCGAAGAGAAGATTATGTACGCGGCTGTGCATTAGTGTCGGTGGGGTGCCGTGTATCTGAATAGCCCGTAAAGGGTCAGCAAGCGGACGCCCCCTTGATGGTGTTTGACGAGGACGAGGTCGACCAATCTAGAGATGCGTGATCACGATGGCACTCAGGCTATTCATTTTGGACATAAGAGCCTTAGAGGCCCGATGGCGGAGAGGGTGGGATTCGAACCCACGGTACCCGTGAAGGCACAACGGTTTTCGAGACCGCCCCGTTCGACCACTCCGGCACCTCTCCGCGGATGGGGCGGGTCGCGGTTGCGAGGCCCCGGTCAGAACGGGCGCCTGTCTACACGATGGGGGGATGCCTGCCAAGCCTGAATTGGCGGCGGTCGGAACGGATTTTCGCGGCATCGGCGGAACGAGGCGGAAGTCTGTGACAAATATGAGAATGTCGTTGACTATGGGAGGGTGATCCGTATATTCCGCGCGTCTCGGCGGCCCCGACCTGATGGAAGGGGTCCCGATATATATGCGTGACTGCGCAGTCCGAGGTTCGGTCGGGATCATGGTTCCGGGCCGCCGTTGTAGGAAAGATCGTCCGCCGAAGGCATGACGCCGGGGACGACACCACAGGGCGCGTGAAGCGAAGACAAGGAAGAGACCGATGTTCGCGGTAGTGAAAACGGGCGGCAAGCAATACCGTGTCGCCAAAGACGATGTAATCCGCGTCGAAAAGCTCGACGCCGAGGCCGGTGCGACCGTCCTCCTGGATCAGGTTCTGATGATCTCCGACGAGAATGGCGCCAAGACCGGTGCGCCGCTTCTGGACGGTGCCGTCGTTGAGGCGGAAGTTCTGGAGCAGGCTCGGAACAAGAAGGTCATCATCTACAAGAAGAAGCGGCGCCAGAACTATCGCCGCAAGAAGGGCCATCGCCAGCATGTCACCGTCCTGAAGGTCGTGGACATCGCGCTGGACGGCTCCAAGAAGGTTGCGAAGGCCCCGGCCAAGACCGCAGCCAAATCCGAAGCGTCGGCCGATGCGCCGGCTGCCAAGGACGCGCCGGTGAAGAAGGCCGCCGCGAAGAAAACCACGGCCAAAAAGGCCGCTAAGAAGACCGCCGCCAAGAAGGCAGCGGCCAAGAAACCCGACGCCGAATAAGGCCGGACGTAAGCAAAGGAGCTTGAACCATGGCACATAAGAAAGCTGGCGGTAGTTCCCGGAACGGCCGCGATACTATCGGCAAACGCCTCGGCGTGAAGAAGTTCGGCGGCGAAGCCGTTCGCGCCGGCAACATCCTGGTCCGTCAGCGCGGCACCAAGTGGCATGCCGGTGACAATGTCGGTATCGGCAAGGACTACACGCTGTTCTCGCTGGTCGACGGCAATGTCGAATTCAAAAAGACTCGCGAGCGCACCTATGTCGGTGTGCGACCGCTGCCGGAGGCCGCCGAGTAAGGCCGGTCCCGAACCCGCAGCGACATCTCGGGTTTATGAAAAGGGGAACGGCCGGACCGTTCCCCTTTTTCTTTGTCCAATTGGAAATACGCGCATGAAGTTTCTAGACGAAGCCAAGGTTTTCATCCGCTCCGGTAACGGCGGGGCGGGCTGCGTCTCGTTTCGGCGCGAAAAATACGTCGAATTCGGCGGTCCGGACGGCGGCGACGGCGGCAAGGGCGGCGATGTGATCGTGGAAGCCGTCGAAGGCCTGAACACGCTGATCGACTATCGCTATCAGCAGCATTTCAAGGCGAAGACCGGCCAGCATGGCATGGGCTCTGACCGGACGGGAAAGAGCGCGCCGCCGATCGTCATGAAACTGCCCGTCGGCACGCAGATCCTGGCGGAAGACAAGGAGACCGTGCTGGTCGACCTGACCGAGGTCGGACAGACGGCGGTCCTGGCCCGTGGTGGGTTGGGCGGCCGCGGCAACACGACCTATAAAAGCTCCACCAACCAGGCGCCGCGCCGCGCCGATCCGGGCGAGCCGGGCGAAGAACGCTGGGTCTGGCTGCGTCTGAAACTGATCGCCGATGCCGGTCTGGTCGGCCTGCCCAATGCCGGGAAATCGACTTTCCTGAACGCGGTGAGCCGCGCCCGGCCGAAGATCGGCGACTATCCGTTCACGACCCTGCACCCGCAACTGGGTGTCGTCTTCGTCGACGGTAAGGAATTCGTCATTGCGGATATTCCCGGTCTGATCGAAGGCGCCAGCGAGGGCGCCGGGCTGGGCGACCGCTTCCTGGGGCATATTGAACGTTGCCGGGTGCTGCTGCACCTGATCGACGGCGTGGCGGATACGGTCGTCGAGTCCTACCGTACCATCCGTCATGAGTTGGAAGCCTATGGCGGCGGTCTGGCAAACAAGCCGGAAATCATCGCGATCAACAAATCCGATGCTTCCATCCCCGAATTGATGGATGAGCAGATTGCGGAACTGCGCAAGGAAACGGACGCGCCGATCCTGACCATGTCGGGAGCGGCGGGGAAGAACGTGACGGACGTGTTGCGCGCCCTATGGAAAGAGATCGAGCCCTATCGACGGGCGGAGGCTGAAAAGCGGGCCGCGGCCCTCCGGGAAGCGGAAGAAGCCGAACAGGCCGCGCGCCCCGACGGTTGGTCCCCCATCTGACGAACGGCCCTAAATCAAAGGCCACAGACCGAGAGGCGAAGGCGGAAGAAGACGATGACGGTGCGCGTATCGAAACGCCTGGTGATCAAGATCGGTTCCGCGCTGTTGGTCGAAAAGAACGGCGAGATCCGCCGCGCCTGGTTGGAGGCGCTGGCCGACGACATTGCGGTGTGCAAGGCGCGTGGACAGGAAGTCCTGATCGTGTCCTCCGGGTCCATCGCGGTCGGGCGTCGTCAGCTCGGTCTGGGTGACGGCACGCTGAAACTGGAAGAAAAGCAGGCCGCCGCCGCGATCGGTCAAATCGAATTGGCGCATGCCTATAAGGAAGCGCTGGGGCGGCACGGAATCAAGGTCGCGCAGCTTTTGCTGACGCCGTCGGATACGGAAGAACGCCGCCGTCACCTGAACGCCCGCGCCACGGTGATGCAGCTTCTCAAGCTGGGTGTGGTGCCGGTCATCAACGAAAACGATACGGTCGCGACCAGCGAAATCCGCTATGGCGACAATGACCGACTCGCCGCCCGCGTGGCGACGATGGCGAGCGCCGATCTGCTGGTCCTGTTGTCGGATATAGACGGGCTGTACACTGCTGATCCGCGCAAGCACCCGGACGCGCGTCACATTCCGGAAATCGCGGCGATTACGCCGGACGTCGAGGCTATGGCGGGCGATGCCGTCCCCGGCGTATCGACCGGTGGCATGATCACCAAGCTGGATGCGGCGAAGATCGCGGTTGCCGGGGGCTGCCGGATGGCGATTGCGTTGGGCAAGGAAAATCACGCCTTGAAAGCCTTGGCCGATGGCGCGCGGGCCAGTTGGTTCCTGCCGTCGGATCAGCCGCTGACAGCCCGGAAGCGCTGGATATCCGGTACCTTGAAGCCGGTCGGGGAGGTCGTGGTCGATGCTGGCGCCCTGGCGGCGCTGGGGCGGGGCAAGAGCCTGCTGCCCGCAGGGGTGAAGGCTGTGCATGGCAGGTTCGACCGCGGCGACGCGGTCCTGATCAAGGGGCCGGACGGGCGGGTCGTCGGCAAGGGCTTGTCGGCCTATTCGTCGGAGGATGCGGAGCGGATTGCCGGACGCCGCACCGCGGATATCCAAAAAATCTTGGGCTTCGATGGGCGCGCGGAATTGATCCACCGGGACGACATGTCCATTGAGACTGTTGCCGACACCGCCGAAACGGCCCTAGGGTCGACGGTCTAAGGGAGAGGATAAATGAACGAGACCCTCGCCACGGCGGAAAACGCCGAAGAACAATTGATCGAGATGGCGCATCGGGCCCGCAAGGCATGCCGTGCCTTGGGCCTTGCCACACCGGCGCAACGCACGGACGGTCTGCGCAAGGCGGCGGCAGCGGTGCGCACCCGCGCGGCGGAGATCGAGGCCGCGAACGCCAAGGATATGGCCTTCGCCAAGGAAAAGGGCCTGAGCCCGGCCATGCTGGACCGCCTGCTGTTGAACGCGGATCGGATCGAGGCCATGGCGTCGGGATTGGAGTCGGTCGCGGAACTGCCCGATCCGGTCGGTCAGGTGATCGCCGAATGGGATCGTCCGAACGGTCTGCATATCGAACGTGTCCGAACGCCGCTGGGCGTGATCGGCGTGATTTATGAAAGCCGTCCGAATGTGACGGCGGATGCGGGGGCGCTTTGCGTCAAGGCGGGCAACGCGGCAATTTTACGCGGCGGGTCGGAAAGCCTGCATTCGTCGGGTCTGATCGCGGATTGCCTGCGCCAGGGCCTGGCGGAAGCGGGATTGCCGGAAGACGCGGTGCAGATCGCGCGGACCCGCGATCGAGATTTCGTCGGCGCGATGCTGGGCGCGTCGGGGTTGATCGACGTGATCGTACCGCGCGGCGGCCGCAACCTGATCGAACGGGTGCTCAGCGACGCACGAGTACCGGTCTTTGCGCATCTGGAAGGTCTGGTGCATCTCTACATCCACGAAGCCGCCGACCCGGAGAAGGCCGTGGTGCTGGCCGTGAACAGCAAGATGCGGCGCACCGGAATCTGCGGGGCGGCGGAAACGCTGTTGATCGATCGGTCGGTCGCGGCAGCGCTGCTGCCGAAGATCGCATCGGCCTTGATCGAGGTCGGCTGCGTATTGCGCGGCGACGCGGCGGCACGGGCGGTGATGCCGATCATGGAACCGGCGAGCGATGAGGACTGGCGTACGGAATATCTGGATTCCATCCTGTCCGTACGGGTCGTCGATGGGATCGATCAGGCGATGACCCATATCGCGGATCATGGGTCCGACCACACCGATTGCATCGTGACGGAAGACCAAGCGGTCGCGGATCGTTTCCTGAACGAGGTCGATTCCGCCATCGTCATGCACAATGCATCGACCCAGTTCGCGGATGGCGGCGAATTCGGTATGGGGGCGGAAATCGGCATTTCGACGGGCCGCATGCATGCCCGTGGTCCGGTTGGCGCGGAACAGCTCACCAGCTTCAAGTATCGAGTGCGGGGAAATGGCCAGACCCGGCCGTGATGAGGGCGCTCGTATCGGGGTATGATGGTGTGATGTCCGGACGGCGACAGACGATCGGATTGCTGGGGGGGTCGTTCAACCCCGCGCATGAGGGCCACCTGCATATCTCGCGGGAGGCCTTGAAGCGCCTGGGCCTGGATCAGGTTTGGTGGATGGTGTCGCCGCAGAACCCGCTGAAAACCACTGACGACATGGCTGGGTTCGATCAGCGTCTGGCCTCGGCGAGGGCCATGGCGCGCGATCCGCGTATTCGCGTTACAAGCATCGAACGACGGTTGGGGACCACTCAGACGGCGCTGACCCTGCGAAAGCTGAAACGGCGATTTCCGAACGCTCGTTTCGTATGGTTGATGGGCGCGGACAACCTGTTGCAAATACATCGCTGGTATCGATGGAAAGACATCTTCACGCTGGTTCCCCTTGCCGTTTTCGCCCGTCCTACCTATGATTCAAAGGCGTTGTCCGGGTTGGCGGCGACCCGGTTCGCCAGGGTTTTCGTGCCGGAGCGTTTTGCATCCACCCTGGCATTTAGGAAGCCGCCGGCCTGGGTATTTTTGGCGATACGCCGTCACGAAGCGTCGGCCACCGCCATTCGGGCGTCGGGTGCGTTCCCGGTAACCCGGGACGATACCGGATCGACTGACCGGGATCCCGCTCCGGATCCAGGCAGTCACGGTTCCGAATGAACGGACCGGTTCGGGTGTTCACAGGCGGCATTGATTAGGAGAAACCGACAATCTCTAGCCTCTCTTTGCAGGCGACTGACCCTGACGCGATGTTGGGGTTGATCGAAACCTCTCTCGATGACGACAAGGCGCAGGCCGTGACCGTGATCGAGCTCCGCGGGAAGTCGTCCATCGCCGATCACATGGTGATCGCATCCGGCACGTCGACCCGGCAGGTCGTTTCCATGGCCAACCACCTCATCGAAAGATTGAAGAAAGCGGGCGTCGAAGGGACGACCGTCGAAGGCATGAATCAGGGCGACTGGGTTCTGATCGATACCGGCGACGTTATCGTTCACCTGTTCCGCCCGGAAGTGCGCAGCTTCTACAATCTTGAGAAGATGTGGGGCGTCGCCATGCCGGAAACGGCGCAGGACGCGATCGGCGCGGTCGGCGGACACGCCTGATCGGAACGCGACTTCGGTCGAGAGGGTTCGGTGAAGATACGTATTGTCGCTGTCGGCCGCGCGCGGCGCGGGCCGGAGCAGGAACTTTTCGATTTTTACAAGTCTCGGATATCCTGGCCCCTGGACCTGATAGAGGTTGAGGAAAAACGCCCGCTGCCGGTCGATCAACGTATCCAGCGCGAAGATGAACTGATCCGCGCGAAAATTCCGCCGGGGGCCGTGATCGTCGGCATGGATGAAACGGGCGAGGACCCGACCAGCCGCAAACTGGCTGACCATTTCAGAAAATGGGAGGATGCCGGGACCGCCGATCTGGTTTTTCTGATCGGCGGCGCGGACGGATTGTCCGACGGGCTGAAGCGCGATGCCCGCCTGTTGATCCGTTTCGGCCGGGTCACCTGGCCGCATATGCTGGTCCGGCCGATGCTTGCGGAACAGATTTATCGGTGCCGTCAGATATTGGACGGCCACCCCTATCACCGGGACTGACGTCAATGAACGTGATCAAACCGCAGGACTTCACCGGCAACCGTGCTTGGGAGGCGTTGGATATCGAGCGGATCGACGATGCGACGGTGCGCCTGCATTGGACCGATCAGCCCTATAAATGGCACGTGAACGATGGGCCGGAAGTATTCGTCGTGCTGACCGGATCCGTCGACATGCATATCCGTCAGAATGGCGTGGAGGCGGTTCATCGCCTGGGGCCCGGCGACATCTTCCACGCGCAGGACGGGGACGAACATGTCGCCCATCCGATCGGCGCGGCGCGCGTCCTGGTGGTCGAACGCGCGGGCAGCGTTTAGCCCATTAGGACGCGTATCGATCCGGCATGACGAAGCCGGACCGCGCGTCGGCATCGTTCAGGCGGTCGGCGCTATACCAAACCCCCATCAGTTTTGGAACAGACCCGAACAGGTCGGTATTGCCGGCGCGAAACGTCTCCCAGTCTTCGGTCTCCGGTGCTCTCGCAATGCGTTCGCGGATCATGGACAGGAAGGCGAAGGTAATGGTTTCGTGATACTTCGCCGGTTGGCCGATATGGGCGGCGAATGCTTTCAACCCGTCCCGGTATCGCTGCATGGCTTCCGGCAGGGGTTGGTCTTTGAGATACAGCCACGCCAGACGGACATGCGCCGCGTGGTCGAAACTTGCGGGTGGTAGAGACAAGGTCTCGAAAGCGGTTTGAAACTCTTCATCGGTCATCCGGGTTCTCCTTGAGCATATGGCTGTCCGACGCGGTCAGATCCAATTGATAGACCGCGCGCAGTTTGTCGATCTGGGCCAAGGTCGCGGGCCCGAACGGGGCTTTTCCTTCGAAGGCATGCAGCATCACCCCCTCGATCAGGTCGCCGAGGGAAAGGTCGTGCAGTTCCGCGACGGCCTTCATGACCTTGATCAGGCGCTTTTCGATCCGCACGCCGGTTTGGACGCGCTCAATTGCTTTGGTCATTTTCATCTCCATATTGGTACAAATGTACCAATATAACAAAAAAGAGTCAAGGCAGCGGTCGCCGGGCCGCGCGAATCGATCGAATGCGAGGCTGATTTCGGTTGTTCGAGTGGACTCTTGAAGGGGGGTTACCGTGCCGTCGTTTGCTGGAAAGCACGGGCGGCGGCCAGGCTGCGGGAGGCGCTGTCGTCCGGCGCGGTCCGCTCCGGTTCGACGGATGCGGCGGGTGACCCTTCGTCGGACTCTGCTTGCGCCAGTTCCGCCCTCGCTTCGACGAGGGCCTGTTGGGCTTCCGTCGCGACGCGGCGATCCTGGGCGGACGGTTGCGCCGGGGCCAGGGCCGCGCGGCGGACTTGCTGCATCTTCGCGATGGTTGCTTCCGGGTCGCCGGGGATGGCGCTGGTATCGATGCTGACCTCTCCGCCGACGGCATAGAATTGGCCGTCGGGGCCGCGTTCATATTCGTAGGACGGCGCACCGGCATATTGCCCGCCCACGGCGGCATGCGCCTGTTCATGGCGGCGGACTTCGGCATCCCGCTGTTGCAGGTCGTCCACGATTGCTTCTTCTTCAGGCGTCAGACCGTCTGATCCGGTCTCGTCCTGGTCGGACGGCGGTTTCCCGTCGGTCCTATTTTGTCCCTGAACGGCCGTGATCGTATCGGCGCTGAGCGGCGATTGCGTATAGCCGACGGCAGGCGGAACAGGAGGGGCGGCCCCTTCGGGACGCGCTGCCGGATCACCCTTTTTCGGGGAAGGCGTTGCCGTCGCCGTCGCCGTGCGGCTTGCCTGCACTGCCGTTATGGCCAAATCGGCCGACCCGATGCGCATCGTCTGTCCGTTCAAGGCGTGAAGGTCGGTTTCTTCCGTCTTCCGCGGTCCTCGTTCGGACCCGGCGGCATTCTGCCGTCCGGGATCGCGGCACTATAGCAACGGGGCGTAAGAGAGGCCACACGCAAAAAAATTCAAAAACAGTGTGGAATATTTTGATTCACACAATAGATATGTTTATAACTGATCCGCATGGAGACCATGATGACCGAAGCAGCAATCACAGAACACCGCTTTGACGCCGCGTTGCAGGCGTTGTCGGGCTATGACGACGTCGAATTGTTGAGTAAGGCGATGGGCGAAATATTTCCCGACCGCATCAGCGTGGTGTCGGCCTTCGGCGCGGAATCCGCGGTGGTTCTGGACATGGTCGCGCGGATCGATCGCAAAATTCCGATCCTCTTTGTGGATACCGGAAAGCATTTCAAGGAAACGTTGGAATACCGCGATATGCTGATCGACCGGCTGCGCCTGGAAGACGTGCGCAGTATCGGCCCGGCGCAGGACAAGATCGCCGGCGACCAAACCGGATTGCTGCATCAGACGAATACGGATGCGTGCTGTGAAATCCGCAAGGTGATCCCGCTGGAAGAGGCTCTGTCGGAATTCGATTGCTGGATCACCGGACGCAAACGCTTTCAGGGCGGATCGCGCTCAACCCTCGCGACGGCCGAAGCCGACGGGCCGACCCGATTGAAGCTCAATCCACTGGCGAATTGGTCGCCCGCCCGCATCGACGCCTATTTCGACAATTACGGCCTGCCGCGCCATCCCCTGTGGTTCAAGGGATATGCCTCCATCGGCTGCGGCCCGTGCACCGGGTTGCCGACGGAAGCGGGCGACTCCCGGTCCGGACGCTGGTCCGGTCTCGGCAAAACCGAATGCGGCATTCACCGCTACGGCAGTCAGGCCGCCTGACCGGTATCCCGATCAACCGAAGTGGGTCTATTAGAGATAGGCGAAGGACTTGTCCTTCGTCATCTCCTTGGCCAGCTTCTTCGCCACGCGGGCGATCAGTTTCGTCCCCGCCTTGGAAATCGCCAGTTGGTCGGGGAAAGGCGGTCCCTTGCTGATCCGGTCGACCAAGCCGTATTGCGACAGCAGGATCAACAGCCGCCGGATCGTTTCGCGGGATACGCCGATTTTTCCGAAAATCTCGAACAGCGCGGATTGGCTGAGATTAGGGAAAATTTTCAGGTTGCCGGGTGTTGCCACCCCATGCCGGTCGAGAAGGGTTTCGAACTGCTTCTCATTCAGGTCCGACGACGCGAAATCCGCAAGGAACATCAGAATCGTATAGCTGTGAATGCTGCACAGCTGGGAGGAATCCTGCCGGGCCAGCGGCGTTTCCGACGCATCCAGGATTTTCATGATTTCCCGTTCGAAAGCCCTGAGAGCAAGCGCGGGCGATCTGAGTGTTGCGTCGAAAGCCGGTGCCTCCTTGGCTTTAGCCATACTGTCCCCCTGCGGATTGCTGGATGAGAGTGGTTGCCGTCGCGCCCATGGCTCAATGGCCTTTATATGGTCCTTGGCCTTTAAATGGCCCGGCGATTGCGATATTACCCATAACGAAGGCGGTGCCCTGTATTTTGTATGTGCCCGGCGGCTTGTATGCGTCCTGTGGCGATCGCATGTGCACCGTACTATAGTGTGTATAGGCGGGAATTGCATTACTCGCTGTATGAAAATCCGAGAGACGGCATGACACGACCCGAAAAATCTTCGCGCCCAGACGCGCCGCGCCCCGTGGTTCTCTGCATCCTGGACGGTTGGGGCGAACGGGCGGAAACCGACAATAACGCGATCGCCGCGGCCCGGACGCCGGTCTTCGACCGGTTGAAGGCAACCGGCCCCTTCGCGGTGTTGGATGCGTCGGAAGGCTTCGTCGGACTGCCGTCCGGACAGATGGGGAATTCCGAGGTCGGCCACATGAATCTGGGCGCGGGCCGCGTCGTCATGCAGGAATTGCCGAAGATCGACGCGGCGATTGAGGACGGCTCACTCGCCGCCCATTCGCGCCTTGCGGCCTTCGCGGCCGCACTGAAGAAGACCGGCGGCACCGCGCATCTGATGGGCTTGCTGTCCGATGGCGGCGTGCACAGCCACCTGCGGCATATGGCGGCGCTGGCCAATCGCCTTGTCGAATTGGGCGTGCCGGTCGCGGTGCATGGCTTCCTGGACGGTCGCGATACGCCGCCGCGCAGCGCCGACGGTTTCGTCGCCGATTTCGAGGCCGCCGCCCCGAAGGCCCCGATCGCGACCCTATGCGGACGCTATTGGGCGATGGATCGCGACAAGCGATGGGATCGCGTCAAAAAGGCCTATGACCTTCTGGTCGATGGGACGGGTGCGGCCATCGAAAGCGCGTCGGAAGCGGTCGCGGCATCCTATTCGGCAGATATCGGCGACGAATTCGTCGAACCGGCGGCGATCAACGGCTATGCCGGAATGAAGGACGGCGACGGGCTGCTGATGGCGAATTTCCGGGCCGACCGGGCGCGCGAAATCCTGTCCGCCCTGCTGGATCCCGGTTTCGACGGGTTCGACCGGGCGCGGCGTGTTTCCTTCGCGGATGCGCTGGGCATGGTCGAATATTCCCAGGCGCATAAGGCGTTCCTGGATTCGATTTTCCCGCCGGAAGATCTGGTCGATGTGTTGGGCGCCGTCGTGGCGGATGCGGGCCTGAAACAGTTGCGTATCGCGGAAACGGAAAAATACGCACATGTGACCTTCTTCCTGAACGGTGGGCGCGAGGATGTGTTCGACGGTGAGGACCGCATTCTCGTTCAGTCGCCGGATGTGAAGACCTACGACCTGCAGCCGGAAATGTCCGCGCCGGAAGTCACCGACAAGCTGGTCGCCGCGATTGAGGCCGGGACATACGACCTGATCGTCGTGAACTACGCCAATACGGACATGGTCGGTCATACCGGCGATTTCGACGCGGCGGTGCAGGCGGTGCAGGCGGTCGACGGTTGCCTGGGCCGGTTGGAACAAGCGCTGACAAAGGCCGGCGGTCGCATGCTGATCACGGCGGACCACGGCAATGCCGATATGATGGTCGATCCGTCCAGCGGCGGCATCCACACCGCCCATACCTTGAGCAAGGTGCCGCTGATCCTGGTCGGCGCGCAGGCAGGCGAGGTCGAGGGCCTGGGCAACGGGCGGCTTGCGGATATCGCGCCGACTTTGCTGGAATTGATGAAGCTGCCGCAACCGGCGGCGATGACAGGACACAGCCTGTTGCGCCGCGCGGCCCGCCATGCCGCTGAATAAAGCACGGTCCCATTTCTCTGAAATATTGCGGTCCTCGGTTGCCGGGGCCGCGCTCTCGGCAATTTTGTGTTTCAGCCTGCCCCTATGGGCGGCGAATGCCCCGGAAGACGAGGCAGCCCGCATCCAGAGCGAGATCGAGGCAGAGCAGCAGCGCAGCCGCGATCTGGAAGCCCAGGCGCAGACCCTGTCGCACGAATTGGAACAGTTGCGCCAGCAACTGGTTACCGCCGCCCAGGATACGCAGGAACGCGAAAACCTGATCGCGAATATCGAAGTCCAGATCATGGAACTTCAGGCGGAAACGGAACTGCGCCAGGAAACTCTGGCCGAACGCCACCGCCAGTTGACGGGTACGCTGGCCGCGCTGACCGGCTTGTCGGAGGACGCACCCCGCGCTTTTTTCCTGTATCCCGGTCCGCCGCTGGACGCCGTGCGCGGATCGATCCTGCTACAAGCCGCCGCCCCCGCTATCGGACGCAGGGCTGCCGTTCTGCGAGAAGATCTTGCGGCGTTGGACGCCGTGCGGTCCGACCTGAACGCCAAGCTGGCGCAATTGAGTTCCGCCGATCAGGCACTTGCCGGGGATCGAGAACATCTGCAACAGCTCTTGGAAAAGAAGAAGGCCCTATATCAGCGTACGGCGGCGGAATCGCAGGCGGCGAACGAACGCCTGAAACGATTGGGGGAGAAGGCGGAATCGCTGAAAGACCTGATGGCCGCGCTGGAACAGGAACGCATCTCGCGGGAAGCGGAGGAAGCCGAACGCCGGAAAGCGGAAGCGGCGGCACAGGCCGCAGCGGATGCGCAGGCCGAGGCGCAAGAGGCTCCGCCGGAACCTGACAATTCCGCGCAACTGGCCGCCCTGGCCGCGGTGCCGACGCAACGGCCCGAGGGGATCCGCGCCTTTCCGGATTCCGGCGCGATCACCGCGCCTGCCGTCGGTGTCCTGGTGCAGCAGTACGGCCAGGACACAGGGTATGGCCAAACCGCCAAGGGGATCGAGGTTGAAACCCGTGCCAATGCGACCGTTCTGGCGCCCTATGACGGGCATGTCGTCTTCGCCGGACCGTTCCGCGATCTAGGGCTTGTCTTGATCATCGAACATGACGGTGGATATCATACCGTTCTGGCCGGGTTCGCGCGGATCGACGTCGGTGTCGGACACTGGATTCTGGCCGGTGAGCCCATCGGGCAGATGCCGCAGACGCATTTGGTGGACGCGAATGCGTCCGGAAGTCAAAAAACGAGTAGCGGAGGCCGCCCGCGACTCTATATGGAATTGAGGCGCGGAGGCCAGCCGGTCAATCCGCTTCGATGGTTAACCGCCGGCAGCATTAGGATGAACGGATGATCGCGCATTTCTCGAAGACCCTGCTTCTTTCCCGATCCGCGTTGGGGGCGGCTGCAATCGCGGCCGGGTTGGGCCTCACCGCGCTTCCAGCCACGTCCTGGCTGACGGCGCCGGCCTTCGCCCAGGAAAATGACGGCGCCCCGGCGGCGGCGCCATCGGACGCCCCGCCGATGAACGAGCCGGACACGTTCGAGTTGCTCGATCTCTTCGGCGAAGTCTTCAACCGCGTGCGAGAGGAATATGTCGAGGAGATCAGCGATAAGCAGCTGATCGAAGCGGCGATTCGCGGGCTGGTCGGCAGCCTGGACCCGCATTCGACCTATCTGGACGAAGAAAGCTTCGACGCCATGCAAACCCACACGAAGGGGGAGTTCGGCGGTCTGGGCATCGAGGTCAGCCTGGATGAAAGCGGTCTGGTCAAGGTTGTGTCCCCCATCGACGATACCCCGGCGGCGAAGGCGGGTATCCTGGCGGGCGATCTTATTTCCCATCTGGACGGCGATCCGGTGAAGGGCATGACCCTGAACGATGCGGTCGAGCACATGCGCGGGCCGGTCGGGGCGGATATCACCCTGACGATCATCCGCGAAGGCGTGGCCGAACCCTTCGAGGTGGTTTTGACCCGCGATAAGATTCAAATCCAGTCCGTGCGTAGCCGCATGGAAGGCGATATCGGTTATATCCGCATCACCAGCTTCTCCGGCCAGACACAGTCCGGTCTGGAAAAGGCGATCGCGACCATTCAGGAAGAAGGCGGCGACGGGCTGCTGGGCTATATCCTCGACCTGCGCAACAATCCGGGTGGCCTGCTAAATCAGGGCGTTTCGGTGGCTGATACCTTCTTGCAGCACGGGGAAATCGTCTCAACGCGCGGCCGGAACACCGAAAACATCCAGCGCTTCCAGGCGACGCCGGGCGACCTGACGGACGGCATGCCATTGGTCGTGCTGATCAACGGCGGGTCCGCCAGCGCGTCGGAAATCGTCGCGGGCGCATTGCAGGATCAGCACCGTGCGATCATCCTGGGGACGCGCAGCTTCGGGAAAGGGTCGGTGCAGACGATCACGCCGCTGTCGCGCAACGGCGCGGCGCTGAAACTGACGACCCAACGATTCTATACGCCGTCGGGCAAGTCGATCCAGCAGTTGGGAATTTCGCCCGACATCGTCGTCGAACGGGCGCGGGTGGAAGTTCTGGAAGGCGGCTTCGGTCGCAGCGAGAAGGATCTTGCCGGATCGTTGAAGAACGAAAACGGCGAGGTCGAACAGGAAACCCTGTCCGGCACCGATACCCAGATCGAGGATTACCAACTGGCGCGCGCTCTCGACCTCGTGCGCGGAATCGGATTGTATAGGAGCCAGTCTCAAAATTAAGGGACGGTCCCCTTATTATAAAGGGGCGTCCGGAAACGACGCATGAAGATACCGCTTCCCAAGCCCGATCTCGCAGGCCTTGCCGCGAAGGTGAAAGGCATGCTGCCCGGACGGAAGGGCGGCAAGGCGGAAAAGCGCGTTGAGCCGGACGAGGATATTCCGGCCCATTTGCGTCCGACATTCTTCCAGCGCAACGCGCATCTGATGCCGGCCATCGGCACCTATGCCTTCGTCGCCGTCGTGGTGGCGGGGACGGCCGTCTATCTTCTGCTCAACGGCGACAAGATCGAAGAGGAGTTGAAGGCGGGGATTCCGAAGACCGAGGTCTCCCAATTCCAGTTCGTGGACCGTAGCGGCGAGAATGCGGAACCGGCGGCTGAACAAACGGCGGACCAGACGCCAGACCATTCGGCGGAAACGACCGCCGAAAGCGACCATGGCGATACACCCGCCATGGATGCCGCGCCGGAAACTCAGGACGCCCACGCGACCCAGCCGGAACACGCCCCGACCGCCGAAACGGCGGATGCGAATGCCGCGCCGGAAGCCGATGCCCATGGGACGGCGGAAACGGCGGATGCCGGGCACGGGATGGCCACGGATGAAGAACCGCTGCCGCCCGCAACGGATGGCGGGCCGGACGCCTATGCGGGGACTCTGGCCGCCTATCCCGATCCGGGCTTGGTGGAAAGCATCGAGACCGTGGGGGACGTGCCCGTCATCGGTCAGGATGGGCGGGAGCCATGGAAGGTCTATGCCCGCCCGTCCAGCAGTATCGAAACCCGGCCACGCATCGCGGTGGTCGTTACCAATCTGGGTTTGATGACCCGAACGACGGAAACGGCGCTCGCCATGCCGGGCCCGGTGTCTCTGTCCTTTTCTCCCTATTCCGGGAAGCTGGAAGACTGGATCAAGGAAGCGCGCGACGTCGGGCATGAGGTCCTGTTGGACCTGCCGATGGAACCGCGCGACTTCCCGCGCAGCGATGCGGGCCTGCTGTCGCTGATGACCGCGGCGGATACCGATCAGAACATCCTCAACCTCAACCGCGTGATGAGCGAGGGCAGCGGCTATATCGGCCTCGTCAACTATCAGGGCAGCGGTTTCACGGCCAGCCGCGCTTCGGTTCAGCCGATGATGCAGGCGCTGGCGAAGCGCGGGCTCGTCTATCTCGACTCCCTGGAAAACGCGACCAGTGTCGCGCCGGAGGAAGCGGCCCGGTTCAGCGTGCCCCACGCGACGGCGGATCTGCTGATCGATCAAAGCCTGTCGCGTGCCGCCATCCTGGCCCGGTTGTCGCAGGTAGAACTGCTGGCGAAGACCCGGAATTCAGCGATCGTCGTCGTTCAGCCGGTGCCGATGTTGTTGGATCGCGTCGATCGCTGGATGCGCGGGTTGGCGGATAAGGGAATGGTCCTGACCCCGCTTTCGGGCGTGATTTTGTCGCGCATCCGGGGTAGTTGAAGTAATGCGCTGATCCCAAGCGGTCCGATCCGGATGGCGACGGCGCCAGAAAAAGCTATGCCGGGAAAACCGGTCCAAGGGTTGGGAGCGTATGTCGAATTCGGGTCAGTCCGACGAAAAGAAAACAGTACCGACGCGCACCGGCGTCATGTCGATAACGGATTCGGTCGATCCCTATCGCGACGACCCGCGCCCTTACCGGCCCTGTGTCGGCCTGATGGTTTTCAATAAGGACGGCCTGGTCTTCGTCGGCAATCGCATCGACGTCCCCGGCGATCATTGGCAGATGCCCCAAGGCGGGATCGATCCGGGTGAAACGCCGGAACAGGCCGCCTGGCGCGAATTGCGCGAGGAAGTCGGCACCGACAAAGCGGAAATCCTCGGCGAAAGCCGGACATGGTATCCCTATGACCTGCCGCCCGGCCTGTCGCGGCGTATCTGGAAGGGCAAGTATCGCGGTCAGACGCAACGCTGGTTCGCCCTGCGCTTCCTCGGACAGGACACGGAAATCGACCTGACGCTCCACCAGCCGGAATTCAGCGAGTGGCGCTGGGTCAGCTTGACCGATCTGCCGGACATGATCGTACCCTTCAAACGGCCAATCTATGAACGGGTGATTGAGGAGTTTTCCGACCTCGTTTCGTAACGCGTCGGGACGGGAGGGAAATCGGCATGAACTTTCTCGCGGTTTCCGGCAGTACACGAAAGACTTCAACGAATACCGCATTGTTACGGGTGATGGCGAACAGTGCCGGGCCGGATCATAGGGTTACGGTATTCGACACGGTCGGCGACTTGCCCGTATTTTCCCCCGATTTGGAATCCGCTCCGTTGCCACGGTCGGTGCAGGACTTTGCCGAAATGGTTCGGCTGAGCGACGGTCTTATCCTTTCAAGTCCCGAATATGTGCGGTCGATCCCCGGCGGTCTGAAGAACGCGATCGATTGGCTGGTCTCACGGGATGAAATCATCGACAAGCCGATTGCGCTAATGCATGCCTCCCATCGTGGGGACGATATGTTGGACCAGCTCAGACTCGTGCTGTCGACGGTCACGACGCGGTTCACGGACGATCCGTTCCTGCGGGTCGGGCTTATGAAGAAAACACCCGGCGAAATCATGGAAATCATGAACGAGACGGAGAACCGTCAGGCCGTCACCGATTTCCTTCAACGATTTTCAGAATATTGCCGTCAGGCGAGGATGTCGCCTTAAAGTTCCAGCTTCAGGAACGGGCCGACGTGATGGAATCCGTGCCGCTCGTAGAAGCTGCGGGTTCTGGCCCATTGTTCGCCGTCGGGGGAATTGACCTCCAGCACCGTCCAGCCGCGCGTGCCGCCTATGGTGCGGGCTTCCTGGATGAGGCGGTCGCCGACCCCGGCGGATCGGGCATCGGGCACGACGTAAAGCTCCATGATGATCCCCAGCTTGCCCTCGGCATAGATCGCGACGGCTTCGGTCAGGGTCATGACACCGACCGGGCGGCGTTCTGAATCGAAGGCCAGGACGGCAGTGAAGCGATTGTCTTCTTCCAGCAATTCGCGGCAGACGTCGTGAATGCGTTCGGCATCCGGCGCGCCGTGCCACGCGCCGACCTCATGCAGCAGGCGGTGCACCATGATCGCGACCAGGTCGGCGTCGTTTTCGCCCGCGCGGACGATTTCCAGCGGTCCCGTTTCCATCAGACTTCGTTCTCCTCCCGCCAGCGATCGGCGGCATGCTCGTCGCTGTCCCGCGCCTCGACCCAGCGGGTTTCGCCGCCGGGCAGTTCCTCCGCTTTCCAGAACGGCGCTTTTGTCTTCAGCCAGTCCATCAGAAAATTGCAGGCGTCGAAGGCCGCCTGCCGATGGGCGCTGGCGGCGGCGACCATGACGATACGGTCGCCCGGTTCCATCCTACCATAGCGGTGGATGATCAGCGTCGCATCCAACGGCCACCGTCGATGCGCCTCTTCCTCGATTTCCTCCAGCATGCGTTCGGTCATGCCGGGATAATGTTCCAGGGTCATCGCGCCGACGCCGCTGCCGTCGTTCATGTCGCGGACCAGCCCGGTAAAACTGCACAATCCGCCGATGCCGGTATTGCCGTCGGTCAGCGCGGACAGTTCCGCACCGATGTCGAAATCTTCCTGTTGAACGCGGACGGTCATGGTCCTAGCCACCCGTCACCGGCGGGAAGAAGGCGACCTCGTCATTCGCGGCGATGGGCGTGTCGCGCGTGCCGAAGGCCTGATTGACAGCGATCTTCACCGCGCGCGCATCCTTGAAGGCGGCCTCGTATCCCGGGCCGCGCGTCTTCAACCAGTCGACAAGCTGCCCGGCGGTCTCCACGCCGGTCGGCGGGTCCACGGTTTCCTCCCCCATGCCGATCTTCTGCCGCAGCCAGGCGAAATACAGGACTTTCATTGCAACACCTCCACATCGACCGATGCCCGACTCCAGGCAAATGCAGCCTCTGTGTCTCGATATAGGGTATCCGACCCGATACTACCACCTGTCCGAAGGGGGCGGATCACAGATGCCGGCCGCGTTCCAGGATTTCCAAAGTGTATTCCCGATAGGTCATGCCCAATTCGCGGGCACGGCGGCACCGCATCCGGACGACTTCCGGCGGCGGGGTCTTCCAGGCCTTCTTCTGCGCCTTGCGCCAGCAGACGGCCTTCCAGGTATAGCGGGATTGCAGCGGCGGTCCGCCATTGTGGCCGATGCCGGGTGGGATGAGGCGGGGGTCGCGGAAATGATCGTCCGGCATCGGGACCTACCGTTCCCAGCCGATGAAGGACAGGACGAAATCCGCAACGGCGCCGATATCGTCGATGGGCAGCAGGGGGACGCGAACTCCGTCCAAGTTATCGGCATCCGTGGCGACGGCGACGACATTCGGGTCGTCCCTTGCCAAGAGCGGTTGGGCGACCGACGGGCGGAAGACTTCCAGCTTTTTGTGATCGCCGAATTTCCAACCTTCGACCAGGACGACATCGACCGGGGATAGCTTGGCGACCAATTCGTCCAGCGACGGTTCCGCCGCGCCTCGATGTTCGTGCATCAAGGCCCAACGCTGCGGCGAGGAGACAAGCACCTCCATCGCGCCCGCATGGCGGTGTTCGTAGGAATCCTTGCCGGGCGTATCGACGTCGAAATTGTGGTGAGCGTGTTTGACGGTGGAGACGCTGACGCCGCGATGCGTCAGTTCCGGAATCAGTTTGGTGACCAGCGTCGTTTTGCCGGCCCCGCTAAACCCCGCGATACCGAGAAGCTTCATCGCCGTCAGTCCGTCATATGCTTCAAACCGGCCCGCAGATAGTCGAACCCGGTGATGACGGTCAGAAATGCGGCGATCCAGATCAGAACCTCGCCGATCAGCGTGCTGGGAATCATGGCGGGACTTGCTTCCCCGACGATCAGGAAGCCGAGCGCCAGCATCTGGATCGTCGTCTTCCATTTGGCGAGGCTGGACACCGGCACGCCGACGCGCACTTCCGCCAGATATTCGCGCAGTCCCGATACGGTGATTTCGCGGATCAGGATGACGAGGCCGGGCAATACGGCATAACCGCGAAGGTCCCCGACCGCGACCAGCATCAGGATGACCGCCGAAACCAGCAGCTTGTCGGCGATCGGATCCAGGAAGCGGCCCAGCTTCGAAACCTGACCGGTGGCGCGCGCCAGATAGCCGTCGAAAAAGTCGGTAATACCTGCAATGGCGAATAGGCCGAATACCGTCCAATTCGTCCAATTGCCGTCGACATAGAACAGCACAACGATCGGCGCGATGGCGACGATCCGCAACAGGGTGAGGATATTCGGCAGGCTGAACAGCATTCTATGGTTTCCCGATCGGTGCCCGTATTCCTAGCCGCCTTCCCGATGCGGCGCAATGTAGGAGCGAAACTTTTCCGTAGGTTACATAAAGCTATAAGGATCGATGTCTATCTGCACCCGGACCGACGACGGCGGTTTTATCCGCGACATCCAGTCACTGAGAACGCGCTGGATGCTGATGGTTCGGTCGGCCTTCAACAACAAGCGGCGCCGATGGCGGCCGCGTAGAAGCGCAAGCGGCGGCGCGGCGGGACCCAGCACGCGTACATTGTCGAGGCGCGGGGCGCTGCGCGCCAGATCGCCCGCCGTGCGCTCGACATGGCCTTCGTCTTCGCCGGACACGATGATCGCTGCCAGCTTGCCGTAGGGCGGCCAGCCTAGATCGCGGCGCATATCGGCCTCCGCCGCGTAAAAACCGTCGCGGTCGCCGTCGGCAATCGCGCGCAGAACCGTCGCGTTGGGATTGGCGGTTTGCAGCAGGACGCGGCCCTTGTGTCCGGCGCGCCCGGCGCGGCCCGCGACTTGGCTCAACAATTGGAAGGTTCGTTCCGACGCGCGCAGGTCGCCGCCTGCGAGTCCCAGATCGGCGTCGACCACCCCGACAAGAGTCAGCAAGGGGAAGTGATAACCCTTCGCGACGATCTGGGTGCCGATGATCAAATTGACCTCACCGCTCGTCACCCGGTCGACGAAAGCGGCGGCCGCCAACGGGCCTTGCAGCGTATCCGACGTCACGACCTCGATCCGTGCCTCCGGCAGGATTGCCACCGCTTCCTCGAACAGGCGCTCCACGCCGGGACCGCAGGCGACGAGGCTGCCCTCGTCGCCGCAGGAGGGGCATTTCTCCGGCGTCTTCATGGAAAAGCCGCAGTGATGGCATTCCAGCCGCCGCCCGAATCGATGCTCCACCAGCCAGGCGTCGCAATCCGGGCATTCGATGCGATGTCCGCAGGTGCGGCACAGGGTCAGCGGTGCGTATCCCCGGCGGTTCAGGAACAAAAGCGCCTGTTCACCCTTTGCCAGCGTTTCCTCCAACGCGTCCTGCAGGGGCGGGGCGATCCAGCGTTGCCGGGGGGGCGGTGTCTTGCGCAGATCGACCAGGGAAACCTGCGGCAGTTCCGCTTCCCCATGCCGTTCGGGCAAATGGGCCAGCCGGTAGCGCTGCGCCTCCACATTGGCGAGGCTTTCCAGGCTGGGTGTCGCGGAGGCGAGGATGATCGGGCAGTCCGAAATCTGCGCCCGCAATACCGCCATGTCCCGCGCGTGATAGATCACGCCTTCTTCCTGCTTATAGGACCCGTCGTGTTCCTCGTCGACGACGATCAAGCCCAGATCGGGGAAGGGGAGGTGCAGGGCCGACCGTGCGCCGACCAGAATTTGCACGCGGCCTTCCGCCACCGCTTTCCAGGTACGGCGGCGCGTTCCGGGGGACAGGTCGGAATGCCATTCGGCGGGCAAGGTGCCGAAGCGTTCTTCGAACCGCTCCAGCCATTGCGCCGACAGGGCGATTTCGGGCAGCAGGACTAGAACTTTCTTTCCCGCCCCCAGGGCGGCGGCGACGGCTTCGAAATAGACTTCCGTCTTGCCGGAACCCGTGACGCCGTCCAGCAGGGTGACGGAAAATCCGCCCGCCAGGACGGCACGGGACATTTCTTCGGCGATGTTCTGCTGCGCGTCGGACAGGGCCGCGCGCGGGTGATCGGGGTCCGGCGTTTCGAAGAAAATCGAATCCGGCAGACGCATCGGCAGCAGCCCACCCGCATCGGCCAGACCCCGCACGACGCCGGAACTGACGCCCGCTTCCCGCGCCAGATCGGCGGCGGAGCGCGGCGGGTCTTCCTGCGCCAAGGCATAGACGCGGCGGCGGGCGCTGGTCCAGCGCAGATCCTTCGGGGCCGGATCGGCGGCGGTATAGACCGTGCGTTCGGATGCCGGTTCCAATGCCTTGGGCGAACTCATCGCCATGCGCAGAACCTGACCCGGCGGCGCCAGGGTATAGGCGGCCATTCGATCGACGAAGCGCCGCGAAGCTTCCGGCAGGGGCGGGACCGGTACCACACCGGCAACCGGACGCAGCTTGGATTCGGGCACACCATCCGGGTCGGGCTCGTCGTCCCAGACGATGCCGACGATTTGTCGTCCACCCAGCGGCACGGTCACGAAACTGCCGGGGCCGACGTCCATTCCTTCCGGAACGGCATAGTCGTAGGCACTGTCGAGCGGCAGCGGCAATAGCACCTTGACCCGACGGGCCGGAGGGAACAAAGACAGGGGCTGAGACGGCGATACGTCGGACGTCATTCCGACCTCCGTCCCGGGAATCCGGGGGAACGGAAAGTGACGGCCCGTATCGAAAGGCGGTGGACAGCCGCGAATCGGGGCAAAATCCCAAAATGCTTCCGATCCGGTCGCGACCCTTGGTTTAGGGGCGTCCGGCGGAAAGCCAGAAGCGAGGCAGGTATGAAGTTCTTCATCGACACGGCGGATATAAACGAGATTCGCGATCTGGCCTCAACCGGCCTGGTCGACGGTGTGACGACGAACCCGTCCCTGGTCGCCAAGAGCGGCCGGAATTTCCTGGAAGTCGTGGAGGAAATCTGCGGCGTCGTCGACGGCCCGGTTTCCGCCGAATGCGTGGCGACCGATTTCGAAACCATGTTGAAGGAAGGCCGCAAGCTTTCCAAGATCGCCGACAATATCGCGGTCAAGGTGCCGCTGACTCCGGCGGGGCTCAAGACCTGCAAGGCGCTCAGCGACGACGGCGTCATGGTCAACGTCACTCTCTGCTTCTCCGCCGCCCAGGCGCTGTTGGCTGCCAAGGCGGGCGCGACCTTCATTTCGCCCTTCGTCGGGCGTTTGGACGATATCGGTCAGGACGGTATGGACCTGATCGCCGATATCGTCACGATATATCAGAATTACGACTTCGCCACGGAAGTGCTGGTCGCGTCCATCCGTACCCCGATGCATGTCGTTCACGCGGCGAAGCTGGGTGCCGGTGTCGCGACGCTGCCGCCGGGCGTGCTGCGTCAGCTGTTCGGTCATCCGTTGACCGACAAGGGTTTGGCCGCGTTCCTGAAGGATTGGGAAGCGACGGGCCAGTCGATTCTCTAACAGGCTGATCCCGCCACCGTCGAGGGACGGTGCGGCGGACAGCCGTCGAAGGAGGGAATTCCGATGAAGACCTCACCAGGCAGTCAGACCGCCGCCGCGCCGTCCGTCGAAGAGAAGGACGTCGTCGCCTTTCTTAGGGACAATCCCTCCTTTCTGAACGAACATCCTGACCTTCTGTCCGAACTGGACCCGCCGAAACGCGAGGGCGGCAACGGGGTGTTCGATTTCCAGGACGCGATGATCCGTCGCCTGCGGTCTCGTGTCGAGGAAACGGCGGAAGTCGCCCGCGAGTTGATCGACAATAGTCGTGAAAACCTGAACAGTCAGGCCCGCGTCCATGATTGCGTCCTGCGGCTGTTGGAGGCGAAAAGCTTCGAACAGCTGATTTCCCTGGTGCAAACGGATGTCGCGGTAATCCTGGACCTGGATGTCGTGTCCCTGGCCGTGGAAACGGAAAAGGCGACGGACTTCCCGCTGCGCAGCGTCAATCTGGTGCCGCCCGGGACTGTCGACCGCCTGCTCGGCGGGAAGAACCAGGATATCATTCTGCGCGCGCATATTTCGGGCGACCCGGACCTGTTCGACGGGGCGGCCCCCCTGGTGCAGAGCGACGCGTTGGTGCGCCTGCACATCTCCCCCGCCTCGCCGCAGGCGCTATTGGCCTTCGGGCATCGCGATCCGGAAAAATTCCATCCCGGTCAGGCGACGGAACTGATCTGTTTCCTGTCCGCGGTTCTGGCACAGTTGGTCCGCATATGGCTGGACCTGCCGGAATAAGGCGACCCGAATGAGGCAGTCAGGGTGATATGACGGACGATCGCTTCGATCTTTCCCTTCACCCCACGGCCGGACAAGGCGACACGGCCCAGGCCTTTCGCGCGTTCCTGTCCTGGTTGACGGGGGAACGCCGGTACAGCCCGGTCACGGTGAACGCCTATCACCGGGATGTTTCTGGCTTCCTTCTCTATATGTCGGAACATCTGGGGCAGCCGCCCTCGCTATCCGATTTGTCGTCCCTGCAATTGATGGATTTTCGCTCCTGGCTGGCGAAGCTGACCAATGACGAGGTGCAAAGCGTCTCTCGGGCCAGAAAGCTGTCCGCCGTCCGGACCTTTTTCCGGTTCCTGCGCAAACGCGGGCTGGCGGAAAACGACCGGCTGCTGCTGGTCCGCACGCCGAAGGTGCCGCGCGGCGTGCCGAAGCCGCTGACCGTCGGGGATGCCGAAACCCTGATCGACGCGATCGGCGACATGGCGTCCGAACCCTGGGTCGGGAAGCGGGACACGGCACTGCTGACCTTGTTGTATGGCTGCGGTCTGCGTATCGCGGAGGCGTTGTCGCTGAACGAAAAGGACGTGCCGACCGGTGACGGCATGAAAATCCTGGGGAAGGGGAACAAGGAACGCTATGTGCCGGTGCTGCCTGTCGTGCGGGAAGCACTGGTGGATTATCTGGCGGACAGTCCCTTTTCCGGCGATCCGGACGCCCCCCTGTTTCGTGGGGTGCGTGGCGGGCGTCTGGGCGGCGATGTGGCACGTAAGGCGATTCGCGGCCTCCGCGTTGCTCTGGGTTTGCCGGATAGTGCCACGCCGCATGCCCTGCGGCACAGTTTCGCGACCCATCTGCTGGCCGAAGGCGGTGACCTTCGCGCGATCCAGGAATTGCTCGGTCACGCCTCCTTAAGCACTACTCAACGTTACACACAGGTCGACACGGCGCGCCTGATGGCGGAATATCGCAAGGCGCATCCGCGAATGCGGGGATAGAGGTCGTTCTGGATGATCCGTTGGAACAAGGTTGGTATCGGTTCGGGCACCGTCGAAGGGTCGGATGGCTGGTCCTATAGATTGTTCGCCCCGGATTGCGATCCCGCTGAATTTGGAGAGTTAGAGCCGATGGTCGCGCTGTGGCAGCGCGTCCGTGGCGGGGGTCGGTCCTATCCGCGCTGGAAAGACTTCGATTTCGCCGACTTTATCGGTTGGCACCGCTGGATACATCTGATGGAAGTCAGTTGGCCGGATGGGAAGTTCACCCTACGCCATCGGATATGGGGGAGTGGCCTTGCGGATATGAGCCGGATGGATCCGACGGGGCAGTTCGTTATCGAAGGCGTCGTCGGATTCGACGCGGAAGATATCCACTTTTTGCAGCGGATCGTTGAAAAACAGGTTCTCGGCTTCTGGACCGGCCCGTTTTTTTGGATGGATCGCGGCAATGTAAGGCAAGAAATTGCTGTTGCGCCGCTATCGAGCACCGGTGAAACCGTCGATCGCCTGATCAGCTTCACGCATCTGCCTGGTTATCGGTGATCCTCGACAAAGCGTGCCATTTTGCATCGCAGCATCACGGAGTCCGTTTACAGTCCGACCCCCCCTTGGTATATCCCACCCGCGTGGCCGTTCTGTCTCCGGCCCGACCGACCCAATGGGGAAATCGGTGCCGAATTTACGGGGGCAAGCGGGGGTTGTGATCGATAGCGGGGGAGGTCGCGCCCGGGGTCGTACCCGAAAGGCGCGGGTGAGCTCAGCGCATCAAGGATAGATCGTCTCATGAAGATTGTTGCCGGCAATTCCAACAAGCCGCTCGCCGAAGCCATCTCAGCCTGTATCAACGTACCCCTTACCAAAGCATCCATCCGACGGTTCTCCGACATGGAGATTTTCGTCGAAATTCTTGAAAATGTCCGGGGGGAGGATGTCTTCGTCATTCAGTCGACGAACTATCCGACCAACGACAATTTGATGGAGTTGCTGATCATGATGGACGCGCTGCGGCGCAGTTCCGCGCAGCGCATCACAGCGGTTATTCCCTATTATGGCTATGCCCGTCAGGACCGTCGGACCGGTCCTCGGACCCCGATTTCCGCGAAGCTGGTGGCCAATCTGATCGAGACGGCGGGCGCCAACCGCGTTTTGACCGTCGATCTGCATGCCGGTCAGATTCAGGGCTTTTTCGAGGCGCCGACGGACAACCTGTTCGCGCTGCCGGTCCTGCACAAGGACCTGAAGGAAACGCTGAAGGAAGAAGAAAAGCTGTTGGTCGTGTCGCCCGACGTGGGCGGCGTGGTGCGTGCCCGCGCCCTGGCCAAACGCCTGGACTGCGATCTGGCGATCATCGATAAGCGCCGGGAAAAAGCGGGCATTTCCGAAGTCATGAACATTATCGGCGATCCGAAGGACAAGGCCTGTATCCTGATCGACGATATCGTCGATTCGGCCGGGACGCTCTGTAACGCCGCGCAGGCGTTGAAGGACGCCGGGGCGAAGTCGGTTCGCGCCGTCGTCACCCACGGTGTGCTGTCCGGCGGCGCCGTCGCGCGTGTCGCGGCATCGCCCCTGGAAGAACTGGTCATTACCGATTCCATCCAGGCGACGGAGGCGGTCCGCGTCAGCCACAATGTCCGGCAGGTTACGATCGCGCCATTGCTGGCCGAAGCAATCCGGCGTATTTCCGAAGATCAATCGGTTTCCAGTCTGTTCGACTAACGCGGTTGCGACTGTCGCAAAACAGGGCGATTCCGTTTGCCCTGACAGCGATCCAAGTGTAGAAGAAGCCGCTTTTCGGACCCGAGCCCTTGCGGGCGGTCGGGCGAATGGCGCATCTGGTCCGTATCAGGACCCCAGCCGACACCCCTGGAGGTCGGTCGCCGGATCATGGGATCCGGTGAAATCATAGAGACTCGAAGGAGCTAAAAGATGGCTGAAGAAGCGATCTTCCACGCCAAGACTCGCGATCGGGCAGGTAAGGGGGCAGCCCGTGCCGTGCGTCGTGAAGGCCTCGTGCCGGGCGTTGTTTACGGTGACCACAAGGACCCCCAGACCATCGCGGTCGATCCGCGCGTGATCATGAAGCAGCTGGAGCAGGGTGTCCTGTTCAACACGATCTACACGATCGAAGTTGACGGCGGTCAGAACGAAAAGGCGCTGCCGCGCGACGTTCAGTTCCACCCGGTGACCGACGCCCCGTTGCACATCGACTTCATGCGTCTGACCAAGGGCTCCAAGGTACACGTCATGGTGCCGGTGCACTTCCTGAACGAAGACAAGTGCGAAGCGCTGAAGCAAGGCGGCATTTTGGCCGTCACCCGCGATGAAGTCGAACTCGTCGCCCCGGCCGACGCCATTCCGCACGAAGTCGTCTGCGATCTGACCGGCCTGTCGATTGGCGATACGATCCGTATCTCCATGGTTCAGCTGCCGGAGGGCGTGACCCCGGCGATTACGGACCGCGATTTCGTCGTGGCGAACATTGCCTCGCCGGTCGTTTCCGAAGCGGCCGATTCCGATGAGGATGACGCCGACGGCGAAGCCGAAGACGAAGGCGACGGCGAGGAGTAATCCTCGCTGCCTGAAAGGCGGTTGCTTATGCGTCTCGTTGTTGGGCTCGGCAATCCCGGACCGAAATACGAGCGCAACCGGCACAATGTCGGGTTTATGGCGGTGGACGAAATTGTCCGCCGCCATTCCTTTAGTGCCTGGCGCAGCCGCTTTCAGGGCCTGACCGCCGACGGCGACATCGGCGGCGAGAAAGTCCTGGTCCTGAAACCCGCGACCTATATGAACGAAAGCGGCCGGGCGGTCGGGGAGGCTTTGCGCTTCTTCAAGCTCGCCCCCAAGGATGTCGTCGTTCTGTATGACGAGTTGGACCTGCCGCCGACCAAGGTGCGGGTGAAGAAGGGCGGCGGCAACGGCGGTCACAATGGTTTGCGGTCCATCGACGCGCATATCGGGACCGACTATTGGCGCGTTCGGATCGGCATCGGCCATCCCGGCGACAAAACGAAGGTCACGGGTCACGTCCTGGGCGATTTCGCCAAGCAGGAATGGCCGGACTTTGAACGCCTGATCGAGGATATTTCGGATCGGGTCGATCTGCTGATCGCGGGGCGGGAATCGGACTTCATGTCCAAACTCTCCCAAAACAAGCAGCCGGCCCCGAAGAAGGAAAAGGCGGAGTCCGCGAAAGATCAGGCGGACCCCGCCCCTGCCAAAGAAGAAACGCCGCCGGATACCGGGCTCGCCGCGCAGTTGAAGCGTTGGATGTCCGGCGACAAGAACTGATTTCGAGGAGAGAGCCGCCATGGGCTTCAATTGTGGGATTGTCGGTCTGCCGAATGTCGGGAAGTCGACCCTGTTCAACGCGTTGACGGAAACCCAGGCGGCGCAGGCGGCGAATTTTCCGTTCTGCACGATCGAACCCAATGTCGGGCGCGTCGGCGTGCCGGATCCGCGCCTCGACAGGCTGGCGGAACTGGCCGGTTCGCAGAAGATCATTCCGACCCAGTTGGAATTCGTCGATATTGCCGGTCTGGTGAAGGGCGCGTCGAAGGGCGAAGGCCTGGGCAACCAGTTCCTGGGCAATATCCGCGAGGTGGATGCGATCTGCCACGTGCTGCGCTGCTTCGAAAACGGTGACATCACCCATGTCGAAGGCTCCGTCGATCCGCTGCGCGATGCGGAAACGGTGGAAACCGAATTGATGCTGTCCGACATGGAAAGCCTGGAACGCCGCATTCAGCCGCTGCAGAAGAAAGCCAATTCCGGCGACAAGGAAGCGAAGGCGGAGGTCGATTTGATGACCCGCGCGCTGGACTTGCTGCGGGACGGGAAACCGGCCCGTATGGCCGAAATCGCGAAGGACGAGGAAGTTCGCTTCCATCGCCTGAACCTGATCACGGCGAAGCCGGTTCTCTATGTCTGTAATGTCGAGGAAGATTCGGCGGGCACCGGCAATGCGCAGTCGGAACGGGTCTTCGAAAAGGCCAAGGCCGAAGGCGCCCAGGCCGTCGTCATCTCCGCCGCCATCGAAGCGGAAGTCGCCCAGTTGGACTCCGACGAAGAACGCGCGGAATTTCTCGATTCCCTGGGCCTGGAAGAAACCGGCCTGACCCGCGTTATCCGTGCTGGCTATTCTTTGTTGAAGCAGATCACCTTCTTCACCGTCGGGCCGAAGGAAGCCCGCGCCTGGACCGTGTTCCAGGGCGCGAAGGCCCCCCAGGCGGCGGGCGTCATCCATACGGATTTCGAACGTGGTTTCATCGCGGCGGAAACCGTCGCCTTTGACGATTACGTCGCCTGCGGTGGGGAGTCGGGCGCGAAGGAGGCCGGGAAGCTGCGTCTCGAAGGCCGCGACTATCTGGTCAAGGACGGCGACGTCTTCCACTTCCGCTTCAACGTCTGATCCCGGCAGCCCCTCACCCCGACCCTCTCCCAGGGGAGAGGGGTAGCAAAGGGGTGACCTCTCAGGAGTAAGGGGAAGGCGCGAGGAGAAACTCCCTCTCCCCCAGAGGAGAGGGTTGGAGTGAGGGGGCTAAAGCGCCTCGCCCCGTGTCATGCGGGGCAGGGTGCCGACCGTTCCCATTGCGTGACGCATCAGGAATTTCTTCAGCGGCGGCAGTTTGTTGACGGCGGCGAGCCCGATGTCGCGGGCCATCCGCACCGGCGGGATATCGTTGTTGAACAGCCGCAGCAGCCCGTCCGTCACGGCGGCCAGCAGCACATTGTCGAAACGCCGCCATTTCTCATACTGACGCAGGACCGACGCGGAGCCGATATCGAGACCGAGGCGGTGCGCGTCGACGATCGCTTCCGCTAGGGCGGCGACGTCGCGCAGGCCCATATTCAAACCCTGTCCCGCGATCGGATGCATCGCATGCGCCGCGTCGCCGACCAGGGCGAAGCGCGTATCGGTGTAGCGTTCGGCCTGTTGCAGGCTGAGCGGATAGGAGAAACGCGGCCCGGCGAGGTCGACCTCTCCCAACCAGTCGCCGAAGCGCTGTTTCAGTTCCGACAAGAACTGCGCATCGTCCAACGCCATGAACCGCCTTGCCGCGTCGCGGGTTTCCGACCAGACGATGTTGCTGCGGTTTCCGGTCATGGGCAGCATCGCGAACGGCCCGCCCGGCAGGAACAGTTCCACTGCGACGCCCTGATGGTCGCGCTCGTGGCGGACCGTGGCGACAATGGAGGTCTGGTCGTAGTCCCACCCGCTGATCTTGATCCCCGCTTCTTCCCGCCGGGTTGAGAATTTCCCGTCCGCGGCGATGGCAAGCGTCGCCGCGATCGTTCGTCCGTCGTCCAGATGGGCGGTCGCCATGTCGGGGTCCCGGTCCAGCCGCATAACGGATGCCGGGGCGAATTGCGTCAGGCCGTCGGTTTCGGCGGCGGCTTTCTGCAGCGCTTGCCGCGTAACCCGGTTTTCGATGATCCAACCGAAGGGCTCATCCCCCAGATCCGTGTGATCGTAGTGCAGGAACAAGGGCGATACGCCGCGAAGCGGGTGTCCGTCGACGACGCGGATGTCCCAGATCGGCGAGACTTCCCCGTCCATATGCTTCCAGACGCCCGCTTGTTCGAGAATACGTTTGGAGCCGAGCGCGATGGCCGATGCTCGCCCGTCATAGGCGAGGTCAAGAACCGCCTCCGGCGTTTCACGGTCGACCACGGCAACGGTCAGCCCGGACCGAGCCAGGGCCACTGCAAGGCTCAACCCCACCATGCCACCACCGGCGAAAACGACATCAAACCGCGTCATGAAAAATACCCTCTTTAGCCATGCCCGAAGCTTCGCGCCGCGGCCCGGTCAAGTCCAGCCCGAAGCGCGTCGATTGCGTGATTAAAAATTATGCAACAATCGGAAATGGCTAAAAAATAGACAATTTTGTTTGTGCGGCGCAACAGTTCTCAAAGATGATCTTTTTTTAACTATCTGAAAAGCAACGATTTTCATGAAAACGTCAAATTGGCACGCATCTTGTTATATCGGAGGGTGAACCTTGTGCGCTGCAGCAATGCGCGCTGCTGTGACGGCGGCCAAGCGGTGCGGGAGGGGGAGTTACATGCAAACGAGGGTTTCCCCCTTTGTGTGACACGGAATCTGGGACGTCACGACGGGGAATTCACGATGAATGGGGAAAAGCGATGAAATTGATCATGGCCATCATCAAGCCCTTCAAGCTGGACGATGTGCGTGAGGCTTTGACGGCCTTGGGCGTTCAGGGGCTGACGGCGACCGAAGTTAAAGGTTTCGGACGTCAAAAAGGGCAGACCGAAGTTTATCGCGGGGCCGAATACTCCGTGAGCTTCCTGCCGAAGGTCAAAATTGAAGTTGTTGTGCCCGCCGATATGGCGGCCAGCACGGTCGAAGCGATCCAGAAGGCCGGCAACACCGGACGGATTGGCGACGGCAAGATTTTCGTTCTCGACGTCGCGCAGGCCATGCGAATTCGCACCGGCGAAACCGACGCTGACGCGCTATAAGGAGGTGGATTCAATGAGCGTATCGATGATCAAACGCGTCGCGCTTGTCGGTGGGGTTGTTGCCGCCGCGACGCTGGCGGCCGGGCCCGCCATGGCGGAAGTTCCGCTGGAGACCGGCTATATCTTCAACACTCTGTCCTTCCTGCTGCACGGCTTCCTGGTCATGTGGATGGCCGCAGGTTTCGCCATGCTGGAAGCGGGCCTCGTCCGCTCCAAGAACACGGCGACCCAATGCCTGAAGAACATTGCCATCTATTCCATCGCCGGTCTGATGTTCTACATCGTCGGCTACAACCTGATGTATCTCGACGTTTCCGGCTGGATCGGCACGTTCTCCATCTGGGATGCGGGCGAAATTCCGGCCGCTGACGCGCTGGAAGGCGGCGAATATTCCGCCGGTTCCGACTGGTTCTTCCAGATGGTCTTCGTTGCGACCACCGCCTCCATCGTGTCCGGCACGGTTGCCGAACGCGTGAAGCTGTGGCCGTTCTTCCTGTTCACGGTGATCCTGACCGCCATCCTCTACCCGATCCAGGGCTCCTGGAGCTGGGGCGGCGGCTGGCTCAGCGAAGCGGGCTTCCTGGACTTCGCCGGGTCGAGCATCGTTCACTCTGCCGGTGGTTGGGCCGCGCTGGCCGGTGCCATCGTCATCGGTGCGCGTAAGGGCAAATACGGCGCCGACGGCTCCATTCACCCGATGCCGGGTTCCAACCTGCCGCTCGCGACGCTGGGTACCTTCGTCCTGTGGCTCGGCTGGTTCGGCTTCAACGGCGGCTCGCAGCTCGCCATGGGCACGATGGAAGACGTCTCCGCGATCGGCACGATCTACATCAACACCAACCTGGCCGCGGCTGCCGGTGTCGTCGTCGCGATGATCCTGACGCAGATCCTCTACAAGAAGATCGACCTGACCATGGCGCTGAACGGCGCGCTGGCGGGTCTCGTCTCGATCACCGCCGAACCGCTGGCTCCGTCCCCGATGCTCGCCATCTTCGTCGGCGCTGTCGGTGCGGTCCTGGTTGTGATCGTCGTGCCGCTGCTGGACAAGCTGAAAGTTGACGACGTTGTCGGCGCCATTCCGGTCCACTTGGTCTGCGGCATCTGGGGTACGATCGCCGTCGTCCTCTCGAACAGTGACGCGACCTTCGTCGGCCAGCTGACTGGCATCATCGGCATCGGCGTCTTCATGTTCGTCACCAGCCTGATCGTCTGGTTCGTGATGAAGGTGACCATCGGTGTCCGTGCCTCCGAGGAAGACGAAATGATCGGCCTCGATAAAGCGGACCTGGGTATGGAAGCCTATCCGGACTTCGGGGTCACTTCCTCGAAGTAAGACACGACAGTAATTTCAATCCCGCGACTTACCCCGGAGGGTCTCCCCTCCGGGGTCTTTTTTTTGGGCGCGTCGTGGCGGCTTTCTCGGGCGGGTCAGTGGAAGATGTTTGCGCGATTGGATCGCACCCCATATTTAGTATAGACTACGTTATAGGCGTATCCGTGCATTCAAGGCTTCTATACTTGGTGAAGAATTGGCGGTTTTCCGGGGGCCGAACGGAATGGCCCGCGAGAATCGGAGAAGGTATGACCGTTTCCCGTCTGGATCTTTTGAAGAACAATCCCTATCGGCGCCTGGCGGAACTGCTGGGCGACGCGGAACCGGGCAAGGAGCCCCTGTTCCTACAGGTCGGGGAACCGCAGGACGCGGTGCCGGACATCGTGGCCCGCGAAGTCGCGGCCAATGCGGCGCTGTTCGGTAAGTATCCACCCCCGAACGGATCGCCCGGCTATCAGGATGCGGTCGCGCGATGGCTGGAGCGACGCTATGGCCTGAACGTTGGATCGGTGGATGCGGGGCGTCAGGTGCTCGCGCTGTGCGGGACCCGGGAAGGTCTGTTTCAGGCGGCGCTGGTCGCGATTCTGCGCAAGCGGGAAAGGCTGAATCCGTCGGAGACGCCCGCCGTGCTGCTGCCCAATCCCATGTATCATGTTTATTTCGGCGGCGCCGTCGTGGGGGAGGCGGACCCGATCCTGGTCAACGCGGATGCCGAGACGGGCTTCGTCCCGGATTTCGCGGGATTGCCGACGGAGGTTCTGGACCGAGCGGCGATCTGTTATTTCTGCACCCCGGGCAACCCGACCGGTGCAGTGGCGAAGCGTGCGGATATCACGCGCATGCTGGCGCTTGCCCGAAAACACGATTTCGTCCTGGCCGTGGATGAATGCTATTCCGAAATCTGGTTCGATACCCCGCCCGCGGGCGGTTTCGACGCGGCGGTCGATCTGGGGGGCGATACCTCGCATTTGCTGGTGCTGAATTCGCTGTCGAAGCGGTCGGGATCGCCCGGTCTGCGTTGCGGATTCGTCGCGGGTGATCCGGCGCTGATCGAATCTTTCGCGATGCTGCGCAGCTATGGCGGGGCGCAGGTTCCGGGGCCGTTGATGGCGGCGGGGGAAGCCCTGTGGCGCGATGAAGCGCATGTGGAGGAAAACCGGCGGCACTATTCGCAACTGGTGGCGATCGCGGATCGGCATCTGGCGGGCGTTCCCGGCTATGTCCGGCCGGAAGCCGGTTTTTTCCTGTGGCTGGACACGACGAAGACCATTGGGGATGGGGAAACGGCGGCGAAGCGGTTATGGTCGGAAGTGGGCGTGAAGGCCCTGCCCGGACGCTATATGGCACGCCCCGATCCGGAAACCGGCGGCACGCCGGGAGACGCCTATATCCGACTGGCGCTGGTCCACGATCCGGCGCGTGTCGAGGAGGCGATGTCGCGTGTCGCTTCCGTACTGAAAGACTGACGACAGGACCGAAATCATGGCGGCGAAGACGCAGGAAAAATCGGCCTTTCTTCCGGCCGGAACGACCGACTATTTGAAGCGACGCGGCGTCGAAGCGTCGGGCATCGCGCTGATCGTCGTGGCGCTGGCCTATTTCGCGGCCCTGGTATCGTACAATGCGGCCGATCCGTCGCCGAACTATGCCAGTGATCGCCTGCCGACGAATCTGTTGGGCCTGCCGGGCGCCTTCGTGTCCGATGTCGCTCTGCAGAGCCTGGGGCTCGCGGCCTATATGGGCGTACCGCTGCTGGCCGGATGGGGGTGGCGGTTACTGGTCGACCGTACCTTGCCGCGTGCCTGGATCCGCTTGGCGCTGACGCCGGTTCTGATCCTGTTGGCCGCCATGACGCTTGCCGGGTTCGCGACGCCGAACGGCTGGGCGCTGGCGGTCGGAATGGGTGGCGTCCTGGGCGATATGGTGATGAACGGCCTGACGGAACTGCTGGTCCGCTTCAACGCCCCGCCGGTGGAACGCAGTTGGATTTCCCTCGCGGCGATCCTGCCGACCATAGGGATCGCACTATATGGCTTCGGGATCACGCTGTCGGAATGGCGTCAGGTGGCGCAGCGCAGTTGGACGGGGACGCTTGCGACTTTCGGCCTGCTTCGCAAGGTCGACAGGGTCGGCCCGGTGGTGAAAGACCTGTTGACGCGCGGGGAAGGGCGGATCGAACCGACCCTGAAACCGGCCGTGAGAAAGGCGTTGCCGGCCCGCAAGGCGCCGGTCGCAGCCCGTCCGCAGCGCGACGACCGGGTGGAAACGCCGGAATCGACCAAGCCGTCCAAACGGGCGGAGGCGCAACGGCAGATCACGCTGGACCTGCCGCCCCAGGATGGCGAATTCCACCTGCCGCCGCTGGATATCCTAGTGGACCGCCAACCGGACCCGGACGACCAGACGCAGAACAGCGAGGGATTGGAACAGAACGCCCGCATGCTGGAAGGCGTGTTGGAGGATTTCGGCGTGAAGGGCGAAATCGTGAAGGTCCGCCCGGGCCCGGTCGTGACCCTGTACGAATTGGAACCCGCGCCGGGCACGAAGACCAGTCGCGTGATCGGCCTCGCCGACGATATCGCGCGGTCGATGTCCGCCGTGTCGGTGCGTATCGCGACGGTTCCGGGCCGCAGCGTCATCGGCATCGAATTGCCGAACGCGCGGCGGGAGATGGTCGGCTTCCGCGAATTGGTGGCATCCGAAACCTATGACCGGTCCAAGGCGAAGCTGCCGCTGATCCTGGGGAAGGATATCGGCGGAACGCCGGAAGTCGTGGATTTGGCGACCATGCCGCACTTGCTGATCGCCGGGACGACCGGGTCGGGCAAATCGGTCGGCATGAACACGATGATCCTGTCACTGCTCTACAAGATGTCGCCGGATCAGTGCCGTTTCATCATGGTCGACCCGAAGATGCTGGAATTGTCGATCTATGACGGGATTCCGCATCTGCTGGCCCCGGTCGTGACCGATCCGAAAAAGGCCGTGGTCGCCCTGAAATGGGCGGTGCGGGAAATGGAAGACCGCTACCGCGCTATGTCCAAATTGGGCGTGCGGAATATCGAAGGCTACAACAAGCGCGTCGCGGAGGCGGAACGGAAGGGCGAGGTCATCACCCGCCGCGTCCAGACCGGTTTCGATCCGGATACCAGCAAGCCGATTTTCGAGGACGAACCGCTCGACCTCACGCCGCTACCCTATATCGTCATCATGGTCGACGAGATGGCGGATTTGATGCTGGTCGCGGGCAAGGATATCGAGGCGACGATCCAGCGTCTGGCGCAGATGGCGCGCGCCGCCGGTCTCCACTTGATCATGGCGACGCAACGTCCGTCGGTCGACGTCATTACCGGCACGATCAAGGCGAACTTCCCGACGCGAATTTCCTTCCAGGTCACGTCCAAGATCGACAGCCGCACCATCCTGGGCGAACAGGGGGCGGAACAGCTGTTGGGCCGCGGGGATATGTTGCACATGGCCGGCGGCGGTCGGATCACGCGCGTGCACGGCCCCTTCGTCGACGATACCGAGGTCGAAGCCGTTTGCCAGTATTTGAAGGCACAAGGCGCACCGGCCTATGTTGACAGCGTGACGGACGAGGACGATATGTCAGGCGGTTTCGATACCGATGTCAGCGGCGCGTCGTCGATGGGCGGTGGAGAAGGCGGAAGCGGTGAAGACGCTCTCTACGACCAGGCGGTTGCCCTGGTCGCGCGGGAGGGTAAATGTTCCACCAGCTTCGTGCAGCGTCATCTCCAGATCGGGTACAACCGCGCGGCGCGCATCGTCGAGCGGATGGAAAAGGAAGGTGTTGTCAGTGCTGCGAACCATGTCGGAAAACGCGAAGTCCTGGTCGGCGATCATTCGGCCTAGGCTGTTCGTAAGCGCCCTTCTTTCCGCTCTTTTGTTGATCGTCGGGACCGTATCGGCCCCGAGCCCAACCTTGGCCCAGCAATCGAATTCCTGGACCGATCCCAATGCGCCGCTTGTCGGCACCGACCGGCAGCCCCTGGGGCCGTCGGAACAGGCGATCCTGTTCAACGAAATCGAATCCTATTTCGACGGTATCGATACGCTGCGGTCCAAGTTCCTGCAGTTCAACATGGACAACAGCGTCTATTCCGGGACCCTGACGATGGATCGGCCCGGTAAGATGCGGATCGAATATGACGATCCGATCCCCTATCTGATCGTTTCGGATGGGGATTTCTACATCTTCGTCGACAAGGAATTGAAGGAAGTCAGCTATATCCCACTGGGCTTGACCCCTGCGAATATGCTGCTGCGGAAACCGATGAAGCTGCAGGAAGATCTGACCGTCGTCGATGCGGCACGCGATCAAGGGATGCTGTTCATCACCGTGGCGCAGAATGAAGCGCCCGATGCGGGCACGTTGACGCTGACCTTTCAGGAAGATCCGCTGACCCTGCGGCAGTGGACCGTGATCGACGCACAGGGCCTGATTACGCGGGTTGTTCTGGAAAATGTCGAAACGGGAATCCCGCTGGACCGCGATCAGTTCTTCTTCGCGGACCCTTGGATTGGGAAGCGTCAGAACAACTGACGCGTATTCCTATCCGAAAGAATAGGCGTCCATGGCGAGGATCGAATACATGACCTCGTCATGCAGGCGTTTCGCCTTATTCAACCCGCCCGCGCCCATGGCGACGAAGATCGGCAGGAAATGTTCGTCCGTCGGATGATTGCGTTTCCCCTCGGGTGCGGTGTCGAAATCTTCCAGCGCGACCAAATCGTTCTTCGCGATCGCATCGGCCACCCATTTCTGGAAGGTCAGAACCCAGTCCTTCGGATCGACGGAACCGTGCAAATAGGCGGGCCTGAATTCACGCAGGTTATGCGTCAGACTGCCTGACGCGAAGATCAGAATTCCTTCGTCCCGTAGCGATCCCAGCGCTTCACCGATTGCATGGTGGTAGGCCGCGCCGCGGTGGGGCTGGATCGACAGTTGGATGACGGGAATATCCGCATCGGGATACATCAACTCCAGCGGTACCCAGGCGCCATGGTCCAGGCCGCGCGTGCCGTCCAGGGCCGCGTCCTTGAGCCCGGCGTCTTGCAGGATATCGACGACGCGCTGCGCCAGATCCGGTGCCCCCGGCGGTTCGTAGCGCATGGCATAGAGTTCCGGCGGAAAGCCGTAGAAGTCGTGGATCGTCGTTTGCCGCGCCAGGGACGACACGCGCGGCGCGCTGGTTTCCCAATGGGCTGAAATCGCCAGGATCGCCTTCGGGCGGGACAGGTCGGCGGGCAGCGCCTTCAGAAAGTCGCGGGTCGGGCAATCCGTCATGCCCAGCGTCGGGGCACCGTGAGACACGAAGAGAGCAGGTAACGTCATCGCTATTGACCTTCGAAAGGCGGTGATTGTTTCATTACTGAATATGGTTGAACGAAAAGTTTTTGAATAGATACGTTCGAGGAAACAGTCTGAGACTGAAAGATAAACGCCGCTGTCGGAGGCCGAAATGGGGCGTTGAAAATGAAAGCGCCCCGTCTCGGGGGAGGGGGAGAGACGAGGCGCCGGCCTTTCGAGAAGGCACTGGAAGCGTCGCCGTTCGTTGGGGGAGGAGGAGGGCGCCGCTTCCTATTGAGGGGTATATGGTCCCTCACACCCGAAATGTAGAGTGAACAATTCGCAGCCCCGATATGAATCTGGCGCATAGCTCCGCCCCTTGGAATCGAAAGGCGGTGGAACGGCCCTTGCCAAGCTCCCTTGCCAAGGCCCCTTGCCAAGGCGGTGCGCGGTTCATAGCTTCGTCATGTTACAGTCCACCAGTCGTTTCGAGGATATATCCATGACCAGTTCCGCTCTGTCCGACCTCAAGGCCTTATTGCTGGATGCCGATATCCGGCGGGAAGACGCCGAACTGGAATCCCTGCTGCGCGGCGCGGCGGCGGCCCCGGACGATGCCCGGGACCGTTGGACGGAATTGCTGGCGCCCTCCGCCGATCCTGGATTGCGGGACCGCTTAATCAATGCGGGTCGCCGTTTCATGGATGGGTTGGGCGACAGTTTCACCGACGGCCCGGCCCCGGCCTCGCGATTGGAGGCCTTGCGCGAAGAAATGCGCCGGCAAGGTTTGGACGGGCTGGTCATCCCGCGCACCGACGAGTATCAGGGCGAATATATCCCGCAGAAATCGGAACGTGTCCTGTGGCTGACCGGGTTTTCCGGATCGGCGGGGACGGTGGTCGTCGGCCTGGACAAGGCCGCGATTTTTGTCGACGGACGTTATACGCTTCAGGTTCGCGATCAGGTGAATATCGACCTGTTCGAACCGCGCCATCTGATCGAACAACCGGCAACCGACTGGATCGCGGAAACCTTCAAGACCGGCGACCGGATCGGCTTCGATCCCTGGCTGCATACCCAACATGGCGCGGGGCATTTGAACATCGCCGCTCAAAAGGCGGGGGCGGTTCTGATCCGGGTGGAAAACAACCCGGTCGATGCGGTTTGGGCCGATCGTCCCGCCGCGCCGGTCGCCCCGGTCGTGCCGCAGGAAATGCGTTTCGCCGGGGAAAGCGCGGAAGACAAACGGGCGCGGTTGGGCAAGGCCCTGACCGATAAGGGGATCGACGCCGCCGCGATCACGGCGACGGATTCCATCGCCTGGCTGTTGAATATGCGCGGGGCCGATGTGCCGAATTGCCCCCTGCCGTTGAGCTTCGCCCTGCTGAATGCCGATGCGACTGTGGACTGGTTCATCGACGATCGGAAATTGACGCCGGACGCCCGCGCGGCGCTGGGCAACGGCATCGTCGTGCGCCCGGAATCGGAATTTGCGGACGCCCTTGCCGATTTGGGGCGACAGGGGAAGGTGGTACAAGCCGATCCGGCGACCGCGCCCTGTCTGGTTTTCGACCGCTTGTCGCAATACGGGGCGAAGACGGTGGAAGCCGCCGATCCCTGCCTGTTGCCTAAGGCCTGCAAGAACGACGTTGAAATTGAGGGGACCCGTACCGCGCATAAACGGGACGGCGCGGCCCTGTCCCGGTTCCTGCATTGGCTGTCCGTCGAAGCGCCGAAGGGTGGACAGACTGAATTGAGCGTCATCGACCGGCTGGCCAAATTCCGGGCGGAAGGCGAGCATTTCCGGGGGTTCAGCTTCGACACGATCGCCGGTGCCGGGCCGAACGGCGCGGTCATCCATTATCGCGCCGTGGAACGCACGAACCGTAAGGTCGAAACAGGACAATTGCTGCTTGTCGACAGCGGCGGTCAGTATCTGGACGGGACGACCGATGTCACCCGCACCATGGCCGTCGGCACCCCGGCGCGCGAAATGATGGAACGGTTTACCCTGGTCCTGAAGGGGCATATCGCCATCGCGACCGCCCGCTTTCCGGTCGGCGTAACGGGCAGCCAGTTGGACACATTGGCGCGTCTGCCCCTGTGGCAGGCGGGGCTGGATTTCGACCACGGCACCGGCCATGGCGTCGGCAGCTATCTGAACGTCCATGAAGGGCCGCAACGCATCGCCAAGGCCTTCAATGCCGTGGCGCTGAAGCCGGGCATGATCCTGTCGAACGAGCCCGGCTATTATAAGGCGGGCGAATACGGCATTCGGATCGAAAATCTGGTCGTGGTGCGGGCGGTCGAAAGCGCCCCCGACGGTGCGGAACGGGATCTGCTGGAATTCGAAACGATCACGCTGGCCCCGATCGACCGGACGCTGATCGTCGTGGATATGCTGACCGGGCCGGAACGGGAATGGCTGAACGCCTATCACGTCCGCGTCCGCGACGCGATCCTGCCGCAATTGGACGGCGAGGCCTCAGACTGGCTCCGTCAAGCGACGGAGCCAGTCTGACGAACATGGTTATCCGTAGTTCCAGACGGGCAAGTCCATCCTGGGAAGCGGCGCGCGGTCGAGGATCGCGTCGCTCAGCTTGAAGGCCATCATCATGGTGGGGCAGTTGGTATTGCTGTTCACCACCACCGGCATCAGCGATGCATCGACGACGCGCAGTCCCTCGACGCCATAGACGCGACCTTTCGGGTCGCACACCGCCATCGGATCGGTATCCGCGCCCATCTTGCAGGTGCCGGACAGATGCCATTGCGTGTCGACATGCTCCCTCAGGACTTTTTCCAATTCCGCGCGTGTCGAAACGGACGGGCCGGGGAAGACTTCCGTCGGACCCAGTGCCTGAATGGCGGGTTGGCTGGCGATTTTCCGGACCTGTTCGATCCCGCTCAGCATCGCGTTGCGGTCCCGCTCGTCCTTTAGATAGTTCACTAGGATATGCGGCTGCCGCGTCGGGTCGGCGCTGTCCAGGAAGATGCGGCCCCGGCTGTGCGCGCGCATCAGCCCGACATGCATCTGGAAGGAATGCCGCTTCATCGGCGTGACCGTCCCGATCTCCGTCGCGATCGGCATGATGCTCACTTGGATATCCGGATAGTCGATTTCCGGGCTGGACCGGATACAGGCGACGCCGTCGAACTGGTTCGACGCACCGGCCCCCTTGCGTGCCGTGAACCAGCGCAAGCCGGTGACCAGTTTCCCCAGACCATGCGCGTCTCCCAGAATGGAGACGGGCGCGTCGCACAGATACTTCACCACGAAATCGGGGTGTTCGTTCAGGTTTTCCCCGACGCCGGGCCGGTCCGCGACCAGATCGATGCCCTGTTCCCGCAACTGATCCGCCGGGCCGACACCGGACAGCAACAGCAGATGCGGCGACCCGACCGCGCCGGCGGACAGGATCACTTCCTTCTTCGCGGCGACGGTCTTTTCGACGCCTTTTTGCCGGAACCGAATGCCGGTCGCCCGCTTGCCCTCAAAGGTAACGCGTTCGACCAGACAGCCGGTTTCGATTTTCAGATTCGGTCGACTGCGGGCCGGGTCGATGAAGGCGCGCACGGCGCTCCACCGTTTTCCGTCATGGACGGTGCTGTCCAGGCGGCCGAAGCCTTCCTGACGATGACCGCAGATATCGTCCGTGACCGGATAGCCCGCTTGTTCCCCGGCCTTGAAGAAGGCCTGAAAGATCGGATTGTCCGCCGCCGGACGATGGACCTTCAACGGGCCGCCGCCGCCACGATAGTCGTCCGCTCCGCCGTCGTAGCTTTCCAACTGTTTGAAATAGGGCAGCACGTCGCCATAGGCCCAGCCTTCGCAGCCGTTCTGCCGCCAGCCGTCGTAATCCCCGGCATGACCGCGAATGCAGACCATGCCGTTGATCGACGAGGATCCGCCCAAAACCTTGCCCCGGTCGTGTTTCAGCACACGCCCGCCCAATTCCGGTTCCGGATCGCCCTTGAAGGCCCAGTTATAGTCGGTCTTTTCCAGGTTATGGGCCATGGCCGCCGGCATGGCGAGGTTCCAGGCCCCATCTTCCGGTCCCGCTTCGATCAGCAGGACCTTCTTGGTGCCGTCCTCGGTCAGCCGGTTTGCCAGAACGCAACCGGCCGACCCCGCGCCGACGACGATATAGTCGGGCTCAAAATCCGATGCCATATCGCCTTATTCCGCCGCCATGCGTTTCGGATCGGGCGTTTTGCCGTTGATCGCGTCGAAGATCAGCTTGTGATAGTGATGCAGCAGATGCTCGCTGTTCGGACCGCGCTCCGCGTCGATCAGATAGCGCCCCTGGTCGAAGCCGAAGGAATGCAGGCCGCGCTGGACCAACAGGTTCAGCCAGATGTCTTCCGGGCCCAATTGTTCGTTGAACCACTTGATCGACGCCTTGCTCAACTCGCCCTGCTCACGGTCTTTCGGTGCATAATGTCCGAAGCGCAGCAGCGTCTTTTCCGGGCCGATGGGGATGGAATTGAACGTGCCGATGACATCCGCATAGGGGAAGACGTAAATCGTCGTCAGCGGCCATAGCTGGATGTTGTAGAACCAGTCCGACTGATAATTCTGTCCCGCGACCGGATGGCCGAAGGCGCTGTCGACCTTGATCGGCGGGCCTTTGAAATCCCACCAATTGCCGTTCGCCGTCAGCGTATAGCCGTCGAAATCGATCAGCGACGCCAGTTCCTTGTGGACCGGACCGGACAGCTTGAAGTGATACCCCTCGATCGCGTTGTCGGTGATGACCTTCCAGTTCGCGTCGACCTCGTATTCGACTTCCTCGACGAATTCGACATTGTCCAGGTCGGGCATATGCGGGCGCATCGCTTCCACGGCACCGGCGAATTCCTGTTCAACCGGGGCGGCGCTGGCGTCAAAGGTGATGTACCAGAACCCACCATAGATTTCGACACGGACCTGTTTCAGCCCGTATTTGGACCCGTCGAACCCTTCCAGGCATTCGCTGCGCGGCGCCGCGCGCAGGCTGCCGTCGAGCTTGTAGGCCCAGGCGTGATAGGGACAGACGATGGTGCGGCGGATATTGCCCCGGCGCGCCTCGATCAACTGCGTGCCGCGATGCTGACAGACATTGTGCATGGCGCGGACCTTGCCGTCCTCGCCCCGGATCAGCAGGACGCTCTGCCCCATCATGTCGTATTTTACGAAATCGCCGGTCTTCGGGATCTCGCTGTCGTGACAGACACAGTGCCAGCCCTTGAAAAAAATCTCTTCGGTTTCGCGCCGGAAGATATCGGCGTCGTAGTAGTAGCGCGACGGCAGGGTCAGCGCCATTTCCGGCCGACCGTTGCTATCCCAATCCAGTGTCTTTTCCGTGTGCATTCTCTTCTCCCGAACGATGTGTACGGACCCATCTTTGACACAGACACTAGTCGAAGCGCTCCGACCGACTTATATCGGTTGGACACCGTTTTGACGTTTAGGGGTAAAAATGTCGTCGTCTGCTGTCTTTATCCTGTATGAAGGGTTCTGTCTGACCAGCCTGACCACGGTTATGGATGCGTTCTGGGTCGCCAATTGGCTGACCGGGAAACAGCTCTACGAGATGCAGACCTATTCGGCGTCCGGCGGGCCGGTGCGCGGCTTCTCCGGGATATCGGTGGACACATTGCCGCTGTCGGACCTGAACCCGCGTAGCGTCCAACACGTTTTCGCGGTCAGCAGTTTCGAACCCTATAACCTTGCCCGATCCGATATCGCCGCCGTGCTGCGCTCCGCCTATCGTTATGGTGCGTCGGTGCACGGGATCGAAACCGGGGCCGTCGCGCTGGCCCATGCCGGTTTGTTGGACGGACGGGAAGCCGCCGTCCATTGGGTGAACCGCGAAGGGTTTGAGGAAGCCTATCCCGATGTCGAACTCAGCGAGGCGCCCGTCGCCGGGCCGGATCGCTGTAAGACCTGCGCCGGGGGGACGTCGGCGATGGATCTGGCACTGGAGTTGATCGAACTGGAACAGGGACAGCGATTGGCGGCGGAGGTGCGACGTCACCTGTTCCACCCGCGCGTGCCCATGGGGTCCCCCCAACGCGGCGATCCGGTGGTGGAGGCCGCGCGCAAAATCATGCGGGAGTCCCTGACGGAGCCTGTATCCATCGTCGAAATCGCGGAACGGGTTGGGACGACGCCCCGCACGCTGGCCCGGCGGTTCGAAACCCTGGGCGAAACGCCGCGCGGCCATTACCTGACCCTGCGCCTGACCCGCGCCCAGAATCTGTTACAGCAGACCGATTTGGCCGTGGGCGAAATCGCCGCGGAAACGGGCTTCGACAGTCTGCCCGCCTTCTCCCGCGCCTACCGCTCCTTCTTCGGCCTGCCGCCCAGCCGCGACCGCCGTCAAACCGTCACCGCCACTCCGCCGCGCGTGTTGGGCGGGTGACGTGGCGCTAAAGCCCGTTGTTCTTCCACCAACGGTCGGACAGGAAGTCTTCCGGCAAGTCCTCGTCATTCGGGTCGTATCCGGCCTCTGCGATGCGACGCTGCCATTCGGCTTTCAGGCTGGACGGCAGCTTGGTGCCGCAGAAGGGACAATAATCGATCTTACGCATGCGGATCGGCTGGATCTCCATCATCCGGTCTACCGGTAGCCGTCTAATGCCATGTTCTCGCGTCCAGGGGATGTAAGTCATCGGCCAGCCGATATCTTTGTGTATTTCGAACATTCCCGCGCAGAAATGCGTCGGAACCTGATCGTCCGGCGGACGCCAAACGCCAGGCGGAGGGTCTCTATGATAATAGTCTCGGTAATCGACGTAGGGCTTTTCTTGAGGTCGTTTGTCGTGCCGATTCCAGTTGTGTTTGTTTAGTTTAGGCCGTCGTCGGATATCGATGTTACGTTTTATCCACCAATTTTCATTTCCTACAAGTTCGATCGGATAGGTCATCAAAAGGTCATCCGGCGTCAAAACGGAGGGAGTAAAAGTACACCCATACTCCCTGGCCGCGACCCGGCTTCTAGTATGTGCCAGAGAGCCGGGTAACAAACGACCGGACCACGGACAGTAGTCTATGATATACATGGTTGCCGAGATCAGGCCCTTGTTGGGGCCAAACCTGTGAACACTCCCCGATACGGTATAGTCAACACGAAACAGGAAGTAGTCACGGGTTGCCGGAAGGTACATTAGGCACGTTTCCGGGTCCTCGACCGCTGCAATCAACGCACTATGCTGGTCGCACAGGCGAGCCGCTGCCGATTTCGGAGCTTTTCTCCGGGATATCGTATTTGGGTACACGGGGTTTCTGCCATTCTCCGGTGATGCCGTTCATCTCACCGATATGTTTTCCATTCCTGTCGTAAACTTCAATTTGACCATGCATGCCGTCCCACTGATAGATGCGTACGTTCTTTCCGGTCAACCCATTGGTGCGAGCAGGTTTGCCGTTTAGGACTTTATGATTTCTTAGGTTCTTCCAAATAAAGCTTTCGGAACGTTCAATTTTTTCGATTTCCCGCTTTTCCAATTGGTCGAGATAGAGCTTACCGGAAGACTTCATGTAGGTATCGTATTCGAGCCGGGTCTTCCGGTCGAAATTCAGGTTGGGGTCCTGTGCGGGCGGGTCGCCTTTGAATCCCGGCCGGGTCGGTGTCTTTCCGCCATGCACGATATGGCCGCCGCGGTCCTCCGGTTTCAGCTCATACAGGTTTTCGTCGCCTTTATTGTAATCGCGGAATGGAATGTCCGGGATTTCCGGCAGGTTGGGCGGCGGCTCTTCGTCCGGTGAACCGGGGGACGCGTTTTCTCCGTCCTTCTTATTCTTGTCTTCCGATCGATTGTTATCGGGTTGCGCCGGAACGGTCGGCATCGGGGCGGTCGGTTCAGATTTGGATGGGGGTGTCGGCCATAGAAGCCAGGGGATTGCTTCGAACGGGCTGGGTGCCATGTCGTCATGGGCGACCTGGGTATCGGAAGGCTTACCGCGCTTACTTCCCGATTCAGAGGGTTTCGCTCGCGGTTCCGCCAAACCGGCGGATTGCATATGGGATTCGAGGGTCGGGACATCGACGGAGGGTTCGACGCCGCGGTTGAAGCTGCCGGGGACATAGGGGCCGGGATAGGCGACCTGCCATCCCTTGCGGATCGCGTCGCGCAGTCGATTGCCCGCATCGCCCGGCTTGCGATAATCGTCCAGCATCATCCAGCTTTTCAGATAGCCGTCCACGGCATCGCGTCCGTGTCCTGTCGTGGGACGGTCGGGATTCAGCTTTGGGCGCGGATCTTTGTTGGGGACGGTGCTGAAAACTGCGGGGGCGATTGGCGGTGTGGCCGTTTCCGGCGGTTCCGTGACGAAGCCGGACTGCCGCTGGGTATCTTGTTCTTCTTGATAGCGTCGCAGGCCTTCCAACAGGCTGCCCTTCCGGCGGGCGTGTGGCTTGGACGGCTCATAGGGATCGTTGTTGAATATATGTATCCGTTTTGTTCTTTTTTTCGGCATTAATCGCGGTGCCTATGAAGAGCGGTACGACTGGCGGCAGGGTTGATAATTGGCAGGGCACCCCGCCGTTTAGCGTCTTATATCAAGAAATGGGATAAATGTCAATAGAAGAGAACAAAAAGGGTTAAAATGGGGTGTATCAGCGAAATCCTGCACGTCGCTTTGGACCCTGGCCTACGCCAGGGTGACGAGGGGTGGGATCGCAATTAAAAAGGGCGGCTCGGATTGCTCCGGCCGCCCTCGTCGTGTTTTGTGCTACCCGATTACATATTCGGGTAGGTCGGGCCTTCACCACCCTGGGGGACGACCCAGTTGATGTTCTGGGTCGGGTCCTTGATGTCGCAGGTCTTACAGTGGACGCAGTTCTGCGCGTTGATCTGCAGGCGCGGATTCGACCCGTCCTCTTCCCGGACGATTTCATAGACGCCCGCCGGGCAGTAGCGCTGCGCCGGTTCGTCATAGAGCGCGAGGTTGACGTCGACCGGCACCGACGCGTCTTTCAGCGTCAGGTGGCAGGGCTGGTCTTCCTCGTGGTTCGTGCCGGAGAAGGAGACGTTCGTCAGGCGGTCGAAGCTGATGACCCCGTCCGGCTTCGGATAGTCGATCTTCGGGCAGGACGCGGCGGGCTTCAGGCTTTCGTTGTCCTTGCCGTGATGCTTCAGCGTCCAGGGCGCCTTGCCGCGGAACAAATAGGTATCGATGCCGGAATAGGCCAGCGCCGCCCAGAACCCCCATTTGAAGGACGGGCGGATGTTGCGCACGCCGTAGAGTTCGTCCCAGACCCAGCTCTTCTTCATATTGTCTTCATAGGCGGTGATTTCGCGCGGGGCCTCGGCCCCAGATTCGTTTGCTGCCGTCAGCGCCTCGAACAGGGCTTCGGCGGCGACCATGCCGGACTTCATCGCGGTATGGGTGCCCTTGATCTTCGGCACGTTCAGGAACCCGGCCTCGCAGCCGACCATGCAGCCGCCCGGGAAGGTCAGCTTCGGGATCGATTGATAGCCGCCTTCGTTCAGCGCCCGCGCGCCATAGGCGATGCGCTTGCCGCCTTCCAGGACCTTCTTGATGTCCGGGTGATGCTTGAAACGCTGGAATTCCATATAGGGGAACAGGTTCGGGTTTTCGTAGTCCAGGCCGATGACATAGCCGATGGAAACCAGATTGCCTTCCAGGTGATATAGGAAGGACCCGCCATAGGTTTTCGAATCCATCGGCCAACCGGTCGTGTGCACGATCTTGCCGGGTTCCGATTTCGACGGGTCGATTTCCCACAATTCCTTCATGCCCAGGCCATAGGTCTGCGGCTGAGCATCTTTGCGCAGGTCGAACTTCTCCATCAGCATCTTGCCGAGGTGACCGCGGCAGCCTTCGGAAAAGACCGTCTGCTTCGCGTGCAATTCCATGCCGACCTGGAACATCGGACCTTCGCTGCCGTCTTTCAGGCGGCCCATATCGCCGGTCGCGACACCTTTCACGCTGCCGTCCTCATGATACAGGATTTCGGCGGCGGCGAAGCCGGGATAGATCTCGACGCCCATGGCCTCCGCCTGTTCGCCGAGCCAGCGACAGAGGTTGCCGAGTGAGATGATGTAATTGCCGTGATTGTTCATCTGCGGCGGGGTCGGCAGTTTGAAGGAGCCGGTTTCCGTCAGATACAGGAAATGGTCTTCCTTGGCCGGGGTGTCCAGCGGCGCGCCCTTGTCCTTCCAATCGGGGATCAGTTCGTTCAGGGCGCGCGGTTCCAGCACCGCGCCGGACAGGATATGGGCGCCGATTTCAGCACCCTTTTCGATCACACAGACCGCGATTTCCTTGCCGGTTTCCTGTTCCAACTGCTTCAGTCGGATCGCGGTCGACAGGCCGGACGGCCCCGCGCCGACGATCACGACGTCGTATTCCATGCTTTCCCGTTCGACCGCTTCGGACATATCCCGATCCCTCTTCTCGACCTGTGTTGGGGCCAAACCTATGCTTGGCGGAGTGGATTTCGCCGGGCACAATAGCGAAAGACCTCAAAATGACAATGATGGTTGGCGACTTCGACGTGCTCGAAAACGACGTAAGAGACCTTGTGGCGGCCCTGGAATGGCAGCTTTTCATGGGGGCGGACGAAACCATCGCCGATTCCCCCGTCGATCGCTATGCCGCCACGGAAGAACGCCGTCGTCAGCGTCAGACCGCGTCGCCCGTCCAGCAACAATCCGCCCCGCCGCCATCGGCGCCCCAGAATACGGCCCCGCCGCGCCCGGCGATGCAGGCGGCACATGCCCCGCTGGGCACGGCGGAGGCCGAAGCCCAGGGGCGCAGTGCCGCGGCGGATTGCAAGAGCCTGGACGATCTGCGCGCGGCGCTGGAAGCCTTCGACGGCTGCGACCTGAAAAAGACCGCGACGCAACTGGTCTTCGGCGACGGCAATCCGGAGGCCGATATCATGGTGATCGGCGAAGCGCCGGGCGGCGACGAGGATCGGCAAGGCAAACCCTTCGTCGGTGTGTCCGGGCAGCTCTTGGACAAGATGCTGTCCCATATCGGGCTGGATCGGGAGCGGTTCTATATCACCAACACGGTCTATTGGCGCCCGCCCGGCAACCGGAAGCCGAATGACGGCGAATTCGCCGTCTGCCGCCCCTTCGTCGACAAGCATATTGAATTGGTGAATCCGAAGCTGCTGCTGCTGGTCGGCGACAAATCCGTGCGCGGCCTTGCCGGGGCGGCCACCGGCATCACGCGCAGCCGGGGCCGCTGGTACGATGTGACCGTCGCGGGCAAGACGATCCCGGCGCTCGCCACCTTCCACCCCGCCTATCTTCTCCGCACCCCGTCCGCCAAGCGGCAGGCGTGGCAGGACATGCTGACCTTCCAGCGCCGGATGCGGGAAGCGGGTCTGTAAGCTTCCGCAAAAGAAAAGCCCCCGCTGTGAAGCGGGGGCAGGTATTGCAACAGTGGTATCCGGCGTCAGGCGACTTCGGATACGTATTTTTTCTCATGCGCGAGGCCCAGGAACAGGCACAGGCACATCATGATCAGGACGAGCGTGAAGGGCAGGCCCACCGTGATCGCCATGGCCTGCAGTGCCGTCAGGGCATCCGCCCCGCCGCCGAACAGCAGAACCGCGGCGATGACGCCTTCCAGCACGGCCCAGAAGACCCGCTGCACCACCGGCGCGTCGACCTTGCCGCCGGAGGTGATCGAATCGATCACCAGCGAGCCGGAGTCGGACGAGGTGATGAAGAAGACCAGCACCAGGATGATCCCGACGAAGGAGGTGATCCCCGTCAGCGGCAGGTTTTCCAGCATCTGGAACATGGCCAGTTCGACCTTGTCCAAGCCGCCGGCCAGCGCACCGACGCCGTTTTCGATCTGATCCAGGGCGGAGCCGCCGAAGACGCTCATCCACACCAGGGTGACGAGGGTCGGGATCAGCAGCACGGCGATGATGAATTCGCGCACCGTCCGGCCCTTGGACACGCGGGCGATGAACATGCCGACGAACGGCGACCAGGAAATCCACCAGGCCCAGTAGAACACGGTCCAGCCCTGCATCCAGGCTTCGTCATCACGGCCGAACCAGGTGCTCAGGTCGACGATATTCGCGACATAGGAGCCTGCCGTCGTGCCCATCGTGGTGAAGATGGCCGCCGTCGGCCCGGCGATCAGCACGAAGAACAGCAGAATGCCCGCGATCCCCATATTGATGTTGCTGAGGACCTTCACCCCGCCGTCCAGGCCGCGCACGACGGAAATCAGGGCGACGGCCGTAACGCCGATAATAATCGCCAATTGCGTGCCGATCCCGCCGTCGATACCGAACAGGAAATGCAATCCGCCCGCCGCTTGCTGCGCCCCGAAGCCCAGCGAGGTGGCCAGACCGAAGATCGTGGCGATCACTGCGACCGTGTCGATGACATGTCCGACGAAGCCCCAGGAATGATCCCCGATCAACGGATAGAAGGCGGACCGGATCGTCAGCGGCAACCCCTTGTTATAGGAGAAGAAGGCCAGCGACAGGCCGACGACCGCGTAGATCGCCCAGGGATGCAGGCCCCAATGGAACATGGTGGCGCCCATTGCCATTTCCGCCGCTTCCGGCGTGTTGGCCGCAACGCCCAACGGCGTTTCGTACCAGCCGGTGTAATAGGCGGTCGGTTCGGCGACGCTCCAGAACATCAGGCCGATGCCCATGCCGGCCGCGAACAACATCGCGAACCAGGACATATAGCTGAATTCCGGTTTCGCATCGTCGCCGCCCAGGCGGATTTTGCCATGCGGCAGGAAGATCAGGATCAGGCAGAAAATCACGAAGATGTTGCCGCCGATCATGAACAGCCAATCGAAGGCGGCGATCGCCGACCATTTTGCGCCGTCGAACATTTCTTTCGCGGCATGCGGCCAAACCAGCACGCCGATGACGAAGGCTAGAACCAGTCCACTGGCAATCCAGAAGACCGGATGATGGACATCCATCCCCCACTTCTGAAGGTTGTCCTGACCGACTTCATATTCGGTCTCATAGAGGTTTTCACTCATTGAAGAGTCTCCCGTTCTCTTGTGGTTCGTCGCGGACACCGGGGAGTCTTGTTTGCGTCGTTCATTGTTGACGGCGCCGCGAAGTCGACCGGAAGGGATGAAGAAATGGTCGCGATATCCCCCCGATATCGATGCTGTGGTACGCAGGAATCGCGTATTTCCAAACGATCCCCACCACAGGCGAAACACTATTACTTCAGAGATTCGCGACTAATTCAATGCTGGGCGTCATGAAATACGGTTTGCGCGACATGCGCCGGTGCGGAACTGAAATTCTATATTACATATTAAAGGAAGAATGTGATCGGGGGAGAGGTATTATTTTGCAGATGCGAAATAACGCCATCGTGAGCGGGATTGTGTCGATTCAGGCGGCGAAAAGCGCCATGTTTGCCGGGACGGATATGGGGCAAGACATGGGGGGGCAAGACATGGGGCGACGGCATGGCCGAAACGCGGGCTGAAAAGACAACCGGCATTCTGGAAACCGATATCTGCGTCATCGGCGCGGGATCGGGTGGGTTGAGCGTTGCCGCGGGCGCGTCGCAAATGGGCGCGCGGGTCGTGCTGATTGAGCGGGCGGCGATGGGCGGCGATTGCCTGAATGTCGGCTGCGTTCCGTCCAAGGCCCTCTTGGCCGCCGCCCATGCCGCCCAGGCGCAGCGCGATGCCGCGAAATTCGGCATTGCCGCCCTGGAGCCGCAGGTCGACTGGATCGCCCTGCATGCCCATGTGAAGGGCGTCATCGAGGAAATCGCCCCGATGGACTCGATCGCCCGGTTTGAAGGGCTGGGCGTCACGGTCCTGCGGGAGACCGCCAAATTCACCGGCCCGTCGGAGGTGCAGGCGGGCGAGACCGTGATCCGGGCGAAATATTTCGTCATCGCGACCGGCTCCCGCCCGGCCGTGCCGCCGATTTCGGGATTGGATGCCGTCCCCTATCTGACGAACGAAACGATCTTCGATGTCATGGGGTCGATCGGCCATCTGATCGTCGTCGGCGGCGGGCCGATCGGGATGGAACTGGCGCAGGCGCACCGGCGGTTGGGCGTGCAAGTGACGGTGATCGAGCAGGCGTCCATCCTGCCCAAGGACGACCCGGAAGCCGTTGCCGTTGTGCGCGACAGGGTGATCGCGGAAGGCATCGACCTGCGGGAAGGGGCGGCGCTGACATCCGTTGCCGCGACGGCGGCGGGCGTGGAGGCGACCTTGTCCGATGGGATCGTGACCGGCACGCATATTCTGATCGCCACGGGCCGTCAGCCTGTCACGGAGGGTCTGGACCTGGAGGCGGCGGGCGTCGCTTTCGACCGGACGGGCGTCACGGTCGACAAGCACCTGCGTACCGCCAATCGCCGCATCTTCGCCATCGGCGATGTCACCGGCGGATATCAATTCACGCATATGGCCGGATACGATGCCGGGATCGTCATCCGGCAGGCTTTGTTCAAAATGTTTTGGGCGAAGGTCGATCATAAGGCGGTGCCCTGGGTCACCTATACCGACCCCGAACTGGCCCAGGTCGGCATGACGGAGGCGGAGGCCGCGAAACGATACGGTCCTGGCAAGTTCCAAATTCTGCGCTGGGGCTTCGCCGAAAACGACCGCGCCCGCGCCGACCGGCAAATCGACGGCTTCGTGAAGGTGATCCTGGACGGAAAGGGCCGCACCGTCGGCGCGACCCTGGTCGGTGCCCATGCGGGTGAATTGCTGCTGCCCTGGAGTCAGGCGGTACAGGAAGGCCGGAAGATGAGCGCCCTCGCGGGCCTGATCGCCCCCTATCCGACCTATAGCGAAATCACCAAACGCGTCGCGGGCAGCGCCTTCATCCCGAAATTGTTTTCGGAAAGAACGCGGAAACTGGTTCGGTTCCTGCTGCGGTGGGGCCGCTAGGCGCGGTCAATCCGTCGCCGAAATGGCGGCGGACGGAATGTGCCAGATATCGACATCCGGGGAGGACTCCCATTCCAGGCGGTCCTGCCAACGGCAAATCGTATAGCCGCAAAAGCCGGTGACCGTGGCGCCGTCGTCGGACAGCGGCAGGACGATGCGTTCCCCGATCCCCAACCGGTCCGCCGCCTGATAGACGGCGCCGGACATATACAGGATATCTCCCCTCTCTCCGACCGGGTCCCAGCGTCGGCGGATCGCGGCCACGCTGGGCGCGGGCATGCCGTCGCCCAGACGCACGCCGCGGATGGAGGCGCGACCGTTGAAGCGCCGGAAAACCTCCACCACTTCCTCCCCCGCAATCCGATAGATGAAATCCTTGGTGGTGGGATCGTAGTCCCCGACGAATATACGGGACAGCGCCCAGGGTATATCGATCGGGTCTAGGTCCGCGCGGGCGGGCATGCGGCGACCGTGACACAGACCGATCCAATAATCGGTGAAGCGGCGCACCTTGGATTCCTGAATCCGATCCAGAACCGTCGCGTCGCCAAGGTGATAGCGGCCCGGGTCGGTCTCGTCACCGTTGGGTGTCTTGGCTGCGTGTTCGGAAGTCATAAATCGTCTCGCGGATGGACCGTCATTTGCGGTGACACTAGCGGGCTTTCGTAGAAACGGGAACGCCACACAGGGGATTGCAAGGCCCGAAAATGCCGTTTTGTTAAGGCGCGCGCCCATAGGTAGTCATGACAGTCTATCCCCAGCCCAAGTTCTATTTAGGCGATGCCAGTGTATGGATATCCAGCGGCGGCGATGCTTCCTTGTCCTATTGAAAATTCGACTCGGAGTTTCGGTCAGATGTGCATTCACGGGCATATCTGCGCGGGGAACATCCCATCGTGCGCTTGAACGCCGTGTTGAATGCATGTTCGGACGTATATCCAACCGACAACGCGATGCGTGTGATCGTTTCGCGGCTTTGGATCAGTCTTTCGGCGGCCAACATCATTCGCCAGCGGGTAAGATAACCGATTGGTGCTTCGCCAACCGTTTCCCGGAACCGCTGTGCGAAGGACGATCGAGACATGCCTGCTTCCTGCGCCAATTCCCGTAATGTCCACGGAAATGACGGATTTGAGTGTATCGCGGCGATCGCGCCGCTCATTTGCGGGTCGGTCAGGGCCGCAAACCAGCCGACATCGTTATGCGATCCTTCCGACAGATAAATGCGAAGCGCATGAACCAACATCATGTGCGAAAGATGCTGTGCGACCAGCGAGGATCCCGGCTTTGCCTCCCGCAGCTCCTCCATCATGAGTTCGATGGCTCCTCTCAGCTTCGCCTGGTCCTTTGTTGCTTTCACCCGGATGATCGGGGGTAGGGTTCGCAGCAGGGCCTCGGCGTGGCGTCCGTTTACCTCGAACCTGCTGCCCGCAAGAAATACATCGCCGCCGCCGTTATAGGTGACGACTTGGCCGTTGTTATTGGGGGCGAGTACGTCGCTTACCCGTTTCGGCGGGGTGTCGAGATCGCTGGCAATCGTCACCAGCCGGCCGCTGGGAAGGATGAAACAGTCGCCCGCGCTGAGCCGAAGCGGATGGTCGTCGCCGTCGACGGACAGCCAACACGCGCCGCTTATGACGGCATAGCATTTTATCCGCCCGGCCAGATCGTCGAGCGCCAATGACCATGGGGCTCCCGCGTCGAAGCCTGCGGTTATGTAGCTGCGCGGCTTCAGCAATGAGAGAATGTCTGACAACGGATCCATCGATATTCCGGACGATCACGAAAGAATTCTATTTTTTCACGCATAGATCATCCAGATCGCTTCGTCTATTTCTTTTGTCATCCAGACAGATTGGAATGCTTGGTCTATCCAGAGGAGTGAGAAATGAAAGCTGCTATCGTCAACGCATTCGGTGCCCCACCCGATTTTGGAGATTTCCGAGAACCGCGGGCGGGAGAAGGCGAGACGATCGTAACGGTGGCCGCGGCCCCGTTAAGTCCGATCGTTAAGGCCCTGGCGGCGGGCAAACATTATACGAGCGCCGCGACGGCCGGGTTCGTTCCCGGCGTGGACGGCGTCGGTGTCGATGAAAATGGGCGCCGGGTCTATTTCCTCTTTCCGAAAGCGCCTTTCGGCTCCATGGCGGAGAAATCACTCGTGTCCAGCGGCATGCTCGTGCCGGTGCCCGACGCCTTGCCCGACGATCTGGCGGCGGCGGTTGCCACGGCGGGCCTTGCCTCTTGGGTCGCGCTCACCCGGCGGGCGAAACTACAGAAAGGCGAAACGGTGCTGATCACCGGGGCAAACGGCGCGGCGGGCCGAACCGGGATACAGATCGCGCAACATCTTGGTGCGGGAAGAACCATCGCCGTGGCTCGCACCAAGACCAAGCTGCAAGGCCTGGGCGCGGATGTCGGGATAGCCTTGGACGATGATGGAGACAGCGCATTGCGCGCAGAATTCGACAGGGGTGTCGATATTGTCCTGGATTTCGTCTGGGGCACGCCCGCCGTCCGTATCCTGAAGGCCGCTGCCGGAAGCCGAGGTTCCGCAATGGGTGAGCCGCGCCTGCGGTATATTCAACTCGGAACCGTGGCGGGCGACGAGATACCCTTGCGTGGCGATTTGTTGCGCGGCTCCGGCCTCGAACTCATGGGAAGCGGGATCGGCAGCGTCGCCATCAAAGACTTGTTAGCCGGTGCGGGCGAGTTGTTGGCGGCTGCACCGTTGGCCGGCTTCTCCCCACCGTTCAAGAGCGTCCCGCTCGATAAGGTGGCCGAGGCCTGGAATGGCAGCCCGGATATCCGGTATATCGTTCAACCGACTTGAATCGGCCGCCGACGGTCACGCCCATCCAGTGACGAACGGGAAAAACGAAGCCCCGCCTTCCTTTACGGACGGCGGGGCTTTGGCCGTCTGCACCCGACTGTTCCAACAAAAGGCGACCGTACCGTTCGGGCCCCGCAGTCGGTCTATGCCCGATGCCGCTTACCGGACAGTAGGCGACGGTTTCGGTTCTTTTCATTCGTCTTGAACCGATGCAGGGTGTTTGTCTGAACAAATACGTTCGGGATCCATTGTCAGGCCTGTCGGGGGAGGGGAGATTTCCATGAAGTCGCATGTTCGGGTTGCCGTGATCGGGGGCGGGGTTGTCGGCTGTTCGGTGTTGTATCACCTGACCAAGCTGGGCTGGACCGACATCATGCTGATCGAACGGTCGGAATTGACCTCCGGTTCCACGTGGCATGCGGCGGGCGGCTTCCATACCCTGAACGCCGATACGAATATGGCCGCGCTACAGGGCTACACGATCCGGCTGTATCGGGAGTTGGAGGAAATCACCGGCCAGAATTGCGGGTTGCACCATGTCGGCGGCGTGACGATCGCGACGACGCCGGACCGCCTGGACTATCTGAAGGCGGAACGGGCGAAGCACCGCTATATGGGCCTGGATACGGAAATCGTCGGGCCGGAGGAAATCAAGAAACTGTCCCCCATCACCAATGTCGATGGGGTGCTGGGCGGTCTGTACGATCCGTTGGACGGGCATCTGGACCCGTCGGGCACGACGCATGCCTATGCCAAGGCGGCGCGGATGGCGGGGGCGGAAATCGTCCTGCGCAACCGGGTGCTGGAAACCAACCCGCGCGCCGACGGCTCCTGGGAGATCGTGACCGAACAAGGCACGGTGATCGCGGAGCATGTGGTGAATGCAGGTGGCCTCTGGGCGCGCGAGGTCGGCGCCATGGCGGGCGTCTTCCTGCCGCTGCATCCGATGGAACACCAATACCTCGTCACCGACGATATTCCGGAGGTCTATAACCATCCGACGGAACTGCCCCATGTCATGGACCCGGCGGGCGAAACCTATCTGCGTCAGGAAGGCCGTGGCCTCGTCATCGGCATTTACGAACAGGATTGCGACCCCTGGGCCGTAGACGGCACGCCCTGGGATTTCGGGCATGAACTGCTGAACGACAATCTGGACCGCATTGCGGAACCGCTGGACGCGGCGTTCAAGCGCTATCCGGTTTTGGGCCGGGCGGGGATCAAGACCGTCATCAACGGCCCGTTCACCTTCGCCCCCGACGGCAACCCGCTGGTCGGGCCGGTGCCGGGCCTGCGCAATTACTGGTCCGCCTGCGCCGTCATGGCCGGGTTCAGCCAGGGCGGCGGCGTCGGCCTGACGCTGGCCGAATGGATGGTGGAGGGCGAACCGTCCCGCGACGTCATGGCGATGGATGTCGCCCGCTTCGGCGATTACTGCACGCGCCCCTATACCCGCATGAAGGTGACGGAAAACTATCAGCGCCGCTTTTCCATCTCCTATCCCAACGAGGAACTGCCGGTCGGCCGTCCGCTGCAAACGACGCCCGCCTATGGCCTTTGGAAGGCGGAACGCGCCGTCTTCGGCTCCGGCTATGGCATGGAGCATGTGAACTATTTCGCGCCGGAAGGCGAACCGCTTTACGAGACCCCGACCTTCCGCCGCTCCAACGCCTTCGCCGCCGTGGCGGAGGAATGCCGGACGGTGCGGGAGGCTGTCGGCATCAACGAAATCCACAATTTCGGCAAGTATCGGGTGACCGGCCCCGGCGCGGTGGACTGGCTGAACCGCATCATGGCGAACCGCGTGCCGAAACAGGGCAAGATCGCCCTGACCCCGATGCTGTCGCCCAAGGGCAAGATCATCGGCGATTTCACCATGGCCCGGTTGGGGGAAGACGATGTCCTCCTGACCGCCAGCTTCTCCGCCCAGGCCTTCCATATGCGCTGGTTCCTGATGCATCTGCCGGAGGATGGGTCCGTCACGCTCAGAAACGTCTCGCAGGACCGCCTCGGCTTCCAGATCGCCGGGCCGAACAGCCGCGAGCTGCTGGCCCGCGTGTCCGGTGCCGACGTGTCGAAACAGGCGATGCCCTTCCTCAGCTCCACCCCGCTGGATATCGGTCATATCCCGGCACTGGTGAACCGCGTCACCTATACCGGGGACCTTGGTTACGAAATCTATGTCGACCGCAGCCATCAGGTCGCCCTGTATGAAATGCTGACCGGCGCGGCGGACGGTCTCGGCCTGAAAGGGTTTGGCATGCGCGCGATGATGAGCCTGCGCCTGGAAAAGCCCTTCGGCTCCTGGATGCGCGAATTCCGCCCGGATTTCACCGCCGCCGAAACCGGGCTGGACCGCTTCGTCGCCTTCCAGAAGGAAGACTTCATCGGCCGCGACGCCGCCCTGAAAGACCGCGACAACCCGCCGGAACGCGGCCTTGCCTGCTTCGTGGTGGAGGCGGGGGACGGTCTCGACGTCGCCGATTGCGTCGCGGACGAACCGATCTCCCAGGACGGCAAAATCGTCGGCTTCGTCACGTCGGGCGGCTACGCCCATTACAGCAAGAAGTCGGTGGCGCTGGGCATGATCCCCAAATCCCTGATCCAGGACGGCGCGGACTTCGTCATCGAAATCCTCGGCGAACCCAAAAAGGCCACCCTGATCACCGAAAGCCTGTTCGACCCGCAGGCGGAACGCATGCGGGGGTAGGGTCGACCGTCATTGCAACTGCCCGAATTTATGCGCATATTATCTGCGCATAAATTCGGGAGTCTTCAATGGGTGCCGTCCAAAAGAAATCGGCCAATCTCTCTTTGGACCCGGCCTTGGTCCGTGAAGCCAAGGCGCTCTCCATAAACTTGTCTCAAGCGGCGGAGGCCGGTCTGCGGGCGGCCGTCGCGGAAGCGAAATCCGAGCGCTGGCGCGCCGAAAATGCCCAGGCGATCGACGGCTACAACCGCTGGATTGAGGATAACGGTCTTCCGCTGGATAAATTCCGGCAGTTCTAGCGGCGGGGCCCCGGTTTGGCGCAATACGATATCTATCGGATGCCCGGCGGCGCCGGTTATCTCCTCAATGTCCAATCGGACCTGCTGGAGGGCATGGCGACGCGGGTCGTTGTCCCGTTGATGCCGCGCGACACCGCCCCACCGGCGGCGGATCGCCTGAATCCGGTTTTTACGATTGGCGGTGAAGACCTTGTCCTTGTGACACAAAACCTGGCGGCGGTTCCCCTATCCATTTTGGGCAAAGCGATCGGCGGTCTAGACGCCGAAGCCGATGCGGTCCGAAATGCGCTGGACATGGTTTTCGTGGGCTTCTGAAACTATCCGACAAACGCGATCAACCGTCCGCACACTAGCGCCGCAGGCCAGCATATCAGCGATATCGTCGCGTGCATCCGGGGGCGGCGCGTGGGGCTTTCGCGGCTGCCGTATAGGGCGGCGGCGGTGCCGATGGCGATCAGGGCGAGTTTGATTTGGAAGACCCTTAGGGCCGCATAACCGTCTGCGTCGACGCTGAACATCATTGCGCCGGTGACGATGGCGAGGAACAGGCCAAAGGCGGCGCAGGGGCGCAGCAAGCGGGTCAGCGCGTCTTCGCGCAGCAGGCCGTTCAAAACCCCGAACAGGCGCAGGTTCAGCGGCACGATGCCGCCGATCAACAGGGCGATGCCCAGGATATGGGTGGCATTCACCAGGGCATAACCCCAGCGCGCGGTTTTTAGATACTGCGCGAGGCTTGATGCCTCTACCGCCGCGAAGACGGGGTCCACTGGTCAGTCCCGGCCAGGATAGAGGTCGTAGGTCTTTCCGTCGATGACGATCCGTTCGGCCTTCATCAGCCGTTGGTTCACATCGGCGGACGGTTCGCCGATGATGGTCAGTTCCGCGCCGGGGGCCATGTCGGCATCGATCAGGCCTGCGCGTTCGTTGCGCCAGGGTTGGCCGACCTCCACCATCCAGGTCTCGCCCTCGACATTCATGGTCAAGACGCCGTGGGGGTTGCCCAATTCGGCCTTCGTGACGACACCGGTCAGTTCGATGTTACCGCCGGTGGTCCAGCGCCAGCCGTGATGGGCGAGGGCGTCCGAAACGGTGGCCACCAGCAGACTGGCGGATAGAACCGCCGCCGAGAGTGAGGGAACCAGCTTGAACATGCTAACGCTCCTTCCGTCGGGTCATGGGGAAGGAGGTAGGTCCAGCTGGTTGTCCGTCAACGGTGAGGATACCCCGCCTGTCCCGGTACATGCACCGCAACCGTATCACCAGCCTTCACCGTTCCCGGACGCTCCACCCAGGCGGTGAAGCCGCGCAGGTGTTTGGCCTTGGTGACGAATTTCGATCCTTTGCCGGGGTGGTGTTCATCGATCACGCGGGCGGGGTAGATGCAGGGCATGTTTTCCAGGTCGACGACGAGGGTCAGGCCGCTGGAGAACTGCAACCGGCTGGACGGCGGCAGCAGGGTCAGGTGGGGGATGCCGGACAGCATTAGATTTGCGCCCAGCCAGGCGGGCGGCAGGGTGTCGATGCCCAGCTTGTCGGCGATGATCGCCAGTTCTTCCTGGGACACGACGGTGATCTGGCGCGTGTTGCGGATTTCCGTGCCTTCGGGATAGAGGTCCTTCACCCGCACGCAGCTGGGCCGGGTCAGGCCCGCATGGGTGTCGCCCGGTAGGCCTTCCAGGGAGACGAAGACCTCTCCGGTCTCGCCCGGCGCGTTTACCGTCGCATCCTCGCTGACGATGGAGGCAGCGCTGTCCCGACAGAACAGGATTTCCGCCACCACGCCCGTCAGGTCCGTCTTTTCCAATACCGCCATTGTCGTCCCCGTTTCATCGTCCGTCGAATAGGTTTAGCTAGAGGTAGCGGTATCCGTATCTTGCGGCAATCGGGGATGCGGCGTTTACCGGTGAGCCCGTTAGCAGCCGAAGGAGACAGGACAATGACGGACCATCCCTTGAAACAGGTGATCGCGGCGGCGGACCGGGCGATTTCGGCGCGAGACTTCGACGCCGTTCTGGAATTCTATGCCGAGGATGCGGTGCTGGTCGTGAAGCCGGGCATGATGGCGCGCGGCAAGGCGCAAATTCGGGAGGCGTTTATCGCCATCGACGCCTATTTCGGCGGCGACCTGACGGTGACTCAGGGCGACATGCAGGTGGTCGAGGGGGCGGGTACGGCGCTGGTCATCATGGAAACCCATCTGGATTTTCCGGGCGAGGGCGGGTTGCGCATTCAGGAAACGCGGCACGCGACCTATGTCTTCCGCAAGGACGCGGCGGCGGATATGGATGGGGCGGACGGCGACGGCGCGGGCGAGGAAGGTGCGGGCGAGGAAGGTGCGGGTCAGGGGCGCTGGCTGTGCACGGTCGACAATTCCTATGGGACCGAATTGCTCGACCCGGCATGACGGCGGCGCGGTTTCTCAACTTCATTCATCGCAATCCGGTCAATGCGGCGATTCTGGAACGGTTGGGGGACTTGCCGTTCGATACTTGGCTGACCTCCGGGGCGTTGGCGCAGACGATTTGGAACATCGCGGCGGGATGGGACGCGGCGGCGCATATCGGCGATTACGACCTGATGTATCTGGACCGGGACACGTCCTGGGAGGTGGAGGACGCCGTTATCCGGCAAACGGCGCAGCTGTTCGCCGATCTGCCGGTGACGGTGCAGATCCGCAATCAGGCGCGGGTGCCGATCTGGTACGAGGCGAAATACGGCCTGCGCTATCCGCCGGTGCGCAAGGCACAGCACGCCGTCCTGCGTTTCCCGACGAAGACCAGTGCGATTGCGGTGACGCGGGATGCGGATGGATCGGACAGGCTCTATGCGCCGTTCGGCGTCGGCTATGCGCTGGACGGGAAGATCAGGCCGAACCGGCGGCTGGACATCCCCGGCGTCTATCGGGAAAAGGCGGCGAAGTGGCGGGCGATCTGGCCCTTCCTGGATGTGGCCGACTGGTAGGTCAGACCGGCAAGGTCGCCAATCCGTCCGGCAGCCCGACCGGTAGCGGACCCAGTTTCCGCAGTGCCGCCAGCATGGCCAGGCTGTATCCGAACGGCCCCATGCCGCAGATCACGCCGCTGGCGACCGTCGACATGATCGAATGGCGGTGCAGTTCGTCGCGGGCATGGATGTTGGAGATATGAACTTCCACGATCGGCCCGTCGAAGGTCTTCAGGGCGTCCAGCAGCGGGATGGAATGGAAGGACAGGCCCGCCGGATTGATGACGATGGCGTCGCTGGATTTCCGGGCCGCGTGAATCCAGTTGATCAATTCCCCTTCGAAATTCGATTGGAAGAAATCGATGTCGACCCCCAGTGTGGCGGCGAGGGCACGGCAGCCTTTTTCGACCTCCGGCAGGGTCGTCGCACCATAGATTTCCGGCTCGCGTTCCCCCAACAGGTTCAGGTTGGGGCCGTTCAGGACGGTGATATGGGGCATCTGCGTTTCCTTCGCTGCGGGCGGTTTTATGTCAGTTCCATGTGGACGATATCGATGCGCGGTCCATTGTCACCATGGATGAAGTGGCCCTTGGAAACGGCGCGAAATCCGTGATGGGCGTAGAATGCCTCGGCATTCAGCGTCGCCTCGAGGTGAATGGGGCCGTCCCAATCCCGCCGCGCGGTGTCGATCCCGATATCCAAAAGTTTGCGGCCTAAGCCCTTGCCCGCCGCCTCGGGTCTCAGGAACAGGCGTGTTACCTCCCCCGGAATTGCGGCAACGAAGCCTAATACGTCCCCGCCGTCGGTCACGGCCACGAAGGCGCCTCCCGTGTCGATGATCGCGTCATAGGATTGCGCGGTCCGGTTATCCATCCACCTATCGATGATGTCGGCGGGGTAATGATCCCTGGCCAATGCGTAAACGGAAGCGCGCGTTACGGCCAACAGTGCCGCCCCTTCGCCCGGGCGCGCGGGTCTGATCGCCGTGTTCATGCCGTCCCCTATTTCGACAGAGCCGCGCGCATGGCGGCGACGGCGTCTTCCACCCCGGCGCGGGTCACGTCCAGATGGGTGACGGCGCGCATCATGGTCGGGCCGAAGGCGCCGATGCGGATGCCCTGTTCCATCAATTCGCCCGCTAGGGCGACGGCATTCATCTTTGCCGCCTCCGTGACATGGAACAGGACGATATTCGTCTGCACCGTCGCTGGGTCCAGGTCGATGCCGGGCAGGTCCGCGATCCCGTCCGCGAAGAGCTTCGCATTGGCATTGTCGTCTGCCAGCCGGTCCAGGTTGTTGTCGAAGGCATAGAGACCGGCGGCGGCCAGATAGCCGGACTGTCGCAGCGCGCCGCCCATGCGCTGCTTGATCCGCCAGGCCTCCGCGATGAAGTCTTTCGACCCGGCCAGCACCGCCCCGACCGGGCAGCCCAGCCCCTTGGACAGGTCCAGCCAGACGCTGTCCGCCGCCCGGGCGAAGCGCGCGGCGGAAACATTGGTCGCCGCGACCGCATTCATCAGCCGTGCCCCGTCGATATGCAGCGCGAGACCGCGTTCCTGCGCCAGTTCCCCCAAGGCGTCGATGCGGTCCACGGCCCAGACGGTGCCGCCGCCCAGATTGGCGGTTTGTTCGACCTCCAATAACGTGACACGCGGGGCATAGCGATTGCCCGGCGCGGGCAGGGCGGCGCAGGCTTGGTCCACGGTATATACGCCGCGATCCCCGTCGAGGGGCAGTATATTTGCCCCCGCCGTCGCCCCCGCGCCGCCGCCTTCGAACCCGATGATGTGGGATGTCTTGTCCGCCAGCACCGCATCGCCGGGACGGCAGTGGATTTGAATGGCGATCTGGTTGCACAAGGTGCCGGACGGCAGAAACAGGGCCGCTTCCTTCCCCAACAGCGCGGCGGCGCGGTTTTCCAACGCCAGCGTCGTCGGGTCTTCCAATGCCTGCTCGTCGCCGACTTCGGCCTGCGACATGGCCTGGATCATGGCCGGCGAGGGCCGGGTCTTGGTGTCGCTGAACAGGTCGATGCGGATTTTGCTGTGTTGCGTGCTGCCGGCCATGACGGTTCCCCCATACTTTCAGAACGGGGATCGTTGAGCCGCGGGCCATCCTATGTCAAATACAACGCGCGGCGACCCGAATACCGGTTAAGGGAAAGACATATGCTCGGTACCATCGATACGATCCGACTGTTCGTGTTCGACCTGAAGAAGTCGATCCCGTTCTATACCGACGTTCTGGGCAACGAACCCGCCTTTCAGGACGAAGACTGCGCGATCTTTCAATCCGGCACGGTGAAGCTGATGCTGGAACGGGTTCTGCCGGACGATGCGGATGAGGAAGAAATGGTCGGTCGATTCACCGGCATTTCCTTCGCCGTTCAGGATATCCGAAAGGCCTTCGCCGAATTGCAGGCGCGGAAGGTTCAGTTCGACGGCCGCCCAGAAATCCAGCCCTGGGGCGGGGCGCTGGCGCATTTCTTCGATCCCGACGGAAATGTCCTGACCCTGGTCCAATATCCGACACCGGATTGACAGCGGTATTTCGGCAGGCAGGTTGCGAATCGCCGAATCCGGGACTAGGTAAGGGAACACGTAAATTTCCTGAAAGTCCGGTCCGTGGCCCAGAAAGACATCCGTATCGCGCCGTCCATCCTGTCCGCCGATTTTGCCGAATTGGGCGCGGAAGTGCGGGCGATCGACGCTGCGGGCGCGGATTTCATCCATATCGACGTGATGGACGGCCATTTCGTCCCCAATATCACCATCGGCCCGGGGGTTGTGAAGGCGCTCCGCCCCCATTCCAAAAAGGTCTTCGACGTGCATCTGATGATCGCGCCGGTCGATCCCTATCTGGAAGATTTCGCGGCGGCGGGGGCGGATATCTTGTCTGTCCATCCGGAAGCCGGGCCGCATCTGCACCGCACGCTTCAGACTATCCGTGGCTTGGGAAAGAAGGCGGGCGTCGTCCTGAATCCGGCGACGCCGGTGACGGCGGTGGAACCGGTCATGGATCTGGTCGACCTGATCTTGGTCATGTCGGTGAACCCCGGCTTCGGCGGGCAGAGCTTCATCGAGACGCAATTGGAAAAGATCGCGACCCTGCGCGGGATGATCGACGCGACGGGCCGGGACATCGATTTGGAAGTCGACGGCGGCATCAATTTCGAAACGGCGCCGAAGGCCATCGCTGCGGGCGCGGACGTCCTTGTAGCGGGGACCGCGACCTTTACCGGCGGGCCGTCGGCCTATGCCGCGAATATGACCCGGCTGCGGGGTGCGTGACGGTGGGGAACGGTAACTGACCATGCCCACCGCATCGGTCTCGTCCGGTTTTGTTCCGAACAACCCCATGGGGACGGAATTGCGCTATCGCTTTGCCAGATTGGCCCGGTTCCTGGGCTTTTACGGGTCGCTGATCGGCGGGCCCAGGCCCGGTGCGCCCATGCGGACGGCAAGCGACCCCTGGCCCGGCGACCCGGCGATCGGGCGGTCGATTATCTCCGGCAGATTGGTGTTCGACGGGGTTACCCTGACGGCCGCCGACAATCCCTGGACGGTGGACGGCGCGTCGCAGGTCTGGTTGCGCGCGGCGCACAGTTTCGAATGGCTGCGCGATCTGGCCGCCGCAGGGGGCGAAGATGCTGAACAAACTGCCCAATCGCTGCTGGCCGCCTGGTTGGCCGCCGATGCCGTCCGGAAGCCGGCCAGCGATCCGATCGCCTGGTCGGCGGGGGTGACCGGCCGACGCGTCCGGGCCTGGCTGTACCATTGGCGCTTGCTGACGGACGGTGCGAGTTTCGATTTGAAGAACCGTTTGATGGATGCCCTGGGACGGCATATCCGGCATCTGGGTTTCGTCGCAGGGATCGAAGGCGCCGGGCGGGATCGGCTCAGCGGATTGATCGGGCTGGTGCAGGGCAGCCTGATGTTGACGGCGTTTGAATCTCGGCTGCCGAAAGCGGTCGCGGCGCTGGAACGCGAATTGTCCTTTTCGATCCTGCCGGACGGGTGCCACGCGACGCGCAGCCCGCGCATGCAGTTTGAGGCGATGCGCGACACCGTCGGCCTGCGTGATTTGTTTCAGGAACTGCATCAGGAAGTGCCCCTGGGGCTGGTCACGGCCATCGACCGTATGGCCCCGGTGCTGCGGTTCTTCCGGCATGGCGACGGGAAGCTTGCCTTGTTTCATGACAGCCGCGAAGGCGACGCGGAAGAAATCGACAGCCTTCTTGGGCAGGCGGATGCGCGGGGTCGCGCCCCGATCCGCTGCCCGCATGGCGGTTTCGAACGGTTGATCGCCGGAAAACTGAACGTCCTGATCGATGCCGGGGCACCGCCGAACGCGCCTTACGATTCCCTGGCGCATGCCGCGCCGCTGGCGATGGAGGTCAGCTACGGCACGGAACGCCTGATCGTGAATTGCGGGGCGTCGCGCGTGGCGGAAGGCGATTGGGCCCGTGCCCAGCGCAGCACGGCGGCCCATTCGACCCTGGGTGTGGAAGACACGAATGCCGACGAGATCGGACCGGACGGGCGCATCGGTCGCCGCCGGGCCAGCACGGTCGTGGAACGGAACGAAGCGGACGGCGCCGTCTGGATCGAAATGTCCCATGACGGCTATAAGAAGCCGTTCGGCCTGACCCATACGCGCCGCGTCTATCTGGCGTCGGAAGGATCGGACCTGCGCGGCGAGGATCGTCTGGAAGGCGGGGAGGGGCATCCCTTCACCCTGCGTTTCCATCTGCATCCGAAGGTTCAGGTGTCGTTGCTGGCAAACCAATCGTCGGCGCTGTTGAAGACGCCGAACGGGTCGGGCTGGCGCTTCCGTGCGGCGGGCGGCAGCATGTCGCTCACCGACAGCGTTTATCTGGGCGGCCCGCAAGATTCCAAACGCACCCAGCAGATCCTGATAACGGGTGTGACCGGCCCCGACGGATCGGCGATCAAATGGGCGTTGCAACGGGAAAGCAAACGCTAGGGCCCTGTTCCCGAATGCGATTGATGGGACTTGCAAAATGGCGCGGCACGCCGTTGAAACCGACCGCCTCCTGCTGCGGCGGTGGCTTGATAAGGATTACGCGCCCTTCGCGGAAATTTGCGCCGATCCCGCGGTGATGCGGTATATCGGCAACGGTTCAACGCGCACCGCGGAACAGGCATCAAAAGCGATCATCAAGTTCGAAACGGAGTGGGCTGAAAAAGGGTACGGCTTGTTCGCCGTTGAGCAAAAACAAACGGGTGAGTTTATCGGATTTACGGGCTTCTCTTGGCCCGGTTTCTTGCCCGAAGTCCTACCTTCCGTCGAAATCGGCTGGCGGTTTTCAAAGCACTGTTGGGGAAACGGATATGCGAGCGAAGCTGCATCGGCCGCCCTGTCCTATGGAACGAGCGCCTTACACCTGACCGATATCGTCAGCATCTATCAGATCGGAAACGCGGCATCGGAACGCATCATGCAAAAGCTCGGCATGGTCTTCGATTGCAAGACCGTTGATCCGACATGCGGGCGTGACGTGGCCGTTTACCGCCTGCCGCAGGGATAACGTGAACCGCTGCGTTCGGCGGAACGGATGTCACGGATCGCGGCTCAATCCCTTGGCGTCCAGATTGTTCAGATAGGCCTCCCAGCGGGCATCCTGGTTCTTCCCCAGTTCGTACAGATACTGCCAACTGAAGATGCCGGTATCGTGCATGTCGTCGAAATGGATGCGAACGGCATAGTTGCCGACAGGCTCCAGTTTCATGATGCCGACATGGCGGCGTCCGGAGACGGTCTGTTTCTGGCTGGGCGCATGACCTTGAACTTCCGCCGACGGGCTTTCGACGCGCAGAAGTTCGGCGGGATAGGAAAAGGTCGTGCCGTCGTCGAAGGCGATCTCCAGACGCTTTTCGTCCTTTTTATGCCGGACTTCGACGGGCCAGACCTTCGTCGAATAGGTGTCGCCGTTTCCCGTGGCGGCCATCGGATCAGTCCGCCTTCAGTTCCCGGGCTTCTTCCGGCAGCATGATCGGAATGCCGTCGCGGATCGGATAGGCCAGACCAGCGGCGTCGCTGATCAGTTCCTGCGCCTCCGCGTCATAACGCAGCGTCGCATGCGTTACCGGGCAGACGAGGAATTCCAGCAGCTTCCGGTCCACGCCGGGACGTTTCGCATCGGTGGAATCTTGTCCGGTCTGCTGCGTATCCTCGGCCATGGCGGGTGTCCTCGCGGTTGGAGTTATTGCTTGGGTTTGTCGCCGCCGTCGCAGCATGTGTCAAGAACAGCCATTTCGATCAGCGCGGTCAGAACCTTCGCGCGGTCAGCCAGGCTAGGCGCTTCCAGCAGGGCCTGCTTCTCTGATGCGGTAAACGGGCAGATCATGGACAGGGAATTGATCAGCCGTTCATTCGGCGTTTCGCGCAACGCCAACCAGCTTGCTTCAATCCCCTGGTTGGCGAAATAAGGCTGAAGGCATTTGAACAGGGCTTCGCGCGGGATGGTCTCGTCTTCCGGCGGATCGATATCGTTCTTGAACGTGGCCCAGTCCGGCGTGACCCGTCGGTAGCCATGCTCCGTCGGCAATTCCTCAACGATCTTGAAACGACCAATGCCTTTCAGGCTGATCAGGAAACGCCCGTCTTCCGTTTCCTCAAAGCACGTGATGCGGCCCGCGCAGCCGGTCTTGTAAACGGCGGGTTCGCAACCCGCCGCCGTTGGGCAGGGCTGGATCATGCCGATCATCCGGTCGGATGCCAGTGCATCCTGGATCATGTTCAGATAGCGCGGTTCGAAGACGTTCAGCGGCAAGATCCCGCGCGGCAGAAGCAGCACACCGGCCAGCGGGAAAATCGGAATCGTCGCCGGCAGATCTTCGAAACGGGGATCGAACTGACTCATATCTAACGTTACACCCTTCGCGCACGGTTTCCCGACGGATCGGCCCGACAGCAACGCCCGGCGGACCGGTTCGAAGGTGTCGGGTGCTGCTGCTCGCTCTTAGCTGAACAACAGCGACGAAAGCCGACGTCGGCCGGACACGACAACCGGGTCGGTCGGGCCCAGTGCTTCGAACACTTTCAGTAATTGTAGGCGCGCGGCGTCGTCATTCCAGCCCCGATCCGTCTGAACGATGGTCAGAAGGTTGTCGACGGCTTCTTCACTGCGACCCGTCGCGGCCTGGGCGTCGGCCAGATCGAAGCGCGCCTGATGGTCTTTCGGATTGGCGGCGAGTTTGGCTTCCAGCGCGGCCAGTTCGGCTTCCGCCTCGCCGGATTTGGACGCCAGTTCCAGGGCGGCGCGGGCGGAGGCCACATCCGGGTCCTGCTGTTTCGCTTCCGGAATTTCCGCCAGCACGGCGGCGGCGGCTTCCAATTCGCCCAGTTTGATATAGGCCTGGACCAACTTGGCCGCGGCCTTCGTATGTTCGTGGTCGTGTTCCAGCACTTGGCCGTAGATCCCGGCGGCGGTCGCGTAATCGCCCGCCTCTACCGCTGCCGCAGCCTGTTCCATCGCGTCTTCGATCGGGTCGCCGCCCTCGCCGCCGCCCATTTGGATCAGGCGGTTGACGAACTCCTTGATCTGGCTTTCCGGCAGGGCGCCCGCGAAACCGTCGACCGGACGGCCGCCGACAAAGCCGAAAACGGCCGGAATGGACTGAACGCGCAACTGACCGGCGATGCCCGGGTTCTCGTCGATATTGATCTTGACCAGCCGGGCCTTGCCGCCCGAATTTCGGATGACCTTTTCAAGCGCCGGGCCCAATTGCTTGCACGGGCCGCACCAGGGGGCCCAGAAATCGACGATGACCGGAACTTCCATACTGGCGTCCATGACATCGGCGCGGAAAGTCGCGTCGGTACCGTCGATGATCGCGGCACTGCCCGCCTGTGCGTCAGCCTGTCCGATGAGGGGTTCCATGATCTTTAGCTCCCTTAAGTCGTCAATGCGCCCGGACCCGACCGGAGCGTCAGTGATCTAGTTCTTTTCCTGCCCGGACTCAAGGTCCGGCCCGGAAAAATAGGCGGCGCAGCGCGCCCTTATGCGTCTGTCAGAGGTTCGGTGAAATCGATCAGCAAGGGATCATATCCCTGATCCTTCAGGAAGGCCATCAGCCCGGCACCGGAAACGGCTGTCGTCCGATCGTTGCGCAGGGGATGGCAATTCACCGTTTCCGCCGTCGGGATGTCCGCGTCCAGAACCATGGTCACTTGCCGGTCCGTATCGTTGATGACGCCGAACGGCGTGACCGCGCCGGGAATGACCCCTAGGACTTCCATCAGCAATTCCGGATTGCCGAAGCTCAAATTCCCCTGCGCGCCCAGCCGTTGTTTCAACGCCTTCAGGTCGACGATGCGGTCTTCCTCCACCGTGCACAGCCACAGGCGCTTTTTCTTGTCGCGCAGAAACAGGTTTTTGATATGCAGTCCGTCCAATTCGCCGCGCAGACGCTGGCTGTCCTCGACGGTATAGAGCGGCGCGTGGTCGACCGTTCGATGGTCGATTCCCAGCGCGTCCAATGTGGCGAAAAGGTCGGCTTCCGTCTTCGGCATAATGGGGTCCCGTGTGCAATCATCTTCGTCGATAGGAGGGGTAGCCTATTCCCAAGTCGCGGAAAACCCGCATCGGCCCAAGAAATTTCAATCCTGCCATTTTTCTTTCGAAAACGGGCTTGCTATGCCGACGAAGTTAAGTATATATCCCCCCGCCTCCGCAGTGAGGCGCGGCCAGCGGCGCCACGGCGCGGTTCGGCCACATGGATGCGGGCGTAGCTCAGGGGTAGAGCACAACCTTGCCAAGGTTGGGGTCGGGCGTTCGAATCGCCTCGCCCGCTCCAGTTTCTCTCAAAACAATCGAAACTGGTGCGGATCCGCCGCTTGAAGCGGTGTTACGACCGTCGAATTCTGCCTTTGGGAAGTCTGATATCGACGGTGGTGCCTTTGCCGCGCGCGCTGTCGATGCTGATCGCGCCGCCATGTAATTCCACCAGACGCTTTGCGATCGGAAGCCCCAAACCGGCGCCGTCCGGGGCATCTCTTTGCGTCGCGGCCAAACGTCCAAAAGGTTCGAAGACGCGCCCGACATCGTCAAGATCGATACCTATTCCCTGATCCTGAACGCGAATGAGAATGCTGTCGTGATCGACTTTCGTGACAATCTGAACGTCGGTCCCGGTTGGGGAATACTTTATGGCGTTGGCGAGAATGTTCAGCACCGCCTGTTTCAGCTTTCTGTAATCGGCACAGATGCTGCACGGAATGCCGGACATTTGCGTCGTCAGACCTATGCTTGCCTTCACGGCGATGGGAAGCATCATATTCACGCAATCGCTGATTAAGTCGGCGACGGCGAATTCCTCATCATAAAGGTCCAACGTTCCGGCCTCGACCTTTGCCAGGTCCAGCAGATCCGAAATCAAGGCGAGTAGATGATTGCCGGAGTCTTGGATGTCGGTGATATATTCCCGGTGCTTCTCGTTTTCGATTGGACCGAAGACGCCTGAAATCAAGGCTTCCGATAGGCCGATGATCGCGTTCAACGGTGTCCGTAGCTCATGGCTCATATTCGCAAGGAAGGCGGATTTCGCGGTGTTGGCCGCATCCGCTGCCGCGCGGGCCTGTTCCAGCTCCGCCGTCTTCTCCTTCAACTCGGTAATATTCGTCGCAAAACCGACAACGGCGCCGCTGGGTGTACGAACCTTGATGATGCGGAACCATCCGCGATTGGGATAGAACCGGTCCGTCGGCTGGCCGGTGGCATCACGCTGCGCCTTCACCCGGTCCGCGATATGCGCCTCCAGATCATCCGCGTCGACGACACTTTTCGCGGATTCTCTAACAAGGTCTTCATAGCGAATGGGGGAATTGCCGCTGCGCTCTCGAACGGTGTCGAAAGCGGCGCCATGGACCCATTTATAAAGCTCGTTACAGGCGATGAGATTGTCGTCGTGGTCATAGACGGCGACGGGGCCGGGGAATTCCTGAATGGATTCCCTTAAAATCAGCGCGTCCGCTGCATTCCGCGCGGCTTGTTTCGAATCTAGAACCATTGACGAATCTCAGTCTTCCGACTTTGTCGGGACCGTCGCTGAATCAGTGACGGCGTATCAAGAGAGACTTTAGTGGGAAATAGTTAAGAAAATCTCAGTTCTTCGAAAATCGGCTTAGGGCCCGGCGCAGGCGCGGGGCCGCATAGTCCAGGAAACTGCGCAGTTTTAAAGGCATCTGCCCGCGAGATGCATGAATCAGATGAATCGGCAAAGGGGCCGGTTCGAAGGTTTCCAGCACAATTTGCAACTGACCGGCATCGACGGCATCCGCGACCTGATAATGCAACAGCCGCGCAATGCCGGTGCCGCGAATGGCCGCGTCGGCGACCGCTTGCGTGGTCGTGACGGATAGACGGGGCGTTTGCTGGGTGACGTCGGGACCGGCCAGGGATTGACCGGGAATCGCGCCATCGAATTGCGGCAGGGGACCGTCGAATACGACGGTCGGATAGCGGGCTAGTTCGTCCGGGATCGTCGGGATGCCATGAATTTTTATCAGGTCGGGACTGGCAACGGTCACCTTGCGCATAGCGCCGATCCGTGTCGCGACCATGCCACTGTCGGGCAAGGCCCCGATCCGAACCGCCATATCGACATGATCGTCGATCAGATGGACGTTTCTGTCGGACAGCAATAGGCGGATGTTGATTTCCGGATAGGCGGCGAGGAAGTCGGTGACGACCGGAAGCACGTGAAGGCGCCCGAACAGGATCGGGGCGCTGAGCGTCAAGTCGCCCTTCGGTGTGGAAAACTCGCCGGCCGCCTCGCGCTCCGCGTCCTCCACCCTTTCCAGAATGCCGCGCGCCGCGGCGACATAGCGCAGACCGGCATCGGTCAGCGAGAGTTTCCGTGTCGTGCGGGTGAGGAGCCGCGCGCCCAATAGGGCTTCCAGGTCCGAAATCTTACGGCTGATGGTCGGGACGGGGATGTTCAAGGCCCTGCCGGCGGCTGAAAAGCTGCCGGTTTCCACCACGCGCAGCAGCAGGGACATGGCTTCCAATCGGTCCATCTATCTTTCCGGAAAATGGAAAAGAATATTACGATATGGATGTATTAATTTAAAAATCAAAAAGAGTAAATCTCTTGGCGAGCGAGCCAATTCCGGTTCGACCGAAAACAGGAGATTGCAAATGACCCGAGTTTCCCTTCCGTCCCGTGACGACGCCCCGGATGCTTCCAAGCCGACTCTGGATGCCGTGCAGAAGCAATTGGGTGCCCTGCCGAACATGTTCCGGGCGCTCGCCAACAGCCCCGCCGCGCTGAACGGGTTCGCCGCCTTCAACGGCGCGCTCGGCAAGGCGCTGGACCTCAAGACGCGCGAACGGATCGCGCTGGCGGTGGCCGAAGTCAACGGCTGCGATTATTGCCTGTCGGCCCATACCTATCTGGGCCTCAACCTGGCGAAAATCGATGCCGCCGAAATCGCACTGAACCGCAAGGGCGGTTCCGGCGATCCGAAAGCCCACGCCGCCGTCAGCTTCGCCGCCAAGATAGCGCGGGAACGCGGCCATGTCGGTGATGCGGATATCGCGGCCGTGCGCAATGCCGGTTATTCCGACGGCCAGATCGTGGAGATTGTCGCGCTGGTGGCGGAAAACACCTTCACGAACTTCCTGAACGAAGTCGTCCAGACCGACATCGACTTCCCGGTCGTTCGCCGTGCGGAAGCGGCTTAATATAGACGAAGCCGGGGCCCGATTGGCCCCGGCTTCGCCCTTTCTGTTAGGGAGACAGTTCATGCCTTACGGTTTTTTGGATATCGCGATCACGCCCGGCGTCCGGGCCGCGCAGTCTGAAATGGGGGCGGATCATCTGTGGAGCACTTTCGGCGGCGATCGCCGTTTCGACCGCTTCACGGAAAATGAGAAAGCCTTCATCGCGGAACAGGACAGCTTTTATATGGCGAGCGTGTCGGAGACCGGTTGGCCCTATGTCCAGCACCGGGGCGGCCAGCCCGGCTTCCTGAAGGTGGTCGACGACCGCACGCTGGCCTTCCCGAATTTTCGGGGCAATCGCCAATATATAAGTCAGGGCAATCTGACGACAAACGGCAGGGTCTGCCTGTTCCTGATGGATTATGCCCGGCGGGCCCGTTTAAAAATTTATGCGACCGGGCAAGCATTGACGCCGGATCAGGATCCGGAATTGACGGCGCGTTTCATCGATCCGGATTACCGGGCGAAGGTCGAACGGATATTCAAACTGCGGCTGGAGGCATTCGACTGGAATTGCAGTCAGCACATCACGCCACGCTATCCGGAACGAGAGGTCGCCACCGCGATCGTCAACCTGCGGCACCGTATTCAACAACTGGAAGCGGAGAATGCGGAACTGCGTGCGAGGCAGGCGGACCAGCATTAGCCGCAGCCCCCTCGGTATCCTGCCCGATAATGCCGCATGCCGTGTGTTTTTTGAGGGGAAGACACGCGGTTGTCGGCATTCTCATTTCCGAATTTGCGGATTATGATGCGGAAATATTTTGCGATTGGGATCGGCCCAGGGGTAGGGAGTCCGCGTCCTTTATGTCTAAACAGTACGATTTCAGTTACCTGCGCGTCCTTGTGGTCGATGACAGCCGCTTCATGACACGGGTTGTTTCGCAAATGCTGGAAGCATTCGGCGTGCGGAACATTGCGACTGCCTATTCCGGCTATGACGCGTTCCATCGGGCGAAGGAGTTCGGCCCGGATATCGTCATTTCCGATTGGGACATGGACGGCGGCGGCGGGCCGGAACTGGTCAGCCTGCTGCGCGACCGCGATGAAAGTCCCTGTCCCTATGTCGGTATCATCATGCTGACCGGCTATGCCGAACGTCGTCGCGTGTTGCAGGCGCGGAATATGGGCATCACGGAATTCCTGGCGAAGCCGGTTTCGGCCAAGGCGTTGCTGGCCCGACTGATCAACATGGTCGAACAGCCCCGCCCGTTTATCCGTGTCCGCGACAATCGGTATTTCGGGCCGGATCGGCGCCGCGTGGTCGGCGACCGGTACAAGGGGCCGGAACGGCGTACCAAGTACAAGCCGAAACCCACCCGTGTGGGGGTATCCTAAACGATGACCGATTCAGAAGACCGGAAAGACGGCCGTCCCTTCCGACGGTCGGACGTGGAAGTCCTGATGCCGCGCCCACTTTCGGAAAAGGTGCCGGTCGTCGGCGGCATCAAGACGAACGACGCCCTGCAACGGGCGGAAGAGGCTCTGGCCCGCATTGCCGATGAATTTGACGGTTTGCTGGCGGAGGAACTGGCGGCGCTGGATGAATTGATGGCGGATTACATGGTCTCCAAATCGTCGGAGACCCTGGATAAGCTGTTCCGCCGTATTCACAACCTGCGTGGCCAGGGGACGACCCTGGGCTATCCGCTGGTGACACGGATCGGATCGTCCTTCTGCGGCTACCTGATCGAACGCAACCCGGATCGCCCGTTACGCCCCGATTTGGTGGAGCAGCACCTCAAGGCGCTGCATATCGTCATGAAGGAAGGCAAGAATGCGGACGCCGATTCCACCGCCCATGCCGTTGCCGAGGCACTGGAACAAGCGGTTCAACGCGAAAAGCTCTGAGGGTCAGGCCAGGACCGAACTCATCAGCAAAAGGGCGATCCCGGCGGCGGAATAAAGAAGACACGCGCCCACGATAAACAGCAGGACGGTCAGAATGCTGCGCCGGACATTCAGCGACGCTTCTTCCTTATGCCGGGATTTCGGACGGCGCTCCCGCCCAAGAACGACCCGGATATAGATGGGGCCGCCGAACCACGGCAACCGATAGCGCGCGTCGAGGCCATGGCCGTTGCCTTGCCAGACACGCCCGCCGTTCCCCCGCGGCGATCCTCCGAACTCTACGGATTCCGATAAGTCCCCTGCGCTTGCCGACATGATAGCCCCCTTGTCATGTAACGACGGTATACCGCGTTACACGGAAACTTAAAATATGCCCGCCAAATTGCCTATGGCGACAGACATTTAGCTGAACTATTGTGACAACAACAACGGCGGCTGAAGCGTGCCCGCAGGTCGATATCATTGATCTTCACGGCGGGGCCGCGTTTTCGGCCAGCCCAGCATAATATCGGGAGAGCCTCGGGATGCCGGATCGTATCGATGCCCGTAAGAGCGAACTGCTCGAACAGGTCCACGCGCTGATTGACGCCAGGATCAAGTCGGAACAGCGGGAAGCGGCGCATGTCTTCGCCTCGCATTACTATCGCAATGCGGCGCCGGAAGACATCTGCGAGCGGGAGGCCGAAGACCTGTATGGTGCGGCGATGTCGATGTGGGGCTTCGGTATGGAGCGCACGCCCGGCAAGCCCAAGATACGCGCGTATAATCCGCGTTTCGAAAACCACGGCTGGCATTCTCCTCATACCGTGATCGAAATCGTCAACGACGACATGCCCTTCATCGTCGACAGCGTGACGATGGAACTGTCGCGGCAGATGTATACCGTGCATGTCCTCGTCCATCCGGTATTCGGCGTGGAACGCGATGCCAAGGGCAAGGCGAAGAACTTCCCGGATTCCGACGCCGATGTTTCCAAGATGCCGAAGGAAAGCTTCATCCATGTCGAAGTGGACGAACAATCCGCGCCGGAGGTTTTGAAGGCGATCGAAGACGGTCTGCACGGTGTTTTGGAGGACGTTCGATCCTGCGTCGAAGACTGGCGACCGATGCGGGAGATCAGCCTTCAGATCAAAAAGGAACTGGACAAGACCCCACCCAAAGGCATCGACAAGAACACTGTCGAGGAAACCAAGGCCTTCTTGCAATGGCTGCATGACGACCATTTTACCTTCATGGGCTATCGCGACGTCGACTATGTCGGAACCGGTAAGAAGGCGAAGCTGGAAATCGTATCCGACAGTGGGTTGGGCATTCTGCGCGACACCGAACGACAGGTGTTCGAAGGCTTGCGGAATCTGGGCGACATGCCGGTCGAAATCCAGGCCCATATGCGCCTCCCCGATCTGGTGCGCATCACCAAGGCGAACAACCGGTCGACCGTGCACCGCCGCGTTCATATGGACACGATCGCGATTAAGAAATTCGACAAGGACGGCAATGTCACGGGCGAACGTCTGTTCATCGGATTGCTGACCTCCGTCGCCTATAACCAGTCGCCGACTGAAATCCCGTTGCTGCGGCACAAGGTCAATGCCTGCGTCGCGGCCTTCGGGTTCGAACCGGGCGGTCATTCGTCCAAGGCACTGATGCATGTCCTGGAAACCTACCCGCGGGATGAGTTGTTCCAGATTTCGCTGGAAACCCTGATCGATATTTCCAGCGGTATCCTTTATCTGCAGGAACGTCAGAAGATTGCGGTCTTCATCCGCAACGACGCGTTCCAACGCTATGTCTCCGCGCTGGTCTATGTGCCGCGCGACCGCTTCTCGTCCTCCCTGCGTCATCAGATCGGCGACCGGATCGCCCGCGAATACAACGGAACGATTGCCGCCCACTATACCTTCATGACCGATGAACCGCTGACTCGCGTGCAGTTCATCGTGAAGACCCAGCCGGGCAAAGTGCCGGAGGTCGACCGCAAGGAACTGGAAACCCGTCTGGCGGAAGAAACGCGAACTTGGGAAGACCGTCTGCGCCAAACGCTGGTGGAAAAGCTGGGCGAGGAACGGGGGATCGGTCTCTATTACCGATATCGGGAAGCCTTCCCGCATGCCTATACGACGGATTTCAATACTCAGACCGCGTGCTTCGATATCGAACAGATCGAAAGGGCGCTTCGCTCCGGCACGCCCGAGGTCAATCTCTATCATCCGATCGAGGCCGGTGCGCATCAACTGCGCTTCAAGATTTACAGTCCCCACCGCTCGCTGATCCTGTCGGCGGTGATGCCCATGCTGGAAAATATGGGCGTCATGGTGATGGAAGAGCTGCTGTACGAAATTCATCCGAAATCGTCGAATACGGGCCCCGGCGCGGTCCGCGCGCAGGTCGAAGCCGCGCAAATAGATTCCGTCTACATGCACGATTTCGCCATGGAAAGCCGCGATGGCGAGGATATCGATTTCCAGGCCGTGCGGCAGGTCTTCCACGACTGCTTCATGCGCATTCTGGCCGGGGAGGTTGAAAACGACGGCTTCAATCGGCTGGTCCTGTCGGCGGGACTGTCCTGGCGCGATGTCGTGATCTGCCGGGCCTATTCGAAATATCTGCGTCAGGCCGCGATTCCCTTCTCGCAGGATTACATGGCCGATACGCTCGCCAAAAATCCGGAAATCGCGCGCTGCCTGACGAAACTGTTCGCGGTCCAGTTGGACCCCGACTACAAGGACGATCGGTCGGCCGGGGCGAAACTTTGCGTCGATAAGATCGAGACCGCGCTGGATGCGGTCAGCAACCTGGATGAAGACCGCATCCTGCGCCGGTTCCTGAACGTCATCCAATGCACCTTGCGGACCAACTTCTATCAGCCCGGCGCCGACGGACAGCCGAAGTCGTACCTGTCCCTAAAGCTGTCCAGCCGGGATATCGTGGAAATTCCGCAGCCCGCGCCATTGCGCGAAATATTCGTCTATTCCGCCCGATTCGAGGCCGTGCATTTGCGTTTCGGCCTTGTTGCGCGCGGCGGGCTGCGCTGGTCCGACCGGCGGGAGGATTTCCGCACGGAGGTTCTGGGCCTCGTGAAGGCGCAGCAGGTGAAGAACGCGGTGATCGTGCCTGTCGGGTCGAAAGGCGGCTTCGTCTTGAAGAAAGCGCCGCCGTCTTCGGACCGCAAGGCCTTCCTGGAAGAAGGTATCGCCTGCTATCAGCTGTTCATTTCCGGCATGTTGGACATCACCGACAATCTGGTATCGGGCGGTGTCGTGCCGCCGGAACGCGTGGTGCGCCGGGACGATGACGATCCCTATTTGGTTGTGGCGGCGGATAAGGGGACGGCGACCTTCTCCGACTTCGCCAACGCGATTTCCATTAAATACGGGTTCTGGCTGGGCGACGCTTTCGCATCGGGCGGTTCGGAAGGATACGACCACAAGAAGATGGGCATCACGGCCCGTGGTGGATGGGAGGCGGTGAAGCGCCATTTCCGCGAGATGGGCCGCGACATCCAGACGGAAGATTTCACCGTCGTCGGTGTCGGCGATATGGGTGGAGATGTGTTCGGCAACGGTATGTTGTTGAGCGAGCACATCCGCCTGCAGGTCGCGTTCAACCATCTGCATATCTTTATCGACCCGACCCCGGACGCCGCCGCGACCTTCAAGGAACGCAAGCGTCTGTTCGAGGCGGTGAAGGGGTGGAATGAATACGATACCTCCCTGATTTCCAAGGGCGGCGGGATTTTCGAACGGTCCGCCAAGTCGATCAAACTGACGCCGGAAATCAAGAAGCTGCTGGGCGTTACGGAAGACAGCTTGCCGCCCAGTCAGGTGATCAAGGCCGCGTTGAAAATGCCGGTCGATCTGTTGTGGTTCGGCGGGATCGGCACCTATGTGAAACATAGCGACGAAAGCCATGCGGATGTCGGCGACCGGGCGAACGAGGCCCTGCGCGTCGATGGGGCGGAACTGAATTGCAAAGTCGTGGGTGAGGGGGCCAATTTGGGCGTCACGCATCGCGCGCGGATCGAATTCGCGCGTAAGGGCGGGCGCATCAATACCGACGCGATCGACAATTCGGCCGGCGTCGATTGTTCCGACCATGAAGTGAATATCAAAATCCTTCTGGGCGATGTCGTGCAACGCGGCGACATGACGGAAAAGCAGCGCAATTCCCTGCTGGAGGAAATGACGGACGAGGTCGGCCGTCTGGTGCTGCGTGACAACTATCAGCAGACACAGTCCCTGTCTGTCGAACTGTCCCAGGCGGAATCGCTGTTGGATCGGCATCAGCGTTTGATCCGGTCGATGGAACGGTCCGGCGATTTGAACCGCCGCCTGGAATTTCTGCCGGACGATGAGGAAATCGCCGAACGCATGCAGAAGAAAGAAGGGCTGTGCCGCCCGGAACTGGCGGTCATCCTGGCCTATGCGAAGAACATTACTTACCGGGATTTGCTGGACTCCCAATTGCCGGACGATCCGATGCTGGAGCCGGACCTGTTCCGGTATTTCCCGGAACCGCTGCAAAAGAAGTTCGCGGCCAATATCCGCAGCCACCGTCTGCGCCGGGAAATCATCGCCACGGCGGTGACCAATTCGATGATCAATCGGACGGGGCCGAATTTCGTCAACGAAATGCATCAGCGTACCGGCATGGATCCGGCGGAAGTCGCCCGTGCCTATACCGTCGTGCGTGACGTGTTCGGTCTGCGCGCCCTGTGGGAAGGCATCGAGGAACTGGACAACAAGGCGGAAGCCAAGATCCAAATCCGGATGCTGCGTGAAACCGAACGGACGATTGAGCGCATGACCGAATGGTTCCTGCGCAATTCCGAACATCCGATCGATATCAAGGGCAGCATCGAAACCTTCCAGCCGGGCGTTGCGACGCTTCAGGATCAGTTGGACGATATCCTGTCCGATTTCGCGAAGGCGGATGTGCAGAAGCGGTTGGAACGGTTCTCCGGCAAGGGCGTTCCGGCGGAACTGGCCTTGCAGGTGGCACAATTGAAGGTGCTGTCGTCGGCCTGCGACGTGGTCCGGTTGGCGGGCCAGGCGGAAGCGCCGGTCGCCGATGTCGGGCGGATCTATTCCGCTGTCGGATCACGCTATGGCCTGGACTGGCTGCGGTCCGCCGCGAACCGAATTCCGTCGGACAATCAATGGCACCGCCTCGCGCTTAGCGCCATCATCGACGACCTTTGGGGGCTTCAGTTCGAAATCGCCGGGCGCGTTCTGGCCCGCGTCGGGACCGGTGCCGATGCGGTTGACGAATGGTGCGCCTTGCGGGCCGAAACCGTGGAGCGGTTGGACGGGCTGCTGGGCGAATTGCGCGCCCTGCCGCAGTTGGACCTCGCCATGCTGGCCGTCATGAACCGCGAATTGCGCAATCTTTTCGCGGCATAACACGGTAGGGCTCATGGATCAGTCGGATATCCTCCGCGCCTTGCGCGCGAAGGCGGAACAGTTGGACCTTGAAGACGGTTTGGCCGAACGGGCCTGCCTTTTCGATTTGCCGCGCGCGATGATTTATCTGGACGGCAACTCGTTGGGGCCGCCGCCGCACGGCGTCGTGGATCGTCTGACCCGCGTCGCCGGGCAGGAATGGGGCGTCGACCTCATCACCTCCTGGAACAAGAACCGGTGGATGGAGTTGAGCAGCCGGGTCGGGGCGAAGATTGCAGCGGTCGTCGGAGCTGAGTCGGCTAGTGTCCGGGCTTGCGACTCCACGTCGATCAATGTGTTCAAGGTTTTGTCGGCGGCCCTGCCGCTGCGACCCGCCCGAAGGGTTGTCGTGTCAGAACGCGGCAATTTCCCGACCGACCTGTACGTGACGCAACAGTTGCTGGCCGGGTTGGGGGATGGATACGAGCTTCGCCTGATTGATGACGCGGCAACCGATCTGGACGCGGCCTTGGACGACACAGTCGCCGCCGTGTTGCTGACCCAGGTGGATTACCGGACGGGTCGGAAACTGGATATGAAATCGGTCAGCGCGCGTATTCACGACGCCGGGGCGCTGGCCATTTGGGATTTGGCGCATAGTGCGGGTGCGTTTTCCGTCGCGCTGGACGCGGATGGTGCCGATTTTGCCGTTGGCTGCGGTTACAAATTCCTAAATGGCGGGCCGGGGGCGCCTGCCTTCCTCTATGTGGCGCGGCGGCACTGGAACGCGATGCCGATGCTGGCGGGGTGGATGGGGCATGCCGCCCCTTTCGCCTTCACCCCGGACTATCGGCCCGCCGAAGGTGTGGATCGCTTTCTCGTTGGTACACCATCCGTCCTGGCACTGTCGGCGCTGGAAACGGCGCTGGATGCCTATGGCGATATCGACATGGCGTCGGTACAGGCGAAGTCGTCCGCCCTGGGCGATTTGTTTATCGAGGCGGTGGAAACGCTGTGTGACGGGCAGGGGGTGACGCTTGCCAGCCCGTGCGATGCATCGGTTCGGGGGGCGCAGGTATCTTTCCGTCACGCGGAAGGATACGCCGTGATGCAGGCCCTGATCGCGCAGGGTGTGGTCGGTGATTTCCGGGCGCCGGACGTCATCCGATTCGGTTTCGCGCCGCTGTATCTGCAATATGCGATGATCGTGGATGCGGCGAAAATTCTATCGGATATTTTGCGAACGAAAGCCTGGGACCGCCCGGAATTCAAGGTCAGGGCTGCGGTTACCTGAAGTGGCGGGACCTGAAATGAAAAGGGCGGCCTAACGGCCGCCCTGATCGGAAACCTGTAACCCCGGATTTATTCCAGGATCGTCACGCCACCCGCGGCGACCGTGGTGCCCTGGGCCACGACATCGCAGCCGGTTTCGGCGGCGGCCAGCGTGATTTCCTGCTTCAGCGACGGCGACACGCGCATGGCATAGGCCAGCGCGATGCGCTTCAGATTCGGTTCCTTGTCGATCAGCAAGGCGCGGAAGGCGCTTTCCGCCCCGCCGCAGAAAGCATTGCGGTCCTGGGCATGCCGGACGGCGGCGTAGTTCGCGAGATCGGTCACGTAGGTGTTGATTTCGCGGGTGGCGGAAGCGCCGTGCAGTTTCTTGAAATAGGCTTTCAACTCGCCGCCGTATTTCTGCAGCTTGCCGCGATACTGAACCGCGAAGGCGTTGTACCGGTCGCGGTCGTTGCAGGACAGGGCGGCAACCATCAAATCCGATTGCAACGTCCGCACGGACAGGGCGAGCGTATGTTCCGGGGCAACCACGCCCAGGCAAGCCTGCGCGACACCGGAAATCGACACCGCCGCTGTCAAAACCATACCGACAGCACCGGCGCGCAAGGCACGCGAAACGCTTTTGGACCCTTTTCCGAAGGACATGCTGAACCGCCTCTTCTGCTGGGGCAGTGGGCGACGCACCGCGACGCGCCGACGATCACCACCCGTCCGTTGAAATGTGGCGGGAGTGTAGCGAAATCGTGCAAAGCCCCGCAAGGGCTTCCTTTCCCTCCCGCCGGATCAAGGAGTTAGCGAGAGTGAGTCCGGGGGCGCGCGAATCGGTTTTGCCGCAAAGATTCGTGGAGCAACTTTTTCGGTTCAGACCAGACCGTTCAGGTCTTCCAAAAGCATCCGGGTACGGACGGCGTCGTGACTTTCCAAAACCATGCGCGCGCGGGCGGCGGCGGAGGTGAATTCGATCTGACGCAGTCGCTGCTTCACCCGCAACAAGGCTGTCGCGGCCATCGACAGATCGCGGACGCCCAGTCCCAGCAAAAGCGCTGTAAGCGCTGGGTCGCCCGCGATTTCGCCGCAAACGGAAACGGGAATACGGGCACGCAGGGCGGCCTGTATGGTGAAATCCATCAGGCGTAGAACGCCTGGATGCAGCGGATTATAAAGATGTGCGACCTGATCGTCGCTGCGGTCGATCGCCAGTGTATATTGGGTCAGATCGTTGGTGCCCAGTGCGAAAAAGTCGCTGACCTGTGCCAAGGCGTCGGCGGCGAGGGCGGCCCCCGGCACCTCTATCATCACGCCCAGGGGCGGCGGCGTTTCCGGTAATTCGACGCCGCGTCGGCGCAGTCGGCGGATCATCCGCGTCATGATGTCGCGAACCTTTCGGACTTCCTGCGCGGTGGTGATCATCGGCAATAGGATACGGACCGGACCCAGAGCCGACGCCCGCAGAATCGCACATAATTGCGTTTCCAGAAGCTTCGGGCGTTTCAGGGACAATCGGATCGCCCGCAGTCCCAAGGCCGGATTCGCGCTGGTCCCGATATCATTGCCCAGCGCGTAGGATAGTTTCTCGCCGCCGACATCGATCGTGCGGATCGTGACCGGCCGTCCCTTCATTGCGCTGACGACGGCGGCCAGGACCTCGTATTGTTCGTCTTCCGACGGCGCGTCGTCGCGGTTCATGAACAGGAATTCGGTGCGGAACAAACCGACCCCGTCGGCGCCGTTACGCATCGCGGTTTCCGCCTCGCCCGGGAGTTCCAGGTTGGCCTCCAACCGGACGGAAACACCGTCGCGCGTCGCCGCCGGTTCGCCGATCAGGGCTTCCAGCCGCCGCCGTTCCCGTTCCTGGGCCGCCAGTTTTTCCCGATACCGGGATTCCGTGGCGGGTTCGGGATTGACGATCAACAGGCCTTCCTGACCGTCCAGGATGACCGGCGTGCCCGCCGGGATATTCATCGCATCGGCGCCGATTCCCAACACCGCCGGAATACCGAGTGAGCGTGCCAAGATGGCCGTGTGACCCTGTGCACCGCCTTGGACGGCGACAAAACCGGGAACACGGTCGGGACGCATCAGGGCCGTATCGGCGGGGGAAATGGCTTCCGCGATCAGGATCGCGCCATGGGCGGCCTCCGCGAAGGCGTTTTTGGGTTCCGCCGTCAGGTTGCGTAACACGCGGTGCGCGACCTCCCGGATATCGTCCGCACGGGCGGCGAGGTAACGGTTGTCCATGGCCTGGAACCCGTCGATCAGCGTATCGCTTTCTCGTTTCATCGCGGCGGCGGCAGTCAGGCCGTCGCTGCGGATCCGGTCGCGCGCGCCGCGCACGAGGCGTGTCTCGCCCAGCATCTGCGCATGGGCTTCCAGGATGTCGGCCAATTCGTCGGCGACCGCGTCCGACATGCGCCGCCGGATGCGTTTCAGGGCGAGAATCTGACGGCGGCTTTTCCGAACCGCCTTTTCCAGGCGTTCGACCTCATCATCGCGCTCCGCCTCTTCAACGAGGGTATCCGGGATGGAAAAGCCGCCCCGGTCGATGCGCGACGCCCGTCCGAACGCGATCCCCGGGGAGACCCCGATCCCGGTCAGGACTTCCTGATCGCGGTTCTGGTCACGTCCGGCTGTCATAATGACCTATTCTTCCTCGTGAAATCCGGCTTCCACCAGATCGGTGATTTCGCTCAGGGCGGCGTCGGCGTCCGGGCCGGAGGCGGAAACGTCGATCGTCGTTCCCTTTGCGGCGGCCAGCATCATCAATCCCATGATCGATGTGCCCGTTACGGTCTGGCCGTCGCGGCTGACCTCCACATGGGCATCGAACTTTTCCGCCGTCTGCACGAATTTCGCGGCGGCGCGCGCATGCAACCCGCGCATGTTGCAAATGGTAAGCGTCCGAACCGACATGTTACCCCAGAAGCTTGCTGGCGATATTGATATATTTCGTGCCTGCTTCCTGGGCCTGGGCCACGGCTTCGTCCAGGGGAAGAGTGCCACGCACCTTCGACAGTTTGATCAGCATGGGCAGGTTCAGCCCGGCGATGACTTCCACCTTCGCCTGATCCATGACGGATATCGCCAGATTGGACGGCGTCCCGCCGAACATATCGGTCAGAAGGACGACCCCGTCGCCGGTATCCACACCCTTGACTGCCTCCAGAATATCGACCCGCCGCCGTTCCATATCGTCATCGGGGCCGATGCAGATCGCGGTGACGCCGTCCTGCTTGCCGACAACATGTTCCATCGCGGACACGAACTCCTTGGCGAGCCCGCCATGGGTAACGAGGACCAATCCGATCATGCGCGTTTCTCTCTCCTGCCTCTCCTGGGACGGCGCGACTTCCCGTCAGGAAGTCGGTTTTGGCATGTCCCGGTGATAACGGTAAACCCGTCTGCCCGATTGCTCCAGCCAATCCGCCAATCTTTCCGCCATATAGACGGATCGATGTTTGCCGCCGGTACAGCCGAAGGCAATGGTGAAGTAGCTTTTCCCCTCCGCCGCCTGCCGGGGCAGGGTACGGTTCAACAGCGCCTGCATGTCTTCCAGAAAGCCGGTGCTGTCCGGGTCCGCGGCGATGGCCGCGCCGACCTGGGCGTCCAGGCCGGTCTTGTCGCGCAGATCCGGGTCGTAATGCGGGTTCGTCAGGAACCGCACGTCCAGGACCATATCCGCCTCTCGCGGCAACCCCTTGCGATAGGAAAAGGACATGACCGTGATCGCGGTCCCGACGACCGGGCCGCCGCTGCCGACCAGCGACGTCAAACGCTGTTTGAAGTCCCAGATGGTCATGCCGCTGGTATCCATCAGGATATCGGCGCGTTCCGATAGGGGCGCGATCGCCCGGCGTTCCAGGCGGATGCCGTCCGCAACGGGACGGTCGTCCGCCAATGGGTGCTTGCGCCGAGTTTCCGTGAACCGACGCAGCAGATCGTCGTCGCTGCAATCCAGGAACAGGGTCGTGACCTTCAGGTCGGTATCGGTCTTCAGCGTTTCGATTTCGTCCAGCAGCGGCCCGACGCCGAAATCGCGGCTGCGGATATCGACGCCGATGGCGACCGGCTTCGCACCGGGGTCGTCACGCAGGGATTGCGCCAGTCGCGGCAGGAAGCTGAGCGGCAAATTATCGACGGCTTCGAAGCCGATATCTTCCAATACCGCCAGCGCCGTCGACCGGCCCGCGCCGGACATGCCGGTGACCAAGACAAGGTCGATATCCTGACGTATCGCCGTCATCCGGTTCGAACTCCCAATCCATATGTGAGGGCGGCGCGCACCTTCGTCGGGGCTGAGGCCTCGAACGGGTTCAACCGCAAACAGGGCAGAGAGACACCGTTCAAAACCCGGCTTTGTGACTCTTCCGGTAGTCTCGGCACCGGACCGCTTGCCGGGTCCAGATCGACGACCAAGGCCACCGGGACATGGTCGCGGTGCGGCAATTGAATAAGGCCGACCCCGCGCACCTCCAGCAGCCCGACGAGCGGCGCGGGCGCGCTGGCCAGAAGAGCGCCGTTCGACTCCTCAATGCTGGTCCGATCGTCCGCGACAAGCTCGGCGCCTGCCTCGATCAAACGCAGCGCCAGATCCGATTTTCCGGATCCGGAAGGGCCAGTCAACAGCACGCCCCTATCATCTATCGCTACGGTGGTCGCATGTATCGATGGCATGCACCTTCCTCCCGTCAAGGAAGGTGCGGTGCAGCATCGATCCTGTCAATCCGATCCGAATGGGCGCCGCTGGAACGGCGGTTCAAATTTCTGCTGTATAGGGAGGTGCCGGATTGTATTCCATTTCATGCTGAACTGTGCGCGCGAAATCGGGATCATACAGTTGCCCGACGATCCACAGCGCCATGTCGATTCCGGCGGAAACGCCGGCGGCGGTGACGAGTTTTCCGTCCCGGACAAAGCGCGGCCCGGATAAAACGTCCGTCTCGCCCCAGCTTCGGATCGGATCAATGGCGGACCAATGCGTCGTCACTCTTTTACCCTTTGCCAAACCGGATTTAATCATCAGCCGTGCCCCGGTGCAGACGCTGGTTGCCCATGTCGCCGCTGCGCCTCGTTCCGCGATCCAGGACAATACTTCTTTGTCGTCAACCAATAGTTTCGACCCGTCTCCGCCAGGAACCAGCAATACGTCGAGAGGCGGACAATTGGCGAAGCTGTAATCGGGGATCACGCGTAGTCCTTTGCGCGCCCGAACAGGTTGCCCGTCTCGAGAGATGCAGATCAACCGGTCGCCGGGCTTTTCTTCGGCGGCCATGCCGAAGACTTCCCAGGGGCCGATAGCGTCCAGTTCCTCAAAATCTTCAAAAAGCAGAATGCCGTAAGTAACGCTCATGAAAGCGGTCTCCTTTCCGATGCGGGGTAACGTACTTCCGGTTGGTCAGGCAGCCGGTCGCCGGGTCGCTTGAAAACGGTCGCGGTAATCGGCCGGGGAGAGGTGCAATATGCGCAAGAAGGCGCGGCGCATATGTTCTGCGTCACCGAAACCTCTTGCGACGGCAATCCGGTCCAGGCTTCCGTCGCCCGCCTCAAGGTCGCGCCGCGCGGCGTCGATTCTGGCGCGTTCCACGAAGCGCGCGGGCGTCATACCGAAACTTTCCGTGAAATGGCGCTGGAAGCTTCGGCGGCTCATCCCGGCACGGTCGGCTAGGTTTTCCACGGTCAACCGGTCATTCAGGTTGTCGAAAATCCAGCGCTGTAGCTCGGTGAATCTTGAGGGTGCCTGTTGTTGCGCCATCAGTTCCGCGGAGAATTGAGATTGACCGCCGGGTCGTTTGAGAAAGAGCACGAGTTCGCGTGCCGTTGCCAATGCTGTGTCGCGGCCGTGATCCGTCTCGATCAGTGCCAGCGCCATGTCCATGCCCGCCGTCACGCCCGCGCTGGTCCAAATTCCCGTGTCTTCCTGAAAGATGGCGTCAGGAACAACGGAAATGTCGGGAAAGTCGCGGGCCAATCGTTCGGCGCTTTCCCAATGCGTGGTGGCGCGCCGTCCGGCTAGAAGTCCGGCTTCGGCTAGAAGGAATGCACCGGTACAGACAGAGCCGATCCGCCGTGTCCGGCCTGCCGCACGGGCCAGCCAGGCCGTGAGGGCGGTATTGCCGCGCTGATTGAACGTACCGCGCCCACCGACGGTCAGAATGGTGTCGAACCGGCCAGGATCGATATCCGCTAGCGCTCGCGCGGGGCCGACGGACAAACCATTCGACGACTGAATCAGCCCCGCCTCGGTCGAGAGCATGACGGTTTCATAGTCGCCGCCGAAGCAGTTCGCGATGCTGAACGTCTCAAGTGGGCCGGTCAGATCAAGTATCTGAAAATCGCTGAAGACGATAAAGGCAATGGTCTTGGTCGGCATGAAGCACCCTCGATCAATCAGACCGCGAGTCTGCCGTGGATGTTGCTTGGCGCAAAGGCCAATAAACCGACGAATTGCGCCAAAAACGAGAGGCCCAAAGAAGCGGCGGCCGCCGGAGGGGGAGCCGGCGGCCGCCTATCGCGGTTGCAACGACCTAGCTTGAGGTCGTCCTGGGGCCGTTGGGGGGGCGCCCCAGTGAGAGGGGAGGTCTCAGCGGTTTAGATATTGGTCTTTGAAATGTGCTTTGTAGGGGTGGAAATAAGGCAATTTCGGGGCAGTTGGTCACGGGCGCGTGACCGCATTTCTAACGCTCCGAAAAGGCCAGATGCGCCCCCAGCCCGATCAGGATCGATCCTCCGGCCCAGCGGATCAGGCGGATCGTCCGTTGCCCTTTCGATACGGCGGATAGTACCGCGCCCGTCAATAAGACCGCCACCACGTCCGCCAGGGAAAAGGCCAGATTGACGATCAGGCCCAGGATCAACATTTGCCCCCAGATCGGTAGGGCGGCCTCCGGACTGGCGAACTGCGGCAGGAAGGCGACAAAGAACAACGCCGTCTTGGGATTGAGGATTTCCACGACCATGCTTTGCAGGAAGGCGCGGCTTTCGGATCGGCGGCGCATTTCCGGCTGGGGCACGGAGGGATCGAAACGGCTGCGCAGGATGCCGAAGCCGATATAGATCAGATACAGCGCCCCGCCGATCTTCAGGACGGAATAGAGAAGCGGTACCAAGCTAAACAGCGCGGCGAGACCCAGGGCCGCGCCCCCGACATGGGCGAAGCCGCCCAGATGGATGCCCAGTGCCGCCATGAAGCCGCCGCGCCGTCCATGGGCCAGCGTTTGAGCCGCCGTGTACAACAAGGCCGGTCCGGGCAAGATGGCGAAGACCAGGGTCGCGGCAAAGAACGGCAATAGGGTTTCCCAACCGGGCATGACATTGGCTCCCAGGACTATCTCGCTAGTCGAATTGCCCGAAAACCGGGCGCTTGCAAGGTCCATTTAGAAGGGAAGGAAGTGCCGGATCGTTGTGACATATAAAAATATATCTTAAACGCTTGAATTTCTCATTTTGTAAGATATATCTTAACACATCTAAAATAGATTGGAGTTATAGAAATGAGACATGGAAGCGGCGACCCCGGACGGGGCCAGGGCCGTGGGCACGGTCGGGGACACGGCCATGGCGATCACGGCGATCATGGTGAACATGGTCATACGGGCCGTCACCGTGGCGGCAAAGGACACCAAGGGGGACGCCACGGACGCCGTCGTGTGGTCGACGGCGGGGAATTGCGCCTGCTGATCCTGAAGCTATTGTCGGATACGCCGCGTCACGGCTACGACCTGATCCGCGAGATTGAAGATCTGACCGGCGGCGCCTACGCGCCCAGTCCGGGAATGGTCTATCCGACTTTGTCGCTGATGCAGGATCTGGGCCTGATCGTGGAAACGGAATCCGAAGGCACCCGAAAGGCCTTTTCCGTTACCGAGGCCGGTGCCGCGGAACTGGAAAAAGACGCCGATACCGCCGATGCGGTTCTGGCCCGACTATCGGAAATCGGCGAGACCCAGGAACGGGTCGGCGGCGGACCTGTCAAACGGGCGATGGAAAATCTACATCAGGTTTTACGCAGCCGCATGATGCAGGACGACGCGACCAAGGACACGGCCTTCGACGCGGCGGCAATCCTGGACGAGGCCGCGCAGCGCATTGAACGTCTTTAAATGAAGGAAGAAAACGATATGGCGATTAGCAGCCGGGCCATGGTGCCGACGCAAAGCGGCAGCCGCTATCTTCAACAATTGTGCAAACACTGGTCCCATAACCTATCCGTCGACTTTACGGCCCAGGAAGGCCGGGTCGTCTTCCCGAAGGAAGGCCGTTCCGGTTCCTGGCCGGAGGATGCGGTCTTGAGCATGACGGCCCATGCCGATCATCTGGAATGCCGGTTGGACGCCAGCGCGGAAGGTCAGCGCGACACGTTGCAAGACGTGGTCGTCAAGCATCTGGACCGCTTCGCCTTCCGGGAAGCGCCGCTGACATTCGATTGGCAGATCATGGACTGACCGTCAGGACGAAAAATCGCGGGTGTCGTCGATGACCTTGCCGTCATTGGGCAGGCTGCCCGGTTCGGCCAGCACGACGGCACCCTTCAGTTTCGTCACGCTTTGCACCGTTTCCGCGATCTTCGCGGCGTCGATATCGCCGGTCGCCTCGCAATGGACGGTCATGACATCCTTCTTCGCGTCGTCGGAGGAGATGACGATGCGGGCCTTCGTGATTTCCGCGAACCGGGCGACGATTTCCGCGACCTGATTGGGGCGCACGAACATGCCTCGGATTTTCGCGGTCTGATCGGCGCGGCCCATCCACCCCTTGATGCGCGGCGCGGTCCGTCCGCAGGGGCTGACGCCCGGCAGGATGGCCGACAGATCGCCGGTCGCGAACCGGATCAGCGGATAATCGCGGTTGGTCAGCAGGGTAACCACGACCTCGCCGACTTCTCCCAGATCCACGGGATCGCCGGTGCCCGGGCGGACGATTTCGACGATCACATCCTCGTCGGTGATCAGGCCTTCCATCGCCTTGCTTTCATAGGCGACGTTGCCCAGATCGGCGGTGCCGTAGGTCTGAAGGCAGGTCATGCCCCGGTCGTGATAGTCCTGACGCATCGACGGGAACAACGGTCCCGCGCCGACCATCAGCGTTTTCAAGCTCGACAGGTCCAGCTTCAGGTCCGCCGCCTTGTCCAGTAGCGCCTTCGGATAGTCCGGCGTCCCGGCATAGGCCGTCGCCTTGTATAGCGACATGGCCTGCACCACGGCTTCCGTATTGCCGATCCCGGCGGGTAGGACCGTCGCGCCGCAGGCGTGGCAGGCTTCCTCGAACATACGGCCCGCGGGGGTCAGGTGATAGGAAAAACAGTTGGCGACGATATCGCCGTTACGAAGCCCGGCCGCCCAGGCCGCGCGGCCGAAGCGCCACCAATCATGGGCGGGGGCGTATCCGTCCGGGTCCAGGATCGGGCCCGGCGACATATAGACCCGCGCCAGATCCTTCACCGGCACGGCCAGCATCCCGCCGAAGGGCGGTTCCTTGCCTTGCATGTCGATCAGGTCGGATTTTCGAACCACCGGCAATTTGGCCAGATCGCTCAAGTCGTCGGCGGTGAAACCGGCCAGCGTTTGATCGAAATAGGGGGCTTGCCGGGCCCGTTCGATCTGGACCTTCAGCAGATCCAATTGACGGGCCGCGCGTTCGTCCGCGCTTTGCGTTTCAAACTCGTCAAAATATTCGGTCATCGAAACCCCACTTACAGCCAGCGTTTGCGGCGCTTGTAGTGTTTGACCTCTCGGAAGTTCTTGCGGCCTTCCTTGGACAGGCCCAGATAGAATTCCTTCACATCCTCGTTGGACAGAAGGGCGTCGGCCTCACCGTCCATTACGACGCGACCGCTTTCAAGGATGTAGCCGTAATCGGCATAGCGTAGGGCGACATTGGTGTTCTGCTCCGCCAGCAGGAAGGTCACGCCCTCGTTCTCGTTCAGTTGCTTGACGATCTGGAATATCTGTTCGACCAACTGCGGGGCGAGGCCCATGGACGGCTCGTCCAGGAGGATCAGCTTCGGTTTCGCCATCATCGCGCGCCCGATGGCGCACATCTGCTGCTCGCCGCCGGAGGTATAGCCCGCCTGACTTTTGCGGCGTTCCTTCAGGCGCGGAAAGTATTCGTAGATTTTTTCAAGATCGGCCTTCACCTCGGACCCGCCGCCGCGCGTATAGGCGCCGGTCAGCAGGTTTTCCTCAATCGTCAAATGTTCGAAGCAATGGCGGCCTTCCATGACCTGCACGCAGCCCCGCTTGACCAGATCGTTGGCGGTCAGGTGATGCACCTTTTCGCCCAGCAGTTCGATACTGCCTTTCGTGACCTCGCCGCGTTCGGCGCGCAACAGGTTGGAAATGGATTTCAGTGTCGTGCTTTTGCCGGCCCCGTTGGCGCCCAGCAGGGCGACGATCCCGCCCTCCGGAACCGACAGGGAGACACCTTTGAGAACCAGGATCACATGGTCGTAGATCACCTCCACGTTGTTGACGCGCAACAGGGCGTCTTTCGGGGCGGTTTCCGCGATTTGATCCAAAGCTACGGCGCTCATCGGCGTCTCCCTATACGGCTTAACGGTTACTCAAACACCCGCTCTTACGAGCAGCTACGGGGCTGCAGCCCCTGTTCCGCGGCATAAGCCTCGGCATCCTGTTCAATCAGCGGACGGGTCAGGTCGGACATGGCCGGGACCCAGTCGGAGATGATTTCATACTCCGACCCGTTCCACTGCTGGATCAGGACCGCCGGGTTCTGACCTTCGTGGTTCTGACAGGTGACCTGCACGGCCGGCGTCAGGCCGGTGGCCCCCAGCTTCGCGATGTCGTCATCGGTCATGTTCAGGTTTTCCAGGGCCCACTGCATTTCCTCGCCGGTGATGACGCGGTTGCCGTATTTCGCCTGGGCGGCCCGGATCGCTTCTACGGCGACGATCGCGTTGGACAGACCGCGGTTATACAGCACGCGGCCCCACTGATCGCCCTTACCGGCGAATTTGCCGGTGTCGTAGATGTACTTCTTCAGGTCCTGATAGAGCGGGTAGTCCGCACCGGCACCGTGGAAGTTGGCGGCCTTGTAGCCGACAGCCCCGTCGCCGGCGGCTTCCACGGCGTCTTCGCCCGCGGCCCACCAGTTGCCGATGAAGTGATCCATCGGGAATTTGATGGAGGCGGCTTCGTTCACGGCGGTGCCGTTCATCGCGCCCCAACCCCACATGATGGCGTAGTCCGGACGCTGACGGCGAATCTTGAGCCAGATCGACTTTTGTTCCGTCATGGACGCCGGCGGCACCGGGTAGCGGTCGAAGGCGAAGCCGAATTTCTGGGCCAGAATGTCCAGCGTCGGCAGCGGTTCCTTACCGTAGGGGTGGTCCAGGTAGATATAGGCGAAGTTCTTGCCTTTCAGCTTGTCCACGCCGCCTTCCTGATCGGCGATGTACTGGACGATGGCGGTGGCCTGGTTCCAATAGGTCGACGGGAAGTTGAAGACATACGGGAAGTAGCGCCCGTCGGCGGCGGAGGTCCGGCCATAGCCCATGGACAGGATCGGAATTTTATCCTGCGTCGCCTTTTCGATCAGGGCGTAGGTGATGCCCGTCGACCACGGCGAATAGAAGGTAGCGCCACTGCCTTCGTTCTTCGTCCGGTCATAGCATTCGACGCCACGGTCGGTGTTATAGCCGGTTTCGCATTCGACGACCTTCAGCTTGACGCCGTTGATGCCGCCGTCGCGCTCGTTGATCAGGTTGAAGTAATCCGCGAAGCCGTCGGCCAGCGAAATGCCGCCCGGCGCATACGGACCCGTGCGGTACACCAGGGACGGGATGACCTGTTCGTCCGCCGACGCGGTCCCGGCGGTGAAGGCGCCGGCCCCGATCGCTGCGCCAAGCGCCATGCCCAGCAGGGCTTTCGGCGTCTTGGACAAGTAACGTCTCACCAACATATTGAGTTCCTCCTTGCTGTCTGTCATTTGCCCGCCCCCTTGTGGTCGGGGGCTTAGGGTTTCATGGTCCTTCCGCGCCTCAATGCGGGAAGGGCCACAATCTCAGTTTCTCCTTCGCGATCTGCCACAGCCGCGCGAGGCCGTGCGGTTCCACGATCAGGAAGAAGATGATCGCGCCGCCGAACACCATGAACTCGATATGGGTCACGATATCGGTGGCGAGTTCCAGGCCGAACCAGGCCGGGACGTTGTTCAGGAAGATCGGCAGCAGGAAGATGAAGGCCGCGCCCAGGAAAGACCCCAGGACCGAGCCCAGCCCGCCGATGATCACCATGAATAGGATTTGGAAGGACCGGTTGATGCTGAACGCGGTCGGTTCCACCGAATTGATGTAGCAGAAGGACCACAGCGCCCCGGCCACACCGCAATAAAAGCTGCTGATCGCGAAGGCGCTGAGCTTGGTCCACAACGGTTGGATCCCGATCAGTTCCGCGGCGATATCCATATCGCGGATCGCCATCCAGGACCGGCCGATGCGGCTGCGTGCCATGTTGCGGGCGACGATCGCGAGGACGATCGTGAAGGCCAGCACGAACAGATATTTGGGTTCGGGCTGCGCTTCCGCGCCGGTTACCTTGTATCCCAAGATCGCCATGGGCGGGGTCGACGGCACGCCGGACAGGCTGTCGTTGACGAACCAGGGCACGGCCTGGAACAGCCAGATCAGGAAGAACTGCGCCGCCAGCGTCGCGACGGCCAGATAGAAGCCCTTGATACGCAGGCTGGGCAGGCCGAAAACGATCCCGATTCCCGCCGCGAACAGACCGCCGATAAGAACCGGCACCCAGACCGGCATGAAGTCGGGCATATTCGTTGCGACCTTGTAGGACATATAGGCCCCGGCGGCCATGAAGCCCCCGGTCCCCAGCGACAACTGTCCGGCGTATCCCGTCAGGATGTTCAGCCCCAAGGCCGCGATGGACAGGATCAGCACCGGGATCAGGATGGATTCCAGCCAGTATTGCGACCCGATCAGGGGCACGACGACGGCGGCGAATACGACGACGGCGATCACGAACCACCGGTCCATCGGGATCGGCAGCATCTGCTGGTCGGCGGCGTAGGAGGTTTTGAACTGGCCGGCTTCGCGGTAAATCATTGTCGTAACCCCTCTTACACGCGCTCGATGATTTTTTCGCCGAACAGGCCCTGCGGTCGGAAGACCAGGAAGGCCAGCGCGAGGATATAGGCGAACCATTCCTCGATCGCGCCGGAGAAGCTGGGATAGAAGCTCTGGATCGCGTCGACGAGGTAGATTTCGGACAGTTTCTCGCCCGCGCCGATGATCAGCCCACCGACGATGGCGCCGGGGATTGAGGTGAACCCGCCCAGGATCAGAACCGGCAGGGCCTTCAACGCCAGAACGGTCAGCGAGAACTGCACGCCCAGCTTCGATCCCCACATGATGCCCGCGACCAGGGCGACAAATCCGGCGACGGACCAGACGATGATCCAGATGTGATTCAGCGGGATACCGATCGACAGGGCGGCTTGGTGATCGTCCGCCACGGCGCGCAGTGCCCGGCCGATGCGGGTGTAGTGGAAGAACAGGGCCAGCGCGATGACAAGGACGCTCGCCACCACGGCGGCGAACATGTCGTTCTGCTGGATCATCGCTTCGCCCAGGAAGAACACGTCGTCGGGGATACCGACGTCCAGCGGTTTGATGCTCGACCCCCACAACATCTCCCCGAAACCTTCCAGGAAGATCGCGATGCCGATCGTCGCCATGAACAGCGAAATATGCGGCTGGTTCACGAGCGGGCGCAGCACGACGCGTTCGATCACGAAGGACAGCAGCACCATGACGCCCATGGCCAGGATGAAGCACAGCCAGACCGGTATGCCCATGTCCAGGAAGCCGACGAAGTTCAGGGCCGCGAACAGCACCATCACCCCCTGGGCGAAGTTGAACACGCTGGACGCCTTGAAAATCAGCACGAAGCCCAGCGCGACCAGGGAATACATGACCCCGGCCATCAGACCGCCGACAAGGACCTCGACAAAGAACCACAGATCGAAAGGATCGACTCCAAGGAGCGTGGCGATGGTTTCCATTCTTCCCTTACCTCCCGATTAGTCGTGCGCAACGCCGAGATAGGCGTCGATCACGGCCTGATTGCCCCGCACCTCTTCCGGCGTGCCGTCCGCCAGAAGCGAGCCGTAATCCAGCACGACAAGACGGTCCGACAGATCCATGACCACGCCCATGTCGTGTTCGATCAGCGCGATCGTGGTGCCGAAATGTTCGTTCACATCGATGATGAAGCGCGACATGTCCTCTTTTTCCTCGAGGTTCATGCCCGCCATCGGTTCGTCCAACAGCAGCAGCGTCGGTTCCGCGGCCAGGGCTCGACCCAGTTCGACCCGCTTTTGCAAGCCATAGGGCAGGCGCCCGACCGGTGTCTTGCGGATTGCCTGAATTTCCAGGAAATCGATGATGTCCTCGACGAATTCGCGGTGTTCGATTTCTTCCGATTTGCCGCGTCCGAAATAGAAGGCCTGTTCGATCAGGCTCGCCTTCTGTTTCAGGATGCGGCCGGTCATGATGTTGTCCAACGTCGACATGCCCTTGAACAGGGCGATGTTCTGAAAGGTGCGGGCAATGCCGTTGGTCGCCGCGTCATGCGGGCGCATCGGGCTGTAGGTCTTGCCGTTATACCAGATCGACCCTTCCTGCGGCTGATAGAACCCGTTGATGCAATTCAGCATCGACGATTTGCCCGCGCCGTTCGGACCGATGATCGACCGGACCTCGCCCTTGCGGATGTCGAAGGATACGCCGTTGATCGCCTTCACCCCGCCGAAACGAAGGGTGATGTTCTCCACGCGCAACAGGACGTCGCCGATCCGGTCCTTCCGTTCCTGCGCGCCCGTGGTCGGGTCTTGGCCGCTGGCCATTTGTGCGGTCGTATTCAAACCGTCGCCTCCCTGAAACTCTTATTATCCGGTGCGTTTCGCGCCGATTGTCGCCGGTGCTTTTGCACCGATTTTTGTTGATTACTCTGCCGCCGCCGCGACCTGTCCCTGAACGGGAACAGTCTGGGTGTCGGTGATGTTCACGGTCGCTTCGAGCATGCCCTTGCGGCCGTCCTCGAAGGTGATCTCGCTGCGGATCGACGCCGTCGTTGCGGCCGGATCGTACAGCGCCGAAATCATCGTTTCGTATTTTTCGGCGATGAAGCTGCGGCGCACCTTGCTGGTCCGCGTCAATTCCCCGTCATCCGCGTCCAGCATTTTGGGCAGCAGCAGGAAGCGGTGAATTTGCGATCCGGCCACCATTTCCTCGCCCGCGAGATCGCGGTTCACCTGTTCGACATGCGATTTGATGGTCTTATAGACTTCGGGATGCGCGGACAGTTCCTGATAAGACGCATAGGAAATGTTGTTGCGTTCCGCCCAGTTGCCGACGGCTTCCAGGTCGATATTGATGAAGCAGGCGCAATAGTCGCGTTCATGTCCGAAGGCGACGACTTCCTTGATCGCCGGGAAGAATTTCAGCTTGTTTTCGATGTATTTCGGCGCGAACAGCGTGCCGTTGTTCAGCTTGCCGACATCCTTCGCCCGGTCGATGATTTTCAGATGCCCGCGGTCGTCGATGAAACCCGCGTCGCCGGTATGGACCCAGCCGTCCGGCGTTTTCGTGTCCTTCGTCGCTTCCGGATTTTTGAAATATTCCATGAAGACGCTGGGGCTGCGGAACAGGACCTCGCCGCTTTCCGCGATTCGGATTTCAACTTCCGGCGCCGGGGTGCCGACCGTGTCGTCATAGATTTCGCCGTTCGGCTGAATCGTGACGAACACGGATGCTTCAGTCGATCCGTAAAGCTGCTTCAGGTTTATCCCGATGGAGCGGTAGAAGGCGAAGATATCCGGCCCGATCGCCTCCCCGGCGGTATAGCCGATGCGCACGCGGCTGAAGCCCAACACGTTCTTCAACGGCCCATAGACCAGTATTTCGCCCAAGGCGTATTTGATCCGGTCCATCAGCGAGACGGGGGCGCCGTCGAGGATACGCACGCCGACCTTGCGGGCGTGATCCATGAAGTATTTGAACATCCCGCGTTTGATCGTGCCGGCGTCCTCCATCCGGATCATCACCGTGGTCAGGATATTTTCGAACATGCGCGGAGGGGCGAAGAAATAGGTCGGCCCCAATTCGCGCAGGTCGGTCAGGACCGTATCGCTGCTTTCCGGGCAGGCGACGCACATGCCGCATACATAGGCCTGACCGTAGGAAAAGATATGGTCGCCGATCCAGGCGATGGGCAGATAGGCAAGGCTTTCGTCCGTCGCTTTCAACCCTTCGAACCGGGCACCGTTATAGGCCGCGCGCATGACGTTGCGGAAGCTGAGCAACACGCCCTTCGGATTGCCGGTCGTGCCGGAGGTATAGGGGATGATCGACGGGTCGTCCGCCGAGCCCTTGTCGATTTCCTGATCGATCTGATGCGGATGGGCGTCGAGGATTTCCGCACCCTTTGCCACCACAGCGTCGTAATGGTGCAGGAACGGTTGCGGGTAATCGCGCACGCCCCGCGATTCGTCATAGACGATCGCTTCCAGATGGGGCAGCCGGTCCTTGATGGACAGCAGTTTGTCGACCTGTTCCTGGTCTTCCACGACCGCGAAGCGGGCTTCGGAATGGCTCAACGGATAGTGGATCTCTTCCGCCACCGAGTCCTGATAGACCGGCACCGGGACCGCGCCCAGGCACTGCGCCATGCAGATCGTCCAATAAAGACGCGGGCAGTTATCGCCGACAATGGCGATCCGGTCGCCGCGTTGGACGCCCAGGGCCTGCATCCCGGCGGCGAATTTGAAGATTTCGTCTTTAACCTGTTTCCAGGACCAGGTCTTCCAGATGCCGAAATTCTTTTCCCGCATGCTGGGGCGATCGCCGATATGCGCGGCGTTGTACCGCAATAATTTCGGGAACGTGTCGTAGGTGTCGATATCCGGCAAATGTGCTGCCGGCGGAATCGCCGCAGCGGTATAGATTTGCGACCCGGTCATAACCAGTCGTGGCCTCCCTAGAACCCTGTCGGCGCCGGGTTTTTGGTCGGTCTTCACCGCCTTTTTCAGGCCGGTGTGCCGTCCGGTCGCCGTTTTCTTATTCATATCCTAGGGGTGAAGCCGTGAATACGGAAGGCAAGAATGCCGCCAGAACCGCTTCCGCCTTTCCCGTTCGGATACCGTTACCATACGCTTGCGTATGGTTTGTAGCCGGGGCAGAATTGTTCGTCAATGGAACAAGTCCTAAAATTAATAGAAAAAAGTGAATGCTGCAAAGCAGCAAGAATACGGGTCGGGGATGGAACGCAAAAAAGCGGCGGAGAACGCCGGAAAGAAGAATGTCGGTGGCCGACGCGGCGCCTCGGCACGGCTGACGCGGGAAGATTGGGTTCGGATGGCCTATAAGATGCTATCCGAAAACGGGGCGCGATCGCTGAATGTCGAGGCGCTGGCCAAGCGTTTGGGCGTGACGAAGGGCAGCTTTTACTGGCATTTCAAGGACCGGGCGGACTTGCTGGAAGGCGTTCTGGGCCGCTGGCATGTGCAACTCGTCATCGAACGGACGGAGGCATCGGGCGGCAGCCCGACCGACCGTCTGCGCTATATGCTCAATATCGTTATGAACGCGCGGCGTCCGGGACGCGGCGGGTCGCTTGAATTGGCGATGCGCAGTTGGGCCAGGCGCGACCCCCGCGTGGCGGAGGTTGTCGAATCCGTCGATATCCGCCGTTTGGAATATACCGCTGGGCTGTTCCGGGAATGCGGATACAGCGAGGCGGAAGCGGAAGCGCGCGCGATGCTGCTGTTCTCCTATATTTTCTCGCAGGGGATCCTGAGTTTCGGAAACGACAGGGTGCTGGACGAATCGCTGCACAGCCAATGTTGCCGCCTGATCGAAGGCGAACTGGAGCGAATGGCCGCGGAATAGGGAAGCGCGTCAGGCGCGCCCGTCCAAAGCCTTCGGAACCGGCCCGCCGGTAACCCAGTCCAGCAATTCCACCGTATGCACGACCGCCATGTCGGTGCCCGATGCGATCTGTTCCAGGCAGCCGATATTGCCCGCCGCGACGATGGCCGCCCCGGTCTTTTCGATATTCGCGAGTTTTCGGGCCTTCAGCGTATCGGCCAGTTCCGGTTGCAGCAGGTTGTAGGTCCCGGCGGACCCGCAGCACAGATGCCCTTCGGCCGGGCTTTTCACCGCGAACCCGGCCTGGGACAGCAGGGTTTTCGGCAGGTCGGTGATCTTCTGCCCGTGCTGCATCGAACAGGCGGAATGATAGGCGACGGTGCTTCCGTCCTGGACGGTGACGGCGGGCAGGCCCTTTTCCGCGACGAATTCGGTGATGTCCTTGGTCAGGGCGGATATCGCCTTGGCCGGTTCCGCCAGATCGCCGTCGGTCCGGAACATGAAGCCGTAATCCTTCACCGTCGTGCCGCAGCCCGATGCGTTGATGATCACGGCATCCAGACCGTCCCCGTCGATTTCGCGGGTCCAGGCGCGGATATTGCGCGCGGCCTGACCGTGGCTGCTCTTCGTGTCGCCCATGTGATGGGTCAGCGCCCCACAGCATCCGGCCCCGGCCGCGACCACGACGTCATAGCCCATGCGGGTCAACAGGCGGATCGTCGCCTCGTTGATGCGCGGCTGCAAAACCTGCTGGGCGCAGCCGGACATCAGCGCGACCCGGCCCTTGCGCGGCCCTTCCGCCGGTATCGTCTGGGGCACGTCCCACAGGGACGGCTTTTCGATCCGGCTGGGCGCCATGCGGAACATCGCGCCCAACCGGCCCGGCAGGTGTTTCAGCACCGGCTTGCCGATCCAGGCACCGACCAGCGACAGGCGGAACAGTTGCGGATTGGGCAGGACCCAGGCCAGAACCTTGCGCAGCGCCCGGTCGAAGACGGGCCGCTTGAACCGGTCGTGAATGCGTTCCCGCGCGATGTCGACCAGATGCATGTAATGCACGCCGGACGGACAGGTCGTCATGCAGCTCAGGCAGGACAGGCAGCGGTCGATATGCGTGACCAGGGATGGGGCGGGATCCTTGTCCCCCTCCAGCATATCCTTGATCTGATAGATACGCCCGCGCGGACTGTCCAATTCGTCGCCCAAGGTCACATAGGTCGGACAGGTCGCCGTACAGAACCCGCAATGCACGCATTTCCGAAGAATATCGTTTGCCGTCGCAAGATCCGGGTCTTCAAGCTGCGCCAGGGAGAAGTGAGTTTGCATGATACCTAAACTCCCTCGCTCATCCGGCCGGGATTGAGGACGCCGTTCGGGTCGAAACTGTCTTTCAGGCGTTTCGTGATGGCCGCCAGCGGGGCGGGTTGCGGGTGGAAGACGGAAATAGTGTTGCGAAGGGTATCGCCGGCGCGGATCAGGGTGGCGTGGCCGCCGACCGTGTTCACCGCGTCGCGGACCGGTTCGTGTGCGCCCTGGCGCGGGGCGTCGACGGCCAGCCAGATCAGGCCGCCCGCCCAGTCCAGATAGGCTTCCACCGCTTTCAGATGGCTCAGCGCGGACAGAATCGTCGGGGCGTCGGTCGGGGCGACGGAGATTTTCCAGACGACTCGGTCGTCGCTGCGGAACGGCTCCACATCGCGGATCGATTTCCAGAAATTCGCGGAATTGTGGCTGTGCAGTTCTTCCGTTTCGCCCAGGGGCGACAGCAGATCGCGCAGTTTGGCGCAGCGATATTCGACGGACGGGCCGAAGCCTTCGATGCGCAGGGCCGTGACCGATCCGCCCGCCTGCCGGATATGGTCGGTGTCGGATCGATCCGCGATGCTTTGCGGAATCCAGGCCGCGCCGGACACTTCGAACGGGCCGTTCAGACCGCTCGCCAAAGCCGCGACGGCCTGGGACGGGTCGAGGCCGAAGACCAGCACGGTGCGCGTCTTTTCCGGTGCCGGCAGGACCTTCACGGTCATCGCCGTCATCGCCGCCAAGGTACCGTAGGACCCGCACAGGACTTTGGACAGGTCATAGCCGGTGACGTTCTTCATCACCCGCCCGCCGGATTTGACCTTCTGCGCCCGTCCGGAAACGGCGTCGAAACCCAGGAAATGGTCGCGGGCCGCGCCGTCCTTGATCCGGCGGGAACCGGACAGGTTACACGCGATCACGCCGCCGATCGTGCCAGAATTCGGTGCACCCAGCAGGCCGGATAGGTCCGGTGGGTCGAAGGCCAGTTGCTGGCGATTTTCGCGCAGCAATGCCTCGATCTCCGCCAGCGGGGTCGCCGGACCGGCGGCAAGGACCAGTTCCTCCGGTTCGTAGAGCGAAACACCAGCAAAGGCGGTGAGGTCCAATCCCGTACGGCCCGACATCGGCCGCCCGAGACGGTGTTTCGTCTTCGCGCCGTGTACGGCCAAAGGTTTGCGTTCCGAATTCGCCCAGGCGATCAGATCGACAAGGTGATCTTCGGTATCGGGCCGATAGGTATCCGTCATGGCGCGCCCTCCTCTTAGAACCGGGGAAGGTCAGGGAAGGGTATTTGCCCCTTGTGGATATGCATGCGGCCCAATTCGGCGCAGCGGTGAAGCTGCGGAAAGACCTTGCCGGGATTCAGCAGGGCATCGGGGTCGAAGACGCATTTCACGCGCTGCTGCTGTTTCAGGTCTTCTTCGGTGAACATTTCCGGCATCAGATCGCGCTTTTCGACGCCGACGCCGTGTTCGCCGGTCAATACGCCGCCGACCTCGACACAGAGTTTCAGGATATCCGCGCCGAAGTTCTCCGCCCTTTCCAATTCGCCCGGATTGTTGGCGTCATACATGATCAGCGGATGTAGATTGCCGTCCCCGGCATGAAAGACATTGGCGACGCGCAGGCCGTATCGGTTGGACATCTCCGTCATACGGGTCAGGACTTCCGGCAGGCGGTTGCGCGGGATCGTGCCGTCCATGCACAGGTAATCCGGTGACAGGCGGCCGACGGCGGGGAAGGCGGCCTTGCGTCCGGCCCAGAACAGCGCGCGTTCCTCGTCGGACGACGATTGACGCATCGACGTCGCGCCGCAGGCCTTGGCGATATCGCCGACCCGGTCGATCAGGTGGTCGACTTCCGCTTCCGGCCCGTCCAGTTCGACGATCAGCAGCGCCTCGCAATCCATGGGATAGTCGGCATGGACGAAATCTTCGGCCGCGATGATGGCCGGTTTGTCCATCATCTCCATGCCGCCGGGGATAATCCCCGCCGCGATGGTCTTGGCCACGCAATCGCCGCCCGCCTCGCTGGACGGAAAACCGATCAACAACGCCCGGGCCGTTTCCGGTTTCGGCAGCAGGCGCACCGTGACTTCGGTCACGACGCCCAGCAACCCTTCCGATCCGACGATCAGGCCCAACAGGTCGTAGGCCTCGGAATCCAGATGCTTGCCGCCCAGACGCACGATTTCGCCGTCGATGGTGACCAGTTCGACGCCCAGGACGTTGTTCGTCGTCAGGCCGTATTTCAAACAGTGCACACCGCCGGAATTTTCCGCGACATTGCCGCCGATGGTACAGGCGATCTGGCTGGACGGGTCCGGCGCATAGTAGAAACCGTCGCCTTCCACCGCCTTGGTGATCGCCAGATTCGTTACACCCGGCTGCACGCGGGCGCATCGGTTGGGATAGTCGACGTCCAACACGCGATTGAATTTCGCCATGGCCAGCAACACGCCGTCGGCGAGCGGTAAGGCACCGCCGGACAGGCTGGTCCCCGCGCCGCGCGGCACGACCTTGATGCCATTGGCGTGGCAGTATTTCAGGACGGCGGCGACCTGTTCCACGGTTTCCGGCAGAACGACGACCAGCGGCATGGTGCGATAGGCGGTCAGCGCATCCGTTTCATAGGCGCGTCGCGCATCCTCATCGACGATGACATTGTCGGCCGGTACGATTCCGCGCAAGGCCTCCGCAATAGCAAGGCGGCGGTCGATCACGCCCGCGTCCGGAATCGGCATCTTCATGGGGAACAGGCCTTTCTTTTTCGGTTAGACCAACTGTTACCGGCGGGGGATGAAAGGGTCAATCCCGCGCCAATCCCTTATAGGCCAACCTTAAGGCGTCGCGTACCGCGCGCCAGGCCGCGCCGCGCCAGACGGGATCGCTGGGGCAGGCGGTCAGGGCGGCCGGGCGGCCGCTGGCCGTTCGTGCGAACTGGCCGCTTAGGGAATAGGTGCCGACTTCCAACATGATCTCCGTGTGACGGGTCGCGCTCAGCAAGCTGCCGAGGCCACCCGCGCAGGGTGTCGTACCGATATCGATATCCGATGTCGGCATGCTGGGCGCGAACCATTGCACGGCGCGGTCGTAGCCCGCGGATCGGTCCGGAGAACAGGGCAGGAAGGCGACTTCCCCCGACGGGCCCAGGCCGCTGCGCGGGTCGATCAGGCAGACGTCGCGCATGTCGGACAGCCAGGTATCCGCTATGGATTTCAGAACCGACCCGGGCCAGGCGGGCGGCGACATGGATGCCAGCGGCCGTTCCGCCAGCCGGTTCCAATCGAAACCCTTATCCTGCTGAAACGCGGAAAAACGGCGTTCGGCCTCGGACAGGATGTCGTCGGACCAGACCGCTTCGCCGTCCTTCGTCGTCTCCAGATAGGGCCAGATGGGGCCGCCCGGATTTGCCGCATGCACCAGGATCAGGGAAATATCGCGCGGCAGGTCGCGAAAGCCGCCTTCCGTCAGGACGCCCAATGCGGCGGCGCAGCCATACAGACCCGCCGGACCCGCCGCGCCGGAACACAGGACCACCGATTTGCGGGCCTCCGGCGATCCCAGCCGCGTCGTATCGCAATGAAGTGTCGTCCCGGACGGGTCGGGCAGATCGGACCGAAAGGACACGACGCGCAGACCGATCCGGTCGCAGGCGGTCAGGAACCGCTCCCGCGCCTGGGTAATCGACTCGCTGAAACAGGCAACAGTGCCGGTCATCGTCTAGGGTCCCCGAAATCTGGCGGGCCACTCTAACGGGGTATCGAAATAGGGCAAGGTTGCCGCGTCATACCCCGCCCGTCATAGTGTACGGACATAGCGAGGGAGAGTGTGTTATGCGGTATCCCCCGGCAATCCGCGGCTTTGCGGCGGCGGCACTTGTATGCCTTGGCGTTCTTGCTGTTATCGGAACGCCCGTTCAGTCCCGCGCGGATCAAAACGATCCCCGTTTGGGCGAATTCTTCGAAATTCTGTTGAATGCTCCGTTGATGAGCCCACAAGCTCAGCTCGCTCAGGCGCAGATATGGACGATCTGGCTGGACGCGCCCAGCGCCAGCGGTCGTGTCTTGATGGAACAGGGCCTTGCGCAGATGCAAAGCGGCGCCATCGATGATGCGGTTGAGACATTTGATGCTTTGATCTCACTGGAACCGAGGTTTGCCGAGGCCTGGAACAAGCGGGCCACGGTGAATTTCATGGCCGGAAACTACGCGGATGCGATGGCGGATATCGAGGAGACGCTTTCCCTTGAACCACGCCATTTCGGGGCGCAATCCGGCAAGGGCCTTGTCCTGGACGCGATGGGGGAGAAGGAAGCCGCGCTGGAAGCCCTCGAGAAAGCGTTGAGAATTAACCCTCATATGCCGCAGATTTTGCTGTTGGTCGAAGACTTGAAAAAAAACCTTCGTGGGCAGCAGCTTTAAAAACGAAAAAAGCCGGACATCCGACGGGATGTCCGGCTTTTGAAGAAATGACGTTGCGTCTTAGCCGCGCAGCGACCCGACTTTTGCAATGCTGGCCGGCATCGCGTGACCGTATTGCTCGGTAACCAGGGACACGATGCGCTTGGTTTCGTCCGCGCCCAGGCTGTCCATCAACTCGCACGGGGCCTTGCCGAAGCGCAGGGCGAGACCGGCACCCATGTCGATATCGGCGGGGGTGGCGACGTCTTCGTCGATTTCCTGCAATACCGGGAAGAAGGTCGCGGCGCGCAGGCGGTCGGCGATCACGGCATCCGCGTCGGCACTGCCGGCGGCATCCTCACCGATTTCGAATTCGTAATCGGTGTCGCCCTTGTCCGCCAGGGTCTTCGCCAGCGTGTAGAACGCGCCGTGCGGACCCAGGTTGCGCTGGGCGTGGAACATGATTTTCGGCTTCACCAGGTTCATGACCAGGAACGGACCGGCGGCGACGCCCAGGCAATCCTGCGCGACGCGGTCGATCTGCGCCGGGGTGCCGACGCCTTCGTCCAGCAGACGCACGGCCTCGTTGCCATAGGGGACGAAGAAACGGTTGATGGCGAAACCGAAGCGGTCCTTGCAGGGGATCGGCTTTTTCGCCGTCGCGCGGCAGAAATCGATGCAGCGTTGATAGATCGCGTCATCGGTCTTCTCACCCTTCACGACCTCGACGATCGGGTTGATCGCCGCCGGGTTGAAGTAGTGCAGACCCAGGAAGCGGGACGGATTGTCGACCGCTTCGGCCAGATCGGACACCTGCAGCGCAGAGGTGTTGGTGGCGACCACCGTTTCCGGCTTCAGATGCGGGTTCAGGCGGGCGAACAGGTCTTCCTTGACCGACTGTTCCTCGAAAATCGCCTCGATGATCAGATCGCAGGCGCTCAGCGCCGCAAGGTCGGTGGACGTGCTGATCCGGGCGGTCGCGGCGGCCGCGTCTTCGGCGGTCATTTTGCCTTTTTCGGCGGCCCGGTCATAGAATTTCTTGGCCGCGCCCTTGCCGCGTTCGACGGCGGCGTCGGTCGTGTCGACGAGAACGACCGCGACCCCTTGTTGGCCCAGGCTGGTGGCGATGCCGGATCCCATGGTGCCCGCGCCGATGATACCCACTTTGCTGAACGTCATTTCAATCCCCTTTCCGCCATGCGGTTTTTGATGTGCGGTTTATTGATATCCGGTTATCCGATTTGCCCGACGTTCTAATGCCGCAATGCAACATTGTCGAGGGATGAGCGGCACAGCCTTCATCCGCCTTTCGGCCACAGGATCATCTGGGTGCAGCGGAACAGCGCGATCGGTCGGTCCGGGCGCGCTTCGGAAAAGACCTCCGCATCCCAGACCTGCGTGGTTCGGCCCTGATGTTTGGCATGGGCGTGGCAGACCAGCGTGCCTTTCAGCGCCGTGCCCAGATGGTTGGATTTCAGTTCCACCGTGGTGAAACCCTGCGCCCCGTCGGGTAGATCGGCATAGGTGCCGAAGCCGCAGCAGGTGTCGGCCAGCCCGACGATGGACGCGGCGTGCAGATAGCCGTTCGGCGCCAGATGCAGCTTTGTCACTTTCATCCGCGCGCGGGCCAAGCCGTCCCCGGCCTTGAGCATTTCGATGCCCAGATGACTGACAAGGCTGTTTTCGGACAGTTTTTTCGCGGCTTCCAGGTCGATGGCCATGGCGGTTTCCTTCAAACGGCGACGGTCTTGGCTTTATAGCGGCACAGGTCGGCGACGATGCAGGACGGACAGTCCGGCTTCCGCGCCTTACAGACATACCGTCCGTGCAGGATCAGCCAATGATGGGCGTGACGCAGGAATTCCTTCGGGATTTTCTTCTCCAGCGTCAATTCGACAGCCAGGGGCGTTTTGCCGGGGGCAAGGCCGGTTCGGTTGCCGACGCGGAACAGATGCGTATCGACGGCGATCGTCGGTTCCCCGAAGGCGATGTTCAGGACGACATTGGCCGTCTTGCGCCCGACACCGGGCAGGGTTTCCAGCGCGGTGCGGTCGCGCGGCACCTCACCGCCGAAATCGCGCACCAGAATCTCCGCCGCCTTGATGACGTTCTTCGCCTTCGAATTATACAGGCCGATGGTCTTGATATGATCCTTCAGACCCGCTTCCCCCAAGGCCAGCATTTCCTGCGGCGTGGATACGATTTGGAACAGCTTTTCCGTCGCCTTGTTGACGCCGATATCCGTCGCCTGCGCCGACAGGGCGACAGCGACCAGCAGGGTATAGGGATTGGTCCAGTTCAATTCCCCCTTCGGTTCGGGGTTCTGGGCCTGAAGGCGTGAAAAGAATTCGACGATATCGGCTTTTTTCATCGTGGGCGGGTTCTCTGATCGGATCGCTATCGGGATCGGTTGGGCTAGCCTATCCAAGCGGTTCGGGCCGCGAAAGGCCTCTTCACGCGTTCTGCGTCTTTTTGGGGGCTTTCCTGCCGTGGCGGCTGCGTTATCTTATCGCCCATGGACGACACGCAGACAGAAACGGTCTATTTCGACGCGACGCTGCGGCCGCATCGCAGCCTGGACCCGCGCGGCTTCCTGCTGGTCATGGTGGCCATTGCCGGGGGCGGGTTTACGATCGGCTTCGCCTTCTTCCTGGCGGGCGCGTGGCCAGTCGCCGGTTTCTGCGGCCTTGAAGTCCTGCTGATCTATATCGGGTTCAAGATGAATTTCCGGGAAGGCCGCCGCTGCGAACATCTGTTCATGACCGATGACGGGCTGAACGTGTCGAAGACTGAACCCAACGGGAAGACCCATATCTACAAGCTGGAGCCGACCTGGTTGAGGGTCCTGATGGAAAACCCGCCGCGTCCGGGTAGCCGGTTGCTGTTGACCAGTCACGGGAAGGCGTTGGAGATCGGCTCCTTCCTGCTGCCTGACGAACGGTTGGAAGTCGCGGAAGCCCTGCGAGACGCCGTCTATCGCTACCGCACGGGTCACCCGGTTTAGCCGGAAATTTTGCGATAAATTATTTTGCATTCGAGTGATCGCCGTCACGGACAGGTGCGCGCGGGTTCCGTATAAAAAACGCGTGGCACTGAGCCGGTGGGGATTGGCTCGTTTCGCCCTGGAGAGAACAAATGATTGTCGTCGATTACGGAAACTATCGTCAGGTGCAGGCCGAATGGGCCGACGGCCTGATCCATGCTGCGGAATGGGCGCGACGGGCCAACCCGAAATGCGTGAGCCCGGATTTCGTGCGCGACTTGGACCTAGCGGCCGGGGACGCACGCGCCCGCCTTTCCAGCGCGACCATGGAATCGGAAGTCTGGGTCGATTTGTAATCCTTACCAGTCGGGATTGGCGCCCGGCAGGGTCGCTCTTGCCCGTGCGACGATGGCCGGATCGATCTCCGCCTCTTCCGCGAAAGCCAGCAAATCAGGCTCATACCCCAGCAGATGATCGAGAACCCCGCCCAGGAAACCCGGATCGCTGATTCGGGTTCTTAAATCGTCGGGGCCCAGCCCGGACAGCGCCATGAACCGGCCCATGCGGTCCTCGTCCTGGGCGATATAGGTCAGCGCCCGTAGCGCCAAGGTTTCGGCCTGATCCCGCTGCATTGCCGCCGTCCTTTCAGAAAACACTGCAGACCGGCCAGCGTTTGCTGGCGCGGTCCCGATGAATCAGGCGATATCACGCGAAACCGGTTTTGGAAAAGGTCCAGACGACATGACGGAATGGGGACGCAGGGCGCTGGCGGGGTTGGCGATCTATAAGGATCGCCGGATCGTGCTGATCGCCCTGATGGGGATCGCCAGCGGCCTACCACTTCTGTTGACGTTGTCCACGCTGACATACTGGCTGCGGACGGTCGGGGTCGACCGGACGACGATCGGCATCCTGGCGCTAGTGGGCCTTCCGTACACGCTAAAGCCCCTTTGGGCGCCGATACTGGACCAACTGCCCGCGCCATATCCCTTCGCGCGGCTGGGCCAGCGGCGTGGATGGGCGATCATTATTCAAATCTTCTTGATGATAGCGATCGCGGCGTTGGGCTTCACGAATCCGGCGGCGGACTTATTCATGACGGGCTTGGCCGTCCTTTTGATTGCCTTTCTGTCCGCCAGCCAGGATGTCGTCATTGACGCCTTTCGGATCGAACTACTGTCGGACGACGAACAAGGGGCGGGTGCCGCGGCGACGCAAGGAGGATACAGAATCGGGCTGCTTTTGGCGGGCGCCGGCGCTCTGGCCCTATCCGATTTCTACGATTGGCAGATCGTGTTTCTGTGCCTTGCGGCTTGTGTTCCAATCGGCATGATCGGCGTCCTGTTAGCGGTGGAACCGTCGAACGACAGCCGCCAACCGGTACAGTCGGTCAAAGCGTTCGTTAAAACGGGTGTAATCGAACCGTTTGTCGAATTCCTGGCGCGCCCGTCGGCAATTTTCATCCTGATCTTCGTACTCTTGTACAAATTCGGCGATGCGATCGGCGGCTTCATGGCGAACCCGTTCTACGTCGATATCGGTTTTACCGGCACCGAGATTGCGTTGGTCAGTAAAACGACGGGCGTGCTCGCGACGATGATCGGCGTGATCGTCGGCGGGGCGCTGGTGCGCGCGATAGGTCTTCTTAAGGCGCTGGTCGTCGGCGGTATTCTGCAGGCGGTCACGAATTTCCTATTTGCCTGGGTCGCGACGGTGGGGCCGGATGTGAGCGCCCTTGCCGTGGCGGTCTGGGGGGACAATTTCACGGGCGGTTTGGGGTCCGCAGCATTCATCGCTTACCTCTCCGCCCTTTGTAACAAAGAATTCACAGCCACCCAATATGCGTTGCTGACAAGTCTGATGGCCATGGGCCGGACGATCATGTCCACCCCCAGCGGATATCTGGTTGATATGGTCGGTTGGGCGGAATTCTTTATTTTGACCGCTTTTCTGGCTGTGCCCGGACTAATCCTCATCGCGATCCTGGCGCGTACCGGCGCGGGACTTTCCTCACGGAAAGCGATATAGTATTCCTGCGACAAGAAAGCTTATGTTGCAGTGCAGCAAAATGAGCTATATATACCTGCCGAGAGACAGCCGAAACGGTGCCGAAAAGACATCGTGACGGGCGCGGTGGGATAGCGCAGTTTCGCATTAACGAGGACGGTACATGCTAGTCGACAAAATTCCGCTGGGCGAAAATCCGCCTTGGGACATCAATGTTATTATCGAGGTTCCGCACGGCGCCGATCCGGTGAAATACGAGCTGGATAAGGAATCGGGCGCGATGTATGTCGACCGCTTTCTGCATACCGCCATGTTCTATCCCGCCAACTACGGGTTCATCCCGCACACGCTGTGCGGCGACGGCGATCCGATCGACGTTCTGGTCGCCGGTCACGTTCCGGTCATTCCGGGCGCGGTCGTGCGCTGCCGTCCGGTCGGCGTGATGATCATGGAAGACGAAGGTGGCCAGGACGAAAAAATCCTGGCGGTGCCGCATGACAAGCTGCACCCGTACTACACGGATGTGTCCAGCTATCGCGACTTGCCGAAAATCCTGATCGAGCAGATTGCCCACTTCTTCACCCACTACAAGGATCTGGAGAAGAACAAATGGGCGAAGATCGCTCGCTGGGGCGAGGCGGGCGAAGCGGCCAAGATGATCGAAGAGTCGATCGTGGCCTATCAGTCGCAGAAAAAGGCGGCGGCTGAGTAAGGAAACGGCGATGTCGTCACGCGGTCTCCGGATGGAGGTGGTTGAGGGCGACATCACGGTCCTGGACATCGATGCCATCGTCAATGCCGCCAATGAGACGCTTCTCGGCGGCGGCGGCGTGGACGGCGCGATACACAGGGCGGCCGGCCCGGAACTGGCGATATACTGCCGGACCTTGGGTGGCTGTCCGACGGGGGAAGCCCGGATCACACCGGGGTTCCGGCTTCCCGCCCGGCACGTCATTCATACCGTGGGACCGGTATGGGGCGGCGGGCAATCCGGTGAGGACGATCTTCTCGCCTCCTGCTACCGAAACAGCCTCGCGCTGGCGGTGGAAAACGAGGTTCGAACGATCGCTTTTCCGGCGATTTCCACCGGTGTGTACGGGTTTCCTGCCGAGAGGGCGGCGACGATCGCCGTGGAGACGGTCACGGAATTCCTGAACACGGACACGGTGATCGCGCGGGTATTGTTCTGTTGTTTCGGAACGGAGAGCGCGCGGTACCATCGAACGAATGTAAACAGGGTTTCATAGGGCGGACACGACTTCGGGGTAGGCGGTTAGAGTACGGAAACGAAGGAGTTCGCTATGTCGGTTAGAGATTTGGACTCGCTGTTCAAGCCGACGTCTATTGCGCTGATTGGCGCGTCCAAGAAGCCCGGTTCGGTCGGCGCGGTCTTGGCTCATAATCTTTTCAGCTGCGGCTTCGACGGGCCGATCATGCCGGTCAATCCGCATGAATCGGCCATCGGCGGGTCTCTGGCCTGGCCTGATATCGCCAGCCTGCCCATCGCGCCGGATCTGGCCGTCGTCGCGACGCCGCCGGACACGGTGCCGGGCGTGGTCGCGGATCTGCGCGATAAGGGCTGCAAGTCGGTCTGCGTGATCACTGCCGGTTTCGGCGAAGGCGACGATGCCGAAGGGCTGGCGCGCCGCGTGAAACTGGAAGAAGCCGCCGGACCGATGCGCATTCTCGGCCCCAACGTCCTGGGCCTGATGGTGCCGGGTGTCGGGTTGAATGCCAGTTTCGCGCATATCTCCCCCCTGCCGGGCGATCTGGCCTTCGTGGCGCAATCGGGCGCAATGTTGACCTCCGTTCTTGATTGGGCGACGGGCAAGGGAATCGGTTTTTCCCATCTGGTCAGCCTGGGCGACAAGGTCGATGTCGACTTCGGCGATATGCTGAACTACCTCGCGGTCGCGCCGGAAGTGCGCGCGATCCTTCTGTATGTCGAAGCCATCGGCGACGCGGCGAAGTTCATGTCCGCGGCGCGGGCGGCGGCACGCACCAAGCCGGTTGTCGCGATCAAGGCGGGGCGTGTCGCGGAAGGCGCGAAGGCCGCATCCTCCCATACCGGTGCGCTGGCCGGGTCCGATACAGTCTATGACGCTGCGTTCCGACGCGCGGGCATGCTGCGCGTGTACGACATGCAGGAGCTGTTCGACGCTGTGCAGACCCTGTCCAGCAGCCTGCGCCGCTTGGGCGTGGAAGGCGACGGACGGCCCGAATCCGTCGGCGACCGTTTGGCGATCCTGTCCAACGGCGGCGGGATCGGCGTTCTGGCGACGGACAGCCTGATCGAACAAGGCGGTCACCTGTCGGATTTGGAGCCGGAAACGCTGGAAAAGCTGAACGGTGTCCTGCCCCCGACCTGGAGCAAGGGCAATCCGATCGACATTATCGGCGATGCGCCGCCCAGCCGCTATGCCGATGCGCTGGAGGTCCTGCTGAAGGACAAGCATTCGGATGCGGTCCTGGTCCTGAACTGCCCGACGGCGATCAGCGATTCCGACGCCATCGCGGCCCGCGTATTGGAAGTCGCCGCCGGGAAGAGCAAACCGATCCTGACCAGTTGGATCGGCGAGGGGGCGGCCGCCAATGCCCGGCGCCGTTTCACCGAAGCGAAGGTTCCGACCTACAACACCGCGGAAGAGGCGGTGCGCGGCTTCATGCATGTCGTGCGCTATCGCAAGAACCAGGCGAACCTGATGCAGGTGCCGGTTTCGCGCGGCGACAATGGCGGGGAGCCGGACCGCGCGACCGTTCGGGCATTGATCGACACGGCGCTCGCGGAAAAGCGTGCGTGGTTGAGCGAGGTCGAGGCGAAACAGGTCCTGGACGCCTATCAAATCCCGATCGCGTCCTCCAAGGTCGCCAAGACCCCGGCGGAAGCGCGTCAGCTTGCCAGCAAATTTTCCATGGGCGATCTGGTCGCCGTAAAGATCCTGTCGCCGGACATCACGCATAAAAGCGATGTCGGCGGGGTCGTGCTGAACCTGTCTTCCCCCGATCAGGTGGAGGAAGCGACGAAACACATGCTGGAACGGTTGCGCCGGGATTTCCCGGATGCGCAGATCGACGGTGTGTCCGTGCAACAGATGATCCGCCGCCCCGGTGCCCACGAACTGATCGTGGGGCTGAGCGAGGATCCGCAATTCGGTCCCGTCGTGCTGTTCGGCAAGGGCGGAAAGGAAGTGGAGGTCGTCGGCGATACGGTGACCGGCCTACCGCCGCTGGACGATGTTCTGGCCCAGTCGCTGATCCGGGAAACCGCGGTCAATAAGCTGCTGCGTGGCTATCGCGACGAGCCGGCCGCGGATTTCGAGGGGATTCGGCATGCCCTGATTCAAGTTGGGCGGCTGGCGATCGACTTTGCCGAAATCAAGGAACTGGATATCAACCCGCTGATCGCGGACAGCCAGGGCGTGGTTGCCCTGGACGCCCGTATCCGCGTGGCGCCGGTATCCGGGAAACTGGCGGAAGACCCATCGTCGCGCTTGTCGATCCGTCCCTATCCCCGCGAACTGGAAGGCACGGTCAGCCTGCTGGACGGCCGGGCCATCGCCGTGCGGCCGATCCGCCCGGAAGATTCGACGGGGTTGCAGGAACTGGTCGCCCGGTCCGCCCAGGAAGACATCCGCTTCCGCTTCCTGCATCCGATGAAGGACTTGCCGGAACGGCTTGCGAACCGCCTGTCGCAAATCGATTACGCGCGTGAAATGGCCATGGTCGCCCTGGACCCGGAAGACGGAAAATCCCTGATCGGGGTTGCGCGCCTGACCGCCGATGCGGACGGGGCGGAGGCGGAATACGCCATCCTGCTGCGCCAGGATCATAAGGGCGAAGGTCTGGGCTATGCCTTGATGACGCGGTTGATCGAATTCGCCCGGATGCGGGGTATCGGCGTCATCTATGGCGATGTGTTGTGCGAAAACGGCCCCATGCTGTCCATGTGCCGCGATCTAGGCTTCACGGCGAAATCGCATGAGGACGATCCGGGGGTGATGCGGGTTAGCCTGCCGCTCTAAGCGGAACCGGGCGAGGCGAGGCCGGGTTAGACGAGGCTGGACGCGCCGAATCGGTCTCGGGCGACTCGGCTTCCGCCGCCTTCAGGATCAGCTCCGCGAATTCCGTCAGGAAGACCGACCCTTTCACGGTACGCTGAATCAGAACGGATCTACGGTCGTCCGGGTCGGGCTTGCGGCGGACGAGCCCCAGTTCGGACAGACGGTCCAGGGCACGGGTAACCGCCGGCTTGGCGACGTTCAACGCTTCGGACAGGCCGCGCACCGTATGCGGTGATTGGCTGAGATAGACCGTGGTCAGCACGGCCATTTGCCGGGCGCTCAGGTCCGGGGAATCCCGCCTTACGCTTTCGACAATGGCGCCGCGCCAGATTTCCAGGGCTTGTGTAGCGTTCACGTTCAGCCTCGTCAGTCAGGTCGAACCGTCCGGTGTTCAATCGGGAAACGGTTCGAATCGGTCATTTCTCGGCGGAAAAACCCGCCCCCCGATTCGGTACTCCGATTCGGTACGATCCTGAAACGATTTTTTTGTGCTGTCAAAGGCCAATCGATACGGGATCGAAACGATCGGTCAGATCGCGGCCTGGAAAAACTTCATTCGTAGCGTTTGCGCAGGGCGTCGAGGACACCGCGCACGGCCTGGGCTTCGCCGCCTTCCGGGCGTCCCGGTTTGCCGGACACGTTCCAGCTCATCAGGTCGATATGCGCCCATTCGGTATCGGGTGTGATGAATTTTTCCAGGAACAACGCCGCCGTGATCGCCCCGGCATACCCGCCGGAGGATACGTTGTTCGTATCCGCGATCTTGCTGTCCAGCATTTTGGCATAGGGCTTGTGCAGCGGCAGACGCCATGTCGGGTCCTGCGCCGAAGATCCGCTTGCCGCCAGATCGGCGGCCAGGGAATCCGAATTGGTGAACAGCGCCGGCAGATCGGTGCCCAGCGCGACGCGCGCCGCGCCGGTCAGCGTGGCAAAATCGATCAGCAGGTCCGGATCTTCCTCGCAGGCGAGGGTCAATGCGTCGGCCAGGACGAGGCGTCCTTCCGCATCGGTGTTGCCGATCTCGACGGTCAGGCCCTTGCGGGAGGACAGGATGTCGAGCGGTCGGAAACTGTCGCCCGACACGCTGTTTTCCACCGCCGGGATCAAGACACGCAAGCGGACCGGCAACGTCAACGCCATGATCATGCGCGCCAGACCCAGAACCTGGGCCGCGCCGCCCATGTCCTTTTTCATCATCAGCATCGCGCTGGACGGCTTCAGATCCAGACCGCCGGAATCGAAGCACACGCCCTTGCCGACCAGGGTCAGCTTCGGATGGGTAGACTTCCCCCAGGCCAAGTCGATCAGCCGCGGCGGGCGCGATGAGGCGCGTCCCACGGCATGTATCATCGGGAAGTTTTCGCGCAGCAGATCGTCGCCGACCACGGTTTCGCAGGCCCCGCCGAAATCCCGCGCCAAGGCGGCGGCGGCGGAGGCAAGTTCGCCCGGTCCCATATCGGACGCCGGCGTATTGATCAGGTCTCGCGTCAGATAGACGCCGGAGGCGATGGCTGTGACCTCCGTCTGGTTGACGGTTTTCGGCCAGACCAGACGACGCGCCGGTTCTTCGCGCTTCCGATAGCGGTCGAAGACATAGGAGCCGAGCGCCCAGCCAAGGCAGGCGCGGGTCAGCGTCTTCGCGTCGGTGACCGCCGGGTCGATGGCATAACTGCCTTCCGGCAGTTTTCCGGGCGCTCCGCCCCAGGACCAGAGATCGTCCGCGTTTTCGATGACCAGTAGGGCATTCTGAACGGACCCGTCCGCGCCGGGCAGAAGGCTGGTGCCGCCCGGTTTGCCCTTGAATCCTGTGGCCGACAGCCAGGCCTTGATCCGGTCGTCCTGGCCGTCCAGCCAACCGGCATAGGCGGCTTCTTCAACCGCGATCAGGGTCGTCGTCGAGTCGTCCGCACGGGCGGCAAAACAATCCATTCCAAAATTCCTCTGTTATTCCGGCTTCGGCGGCGGTCCGCCCTTCGTCAGCAGCCGGGTTCCGGTATCGCCAGAACCTCCACCAATTCCGCTTCGGCGACCATGACGCCGATATCGATGGTCATGCGAACGATCACACCGTTCGGCAATGTGTCAGAGATATAGGTCGTCGTCGGTTCGGAATCCTGCTTTCCAACCTCGAAAAGCGCGGAAACGATGCGTTTCATCTGTCCGGCAAGCAGGCCGTTCGGATCGGAAACATCCGCCCGCGGGGCTTCCGGCTTACCCGCGACCAAATCCGTCGCCCGCCACGCGAAAGGGTCGCTGCCGTCGAACAGGATGTAGGTCAGAAGCCGCTGGTTCTGCCCCCACATAGCGTCCAGGTTCCATTGGATCGTATCGATCGGGAACCGCGTTTCCGGCGGCAGGGCCAAAGCGCCGTTCTTCGGGGCGGTGAAGTTCGCGACGACGCTGCCGTCCGGTCGACGTTCCGCGCGTCCGGCGATGACTTCCGTGCCGTTGGGCGTATCCGCCGTGCTTTCGAAAGCCAACCACGATCCGTCCAGGGCTTCATGGGCCTTATGGTCGACGGTCAGATTGAAGGACGCGTTACCGTCCATATCCGCGACCATGTGCAGTTCCGATTCGGTCGTCCAATCCTGACAGGTCCGCGTGACGTCAAACCGCATCAAACCGGTAAACGATGTGATATCGCCCATCCGGGTTTCCAACAGCGACAGCCGGTACCGGGCCGAATGCGGCACGATCTTCGGGGCGATTTCCTGAGAGAAAGCAGGCGCGACGGTTTCTGGCGCGAACAGGCCCAGGCAGGCAATGGCGAGAATAACGATGCGTCGCGCCATGATCAGTCGCGATAGGGGGCCGGACGCCCGCCTTGCCGGGGTTTATGGCCGCCGCGCTGGGTCCCGCGCCCGCGCGGTTGGAAGCTCAACACATTCTGGGCCTCGCGGCCTTCGATACGGGGGGGCAATTCGGCGGCGCTACGTTCCGCCTGTTCGCGGGCGGCGTCCATGTCACGGGTACGCCCCGCCTGTTCGACGACGGTATCGCCGTTCATCGGAAATGTGGCATTGAAACCGCCGTGGCGGTGACGCACCATTGCGGCGGGTTTCCGCCCAAAAATCCATAGATCCGCCATGCTCAGTCCGGTCCTCTGTCGACCAAAGGATGTCACCCACTTGATCGCATGCTATAGCCCGCTTCGCAAGGCCCGGTCACGCGCTTATGGGGTGGGTTCCGCGCCGGAAGGACGCAGTCGATGGACGTTCTGATCAATATTCTTTTTCCCATCTTCGGTATCGCGATGATCGGGTATTTCGCGGCGCGGATGGGATGGCTGTCCAGCAGCGCGGAATCCGGCATTTCCGGCTTCGTTTTCAACTATGCCGTCCCGTTGATGCTGTTTCGGACGATCGCGCGCACGGACCTGCCGGACAGCATTCCGTGGGATTTGTTTTTATCCTATTACCTGCCCGCCATCGCCGTTTATGCCTTTGGATTGTTCCTGGCGCGTTTCGCGTTCGGGCGGGACTGGATGGGGGCGGTCCTGACAGGCATGGGATGCGCCTTTTCCAACACGGTTTTCCTGGGGCTGCCGGTGATCCTGCTGGCTTATGGGGAAAAGGCCGCGCTACCCTTCTTCCTGATCCTGTCGGTCCACGGTCTGATCTTGTTGAGCGGCACCACGGTTCTGATCGAAATCGTGCGCAGCGGGGAGGGCGGTCTGTCGCGCGTGCCGATTCAGGTCGCGACCGGGTTGATCCGCAATCCAATCCTGATCGGACTGGTCGCCGGAATGGTCACCAATCTGGCGGGCTGGACCTTGCCGCTGCCTTTGGACCGGATCACCGAAACCATGCAGGGCGCGGTTCTGCCCTGTGCCCTGTTCACGCTGGGCGCGTCTTTAAAGCGCTATGGCGTTGCGGGCAGGGTGGTTCAGTCGGTCCTGTTGGTGTCCCTGAAACTCGCGATCTTTCCGGCACTGGTCTATCTATTCGGGACGTATTTGTTCGATCTGGACCCGAACTGGGTGCAGATTGCGGTTCTGACCGCCGCGCAGCCGACTGGGGTTATGGTCTTTATCTTCTCGCAACGCAGCGGCACCGCCCAGGCCCTGTCAACGACGTCGATCTTCCTGTCGACGGTTGGGTCCGTCGTGACGTTATGGGTCATTCTAACTCTGTTCCACCGGGCATCGGGGTTATAGCGGATGGGATATCTTGACCGAATTCGGGCCTGCAATAACGGGGACACACGGCGCTATCTGCCGCTTCATGGATTGGGCCGCCGTTTCGGCTGGGTAAGTCCGGTGCGGGCCGATTTGCTGAAATCCTATCCGCAGGTGTTCCGCGTGGCGGACGATCGGATTGACCTGGATCCGGCGCTCGCAGACTACGACACGGCCAGCGCCGCGCTGGATCCGGTTCTGCGGGACCTGTCCGAACAAGGACATTTGCCGCATTGGCGGGACGAACGGTATGCCGTTGCAGCGGAATTCGGGGAGGATCCGATTTTGTCGGTGGAGCGCACGGCCTGTCCGTTCCTGGGGATTCGAAGCTGGGGCTTCCATTTGAACGGTTTCGTCCGGCGTCCGGATAGCCTGCATCTATGGATCGCCGAACGGTCGCATACCAAGCCGACCTATCCGGGGCAGTTGGACAACACGGTCGCGGGCGGTCACCCCGAAGGTCTGAGCCTTGCGCAGAATGTCGCCAAGGAATGCGCGGAAGAAGCGTCCATTCCCGCCGATATGGCCGCGCGGGCGGTGCCGGTGGGGATGCTGTCCTATTGCCATGAATCCGATGACGGCCTGAAACCGGATCAGATGTTTTGCTACGATTTGGAAATGCCGGAGGATTTCGTGCCGGTTCCGAGCGACGGCGAGGTCGAAAGCTTCACCCTGATGCCGGCGGCGGTCGTCATGGCCATCGTCCGGGACACGGATCGGTTCAAATTCAATTGCGCGCCGGTTTTGATTAACTTCTTCATTCGGCACGGACTGCTCGATCCCGACCGGGAACCGGATTACGGGCGGATTTGTGCTAGTCTGCAAACCCCGCCAACGCCCTAATTCAGGCGGTCGAAACGATCGTTGCGGCATCGCGAGCCAAAGCCGCATCCAATGCCTCGTTCTGAATCGTTAGTGTCCGCATGAGATTCGGATCTCCGGTCGATGCCGGGATATGGATAAGGGTCAGCACGCGTCGATATGCGTGAAAGGAAATACCGGTCAATAACTCTTCGTCCGTTTCGACGGTGTAAGCGCCTGGTGGAAATACTTCGCCAAGATCGCCTAGAGTAAAGGGGGCGTTGAATGTCACTGTGGATTTTATTGTGCGCCCGGTCATCAGATGTCTCCGAAAAGCGGCCGTAATGTGCAGGCCGTATTGGCGAAGCGGGAAGCGACGGAGAGGTTTCCCCCTCCGTCTCGGTCACTACGACTTCTGTACGGCGGCGGCAGCGCCTTTGGGGTTGGACTCTTGGTCCCCCGGTTTGTCGCCGACCGGCGGCGCGGCCTTCGCCGGTTCAGCCGATTTTTTGGGAGTTGAACTGGGCTGGGAGGCGGAGAATTTCTTGAATGACATGAGAACCCCTTTCGGGTTTAGCAGGCAATGATCTGCCGCTAAATGTTATATGGTTCGGATATTTTGTTTTTCAATTATTTGGTGTTTGGATAATAAAATAAATATTCGGAATCTTTTATTTTAATAATTTTTAATAATCATTCTGGGAAGCCCGCCATGGCGCGAACGTCCGCTGGTTCTTTCCCCGCCTCCCGCAGCGCCGCCAAGGTCAGGGCCTTGTCCCGCTTGGCATAGCGTCGTCCGTTCTTGTCGGTCAGCAGTCCGTGGTGCCGGTATTCGGGCTCCGGCAGGCCCAGCAAGGTCTGTAGCACGCGGTGGATATGCGTCGCATGCAGCAGGTCCTCGCCGCGCGTCACCAGGGTCACATGCTGCAAGGCGTCGTCCACGGTGACCGACAGGTGATAACTGGTCGGTACGTCCTTGCGCGCCAGAACGATGTCGCCGCAGGTTTCGGGATGAACGTCGATCCGGCCCCTGTCCAGATCGGTGAAGGTCAGCGGTCCCGCCATACGGGCCGCCTTCGCCATGTTCAGGCGCACGGCATGAGCTTCGCCCGCCGCGACTCGATCTCGGGCTTTTATCGGGTCCAGAACGCGACAGGTGCCGGGATAGAGCGGCCCGTCCGGCCCATGCGGCGCGCGGGGTGCGTCTGCGATTTCCGCCTGGATATCCTTGCGCGTACAAAAACAGGGATAGGTCAGGCCGCCGTCTTCGAGGACATGCAGAAACTTGTCATAGAGAGATAAGCGTTCGGACTGACGCAGCACCGGTTCCGGCCAGGTCAGGCCCAGCCAGGACAGGTCTTCGCGAATGGCGGCGTCGAATTCGGGACGGCACCGGCCTACGTCGATATCCTCGATCCGCAGCAGGAACGCGCCGCCGATTCTTTCCGCCTCCCGCGCCGCGAACAGGGCGGAATGCGCGTGCCCCAGATGCAGCAACCCGCTGGGGCTGGGCGCGAACCGCGTGAATTTGGGAAGCATATCCTGCATGGCTCTGGCGTAGTTTGGCGCGACGGTCTAAGTCAAGTGTCATGGATCGCGATACGTTGAGACGCGGCCTCGATGCCGTTGCCGAACAGGACCCGCAAGTTGCCGCGGGTCTGGCGCTTGTCGGTTATCCCGAACCGAGATTGAGCGACCACGGTTTTGCCACCCTGCTGAACATCATCATCTCGCAGCAGATATCCAAGGAAGCCGCGGCGTCCATTCGCGGTCGGGTGGAAGCCCTGTATCCGTCCGGCACGGCGGCGGAGTTTCTGACCCTGTCCGATGAGAACTTACGCGGCGCCGGGTTCTCTCGCCCGAAAGTCGCCTATGCCCGTGGGCTGGCGGAGGCAATTGAGGACGGACGCCTGGACATTGCCATCCTGGCGGAGATGGCGGATGACGAGGCTGTCGCCGCCATCACCGCCCTGAAAGGGTTCGGGCGGTGGAGCGCCGAAATCTACTGCATGTTTGCCTTACGTCGGGAAGACCTGTTTCCCGGCGAGGATATCGCGCTTCAAGAGGCCATGCGGCGCTTGAAAGGGCTGGAATCCCGCCCGACCGCTAAACATGCCCGCGCGCTGGCGGCGGCGTGGTCGCCTTGGCGCTCGCCGATGGCGGTTTTCCTGTGGCACTATTATCGCGGCGCGCCGCAGTCATGACCCGTCAGTGTTTCAGCACGAATTCAACGACGAGCCGCGCCGCGTCGCCGCGTTTCTTCAATTTCTGCGGGATCGGTTCGTCCAGGTCCTTCGGACGCCATTCCCGACAGGTTTCGACCGTCAGCCCGGCTTGAGCGAAGGCGTTCAGGTGATCCGCGAATTGGTGCGGATAGGTCGGCATATGGACCTCTTCGCCGCCATCCTTGAAATGCGCGGCGATCCCGTCGCCGGATAGATAGGGATGGATTTCGATCACGACGATCCGCCCGCCGGGTTTTAGCAACCGTCTCGCTTCCGCCAGCGGAATCTCTGTCCTGTCGATATGTTCCAGCACCAGGCAGAACAGCACCAGATCGGCGGATACGTCCGGTAACGGCACCGGGGTCATCAGGTCCTGGCGGATCAATCGGAAGGAGGCATTCCGCGTGGCGGCCTTTTCCAACATGCCGTCGGAAAGGTCCAACCCCGTCAGGCTATGTGCCCCATGCGTCGCGAAGAATTCCAGATTCCTACCGGTGCCGCATCCGAACTCGACGATATCCTGACCCGAGACATCGGCGTGGTGCCGGGTCAGCGCCTTTTCGGCGATGAAGATCATCGGATTGTCGAACCCGTCGTAACTCTCCGCCCACCGGTCGTAGGCGGCCTCGACGCTCAAATCCACGCGGCGGATCGAATCAGTCATTCAGGGACCGTCCCGCCACGGCATTCAGCAGTTCCGTCACGCGGTCGAAATACCGGGCGATATGGACACCGTCCGCGAGACCGTGATGGACCTGAACGGATAGCGGAAAATCGACTTTGTTCGCAGCAAATCCGAACTTGCCGACGGCGACGGCGGGGATCGAACTGTCGTTGAACCGTCCCGTCGGGTGTTGGATCGCAGTGAACCGGAGCCAGGGCAGGCAAGTCGCGAACAAATAGTCGCGGTGATCCATCGAATCCTTGCGTAAACCGTCCGCCGCCGCGGTGACTGCCTTGTCCTTTAGATAGCGGTCCAGGAAGACCGGCCAATCCGCCGAATAATCGGCGGAAGAGAAGTTCACATTCCCGTCCTTGCCCGTCGTCGCATAGGATACGATCAACCGCTCCACGCGATAGACCGCATCGTCCATGATCCGGAAGCGGAATTCGTCGATATCCAGGCTGGCACGGGCGAGTGCGTGCAGGACGATGGCGAAGGGCGGATATCCGTGCCGCTTCGCCGGGGTGACGAAATCCTCCGCTTCCACCAGGGCGGCGATGTTGACGGTCGGATTGTCGAAGCCGCCGTAGAAGTTCAACTGATCCAGACGTGAAAAATTTTCGGGGGTGGCGTATTTGCGCATGACGATAAGTTTCTCCCTTCGGAATCCCGTTCCGGTTCGGGGCACTTATTGTCCCGGCGATCAGGATCGCCGTCGGCTCCGCCAGAGCAACCGCAGCCTATGATTTTCGGTCGCTTGCTTCAAGCCCGATCCCCGATTTGCACTCTGTCCCGCGATCGTCCAAGGTACTTTCATTCGAATTCGAACGGCGACCTTGCGACGTGGGAGAGAGTGTATGGCGGACCTGACCCTGACCGGCCCGGAACTGGCCCCGATATCGGGGGAAACGCCCGACCGCCTGATCGTGCTGCTGCACGGACTGGGCGCGGACGGGGCGGACCTTCTGGCGCTGGGCGAAGTTCTGTCGCGGGTGTTCCCGACGGCCCAATTCGTGGCGCCGGATGCGCCTTTTGCCTGCGACATCGCGCCGACCGGGAAACAGTGGTTTTCGTTGCAGGACCTGTCGCGGGATCAGTTGAAGATCGGCGTGTCGGCGGTGTCGCCGATGCTGAACGACTATATCGACGCGCAGATGAAACGGTTCGATATCGAGGCATCGAATGTCGCCGTCATCGGGTTCAGTCAGGGGACGATGCTGGCCCTGCATGCGGTGTTGCACCGTCCGGACCCGGTCGCCGTGGTCATCGGTTTTTCCGGCATGCTGATCTCGCCGGAGGATCTGGGCGATATCGGCCCCGCGAAGCCGCCCGTCTTCCTTGTTCACGGCGCGGACGATCCCGTCGTCCCGTCCGATATGACCCGGCTGGCGGGGGAGGCGTTGAAGCTCGCCGGCTTCGATGTGGAGGCCATGATCATTCCCGATCTGGGCCATTCCATCGACGAGAACGGGTTGGGCGTGTCCGTGGAAATCCTGCAGCGGGCTTTCGGCGATAAGGAAATCCCGGAAAATTAATCGGGCTATTCCCGCGCCGTTGTTATCGTTTTGTCATGCAAATCGGTTAGACGAGAACCCGACGCATTCGGGTGTTACAACACTGTGATAATTGGAAGGATGCGTTCCACAATATCTTGTGGCCAAAACAGAATATGGGTAGAGTTTACCCAATCGGCGGCGTCAGCACCGGTATTCGGGGAATTCCGGTTCCGCCCGCCAAGTACGGAGAGCAGTAATGTTATCCGCATTGGAAAGCAGTCCGGCCCTTGTCCTGAACGCGGACTTCCGCCCGCTCAGCTATTTTCCTCTTTCTGTGTGGAATTGGCAGGATTCGATTAAGGCGGTCGTTTCGGAACGAGTGAACGTTGTTTCCGAATACGATGTCGAGGTTCACAGCCCGACATGCAGTCTGCGCCTACCCAGTGTGATTTCCCTGAAGGAATATGTTGCCCCGGCGCGCCGTCCGGCCTTCACCCGGTTCAACGTTTTCCTGCGCGACAGACTGGTCTGCCAATATTGCGGCGATGCCTTCCCGGCGCATGACCTGACCTTCGATCACGTCGTGCCGCGCAGTCAGGGCGGCCGGACGTCTTGGGAAAACGTCGTCGCCGCGTGCAGCCCCTGCAATCTTGTAAAAGGGGGACGCACGCCGCGTCAGGCGAATATGCCGCTGATGCGCGACCCGCAGGAACCCTCCGCCTGGGAATTGCAGGAAAACGGACGCGGTTTCCCGCCCAACTTCCTGCATGAAAGCTGGCGCGATTATCTGTACTGGGACACCGAACTGGATCATTGAGCCGAATTGGGTATAGCGTCGTCCGACGGTTTCTCTTGCGATCTCGGACGGGTGTTATGAACGAACAGAAAGTCGACGGTCTCGGTTTCTCTCAATCTTTGTGGTTTGCCACGGCCATTGCGGCGCCGGATACCCCGCCGCTGACCGACAGCCGTAAGGCGGATGTCGCGATCGTCGGCGGCGGCTTCGCGGGTCTATCCGCCGCATTGCATTTGGCGGAACGGGGTGTGGACGTCGTCGTTCTGGAAGCGAAGGAGCCAGGCTGGGGGGCTTCCGGCCGGAACGGCGGGCAAGTTATCGCCGGACTGAAGCACGATTTCGCCGATATGGTCGCCGCTTACGGCACCGATACGGCGGAGCGTATGGCGGCCTTCGCCGATACGACGGCGGACGCGGCCTTCGACCTGATCGCGCGGCACGGCATCGATTGCGATGCGGTGCGCGGCGGGTGGGTGCAGGGCGCGCATGCGGATTCCGCGCTTCCGGAAATCGACGCAATGGTGGAACGCCTGTCCGCCCGGGGTGGCGATGTCGCGGCATTGAACGCCGATGAAATGGAACGTCTGCTGGGGACGAATTGGTATAAGGGCGGGTTTCTGGACCGGCGGGCGGGCACGGTACAGCCCTTGTCGCTGGCGCGCGGCTTGGCCAAGGCGGCAATTGCCGTCGGGGCGGCGGTACACGGCAATTCGCCTGTGTCCGGCATGGCACGCTCTGCCGCCGGATGGGTGGTGACGACGGAAGGCGGCGCGGCGATCACGGCGGATCGCGTGCTGATGTGCACAAACGGCTATTCGGACCTGACCGGCGTGCAAAGCGCCGTCGCCCGCAGTGTGGTGCCGTTTTTCAGCTATCAGATCGCGACGCGGCCCTTGTCGGAAAATCAGCTCGGCGCGCTTCCGGCGCAGGGGCTTGGCGTTTCCGAAACCCGGCGTGTCCTCAGTTATTGCCGGGTCGACAAGGAGGGGCGGTTCGTCATGGGCGCGCGCGGGGCGTTGGACGGCACCCTGACGGACGCAGCCTTCTCTCGACCGTTGGAACGGTTGCAAGAAATCTTCCCCACCTTGAAGGGGGAGGAGATCGTCTATCGGTGGAACGGGAAGGTCGCGATCACGCCGGACCATTTCCCGCGGATCATGGAGGTCGCGCCGGGCGTCGGATCGGCGCTGGGCTGGAACGGACGCGGCGTTGCGATCACGACGGCAATGGGACCGGTGCTGGCGGATTGGATGACGGGTACGCCCGCGTCGGAATTACCCTTTCCGGTAACGGCACCGCGACCGATACCGTTCCATGTTTTCAAACGCCCGGCCTCCGGCGTCGCGGTCACTTGGTACAACTATCTCGACAATAGGGAACGGGCTAAATCCGCTCGCTGAGCCAGATCGCCAGTTTGGACGCCCGCTTGACCGTTGCGCTCAGCAACGGATAGGCGGGCGCCTGTTCCGCGCCGTGTTGCAGCCCGATATCGCGGTGTTCCAACTCTTCCAGGCGGAATTCCTCAATCGTGTCGCGCAGGGCTTCCTCTTCGGGACCCAGGGCGTCGCGCTGTGCCTGATAGTGTTCGTCGATCACTTCCTCGACCGCGACGGTGCAGGCCATGGCGGCCTTTTCGCCCAGCAACGCGGTCCCGGCGCCCAGCGCGAAGCCCGCGACATGCCACAGGGGCTGCAACACCGTCGGACGAACGCGGCGATCCGCGACCATTTTTTCGAAGGTGGCGAGGTGATGGGCTTCCTGATCCGCCATATGCTTCAGCACGGGGCCGTTCGGGCCCTTGCCCAGGATGGCGATCTGACCTTCATAAATCCGCTTCGCGCCGTATTCGCCCGCATGATCGACGCGCAGCATCCCGTCGATGGTTGACGGCGCGCGGCTGTCGCCGGGCAGATATTTCGGTCCCTTGCGTGTATTCTTCACGGGTCGTCCCCTTTATGCCGTGCGCAAACGCTTCTTTGCCGCGAGGCCCCCGATCACGACGACGATCAGGGAAACCAGGAAATTGTAGCCCGCCATGGAGACGCCGAACAGCGTCCAGGCCGGTTCGCCGCAGGACGGGCCTTTCGGACCTTCGCTGACGGATTGGATCGCGGCGGCCAGACCGCCGGACAGTTCCTGCGTGCCGCTGCATCCCGACGGGCCTGCCCAGAATTTGTACTCCACGCCCGCATGGTAGAAGCCGATGCCCGCCCCGACGGCGATGGCGATCAGGGCGAGGATGGACAGCAATGTCGCAAGGTCGCGGCGCTTCCCGTCCGTCATCAGTGCGACGCAGCCGATGCCCAGTGCGATCCACCAAGGCAGGCGCTGATATAGGCACAGCTGGCAAGGCAGATATCCGAACCCGTATTCGAAAACGTTTACGGTGAACAGGATTGCCGCGGATACCAAGACAATTGCCTGGGGCAGGCGGCGCGGGGCGGTCAGGAAGGTCATCATCGTCATACCAGGAATTTGATCGCCAGGAAGCCGCCGATCAAGAGCACGAATGCCGCAGCCACGACCCAGCCCAATCTTTTTTCGATAAAGTCGCGGATCGGCGCGCCGAAATACCATAAAAGGATCGCCACCAGGAAGAAGCGCGCGCCGCGTCCGACGGTAGACGCCCCGGCGAAGGCTACGGGGTCGAGGTCGAGCGCCCCAGCCGCAATGGTCACGACCTTATACGGGAACGGCGTCATGCCGCCGCCCAGCACGATCCACCAGCCGTTTTCCGCAAAGTCAGCCCTTACGCCGTCGAGGGCCGCGCTTGCACCGTAAAGTTCGACCAGCGGCCGCCCCACCGTGTCGAACAGGAAATGCCCGATCCCATACCCGGCCATGCCGCCGATAACGGAAGCCACGGTGCAGACCAAGGCCAGCCGGAACGCCCGGTCGCGGGCGGCAAGGATCATCGGAATCAACAGGACATCCGGCGGGATCGGAAAGACCGAACTTTCGATAAAGGCGATCGCCGTCAGCCACCAAACCGCATGCCGATGCGCGGCGAGAGACAGCGTCCAATCATATAGGGCACGGATAAAAGGCATGGTGGGGAGGTTCCTGGCGAGTGAGATCGAGAAACACCTAGCCGATCCGTGGGGGCAGGTCGAGCGTGACGAGCCGTAAGTCGGGGTGAGGCGGATTCCGTCCTCTAAGCGACCTTGCACTGCAACAGACCATCCGCTACAGATCGAGGCGACATTTTTAGGAAGTGTTCCTTTACCCGCCGCATCGGACGGTGCGCGCGGGGTTTTGACCCCAAATGAAGGGAGTTTTCCAATCATGGCACGGAACAAAATCGCGCTTGTCGGCGCAGGCAATATCGGCGGCACGCTGGCGCTGTTGGCCGGTCTGAAGCAGCTGGGCGACGTCGTCGTTTTCGACATCGTCGACGGCATGCCGCAGGGCAAGGCGCTGGACATCGCCCAGGCCGCGCCGGTCGAAGGGTTCGACGCGAAAATGTCGGGCACCAACGATTATGCCGACCTGAAGGATGCGGATGTCGTCATCGTCACCGCCGGTATCGCCCGTAAACCGGGCATGAGCCGCGACGACCTGATCGGCATCAACGCCAAGGTCATGAAGTCGGTCGGCGAAGGCATCAAGAACAACTGCCCGAACGCCTTCGTTATCTGCATCACCAACCCGCTGGATGTCATGGTCGGTCTGCTGCAGAAGGAAAGCGGTCTGCCGCCGGAGAAAGTCGTCGGCATGGCGGGCGTTCTGGACAGCGCGCGCTTCCGCTGCTTCCTGGCGGAAGAATTCAACGTGTCGGTCGAAGACGTCACGGCCTTCGTGCTGGGCGGCCACGGCGACACGATGGTGCCGCTGGTTCGCTATTCCACGGTCGCCGGTATCCCGGTGCCGGACCTGATCAAAATGGGCTGGTCCACGGAAGCGAAGATCGAAGAGATCGTGAAGCGCACCCGCGGCGGCGGCGGCGAGATCGTCGCGCTGCTGAAGACCGGTTCGGCCTTCTATGCCCCGGCGTCGTCCGCCATTTCCATGGCCGAAAGCTACCTGCTGGACAAGAAGCGCGTTCTGCCCTGCGCGGCCTACTGCGATAACGGCACCTATGGGCTGGACGGCCTGTATGTCGGCGTGCCGGTCGTGATCGGCGAGAAAGGCGTGGAACGCGTCGTCGAGATCGAAATGAACGCGGACGAACGCGCCATGTTCGACAATTCGGTCAACGCGGTGAAGGAACTGAACGAAGCGCTCGCGGGGGTTCTCGCCGCCGGCTAATCGGTCGGCAGCGAAATCCAATCCGGGATTTCGGGATGAAGAGCGGCGCTGCCCACGGTCAGCGCCGCTTCCTTTTTCAGGGCATCCAACCGAATCAGAGCCAACCCACGATCCCCGGCGACGCTATATAGTGTTCCGGCATCCTTGCCGTCGGCCAGAATTTGGCTGCCTTCCGACACATCCGATCCATCGATGCGGACCGGCAGTAGGCGTTTCTTGACCAACCCGCGATACTTGGTTCGCGCGGTCAGTTCCTGCCCCATATAGCAGCCCTTTTTCCAGTCCACGCCGTGCAACTCGTCAAAGCCGTTTTCCAGCAGTGTCGCCTTTTCCGGCTGCATGTCGCGGGATCCGTCCGGCGCGCCCAGCGCGATCCTGTGTTTGTGCCATTCCAGGGCGGTGGTTTCGGCAATTCCGGCGGCGGCAAGCGCGGTGCGCACGGCGTCCGACGGTCCGACGATACGGAACCCCAGTTCAGGCAGCCTTGGGTCGGCGAAACCGATTCCGTCGGACAGCGACGGCAGCATCGCGTCCGGTCCCCATAGGGTGAAGCAGGACCAGCCCTGTTGGATACCCAGGGCGACCTTTGCGCGCAGGACATAGCGGCGCAGCGATTGTCCCAAATCCATCAGCCGGTCGCCGCCCTCGCAATCCAGGAAAAGCGTGTCGTTCCGCCCGATGACGAAGAAATCGTGCCGGAATTTCCCCTGCGGGGTCAGAAAGGCGGCCCAGACCGCCGTTCCATCGGCGGCGGGATCGATATCGTTCGACACCAGACCTTGCAGAAAGTTCACGCGGTCCGCGCCGGACACGGTAATCACGCCGCGTCCCGTCAATTCGGCGAAGACGGCCATTGTAGTCTCCTATTCTATCCCATCTGTTCAGAGGTAGGCGTCCACCGGAAGCTTGGCAAGGTGGTCGTCCACGCGACGGTTGGCACGACCGGGGGCGGCGGCTATAGGAAAGCAGATTTCAGCCTAACCGCGTCAGGGTCTTATGCGCCTTCTGTTCATCACGTCCAACCGCATCGGCGACGCCGTCCTGTCCACGGGGCTGCTGGCGCATCTGATTGCGCAAAATCCGGGTATCCGCGTGACGGTCGCGGCGGGACCGGCATCGGCGCCCCTATTCGGCGGCGTGCCGGGTTTGGAGCGCGTGATCATCGTCCGCAAACAACGGTTCAGCCTGCATTGGTGGAAATTGTGGCGCGCCGTGTCCGGGACGCGCTGGGACATCGCGGTCGACCTGCGCCGGTCCGCCATTCTGACCTTCTTGCGCGCGGGCCGGAAACTGGTTGTCCCGAAACCGCAGGGCGTCGTGCATCGCCTCGACCTTCTGGGCTCCATGGTGGGACGTTCGGACGATCCGCCGCTACCGACATTGTGGTGGAATGTGCCCCATGAGCAGCAGGCTGAAAAGCTGCTGTCGGATGGCGATGGTCCGGTGCTGGCGGTCGGGCCGACGGCAAACTGGCAGGGTAAAGTCTGGCCGGCGGAAAACTTCGTGGAAATCATCGCGCGGTTGACGGCGGCGGACGGGCCGCTGCCGGGCGCGCGGGTGGCCGTCTTCGGCGGACCGGACGAACGGCTGCAGGCCAATCCGGTCATTGCCGCGATTCCGCGCAACCGGCGCATCGACGTGGTCGGGAAGATCGACCTCTTAACCGCGGCGGCCCTGCTGTCGCGGGTGCAGCTTTACATCGGCAACGATTCCGGGTTGATGCATATGGCGGCGGCGGTGCGTGTGCCGGTCCTGGGCCTGTTCGGACCGTCTAAGGACGACCTCTACGCCCCGCGCGGACCAAAGGCGCGGGCCCTGCGTACACCTGAAAGTATGGAAGAGCTGATCGGCTTCGACGGTTACGACCGCCACACGGTCGGATCGCTGATGACCAGCCTGACCGTTGACCGGGTGGTTGAGGCGGCGACGGAGATGCTGCGTTAAACGTCCTGGCCGCGTGCGCGACGGTCCAGGATTTCCTTCGCCTTCACATGGATCAGCAGGCTGTAGGACGCGGCAAAGAATGCCAGCGCGATGCCATAGATCCCTTCCTTGTATCCCTTGCGGGACACATAGGATTTCCAACCGCGTGAAAAGATGCGGCGCAGCGCCCCGCCCAGGGTCGGCACGGTGTTTTTGTCCACCGCATCGCGCGCCATCAGGTCGGTGTAGCGATTCATTCGGTCGATCATGTCCGACAGGTCCCGGTCGACCAGATGGATCAGCCCGTGTTTCAGCGATCCGCGCTTCGGCCCCGTCGTTAGGGACGGATGCACGCGTTCCGGTCCCCAAATCTTCGCGCCCTTGGAAAACAGCCGCGGTGCGGAGGCCGCCCCGTTATACGCCCCCCAGCCGTGTTTCACTTCCCGGCCGGATATAACGTTACGGATCGGGATCAAGTACAGACCGTCCGGGCCTTCCGTGATGGTCTTGCGGACCTCCGCCTCGACCTCCGGCGTGGCGCGTTCGTCGGCATCGACTTCCAGGATCCAATCGGACGTGCAGGCGTCTATCCCGGTATTCCGGCGCGCGCCTTCCGACTCCCAGGCTCCCTCGATGACTAGGGCGCCCGCCTTTTCCGCGATGGCCTTGGACGAATCCGTGGTTCGGTCCAGCACGACGACCAGCTGATCCGCGAAAGAAAGCGAGGTCAGGCAGTCGGGCAGCATCGCTTCTTCGTTGCGGGCCACGACAAGGCAGGAAAGGGTTGGTCCGGCGTTTTGCGTCATGGCTTCGCTATATCGAAGATTTCCCAATGCGGAAAGTCAGGATTGGTTGCACCCGACCCGACGCGGCGATAGAGTTCGCCTCCCATATTCAAGCACGGCTGCGGCTTTCCGTACGACATGATCGCATGAGCGACCCCAACTCTCGACAATCGACTCCCCCGGACACTCCCCCGGACTCTTCTGCTGAGGATTCCGTTGACGGCCCTGAGCCTGCGAGTTCGCAGCCGAAGGTCTTGCAAGTCATGGCCGGTGCCGAAACCGGCGGCGCGGAAGCATTCTTCACCCGTTTGACCTGCGCCTTGACCCGCGCCGGGCAGGACCAGCAGGCGGTGATCCGAACCCATCCCGCGCGCCGCGCGGCACTGGAGGAAGCGGGCGTTCCGGTGACGGAACTGCCGTTTGGCGGTAAATTCGACCTGCGCACCAAAAAATCTCTGAAGAAAATCGCTAAGGCTTTCGACCCGGATATCGTTCTTGTCTGGATGAATCGCGCCGCGAAGGTTGCGCCCAAGGGCGACTGGACGGTGGTCGGACGCCTGGGCGGTTACTACAAGCTGAAGAACTACAAACGCTGCGATCATCTGATCGCGAACACGCAGGATATTCGCGATTACCTGCTGCGCGAAGGCTGGCCGGCCGAACGTGCGTGGTATCTGCCGAACTTCGTCGATGATCGGCGGATGCCGCCGGTGGACCGTGCATCCCTGGACACGCCGGAAGGCGTGCCGCTGTTGCTTTGCCTGGGGCGGTTGCACGTCAACAAGGGCTTCGACACAGCGCTGGAGACACTTGCGAAACTGCCGGAGGCCTATCTGTGGATCGCCGGTGAAGGGCGGGAAGAATCGGCGCTGAAAGAACTCGCCGGGCGCCTGGGCGTGGCCCATCGCGTTCGCTTCCTGGGTTGGCGGGACGACGCGCCGGCCTTGCTGGCGGCGGCGGATGTTTTCTTCTGTTCGTCGCGCCACGAACCGTTGGGCAATATCGTGCTGGAAGCTTGGGCACAGGGCGTGCCGATCGTCGCCGCCGCGTCGCAAGGACCGTCGCAGTTGATCAAGGACGGCAAGACCGGTCTGCTGGCTCCCGTGGACAACCCGGACGCGCTGGCGAAGGCATTCCGCCGCCTGCTGGACGACCGGGCGCTGGGTCACGACATGGCCGGACAGGCGCATGAACAGTTTACGCAGCATTTCTCCGAAGGGCCTGTCGTCGCCGCCTATCAGCGGTTCTTCGACGCTGTCGCCCGCAAACGGTAAGGTCGGTCATGTGCGGGATCGCCGGTATCATGACTCGCGACGGGTCGACGCCGACCGACGGACTGTTGGACCGGCTGATGCAGGGGTTGACGCATCGGGGCCCTGACGGTAGCGGTCGCCATCTGTCCGGCGATGTCGGTTTGGTGCAGACCCGGCTGGCGATTATCGATCTGACGACCGGGGATCAGCCGCTGTATGAGCCCGCGGGCGGGGCCTTGGTCGCGAATGGGGAAATCTACAACTACGTCGAATTGAGGGCGGAAATGGCGGATACGCCATTCCGAACCCAATCCGACTGCGAAACGGCGCTGTTCCTGTATCGTCGCGACGGTGTCCGCTATGCTGATCGCCTGCGCGGCATGTATGCGATCGCGATCCATGACCCGATGGATGGCGGCAGCCTGATCCTGTCGCGCGATCCTTTCGGGATCAAACCGCTCTACTATATCGAAACGCCGGATTGTTTCGCCTTCGCGTCCGAACCCGGTGTTTTGCTGAATGCTGGTCTTCACGGTCGGAAGTTGGACGAGGCGTCGCGGGACGAGTTCCTTCAGCTTCAGTTTTCCTGCGGTCGGACGCTGCCTGTCGCCGGTGTCCAACGGGTTCTTCCCGGTGAGACGCTTGTTATCCGTCAGGGGCGTATCGTCGCCCGCTACCGGCGCGAGGCACTGCCCGCCGGGGGCGTCGAAAAACTATCGGAAGCGGATGCCCTGGCGCGGCTGGATACGGCACTGCATGACAGCGTGACGGTGCATCAGCGATCCGACGTGCCCTACGGCCTGTTTCTGTCCGGCGGGATCGATTCCAGCGTGTTGCTCAGCCTCATGGCCGAGTTGAACGATCAACCCGTCATCGCCTTCACGGCGGGGTTCGACGGGGCCGGGGTGCATGACGAACGGGACCATGCACGGATGCTGGCCACTAAATTGGGTGCGCGGCATGAGGAAGTGTCGTTTGGTGAAAAGGACTTCCATGCGCTGCTGCCCAGCATTGCCAGCGCTGTTGACGATCCGACGGCGGATTATGCGGTTCTGCCCAGTTGGGCCCTGGCCGAACGGGCGGCGCAGGACCTGAAGGTCATCCTGTGCGGTGAAGGCGGGGACGAGCTGTTCGCCGGTTATGGCCGCTATCGATCCGTGCTGCGACCCTGGTGGTTGGGTGGTAAGTCGATGCGCAGTCGCGGTGTGTTTGACCGATTGGGTGTATTGCGCAACGAATCGCGCGATTGGCGGGACAGTATTTACGGGCGGGAAGCCCGCGCCGGACAGGACCAACGCAACCGGTTGCAAACCGCCCAGGCCGTGGATTGCGAGGATTGGTTGCCGAACGATTTGCTGGTCAAGCTGGACCGCTGCTTGATGGCCCACGGGTTGGAGGGGCGCACGCCGTTTCTGGACCCCGCCGTTGCGGAAGCCGCGTTCCGGCTGCCGGACAATCTGAAAATCCGGGACGGGAAGGGCAAGTATCTGTTGCGCCGGTGGCTTGAAAATCGCCTGCCGGAGGCCAAGCCATTCTCTCCCAAGCGCGGGTTCACGGTGCCTGTCGGTCACTGGATCGCGGCGGATGGTGACCGCCTGGGGGCGGCTGTCGCGGCGCAGGACAGCATTCAGGCCATCGCCCATCCCGATCGGGTGCGGGGCTTGTTCCGCGCGGCGGAAAAGAAACGCGAGGGGCAGGCGGCTTGGTTGCTTCTGTTCTATGCACTGTGGCACAAGTCCGTGATCGCCGGACAGGACATACGCGGCGCATCGATCTTGGACGCATTGGACGGAACGGGGACAGGCGCATGACCGCAATGGAACTGACGATCAAGCGGCCGGACGACTGGCACATACACTTTCGCGACGGGGCGATGTTGTCGGCGGTGGTGCCGGAAACGGCGCGGGTCTTCGGTCGGGCGATCGTCATGCCGAATCTGGTCCCGCCGGTGGTGACGCGCGCCGATGCGACGGCCTATCGCGACAGGGTGCTGGCCGCCGTGCCGGACGGATCCGACTTCACCCCGCTGATGACGGCCTATATGACCGAAAAGACGGACGCCGACGATATCGCGGCGGGGTTCGAGGCAGGCGAGCTGACGGCGGTGAAGCTCTATCCGGCGGGGGCGACGACGAATTCCGACGCGGGGGTCCGGGACATCCGAAAGGTCGAACCCGTGCTGAAGCGCATGGCGGAAATCGGTATGCCGCTGTTGGTCCATGGGGAAGTCACCGACCCGATGGTCGATATCTTCGATCGGGAAGCGGTCTTCATCGAGGTGGTGTTAAAGCCGCTGATGGACCGGATTCCGGATTTGAAGGTGGTGATGGAGCATATCACGACCAAACAGGCCGCCGATTTTGTGCAGGAATCGGGCGACAATCTGGCCGCGACGGTGACGCCGCACCACATGGAGATCAACCGGACGGATATGTTCCGGGGCGGGATCCGACCGCATCTCTATTGCCTGCCGATCGCGAAACGGGAAGGGCACAGACTTGCCGTCCGGGAAGCGGCGGTCAGCGGTCATCCGCGGTTCTTCTTGGGCACGGATTCCGCGCCCCATCCGGTGCATGCGAAGGAAACCGCCTGCGGCTGCGCCGGTATTTTCAATGCACCGGGGGCGCTGCCGGTCTATGCCGCGATATTCGAGGCGGAAGGCGCCCTGGACCGATTGGAAGCCTTTGCCAGCCTGAACGGTCCCCGGTTCTATGGCCTTCCGGTCAATGAGGGGACTGTCACGTTGATCCGCGAACCAACGGTTCAGATCGACGGGATAACGGTCGGGGACGATCGCATCCTGGCCTATCGCGCCGGCGAAACGCTGGCCTGGACCGTGCGCTAAAAGGGGGCGGCTTTCGCCCCCCTAAACCACATTATGCGTGGGAAAACTCCCAATACAGTTCGCGGGCCAGCTGGTATTTCGGTCCCGGTTGCAGATCGCGGCCCTCATAGTGCTTCACAGGCATGACCTTGCCGTAATTCCCGGTATTGAAGATTTCGTCCGCGCTTTCCAGGTCCGCCGGGGTGACGCGGCCTTCGACCACCGTTTCTCCCTTGTCGCGCAGCAATTTGATGACGCGCTGGCGCGTGATGCCGTTCAGGAAGGTGCCGTTGACGGCGGGGGTCATAACCACTCCGTCCTTGGCCATGAACAGGTTGGCGGTCGCGAATTCTGCGATATTGCCGATCGGGTCCATCATCACCGCATTGTCGAAGCCTTTGGCGCGGGCCTCCGCCAAGGCGCGTCCGGCATTCGGGTACAGGCAGGACGCCTTCGCATCCGTCGGCGCCATGGACGGCATCGGACGCCGTAGGGTGGACAGGCAGGCGGAAAAACCGTCCGTGCCCGGCATGGGCAGCGGGTTGACCGTCAGGGCGAACTGCGTGGAGCTGGGGTCCGGCGCGACAAAGCCGTTTTCCGCCCAGAACATGGGGCGGATATAAAGCGCGGTATCCGTCGAAAACTGCTTCACGCCTTCAAGCGCGATTTCCTGGATTTCTTCCCATCGCAAGGTGGGGGCTAGCCCCAGCGCGATTCCGCTGCGCACCGCGCGCTGACAGTGCAGGTCCAGGTCCGGCGTTACCCCTTCGAAGGCGCGCGCCCCGTCGAAGATCATGGAAGACAGCCAAACCCCGTGGGACATGGAACTCCACAACGGCGCATTCGCGTCCATCCACTGGCCGTTATAGAAAGTAATCGGTTGCGACATGGCTGTTCCCTCGCGATAGGCGTTATCTGATAGTTCGGTCTATTGGCGGACCCAGGCGATCCGGGCAATCCATGAAATGTCCTGCGCCGGGATCGTTTCAGGGGCGCCGCCTTGAGGCAAGGATATATCTATCGTGAAAGGAGATTGCCGCGACAAGATGCCCAGTTTCAAGGCATCCCCTTGGCGGAAGGCGACCCGGTCGTCGCGATGGATACTCATCCCCGGGGCGCAGACGATCAAATCGCCCTGACGATAGACAGGGGTGTAGTGATCGACATCGACGACCAAACCGAAGCAACGCGGGTCAGGCAAGTCCGGAAACAGGACGCGTTCCCATTTCGGACCGGACGGAAAGCCGTCCGTATCGTATTGTTCCGAATCCGCGGCGTTTCGCATGGACATGCAGGGCAGGCGGAATCCGGCGCGGCTGGACGGGTCCGCATACATGAAATCCACGAAGTCGCCGATGGATATCTCCGCAACCTTCAGGACCTTTGCCAGGCTGTCCATGGACGGCCAGCGCAATCGCCCGTCGGGATTGGTGCGTCTGCCTGTGCTGAATACCGCTTGATCCAATCCCGCCATGCGGGCCAGTCGGGAGGGGGTGACCCCGATTTCGTGGGCAAGGCGATCTATTCCACGCCAAACGTCTTCCTGTTTCATAACAGTCCTCAAAAAACGCGCCCCGAACCGGGATAAATCTTTCCACGAAGAAAAACAATGGCGGAACGTCGGGCGGGGTGCGGTATCTTGGCACGACGAAAGGCGGTTTCGGAATGTGGCGGATGAAACGAATATGGTTGAAATGGAGAATATCAGAAAAATACACAATTGACGATAGAACATAGAGGGTATAAATAATGCTCGCTTGACGGATGATTTGTCCCCGGCCAAAGCCAGGGAGTGTATGGATGATTCAATCGAGATTCGTCCTGAATTCAGGTGATGAGCGTGAGAGGCCGGATGGTCCGACATCTTTCGCGTTGGCGGAGGAAGCGTGGCTTCGAGCGTCCGCGCGCCTGAAGCGGTTCTCCGATCCGGGGATCGGGCAGGCAGATCGCCGACTTTTTCGAGATCCAGAGGGTATCGTTTCCGTCCTGTCCCGCTTGCGGCGGCAACAACGCTTGACGCAAAGGGAGGTCGAAACTCTGTGCCGGTTCGGAGACCTGAACCGTCCGCCGGACAAGCGTGTGCCAAACGAATGGGAAAGCGCGCAATTGTGGCATGGCGCGCTTGAGAAGGCGGCGGGTGCGATGCGTGACAAGCGAGCCGCCGCGCGCGGCATGTCGACATCGGGAAAGGATGCCGGGCATGGATAACTGGCTTGATGCCGGTCATGGCCGGCGCCCGGCGATCGTCGTCTATTCGGACAATTCGGATATGATTCTGCTGCGCCCGCTCAAACGTGGGTTTCGGCATTGTTTCGTCATGGTGTCCGTTGGATCGCTGTGGGTCATGGTCGATCCGTTAAGTCATCGGACCCTTCTGGCGGTAACGGACCTTCACGGATTGTGCGACCATTTGATCGCCCTGCATCACACGGGCCGACGCTGTCAGGCCGTTACGACGACGCCATACCCGAAGCGCGGAATCCTGCTGCGACCCTTTACCTGTGTCGAGGCCGTGAAGCGCATTCTGGGCGTGTCGGCGATGAATGTTCTCACAACGTTCCAGTTATATAAGCATAATAACAAAAACAAATTGACAACAAATATGATTAAGGGTAAGGACAGTGTGGGCTGACCGAATGTGCCTTCCGATGCTTAGTGCAGGGAAACCTGTTTGTAGATGCGTCTAAGCAAGACGGTCGGTTGGACGTTGTGAAAAGGAACAAAAGGAGAAAATAATGGGCGGTTTATTGAGCTCTCCATCCCCGGCGGCACCGGTCGCCGTACCGGAACCGGTGGATACGGAAGCGGAAGAACGCAAACGGCGGCTTGAAGATATGGATCGCCGTCGCCGGGGGCGTAGCGGAACAATCGCCACGGGCTATCGCGGTATTCTGAACGAATCCCGCGGCAGCGCCGGCAAGTCCTTGTTGGGGGAATGACCATGGATCACTCCCAACAGAACCCGCGAACGGCGGAGGCGATCTTGCGTCGGTACGAACGGGCGAAGACACGCCGGTCCGCCTGGGACGGTCATTGGCGCGAATGCTACGACTATGCCATGCCGCAACGGGATGGTGCCCTGGACGGCGGTGTGCCGGGGGCAAAGAAGACGGACAAGCTGTTCGACGGCACCGCCCCCGATGCCGTCGAACAACTGGCGGCCAGCCTGATGTCGGAACTGACCCCGCCCTGGACGCGGTGGTTCGACATCGTGCCGGGGCCGGACTTGGCGTCGGAAGAGGCCGAGAAACTGGCAGGCCCGTTGGAGGAAGTATCCGCCCAACTGCAAAGCCACTTCGACCGATCCAATATCGCCGTCGAAATTCATCAATGCTTTCTGGATCTCGTCACCGTCGGCACGGCCAGCCTGTTGTTCGAGGAATCGCCGTTGGGGGAATCGTCGGCCTTTCGCTTCACCGCCGTCCCGATGGGCGAGGCGGTGCTGGAAGAAGGGGCGGGCGGACTTCTCGACGTCAGTTTCCGCCGAGCCGAATATTCCGAAGACGTGTTGAAAGCCCGCTTTCCGAAGGCCCATATCGTCCCGGATCATGCGGCCGGCGAAATGGATGACGGGGAACGCCGGTTCGCGGTCTTGGAATCCGTTCTGCCCGATGACAAACGCGGCTATGTCTATCGCGCGCTTTTGGTCGAAGGTGGAGATCGCGGCGGGGCGGAGGCTCAGGAACTGGCGACGGGGGTGTTTCCGGCCTCGCCCTTCATCAATTTCCGTTGGATGAAGGCGCCGGGCGAAATTTACGGACGTTCCCCGGTAATGAAGGCCTTGCCGGATATCAAGACCGCGAACAAGGTCGTGGAACTGGTCTTGAAGAATGCGACCATCGCGGTCACCGGAATCTGGCAGGCGGACGATGACGGCGTCCTGAATCCGGCGACGGTAAAGCTTCTGCCCGGAACCATTATTCCGAAGGCGGTCGGGTCCAGTGGCCTGACGCCGTTGACGGCGCCGGGCAATTTCGATGTCTCCAACTTGGTGCTCGAAGATCTGCGCAATCGAATTCGGTCCAGTCTGTTGGCGGATAAGTTGGGACAGATCGACGCGCCGCGCATGACCGCGACGGAGGTCTTGGAACGGTCCGCGGAAATGGCGCGTCATCTGGGCGCGACCTATGGCAGGCTTCAGGCGGAATTGCTGTTCCCCCTGGCGCGGCGGGCCATTGCTATCCTGAAACGGCGTGGGGAAATCCCGGACATCACCCTGAATGGGCGCGAGGTCGACTTGCGTATCGTGTCGCCGATCGCCCTGCATCGGCATCGGGCGGAGGCGCAGGCCGCTCTGCAATGGTTCGAAACAATCGCCCTGTTCGGGCCGGACGCCGCCGGGATCGTGAAGGCGCAGGAGGCGGCGCGTTGGTTCGCCAAATCTTTCCGCATTCCGGAAACCTTGTTGCGGACGAAGGAAGAGGCGGCGGCACAACCCGGCGCGACAACGGGACCGGCACTGCCTTCCTCGATGGGGGCGGCGGATCAGCCGGGGTTGGCGGGGTTGGCGCCCTTGCTATCGTCCCTGTCGCCCGGCACGGCGGGAACAACCGCCCCGGAAGTTTCCGTGCCGTTTGCGGGAGGTGCCTGAAATGTCTGATCTCAGCACAGACGGATGGGCGGGGCTTGAATCCCAACGCGGTATGCCGGTCGGTGGCGCGGCGGCGTCCCGGGTCGTCAGCGGCGCGGCGCAAAGCCGGATCGATAAGGCCTTCGCCCGATGCTTTTCCGGGGATGACGGGGATATTGCCCTGCGTCACCTGCGCGCCGTTACCCTGGACAGAGCGTTGGGCCCAGGCGTCAGCGATGCGTCCATGCGGCATCTCGATGGTCAGCGCTGCCTCGTCCTGCATATCCAATCCCTGATCGAACGCGGCCGGAACGGCCCCAAATAAAGGAACATAAGATGAACAATAAAACTCAGCCAATGGCGATCCCGATGAAATTCCGTAACCCGGAAACGGGGGAGCTGAACAGCGACGCCTTGCTGCGGTCGTATTTGGAACTGGAAAAGAAGCTTGGGGCGGGCGGCGTACCCCCCAGCGCCACCTCCGGCCCCGCCTCCGCCGATTTTCCGGAACAGGAAGAACCGACTCCGGAACAGGCGGAGCTGAAAGCGTTGGGCGTGCCCGAAACGCCGGAACAGTATCGCATCGAAATCCTGGAAGATTTCTTGGAACGGGACCCGGAACTGGAGGCCGTCCTGCACCGCGCCGGGTTCACGGAGGAACAGGCGCAACTGGTTTATGATCTGGCGGCGGAAAAACTGGCGCCGCTGATGATTTCCGTCGTCCAGGCCGCCCGGGGATCCGGCGATCAGTCCCGGCTGGAAACCGAATTCGGCGGCGCCGATCGCTGGAAGGAAATGCGCCGACAGATGCGCAAATGGGGGGAACGGAATCTGCCCCCCGGCGCCGTGGAGCATCTGGCGTCGAGCTATGACGGCGTCATGGCCATTCATCGGATGATGAGCGCGGGCGACGAACCCGGTATCGCCAAGGGCGGTGAGGGCGGCGAGGGCCTCAGCGAACAGCAACTGAAACGCCTGATGATGGACCCCCGCTATTGGCGCGACCGCGACCCGTCGCTGGTCGGCAAGGTTCAATCGGGGTTCCGGCAACTCTATCCGACCGGCAACTGACGCTGGCCGTGGGACAGGCGGCGTCACCGGTCGGCGCGCCGCCGCCCGCTCTGGGTACCCTTGGGGCGGGTACAGCCGACCCTTCCGTAACATTCTTGGAAAGGACGATCATGACGGACGGAAAATCAAGCGTGCAGGTCATCGCCGATGGCCTGAAGACCCTCAACCGCGCGGAATTGGAGGAGCTGGACGCAATCATCACGCCCCGCGCGGCCATTCTGCTGACCAAAGCGTTTGGGGACGGTTTCGGTGCCATTCTGGGGCCGCTTACTGAAAATGACGGGACGGACGGCGCGCCGGCGGGGGATGCCGCCGGGGGTGCCGCCTGGGATGCCGCCGGGGCGGAAGCGGATTTGCGGGCGATGATGCAGGACCCGCGCTACTGGCGTGACCGCGACCCGCGCACCGTGCAGCAGGTCGCCGATGGCTTCCGCAAGCTCTATCCCGGGGAGGTGCAGGCGACGGCGTAACCGCACAAACGCCCCTCTCTGATCGGGGATGGGCGCTTGGGGACCGGGCGGCGGGGAAGTGTGTATCGGACATCAACCAAGTCCGGGGCCGGATCTTCCGTCAAGCACCGCCGCCCGCGTTCCGTTTCATCTCGAACGTTCCAAAGGACAGAACGCATGGTCCAGACATTCAAACTGAAGGCGCCGATCGGCAGCAGCTATGTCGTCGACCCGGACGACATCTCCAAAACCAAAAAGGCCCTGATACGGACGGGCGATTATGAAATCCCCAGCTATGGCCTGACGCCGTATCCCGATACGCCGATGTTCGACGGGCTGAAGGCGTTTCAAAAACGCAACGGCCTGACCATCGACGGCATCGCCCGCCCCGGCGGCGAGACGGAAACGATGCTGAGCCGCACACTTGCGGAAAATAGCCGCACTAACGCTGTTCAAATCAAAGGCGCCAATACCAAGGCGACCGCCCCCAAATACCGGGAGGCATCGCAGAAACCGAAACACAGCGTGCAAACCGCGGATAGCGGTCTCTTGAATTCCGATGCCTGGGCCAATCCGACCGCATGGGCGTTCGGCAAGGCTGGGAAGCAAGTAGACGGGGCCATTGACGGAACCATTGGCGGGGCCATTAAGGCGGCCCCCGATGAGATCGAAGGCGCGGCGGCGCAGTTGGTGTTGCGTGCTGCATCACCGGTCGGTCGCATGCTGGGCCTGACCAACGCGGCGGATGCCCTCGACCATTTTTTGGATGGGTCCGGTAGACCCCGCACCATCCCGCGTGACGAGGCGAGGCAGCGCTATCCCGTGATCAAAGGGGAAGGGCTGAACCGGCAGAGATTCGTTGAAGGGTTCACCAAGAACCGGCTTGCCGATCCAGAAGATGAAAATAAGGACAATATTTACGAATATCGTAGCCATCTTCTCGCCATGAAGGACGGCGATAGTCTGCAATTACCGGCGGGGCCGGATGAAGCGGACATGCCCCGCGATAGGTTCAATTCGATCACGCGGTCGGAGGAGAACTTGAAAAATTGGGAGATCGATGAAGCCCTCGCTTCCGGCAAAAGCCAGTTCAATTCCGAGGCGCAGAATGGATTTACGGCCACGAGAAGCGGCGATACGATTACAATCACGGGTGATGTTACGCATTCGTGGAAAGACCCCTACGATTTTGACGGCGGGCCCTCCAGCGCATTGCCGGAAGCCGCACGGGATCATGGCAATGCGAAAGAATACGATAACCAATCAGCCTGGAAACAGCGGATGATAGCCACCTATCGCATCCAGGATGGCCAACTGGTTCTTCAATCCGTGGACTGGTCGGATTTGGATTGAGGCGGAAATGAAACCACTGGTTATTCGATATCCTCTTTTCTGGTTGGGCGGGGCGGTGCTGATCGGCACCGCCCTGTGCATCATGCTGGTGTCCTGGGCGACCCCGCACTGGGAATGGTTCCGGGCGCATGTGCCGGTCAAGCAGTTCATTCCAGCCTGCGAATTGTATGACTTTGAAACCTCTTTCAGTGGCGTCAATGCGTTGAATTTTCTGGAAGGCGAACCGACCGAAGAGTTCTGGTCGGAACTCCGAAATGACATTAGGAAAGCGGAGTATGAGGACGAACAGATGTTCCCGGAAAGGAGCAGCCGTTCGACCATCTTCATTTCCGGGAAAGTATATACCCCGCTTTCCTGGTTCGATCCGACGCACGATACCGGTAAATACGACGACGAACCCGAAAAGCGGATGTATTATTGGACCATGAGTGTTGCATATCGCATCTATCAGAAACGGTTGGCGGCGGGGCGGTTCGACGGCGTGGATATGTCGGACTTCAAGGCGACGCCGTCTTCCATATACAACCGAGACGCCAAAACCGACCTCATGGCATTTAACGAATGCGGCTTCCTGGAAGAACTGATCATGCGCGGCGGTCGGTTCGCGGAACCTTGATTGGTGCTTTGCGAACAAATCGAAGCACCGCTGTGACGATATTTTCGAGGCGGCATTGTTCCCCTTTCTTGATTCCGCGCACCGGGTTCGTGTGAGTGGTTAGCGGGAAGGTAGAGAGATGCCGATGTTTCCGATCCATTGTGTCTAATTGTCGCACAACCACAGGCGGCGGGTCGCGGCGATCGGATTTGGTCAATTTTGTCGGCATTGTTGCGGATGATATGATTTTCAGCATCCGGTGAGGGTGGCTGTTTTTCTTTTAAAATTAACCAGATACCGCAAAATATATCACATTCATAAAAAATTAAATATTTAATGAAAATTGATCTATATCAATTTCACTTAGGTGATATTCATGCAGTTTCCTGAGTGCGTTTGTGAAAAAGGAAATAATGCATCGAATAAAAATCATAAATAACAATTTTGAGTGGTGGGGAGATGATGGGAAAGATCAGTTGGAATGACCGGCAGGGACGGTCTCTGTCTGGTGCGCGCTTCGATACCGAGATTCTGGATATCGTACCGGCCGCAGTCATGGTCTGCGACTTACCCGATTTTAAGATTTCGTATCTGAATCGAGAGTCCTACCGGCTGCTAAAATCCATTGAAGCGATCTTGCCGGTACCGGCGGACGCGGTGCTGGGACAAAGCATCGACATCTTCCACAAAAACCCATCGGTGCAGCGCTCGATCCTCAGTGATCCCAATAATTTACCTCATAAGGCGCGGATCAAGGTGGCGGCCGAGGTGATGGATTTGAGCATCGTCGCCCGTTTCGACCCCGCCGGGAAATATTTGGGGCCGGTGTTGCTGTGGAACGTTGTGACCGACGCCGTCCGGGCGGAAAACGAGGTCCAGCGGATGGCGCAGATGATCGAACAGCTTCCGATGAACGTCATGTTCCTGGATACGAAGACGTTCGATATTCAATATATGAACCCCGAAAGCCTGAGGACCCTCAAGAATATTGAGGAACACCTGCCCTGCAAGGCGGAGGAGGTTGTCGGCAGCAATGTCGATATCTTCCATAAGAATCCCGGTCATCAGCGACAGATGCTGGCAGACCCGTCGCGTCTGCCGCATCGCGGGAAGATCAAGGTCGGTCCGGAAACACTGGATCTACGGGTCCACCCGGTGATGGATCGCGACGGCGGGTATATGGGGGCGATGGCGACATGGTCCGTCATCACCCGTGAAATCGAACTGACCGAAGGTATTCTGCAGGTCGCGGACAGTGTGAACCGGGCGGCTTCGGAGCTGCAAGAAACGACCGAGATGATCTTCGGCAAGACGGAGGAGTCGAGCTACCAAGCGGACGCCGTTTCGGCGGCAACGGAACAGCTCTCCGCTTCTATACAGGAAATCTCGCGCCAAGTCGCCCGATCCTCGGACGTGTCGACCAATGCGGTGAACGGCGCGGAGCAAATACGCGATCGGATCAACGGTCTGGCGAAGGATGTGGAAAGCATCACGGAAGTGGTGGAGTTGATCACCAAGATTGCCGGACAAACGAACCTCCTGGCGCTGAATGCGACGATCGAGGCTGCCCGCGCCGGGGAGGCGGGCAAGGGGTTTGCCGTCGTCGCCAGCGAGGTGAAGGGCCTTGCGGTGGAAACGGAGCGGGCGACGAAGGGGATCGGCGACCGTATTCAGTCGATCCAGGACGCGACCACCGGTGCGGTGGATGCCATCCAGGCGATCGCTACGGTGATTTCGGAGATGAGCGAGATTTCCGCGACGATTTCCGCGGCGGTGGAACAACAGACCGCCGCCACGCGCGAAGTTTCGGGAAACATTACGGGGGTCAGCGACGCGTCGCGGTCCTGCAATCAGCAACTGGGCGGCATTCGAACGTCAATGGATCAATTGACGGAACAAGCCGCCTATCTGGACGATCAGGTGAAGGCCTTTATCGCCCATCTGGAAGGGTAGCCGTCTGTCGATGGCGGGGAATTCGACTATGGATCGACGGCTTGGCGGGATGTCGGCCTCCGGCGTCTTTGCGACCCGGCAGGGTCGCCTTATGGCTGACACGGTGTTCTGATGGGGTCGGACGAAAGCGACATGCTCGATTTCGACAAAATCGAACGAACCGTCTTGCCGCATTTGGTCAATGCCGCGTCGGAAGCCTTTGTCGTCGTCGACAGTACCTTTCGCATCGCCTATGCGAATAAGGGCGTGGAAGCCATATTCGGCTGGTCGGTCGACGAATTGCTGGGCCAGAATCTGAATGTCCTGTTGCCAAAGCAGATTCGGGAACAGCACCCGGCCTATATGCGCGAATTCGCCCGATATGGGGCGGCGTCACGCACCATGGCGGAACGGGTCGAAGTACAGGGACTGCGCCGCAGCGGCTGCGTCTTTCCGGCGGAGGTGTCGATCGTCGCCGAAACCCTGGAGGGCGTTCCCTATTTTGCCGCGATCGTCCGGGACGTGACCGAACGTCGGATGAAGCAATATGCGCTGGAGCGTAGCGAAACCCGCCTGAAGAATGCCCAGAAGATAGCCGGTATGGGCAATTGGGAATTGGACATCGAAACCTGGGACCTGACTTGGTCCAGGGAGGCCTCGGTGATTTTCGGTGTTTCCCCCAAGACCCGGTCGGGGTCGTTTTCCGGCTTTCTGCGGACCGTCCATCCGGATGACCGGGATGCGGTGAGGGGCGCCATCCGGGCGGCGACGGAAAAGGGCTGGGAATATTCCCTGGATCACCGCGTCGTATTGCCGAACGGGGAGACGCGCTATGTCCATGGTCAGGCGATCCTCGTCAAGGGACACGGCGACAGGGCCGATTTTCTGGAAGGGATCGTGCAGGACATCACTGAAAGGCAACGCAATGCGGAGGCCCTGCAGCAGGCGGTCTATGCCGCTGTGGAGGCGAATAAGGCAAAGGACCGGTTCCTGGCGACCATGAGCCATGAATTGCGAACCCCCCTCAACCCGATCATCGGTCTGGCGGAGGTGATGCAGGGCGAGATGATGGGACCGATCGGGAGCGATGTTTACAAAGGCTATGCCGGGGATATCGCCAAATCGGCGACGCATCTGCTGGTCCTGATCGAAGGCATCCTGGACGTGTCGCATTTCGCCCTGGAAGGGATCGAATTGCGGGAGGAGGAATTCGGCATCGAAGGATTGCTGAACGAGGCGATCAAGGCGACCGATCTCGACCGCCTGAAAGGCATGGGGCGGGTAACTCTTCGGGACGACACTCGGATCTGCAGTCTGTTTGCCGACCGGCGGCGCTGCTATCAGATGCTGACGAATATCCTACGCAATTCATTCAAATTCTCCCGGCCCGGGACGCCGATCACCGTGACCCTGTCGCATGACGGCAGCGGGTTCGCGATCGTTGTTGAAGACCGCGGTGCCGGCATCCCGGCGAGTGCCTTGCCCACGATCGCGGATCCGTTCGTGAAACTCGCCGATCCGGGACAGGCGAAATCGTCTTCCGGCGTGGGGCTGGGACTCTATATCGTCAAACAATTGATGGAAGCCCATGGCGGGGAAATGGAAATAGAAAGCACCGTCAATGTCGGCACCAAGGTGAAGTTGATCTTCCCGACCTGGCGCGCGCGTCACGACGCCATGAGGGGAGCCGGCGCGTAAAAGCGCAGCCTCTTTCCCGACGCCGCGGTTTCCGTTATAAAACCTTGTCCCAGAAGGGATGAAGCGTACACAGTCGAACGGCAGAAGGCCGGAGAACATGCGCGTGATCGTCATTCCCGAACGTTGCCCCGAAACCAATCCGGGGACCGCCTGATGTGCGGTGTCGCCGGATATATCGGAACGGCCCTGCCGGATGCGGCGGCGCAGGCGCGTGCCTTCGCGGCCATGGCGCATCGCGGGCCGGATAATCGCGGCGCGCGGGTCGCGTCAATCGGCGACACAGGGGCGGCGCTGTTGATGCATACGCGTCTGGCGATCATCGACCCCGATCCCCGATCCGCTCAACCGTTTGAAGCCGACGGCTGCATCCTGTCCTATAACGGCGAAATCTATAATTATCTCGAACTGCGTGCTGCGTTGGAGGCGCTGGGCCATGCCTTCCGTACCGACAGCGACACGGAAGTCCTGCTGCATGCCTATCTGGAATGGGGGGCGGATTGCCTGGACCGGCTGGAAGGCATGTGGGCGCTGGCCATCCTGGACACACGGTCGGGGAAGCTGCTGCTGTCCCGCGATCGGTTCGGGGAAAAGCCGCTCTATCTGTATCTCCGGAAAGACGGCTTGTACTTCGCGTCGGAGGTGAAGGAACTGGCGGCGTTGAGCGGGGATACCTTCGCGGTGAACGAGGACCGCGTGCACCGTTTCCTGGCACATGGCTATCGCGCGCTGTTCCGCGACCGATCCTGCTTTTTCGATGGGGTCGACCTGTTTCCCGCCGGGCACTACGCCTGGACCGATGCAGCCGGGGCAGCGGAGCCCATTCCCTATTGGCAACCGCGTTTCGCGCCGGTGGAGATGTCGTTCGAGGAAGCGGCCGACCGCGCCGTCGAAGAAATCGACCGGGCGATCCGCATCCGGCTTCGGTCCGATGTGCCGATTGCGATCAGCCTGTCCGGGGGCATCGACAGCAATGTGCTGGCCGGGATCGCCGTGCACCGTCACGGGCAGCGCCTGCATACCTTTTCGATGCTGGAGGCGGATGCCGCCTTCGACGAAAGCGCGGCGATCCGGCTGGCGGCGGAAGCCTTGGGCACGCCGCATCACGAAACCCGCGTCGAAAGCGCCGGGTTCCTGGATCGCCTGTCCCGCATGATCCGAAGCTATGACGGGCCGGTCCCGTCGTTGGGCATGTATCTGGACGGGTTCCTATCGGAAGCCGTGGCGGCGGAAGGCTACAAGGTTCTGATCAACGGCAATGGCGCGGATGAGGTCTTTGCCGGATACTATGACCACTACCTTTTCTGGCTCGCGGGGCGCGCGGCGGAGGGCGCCGATTTCGATGCGCTGACAGCCGAATGGAAAGCGTCAATGGGCGCGCATGTCCGCAATCCTCTGCTGGCCAATCCGCGCGCCTTTATCGATGCGCCGTCGGAACGGGGGCACCTGCATCTGAACGCGCCGACTGTCGCGGACTATCTGAAGCGCCCGGTCGCCGGGACGTTTGGCGAGACGCCCTATTGCGACGATCTGCTGCGCATGCGGATGCTGAACGAATTGTTGCAGGAAAGCGTGCCGATCCTGACCTGGGCCCATGACAGCCACTATATGGCCCATTCCATCGAAAACCGCGCCGCCTATCTGGATCGCGGTTTGATCGATTTCATGCTGACGGTGCCGTCGCGGCACCTGATCCATGACGGCTTCACCAAGGCCTTGCTGCGCCGCGCCGGGGAAGGTGTCGTGCCGCCGGAAATCCTGCATCTGAAGAAAAAGACAGGGTTCAACGCGCCGATCGCGTCTCTGCTGAACCGCGCGGACGCCGATGTGCGGGACCGTTTGCTCTCGGACAGCCCGTTCTGGGACTTGGTGAACCGCGACGCGGCCGCCCGTCTTCTGGACCCGGCGGTCGATCATGCGGGATTGGACAATTTTCTGTTTTGCCTGACATCCGCCAGGCTGTTCTATGAAACATTCGTCGATTGACCTAGAGGACTGAAGGAGAACCTTCGTTATGGAAAAGACCTATCTGCCGCGGCTTCAGGAGTTGAAGAAACTGGCCGCCAATCTGCCGCGCACGCGCTTCATGGCGCTGGCCCGCATCGATGCGCTGATCCGCATGAATATGGGCTGGGAAGCGCTGCAACTGGATCGGAACCTGCCGGAACATCCGTTCAAGATGGCCTATGATCTGGTCGACCGGGCCATCGGCGATTTGGAGGAAGCGGGCAAGATCGCGTTCTGCGACGGCGGCCTGACGTTGGACCACGATCCGCGCGAACAGGCGATGGAAGAAGAACACCACGACCTGTTCCAATCCTTATGGGTTCAATTCGACGCGGAGCAATATAAGGAGCGCATCAAACGCTATGACGACCGGCTGCGCTTCAACCACTTGGACAAGGGCTTCTTCGACGGCATGCGGGTCGTCGATATGGGCTGCGGCCACGGCAATTTCGACCATGCGATCCTGAATGCGGGCGCAAAGGAAGTGGTCGGCGTCGATTATGGCGAGGAGTCGATTTCCTATGCCCGGGAGGCGGCGGAACGCCTGAACGTGCCGGAAGGTAAGCTGCGCTTCATCCTGTCCACCGTCTATGACGTGCCGGAAGATAGCGGCAGTTTCGACGCCGCCGTTCAGAACGGCGTGTTCCACCACCTGGACGACGAAGACCGCGCCTATCGCGAAATGCACCGGCTGCTGAAGCCGGGCGGCGTCGCCTGGATTTATACGGAAGGCGAGGGCTCCATCGCCCGCGATCTGTTCCATGTCTCGGTCCAGATTCTGTCCGACGTCCCGGCCAAATTGGTGCAGTCGCATCTGGCCCATTTGGGCATGTCGATCAACAAGCGTTACCATCTGGGCGACGGGTTGAAAGCCGTCTACCGGGCCTGTTCCTGGGACAATATCACGGGCCGTCTGTCGGAAATCGGCTTCGGCGAATTCAAACGCCTGATCGGTGGGTTCGATACCGATTTGGACGTCACAGACGCAGACCCATACGCCCGCGAAAAATTCGGGGAGGCGGATATCCGCCTGTTGGCGACGAAGGTGCGGTGACGAAACTGTAATCTGACTGCGATCTTTTTCGTGTAGGATGCGGTTAAGGAATAACTCGACCCAATTCCTGGTGGGGAAGGCAATGCCGTCGAGTATGCACGATATCGATTTCGATGCCGCCTTGGAGCGTACGGAACTGCAAACCGGTTACCGCTATTGGTGCCGGTTGGACCGGTCAGCCGGTGTTCCGGCGCTGCATGATCTCGATCCGCTGGAGATCGTCAAAATTCTGCCGTTGGTGAATCTGGTCGATGTCGTGACGCCGCCGGGCGGCGGATATCGGTTCCGGCATCGGCTGGTCGGCACCGGTTTGGTCGACCGCTTCCGGGCGGAGCATACGGGGCAATGGTTCGACGACCTGTATACGCCGGAACATCTTGCCCGACAGCTTCCGTTCTATCGTTCGGCAATCGAGGATCGAACACCGACGGTGGGCGATGTCAGCCTGGACGTGGAGGGCAGATGGACACTGTCCTATCGGCGTTTGATCCTGCCGATGACGGAGGGGGACGGCGCGGTGACATGCCTGATGCTGATCTTTGCCTTTTTCACCGGCGAGGGTCGTTTGGTCTTAACCGACGATGGATTGCCGTTGCACCAGCCGGGGCGTGGCTCACGGCGCAGTATCGGCACGACCCCCTAAAGAAAAGCCCCCCGTTCCGGGCGGGTTTCTCCAAATAGTGCGGTTCTCGTCAGGACGATAGTTTCTTCAGGAAACCGTCGACCTCGTTCCGCAATTCGCCAACGGTGCTGGCCAGTTGCGCGGACGCGGATTCGACCTTTCCGGCGCCGTCGCGGTTGTCGCGAGCCTTGCGGCGGACATTGTCGATGACCCCGGCAACACCTGTCGTGGAGCTGTGCGCGTCGTCCACATTCGTGGAGATACGCTGCGTCGCTTGCGCCTGATCGTCGACCAGTCCGGCCATCTCTTCGGAACTGGCACTGAAGCGCTGGATCGTCGCGACGATATCGGCGATGGCGCTTCCCGCTTCCTGGATCGCTGTCTGGATGGAGGTGATCTGGTCGGCGATCTCGCCGGTGGCGTTGGCGGTCTGCGTCGCCAAGCCCTTGACCTCGTTCGCGACGACGGCGAAGCCCTTGCCGGCCTCTCCGGCGCGGGCGGCCTCGATCGTCGCGTTCAGGGCCAGTAGGTTGGTTTGTTCCGCGATGTCGTTGATCAGTTTCACGACCTCACCGACCCGGTCCGCGGCCTGTTGCAGTCCGACGACGCGGGCATTGACGCTTTCCGCTTCCTTTGCCGCGTCCTGTGCCTGCTTTGCAGAGGCACCGGACCGATGGCCGATATCCTGAATGGAACTGTAGAGTTGCGTCGTGGCGGAGGAGATTTCCGTGACCTTCTGCGCCGCGATTTCGGATGTCCGCGCGACCTCGTCGGCCAATGTCTGCAGATCGCCCGCATTGGCGACGATTACCTTTGTGGCGTCGTCTCCGGTGCGGCTGACCTTGTCCAGGTCCTGCAGGATGCGACCGACGGAATCCCGGAACTGTTGCGCCGTTGTTTGCAGAAGCGCCTTCTTTTCCTGTTCCGCCTTCGCGGCGGTTTCCGCCTGACGGGCCTCCATTTCCGCCTTTTCCTGGGCGTTGCCCCGGAAAACGTCCAGGGCCTTGGCCATGATACCGACCTCGTCGGATCGCGAAAGATAGGGAATTTCCGTACGGACATCGCCATGGGAGACTCGTTCCATGGCCCCGGCCAGATGGTGCAGGGGGCGGATCGACAGGCGCACCAGAAGTAAGGCAATCACGGCGCAGACGATCATGCTGATCGCTGCCGCGATGAGGATGCCCGTTACGATAATGTCCATGGTGGCGGTGATGTTCGATTGAAGCACACCGGCATAAAGGATGCCGATAACCTTGCCCGCATTGTCGAAAATCGGCTGATAGATCGTGTAGTAGTCTTTACCCAGGATCGTCGCTTCACCCGAATAGGTTTCGCCGCGCAGCATATAGGGATAGACGCGGCCCTTCTGGCCCAGTTGGGTGCCGACCGCGCGGTTGCCGTCGTCTTTGATGATATTCGTCGTCTTGCGCCAGAAGTCTTTCGAGTCCTCTTCCCAGGCGAAAACCGTCGCGGTTTCCCCGGTGACGCTGCCGATTTCGTCGATCATGTCGTGATTTTCGAAGACCGGAATTGCGGGCAGGGTCAATTTCGAGACCTTACCGTCTGCCGAAATCTGGAACTTCGTTTCCGGAACCGTTTTCCGCAAAAGGACGGCGGCCGTTCGCAAGCTCGCATTCTGCTGTTCGATGACCTGATTGGCCATTTCCCGTTCCAGAATAAAGATCGCGCTGCCACCGACGGCGGCGGCGGCGAGGAAAATCAAACAGAGGACCGTAAGCAGAAACTGGACGCGTAGCGAAAGGGCTTGCCGAAAGCGCATGGATCCATCCCATTTTATACGATCGCAAGTTCCCCATATTCTTGTTTAGACAAGGTTAGTTAACAAAAGCTTCCGTCGGGAAGCAAAAAGGGCCCCGAGGGGCCCTTTTCGTCAGTAATTCGCACAAATGGAATGTATTATCGTTCCATCCGGCGGTATTTGATGCGGTGCGGCTGGTCCGCTTCGACGCCCAGGCGGCGCTTGCGGTCGGCCTCGTAATCGGCGTAGTTGCCTTCGAACCAGACGACCTGACTGTCGCCTTCATAGGCCAGGATATGGGTCGCCAGACGGTCGAGGAACCAGCGATCGTGCGAGATGACCACGGCGCAGCCGGGGAAGGTGCCCAGGGCTTCTTCCAACGCGCGCAGGGTATCGACGTCCAAATCGTTGGTCGGTTCGTCAAGCAGCAGGACGTTGGCGCCGGTCTTCAGCATTTTGGCGAGGTGAACGCGGTTGCGCTCCCCACCCGACAGCTGACCGACCTTCTTCTGCTGGTCCGGGCCCTTGAAGTTGAACCCGCCGACATAGGCACGGCTCTGCACTTTGCGTTTGCCCAGTTCGATGATGTCCTGACCGTCGGACACTTCGTCCCAGACCGTCTTGTTCGGGTCCAGCTTGTCGCGCGACTGGTCGACATAGCCGAGCTTCACGGTCTCGCCGAGACGGATCGACCCGCTGTCCGGCGTGTCCTGACCGGTGATCATGCGGAACAGCGTCGTCTTACCGGCGCCGTTCGGGCCGATGATGCCGACAATGCCGCCCGGCGGCAGGCGGAAGCTGAGGCCATCCATCAGCAGCTTGCCGTCATAGGCCTTGGTCAGACCTTCGGCCTCGATCACGACACCGCCCAGACGCGGGCCCGGCGGAATGATGATCTGCGCCTCGGCGTTCGACTTTTCGGCTTCTTCGGCTTCGCGCACCAAATCGTCATAGGCCTGAATACGCGCCTTCGATTTCGTCTGACGGCCCCGTGCAGAGGCGTTGACCCATTCGCGTTCCGCTTCGATGCTGCGGATGCGGGCGCTTTGATCCCGGCTTTCCTGCGCCAAACGCTTCTGCTTCTGCTCCAGCCAGGAGGTGTAGTTTCCCTCGTAGGGAATACCGCGACCGCGGTCGAGTTCCAGAATCCAGCCGGTGACGTTGTCCAGGAAGTAGCGGTCGTGGGTGATCATTACGACGGTGCCTGGATAATCGGCCAGGAAGCGTTGAAGCCACGCGACGCTTTCGGCATCCAGGTGGTTGGTCGGTTCGTCGAGCAGCAGCATGTCCGGGCGGCTCAACAGCAGGCGGCAGAGCGCGACGCGGCGCTTCTCGCCGCCGGACAGATTGGCGACGTTCCAGTCGGCGGGCGGGCAGCGCAGGGCATCCATCGCGACCTCGACGCGGGAATCAAGGTCCCAGGCGTCGGCGACGTCGATCTTTTCCTGAAGTTCCGCCTGTTCGGCCATCAGGGTCATCATTTCGTCGTCATCGGTGACTTCGCCCAGTTTCATCGACACGTCGTTGAAACGGTCGACGATGGCCTTCAGGTCGCCCAGGCCTTCCATCGCGTTTTCGGCGACGGTCTTGCTGTCGTCCAACTGCGGTTCCTGCGCCAGGTAACCGATCTTGACGCCGTCGGCGGACCAGGCCTCGCCGGTAAACTCGGTGTCGATGCCGGCCATAATCTTCAGCAGCGTGGACTTACCCGCGCCGTTGACGCCCAGCACACCGATCTTCGCGCCGGGCAGGAATTGAAGGTTGATGTCCTTCAGGACTTCCTTGCCGCCCGGATAGGCCTTGCCCAGATTGTGCATGCCGAAAACGTACTGATAGGAGGCCATGTCGCCGCAACTCCTGCTTGTCGGAAAATCTCTTAGGGCCGGAAAATCCGGCCATGCGTGCGGGTTTTAGCGGAAGCGGGGCGTCAGGGCAATCGGTAGCCGACCAATGCTCTAAGAAGATGAAAAACAAATTTTCGCTGTACGGTATAGTCGTACTTCCATCAAACCGAGAGGAGGGGTAGGATATGGCTACCAATTTCAACCGTGGCGATATTAGCGTGCATGTCGCGTCAACCATTGAAGACCTGATCGCGTGCCAAAGAATCCGGTCGGCGTGCTTTATGAGCGGGGCAGAACCGGAACCCTATATGGAACAGTTCGACGGCAATGATTTTTCCTCCGCGACGCATCTGGTCGCGAGCCGGAAGGGCGTGCCCGTCGGCAGTATGCGTATCCGCATCTTGAATTGCGGGGAAGCGGCGGAAGCGACCTGGGAAAAGCTGTCCGTCCTTCCGGGGGAACGCGGGTCCCTTGCGGTGCTGAACGCGCTGGCATGGGGCGCCGTGCAATATTCGGCGTTGAAAGGGGTGACGACGGTTTGGGGGCTGGCCCGCGATCCGCGCGTCATGAAATTCTGGAAGCGAACGTTGAACGGCGTGGTGACCGACGATCCGCCGATCCGGTATGAGGATCGCGAATATGTCCATATCCGTGTCGATCTGCGTCCCTATGCCGAGACGGGGCCGCGTGTTCGGTTGGAGGAGATCGAACCCGATCTTTTCTCTCGTCGGATGCGCGCCATTGCGGCCCAAACAGAGCATAGGGCCGTTGCATGATCGATCCGGGTAAGCTGTTTCAGTCCATTTATCAGGCCTGCGACCCATCCGACGTAGAAATCGTTCTGCGTCGGATGGGCGTGACCCATATGTTCTGGCAGGCCTGGGGGCCGGAAATGTTGTACACATGGGATAGGGTCCCGCCGGGCTTCTTCTCCCTGTATTACGGTTTGGATTCCGACCGCCATTGCCCTCTGGCCAATGCGGCGCGGGCCGGTTGGATCTGTTTTACCTTCGATCAGGCGCGCGACGCGTTTTGCAAAAGCCAGGACGCCCGTGACGCGACCACGATCTGGACCAATTTCGGCATGCCGGACGGGGTGTGTACGGTCCATGGCTATGGCGATCGCCGGTGCGTTCTGGTCACGGCGGTGGAAAAGGGGCAGGGCGCAAAGCTGATCGCCGACTATCAGCCCTTGTTGGCGGCGGCGTCGGCGCGGCTCGATATGTTGCTGCGCGATAAGCTGGACACGCTCTATAAGGCGTCGCGGTTGCGCGGGCTTCTGTCCCCGACGGAGGTCGCGACGATCCGGGCGCAAATCGACTTCCCGCATTTCACGGCGCGTCAGCAGGCGGACTATCTGAAAGTGTCGCCCCGCACCTTGCAGAGCCGCCATGCCAATATTGCGCGGAAGCTTGGCGTGTCGACCTTCCCCGGCGCAATCGTCGTCGCCCTGCGTCAGAAGGAACTGCATGGCGGAACCGACCCGAATCCGCCGGAAGGCGGAGAAGGGGTGGGTTCCCTCGCCCCGTCGGCTTCGGCGCAGCAGCGAGATTCGGCGTAACGGCGGCTTGTTTCCCGATCCTGTTTCGGGCAAGCAGGGATGGCCTATCGTGGGGAATGCCGATGTCCTTTTCCGAAAACCCACTTGTCGCCGGTCGCAGTATCGGCGCGGCCCCGCCGCCGGAACCGACGGGAAGCCTGCTGTTTGCGGCGCTGTGGATGATGGGGGCGCTTTCGTCCTTTGCCCTGATGGCCGTGGCCGGGCGGGAGGTGTCGCACGAGATCGATACGTTCCAGTTGATGTTCTATCGCAGTTTGCTCGGCGTCATTATTATCGTCGCGATCGGGGCGGTACTGCCCGGTGGCTTGAGCCGTTTCAAGACGCAGCGATTGGGCATGCATTTCAGTCGGAACGTGCTGCATTTCGTCGGGCAGTTCTGCTGGTTTTATGCCATCGCGCTGATTACGTTGGCGGAAGTCTTCGCCCTGGAGTTCACCACGCCGATCTGGGTCGCGTTGCTGGCGCCGCTGTTCCTGTCGGAACGGATGACGGTGGGACGCGGGGTCGCCGTTGCGTTGGGCTTCGCCGGGGTCATTATCGTGTTGCGGCCCGGCATCACGGCACTGGAAGCCGGGCATATCGCCATGCTGTCCGGCGCCGTCGGGTTCGCCTTTTCCTTCATGCTGACCAAGAAATTGAGCCGCACCGACAGGCCGTTGACGATCCTGTTCTGGATGGCGCTGATGCAGGCGCCGATGGGACTGATCGGATCGCTGGGCGATGTGACGCTGCCGGGGCCGATGCTGGCCATATGGCTGATCCTGGTAACCGTCTGCGGATTGAGCGCGCATTTCTGCACGGCACAGGCCTTCCGCTGGGCGGATGCAACCGCGGTCGCCCCGATCGATTTCTTCCGTCTGCCGTTGATCGCTGTTGTCGGCATGGTGCTTTATGCCGAACCGCTGGACCCGTTTGTGTTTATCGGCGGCGCGGTGATCCTCACCGGTAACTGGTTCAATATCTGGTACGAACACCGCAAGCGACAGGCGTCGGAAGGTCGACTCCCGAAGGCCCGCGGCGATCTATGATCACCTTTGGTACCGGTCCGCCGGAATGAGATTGACGCATTGGACGCGTAACAGTGTTAAAACACCGGCGGACTTTCTCGCTATGGTCTCCAAACTACGGACTTGATTTCATTTTTCGCATCGCCGAAGTACTATGGCACGGAGGACGGTGCGATCATGCGTGAAAAAGACGAGCTTTCGGGTCAGGAAGGCCATGCCACGTCGCCCCCGCCGACAGGCGCGGGTGGGAATTCCGATGCCGTGGATAAGGGGCAGGCCCGCTTCAGTATCGGCCAATCGGTTCAACACCGGAAATTCGGTTTCCGGGGCGTGATCTTTGACGTCGATCCTGTCTTCGCGAATACCGAAGAATGGTACAATGCCATTCCGGCGGAAGTGCGCCCCCGCAAGGATCAGCCTTTCTATCATCTTTTCGCCGTCAATCCGGCGGATCAGTCCCCCTATGTCGCCTATGTCTCGGAACAGAACCTCGTTCCAATCGAGGACGGGGAAGACGTCGTGCATCCGCAGTTGGAAGAATATTTCGAAGGCCGCGACGGGGATTTCTGGGTCGTGCCGCGCGATCGCGTCAATTAACGCACCATCATGCTGACGAAGGCAAATCGGTACGAGGATGTGGCGGATGCCTTCGTCTGGGCCGTGCCGCAACGCTACAATATCGGTGTCGATGTCTCAGACCGGCAGAATCCGCAGGCGACGGCCATCATCTATCGTGATTCCGACGATACCGTCGCCGAATATACATTCGGCGACCTGTCGCGGTTGAGCAATCAATTGGCCAATGTTCTGACCGGGCGCGGATTGGCGCGGGAAGACCGTGTCGGCATCCTGCTGCCCCAGGCGCCGGAAACCGCCGTGTCGCATATCGCCGTCTATAAGGCGGGAATGATCGCGGTGCCGCTGTTTTCCCTGTTCGGCGAGGACGCGTTGGAATATCGCCTGTCGGCCTGCGGGGCGCGAGCGCTGATCACGGATGCGGTGGGACTGGCCAAGATTTCCACGATCCGGGATCGGCTGCCGGCGCTTCGTTATATCTTCTGCATTGACGGGCCGGGGCCGGGCGCCTTGGATTTTCGGGTGGAGATCGGCAAGGCGTCCGACACGTTCACACCGGTCGATACCGCCGCAGAGGATCCGGCGCTGATCATCTTCACCTCCGGCACGACCGGACAGCCGAAAGGCGCCTTGCACGCGCATCGCGTCTTGCTGGGCCACCTGCCGGGGGTCGAATTCCCACAGAACTTCTTCCCACAGCCGGGGGATCGGTTCTGGACGCCCGCGGATTGGGCCTGGATCGGCGGGTTGATCGACGTCCTGTTGCCCAGCCTGCATCATGGCAAACCGGTCCTAGCCTATCGCGCCCGGAAATTCGACCCGGAGGAGGCGTTCCATATCCTGGGCCGCTTCCATATCCGCAATGCCTTCATGCCGCCGACGGCGCTGAAACTGATGCGGCAGGTGGAAACGCCCCGAACGCGGTTCGATTACGCCATGCGATCGATCGGGTCCGGCGGCGAAACCCTGGGGGCGGAACTGCTGGATTGGGGGCGGGAAACCTTCGGTCTGACCATCAACGAATTCTACGGTCAGACGGAATGCAATCTGGTCGTCGGCAATTGCGCGGATTGCATGGAGGTGCGCCCCGGCCTGATGGGACGTGCCGTGCCCGGTCATCGGGTCGGCATCGTCGATGACGACGGTAACGAACTGGCGGACGGCACGGTCGGCAATATCGCGGTGAAACGTCCCGATCCGGTGATGTTCCTGCGCTATTGGAATAATCCGGAGGCGACGGCGGAGAAATTCGCGGGCGATTGGCTGCTGACCGGCGATACGGGGATGCGCGACGATCACGGCTATTTCCGCTATGTCGGCCGGGCGGATGACGTCATCACCACGGCGGGTTACCGCGTCGGTCCGGGCGAAATCGAAGATTGCCTGATGAAACATCCCGCCGTGGCCATGGCGGCAGTCGTCGGCGTTCCCGACCCGGTGCGGACACAGGTGGTGAAGGCCTTCATCGTGCCGCGCGACGGTGTGGAGACGACGGATGCGCTGGTACGCGAAATCCAGGACTTCGTGAAGGCGCGGCTGGCAGCCCATGAATATCCACGCCAAGTCGCCTTCGTGGACAGCCTGCCGATGACGACGACGGGCAAGATCATGCGCCGCCATCTGCGTGAAGTTTGACTGGCGCGCGTACGGTTTGGCGCGCTTAAGGTATCGACGGTCCGGCGGAAACCGCATAACGTGTTGGGATGATTTGGGGGATTCAAGATAATCGGCAACGTTGCCGCGCCGCGAAAGCGTTTGCGCGGACCGGGCTGCTATGCGCGTCTCTTGCGGTTGGGATGGCTGCTTCCGGCGCGTCTGCTCAAACCTTGGCGGACCTGCAACAGGTACCTGCCTTCGTGCTTCAGAAATACGAAAAGAAGGCGGAAGCGGGCGACCAGGGCGCGCAGTTCCGGCTGGGCCTTTTGTATGAACGCGGCCTGGTGGACGGCACGCCGAACGACATGGCGGCGGCGGATTGGTATGGTCGCGCGGCGGAAACCGGCTTTCCCCCGGCACAGTTCAAACGCGCCCGTTTCTATGCCGAAGGTCGTGGCGGGCCGCGCGATATGACGAAGGCGGCGGCCCTTTACGCCGCGGCGGCGGAACAGGGCCTGCCGGAAGCGCAGTATAATTATGCCATCCTGCTACAGGACGGCATCGGCGTGGACAAGAACCTGCCGGAGGCGATCCGTTGGTTCGAGCAGGCGGCTTTCCGGGGAGAGACGGCGGCGATGCGAGCATTGGCCCTGCTATACATGGCCGGACCATTGGGTACCCCGCATGACATGATTGAGGCCTGGGCGTGGCTGTCCCAGGCGGTCGACGCCGGGGAAGCCGACCTGAAAGCGGAACTGGATGCCGTGCAGGCGGTCTTAAGCGACGCCGATTTGGCAGAGGCGCAAAAGCTCCTTAAGGCCTATGGCGAATTGAGGCTTGCCCGGTAATGGGGAATGTTTGATATCCTCCCCGGATGCTTCGCCTGTCGTCGGAAAGACAAATCGTGTCGTTCGGGCGTGAGCCGGAAATCCGCCGCAGACTAGGTTTGACGGCGGTTCGTAACAGTTGCCGGCATGCACGGCGTTAAGGTCGCATCCGGTCTTTCAAGGGATAGAGGAAATGGCTGACGAAGAAGATCTCGATCTCCGGTCTCTGGACGATCAGGAACTTGTCGAACAGATGTGGGACGACCTGTATGACGGTCTCGCGGACGAGGTTGTCGAAGGCACCAACATCCTGTTGGAACGCGGCTGGGCCCCATACCGGGTTCTGACCGAAGCGCTCGTCGAAGGCATGCGCATCGTCGGTGTCGACTTCCGCGACGGCATCCTCTTCGTGCCGGAAGTGCTCATGGCGGCGAACTCCATGAAGCAGGGCATGAACATCCTGCGCCCGCTGCTGGCCGAAACCGGCGCCCCGCCGCAAGGCAAGATGGTCATCGGCACCGTGAAGGGCGACATTCACGATATCGGCAAGAACCTCGTTTCCATGATGATGGAAGGCGCGGGTTTCGAAGTCATCGATATCGGCATCAACAACCCGGTTGAAGCCTATCTGGAAGCTTTGGAAGAGCACAAACCGGACATTCTGGGCATGTCGGCTTTGCTGACCACGACCATGCCCTATATGAAGGTCGTGATCGATACGCTGAAGGAACAGGGCATTCGCGACGACTATGTCGTGCTTGTCGGCGGCGCGCCGCTGAACGAGGAATTCGCCCGTGAAGTCGGGGCCGACGCCTATTGCCGTGACGCCGCCGTGGCGGTGGAAATGGCAAAGGAATATATGGTCCGCAAAAACAACCAGTAGGCCGGGTACGCTCGGCCCAAGGGCAGACGCCATGGCCGACACATTTCCCGATACGGGGCCGGCGCCCGACGCGGCGCCGGAATTCCCTGCCGCCCCAACCGGTGACAATGCCGATGGGGCGGGCAAGGTTCTTGTCATCGCCTGCGGGGCGCTGGCCCGGGAGATTCTGGACCTGAGCCGATTGAACGGATGGGACAACCTGTCCGTCGCCTGCCTGCCCGCGAAACTGCACAACACGCCCCAACAGATACCCGATCTGCTGCGCGACAAGATCCGCGCGAAGCGTGACGGGTTCGACCGTATCTTCGTCGCCTATGCCGACTGTGGAACGGGCGGTTTGATCGACCGTGTCGTCGAACAGGAAGGGGCGGTTCGGATCGGCGGGCCGCACTGTTATTCCTTCTTCACAGGCGGGGCAGCCTTCGAAGCCCTGGCGGAAGAGGAGATCGGCAGTTTCTATTTGACGGATTATCTGGCGCGGCATTTCGAAACGCTGATCCTGGACGGGATGGGCTTGCGGAAATATCCGCAGATGCGCGACATGCTGTTCGGGAATTATAAACGGCTGGTTTATCTGGCGCAGACCGACGATGCCGACCTGGATCGAAAGGCCGAAGCGGCGGCGGAAGCCCTGGGCCTGCGATACGAACGGCGGTGGACCGGATACGGCGAACTGGCCGATTTCCTGCAGGAAGCGGCGGAACAACAACAAGCGTGATGGGGTAAAGAAATGGCGCAATTGATCGTGGTCTATTGGCGGGACATTCCGGCACAGGTAATCGCCAAGAAGGGCCGCCGCGACCAGGTGAAGGTCGTGCTGGACGAACGGTTCGAAAAGGCGATCGACCGGGCCGCCATGCGCGGCGGGGCGCGTTCCACGGATGACTATCTGGCGGAATGGCGCAAGGCCGATCCGATTGAAGTTTCGGACGATCTGGAAGGCGAGGCCCGCGCCGTCGCCGACCGTTTGGAAGCCGAGTATGACGACGAGCGCCTGAAAGCCCTGGTGGCGGCGGGCGGGACCGAGGCCGCTTAACGCGCGGCCTTTTTGCGCTTGGCCTCCCGATAGACCGCCTCGGACAAGACTGCGAGACAATAGACCAGCAGGATCAGACCGGCGGACATTGGGCTGATCTCGGTCGCATGCCGAAGGGTGGCCAAGCCCCCCACGCCAATCAAGACCGCGATTGTCAGCCGCAAGTCGGCCACAAACATCTTGAACAGTTCTTTCAGGACGTCGCCGATAATGGTCATGCCGCATTCCCTTCCGGAGTGATTCTGGCGAGCCGGGCCAGCAGGATACCCACAGCCAAGAAAACGACAGCCAGAACCGGCAGGCATAGATCGGCACCGGGCCATTCGATCCCCAACCCTTCGCCGGTCCAAAAGACCCCGAAGGCGGACAGCATGACACCCACGCCGAATTTCAATGTATTTTCCGGCACCCGTGCCAAGGGTTTGTGAACGGCCATGCCGACGCAGAGGACGAGAAGGCAGGCGGCCAGCGCGCCGAAGGACGCTTCCCACAGCAACCCCTTGCCGGCCCCGACGGCGACGACGATGAAGGCGACTTCCAAGCCTTCCAACAACACCGCCTTGAAGGCCGCGATCCCGGCAATCCAGGCCAATGTTCGCGCAGGGCCGCTTTGCCCTGCAAGGTCCGCAGTTTCCGCCGCGAAGGCTTCCAATTCGTCATGCAGGGGCAGGACATCGGCGGATCGCAGCACCGCCTTGCGCAGCCACCCCATGCCGAATAGCAGCAACAGGACCCCGACAACGAGTTGAAGGGCCTGAATCGGCACGAAGCGCAAGGCGGGACCGAGAATCAGAACGACCAGCCCAAGGACCGCCAAAGCCGAGGCGGTACCGGCAACGGCCGGTTTCCAACCGCGTGTCGTGCCGACGGCCAATACGATGGTGAAAGCTTCGACCACTTCGACGATCGACGCCAGAAAGGCCGCCGCGACAGCGGGAAACAGAACCGTCCAGAAATCCGCAGGCATTGGGAGCCTCGCTTATTTTGTTGCGAATGCTACATTGGTGTCGTGATCATGCCAATTGTGTGTAGCAGATGCAACATGTATGTTGCGGACATGAACGATATGTCCTTTTCAGCGCGGACTTCCGACCTTGGGGTCAGCCTTACCCCGGCGGATCGACGTGTGATCGCCTATCTGACGGATAACCGGGAACGCGCCCTATACTCCTCCGCTGCCGACATTGCCCAAGCGGTGCGCGCCAGCGACGCGACGGTGATCCGGACCGTCCGGAAGCTCGGCTATTCCGGCTTGGACGCGCTGCGCCAAGCGCTGGCCGACGACCTGCGCCGCGATCTGACGCTGTCGGACCGGATGGCGAATGAGTTGAGGCAGAGCGAGGACGGGACCGCACTGACCGGTGCGGCGGCGACCCTTAGGGTCGGTCTGGACGCCATCGAAGCAATCGATGGCCGGACCGTGGACGAGCTGATCCGGATCCTTGTGGACGCGCGATGCATTCATGTCTTCGGCATCGGACCGTCCGGGTTCGTTGCGGGGTATTTCGCGGCACAACTCGCGCGGCTGGGATTTGAGGCAAGGGCGCTGACGCAAACCGGTCTGCAATGCGCGGATGATTTGATCCGGATGAAGCCGGGGGATGCGGTCGCCGCGCTGGCCTATGACCGACCCTATCCGGAGGTCACAGCACTGTTTGACCGCGCGGTACAACAGAATCTGTCGTCTATCCTGATCACGTCGACGGGTCCTCGATTGCCGGATCGCCGGGCGAGTGTGACACTGCGCGTGCCGCGCGGGCGGGCGGAAGGGTTCGGGTTGCATGCCGGAACGATGGCGCTGCTGGAAGGGATGTTGATCGCCTGCGCCGGTGCGAAGCCAGACAAAAGCCGGGATGCTCTGGACACGTTGAATGCGATCCGCCGCGATCTTTCCGGGGACGGGATGGGGCTTTAAGCCGCATATCGGCAGATGAGACGGTATTCAACTTGCCCGCGATACCGATTCACCCCATCGTTTCGGTATGAAACGCTCTGTTCGAACCGGTCTTGCGGGAATCGCACTTGCCGGGCTGGCGACGATCACTCTCGCCGGTACGCCGTCCTTGCGCGCGGAAGGCGAAGGGGTGTTCTCCTCGCCGGTCGATCCCAAGGCGTGCGGCGAGCGTCTCAACACCATGATATCCGGCGATTTCGCGCCGTTCTGGAGCTTCGTCGACCGGCACGGCTATTCCGGTGTGACGGATTATGTTTCGTCCGTCCCGGAACTGCCGGGGGAAAGCAGCGAGGATTGGGGAAAGCGATCCCTGCAATGCGTGCTGGAGGTCGAACGGTCGAACAAGCGCAGCGATACGGTCGAGACGCGTCTGGCGCTGGGTTATCTTCTGTGGTTCGGGACGGCCAATCGCGGGTGCGAATGCGGGGATGCGGAAGACGGCGGACCGGATGCGCGGGAACGTGGCTATACCATGATGCGCTCCGCGGCGGACGACGGCTATGACCCGGCGATCGAGGCCCTGATTCAGGTCTATATGGAAATGGCCACGACGGAAGACCGTCTGCATGCCTATGCGGGACGGTTGGGTAAGGAACCGGAGGACATCCCCGATTGGTGGCCGAAGTCGGACAGATTGCTCCTGGCTCTGGACCGCATGGCGAAAACCGGACATGCCAGCGCCTATCTGGCAATATCGGCAATCTATTCGGAACGCGCCCTGTTGGTCGGCGCCACGGGGCACGACCACCTTGGGAATCCCGCAAAATCACCCGATCCGCGCCTGATTGAAGCGTCCAAGGCCTATCGCAAGGTCTGGGAAGAAAAACGCGCGGAGTCCGAAGTTCGGAACTGACCGCGCATTCTCTTCGAGGCCGGGGCGCTTACTTCGCCTCAGCTTTCGCCATTTCGATATATAATTCGCGCAGCTTGCTGGCGATCGGGCCGGGAACGCCGTTGCCCAGAATACGGTTGTCGATTTTCACGACAGGCATGACGAAGGCGGAGGCGGAGGTGATGAAGGCCTCCGCCGCGTCATAGGCTTCGTCCGGCGTGAAGGAGCGTTCTTCGACCTTCAGACCTTCCTGTTCGGCGATCTTCAGCACCGCGCGGCGGGTGATGCCGTGCAGGATGTCGTTCGACAGCTTGCGCGTCACGATGGTGCCGTCCTGGGTGATGATGAAGGCGTTGTTGGAGCTGCCTTCGGTGACATAGCCGTCTTCGACCAGCCAGGCATCGTCGGCACCGGCGGCTTTCGCTTCCATTTTCGCCAAGCTGGGGGCCAGCAGTTGGACCGTTTTGATATCGCGGCGGTGCCAGCGGATATCCTGAACCGTGATGACGGACATGCCGGTCTTCGCGGCGGGAACGTCGACAATCTTCCGGGCCTGGGTGAACATGACCAGGGACGGTTTCGCATCCTTCGGGAAAACGAAGTCGCGGTCGGCGGCGCCGCGCGTGATCTGCCAATAAACCGCGCCTTCCTCGACGTCGTTGCGGCGAATGACCTCCCGCTGGATATCGACCAATTCTTCCTTGGTACAGGGCCAGCCCATATTCAATTCGTTGAGGGAGCGTTCCAGCCGCGCCAGATGCGCGTCGTTATCGACCAGCTTGCCGTCCAGGATGGAAGAAACCTCATAAACGCCGTCGCCCATCAGGAAGCCGCGGTCGAAGACGGAAATCTTCGCTTCTTCTTCCGGGACATACTCGCCGTTGACGTAAACGATACGGGACATGGAACGCTCCATAGATGTGATCACAATTTGGGAAGCCGATCTGCCTTAGCACCTAGCGGCCCGCGCCGCAATTGGTTGCAACGCACAATTACCGGATCGGACGTTCCAGGAGTGTTTCCAGCGGGATAAAACCGCGCTTTTGGTAGGCCCGGCCTGCGCGGTCGTTCCCGACGAGATGGGACACGATCATCACCGACAGACCGAGGGCGCGGAAATGGTCTTCGGCGGCGGCGAAGAAACGGTCGACCAGATCACCGCCCCGGTAGGACGCATCGACCCACAAGTCCGCGATCCGTCCCGCCCGTTGATGGGCGGGGGACAGATAGGCCTCTTCCTCCACCTCCACATAGCAGACGAGGAATCCGACCAAGGCGTCACCGTCTTCGGCGACAAGATAGAGCCCCTGATTGTCCGTCGCCGTCTTGCGCAGATGGGCGACGTGTTCCGCCGCCATCCCCGCGCCGGGCGGGCGGCTGACCGGGTGGACGGCGCGTTCGACATCCTGAAGCGCGGCCATCATGCGATGCAGGTCGATTCGGTCCCGGTCTTCCGCCGGCCGCAGTCGGATCGTCATGGCGTCGCGCTTTTATTCCGCCGCTTTCGGTGCCGGTTCGGCGGGACTGCCGGACGGATTGCGGTAGCGCGCCAGCAAATCCGATTCCTGCTTCTTCGCCAGGGCGACATGCCGTTCCTTCACATGACCGAAGCCGCGGATTTTCTCCGGCAGGGCGGCAAGTTCGATGGCGGTGTCGTAATTCGCGCTGGTCAGGGTGTTCAGGATTTCCTCGATCATCGCTTCGTAATCGGCGATCAACTGGCGTTCCATTTTTCGCTCGTCGGTGCGCCCGAAAATATCGAAGGCGGTCCCGCGCAGGAAGCGCAGTTTGGCCAGCAGGCCGAAGGCCGACATCATCCAGGGGCCATATTCCTTTTTCTTCAACTCGCCGGTATCCGGGTCGCGATCCGCGAACAGGGGCGGGGCCAGATGGAAATGCAGCTTGTAGTCGCCTTCGAACCTGTCGCGGACGGACCGCAGGAAATCGCCGTTCGTATACAGGCGGGCGACCTCGTATTCGTCCTTGATCGCCAGCAGTTTGAAGTAGTAGCGGGCGACCGCCTTGGCCAGATGGCCGTCTGATCGGGCGATCCGCGCTTCGGCGGTGACGACGCGGTCCACCAAATCCTTGTAGCGACGGGCATAGGCCGTGTTCTGATAGTCCTTCAACACGGCGATGCGTTTGGCGACTATGTCTTCCAGCTTGGTCGCGAAATGCGGGGCTTCGGTCTTTTCCGCCGCCTTGCCGATCAGCTTGATCACCGCGGCGCTGTCATGGGCCATGCGGCGGCCCCACAGGAAGGCGCGTTTGTTGGCCTCCACGGCCACGCCGTTCAGCGCGATCGCTTCCTCGATCGCATCGCCGGAAACCGGCAGCAGGCCCATCTGATAGGCAACGCCCATCATGAAGGGGTTGGTCGAGATCGTATCGCCCATCAGCGCTTCCGCGACCTGGGTGCCGGGAACGAAATTGGCCGCGTCCGGACCGACCTGATCGCGGATGATGCGTTCCATTTCTTCCGCCGGAAACTGCCAGTCGGGATTGCGCGTGAAGGCGCCGGTGACGGATTGATGCGTGTTCACCACGGCCTTGGTGACGCCGCGTTCAGCCTTTGCCAATGTATCGACGCCGGACGCGACGACCATGTCGCAGCCCAGGATCAAATCGGCCCCGCCCGCCGCGATGCGCACGGCCTTGATGTCTTCCGGCGTCTTGGCGATGCGGATATGGCTGACGACCGGGCCGCCCTTCTGTGCCAAGCCGGCCATGTCCAGGACGGAACAGCCCTTGCCTTCGATATGCGCGGCCATGCCCAGCAAGGCGCCAATGGTCACGACCCCGGTGCCGCCGATGCCGGTCAGCACGATATCCCAGGTCCGCCCCTCGATCGACGGAATGATCGGTTCGGGCAGGGTTTCGAATACATCCGCCACGCCTGCGAGTTTTGCAGAGCCGGTTTCCGCGCCCTTGCCCTTGCGCGGCTTGCCGCCATGCACGGTGACGAAAGACGGGCAAAAACCGTCGACGCAGGAATAGTCCTTGTTGCAACTGGACTGATCGATTTCGCGCTTGCGGCCGAATTCCGTTTCCTTCGGCACGACCGACATACAGTTCGATTTCACCGAACAGTCGCCGCACCCTTCACAGACCGCATCATTGATGAAGGCGCGCTTCGCCGGGTCCGGGAACAGGCCCCGCTTGCGGCGACGCCGTTTTTCCGCAGCGCAGGTCTGGTCGTAGATAATGACCGTACAGCCTTCGGTTTCGCGGAATTCCTTTTGGATGTGATCCAACTCGCTGCGGTGATGGACCGTCGTGCCGGGCGGGAAGTAGCCATGACGTTGCGGGTATTTCTCCGGCTCATCGGACACGATGGCCAGGCGTTTTATGCCTTCGGCATAGACCTGCGCCGCCATGGTGGGCACGTCGATCGGCCCGTCATGCGGCTGGCCGCCGGTCATGGCGACGGCGTCGTTGAACAGAATCTTGTAGGTGATGTTGGCGCTCGACGACACGGCCCCGCGCAGGGCAAGCAAGCCGGAATGGAAGTAGGTGCCGTCGCCCAGATTGACGAAAACGTGCTTTTCCGACGTGAACGGCGCCTGCCCGACCCAGGTCATGCCCTCGCCGCCCATCTGGCTGAAGCTTTGCGTATTCCGGTCCATCCACAGCGCCATGTAGTGGCAGCCGATCCCGGCCAGCGCGCGGCTGCCCTCGGGGACCTTGGTCGATGTGTTGTGCGGACAGCCGGAACAGAAATACGGCAGGCGCTTCGTGCCTTCCTTGCCGGTATTCAGCGATTGTTCCTTCGCGGCCAGGAAGCCCAGCCGGTTTTTGAAATGCTCGTTCGAATCCACCGTCGCGCTGCCGCCGGGCAGCGCTTTCAGGCGGTCGACCAGAACCTGCGCGATCCGTGCCGGGGTCAGTTCGCCATAGGACGGCAGTTGCAGCGTACCCTTGTCGTCGAATTTACCGACGACGCGTGGGCGAACGTCTTCGCGCCAGTTGTAGAGCTGTTCCTTCAACTGGTTTTCGATCAGGGCGCGCTTTTCCTCGACGACCAGGATTTCCTCCAGGCCTTCGGCGAAATGGCGGATGCCTTCGCGTTCCAGGGGCCAGGGCATGCCGACCTTGTAGACGACGATGCCCAGCTTTTCCGCGAAGGATTCGTCGATATGCAGGTCTTCCAGCGCCTGCATGACGTCCAGGTAGCTCTTGCCCGTCGTAACGATGCCCAGCCGTCGGTTCTTCCCGCCCAGGACTTCGTAATTCAGCTTGTTGGCCCGGGCATAGGCGAGCGCGGCATAGAGGCGGTATTTGTGATGCAGTTCCTCTTCGGCCAGCGGCTCGTGGATTTTGGCGCGAATGTTCAGCCCGCCGGGCGGCATTTCGAAATCCGTCGGGATAAGGCTGTTCACCCGATGCGGATCGACATAGACGGAGGCGGAGGTATCCACGGTATCGGCCAGCGTTTTGAACGCGACCCAAGCCCCCGAATAGCGCGACATGGCCCAGCCATGCATGCCGAGGTCCAGAAATTCCTGCACATTCGCCGGGTTCAGAACCGGCATCATCGCATCGACGAAGGCGTATTCCGTCTGATGCGCGGTGGTGGAGGACTTGCTGGTGTGATCGTCGCCCGCGAGGACGAGGACACCGCCGTTCTTGGACGTGCCCGCCATATTGGCGTGGCGGAAGACGTCGCCGCTGCGGTCGACGCCGGGACCCTTGCCGTACCAGATGGAAAATACGCCGTCGACATCCGCGCCGGGATAGAGGCCGACCTGCTGCGTCCCCCAAACGGCGGTTGCGGCGAGATCTTCGTTCACGCCGGGCTGGAAGTGGATGTTGCTCTTTTCCAGAAACTTTCGGGCGCGCCAGAGCTGCTGATCGAAACCGCCCAGCGGCGACCCGCGATAACCGGAAATGAAACAGCCCGTGTTCAGGCCCGCCGCACGATCCCGCGCCCGCTGCATCAGCGGCAGACGGACAAGCGCCTGCGTGCCGGTCAGGAAGACGCGGCCTTGTTCCAGCGTGTATTTGTCGTCCAGGGAAACGTGTGCCAGTTCGGCCATGGTGTTTACTCTCCCAAGTTCAGCCCGGCTTGTTTCTTATATAAGGAGTATGGTGCCGGTCCGGGTGCGTCTCAAGAGCCGTGGCTCCGTCGGGCACTCTGTTGATCCATGGATAATAGGTTAGCATTGCTGACCTATTATTTCAATCGGCTTGCTTTCCCTTGCGGGCTGCGGTCGAATCGCGCCCGCATACCGCAACGCGCCAATTCGGCGGAAATTGGGACAATCCGGGACCTGGGATGAAACTTTCCGATCGCGATATTCTGAAACGGATCGAGGATGGCTCGATCGGCATCGACCCGCCGGAAAAGGTGCGGTTCGGACCCGTTTCCATCGACCTGACGCTCGACAGCCGGTTCCTGTATTTCCGGCACGAACAACTGTCCGTCATAGACGTTGAAAAGGGGCTCGCGGGACAGGATCCGATGGCGCAATACGATGTGCCGGACGGGCAGGCCTTCATTCTGCAGCCGAAGGCCTTTGCCCTCGGCGCGACGAAAGAACGGGTGAAAATTCCCGACGATCTGGTGGGCTGGCTCGATGGGCGGTCCAGTTTGGCGCGAATCGGGCTGATGGTGCATGCGACGGCGCATACGTTGGAACCGGGATGGAACGGCGTCATTACCCTGGAATTTTTCAATGCGGGCAATATCGCGCTGGCCCTGCGACCGGGGATGCGCGTCTGCGCGGTCAGCTTCGAGCCGCTGACCTCTCCGGCGCTGAACCCCTATGACCGCAAGGAAGGGGCTAAGTATGTGAACCAATCCGGCCCCGTCGCCAGCCGCGTCGGCAAAGACAGCTAGCCCCTTCTCGACAAGGTCCGTCAGTTAGGGGATGCATCCTGCGGCGCAAGCCGGTATATCAGCGGCAATTCAGCCATCCGTTTCAAAGAGCCTGGATCTATCGATGACCGTCCTTGTCACCGGCGCCGCCGGCTTTATCGGAATGTCCGTCGCGCACGCGCTGTTGGCCAAGGGCGAAACCGTCCTGGGCATCGACAATATGAACAGCTATTACGAACCGGCGCTGAAGGATGCCCGGTTGGCGACGCTGGACGGCAAACCCGGCTTCACGTTCCGCAAACTCGATATCGCCGACAGCGCGGCCATCATGGAATTGAAGGATGCCGGGATCGACCGGATTGTTCATCTCGCCGCCCAGGCGGGCGTCCGCTATTCGCTGATCAATCCGCATGCCTATGTTCAGTCCAATCTGATGGGGCATCTGAACATCATGGAGCTGGCGCGGAATTTGGACGGGCTGAAGCATATGGTTTATGCGTCGTCCTCCTCCGTTTACGGCGGGAATACGAAGGTGCCGTTTTCCGTCGATGACAGAACGGACACGCCGGTATCGCTCTATGCCGCCACCAAACGGTCGGACGAGTTGATGAGCCATTCCTACAGCCATCTCTACGGCATCTCGATGACGGGGCTGCGGTTTTTCACCGTTTACGGTCCTTGGGGGCGGCCCGACATGGCGGCCTGGATCTTCACGGAAAAAATCCTCAAGGGCGAAACCATCCCGGTCTTCAATAACGGGGACATGAAGCGGGACTTTACCTATATCGACGATATCGTCGCCGGAATTTGCGCCGTGCTGGAAGGCCCGCCGAGCGCGGAAGCCGGGAAGGCGCCGCACCGCGTCTATAATATCGGCAACAACCGATCCGAACCGTTGATGCGGATGGTGGAGGTTCTTCAGGCGGCGATCGGCGTCGAGGCGAAGATCGATTTCCAGCCGATGCAGCCGGGCGACGTCAAGGAGACATACGCCGATATCGACGCGATCGCGCGTGACTTCGGGTACCGGCCGACGACGCCGATCGATGTCGGCATTCCCAAATTCGTATCCTGGTATCGGACGTATCGCGGTTTATAGGTCGGCATAATCGTCGCGTCCTCGCACGGCCTGATATTTTAGGTATGCGACCCTGGGACCGACGCCGACGGCGTGTCTTCGAAATGCATCCCTTGCGGGAAAATTGTTGGCGCCAGACCGTACATTCTACTGCCGGTACTGTTCCTATTTACACAGCTTTCGGGTACGCTCGCCGCCTTGCAGGATTTGGGGTGGGGAGCGACTTTAAGTAGATGAATAGTCGTGGGGAGGACATTCGGGGGGACACGACCGACGGGGGGAAATCGACCCCCGTAAGGGACGAGTCCGCCGCTGCGGCGCATCCCGTCGACATCCTGACCCGCGACAGCCTGAACGTCCTTTCCCTCGCCATCGGTCCGATCTGGGTTTTCGACCTGGACCAACATCGCGTCTGGTGGGCGAATGCGGCCGCGGTTCGGTTTTGGGGGGCGGACAGTGAGGCGGAACTTCTGGCCCGTGCCTATGAGCGCGACAGCGGCACAACCCGCCGCCGCCTGCGTCAGATATTCGAAAGCACGCCGCCGGGTCGAGCAGTTCAGGACAATTGGACACTTTATCCGGATGGGCGCCCGACATCGGTCGCGATCTCCCTGACGCCGATCCGAATTCGGCCGGAAGGCGCGCCGGCGCTGTTGATCCAACTGGTCTCCCAATTCGACGATCAGGATACCGGCATCGACCGCCGCATGGTGGAAGCCTCGCGCTATACCGCCTTGATGATCAGCATTTTCGACATGGACGGGGCTTTGCTGTCCATGAATCCGGCGGCACAGGACACGTTCGATCGATCCGAACCGCTGATCGCGCGATTCGTCGATCAGGAGGAAGGGCGACAGATGCTCGACGCCTGTCGGGAGGGACGTGAGTCGAAGGGCGAATATCACGCAATGACCTGTGCCGGACAGTGTTGGCATCGGATCGATATGAAGATCGGCTACGATCCGGTTTCCGGCGGGCGCTGCATTATCGCGGTCGAAGAGGACATATCCGCGCTGAAGGACGCGCTGACGCGTCTCGAAACCTTGAACCGCACGCTGGAAGAAAAGGTTGAGGAACGCACGCTGGAACTCGACTTCGCCCGCCGTCGCGCCGAAGAAGCAAATAATGCGAAATCCGAATTCCTGGCGAGTATGAGCCACGATCTGCGGACCCCCTTGAATGCCATCCTGGGTTTTTCCGAGATATTGGCGTCGCCGGAAACGCAGGGAATGGCCCGCGACCGATATCAGGAATACGGCCAGGATATCCATAAGGCCGCCGCCGCGCTGCTGCTTCTGGTCGACGATTTGCTGGACCTGTCGCGGATTGAGGCGGGCCGCACGACCATGGATATGGAAGAGGCGGATGTCGCCATGATCATGCGGGATTGCGTCACGATGATCGGCCCGACGGTGGCAGGGAAGGGTCTCACGCTGGCGGTGGACCTGCCGGTCGGTCTGAAGGCCCGTACCGACGTGCGCGCGGTGGCCCAGATTGGGGCGAACCTTCTGTCCAATGCGGCGAAATTCACGCCGGTGGACGGGCGCATCGACGTGACGGCCCGTCGGGACGACGCGGACAACTGCATCGTCGTGACGATCGCGGATAGTGGTATCGGTATTCCCAAGGAAGACCTGCGTCGGGTCTTCGAGCCCTATCGCCGGGGGCGTACCGATATCGCCCGCACTATTCAGGGAACGGGGCTCGGTCTTGCCATTTGTCGGCGGTTGGCGGACTTGTTGAATGCCCGGTTGGATATCGAATCGGAACCTGGGACCGGCACGACGGTGACCCTTCGGCTGCCGATCGAGGGGACGGAATCCTCCTTCGAAGGGGACTGACTTCCAAGGAGGATTCCGGCAACCGATCGTGAGCGGCGGTCAGATAAGGACGCCGGTTTTCCCGTCGAAATCGCTGGCTTCATGGCGTTCGGGAACTTGTTCACCGTCTTCGCCCCAGCTGCGGTTCACGGCGCGACCGCGGATGACCGCAGGGCGGATGCCGATTTCCTTCGCCCAGCGTTGGACGTTTTCGTAAGATTTCGTATCCAAGAAAGTTCCGGCGTCGTTGTAGATCGCACCGAGCGCCAGGAGGCCGTACCACGGCCAGATCGCAATATCGGCGATCGTGTAATCGTCGCCGGCTATGTATCGGCTTTCGGCGAGGCGGCGGTCCAGAACGTCGAGCTGCCGTTTGGCTTCCATGGCAAAGCGGTTGATCGGATACTCCCACTTTTCCGGTGCATAGGCATAGAAATGGCCGAAGCCGCCGCCCAGATAGGGGGCGCTGCCCATCTGCCAGAACAGCCAATTCAGGGTTTCCGTGCGTCCGGCATGGTCCTCCGGCAGGAAGGCGCCGAATTTCTCAGCGAGATACAGAAGGATCGATCCGGACTCGAAAACCCGCACCGGTTTATCGCCGCTGCGATCCATCAGCGCCGGGATCTTGGAATTCGGGTTGATGTCGACAAAGCCGCTGCCGAATTGGTCGCCGTCGCCGATGTTGATCTTATAGGCGTCGTATTCCGCGCCCTTGTGTCCGGCCTCCAGCAGTTCCTCCAGCATGATGGTGACTTTCACGCCGTTGGGGGTGGCGAGGGAATGCAGCTGCAGCGGGTTCTTGCCCACCGGCAGAGCTTTTTCATGAGTCGGTCCGGCGATCGGCCGGTTCGTGGAAGCGAACTTGCCCCCGTTCTCCTTGTCCCAAACCCAGACTTTGGGCGGCGTGTAAGTATCGGTCATCCCCGGTCCTTTCTATCCCCTGTGGTGCGCCCGTTGCGGCGCCGCTGTCAATGTTACCCCGGACAAGATGGGGCGCGATTGCCGTTCGGCAAGTTATTGGAATGAACGTTCCAGTAACTTTATCGTTAGGACCGATCCGCGATTGCAAGGCGGGCGGCGAATCCTGCGAAGGCGGCAGCGAACCCCCGCTGCATCCAGCGTGTAACCGTTTCCGATTGCAGGACATGGTGCCGAACCGCGTTCGCCAGCAAACCGTAGACGAGGAAAACGACGAGCGTCAGGCCCATGAACAACCCACTGAGGACGAGCGTATAGGGTAGGGGGGAGGCGATGCCCGCGGGAATAAATTGCGGCAGGAAGGCGAGGAAGAAGATCGACAGTTTTGGGTTCAAAATATTGATCAGGCTGCCCCGGACCGCGATTCGCGTCAGGCTGGACGCCTGTTTCGTGGACCCGTCCAGTTCCATCGTCCCGCCGCTGCGCAGCATGCCCCAGGCCAAGTACAGTAGATAGGCGATGCCCAGAAGTTTGAGAACCTGAAAGGCAAGCGCGCTGGCGTGCAGCAGGGCCGCCAGCCCCAGAATACTGGCCGCCAGGTGCGGCACGATCCCCAGGGTACAGCCGGTCGCCGCCGCGATGCTGGCCCGCGCACCGCGAAAGACGCCGGTCGACACGGTGTAGATGACCCCCGTTCCCGGCGCGAGAACAACTAGGGTCGCCGTTATCAGATATTCCGGGCTGATCGCATCGATCGGCGTCATGATATTTGATCCTTATGAGTGCTCGGCTTGTCTGCGGCGAAGTCTAGTACAGCGTACCGCGATGACAACAATGCTGATCTGCGCCGCAACGACTGCGGGCCAGATCGATGGAAAGGACGGGTCGAAATACTTATGCGGCCCGAAGGATAGTAGCCCCGTCAAGGCGAAGCCCACGGCACAGAGATTACCGGCGCGATGACCCTCGTTCGACAAGAACCATGCAACGAATCCGATGGCCAACGAGGCGGAGAAGAACGGACCGAGCGCGAAGAGTGCAATACTGTTCGGCGGATGCGGATCCGTCTGTGTGACCAGGAACAACAGCATGGTTGCCGTGATGCAGAGCAACGCGATCACCGCCGAGACGGCGACCGGGTCGCGGGCATCCCTGATTTCAAGATGGGACGTCGTTTGCATGGAATACCTCCTGTATTGAATCCGTACCCATTGGTACGGTTGCAGAGCACAGTACCAATGGGTACGGTTGAGTCAAGAGATTGGGAAAGGAAATCGACATGCCGACGGATACCCGGCGGGACGCCATCATGAATGCCGCCATGGAGATTTTAGTGGAACGGGGGTATCGCGATACGACCATGTTGGCCGTCGCCAAACGGGCACAGGCATCGAAGGAAACGCTGTATTCCTGGTTCGGCGACAAGACCGGCTTATTCACCGCGATCATTCACCGGAACGCTGAATTGGTGCGGGCCTCCCTTGAACAATCGATGGAATCCGAAAGCCCGCTGGACCAAGGCCTGACGGATTTCGGTGTCGAGTTCATCACCATGCTGTTGGGCGACAGCGCGATTGCGATCAACCGCGCGGCGATTGCGGAAGTGAACAAGGACCCCAGCCTATCGCGTGCCCTGTCGGCATCCGGGCGCGATGCGACCCTGCCGATCCTCGTCGCGTATCTGGATCGTCACGCGGAACGCGGAGCCTTGCGGGTCGATGATACGAAGATCGCCGCGCGCAGTTTTCTGGGGCTGTTGATCGCCGATGACCAAATAAGTCGCTTGCTGGGCCGGATATCCGCGCCGGATCGCGGGCAAGCGGAAAGGACGGCCCGCATGGCGGTCGCGTCTTTTCTGAAACTCTACGGTGCCTGCTGAACGGAGGAAGGCAGGTTAGGGCTTAGTCGACCGAATACTCGGTCTTAAAGCCGCCCTTGCTGTTCAACTCGATCTTTCCGTCCTGAATGGCATAGAGCCACGCGGCCGACTTCTTCAGGCCGCCCAGCGGATACAGATGCGTCTGCACGATGCCGCAATTCGGATCGCTCGCCTTATAGGCGGCAAGCTCACGGACCAGCTTGTCCGGTTCGCTGACCGACATCAACTTCGCGACGTTGCGGGCCTGTTTGGCGATGAAGCGCATGGAATTGCCGATACCGCAGGCTTGGGCATGCTTCATCAGCGTTTTGATCGTGGCCAGACCCGGAATGCCGATATGGATCGGCAACTCGTTGCCTTCCGCGCGGATCTTGCGATCCCATTCGATTAGCGGGTCCGCTTCGAAGCAGAACTGCGTCGCTATGTAGAAATGCATCGGGCTTTCTTTCGCATAGGCGTTCTTGTCGAGCATGGCGCGGGTGACTTCGGCTTCGGAGATATCCGGACTGCCTTCCGGGTGGCCGGCGATGCCCAGGCTCTTGATGCCGTATTTTTCGAACAGGCCGAGGCGCAGAATCTGCATCGACTCGGTGAATTCCCCGACCGGATTGTCGACGCCGCCGCCGATCAGCAGGGCTTCCTCGACCCCCGTTTCGGAGGTCAGCATTTTCAGGTTTTCTTCGAAGAAATCCTTGGTCGGGATGGACCGGGCCGCGAAATGCGGCACCGGGCGCATGCCCTGGTCCTTCAGCTTCTTGACGGTGGAAACGGTATCACGGAAATCGGAGCCCGGCAGGAAGGTCACGTAAACAATCTGGCCGTCGCGCAACACGGCGCGAAAATCGTCGATCTTCGCCGCGCCGCCCGGTGTGACTTCCAGGGTCGTGGTGCTCATAAAATCGATGATCTGGTCGACTTCGGACATGGTCTTCACTTCCGTCATTTCGGCGTCTCCGTAATTTTGAACGGAGAGTGCCTCTAAACGGGACGACGGACCTTGGCGGTAGCGACAGAAAATCTATCCAAATACGACCCGTCGCATAAAGACCGAACGGGAGATAAGCCTATCGACTCAGCCTCGGCGCCGACGGCGGCGACCGCCGCCCTCGCCATCGCCCGCACCGCCCGACGTCGTTTTCTTTTCGGGCAGACGCACGACGCTGGCCAAGTTGGGGAAGGGGGCGGTCTTGTGCGGGAAGGCCATGGCGCCAACGAAATGTTCCTGGAACCGCGGCTCTACGGCGGTTTCGATCTTTTCGATATGCGTCACGATTTCCTTGATTTCGTTCCGCGCCTTTTTGTTTAGAAGCGCGATCCGCGCTCCGGTCCCGGCGGCATTCCCGACGGAAGCCACCATGTCCAGCGGGCAGTCCGGGATCAGGCCCAGGACCATGGCGTATTTGGAATCGATATGGCTGCCGAAGGCCCCGGCCAGAACGACACGCTCCACCGGTTTGCCGAACTTATCGATCAGCAATTGCGCCCCGGCGTAAAGCGCTGCCTTGGCAAGCTGAATGGCGCGGACATCTGCCTGGGTGACGCGGATTTCCGGCTCGCCCCGATTCAGGATATAGGAGAAGGTGCGGCCTTCCGGCACGATCCGGTCGGTCCGGTCCGCCAGCGATCCGTCGATAATGCCGTCTTCGGTGATGACCCCGGCCAGGAACATTTCGGCCAGGACCTCAATGATTCCGGACCCACAAATGCCGGTGACGCCGATCTTCTTAACGGCGTCGGGAAAGCCCGGATCGTCGGACCAAAGATCGGTCCCGATCACGCGGAAACGCGGTTCCAGGGTGGTGGGATCGATTCGCACACGTTCGATGGCGCCGGGGGCCGCGCGCTGGCCGGACGAAATCTGCGCGCCTTCCAGTGCCGGGCCGGTCGGACTGGAACAGGCCAGCAGACGATCCTTGTTGCCCAGGACGATTTCGGCATTCGTACCGACATCGACGACCAGCGTAACCTCGTCGCGGTATTGCGGACCTTCCGCCAGGACGACGGCGGCGGCGTCCGCGCCGACATGACCGGCGACGCAGGGTAGGAAGAAGGCGCGCGCACCGGGGTTGGTCTTGCCCTTCAAGTCCAATTCCGCGGCCGTGATACGCAACGCCTGATTGGTGGCCAGGGCAAAGGGGGCCCAGCCCAATTCCGTCGGGTCGATCCCCAGGATCAGGTGATGCATGATCGGATTGCCGACCAGGACCAGTTCCATGATCTCCGTCGGTGCGACCTGTGCTTCCGTAGAGGCCTGATTGATCAGATAGCCCAGCGTCTCGCGCACGGCGGCTGTCATTTCCGCATCGCCGCCCGGATTCATCATGACATAGCTGACGCGGCTCATCAGATCTTCGCCGAAGCGAATCTGCGGGTTCATCGCACCGACGGAGGTCACGACATCCCCGGTCCGCAAGTCGGTAAGATGCACCGACATGGTGGTCGACCCGACATCGATGGCGCAGCCGAAGGCGCGTTCATGGAAACCCGGCCAGATATAGACGAGATGATGGCCGTTGCGGATCGCCGCGGTGACCTTCCATTCGCCCTTGCGCAGGTTCTTTTGCAGCGTATGGAGGACATGCAGATCGGTTTCGTCGACCGTGATGTCCCATTGTTCCTTCAATGCCTGCTGCACCCGTTCCAGATCGCCGGACGGGTGATGCATATCGGGTTCTTCCACCTCGATATAGTGCAGGGTCGTGATCGGATTGATTTCGATGGCGCGGACTTCCGCCCGTTTGCGCACGACTTGCTTATGGACTTGACTGTCCGCCGGCACGTCGATGACCAAATCGCCCTCGATGAAGGTGGAACAGCCCAGGCGGCGCCCTTCCTTCAAGCCGCGTTTTTCCTTGTAACGCAGTTCGGGAGCGCTGGGCTCCGACAGGTTTTCCGCCCGGCTCTTGATCTTGAACTTGCTGAAATCGCCGACCGACGGCACGACCTGACAGCGACCGCAAATCCCGCGCCCGCCACAGACGGAATCGATGTCGACCCCCAATTGCCGGGCTGCTTGCAGAATCGGCGTCCCGATGGGGAAGTCGCCGTGTTTTCCGGACGGGGTGAAGACGACATGCGCCGTCTTCACCGAACCGGTATCATCGCTGGGAAGGCTCGTCGGGTCGACTTCCGCCATTTGGATACGCTACCTCCTGGTATAAATCAGGCTGCCGGTATTCAGGCTGCCGGGCGACGGCGGCGGCGTTCACCGCGGGCACCGCGTGCGCCTTCCTCACCCTCTGCCGCAGGCTCACGGAAACGCCGGATCCAGGCGGCGCAATCCTTGTCGTGACCGGCGACGACGTCGGCACCCCAAATGGCGTGCATTTCCGGTTCGTGCAAGGGGTTCATGATCGCGCTGGTCATGCCCGCGCCGACCGCCATGGACAGGAAGGCGCCGTTCAGGCCGTGCCGGTTCGGCAGGCCGAAGCTCAGGTTCGACGCGCCGCAGGTCGTGTTGACCTTCAATTCGTCATGCAGACGACGGATCAGGTTCAGGGCGCCGACACCGGCATTGCCCAGGGCGCCGACCGGCATAACCAGCGGGTCGATTACGACGTCGCACGGTTTGATGCCGAAATCCTGCGCGCGTTCGACGATTTTCTTGGCGACTTCGAAGCGGACGTCGGGGTCTTCGGAAATGCCGGTTTCGTCATTGGAGATGCCGACCACGGCACAGTTGTATTTCTTCACCAGGGGCAGCACCACTTCCAGGCGCTCTTCCTCACCGGTTACGGAGTTCAGCAGCGGGCGGCCTTCATAAGCTTCCAGGCCGCGTTCCAGCGCCTCGACGATGGAGCTGTCAATGCACAGCGGCACATCGGTCAGGCCCTGCACCAGCTTGATGGTTTTGGCCAGGATGTCCGGCTCGTCGGCCAGCGGGATGCCGGCATTGACGTCCAGCATATGCGCGCCCGCGGCGACCTGCGCCAAAGCGTCCTTTTCGACGGTTTCGAAATTGTATTCCTTCATCTCCGCGGCCAGCTTTTTGCGGCCGGTCGGGTTGATGCGTTCCCCGATGACGGTAAAGGGACGGTCGAAGCCGATGATATGGGTCTTGGTTTTGGATTCGAGTACGGTCTGGGTCATGGGGGTATTCCTTCCTCACCTCTTGTGGATAGAGCCTGCAAAAGGGCGGCAGGCTCACCGCATTTCGCAGCCGATAAAGCCCGAAGGCGCGGTCGGGGAACAGCGCGACCGCGCCTATTAACGTCGCAATCGCGTCGTCCCCGACAATTGTCGTGCCGACGACCCTTGTCGCAGGCCCTTGTCTACGTCCCGGCTCTTTTCTACGCCGTCGGACGCCGACAGTGGCGGTTAGGCGCTGATCTTCTCGGCTATGGGCGTTTTGCGCGGTTCCGGGAAGCTCACCCAACTGGAGGCCGGTTCGATCTGGTCGACCTCGCTTTCGTCGCGAATCCAACCCAGAACCGGGCGGTAGCCGTCTTCCGCGCGGTCGCGCAGCATGCGGTTCAACGCCGCTGTGTGTTCTGGTAGGGACCCGCCGCCGATCAGGTTGACGGTACCGTCCCGCAAGGCGCTGTCCAGCCAGGCCGCACGGCGCGCGTCGCCCGGACGATATTGGACGATCCCGTCGGCCAATTCGATGGTACGCGGCCCGAAACGCGGTCCGCCTTCGATGCGTTGCAGCAGGATGGCGACGCGGCTGTTCAGTTTCGCACGGGCCTTCCGCGCGCCTTCCAGCATCGCCTGGATGCGCCCGACACCCGGGAGGACGTCCAGGACGATTCCGTCGACCCCACCCGCGATCAGCCCTTCGGTCTGCACGGCGACGGCGGCTTCGACCGCACCCGGCGCGGCGTCCCAACCGTCATCGCGGATGGTGCCCAGGACGAAGCGGCGGCGGCCTCGGCCCGGGACGCTGTCCACGGCCTCGGCGGCGGCTTCGGCAGCCTTGAAGTTGATGATGAAGGCTTCGTCCTCCAACCCGTGATCGCGCAGGGTCAGCGGGTTGGCGCGCAGCGAATTGGTGCGGACGATATCCGCCCCGGCCTCCAGGAACGCCTTATGCACGGCGACGATCTTGTCGTACCGCGTCAGGTTCAGGGCTTCGGCGCAATCGGTCGCGCCGAAGAAATCCCGTGCGGCATCCAGATTCAGGTCGGGCAGTTTCAATTCCCGGGAGATGGAGCCGTCGGTCAACAAAACACGATGGGTTAGGGCTTCGGTGATGGTACGCATGATATTACGCAGCCTCCTCGGTTTTGAGCGGTTGGGCAGGCGCGGGAGCCGGAAGCTCTCCGATCCGGCCCAGTGCCCGGGAAATGGTCAGCGCGTCGCCGACCCGGTTCAGGGTGTAAAGGTGGATATGGTCGACGCCTTCGGCGATCAGCCGTTCGGCGATCGACACGGTCGTGGCGATGGACAGCGCGTGGAAGGCGTCGGGATCGTCCTCCAATCCGCCGAAGCGCGTGTCGATCCAGTCAGGGACACTCGCCCCGCAGCCGCCCGCGAAACGGTGCAGACTGTCCAGCGACGCAACGGGCAGAAGGCCCGGCACGATCGGCTTGTCGATACCCGCCGCCGCGCAGCGGTCGCGGAAGCGCAGGAACAGGTCCGGCTCGAAGAAGAATTGCGAAATCGCGCGGGCCGCACCGGCATCGAATTTCCGTTTCAGGTGGTCGAGTTCCGCAGCTTCTGACGTGCTTTTCGGATGCGTTTCGGGATAGCAGGCGACGGAGATGTCGAACCCGCCGATCCGTGTCAGCCCTTCCGTCAGATGGGCGGCGCAGGCGTATTCGTCGTCGGATTCCGCCGGGGCGTCTCCCCGCAGGGCAACGACCCGCTTCACGCCGATGGATTTCCAGTGCCGGGCCAGCGCATCAATGTCTTCGCGGCTTTGTCCGGCGGCGGTCAGATGGGCGGCGATCTGTCCCGCCAACCCGTTCTTCGACAGCACGTCGAGCGCGATTTCGCTGCGTTCCCGTCCGGAGCCGGAGGCACCGTAAGTGACGGAGACGTAATCCCCGGCGGAGGCCAGCGCCGCGACGCCGGATTCAAAGGTGACGGAGGTTCCGGCCTTGGGCGGGAAGACTTCGAAACCGATTTTGATGTTTCCGCTCATGCCACGGCTTCCTTCTCGATAACGGCCTTTCGGGCGCTCCAGATGCAGACGGTCAGGGGCCCGCCTTCCAGGCGATCAACGACGACGTCGGCGAAACCGGCGGATGCCAGCCAGGATTCCATCTGCTCGTCCGTGAAGCCGGGCCAGCGATGGGCATATTGGGCGCGCAGTTCCGCCAGATTATGGGCGGCGAAATCCACGATCAGGATACGGCCGCCGGGGGCCAGAGCACGGCTCGCTTCGCTCAACGCCAATGTCGGATCGTCGGCATAGTGCAGAACCATGTGGAAGGACGCCGTGTCGAATTCGCCATCCGCGCAGGGCAGTTCGTACATGTTGCCCTGACGGACCTGACAATGGGACAGGCCTTCCCGTTCCACGGTGGCGCGTGCGACGCGCAGCATGTCCGGCGACAGATCGATGCCGACCGCGCGGTCGGTCTGCGGCCCGAAGAATTCCAGCAGTTTGCCCGTACCCGTGCCGATATCGATATAGCGGCCCAGATGCCATCCGGCGGTCACCGTGCGCAAGCTGCCCAGCAAATCGTCTTCATCCACATGCATGGCGCGGATTTGATTCCACTGTGCCGCGTTGCGCTTGAAATAGGCCGCCGCTTCGGCATCGCGCTTTTGGCGCAGGCGATCCAGCCGTTCCAGGTCGCGGGCCAGAACCGTATCGTCATGCGGCAGCAGGTCCAGAACGGCGCTGGCGAAATCGGCGGCAATGTTTTCATCCGACAGGCCGGTCGACCCGGACAGACGATAGCGCGCCCAGGACCCTTCCTGATGCCGTTCCAGCACGCCGCCTTCCACCAGCAGCTTCAGGTGCCGGGACAGGCGCGGCTGGCTCTGGCTCAACAGGCCGACCAGATCGCTGACCGTCAGTTCCGAATGCGCGACGAGATTCAGAATCCGGAGCCGTGTCGGCTCCGCCACCGCGCGCATTGCCTGAAGAAGTTTGTCCATACTGTTTTGTTCCTCACAAGAATGAACATATAAAAATATCTTTATGTCATGCTGTCAATGAGATTCATGCTGGCGGGAAAGTTTTTAAATTCATCCCTTATTGCGGGTTGCGATTGTTGTTCGGTGCTCGATATCCTGTCGGCTTATTTCGCAGGCATATTCGGGGGAGAGAGATGCGTCCTTTATTAATCGGGTTGATCGGACTTGTTGCTGCGGCCTGCCAAACGACGGAAACCCGGATCGGGGCCGGTCCTGTTCCGAAAAACGCGACAATGGAACGATGCATTTCCAACTACATGCAACAGAACGGTTTTGCCTTGGCGCTTGCCGTCGATGGCAGTTCGTGCGGCTGGGTCTATTGCCCAGATAATGCGTGCCGTACCGGCGCAAGCATGCAGCGTGCGATAATGATATGTGAGAAGAATTCATCGGCGGACTGCGCCGTATACGCATACCGGAAGGAAGTTGTTTGGAAGACGGATGAAACCGGCCCGGTCACAAAGGACGCGCCGTGGTATGCTTCTGCGCGTTCGTTTAAAGACCTGCCAATTCGTGTGTATGACGACAATAAAACTATCCAAAATCGCAAACCGGCGCTTTTGAGCTATCGGCGCCTATTGGACGAGAACCAAAATTATTACGGGGTCTTTGCGGTAGGAGGGGCTGACACTTGGGGATACGGCGTCGCCAAAGAAAATGGCAACAAACCGCAAACTAAATTACAGGCCGCTAAAAACGCGTTGGCGTCATGCGAGGAAAAATCGAAGACAAACTGCCGTTTGTGGATCGATCACCGTACGGTGATTTCAAACGGCGTTAGCCTAGACGAGTTGGTGTCATCCTTGGAGTAAATCGGCCAGCGCCTAATCGGTTCAATCGCCTAAATAGGCAATCTCCACGACCTCGATTTCCTCGGGGCCGTTCGGGGTTTGGACGCGGACGACGTCGCCTTCGGCGGCTTTCAGCAGGGCGCGGGCGATGGGGGAAACCCAGCTGATCTCGCCCAGTTCCAGGCGGGCCTCGTCGACGCCGACGATGCGGATCGTCTTTTCCTCGCCGCGCTGGTTTTCATAGGTCACGGTCGCGCCGAAGAAGACCTGGTCGCGGTTGGTCTGTAGTTTCTGATCGACGACTTCGGCGATTTCCAATCGCTTGGTCAGAAAGCGGACGCGGCGGTCGATTTCGCGCAGGCGCTTCTTGCCATAGATATAATCGCCGTTTTCCGACCGGTCGCCGTTGCCCGCGGCCCAGGACACGATATCGACCACTTTCGGGCGCTCCTCGCGCAGCAGGAACTTCAATTCGTCCTGCAGGCGCTTGTGCCCCGCCGGGGTCATATAGTTCTTCGCCCCGCGCGGCAGCGGCTGCGCGCCTTCCGGCAGGTCTTCATCTTCCGCGTTGTCGGATTCTTTGGTGAAAGCTTTGCTCATTCTGGAAAAATAGCGGCTGTTTGCGCCTCTGCAAGAGGCGTCCTTACCAGTATTCGGTGCAAATCATTGAAAAGCGACCGTGTTTGCGTCTTTATTCGTTTCGGGAATTCGGTTCCGGAACGAAAGGGCGGCAATTGTTCGGTACAGGGTGCAGGGGTGGGCTTCGCAGGGGGAAGGGCGCTTTGAATGCCGCCATTCTTCTGATCGTCCTGGGCGTCTCTGCGGTCGCGTCGTCGCATTGGGCGTCGGCGCGGCCTTATTACGAGCCCCTGTGGAACGAGGCTGAAACCTATACGGAAGAACATGGCGGCCCGGACGAGGTGGAGGTTGGCATGTTCGTATCCTCCATCTACGACCTCGATTTCTATGACGGGACCTTCAAGACGATCTTCTGGGTCTGGTTCATCTATGACGACCCCGACTACAACCCGCTCGACGCGATCGAGGTTACGAATGCGCGCAGCTACGAGGTCCTGGAAAGTTACGGTCACGGCCGGGAGGACGGGCGCCATTACATCGCCGCGAAAATGCAGGTGACGATCAATCAGCCCTGGGACGTGTCGGACTTCCCCTTCGACAATCAGCGGCTGGAAATCATCTTGGAAAGCGTGGGCAAGGATGCGACCCAGCTCGTTTTCAAGGTGGACGACAAGAATTCCATCATTTCCCGCGATCTGTGGCTCAGCGGTTGGACGACGCTGCCGATCGAAAGCAGCCATGCGATCTATCAGTACAATTCAACCTTCGGGGAAGAATCGACCGACGTGATTTCCTTCCCCCGGCTGGAATTCGCGATCCCGATGGAGCGGAACAATCCGAAACTCTTTTTTGAGGCCTATATCGGTTATTTGATCGCGTTCCTGATGTGCGGGGCGATCTGGATTACCATTCCCTTCGGCATGGCGGATTACCGGATCGGGATGACGTTGGCGTCCCTGTTCGCGGCGATCGGGAACAAGAACGTCCTGGAAAGCAACTATCCGCCGTCGCCGACCATCGGGCTGTCTGATCAGATCGAGGTCATCACGTTCCTGCTGATCACGGTGTCGCTCTTCCTGTCCGTCGGCTGTGAGCGACTGCATATCAGCGGCCACCAGAAAATTGCGCATCGGTTGAATCTGTACGGGTTTCCCGCGATGCTGCTGCTGTATATCGGCCTGTTGAGTTTCTTCGTCCTAAGGGCCGCGAATTTATAACGCCGAACCACAGCGCCATCGGCGGAAACGGGGGGATACGTGACCGGTACGGGTAAAAGGGGCACCATCGTCGTCGATCACGGCGATCACGGGGCGTCGGTTGTGCTGGACGAAACGGTCGCCCTGGGTGTCGCGGCGCAGATCGACGGCAAGGATCTGGCCCAGGACGGGCAAACGCGGTTTTCCGACGGTGACCGTGTGGTGATCACCTCCGAAAACGTTCTCGATTCCGTGCTCAGCCGATTGGACGATCCGGAACGACGGCGCCTGATCGACGCATTGAAGAACAAGGACCGCTGCCGGGAATTGATGGCGGCGCGCTATCCCGATTTCTTCTATCGGCGGCTGCCGCTGGCGGATCTGCCCGGTCTGATACTGCCGGGAAAGGGGCGCTTCGTCGTGAAGCCGAACCGCGGGTATTTCGCGACGGCCATCAAGATCGTCACCGGCGACAGCGACCTGAGCGCCATCCGCCGGGAGATCGAGGAAGAAGTTCACCGCAACGCCGCCGTCTTCGCCGATACCGTTCTGTCCGACGCGGATGTGATCGTGGAGGAATTCATCGACGGTGAGGAATATGCCGTCGATATGTTCTTCGACGCAGCCGGGGAACCGGTGATCGTCAATATCTATCACCACCCGATCCCGGAAAACCCGGATTACCTGCACGCGCTTTATTATACCAGCAAGCCCGTCTTCGACCGGTTGCTGGGGCCGCTGACCGACTGGTTCCGGGAAATTAACCGGGCGTTGGGGGCGAAAGGGTTTCCGATCCATGGCGAATTCAAGCTCGGGGACAAGGGGCTGGTGCCGATTGAACTCAATCCGCTACGCTTCGGCGGGGACGGTCTGGTAGACCTTGCCTATCACGCGTTCGGACTGAACCCCTATATCGCTTTCGTCACCGATCAGGCACCGGATTGGGGGGCGATCTGGCAGGGCCGGGAAGACAAAATCTATACCTGGATGATGGGCTATGTCGGGACGGAGGTCGATGTCGCTTCCCATCGGCCGAATATGGGCGAGTTCCAAAGCCTGTTTTCCAATATTCTCAGCGACACGTTACTGAATTACGAGGCGCATCTGGGCTTTTCCGTCGTCTATTCGGAAGAAACCGATATCGACACCGTCAACCGCCTCGTGAATACGGATTTCAAGCAGTTCTTCCTGGGCAGCCGGGCCTTTACCGAAGGGGCGCTGACGAAACTGTATCGTTGCGGCGTGCGGGCGCATTTCGCCGCTGGGGAATGGATCTGGCGGGAAGGCGACCACGGCGATTACATGCTGCTGGTCATCGACGGCACGCTGGATGTTCTGAACGAAACTGCGGGGCTGGACCCGATCCTGTTGGACAGCGTCGGGTCGCAATCCGTGGTCGGAGAATTCTCCGTCATGGATGGCAAGCCGCGCTCCGCCGGGGTGCGCGCGGGCGCGGACGGCTGCACCGCCATGAAGATCAGCGGCAAGGCCTTCCGCAAGCTCCTGCGAGAGGCCCCCGGCCTGTTCGAAGACCTCTACTGGCAGCAGCAGACCCGCATCCGAAAAATGAACAAACGCCTGGGCGAATTGGAAGCCGAATTGGCCACCCTTAAGGGGCGTTAGGGGCGGGTAGGCGCCCGATCACGCCTTCGTGCGCCTCTGCGCGTCTTCTCAATCCTCGTAGTCACCGTCATCTACCATGATAGATTCGACTCGCTCTTCTTCCGTTACCCATGCACGAAGACCGAGAGGTTCAAAAAGGTATCCGGTCACAATACTTCCGTCTGCCATCTCGTCGCCGTCTGAAAATCGTTGACCTTTGAGTCTTAAGAAGCCTTCCAATTCGTTAAGAGTTACACCAATAAGGTTCTTACCATCCAATATTAAGGTTTCGTCACATCCTATCGTCTCAATTTTTCCATTTCCGTCGCCATATACGTCTAAATCGCATTGGATACATTCATACCATTCGTAGTCTTTGGACCATTCATCTGGGTCGACCTTTTCGAAACCCGTGATATCGTTCAGCACGTCAATCGGTTGCCCGAAGCGAATTGGTCCAACACCGATTTTAGGGGTTAATACACAATCTTCCTGCTTCATCGCTTGCGTCCTCTTGAATGATTCTCGCCTTTTTTCCGGCGGTTGCTGTTTTTATTGATTTTCTGAATTCGGTTTCTCAGTTCCCTCTTTTCTCGCCGAGTCTTCGCGCTGCTTTGTTTTTGTTGTAAGGCTTCAATTTGTTTTTGCGTTTTTTGCGCGGTCCGCCCGCCGTCACCATGGGCTTCGTTTTTACCATGGTCGGTTGCTTTTTTCGTCTTTGCTGAAAATACCCGGTCGGTAATCGTCTGGAGAGGCGGGCATCCATAGACGGGCGATGCCGGGTCGGTAAGCGTCAGATTGATATACAGAGAGGCGCACGGATATTCGTTCGTGCGCCTCTCCGTGTTGGTGTTCAATCTTCGTAGTCGCCGTCGTCAAGACTTGCAGAAAGGATTTCTCCGTCGGACGTTGTCCACAAGCTCATACCGAGCGCCTCAATATTGTAGATATCTTGGACTTCTCCCTCCCAAAGCTCGAAATCTTTTTCCAATTCGTATTGCGGATTTCCTAAGAGCCGAAGGGCGTCATTTATTTGCATGCCGATAATGTTCTCCCCATCGACGTACAGATATTCGTCACAGGAGATCGACCTGACTTTTCCATCTTCATCTTGGTACACGGTCAGATCAAGGGGATCGTTATCGTAGGTTGGGGGGGTGTCCGGATCGGGGTCGAATCGCTTTAATTTAAATCCTCTTATGTTTTTTATAGCGGTGAATGATTGACCAAAGTTAATCGGCCCGACGCCTTTTTTGGGGTGAAAAATGCATTCAAAGGGCTTCATTTCTTACCTTTCCGGGAATGGTTCTCTCCCTTTCCTTGGCGATGAGCGTTTTTTGTAATTTTATCTACTTTGCTTCGCGCCTTCTCTTTCTCCTTTCTGGTTGTCGCCGTTTCCAGTTTCTTCTTCCAGGCGCTGATTCTGGGCTGAGCTTTCTATAGCGCGTCCTTGTCACCATGGGCTTCGTTTTTACCATGGTCGGTTGCTTTTTTTCCATCCTTGCCGTTGACGTGTTTCCGGGCTTCCAGGAGGTTGGGCAAGACTGCGGCGGCGCCAATGCCGAGAATGGCGCCGGCGGCCCCGCCGGGCGACAGCATGCCGTCCTCATCCTGGTCCTGCCAGTTGTTCGGGTAGAGCGGTTCGAAATCCTCATGGGTTAGACCGAAGGGGTCGTCCAAGGTCCCTTCCGCTGCTTGGGCGAGCTGGATACCGACGGCGTCGGACGGTTTGGGTAAGACGGGAGTCTCCGTTTTCTCCACCTGTTTCGGGAGAAGTTTATCCGCGAGGCTCAAGGCCTGCCCGGTGGAAATGACGGGGCGGTCGCCCTTGCCGAAACTGCCAGGGCGGTATTCACCGGGATAGGCGGCCTTCCATAGGCGGGCGATGCCGGTTCGGTAGGCGTCTCGTTGCGGATGGTTCGGCTGCCAATAGCGGGCGTCCTTCATCATCTCCGTAATGGCGGCGTCGGCATCCTCCGACTCCGCTATGCCGGGCGGTTTCGCAGGCGTTTTATGTGCGAGGGCGGTGTCAACGGGTTGGATGCCGGAGGCTTGCCGCGAGGGCGGCGCAGTGCGTTTCTCCTCCTGCCGTTGGATCGAAAAGCGGTGCAGACCGGCTTCCAAGCGGGATCGGAACGGGCCGTCCGGTCCGATCCCATACGGGGTACCAGCCATGCTCTCCGTCTCTCGATCGCGGGGAAGAAGGGGTGAGGTGCGCCCCTTTCTTCGGCGCGTCGGATCAGGAAATTCATGCATAAAAGTTCCCTTTTTGTTCTTTGTGTGTTTGACATAAAAGGCGGGGGTGAAGCCGCCTTTTATAGGATCGATTTCTCACTATCACGGGCAATTATTATAGTCAATATAAAAAGAACATAAAAGGAATAATTATGCGACTTCTCTATTCATGCCTCAGGGCCTCTATCGGATTCAGATGGGCGGCGCGGCGGGCGGGAAAGTAGCCGAAGACGACCCCGATCAGGGCCGAAAACCCGAAGGCGAGCAGAACGATGTCGGCGTCCAGAATGAACGGAATTCTCATCAGTCCCACCGCCGTTCCGGCAAGGCCCAATCCAAGCACCACACCGGACACGCCGCCGATCAGGGAGAGCACGACGGCTTCCACCAGGAACTGCATCAGGACCTGATTTTCCGTCGCACCGATGGCCAGACGGATACCGATTTCTCGCGTCCGTTCCGTCACGGATACCAGCATGATATTCATGATGCCGATCCCGCCGACCAGCAGGCTGACACCCGCGACCGCGCCCAGAAGGATGGTCATGCTGGACGTCGTCGCGGTTTGGGCGGAAATGATCTGCTGCATGTCGGCGACGGCGAAATCGTCATCCTTGCCCGCCGTGATCCGGCGGCGTTCGCGCAGCAGCCATTCGATATCCTTTTGCACCTTCGCCGTTTCGTCCTTGGTGGCGGCGGAAACGTAAATCCGACCGATATCCGAATTCCCAGCCAACCGCCGCTGGAAGGTGCGCAGCGGCATCAACACGACATCGTCCTGATCCTGGCCGAAGCCGGACTGCCCTTTTGCGGCCAGCAGGCCGATGACGTCGCAGGACACGGTATCGACGCGGATCGTTGCCCCGACGGGGTTCAGCGACCCAAACAGCTTTTCCCTAACCGTCTCCCCGATCAGGCAGACCGCCTGTCCGCCGCGCAATTCGCTGTCCAGGAATTGGCGCCCGTCGGTAATATCCAGCGCCTGGGTGGTGAAATAGCCGTTATCCGTGCCGATAACGGTGACGGATCGATTCTCCGATCCGAAAACGATGGTCTTGCTGCTGCTGGATACCGGGGCGACGGCCTGAACGTTGCGCAACTGGTCGCGCAGGGCATCGACGTCGCGGGCATCGAAAGGTTGCGCGGTGGCGCTGGCCCGCCGCGGCCCCAATTGGCCCGGGATGACGAAGAGCAGGTTGGAGCCCAGCTTGGACATCTGCTCTTCGATCTTGGCCGTCGTGCCGTTGCCGATGGTCACCATGGCGATGACCGCACCGACGCCGATGACGATCCCCAGCAGCGTCAGAAAGGATCGCAGGACATTTCGCCGGATGGCCTGTAGCGCGAGTTTCAGGGTTTCATAGATCATGCGGAGACCTTCCCGTTGCGGGCGTCGGAGTCGATCAGTCCATCGCGGAATTGGATGATACGCTGGGCGTATTCCGCCATGTCGGGTTCATGGGTCACCATCAGGATGGTGATCCCCCGGTCGGCGTTCAGGCGGGCCAGTAGCTCCATAATCGCCACGCTGGTTTTGGTGTCGACATTCCCGGTTGGTTCGTCCGCCAGCAGGACATAGGGGTCGGTGACGATGGCCCGCGCGATGGCGACGCGCTGTTGCTGTCCGCCGGACAGCTCGTTCGGGGTATGCGTTGCACGGTCCGCCAGACCGACGGATTCCAGGGCCTGCAACGCCCGTTCCCGCCGTTCCGCCGCGCGCATGCCGCGATAGATCAGCGGCAGTTCGACATTCTCCACCGCCGTGGTTCGGGCCAGCAGGTTGAACCCCTGAAAGACGAAGCCTAGATAATGCCGCCGCAATAGGGCCAGTTGATCGCGGTTCAGCGTGCCGACATCGACCCCCTTGAAGCGGTAGGATCCGCTGCTGGGCGTGTCCAGGCTGCCGATGATGTTCATGCAGGTGGACTTGCCGGACCCGGACGGCCCCATGATCGCGACGAATTCGCCTTCGTCGATGCGCAGGTCCACCCCGGCCAGGGCATGCACCAGGGCCTCGCCGGTACCGTAGCTTTTGGTGACCGCGTCGAAGGCGATCAGCGGTGGATCCGTCGCCATGCCCCGGTCCCTCACCGTGTACCGGTTTCAGTATCGACGAGGACGCCCTGACCATCTGAGATGGCGCCGTCTACAATCTGTGTTCGGCTGCCGTCGCTCACCCCGATCCGTACCGGGACGCCGACCGGCGCGCCGTTTTCCAGCACCCAAAGCGTTCGGTCCGGGCCGGAAACCGCCGGTTTGCTGGGGGCGCGTAATATGCGGCGCGGACCGGGCATCAATATGTCCAGGAAGCTGCCGCTGTCGGCCTCCTGCACAGGGGGGCTGAAACGTAACGCGGTGTTCGGCACGGTGATGACACCGCGCAGGTCCTCGATCACGATTTCCGCCGTCGCGGTCATGCCGGGGCGAAGCAACAGGTCCGGATTGTCGGCGGTCAGGATCGCCTTATAGGTGACGACGCCCTGAATGGTTTCCGATCCGTAGCGCAATTCCCGGATCGTCGCCTCGAAGTCCCGGTTGGGATAGGCATCGACGGTGAAACTCGCGCGCTGGCCTTCTCGGACCTGACCGACATCGGCCTCGTCCACATCGACCTCCACCTGCATCTTCGTCAGGTCTTCCGCCAGGGTGAACAGGACCGGCGCTTGCAGGCTGGAGGCAACGGTCTGGCCGGGTTCGGCGGCGCGGTCCAGAACGACACCGCTGATCGGGGACAGGATATTGGCCTTCGACAAATTGGTGACATTGACTTGCAACTCCGCATCCGCGACGGCGACATCGGCCTTCGCGCTGTCGATGGCGGCGGCGGCGCGGTCGTAATCGGCCTGCGCCGTGTCCACGTCCTGGGGCGATACGGCCTTGCGGCTGACCAGCGCGGCCATCCGGTCCAGCGCCAGTTTCTTTTCGCGCAGGGTGGCCTCTGCCTCCCGCACGCGGGCCTTCGCGGCGGCAAGCTGCGCCCGGGAACTGGCGACGGTCGCCTGCAGCTTGTCCGTATCCAGGATGGCGAGAATCTGACCTTCCGTGACCGGGTCGTTGAAGTCGACCGATACGGTGCGCAGGATTCCGGACAGTTCGCTGGATACCTCCACCACGTTCAAGGGTTCGATGGACCCGGTGGCGGTCACGACGACGATCAGGTCGGTTTTTTCCGCCGGTTGGGAAATGAAGCGGATTTCCTGCCCCGATCCGGATGGCCCCCACCCCAGATACCAACCGCCGCCCAGGGCCAGCAGGACCGCGGCGATCAGCAAGGGGCGCCCCAGGCGGTGCCGGGCGGGGCGGCCCGATTTACCGATGCCGAGGGTTTTCTGGATGTCGGAAGGATCGGATTGTGAATGGGTCACCGTTGCGCCTCGTCTCAACACCGGCCGAACGGCCGAAAAGGAAAGGGAAAGAAAGTCTTCCCCTTGTTAAGACGACGCTACACCGGAATTCCGTCGCAAAAAGCGACCGGCGGCGATCGGTCGCGTGCCGACGCCTTATTCGGCCAGGACCAACGTGTCGCCCCGGTTCCAACTGACCCAGCGACGGTCGCCGTGATTGGCGATATCGTCGATGGTGCGGGTGCGGTTCGGGCAGGTGACGGAAACGGTTAGGCCGTTATCCGTCTTCACGAAGACATGGCTTTCGTCGCCGTGATAGGCGATCTGGATGATCGTGCCTTCGATGGCGACCGTGTCCGCCCCTTCCGGCTTTTCGGCGCTGACGGATGCTTTTTCCGGGCGTATGGCGATGCCGATTTCTCCCGAGGCCGCGCCGTCATGCGGTACGCGGATATCGCCGATCCCATCGACGCCGACGGTGATTTCCCCGGACGCGCTGTTCGTGACCTTGCCCTGGAACAAGTTCATCTTGCCGATGAAATCCGCCACGAAGCGGCAGGACGGATATTCGTATAGGTCGCGCGGCGGGGCCAGTTGCTTCACCACCCCGTTTTCCATGACCGCGACCCGGTCGGCCATGCTCAATGCCTCGTCCTGATCGTGGGTGACCATGACGAAGGTGATGCCGACCGTGGCCTGCAGGTTGCGCAGTTCCAACTGCATCGCCTCGCGCAATTTGGCGTCGAGGGCAGACAGCGGCTCGTCCAGCAACAGGACCTTCGGTCGCTTTACCAAGGCGCGGGCAAGGGCGACGCGCTGCCGTTGACCGCCGGACAATTGATCCGGCATACGATTGCCATAGCCCGGCAGTTGGACCAGTCCCAGGGCTTCTTCCACGCGACCGGCGGCATCCGACTTGGAAACGCCGTCCATCTTCAAGCCATAGGCGACATTGTCCGCCACCGTCATATGCGGAAAGACGGCATAGGATTGGAAGACCATGTTCACCGGCCGCTTGTTCGGCGGAACGTTGCTCATATCCTGACCGTCGATCAGGATCTTGCCCGCGCTGGGAACTTCGAAGCCCGCGATCATGCGCAGCAAGGTGGTCTTGCCGCAGCCGCTGGGGCCCAGAAGGGCGAAGAATTCGCCGGGTCGGATGTCCAGGGACACGTCGTCCACGGCCAGCACTTCGCCGCCGTAATTCTTGGTAATCGATTGGATGCCGATGATCGGGGTCATTTCTTGGCAGTCCCTTTATTCTGCAGCCACAGGCCGATGGCGGTTAGGAGAACGGTGATGACGATCAGGACGGTGGAGGCCGCGTTGACCTCCGGCGTGACGGAGAACCGCACCATGGAATAGACCTTGACCGGGAAGGTCACGGTTTCGGGGCCGGAGGTGAAGAAGGTGATCACGAAATCGTCTAGCGACAGGGTGAAGGCCAGCAACCCGCCGGCCACCAGACCCGGCTTCATATGCGGGATGATGACATCGCGGTAGACCTCCCAATCCCCGGCGCCCAGGTCGCGGGCCGCTTCCTCCTGCTCCCGATTGAACCCGGCGAGGCGGGCGCGGATGATGACCGCGACGAAGGGGAAGGTGAAGCTGATATGCGCGATGATGATATTCGCCAGATTAATCGGCCAGATCAGATCGTTGGGCCATCCGATCCGCGCGAAAAAGGCCAGCATCGCGACCCCCATGCAGATTTCCGGAATGACGATCGGCAGGGCCATCGTACCTTCATACAGCGGCTTCAGCGGGAACTTGAAACGCCACAGCAGGATGGCGACCATCGCCCCCAGCACCAGCGAGAAAATCGTCGAGAAAAGCGCGATGGTGAGCGAGTTCCCGAAGGCGATCATCAGGTCGGTGTTGTTGAAAAGCTTCCCGTAATAATCCGTCGTGAAGCCGCGCCAGACGATGTTGCGGCGGCTGTCGTTGAAGCTGTACGCCATCAGCGTCAGCAACGGCACATACAGGAAGATGAAGGTCGCTGCCATGACCGTCAGCAACGGCCATTTCCGCAGGTAGTCCAGCGGTCCGGCGGGATCTTTTCCGAATAGGCTGCGTCGTGCCATGGGTCAGCCCTCCAATCCGTCGCTGCCGCCGCGCTTCGCCATGACGGCCCTAAGCGCAAGCGCACCGAAAGTGATGTACATCAGCAGGAAGGACAGGGCCGATCCAAAGGGCCAGTCATTCGCGGATTTGAACTGACGTTCGATAATGGTTGCTATCATCGCGCTGTCCGGCCCGCCCAAAAGGTCCGGCGTCAGGAAGCTGCCCAGCGCCGGGATGAAGGTGATGATGATGCCGGAAATGATGCCGGGCAGGGCCAGTGGTACGACGACGTTCCACAAGGTGCGCAGATGCCCGGCACCCAGGTCCAGGCTTGCCTCCAGATATGAACGGTCGAGGCGTTCCAGCGCGGCGTAGAGCGGCAGGACCATGAACGGCAGGTGCACGTAGACGAGGCCGAGAATGACCGCATTGTCGTTGTACAGAAGTTCCAGCGCTTGGAATCGCTCGCCCAGCAACGCCGTGGCGATACCACCCATGCCGAACAGATCGAACAGGACGCGGATTTTCGCGTCGAACCATTCCAGCGTGAAATTGACGTAACCGCGCGTTCGCAACACCGCGATCAATGCATAGGTGCGGATCAGCAGGTTGGTCCAGAACGGCAGCATGATGCCGAGGAGCAGCAGCCCCTTCCATTTGGACGGCGCATAGACGATGCCCAATGCGACGGGCAGGCCGACGAACAGGCATATCACGGTCGCTGCGATCGCCAGCCAAAGGGACTTTGCGAAAATCTTCAGAATGTCCGGATTGAACGCCCGGATATAGTTATCGATCGTCCAGGTGATATCGATCCCGACGACGCCGGTCTTTTCCCCGAAGCTGAACACCCAGATCAGAGCGAGCGGCACCAGAAAGAAGGCGACCAGCCAGAAAGTCGGCGGAACCCCGACCGATAGAAAGACGCGTTTGAATTTATACCAGGAATCCATACCCGCCAGCTTTCCCCCAATGGACCGACCCGAATGGGCGGGTCCGCACCGGATTATGCCTAAATTAGACGCCCGAAAGAAAGACCCCGCCGGAACCTGTGGTTCGGCGGGGCCTGTCGGATCGGGTTAGGCGGCCAGGAAGCGCGTCCAGGCTTCATCCTTCATGCGCGAGATTTCCTCGCCCTGATAGATTTGCCATTCGCATTTGGCCAGAACCTCATCCGGCGGGAAAACCGAGGGGTTCTTGTTATAGCTGTCGTTCAGCAGGGCGCGGGCGGCCTGGTTCGGCGTCGCGTACTGGATGTAGTCCGCGATCAGCGCACCGGCCTGGGCGTCGAGGATGTAGTTGATGAACTTATGGGCGTTCATCGGATGCGGCGCGCCCTTCGGAATGCACAGGTTATCCGCCCAGATCAGGGAGCCTTCCTTCGGGATGACGTAATCGATGTCGTCGTCTTCCAACATGACCTGACCGATATCGCCGGACCATTCGATGGTGACGTCGACTTCGCCGGACGCCAGCAAATCCTGGCCGTTGTCTTCGGCAATCGCCTTGAAAGCAGGCTTCTGCTTGATCAACAGATCGACGGCGGCGTCGATATCGGCCTGGCTGGTCGGGTTCATGCCGGTACCGAGATACATGGACGCCATGCCGATCATCGCCGTGCTTTCTGACAGGATGGCGATGCGGCCCGCATATTTGTCGCTTTCGAAGACATCTTTCCAACTGGTAATGCCGTCCGTCGCACTCTTCCGGACGCCGAGGCCCATCGTGCCCCACATATAGGTCACGGAATGCTTCCGGCCCGGATCATAGGCGGCGTCGGTGAACAGCGGGTTCAGGTTCTTCGTGTTCGGGATAAGGCTGTAATCCAGCGGTTCCAGCATGTCGGCCGCCAACATGCGCGCGACATAGGTGTCGGACGGGACGATGACGTCGAAACCGGGATTGCCTTCGCGCAGTTTCGCGAACAACTCGTCATTATCCGCAAACAGCGACATGTTGGCTTCGACACCGGTCAGGTTTTCGAAGTCGCCCAGCGTCGTTTCGCCGATATAGGTATCCCAGTTATAGAAATTGACCTTCGCTTCTTCGTCGGCGAAGGCCTTCGGCCCGAAGCTGATACCGGCCCAGGCGGCACCCGCGCCAGCGATCGACGCCTGCAGCATGCTGCGGCGGGTCAGGCCGTTACGAATTTTGTTAGACATACCCTGTTCTCCTTCAGTTTGGATCGGCACCCGAACCTCATTTGACGGATCCGGGTTGCCGGAAAATTTGATCCGGTCGGTGCCGAGGCTAGCTCGCGGTTGAATCAGGGCATTGAAAGCAAGGCCCTGTCAATGCGTTCCTCGGCCTCCGACCGCGATCCCGCGTCACATTACCCCAATATCCTTCGCGGTGGCGTCGATGCATTCCTTCGCGACATCGATCAAGGCGTCGATTTCCGCCGGGGTGATGACCAGCGGCGGCGACAGAACCATTGTGTCGCCGCAAGCGCGCATGATCGCGTTGCGCTTGAAGAAATGGTCGCGGCACATGGTGCCGACCTTGCCCAGCGGATCGAACCGTTCGCGGGTTTTCTTGTCCTTCACCAATTCGATGGCGCCGATCAGGCCGACGCTGCGGACCTCGCCGACCAGCGGGTGGTCCGCCAGTTCGGCCAGACGCTTCGCCAGATGCGGTCCGGCGACGTCGCGGGTGTTCTCGACCAGCTTTTCCTCTTCCATGATCTCGATGTTGCGCAGCGCGACCGCGCAGGCCACCGGATGCCCGGAATAGGTATAGCCGTGATAGAATTCGCCGCCGTTTTCGATGATCGTGTTCGCCACCCGGTCCGAAACGCCGGTCGCGGCGATTGGCAGATAGCCCGACGACAGGCCCTTCGCCATGGTGATCAGATCCGGTTCGATGCCGAAAGTTTCCAGACCGAACCAGTTACCCGTCCGACCGAAGCCGCAGATGACCTCGTCGCAGATCAGCAGGATGTCGTATTTCTTGCAGATGCGGTTGATTTCCGGCCAGTAGGTCGACGGCGGAATGATGACGCCGCCGGCGCCCTGGATCGGTTCGCCGATGAAGGCGCCGACATTTTCCGGACCCAGTTCCAGGATTTTGTCTTCCAGGGACTTGGCCGCCGCCAGACCGAATTCCTCCGGCGTCATGTCGCCGCCCAGCTTGTACCAATAGGGCTGCATGACGTGGTGGATCGTCGGGATCAGCTTACCGCCTTGTTTGTGCATCGGTCCCATGCCGCCCAGGGACGCACCCGCGACCGTGGACCCGTGATAGGCGTTTTCGCGGCTGATGACGAATCGCTTTTCCGGCTGTCCGGCGCATTGCCAGTAGTGATGGACCATGCGCAGCTGCGTGTCGTTGGCTTCCGACCCGGAATTGGCGAAGAAAACGTGGTTGAAGTTCGCGGGCAGCTTGGACGCGACCTTGGCCGCCAATTCGATGGACGGTGCCGTCGCGGTTTTGAAGAAGGTGTTGTAGTAGGGCAGCACCTTCATCTGCTGCATGGCGAGTTCCGCCAGATCGTCCCGGCCGTAACCGACATTGACGCACCACAGGCCCGCCATGCCGTCGATGATCTTGTTGTTGTGCCCGTCATAGAGGTAGACGCCTTCCGCCCGCGTGATGATCCGGGAGCCGCCTTCCGCGGCCAGCGCCTTGTAATCCGTGAAGGGATGAAGGTGATGGGCCGTGTCGAGGCGTACCAGTTCCTCGATATCCAGATTCCGCAGGGGTTCAGTCATGAAAGGGTCCTCGCAAACTACGATGAATAAAGATCGCCGATCTGGCAGTGGCGCGTAGGCTAGCAAATGTGATCACATTATGAAAGTCTTGTGATCACATTCCGAACCGGGGTTTGCGAGAATCCTTTCCTGACCGTGTTTTTCCCTTATGCGCTGCGCAGTTTACCCAAGAAGCCGTCGACCGCTTTCGACAGTTCCGCAGATCCACGATCCAATTCTTCGACATCGCCCATCAGGTCGTCGGCCAGGGAACCGGTCGTTTGTGCCGACTCTCGAACCGACCCGATGCTGCCGACCATCTGCGATGTGCCGTCCGCCGCACCTTCCGCACTGCGGGCGATTTCGGCGCTGGCGGAGCCTTGCTCCTCCATGGCCGAGGCAACGCTGGAAATGACCTCGTTCACCGAATTGGCGGTTTCGGCGATCCGTTTGATGCGGGACACGGCGTCGTCCGTACTGCCCTGGATCGCCTTGACGAGGCTGGAGATTTCTTCGGTTGCGCTGCCGGTCTGGTTGGCCAGGGATTTGACCTCGTTCGCGACGACGGCAAAACCCTTGCCGGCCTCGCCCGCACGGGCCGCCTCGATCGTCGCGTTCAGGGCCAGCAGGTTGGTCTGCTCCGCGATATCGGAAATCAGCCGCACCGCCTCGCCGATCTGGTCCGCCGATTTGGCCAGTTCCTGAATGGCGGTATCCGTTTCCAGGGCCGAATTCCTCGCTTCCGTCGCGACTTCCACACAGGTGGAAATCTGGCGCCGGACTTCGGACACGGTCGCGGCCAGTTCCTCCGCCGCCGCCGCCACGGCCTGAACATTGTCGCTCGCCAGTTGCGAGGCGGAAGCCGCTGTGTCGGTGGATTGCGTCGTCCCGGCAGCGCTTTCGCGCATGGAGGATACGGCGGTGCGGATTTGCTTCGTCGCATCCCCAACCGCGTTCAGAACGCCCAGTACGGATTGTTCGAAAGACGCGGCCAGGGCTTCGGTCGCCTTGCGTTTTTCTTCTTGTGCGCGGTGTTCCATATCGGCCTGTTCGGATTCCAGACGGGCCTTTTCCTCGCCATTCTGTTTGAAGACCTCGACCGTTTTGGCCATGTCGCCGATTTCGTCGCCGCGGGTCGCCCCCGGCACCTCTACGCCGGTATCGCCGTCTGCTAGATACTTCATGGCGTCGGACAGCCGGGCCAGCGGCATCGTGATACGGAAATGGGTCAGCAGACCGTTCCCCGCCGCCATCAGCAAGGCGATCACGACGCCCAAACCGATCATTACGAGGCTTTGGTTCTGGGTTGACTCCAGGATTTCACCGCCGGTTTCGGCAAGCGTGGCGCTGGCGGTGCCGAGGTCCCGGGCGGCCGTTTCCATCGCGTCCGTGGCAGCCAGACCGACCAGGGCCTGGTCGTGGAGAACCTGATAGTCCACGCCATAGGCCTCGGTCGCGGTTCGGATATGTTCCATGGCCTGCTGCGTTTCCGGTTCGAACAGCATGGATTTGATCCGGTTCGACTCGCGGCCCATGTTCAACAGGACTTCCTGAACGCGGGACAGATTTGTGTCGTAGTCTTCCTGGTTGTTCGCAAAACCGAATTCCAGTTTCAGGTCGTTTAATTGCAGGCTGGTCATCATCAGCGACGACGCCTGACGTTCCACCAATTGCAGACGGGCCAATTGGCTGGTCACACGGGCGGCCTCACGTGTCGCCCGGCCATACGCTTCGTGCTGTATGCCGGCGATTTTGGATACCGCGGCCATGAACCGGGCGAGTGCGCTATCGGCCTCGATCGAGGCGGAGAAACTGTTCGGATTCTTCACGACCTTGTTGAAGGCCTTCTGGTAATCCTTGATGGATTTCGCGATCACATTGCCTTCGGTTTCAAGGTCGGTACCCACGATCATATCGACGACGACTTGCGTGTCCTCGCCGATCGTCTCCATCAGTTTCGCGACGATATCCGCCGAATCCTGACGTTGGGTATAGCGATAGATGGACGCCTCCAAGGCCGCCTGCCGAACTTGATCGCGTAATTCATTGACCCGGTCCAGCAGGGTGAAGGCGACCTCCTGAGCGTCCTTGACGGTCTTCGCGGCGTTTTGTGCCTCGGTCAGACTTTCGCGCTGACGGTTTGCGGTTTCCTCAACCGCGTCCAGGATGAAGGACAGGGTGTTGTCGAGTTCCTGTTCCTGCTTGGTCTGTTCGTCCCGGGCTTCGTGATAGCCGCTGAAATTCTGTGCGAATGTGTCGAGCGCTGCGGAGGCCGATTCCAAAACGGCGGTTTCGCTGCCAGACAGTTTATCCGCCAGTTCGGATAGCAGTTCCCGCGTGGCATCGATCTGCGCGATGGTTGCGTCGTGGTCTGCGATATCGCCGGTCCGGACATAGCGTTCGGAAAAAACGCGCGCCTGTGCCAGCGACCCGGTGACCTTGTCGCTCAGTTGTACCGTCTCGCCCCCTTCGGAAAAAGCCGACAACCCCCTGTAGCCGACAAAACCGACAACCAGGATCAGAACGGCCATGAAGGCAAACCCGATACCGAGCTTCATCGATATCTTGATATCGTCGATGCGCATGAAACTTCCACCCTGTGTTTTTTTAAACCGCGTTATCGCCATACTATCGATGATGTCCAATTCGTAAATTTTTGATGAAGGTTTTTTGAGTTTTTCTCACAATTCGCAATTTTGGGGCGCCAGATGCGCCAATTCGCCCCTTGTCGGAACGCGGCCTTTCCTGAAAACTTTCCGCAAAGGTCAAATAATGGAAGCGTTGAACAGCGGCTTGCGAGCAGTTCATCGAGGGAGAAGCGTGGAAAATGGGCGATCTGGATCGGATTTATCGGCAAAGTATCGACAACCCGGAAGCGTTCTGGGGCGAGGCTGCACAGGAAATCGACTGGTACAAACCGTGGGACACGGTCCTAGACCGGTCGGGGGCACCGCATTTCTACAAGTGGTTCGCGGGGGCTGAGTGCAATACCTGCTACAATGCCGTCGACCGGCATGCGGATGGTGAGCGTGGCGATCAGGCCGCGATCATCTACGACAGCCCGATCACCGGCCGTCAGAAGACGATCACCTATTCCGAATTGAAGGATAAGGTCGCGCGCTGTGCCGGCGTTTTGCGCGATATGGGCGTCGAAAAGGGCGACCGCGTTATCATTTATATGCCGATGATCCCGCAAGCGGCGGTCGCGATGCTGGCCTGCGCGCGGATCGGCGCCATTCATTCCGTCGTTTTCGGCGGGTTCGCGGCGAATGAGCTGTCGACCCGTATCAAGGACGCGAAGCCGAAGGCGATTGTCACTGCGTCCTGCGGGATCGAGCCGGGCCGCGTTATCGCCTATCAGCCGCTTGTCGAAGCCGCAATGAAGCTTGCCCCCGGTATCGTGGAAGGGCTGCTGGTCGTCGCGCGTGATGAGGCTTCATGGGAACTGGCCGAAGGCCGCGACCGCGATTGGAAGGCGGCGCTGGAGACGGCGACGCCTGCGGATTGCGTGCCCGTGAAGGCGACGGACCCATTGTATATCCTTTATACCTCCGGCACGACCGGGCAGCCGAAGGGCGTGGTGCGCGACAATGGCGGCCATATGGTCGCCCTGAAATGGTCGATGAAACACATCTACGACGTCGACCCGGGGGAGGTCTATTGGGCCGCGTCCGATGTCGGCTGGGTCGTCGGGCATTCCTATATCGTCTATGGCCCGCTGCTGCATGGCTGCACGACCCTGATGTTCGAAGGAAAGCCGGTCGGCACACCCGACGCCGGTACCTTCTGGCGGGTGATCGAAGAACACGGTGTGACAACGCTGTTCACCGCGCCGACCGCATTCCGCGCAATCAAGAAGGAAGACCCGAAAGGCGCGCTGATCGGTAAATACGATCTGTCCAAATTCCGAATGCTGTTTCTGGCAGGCGAACGCTGCGATCCGGACACGCTGGCCTGGGCGCAGGACATGCTGAAAGTGCCGGTCATCGATCACTGGTGGCAGACGGAAACCGGCTGGTCCATCGCGGCCAATTGCATGGGGATCGAACCCCTGCCGGTGAAGCCCGGATCGCCGACGCGCGCCGTCGCCGGATACGATGTGCAGGTGATCGACGAACATCTGAAGGAAGTGCCGCGCGGCGATATGGGGGCGATCTGCATCAAGCTGCCGCTGCCGCCGAGCTGCCTGCCCACCCTGTGGAATGCGGATCAGCGGTATATTGACAGCTATCTGGCCGATTATCCCGGTTACTATAAGACCGGCGATGCGGGCTATATGGATGAAGACGGCTATATCTTCGTCATGTCGCGCATTGACGACGTCATCAACGTCGCCGGGCACCGCCTGTCCACCGGCGGCATGGAGGAGGTCTTGGCCTCCCACCCCGATGTTGCGGAATGCGCGGTGATCGGCGTGTCCGACGCCTTGAAGGGGCAGATGCCCGTCGGTTTCCTGGTTCTGAAGGCGGGGGTCGACCGCCCGGACGCGGAGATCGTGAAGGAAGTCGTCCAACTGGTGCGCGACAAGATCGGCCCGGTCGCCGCGTTCAAATCGGCTACCGTCGTCAAACGGCTGCCGAAGACGCGGTCGGGCAAAATCCTGCGCGGCACCATGGTGTCCATCGCCGACGGCAAGGATTTCAAGGTCCCCGCGACGATCGACGATCCGGAAATCCTGGACGAGATCGCCGAGAACCTGAAAGGAATCGGCCTCGCGGGCGGACGTTGAGACCGGGGTCTAATACCCTTTCGCCGGGTCCACGATATTGGTCATTGGCTCACCCTTGAGCCATTGATCGAGATTGTCGGCGAAGGCGCGGGCGAAGTTCAGCTCCCAACTGGTCACCGTATCCGCCATGTGCGGCGTCACGATAACGTTCGGATGCGTCCATAGCGGGCTGTCTTCGGGCAGCGGTTCCGTTTGAAAGACGTCAAGGATGGCCGTGCGGATTTTTCCCGAATCCAAGGCGTCGATCAGCGCCGATTCGTCAACCAGAGCCCCACGGGCGGCATTGACGAAGATCGCGCCGTCCTTCATCGCGGCGAAGGTATCGGCGTTGAACATGCCTTCCGTTTCCGGCGTATGCGCGGCATGGACCGATACGAAATCCGCCCCCTCCAAGGCCTTCGTCAGGTCGTCCGCGCCGTAGACTTCGTCGACATGGTCGGTTGGGCGGGCCGTGCCGCGTGTGCCGGTCGTCACCATGCCCAGTCCCTTTGCGAGGCGGGCGACTTCCTGGCCGATCTTGCCCAGTCCGGCGACGCAAAACCGGCGGCCCTCGAACGGCACCCAGGGATGGACGAGCCAGTTCTTGTCTCGCTGCTGTGCGGCATAGTCGGGCATGCGGATATTCGCCGACATATGCGCGGCGATCGTATATTGCGCCAAATAGCGGGCGTTGACGCCCGACGCATTGGTGACCGTGACTGCCTGCGGATCCCATTGTCCCAGATGTTCGACACCGGCCGCCCCGTTGGAAAACCATTGCATGGCCGGGGTGTAGAGAATCTTCACGAAATCCGGTTTCGGCATATGGTCGCTGACCGTCACAAAGGCGATGGTCGGCGCGAATCGCTCCATGACCTCCTCAATCCGGTCTTCGGCCCGGAAAACATAGGTTTCCAGGGCGGGAAAACGCGATCGGATCATGGGTTCGATCGCTTCCTGATCTTCGATGACGAGAAGAAGGCGGTGTTGGTCGGTCATGGAAACTCCTGTTCGAATGGACGGCGACGCTAGCAATAGAAGCCCGGTTCGTCAGGCTTTTTTCGCGTCTGCGAGACGGCGGGAAGGCGGAAATCGGGGAGTGCGTCATCAAAGCTTCCAATAAAAACATTTTGCGTCGATAAAACCGCTATGGCAGTCTAGTTCTTGTGCTAAGTCGCGGTTGGGTTCACCAGATGTCGCGGTAAACACGATATCTGGAACGCTTTGGAGAGAAGCTGGCCAAACCGGTTCGGGCACGGACGGCGGAGAGTCCGCCGGGTCCTTCGGTCCCGGAGTTCGCGTGGGATCGGGTCGGGTCGGCGGAGTGTTCCCCGCATCATCGAAGGGGAGAGGACCCATGACCAGTTTGCAGGTCGACCATCTCGACCAACGCGCCAATCCACTCGATATCCTGGAAGCCATGTTCCAAGCCAACGAATGGCCGTTCGAACGGTCGGACGAGGAGGAATTGGTGGTTGAGACGACCGGGGGGTGGTGTGACTACCGCCTGCTGTTCGTCTGGCGGGAGGACATGCATGCGTTTTATTACACATGCTCTTTCGAAATGAAGATCCCGACCGAACACCGAAAACCGGTGTGCGAATTGCTGGCACTGATCAATGAAAAAATGTGGATGGGGCATTTCGACCTTTGTTCGGAAAGCGGCTCCCCCACTTATCGCCATACGATCCCGACCCGTGGCATGAGCGGATTTTCCGTCGAGCAGTTGGAAGATTTGATGGATATCGCGCTGGCGGAATGCGAGCGATTTTATCCGGCGTTCCAATTCCTTCTATGGGGCGGATACAAGCCGGAAGAAGCCGTGCAGGCGGCGCTTTTGGACTGTCAGGGCGAAGCGTAGCATACAGCGGGCCGGAGTGTAGGCCGCAGCAGAGAATTGCCGAAAGGCCCTTTGGCTTTCCTGCCGGAAATATCGGGGGATAAAGTCAAAGGGTCTTTTCGCGTCGATACTGTTTGCGGTACTAGGGGGTATTGCTGTTAAGTATAGGCAAGTATTGGACGTGGCGACGGGGAGGGCGCTAAGGATGAAATGGGCGCCGTGGCGTACGAGGCCGGGGGATGTGACCGTGTTCTTCGAGAAATTGAGCATACGCCAGAAGACCGCCCTCCTTGCGCTGGCGAAACGGATGATGATCGCCGACGCGAAAATCCGGATTGAGGAAGACGCGCTGTTCACCCTGTTGCGTGCGGAAGTCGGAGCGGGATTGGAGCCGCCGACACAGGACGTGTTCGGCAAGATCGACGTGTCGTTGTTCGACGACCGGTATTCCCAGCTTGTCCTTTTGATGACCCTGGCCGTCATGGCCTTCGTCGACAATCATTTCCATGCCAGCGAATCGTCGGTCCTGAACGAAGTGATCGCGCGCCTGGATTTCGACGAAGAGACGATTGCCCAGGCGATGGCGATGGCGGAACGGCAGGGCGCCCTGATCCGCGAGGTCGAAGATTTCTTTCAGGCCAAGGTCTGATAGAACGACGATTGCGCCTCAGCGTTAAATCGAATTCGAAATAGGTGATGTCATGAGTGAACGGTTGGAACGGCCGCTGGTTCTTGTTGGCTGCGGAAAAATGGGCGGCGCCATGCTGGAAGGCTGGTTGTCCTCCGGGATCGCCGGTGGCGGCGTCGTGATCGTCGACCCGACCGGCGCGAAAGCCTTCGACGGACGCAGCGGCGTCAGCGTCGTCGCGGACGGCAAGGATCTGCCGGGCGACTTGAATCCGGAATTCGTCGTGCTGGCCGTAAAGCCGCAGCAGATGGATGGCTTGCTGCCGGATTACAGCCGGTTCGCCGGCCCGGATTGCGTCTTCCTGTCGATCGCGGCGGGGAAGACCATCGATTATTTCGAAAGTCATTTGGGGCGCGAGGCCGTCGTCATCCGTGCCATGCCGAATACGCCTGCGGCCATCGGTCAGGGCATCACGGTGGCCTGCCCCAACGCCCACGCCAGTTCGGCGCAATCGGCGATTGCCGAAGCCCTGTTGCGCGCGGTGGGGGAAGCGGTCAGCGTCGATGATGAAAGTCTGATCGATGCGGTCACGGCGCTCAGCGGCGGCGGGCCCGCTTATACTTTTCTGTTGATGGAAGTGATGGCGAAAGCCGGGGTCGCGGCGGGCTTGCCGGACGACCTAGCGGCGCGGCTGGCGCTGGTGACGGTCGCCGGGGCCGGGCAATTGGCCTTGGCCAGCGACGAACCGCCCGCGACTCTGCGTGAGAATGTGACGAGCCCGGGCGGCACGACCTTGGAAGCCCTGAAAGTCCTGATGCGCGACGGCGACGGACTGCCGGACCTGATGGTGGAAGCCATTGCGGCAGCGACCCGGCGGTCCCGCGAGTTGGGCGCGAAAGAGTGAGCACCGACGCGCCCGAACCCGCCGCCGCCGAAGGGTTGAATCAGAGTTTCGGTATCCTGACCATGATCGGGTCGATCCTCGTTTTCGCCTTCATGGATACGACGGTGAAGTGGTTGGGCGACTTTTATCCGACCTCTCAGATCGTGTTTTTCCGGTGTGCCATGGCGATGCCGGCGGTTCTGGTCTTCGTGCATTTTGCCGGCGGCTTCAAGATACTGAAGACACGGCGACCGTTGCTGCATGCCGCGCGGTCGGCTATCGGCTTGACGGCGATGGGACTGGTCTTCTGGACGTTCAGCCAGATGCGTCTCGCCGATGCGATCGCGATCATGTTCGCCGCGCCCATTCTGATGACGGCCCTGTCCGTGCCGTTGCTGCGCGAACGGGTCGGTATCCGGCGGTGGAGCGCGGTGATCGTCGGTTTCGGGGGCGTGATGGTGATCGTCAATCCGGGCGGCGGCGTATTCGAACTGTCGGCGATCACCGCCCTGGGCGGGGCCTTGTGCATCGCGCTGGCGATGATCACCGTCCGGCGCTTGTCGGCGACGGATCAGGCTGCCTCCATCTCCTTCTGGTTCACGCTCAGCGCCGGGACGGTCAGCGCCGTCTGGGTCCTGATCGACGGATGGGTTGCGCCTGCAAGCACCCTCGATTGGGCTCTGTTGATCGGTGTGGGGCTGATGGGTGGGGTGGCACAGTTTCTGATGACCGTGTCCTTCCGCCATGCGGAAGTCGCGCTATTGGCACCTTTGGAATATCTGTCGATCCTGTTCGCGACGGTTTTTGCTTATGTCATCTGGGGCGAGGTTCCGGGCGCGCGGGTGTGGATCGGCGCAAGCATCGTGATTGCCAGCGGTCTTTATATCATTCATCGGGAAACCCTGGTTATGCGCGCGCAACGCCGCGTACCGAAAATCCGCCGTTAGGTCCGAAGCCACCCGTCTTCGAACCGGATATCCGACAGGCCGCCGAACTTGCGGTGCCGGTCCAATTCCGATTCCAGGCGCGCCATCCGGCCCTTGCCCAGCGAGGTGCCGGGTTCCGCCCACAGGGCGGTGATCTGTAGGCAATCCGTCGCCCGATCCGACTTCATGTCGATCCGCCCGATCATCCGATCGCCTTCAAGGATCGGGAAGACGTAATAGCCGTAGCGGCGCTTCGGAGCCGGGACGAAGACCTCTATCGTATAATCGAAACCGAACAAGCCTTTCAGGCGCTTGCGGTCGCGCAATACGGGGTCGAACGGGTTCAGGATGCGCAGGACATTGGGCGGCGGCCCGACGTCGGATAGGCGCTGTTCCAAGTCGGTCAGGGCATATAGGCGTCGCGGGCGGCCTTCGATCTGTTCGACCTCCACGATCATCACGTTGGTGCCCAAATGTTTGTCGCACCAGGCTTTGGCCTCGTCGGCGGTGATGTGGTCCCAATATCCGGCGATTTCCCCCGGTGTGCCGAATCCCATGCGGGCCAAGGCCGATCGGCAGGACCAGTCGATCAACTCTTCATGGGTGATCGGGGCGGCGCGATGCGGTTCGGGAATGACCCGATGGGTCAGGTCATAGACCTTCTGAAACCCGTCACGGCCGCTGATGGCCAAATCGCCGGTCCGCCACAGATATTCCAGCGCCGTCTTGGACGGGTGCCAGTTCCACCACGCGCCAGGGCCTTTGCGTTCCTCCGGCGACAATTCGCGGGACAGGACAGCGCCCTTGTTTTCGATATGGGACAGGACCGTTTCGGTTTCACTGTGGAAGTCCGGGCCGTGCCAGTTGGTATAGCGTTCCAGCAGATGCGCCCGGCGGTTTTCGAAACGCCGCATCCAATAGGGAAAGAAATCCGCCGGAATGATCGACGCGTCATGGGTCCAGTTTTCGAACAGGCGGCGTTTCTTTTCCAGAAGGCGCTTCAATTGCTTCGGCTTATAGCCGGTCGCCCGTGAAAACAGGATCATGTGATGGGCACGTTCCAGCATATTGATGCTGTCTACCTGCACGAATCCCAGACGGCGGATCAAATCCGTCAAGGCGTCGTCGTCCAGGCTGCGCCGATGCGGTTCGGAGAGCGCTTGAAGGTCTAGGATTAAGTGACGGGCCTGTTCCGCGCTGACGGTCTTGAAGGCCGTCACGCCGATTTCTCCATGGTCAGGACGGTCAATTCGATCTGACCGATATTGACCGCGTCGCGCGCGACGGTTCGGTAGCCGAGGTTCTGGTAGAACCGTTCCGCCCGCCCATGGGCGCGGACACTGAATTTCGTCTTGCCGTTCCGCCGGGCCAGGGCTTCCACCCGCAGGACCAGGGCGCGCCCCAGCCGGATGCCGGCCGCATCGGGATGGACCATCACCTTACGGATATAGGCGCATTTCCGATCCTTCGGATCGCTGAACCAACCGGCACTGCCATGCAGGATGTTCGTATCCCGCGTCCAGGCAAGGATCAGGTGATGCGATAGCAGGGTTTCGGCATCGTCGGGGTCGGCGGTCAACGCGCCCGGCCCGTCGATCTTCTCCGTCGTCGGAAGCTTCGCCGATTGGCTGGCCCAGGTCGCCCGCTGCAAGTCGCGCACGGCGTCGACATCTTCGGGACGGATCGGGGCGATACGATAGGCGGAAAGCATACGATCCGTCCCCGCCTTTACCCGGATACCGGGCGGTTTTGCCGACGCCGACGGGGACGCAGGTCGCTGTCGGAAACACGACCCGCCGCGATCCGGCGCTGTTTAAGCACTTGCAGGATTTCGAACCGGCGCTCATTCGTTGCCCCGCCCCATTCGCGGATTTCGGCAATCGTGCGCAGGCATCCCGTGCATTCGTTGGACGGGCCGTCCAATCGGCATATCCCCACACAGGGAGAGGGTATGTTGGGCAATTGCGCCATTATTGCTGTCGTCTCCAGGTTGCCTTCATTCAGCTAAGCCGGTCCCGTCTGGAATTCAAGCAAGATTCGCGTTTCGGCGGCCAATATTTCGAATATTCTAGAAATATGGTTGACGCTGGATTTCGATCTGATAGGATGGCGGCATGAAAGAACTAGAAGCGACAGCGGCCTGTCTGGAGGCCCTCGGCAACCCCACGCGCCTTGAGATCTACCGTCAGCTTGTGCGGGCGGGGGAGGAAGGTAAAAGCGTCGGCACGATTCAAAAGGCCGTCGGCGTTCCGGCATCGACCTTGTCGCATCATTTGAAGCATCTGGAACTCGTCGGGCTTGTCGAACGTCGACGGGCCGGAACGACCCATACCTGCGTCGCGAACTACATGACGATGGACGAGGTGCTGGGATTCCTGACGGAAGAATGCTGTGCGGACAGCGCATTGCGCCGTGCCCACGATCACGACCACCGTGCCCACAAACTGAAAGCCGGATAGAACGGAGAACGATCATGTCCGATCATGCTCATCACAGTCCCGATTTACCCAGTAATTTCGATTTTTCTGGAAATTTGGTATCATGGCTCCGATCACTTCGAACGGATCGGGTGGTTTGGGCTTTCTTGATCCTGACGGCGGTGACCGTCCTCGCCGTCGGATGGGACGAAACGTCAGGTCTGTTGGGCGCGACATGGAACAGTGTCGTTGAAACCGGGCCCTTTATCCTGCTCAGCGTCGTGATCGCCGCGACGGTGAAGGCGACCGGGGCGGATCGTTTGATCGCGGTCGCCTTGTCCGGGCGGCAAACGGTGGCGGTCTTTTCCGCCGCGGCGTTCGGGGCTCTGTCGCCGTTCTGCTCCTGCGGGGTGGTGCCGTTGATTGCGGCGCTGCTGGCGGCGGGTGTGCCCTTGGCGCCGGTTATGGCGTTCTGGTTGGCGTCCCCGATCATCGATCCGGAAATGCTGGTTCTGACCTGGGGTGTGCTGGGGCCGGAAATCGCCATCGCGAAAACGCTGTCGGCGATCGGGATCGGTCTGGTCGGCGGCGCGGCGGTCATCGCCCTTCAAAAGGGTGGGCACCTGCAAGACGTCCTGCGGTTCGAAAAGAAACCGGCCACTAGCTGCGGTTCCTCGCCGGTTACGGGCGAAAAGCCGGTCTGGCGGTTCTGGCGGGAAGCCCCGCGCCGCACGGCCTTCGTTACGGAAATCGGCACGATGGGCTGGTTTCTGCTGAAATGGCTCAGCATCGCCTTCCTGTTGGAGGCCATGATGGTGGCCTGGGTGCCGATGGAAAACCTTGCCGGCTGGGTGACGGGGCTGGGTGTCTGGTCCGTGCCCGCGGCGGCGGCGGTCGGTGTCCCGGCCTATCTCAACGGTTACGCCGCCATCCCGTTGGTCCGCGGCCTGATGGAAGTCGGATTGCAACCGGGCGCGGCACTGGCCTTCATGGTCGCGGGCGGTGTGACGTGCATCCCCGCCGTGGTGGCGGTGCGGGCCCTGGTGAAGACGCCGACCTTCCTGCTGTATCTGGGGGTCGCCGCCGCCGGGTCCGTCGCCAGCGGTCTCCTATACAGCCTGATCGCGTAACTCTAACCGCGTATATAGGCCCAAACCCGTTCCGGCGTCAGGGGCTGATCGATATCGGTCAGTCCCAAGGCGTCGGATACGGCGTTCACGACGGCGGCGGGCACCCCGATACTGGCGATTTCACCCGCCCCCTTCATCCCCAAGATATTGATGTCGGTCGGCCGGTCGGTGGCGAGTAGGTCGAAAGCCGGCAAATCCGCCGCGCGGGGCAGTTGGTAATCCATGAAAGATCCGCTCAGAAGCTGCCCCGTTTCGGGATCGTAGACCGTGCGTTCGAACAGGGCCTGACCGATCGCCTGCGCCATGCCGCCATGAATCTGGCCTTCGGCGATCAACGGATTCAGACGGCGGCCTAGATCATCCGCACCGGTCATACGTTCCAGACTGACGAAGCCGGTGTCCGGGTCGACCTCGACCTCCGCGATATAGGCGCCGTGCGGAACCGTTTGGACCTCGTGATCGCTTTCGGCCAAACCGCACAAGGCGTCGCGTTCTTCCGCCGGGGTCAAGGCGGCCAGTTCCGTCAGGCTGACCCGGCGGTCCGTGCCGACGACGCGGAAAGCGCCCTCGCCATATTCCAGATCGACGACGGCGGTTTCCAGATGCTCCGCCGCCCGTTCCTTCAGCCGGTCCAACAGGACATCGCTCGCCTTCATGATCGTCACGCCGGCGATGGGCAGGGACGAAGACCCGCCGGTGCCGCCGCCGGTCGCGATCTGCGCGGTGTCGCCTTCGACGACGCGGATGCGATCCATATCGATTTCCAGCTTGTCGGCGACCAATTGCGCGAAGGCGGTTTCATGCCCCTGACCCGATGCCTGTACGCCGGTCAGGATCAGGATATCGCCGTTTTCTTCCAGACGAACCTCGCTCTTTTCCTCCGCCGATCCGCCGGTAAGGTGCAGGTAAAGGCCGATACCGATCCCGCGCTTCAAACCTCGCGCTTCGGACTGGGCGCGACGGGCGGCGAAACCGTCCCAATCGGCGGCCTTCAACCCATCGTCCATCGCGGCTTCGAAATGGGCGGAATCGTAAATGAATCCGTTCGCGGCGGAATAGGGCATCTTCTGCGGCGGGACCACGTTCCGGCGGCGGAATTCCACCGGCCCCAGACCCGTTTCGCGGGACGCCTTGTCGATCAAGCGTTCGACCAGATACTGGGCTTCCGGCTTTCCGGCGCCGCGATAAGCGTCGGTCGGCGCGGCATTCGTATAGACGGCTTTCACCCGCGCATGTAGAACCGGAATGTCATAGACATGGCCCAGTGTCTTGGTAAAGCCCTTGGTGAGAACGCTGACGCCCAGGGCGGAGGCATAGGCGCCCATGTCGCCGACGGTTTCAGCCCGCAACGCAAGGATTTTGCCGTCCGCATCCAGGGCGATTTCGGCACGGCTCGCCTGACCGCGGCCATAGGCGTCGGTCAGGAAGGCTTCCGACCGGCTGGACACCCAGCGTACCGGACGCCCGACCTCCCGCGCGGCCAGCAGGACGAGGCTGTGTTCGGGGTAGTTGGTGATCTTGATGCCGAAACTGCCGCCCACATCGGCGGTCACGGTGCGCAGGCTTTCGGGGGCGATGCCCAGCGTACCCGCGACCATCTTGCGCAGGAAGTGGACGCCCTGGCTTTGCGTATGCAATTCGTAGCGTCCGTCCTGATGGAATCCCAGGGCGGAGCGGGTTTCCAGCGGGCTGACGGATACGCGGTCGGTATGTTGTTCGATCGAAACCGTCCGCGCGGCGGCGGCAAAGGCCGCATCGACGGCGGTGGCGTCGCCTTCTTCCCAGAGGACGGCCAAATCGTCGGATTGCTCCGGGTCGGTGCAGACCGGCAGTTCCTCATAATCCGCGACGATGGCTTCCATCGCGTCCAGGGCTTGGGCTTCCGTTTCGGCGACGATGAAGGCGACGGGGTCCCCGGCGAAGCGGACCACGTCGCGGGCCAGCAAGTCCCGGGTTGGGCTTTTGAACGGGGTGCCGTCGCTGCCGTCATGGGCGGCGGGACAGATCATCGGGTGGCAGCCCAACCGGTCTAGGTCCCGTCCGGTGAAAATCGCCAGCACGCCGGGCATTTCCAGGGCGTCGGCAATATCCAGTTCGGTGATGCGGCCATAGGCGACAGGCGCACGCAGAACGACCGAATGGGCCATGCCGGGGGCGCGTAGATCTTCGACATAACGGCCCTTGCCGGTCAGAAGACGGGCGTCTTCGACACGGGGGATGGGTTTTCCGACATATCGGCTGCTCATTGTCTGATCTCCACTATGACGTCCGGCGCTTGGCGTGGGGGAAGGGCCCCGCCGGGTTTAGCAAGACGGGCAGGGGGCGACAAATACTAGTTTCAACCCGCAAATCGCTTTAAACTGAACCGATTATTCCAATATCCCGTGAGGCGAGGCCATGGCCCGTACCAAATCGTTCGACCCGGATACCGTTTTGGACAAGGCGGTCGAGGTCTTTTGGAGCCGCGGCTTCGAAGCCGCCTCCGTTGAGGATCTCGTGGCCGGAACGGGCGTCAATCGCGCCAGCCTGTATGGAACTTTCGGGGACAAGAAGGATTTGTTCCTGAAGGCGATCGATCGCTACAACGACCACAGTTCGATCAAGGCGACCGCGGAAACCACCGCACCGGTGCGCGCGGTTCTGGAAAATCTGTTCGGCGGGCTGATCGAGCGGTCGACCGATGGCCGATATGCCGGGTGCCTGATCACCAACACGGTTGCCGAATTCGGCAGCAGCGATCCCGAAATCCTGGCCCGCGTCCGAAGCTCCCTGGCGGAACGGGAAAATGCCCTGGACCGGTTGTTGCGGCGCGGTCAGGAGGAAGGGGACGTGCCCGTTAACGCGGATATCCGGGCCCGCGCCCGGCATTTATTGGCGGCCATCCAGGGCATTCAGGTCATCAGCAAGATCAATCCGGATCCCCGCGCCTTGCAGAAAATTGCCGACGAAGCGGTCGAGTCCGCGTTGCGGTAAAATATTGGAACGATAATTCCAATATAATTGGAATCTGGTGGCACCCTTCGCTTTTCTGAAACCGGCCCTTGCCCCTTTTCAAGGCGTGACTATTTGATACTGTCCCGCGCGACGAAATCCAATTTCCGTAACATAAGGAGCGCTTACGTGCCCAATCTGACCGACTTCTACATCGATGGCGCCTGGACTGCCCCGGCCGTCGCAAATCCGCTGGACGTCATCAACCCGGCGAATGAAGAAAGCTTCGCCGTGATCTCCCTCGGCTCCAAGCCGGATGTGGACCGTGCCGTCGCCGCGGCGAAAAAGGCGTTCGAAACCTGGGGCTTCACGACCCCGGAAGAACGCATGGGCTACCTGACCAAACTGGTCGAAGTCTATGAGCGCCGCGCCGATGAAATGGCGAAGGCGATTTCCCAGGAAATGGGCGCGCCGATCAGCATGGCCGGAAATGCCCAGTCCCCGGCGGGCAGCGGCCATTTGCGCGCCTTTATCGAGGCGATGAAGGACTTTCCCTGGGAGCACGCGCTGAATGACGCGACGCCGGGTGAGCATATCGTGCATGAGCCGATCGGCGTCGCCGCCCTGATCACGCCGTGGAACTGGCCGATGAATCAGGTCGCGCTGAAGGTCGGCGCAGCGCTGGCCGCCGGTTGCACCATGGTGCTGAAGCCGTCGGAAATCGCGCCGATTTCGTCCATGCTGTTCGCTGAATTCGTGGACGAGGCCGGGATTCCCGCCGGTGTCTTCAATCTGGTGAACGGCGACGGTCCGACGGTGGGCGACGCGTTGAGCCGCCACCCTGATGTCGACATGGTCTCCCTGACCGGGTCCACCCGTGCCGGTATCGCGGTCACCAAGGCCGCGGCCGATACGGTGAAACGCGTGGCGCTGGAGCTGGGCGGCAAAGGCGGGAATATCGTTTTCGCCGATTCCGACCCGGCGAAATCCGTGAAGCGGGGTGCCATCGGCGTGTTCTACAATTCGGGTCAGTCCTGCAACGCCCCGACCCGTATGCTGGTCGAACGGTCGATCTATGAAGAGGCCGTGGAAATCGCCAAGGCGACCGCCGAAGCGACCAAGGTCGGCGATCCGTCGGAAGAAGGCCGCCATATCGGGCCGGTCGTCAGTGCCGCGCAGTTCGAAAAGATTCAGGGTCTGATCCAGAAGGGCATCGACGAAGGCGCCCGTCTGGTCGCCGGTGGCGTCGGTCGTCCGGAAGGCGTCAATCGCGGCTACTACGTTCGTCCGACGGTCTTTGCCGACGTGACCAACGACATGACCATCGCGCAGGAAGAAATCTTCGGCCCGGTTCTGTCGATGATCCCGTTCGACGACGAAGAGGATGCGATCCGCATCGCCAACGACACGGTTTATGGTCTGACATCCTATGTCCAGTCCGGCGATCAGGCCCGGGCCCAACGGGTCGCGCGCAAGATGCGGTCCGGCATGGTCATCCTGAACGGCGCGGCGCGCGCGGCGGGCAGCCCGTTCGGCGGCTACGGTCAGTCGGGTAACGGCCGTGAAGGCGGTTACTGGGGCATCCTGGATTTCTTGGAAGTGAAGGCCGTCGCGGGCTGGGACCCGAACGCCTAACCCCACCGAACGCGGATCGAAACAGGCGCAGGGCAGGAATGTCCTGCGCCTGTTTCATTTCGTGTGTAATTTGTCCCGATACGTCGATGAGGGGGGCCATGTCGGATAAATCCGTTTCGGAAACAGTGTATCAATTGGCGACGGGGGAGGATGACGCCCGCCTGTGTCGCGATATCCCGGACAGTCAGTGTAACGACCAGCCGGTGAATTTCGTCCTGCAGACGGTTGCCCAGGCGTTGAGCAAGACCGGCGATGCCCTGGCGGACGCGAAGGTCGTGCTTCCCTGGCTGATCGGCGCTGTCGGCGGTCCGGCATTCTTGATCGGCTTTCTGGTGCCGATCCGGGAATCGCTGGCGCTGTTGCCGCAGATATTGGTCGGCAGCCTGCTGCGGCGCTATCCTGTGCGGAAATATTTCTGGTCCATCGCCAGCGTATTGGAGGGACTCTGTATCTTCGGCATGGCGCTGATCGGCCTGTCCGGAATGTCCGGTACGGGGGCCGGTTGGGGTATTGTCGCCCTGTTGACCCTGTTCAGTCTCTCGCGCGGCGTCGCGTCGATCGCGGCAAAAGATACGCTGGGCAAAACCGTGTCGAAAACGCGCCGGGGCCGGGTCAGCGGTTATGCCGCGACAGCGTCCGGGGCGATCGCCAGTCTTGTCGGGTTCTATCTGGTATTCGCGCCCGAAGCCGCCCGACCGGATTGGTTGCTCTACGCCTTGCTGGTCTCCGCGGCGGTGGCGTGGTGTCTGGGGGCATCGTTTTATGCGCGGTTACGCGAACATCCGGGGGCGACGGAAGGCGGTCAGGGCCTTGGCGATGTTATACAGAGCCAATGGGCTACATTGCGCTCCGACAGGCAGCTTCAATTGTTTCTGGCGGCACGGACACTGATGATATCGACATCTCTTCTGGGCCCGTTATTCGTGGCAATGGCGCAGTCGAATACCGGACAAAGCCTGACCGGCTTGGGGTGGCTCGTCCTCGCCAACGGTTTGGCGGCGGCGGCCAGTTCCAGTTTCTGGGGGCGGCTGTCCGATACGTCCAGCCGGAACACGATGGCGATCGCGGCGGGGGCGGCAGGGCTTCTCGGCGTGGTTTGCGTTTCCGCCAGCGCGATGGTGCCGATCCTGACTGGCTCCATGTTGTTCTATGCCGGCCTGTTGTTCCTGCTGGGGATTTGTCATGCCGGCGTCCGGATCGGGCGCAAGACGCATATCGTCGATTTGGCAGGTAAGGATAAGAAGGCGGAATATGTCGCGCTCAGCAACAGCATTATCGGCGTGTTGTTGCTCGCGGTCGGTGCGGTGTCCGGGCTGACGATGATGGCGGGGATTTCAGTGGGGATCGCCGTTCTGTCCGTGCTTGCCCTATTGGGCGCCGGCACCGCGTTGACCCTGCGCGACGTGCAGAATGCGGAATAGGAAAAGGCGCGAAACTTGGCGCCGCGCCTTTTATTTTAGGTTCTATGCGTAGTTTCGCTTGAAACTACATATGCTGTTTGATGGCCTCGTCGAACTGGGCCTTCTTTTCCGGCGTCGCGTCGGTCTGGTATTTGTCGCGCCATTCGGCATAGGGCATGCCGTAGACGATTTCCCGTGCGTCGTCCTTGTCCAGGTCGATGCCCTTTTCGGCGGCCGCTTCGCCGTACCAGCGGCTCAGGCAGTTCCGACAGAACCCGGCCAGGTTCATCATATCGATATTTTGAACGTCGGTGCGGGCGCGCAGATGGTCGCGCAGCTTCCGGAAGGCGGCGGCTTCCAGTTCCAGCGTGGTCTTTTCGTCGATTTCGGTGGTCATCTTTTTCTCCCTAACATGGGCCTGACCCTAAAATGGGTTCCGCGTCTGAAATTACAAATCCTGAACGGTCGCCGCGATGAGCCAATCCGTCACATCCTTGAACGCCGCCGTTTCGTCCTTTCCGGCGGCTTTTGCCTCCCGGTAAATGCGGACTTGATTGTCGGCGCTGGTGCCGCGTTCCAGGATTGTGCGGGTATGCAGAACCTCGTCCATGCAGTTCAGGCGGTCCGCGTCTTCCGCGACCAGATCGATAATTTCTTCCAACAGGTCCGGATAGGGGACCTCGCTATTGATCCCGAAATCGATTAACCCCCGATCCTTGCCGTAGCGCTGCGCGCGCCAGCGGTTTTCCTGGATCAGCATGTTGGAATAATTGCGCCATCGCTGATTCTTCCGACGCAACCGCTGCAACATCGACAGAAGGCAGGCATAGGTCGCGGCGACCGCGATGCCGTCTTCCATCCGCGTGCAGATGTCGGCGATCCGCATTTCCAGCGTCGGGAATTTGTAATGCGGGCGGATGTCCCACCAGATTTTCGACCCGTCCTCCACTGCCCCGGCCCGGACAAGCGCGGTGATATGCTTTTCGTAATGGGACCAACTGTCGAAGCTTTCCGGCAATCCGGTGCGCGGCAATTCGTCGAAAACCGCGAGGCGATAGCTTTTCAGTCCCGTATCGCGCCCCTGCCAGAAGGGGGAGGACGTCGTCAGCACCAGCAGATGCGGCAGGAAATAGGCGATCTGGCCCAGCAGGTCGATGCGGTGTTCGTTGTCCGCGATTCCGACATGGACATGCATCCCGCAAATGACCAGACGGCGCGCGACTTCCTGCAGGTCGTTGGCCAGCATGGAATAGCGTTCCTTGTCCGTATGCTGAAGTCGCGACCACATGGCCGTCGGATGGGTGGATGCCGCGATGGGCGCGAGACCGCGCTTGTCCGCCGCTTCCGCCACCGCCAAGCGCAAGGCGCGCAGCCGGTCGCGCACGGATTGAACGGAAGTGCAGACGGACGTTCCGACCTCCACCTGCGCCTTCAGGAATTCCGGCGTCGCCATGCCGATATCTTCGGACAGGCTGGATTTCACGTCGTCGATGATGGCTTCCTGAACGGCCTGGTCGCCCACCAAATCCCCGCTTGCCGGGTCGAGCAGCAGATACTCCTCCTCAATCCCGATGGTGAAGGAGGCTCCGTCTATCGTGGTCATGGGCGCGCCGTTTCCGTTGTTTCTGCCCAAGGGTGACCGGGCGTCGCGGGCGGCGTCAACCGGTAAAGCGCGTGAAGATGCTGGGATCGCCCAGAACTTCCTCCAGAACGGTCGCCAGAAGGTCGCCGAATTCACGCTGTCCTTCGGCATGTCCGATCAGGTCCTGGCGGACCTCGAACAGCACATTCGGACGGCCCTGCGGCAGGGCGTGACGTTCGATCGTGTGGCCATAGGGGGCCATGCCGGAATAGGGCAGATTGTCCCCGATGACGAGGTCCGGGCGGTGGGCCGCCAACCGTTCCAGCACGCGGTCGGCCATACGACGGTCGCGGTTCGACAGGACCCCGATATGCCAGGGGCGGTGAAGGCCCTGATATTCGTCGGTGCAGCTATGGATCGAAATCACCGCCGGATGTCGGACGGTCTTTTCCTTTTCCGCCAGCAGGCGTTCCACTGCATTGTGATACGGGTGCAGGATGCCTTCGATCCGCGCGGCCATCGCGTCGGGTGACAGGCGGCGGTTTCCGGGAATGACAGCCCCGTCGTAAATTTCGCGGATGCAGGTGAAATCGTCTTCCGGGCGGTTCAGGTCGATGACCAACCGTGAAAATCCGCCGATCACGGCGGGCATGGCAAGCCTGTCGGACACGATTTCGGCGATGCCCCGCGCCCCGATGTCATAGGCGATATGACGGCGCAATGCTTGCGGCGGCAACCCCAACCCGTTCAAGCGTTCCGGCACGGCGTTGGAGGCATGGTCGCACACGATGACGCCTTGCCCCGGTCCATCCTCGTTGCACAGGGCCACCGGGGGCGGATCCGCCGGGGTGAAGAGTGTCTGCGCGGAGGTCGGATGGTCGGGGATAGTCGACATAGCGCGCGCACTATACCGACTGTTTTGGAATTGAAAAGCTCGGTGGCCTGACGGGGGAACTCACGATAAAGTCAGGGTTTCCAGGCATGAGTGGAGCCACGAGTGGAGCATCGAGAGCGGCAATGAAGGCCCGCGGATTCGACGATAGGGAGAAAGAACGCTTCCGCAAGATTGTCGGCGTCATGGACGGCGCGACGATCGACGGGGAGCGTGCCGCCGCGAAGGAAGCCGCGACGCGGCTTGCCGCGATCTATGGCATGACCCTGGAAGAAGCCAAGCGCGAAGCCATGCCGGAAACCGATGACGGTCGGATTTCCGACGAAGAACGCCGCGCCCGTCGGTCCGATTTCGACGCTTGGGCCGCCAGCCGCGCCCGAATGACGGAAGCCCAGGAACGGGCCGAACGCTACAGATACGAACAGGCGAAGCGGGAGGCGGAAGCGCGTGGCCTGGACAAGGACCGCCCCAGCCGGGGACCGGCGAAACCCCGTGTGACGCGGGCATACCGGCCCAGCCGCTATCGCCCGACGGATGAAGATCGCTTCCGGTTGATCGCGGGGCTGTTGCGGGATGGGGCCAGCCTGCGCCGCGCGGCGGATTTGGCGGATGCGTCGGCGAATGAGGTCGCGCGGATCTGGCTGTTGATTCGATAGGATCGGTAAGGGCCGATACCGGACGTTTGCAGCGGCAATTGATTTGCGTGCAGGCCCGTTATACGAAGAAGCGCGGTTTGAACGGGTGACGGGTGGGACACGCAATGTGTAAACAGCGATGAATTCGGATCGGGTTGGTGTCGCGCCATCGGCGATACCGCCCCGGCAATATGCGGAGCTGGCGGCGGTGATCGGCACGATCTGCGCCTTTTCGTTCTGTATCGGATTTGTCTTTCCGGTGATTGCGCTGGCCCTGGAAGCGCGCGGTTTTGATGAGGCAGCCATCGGCCTAAACGCCTCCGCCGGTGGCGCGGGCGTGTTTTGCGGCGGCCTGATGATGCCCCGCCTCGTTCACCGCTTCGGGACCTTCACGATGCTGGCTGTCGGCGTGATTACCGCCGTCGTGATCTTGATGCTCTTTCCGCTGATCGATCACTATTGGGGCTGGGTGCTGTTGCGCTTCCTTTTAGGGGCGGCAATTACCGCGCTGTTTTCTCTGGGGGAAGCCTGGATCAACGCGATCGCGGGCGAAACCCATCGCGGGCGCACCATGGCGGTCTATACGGCGGCCATGGCGGGCAGTTTTGCGGTTGGATCATTCGTGGTCAGCCTAGTCGGATATGAAGGGATGGCCCCCTTTATTCTCGCTGCGGCGATCATCCTCGTCTTCTTTGCGCCGGTTCTGCGGTTCCGCCATCGCGATCCGTTGGAAGATGCGGACAGCCTGGAAGGTCACGGAGACGTTCTTTTGATCGTCTTGAAGCAGGCGGCTATTCTGATGATCGTGGTCGCCCTGTTCGGTATTTTGGACGGTGTGGCCTTGGGTTTGCTGCCGTCCTATTCCCTGGCTGTCGGGGTGCCGGAAGCCCTGGGATCGGTGCCTTTGGGGGCGATGGCACTGGGGGTTCTGCTGTTCCAATTGCCGCTAGGCTATTTAAGCGACCGAATGCGGCGTGAGACATTGCTGTCCCTGGTCATGTTTGCCGTGGTCGGGTTGGCGGTGCTGATGCCGCATGTCGATCTGAACCATTGGACGGGTCTTGTCTTCATGGCCCTTTTTGGCGGATTGTCTTTTTCGCCCTACACGCTGGCGCTGACCATGCTGGGCGACCGGTTCAAGGGCCGTAAGCTGGCGGCGGGCAGCGCGCTTTTCGCGGTCATGTGGGGAACCGGGGCCACTCTGGGACCCTTCGCCTTCGGCTTTGCGATGGAAGAATGGGGAATCCGCAGCCTGCCCTATGGCTTGGCCTTGCTGTTCCTGCTGTCAGGCGCGGTATCCCTACGAGATCGGACGGGTCGTTAAAGCCGGGCCGACCGTTAGAGGCGGCAGGCGCTGACCAGTTTCATCAGGGAATCCGGCCAGTCTTCGATCGGCGCGCGGTAGAGGACGATCGTGCCGTCGGACGAGCGGCGCAGGATACGCCCTTCGACCGGCATGCGGATATCCTGCCAGCGCGTCGTGAAGATCAGGCGCAGGTTCACACCCTGTCCTTCGATCATCCATGTCGGTGAGTGGTTCAGGCGAAGCCCGATACGGGAAATGTCGATTACCCGTGTGTTGTTGCGGTCGATTTCCGCGCGAACGGCATCCACTTCGTGCCGTTCGTGGGCGCGGCGGTTGACCGGCAGCGGCTTCTGCTCGCGGACATACTTCCAGATCATCGGACCCCTTCCTTTACCGACGAACCATTTTGCTGGCCTTCTGGCCGACGCGAATCATAACGCCGGGCGGGCGTTCTTGATACAATTTTCTATGCATTTTATGTATTTTTTCCGACTATTCTGGGGAAGTGTCGGAAAACAGGGAATTATTCGGCCGGGCTGGCGGCGCTGCGGGGGCGCAAATGGGCGTGCCAGTGCTTTTCCCAAAGCTTGAAGCCCCGCGAAATTAGGAAGACCAGGGTCAGGTATAGGATCGCCGCCGCCAGGAAGCCTTCCAGATAGATATAATATTTCGCGTTCACCGTGCGGCCTGCGCCCAGGATATCGACCACCGTGACGGTGGAGGCGATCACCGATCCATGCAGCATGAAGATCACTTCATTGGAATAGGCGGGCAGGGCGCGCCGGAAAGCGCTGGGCAGAATGATCCGGCGCATCATGGTCAGGCGCGACATGCCGCTGGCCTTTGCCGCTTCGACCTCGCCAAACGGGGTCGCTTCGATGGCGCCGCGGAAGATTTCCGTCTGATAGGCCGCCGAATTCAAGGAAAAGGCGATCAACGCGCACCAATAGGCCTCCCGCAGAACCGGCCAGGCGAAACTATCCCGGATGACCTCGAACTGACCCAATCCGTAATAGATCAGGAAGGTTTGAATCAGCAGCGGCGTGCCACGAAATAAATACGTGTAGCACCAGATCAGCGGACTGAAGATCGGGTGTCGTTCAGCCCGGAACACCGCCAGCGGTACGGCCAGCAACCCACCGAACAGCAACGACAGGGCCACCAGCGTGATCGTGTTCCAGATGCCGATCAGGAATGTCTCGTAATTGTCGACGACGACGGTGTAGTCGAAAATCGCGGAGACAATGAAATCCTGGATCGGGCTGATTTGGGCTGCGTCGGCCATGTGTCGATCCTTATGCCCGCCGGATGCCGGCGGAATAGCGGCGTTCCAACAGTCTTAGGGCGATTTCCGAAACCGCCGTCAGGAAAAGGAAAAAGACCAGCGCGGCGAATAGAAAGGTAAACGGTTCGCGCAGCTTCCGCCCGATCGCATTGGCGTTGTAGACGATGTCTTGAAGTCCGATCAGGCTGACCAGCGCGGTGGTCTTCAACTGAACCAGCCAATTATTCGTGAAGCTGGGCAGGGCGTAGCGCACCAACTGCGGCCAGATAATCCGGCGGAAGATCAGTGGGCGGCTCATCCCGCAGGCGGTCGCCGCTTCGATTTGGCCGGACGGGATCGACAGAAAGGCGCCGCGAAAGGTCTCTGTATAGTAAGCGCCCATGATGAAGGCGATGGTAAAGACGCCGGCCGTCATGGGATCGATTTCAACGAAAGTCCAAAGCCCGGTGCTTTCGCCGAACCGGTTCAGAAGAATTTGGCCTTGAAAGAAGATCAACAGCATCAGAACCAGATCGGGGATGCCGCGAATAATCGTCGTGTAACCGTCGGCGCCGGCGCGGGCGACCTTGTTCTTGGACAACTTCGCCCATGAGCCCAGAAGGCCGAAAATCGTCGCCAGGATCAGGGAATAGACGGCGACTTCAACTGTCAGAAGCCCGCCCTTGATAAAAATAAGGTCCCTGTATTCCCAGATCGCTTCCATACCGCCGGTCAGCCTTGGTTCAAAGAAAATGACGAAAGAAAAAGGCCCCGGGTTACCGATCGGCGTCCCGGGGCCTTTCTATGACGGATTAGCCGCCGTAGATGTCGAAGTCGAAATACTTCGCCTGGATTTTGTCATAGGTGCCGTCGGCGCGGATCGCGTCGATCGCGTCGTTCAGCTTTTCGCGCAGTTCGTCCTCGCCTTTACGAATGGCGATGCCCGCGCCCTCACCGAAATATTCGACTTCCGAATGGTCGGCGCCGAAGAAGGAATAGCCCTTGCCGGCGTCGGTTTTCAGGAAGCCTTCATCTATGGCCAGCGAATCCGCCAGCATGGCGTCGATACGGCCGGCCGTGATGTCCAGATAGACTTCGTCCTGGGTCGCGTAGCGGACGATTTCGGAATCCTTGTAGACCGAGGTCAGGAAATCGTCGTGGATCGTGCCGCGCTGTACGCCGATGCGCTTGCCGGCCATGGCGGCCGGGGAATCGTCGGAGAACATGCCGTCCTTCGCCGCGAATTTGGCCGGGGTGTTGTAGTATTTCTTCGTGAAGTCGACGACCTTCTTGCGGTCTTCCGTGATCGACATGGACGCGACGATGGCGTCGTACTTCTTCGCCTGCAGCGCCGGGATGATGCCGTCCCAATCCTGCTCCACCAGTTCGCAGGTCACGCCCATCTTTTCGCACAGCGCATTGGCGATATCGATGTCGAAGCCGATCAACTCGCCGCTGGCGGTCTTTTCGGAGAACGGGGGGTAGGCGCCTTCAACGCCGATCCGCAGGTCGGCGGCTTGGGCGGTGCCGATACCGATCGCGAGCGCGCCCGCCAGGACGGCGCCCGAAATGACGGACTGAGCCAGTTTCGTGAAACGCATTTATTCTGCTCCTTCTGCATGGGCGGGGCCCTTTGAGGCCTTCGCCACTCCCTGTCACGAGACCTTCGCGACGCCCGGCAAGACGTGGTCCCCATCCGGAGCCGTCGCGAACTCTCTTCCCTCCCGGCGGAACATAGCCACGGCCGGTCAGCCGCGGGTTTTCGCCAGGAAACCTTTAAAACGCTCCGACGTCGGATTGTTGAACATATCCTGTGGCGCGCCTTCTTCCTCCACCTTTCCTTGGTGCAGGAACATGACCTTGTTCGATACGTCCCTGGCGAATCCCATTTCGTGGGTCACGACGAGCATCGTGCGCCCTTCGTCCGCCAGGTCGCGCATCACTTTCAAAACCTCCCCCACCAATTCCGGGTCCAGCGCGGATGTCGGTTCGTCGAACAGCATGACGTCCGGGTCCATCGCCAGGGCCCGCGCGATCGCCGCGCGCTGCTGCTGGCCGCCGGAAAGATGGGCGGGATAGTAATCCTTTCGGTCCAGGATTCCGACCTTATCAAGCAGTGCGCAGGCCTTGTCCGTCGCTTCCGCCTTGGAAACGCCCAGCACATGGACGGGGGCCTCGATCACATTCTGCAGGACGGTCATATGGGACCAAAGGTTGAAGCCTTGGAACACCATGGCCAGTTTTGTGCGCAACCGTTCGACCTGCTTTCGGTCGACCGGAATGGGCTCTCCCGCGTCGGGGTAGCGCATGCCGATGGTTTCGCCGTTCACGGTGACGCGTCCGGAATTCGGCGTTTCCAAAAGATTGATACAGCGAAGGAAGGTACTTTTCCCCGAACCCGAGGAGCCGAGGATGGAAATGACATCCCCTTTTTCCGCCGTTAGGGAAATTCCCTTCAGAACCTCGACGGAGCCGAAGCTCTTGTGAATATCTTCGACGACCAATGTCGCATTAGACATATTCATTGCGTACGGCTGCCCTGCGCTCGCTCGACCCTAGTTCGCATCCCAGGCCGGAAGTCTTTCCGGACTAATGACGATACGGTTCCGCTGTCGTTGGGTCGGGCAACATCACCTTTGTCGGGTGAGCCGCCCGATGCAGGAAATCCGTGCCGCCGGGCCGGAGTATGAAGTCTTTTTGACTGTGCCACAACACGCAATTGCCGCGCCGCACGGGGCGTCGATGGGGAAGCCGTCGTCGGCATTCCGCAATCTTCTGTGCTACCGAATCGACCAATGATTCGGCTTAAATGAGAACGAAAGGGGGTGAAATCGTGTGTTAAAGACAGGTGCCCCCTTTGTTTGGGCGATTATTTGATTCTACAAGACTCACATGAGTAGAATTTCGAGTCTGAAAGTGAATTTTTGACATTTTCGACAATGATTTGGGGTGAATATCTTTTTCGTCTCGTTGCGAGGACGGGGCACTTCTCATAATATATTCTGTGTCAGACACTATCTTTTGCGGTCTGCTGGCGTGTGGACGCTAGGGGGAGGGGCCGCGTACCGGGCAAGGCGCCGTTTCTCGTCTTTGTCCGATTCGGAGGCGTTTTGGGATGCAGTTTGGACAAAACCCGACGGCAGTTGCGGTGAAGCAGAGCGCGGGAAGCTTGAAATACGGCTTGCTCGCAAGCGTGTTTGTCTTCGCCGCCGCGCCGCAGGCCCATGCTATTTCTCTGGCCGACGCGGTACGGTCCGCGCTTCAGACCAACCCGGATGTCGGGATCGTCGCCGAAAACAAGCGCGCCGTCGAATACGAACTCATCCAGTCCGAAGGCCAGTATCTGCCGACCTTGGATTATGTCGGGCAGGCGGGCTATGAAGCGACGCGGGACGGCACGACGTTCGCGCGCGGCGAAGGCGAGGGCAGCTTCGGCATGCCGACCTATCAATCGAGTCTGACGCTGACGCAGATGCTGTTCGACGGTCGTGCGACGGATGCCGACGTTGCGCGTCAGGAAAGCCGCGTCGTTTCCGCCACCCGTCGCGTTCGCGAAACGTCGGAATTCATCGGCCAGGACGCGATTGAGGCATATCTTGAATCGCTGCGTCAGCGGGAACTGGTGTCGATCGCCGAAGAAAACGTCCGCAGCCATGAGACGACGCTGGAATTGGTCGAGACCAAGGCCGCGGGCGGTGCCGCTACGACGGCGGATGTGCAGCAGGCGGAATCCCGCCTCGCCGCGGCACAAGCGACCCTGACGGAGGCGGAGGCACGGCTGCGCGACGCAGATGCGACCTATGTTCGTATTATCGGGGAATCGCCGAAGGAGCTCGTGCGGCCGGTCCCCCCGACCTGGGCGCTGCCGAAAACGTCGGAAGCCGCGGTCGATCTTGCCTTGCGCAACAACCCGACGGTCGCGGTGACCCGCGCGGATCTTGAAACCACACGCCAAGAATACCGGACGGCGAAAGCGGCCTTCTGGCCCACCGTCAATTTGGAAGTAACGGGCAATGCCGCACGGAACGAAGACGGGTCGCGCGGGGCCGACTTGAGTGCGTCCGCCATGCTCGTGGTAAACTACAATCTGTTTCGGGGCGGTCAGGACAGCAACAAGGTGCAGGAACTGGTTCACCGGATCGGGGAGTCGCGTCAGCGGCACAACCGGGCCCTGCGCCTGACGGAAGAAGAAATGCGCTTGGCCTGGAACGCGCTGACCAGTTCGCGCGACCGTCTTGCCGCCCAGCGCCGTGAAGTCGAAGCGAACGACCGCGTTCGGGAAACCTATCGCCAGCAATTCGATGTCGGCGGCCGCAACCTTCTCGAATTGCTGGACGCGGAAAACGAACTGTTCATTGCGCGCGGGAACTTGGTGACAACCGAATTCCTGGAGCTGTTCAGCATCTATCGGATTTTGGCCACGGGCGGCGTTCTCATGTCCGCCTTGGATGTCCCGCAGATCGGGGAGGGGCGCACCGTTCTGGATCCGCTGCCCCCGGAAGATGTGGATTTGGAGAAGTCCTTCGGTGCGACCGGTGCGTCCGGCGGCGGGGGAGAGGTCCTGGATCCGCAGATGAACACCATGACGCCGGTCGATCCGTTGGCGCCGTTGGATCCGAATGCGCCGCTCGGCCCGTCTCTTGATCCGAATGCGCCGTTGGACCCGTCTCTCGATCCTCTGGCGCCGCTTGATCCGCTGGCGCCGTTGGACCCGAACCTGACGTCGGAACGGCCCGTCGACGATCCCGCTGTCGTCGACCCGGTGGTCCGGGCGAATGAAGTGCGCCCGTCGTTGCCGACAGTGGCGATGATCGGGCCGCAAGTCGATTACGGCGCCTTTGAGTCAGGGGGCGACGGGAAAGCCCGGTTTACGGAAGATGATCTGCAATCTTCTTCCGTCGTTACCAATATGCCCAAAATAACGGCGGTTCCGTCGCAAGCGGTGACTGTGGAAGCCCGCGATTTGAACGCGCTTCCCTACGGATTGTTCGAATAGCGCAAACGTCCCGTTCCCCTTTGATTTCCTTATAATACATGCCACCTTTGGAAGGTGGTTCGTTTTGTTTATGCGATAAAGCTGATGCTCTAATTTAGGGCTAGTGCTATTGCACATCCATGCCATGCCGAAGCGACTGACGCTGGTCGAAATCCATGAAAGATGCGCGTATGACCCGGCTATTGAAGCGTGTCACGCGCGGCCTGGTGTCTATGAGGGTATGCAATTCAGGTTTCTAGTGCTTTGAAAATAAACGGAGTTTTAAAATATAACATTTTATATAAAATTTAATAAAATATTGCGATGTTTTTCTGGAAATCTGATCGTAGCTGTGAGCATTCTACTAGTGGAAAAGTGCGCGCGGGCCAGAAGTCCGTCCATGCTTCGCCGAAACGGTTCCAAAGCCTAAGGCAGCGGGGCGGAAACGACGAGGCACTATCGGCAAGATGCCGTGCACGAAAAAGATCCGCCGGGTTTTCCGGTTGGAAGAGCGAAGATGAAAAGGGCGAGTGACCATGGCTGTTGAGGGTCAAATCCCGAAGATGGGTCTCGAAAATGGAGCGGACGATCAGTTCGACTACATCAGCGAGGAAAATCCCGTAGCGTCGAGCGCGATCTCCATCCCCGAACCGGGGGCGGGGCAGACGGTGGAAATGTCCGTTCTGCCAGGGCAGCCGATCCGCACCGACTTCGACGTCGAAAGCTCTACCATCTCCGGTGACGGCACGCAGATCATCATGAACTTGGTCGATGGCGGCCGGGTCATCCTGAACTCGCCGGAACCCGGTGCGTTCACGGGCGATCCGCCGGTCCTGCTGACCCCTGAAGGCGCCTATGACGAAGCCGTCGCGCTCTACGGCTTCGATGGGTTCGGCAATCAGTCGGAGTTCACGGAAGAAGACGTCAACAGCATCTTCCAGTTCGGCTCCTCCAACGATTCCCAACTCGTCGGCGACTCCCTCACGATCGAACGCCCGCCGGGCGGCGAAAGCCTTCTCTATGAAATCGGTCCCGGCCAGCCGCTGCAACTGACCTTCAGCCTCGACGATGTCGAGGAAATCCTGCAGACGGACGAAGACATCATCCTGACTTTCGCAGACGGCGGTCAGATTACTTTCTCGTCGATGGTCGATGCGGCCTTTTCCGACACCCCGCCGATCCTGCTGATGCCGGATGGGGCGCTGATGTCCGGGGAAGAGCTGCTCAACCTCGGTTCCGACATCAACGCGCTGGCCGATGCCCTGCAGGGTATCGATTCCGCTGCGGGTGGCTCCAATGTCGGTCCGGTGACCAGCTACGGCGATGGCAGTGGGGAAGACTATTCTGGATCTTCTCTCGGCAGCTTCGTTAATCCGACGATTAACTCGGCACCGCCGCCGCCCCCTCCGCCGCCGCCCCCGCCGCCGCCCCCGCCGCCCCCGCCGCCTCCGCCGCCTCCGCCGCCTCCGCCGCCTCCGCCGCCTCCGCCGCCGGAGCCGGATACGGTGCCTTTGGCGACGCCCAGCAATCTGACGCTGGACGAAGACGATTTGGCGATTGCCGATGGCGACGCCGTGAACGGCACGGATTTCGACAACGCGTCGCAATTCTCGACCGGTACGCTGGGTATCAACGTCAATTTCGGTGCTGATGGTCCGGCAGCCACGTCGCCGCTGGTATTCAGCAGCGCGACTCCGACGAATATGCTCTCCGCCGGTGTCACATCCGACGGAGAGGCGCTGTCTTATTCCTTGTCCTCTAACGGCATGGTGCTGACGGCGAGCACGTCGGAAGGTACGGTCTTCACGCTGACGCTGTCTCAGACATCGTTCAATGCCACGACCAACGTCGCGACCTACGACATCGCCTTCGATTTGGTGCGTCCGATCGATCATACGGGCGGTTCGGATGCGTTGCTTGAATATGTCAGTGGTTCCACCGGGCTGCTGGGCCTTGTCGTTACCGACGGTGACGGGTCCCAGGCGACGGCGCGGTTCTCGATTGCGATCCGTGACGACGTTCCGGAATTGTCCGTCGACCCGAATGCGGTCGTTACCTCCGGTGCTGTCGTCCTGGATGAAGACGACTTGTCCGACGGCACCGACGGGTCCGATTCGCTGGTTGCTTCCGCCGATACCGGTATTGCGGCTGGCGATTTGGTCACCATTGACTATGGCGCGGACGGTCCCGCTGCCGGTGCGCCGTCGGCCCTGCAATACGACGATTTCGACTTCACGATTTCCGGCCCGACGGGTCTGACATCGAACGGCGAGGCGATCACATATAGCCAGACCGGAAACGTCCTGACGGCGGAAGCCGGCGGTCGCGAAGTGTTTACGGTTACCCTGAACGCCGACCGGACTTATACATTTGAGCTGAAAGACACTCTCGATCACGACACCGCCGATGGTCAGAACCTCGAAACTCTGACCTTCACGCTGAACGGCACGCCGAATGCGGCGACTCAGGCAGCGGCTGTCGATGGCGACGGCGACAGCGCCGCGGGTCTCGACGGCGTTCTGATTTCCCAGAATATCGGCGTCACGATCGTTGACGACATTCCGGTAGCGAGTGTTGGTCACACGGAGAATGCGGCGCAGTTGGCTGCGACGGTAGACGAGGACGATTTGTCGGACGGGACGGACGGGTCTCAGGGGACCAGTGT
>NZ_JABBNT010000005.1 GCF_012926505.1 Pacificispira spongiicola
GTCCGACCGACTCCAGCCGCGCCCGCGTGACGACTCCGTCCGCCCTCGGTGCGCTGATTGCGTGAAAGAGCATCGACGCACCGAGATGCCCAGACCGTGCCATAGCGGCGACGTGGCGGGCCATGGCGGCGTCGGGCAAAACGGCGTCAAACCATAACCCGAAATCGCCGTTTAGTATCGAAACGCGGGGAGCATCGCAGACCACGAAATTTTCATGTTGCCACATCAGGGGCACGCCTGCTGTCCAAGTCCCTTTCGGAAACTGCCGGTCATAGGCACTCGCATCAAAACTTTCGGGCGCGCCGTCAACGGCGATTTCTTCGTGATAAGGAACGACCAGCCCTTGAAGGTGGAGCCGCTTGCCATCGCGTCCAATCAGGTCCGACATGTATTAATCCTCGCGCAGAAGGCCAGCAGCGCTTGCGTACCGCATCCAGCACGAGATCGGACTCAACTCATGGGCAAGCGATCCAGCGGGCAGAAATGCGCTCACAGGCAGTAGGGCACCGCCGCCGGGAACTTTGGCACGGATTTCCGCCTCTTCTTGGTTTGCGGCGTCTAGGGCTTTGAGCGCGTCTGCGATCTTGCTGACGGCAGCGCGATGCGCGGGAATCAGCGTTTTGGCGATAGCGTTCGAATAGCGCTTCGCCGCTTCGCTCCGGCGCTTGCGTGCGAGTGAGGCCGCGCGCTCGATGACGATTTGTTCGGCGGCAATCTGTCGAAGTCGGGCGTCAAGATCGGCTGTGTCGATAACGTAGTTCGGATCGTCCAGGACGCCCAGCGCTGCGGTATCGAGTTCGTTGAGTGCTTCGAGGTCAAGCGCCCAGCGTCGCTCTTCGAGCTTTCGACGTTCGGCGTTCAGATTGTCGCGGCGAGCGCGAACCTGATCGACCTTTCCATTTGCCTCATGAAGCGCGGCTTCGAGCGTGGCGATTTCGTCATTGGTAGCGGGGGACTTCTTGTTGCGAGTGCCAATCATTTTCGGGCCTCCTAAAAGCTCATGTGTTGACCGGCAGTAGGGCACCGCCGCCGGACATGCGGCTGTCGGGTCGCGATGGACTTCCAGAATGGGGGAGCGGAAGCGAGGTCCGGCGGCGGTGTTTCTGGCCGGGAATTCCGGCGGTGTTTTGAAACTTCTTCATCGCTTTCGTCCTGCATTTTGGTTTCCATCGTCCCGACTGGTTAATTCGGCGCTTTTGTCCCGCGTGACCGCAATAGGTTTTGTGCGGATCGCTTCCGCTATCGATTCCGGCGATGCGTCTTCTGGGAGCCCAAGCGCTGCCGTCAGTTCGACGCGCCGTTCTCGGGTGAGCGGAATCGAAGGCAGACAGACGATGCCGGCACGTTCCCGCGCTCTTTGCCGACGCTTCCTTTCAGCCGTAGTTGACGGGCACCAGTCCCGAGGGCGTCCGCGCGTAGTCATGCGACCGAGACCAGGTTAAAGAGGGAGGCCGCCCGCTCCCTATAGGGCGGGTCTCTCATATACGTAGTATATGGACCACACGCACCGCAGCCCCCCCGCAATGATTTCAATAACTTACCGCACCGCCCGCACACTTCCCGCAGAACACCGCCCGCAAGCAAAATCAATGACTTACAGAACCACTTCCCGCACTTCCCGCAGAGATTATTCCGCATCGCCGCCCCCATTTTCGGAGCGAACAATGGCCTTTCGAGCATGCCGATCAGAGCCGAGCGCGGTGCCGATCCGGATACGGTTTTGATCGAACAGCCGTCGCATCGCACGTTCCAAATCCCGCTTTGAATGGCCCTCGGATTCGCTCATCGTCTCCATGGTGCGGGGCGCGTAGCGGGGCGAATTATTCGCGTCGGTCAGGTGGCGGCCTTGAGCTTGAGCGCGATCCAGACACCGCAGGAAAACATCTTCGGCAGACCGGCGTTTGATCGTGCCTATGATTCCTGGGTCATCGGATTCGGCGAAGAACGCCCCGTCTCTGAACCGCATGCGGATTTCACCGCCCGCCGGTCCATAGTTCGATTTCATGGTCTTCAAAGTCCGAAGGTCCGTTCCTTCATCATCCGGTTTGGTGAGATACATTCTCGATCTCACCGCGTTGTTCCAGGCGGTCGATCCGGCGGACCCTGATCCCGTAGACAGACCGGAGGCGGACGGGTGCGCGAGAAGAACCACAGCGCCGTCGATCTCCCTCGCAAGTGCCCGGAGCTCCGCAATGAACGCACGCGCCTGGGTGCGAATGTTTTCGTTTCCCAGGAACAGATCGTGTAGCGAGTCGAGAACGATAAGCTGAGCTCCGAAATCAAGAGCGTAGTTGTGGAGCCCACCGAGCGTTGCCGTTGCTTCCGGCACCCCGTCGTAGTTCGGCGGGAACGTCATGAGCGCGTTGTCCTGGCCGACGCGATCAAACAGAACGCAATCGTCGCTGAAATCGTGGAGGCTTATCCCGAGCGCAGCCGACAATGCGGACATGCGGCGATGAAGTTCCTCCATGTCGTCTTCGCAATGGAAGCCGATGCACCGGCACGGCATGGTCTCCAGGCCCAACCAACGCCCGCCGGTCGCACATGCCGCGAGAAGCTGCATTGCGACCAGGGACTTTCCGAGCCCACCGTCGCCGGACAACATCGTGACCGAACCCACCGGAATTAGACCATCGACCAACCATTTCCGCTCAGGTATCGGACGATCCGCTAAGGATGAGACTGCGACACCGCCCGCGAGTAGCCCGCGCGGATTTCCGCGATGGCGTCGATTCTGAATATGAGGAGTGCTGGCCTCGAAAGCTGCATTCGTGTCATGCGGCGGCGACATTAAGCACCTCGCGATTTACCCGGATTTCAGGGATAGACACGGGTCGAGTAAGTGCACGCGCAATTCGAGCCGCGGTGCGTTCCGAGCGCGAGACAATCCGACGGAGGGTGGAAAGAGTAAGGATCGGCGGCGCGTCCCAGTCGAGGACGACAGAGCCAAAGCCGCCAGCCCGCAACCAGTCGATGGGCCGATCATGGATCAACGCCGGTTCGTCCAAGTAGGACGCGCGCTCCAACCAGAAGCCTCCTAGAATGTTTCCGCCCGCCATGGTCCACCATTTTTCGGGCCGGTCAGGAGAGAAGGCGACCAGATCGTCAAGACTCTCCGCCCATCCGGGCAATCCGTCGTCGAGGGGGCAGGGGCGATCCCACGCGGCTACGACAAGTGCCGGAAGACCTCCATCATGATCGATAGCGAAGCGTTTCCCATCCGGTCGGACATTGCCGACGGCGCACAACTGAGGACCACGAACCGCATGCGCAAGGTTGCGAAGCCCAAGCTGCCCAAGGCGCTTCCGCCCGCGCTCGGTGCTCGTCGGATCGTGAAGAGAAGCGAACAGTTGATTGAGATTCGCGGACAGGGTATTCTCACGGCTCGCCAAAGCACTTTGAGAGTTCCCCGCCGCCTCGGTCTGCTGCTCACGCAGCGCGCCGGGGCGCGGCTTTTGGAACGGCATGGTTCATGCCGCCTCATCACCAGCGGGAAGGGTGGCGATGTATGATTCCAGATCCGATTGACGCACCATGGATCGACGCCCAATCTTAACCAAGTGGATCGGTACATCGCGATTGTTCACGAGTTCGTAGAACAGGGTGTTACCAATACCGCCAAGCTGGCGGCGGGCTTCGGGAATCGAGACCAGCATGCCTCTTTCCTCCATCGTTGCGCGACGTATGTCGGCGTGGGTTGACGATGGCAGAAGGGTATCGGCGGCCCCTGACGAACGCACCAAGAGCCGTTTTCACGGTTACATCTTAATCATGAAAAAATATTATTTATCAGATATTTATGGGGGTTAAGTTTCTTCCTCGACTTAACTGCCTTCTTGGAACTGCTCCCACTTTTCGTACTCTTTTATAGCCCGGTTTACCGTCGACTTTGAAATTCCCATAAAGTCGGCAACATCTTGCGCTGTGTGATCCTTAACATCCCGCCCCCACTTCTCGATGTTCTGCTTCTTAAAGTGGCGATACAAAACCGCAAGGTATTCTGGATCGTAGGTGTTCCCTTCGCGGAATACTTTGCCAAAATTTGTGAAACCAAACGCTTTGGCGACTTCCGCTGCACCGATGCCGTTAGCGCCCCAATAAGCGGATTTATGAAGCCTATCCAGTTCACCCATAGCTGCATCGAGCCAGTCGAAAACGTAAGGAGGAAGATCGTCCCCATTTTCGCGGGCGGCCCGATATGCAGAAGCGAGCCTGAGAGGATTCTTGTCGAAAGCGTAGAGTTGCTCCTGGGTCTCTACGATTCGATCATTGCTTTTGCGACGAACCTCAGTGTCTTTCTTTTGATCGTCGCTAGGCATGCGTACTTCCTTGAATCGAAACTACGGTTCCTGATGCTTCAACCGGTCGCGCTACAAACGCCGCCCAATCCGACATCAGGCGTACCCGTTTGTCGAACAAATCGCCACGCCGATAGGCCGCTTCGACTGCGGACGGGATTGCGTGCCCGAGGGCTGCCTCAGATACCTCGTTTGGGTAACGGGTGCATTCAGACGCCCAGTCTTTGAAGGTGGATCGAAATCCGTGTGAAGTGAGGTCCGCACGCCCCATCCGTTTTAAGACCGCCAGCATCGACATGTTCGACAGCGGCGATTTGGGCCGCGCGCCCGGAAATACGAAATCAGACGACTTCAAATCTTCCATGACGCGAAGAATGGCTACCGCTCCGCCCGATAGCGGTACGCGATGATCGGCTCCAGTCTTCGTTCGTTCACCGGGGATATTCCAGCAGGAATTAGTGAAGTCTATTTCCGACCATCGCGCGCCCAAAACTTCGCCGGTCCTCGTCCCCGTCAGGATCAGGAATTCAAGAGCCCGCGCGGCCATGCCGGGCTGCTCACGTAAGGAGGTAACGAAGGTGTTGATTTCGGGGTAGGGTAGGGCCGCATGGTGCTTTTTCGATCGCTTCGATCTCGCCGGTAGGATTTTGTTCAAATGCCCCCGCCAGCGGGCCGGGTTCTCCCCCTCGCGATGTTTCCGCGCGATGGCCCAATCAAGGATCGCTTCGATTCGTCCGCGAACACGTGATGCCGTTTCAGGCTTCTCCGACCAAATTGGCTCCAGAATATCCAGCACCTGCGGCGTGTCGACGTCTCCAACGCCAAGAGTGCCGATTACGGGATAAGCGTATGTTTCCAACGTCGCTGTCCATTGCGCCGCGTGCTTAACGTTCGACCATTTCGGCGCGTGTTGTTTGATATAGGATTCAGCGCACTGCTTGAACGTCTTGGCCGTGCCAGCCTGGGTTCGGCGATCCAGTAGGATAGCCTTCCGTTCCTCGATCGGATCGATCCCGTCCCGGATGAGTTGGCGGCACCGTGCGGCTTCCTGGCGAGCGTCAGCGAGGGAAACAGTGTGAACCGCGCCTAGGCCCATCTGGCGTTTTCGACCGTTAAGCTGAAATCGAAAGAGCCATGACTTGTTCGCGGCCTCTCCGACCTGAAGCCACAGCCCGCCACCGTCGGAATAGCGGCCCTTGCGAGTCTCCGTCGCCACCCTGCGAGCGGCCAACTTGTTTAGAGCGCGTGCCATTGTCTTTGGTCTCCAAGTGGGAATCAAATTTCATAGCCCACCTTCCAACCCACATTTTAAACGCGAATTTCAACGAACGCAAGCGAATGTGCGCGAACACGAAATGGTGTTTCATCGCTGTAATATTGGGGTTTTTGGGACGTCGACGAACATTGGCGAATGAGCCGCTGGCGGACAGGGTGGGATTCGAACCCACGGTACGGTCTCCCGCACGCTGGTTTTCAAGACCAGTGCCTTAAACCACTCGGCCACCTGTCCGTGATCGGCGGGGCGTGATAGCACTCTGATCCGCGCCTTATCAAGCAAAGGGTTCGACAATAACGACTAGCCGTTGTTGCGCCGGGGCAGGCGAAGGTCGTTCAGGTCTTCGATGGATGGGCCGAAATAGGGGCCGGTACACAGGGCACCGTCGATTTTCGACAGCAGCCGTGCCGCTTCCGCATCCACGACGCCTTCGAAAACGATGGCTATTTTATGCTCGGCGCATCGTTTGACCATGCTTTCCAGCATCGGCAGGCTGCGTTTCAATTGCGTGGCGTCGAGCACGAAATTCGGGTCCAGCAGGATGTAGTCCGCCGGCAGGGATTCGAGCTTGTCCGGCGTAACCGCCCCGACATCGCGGCCTGACAAGGCGATGTTGAATCCAGCCCGGCGTAGAATCTCCAGGGTTTGGACCTTGTCCCAGGGAATCTGATCCAACCCGGACAGTCGCAAGGTCAGGTCGCGATGCGGCGCACGGTGTTTGAATTCCAGCAGCATGCCGACCACTTCGGGGTCCAGTAGCGAGCGGATCGCGACATCGACGGCGACGCTGAACTCGTCCAGATCGTCGCGCGTCAGAATCTTCCGACACTGCGCCGCATCGACCCGCGTGCGCATCGCAACGTCGCCCTCGCAGAGCTTCAGGATTTCGCCGGCCCCCATGCCGTCGTCGTCGAGCGTGACATTGAATTCTGCGAGCAGGTGGTGCACCGACCATCGGGCGATATCCGCCACCGGCGTGAAGGCACTGGAAAGCAAATCCTCCTGAAGGCTCTTTTCCAGCAGGGCCAGCCGCGAATGCCGTAAATCCACAAAAGCCGCCTGACTGTCGGCTAGGGTTTCGAAGATCACGGCGTCGATGCCGGTGTCGGCGAAGGCGTCCACGGCATGGGAGAGGGCGGTTTTGATTTCCCCCGATTCCATAGCCTGGGCATCGAGCATGACGGTAGAGGACCCGACGGACAGCGCCGCGCCGTCCGGATCGATATCGCGGGCATAGGTCTGGATTTCGTCCTTCAGCGCGGCAATGTCCCGGTCGCGGTCGTGAACGAGGCCGTATTTACCCTGTTCGACACGACCCAGACCTTCGCCGCCGATGCTTTCGGCTTTCAATCGGCTTTCGACCTTGTCGGTGAAGCGGCGGAGTTCCTCTTCATCCAAACCCTGTAGATCGGCCAGTTTCTCGACGTCGCCGATATCCAGGAAGGTCATGTCGATGTCGCGATCTTCGGCCATGGCATCCGAAATCGCCTTTTCGACGGAATCGACGAAGCCGGTGCGCGTGTTCTTCGATTTCGGCGCATAGACCAATTGCGGGTCCTGTACGAAGCTCAACCGGTATTGATCGTTAAAGCCTTGCGGCTTTCCGGTGACTTCAAATCCGTTCACGGCGCCGGTGGCGACATCGCACATGAAGTAGAAGGCGGGGGGCAGGAGTTCCCGCAATGCGGCTTGCACCAGGATTTCACTGACGGCGAATTGCGATTCGTCCGCCGCGAATTCGGCGACAGAGCGGCCTTTCAACGCATCCATGGGCAGGCCCAGCCATGCCTCGGTGTTGCCGCGCGCCATGGCGATCCGTCCGCTTTCATCGATGTAAAGCTGGAAACTGCGCCGATCGGCCTCGCTTTCCCGGTCACCCAATTCCGCTGACATCGCCATCCCGCTGCTCTTGGAAATCCGAAGGGAAGACCCCGGATCGCGGCCTTCTGTATCCGTTTGAGTTACACCAAGCCCTGAAAACACGCAAACAGTGGGTCGCCGATTCGGGGATTTGTTTCATTTTTCCTGCGGGAGCGCGGACGATTGTACCGCACTTTCAAGAAGTTAACGCCACGCCTTGTGACAGAGGGCCATCCTGGCATAAGCGTAAGTGATCTAGGACTTTTCGGATCGGTGCCCCCATCATGCCGCGCTTGTCGTTTGCTTTCGCCGCCTGTGTCGCTTTCTCTCTCGCAACCGGGGCCTCGGCGGCTTTTGCCCAAACGACGGATTCCCAAACGTCCGATGCGGGTTTTCAGGATTGGCTTGCCGGCGTCCGGCAGGAGGCGCTGTCCCGTGGGATCGGTGCGTCGACCCTGGATGCCGCGTTCAAGAATACCAAGCCCGTACCGCGGGTTCTGGAACTGGACAAGCGCCAACCGGAATTCACGCGCTCAATATGGGGTTACCTGGACAGTTTCGTGACCCAGGACCGTATCGATCGGGGGCGGCAGCTTTTGGTGAAGCACAAGGCCTTGTTGGACAAGGTCCACGCCAAATACGGGGTGCAGCCGCGTTTCCTGGTCGCTTTCTGGGGAATGGAGACGAATTTCGGCGATTATACCGGCGGGTTTTCCGTCATCGATGCGATCGCGACCCTGGCCTATGATCCGCGCCGGTCCGATTTCTTCCGGAACGAGTTGTTCCAGGCGCTGACCATTCTGGACGAAGGCCATATCACACCGGATGCGATGGTTGGGTCCTGGGCGGGCGCAATGGGGCAGCCGCAATTCATGCCGTCGACCTTTACGGCCTATGCCGCCGACGGGGATGGAGACGGCCACAAGGATATCTGGAACAACCTGCCGGACGTTTTTGCCTCCGCCGCGCATTATCTGTCGTCCATCGGCTGGGACGATACCGAAACATGGGGGCGTGAGGTCAAATTGCCGTCGGGGTTCGACGTCGAACAGGCGGATTTGAAAATTCGCAAAGACATTTCGGAGTGGCAGGCTCTCGGCGTGCGCCGGGCGGACGGGCGCGATCTGCCTGCCGTTGCTATCGACGGGTCCATCGTTCTTCCGTCGGGCGTGTCCGGCCCGGCGTTTTTGGTCTATGGTAACTTCCGTGCGATCATGACGTGGAACCGTGCGCTGAATTATGCGCTCGCCGTCGGTATTCTGTCCGACAGGCTGGAAGGCAAGGGCGGCTTGCTGACCAAACGCCCGGTGGACGACAAGCCGCTGCATCGGGACGAGATCCTGGAATTGCAGCGCCGGTTGACCGATGCGGGGTTCGATACTGGTAAGCCGGATGGCATGGTCGGCCCGATGACGCGCGCTGCGGTGAAGGGGTATCAGAAATCCGTCGGTTTGCCGCCGGACGGATATCCGACACCGGCCTTGCTGTCGAAACTCAGGGGGGGCTGATCCGTGCGGCGACTATTCCTCGGTATCGGTTTGTTGGCCGCCTTGACCGGCTGCGCGGAATTTCAGTTCCTGTCACAGGCGTCGAAGCAGGTTGGCCCGAACGGCGCACATGCCCCGTTGGACCCGTCGGCCCCCGACCCGGGGCGCAGCTATAAGATCGGCAATTCCTATCAGGTCTCCGGCATCTGGTACTATCCCAAGGCCGACTACAGCTATGTGGAAGAAGGAATCGCGTCCTGGTACGGGCCGGGTTTCCACGGAAAACAGACCGCGAACGGGGCGGTATTCGATGAAAACAAGGTTTCGGCGGCGCATCGGACCCTGCCGTTGCCGTCGGTCGTCCGCGTGACGAACTTGGAAAACGGCCGGTCGATCAAGGTCGTCGTCAACGACCGCGGTCCCTTCGCACACAGCCGGATCCTCGACCTGTCCCGGCGCGGCGCACAGTTGCTGGGCTATGAAAAAAAGGGGACGGTCCTTGTCCGCGTGGAGGTTCTGGAGGCGGAAAGCAAGCAGCTCGCCTCTCGCCTGAACGGCGGGCCCGCCTATGCGTTGGCGGACAACAAACCGGAAGCCCCGCCGCCGGATGCAGCCCCGGTAGCGTCGGTTGAGGGCGAAGAACTCGCCCCGCCGCCCGGCTCCGCCCCGTCGCCGCAATCGACGGCGAGTCAAACGGCCGAGATTCAGCAGGTCAGCCTGTCCGTGGATACGTCGGCACGTCCCGTCGAACCGAGCGTGGTCGAGGATGCGGCGGAATCGGAAAAGGTGATGATGATGCCGGTGCCGCCGACGCCGACCGTCTTCATTCAGGCGGGTGCCTTCGGGCAATATACGAATGCCAATCTGGCGCGATCCCGCCTCAGTTATCTGGGGCCGATCGTGGTGGAGGAGATTACCCGCTCCGAAACGCCGCTGTTCCGGGTCCGCCTGGGACCGCTGCCGGATGACGATCGTCTGGAATCGCTGCTGGTCGCGGTGATCCAGGCGGGGTATACCGATGCCCAAATCGTGGTGGCCAAAAACTGATCCGAACCCTGCCTTGATTTCGCCGGAATCCGACGGCAAGGCTGGGACGGGCCCGCGCAAAGCGGACGAAACGCCGAAACCCGACCGAATGCCCGGAGGTAGTATGTTTTCGCGAATTCTTTCCGCCATTGTTTTGACCGTCGCCGCTGCCGTCGCCGCTGCGCCGCCAGTGTCCGCGCAGGATGTGAACAGCCTGGAAACCCAGGCGGAGCAGGCGATTCTGATCGATTACAGCACCGGCACCATCCTGCTGTCTAAGAACGCCGATACGCGCATGTATCCGGCGTCGATGACCAAGCTAATGACCGCCTATCTGGTGTTCGAACGCCTGAAGAACGGCACCCTGTCCCTGGACGACACTTTCCCGGTTAGCGAGGAAGCGTGGCGCAAGGGTGGGTCGAAGATGTTCGTGGAAGTCGGGTCGCGTGTGCGCGTGGAAGACCTGCTGCGCGGCATTATTATCCAGTCCGGCAACGATGCCACCATCGTCGTGGCGGAAGGCCTGTCCGGCAGCGAGGAAGCCTTCGCCCGGGAAATGACCGCGAAGGCCAACGAACTGGGCATGATGCATACGCAATTCCGCAATGCCAGCGGCTGGCCGGATGATGAGCATTATACGACCGCGCACGACCTGGCCGTCCTGGCGGAACATATCATCCGCGATTTCCCGGAATTCTATCACTTCTATTCGGAAACCGAGTTCACCTATTCCGAGATCACCCAGCAGAACCGGAATCCGCTGCTGTACCGGAATATCGGCGCCGACGGTCTGAAGACCGGCCATACGGAAGCGTCGGGCTACGGCCTGACCGCATCCGCCGTGCAGAACGGACAGCGGCTGGTGCTGGTCGTGAACGGGCTAGGCTCAACCAAGGAACGGTCTCAGGAAGCGGAACGCATTCTGGACTGGGGTTTCCGCGAATTCGGCACCTACCGACTGTTCTCCGCCGGGGAAACGGTGGATCAGTCGCCGGTCTGGCTGGGCGTCGACGGCCGGGTGCCGTTGATCGTTCAGGAACCTGTCAGTGTCGTGGTCCGTCGGAACCACCGCGACGACCTGAAAGTCGTCCTGAAAACGCAGGAACCGGTCCCGGCGCCGATTGAGGCGGGAACGCCGCTGGGCACGCTGGAAATCTCCGCGCCCGGCATGAAGACGAAGGAAGTCCCGCTGGTCGCCGGAGAAGCCGTGGCACGTCTGGGATCCTTCGGACGTCTGAAGGCGGCGGTCGAATACCTCGTCTTTGGCGAATCCAGCGGGGGCTGACGCGTTCATGACCGCCCAGACATCGGCCCGGCGCGGTCGTTTCATCACGTTGGAAGGCGGTGAGGGGGCCGGAAAGACAACGCAGATACAGCGTCTTGCCGAAGCTCTTGCCGCCGCCGGTATAGAAGTCATGACGACGCGCGAACCGGGCGGGACGCCGGGCGCGGATGCGGTGCGCGCCCTCGTCGTTACAGGCGATGGTGACCGATGGGATTCCGTTAGCGAGGCCCTGCTGATGTATACGGCGCGGCGCGATCATGTTCTGCGTCGCATTCGTCCGGCCCTGGAGGCAGGGACTTGGGTCATCTGCGACCGGTTCAGCGATTCCACCATGGCGTATCAAGGATACGCGCGCGGATTGGGTCGTGATTGGGTCGAACGGCTCGATACCCTCGTCCTGGAAGGCTTTAAGCCGGATTTGAGCCTGTTCTTCGATATGCCGGTGGAAGAAGGCCTGAAACGGGCCGGGGCACGCGGGGGACCGGATCGTTTTGAGAGCCTGGGACTCGAATTTCACGAGACTTTACGCAAGGCGTTCCTGGATATTGCGGGGCGCGAGCCCGATCGGATCGCCGTGATCGACGCATTGGGCACGCCGGAGACTGTTACCGCGCGCTTGATGGATGTCGTGACCCAGCGGTTTCCGGAAGTCGCGTCATGACCGACGATGTGATCCCGCCGCCGCGCGAAAATTCCGATCTTCAAGGGCATGAAGATGCCGAAGCCAAGGTCATCGAAGCCTGGAAATCCAAGCGTTTTCCGCATGCCTGGTTGATTACCGGTGCGTCGGGGATCGGAAAGGCGACCTTCGCATATCGGATGGCCCGATGGATTTTGTCGGGCGGCGATGGCGGGCCGGGGGGTGGCCAAGGGGACGGACTGTTCGGCGATGCGGCCCCGGCATCACTGTATATGCCGCCGGAAAGCGGGACGTTTCGGCGGATTGTGTCCGGTGGGCACCCGGATTTCCGCGCAATCGAAAAGCCGGAAGGTAAAACGACGATTCCGGTCGAGGATGTGCGTGCCGTCCTCAGCTTCGTTCAGCAGACGGCCGCCGAATCCGACTGGAAAGCCATCGTGATCGATACCGCCGATGAATTGAACACATCGGGCGCGAACGCGATCCTGAAAGCCTTGGAAGAACCGCCGCCACGCACGCTGTTCCTGCTGGTCAGCCACGCGCCGGGCCGTTTGCTGCCGACGATCCGGTCGCGCTGTCGAAAATTGGCGCTCCAGCCTTTGGCGCCCACTGTGTTGACATCGCTGCTGTCTCGTTATGCGCCGGATATCGGGGCGGGGGACGCGGAACTGCTGGCGGAATTGAGCGAGGGCAGCATCGGCACCGCCCTGGATTATGCGGCGGCGGGCGGCATCGACCTGTATCGTGCCGCCATGGTGCTGATGTCCAATCCGGCCCGGCCGAAGCCGGAACAGCTTTATGGTTTGGCCGATATGTTGTCGGGGAAGGGGGCGGAAAGCGCCTATACCGCCTTCCGGACCTTGATGGATTGGTGGATGAAACGGGCGATCCGCGCGCAGGCATCCGGCATGCGTCCGCCGACGGTTTTGCCCGAGGAAGATCAAGCGCTTGAGGCTTGGTTTTCGCTGGGCGGCCTTGAAACGTCGATGCAGCTATGGGAAAAGCTGACGGGCCTGCTTGCTCAAACCGACAATCCGGCCAATCTTGATAAGCGTCAGGTCATCGTTTCGGCGTTTCTGGAGATTCAGAAGACGGCGGCACGATAATCCCTGATCCGAAATTTTCCGTTTGGAGCCCGATCGATCGCCATGCCGTCAGAAACCAAGAAGAATACATTCTACATCACCACGGCGATTTCCTACGTCAACGGACCGCCGCATCTGGGTCACGCCTATGAGTCGATTTCGACCGACGTGATCGCGCGGTTCAAGCGTCTGGACGGGTATGACGTGATGTTTCTGACCGGCACGGACGAACACGGTCAGAAGGTGGAGAAGACGGCCCAGAAGAACGGCGTCGATCCGAAGGAATTCTGCGACGATATCGCGTCTAAATTCAAGGCGATGACAGATCTTCTTAATATTTCGAATGATGATTTCATTCGAACCACGGAACCGCGCCACCATGACAGCGTTCAGGAAATCTGGCGGCGCATCCAGGCGAAGGGCGACATCTATCTGGGCAAATATGCCGGATGGTATTCCGTGCGCGACGAGGCCTATTTCGGCGAAGACGAGTTGACAAAGGGCGAGGGCGATCAGAAAGGCAAGCTGTTCGCACCATCCGGGGCCGAGGTCGAATGGGTCGAGGAAGAATCCTATTTCTTCAAACTGTCGGAATACGGCGACAAGCTGTTGGCGCATTACGAAGCCAATCCCGATTTCATTCTGCCGCATTACCGTCGGAACGAGGTTGTGAACTTCGTCAAACAGGGGCTGACCGACCTGTCCGTATCGCGCACCACCTTCGACTGGGGCATTCCGGTTCCGGGCGACGACAAGCACATCATGTATGTCTGGTTGGATGCGCTGACCAATTACATCACCGCGACCGGCTTCCCGGACGAATCCAGCGAGACCTACAAGAAGTTCTGGCCCGCGGATATCCATGTCATCGGCAAGGATATCATGCGCTTCCACACGATCTACTGGCCTGCCTTCCTCATGTCTGCGGGGCTGCCCTTGCCGAAGCGCGTGTTCGGGCACGGTTTCCTGAATATCGAAGGGCAGAAAATGTCCAAATCCCTGGGCAACGTGATTACGCCCCAAGCCATGGTCGATGAATTCGGTCTGGATCAGGTTCGCTATTTCCTGATGCGCGAAGTTCCCTACGGCAATGACGGGTCTTTCTCCAAGGAAAGCATGGTCAACCGCATCAATTCCGATCTGGCGAACGATCTGGGCAATCTGGGCCAGCGCGTTCTGTCCATGATCGCGAAGAACTGCGACGGCAAGGTCCCGACGCCGGGCGCGCTCACGCCGGATGACGACGTGCTGATCGGTGCCGCCAAGGGCGCCTTGGACGAAATGCGCACGGCGATGGAAATCCAGGCAATCCACCGCATGCTGGAAGCGGTATGGAAAGTCGTCGGCGACGCCAACCGCTATGTCGATGCGCAGGCGCCCTGGGCTCTGCGGAAGACCGATCCCGACCGGATGGCGACGGTGTTGTATGTTCTGGCCGACGTGATCCGCATGCTGGGCATTTACGTGCAAAGCACGGTCCCTGCCTCGGCGTCCAAATTGTTGGATCAACTGGCCGTAGCGCAAGACGTGCGGTCTTTCGCGGATATCGAGGCAGCCCTGGTGCCAGGAACCGAGCTACCCAAGCCGCAGCCGGTTTTCCCGCGCTATGTCGAGGAAGACGAGGCGAATTGATGCTCGTCGACAGCCACTGCCACCTGGATTACCTGAAACGGGACGGGCGCGACCTGGATGAGGTCGTGGCCGCCGCCATGCGGTCGGATATCGGTACCCTGGTGACGATCTGCACGAAGGTGAGCGAATTCGACACGATCCGCGAGATTGCGGAAACGCATGACCGGGTCTGGTGTTCCGTCGGTATTCACCCGCATGAGGCGGAGAGCGAACCACCGGTCGACGCGGCGCGCCTGATCGAATTGGCGAAGCATCCGAAGGTCGTCGGCATCGGCGAAACGGGCCTGGACTATTTTTATGAGCACAGCCCGCGCGAGGCGCAGAAGGCCAGTTTCCGGGCGCATATCGAGGCGTCGCGCGAAACCGGCCTGCCGCTGATCGTCCATACGCGGGAAGCGGACGAGGACACGGTGGCGATCCTGGAGGATGAAATGGGGAAGGGCGCCTTTCCGGGCGTCATCCATTGCTTCACCAGCAGTCGCTGGCTCGCCGAACGCTGCGTCGATATGGGGATGGCGATTTCGATATCCGGGATCCTGACCTTCAAGACGGCGGAAGACCTGCGGGCGACCGTCGAAGGATTGCCGTTGGACGCGCTGCTTGTCGAAACCGACGCGCCGTTCCTCGCCCCCGTGCCGAAACGGGGGAAGCAGAACGAACCGGCCTTTGTCGTGCACACGGCGCAGCGATTGGCGGAACTAAAGGGCGTGACGCCGGAAGAACTGGCGCAGGCGACGACGGATAACTTTTTCCGTCTATTCTCCAAAACGGCCCGACCGCAAGAGGCCGTATGAAGGTCCGGATACTCGGTTGCGGTTCGTCCGGCGGCGTTCCAAGGGTAGGGGGCAGTTGGGGCGCGTGCGACCCGACGGAACCGAAAAACCGCCGCATGCGGTGTTCCTTGCTGGTGACCACGGACCAAGGTCAAATTTTGATCGATACCGCGCCGGATATGCGCGAACAGCTTCTCGCGGCGGAAGTTCGGGCCTTGGACTCCGTGTTCTACACTCATTTGCATGCGGATCAGGCGCATGGGATCGACGACCTTAGGGCGCTTGCCTTGATCAACCGTCATCGGATTCCCGTCTATGCGGAACCGGATATCCTGGATCAACTGACGACCCGGTTCGACTATTGCTTCCAGCAGATCAAGGATTACCCGCCGATCCTGGATGCCAACGCCTTGATGGGACCGATCGACAGGGCGGGGGTTACAATCACCCCGATCCGAGTCCAGCATGGTGTGATCGATGCGACCGGCTATCGTATCGGGAACGCGGCCTATTTTCCCGATGTATCGGAGATACCGGAAGAGAGGTTTGCCGATTTGGACGGTTTAGAACTGCTGATCGTCGATGCCCTACGTTACAAACCGCATCCCAGCCATGCGCATCTGGATCGGGCCCTTACTTGGATTGAGCGGATCAAGCCGGGCAGGGCGGTTCTCACGAACTTGCATATGGACCTCGATTACGGAACCCTGTGCCGGACCTTACCGGACGGGGTCGTTCCTGCCTTTGACGGCATGGAAATCGATCTATCTGACTAAAACGAAAATTTAGGGAGCACAGCCATGGCGAAAGTAGCATTCCTCGGACTGGGCGTGATGGGCTATCCGATGGCCGGTCATCTGAAGACGAAGGGCGGTCACGACGTCACCGTCTATAACCGCACCCCCGCGAAGGCCGAGAAATGGGCCGCTGAATTCGGCGGCACCGCCAAGGCGACGCCGAAGGAAGCCGCCGAAGGGGCCGATTTCGTCCTGTCTTGCGTCGGGAATGACGACGACCTGCGCAGCGTGGTGCTGGGGGAACAGGGCGCCTTTGCCGGCATGTCCTCCGGCGCGATCTTCGTCGATCACACGACCGCATCGGCCGATGTCGCCCGCGAACTCTACGCCACCGGACAGGAAATCGGTGTTTCCTTCATCGATGCGCCGGTCTCCGGCGGTCAGGCGGGCGCGGAGAACGGCGTTCTGACAGTGATGTGCGGCGGGGATGATGGCGCCTATGCCAAGGCGGAACCGGTCATCGCGGCCTTCGCGCGCTCCTGCAAGCTGATGGGCGGGTCCGGCGCGGGCCAGTTGACCAAGATGGTGAACCAGATCTGCATCGCGGGTCTGTTGCAGGGCCTGTCGGAAGGTATGAATTTCGGCATGAAGGCCGGTCTGGACATGGGAAAAGTCATCGACGTGATTTCCAAGGGGGCGGCAGGCTCCTGGCAGATGGAAAATCGCGGCGGTACGATGTGCGACGGAAAGTTTGATTTCGGGTTCGCGGTGGATTGGATGCGCAAGGATTTGGGCATTTGCCTGAGCGAGGCCAAGAACAACGGTGCGCGCCTGCCGGTAACGTCGCTGATCGATCAGTTCTATGCCCAGGTGCAGGGACGCGGGGGCAACCGCTGGGATACGTCCAGTCTCGTTCACCTTCTCGCGAACGACTGAAATACGGTTGAAATAAAAGTGACCAATTTGGATTTCAGGACTAGTCTGCGCGCATGACGGATTGGGTACAGGAAGCGAGCGATTGGCTGGTCGATGAGACCCTGCGGGGAACGCGGGCCGATCGCCTCGTAAGAGGCTTATGCGAAAAAATGGCGGAAGGCGGTGTGCCCCTGGTTCGGGTGCAAATCGCCTGCGGTCTTCTGCATCCTCTGTTCAAGGCGTTTTCCATTTGTTGGAACCGCGACGAAGGTCTCGTCCGCGATCGCTTCGCCTATAGCAGCCCGACGTCCGAGGCTTGGCTGGTCAGCCCCTTGAAGGCCGTGTTGGATCCGGGCGAGAACCCCGAAATCCGCGCGCGTCTTAAACTGGGGGAAGGGATCAACCAGTTCCCGGTCTTGAAGGAATTCAAGGAGCGGGGCTACACCGACTATTATTGCACGCGGAAGGCCTTCACATGGCCGGAAGAAACCGCCTTGGCGAATATGGACGGCTGTATTGCGTCCTTCGCCACCGATGCACCGGACGGATTTACTGACCGCTGTCTCGCGACGATCCGCCGCCTTTTTCCGCGGCTGGCCGTGGCGATGAAGACCTTGGTGCGGGAAGGGACGGCGCAGAATTTGGCATCGACCTATCTGGGCAGTCAGGCTGGGGAACGGGTGCTGAACGGCCGCATCCGGCGCGGGGAATACGACAAGATTCAGGCGGTCGTCTGGTATTCGGACATGCGTCAGTCGACGGAACTGGCCGACCGCATGCCGCCGGAGCTCTTTATCGAACGCCTGAACCGCTATTTCGAATGTACCGCCGGGGCCGTTCTGGACCATGGCGGGGAGGTTCTGCGGTTTATTGGCGATGCAGTATTGGCGATCTTCCCGATCAATGGGCCGGGCGGCGCGGAACGGGCCAGCCGTATGGCCGTCGCCGCGGCGCGGGATGCCTTCCGCCATGTCGAACGGATCAATGCGAATTTGCCGAAAGAAGACCTGGTACCGATCCGTTTCGGGTTGGGCCTGCATGTCGGCGACGTCATGTTCGGGAATATCGGCGTTCCGGAGCGGCTGGAATTCTCTGTCATCGGCGCCTGTGCAAATGAGACGGCGCGACTGGAAGATTTGACCAAGACCCTGGACCGCCCGGTTTTGGCCTCCGACGCCTTCGCCAATCTGGTCGATAACAGCGACTGGGATCCGATGGGCAGCCACCGCTTGCGCGGCGTGTCCGAACCGCAACCGATTTACGCCCTGGTGCTTTAGCACAGAGTTAGGCCGTGGTGCTATTTACGCCTTGTTGCTTTACGCAGGCGATCAGGACGCGTTTTCCACACCTTTAACGCTGTCCCAGCAGGCGTCCATTTCGTCCAAGCGGCAATCCTTTAGGTCACGTCCACCATCCTTGAATTTCTGTTCCATGGCCCGAAAGCGCATTTCGAACTTGCGGTTGGTGCGGCGCAGGGCCTTTTCCGGGTCGACATCCAGCATGCGGGCCAGATTGGCGACGGTGAAGAGCACATCGCCCAGTTCGTCCTCCAGCCGGTCGGGGTTGCTGCCGGCATCGATTTCCGCGCGTAACTCGTCCAGTTCTTCGTCGAGGTCGCGGAAAACCTGAGACGCCTCCGCCCAGGTGAAGCCGACGCGGGCGGCGCGTTTCGAGAGCTTTTCGGCGCGGGACAGGGCGGGTAGGGCGACGGCGACCCCGGACAAGGCGCTGTCGTCCTGTTGCTTGGTGGCGCGTTCTTCCGCCTTGATCGCTTCCCAACTGATCTTGACCTTTTCCGGCGTGTCGGACCCGTCGGCGCCGAAGACATGCGGGTGGCGGCGGATCATCTTGTCGGAAACGGCGCCCGCGACTTGCTCGAAATCGAAATGGCCTTCTTCTTCGGCCATGCGGGAATGAAAGACGACCTGGAGGAGGAGGTCGCCCAATTCGTCGCGCAACTCCGTCAGATCGTTGCGTGCGATGGCGTCGGCCACTTCATAGGCTTCCTCGATCGTATAGGGCGCGATGGACGCGAAGTTTTGTTCCAGGTCCCAAGGACATCCTGAGACGGGTGTTCGAAGCTGGGCCATGATATCGAGAAGGCGATCAATATTTCGCTTGTCCTTCATGGCAGTTCTGTCCTGACGTTTTGGATAGGTAAGGTCACGAGAGGGGGACAACCTATATGGCTTCGGCTCTATCCGTCGACCCTTCGATTTACTCCATGATCCGGACTTCTCCCGATACCCGGATAGAGCTGCCCGGCTGTGACGGAATTTCCGCATATAGGATGGAGCGCATTCCCATATCCTCGCCCTGAATCAATTTTATCGTTCCCTCATGCGACCAACCGATATTCTTAAGGTATCCGCAAAAGGCGGCTGTTGCGGCACCGGTTGCGGGGTCCTCGAATACCCCACCGGAGGCAAAGGCGTTGCGGCTGTGGAAGACCTTCATATCTTCCGAATAGACGAGCATGATCGTTATCCATCCTTCCCGGATCATCAGGGAACGTCCGGTATCCAAGTCGTAGTTCATGCGCGCGAGGGCATCTCGCGAGTTCAGCGCCAATAGAAAATGATCGGCACCGCCATGAATCAGGGCTGGGGATATTCGCTGATCCAGATCGCCCGGTTTGTATCCGAAGAGATCGAGTATTTCCGTCACTAGTTCGGGAGGCGGGGAAGAGCTGCGGGTAGGCGGCGATTGCAGCGCTGCGAGAAGTCGGCCATCGTCGATTCTCCCCTCAACTGTAATTTCGGCGTTGTTAAGTGTGAGCCGGTAGACCGCATTACCGCATTTCATTGCAAGCGCCGCACCCAGTGCGATGGTTGCGTGCCCGCAGAAGGGTACTTCCGATTCAGGTGAAAAGTATCGAACACGCCAAGCATCGTCCTGCGCCATGGCAAACGCGGTTTCCGAGAAACCGATTTCGGCGGCTAGACGTTGCATTTCCTGTGACGTGGGAAGTTCGTCCGCAATCAAAATGCCAGCGGGGTTTCCACCGAAATTATCTTCTGAGAAGGACGCTAGGCGTTGTATATGCATCTGGGTATCCACCAAATTCAAATTTGATACGCAATCGACGCCGGCGGACCTTTCTACGACGAAGATCGTTCATTTCACCGCTGCTGTAAGTGTAGGAAAAACCAAGTGTCAAAAACAGTCGAGATATTGCTTTATACATTGCGTCCGGGGACGGGGGCCGAATTCCATGAAATCATGCGGACGGTAAGCGTTCCGTTGCACGCGAGTGTCGGCATGGACGTGGTCGCCTTTGGTCAATCGATTCACGATCCGGACGCGTATTACCTGATCCGATCTTATAGAGACCTCCGGCACCTCGAATTATCTCAGGCAGAGTTTTATAAAAGCGACGCATGGAGGAACGGCCCTCGGACCGAAATTGTCGACCGAATAACGAGCAGCCTGAAGACCGTCGTCGATATGCCGAAGGAGAGTGTCGAAGCGTTAAGGAAGGGGTATGCCTGACACCATGTTGAAGTTGGAAGTCCATGCCATACATTAATCCCGATAATGTATATTATGGAAAATAATGAGGGGTCTATCCCCACAGCATACGTTAACGTAAACCATTAGGAATGTGAGGAAATTAAGATGCGGGATTTGCTTCGCCGCGTAATGTGGCGTCTCACCTCACGTTTACTGGTTTGGCGTGAACGTCAGGTAGATCGCATCTTCAATGATGCTGTAGCCAAGTCCAGGCACGGGTGAAATGGATGCCGTTGAAGTCTTCCCCGGCCTCCATGATGAAAATTCCGTCTTCGCGATTGGTCGCTGTGTCGCCTTCAAAGCGCGCGCGGATTTGGCCAGAATTCAAGCGGCTTTTGAGCAGGAAGCCGAACAACTGACCGTCTGACGACCGAAAAGCTTGTTCGGGCGCTGATAGAGCGGCATTCGTCAGGATGCCCAGTATGGCGGGTACTACTTGCCCCACGCGGTGCAGATCGGAGCTTCTGTCTAGCTGGATCACAACGAGATACCGACGATCCTTTGCCTCTAAGGCCATAACCACCTCCTCCTGCCGGTAGATGAACCCGGAGGATACCACGTACACGCGTCAGTTTCCATTGACCCCGCGCGATAACCGGGGATAGCCTCTCTCAAAACGGGAGGGGTTTCATGGAAATACGGGTGCCGCACCAGGTGATTTATCAAACCACCGGCGAATCCTCTATTGACGATGTGATTGTTTCGTTGATGGGTACGCGCGCTGCGGTTCGGGAGGCGGGGCAGTTATTGGAAGCCTGCTTCGATGGGCTGAAAGTTGAAACATCAACAGCGCAGGTTAGATCAATTACGCAAGAAAGCCCTCTCAGAGAGGTCTTTTTCGTTAGTCTTATGGTTGGGTTTCAAGACGGGTTAGAGACGGAAATACCGGAAGTGCTCGAGAAACTTTTCGAAAGTCAAATTCCAGACCAGTACGACACGATCGTTACTGTTTGTACTCTTGTTATCTTATTCTATGGGGCTGATTTTCTTTATCGAAAATATCTGAAGGCGACAGAAACGGCGTCCGTTTCCAAGCAGCTTGACGGTTTGATTTCTGAGCTATCGTCCCTCACAGGGCGATCTGAAGACGCTATTCGCGCCATTCTAAAGGAACGATACAAGGGGCGACGATTGGTGGATTTAGGTCGTGCAACAGCGAACTTCTTTAGGCCAAGCAAAAAGCAGGGAAATGCAGCGGTCAAAGTTGGTAACACAGACGTTGCGTCGTCGACAGTTGCAGAAATCCCAGCGGACTTTTCGGACGCGGCCGCTAAGCCGGAACCGACATCAGAATCAATGGAAGATGTTCTGATAGAAGTTCATGCCCAAGACGTAGACTATGCAAATCGGGGATGGGCTGCGGTAATACCGTCAGTATCGAGCGACCGGGTTCGCATGAAAGTATTTCCCCCGATCAAATTAGAGGACGTGTACAATAGAGGGACGCTACGCGGCGATATTATATTGATCTCCGAAACCGTTGGGGACGAAGTACGCCCTGTAGAGTGCCATCTGGTGAGGTTGTATGACGACGCTTAAGAAAGCCCGCAAAGACGGCGACCTAGAGAAGTTCATCAAGGAGCACGAAAACGATGCTCCGGGTGACACCGATAAGCTGGACGCCGTGATTAAGCGGAAATCTCCGGGAACCGGGAAAGCAGTTCCGAAAGCATCGTCTGGGGCCGCATCCGACGATTGAAGCGGTATTCGAATTCCTTCACATAGCGTTCCAGATGCTTGGACGACACGCTGGTATGGGTACCGGCGATGGACTTCTTGAGGTGGTTGAAGAAGCTTTCGATCTGGTTCGTGCTGGTGCCGTCTTCCTTGGCGTATTCACCGGCACCGTGATTGACGGTCTTGTGGGTGTACTGATCCATCGGCAGGGATTTCTTGTAAGCCTGTAACTCGTCGGTGTGGACTTCGGACCCCGGCAGGACGTTATCTTTGATCTTGGGAATGAGCGTGACCTTACGCTGATCCGGCACAACGGACAGCATGGCGTCACCGCCGCGTTCGATCATGCCGAAGACAACGGTCTTCTGATCGCGCCACTTCATACCCTCGGCTTTACCGCCGACGAAGGTCTCATCGACCTCCACGACCTTACCAGGGCCACCTAGAGGCTCTTCGCCGTCGATAGCGGCCATATGCTCACGGATAAGCGCGGCCATGCGCCACGCCGTCTTGTAGGTGACGCCCAACTGGCGCTCCAGTTCCTTACCGGAGACACCATGCTTGGACGTGGTGAAGAGGAAGATCGCATAAAACCAGAGTTGGAGAGGGGTCCGGGACTTCTCGAAAATGGATCCGACCATCGGGTGGATATGATGGCCGCACCACTGGCAGGAATAGGCCTGTTCGGATGCGAGACGGTACCACTTGGCGGATCGCTGGCACTTCGGGCAGGTATGACCTTGTCCAAAGCGCACATTAAAAAGATGCTCTAAGCATGCGTCATCGTTGGGAAACTGATTAAAGAACTCACGGACGTTTGCTTGCTTCATGGCCTCATTCCTCTGTTACATATCAGATGGGAATGAGGCTACCGTATGTCAAGGGGATACACCCCAATAATGATGTGAAAGACGCATCTCACCGATATTTCCGCATCTTATCGACTATTCCTAAAACAACGCTTCATATATATCCGGCTTGAAGCCCAGATAGGTTTTGCCATTCATGGACAGCAACGGGCGTTTGATGATGGATGGGTTTTCCATTGCCACGGCGACGGCTTCGTCCGGGCCCATGGATGACCGAACCTCTTCCGGGAGCTTACGCCACGTCGTTCCAGCGCGGTTGATGACCTTGTCCCAACCGTGTTCCGCGATGGCGGCTTTCACCATATCCGGGTCGGCGCCCTGTTTCTTGTAGTCGTGAAACGTATAGGCCACGCCATGATCGTTCAGCCAGGTCATGGCCTTCTTCATCGTGTCGCAGCTTTTGATTCCGTAAACGACGATACCGGTCATACCGACAGAGCCTCCAAGCGAAGTTATTTAAGTTCGACGGGAATCTGATAGGATTCCCACCGTTAGAACCAGTATCTATCCGCGTTGAAGGAACCTTTCCCGACATGATCGCTCGATTGAGGTCCGCGACCGGCCTGGTGCTGATGTCCTTCCTGACATGTCATCTGATCAACCACGCCTTCGGACTGGTTTCGTTCGAGGCCCTGGCGATCGCCCATAAAATCCTGCTGGGCATCTGGCGGACCCCGCCGGGATCGGCCCTGCTGGCCGGAAGTTTCCTTATCCATTTCGGTTTGGCGCTGCGGTCGATCTATCGCCGCCGCACCCTGAAAATGTCGCTGTGGGAGGCCGGACAGATCGGCAGCGGATTGCTGATCCCCGTGCTGATCGCCGAACATATCATGGGCACCGCCGTGGCGGAGGATTTCGCCGGTATCGACCCGAATTATCAATATGTCGTCGCGGCCCTATGGGTCGGCAGTCCCACCAGCGGCGCGATTCAGGCCGTGGCGCTTGTGGTGGCTTGGCTGCATGGATGCCTGGGCCTGCATTTCTGGATGCGGGTTCAGCCCTGGTACGAAAACATCCGCCGCACCCTGATCTTCATCGCCGTGGTGATCCCGGTCACCGCGCTTGCCGGTTATATCTCCGCCGGGTTCGAACTGCTGTCCGAACTCAACCGTGACCATATGGTGCAGCAAATCCTGCTGCAGGCGCATTTTCAGGCGGAAAAGGTGGCGCCGCTCTATGCGCTGCTCCGGCCGGTGACGCTGGCCCTGATCGTCCTGGCCGCCGCGCCCTTTGCCGCACGGCTTGTGCGGGGCCGCCTGCCCTATGGCAACCGCGTCGTTCTGTTGCTGCCGGATGGCGGGAAAGTGCCGGTTCCCGCCGGGGCGACGGCACTGGAGGCGATCCGCGCCTCCGGTCGGCCGCATGCGGCGGTTTGCGGCGGGCGGGGACGCTGCACGACCTGCCGCGTGCGTATTCTGGAGGGCGCGTCGCTTCTGGCCCCGCCGGACGAGTTGGAAAAAAAAGCCCTGGAAAGGATCAAGGCCCTGGAGGGGGTTCGGCTGGCCTGTCAGATTCGCCCGACCAGCAATCTGGGCGTCACCCCCCTGCTCCCGCCCACGGCGGGCGCGAAGGAAGGTCGCCAACTCGGCGGGCTGGAGGGCGAGGAAAAGCGCGTCACCTGTCTGTTCATCGATATGCGCGGCTCGACCAAGCTGGGCGAGGAAAAGCTGCCCTATGACGTGCTGTTCATCCTGAACCAGTTTTTCTCGGAAATGACCAAGGCCGTGGCGGAAACCAACGGCCATTACGCGCAGTTCAACGGCGACGGGCTGATGGCGCTCTACGGCCTGACCGGCACGCCGGAGGATGGCGCGCGCGACGCCCTGCGCGGCGCGGTGGCGATGCTGCGCCGGTTGGACAGTCTGAACGAGGCCCTGAAAAGCGAATTGCCCTTCCCGCTGCAAATCGGCATCGGCATCCATCACGGCGACGCCATCGTCGGTGCGATGGGCCCGCCCCAGGCGCAGATCACATCGGCCATCGGCGACACGATCAATATCGCCGCCCGCCTGGAAACCCTGACGAAACAGAACGGGGTGCCGATCATCCTGTCCCGCGAAACCGCCAAGACGGCCAGCCTGAACACCGCAGGCTTCGACCCCGCCAGCATACCGGTCCGGGGCCGCGACGAACCGGTCGACATCTATCTGATCCCCAACCGGGACGCCCTCCCCGCCTAACACCCTGCCCGCCTGACGCCGGTTCTTGCCGTCCCGCGCAAACCGCCGCACACTACCTGCCGGAGAAATTTCCCAAGACCGGCAATCGCATGACCGACGCTCCCCCAAAGCGCATCCCCGCCAACGAAAACCCCTGGTACCGCCTCGCCACCGTGCATGGGGAACAGCCGGTGGATGGGGTGTTTAATAATAAACTTGCAGCAAAGAACCGACTAGTCTGGAATCGTTGGATGGCTCAATCTCTGTCTGAAAGCAGCCGATTTTATTTGCTCCAAAAGGGTAGTCTCTCCAGTGATGAAGTCGGCCCTTTAACCGATTCTGACCGAGAAGCCATATCCACTCGTCTAATGGAGCTGAAAGCACCCGATCCGAACACTGAGATCAATTGGTCTGAGACAGAATTTCCGAACAATTCACTTTTCAATGGTTATTTGTTTTGCCAATCAGTACACGCTAAAAACGCTTTATTTAATGGTTACACCTCATTTTCTTTGGCTATCTTTCGAGATGCAGCTGTTTTTTCGGAATCCTTATTTATGGGGAACACCAGTTTCTACGCCGCTATTTTTTTCGGCTACTCAACTTTTCACTCGGCCTCTTTCCGAAAACCAACCAGTTTCAATGAGGCATATTTCCAAGGACTCTCGGTTTTTCGTGAGGCGGCATTTCTGGACACTTCTGGCTTCAATCAAGCGCTGTTTTTCGAAGATGTGGATTTCCGCGAAACCTCGTTTCACAGCTATACTGATTTCCGCATGACCAAATGCCTAGGCGACGAGGCAATTTTCTATAGGTCCGTGTTTAAAGGTTACACCATTTTTAGGGATGCCACTTTTGGAGGCTATGCTGATTGCTATGCTGATTTCCGAGAGGCTGCGTTTCTGCGCGACGCCAATTTCGAAGGGGTTGCATTTAATGGCAAGGCCATTTTCTGCGGTGCACCGAAAGCTGTCAGCGAGACAGACAATATGAGCGGAAGTACAATCACTGGATCGAGAGCCCAATTCAGCGACCCGTTTGAAGCACGGTTTGAAGAACGAGTATCGTCTTCGGCAGGTATCTCCACTTCTGCGCGAAGAGAGTGCGCAGGAGAGACAAGTTTCGTTGACGTACATTTCAGGTCGGTAGCGGATTTTACAAACCGTGTGTTTTTGGCAAAAACAGCTTTCGACGGTTGTAAGTTTGAAACGCTAGTCCCCGTCTTTGCGGGAGCGGATTTGCACCAGCGAACGACGTGGCGCGGCGTTTCCTGGCCGCGAACGCCGAATTCCCCTAAAGCCGCCGGTGAAATGGCCGATGCCTATGCGCATTTGCGACTGCGGATGAATGCGATCCAGAACCATGAGAAGGAACTGGAGTTCTTTGCACGGGAATTGCGCGCGAAACAGGTCGAACTTGGGTTCTGGCAGAGCATTCCCATTCGGATATATGCGGTGCTGTCCGATTATGGGCAGGGATTGCGGCGTCCGGCCTTGTGGCTTGTCGCGCTTTGGTACCTTTGCGCCGTGATCTATCGCGGCGGTTCGGGGGATGCCGTCGGGCCGCTCCAGGCCCTTGGATTCAGCGCCGCGAGCCTGGGCGGGTTGTTCGGGATGCGGCGGGAGTTTTTCGGGACCTTCCTGACGGATTTTCCGGTTCCCTGGTTTGGTCTGATGAGCGGGATACAATCCGTCCTGGGGGCGGTTTTTGTGTTTCTGATCGGTCTCGCCTTGCGCAATCGATTCCGTATTCGCTGATCCCCAAAAACAACGGGCCCGCCTGGCGTTCTGCCGGCGAGCCCGATGCCTGCCCTCCTGACGGAGTTCGTTGGAGCGGTTAGGCGCGGAGTTGGGTCAGGAAGCTGTGCACCTGGCTTTCCAATTCCTGCGCCTGCACGGCCAAGTCTTCGGAGGCCGAGCGGACCAAGCTGGCGGCGTCCCCGGCGGAGACGGCCGTTTGCTGCATGCCGACGACGTTGCTGGCGACTTCCTGCGTCCCCGACGCGGCCTGCTGGACGCTGTTGGAGATTTCGGAGGTCGCGGCCTGCTGTTCCTCGATGGCGGCGGCGATGGTGGTCGAGCTGCTCTGAATGCTCGCGATCGTCTGGGCGATATGCTGGATTGCGTCGACGGAGCGTTTGGTTTCCGTCTGGACGCTGCCGATCTGCTGCACGATTTCCTCGGTCGCCCGGGCGGTCTGGGTGGCGAGGGATTTCACCTCGTTCGCGACGACGGCGAAGCCCTTGCCCGCATCCCCTGCCCGCGCGGCCTCGATGGTCGCGTTGAGGGCCAGCAGGTTGGTCTGTTCGGCGATATCGTTGATCAGGTCGACGATTTCGTTGATCCGGCCCGCCGCGTCGGCAAGGCCGCGCACCATGGTGTTGGCCTCTTCCGCCTCGTCCACCGCCTCGTTGGCGATGCTGGCGGAACGGTTGACCTGTTCGGAAATCTCGCGGACGGAGGCCGAGAGTTCCTCGGTCGAGCTGGCCACCGTGTTCACGTTGACGGAGGCTTCTTCCGCCGCCGCGGCAACGCTGGTCGCCTTTTGCGAGGTATCGTCCGCCGTGCCCTGCATGGCGGTGGCGGAGCGGTTCATATTCGCGGCGGCCTCGCTGACCACCTTGATGATCGCGCCGACGGAGGATTCGAAGTCGTCCGCCATCTTGCGGCGCGCTTCCGCCCGTTCGTTACTGGCGCGTTCTTCGGCCTCGCGGCTTTGTCGTTCCAATTCCTGCATGCGCAGGGCCGATCCCCGGAATTCCTCCAGGGCCGTGTTGATGGCGCCGACCTCGTCGCCGCGCTCCCGGTCCGGCACTTCCTTTGCATAGTCGCCGGATTGCATGGTGGCGATGGCGGCGATGCTCTGCGACAGCGGGCCGCCGACCATGATCTTGCCGGAGAAGAACAGCACCACGCAGACGATGACGATGATGACGATGCCGCCGATCAGCGCCGTGGTACGCACGCGGTCCGCGCTCGCATTGATGGTTTCCAGCGGGACGGAGACGACGACCGACCAGGGCTTGTCGTTCAGGATGACATTGACCGGGGAGAAGACGTGCAGCATGCCGTCGGATTCTTCCAGCCAGGATTCGCCCTTGGCGATCCTGCCCTTCACCGTCGCGAAGAAGGGTTCCGCTTCACCCAGGGGCTTGCCGATCATATCCGTGTTGGAATGCGTCACCCAGACGCCGGAATTGGTGATCATGCGCACCGATCCGGTGCCCAGCGGCTTCAGCTTTTCGAATTCCTGCGACAGGTCGGTCAGGTCGATATCCGCACCCACCACGCCGATCGCCTTTCCGTCCTTCATCAACGGGATTGCGGACGATACAAGCGTGATGATCTGTCCTTCGATGATGCTGTCATAGGCGATCGGGTCGAGGACCGACGGCTTCTTGCTTTGAAACGGGATCTGATAATAACCGGCGGACGGATTATCGGCTTCCAGGGAGGTCAGCAGTGACGGGACAACGCCGTTGCCGTCATAGAAATTGTAGAAATACGGAACGAAGCGGCCGTTGGCCTTGTAATACGGCCCGTCATCATTCGGTTGGACGTAATCCGCGTCCTTGCCGTCAAAGGCATTGGGTTCGAATCCGAACCAGAGGCCGTTCAACTCATCCGACCGATCCATGGATGCCTTCAGGATCGCGATATAGTCGTCGCGGTTTTGGTTTCCGGCCTCCATTAAACCGTAGACACTGTTCGCCGTAATTTCGGAAACCTTCATTAATTGGTTGAGGAAGTTGCTGACCTGCTCCGCCTGCGCATCGGCGATTGCCTGCGCCTGTTCGGCCGCTTCGTCGTGAACGACATTCCCGACATAGCTGGTTTGAACGAAAATACCGGCCCCTAAAAGGATCGCGACGATCACGCCGCAAACTACCGACATTTTTGCGCCGAGCGACAAGTTCTTCATGATTTGTATGGCTCCGGAATATTCCACCCAATAGGCAACCGCCTGCGTGCCTCTATTAAGCTCGCTAATTATTAACGATGTCCTACTTTTTGGGTGGAAGCCGACAATTACATTGAGAAACACGATGAAGGTTTAAAGACACCAAAGGCGATTACCGCGTTTCTAGTGGCGGCCTTTCAGAAAATCCCGGATATCGCGCCATGTGTCGAGGGCCGGTGCGGTCAGGAGGCCGTGTACCCTGTCTCCCGCGCGATACAGGCCGCCATCGAACCGTTCGACCACACCACCCGCTTCCCGCAGGATCAACGTGCCCGCCGCATGGTCCCAGGGCCAGAGACGGCGGTAGAATGAAAAATGCCGTTCCCCCTTCGCCTGCGCCAGCAAGTCCTGACCCGCGCAGGACAGCGAGCCCAGTTTTCCGAAGCGGGCCTTCGCCTGTGCCCGGACTTCCGCCGGGCGCGGTTCTTCGAAAAACCGGGAATCCAGCATGCCGATCATGTCGGACTCCGGCGGCGGCGCGGGAACGGTCAGGCGCGCGCCTTCCAGCCACGCCCCCTCGCCTTCCTTGGCAAAGGCCGTGACGTTTTTCAGCGGATCGTGAATCCAGCCCATCATCGGCCGGTTGCCGACGACAAGCGCCACGATCATGCAGAAGGTCTTGCTGCCTTTGGTGAAATTCTTGGTGCCGTCGACAGGGTCGATCACCCAGATCGGGTTCGGTTCCTCAAATCGGCGCAGGATTTCGGGGTTCTTGGCATGCGCCTCCTCCCCCACGACCAGGGAGCCGGGCAGAAGTTTCGGCAATTCCTGCGTCAGGAAATGCTCGGACTCCAAATCCGCGACGGTGACCAGATCGCCCGGCGCCTTCTCAATGATCTCGTGGGATTTCAGGCTCTCGAAACGCGGCAGGACGATATCCACGGCCGCGCGGCGCATCAGGTCGGTGACTTTGGACGGGTCTGAAATCATGACGGTAAAGGTAGCCTAATTCGCGAAAAGAAAAAGGCCGCCGGGTCGCCCCGACGGCCTTCTCCATTAATCCGGTAAGCCGGACGGCTGATTACATCATGCCGCCCATGCCGCCCATGCCGCCCATGTCGGGCATGGCCGGGGCGGAACCCTTCGGTTCCGGCTTGTCGGCGATCATGGCTTCCGTCGTGACCAGCAGGCCGGCGACCGAGGCCGCGTCCTGCAGAGCCGAACGGACAACCTTCGCCGGGTCGATGATGCCGGACTTGACCAGATCGACGAATTCGCCGTTCTGCGCGTCGAAGCCCCAGTTGGCGTCTTTCGATTCCAGCATCTTGCCGACGATGACCGCGCCGTCTTCACCGGCGTTGTCGGCGATCTGACGCGCCGGGGTGGTCAGCGCGCGACGGACGATGTCCACACCGACCGTCTGGTCGTGATTGGCGCCTTCCAGCTTCTTCAGCGCCCTCACGGCGTAGAGCAGAGCCGTACCGCCGCCCGGGACGATGCCTTCTTCGACGGCAGCGCGCGTGGCGTGCATGGCGTCGTCGACACGGTCTTTCTTTTCTTTCACTTCGATTTCGGTCGCACCGCCGACGCGGATCACCGCAACGCCGCCGGCGAGCTTCGCCAGACGTTCCTGCAGCTTTTCACGGTCGTAATCGGAAGACGTGGCTTCGACCTGCTGGCGGATTTGCGCGCAGCGGCCTTCGATTTCCTTCTTCTTGCCGGCGCCGTCGACGATCGTGGTTTCGTCCTTGGTGATCGTGACGTTCTTGGCTTCACCCAGCATCTGCAGCGTGACGCTTTCCAGCTTGATGCCGGTGTCTTCGGAAATCACCGTGCCGCCCGTCAGGATGGCGATGTCTTCCAGCATGGCCTTGCGGCGGTCGCCGAAGCCGGGCGCCTTGACGGCCGCGACCTTCAGGCCGCCACGCAGCTTGTTGACGACCAGGGTCGCCAGCGCTTCGCCTTCGACGTCTTCGGCGATGATCAGCAGCGGACGGCCGCTCTGCACGACCTGTTCCAGAACCGGCAGCATGGCTTGCAGGTTGGACAGTTTCTTTTCGTGCAGCAGGATCATCGGGTTTTCGAGATCCGCGATCATCTTTTCCGGATTCGTGACGAAATACGGGGACAGGTAACCGCGGTCGAACTGCATGCCTTCGACGACGTCCAGTTCAGTGGTCAGGCCCTTGGCTTCCTCAACCGTGATGACGCCTTCATTGCCGACCTTCTGCATGGCGGCGGCGATCATTTCGCCGACTTCGCGGTCGCCGTTCGCGGAGATCGTGCCGACCTGGGCGACTTCGTCGGAGGTCTTGATCTTCTTCGCACGCTTCTGGATGTCGGCGACGACGGTTTCGACGGCGAGGTCGATGCCGCGCTTCAGATCCATCGGGTTCATGCCGGCGGCAACCGCCTTCGCACCTTCGCGAACGATGGCCTGGGCCAGAACCGTCGCGGTGGTCGTGCCGTCACCGGCCATGTCGTTGGTCTTGGAAGCGACTTCCCGGACCATCTGGGCGCCCATGTTTTCGAACTTATCGCTCAGCTCGATTTCCTTGGCGACGGAAACGCCGTCCTTCGTGATGCGCGGGGCACCGAAGGATTTGTCGATGACGACGTTGCGGCCCTTCGGACCCAGGGTGACCTTGACCGCATCGGCCAGGGTGTCGACGCCTTTCAGCATCTTGGCACGGGCGTCCGTACCGAATTTCACGTCCTTGGCTGCCATTGCCTTGAACTCCTTAAATTAGATTTCGTTTGATATCGAATTGCCGAATAGACAAAAGGCGCCGAAGTGATCTTCGTCGCCCGCTATCGTCCAATGGCTTATTCGATGATCCCCATGATGTCGGACTCTTTCATGATCAACAGGTCTTCGCCGTCGATCTTGACTTCGGTGCCGGACCATTTGCCGAACAGGACGGTGTCGCCCTTTTTGACGTCCAGCGCCTTGACCGAGCCGTCTTCCTTAACGGTGCCGGAGCCGACCGAGATGACCTTGCCCTGCATCGGCTTTTCCTGAGCCGTATCCGGAATGATGATCCCGGAAGCAGTCTTGGTCTCGCTTTCAACGCGCTTCACAAGGACGCGATCGTGCAGAGGCCGGAATTTCATGGTTGTTCCCCTTTAGCCTTCAAATTGATTTCGTGCGGATGGGCTGTTCCCGCGCCGCCGGACGAGCGGAAGTGTTAGCACTCCCCTCACTTGAGTGCCAGGGCATATACGAACTCTTTGGGGAATGTCAATGGACGGCCCCGAAATTCGCTTATTTTTCCTAGGACTTTTCTGATGTCGCTGCGTCCGGTTCATAGCCGAAACGCTGCGAGAACCGCGCCCAATCCGCCGCATCCATCGAAACGTGAACTGTCGCGCGGTCGTCATCAAAGACTTCGTTCAGGACATCGCCGTTACGATGCAGCCACGCCAGGGCCGCCCCGTCATCGCTTGGCATATCGAGTGTGGCTTCCGTCCGGAAACGGGACAATGCATCGTCGATCGCGGCAAGAAGGCCGGCGAATCCCTCCCCGGACAGCGCGGAAATCGCATAGGACGGGGTTTCCCCCTCGCTGCGGCGACTCAGATCCGCTCGGGCCAGAACCTCGGCGCGGGCGTCCGGGTCCAGATTGTCGATTTTGTTCCAGGCTTCCAACAGGACGGTGTCGCTATCGATGTCCAGCGACCCCAGCACCTGTTCGACATCCTGCTTTTCGACGTCGCTATCCACGGCCGAAATATCGCGGACATGGACCAGCACGCGGGCGGACCGCACTTCCTCCAGCGTCGCCCGGAAGGCAGCGACCAGATCGGTCGGCAGATCGGAAATGAACCCCACCGTATCGGACAGGATCGCCGTGCGCCCGGATGGCAGGTCCAACTTACGCATGGTCGGGTCCAGGGTCGCGAACAGCATATCCTTCGCCAGAACCTCTGCATCGGTCAGGCGGTTGAACAGTGTCGATTTTCCGGCGTTGGTGTAGCCGACCAGGGAAACAACCGGATACGGCACCTTCTCGCGCGCCTTGCGGTGCAAACCGCGTGTCCTTGCGACCTGCTCCAGTTCCTTTTTCAGGCGCACGATGCGTTCGTCGATCAAGCGACGGTCAATTTCGATCTGGCTTTCCCCGGGGCCACCGATGAATCCCAGCCCGCCGCGCTGCCGTTCCAGGTGGGTCCAACTACGGACAAGGCGGGACCTTTGAAAGGTCAATGCCGCCAGTTCGACCTGCAACCGGCCTTCATGAGTGCGCGCCCGCGCGCCGAAAATTTCTAGGATCAGGCCTGTCCGGTCGATCACCTTCGTGTCGATCGCCTTTTCCAGGTTGCGCTGCTGCACCGGCGACAGGGCGGCATCGACGATCAGGACCTCAATTTCCATCGCTTCGCAGATGCCGTGCAGGCGTTCCACGACACCGCCGCCCAGCAGGGTCGCGGGAACCGGCTTGTTCAGCCGCACCGCTTCCGCATGCACGACGTCCAACTCGATCGCGGCGGCAAGGCCGACGGCTTCTTCCAGGCGCGCATCGGGGTTCCGGTGTTTCTGCGTAACACCGGGGATTTCCGGATAGATAACAGCGGCCCGTCGGGCGCCGGTCTCCGACCAGCCCCGATCCTGGGCGCGATAGCGGGGGTCACTCAAATCGGATCAGCTTTCCTCGCCGCTTTCACCCGGCTCAAACAGCTGGATCGGTGTCGCCGGCATCACGGTCGAAATCGCGTGTTTGTAGACAAGCTGCGAATGCGCATCGCGGCGCAGCAGAACGCAGAAATTGTCGAACCAGGTCACGATGCCCTGGAGTTTCACGCCGTTCACGAGGAAGACCGTTACGGGAAGTTTGTTCTTCCGCAGGTTATTGAGAAAGGTATCTTGGAGGTTCTGGTTCTTGTCGGACGACATTTATGCCCCCTTCCGTTTGGCAATGTTGTTGTTATTCGTCCCCGAATAAGGTTGCCCTCTTCTGTCGAATTCCGCGACGCCGCGCAAGCCCCGGCGTTGGTCGGGCGAAAGAAGACCTCCTTACCGATGCATCTCCGTCACAGAAGCATGCATTTACGGCAAAAAGCCTATCACGGTCATACACGTTGCGCCGTTAAAAAATCTTTAAAGGCGGCAAGACTGCTAAAATGCCGCGCCGGAGGAAATTGCGCAAATTCGCCGGGGAAATCCGGTTCGGGATGAATCAGGATCGGCGTCAGGCCCGTTGCATGGGCGATTTCCATATCGACGCTCGAATCTCCCACGAAATAGACGGCGGGACCCGGCGTGACGTCCAGCCCGGACAGGGCCAGCAAGATCGGATCCGGGGCCGGTTTGTCGCGGGGGGCGTCGCCGGCGCCGACCAGGGCGTGGAAATGCCGATCCCAGTTCAGATGCCCCGCCTCTTTGCGAAGGAACGGTCCCTGCTTGTTGGACACCACGCTTTGCGGAACGCCGCTATCCGTGAGGGACGACAGCAAGGCCTCCGCGCCGTCCAAGGGCTTCAGCGCGTCGAGATGCAGGGCTTCGAATGCGGAATAGAACTCGTCGCGGGCTTCTTCCCAGCGGTTGCCGAACATCTCGGGGAAGGTGTCGCGCATCGATTTGCGGACGCGCGCCTTTGTCTCTTCCAGCCGCCATTCCGGCATGTCCATATAGCGGAACAGATGGTTCATCGCGGCATGGATGACCGGCCAGGTATCTACCAGGGTATTGTCCCAATCATAAACGACGGTGATCGGCGGAATGAGAATCGGTGATTCGGACATTTATTAAAAATACTCAAGCCTTACGGCGAACATCTTTTCCATTTTCTTAACGGCTTGTGCCGCTGCGAGAAGGACGACGCGGTCCTTTGCGCGGACCACGGTATCCGGTCTGGGGATGATGACTTCCTCCCCGCGAATAATGGCACCGACGATGACGCCGTTCGGGAAATTCGCGTCCTTAAGCGGTTCCCCGACAAGGCTGGACGTTTCCATCGCCTCCGCTTCGATCAGTTCCGCGAAGCCGTCGCGCAGGCTGTGCACCTGCCGGATACGACCGCGCCGGACATGTTGAAGGATGGTCGAGGCGGTGATTTCTCGCGGCGACACGACGACGTCGATGCCCAGGGTCGTGATCAGCGGCCCATAGGAGTTCTTGTTGACCAGGGTGATCGCTCGATCGACGCCATAGCGCTTGCACAATAGCGAGCAAAGAATGTTGGTTTCGTCGTCGTCGGTGACCGCGACCACGGCTTCCGTATTCCGGATACCGGCCTCTTCCAGGATTTCCTGGTCCAGGGCGTCCCCCTGAATGACGACGGTCGTGGGCAGAACCTCGGCCACCTGACGGGCGCGGGCCTTGTCCATTTCGACGATCTTCGCCGAATAGCCGTCGGAACTGCCGTCCAGTTCCCCGGCCAGGGTCGTGCCGATATTGCCGCCGCCGACCACAAGAATGCGGCGGGCTTCCTTTTCTTCATGTCCGAACACCGCCATGGCGCGCGGAACATGGCTGGTTTCGGCGATGAAGTAGACCTCGTCCCCCGGCAGCATCTGGTCATCCGATGACGGGATCAGCATGGATTCGTTGCGGAAAATCGCCATGACCGTGATGTTCAGGTCCGGGAACAGCGATGTCAGCTGACGCAGCGGTGTATGAATGACCGGGCAGTTTTCATTGCAGCGGACGCCGACGACGCGGACCCGGTCATCCCCCATTCGGATCATGTCGAAGGCGCCGGGCGCACGGATACGTCGGGCGATGGCGCGCGCCACTTCGATTTCCGGGGAAATGATGACGTCGATCGGCAATTGATCGCGGGCGAACAGATTGGCCCATAGCGGGTTCAGGTAGCTTTGCTGCCGGATACGGGCGATCTTGGTCGGCACGTTGAACAGGGAATGCGCGACCTGGCAGGCGATCATGTTCACTTCGTCGGCGAAGGTGACCGCAATCAGCATATTGGCGTCGGCGGCCCCTGCCCGTTCCAGCACGTCGGGATGGGAGGCATGACCGACAAAGGCCTGAACGTCCAACTGGTCGTTGATCTTGCCGATCAGTTCCGGCGATTGGTCGACGACGGTGACGTCGTTATCCTCGCCCGACAGATAGCGCGCGATATGGAAACCGACCTGTCCGGCCCCGCAGATCACCACTTTCATGACATCGTCTCCTCGGCGGCTTGGTCAGCCGTCCGCTTCCGTCTTTTGCCGCTGTGTCCCCGCAACGCCCAAGCCTTTCAGCTTCCGGTGCAGCGCGGCGCGATCCATCCCGACAAATTCAGCGGTCCGGGAGATGTTGCCGCCGAACCGCGCCAAGTGAAAGACGAGATATTCCCGCTCAAATGCTTCGCGCGCCTCGCGCAGGGGTTGGCTCATCACTTCCGTCGCGCGGTCCCATTTGGATCCCGCGTTCTCGCCGGTTCCCGCGCCCAAGGCTTGGGCGACGGCGTCCGCGTGAATCGGATCGTGCGACGCGCCGGTTGCCATCAGCAACAGGCGCTCGATGACATTGCCCAATTCCCACAGATTTCCCGGCCAATCATGGCCCTGCAAGGCTGCGATCGCGTCCGGTGCCATGGGGCGCGGCGACCGTCCCTTCGTCTGAGCGGAGCGTTCCATGAAATGCGCCGCCAGCATCGGGATATCTTCCCGGCGCTCCGCCAGGGGCGGTACGGACAGCGGCACGACATTCAGGCGGTAGAACAGGTCTTCCCGGAAGCGGCCTTCCGCGATCAAGGCCTGTAGATCCTGGGACGTCGTCGCCAGAACGCGGGTATTAACCTCGACCGTATTTTCGCCGCCGATGCGCTGAAACTTCCGCGTATGCAGGACGCGGACGATTTTCTGCTGGGTCGCCAGATCCATATCGGCGACTTCGTCCAGCAACAGCGTGCCGCCATGGGCTTCTTCCAGAACACCGACATGCCGAGGATGGTCCTTGGTCGCTTCCGTCCCGAACAAGGCCGCTTCCAACGTGTCCTCGGTCAGCGAGGCGCAGGCAAGCGACACGAACCGGCCGCTGCGACGCTGAGATTGAGCATGGATGGCGCGCGCAATCGCCCCTTTGCCGCTGCCTGGAGGGCCGGAAATCAGAACACGACTGTCCGTCGGCGCCACTTTTTCAATGGATCGCCGGATTTCCGCAATCACTGAGGATAGGCCGACGAGATCGTTCTGCATGCCGTAGGGCGATAGTTTGCGCAGGGACTCGTTTTCGTATTTCAGGCGGGCTTCTTCCAAGGCCCGGTCGATGGTGAGCAGCAGCACATCCGTCTTGAACGGTTTGGAAATGAAGTCGTAGGCCCCCTTCTTCGTTGCGGTAACCGCCATGTCGAAGGTGCCGTGTCCGCTGATCATAACGACCGGCAGCGCCGGATGATCGCGCTTCACGACCTCCAGAATCTGCAATCCATCGAGCTCGGAATTCGCCAACCAGACGTCCAGGATCATCAGGGACGGCTGGCGCGTGGCAACGGCGCTCAACGCCTCAGCGGAGGTCGATGCCTCGCGGGTTTGATAACCTTCGTCTTCCAGAATGCCCGCGATCTGCATCCGGATGTCGGTTTCGTCGTCGACAATCAGGATGTCATGAGCCATCGCGTGCGCCTCCTTCCCCTACTTTCGACCCGACTTCCGACCCTGTTTCAGATTGGGCGACCGGACCGTCTTCCGTATTTCGCGGCAATCGCAACGTAACACAGGCACCGCCCCGGACCGATCCGTTGGAAGGGGCGTCCGACAATGTCAGATCGCCGCCATGGTCTTCCATGATCTTCTTCACGATCGCCAGTCCCAGACCGGTTCCCTTCTTGCGTGTCGTGACATAGGGTTCGGTCAGACGGTCTCTTTCCGCCTCAGGCAATCCCTTGCCGTTGTCGACCACGGAAATCTGAACATGCCCGTCGTCGGCTTCGATGGAAAGCTTAATCCGTCCCTTCTCAGACTCCGTTCCCCCGGCCTTTTCCAGTTCGAACCGGCCCTCAATCGCATCATGTGCGTTCTGTAACAGGTTCGTCATGACCTGGCTCAATTGCCGTCCGTCGCATCGGATATCCAAGGGTGAATCAGGCCCTTCGAAAATGTAATCGACGTCCAAATTGGCGTTGCGCTGCAGGAACAGGCTTTGGCGGCAAATGTCGACGATATCCTGCACCTTCATCGCCGGCGCGGGCATCCGTGCGAAGGACGAAAATTCATCGACCATGCGGCCGATATCGTCAACTTGACGCACGATCGTGTCGATGCAGCCCTCGAATACATGAGGATCGGTCTCGATCTCCTTCATATATTTGCGCTTCAGGCGTTCCGCGGAGAGTTGGATCGGCGTCAGCGGGTTTTTGATTTCATGCGCGATGCGCCGGGCGACATCGGCCCAGGCGGCCTTGCGCTGCGCGGCAACCAGCGGCGATACATCATCGAAAGTCACGACATAACCACGCAATTGCCCGGCTTCCCGTTCGACGACGATACGGACGAACAAGGTGCGGGTCTCGCCGTGGATTGCCAACCGGATTTGGGATTCGACAGGGCGTCCCGCAGGGGCCTGCCGCGCGGTTTCCAGCGTTTCTTCGATTTCCGGCAGGATGTCGATCAACCTGTCGCCGATCAACGTATCCAGTTCCATCCCCAACAATTCCGCGGCACGCCGGTTGGGCAGGTCGACGCGGCCGTTGCGGTCCAGACCGATGACCCCCGCACTGACGCCGGCTAGAACCGCCTCCGTGAAGCGGCGGCGTTCGTCCACCATGCGGTTCGCTTCCAGCAATTCGCCATGTTGCGATCGAATCTGCTGCGTCATGCGATTGAAGGCCCGGCCCAGCAAGGCCAGTTCGTCTTCACCTTTGATCTCTTCGACCTTGGTTTCCAGGTCGCCGGCGCGGACCTTCTCCGTCGCGCCGATCAGGGCGCTGATCGGCGCCGAAAGCTGCGTCGCGATGGTCAGGCCGATCCAAATTGCGGTCAGCAGCAACAATAACGCCACAACGAGAAAGGCCAAGGCGAAGGACAATTGGATGCCGGATCGTGAGGATTCCAGTTTTTCGAACTGCGCGGCGGCGCTGCGCACTTGTTCGATACGGTTCAGCACCTGCGGGTCGACGAGGCGACCGATATAGAGATACGCATCGGGGAAGGCGTCCAGCTTCAACAGCGCCCGGACTCTGTCGTCTGCACCGCTGGTAATGACGACGACTTCGCCTGACGTCGCGGCCTCGAAATCGCTGGGCGCGATCGGCTCGAATTCCAGCATCAAGGTGATCCCGGCGCGAGCGATCACATCGCGCGACGGTCCCTGAAAGATGATGGCCTCGCTCAAATCCCGAACACGGCGCTGAATTTCCAGAAAGCGGTTCAACAGCATATTGTTGACGACCAGCCGCCGCGCATCGCCGTTCAAGTCCCGCGCCATGCGCAACGCGTCCGTACGGATGTTGTTCCGGTGTTCGACCAGATAAGCCTCCGCCACTTGACGGCTTTCGGCGACGGCGGTGCGCACCCGATCGCTGAACCAGCTTTCGAGGCCGAGGTCGAAAAACAGCAGAGAAAAGGTCGACACGATGATCGCCGGGGTAACGGACAATGCGGCGAACAAACCGACAAGGCGAATATGAAGCCGTGATCCGGCCGAGCCGCGGCGGCGTTCCGACCACAAGGCGACAATCCGGCGCGCAACGACGAAACCCAACAGCAGCAGGATAATCAGGTCGGCATAGACCATGGTAACCAGCGCACTTGGGTCGCCGCCCAAGGGCGGTAGCCCGGTAAACGCCGTGTAGGTCCCGATCCCGGCCAGGACGGCCAGGGTCAACAGGATGACCGCGAACAGGCGCGCCGCCCGCTTCGACGCCATCAGGCGCTGTAGAAATACCCGAATCCGCGCCGACAAGGACTGCCGCGGCGGTTTGGACGTTTCAGACTGTTCGGTTTGCTGACCCGGATTCATGACCGCGCAGGTTTAGCACATTTTCACGGCATACCGCCAAGCGCGAAATCGGACTCTGGCCGGGTTATTCGTCATCCCGGCCGCCGCGGGAAACGGTAATGTCCAGTTCCCGGATTTTCTTGCGTAGTGTGTTGCGGTTCAGCCCCAGCAGTTCCGCCGTGCGAACCTGATTCCCGCGCGTGGCTTTCAGGCAAATTTCGATCAGGGGGCGCTCCACCTCCCGCAGGATGCGCATATGCAGCCCGGCGGCGGGAAGTTGATTGCCATGCGCGTCGAAATAAGCGGTCAGGTGACGGTGAACCGCGTCGTGCAGGCTTTCCGATCCGCCGGTTCCGGCACTTTCCTCTTCCGCGAAACTGGGGGATTCGCCCAGCTCAGCCTCGATAATGTCCTGATCGATGCGATCCTGGGCGTATAGTGCCGCCAACCGACGAACCAGATTTTCCAGCTCGCGCACGTTTCCGGGCCAACGGTGGCTCATCAGGCGGCTCATCGCCGCTTCCGTTACGGTCTTGAGGGGTAACCCGTTTTCCGCGGCCTCTGCCAGGAAATGCCGCACGAGATCGGGCACATCTTCGCGCCGCTCGCGCAACGGCGGCAGGCGGATCGGTACGACGTTCAATCGGTAATACAAATCTTCGCGGAAAAGGCCCTGGGAAACCAGTTGCCGCAAGTCACGATGGGTCGCCGCCACAATCCGCACATCGGTCTTGATGGGGCTGCGACCGCCGACCATCGTATATTCGCCTTCCTGAAGCACGCGCAGCAGGCGTGTCTGCGCTTCCAACGGCATATCGCCGATTTCATCCAGGAACAGCGTGCCGCCATCGGCTATTTCGAACCGGCCGGACTTGCGGCTGGTCGCGCCGGTGAAGGCGCCCTTCTCGTGCCCGAACAATTCACTTTCGATCAATTCGCGCGGAATGGCCGCCATATTGACCGCAACAAAGGGACGCAGCTTCCGCCGCGAATAATCGTGCAGCGCCCGCGCGACCAGTTCTTTCCCCGTCCCGCTTTCCCCCGTAATCAGCACGGAGAGGTCGGTCCCGGTAAGGCGTGCGATGATGCGGTAGACTTCCTGCATCGCCGGCGACCGGCCGATCAACGGCATCGGTTCCTCATCCGGCGTCTGCGGGGTGATGTCGCCCGGCACTTCCGTTTGAGACTTCAGGGCGCGCTGCACGGTATCGACCAGATTGGTCAGATCGAACGGCTTGGGCAGGTATTCAAAGGCCCCACGTTCCGTCGCCTTGATGGCGGTCAGCAGCGTATTCCGCGCGCTCATCGCAATGACGCGCAGGTCCGGTCGTATTTTGCGGATTTGCGGGATCAGATCCAATCCGTTGCCATCGGGCATGACAACATCGGTGACGACCAAGTCGCCCTCCCCGTCGGACACCCAGCGCCACAGGGTCGCCGCGTTGCCCGTCGTGCGCACCTCGTAGCCTTGGCGGCCCAGGGCATGGCTGACGACCGTGCGGATCGCCCGGTCGTCGTCGGCGACAAGGATCGTCTCACCGCTCATCCGCGCGCCCCTTTTTTCTTCGGCTTAGGCTTTTCAGATCCGACCATGTCGCGCAGAACGGGCAGCATGACGGTAAATACCGTGCGCCGCGGCTTGGATTCGAAGTCGATCACCCCGCCATGTTCCGACACCAGTTTCGCGACAAGCGCGAGCCCCAGGCCGGTTCCATTGGATTTCGTGGTAATGAACGGATCGAATAAATGCGGGCGCAGGTCGTCCGGAATGCCGCCGCCATTGTCCCGGATGGTGACGACGAGCGGCAGGTGCATCCGGCTTTCCTTACCCGGCACGGCCAAACGCACGCCGTGCTTATAGGCGGTCGTGACGACGATTTCCGGGTCAGGTCCGTTCGGGACCATGGCTTCGGCGGCGTTTTTCACCAGATTCAGGAATATCTGGATCAACTGGTCATGGTCGCCATAAATCGGCGGCAGCGACGGGTCGAAATCGGCGATCAGCCGCATGTTCTGGGCGAAGCCGTTGCGGGCGATGGCGAGGACCCGGTCCAGGACCTCATGGATGTTGACCGGAGACCGGTCCAATTGCGGCCGGTCGGAGAATATCTCCATCCCGTTCAGCAGTTTAACGATCCGGTCCGTTTCTTCCGTGATTAGTTTCGTTAACTGACGGTCTTCCGCCGGGATCATGGTTTCGATCAACTGCGCCGCCCCCCGGATACCGGATAGCGGGTTTTTCACCTCATGCGCCAGCATGGCGGCCAGAGCGGTTACCGAACGGACGGCCCCCTGTTGCGCCATGGCGTGATCGATTTTTCCGGCGATCGAATGTTCCTTCACCGTCAACACGATGGATTCCGGGTCGTCCAGCAACGGTGCGGCATCGACACTGATCGTGTGATTGCCGATGCGAGGCGTGGTCAGGCGAACCCCGTGGACGGTCATCGACGCGTTGGCGCGGCGCGCCCGGTCGACCATCGTCAGGATCGGGCTGTCCTGCGGGATCAGGTCCTGCAGGTTCATGCCCGCCAAAACGGCTTCAGACCCTTGCAGGAAGGTCTGCGCCGCGTTGTTCAGGTAGGAGATATTGCTTCCGGCATCGACGACGATAACCGGCTCCGGCAGGCTGTCGATCACGCTGTCCGAACTGGGCCGACTGATCGGCGGGGGTACTAAACGAATTTTCGCGGACATTAGGCGGCCTCCGCCACGGTATCTTTATCGATGTGGGTGGAAAAAGCATCATGGATCAAACGGCGGGTCAGTCCCACGTCTTCCGACGCCATGATCCGGGCGCGGTACCGCGCCGCGTCGCGCAGGCCCGTCAGCGACCAGGCGATATGCTTTCGCGCGACTCGAAGGCCCCGATAGCTGCCATGATGCGCCAGGATTTCATCCAGATGACGCAGCAGGATATCGCTTTGTGCTGACAAATCCGGGTCCGGCAACCGGGTGCCGTCCTGAACATACCGGATCGCCTGCCCCATGAACCAGGGGCGACCCTGGGCGCCACGCCCGATCATCACCCCGTCCGCGCCGGACTGTGCAAGGCAGGCATCGATATCGTCGAAGGTCGTGATATCGCCGTTCGCGATGACGGGAATCGACACGGCATCCTTCACGCGCCGGATGAAGGACCAATCCGACCGTCCGGTGTATTTCTGTTCACGGGTGCGGCCATGGACGGTGACAAGGCGAATGCCCGCCGCTTCCGCGCGACGCGCAAAATCGGGGGCGTTCCGGCAATCGTCGTCCCAGCCGGTGCGCATCTTCACCGTCACGGGCACCGACACGGCGGCAACCACGGCATCGACAATGGCCATCGCCTGATCCAGATCGCGCATCAGCGCAGATCCGCACATCTTGTTGGTGACCTTTTTCGCCGGGCAGCCGAAATTCAGATCGACGATATCGACACCCATGTCCTCGCAGAAGCGCGCGGCCTCGGCCATGATCCGGGGATCGTGGCCCGCAAGCTGAACGATATGGGGCTTTTCGCTCTCTTCCGCGCGGAAACGCTGAAGCGTCCCTTCGGTCCGACGCAGGGCTTCGCCACTGGCGATCATTTCCGATACCACCGTTTCCGCGCCCAGCGACCGGACAACGGTGCGGAACGGCAGGTCGGTCACACCGGACATGGGCGCCAGATAGACGGGCGTCTCGATACGGACGGGCCCGATATAGATCGGCGTTAGCCTGTTGCTTAGTTTTTGCGCAGTCACGCGTATCGCCTAAATTCTGTGCAAACCAAACGAGGCTTTTAACGCTTTCCGACGGTTTTTGCCAGAGACAAACGCAGTATGTCCCTATCCTTCAAGGATATCTGTGACGAATTTGACACCGGGATATCCCAGGGTGACCAAAAGATAGGCGATCATGACCAATTGAGCCGCAAGGCGTCCGCGCAAACCGACCAATCGTTGCAGAACGATCAGACCGCCAATCACCAGAAAGGCCGCGATGGTCAACAGGGTCTTGTGATCGAGCGCGAGAAGCGGGTCCCCCCTATGAACATGGATGGCGATGCCGGTCGCGACGCCGAAACCCAGTACGACTTCCCCCACCATCATCAGATGGTCTTGCAGCCGTTCCGCCTCCGCGACCGGCGGCAAACGACGGCTGACGGCATCGTTGCGCCGGGATTTCAAGGCGCGTTCTTTTACAAATACCGACAGGGCGGCCAGGGCCGATAGCGTAATCAAGGCATAGGTCGTCACCGCCAGAACGATATGGACGAGTATCCAGGGATCCGGCGCGCCGGACAGCATGCGGTCGCCGCTGTCCAGCAGTATCGCCAGCAGGATCAGGCTGGCCAGATAGGGTAGGACGAGGACGGCCAAGCTTCGGGCAATAGGTGCCGCCAGGGCAACCATGCCGTAAAGAAGCAGGGTGCCGGCCACGGAAACCCAGAGGGTAAAGGCGAAATCCGTGCGCCATCCAGCTTGAAGCGCCATGATGCACCAGACAACCGGACCAAAAACGGCAAGCGTCATCCAGATGGAAAATCCGCGAACGTGCGCCGAGTTTTCCGCCGGTCTGACGACAAAAAACCATATCGCCGGCGCCAGGCAGGCAAGTGCGAGGATTTGAAAGAGTGGCGAGTCCGCTAACATGGCCGCTATATAGCACCCCGTATCCCGACCTGAAATGCGAAAGCCATGTCCGCGCCTGTCAATTTTACCGCCCCCTTTCATGCCCTTATCGTCGCTGCCGGAACCGGACAGCGCGCGGGAGGCGGTGTGCCGAAACAGTATCGCCTTCTCGCCGGAAAGCCGGTTCTGCGGCGTACGGTCGACGCCTTTGCCGGAACCCCCGGGTTGCAATCGATCACAGTCGTGATCGGCGCGGGCCAGGAAGCGGACTGCGCGTCGGCCTTATCCGGCATTGAGACCCTGACAGTTGTCCCAGGGGGCGCATCCCGACAGGAATCGGTTCGAAACGGTTTGGAAGACCTGACACGCCGTTTGGGGGATGCCGCCGAGGCGGCGGTAGTGCTGATCCATGACGCGGCCCGCCCCTTTGCCACGCCCCGGATGATCCAATCCGTTTCCGAAACCGCCCACCGGGCCGGGGCCGCCCTCCCCGCCTTGCCGGTCGTCGACACATTGAAATCGGCCGCCGCAGACGGCACTGTGGCCGCGACGGTGCCCCGCGCCGGTCTGCATCGCGCGCAAACTCCGCAGGGCTTCCGTTTGGGCGCGATATTGGCGGCGCATCGCGCCGCCGATCCCGCGCAGGAAGCGACGGACGACGCCATGCTGGCGGAGTTGGCGGGATTGCCGATCACATTGGTGCCGGGCGAGGAGACGAATGTGAAATTGACCACCGAAGCCGACTTCGCCGCCGCGGAACAACGCCTGTCGGTTGCCAGGGAAACCCGAACCGGCATGGGTTTCGATGTGCATCGGCTGGTGACGGGCGACCATCTTTGGCTTTGCGGCATTCGGATCGATCATGACCAAACCTTGCTGGGGCATAGCGATGCCGATGTCGGTCTCCACGCTATTACGGACGCGATCCTGGGCGCGTTGGGGGACGGCGATATCGGGCAGCATTTCCCGCCCAGCGATCCCCAATGGAAAGGTGCGCCGTCCGACGCCTTCCTGCGCCACGCCGCCACACTGGCCGCCCGACGCGACGCCAAGATTCTGCATGTCGATGCGACACTGATCTGCGAGGCACCGAAAGTCGGCCCGCATCGGGCCGCGATGCGCGCGCGGGTCGCCGACATCCTGGGCCTGTCCAAAGACAGGGTCTCCATAAAGGCGACGACGACCGAGAAATTGGGCTTCACCGGCCGGGGCGAAGGCATTGCCTGCCAAGCGGTCGCGACCTTGTCCCTGCCGCCCTATGAGGACGAAAGCGAATGACGCCGTCTACCCTGATTGCAACCTGGTTCGGCAGTGGATTGCTGAAACCCGCGCCCGGCACATGGGGGACGGCGGCCGCCCTGCCCTTCGCCTGGCTGATCGCGCAGTATGGCGGCGGGCTTGCCCTTTTTGTGGCGGCGGTTCTTTTGTTTCCCCTCGGTTGCTGGGCGGCGTCCCGATACGACGCCGGCGCGGGAGGACACGACAATTCGGAAATCGTCGTCGACGAAGTGGTCGGCGTTTGGTTGACGCTCTGCATCGTCCCGCCGGATATCCTGCATTACGCCTTGGGATTTGTGCTGTTCCGGGTGTTCGACATTATCAAACCCTGGCCGATCCGGTGGGCCGATCGGCGTGTCGGCGGCGGCTTCGGCGTCATGATCGACGATGTCATCGCGGGCCTGTTCGCCGCCGCGTCGCTCTATGGCATAGGCTATGTGGTGCAAACTCTGACCGATGGGGGGAGCCTGTGATCGATCCTGACCTGTACGCGGCCGCCGAGGAAACGCTCGATCTCCTCCGCAAGGCTGGACTTAAGATGGTGACCGCCGAATCCTGCACCGGAGGCTTGATCGGTGCGGCCCTGACGGCGGTGCCCGGATCGTCGGATGTCGTCGACCGGGGCTTCATCACCTATTCAAATGAAGCGAAGGCGGAGATGATTGGGGTCGACTCGGAAAAGATAGCTGAGTTCGGGGCTGTCTCCGCCCCTGTTGCACAAGAAATGGCGGAAGGCGCCCTAACCCATTCAAATGCCGATATAAGCGTCGCTGTCACAGGTGTTGCTGGCCCCGGTCAATCTGAACGCAAGCCTGCCGGTCTCGTCTTCATATCCTGCGCGAAGAGTGACTATCAAACCATTGTTACTGAGAATAATTTCGGTGGCGATCGCGCTGCCGTCCGCAAGCAGACCGTCCTGGAAGCCTTGGCGCTTATTCGGCGGTCAGTGCGGGGATAGGCGCTCCGGCTTCCAACGCGCCCTCAATGCGGGGACCGACAAGACGGATCAGTTCCGCGAGCGGATGTCCCTGTCGCTCACCGTATAGCGCGACTTTCTCGTCCCAATTGTCCACCGTGTCTATCAGGACGGACGGATGGTCCATCCCCCGCCAGTCGGCGGCCCGCAATCGATCCGTTGCCTCCGACACCGACACCAGGGTCGTATCTTCCGTCAGACGGTCCAGATAAAATAGGTTCCCCCGGTGCAAGGCGAAGGATGCCAACAACAGCCCGGCCATTTCCGCCATACGTGCTCCGCTGGAAACGGTGAAACTGACCTGATCGAACAAGACGGCCCGCGCCCGCCCCTCCAGCAGCAGGCATATTTTCGGGCTTTCGTCCCGTTGAGCGTGGTCTCGGCGACCATAGAACAGGATACGCTCTACCTTCAGCAGGCTGTCCCGCGATAGTGCTTCCAGGACGCGCTGGCTGGCATGCAGGGTTTCGTAAGCACTGGGGCGTGCGAGTCGGTGGAGACGCACCGTTTCGACGGCACCATCGGTTTCGACATCGATTCCGGCTTGAAACAATGCGCGTTCGATCGCGTCCAGAGTGCTGGCGCGTGGGTCGCCGACGCCGCGTTCAATATTGTTCAAGGTGGCCAACGAAACGCCCGCAGCCTTGGCCAATTCGCTCTGTTTGATATTCAACAAAGACCGGCCTGCACGGATTTGTGCCGCTGTAATCACCGTCAAACCCCTTAAAATTAGTGATGATGCCTATTTATCTAGGCAACATGACACGATTTGCGGGATTGCTACAAGATGGGGCGTGTCGGCAAGTGGTCGGAGTCGCACGAACGAGAATCGATTCGGTTTCGCAACAAACACCAAACTGCAGTTGCAGTCACGAAAACGGACGCCGAACGATTCGCCCGCGAAACAAACTACAATTGTTTTCCATACAGAACCCGGGCGCGTTCCTCGAACGCGGCGACCATCCGTTTAACCGCCTCGGTGAATACCAAACCGATCATTGCCTGCAACATTCGGGATTTGAATTCGAAATCCACATGAAATTCGACACGACACCCGCCCGAATCGGGATTCGGTATGAATCTCCAGCTGTTATCCAGATATTTGAAAGGACCGTCTTCATAAGCGGTTAAAACTTCAAGGTTACCGGGGTCCAGGGTAACACGGCTGGTGAAACGCTCCGTGATACCCTTAAACCCAATGACGAGGTCTGCAACCAAGAGAGTATCGGTCTGCGTGCGAATTCTCGCTGCCCGGCACCAGGGCAGAAATTCCGGATAGCGGCCGACATCGGCGACCAACTTGTACATATCCTCCGCCCGGTATGGCAGAAAGCGTTGTTCCGTATGACTGGGCATGAATAAGGCGCTCGGTCCCTCGGTCCGGTAATGCAGTCTAACCGCTCCCTACCCTATTCCGCCGCCGGGGTCACGCGTTGGGCAGACAGTTTCTTTTCCCGTGCGTCCCGGAGACGCCGAAAATCGTCCCCGGCATGGTAGCTGGACCGCGTCAGCGGCGAGGACGAAACCATCAGGAACCCCCGCGCCCGCGCCATGGAGGCATAGCTTTCGAATTCCTCCGGTGTTACGAAACGGTCGATATGGTGATGTTTCGCCGTCGGTTGGAGATACTGCCCGATGGTCAGGAAATCGACATCCGCGGCGCGATAGTCGTCCATCAACTGCTGTATCTCGATCTTGGTTTCGCCCAGACCGACCATCAGGCCGGATTTGGTAAAGACCGTCGGGTCCAACTGCTTCACCTGCGCCAGCAGTTGCAGCGATGTGAAGTAACGCGCGCCCGGCCGGACGGTCGGATATAGACGCGGCACGGTTTCGAGATTGTGATTGAAAACGTCGGGCCGTGCTTCGACCACAACTTCAAGGGCACCGTGCTTCCCTTTGAAGTCGGGCGTCAGAATCTCGATCGTGGTTTCCGGCATGCGCTCGCGGATCGCCGTAATGACTTGCGCGAAATGAGCGGCGCCGCCATCGGCTAGGTCGTCGCGGTCCACGGATGTAATGACCACATGTTCCAACCCCAGCTTCTCTACCGCATCGGCGATCCGGAAGGGCTCGAAGGCGTCCAACGCGTTCGGTTTGCCGGTCGCGACATTGCAGAAGGCGCAGGCTCGCGTGCAGATTTCCCCCATAATCATGAAGGTTGCGTGTTTCTTTTCCCAGCATTCGCCGATATTCGGGCAGGCCGCTTCTTGGCAGACGGTCACCAGCTTGTGGTCGTCCACGATCTTGCGGGTGTTCTTGTATTCCTTGCCGACCGGCGCCTTCACGCGAATCCAGGAAGGTTTCCGTTGGATCGGATTGTCGGGCCGGTTGCGCTTTTCCGGATGCCGGTGGGGACGCTGCGCGGTGTCCATCGTATCGGACATGATGCGGTATCCTGTAAATGAGCCTCTCACCGTCCAAAGTGGTCGGTGGGGCATTTCAGGTCAAGGCTCCGCAAAAGATCGGATGGATGTCCGCCCTTCGACGAGAACCTTACGGATTTCGTACGACGATTCCGTGATAGCCGCTTTTATTCGCGATCGCTTGTTCCGCGACGGTCTGAATAACCTCATTCAAGGTTTTCGCGTCGTGGTCCGGTGCTGACGGGTCCAGAGACAGATCAGTGATAACCACCATCATGTGACGCCACCGGCCGGTTTCATAGACCAGTTCCCGGCGAACTTCCGCAATATGCGGATGCTCGATGGTTTCCATTTTGGACGTCCCTTTCACAAACCGATGGCCCTGATCACGTAGGCGACTGTACACGTGACTCGGGATATCGCAAGACAGAAACAAAAACGCATAAAATTTTATACGTATTTAGGATAAAGATCACGTAAATCGTACTGACATTTTACGGACCGCCCCGACGCCTGCTTGCGATGTCCTTTTCTTACATGTGGATAACCTTCCCGAACGCATCCAATACCGATTCGTGCATCATCTCACTTAATGTCGGATGCGGGAACACGGTATGCATGAGTTCTTCTTCGGTCGTTTCAAGGGTTTTCGCGATGGAGTAGCCCTGGATCAGCTCCGTTACCTCGGCACCGATCATATGGGCCCCCAGCAATTCGCCGGTCTTACCGTCGAACACTGTCTTGATCAGGCCTTCCGGTTCGCCAAGGGCGATCGCCTTGCCGTTGCCGATGAAGGAGAACCGGCCGACCTTCACGTCATAGCCCGCAGCCTTCGCCTTCTCTTCGGTCAAGCCGATGGAGGCGACTTGCGGATGACAATAAGTGCACCCCGGTATCCGTGATGTATCCAGCGGATGGACGCCTTTCAGTCCGGCGATTTTTTCGATGCAGATCACGCCTTCATGTTCGGCCTTATGCGCCAACCAGGGCGGGCCGGTCAGGTCGCCGATGGCGTAAACACCGGGCTCGTCAGTTTCGGACCACTCGTTGGTGACGATGTGCGTCTTCTCAACTTTGATCTTCGTGCCTTCCAGGCCGATATCCTCAACGTTGCCGACAATGCCGACGGCGGAAATCACGCGATCGACCGTGATGTCTTCGGTCTTGCCTTTCGTTTCGATGGTGCAAGTGACGCTGTCCGTGCCGCGTTTCAGGCCCTTCACTGTCGCACCGGATAGAATCTTCATCCCCTGCTTCTCGAAGGCTTTTTTCGCGAAGGCCGAGATTTCAGGGTCTTCCACGGGCAAAACTCGGTCCATCACCTCGACGACGGTCGTTTCAGCGCCCAGCGTGTTGAAGAAACTGGCGAATTCGATGCCGATGGCCCCGGATCCGATGACCAGCAGCTTCTTCGGCATGGTATTCGGGACAAGCGCGTCGCGATAGGTCCAGACCAGTTTGTGGTCCGCTTCCAGGCCCGGCAATTCCCGCGCCCGCGCGCCGGTCGCCAGGATGACATACTTTCCGGTCAGGGTCGTGACCGCCTTGCCGTCTTTCTCTACGGCGACCTTGCGCGCACCCGTCGCCCCACCGGCCAGCTTGCCCCAGCCGTCGATGACCGTGACCTTGTTCTTCTTCAACAGATGGCCGACACCGGCATTCAACTGCTTGGACACGCCCCGGCTACGCTTCACAACCGCATCCAGATCGAAGGACGGGTTATCGCAGGACAGGCCGTAATCCTTCGCATGCTTCATATAGTGAAAGATTTCCGCGGACCGCAGCAGCGCTTTGGTCGGAATGCAGCCCCAGTTCAGACATATGCCGCCCAGATGGTTGGCCTCCACAACGGCGGTTTTGAAGCCCAGTTGCGCCGCCCGGATCGCGGCGACATAGCCGCCCGGGCCGCCACCGACGATCACGACATCGAAATTCGTGTCGGACATGGTCTTTCCCTCCCCGTCCCTAGAGCATCAGCGCGATCGGATCTTCGATCAGCGCCTTGAGTTCCTTCACCAGGGCCGCGCCGGTCGCCCCGTCGATGCAACGGTGGTCGACCGCGAGGCTGAGCGACATGACGGTCGCCACGGCCAGCGCGCCGTCCTTCACGACCGGACGCTGTTCCCCTGCCCCGACGGACAGGATGCCGCCCTGCGGGACGTTGATGATGGAGTTGAAGCTCTTCACCCCGAACATGCCGAGGTTGGAGATGGTGAAGGTTCCGCCCTGATATTCTTCCGGGGCCAGTTTTCCATCGCGCGCCTTCGCGGCGAGGGATTTTGCTTCCTGCGAGATCGTGGCCAAACCTTTCGACGCGCAATCCTTGATGATCGGCGTGATCAGCCCTCCGTCGACCGCCACGGCCATGGCCATGTCGACCTTCTTGAATTTCAGGATCGCGCTGTCCGTATAGGCGACGTTGCAATCCGGCACACGGGACAGCGCCAGCGCCGTCGCCTTGATGACGAAATCGTTGACGGAAATCTTGTAGTCCGCCCCGTCCCGTTCGTTCAGTTGCTTACGCATGGCCAGCAGCTTGTCGATTTCCACATCGACCTGAAGCGAGAAATGCGGAATGTCGCGGGCGGATTCCGTCAGCCGCTTGGCGATCGTCTTGCGCATGTTGGAATGCGGAATGGCTTCCGCTTCCGGCAGCATTTTGAAGATCGGATCGTCCGCCGACAGAACAGGCGGCGCACCGGCGGCGGCCGGTTTGGCGGGCACCGCTCCCGGAGCGGACGCAGCTGCCGGGGCGGCGGCAGGCGCGGCGGCCTTCCCGGTCCCGGCCGCAAGCGCCTTTTCGATATCGCTTTTCACGACCCGGCCATGCGGCCCGGTACCGGAAATCGCCTTCAAGTCCAGGCCTTCGGTGCTCGCCATCCGGCGCGCCAACGGGCTGGCGAAGACACGGTCGCCGGACGCGGCAGGCGCCGGGGCGGCACTCTGTACCGGGGCGGCGGCGGGCGCTTCCGCCTTTGCCGGTTCCGGGGATGCCGCGGGGGGTGCCGTGGGGGCCGCTTTCGCCGCCGGGGCATTGTCGCCGGCTTCTTTCACGGCATCGGCGGCGTCCTCGCCTTCTTCGGCCAGGATCGCGATCGGCGTGTTGACCGCGACGCCCTCGGTCCCTTCCGGTACCAGGATTTTCGCGATGACGCCTTCATCGACGGCTTCGAATTCCATCGTCGCCTTATCGGTTTCGATTTCCGCCATCACGTCGCCGGACGCGACGCTGTCGCCTTCCTTGACGTTCCACTTCGCCAGCGTGCCCTCCGTCATGGTGGGCGACAGTGCCGGCATCAGAATTTGAACGGCCATGGTCCTTCTCCCTCCGGCTCAGCGATAGCAGACGGCGCGGGCCGCCTCGACGATGTCCTGGGGCTGCGGCAGCGCCAGTTGCTCCAGATTGGCGGCATAAGGCATCGGCACGTCCTTACCCGCGACCCGCATGACCGGGGCGTCGAGATAGTCGAACGCGTTTTCCATCATCACCATACCCAGTTCCGCGCCGATCCCGGCGAAGGGCCAGCCTTCCTCCACGGAAACCAGTCGATTGGTCTTCTTGACCGAGGTCACGATGGTTTCCACGTCCAGCGGGCGTATGGTGCGTAGATCGATGACTTCGGCGCTGATCCCGGCTTCGGCCAGGGCGTCGGCGGCTTCAAGCGCCTTGCCCACCATCAGCGAGAAGGCGGTGATCGTCACATCGGTCCCGGCGCGCACGATTTTCGCCTTGCCGATCGGCACGGTCCAATCGTCGGTGTCGGGAACGTCGAAGGTCTTCCCATAGAGCAGTTCGTTTTCCAGGAAGATAACCGGGTTCGGATCGCGGATCGCCGATTTCAGCAAGCCTTTCGCATCCGCCGCGCACCAGGGAGAAACGACCTTCAGGCCCGGGCAATGCGCGTACCAACTGGCATAGCACTGGGAATGCTGGGCCGCGACGCGCGAGGCGGCGCCGTTGGGTCCCCGGAAGACGATCGGCGCGCCCATCTGACCGCCGGACATATAAAGAGTCTTGGCGGCGGAGTTGATGATCTGGTCGATCGCCTGCATGGCGAAGTTGAAGGTCATGAATTCGACGATCGGACGCAGGCCCATGAAGGCCGCGCCGACGCCCAGACCGGCGAAACCGTGTTCGGTGATCGGCGTATCGATGACGCGTTTGTCGCCGAATTCGTCCAGCAGTCCCTGGGACACCTTATAAGCGCCTTGATACTGGGCGACTTCTTCCCCCATCAGGAAAACCGACGTGTCGTTACGCATTTCCTCGGCCATCGCGTCGCGCAGGGCTTCACGAACCGATTGCTGCTTCACCGCGCCGGTCCATTCCGGTTCCGGCGGCGGGGCGTCGGCGGCCTTCGGCGCGGCGGGCGCGCTCGCAGAGGCTTCCGAAGCCGCCGGCGCTTCTTCCGCGGCAGGTGCGGCGGCGGGCGCAGCGGATGCGGCCCCTTCCGCCGCGCTGGCGTCCTCGCCCTCTTCCAGCAGCACGGCGATCGGTGTGTTCACCGCGACGCCTTCGCTACCTTCCGGCACCAGGATCTTGCCGATGACGCCTTCGTCGACGGCTTCGAATTCCATCGTCGCCTTATCGGTTTCGATTTCCGCCATCACGTCACCGGCGGAGACGGTGTCGCCTTCTTTTACGTTCCATTTAGCCAGGGTGCCCTCGGTCATCGTGGGCGACAGCGCCGGCATGAGAATTTGAATAGCCATTTATATGTCCTCTCGATCCGGTTCCGACGCGTTACGCTTCGATCAGCACGTCCGTCCACAATTCGGACGGGTCCGGCTCGGGACTGCTTTGCGAGAAATCCGCCGCTTCGGAAACGACGGCTTTCACCGATTTGTCGATTTCCTTCAGGTCATCCTCCGTGGCGTGACCGCCGTCGATGAGAAGCGCCTTCACCCGATCGATCGGGTCGGAGGTGGAGCGGACCTTATTGACCTCTTCCTTCGACCGATACTTCGCCGGATCGGACATGGAATGGCCGCGATAGCGGTAGGTTTTCATTTCCAGGATATAGGGACCCTTGCCCGCGCGGCAGTGGGCAATGGCCTTTTCCGCCGCGTCGTGGACCGCCAGGACATCCATCCCATCTACCTCTTCGCCCGGAATGCCATAGGCCTTACCACGATCGTGAAGATTGGCGCCGGAGGCGGAAATCCGTTCCACCGAGGTCCCCATGCCGTATTTGTTGTTTTCCACGACATAGACGACCGGCAGCTTCCACAGCGCCGCCATATTGAAGGCTTCGTAAACCTGGCCCTGGTTCATCGCGCCGTCGCCGGTATAGGCGAGGCAGACATTGTCCGTTTCGTTATACTTCATGGCAAAGGCGATTCCGGTGCCCAGCGGAATCTGCGCACCGACGATACCGTGGCCGCCGTAGAAGTTCTTTTCCTTGGAGAACATGTGCATGGAGCCGCCTTTCCCCTTGGAATAGCCGCCCTCGCGCCCGGTCAGTTCCGCCATGACACCTTTCGGGTCCATGCCGGTCGCCAGCATATGGCCGTGATCTCGATAGGAAGTGATGACCGCGTCGCCGTCCTTGGTCGCGGCCTGCATGCCGGTGACGACGGCTTCCTGGCCGATATAGAGATGGCAGAAACCACCGATCAGGCCCATGCCGTATAACTGACCGGCCTTTTCCTCGAACCGGCGGATCAGCAGCATTTCACGATAATAGTCGAGTAGCTGTTCCTTGCCGGCGGCTGCCGGTTTCGCGGCTGCCGCCTTTTTGGCAGCGCCTTTCCGCACGGGCCGTTTGGCCGTTGCCTTTTTCGCCATCGGTCGTTCCCCTCAGCTCGGACCCGGATTCTTGTCGCGGCCGCCAGTGGCCGCCGGGCCCGGTGTTGATACGATACGGGGGCTGATCGTCTACCTGCCCTGTCCCTCAAAGGCACAGACGGTTGAAAGGTCGGCAATGAACGACCGCCCCTCTTGGTCAACCCATTGCCGAAGCGGTACCCGGTTTTAATTCTTAAATCAATAGGTCACGCAAATTATTGAAAACTCACAATAATTCGTAACTTAACTGGAAAACAGTTGAATTCTTTGAAAGCGATATTTTTTGCGCACTGCACAATCGAGAACAGGAAAAAGATACCATTCCTGAGAGTAACAAATTGTGAAGAGGAAGTGTAGTTTAGCTTTGCGTCGGCAGGAAGATGATAACCTCGTTATCCCGCAACTTGTGCAGATCGAGGCGCAGACGTTCTTCCAACATGTCGAGATCCAGACTGCGGCGGTCGAGCAATCCGACGCGCCGCTCCAGCACCTCGCGGTCCGACTGAAGGTGGTTCAGCGCCACACGGGCGCGTTCCACTTCGTTGGACAGCCGCATCAACGATAGAAGGCCATGGTCGCCTTGAACAGTGTGATAGGCAAAATACGCCAAGACACACGCCCCAAGAGCGGGGAGCGTTATCTGGCGCGATCGCCGTTTGAGTTCATTAAGCGCAGTCATAGCGCTTCTTTGAATCACGAAAGGGATTCGCCGTCAATGGGCAATATTTTCAATGAGTTATAGGGAATCTTTTGCCGCCCGAAACGGCATATATTGCCTATCGAAACCCGCCGGGACTCAACGGGTAGTAGGAGAGTCAGGATATAGCATGCCGCTGTCGGAAACCGCCCATTGGCAGGAAATAACGGGAAATAGCCATCGCCTGATTACGGTGTGCGCTCCAGCACGTCCAAACGGTCCGGCCCGACGATGCGGCCGCTGACGAACCGGAATCGTGGGGCATCCCCCAAATTCGACCATCCGGGGCCCGATAACCCTGCCACGCCGTCGCCGCCGATCGCCAACCCCGCACGATACCAATAGATGCGGTCAACTAGATCGGATTTCAGGAAATGCGTCGCGACCGTTCCGCCGCCTTCGACCATCAGCCGTGTGATACCCTGGTCGGCCAGTCGCTCCAGGATCAAGGGGATGGAGAGAAATCCGTCCGCATCGCGCGCGATCGTCAGGCGGTCAACGCCGGATGGCGGCGGTGTGGTGCAGTCAGGGGCAACGATTTGAAGGCTGTCCTGACCGCCGTTGCAGAATACGGCATCCGGCGGCAAACGGCCCCGCGAGTCGAGAACGATGCGGATCGGTTGCTCCTGAATACCCGGTAGCCGACGTGTCAGCGCCGGATTATCCGCCAGAACGGTCCCGATACCGACCAGGATGGCGTCATGCGACGCCCGGATCATCTGCGCGTCCTGGCGGGCCTCCGGCCCGGTGATCCATTTGCTCTGCCCCGTCGCCGTCGCGATCCGGCCATCCAGGCTGGTGGCCAGTTTCAACGATACGAAAGGACGCTGATCCGTCTTGGTCAGAAAGAACCCTTTATTCAGGGCCCGCGCCTCGTCTCGCAAGACGTCTTCCACGACCTCGATCCCCGCCTCACGCAGCATGGTCAGGCCGCGCCCGGAAACGCGTGGGTCCGGATCGACAGTGGCGACGACCACGCGGACGATCCCCGCGTCGATCAAGGCGACGGCGCAGGGGCCGGTCTTACCGAAATGGCTGCACGGTTCCAGGGTGACATAAGCCGTTGCGCCACTGGCCGCCTGCCCTGCCCGACGCAAGGCTTCCGTTTCCGCATGCGGCCGTCCGCCCGGCTGTGTCCAGCCGCGCCCGACCACGGTTCCGTTCTTAACAAGAATGCAGCCGACGGCCGGATTGGGGGCTACTCTGCCAAGTCCACGGGCGGCAAGCGACAGGGCGGCGTGCATCCATCGCGCGTCCGCCGCCCTGTCCGCCGTGTCTGCCATGAATGGACCTAGAGTTCGTCTTCCAGGCGGGAGACGTCACGCCGCACGAAGTCGGTGAAGTCCTTGGCCTCGCGGAAGTTCTTGTAGACCGACGCGAAGCGGACATAGGCCACTTGGTCGAGTTGCAGCAGCGAATCCATGACCATCTCGCCCACTGTCGAAACCGGAACTTCGCTTTCGCCGGAACTTTCCAAACGCCGAACGATGGAATTCGCGATCCGTTCGATGCGATCCAGTTCGACATTCCGTTTGCGGCAAGCGACCTGCATGGACCGGATCAGCTTGTCGCGATCGAAGGGTTCGCGCTGACCGTTCTTCTTCACCACCGTCAGTTCACGGAGCTGAACCCGTTCGAACGTGGTGAAACGCGCCCCGCAATTCAGGCACATGCGCCGCCGCCGGATCGCCGAGTTATCCTCGGTCGGACGGGAATCCTTAACCTGAGTGTCTTCGTGACCGCAGAACGGACATTTCATGGTGTGCTAGCCCCCTGTTCGGTCGGGGCGAATACCCGATGGCACCCGCCCCGCCCCTAATACTCTGCCTTAATACGGCGCCGCATACAGCGGGAAACGCGCACAAAGCGCCTTCACCCGAGCATGAACGCTGTTTTCGATCGCACTATTGTCGTCACGATTCGCGGCAAGACCATCCAAGACTTCAACGATCAGCTTGCCGACTTCACGGAATTCGGCTTCTCCAAAACCGCGCGTCGTCGCCGCCGGTGTGCCCAGACGAATGCCGCTGGTGACCATCGGCTTTTCCGGGTCGAACGGAATGCCGTTCTTGTTGCAGGTGATACCGGCCCGTTCCAGGCTCTTTTCCGCGATATTGCCGGTCAGGCCCTTCGGACGCAGGTCGACCAGCATCAGATGCGTGTCGGTGCCGCCGGAAACGATGTCCAGTCCGCCTTCGATCAGGGTCGATGCCAGAACCTTCGCGTTCCGGACGACGGCCTTGATGTAGGATTTGTATTCCGGACGCAGCGCCTCGCCGAAGCCGACGGCCTTACCGGCGATGACATGCATCAGCGGGCCGCCCTGCAGACCCGGGAACACGGCGGAATTGATCTTCTTCGCGATCTCTTCATTGTTCGTCAGCACCAGGCCGCCGCGCGTGCAGCGCAGGGTCTTGTGCGTTGTGGACGTCGCGACATCGGCATAGTCGAGCGGGTTCGGATGTTCGCCCGCGGCGACCAGACCGGCGAAATGCGCCATATCGACCATGAACAGCGCGCCGACGCTGTCCGCGATTTCGCGGAAGCGCTTGAAGTCGATCTGACGTGGATAGGCGGAGCCGCCCGCGATGATCAGTTTCGGCTGATGTTCCTTGGCAAGGGCCTCGACCTGATCGAAATCGATCAGCGCGTCTTCCTTGCGGACGTCGTATTGCACCGCGTTGAACCATTTACCGGACTGGTTCGGCCCGGCACCGTGGGTCAGGTGACCACCGGATGCCAGGGACAGGCCCAGGAAGGTGTCGCCCGGCTGAAGCAGCGCCATGAACACGGCCTGGTTGGCCTGCGCCCCCGAATGCGGTTGGACGTTGGCGAATTTGCAGTTGAACAACTCGCAGACGCGGTCGATGGCCAGCTTTTCGACGACATCGACATATTCGCAGCCACCGTAATACCGGCGACCGGCATAGCCTTCGGCGTATTTATTGGTGTTCACGGAGCCGACGGCCTGCATGACGGCGCGGCTGACGATGTTTTCGGACGCGATCAGTTCGATCCCGTCGTTCTGGCGTTCAAGCTCATGCTCCAACGCGGCGAAAATTTCCGGGTCGCTGTCTTTCAGGTCCGTTTCAAAGAACCCTTGGAAACCGTAAAGCGGCTGGGTTTCGGCGCTGCTCATTCTACCCTGTATCCTTCTGTCTAATAGATGTGACCGGTTGAGCCCGATCCGTCAGTCTTCGGTCGCGGCCGGGGACAGCTTGCCCACCCGCCGTGCATGCCGTCCGCCTTCGAAGTCCGTGGTCAGGAACGTCCTAACACACTCCAACGCGACTTCCGGCCCAATCGTGCGTGCGCCCAAAGCAATGACATTTGCGTCATTATGCAGCCGTGAGAGGCGCGCTTCGGTGCTGTTGTGGCACAGCGCCGCCCTGATATGGCGATGGCGGTTCGCCGCAATCGAAATGCCGATCCCGGATCCGCAGACGAGAATGCCGCGCGTGGCGCGACCGTCGGCCAGGGCTTCCGCGAGACGATCCGCAAAATCGGGATAGTCGACGCTATCTGTAGAATAGGTTCCGACATCCAGGGCGGTCAGGCCGAAATCATCCAGCACCGGGATCAGCGCGTTTTTCATATCCAGCCCGGCGTGATCGCAGCCGAGGGCAACGGTCGTCGATGGTGTCGAAGAATCGGCCATGTGTTTCTTTTCACCCGTGATAGGACCTGTGTCCTCCAAGACGGCGGGACTTAACATAATGTCGTTGGAATGGCTAGGGGAAGCACAACAAATTGCGTCACCCCACCGATTTAGTCTCCTTGTCGTCGCCGCACACCACAACAAAACGGTCAGTCGGTATGGCATAGACGTATCGACGGTTGTCTTTTTCCCTGCCATTTTCAACGGCCTTAGGGCATGGACGGAATCATGATTCGTCAATTTTTGACTGCGTCGCCAATATATTGTGTGTGAAAAATCAAATCGGCACACCAGCTTGGCCTGTTTTCTCAACATTTAATTCAATAGGTCGCGATTAGTATAGTGCCGAATCTTTATTGATTCGCGGACGGTAGTTTGCTTAAATTTACCAGCAATCCGATTCTGCAATACGGAATTGACCTGTCGGGCATTTGGGGATGCTGGACGACATGCATTGGGCACCGTACATCGCGCCCGGGGGAAAATAGTCATGAAAATTTCCAGTTCGGATAAGGACAAGGCGACCGCAAGCCGTGGTGACCTCCTGCACATGACTGCGGAAGTCGTGTCCGCCTATGTCGGCAACAATTCCGTTAAAAAGGCTGATATCAGCGGCGTGATCGGGGAAGTCTTCGGTAAATTTTCGTCGCTCAGTCAGGATCCGCCACGGACGCCGTCCCGGCCGCTCAACGTGAAGCAGAAGGCGCCCATATCCGTCAAAGAGTCGATTCAGCCCGACTATCTCGTCTGCTTGGAAGACGGTCGAAAGTTGAAGATGCTGAAACGTCACCTGCGCACGGCCTATAACATGACGCCGGAACAGTACCGCGCGAAATGGGGCCTGCCGCCGGAATATCCGATGGTCGCACCGAACTATGCCGCGCAGCGCTCCACTTTCGCCAAACAGATCGGACTGGGAAAAACCACCGGTCGCGGCGGACGCGGATAACCTTTTGGCCGGCGGTTTCCGACCCGGCCTTGCCTTTTCATTCATCGTTTCCGGTATATCGATATGGGACTAAAGGTCCCAACCGCTCGGCGTTTCCTGACGCCGAGCGCGCGGCACAACGGCATCTACATCCGACGCGTGGGTGTTGCGATCGTATTTCGCCTTATAGACCATGCGTTCCAACTTTCGGACCGCCTGTTGCGTCAATACCGCCTCCCCCGCCGATGCACTACCGACGATCGATACTTCGATATAGGTGACAGGATCCACCGCCGATACCTTCACATAGGCGCCTTGCGCGATGAATTCGATCAACGCGCCCTGCGGCAAGACGGTTCGGTTCGACGACGGAATGTGTTTCGACATAGGGGAATTTTACGACGCGTCGTTCGTAGCTCCAAGCAGGGAATTTCCGAGCGGATCGCAAAATTATTTGGCGCCGCTTTACAGGCATGGTTTCGCGGTCTAGCTGTTCTCATACATAAAAACACAGTCATCCAGGAAGGAAGCGCCCGACAAATGCACCGTTGGTCGCCGATTTCACCAACATTGCAGGCGCGCCAGTGAGCACCATTACCCCAGACGACGGTCTATACGTTCCCCCGGTCGCAGCCACCAAGTCCGTGCCGCCGCAGGCATGGTTGTTATTGGCGTTTCTGGCTATTGTCTGGGGCTCGATGTGGCCGCTGATCAAGCTGGCTGTCTCGGAAATCCCGCTAATGACCCTCCGCGCTTCGTCAGCCTATATCGGTGCGACTATCCTTTTCGGCGTTGCCGCGGCAATGGGGCACAGTCTGAAGCCGGCGCGAGGTGAGATCGGCAGGATGATCCTCTGTTCCATTTTTCTGATCACCCTGTGGTTGATTCTATCGGCGACGGCGTTGAGCGTTCTTCCCGCTGGGCGGACGGCGCTTCTGGCCTATACGATGCCCTTCTTCGCGCTCGTCCTAGGCGTGCTGTTCTTTCGTGAGACGGCGTCGCGCGGGCGTTTGATCGGCGTTGGACTGGGGCTTGCCGCCGTGGCCGTACTGTCCGGCGACGCCCTTGCGGACCTGAATGGCGCCGCCGCCCGGATCGGCATTCCGGCCGTATTGGGCGCCGCCTTGACCTGGGCAATCGGGTCGAAGCTTCAGATCGCCTTTCGGTTTTCAATACCGCTGACCGTCGCGAACGGTTGGATGATGATGATCGGTGGGATACCGATCGTCGGACTGGCCCTGTATCTGGACGGTGGGCAATGGATCGATACGGTTTCGGCCCCGGCCCTCGCCGCGGCTTTTGCCGTCGCCGTGATGAGCCAGGCGCTCGGTTTCCTTGCCTGGACAACCTTGTTGAAGATCACAGACATAGCCTTTGCCTCCATCGCGATCCTGGTCGTTCCGATCACGAGTCTCGGTTTCAGTTTTGTGTTTTTGGGCGAGGTATTGGATACGCGCGACATGATCGGCATGGCCTTGTTGCTTTTGGGGCTGGCGACCGTTCTGCCGGTGAAAAGTGTCCTCAGGCGGTTTCTAGGGGGGCGCTGACTGCCCGGAGTCACGGCGGAATCATAGGTTCAGCTTGCGTGTCGGTACTGATTTCCCTATGTATCGCGCTGCAGCACAGTATAAGCTGTTTCCAAAATCGCGCCGGATTTCGCCGAGCAGGAGCATCCTGAATGTCGCGTCTTATTGCCTTGGTTTTCGCTTTTCTTCTGGTTCCTGTGGTCGCCTTCGCACAGACGGAGCCCGAACAGGCCGCCGAATTCATCGAAAATCTGGGACAGCGCGCGGTCGATGTGCTGCGAGATCAGTCGATCACGTTGGAAGAGCGGGAAAGCAAACTTCGCGGCATCGTGCATGAAAGCTTCGACGTCGAGGTAATCGGGCGCTTTGTTTTGGCCGATTTTTGGAAGACCGCCGATGCGGATGAACGGGACGAGTTCCTGGTTCTCTTTTCGGACTATGTCCTGCAAACTTACTCTCAACGGCTCGGCGGGTATTCCGGCCAGACCCTGCGCATCGACGATAGCCGGTCCCACCGCGACAAGGATGCTGTCGTCGAAACGACGATCATCCAAGATGGAACCGACCCGACCGGCGTTTCCTGGCTGGTGCGCGATACCGATAAGGGCTTGCGGATATTGGATGTGATCGTCGAAGGAAAGAGCCTGGCCTTGGCGCAGAAGAAGGAGTTTTCCTCCATTCTCGCGCGGGAAAAAATGCCGGGACTCCTCCAACTTCTGCGCCTGAAGACGTCGAAATATTCGGTGCAATCCTGACCGTTCCCGCCGGTGCCGACGATGCGCTTCTCCCTTGTTCCGAATATCGGAAGCGCACATAATGGTAACCAGGGAGGACAAAGAATGACGATATTGCGGGGGCGCGGGAAACTCAGTCTGATATGCGCTGCGGCGGCGGTGTGTTCCGCCGTCTATTTGTCGTCTATGACTCCCGCTGTTGCAGAAGATTTCACCGACGGTTGGAACGCCTATCAGCAGGGCGACTTCGGAAAGGCGCGCGCCATTTGGATGCCCCTGGCGGAAACCGGGAACGCCAAGGCGATGTTCAACATCGGCGTCATTTACGACGAAGGCCGGGGGATCGCCCCGGACCGCGCGAAGGCTATTGAATGGTGGAACCGCGCCGCCGAAGCGGGCCATGCGCAGGCGATGCACAATCTGGGCCTTGCCTATATCGAAGGGTCCGGCGTTAACCAGAATTACGATCGTGCCTACGGCTGGCTGGAACGCGCCGCCTATCACGGTCTTGTCCGATCCCAATATTCGCTGGGCAAGATGTTCGAATATGGGCTGGGGGTCGAGGAAAGTCAGATTCGCGCTGCCTTATGGATCGAACGGGCGGCGATCGCCGGCTTCGACCGGGCGCAGTACAATATGGGCAAGCGCTATCGCGACGGGAACGGTGTCGAAAAAGACCTCGTCATGGCCGCAAAATGGTTCCTGGCCGCCGCGCGACAGGGCTATGACAAAGCGCAGAACCATATCGGCGCCCGTTTCTCGAAGGGCGAAGGTGTCGAAACGGACATGGTCGAAGCGTTGAAATGGCTGACGCTTGCGGCCAATCAGGGAAATGCGTCCGCCAAGAAGCGTGCGGAAAAAGTGGCCGATAAGATGACTGCGGAACAGCGCGAGGAAAGTCAGCGTCGGGCCGAAGCTTTCGTGCCCGAACGGTCCAACGTTTACTGATCCCCCTACTCTGTCAGTTTCAGGAAATCAGCGCTTTTTCGACGGAAACAGTGTGCGCTTGCCCGACTTCGGCAAGATGGGCGCGATCTTCTTCGTGTCGTCGAAGCTTTTCAGGTCGAACGCCCGTCCGCCGACATCGTTGAAATGGCGCATTGCCTTTTCGAACATCGGCCCGAAATCGTCCGAATTTACGATTTCCCCCAGTGGTAGGGAGGCTTCTTCAACATCCAGAACCAGATAGTCGCATTGGTCTTTGGCGATTTCCGCCATCCGCTTGGACACGGCACTTGCGTCAATACCGTCATCCAACAGCACCGAATAGCGGCCACGACCGACCTGCCCGACACCGCTGCCGCCTGACGACCATGCCCGCATCGTCTGCACAAGGCTGTCGTTCAATCGATCGGCATCCTCGCGGCTGACCGTCTTTTCGACATGGTCCCAATTCACGTCGTAGAAGGCGAAGTTCATTTCCTCCCCGGCATCGCGCGACTGAGTACCGACGATAGCGGCGGCATTCGCGAAATCGAGGACAGACATGGGGTTCGGGGCGGCCTTGGTCACGGTTTCCCGCGATCTAAGCGGTAGGGCCTTGATTGACAGGTGATGGATGCCCTTGCGCTGCGGGCTGCTCATCCCCGAAACGCTGATCGGGGTCGGCTTTCCATCCGCACCGGGATGGGCCAGAATCCACTGATCGGACACCCGGCCGGTCAGTTTCAATTTATTGACGAATTCCCCCAGGACGGCAGCATCGGTCTCCGCCGCGATCACGGCGACATCCTGCCCTTTCAGCTCCTCCGCCGTCCGATGCAACAGTGCCTTTACCGACCCGGCCGCGAAGACGACCACGCCGCTGTCATCGACTTCCAACAAAACATCCGCCGCGGCGAACGCAAAGGCAACATATCGATCACGCTGTTCTGTCAGCGAAAACTCTTCAGTCATTGGGTCGTTCCATTCCGGATCCGATTACCCACCCAGCGGGAATTTACACCATTCATCCGCCAAACCGCCACAGGAAGGAGACGGATCAGGCGCGTTCCCGTGTTTTCGAGAAACGGATATCCGGGTTGTTCTGGATCTGGTGATTTAGTTCCCAATAGTTGCGGGCCAGAAAGACAGGCGCGCCGTCGCGGTCCGTGGACATGGCGCTGCGGATGGCACCACAGAAAGAATCGAGCTTCGCCTTGTCATCGCAACTGACCCAGCGTGCGGTTTCGTAAGGCGCCGGTTCCAACGTAACATTGATGCCGTATTCCGCCTCGATCCGGGTTTTCAAGACGTCGAGCTGAAGCTGACCGACGACACCGACGATCCAGTTCGCCCCCAGTTCCGGCTTGAAAACCTGGGTCACACCCTCTTCCGCGAGACTTTCGAGCGCCTTTTTCAAGTGCTTCCCCTTCATCGGGTCGTCCAAGCGGACGCGGCGCAGGATTTCCGGGGCAAAATCCGGGATACCGGTGAACCGCATATCCTCGCTCTCGCTCAACGTGTCGCCGACACGCAGGGTCCCATGGTTCGGCACGCCGACGATATCGCCGGGGAAGGCTTCGTCCGCGATTTCACGGTCCTGCGCAAAGAACATGATCGGGTTGTAGATCGCCATCGGCTTGCCGGAGCGAACATGCTTCAGCTTCATGCCGCGCTTGAACTTGCCGGAGCACATGCGGACGAAGGCGATACGGTCGCGGTGGTTCGGGTCCATATTCGCCTGAACCTTGAAGACGAATCCGGACACCTTGTCCTCGGTCGGATCGACGCTGCGCTTGTCGGTCGGCAGTGGCCGCGGCGGCGGCGAGAATTCGGCGATCCCAGACAGCAAATGACCGACCCCGAAATTGCGCAGGGCGCTACCGAAATAGACCGGCGTCATGTGCCCTTCCAGGAAGGCGTCGACATCGAATTTCGGGCAGGCTTCCCGAACCAATTCCGCTTCTTCACGCAACTTCTGAAGCTGTTCCGCCGGGATCAGTTCTTCCAGCTTCGGATCGTCCAACCCATCGACCTGTACCGACTCGGTCCGGTCTTCCCCCATCAGCAGGACACGGTCGTGCAGCAGGTCGTAGCAGCCCTTGAAATCGCGACCCATACCGATGGGCCAAGCGACCGGCGCGACGTCGAGTGCCAATTCCTCCGCGATTTGGTCCATCAGTTCGAACGGATCGCGCGCTTCCCGATCCAGCTTGTTGATGAAGGTTACGATCGGCATATCGCGCAGGCGGCAGACCTCAAACAGTTTGCGGGTCTGTGGCTCGATCCCCTTCGCCGCGTCGATGACCATGACGGCGCTATCGACCGCCGTCAGCGTGCGGTAGGTATCTTCCGAAAAATCTTCGTGGCCCGGCGTGTCCAACAGGTTGAACGTGATGCCGTCGCGAATGAAGGTCATGACGGAGGTCGTCACCGAAATGCCGCGCTGCTGTTCGATCTTCATCCAGTCGGATCGCGCCCGGCGGCGTTCGCCCTTCGCCTTCACCTCACCCGCCAAATGGATGGCACCGCCGCGCAGCAGCAGCTTTTCCGTCAGGGTCGTCTTCCCCGCATCGGGGTGGGAGATGATCGCGAAGGTACGCCGGTCGCGTACGGCCTGTTCCGTCGTCGGCATGGAAGCCTGCCCGTCCGTTCTGTGAATTCCGTCTTCGAAGCGCCGTGTTTCTAGGCCCGCAGGCTGGTCCGCGCAAGCATGGCGTCGCCGTAAGCGCGGTTTCGCCATCCTTCTTTTTGCCGACCGACTGTCTTGCCCAGAATGCATCTTGTCCAAAACGCGGGATCGTCGTAGGCAGCCCTCATGACGGCTAACACATCGAATGCACAATCCGACACGACCCATAAGGGCATCTTGCTGATCGTTTTCGCGATGTTCGTCTTCGCGTGCCAGGACGCGGTGACGAAGCATCTGGCCCAGACCTATGCGACGCCCCAGATCATTTGGATTCGGTACGTCTTCTTTGCGATTTTTGCGACCGTCGTCGCGGGATGGCATGTGCCGATCAAGCAAGCGGTCAAATCGACCCGCCCGGTCCTCCAGATTCTACGCTCGCTGATTATCCTGGTCGAAATCGGCACCTTCGTCGTCGCCGTGCGGGTGCTGTCCCTGGTGGAAATTCATTCCATCATGGCATCCTTCCCGCTGATCGTGACCGCCATGTCCGCGATATTCCTGAAAGAAGCTGTTGGCATTCGGCGTTGGGCAGCCGTTTTGATCGGTTTCGTCGGCATTCTCGTCATCTTGCGGCCCGGTCTTGGCGTGTTTCGGGTGGAAGCGTTGATCGCCCTGGCGACCGCCTTCCTGTTCGCCTCGTATCAGGTCCTGACGAAGGTGGCGGGCCGGACGGACAAGTCCAGCACGTCGATGCTTTATATGGCCGTCGTCGGCGCCGCCGTTCTGACCGCCATCGGGCCCTTCTATTGGATCGAGCCGACACCGGAAGCGTGGCTGTTGCTCGGCATCTTGTCGGTCACCGGTGTCGTCGGACATTCCTGCCTTATCTACGCGTTGAGCCTCGCGCCCGCGTCCAGCCTGCAACCGTTCAATTACACGATGTTGGTTTGGGCGACGATTGTCGGATACCTTGTCTTCGACAACCTTCCCGATTTGTGGACGATTGTTGGGGGGGCTATAGTCGTGGCCAGCGGCCTCTACACAATTTACCGGGAACGGCGGCGCGCCGTTCCCGTTCCTCCGGCGGTCGCGCAGGTCAAACCCTGATCCAACCATCGAAGGGAGAACAGCCCCGTGTCCGTACAGAAGACCGCCACCGATACGACGAGCAGCGTTTCCCTGACCCTTGATGAAGCGCGCGACCTCGCGATTGCCGCCCTCACCCGACGCGGCGCGGACAACAGGAACGCGCGCGCGGTCGCCGATATCATGATCCGCGCGGAACGCGACCGCTGCGCCAGTCATGGCCTGTTCCGCCTACAAGGCTATTGCGCCTCCCTGGACAGCGGCAAGGTCGACGGCGCGGCCCACCCGACCCTGCACGACATGGCGCCCGGCGTCTTGAAAGTCGATGGCAAGGGCGGGTTTGCCCCGCTGGCATTGGAACTCGGCCTGCCCGCCTTGGCAGATCGCGCCCGGCAGCAGGGCGTCGCGGTGCTGGGGCTGACCGATATCTATCATTTCGCGGCACTGTGGCCGGAGGTCGAAACCTTGGGTGAATTGGGGCTGTGTGGTCTGGCCATGACCCAGGCCTCGCCGATGGTCGCCCCAGCCGGCGGGACGAAGCCGTTTTTCGGAACCAATCCCCTCGCCTTTTCCTGGCCGCGCCCGGGACAGGATCCCTTCGTGTTCGATCAGGCCACAGCGGCTCTCGCCCGTGGGGAAATCATGATCATGGCCCGCGACGGGCATGACGCACCGGACGGCGCCGGTATCGACCCGGATGGAAATCCGACCAACGATCCCGCAAAAATTCTGGAAGGCGCGCAATTGCCTTTCGGCGGCTACAAGGGATCGAACATCGCCCTGATGATCGAATTGCTGGCGGGGGCGCTGATCGGGTCTGTCTTTTCCGTGGAATCGGGCCGTCAGGACAACAAAGACGGCGGACCGCCCGTCGGTGGGGAATTCATCCTGGCGATGGATCCCAGCCGTTTCGGCGATGCCGGTTGGGCTGCGCATACGGAAGTCCTGTTCAAGGAACTGGAAGCGATCGGCGTCAGCCGCCTGCCCGGCACCCGCCGCCGTCTTGCGCGGCAGGAAACGCCCAGCCAGGGCATCCGCCTGCCCAAGGCACTGTATGACACGGTGCAGGACCTCGCCGTCGGCAACGACACGGACGGCGATTGATAAATTCAAATGATGCGGCTTTCCGGATCGGGGGGATTGTACAATGGAATTCGATTGGTTCGACACACCGGCTCCCATGCCGGTCTGCACGGATGGCTGTAACCCTGTAAATGCGGAAGGTCGGTCCTCGGCACAGGACGCGAAGACCGCATTTCTGGAGGCCGCGAGAAGTCTTGGACGCGATCTCGTCGCAAAAGGGGCGGCCCCGCCGCATATCCGCCACCTGAGCGTTGCCGTCCCCGACCCGTCGGCGCTACAGCGGGATATCGTCGATTACGATCTTCTCTACCGGGAAGCCCTGGGCGGAACCTTCGGCAAGGTCGCCTTAATGACGTCCGATCAGGGAACCATCTTGCAAGCCGCCGCCGTGGTGCCGCCGAAAGACACGGCCCCGAAGTATCGCGGCATGGACAGTGCCACGTTGAATTTCCAATACAGCCCGCGCGCGACGGTGCCGGAGGCACCGGAAATCATGGCGTCCTGGCGTATCGACGGGGCGGAGTTCCAAAAAACGCGCACCGCCGAACTGACCTACGGGCCGGATGAGAAGCATCGGATCGACTTGTATATGCCGGACGGCGTCAGCAACCCGCCCTTGCATATCTTCATCCATGGCGGCTATTGGCAGGCGGCCGACAAGCGCGACAACGGCCATTGCTGCCGCGAACTGGTGAAGGCCGGACTGGCCGTCGCGACGTTGAACTACCCGCTGTGCCCACCCGCGACGATCCGCGCCATCGTCGCCGACTGTCAGGATGCCATTGCCCTGCTGTATCGCGATGCATCGAAATATGGATACGATCCGGCGCATATTACCGTGTCCGGCCATTCGGCGGGCGGACACCTGACCGCGATGATGGCCGCGACCGATTGGACGCATCTTAGCAGCGACCTTCCGTCGGATTTGATCAAGGGAAGTATCCCGATTTCCGGACTATTTGAGCTCGAACCCTTGCGCCATACCGGCCTGAATACCGCCTTGCGCCTGACGGAGGAGGAAGCAGAGGATCTAAGCCCCGTTTACCACGATATCCGCTCGCCCGGTCCGATCGTAGCAGTTGTCGGCGGTGCGGAAAGCGATGAATTCAAGCGTCAAAGCCATGAATACGTCCACGCTTTCGGCGCGCGCGGGGCCCATATCCGCTATCTGGAACTACCGAACCTCAATCATTTCACCGTGGTGACGGCCTTGGCGGACGTGGAAAGCGATCTTTACAAATTTGTTGTAGAAATTGCCCGAAAAACCTGAGAGGTCTTTTATGGAGCGCTTGGTAAAACTTGGCAACGCGGCCAACATCCACCCCTGGTTCCAGTGCGGGTTCTATAGTTTGGACAGAAGCATAGCCAATTGAACGGCCTCTGCCCTTGTCAGTTTATCCCCGATACCGTCCGTCAGTACCTTTGAATATTCCGGCCACATTGCCTTTCTGATCGCGAGTCCCCGCTCGGAAATAAAGACGATTTGGCCACGGCCGTCTTCTTCGCAGTCTCGGCGGTTGACGAGTCCTGCCGTGACCATCCGGTCCAGGAGACGGGACGTGCCGTATTGCGGCAACAGAAGCCGTTGTCTGAGTTCGAATGGCCGAATTCCTTCCTCTCCCACCTTTTCCAGTTCCAACAGTGCGTCGTACCAAGAAAGCGGCGGGTGGCCAGCTGATTTCAATGCGGCTTCGACTGTTTCCAAAAGCTGTCGGCTTTTGGTCATAAGGGCTGTCCAAGCAGCCTGTGTGGTTCGGTCAACATCGGTCATGCGTTCCTTTTGGCACATGAATGCACTTGCATCAACCTTGACAACAGCAAGCTGCGCGCAATATAGATGCATCTGTATCTACATTGGGAGAAAGACAATGAACCAAACCATACGGACCGAAACCGCGATACTCCTACTGCGTATTGCGCTCGGCCTCATGTTTCTCGCCCATAGTTTGCTTCTTAAGCTCTTCGTTATCGGGTTGCCGGGGACGGCACAGTTCTTCATCTCTCTCGGCTTTCCGGGTTGGCTTGCTTACACCGTCTTCGCAGTGGAGGCAGTGGCAGGCATTCTTCTCGTTCTTGGCATCCAGACCCGTTGGATCGCGCTCGCAACCGTACCGATCCTTGCTGGGGCGACGTGGGTGCATTCTGGAAACGGCTGGATGTTCGCAAATGCGAATGGCGGCTGGGAGTATCCGGCCTATCTGACCTTACTCGCTGTCGTTCAGGCTATGCTCGGCGACGGCAGGTTCGCGATGAGCCCGTCCACCTCTCTTCAAACTATTTTCAGAAGCCGGGAGGTATCGTCATGATGTTGCAACTTATCAGCCACGTGCTGTGCCCTTATGTTCAGCGGGCCGCGATCATGCTTACCGAAAAGGGCGTCGAGTTCGATCGTACAAACATCGACCTTGCCGACAAACCGGCTTGGTTCCTCGACATCTCGCCGCTCGGCAAGACGCCGGTGCTCATTGTCGATGGATTTCCGATCTTCGAGTCAGCCGTCATCCTCGAATATCTCGAAGAGACGCTACCCAATCCGCTGCACCCCGACACAGCGCTCGCGCGGGCAGAACATCGCGCATGGATGGAATTCGGATCGGCGATACTGAACGACATCGCCGGATTCTACTCAGTCGCAGATGCCACGTCATTCGACGAGAAGGTCTGCGCCCTGCGTACCAAGTTCCTCCGACTTGAAGCCGAACTTCGGGTCGGTCCCTATTTCGACGGTGATAGGTTTAGGCTTGTCGACGTCGTGTTCGGCCCTGTGTTCAGATATTTCGATGTTTTCGACGAGATTGGGGACTTCGGCATCTTCACAGGTCTTACTCGTGTTCAAGCCTGGCGAAAGGAACTGGAGCGCAGGCCCTCTGTTAGGACTGCGGTAACCGAAGACTATCCGGCACTCCTAAGGGATTTCATTCAGCGGCGGGCCTCATATCTTTCGGTATTGGCCGGAAAAACAAGTCCTGGGATGGTATGAATATCGAGAAGCCCGGCGTCGGCGGCATCTTCGACAAACCTTTATATGAGGTCGTCATTGGAAATTGCGGTCTCAACTCGACCCTCGTGTCAAAGTTTGAGATCGCAATCGCTGATTCCACCGTTCCGGGGGCCCGAATCGTGTTCTCAACGCGTGACAGTGGGTTTCGTACGGGCCTGTAAACACCCCTATGCCGACACGGTGTAGAAACCTTCATCGACGTCCATCCAGGGCGGCTGTTGTTCCGCGATGGCTTTGAAAGCATCGCAATCCTGCCGATGCGTGCCGGGTAGATAGCCGATGGACATCAGGAATTCGCCGGTGATCTCTCCGCCGGTGAATTTGAAGGTCTTCTTGAAGAGTTTGACCCAATCCGGTTTGGTCTTCGGATGATGCGCGGCCAGCCATGCAGCGAATCCGCCGTGGCTATCCCGCATGCCTTGGATCACTTGGGCGTTGTGGATCGCGGCATGCACTTTCAACCGGTTTCGAACGATGTTCTGGTCGTCGAGCAAACGCGCGATATCCGCATCGCCATAGCTGGCGACCGCATCGACGTCGAACCCGTCGAAGGCTGCGTTCATACCGTCCCGCTTCTTCAGCACGAGCCCCCAGTTGAGACCTGCCTGCATGATTTCCAGAACAAGCCGTTCGAACAGACGCGTCTCGTCCGTTTCCGGAAATCCGTATTCCATATCGTGGTAGGAGCCGTGAACCGGGTCCCCAATCGCATAGTCGCAATACCAAGCCATCCCATCGCCTCCGAACCGGTTGAAGTCGCGGCGGATTTAGCACAGTCCTCCTGACATCATTGTGTCAGGAGGTTTTTGCGATCTACCAGCGTGACGCCGACGACATCCGCCAGATACCAGTATCCCAGCAGCACGATGCCCGCCAACACGGTACAGATCAGGGCCTTGCGGATCAGCATCGGCTTCTTCGGTGCGCCGATATCGTGGCCGGTTTCCGGGTTTTCCTCTCGCTGCACACCGATGGGAAGCAGCATGAAGAAGATCAGCCACCAGGCGATGACATAGACGACGATGAAGGATGCGATATTCATACCTGCTCCAATTCCACCAAAGTGCCGCAAAAATCCTTGGGATGCAGGAACAGAACCGGCTTCCCGTGGGCACCGATCTTCGGATCGCCGTCGCCCAGAACGCGGGCGCCATCGGCTTTCAGCTTGTCCCGCGCCGCCAGGATGTCGTCGACCTCATAACAGACGTGATGCATGCCACCCGACGGGTTGTTTTCCAGGAACTTGGCGATCGGCGAATCGTCCCCGAACGGGTGCAGAAGCTCTATCTTCGTATTCGGCAAGTTGACGAAAACCGTCGTCACGCCGTGTTCCCGCAAATTCACCGGCTCGGAGACATCCCCACCCAGCGTATCGCGGTAGATCGCGCTCGCGGCAGCCAAGTCCGGGACAACAATAGCGACGTGATTAAGCTTACCGATCATCTTCAGTTCCTCACCTAAGATATTCAGACTCTTAACAAATGAACATCTACCTGTGGACGGCGACGGCTGATCTGCTGCAACCGCCGGCGGACCGCGACGCGCACGGCCTCGCAAACGGTGCCGTCGTCTTGCAACTGCTTTTTGCTCAGTCCTTCGACCGTGTCTTCGGCCAAATCCAGCAATTCGTCCAGTTCCGGTGCGTCGGGATCGAGCAAGCCGGAAACCGTGATCTGCGCCTCGTCGGCCAGAGCCCCCTTGCTGGTCAGGGCCAGGGACACAACGGCGGAACCGTTATAGGCCATGCGCTTGCGCTGTCGAATCGATCCGTGATCCATCGGGATAAGACGGTCCCCGTCGAGCGCAAGCCGGCCCGCATAGACCTCATCGACGACTTCCACGCCGTTCGGGGTCAGGCTCATCAGCATGCCGTTCTTGGCGACGATACCGTGCGGCACCTGACAGCTTTGCGCCAATCGCGCATGGGCCAGCAAATGACGGTGTTCACCGTGAACCGGGATCGCCAACCGCGGGCGAATCCAGGAATACATATCCGCCAATTCATCACGGTTCGGATGGCCGGAGGTGTGAATTTCCGCATCCGCCGCCGTGATGATCGAACAGCCCAGTTCCGTCAGCGCGTTCTGCAATTCGCCGATGGCGATCTCGTTCCCCGGAATTTCGCGACTGGAGAAGATGACGGTATCGCCCTCCCCCATTTCGATGAAATTATGATCCTTGCGGGCGATCCGGGACAGGGCCGCGCGCGGTTCCCCCTGGCTTCCGGTGCAGATCAGCAGGACCTTGTCCTTCGGCAGGCGTGCCGCGGCCTCATCGTTCAGGAAGGGTGGCATATCCTGAAGGTACCCGGTTTCCCGCGCCGCTTCGGTCATTCGCCACAACGACCGGCCGATCAGCGCCGGTTGGCGGCCGCAGGCAAGCCCGGCCTTGGCGGCGCTTTCCAAACGCGCGACGTTCGATGCGAAACAGGCGATGGCCACCGCGCCGTCGAGCCCGCGCACGACTTCCGCCAGATTCTCGCGGACTTCCCCCTCGGACCCGCTGCGCCCCGGCGACATGGCGTTGGTGCTGTCGCAAATCATGGCCAGCACGCCTTCCTCACCCAGCGACATCAGGCGTTGTTCATCGGTGCTCGGCCCGATTTGCGGATGCGGGTCCAGCTTCCAATCGCCGGTATGCAGCACCGCGCCCAACGGCGTGCGGATGACAAGCGCGTTCGGCTCCGGAATGGAATGGGTCAGCGTGATCAGTTCGATTTCGAACGGACCGACGGTGAAGCTGCCGGACATGGGAATTTCGATGATCGGCACGTCACGGCCGAAACTGGCTTCCCCCAGCTTCTTGCGCAGAACGGCAGCGGTGAACGGCGTCGCATAGACCGGGCAGTTCAGCTTCGGCCACATATATTGGACCGCGCCCAAATGATCTTCGTGGGCGTGGGTCAGAACCAGGCCGCACAGGTCTTCCGCGCGTTCCTCGATAAAGGCCGGGTCGGGCATGATGACATCGATGCCCGGCGTGCGTGCGTCACCGAAGGTGATACCGCAATCGACCATCAGCCAGGCTTCGTCATGGCCATAGAGGTTGAGGTTCATCCCGATCTCGCCGGTGCCCCCCAAGGGCAGGAACAGGAATTCGTCGATCCCCGGTGCGTCGGTTTCGCGGTAGCCCGGCGCGCTCATACAGTACCTCCGTTCCGGCGGAAGATTTCGACCAGCCCACGCAGGGTCAGGGACCTGTCGGTGTGCTGGATCGCAACGGTGCGTTCGGCGAACAATTCCGCCAGACCGCCGGTGGCAATAACTTTCATGTCTTCTCCATATTCGCGGCGGATACGCTCCACCATCCCCTCGATCATGCCGACATAGCCCCAATAGATACCGGACTGCATTGCCGTTTTCGTTTCCCGCCCAATGACGGTTTCAGAGGGTTCGATTCCCACTAGGGGAAGTTTGGCGGACGCGTCGTACAAAGCCTTCAGGGACAGATTAATCCCCGGAGCGATCGCGCCACCGCGATAGTTACCGTCGCCATCGACGACGTCGAATGTCGTGGCAGTGCCGAAATCGATACAGATCAACGGCCCGCCATAGGAGATATGCGCCTGTACCGCGTTGACCAGCCGGTCCGCGCCGGCTTGTTCCGGCCGGTCGATCAAGACCTCGATCCCCAAGGTCACGCCCGGAGCGCCGATCACCACCGGTTCGCCGTCGAAATAGCGGCGGCACAGGCTGATCAGGTTGAATTCCGTTTCCGGGACGACCGATCCGACGACCGTCGCGGTGATCGCGTCCATGTCCAGGCCGTTCAGCTTCATCAACTCGCTTAACCAGACGATATATTCGTCCGCGGTGCGTTTCGGATCGTTGGCGCAGCGAAAGGCCTTCACGAAATCCGTTCCGTCGAAAATACCGAAAACAACATTGGTATTGCCGGAATCGATGGCGAGAAGCATGGGCTCCCTCCTTAGAATATCCGGGGCCTTTCCTGTTCTAGCGCAGAAAGACGTCCCCGGCGGAAATCTTGTGCATCGTCCCGTCCGGTTCGGCAAGGATTAGCGCGCCGGAATCGTCCAACCCGTCGAAACGTCCCGAGATTTCCCGGTCCGAAAGGCGGACCCGTATCGTTTCGCCGATATTCGCGGCGGCATCCGTCCAGGCCCGGTGTAGTGCGCTCGGCCCTTCGGTCTTCCAGACGCCGCGCCAATGATCCAGCCGCGACAGCAGCATCGGATATAGCCGGTCCGCCGGAAGATCGATCCCCTGCGCCGCCAGATCGGTCGCCTTATATGTTGTGCCGTCTTCCGGGTGATGGACGCAGTTCACGCCGATGCCGATCAATATCCAAGGCGCGGATGGCTCTCCGCCCCCTTCCAGCAGGATACCGGCAACCTTCTTGCCGCCTATCAGGACGTCATTCGGCCATTTCAGCCGCGACTGCGGTGTTTCGACGCAATCCAGCAAGGCAAGGGCGGCGGCGAAGGAGAGCTGCGCGCAGTCCGCAAGAGGCCGGTCTTCCCGAAACAGGGCCGTTACGTACAGATTGCCCGGTTCCGCGACCCAGTGCCGACCGTATCGCCCCCTGCCCCCGGTCTGACGGACGGCGCGGACCGCGGTGCGATCCGGGGCGCCGTCATTGGCCAGGGCCCGCGCGACATCCATGGTGGACCCGATTTCGTCAAAGACGTGACCGGTCCAGCCCTGCGGCAGCGATATGTCGGTCACCGTATCAGAACAGCGAGGTCGCCGCCGACGCGGCATAGCTTGCAATCGTTTCCGGTGCCAGGGTGAACAGCAGGACAAGTGCGGATGTCAGGATCATGATGACGCGCATCGACTTGCCATCGATCTTGTCGATCACATCGTCGTTCTCGTCGAAATACATGACTTTGATGATGCGCAGGTAATAGAACGCGCTCACCACGCTGGCCAGGGCGCCGATGACGGCCAACCAGATCAGACCGGCGTCGATCGCGGCGCGGAAGACGAAGAACTTCCCGAAGAACCCGGCAAGCGGCGGGATACCGGCCATGGAGAACATGAAGATCATCAATGCGAAGGCCATGCCCGGGCGCGTTTTGGACAGGCCGGACAGGTCGCTGATATTCTCGACCATACGGTCCTTGATCTTCATCGACAGGATGCAGGCGAAGGTGCCGACATTCATGACCAGATAGATCGCCATATACAGCATCACGCCGGTGGCGCCGTCCTTTGTCCCTGCAGCGAGGCCCATGAGGGCATAGCCGACATGACCGATGGAGGAATAGGCCATCAGGCGCTTGATATTGGTCTGCGCGATGGCGGCAACCGCCCCCAGGATCATGGATGCGACGGAAATCAACCAGATGATCTGCTGCCATTCGGCAATCAAATCCTCGAACGGGCCGAGCATGACGCGCAGGATCAACGCCATGGCCGCGATTTTTGGCGCGACGGCGAAGAAGGCGGTGACCGGTGTCGGCGCGCCTTCATACACATCCGGTGTCCACATATGGAACGGCACGGCGGAAATCTTGAAAGCCAGACCGGCGGACAGGAACACCAGCCCGACGATCAGACCTGTCGGTGCGTGATCCAGGGCGGCAAGACCACTGGCGATGGCAGCGAAATTCGTCGTGCCTGCAAAGCCATAGATCAGGGAGCTACCGTACAGCAGCAGGCCGGAACTGAGCGCGCCGAGCACGAAATACTTCAACCCGGCCTCGGTCGACCGCAATTGATCCCGGCGGAAAGCCGCCACGACATAGAGCGACAGGCTCTGCAGTTCCAGACCGATATAGAGCGAGATGAGATCGTGGGCCGAAATCATCATCAGCATGCCGAGCGTGGCAAAGCACAGCAGAACCGGATATTCGAACCGGGCCATGCTCTCACGGCGGATATAGCCGTCGGACATCACTAGCGCCAGAACGGCGGCAATGATGACCAGGACCTTCATGAACAGCGAGAAGCTGTCTACGACGAACAGGTCATGCAGGGCCAGACGCGTTTCCGATCCGGTCGCGATGACGAGAACGCCGATCACGAGCAGGACCAGGACAGCCAGGAAGGAAACCCGGCTCAGGGCCTGTTTCTCCGGCGAGAAGACCCCGACCATCATCAGTCCCATGACCGAGCAGGCCAGGACGATTTCGGGAAGCGCGGGGGCGATCATCGAGGTTTCGAACATCATGGGAAGCCGTCCCGCCTCTCTTACTGGCTTTCGGCCACGGACACGGCACCGTCTTGGGCCGCGGCCAGGGCCGCATCATAGGTTTCAACCAAATGCGTCACCGACGCCTCGATCGGATCGAGGAACGTCGCCGGATAAATCCCCATCCACAGGGTCAGCACGATCAGCGGCGCGAAGATGGCGATTTCGCGCGGGCTCATGTCCAGCATGGCCTTCACGTCGTCCTTCGTCAGGTCGCCGAAGACGACCCGGCGATAGAGATACAGCGCATAACAGGCCCCGAGAATAAGTCCGGTTGCCAGGAAACTGGCCACCCAGGTGTTGTTCTCGAACGCCCCGTACAGGATCAGGAATTCGCCGACGAAACCGCTGGTCCCCGGAAGACCGACCGACGCCATGGTGAAGAACATGAAGACGAGCGCATAGCGCGGCATGTTCGTCGCAAGACCGCCGTAGCGGGAAATCTCACGCGTGTGCAGGCGGTCGTAAACGACACCGACGCACAGGAACAACGCGCCGGATACCAGACCATGGCTCAACATCTGAATGATGGACCCGGCGACGGCGGTTTCGTTCATGGAGAAGATCGCCGCGGTGACGAAGCCCATATGCGCGATCGACGAATAGGCGATCAGCTTCTTCATGTCTTCCTGCACCAGGGCCACCAGGGAGGTGTAGACCACGGCGACGCAGGACAGCACGAAGACGAGCGGCGCATAGGCGTCGGAAGCCAAGGGCATCATCGGGATGGAGAAACGCAGGAACCCGTAGCCGCCCATCTTCAGCAGCACGCCCGCCAGGATAACCGATCCGGCGGTCGGCGCTTCCACGTGGGCGTCCGGCAGCCAGGTATGCACCGGCCACATCGGCACCTTCACCGCGAAGCTGGCGAAGAAGGCGAGCCAGCACAGCATCTGAAGCTCGTACGGGAAGCTGGTCTGCATCAGGGTCGGGATATCCGTCGTCCCACCCGCCGCGAAATACAGCGCGATCAACGCGACCAGCATCAGGATGGAGCCGAGCAGCGTGTAGAGGAAGAACTTGAACGAGGCATAAATACGCCGCGCGCCGCCCCAGACGCCGATGATCAGATACATCGGCAGCAGCACGCCTTCGAAGAAGAAGTAGAACAGCATCATGTCCAGGGCGCAGAACATGCCGACCATCATCGTTTCGAGGATGAGGAAGGCGATCATGTATTCGCGCACACGGGTCTTGATGCTGTTCCAACTGGCCAGGATGCACAGCGGGGTCAGCAGGGTCGACAACAGCACGAACCAGATCGAAATGCCGTCGACGCCCATCTTGTAGCTGATGCCGATGCTGGGCAGCCAAGGAACGTCTTCGACAAGCTGGAAGTCGGCGGTCGATCCGTCGAAATTGGCCAGGACGAGCAGCGACAGCAGGAAGGTCGTCGTCGTCGCGACGAGCGCAAGCCAACGGGCGTTGCGCGCGACTTCTTCCTGGGTGCCGCGCACGACCATGACGAAGATCGCCCCGACGATCGGCGCGAAAGTCGTCAAACTGAGGAGAGGAAACGTGGCTTCCGACATGGTTAAGGTCCGATCCCTTCCCTGCCCTTAATGGGCCAACAGATAAAAGCTGACGAGCACGACGACCCCGATCAGCATTGCGAAAGCATAGTGGTACAGATACCCGGTCTGCAGCAGGCTCAGGCGGCCGGCGGCGAATGCCGTGGTCTTGGCGACACCGTCGGGACCCAACCCGTCGATCGTCTGGCCGTCGCCGCGCTTCCAGAAGAAGCGGCCGATGGCAAAGGCCGGACGGACGAACAGGAAGTTATACAGTTCGTCGAAATACCACTTGTTGAGCGAGAACTGATAGAACGGCCCCCAGAATTCGCCGATGCGACGCCCGCGTTCCAGGCCGCTGCGATAGACCCAGACCGCGCCCGCGATCCCGATAATTCCAACGACCAGCGGCAGCATCTTCACCCAGACCGGCACATGGTGCGCGTTTTCGAGCGCCTTATGCTCTTCCAGGATCTTGATGGAGTCGCCCCAGAATTCGGCGAAGTGATGCCCCGTGAAATACGGCGCGAAGACAACGCCCGCGAACACCGCGCCGATGGCCAGCAGATACAGCGGCACCAGCATGACATTCGGCGATTCATGGACATGCGCCATGACGCGTTCGTCGGCCCGCGCCGGGGTATGGAACGTCATCCATAGCAGGCGCCAGGAATAGAACGCGGTCATCACGGCGGCCGCGATTCCCATCCAGAAGGCGAACATGCCGATCCCGGTATGCGCGCCATAGGCACTTTCGAGAATGGCGTCCTTGGAGAAGAAACCAGCAAAACCGATTTGCGTGCCCGGAATACCGATCCCGCCAAGCGCCAACGACCCGATCCACATCATGACCATGGTCTTTTTGATATGCGGGGCCAGCCCGCCCATCTTGCGCATGTCCTGTTCGTCCGAAACGGCATGGATCACGGAGCCCGCGCCCAGGAACAGCAGCGCCTTGAAGAAGGCGTGCGTGAACAGGTGGAACATCGCCGCCGGATAGGCCGAAACCCCCGCTGCGAAGAACATGTAGCCCAACTGCGAGCAAGTCGAATAGGCGATGACCCGTTTGATGTCGTTCTGCGTCAGGCCGACCGTCGCGGCGAAGAAGGCCGTCATCGCCCCGACGAAGGTCACGACGGTCAGCGCCGTTTCCGAATATTCGAAGATCGGCGACAGACGGCAGACCATGAAGACACCGGCGGTGACCATGGTGGCGGCGTGGATCAGCGCGGAAACCGGCGTCGGACCTTCCATCGCGTCCGGCAGCCAGGTGTGCAGACCCAACTGTGCCGATTTACCCATCGCGCCCATGAACAAGAGCAGGCAGATGCAGGTGATCGCTTCCTGCGGCGTCAGCGTCATCCACAGGAACTGGAACGTCTGCCCCGCATCACCACCCTCGACGATGCCCGGAATGGCCGCGAAGATCGCGTCGAAGCCGAGCGATCCGGTCATCACGAAGGTCCCGAAGATGCCGAGCGCAAACCCGAAATCCCCGACGCGGTTGACGACGAAGGCCTTGATGGCGGCGGCATTGGCGGAGGGTTTCTTGTACCAGAACCCGATCAGCAGATAGGACGCCAGACCGACGCCTTCCCAGCCGAAGAACATCTGAACCAGGTTATCGGCGGTGACCAGCATCAGCATCATGAAGGTAAACAGGCTGAGATAGGCCTGGAACCTCGGGATGCTGGGATCGTGGTGCATATAGCCGATGGAATAGATATGCACGACGGACGACACCGACGTGACCACGACCAGCATGACCGCCGTCAGCGTGTCGATGCGCAGCGCCCAATCAAAGGCGAAATCGCCGACCGCGACCCAGTGCAGCAGATTGATCGTGTAGGCCTTGTCCGCCGCGTCATGGGCGAGGATGCCGACATTGATGAAGGTGATCCAGGCGAAGATGGCCGCCAGAACCAGCAGACCGGACGACACGATCTGGGCGAACAGGTCGCCCTTGTGACCGGCAATTGCCCGGCCGCCGAATCCGGCGACGAGAGCGCCGACGAGCGGCAGGAATACGATGAGTGCTTCCATGGGATTCTCGCCCTTATCCCTTCATATTGCTGACATCGTCGACCGCAATAGACGCGCGGTTACGATAGAACACGACCAGGATCGCCAAACCGATGGCCGCTTCCGCGGCCGCGACGGTCAATACGAACATGGCGAAGATTTGGCCGGTCAGATCCTGCAGGAAGGCAGAAAACGCGACCAGATTGATATTCACCGCCAACAGCATCAGTTCGATCGACATCAGAATGACGATGACGTTGCGGCGATTCAGGAAAATCCCGAACAGACCCAGCGTGAACAGAATCGCCGCGACCGACAGGTAGTGAGACAGTCCGATTTCCATAATCCCGCTCCCTTTCTTACGCGCCGTCGCCGGGTTGAACTTTGACCAGGGTGACCTCGTCCTTCGACGAACGGGCGACCTGGTCGCGGATGACTTGTTTCTTGACGCCCGCCCGTTGACGGTGGGTCAGAACGATGGCACCGACCATGGCGACCAGCAGGATCATGCCCGCGCCTTGAAACAGGTAGATGTAGTCGGTGTAGATGACCTGACCGATGCTGCGGGTGTTGTGCACCTCTCCCACCACCGGGCCCAGGGAGATGGAGGCCAGTTCCGGTCCCAGGCTCCACGACGTCGCGACCATCGCCAGTTCCACGAACAGGATGCCGCCGATCACCGCGCCGATATAAACGTAGTTACGAACGCCCTTGCGCAGTTCGACGAAGTTCACGTCCAGCATCATGACGACGAACAGGAATAGAACCGCAACCGCGCCGACATAGACGACGACCAGGATCATCGCCAGGAATTCCGCGCCGATCAGGACGAAAAGCCCCGCCGCGTTGAAGAAGGCGAGAATGAGGTAGAGCACCGAATGAACCGGGTTGCGCGACGTGACGACCATCACGGCGCAAGCCACGGTTATCGCGGCGAAAATGTAGAACATGAACCCGGCGAATGCCATCGGTTCCCCCTTCGTCTATCTGCCCCCGCCGTGTTAGCGGTAAGGCGCGTCCAACTTCAAGTTCGCGGCGATTTCCGCTTCCCACCGTTCCCCGTTCGCGAGCAGCTTGTCCTTGTTGTAGAACAGCTCTTCACGGGTTTCGGTGGCGAATTCGAAATTCGGCCCCTCGACGATCGCATCCACCGGGCAGGCTTCCTGGCAGTAGCCGCAATAGATGCATTTCGTCATGTCGATATCGTAGCGCGTCGTCCGGCGCGACCCGTCGGCGCGCGGTTCGGCCTCGATCGTGATCGCCTGCGCCGGACAGATTGCCTCGCACAATTTACAGGCGATGCAGCGTTCTTCGCCGTTCGGATAGCGGCGCAACGCATGTTCGCCCCGGAAGCGCGGGCTCAACGGTCCCTTTTCATAGGGATAGTTGATCGTGTGCTTCGGCTTGAACATCGCCTTAAGCGTCAAGGCCATCCCGCTGAGCAATTCCGCCAGCAGGAAGGATTTCGCGGTACTGTCTAGGCTCGCCATATTGACGTCTCCTAAATCTAACTTACTGCGCCGCAGTCGGCAGCAGATCGAAGGCCACCAGGAACCCGGCGGTCGCCACGACCCAGAACAGCGACAGCGGCAGGAATACCTTCCACCCCAGGCGCATCAACTGGTCATAGCGATAGCGCGGGAAGGTTGCCCGAACCCACAGGAATATGAACAACACGAAGGCGATCTTCAGCGCGAACCAGATCGGCCCCGGGATCCAGGTGAACGGCGCGATGTCGAACGGCGGCAACCAACCTCCCAGGAACAGGACCGAGGTCATGGCGCTCATCAGGATCATGTTCGCGTATTCACCCAGGAAGAACAGCGCGAAGGCCATGGCCGAATATTCGACGTTGTAGCCCGACACCAGTTCCGCTTCCGCTTCCGGAAGGTCGAACGGCGCGCGGTTCGTTTCCGCGAGGGCGGAAATCACGAAGACCACGAACATCGGCAGCATCGGCAGGAAGTACCAGTTCCAGAACCCGCTGCCGGCCTGCGACTTGACGATATCGCTGAGATTCAGCGACCCGACGCAGAGCAGCACGGAGACGATGACGAAGCCGATGGATACTTCGTAGGACACCATCTGCGCCGCTGAGCGCAACGCGCCCAGAAACGCGTATTTGGAGTTCGACGCCCAACCGGCGACGATGATCCCGTAAACGCCCAGCGACGAGATCGCAAAGAGATACAGGACGCCGACATTGATATCGGCCAGAACCCAACCGTCATCGAAGGGGATGACCGCCCAGGCGATCAGCGCCAGGATGAAGGTCAGCATCGGCGCGATCAGGAACAGAACCGGGTTCGCGCCCGACGGTACGACGGTTTCCTTCAGGAACAGCTTCAAGCCGTCCGCAAGCGGCTGCAACAGACCGAACGGGCCGACGACGTTCGGGCCCTTGCGGTACTGCATCCAGCCGATGACTTTTCGTTCCGCCAGCGTCAGATAAGCAACGCCCAGCAGGATCGGCACCGTGATCGCAAGGATCAGAAGGATCGTCAGGATGGTCGGCGCAAGATAGCTGCTCCACCAGACGCCTTCGAACAGGTTGGCGAACTGCTCAGCCATTGGTACCGGTCCCCTCGCTTTGGCGGTCCAGCACGAAGGTCTGGGTGCACTCCGCCATGGTCTCCGACGCCCGCGAAATCGGGTCGGTCATGTAGAAATTGTCGATCGGCGATTTGAACGGCGCGGCATTCATCTCCCCGGCGGTTCCGAAATCGCCCCATTCGGCGGCTTCGGCATCGTCGATCCGGGCCAGATGCGGATATTCCTCGCGCATTGCCTTGCGCAGGCCATCGAAATCGATCCAGGGCAAGGCCTTGCCTAGGGTTTCCGACAGCGCCCGCAGGATCGCCCAATCGTCCTTCGCCTCACCCGGCGGGAAAGCCGCCCGGCGCGCCAGTTGAACGCGTCCTTCCGTATTCACGAAAGTGGCGTTCTTTTCCGTATAGGCCGCCCCCGGCAGGATCACGTCGGCGGCATGCGCGCCACGGTCGCCGTGGTGGCCCTGATAGACAACGAAGGCCTTGCCGCCGGTCAGGTCGACCTCATCCGCGCCCAGCAGGTAAACGAACTTCACCGCGCCGGAGGCCGCACCGTCGACGATTTCCGGCACCGACTTGCCGCCCTCACCCGGCACGAAGCCGAGATCGAGCGCCCCAACACGGCTCGCCGCCGTGTGCAGCACGTTGAAACCGTTCCAGCCGTCCTTCACCATGCCGAAATCGTCGGCCAGCTTCTTCGCAGTGGCCAGGACCGCCGCGCCGTCCGGACGATTGATCGCGCCCATGCCGACGATGATCATCGGCTTTTCCGCATCCTTCAGGATCTTGGCGAAGGGGTGCTTGCCGGACGCAACATCGGATAGGGTTTCCGGACCTGCGCCGAGATAATCGACATCGAAGGTCGTCTTCACCTGCGGACCGATGGACGCAACCTTCAACTGACCGCCCATCCAACGTTTGCGGATGCGCGCATTGATGATCGGCGCCTCCCAACGGATGTTGGACCCCACGATGAGGAGCGCGTCCGCCTCGTCGATCCCGGCGATGGTCGTGTTGAAAATGTAACCGGCGCGCGTCGTAGCATCGAGTTTCGCGCCGTCCTGACGGCAATCGAGGTTGGCGACGCCCAGGCTGGCCATCAGTTTTTTCAGCGAATAGACGCTTTCCGCATCTGCCTGATCGCCGACGATCGCGGCCATGGCGTCGCGCTTCATGCCCTTCACGGCCCCGGCGATGGCGGTCATTGCTTCCGGCCATGTCGCGGGCTTCAACTTGCCGTCTTCACCGCGCACATAGGGGCGGTCCAGACGCTGACGGCGCAGACCGTCGCAGGCATAGCGCGTCTTGTCGGAAATCCATTCCTCGTTCACGTCTTCATTCAGACGCGGCAGAACGCGCAGCACTTCGTTCCCGCGCGTATCGACGCGGATGTTGGAGCCGACGGCGTCCATCACATCGACGCTTTCCGTCTTCTTCAATTCCCAGGGCCGCGCTTCGAAGGCATAGGGCTTCGACGTCAGCGCGCCGACCGGGCATAGATCGATGACGTTGGCCGACATTTCGCTATCGAGGGCCTTTTCCAGCGTCGAGATTTCGGCATTTTCGCCCCGGTTCAGCAGGCCGATCTCCTCGACCCCCGCCACTTCGGCGGAAAACCGGACGCAGCGCGTGCAGTGAATGCAACGGGTCATGATCGTGTTGATCAGCGGGCCCATATATTTGTCTTTAACCGCGCGCTTGTTCTCATGATACCGCGACCCCCCGCGACCATAGGCCATGGCCTGATCCTGCAGGTCGCATTCGCCGCCCTGATCGCAGATCGGGCAGTCGAGCGGATGGTTGATCAGCAGGAATTCCATGACACCGTTGCGGGCCTTATGGACCATCGGCGTGTCGGTGAAGATTTCCTGGTTCGGCGCGACGGGAAGCGCGCAGGACGCGGCCGGTTTCGGCGGACCGGGCTTCACCTCGACCAGGCACATGCGGCAGTTCCCGGCAACCGACAGTCGCTCGTGATAGCAGAAGCGCGGAATTTCCACGCCCGCCTGTTCACAGGCCTGCAGGACGGTCATGCCCTGTTCGACCTCGTGTTCTTCGCCGTTAATCTTGACGGTGATCGTCGCCATATCCTGCGCCCTACCCGTTATTCAGCCGCCGCCGCGCCGCTCATAGCGACACGCGTGCGATTTTTGATGCGGTCTTCGATTTCGTCGCGGAAATGCCGGACAAGGCCCTGGATCGGCCAAGCCGCCGCATCGCCGAGGGCGCAAATCGTGTGCCCTTCGATCTGCTTCGTGACTTCGATCAGGGAATCGATTTCCTCGATTTCCGCCTCGCCCCGGACCAACCGGTCCATGACGCGCCACATCCAGCCGGTACCTTCGCGGCACGGCGTGCACTGGCCGCAGCTTTCGTGCTTGTAGAAGTAGCTGAGGCGCGCGATCGCCTTGATGACGTCGGTCGATTTGTCCATGACGATGACCGCTGCCGTGCCCAGGCCGGATTTCTGTTCCTTCAGCGCGTCGAAATCCATCAGCACGTCGTCGCAGATATCCTTCGGCAGCAACGGCACCGACGACCCGCCCGGAATGACGGCCTTCAGATTGTCCCAGCCGCCGCGCACGCCGCCGCAATGCCGTTCCAGCAGTTCCTTCAACGGGATCGACATAGCTTCTTCGACGTTGCAGGACTTGTTCACGTGACCGGAAATGCAGAACAGCTTGGTTCCGGAATTGTTTTCGCGACCGAAGCCCTGGAACCATTCCGCCCCGCGCCGCAGGATTTCACCTGTGACCGCAATGCTTTCCACGTTGTTGACCGTCGTCGGGCAGCCATACAGGCCCGCCATGGCCGGAAACGGCGGCTTCAGGCGCGGCTGGCCCTTCTTACCTTCCAGGCTTTCCAGCAGGGCGGTTTCCTCGCCGCAGATATAGGCGCCGGCGCCGTGATGGATCGCGATGTCGAAATCGTAACCGGTGCCGCAAGCGTTCTTGCCGACAAGGCCCGCCGCATAGGCTTCGGCGATTGCGCCTTCCATCACCTTGTATTCCAGGCGGTACTCGCCGCGGATATAGATGTAACAGTTATGCGCGCCCATCGCGACGGAGGCCAACAGGCAGCCTTCGATGAAGGTATGCGGGTCGTTGCGCATGATTTCCCGGTCCTTACAGGTTCCGGGTTCGGATTCGTCCGCGTTGACGACAAGGTAGGACGGCTTTTCCGGCGTCGCCTGGGGCATGAAGGACCATTTCAGGCCCGTCGGGAAACCCGCGCCGCCGCGACCGCGCAGGCCGGAGGCCTTCACGATTTCAACGATCTTCTCGCGGCCGAGCGCGACCAGGTCTTTCGTCCCGTTCCACGCGCCGCGCTTCTTCGCCGCCTCAAGGTTCCACGGGTGATACCCATAGAGATTCTTGAAGATGCGATCCTCGTCCTTAAGCGGAGACCAATCCGGCATGGCGTAAGCCCCCTTCCCTTAACTTCTGACCTGCGGCGCCGGGCCGGTCAGCAAGGTTTGCGGCCCGCCTTCCGGTTCGGAACAGCTGCGGCCATTCTGCGGCCCGGGGGCCACACTCTCGCCTTTCGCCAGACGGTCGATGATGTCGACCATGATTTCCGGCGTCAGGTCTTCGTAATAGTCGTCGTTGATCTGGACCATCGGCGCATTGCAGCACGCGCCCAGGCATTCGACTTCGGTCAGGGTGAACTGGCCGTCTTTCGTCGTTTCGCCGTTGTGGATGTCCAGTTTCTTTTCGATCGCCGCCCGGATGTCTTCCGCGCCGCGCAGCATGCAGGGCGTCGTGCCGCACAATTGGATATGGAAGTTCCCCACCGGTTCCAGATTCACCATGGTGAAGAAGCTGGCGACCTCCATCACGCGGATATAGGGCATATCCAGCATTTCGGAGATTTTGGCGATCGCCGCCGGTGTCACATAATGGCCGTTGGCGTGGTTCTGCTCCTGCGCCAGGAACAGCAGCGCCAGAACAGCGGACTGGCTCCGCTTTTCCGGATATTTGGCGATGTTCCGTTCGGCTTCCTTCAGGAATTCGCCGGTAAATTCGAACGTATCCGTCATCTCTTCCGTATCCTTACCGATCGATCTCGCCGAACACGACGTCGAAGCCGCCCAGAATGGCGACCGAGTCGGCCAGCATATGACCGCGGCAAACGTGGTCCATGGCCTGAAGATGCGCGAAACCCGGCGCGCGGATCTTGCAGCGATAGGGTTTGTTCGTGCCGTCGGAAACCAGATAGACGCCGAATTCGCCTTTCGGCGCCTCGACGGCGGTATAGGTCTCACCGGCAGGAACGTGAAAGCCTTCGGTATAAAGCTTGAAGTGATGGATGAGGGATTCCATCGACTGTTTCATGTCCGACCGGCGCGGCGGCGATACTTTCGCATTAGTCGACAGAACCGGGCCTTTCGGCATTTCCGCCAGACATTGCTTCACGATTTTCAGCGATTCGCGCATTTCCGCGACCCGGACCAGATAGCGGCTGTAACAGTCGCCGTTCTTCCCGACCGGAATGTCGAAATCCATCTTGTCGTAAACGTCGTAAGGCTGCGACTTGCGCAAGTCCCAGGCAATCCCCGACCCACGAATAACCGGGCCGGACATGCCCCAGGCCATCGCCTCTTCCGGGGAAATGATGCCGATATCGACGGACCGCTGTTTGAAGATGCGGTTTTCCGTCAGCAGGCTTTCCATGTCGTCGATGAATTTCGGGAACCCGTCCGCCCATTCCTCGATCTTCGCCGCCATATCCGCGGGCATATCCTGGTGAACGCCGCCGATTCGATAAAAGGCCGCGTGCAGACGCGCACCGCAGACCCCCTCATAGAATTCCATCAGCTTTTCGCGTTCTTCGAAGGCCCACAGCATCGGCGTCATCGCACCGACATCCATGGCATAGGCCGGAACGTTCAGAAGATGGTTCAGAATACGGCTGATTTCATCGAACAGGACACGCATATACTGCCCGCGTAGCGGGACATCGACGCCCAGCAGTTTCTCCCCCGCCAGAACGAAGGCATGTTCCTGCACCATAGGCGCGACGTAATCCAGGCGGTCAAAATACGGGATCGCCTGCATATAGGTCTTGTATTCGATCAGCTTTTCCGTGCCGCGGTGCAGCAGGCCGATATGCGGGTCCAGACGTTCAATGACCTCCCCGTCCATTTCCATGACCATTCGCAACACGCCATGCGCCGCCGGGTGCTGCGGCCCGAAATTCATGGTCAGCGTCTTGATGGTGGGATCCTGGTCGGTCCCGACGAGAGACGCAGCGTTCGATTCGGCGACACTCATCCCTTATTTCCCTTCCTGCTGCGCATCGGCCTTCTCGTCGCCCGGCAGTTTCGGCGTCATGCCTTCCCACGGGCTGAGGAAGTCGAAGCTGCGGAATTCCTGCGTCAGCTTCACCGGTTCGTAGACGACACGGCGCTGTTCGTCGTCGTAGCGCATTTCGACGTAACCCGTCAGCGGGAAATCCCGGCGCTGCGGATGCCCTTCGAAGCCGTAATCGGTCAGGATGCGGCGCAAATCCGGATGGTCGGAGAAGAAGACCCCGTACATGTCCCAGACTTCGCGTTCGTACCAGTTCACGGACGGCCAGACCGCCACGGTCGACGGAACCGCGGTATCTTCATCCACCGCGACCTTCACCCGGCAGCGCATGTTGTGCTTGAAGCTCAACAGATTGTAGACGACGTCGAAGCGGCGTTCCCGATCCGGATAGTCCACGCCGCAGACGTCGACCGCCTGTTGGAACAGGCATTGCGAATCGTCGCGCAGGAACTTGCACAGTTTCAACAGCGATTGCGGCGGCACGGTCACGACCAGCTCGTCGTTTACAAGCTCACAGCCTCCGATTTCGTCGCCGAATTTCGCCTCGATATAGGAACCGAGTTCGGTCAGCGATTCGCGGTTCGCGGTCATGGTCTCAACGTGCCCCCTAAGATACAGGCAACCAAATCAAAACGCGCCGGACGATCAGCGTGCGATCGTTCCGGTACGACGAATCTTCTTCTGCAATTGCAGAACGCCATATACCAGGGCTTCCGCAGTCGGCGGACAGCCCGGCACATAGATGTCGACCGGGACGATGCGGTCGCATCCCCGAACGACGGAATAGCTGTAGTGATAATAGCCGCCGCCATTGGCACAGGAGCCCATGGAGATCACCCAACGCGGCTCGGCCATCTGGTCGTAAACCTTACGCAGAGCGGGCGCCATTTTGTTGGTCAGCGTGCCGGCGACGATCATCACATCCGACTGACGAGGCGAGGCGCGCACGACGACACCGAATCGGTCGAGGTCGTATCGCGGCATATAGGCGTGGATCATCTCCACCGCGCAACAGGCCAGACCGAAGGTCATCGGCCACATGGAGCCCGTGCGGGCCCAGTTCACCAGCTTGTCGAAATTCGCGACGACGAAGCCTTTGTCCTGAAGCTCTTCATTTACCGCGCCCAGGACGCTGTCCTGTGCCGCGCCCGGCTGGAGCAGCCCCTGCCCGGCCGTCGGATTAATGGTCGTTACTCCCATTCCAGAGCCCCTTTACGCCATTCGTAGACGAAACCGATGGTCAGAATTCCAAGGAAGATCACCATCGACCAGAACCCGAACAGGCCGATATCGCCAAGCGCGACGGCCCAGGGGAACAGAAAGGCGACTTCCAGGTCGAAGATGATGAAGAGAAGCGTGACGAGGTAGAACCGCACGTCGAAACGCGAACGCGCATCGTCGAAAGCCTCAAACCCGCACTCGTAAGCCGACAGTTTTTCCGAATCAGGATGCTGACGCGCAACAAGCATGCTGCCGACGATCATGAGTGCGGATACCGCTATGGCTATGCCGAGAAAGACGAGGATCGGGAAGTAGTCGCTGAGCAGTTCTTCCATAGCGATCTCTCGCGGGCGAAAACCCGCGCCCCTATCTGGCTCGTCCCGCCGCCGATCTGGCGGGGTGGCGAGGGAAAATCTTGAACGCCGCAAGGATCATTTTCGAAGCGCCGCTTCGAGGTGCCCCTACGACCATCGATACGCAAGCGTCATGTTGCACGGCAAACCGATCCGGTCAAGGCATCGCAACGCCCTGAAACACGCTCTTAATCAGGACTATAGCTTGTGGGCCGGATACAATAAAGTCCGCAGGACAGGCGTCCGCGGACCTTTTGGAAACGATACCGTTTCAGAATTAAGTGGCGGGAGTGACGGGGCTCGAACCCGCGACCTCCGGCGTGACAGGCCGGCACTCTAACCAGCTGAGCTACACCCCCGCGCTATGTGTCCGGAGCGGTGTTCCGTCCCGAACGACGCGGTTGATAAAGCCCCGCCCGCCCAGTGTCAAGCAACCTAAAACCAGTTTATGAAGGTTTTTTTATCGGACCCGATTTTCCCAGGATTCCCGGGCCTCGGATCGAAGCGGAAAAATCCGAAGGTTACGTCGGTTCGGCACCCTTCGACGCCGTATCGGTTCATAGAATTCATGGCAATCGCTTCAATCGCGGACTCACGGATACTCATAAATGCGAAGCGACGTATAGCTGCCCCTATTCTGATCGGTATCGCCCGGTGTGTCGGAATAACTTCCGTCTTCAAAAAAATGATAAAAAGTCCATGCGAGATCAAAATGCTGGCCGAAATAGAAATTCGGATTTTCCGGTTCTATTCCCTTCTCGCTCAACGCGGACCGTAGGTCGTCGCTGAACCTCTTCGGTTTCGTCAGGTGCGAGGATATTGGAAATGTTTCCGTCCGGAATTCGAGACGATCGGAGGAAAAATAGCTATACGAGATATCGATCGGCAGGCTTTTCACACTCCCGTCCCCGAAATCCGCGACGGCATAGTGCTTTCGACCATTTGCGATGCTTTCGCAAACCGGCCCGTGATCGCCTCGCGCCGTTTCGGTTGCCTCATAAAGCAGTCTTCCAGCCGGAAGTGCTGCGAACTTCATAACCTTGTACTGTTTCGCGGAAATGACGCGCGCAACAATCTTGCCGTTTGGCGTATCGGGCAAATGAACGGATCCGGGATAGTAGATCGAATAAACCGGTAACGCGTTCGTATACCCGAATCCGATGCATTGAACTTCTTTCGTCGGGGTGGTGACCGCATGGGCGGGCCGTGTCACCCCCGTAAAAACCCCGTCCTGAGAATAGACAAAGGGAAGCTGATAGGTTTCGTCATATGTCGGCGTTGAAACGTTCAAAGTCTCGTGGTCGGGCTGCAGGATTACCGATAATCGTGCGCCGGCGGCAATGTCCTCTTGCGTCGGTTCCAACTGAGCCATCGATTCGCGTCCCGATACGGATAATCATAAGAGGCAATACATCCCCACTCTGCTCTTTATCGTTTAATGATTCCGATCACCATGAACAGATTAATCGCGATAATCGGGGAAACGGCAAACCTCGCCGGAAGACGCGCACCGACGCAAAAGCCGATTGGCATCGCGGGCATGCGAATTATCGTCGAATGTCGATGTTGAATTTCTGGGAAAGAAAAGGTGGTGGGCGGTGACGGGATCGAACCGCCGACCCTCTCGGTGTAAACGAGATGCTCTCCCAGCTGAGCTAACCGCCCTTAACCACGCGCCCGTATAGACCGCCGGACGACGTTTATCAATCACCCTTCCGGTGCGGAACAGGCAAAAAAGAAAAACCGACCGCCCCTAACAGGACGATCGGTTAATTCCCACCGATTCAAAAAAGAACCGGAGAAAGTCGCTGTCTTAGTTGACGGCGTCTTTCAGAGCCTTGCCCGGCTTGAATTTCGGCTGGTTGGACGCCGGAATCTGAATTTCGGCACCCGTCTGCGGGTTCCGGCCGGTGGACGCGGCGCGTTTGCTGACCGAGAAAGTGCCGAAGCCGACGATGCGGACTTCGTCACCCGACTTAAGCTGGCCGGTGATGGCTTCCAGGACGCCGTCAACGGCTTTGGCGGCATCGGCCTTGGACAGACCCGCAGAGTCGGCAACGGCAGCGACGAGATCGTTCTTATTCACAGGAACCCCCCTAGTGTTACGGGATGATGTTGAATGACCGGATAGAACTATCCGAATGCCGTGGAGTGTAAGGGTAGTTTCAGACAGACGTCAACGCGAAAGGCCGAATTTTTCCCGGTTTTCTGCGGATTTCATTGAATTTGATTGAAATCAAATCAATTCAACGATTGGGCAAAGGCGAAGAGCGCAGCAAGGCAATGCCTCACTGCGCTCAAGCTCCGCCTTCAGCGGAACAACCGGGGAAAATTTACCTTAATGGGTGACGACACCGTCCAGATCGTCTCCCGAATCGGTCGACGCGGCGGCGATGTCCGCCCGGGTTTGCTCTTCCGGGGACCATTCGATCGGGACCAGAGGTGCCACCAGGGCATGACCCAGTACCTCATCGACCGTGCGAACGGGGATGATTTCCATCCCTTTCTTCACATTGTCCGGAATATCGGCCAGGTCTTTCTCGTTGTCATGCGGAATGAGCACGGTTTTGATTCCGCCGCGCAATGCCGCCAGCAGCTTTTCCTTCAACCCGCCGATCGGCAGCACCCTGCCCCGCAACGTAATTTCGCCGGTCATGGCGATATCGCGGCGGACCGGGATACCGGTCAGAATCGACACGATGGACGTAACCATCGCGACCCCGGCGGACGGACCGTCTTTCGGTGTCGCGCCTTCCGGGACGTGAACGTGAATGTCGTTCTTGTCGAAGACGGTCGGCTTGATCCCGAAGGAAACCGAACGGCTCTTGATAAGGTTTTCCGCCGCCTGGATGGATTCCTGCATCACATCGCCCAGTTTCCCGGTTTTTGTGACGCGCCCCTTACCCGGGACGAGAACGCCTTCGATCGACAACAGCTCCCCGCCGACTTCGGTCCAGGCAAGGCCCGTGACCACGCCGACCAGATCGCTCTCCTCGATTTCGCCGAAACGGTATTTCCGGATCCCAGCGTATTTGTCGAGGTTCTGGGTCGTGACCGAAACCGTTTCCCTTTCGCCCATCATGATCTCCTTGATGGCCTTACGGGTCAGGTTCGCGATTTCGCGTTCCAGGTTACGGACGCCGGCTTCCCGCGTGTAGTAGCGAATCAGGTCGCGCAGGGCATTGTCCGAAATCGACCATTCCTTTTCGGTCAGACCGTTTTCCTCACGTTGCTTCGAAATCAGGTGCCGTTTGCAGATTTCGACCTTCTCATCCTCCGTGTAGCCGGGGATGCGGATGATCTCCATACGGTCGAGCAGCGGCTGCGGCATGCGCAGCGTGTTTGCCGTCGTCACGAACATGACATCGGACAGGTCGTAATCGACTTCCAGATAATGGTCGTTGAAGGTCGAGTTCTGTTCCGGATCCAGGACTTCAAGCAAGGCAGATGACGGATCGCCGCGCCAATCGGCGCCCAGCTTGTCGATCTCATCCAGCAGGAAGAGCGGGTTCGATTTCTTCGCCTTCTTCATGCCCTGAACGATCTTGCCCGGCATGGACCCGATATAGGTCCGGCGGTGACCACGGATTTCCGATTCGTCCCGCACGCCGCCAAGGCTCATGCGCACGAACTGGCGGCCCGTCGACTTCGCAATCGACTTGCCGAGCGAGGTTTTCCCGACGCCGGGCGGGCCGACGAGGCACAGGATCGGGCCTTTCAGCTTTTTCTGACGCGCCTGGACCGCAAGATATTCCAGGATTCGTTCCTTAACTTTATCCAGGCCGTAGTGGTCGGAATCCATGGTTTCCTTCGCCGCCTTCAGGTCCGTGCGGACCTTGGACCGCTTCTTCCACGGAATCGACAGCAGCCAGTCGAGATAGTTGCGCACGACCGTGGCTTCCGCGGACATCGGGCTCATGGACCGCAGCTTTTTCAGCTCGCCATACGCCTTATCCTTGGCTTCCTTCGACAGCTTCGTCTTTTCGATCTGTTCTTCCAGTTCGGCCAGTTCGTCCTTGCCGTCTTCCCCTTCGCCAAGTTCCTTCTGAATAGCCTTCATCTGCTCATTCAGATAGTACTCGCGTTGGGTCTTCTCCATCTGGCGCTTCACGCGGTTGCGGATGCGCTTTTCGACCTGAAGGACGCTGATCTCGCCTTCCATGAAGCCGAAGATCTTTTCCAGACGCGACGACACGGTTTCCAGTTCCAGCAGGTCCTGCTTGTCCGAAATCTTCAGCGTCAGATGCTGTGCGACGGTATCCGCAAGGCGCGACGGTTCCTCGATCTGGTTGATCGAGATCATCACTTCCGCCGGAACCTTTTTGTTCAGTTTGATATACTGTTCGAACTGACCGACCACGGCGCGGCCGAGGGCCTGCAAATCGCCTTCCTGCTCTTCCGGGTCGTCCAGCATCTGGGCCTGAACCTGGAAGAATTCGTCGGTTTCGATGAAATCCGTGATGCGGGCGCGCTGTACGCCTTCGACCAGGACCTTGACCGTCCCGTCCGGCAGTTTCAGCAATTGCAGGACCGTGGCGACGGTCCCCACATCGTAAATATCCTCCGCCTTGGGATCGTCTTCCCCGGCGTTTTTCTGGGTGACCAGGAGGATCTGCTTGTCGTCCTGCATGACGTCTTCGAGCGCCCGAACGGATTTTTCCCGTCCGACGAACAAAGGCACGATCATATGCGGGAAGACGACGATATCGCGAAGCGGCAGAACCGGCAGTTCCACACCTGGCTTGAACTCTTGCATATCAGCACTCTCTCCTATCGGGGGACGGACCGATGGGTCCCGTCCCGCGCGGTTGGATTTTGGAGATCGGCACATCGGCACCGTACCGGATGAGGTCCCGGACACCGAGCGCTTGGGCGGGGGCCGATCGACCGGTCCGACAATCGGACAGGAAACCGGCGGTCCCGACGGCGCGGACGTTCTCCGTCGAAGCGCGACCCGCGCGCCCCGAATTCAGGCTCGCGCCAGCCGAGCCATAAAGATATTGGGGCGGTTTCCCCTGCACTTCAAGCATGCCTACGCCCCTGGACGTGAATTTCTGCATTCGGCGATGATTCGGTGTTCGCGCATGAAAAAAGCCGCCCCGATTTCGTCTTTCGCTAAAGACGGAACCGGGACGGCTTGTTCTCTCGCCGATCAGGAAGCGGAACTTTCGACTTCGTCCCGACGGTCGGAATAGATGTAGAGCGGTTCGGCCCGGCCTTCGACAACCTCCCGGTTGATAACGATCTGCTCGACGCCTTCCATGCTGGGCAGTTCGTACATCGTATCCAGCAGGATCGCTTCCAAAATGGACCGCAGGCCACGCGCGCCAGTTTTCCGTTCGATGGCCCGCTGCGCGATGGCGGACAGGGCGTCGGTGGAAAACTCCAGACCGGCATCTTCCATCTCGAACAGTTTCGCATACTGCTTGACCAGGGCGTTGCGCGGCTTGGTCAGGATGTCGATCAGGGCTTCTTCGTCCAAGTCTTCCAGCGTCGCGATCATCGGTACACGACCGACGAATTCCGGGATGAGACCGAATTTCAGCAAGTCTTCCGGCTCGACTTCCCGCAGCAATGCACCGACCTTGCGGTCTTCTTCCGCACGGACATCCGCGCCGAACCCGATCGCCGAGCCCTTGCCGCGGCCGGAAATGATCTTTTCCAGACCGGCGAAGGCACCGCCGCAGATGAACAGGATATTCGTCGTGTCGACCTGCAGAAATTCCTGCTGCGGATGCTTGCGTCCACCCTGCGGCGGCACGGAGGCTACGGTGCCTTCCATGATTTTCAGCAGGGCTTGCTGCACGCCCTCGCCCGACACGTCGCGGGTGATGGACGGGTTGTCCGACTTGCGGGAAATCTTGTCGACCTCGTCGATATAGACGATGCCGCGCTGCGCCCGCTCGACATTATAGTCGGCGGCCTGAAGCAGCTTCAGGATGATGTTTTCGACGTCCTCTCCGACATAACCGGCTTCGGTAAGGGTCGTGGCATCCGCCATGGTGAACGGCACGTCGAGGATGCGCGCCAGCGTCTGCGCCAGCAACGTCTTACCGCAACCGGTCGGCCCGACCAGCAGGATGTTCGACTTCTGCAGTTCGACATCGTTCTGCTTCTGGCCATGCGCCAAGCGTTTGTAGTGATTGTGAACGGCGACCGAAAGCACCCGCTTCGCATAATCCTGCCCGATGACATAGTCGTCGAGGACCTGGCGAATTTCCTGGGGCGTCGGCACGCCATCGGAGGATTTGGAAACGCTCGACTTATGATCTTCCCGGATGATGTCCATGCACAATTCGACGCATTCGTCGCAGATGAACACGGTCGGCCCGGCGATCAGCTTACGCACCTCATGCTGGCTTTTGCCGCAGAAGGAGCAGTAGAGCGTATTCTTTCCGTCGCTGCCGCTGGATTTACTCATCGTCTCTCCGGATCGTTTCCGATCTTTTCAAATTATCTTCCGATGCCTGATGGCCCTTATGGACCACCTATATTGCGGCTTCGGACACCAACCACCCAATCATGGTAGACGTAGCGACCCGCCCCCTCAAACGGAAAATCACCCAATTCCATATAGGGGGCTTGGCCGGGCACGCCCATGGCGGATCGACGCATTGCGACGTCCCCCCGAAACGAGAGCCCGCCGAAAGCGCCATGATCCGCCTAGCCGATTGAGTTACTTTCCGTTTTCGCCGTCATCCGGCTTCGGGCGGACATTCACGACATCGTCGATCAAGCCGAAGGCTTTGGCTTCTTCCGCGCTCATGAATTTGTCGCGTTCCATGGCCGCTTCGATCGCTTTCAGCTCCTGCCCGGTATGCTTCACATAGATTCCGTTCAGCATTTCGCGCATCCGTAGGATTTCGCGGGCCTGGATCTCGATATCCGTCGCCTGCCCCTGCGCGCCGCCGGACGGCTGGTGCACCATGATGCGGCTGTAGGGCAGCGCGAAACGCTTCCCGGCCGCGCCCGCGGTCAGCAGCAACGAGCCCATGGACGCCGCCTGCCCCAGGCAAACGGTTGATACTTCGGGGCGGATATACTGCATCGTGTCATAGATCGACATGCCCGACGTCACGACCCCGCCCGGGGAGTTGATGTAAAACGCGATGTCCTTCGTCGGGTTTTCCGATTCCAGGAACAGAAGCTGCGCGCAAATCAGGCTGGCGACATGGTCGTCGACGCCGCCGGTCAGGAAGATGATACGTTCCTTCAGCAGGCGGGAATAGATGTCGTAGGCGCGCTCGCCGCGGTTCGTCTGCTCGACGACCATCGGCACCAGCGTATTCATATACAGATCGATCGGATCCCGCATGATCTCTTCCTCACTCGCTAACCCGTGGAATATCGGTCGGACGACCGACGGACTGGATTGTCAGAGTTAATGGCTCCGCCCCGGATGTAAAGCCCCCGGACCAGGAAAATCGTTTCGTTACAGCGCAGCGCTTTGCGGCAAAAAGAGAACACGGGCCCGGCTGGTGCCGAAGCCCGTGTTCACGGTAACGCGTAGGCCGGAAAAACGCTTAGTCGGCGTCTTTCTTCGCAGCCGCTTTCTTGGCGGCGCCCTTCTTGGACGTGCTCTTTTTCGCCGCTGCCTTTTTACCGGCTGCCTTCTTCGGCTTTTCGTCGCCGTCGTCGTCGGATTCCAGCAGCTTATCGACCGGCAACGCCAGATCGTTCACCTTCGCCAGTTCCAGGATGTAATCGACGGTCTTTTCTTCGAACAGCGGCGCACGCAGGCTGGCCATCATTTCCGGATTCTGCGTGTAGTATTCGAAGACCTGACGTTCCTGACCCGGATAGCGGCGGGCCTGTTCGAAAACGGCCTTTTGCAGTTCTTCCTGAGAAATCTGGATTTTCGCTTCGTCGCCGACATGGGCAAGCAGCAGACCCAGCAGGACACGGCGCTTGGCGATGTCGCGGTATTCGGATTTCAGGACCTCTTCGTCCTTATCCTTGTCCTCGTCATCGACCTGGCCTTCTTCCTTCGCCTTGGCGAACTGTTCCCAGATCTGGTCGAATTCGGACTGAACCATGCCCGGCGGCACTTCGAAATCGTGCTTGTCGAACAGGACGTCCAACAGTTCGCGCTTCGTGCGGGCGCGGGCCAGATCGGCATATTCGGATTCGATGCGCTGACGCATCTGATCGCGCAGGTCATCCAGGGATTCGAGGCCCAGTTCCTTGGCGAAATCGTCGTTCAGCTCACGGTCGGTATATTCGTGGATTTCGTTGATCTTGCATTCGAAGATCGCTTCCTTACCGGCCAAGTGGGCGGCACCGTATTCTTCCGGGAAGGTGACGGTGACTTTCATGTCCTCGCCCGCCTTCTGACCAATCAACTGGTCTTCGAAACCGGGAATGAACTGACCGCTGCCCAGTTCCAGACGAAAGTCTTCGGCTTCGCCGCCCTGGAACGCTTCGCCGTCGACGAACCCTTTGAAGTTCAGCATCACGACATCGCCGGACTGCGTCTTGCGGTCTTTTTCGATCTTCGACGTGGCACGATTGTTCTTCGCCAGTTCGTCGAGGGCGTTCTGAACTTCCTCGTCGGTGATTTCCGGCTTGTAGCGAGTCAGTTCCAACGTCCCGAAATCGACCGGGGTGATCGCCGGCATGATTTCGACGGCCATCGTGTAGACCAGATCCTGACCTTCCTCGAAGGAGGTGATCTCGATCTTCGGCTGCATCGCCGGTTTCAGTTCGCGGTCGACCAAAGCGGACTGGCTGGATTCGCCAACCGTCTTTTCCAGGACTTCGCCCAGCACGGACGAGCCGAAGCGCTGACGCAGGATTTTCATCGGGACCTTGCCGGGGCGGAAGCCCGGCATCTTCACCGTCTGACCGACCTCCTCAAGCTTCGCTCCGACCTTTTGATCGATTTCGTCCGCGCCGACCGTAATGGTGAATTCGCGGCTCAGACCTTCGTTCTTCGTTTCGACTACCTGCATGGGAGATTGGGCCCCGGCTCAAAGTTGTTCCAGATCGCGATATACGTTTTGACGAAACCCAGGATCGAGCGCCTTTTTGAGGGGCGGTCGAACATGGTGCGGGCGGAGGGACTTGAACCCCCACGGGTTGCCCCACTGGAACCTAAATCCAGCGCGTCTACCAATTTCGCCACGCCCGCACAGGCTCTTTAGAGCGTCGTCCAAAACGGATCGCGTGCCCCGGCGATCCGCCGAAGCGGGCGCGTCATAGCAAACGCGGTACCCCGCGTCAAAGCGTCAATTCCGTGAATATCCGGGAAATCCGCGCAAAGCGGACGGATGAAGTCGATTCTCTAAGCAGAGGCAGCCGAATAGGTCTCCGCGAAGGCGGAAATCGACAGAACCTTCGTCCCGGCGATATAAATGCCGTGCGATTGCGGCTTTTCGACCGTCAGTTCATAACGGACATGCGGAATGCCGAAACTATCCGGCGATACGCCCAGAACACGGGCGACTTCCACAAAGTCGTCATTGCGTCGGCGCAAGAAGGATTGCCCGGCTTCAATCGGAGTACTCGGTCGTGTACGTCGAAAAAACATGATCAACCGCCCTTCTTCTCCTTTTCGAGACCGGCACCCTCCGGTCCTAGAAAAGTCATTGTAGAAAGCCCACCGCGGATCACAAAACCTGTGCAATAGCATTTTACGTTACATAAGTGTGCTACTACCGCAAATAGATATTCGCGACATTTAACTTCAATTATATGAATTTTTTCTTAACGTACTCTCGGGATGCGGGAACGTTCGATCGCTTCCGGCAATAGATCGGGCAAGTCTTCCGCGATCAAACCACTCCCGGCCCGATCCGCCGCAACGCCGTGAAGGTAAGCTGCGGCACAGGCGGCGGCGAAGACCGGCATACCCTTTGCGATCAAGCCCGCGGCAAGTCCCGCAAGAACATCCCCGGCCCCGGCCACCGCCAATGTCGGCGGCGCGGAATCGTTGACGACCGCCCATCCGGACGGATCGGCAATAACGGTATCGTAGCCTTTCAATAGAACCACGGCGCCGGACCGTTCAGCGGCCCGTCGGGCCATTTCCACCTTGTTGTCCAGCGTCGACAGATCGGGAAACAACCGCGCGAATTCGCCCATATGCGGGGTCAACAGCATCGGCGCGGCGCGATGTTGAAACAAGGAGTCGGGACTGTCAGCGAATATCGACAGGGCATCGGCATCCAGGATCGCCGGAATATTCGCGCGCAGGACACCCAGGACCCGTTCATGCGATCCCGCCGCCTCGTCCCCGAGACCGGGTCCGATCAAAGCGGCGGTTAGCCGGGCGTCTTCCAAACAGTCCAGGAAGCCGCGTGTATCCTTCAGCCCACGGACCACGGCGCTTTGCAAGGCAAGGCGGTAGAGCGGCGCCTGGGCGAGCGGGGCCGCGACCGTGACCATGCCGACCCCCGCCCGCTGTGCTGCGCGGGTCGCGAGGCATGCCGCCCCGATCATTTCAGGACCGCCTGCGACCATCAGATAGCCGCGCGAATATTTGTGGTGGAACGGCGATTCCTCCGGCAGAGCCGACGCCCACAGGTCCGGCCGATTCAACGCCAGTTTCGGTTCAATGACATTCAAGGCCGTCGTATCGATTCCGATATCGCATATCGATAAATCTCCGCACAGAACCCGACCGGGCAGCAGTTTATGCCCCGGCTTGCCCCGGAAGAACGTGACGGTCACAGCCGCTTTCGGCGTGATATCCCGATTACAGGCCCCATTTGCGCCAAAAAGGCCACTGGGCACATCGACCGCGACGACGGGTCTATTTCCAATGGCCGACAGCGTTTCCGCCGCGCTGCCTTCCGGATCGCGGTTCAACCCCGCACCGAAAACAGCATCGATCACCACGGTCGCATCCGTCAGGATTTCCGGGGACAACGGCTCCACAGTCTCTTCTGATGACGCCGCGACCCAATCGGCGGCGGCCTGCGCCGCATCGCCCTTCAGCTCCGTCCGGTCGCCCAACAGGCCCAGGCGCACCGACCATCCGCGTGATGCCAGAATCTTCGCGGCAACGAAGCCGTCGCCGCCATTGTTCCCCGGCCCGCATAGAACCGCGACCGTCCCCGTCTCAAACCGGTCACAGACCGCATCCGCAACAGCCTCCCCCGCCACCAGCATCAGCGTATAACCCGGAGTCCCGTTTTCGATCGTGATGCTGTCCGCCCGGCCCATCTCAACCGGGGTCAGCAAGGCCTGACGTTTCCAAGCGCTTCCGTCGATGCCGGTCGGTAGGTTTGCGAAGGGTGATGACATTTCCTGCATAGCGATACTTTCCATGAAAGGAACCGGGAAAGAAATCCCCATCGATTGAAATAACGTTCTGGCGTTCCTTACTTATTGCTACCGATTTGCAACTGGATAGGACCGATCATGACCAGCAGCGCCTTAAAGCTTCTTTTCGCGGCGGCCATGCTGACTGGGGTAGCGGCCTGCGACGATACGGAACCGCGCACGGTCCAGATTTACATTCCGCCGATGGGCAGCTTCAACACACTTCACGGTGTCGCCATCGACGGCGGCAGCGTACCGGTTGCCGTGCGCGACGCCCCCTTCAAGGCCGATGCGGAAGCGTCGGAACAGTTCGCCCGGCTCCTGGCGGATCAGGATAGCGCGCTTCGGTTCCATGCGGACACCGCCGCCACTCGGGATACGGCCCGGATTCGCGTTCTCGTTCTGCACGATACGCCCGGCAACTATACTGGGACCAGTGCCTGCGCGGACGAACCATTCTCGCCAAAAATCGAAGGCGAGATGGTCATTACCGCCGTCGTTTGCGAAGGCCGCAGCAGGCTGGTCGAAACACGCGGATACTTGCCCGAAAACCCGTCGGAGCCTGAAAAGATTTACGACGACCTGCTGGCTCATATCGCGCCGACCCTGACGGCGAAGGAACAGCGTCAGGCGAAATAGCGGCGCGTTTCGCCCGAATACCGGGATCACGGAATAACCATATTTTCGTCAAAAATCCGTAACGGCGGGACACTAGGGTCCAGACATCGACCAACCGCCGATGTCGCGTCCCTAAACGTGGCAAAGGCATCCTGGCGACGCACGATATCGGCCGATGAGATTAAGTGTAGGCTGTTTCGTGTCGTCGCTTTTCTTTTGCCTGAAATCTGAAATCCGCTACCAATCCGCGCCATGACGGAAACGGACGGACAGGACGGGCACGATCCCGACGCAATCGATTGGCGCGACGGCATTCCCTATGCCGCGCGCTTCGGCGATCTCTATTACTCCGCTGAAGACCCCAGAGGCGAAGTCCAACACACCTTTCTGGACGGAGTGGATTTCGACGCGCTCTGCCGCCAACCGACCCTGACGATTGCGGAAACCGGTTTCGGCACCGGGCTCAATTTCCTGGAAGCCTGGCAGCGGTGGGAGGCTTTGGCATCGCCGGACGCCCAGTTCACCTTCATCAGTGTCGAAGCCTTCCCTATGTCTCAAGCGGACTTGGAGCAGGCCCATGCCTTGTTCCCTGCATTGGCCGATAAGGCCGCACAACTCCGTCGACAATGGCCGGGTTTCATCCGGGGATCGCATCTTATTTCCCTGTCGGAAGGGCGCATCCGGCTGATCCTGTTGATCGGCGAGGCGGAAAAAATGTTCGCCGCCCGCGATTTTACTGCCGACGCCTGGTTCCTGGACGGTTTCGCCCCCGCCCAGAACCCGGATATGTGGCGAGATGCCGTTTTCCATCAGATCGCCCGCCTCAGCCGCCCCGGCACCAAACTCGCCAGCTTCACGGCAGCGGGCATGGTTCGGCGCGGTTTGGCGGAGGTCGGATTCGACATCGTCAAACGCCCCGGATTTGGTCGGAAACGGGACTGTATCGCCGGAACCCTGGAAATACCGGTCGACCGTCCAGCTTCAAAAACGCCCTGGACGAAACTGCCGACGCCACGGCCCGGCGCACGGATTGCCGTGATCGGTGCCGGGATCGCCGGTCGCTGCCTCGGCGCCTCCCTGATCAACGCGGGATTCGAGACCACGGTTATCCAGGGACCCGAAAGCCGGGCCTGGGCCGCCAGCACCCTGCCCCGCGCCTTGATCGCACCGAAGCTTATCCGAGGGGACCAACCCTATCCCCGATTCTGGCGGCAAGCCTATCTGGACGCCCTGCGCGTTTTGGACGGGATCGCCCCCGACATCTGGTGCGGCCCGCGCGGATTGATCATTCCCGCCCCTGATCAGGGAATCCGCGACCGGCAGGCCGCCCTGAAAGGCGAGTTGGCCTGGCCGACAGACATTTTGCGACAGATCGACAGCTCGGAAGCCGCCGACCGGCTCGGTCGCGCCTGCCCCGGCGGTCTTTTCCTCCCCGGAGCGGGCATCCTGGACCCAAGCCGTCTGCTGGAACGGTTGGTCCCGGATACCACGCTTCTGCAAACCGACGTCAAAATGCTGTCGCGAACCGGCGGACGATGGTCCCTGCATGACGGGCGGAACACGGTCGTGGCTACGGCGGATGTCGTGATCCTCGCCTGCGGTCCGGGGGCGGTTGAATTGCTACCGGAGCACGATGCCGGTTACGGGCTGCGGATCGGCTCCGGTCAATTGTTTCAGGCACAAGGCGCGACTGCGAGCGGCATATCGATCCTCCACGACGGCTATGTCGGATCGACGGACGCGAGCGGGGTTTTCGTGGCGGGTGCAACCTCCGAAGGCTGGCAGAATATCGGCCCGGTTCCGGTCGATCCCGCTGCAACCGACCGGATACAGAACCGGCTGGCCGACTACTTGCCGGATTTTTCCACGGAATCGATGAACGCCTGGACCGGATTGCGCTGCGACACCGTGGATCACCTACCGCTCGCAGGACCGGTTCAAAATCCGATGGCCTTCGAAACGGCCTATGACGGCCTGCGCCACGGCAAACCGCCCGAAGCGATGCCAGACCCCGATTACGAACCCGGCCTCTTTTGCCTGACCGGCCTCGGTGCACGCGGATTCCAAGCCGCCTTTACTCTGGCAGACCAGATGACCGCCATGCTGTCCGGCAATCCGCTGCCCCTAGACAGGGACATGACGGACGCACTGTTGCCAAACCGGTTTCAGATCCGAAATCTGCGGCGAAATCTTTAGAAAAAATGTTCGGAAAAAGAGCTGGGGTGGCTGATGGGACTTGAACCCACGACCTCCGGAATCACAATCCGGCGTTCTAACCAACTGAACTACAGCCACCATTGCGGAACGGGCGCAACGCCCCCTCGACGGCGGCGCTTTTACGCTGTGCGCAGGGCCGCGTCAAGCAGTCGGATGGACTGTCGACGACAAGTTTAAAGATTCCCGTTGTGGGTCGGATTCTTCAAGTACTACTAGATATTGCGCTGCAAAATTTTTATGCGCATCGCTCACGAATACCTGTTTACTCGATTCTGTATTTGAGTCTTTAATTTCGCGTCTCGCTTGCGATCGGGATATGCAATTCGCATTTCCGGTATCGGGGACCGGGTCTGGCAGGGCCCGTTCTGACAGCAGAATGCTGTCGCCATCCACTCTGCGGCAGAACACCGCGAGTGAGGGAGGGTATGATGACGGATTCTTTTGAGCCTGGGGGCGAGTCCGGGGGGAGTCGGACGTCCAAGGTAACGTCTATTTCCGGCGCAGCATCGAGGCTTGCGGAGGACGCGCCGCCGCCGGTGCTGCGGCATTTGTCGGTGGAGGATCTGTCCACACCGGCCTATCTGGTCAATCACAAGTTTCAGGTCGAATGGGCGAATGATTACGCCCTTAAGGAACTGTTCGGTCGCCCGGAGGGCTTGCCGCCCGCGATTGAGGATTCGAGCCTTTTCAACTTGCTGCTGTCGAGCGACATCGTGCGCAAGTCCGACGGTCTGCCGGAATTGCTGCGGTTCCATCTGACCATCGCCAAGCGCCGGGCGTCGAAGGCTTATCTATTCCTCAGCAACCCGAATCTGGAATCTCGGGAAGCGGAACTCTTGGGACAGCTCTATGACCGTGTTGAAGCCGTCCCGGCCCATCAGATGACCAGCGACGCGGAGGTCAACCTCGCCTCCCGCGACGAACTTCCGCGATGGCACAGGCTCTACGCCACATTCTTCCGCGAGGGCATCTTCTTCACCGTCGCCCCGGAAGAACGGGAGCAGGAAAGCTTCCTGACCTGGTTAAGCCGCCGAGACATCGTTATCCGCGACCTGTTGCGCGTGCGGCGGCCCTATGTGACCTCCCTCGCCGTTCTGGTGGCGGATTTGCAAAGTTCGATGCGCATCTGCGCCGAATTGCCGCCGGAACAGTATTTCGAACTGATCAATTCGATCTGGACGACGATGCAGCCGTATTTGCGGAAATACTATGCGACCTACGGCAAGCATGCGGGGGACGGGATGTTGTATTACTTCCTGCCGCAGCCGGATTCGAATTACATCATGAACGCCATCCAATGCGCGTTCGAAATGCAGACCGCCATGCGCAAGGTGAGCCGGGAGTGGCAGAGCCGGAAGAATTGGGGCACCACCCTGCATTTGAATTTCGGGCTGGAACAGGGCGAGGAATGGTTCGGTACCTTCGAAGGACCGACCTTTATCGAATTCACGGCCCTGGGCGACACGATCAATCGCGCGTCGCGGTTGAGCGATTTTTCCCGCGAGGGATCGATCTGGATCACCAAGAGCATGTTGAGCCGGTTAAGCGATAAGGAACGCAGTTCCATCCGTTTCGGTATTCGCCAAACCATGGCGAATGGCAGCGAAGCCGTGATCCCGGAAATGTATTCGCGCATTTCCAACCTGATCGACCCGACCGATCCACGCAGCCATAAGCTACTGGATATCTCTACCCTTCCGGCGACGGAACTGTTCGATATCGGCGGGGACGAAGAATAGGCGGCGGGGAATAGGCGACGAGGAAAAGCGGGCCTAGCGAGCCTTGACGAGGCAGAGCACAACCCCGCCTGCCGCAATCAGGGATGCGCCAATGACGACGTCCGGACTTGGGATTTCGCCGAAAAAGAAAAACCCAACCGCCGCCGCAAAGACCAGCCACGTATAGTCGACCGGACCGACAATCGAGACGTCTGCGAGCCGATAGCCTTGGATGATGAAAAACTGCGCGGCGATCGCAACCGGCCCCCAGAGCAGGAATTGCGCGTTGTAGACCAAATCAGTGTTTTCCCACGTCGCGAAGGCCGGAACGGCCATCAGGATCAGGCCGAAGACATTGACGTGCAGCAGCGAACTCATCGCCCCGTCGCGCAAGCTCAGAACGCGGATCAGAACGCCCTCGAACGCCAAAAGGACCGCACCGCCGAGGGCGACCCCCGCCGGCAGGAAATAGGCGATATCGAAGCTCTGAAACGCGCCCTTGGACACCATGATGACCCCTGCCCCGATGCTTGACAGAACAATCCCCGCCCATTGCAGCGGCCAAATCCGCTCTTTCAAAAAGATAACGCCGAGCGGGATCACCATAACCACGTAAAGAAGCCCGATCGTCGAGACGTCCACGACCGGCATTTCGCTGGACGCGTGGATCAGTGCGACCCCGCCAAAGCATCCAGTTGCCGCCCTCAGAAAATGGCTCTTGGAGGATGGGCCGATAAAGGATCGAAGCGTCAGACCTTTGATCTTCGCAACCGTCAGAATGGTTGCCAACCCACCGATATAGCGCAGAAACGTAATCTGAAACGCGGACGCGCCGTCCCCCGCGAACTTGCCCGACGCGAAAAACAAGGAGAAAAGCGCGGTCCCGATCACGACGTTCAGAATAGCGCGCGTATTCCGGTTTACCGGCGTTTCGGGTGCGGTGGTGACGGACATCGGAAATCCTTTCGAAATTTCTCTACCCTTTCCCCCACGAAGCCCCTACGTTCAAACAAGTCCTACTCCTGAATGATGAGTTTTTTCGATGCTGAAACCGAGCGATACCTCCCTGAACGCCGTCCGTGTCTTCACTGTCGTTGCGCGGCGGGGCAGTCTCGCCAAGGCCGCAATCGAATTGGGCGTCACGCCGAGCGCGGTGAGCCATCAGATCCGGAAACTGGAAGATCGCATCGAAACCCCATTGTTCCATCGGACGGGAAACACGATCGAATTGACCGATGCCGGGCGCATGCTGAACGAGGAATCGACGGCGGCCATTGCCCTGATCGACAACGCCGTCGCCTCGTTGATGCGGGACGCGAACGAAATCGCGGTTCAGGTATCGACGACACTGGCGGTCACCTGGCTGATCCCCGGGCTGGAACGGTTCAAGCGGCGCTACCCGCAGGCGCGGATTTCCTTCGAAACCAGTAATCGCGCGGATTTCCGCCTAGGGCAGATGACGGATGTCGGTATCGTCTATCGCCGGGCAGGCCATTATGAAGGGCCGGGAATATATTTGGCGCCCGACAATTGCCGCCCGGTCGTGTCCCCTACCCTGTTGAAGAAAAGCGGCTATCAGGGATTGGACGATATCGGGCGCATTCCGGCGCTGAAATCGACGGAAGACAATTGGGACTGGCGGCTTTGGGCGCAGGCTCAAAACATATCCGAATTCGACCTAACATATTCCGACCGGTTCGACCTCGACGACGCGGCGGTTCGCGCCGCCGTCGCCGGATTGGGTATGGCCATGTCGCCGAATATCGTTGCCGGACGGGAAATCGATTCCGGGGCCCTGGTGCCGCTACCGGGGATCGAACCCGTGGAAATGGGGCGGTATTATCTTCTTCTGGGACCACGCCGCCATGGCCTTGTCGGCCGCTTTGTCAATTGGCTGCGGGAAGAGGCCCGTGCCTATGACGGACCGGGCGGCTGACATATCAATCACAGACTTGCACGAACCACGCGACCGCTTAGTGTCGCGCAAGATATCAGTTAGGGAGCCCCGCACGATGCCGACACTCGCCACCCGTATGGACCGCCTGGGAACGGAAACCGCCTTCGATGTTCTGGCAAAGGCGAACGCGTTGGCGGCGCAAGGCGCGGATGTCATCAATCTCGGCATCGGCCAACCGGATTTTCCGACCCCGCCGCATATCGTTGAAGCCGGGATCAAGGCGCTGCGCGACGGACATCACGGATACACGCCCGCCAACGGTATTCCGGCCCTGCGGGAGGCCGTGGCCGCCGACCTGCACCGTCGCCACGGTGTTTCCGTCGACCCAGGCAGTGTCGTCGTTGTGCCGGGTGGCAAGGTCACCATGTTCTTCGCCATGTTGATGTTCGGGGAGCCTGGGGCGGAGATTATTTACCCCGATCCCGGTTTCCCGATCTATCGGTCCGCCATCGAATTTTCCGGCGCAACCGCGGTTCCCCTGCCCCTGCGGGAAGAAAACGGGTTCGGCTTTTCCGCCGACGAATTGCTGTCGCTGATTACCCCGCGCACCCGGCTTGTGATCGTGAACAGCCCGGCCAACCCGACCGGCGGCGTTACCCCGGCGGCGGAAATGGACAAGTTGGCGGCGGGGCTCGCCGACCACCCCCATGTCACGATCCTGTCCGACGAAATCTATTCCGCCATGCTGTATGACGGACGGGAACACCGCACGATCCTCAGCTATCCGCATCTGGCCGACCGGGCGATCATGTTGGACGGCTGGTCCAAGACCTATGCCATGACCGGGTGGCGGTTGGGCTATGCCGTCTGGCCGAAGGATTTGGTCAAAAAGGCGACGCGGCTGGCGATCAACGACCATTCCTGCGTCAATGCAGCGACCCAATATGCCGGCATCGCCGCCCTGGAAGGACCGCAGGACGCGGTAGAGGCGATGATGCGCGCCTTCGACGACCGGCGGAAGGCGACGGTAGAGGCCCTGAACGCCCTACCCGGTGTTACCTGTATTAAACCGGGCGGCGCGTTCTATGCCTTCCCGAATATCTCCGGCACCGGTCGGGATGCCCGCGCCTTGCAGGACGCCCTGCTGAAAGAAGCCCATGTCGCGACCATCGCGGGGACCAGCTTCGGCGGTTATGGGGAGGGATATCTGCGGCTGTCCTACGCCAATTCGAAGGAAAATATCCTGGAGGCGATCGACCGGATCGGGCGCTACCTGGGTTAAACCAACAGGTCGCCTAACAAAAACGCCGCACAACTGAGAAATCCGGCAATGGGAACCCAGATCGGCGCAACGAATCCGTCCGGTGGCAGCACCCCTTCCTGTCGCTTGATCCGGAACAGCGACAGATTGACCAGGGCGAAGACCGTCAAAACGATCCGCGACGTCCATTCGGCAAGGTTTTCGACCGGAAAGAACAGGGCCAGGATCAGTACGACGAAAACAACCGAGACGGTGGCGATCAGAGGTGTCTGCGTCACCGGATGGACATGGGCGAAGACCGACGGGATGCTGTTCTGTTTCGCCAAGCCGTACAGCACGCGCGACGCCATGACGATTTGAATGACCACGCCGTTCAAGGTCGCGACGATCGCGATCAGGGTGACGACGACCGGGGAAACGCCCGCGATCCGACCAAAGACGAGGCTGACCGGCGCATCCGACGCCGCCAATTCGTCCAACGGCACGGACAGGACGGCGACGGCGGTCACCAGGAAGTAAATCCCCATCGCCCCGATCAGCGTCAGCAGGATTGCCAGGGGTAGAACCTTGCGGGGGTTTTTCACTTCTTCGGCAAGGTTGACGATGTCTTCGAACCCGACGAAGGCGAAAAAGGCCAACAAGCCCGCGCTCAATACTCCGCTCCACGCCATATTGTCCGACATATCCGGCAGGATTTCCGGAAAACGGCCGACGATTCCCGGGTCGACGGCGATCCCGGTACCGATGAGGGCGATCAGCGCCCCGGCCTCTACGATCGTAAACAGGCTGGCAAAGACGATGGATTCAACGATGCCCCAGGCGGCGATCCCGCCCACAACGACCAAGACGACCAGGATCATGAACCAGGGTGTCCAGTCGATAAATTCCCGCAGATATCCGGTGCTGCCGACCGTGATGGCGGCTGACGAAACGACCCCGGACAGGATCACCAGAAAGCCGACGACAAGAGATAGCTTGTTGGATTGAAGTCCCGCACGAACATAGGCGGCTTCCCCCGCGCTGACGGGGAACCGCGCCGATAGTTCCGCGAAGGATGCGGCGCTGAACGCCATGACAATCCCGGCGAGGACGAAGGACAATGGCGCGTACATCCCGGCACGCCCGGCCGCCGCCCCCAGCAGCACATAGATTCCCGCGCCGATGGTCACACCCAGCCCATAGAGCACGACCAAAGGCAGGGATAGAGACCGCTTCAATTCTGCCATCGATCGCCCCGCCACAATACGCAATGCCGGGAGTTAATCACCGAAAGCAACCCTCGGACAACGATCCTTTAGGAACCGGAGCGAATATCCGTGACGAAGCGGTTCAGTTCAGCGGTCAGATCGCCGGTCCGCGCGCGAAGCTCATCGACGCGGGCGACGACGGAATCGGCTGCCTCCCGGATTTCCTCCGTCGCCGTCATGATCGTGCCGACCGAACTGCTGACCGATCCCATCTCGTCGGACGTCGCCTGCATGGTCTGCATGATTTCGTGGGTTTCGCGGGTCTGACGGTCGGCGTCGGTGGCGATTTCGGAGACTGCCTGATCCACGCTGCCGACCCCTTCGGTCACCTTGCGCGTTGCATCGGCGGCGGCGGATACGGCCTGTTTGATCGCTTCCACCTGGGCGACGATATCGCCGGTGGCGGTCGCCGTCTGGCTGGCCAGGCCTTTGACCTCGTTCGCCACGACGGCGAATCCTTTCCCCGCCTCCCCGGCACGCGCGGCCTCGATCGTCGCATTGAGGGCCAAAAGATTCGTCTGCTCCGCTATTTCGGAAATCAGCTTCACGACATCGCCGATTTTTTCCGCCGCGTCGGATAGGGTATCTACCGCCTCGTCCGTGCGTTTTGCGTCCGACGAGACGCTGCCGGTGATCGACGATGCCTCCGCCGCCCGGGAACTCATTTCCCGCATCGACAGCGACAATTGTTCGGAGGTTTCGGAAATTGATCCCATCTTCTGGGCCGCGTCGCTGGAAACGCCCGATACGACGCGCGCCTGTTCGGCGGAACTGCCGGTTTCCTGTGCCATGGTAGCGACAAGCCCGGTCAAAGCGGAAACCTCTTCCTCCACATCCTTCACGATGGCCAGGACGCGTCGGTTGAAGTCGTCCGCAAGCCGGTTCAGCGTTTCGCGGCGTTCCCGTTCCGCGGCCCGGTCGGCGGCTTCTTTTTCCGCGTTCAGTTGGACCACCTGCCGCGAGTTTTCGCGCAGAGTGACGAGCGCGCGGCTCATCGTCCCGATTTCATCGGCGGCCCCCGTGTCGATCTTCGTATCCAGATCGCCGCCGGCGATGCTGTCCATGGCATCCGACAGGGTTAGCAGACGTTGCACCACGAACCGACCGACATAAAGATACCCGACCAGCACCGCCAGAATGATGGAAACCAAGCTGATGACGATCAGCCAGATTTCAGACTGGGCGACCGAATTTCGGATGGAGACGATCGCGACCTCGCCTTCCGACGCGGTGGCCTGCGACAGGTCGGCCACGAAACTATCCAACCCGTTAACCAGAACATTGTTTTCGGACAATTGGGATTGCAGTTCCCCTTGCAGTGCAAACGTCGCCCGCCGCGCCGCCACCAAGCCGTCTTCCGCGCTCAACAACCCGACGAAGGTTTTGAAACGTTCCGACACCATCTTCCCGGAATCCGAGAAGTCGGCGTTCAGCGAATTGACCGTATCGCGCGCCCATTGCAGCATGGTGTCGATTTCCGCCACGCCCTTGGCGACACCGTCCTCGTCCGACGCCGTCATGATCGCGACGATCTGCGTCATCGCGCGATCCGAAAAGCCCCGCACGCGGTGCAGGACCTTCGCCTTGCTGTAGGCTCCGTTCAGCGGGAAAATATAGGTAAAGAAATTGTTCGGATCGCCCATGATCGATGTCAAGGCCTCGTCCGCCTGTTTGGTTTGATCTTCCAGATAGGGATCCAGAACCTCGTCCAGCGACGCTTTCGCGGCGATCACGGTGTCGAAGGCCGCGCGGGCTTCCGCTTCCTTGATCGTGCGTTGTCCCACCGTTGCATTGATGGCGTCCAAGTTGCCGGAAAGCTGTTCGATGGATTGCAGAAGATCCCCAGCCTGCGGCAGCGCCTGTGCATCGGCACGTAAATTCACCAGATCGGCTTGCAGACGTTCGTATCGGGTTGCCCGATCCGCATCCGTTTCCGCGGCAATCAAATTAGCGGCACCCGCCGCGACTGCCGGGCCGAGGGCGCCGATCCGCTGCGCCGTTTCCATTTCCGGCAAGGTTCGTGTTTCGAACTGCGCCGTATCCCTGGAAATGCCGTCGAAGGCCAGCCAACTGACCCCAGCCGATACCAGCGTCGTCAACGCGATGATACCGATCGCCGCAAACAGTTTACCGCGCAGCCCCACACCGCGCGTTCCAACCGTCCCATCCTGCGACGAAACGGATACGCTCTGATCACCACTCATTATCTGACTGTCCCCCTGACCGCACTATCGTCTCGGTAGCATGAGGTTAATTGGTTAACAAATCCTCGATATACAAAATGCGCGACAAAATTCGGTCAGATTTTTTGCGCCGCAGCAGGAAAGTCAGGAGAGTTTGGTCCCAGGGCAGGAACGGACTCGAATCCCCGGCGCTTGGCCCCTATATTCCTTCCCCTCCTATCTCTTTCCCGCGGAAGGTTTCATGTCCAACAGTCTGATTTCGGTTCGGGGCGCGCGCGAGCACAATCTGAAAAACGTCGATGTCGACCTCCCGCGCGATAAGTTGGTCGTGATTACGGGGCTCAGCGGGTCCGGCAAATCCTCCCTCGCCTTCGACACGATCTATGCCGATGGGCAGCGGCGCTATGTCGAAAGCCTGTCCGCCTATGCCCGTCAGTTCCTGGAAATGATGCAGAAGCCGGATGTCGACCTGATCGAAGGTCTGTCCCCGGCGATTTCCATCGAACAGAAGACGACGTCCCGCAACCCGCGATCGACAGTGGGCACGGTTACCGAAATTTACGACTATATGCGCCTTCTCTGGGCGCGAGTCGGGGTGCCCTATTCACCCGCAACCGGCCTTCCCATTGAAAGCCAGACGGTCAGCCAGATGGTCGATCGGATCATGGAAATGGGCGACGGCACGCGGCTGTATCTGCTGGCCCCGCTCGTGCGCGGCCGCAAGGGCGAATATCGTAAGGAATTCGCGGAATTGCAGAAGCGCGGTTTCCAGCGGGTGAAGGTCGACGGCAAGTTCTATGAAATCGCCGAAGTCCCGGCGCTGGACAAGAAACTGAAACACACGATCGATGTCGTCGTGGACCGCGTCGTCGTCCGGGACGATCTGCAATCCCGTTTGGCGGATTCCATCGAAACCGCGTTGCACCTGTCCGACGGCTTGCTGTTCGCGGAAAATGCCGACAGCGGCGATCAGACGATCTTCTCCGCCAAATTCGCCTGTCCGGTTTCCGGATTCACGATCGAGGAAATCGAACCGCGCCTGTTCAGCTTCAACAATCCGTTCGGCGCTTGCCCGACCTGCGACGGTCTGGGCACGGATATGGAGTTCGATCTGGACCTGATCGTTCCGGACAAGACGAAATCCCTGTGGCAAGGGGCCATCGCGCCGTGGTCGAACTCATCCTCCCCTTATTACAAGCAGACGCTGGAAGCCATTTGCCGCCATTACGGCGCGTCCTTGAAGACCCCGTTCGCCGAATTGGACGACGCGGTGAAAACCTGCCTGCTGCACGGCAGCGGCGAAACGGCCATTGAATTCCGTTACGACGACGGGCTGCGGTCCTACAAGACCACGAAACCGTTCGAAGGGGTCGTGCCGAATATGGAACGCCGCTATCGGGAAACGGAATCCAGCTGGTCGCGGGAAGAATTGGCGAAGTACCAGTCCGTCACCCCCTGCCCGGCCTGCGGCGGTCATCGCTTGAAGCCGGAAGCCCTGGCCGTGAAGGTCGGCAGCCTGCATATCGGTGAGGTCGCGCAGATGTCGATCGCCGATGCCGGAACCTGGTTCACGGAACTGGATGAAAAGCTCGGCGCCAAGCAAAAGGAAATCGCCTACCGCATTCTGAAGGAAATCAATGAACGGCTGGGCTTCCTGAACAATGTCGGGTTGGATTACCTGACGCTCAGCCGGAACTCCGGCACGCTCAGCGGAGGGGAAAGTCAGCGTATTCGCCTTGCCTCCCAGATCGGCTCCGGCCTGACCGGCGTGCTCTACGTTCTGGACGAACCGTCCATCGGCCTGCATCAGCGCGATAATGACCGTTTGTTGGACACGCTGCGGCGGCTGCGTGACCTGGGCAACACGGTGATCGTGGTTGAACATGACGAAGACGCGATCCGCGCCGCCGACTATCTGGTCGATATGGGCCCCGGTGCCGGTGTCCATGGCGGCGAGGTCGTCGCCGCGGGCCTGCCGGACGAGGTCATGGCCAACCCGAACAGCCTGACCGGGCAATATATGACCGGCATGATGCAGATTCCGATTCCGAAAACCCGCCGCAAAGGGCACAAGGGTCAGTTGTTGAAGATTTTCGGCGCCCGCGAAAACAACCTGCAGAATGTCAATGCGACCATCCCCCTGGGCACGCTGACCGTCGTCACGGGGGTCAGCGGATCCGGCAAGTCGACCCTGATCATCGAAACCCTGCAACAGGCGCTGTCCCGTGTCCTGATGGGCGCGCGCACCCATCCCGGCGCGCATGACAAGATCGAGGGCGTTCAGTTCCTGGACAAGATCATAGACATCGACCAATCGCCCATCGGCCGGACGCCAAGATCGAACCCGGCAACCTATACCGGGGCTTTCACGCCGATCCGCGACTGGTTCGCCGGTCTGCCGGAAGCCAAGGCCCGCGGCTATCAACCGGGTCGGTTCAGCTTCAACGTCAAGGGTGGCCGCTGTGAGGCCTGCCAGGGCGACGGCGTCATCAAGATCGAAATGCACTTCCTACCGGACGTCTATGTCCAGTGCGATCAGTGCCACGGTCACCGCTACAACCGCGAAACGCTTGAAATCCACTATCGCGACAAGTCCATTGCGGATGTGCTGGAAATGACGGTCGACGAAGGCGCGGAATTCTTCAAGGCCGTCCCGGCGATCCGCGACAAGCTGGTGACTCTGCAACGTGTCGGCCTGGGCTATATCAAGATCGGACAGCAGGCGACGACCCTATCGGGTGGCGAGGCGCAACGCGTCAAACTGGCCAAGGAACTGGCAAAGAAAGCGACGGGCCGCACGCTCTATGTGCTGGATGAACCGACGACGGGACTGCACTTCCACGACGTCAACAAATTGCTGGAAGTCCTTCAAACCCTTGTCGATTCCGGAAACACCATCGTCGTCATCGAACACAATCTGGAGGTCATCAAAACCGCCGATTGGATCATCGACCTGGGCCCCGACGGGGGCACACGCGGCGGCGAAATCGTCGCCCAGGGCACCCCGGAAGAAATCGCCAAGTCCGACCGGTCGCATACCGGCCACTATCTGAAGCCCTATCTACAGGTTGCGCAGAAAAAGGCCGGTTAACCGCCTTTTGGCCCGACATGAGGACCGCCCGCTTCCACCCAGGATGAAAACCCGCCGGTGATGTGGGCGACCTTTTCCATGCCCATATTCTGCAACGTGTCGACCGTCAGAGCCGACCGCCAGCCGGAGGCACAGTGGAAAACGAAGGTCTTGTCCTCGCCGAAGATCGGCTTGAAATAGGGGCTTTCCGGGTCGACCCAGAATTCGACCATGCCGCGCGGGCAATGGAAGGCCCCTTCAATATAGCCGACGCGGTCGCGTTCGCGCGGGTCGCGCAGGTCGACGATCACGACATCGTCGCGATCCGCCATGGCGATGGCCTCGGGCGCATCGATTTCCCGAATACGGGCCTTCGCGTCGGCAACCATCCGTGAAACGGGTGTTTTCAGGGCCATGCGACATCTCCAGTCTATTTTCCGGTTTGACGGCGGTCAGCCCCCGATCACCCGGGGCTTCCGGTCCTGTCCTATGGCGACATAGGTGTAGACCCCTTCCGTCACCAACATCCGTTCCCGGCTGTTCGCGCGCAGGGCCCAGGTCTGAACGTTGATCGCGATCGAGGTTCGCCCGACCCGAACGACATCGGCATAGCAGCAGACGATATCGCCGACAAAAACCGGCAGATGAAACGTCATGCCGTCCACGGCGACCGTCGCGACACGTCCCTTCGCGCGGTGCCCGGCAAGAATGCCGCCGGCAATATCCATCTGCGACAGGACCCAACCGCCGAAAATATCACCGGACGGGTTCGTGTCCGACGGCATGGCAAGCGTGCGAATCTGCAATTCGCCGCGCGGTTCCTGTTCTTGATTCTGCCCCATTAACCCTATCCCACATCTAGTGTCTGAAGAAACACAACCATACCTTATACGCTTGCAGCAACCGAGTCTGCCCGTATAATGCCCCCATGAGCGATTTGTTCCAGAATTCCGGCAGCAAAGATTCGGGCTACTCCGCCAAGGATATCGAAGTCCTTGAGGGCTTGGAACCCGTCCGTCATCGTCCCGGCATGTATATCGGCGGTACGGATGAACGTGCCTATCACCATCTGGTGGCCGAAGTGCTGGATAACTCCATGGACGAGGCGGTGGCCGGGCATGCCAGCCGTATTGAGCTCGACCTGCTGGAGGACGGCTCCGTCACTGTCCGCGACAATGGGCGCGGCATTCCGATCGACCCGCATCCGAAATACAAGGACAAGTCGGCGCTTGAGGTCATTCTGACGACGCTTCATTCCGGCGGGAAATTCTCCGGCAAGGTCTATGCGACCTCCGGCGGGTTGCATGGCGTGGGTATTTCCGTCGTCAATGCGCTGTCGGAAAACTTGGTTGTCGAGGTTGCCCGCGAGCGCACACTCTACCGCCAGACCTATTCCCGCGGTCATGCGCAAGGCCCGCTGGCGAAAGTCGGCGACGCCCCGAACCGACGCGGCACGTCGGTGACATTCCGTCCGGATACGCAAATTTTCGGCGACCGCCAGAAATTCGATCCGGCCGTCCTGTTCCGCATGGCGCGGTCGAAGGCCTATCTGTTCAAGGGCGTGGAAATCCGCTGGACCTGTCCGAAAAGCCTGATCAAGGACGGCTCCGACGTTCCGGAGAAAAGCTCCCTGCACTTTCCCGGCGGTTTGAAGGACTATCTGACCGCGACTCTGGGCGCCCGCGCCACGATCACGCCGCGCCCCTTCGCCGCGTCTTGGAAGGCGCAGGACGGCGTCGGCCAGATGGAATGGGCCATTCACTGGCCCGCCGATGGCGACGGCTTCTGCAGCACCTATTGCAACACCGTCCCGACACCGCAGGGCGGCACCCATGAAAGCGCGATGCGCTCTGCCTTGGCTAAATCGTTGCGGGCCTATGGCGATCTGGTCGGCAACAAGAAGGCCAGCCAGATCACCGGCGACGACATCACGGGCGAAGCCTGCATCATGCTGTCGGTCTTTATCCCGGACCCTCAGTTCCAGGGTCAGACCAAGGAAAAGCTCGTCTCGATCGAGGCCGGGCGCATGGTCGAACTGGCGTTGAAGGATCGGTTCGATCATTGGCTGTCAGAAGACCCGGCATCCGCCAACGATCTGCTGGAACGCATTCTGGAACGCGTGGACGAACGCCAGAAACGCAAGCAGCAGAAGGAACAGCGCCGCAAGACGCCGACGCGAAAACTGCGCCTGCCCGGTAAGCTGGCCGATTGTTCGGACGAAAGCGCGGAAGACACGGAAATCTTCCTGGTTGAGGGCGACAGCGCCGGCGGCAGCGCAAAGCAAGCGCGCAACCGCAAAACCCAGGCAATTCTGCCGATGAAGGGCAAGATTCTGAACGTCGCCTCCGCCTCTGCCGATAAGCTGAAGCAGAACCAGGAACTGAAGGACATCATTCAGGCCCTGGGTTGTGGTACGCGGGCGGATTTCAACGTCGAAAAGCTGCGCTACGAGCGCGTCATCATCATGACCGATGCCGATGTCGACGGCGCGCATATCGCGTCCCTTCTGATGACCTTCTTCTACCGCGAAATGCCGGGCCTGGTCGAAGCGGGCCGCCTGTTCCTGGCACAACCGCCGCTGTATCGACTGTCCCAAGGCGGAAAGTCAGTCTATGCCATGGACGACGCGGCGAAAGACGCAGCGCTGAAGACCGAATTCAAACCGAATGCAAAGGTCGATATCAGCCGGTTCAAAGGCTTGGGCGAAATGCCGCCGGCCCAGTTGCGGGATACCACAATGGATCCGTCGAAACGTACCCTACTGCGCGTCGACCTGCCGAACCGCAGCCGCGAGGAAGAGCTTGAGGAAAGCCGCCGCACGGCGAAGATGGTGGAAACCCTAATGGGCAAAAAGCCGGAAATGCGGTTCCAGTTCATCCAGGAAAACGCCCAGTTCATCGACGAACTGGACGTCTAATTCCCTCATACCCATATCCCTTATCTGACGAAACTGATTGTCGGAGTCCGGTTGGATGAAACGACTTCTTAGCGCCGCGACGCTGATGTCTTGTGCCGTCCTTCTATCCGCCTGCGGTGGTCCCGTGGTCTATAAGGACTATTTCGGAGCCGGATACAGCCATGACGAAATCATGGCGTTCAATGGCAACAAAGACATGAAGCTGACTGTTATCGGAAACCCGTATCTTGCCGATAATAAAGAGCTTTCGGATATCATTGGACAGGCCATGTCGGGAAACAATCCGGGGTTGCCCATCCGCTTCTCCGATACGCCGACGGATGCGCCGAATTCACCGTTGCGTACTGTTGTACTGTTCAATCCGGCGCAGGATGCCCTGGGGCAAACGCTATGCGGCAACGCGTTGCCGAGTCCGTCGGAAAACGACTCGCCGGATATCGCGATGTTGACCTTGTGCAAGAATACCAGCGAGTTCAGCACGGTTTGGCTAAAGATTCCGAACGGTGCAAAGCCGGGCGATGAGGAATTCGCGTTCGCTTTCGCGACGGCGACCAGAACCCTTTTCAAGCTTCGTCCGGACCCGCGAAGTGGCGCGGGTGCGACGTGCCTGTTCGGTTCCTGCTAACGACCGCTACTTGAACAAATGGCGAAGGGATTTGAAATCCTCCGTCCCCGCCTGACCGATCCACTCGAACAAGGCCATTTCCGTCGTCACAACGCCTATTCCCGAGGCGCTTAGGCGTCGCACGGCGCTTGTAACGCTTTCGGGACGACGGCTGGATACGGCATCCTCAACGACGAAGACATCGTATCCCTCCCCCTTGAATCCGAAGGCCGATTGCAGGACGCAAACATGCGATTCGGTACCGCACAGGACGATCTGACGTCGTCCGGTCGCGGCGACCGCCGTCGCGATCACGTCGTCACGGGCGCAGGAGAAATGGGTTTTTGCGAAAATTTCGCCGTTCGAAAGGCGGGATCGAACTTCAGGCACCGTATGCCCTAAACCCTTCGGATATTGTTCGCTGCATAATATGGGAATGTTCAGCATCCGCGCCGCCTCGATCAGGCGTAGACTATTGGCAACAACCCGATCCGCCTCAAAAATAGCGGGGACGAGGCGTTCCTGAACATCCACGACGAATAACAGCGATTGGTCGCATTCGATAAGCATTTCCACAACCCATCCTAATCTAGTACCGCCAAACCGTAGCCAACAGGCAACAGTTGGACAACGGCCTAAGTAAAAACCCGTCGGAATCCGGCAGGTTAATTGACACTCTTCCCACGCCGCCTATAGTCCGCCGCAACTTGCGAATGCCGATAGATGACGATTTTCCGCGATAGCCGGGGGCGCCGCTCCCCACGGGAAGTCAGGCAATGAAGGAACTCATGGCGACAACTTTTGCCGATTTAGGTCTCAGCGATCCGATCCTCCGCGCGATCAGCGATGCGGGCTACGAAACTCCGACTCCCATTCAGGAAAAGGCGATCCCCTACGTCCTGATGAATCGCGACATCCTGGGATGCGCGCAAACGGGGACCGGCAAAACCGCTTCCTTCACCCTGCCGATGATCGATATCCTGAGCCAGGGGCGCAGCCGCGCCCGCATGCCGCGGACCGTCATCCTGGAACCGACGCGCGAATTGGCCGCGCAAGTCGCGGACAATTTCGAGACTTACGGCAAGTACAACAAGCTGAACATGGCCTTGCTGATCGGCGGCGTTTCCTTTGCCGACCAGGAAGCGAAACTGAATCGCGGCGTGGATGTCCTGATCGCGACGCCGGGCCGACTGATGGACCATTGCGAACGTGGTAAGGTCATCCTGACAGATACCAAAGTCTTGGTGATCGACGAGGCTGACCGGATGCTCGACATGGGCTTCATCCCCGATGTCGAAAAGATCGTGTCGCTGATGCCGCCGTTGCGACAGACGCTGATGTTTTCCGCTACCATGCCGCCGGAAATCCGCAGGCTGGCCGCGAAATTCCTGTCCAATCCGAAGGAAATCACGGTCTCGCCCCCCGCCAGCACGGCGGACACGATCACCCAATCCGTCATTCGGGTCGATGGCCGCCAGAAGCGGCGCACTCTGTTCCGGCTGTTGAAAGACGACACAATCACGAACGGTCTGGTCTTCTGCAACCGCAAGCGAGATGTCGCGACCCTGTATCGCGCCCTTGAAGAGGCCGGGTTCTCTACCGGCGCCCTGCACGGCGACATGGACCAGTACAAGCGCCTGGAATGGCTGGATCGGTTCAAGAAAAACGAGATCACCATTCTGGTATGCTCCGATGTTGCCGCGCGCGGTCTGGACATCCCGTCGGTCAGCCACGTCTTCAACTATGACGTTCCGACCCATGCGGAAGACTATGTCCATCGGATCGGTCGCACCGGTCGTGCCGGGCGCAAAGGCGTTTCCATCACCCTCGCCAGCGACGCGGAATCGAAATATCTGGGCTTCATCGAAAAGTTGATCGGCAAGAAGATCCCCGTGACGGACAATACCGACGCCAAGGAAGCGCCGGTCGAGACCGATGACACCGGCGTCGAAGCATCCAATGCCGAAGATACCAAGCCCCCCCGGAAGTCGCGGTCGAAACGCACCGACAAGGCCCCGCGCGAAAACAAAGCGCCGCGTGAAAACGAGGCCCCGCGTCAGGACGCGAAAACCCGCGAGGAAAGCCGTGGCCGCGGCGGTCGTAAATCCGGCGGTCGGGATCGTGATTCCTATTACGATGTGAACGACGATCCGTTGCCGGATATCAAGGACACGCCTTTCGGTCAGACGGAACAGGTTCCGGCCTTCCTGCTGCGGCGCTGATCGTCCTTATTCCTAAAATCCCTGCTTTCACTTGCACCTGCCCGTTGGGAGGATGCATTGTTGCGCCTATCAATCCGTCCGGTGCCATTCGATAGAGGAGCCAACCCGCCATGCGCACGTTATTCGTCCAGGTTAAATGCGAACTGGGAGATGCTTACAAGACGGCGGCGGAAGCGATCGAATCGGTGGAGCATGTCTCCGAGGTTTACTCAACCTCTGGCCAATACGACCTTTTGATGAAATGTTACATTCCTGAGGACTTGGATATAGGCCATTTCGTGACCGAACAAATTCAACGCCTGCCGGGCGTCCGAGACACGTTCACCACGTTGGCCTTCAAGGCGTTTTAAGGTCGGGGAGAGAGTTTATGGGGGATCGATTGGGGAATCGTCGTGAATCGGACCGGGAACTGAAGGGCGAAATCATCAGCCTTGTTCAGTATGTGCGGCGCTTTCGCGAAGAAATCGCGCAGATGGTCGCGTCCGAAGGCAGTCAGACCCGCTTCGATTCCATGGCGGATCAGTTGGACGCCATCGTCGGCGCGACGGAAGAAGCGACCCATTCGATCCTGGAACGGATGGAAGTGGTCGACAACACGGTTGAAGCCCTGCGCGGCGAAGAGGATGCCGATAAACGCGGCGCCTTGTGCGACAAGATCAATGAAGAGACCATGGCGGCGATCGAAGCCTGCACGTTCCAGGACATTACCGGTCAGCGCGTGACGAAGATCGTGCGGTCGATGAAATTCGTCGAGGAACGGGTCAACCGCATGATCGAACTGTGGGGACAGGAAGAAATCAACCGCCTTGCCGGTCAATATGCCGAGGAAAACAAGGTTGAAGGCGATGACGCCCTGTTGAACGGTCCCGCCCTGCAAAAGGAAGCGTCGATTTCCCAGGATGAAATCGACAAGTTGTTCGATTGACCGGGCCGACCCTTACAGTCGTTGATACGCTGGCCACCGAACCGCCGGACCGCCGACGGAACCTTTACCGGTCGGATTTGGCCGACATCAGCCTCAAGGGCCGTGTGACCGCCGATCGCTTTATCGAAGGCACACCGGCGCAAATATGCCTTCCCGTGGTGCCGGTCCGGCGGGAACCCGATATGGCAATGGCGCGGGAAACCGAATATCTGCAGGGCGAATCCGTCCGGGTATACGACCGGGCGAACGGCTGGGCTTGGGTCCAATCGCAACGGGACTTGTATACCGGCTATATCGACGAACGGGCCTTGGCGCAGGATCAGCCCTTGCCGACACACCGGGTGTCTGTCCGCAGCAGCCACCTCTACCCCGCCCCGGACGTAAAGCGTTTTGCAACATCCGCGCTGTCTTTCGGATCTCGCGTGACTGTTGTGGATCGGCAAAACCGCTGGTCCCGCATCGCCGATGGCCAATGGATTTATTCCGAACATCTGATGCCGGTCGGCACCTATGAATCCGACGCCGTTTCGGTTGCCCAGCGTTTTCTGGAGGCTCCCTATCTGTGGGGGGGGCGATCCAATCAGGGACTGGATTGTTCCGCCATGGTTCAATTCGCGTTGGAAGCCTGCGGCGTCCCCTGCCCGCGCGATACGGACATGCAGGAACGCGAAGTCGGCTATCCCCTATCTGTATCGCACGCGGATCTCCAACGCGGCGACTTGGTTTTTTGGCCCGGCCATGTCGGAATGATGGTGAACGAAACTCACGCCATTCACGCCAATGCCACTGATATGGCGGTGCGTATCTGGCCGCTAGATCGAATGGAGGATCACATCCGCCGGGTCGAGAATCTGGAAATACGAAGCATCCGTCGGTTAAGATAGGGGGCAATTATGCCGCGTTTCACGGCCAATCTTTCGATGCTGTTTACCGAACTGCCCATGTTGGAGCGGTTCTCCGCGGCAAAAGAGGCCGGATTTGACGGCGTTGAAATCCAATTCCCATACGATTTCCCCACCGACGAATTGCAGGATGCCAAGGACCAGTGCGGCCTCCCCCTCGTTCATATCAATCTGCCGCCGGGCGACTGGCAACGGGGCGATCGGGGAAACGGCGCCCTTCCCGGCCGAGAAGCGGAATTCGAACGCGGCTTTGCCAAGGCCTTGGAGTATGCGGAGGCGTTGGACTGCCGCAAACTGCATGTCATGGCAGGTGTCGCGCCGATCACGCTGGACGAACGCGTGCATCACTCCACGATGGAAGCAAACCTTCGGCGGATTGCCCCGCGAGCGGCAAAGTCCGGTATCCAATTATTGGTGGAGCCGATCAATACCCGCGACATCCCCAACTACGTTCTGAACAAGACCGAGCACGCCTTGCGGATCATCGACAATGTTCAGGCATCGAATATCGCCCTTCAACTCGACCTCTATCACCGGCAAATCATGCAGGGCGATCTGATCGCGACCCTGGAACGATGCATTGACCGGATCGGCCACATTCAGATCGCCGGCGTTCCCGGACGGAACGAGCCGGATACCGGGGAAGTGAATTACGAACCGGTTCTGAAACGTCTCGACACCCTCGGTTACGACGGCTGGGTAGGGTGCGAATATGTCCCCCGCGACGATACCTGGTCCGGTCTCGGATGGATGCAACGGTACAAATCATGACGCGCCGCGCAACGGAGCCTAGGGCCTGGCAACGCATGTTGAGCGGCCGCCGCTTGGACCTGCTCAACCCGAGTCCGGTCGATATCGAAATAGACGATATCGCCCACGGTCTCGCCCGCGTCGCCCGCTGGAACGGCCAGACGACCGGCGACTGGGCGTTTTCCGTCGCCCAGCATTGCGTGATGGTGGAGGCGCTGGCGGTGGAAATCGACCCGGGCCTATCGCCGGAAAAGCGGCTGCTGGCGCTGCTGCACGATGCCAGCGAATATGTCGTCGGAGACATGATATCGCCGTTCAAGAACGCGATCGGTTATAACTACCGCGACCTCGAGGACAGATTGCAGCGCGCGATCCATATCCGGTTCGGATTGCCCCCAGCAATTCCTCCAACCCTGAAGAAACTGATTAAGAAGGCCGATCTGCATGCCGCCAGGATCGAAGCGACCGGCATCGCCGGCTTTGCGGAGGCGGAAGCCGTCAAAATCTGGGGGAAGCCACCGAAAGTCCCAGCCAGTGGCCCCTTCGACCCAACCCCAATTCCCCCGACCGAGGCCAAGACCCGTTTCCTTCGGCGCTTCATTTCCCTAAACACGGCGATGCAGCGGTAAGCGTCGACTTGTTCCATACAGTCGCCGTTCTCACGACCGGCGGCAGACTGGTTCGGTCCCCTCGTTTCCGGCAAATTGGCGCCGTGTCGTTTCCAAGGCTATTTCCGTGATCGATATCCATACCCTTGAAATGCTTCTGATCGTCGGTGCCGGATTCCTCGCGGGCGGCATCCTGAAGGGCGCGACCGGCGCGGGTGCGCCGATCATCGTCGTTCCGCTGATGGCCCTGTTCTACGACGTGCCCTTCGCCGTCACCATGTTCGTGATCCCCAATTTCGTCACCAATATCCGGCAAGCGCAGGTCTACTGGGACCATCGCCTGCCCGGCCGCTTCACCTATGTCTTCGCCTTTGCAGGATTGTTGGGTGCCGCTTTCGGCACCGTCCTGTTGGCCGTCCTATCCGGGGACAGTCTGCTACTGATCGTCGCGGGAATCGTCTTCGTCTATATCGCCTTCCGTCTCGCCAAACCGCATTGGGCCCTGGATCGCGGCATTGCGACCCGCATCAGTTTTCCGGTCGGGGCCTTCGCGGGCATGTTGCAGGGGGCCTGCGGGATTTCCGCGCCGGTTTCCATCACCTTCATGAACGCGCAACGTCTGAAACGTGAAGAGTTCATCGCCACGATTTCCGTCTTCTTCGCGGCGATGGCGGTGTCGCAGTTCCCCTTGATGGTCTGGTATGGGTTGATGACCTGGGAACGCTTCATCCTCAGCTTCGTGGCGCTGATCCCGCTGATGGCGGGAATGCCGTTGGGGGCGCGGATCGGCAAGCGCCTGTCCCGAGAAACCTTCGACCGGATCATCCTGGTCATGCTGGCGGCAATCGGCGTGAAGCTATTGTTCGACTACCTCACCTAACCCCCCGATCTGACGACGATAGGTTCCGCCAAAGCAGGCTATATGAATTTCATATGGCCTGTTTTCCGCCGCATTGGAGTAGTTCTAGCCCCGTTAAAATCAAGAACGGTGCAGTGACGGAGGACTCCCATGCAGACCAGTGCCCCCAGCGACCACGACGAACTTCGCGATGCGCTGCGCGCTCTCTGCCAGGAATTCCCGAGTGACTATCACCGGGAACATGCGTCGAAGGACATCTATCCCGAAGATTTCATCAATGCCCTGACGCGCGACGGCTGGCTAGCCGCGATGATCCCGGAAGAATACGGCGGATCGGGCCTGGGCCTGACGGAAGCCAGCATCGTGATGGAGGAGATCAATCGGTCGGGCGGCAATGCCGGACACTGCCACGGTCAGATGTACAATATGGGCACCCTGCTGCGCCACGGATCGGAAGAGCAGAAACGCGCCTACTTGCCGGGGATCGCCAGCGGCGACTTGCGCCTGCAATCCATGGCGGTCACGGAACCGACGACCGGCACCGACACGACAAAGCTGAAGACGACCGCCATGCGCAAGGGCGACCGTTACATCGTTAACGGCCAGAAGGTCTGGATCAGCCGCATTCAGCATTCCGACCTGATGATCTTGCTCGCCCGCACGACGCCGCTGCCGGAGGTGAAACGCAAATCCGAAGGCATGTCGATTTTCATCGTCGACCTGAAGGATGCCTTGGGCAACGGCATGGAAATCAGCCCGATCAAGAACATGGTCGGCCATGAAACCAACGAAGTCTTCTTCGACAATCTGGAAATTCCGGCGGAAAACCTGATCGGGGAAGAAGGCAAAGGCTTCCGCTACATCCTGGACGGGCTGAACGCGGAACGTACGCTGATCGCCGCGGAATGCATCGGCGACGGCTACTGGTTCCTGGAACGCGCCACGCAATACGCCAATGAGCGCATCGTCTTCGACCGGCCGATCGGCCAGAACCAGGGCGTCCAATTCCCCCTCGCCAAAGCCTATGTGAATGTGGAGGCTGCAAACTTGATGCGGTTCGAGGCCTGTCGCCGTTTCGACGCGGGCGAGGCCTGCGGCGCACAGGCGAATATGGCGAAATTGTTGGCCGCCGACGCCTCCTGGGAAGCGGCCAATGCCTGCCTGCAAACCCATGGCGGGTTCGGCTTCGCGGAAGAATACGATATCGAACGCAAATTCAAGGAAACCCGCCTGTATCAGGTCGCGCCGATCTCGACGAACCTGATCCTGTCCTATGTGGCGGAACATATTCTGGGTCTGCCGCGGTCCTTCTGAACATGACACGGAAAGCCGCCGCGACCTCCTTCCCTCTCTTCGTTCCCGCCACGCGGCCGGACCGGATCGCCAAGGCCTGCGCCGCCGGGACCGATACGGTCGTCATCGATCTCGAAGACGCCGTCGCCCCAACGGACAAGACGCAGGCGGCGGACGGTCTACGAGCCGTCGAGCTGCCTCCGGGTGATACAGCCTTATTCTTGCGCATTAACGGCGTCGGCACCCCTTGGTTCGCCAAGGATATCGAAATCGCCGGGCGCGTCGGTATCGACGGGATCGTCCTGCCCAAGGCGGAATACCCAGACCAAATCATCCAGATACGCAATGCCGTTCCTCAAGGCATGGCTATCTTCGCCTTGATCGAAACGGCGCGCGGACTGAATAACGCCACATCCATCGCCGCCGCCTGTGACCGGCTCGTTTTCGGATCGATCGACTACAGCGCGGATATCGGCTGCGCCCATACACCTACCGCGCTTCTGCACGCGCGCAGCACGCTGGTCGTCGCCTCCCGCCTTGCCGGGCTGCCGGGCCCCATCGACGGGGTCACCACCGGGATCGACCGGCCCGACTTGATCCGAGACGATGCGGCCCATGGCAATGAATTGGGATTCCGCGGGAAACTGCTGATCCATCCAAAACAACTCGCCTCGGCGATCGAAGGCTATCGGCCCGACGAGGACACACTCGCCTGGGCGCACCGAATTCTAGCCGCCGCATCCGGCGGTGATGCGGTCGCGGTCGACGGCGAGATGGTCGACAAGCCCGTCATCGACCGGGCACGATCCATTCTTGACCTGAACGAGAGTTTGAACGCGAAGGCCGCCCTATGACACTGAACGACGCAATCCTGGATATCGCGATGTTGCGGGAAGAGAGCCTTCCGGCCACTGCCCTGGCCATGGCGCGCCATTCTCTGGCCGATTGGCTTGTCTGTGGTCGCGCCGGCGCATCCGAACCGTTGAGCCGGCATCTGCGCGCCCTGTCGGAAGAGGAGGCCGGGGTGAAGGCCGCGACCGTGATCGGTGGCGGCAAGGCCCCTGCCCGCATGGCGGCCCTGGTCAATGGTGCGACCAGCCATGCGTTGGACTATGACGATACCCATTTCGCCCATATCGGCCATCTGTCCGTTGGCGTTTATCCGGCGGCCCTGGCCGTGGGGGAAGAAATCGGCGCGACCGCCGATGCGGTGGTTTCCGCCTTCCTGGTCGGCGCCGAAGCGGCAATCCGGATCGGCATGACCTTGGGGGCGGTTCATTACAATCGCGGCTTTCACCAAACCGCCACCGCCGGTGCCTTCGGGGCGACGGTCGCGGCGGGACGCCTATACGGTTTGACCCGCGATCAGATGCGCGCGGCCATCGGCCTCTGTGCGACACGCGCGTCCGGTTTGAAAAGCCAGTTCGGCACAATGGGGAAACCCTACAATGCCGGGATTGCTGCGGCCAACGGCGTCGAATGCGCGAAATTGGCGGCGAAGGGCTTCACCTCCGCCGATGACGGGTTGATGGGGCCGCAGGGCTTTATCCCGACCCATTCGGACGCGCCTACACCGGACGCGGCATTGCTAAACCTACCGCCGGAAACTTTCCTGTTTGAGGATATCAAATATAAGTTCCACGCCTGCTGCCACGGCACGCATGCGATGATTGAAGGCCTGTTGCGGGCGAAAGGCGCGTCCAACGCGATTTCCACGGACAGTGTGGCGCGGTTCACGCTGCGCACCAATCCGCGTTGGCTGTCGGTTTGTAACATCGACACGCCGCGCACGGGACTGGAGGTAAAGTTCAGTTACCGCTGGCTTGCCGGGATGGTGTTGAACGGTATCGCCACCGGCAGCGACCGGATTTACACGGACGCCCTGGCGCGCGACCCCGACCTGGCCGCATTCGCGCCGAAAGTCGATGTTTCCGGCGATCCATCGCTGACGGATATGCAGGCGGTCGGCAGCCTGACGTTAACGGACGGCGCCGAAATCCAAATCGACTATGACCTAGCGGCACGTTTGTCGGAATCAGAACTGACATCCGGGCTGCATAGGAAGGCCATCGATGTTCTGGGCGCGGATAGGGCCGCGCGGCTCGCCGATTTGTCCTCGCGCCTGTCCACGTTGACAGCCCAAGACCTAGGCGCCTTTTTGGGGAGCGCGGAATGAGCGAGTACCGCGATTGGATCGGCAGAGCGCGGATCAGCAGCGAACCCATCACGGATCGCATGCTGGACCATTTCAAGGTCACGCTGACAGGCCTGCTGGGTCCCGGCCCCGTCCCCTGTGGCTTCCAATGGTGCCTTGCTCCCGATTCCGTGGAAGCGGCGGAACTGGGGCCGGACGGACACCCGCGCACCGGGCTCTTTCTACCAAAACTGCCCCTGCCGCGACGGATGTGGGCGGGCGGTAGCGTGACCACCATCCGAGATTTGTCTCTGAATGACATAGTCACAAGAAAATCAGTGATTACCGACGTGACATTCAAGCAGGGTCGCAGCGGAAATTTAGGCTTCGTTACGGTGGAACACAGCTACTCGGTCGATGGCGACCCGCGTATCAACGAGGTTCAGAACATCGTCTATCGGGAAGCCCCTGCCGCTGGTGCCGCGCCACCCGCACCGCCTGTGGCGGAGGCGTGGGCGACCGTCGACCAATGGAAAGTCACCCCGACACCGACCTTGTTGTTCCGCTATTCCGCGCTGACCTTCAACGGTCACCGCATCCACTACGATTTCCCCTATGCGACGCAGGAAGAAGGTTATGCCGGGCTGGTCGTGCATGGACCGATGCAGGCAACGTGGATGCAGAACATGGCGGCAAAGCTGTTCGGCAAGGCACCGTCATGCTTCACCTATCGCGGTGTATCTCCATTGATCTGCGGCATTCCGGTCATTGTGGAAGCACGAGAGTCGGATCGCGGTCTCGATCTGCGGGTTCGCAAGGTCGGGGACGATACGGTCACCATGCAGGCCACGGCGGAGGCCTGACCCGACCCCCAAACATCACCCCAGGGCATGACACCGCAACAACGCGGTGTAGAAGGATTCCGCCTGCGGAATTCGCACCTGTTCCAACTGCCGGTGTGTATCCAGCAGCATATCGTCCGAAATGATCTTGAAGGGCAGCCCGGTGGATTGCGCCAATATCTGCTGCCGGCAGGCCCGTTCCAGGTAATAGAGGTCATCGAAGGCTGCGGCCACGCTTTCGCCGCCGACAGTGACACCATGATTATCCAGGAAAAAAATATCGGCGTCGGGATTGTCCTTCTGCGCTTCCGCGATCCGTTCCCCTTCCGCATCGTCCAATGCGATGCCGCCGAAAGCGTGGTGCGCCATTCGACGCCAAAATCGCACAGCGGTCTGATGCGCCATTTCCAGCTTGCCGCCCTCCAACATGGTCAGCGCGGTGGCATGGGGCATATGCGTGTGCAGCAGGACCTTATGGCGCGGGTTTGCGCGGTGTCCGGCGATATGGATCGTCCGGGCGGTGGCTTCCACCTCGCCCTCGCCCTCCAAAACCGTCCCCTGCCCATCGATGAGCAACAGGCTGTCCGGCTTCATTTCGGACCAATGCAGGCCATAGGGATTGATCAGGAAGCGTTCGTCCCGCCCCGGCACGACGGCAGAGAAGTGATTACAGATCCCTTCCGACAGCCCGAACCGATCCGCCAGAACGAAGGCGGCCGCCAAGTCGCGCCGAAGCGTTTGAATTTCCGTCATACCCCCCACCCCTCTACGCCATTGCAACGAGAATTCGGCGCTCGCCCTTGAACGGTTTCCGCCCATGCATTGCCAGAACGTTGTCGACGACCATCACATCGCCGGCCTCCCAGGGAAAAGCGACTTCCAGGGATCGGGTCACGGACCGAATGGTGCGCAGGTCATCCGCGTCGATTTCCGTCCCGTCGCCATAGATCACGTGATTGCCCAGCGACCCCTCGCCCGCCGTCGACGGATCGAAGCGTGGATCGTCCGAGCCGCCAAAAGATGTCTTCACGCCGCCGAGGTCGCGATGCCATTGATCGGCCTGATTCCACCAGCATTTCTCGCCGGTTTTCGGATGGGTCACGATAGCGTCATGCGGCGCGCGGGTGCGAATGCCGTAATCCGTCCAGGTCCAGTCCATCCCGGATTGGCGCAGATAGGCTTCCACCGCTTCTCGGCTATCGGTTTCGAAGGTCTCCTGCCAGCTCTTGCCGATGCCCGGCTTTCCATCCGCGTCCCACAGATGTTGCAGATAGACGATGCCGCGCGTTTCGAAACGATCCCGGATATCCGACGGGATCGCCTGATAGACCTGCCGTCCGTCCGCAATATGGGTTTCGCCACCTTCGGCCGACGGTATCAGGCAGCCAAAGAAGACGATACGCGGCGACCATCCGGCATAGGAAAGCTCGTTGTGCAGAAAAACTTCCAAATCGGCATCATATTCGGTTGAGGTATAGACCTGATCCGTCACGCCGGTGCGCGGGGAATCGCCACCGGTATAGGGCCGCAAATCCGGTTCGATCGCCTGACAGACCGCGCGGAAGGCCACCGGGGACGGCAGGTCGAATCCACGTAACAAGACAACGCCCGCCTTTTCCGCGATCGCCTGAATATCCGCCGCGTTTTCCCGCGCCCAGGCAGTACCGTCGCCTGCCGGAACACGTAACATCATGGGAAGGCTGCGGTCTTTTATCATCGGAATTGCATTCATTTGGCCGTTTTTTCCCTGTTATCTTTAGTCGAACAGGAGCAAACCCGACTAATGCCATGCAGGCAAGAGGGCCAATGTCATTTCTTATCGTCGGTCATGTATAATTGACCTTCCCAGATTCCGCGCTGCACCAGATCTTTTGCGACATCCAGCGTGACGTCGCGGACGGCGCGGCAGGCGCGGCTCATCATCCGGGTCGGCTTCCGGACCAGATAGACTGGGCGTGACGGCACCGGGTCGATGATCGGCGCGCGCAACAGTTCGCCCCGTGACACGAAATCGTAGACCGCTGCCGGCGCAAATGCCGTATAGGCGGAGCCGCGCGCCACCAGATCCTTAATCTGTGTCATCGCATCCATTTCGATGACGACATTCAAGGTCGTTCCGCTGCGCGACGCGGCGTCTTCCACGATCCGGCGCAATCCATGTGTCCGGCCGGGCAGGATCATGTCTATCCCAGCGAGGTCGGCCATCCGCACCGGCTCCCCCGGCGGTGTCGATAGCGGCCATGCATCGGGCGCGGAAAAGAAATAGACCTGTTCGTCCAGCACATGCACCGCCTCGAAATGCTCGACGCCCTGCAAATCGTATAGGAATCCGATTTCGACGGTTTCGTCCTCGATCCAGGCCTTGATATAGCCGCTCATCGCCTCAATCGCTTTCAGGCGAACCTCCGGCAACTCGACTCGAACCGTTTCGGCAAGGGGAACGGACATAACCATGGATACCGACGGCGGCATGCCGAAACTGACGCTACCGTGCACCGCCTGCCCTAAATCCTGCATTTCCGCCAAGCAGGCATCCATGCTGTTGCAGATATGTTTGGCATATTGCAGGAAAATCCGCCCCTCTTCCGTCAGAACCGACCCCCGATGCGACCGTTCGACCAGTCGAACGCCCAGCTCCTGCTCCATATTCGCCAGATGTTGAGACAAAGACGGTTGTGCGACATTCAGGCTATGCGCCGCGCTCGATAGCGACGACGACTGCGCGATGGCGATGAAATAGCGGAGCTGTCGGATATCCATTGGGTAACTCGGCAACAAGGTGAGAAGGCCATAAGATTATCCTATGACATATCCCGTCGATAACTATTTCTCAAATCACCTCACATTCGCCATTCTTGCGATCATTTTAAAGGACGGTATCCATGGTTGGTGATTTGGAGGGGTTGTTCGTTGTTTCCGTCGAACAGGCGGTGGCGGCCCCTTATTTGACAGGCAGACTGGCGGAGGCCGGTGCCCGTGTCGTGAAGGTCGAACGCCCGGAAGGCGACTTCGCCCGGAATTACGATCACCTCGTCCATGGGGAAAGCGCCTATTTCGTCTGGCTGAACCGCGGGAAGGAATCGGTGTGTCTGAACCTGAAGGACGCCGCCGACGCGCAGCTCATGCATGCAATGATCGCGAAGGCCGATATCTTCGTCCAGAATCTGGCCCCCGGCGCCATAGAAAAGCTGGGCTTTGCCGCCGACGCGCTGCGGAAAAAGAACCCGCGTCTGATCACCGTCTCGATTTCCGGTTACGGCGATAACGGCCCCTATCGGAACTACAAGGCCTATGACCTGCTGATTCAGGCGGAAAGCGGCTTATCTTCGATCACCGGCAATCCGGCGGGCTCGGCGCGTGTTGGTGTTTCGGTTTGCGATATTTCCGCCGGGATGACCGCACACCAATCCGTTCTTCAAGCGTTGTACGCGCGCGAACGCACCGGCAAAGGACGCCACATCGCGGTATCGCTGTTCCATGCGCTGGGCGACTGGATGAACGTGCCATATCTGCAATATGTCTATGGCGGCAAGACCCCGGACCGCCCCGGATTGAACCACCCGACCATCGCACCCTATGGCGCCTATCCAACGCGCGACGGCAAGGAAATCCTGATTGCCATTCAGAACGAACGGGAATGGGTCGTTTTCTGTGACACGATCCTGGGACAGGCGTCAGTCGCCACGGATCCGCGCTTTTCCAGCAACAGCAACCGCGTCGCGAACCGCCCAGCCTTAAATGAAATCGTCACCGCCGCCTTCGTGCAGCACGATCAGGATGTGCTGGCGGACATGCTACTGAAGGCCCGCATCGCTTTCGGGCGGATCAACGGCATGGAGGATCTGCAATCCCATCCGCAAAATCGGTATGTCGACGCCGAAACGCCGACCGGCCCGGTCCGGCTGCTCGCTCCCGGCGCCCTGGTGGACGGAAACTCGCCGGAATTCGGACCGGTCCCGGCCCTTGGCGAACATACCGATGCGGTGAAGCGAGAATTTTCCTAACCCCCGCTTCACGCGCGCGTTGCCGTTCTATCAGCCTACCAGTTCTTCAAACAAACGCGCCACGGCTTCCGCCCCCGGATCGTTATGGCCGATCAGATTTTCCGCTGAAATATAGCTCGCTCGTCCGGCGCGGGCCTTGTCGATCTTCGCCGTCGCATCCGCACCGGCGCGTGCCGCCGTGGCCGCCGCCGCAACACCGTCCGATAGCGCGTCCAAGGCAGGCGCAAGAGCGTCGATCATGGTCCGGTCGCCGGGTGCGGCGCCACCGACTTCCTGAATACGCTGCAATCCGGCTTTCAGCGCCCCGATCATGTCCTGACCGTTCGCGGAGGCATCGCCCGCCGCCGCAAAGAAGATCGCCAGCAATACACCGGACGACCCGCCCATGGTCTGGCTCAATTCCAACCCGATGGCCCGATACAATTGCGTGGTATCGGCCTGCGGCAAGCGGTCGAGCGCTTGGATCAAGGCACGTGCCGCCGTGGCGAGCGTGCTTCCCGTATCGCCGTCCCCGGATTTCTGATCCAGGGCATTCAGGTCCGACTCTGCCGCAATGAGAATGCGACAGCAGCGTTCGATGAAATCGCGACTTTCCGCGTTTTGGGAGGGCATCGGCGCGATCGGTGCCAACCCGTCCGGCAGCGGCAGGACAGCCACCTGTCCCACCGCATGACAACCGGGCCATGCGGTCGGCGCGACCGGGGACAGCAACGCGCTTTCCTCCGCCTTGCCGACCGGCAGCAGAGAGATTGAAAAGCCGCGCATATCAAGGGAGGTCATCATCGGCGCCGGGCCGATCATCCACCGAATTTGCCCGCCGATACGGGATTTGTGCAGTTCTTCCGCCAGCACCGCCATTTCAAGGGGCGTCGTGCTGCCCAGATTGTTGACCAGGGCGACATGCGGGCCGGGACCGATATGCGGCGCCAGCTTTTCGACGACCATGTCCATGGCGTCCTTCGCATTGGCGAAATCGACCTGTTCAACGCCGGGTTCGCCGTGAATGCCCAGTCCCAGTTCGGCTTTCCCTTCCGGAATGCGGTTGTCCTTGGGCGACCCCGGAATGGTGCAGGAATCCAGGGACATACCGATAGAGGAAACACCCGCGATGACCTTCGCAGCAGTACTTGTCACTGTGTCAAGGTCCGCTCCCTGCTCCGCCAAAGCCCCCGCGATCTTATGAACGAACAGGGTTCCCGCAACACCGCGCGCCTGCGGCAGGTCGGGCAACGCCACGTCGTCATCGATGATGACCATATTGACCTTCAGCCCCTGGGCACGGGCGCGTTCCGCCGCCAGCCCGAAGTTCAGTCGATCCCCGGTATAGTTCTTTACGATCAGAAGGCACCCCGCCTTCCCCGTTACGGCAAGAATACCCGCCAGAACCGCATCCACCGACGGGGAGGCAAAGACCTCGCCACAGACCGCCGCGGTCAGCATCCCCTGCCCGACGAACCCCGCATGGCTGGGCTCATGCCCCGATCCGCCGCCGGAAACGAGCGCAACCTTCGACCGATCCCAATCGGTTCGGACGACGACCTTGATATGCGGATACCCGTCCAGACGCGCCAAGCGACCGCCCGCCGTTCTCAACGTTCCGTCGATCGCTTCGGTAACCAGGCTTTCCTTGGTATTGATGAATTGTTTCATGACGGTTCTCCCTAAACGATCCGCGCGCCATCGGCGTCGAAATACAAGGCGTCGCGCGGTTGAATGGCGATCCGTTCGCCGGGTTCAAGCGCGGTGTGGGGGTCAGTCAGGGTCACGATAGCGTGCCCGTCCATGGTCAGGTGCAGTCGCGATTGATCGCCCAAATGTTCCACCCGAACAACCTCCGCCGGTTTGCCTTCTCCTTGACGGATATGTTCGGGACGCAGGCCTATGGTGGTCGCGCCGGACGGCGCGCCCGCGAAGATATCGGCGGGCAACAGATTGATGCGCGGCTGCCCCAAACGACCGGCGACATAGATGCTTTTCGGGCTTTCGTAGATTTCCCGCGGCGATCCGAACTGTACCAGCCCGCCCTTGTCCAGAACACCGACATGGGTCGCCATGGTCATCGCTTCGATCTGGTCATGGGTCACGTACAGGATGGTCGCGCCCAGGCTAGCCTGAATGCGTTTCAATTCGATACGCAGATCGGATCGCAGTTTGGCGTCTAGGGAACTTAACGGTTCGTCCATCAGGTAGACCGACGGTTCACGGACCAGGGCGCGCCCAATCGAAACCCGCTGCATCTCCCCGCCGGAAAGCGCCGTCGCCTTGTTGTCCAGCTTATGCGCGATATGCAGTACCTCCGCCACGTCCTGAACCTTGCGCTTAATTTCGGCTTCCGGCGTTTTCAGGATGGGCGAGCGCAATGGGAAGGACAGATTGTCCCGCACCGACATATGCGGATAAAGCGAATATTGCTGAAACACCATCGCGACATTGCGCTGTGCCGGGGTATAGCCGACGACGGAATGGTCACCGATCCGGATATCCCCGCCATCCGGCGTTTCCAAACCGGCGATCAGGCGCAGGGTCGTCGTCTTGCCCGCCCCGGTCGGTCCCAGCAGGACGACGAAGGATCCGTCCTCCACATGCATGGAAACGTCGTTGACGGCGGTGATCGATCCGAATTTCTTTGTGACGTTCGACAGGAAGACATCAGCCATGGGACAGCACTCCCTCGTTCAGGGCCGAGCGGATCGCCCGACCGGACTGATTGTCGAACAGGGTCGCCGTCGTCCCGTTGAAGGACAGGCCGACCTTGTCCCCGACTTTCGCGATTTGATCCGACGATATACGCGCCTTCACCTCGCCGTTGCTGGTCGAGAGGGTGACGATCTGGGTCGTGCCCAGATATTCGGTCGCGATCACCTCGCCCCGATATCCGGCGGCATCGTCCAGCCGGATATGTTCCGGCCGAATGCCATAGACCATGTCGCCGTCAAACGCCTCCCGCAGTGCCGGGATTTCGACCGCTTCGCCATGCAGATGCGCCGTGGTTGCACCGACGTCCAGGCTTTCATGAAACCGTAGAAAATTCATCGGCGGGGAGCCGATAAAGTCCGCGACGAACATGGTCGCGGGTTTGTCGTAAATATCCTGCGGCGCGCCGAATTGTTCGATGACGCCGTGATTCATCACCACGATCTTGTCGCCCATCTGCATGGCCTCCAACTGATCGTGCGTGACATAGACCGTCGTCGCCCCCATCCGGTCGTGAAGCGCGCGCAGTTCTTCGGCCATATGCTCCCGGAATTCCGCGTCGAGCGCGCCCAGGGGTTCGTCCATCAGGAAGCATTTCGGGTCACGGACAATAGCTCGGCCGAGGGCGACGCGCTGCCGGTCACCGCCGGAAAGCCCACTGACCGAAGAATTCAGAATATCCTCAATCCCCAAAATGCGCGCGACTTCCGCCACCTTTTCCTTCACCTGCGCCTTGGGCATGCCCTGGCTGACAAGGGGGTAGCTGATATTCTTGCGCACATTCATATGCGGATAGAGGGCGAACATCTGAAAGACGAAGGCGATGTCGCGCTGGCTGGCCGGTTTCTGCCCGACCTCCTGCCCATCGATGTAAATTTCGCCCGACGTCGGAAGCTCCAGCCCCGCGATCATGCGCAGCGTCGTGGTCTTGCCGCAGCCCGACGGTCCCAACAGCATGAAGAACTCCCCATCCTCGATCTTGAAGGACGAGGATTGGACCGCCGTGAAGCTGCCGAATTCCTTGCGCAGGTTTTTGATTACGATTTCGGCCATGACATCACTACTCGGGAAAATGGCTGACGACGATGAACATCACCGTGCCGACCAACAGGACAAAGAAGGAATAGGTATAGGCGACCAGTGCGAAGGGCTGCATCAGCATCACCACGCCAAGCGCGATCAAGATCGATGCCAGCATTTCCCATGGCCCCCGGCGCAGACGGATCAGCCCTTTGATTTGGGTTTTGAAGAAGTCGATGATCATTTGCGCACCGCCCCGAACGTGATCCCGCGCAACAGGTGTTTGCGCAACAGAATGGTGAAGACCATGACCGGCAGAAGGAACAGGGTCGCCCCGGCGGCAACGGCCGGCCAATCCTGGCCGCCGACCCCGATGATGGTCGGGATGAACGGCGGGGCCGTCTGCGCCGTACCGGATGTCAGCAACACCGCGAAAGCATATTCGTTCCAGGCGAAGATCAGGCAGAAGATGGCCGTCGAGGCGATCCCCGTCGCAGCCTGCGGTAACACGACCTTGTAGAAGGCCTGAAACCGCGTATAGCCGTCGATCAGGGCCGCTTCCTCATATTCGCGAGGAATTTCGTCGATAAACCCTTTCAGCAGCCAGACCGCCAGAGACAGGTTCACCGCCGTATACAGCAGAATCATCCCCGCATGAGTGTCCGACAGCCCGAGAGACCGGAACATCAGGAAGATTGGAATCGCCACGGCAATCGGCGGCATCATGCGGGTCGACAGGATGAAGAACAGCAAATCGTCCTTCAGCGGCACCTTGTACCGGGAAAAGGCATAGGCCGCCAACGTCCCCAGAAAGACCGACAGGAAGGTCGATCCAAACCCGATGATGATCGAATTCAGGAACCGTTCACCGTATCGCGACGGACCGACGACCACCATGTCGTATTTCCGCACGATCTCGTCATACCAGGTTTCCGGCGGGTTTTCGGCCAGATAATCCGGCGTCTGCCGCGTCCGCGTCGTGAACAGATTCACATAGCCTTCCAGGGTCGGCTCGAAGACCGCCTTCGGCGGATAGGCGATGGCGTCGGACGGCGATTTGAAGCCGGTGGCGATGATCCACAGCAATGGCAGCAACGTGACAAGGGCATAGGTCACCACCAGGATACCGGCGATCCATTTCTGCCCGCGCGACGGCTCTGTTACGGAAAAGCCGCTCATCTTTCCTTCACCTTATTCAACGCTTTCACATAGATGGAAGCGAGCCCGAACACGGTGACGAACAGGATGATCGCATAGGCGGATGCGTAGCCCGTGCGCCATTTTTCAAACGCCTCCCGTTTCAGGTTGATGGATGTCAGTTCCGTCGTCGACCCCGGCCCGCCGCCGGTCAGCTGCACGACGAGGTCGAACATCTTGAAATTCTCGATCCCGCGGAACAGGACGGCCAGCATCAGGAAGGGCAGCACCATCGGCACCGTGATCGTCCAGAACTGCCGCCATTTAGACGCCCGGTCGCATTCCGCGGCCTCATAAATCGAATCCGGGATGGATCGCAGCCCCGCAAGGCAGATCAGCATCACGAAGGGCGTCCACATCCAGGTATCGACGATGACGATGGACCAGGGGGCCAGGGATACCTCCCCGATCATGGAGAAACTGGACGGGTCTGCGCCGGTCAGGAAGGCGATGGCGTAGTTGAACAGGCCGATCTGCGGCTGATACAGGAAGGTCCAGAAGTTCCCGACAACGGCCGGCGACAGCATCATCGGCAACACGATGATCGTCGTCCAAAGATCGTTGCCCTTGAATTTGCGGTTGATCAGCCAGGCGAGCGCGAAGCCGATCAGCACCTGAAAGAACAGCGTCCAGAATAGGAAATGCGCGGTCGCCTGCATCGTCAGCCAGATATCGCTGTCCGTCAGGATGCGTTCGTAATTGCGCAGTCCGACGAATTTCGTTTCCAGATTGGCTCGATTGACGCGGAAATTCGTGAAGCTGAGGCGGATCGTCCAGATCAGCGGGAAGATATTGACCGCCAGCAGCAGGAAGATCGTCGGGGCCACGAAGATCCAGGCAATCGTCTTATCCGATAGCCCTTTGATCTGTCGTGCCAATTTCGGCGGCGTCGCATTGGCTGCGCGCTCCATCACTGTCCCGGACATGAGACTGGTACCTCATTCGCTTCGAAGAAGAGACGCGGGGTCCCGGCGCCCGCCGGGCCCCGCGCGAGTTTACACGATCTACTTGGGCTTGAGATCGTGTTCGGTGGTCTTACATCTTGCCTTCGTCTTCGAAGGTTTCGGTCCAGTCTTGCACCAAACCGTCAAGCGCTTCCTTTGCCGTGCCCTGACCGGCGATCACGTAGTCATGTACGCGCTTCTGCATCGCCAGCAGCAGGTCGGCATAGGCCGGTTCCGCCCAGAAATCCTTCACGATCGCCATGGAGTCGAGGAAGGTCTGCGCATAAGGCTGGCTGGAGGCGAAGCCCGGGTCTTCCACGACCGCGCGCAGCGCCGAATAGCCGCCCAGTTCCCACCATTTCGCCTGAATTTCCGGTTGCGCGAACCATTTGATGTATTCGAGCGCCGCATCCTGGCTGTCGGAATAGGACACGACCGAAATCCCCTGCCCGCCGAGCTGCGCGAAGTGGCCGCCGGGTCCGGCCGGGTTCGGGAAATAGCCGGATTTGTCACCGCCGACATTCGCATCGGCGTTCACGCCCGGCCAGATGAAGGCGAAGTTCATCTGTAAGGCGACCTGACCGGACTTATAGGCGTCGATATCTTCCGACATGTACCAGTCGGACGAGCCCGGAGGCGTGCAGCAATCGTACAGCGCCTTATAAAATTCGAGACCTTCAACGGCACCCGCCGAGTTCACGAACCCTTCCAGGTCATACGGCTTGTTCGGGTTTTCGTATTCGAACCCGTAGTTATAGAGGGCGTTGGTCACACCCATCGTGATCCCTTCCGAACCGCGTTCGGTATAGATCGCGGCGCCATAAACCGTCGTACCGTCGATTTCACGGCCCTGGAAGAATTCGGCGATATCCTTCAATTCCGCCAGGGTTTTCGGCGGCTCCAGCTCACGGCCGTATTTTTCCTTATATTCCGCCCGCAGTTCCGGACGGGAGAACCAATCCTTGCGATAGGTCCAACCGACAACGTCACCGAAGGCCGGAAGGGCCCAGTAATTCGGCGTGTTCTTCGGCCATTCGGAATACCCCGTCACCGTCGCCGGGATGAAGTCGTCCATCGTGATCCCTTCTTTATCGAAGAAATCGTTCAGCTTTATGTAATGGCCGTTTTCCGCGGCGCCGCCGATCCACTGGCTGTCGCCGATCATCAGATCGCACAGCTGACCGCCGGAGTTCAATTCGTTGAGCATCCGGTCTGCGAAATTCGGCCACGGCACGAATTCGAAGCTCATCTTATGACCGGATTTGGCTTCGAAATCCTTCGACAGCTCGACCAGAGCGTTCGCCGGATCCCAGGCCGCCCAGCACAGGGTCAGGTCGTCGGCCTTCGCGGAAGGCGCGGCGAAACCGCAAGCCGCCGCCAGCGTGGCAACGGCAAGTATCTTGGTGCTCTTCATTGGGGTCTCCTCTCCCTGCGGGTCATGATTGCCCGCAGCCTCCTTTTTATCTGATAGAGGAGTCATAAATGAGGTACGTACCTCTTGTCAAGAAAACGAAACATGACGCCACCGTTTTCCCAGAAAACAGCAACTTTCTTACAATCGGAAGAGACGCTTAATAGGGAAGATTTTCGCGCAGAACGATCTCGATTCGGATACGTTCCTGCGCATCGTAAATCGGCTGCTGGTCGCACAAACCGCGCAAAACACGAATGGCGCTACGCACCAAATGACCGACATTTTGCGTAATCACCGCGGCAACTTCGTTATCGACCAGGGCTTGGCGGACGGCCGGGGTCAGCTCATGCATGATCACGGTCAGGTCGGAGAGCCTGCCCGTTTCACGCAGCGCCGACAGGACCGCCGTATTCCCGAACCCCATCGAATACACGCCGACAAGATTTGGACGGGTCTTCACCACATCCTTGATGACGTCCGGCAGCCGGGCCGGATCGTCAAAGGATTCGACCGTCGGCAGGACCGATAATTTCGGAAATCCTTCCGCGACAACGGCATCGAACCCCAACCGGCGCTCCAAGCTATCTCGGGATCGCAGGGAATTCGTCACGACCAGCACCTCCCCGCCCCCCGGCAGGAACCGGCCCATCAGTAGCCCCGCCGTGCGTCCGGCGGCAATGCTGTTCACCCCGACGAAATAGTCCCGCGTCGAATGCGGCAGATCCGACACCATGGTGACGACCGCCAGACCTTCTTCCTTCAAATGGGAAATGGCATCGCGAATTTGCGGGGTTTCCGGGACCATCAACGCAACGCCGTCATAGCGCGCGGCGTTGATCGTTTGCAGCGACCGGACGACGGCATGCGGGTCATAGGACGGAACCGTCAGAACCTTGATCGCGACCCTGTCGACCAATTGGGAGGAGACGACCTCCCCCAGTCCGGCCTTTACCGTATCGGTGAACTGGCTGGGCCCCTCCGGCAGCACGAAGGCAAAACGATAGAGCTTCTGACGCGCAAGGTTGGCGGCATTGGTATCGCGGACATAGCCGATCTTCTCGACAGCGGCTTGAACCTTGGCGATAGTCTTTTCCCGCACGCCGGGACGGGCATTGAGAACCCGGTCCACCGTCGCCAGACTGACCCCCGCCTCTTTCGCAATATCATGGACGGTGGGCTTAACCATCGTCACCCTTTCAGACGAAAATACCGCTATCTATCTGATTTACGTACATCATCGTAAATTCTTTATACGTTGCGATCAAGGTCGGCAGAAAATCGACGTGGAAAGTCGGAAAAGAAGAAGGTGGCGGTCCCTGCAGGACTCGAACCTGCAACCGTCCGCTTAGAAGGCGGGTGCTCTATCCAGTTGAGCTAAGGGACCGTATGGGACGCAGACTTAAATTAGTGCGTCCAGGGACGGCGCCGGTCATAGGCGAAATTATCGGCATAGGCCTTCGGCTTGATCCGGCGGGATTTCGGCTTTTCCACGGTGTAGGAATAGCCCTGCTTCTTGGCGTAGGCCACGGCCTCTTCTTCCGTTTCGAAGGACAGGCGCACCTGTTTGCGCGTATCGGCGGACCCGACCCAACCCATCAGCGGGTCCGGGCGGCTCGCATCGGTCGGCTCGAATTCCACGATCCAGTCTTTCGTCTTCCCACGGCCGGACTGCATCGCGGTTTTGGCGGGTTTGAAAATCCTGACTTCCACGGTTTTCCTCCGACTGTTCGGGCAAAGGATCGATTACATGCGTGCGTTTAGCATGTCCCCGCCCGGTTTTACAGACAGTAACGTGCTGGACGAACGCCCATTTCGTGCATTTTCCCTACCCCCATATTCCGGGCCGCGCAAGCGAGTGACACTTTCGAGCCTAAATTTTCAGGGTGACAAGAACCGCAAATCTATTTATTTTGAGTGAGCGTTTAAAAAAATGAAGGAGTGGGACGATGACTCGCCCCCTAACCGCCGAGGAAAAACAATTGAGCACGGTTCCCAACGAATGGGACCGCAGCGGACTGCCCGCCTGGACCTATTACAGCGAGGAGCTGAACACCGTCGAAAAGGACGCGCTGTTCCGTCGTCACTGGCAAATCGCCTGTCACGTGAACGACGTTCCCGATCCGGGAAGCTTCATGACCTTCGACATGTGCGGCGACCGCGCCGTCATCATGCGCGGCAAGGACGGCGTCGTCCGCGCCTTCCACAATCTGTGCCGCCATCGCGGATCCCGCGTCGTCGCAGAGGACAAGGGCGTCTGTAAGCATGTCATGACCTGCCCCTTCCATGGCTGGACCTATAATCTGGACGGCACATTGCGCAGCCCGGCCATCCCGGAAAGCCTGCCGAAGCTCGACCCCGTCGAACATGGTCTGAAGCCGATCGAAATGGAAATCTGGAAGGGTCTGGTTTTCATCCGTTTCCAGACCAGCGATCAGCCCTCTATCGCCGAAATGATGGCGCGGCATGAAGATAAGCTGAAAGACATCGACCTGGAAAACTGGGTCCCTGCCGATGGCACGCGCTCCGAACACGAAATGGCCGTGAACTGGAAATCGGTGCGTGACGTCGACAATGAAGGATACCACGTCTCCATGGCCCACCCCGCCCTACAGGAACTGTATGGCGGCGGCTATTGGGACGAACCGCTGCAAAACGGCACCAGCGTTTCCTATGGCATCCTGAACGACCATCCGGGCCGCACCTGGAGCGTCCGGCACTATAAGAAGCTTCTGTCCGCCGTCCCGGAAATCCCGGAAGACCAGAAGAAGATGTGGTTCTATATCGGCATTTTCCCGAACAACGTGATCAGCTTCTATCCGGGCATGATCAACTATTATCAGGAATTCCCGATATCGGCCCGGCGCACGATCCAACGGTCGGCCACCTATTGCGCAGCACCGGACTCCCAGACGATGAAGCAGTTGATCTTCCTAACGGGCCGGATCGACGATCAGACCTATGAAGAAGATACGCAGTTGATCGAATGGTCCTGCGAAGCGACCGAGTCGAGCGCGTATGACGGAATTATTTTGTCGGACCGCGAATACAATGTACGCTCTTGGCATGATGGCTTCCGGGCCAAGGTTCCCGTCCTGAATCTGGACAGCGAACCCGCCCCGAACACTGTCTCGACGGTAAACAAGGAAATGACAGCGTCACGCGACGTGGCGGCCGAATGACCGTCGAACCGGCACGATCCTCCCCGCTAGAGGGAGGACGGCCGGAAGGGGAGCGCATGTACCGCGAAAGCGGGTATCTGGAGAGGCTTTAGGGGAGGCACAGGATGCCTGAGGAATGCTGTAGCCGAAATTCCGTATGCGCACACGGAAGGAGGCTCCAACGGTGACAACGACGCAATTCACGCGACTGATGCGTAGCGAAGGGATGCGTGGCTTCACCTTGATGAGCCCCACCCTGATATACGCGCTCCTCCTCCTCGCCATTCCCATCGGCGTCATTATTACCTTCAGCTTCTGGACGCAGCACTACCTCGACTTCGATACGACGCTAACGCTCAAGAACTATGCGATTATCTGGGAAAAGCCGATCTATCAGACGCTGCTTTTCCGGTCTTTGATCGTCGCTGGAACCGTAACCCTGGTTACCGTCGTCCTGGCCTATCCGATCGCCTATTTCGTCGCCTTCCGCGTGCAGGATCACAAGGCGATCTGGATCTTCCTGATCACCATCCCATTCTGGACCAGCTATCTACTCCGTATTTTCGCCTGGAAGCTCGTGTTGGGCTATGACGGGTTGATCAACTCGACGCTGATCAATCTGGGCCTGATCGACGAGCCGCTCAGTTTCATTCTCTACAACATGAATGCCGTCATTGTGACGCTGTCGCATGCCTGGCTGCCCTTCGCGATCCTGCCGATCTATGTGTCGCTGGAAAAGATCGACCGCAGCCTGCTGGAGGCGGCGACAGACCTGGGCGACAAGCCGCTGATGCGGTTCCTGCGGGTCACCCTGCCCCTTTCTCTTCCCGGCGTGATCGCGGCGACGCTTGTCGTGTTCATCCCGACGGTCGGCGACTATGTGACGCCGAAGCTGGTCGGTGGGAAGGACGGGGTGATGATCGCGAACTTCATCCAGATTCAGTTCGGTAAAGCGAACAACTGGCCGCTGGGTGCGGCCCTTGCCATCACCGCGATGGTCTGCGTGACCGCCGTCGCCGTATCGGTGGCCGGTTTCATCAAGTTCATCGGCTCACGGATTCGATAGGCGGGGAGACACGATCATGAAATTCCGTTTCCTGACCCTCTATGCCGTCGTCTTCATGTTCATTCTGTATCTGCCGGTGTTGCTGCTGCCGCTGTTTTCCTTCAACGACAGCACCATCGTCGCCTTCCCCATCAAGGGTTTCACCACGCATTGGTACGAAACTCTGTTGAAGGAAGAACCGATGCTTCTGTCCTTGGTCAACAGTCTGAAGGTCGCCTGTGCAACGGCGTTCTTCTCCACGCTGCTGGGCATTTGCGGGGCGCGGGCCGTCACGCGGTACAATTTCTTCGCCAAAAAAACGATCACCGCCTTCGTCATGCTGCCGCTGGTCCTACCGGAAATCATCATCGCGATATCGCTTTTGGTCGTGTTGCTGCGCATGGGGTTCGACCTGTCGCTGTTCAGCGTCACGCTGGGCCACATCCTGATGACGGTTCCCTTCTCCATAGCCGTCTTGATATCCAGTTTCGAAGGTTTCGACAAAAGCCTGGAAGAGGCCTCAATGGATTTGGGCGAAGGGCCGCTGATGACCTTCTTCCGCGTGACCCTGCCGATGGTTGCACCGGGCATCGTGTCCAGCCTGCTGATCACCTTCACGATCTCGCTGGACGAGTTCATCGTCGCCTTCTTCCTCAGCGGGACCGAACCGACCCTGCCGATCTATATCTGGGGCCAATTACGCTTCACGGCGAAACTGCCGACCGTGGTCGCGCTGGGAAGCTGCCTGCTGATTTCGTCCTTCCTTCTGCTCTGGATGGCGGAATTCTTCCGTCGCCGCGTCCAGAAACGCACCGGTATTAAGGAGAGCGTATTGTGAGTGCTGCCAACTCTTCAAACTCCCGCCCCATGATCCGTGTCGATCAGGTCTGGCGCCGTTTCGGCGATTTCGCGGCCCTGGACGGGGTCAGCCTCGACATTAAAAGCGGCGAATTCTTTTCCCTTCTAGGCCCGTCCGGATGCGGCAAGACCACCCTGTTGCGTCTGATTGCCGGCTTCGACGATCCGACGGAAGGCGAAATCTTCATCGACGACCAGCCGATGTCGGGCGTTCCGGCGAACCGGCGGCCGACGAATATGGTCTTTCAATCCTATGCGATCTTTCCGCATCTGACGGTGGCGCAGAATGTCGCCTATGGCCTGCGCCGCCAACGTCTATCCTCGACGGAACGGGACAAGCGGGTTCAGGACTCCTTGGATCAGGTCGGTCTCGGCCATCTTGGCGCCCGACGCGCGAACGAATTGTCCGGCGGTCAGCGGCAACGCGTCGCCCTGGCCCGCGCCCTGATCATGCGCCCGAAGGTCCTGCTGTTGGATGAACCGCTCTCGGCGCTGGACAAGAAACTGCGCGAGCATATGCAGGTCGAATTGCGCCAGCTGCAACGTCAGGTCGGCATCACCTTTATCCTGGTCACCCACGATCAGGAAGAGGCTGTGACCATGTCTGACCGGATCGCCGTCATGTTCGGCGGCAAGATCGCCCAATGCGATACGCCGGAGCAAATCTATCAACATCCGAAGACCCGCAATGTTGCGGATTTCATCGGCGGGATGAACTTTATCGAGGCGAACCTGCTGGACCAGACCAACGGCCATGTCACGATCGACTCCTCGATTTTCGGTAAGGTGCAGATCAACAATCCGCACGGCGTTACCTTTGGGTCCAGCTTCTCCGTCGGCGTTCGCCCGGAACGCATCACGCTGATGATCGATTCCAACCAGGAAGCCGAACGGGTCATCGAAGGTCGGATCGCCGGGGCGTCCTATTACGGGGACATGACCTATTATTCGGTCGCCGTGCCGGGCCAGGACGAACCGATTACGGTTTCCATGCGCAATACGGTCGGTCGCCGAATCCTGGCGGAAAATGAGCCCGTCCGGATCGGCTGGGGACCGGAAAGCCTCGTGCCGCTGGCTTAACGTCGATCGATCAGGGTTTCCAGGCGCGGAAATGGTGCGGACAGTGCTCGCCGCTGTCCAGCACCCGGATCATGCTCTCCCAAAGATCAGCCATATGCGCGACGCCGTCGACGCCGAGCGCCGACTCGAACCGCGCCCGATCCTCACCGCGCAGGCGCGCCAATTCCTTCGGCGCGATCGTCTTGTACCAGGGGTTGCGGTTGGTCAGCGCCACGTTCAGGAACCCTGCCCCTTCCAGCGCCTTTCGGTAGCGGCCGGGCGACGCCATGCCGAAACCCAAGTCTTCCTTGCGGATATAGTCCGCCATTTCCGGCGACGGGTCCCCATCATGGGAAATCAGCCAATCCGATGCGGCGAAACATCCGCCGGACCGTAAAACCCTGAAGGCATCTGCGGACAGGGTTTCCTTGTCCGGGATATGCACGATGGAATCCTTGCTGAAGACGATATCGACCGATCCGTTTTCCAAGGGCATCGGCCCCGGCTCCACCTGCCGGATTTCGACACGGTCCGAAACCCCAGCCTGGTCAGCGCGACGTCTGGCATGGGCGCAGACGGGTGCTTCCACATCAAGGCCGATGACGCGCGCCGCGCCATAATCCCGCGCCAGTCGCACGGCGACCCCGCCCGTCCCACAGCCGATATCGACTATGGTTTTCCCGGTCAGGTCCAATCCGTCGAGGATGCGGTTTAATTCCTCCGGGCCACCGGGGGAGAGGAACCCCTCCCCCCACATTTCCTCCAAAAAGGCGATATGCGTTTCGTCATAGAACAAATCGTCGGACATGCTTGCACCTCCAAACGAAAAGGGCCGCCCCCGGAATCGGGAGCGGCCGCTTTCCTAATCATAGTCCAGTTTAGAAGCCGGCTTTGATCTGTTCGAATTCCGCGATCATTTTCTCGCGAAGCTGCGCCGGAACCGGCGCCTGCCACAGGGTCTTGTCCATGAAAGCTTCGACATTGTCGTAGCCCGCACCGGCCAGGACCGCCGGATCGACCTTGTTCAGGCCGGTCTGGCTGGAATGACCATAACCCCAGGCATTGACGATGTAATCGGCCGTACGGTCCTCAAGCCAGGCGTTGATGAAGTCGTACATCTTGTCTTCTTTGCCTTCACCGCTGGCGATATGCGTATAGCCGCAGACCCAGCTGGACAGTCCTTCGTCCGTATCGCGCTTCATGAGAACGTTGTGGCCTTCAGCCTGCATCTGCACGAAGGTTTCGTTCCACGCCCAGGCGATCTGGACCTCACCCGACACCATGGATTGCGCCAGGGTCGCGCCGTCCTGCCAATACAGGCGGACGTTCTGATGAACCTTGCGCAGGAATTCCGACGCGGCCTGGAACTGCTCGTCGGTCGCCGTCGTCCAATCCGTCACGCCGATTGCCAGGAAGGCGAGCGCGTAGGCATCGTCGACATTGTCGCCGATGGAAATCTTGCCCTCATACTTCGGGTCGGCAAAGACCTGAAGGGACTGCACGTCCTCCACCGGGACCGTATCCGCCCGGTAGGTCAGCGCCGTATTGCCCCAGTCAATCGGCAGGAACCAAACGGTGTTGCCGTCATGGAAGCCCGGCATGTCGCGCAAACCAGGGATCAAATTGTCGTAACCGTTAATCTTGGTCGCATCCATGGGCGCCAGCAGTCCGGCGTCTTTCCAACGCACAATGCTCTGCGCGCAGGGATGCGCCAGATCGGCCTTGAAACCGGCCCGAAGCTTCTGGAAGGCTTCTTCCTCGTCCCCGAAGAAGGAGAAGGTCGGCGCGTCGCCGTGCTTCTCGTTGTAACCCAGATAGAAGTTCGGGTCTTCGTAACCGGACCAGTCGAACACGACCAGATCCGGATCCGCCGCCTGCACCCCGCCGGCGAAAACGCCGACGGAAAATGCCGCGACAACAGCCGCAGTTGCTACCTTTTTAACTGTCTCCAATACCATAGTGAAAACTCCCTTGTTATTGGTGGTCGGCCATCCCCAGCCGATGACCGCGATGTTACGCGGCCTGCGGAAACTCCCTGGCGACCTGACGGATCGCTTCTCGGAGAATGTCGAACATGTCGTCAATTTGCGTCTTCGTGATGATCAGCGGCGGCGAGAAAACGCACATATTGGCCATGGGACGAACGATCAGTCCCATTTCCTCGCATTTCTCATCGACCTTGGCGCCGAACTGCTGATCGAGGGCGTAGGAATCACCGTCCCCGGTCACCTTCCCCTGGACGCAGCCGACAAGACCGATTCCGCGCGTATCTCCGACCATTGGCTCATCCCTCAAAGAATGAAGTCGCTCCAGGAAGTATGGAGATATCTCGCGAACATGTTCCAGGATTTTTTCGGTTTCCATGATCTCGATATTCTTCAACGCCGCCGCACAAGCGACCGGATGCCCCGAATAAGTATATCCGTTGTTGAACATCACGCCTTCCTGATCAGGGCCGCTGATCGGATCGACGATGCGGTCGTTGATCAGGCACGCACCGAGCGGAAGATACCCGGACGTGAGGCCCTTAGCGCAGGTGATCATATCCGGTTCGATATCAAATACATCCTTCGACGCGAACCAATGACCCAACCGGCCAAATCCCGTCACAACCTCGTCGGAAATGTAGAGGACGTCGTATTTGCGGCAGACCTCCATGCATCCCTTGTGATAGCCGTTCGGCGGGATGATCACGCCGCCGGACGCCAAGATCGGTTCCGCGATAAAGGCGCCGACCGAATCCGGACCCAGGGCGACAATCGCGTCCTCAAGGTCTTTCACCTTCGCGGCGCACCAGTCGTCCAGGCTCATGCCCTCCGGTCGGATCAGCGGGTTGACGTCGGGCAGCAGATGTACGCGTTCCCGATCGACATCGAGGAAGTTCTTGCCCCGATCGCGCCCCGTGACAGAGGCCGACAGGAAGGTGGAGCCGTGATACGCCTTATCGCGGGAAATTACGGTCTTCTTGTTCGGACGGCCTAAACGGTTGTTGTAGAAATGCATATAGCGAATGGCGGTATCGACCGCCGTCGACCCGCCCGTTGTAAAGAACACGTTGTTCAGACCGCCGGGCGCCAAATCCGCCAGCTTTTTCGCCAAAACCGCCGGGGGCTCGCTGGCCGTATTCCACGGGGAATGGTAGCTGAGGCGCATAACCTGATCCGCGATGGCGTCGGCCATGTCGCGGCGTCCGTATCCGATCTGGGTGCACCACATGCCGCCCGGCCCGTCGATCAGGCGGTTTCCGTGTTCGTCATACACGTAGATGCCTTCGGCACTCGCCGAAATCGTTCGGTCCGCCTGACCGAAGCTGTCCATCCCTTCCCAAGGATGCATGTAGTATTTGTTATCGTAATCTCTAATGGTCTGCGAAGACCTGTTATGCGCCTTCATGACACCTTTCCGATCTTTGAGTTGTGCTTCCCGGTTCGCCATCCGGTCAGTAAAGCGCCGGCGGGGTTGCCGCCCGGCGCGGATAATCGAAGAAACGGCGGTTGACGATCCTGGCGCGTGCCAGTCCCTTCTCCCACTTTCCTTCCTTGTCGCGGTATATTTCGACGAACAGGTCGTCCGTCACACCGATCCCGTAGGGTGCCTTCAACATGGCAAACGCGAGATTGCGTTTGCAGGTCGGCGACCATAGGGCAGAGGTAACGTGACCCGCCTCGACCTTGCCGCGATGATAAACCAACGCGTCGTAAGCCGGTTTGTTGCCGTCAATGTCGAGCCCGACCACCATGTAACGGGGACCGGTCTCCTTTGCTTTCAGGAGGGCGCGACGGCCATTGAAATGCCCTTTCCCGAAATCCACCATCCATCCGAACCCCAGTTCGAACGGCGTCCGCCCGCGGGTCGACCGCAGGGCGTGATGACTTGATTGAAAATCCTTCCCCGGCAGCAGAAGCCCCGCCTCGATCCGGGTCATTTCCACCGCCTCGTATCCGACGGGTTTCAACCCGTGAATACGGCCCGCCGCAAACAGATGCTGCCACAGTGCGGCAGCCTTATCGTTCGGGACCCACAGCTCATAGCCCAAATCGCCGGTGAAGCCGGTGCGCGATACGGTCACGCCATCGTCAAAATGGCGGATATCGAACGGCTTCATCGTCTCAACACCGTTGAAACCCGCCGCTTTCAACACCGCATAGCTGGTTGGTCCCTGCAGCGACAGACCGGCGACGTCCAGACTTTCATCCACGATTTCGACATCGAAGCCCCAGGCAACGTCGTTCAGCCAGGAGAATTGCGGTTCCTGGCAGCACAGACGGAAATCGGTCGCGGTGAAGCGAAACACCGTGCCGTCGTCGATGACATTGCCATCCTCGTCGCACCAGATGGAATAAGCGACGCGATTGTCCCTCATCTTCGCCACATTGCGCGTGACGAGACGGTTCATGACGGTCAGCGCATCAGGCCCGGCAATTCGGTATTTCCGCATCGGGGAAACATCGAAGACGGTCGCCTGATTGCGGATGGCGAAATACTCGCTTTCGATCGATTCAAAATGGCGCGGCGACAGAAAGCCGGCCCAGTCCATCCAGGACTGTTCCAGATTCATGGGGGCCAGGAAGTCATGGAACGGGGTCGGCGACAGGCCGCGCTGCACACCCTTCATCGCGGGTTTCTTGATAACGCTCATGCCGCGGCCCTCTTCTTCAATCCTTTCAACACCTGTCGCGCCGCGTTGCAGCCCGGCAGGCCGGTCACGTCGCCGCCCGGATGGGTCGACGCCCCACACAGATACATGCCGGAAACGGGCATTTCGTATCGATCCATCCCCGGTACGGGGCGCAACATCAGCATCTGGTCGGCGATCAGTTCTCCATGATGCCAATGACCGCCCGGCGCGCCGGTTTCCGTTTCGATATCGACGGGGGTCAAGACTTCCGCTTCCTGAACCGATGCCGTCAGGCCCGGCGCGAATCCTTCCAAGCGATCCAGCACCTTGCTTTCCAGAGTCTTCTTCGCACTGTCCGTCCATCCGCCCTGCAAATCGTAAGGCACGTATTGGACGATCGCGGACAAGGTTGCGCCCATTTCCGCATCGCGGCGGCCCGGCAGGACAATCTCCATAATCGGGGTTTCCGGCATTTCGCCGTATTTTACCGCATTGTAGGTCAGTTCCAGGTCGCCCAAACCTTGCGCGGTGAGGATACGGCCCGACGCCTGCTTGTCGGATACACCGGTAAAGCTTGGCATGGCGGACAGGGACAGGTTGACCTTCGCCGCCGCCCCGCGCGTCCGAATATTGCGGACACGTCGCACATCCTCCGCATCGAACTGGCCGATGCCGGTCAAACGGATCGTCGTCATCGGATCGAGGCTCGACAGGACGCGTCCGCAGGTTATGCGTTCCCCCTCTTCCGTTTCGACGCCGGTAGCCCGGTCGTCCTCGGTCAGGATGGCCGTGACACCGGTCTTGCATCGAATGGTCACGCCGGCAGCGCTCGCGGCCTCCGCAAAAGCGTCGACAACGGTCGCCATCCCACCTTTCGGCACGATACGATTTCCTCCATTCCTCAAGCGCTGCAAAAGCGTCAACACCGTGCCTGGCGCACGCGGACCCTGACGTCCGCCCAGGACCGCGTCGACACCCAAAAGCGCCGCCAGCGGACTGTCGTCCATTTCGTCCAGCACGGTGTCATAAACGTTGGACAGCAAAACACGCATGAATTCGCGGCTATCCACGGCGCCCAAGCGCCGAATACCGAAGGCAAGCCCGGCAAGCCCCACGATTTCCCGCCAATCGCCGCCTTCCAATTGCGGCGGCGGCGCGGCCACAAGCGGCGCCAGCTTGTCGGCAAAGCGGCTCAGACGATCCCGCAGTGCCGTGAAACCCGCGGCATCGGGATGCGCCGCCCCGTCGGCATAGGCGACGCTGGGGCCATCCAGGTAGACATGCCGCCCGTCATCGCTCAACAGCAACGTCGACAGCGGTGCCTCCCGACCCGTCAGACCGTGGCGGGAAAGCCCCAGATCCGAAATTTCCTGACGACCGAGGGCGATGGTCGAATGCGCGTAGCGCGGCACGCTACCTCCGTCCTTGAACCTGGTCACGCCCACGGCCCCACCCGGCTGTGCACCCTTTTCCAGAACCAGAACGGACTGCCCCGCCTTCGCCAACAGCGTCGCCGCGGCAAGGCCGTTATGACCGCCCCCGATGACGATCGTGTCGTATTGCATCAGGCAGCCCTCCCCATAACACCGTTGCCGACGGCGGCACGGCCCATATCACTCAACACTTCGCGCGCGGCATTCGCCCCCGGCGCGGCCATGACGCCGCCGCCCGGATGCGCGGACGATCCACACAAATACAAGCCTTTGATCGGCGACCGATACTGGGCATAGCCAGGGACCGGCCGGTTGAACAAAAGCTGATCGAAAGTCAGTTCGCCCTGGAAGATATTGCCTTCCGTCAACCCGACCTCGTTTTCGATATCCCAGGGCGTGCGGACTTCCATATGGACGATCTTGTCGCGGAAGCCGGGACTGTGCCGGGCGATCTTGTTGATCACCGTATCGGCAAAGGCCTGCCGCGCCGGACCGTTCCAGGACTCGCCGCCCGCCAGTTCATAGGGTGCGTATTGCACGAAAACCGTCATCATATGCTTGCCCGGATGGGTCAGCGTCGGGTCGATCTGGGACGGGATCAGCATGTCGAAATACGGCTCTTCCGACCATTTCCCGACCTTCCAATCGTCATAGGCCCGCTCCAGCTCATCCAGAGATTCGGAGGCATGCATGTCCCCCTGCATCAAGATGGAATTCGGCGGCAGCGCCGGGAAGTCGGGCAGGCTGTCCAAGGCGATGTTCAGTTTCCCGGACGACCCGCGTATCTTGAACCGCTTCACCGCCTTGATGAAGTCGCCGTCCAATTCGCCTTCCTCGACATGTTCCAGGAAGGTCCGGCGGACATCCATATTGGAGACAACGGTCGACGCCTCATACACATCGCCATTGTCCAGCACGACGCCGGAGACCTGCCCGTTCTCCGTCAGGAAATGGTTGATGCCGCTGCCGGTGACGATCTCGCCCCCCGCTTCCATGAAGGCGAGACTCAGCGCCTTGCTGACGCCCCCCATACCGCCACGCGTGAAGCCCCAGGCCCCGATGCTGCCGTCGACGTCGCCCATATAGTGGTGCAGCAGGACATAGGCCGTCCCCGGCGAATAGACGCCCAGACCGGTCCCGATAATGCCGCTGCCCGCGAAATGCGCCTTGAGGACCTCGCTTTCGAAGAATTCGTCCAGGAATTCCCCGACCGACATGGTCCAGAAGCGCAGCATATCGGCCATTTCACGGGCGCCGAGATCGTGGAAGCGTTTCAGCAGGAACATCATTTCCTGCAAATCCTTCGGCCGCATACTGACCGGATCCGGCGGCGTGCGCAGCAGAAGCGGCCGAATGAATCGGCATTGCCGCATGATGTAGCGCGAATACCGGTCATACGCGTCCGCGTCGATCGGGCTATGGCGCTGAATTTCGCGCCGGAACGCGTTGTGTTCCGCATAGGACCCGAAATGATCGCCATTGTTCAGGAAGGTCGCCCCACCCTCATAGGGAATGACCTGAAGGCCGTGCCGGCCAAGTTCCAAATCGCGCGCCACTTCCGGGCGCAGCAGACTGCAAACATAAGAACAATTCGAATAGGTCCAGCCTTCGTGCAATTCCCGACTGACCGCCGCCCCGCCGATATAGTCGTTCTTTTCCACGATCAGGGTTTTCAACCCCGCCTTGGCCAGATACGCCCCGGCCGTCAGGCCGTTATGACCCGCCCCGACGACGATCGCGTCATAACGCCCCGCCTTTCCGTTCTTTCCCGATACTTCGGTCATACGACTGTCCCACGCTCCCAACGCCGTCTCGAACCCTGAGCGCAACGGCCCGGAAATTCGTGATCACAATTTCATTTCAGGATTGAGGCTAGCCGAAGCGCGCAAAACCGTCTATATTTTTTTGAGCGCTTATTTAAAAAAATAAAATCCGTTTTAAGTCACCCCTTGCGCCACAGCGCCGCATCATCGAAAGATGAGGGTGAGAAACAGGAGGAAAACGGAACGCCAATGTCCGACGCGCATGCGAAAAAGCCGCTTGGCAGACCGAAGGGCGAGCAGACGGAAAACGCCGCCAAACGCCGGAAACAACTTGTCGAGGCGGCAATCGATTCGATCGTGACGCACGGCATGTCCGCAACTACCCTCGCCACCGTGTCCAAGGCTGCGGGCCTGTCCCAAGGCGTCGCCGTTTTCTATTTCAAGAGCAAGGAAAACCTGCTCACCGAAACCCTGAAAAAGCATTACGAGGAATATCAAGCGACCTGGAAACGGGCCCAGGCAGACGCGCCGGACGATCCGCTGGAACAGATCATGGCGATCGTCTATGCCGACCTCGACCCGATCATCTGCAACAACCGTAACCTGACGCTTTGGAACTCCTATTGGGGGGAAGCCACGGCCCGCCCGAATTTCGCGGAACTCTGCGACCACTACGACAAGGAACGGTATGACATGCTGGTGTCCTTGTGTCGCGCGGTAGAGGACCAGATGAGCGGCAAGCAATGGGATGCGGTATCCGTCGCCGACACGTTGGATACGCTGACCGACGGATTCTGGATTCGTATCCATATTACCCCGAATTTCATGTCCTTGAAGGAAGCGCGCGGCGTTATTGCCCGCTATCTGGCCACGGTCTTTCCCCAACATGAATCCCGGATTTTCGAATTGGCGCGGGCAGTTTGATCCGATGTCAAATTGACGTGCAAATTGGCCGTATCCATGGCACGTATTTTCCCCATGCACCGGGGGATCGGACATAACAATGACTGGTGGGATCGCGTTTTCCGCGTCCTGCTTGCCTTGCTGTTGGTCTACAGCTTTTCCTCCCCGGCATCCGCCCTTCCGCAGAAAGAAGGGTATATCGCGATCTGCTCCGGTAGCGAGATCCTCTATATCCCGCTTGCCGATGCCGGATTGGAAGACCCGTCGCAGGAAGCGCAGGCGCCGACCTCTTCGCCCTGCCCCTGGTTCACCCAGTTGCACGCACTCGATGCCGCGGACATTGCCGTCGTCGGGCACAGCACCGTCATTTATGACGCATTGCCGATACCGGCGGACGATACCCGACCCGTCGCGCAGCAAATCCCACGCGCCTTCCAGGCAAGAGGCCCGCCCCTCCTCGCCGCTTGATCGCCGTTAAAAACCGACAAGCAGCCGCCCTGATCCGTCAGGGCGGGGCACCCTATTGCAATGGAATTGGATAATGACCAAGAAACCCTCCGCGGCGGCGGTGAACACCCCGCTATATCGTGCCGTCTGGCGATGGCATTTCTATGCGGGACTGATCGTCCTGCCCTTCATGATCCTGCTGGCGGTGACCGGCGGACTGTATCTCTTCAAGGACGAGATAAACGACGCATTCTACAGCGACCTTCGACGCGTCGAACCGGCGGCGACGGCATTCCTAACACCGTCTGAGCTGACGGCCAGTGCCCTGACCGCCCATCCTGGCAAGTTGAAGGCCTACCTGCCCCCGGCGGCCCCGGACCGGGCCGCCCAGATTCGCATCGCTACGGAAGACGGACAAAAAAATGTCGTCTATGTGAACCCCTATTCCGGCGCGGTATTGGGCAGCGACTGGGACGCCGGATTTGCCGGGTCCCCCCTGATGTGGACGATCCGCAAGCTGCATAGCCTGGAATATGTCGGCTGGCTGGGGAACCGGGTCATCGAATGCGTCGCCGGATGGGCGATCCTGCTGACGGTTACCGGGGTTTATCTGTGGTGGCCGCGCGGCCGGAAGGAAGGCGTCCTGAAACCGCGCCTGACACGCGGACGCACCATGTGGCGTGATTTCCATGCCGTAACAGGGATTTACGCCGCAGCCTTCATCGTCTTTCTAGCAACCACCGGCCTGCCCTGGTCCGGGTATTGGGGCAAGAACTTCTACGACTTGTCCTATTCCGCCGGTCTCGGCATGCCCGACGGATATTGGGACAAATACCCGACATCCACCGTATTGACGGGGGAAGCCCTGGATCGGGCGCCGTGGATCCTGGAAAACCAGCCCATGCCGCTGTCCAAGGCGGCGGAAGGAATTCCCGCCGGCCTAGACGCCGTCGTGCGGATTGTGGAAGACATGGGCATTCATCCCGGTTACGCCCTGTCGATGCCGAACGGCCCGACCGGCGTTTTCACCGCCTCGGTCTATCCGGACGACATCACCTATGAACGGGTGATCCATCTGGACCAATATACCGGCGAGGTTCTGTTCGACATGGGATTGGCCGATCTCGGTGCATTGGGCCGTGCGGCAGAATGGGGGATCAGCGTCCATATGGGGCAGGAATTCGGCACTGCGAACCAGATCGCAATGCTGCTGGCCTGTATAGTCATCGTCCTTATGGCGATATCGGCCATCGTCATGTGGTGGAAACGGCGTCCGGTAGGCTCTCTGGGCGCACCGCGTGTCCCGGCGGACTGGCGCATTCCACGCGCGATCCTCGGTATCGCCGTCGTCGCGGGACTGTTCTTCCCACTGGTCGGCCTGTCGATGCTGGTCGCGCTGACGGTCGAATTGCTCCTTACCCGCGTAATGCAACCGAAACCGGCTTAAACCCCGGAAGGTGGCAAAAGAAACGCCCCGGCTGCAACAGCGCAGCCGGGGCGTTATTCGGTCGGGGCGTTTTCGTTCTTCCAATCAGAATTTGTAGCTGCCACCCAGGAAAAGGCTCGGCTGTGTCGCGTTGCCCGGGCCGTCGACCAGCGGACTGTCCGCCGCGTCGCCAATCAGGCGATCCACGCCGACATTGCCGATCAGGGACCAGTTTTCGGTAATCCCCCAATTGGCGCTAACGCCGACACCAACCGTCTTGAAACCGGAATCGGGTGTGTAACGGGTATAACCGGAGGATGCGGCCTGACTTCCGCTGACACCGAAGAATTGCTGCATATGATCGTCGCTCGCCCAAACTGCCGACACTTGCGGAATCAACACTATGGAGTCGGATACAGGCATCTGCATGCCCAGTTTCGTTTCCACCGTATAGCCGTTGTCGTCATCGCTGAGCGACTGGTTCAAATCGGCCCCGGCGAAAAGGCCGATCCGTGATTTGACCAGGGCGCCGAACTTACCGACGACAAAGCCGTCGATATCGCCCATTCCCGTTAGGGCGTCATTGTCACCTGCGTCGCGGCCGAATTCGTAGCCAAGCCCGGTCGAAAACTCGACCGCCCCCAAAGGCCCTCGAATATCCGCGAAGGTCACGTCCAGGCCTTTGGGAAAAGACAGGCTCGCGTCCAAAAGCCCCACACTTGCATCCGTTTCCCCGTCGCCCAGATCCGACCGTTTCGCCTTCCAATCGACGGACATCATCGGCAGCGCCATTGCCTCATAATCGTCAGAGCCTTCATAGTCGGGGCTGTATCGGGCGGCGGCGCCGAGGGAGAAGGAAAACCCACTGTCATCCTCGGCCTTTGCAGCGGCTGAAAACGCCGACGCCAGACCGCCGAGGAGCACGATTATCGTCTTTTTCATCTTTTCCACTTTCGTCGTTGGTCGGTTCTTCCACGAACTCGATGATGTCGCCGGGCTGGCATTCCAGCACGCGGCAGATGGCTTCCAGGGTCGAAAACCGAATAGCTTTCGCCTTCCCGGTTTTCAGAATCGACAGGTTGGGCATCGTGACGCCGATTGCGTCGGAAAGTTCGTTCAGTCGCATCTTCCGTTGGGCGAGGACGACGTCGAGATTGATGTTGATGGGCATGAATTTCGCTCCGGATCGACTCAGATCGTCAGTTCCTGCTCGGCCTTCAATTCAAGGCCTTGCTTCATGATTCGCGCGATCAGGAAGAAGAAGACCCCCATCATCAGGATGTCGATTTCCAGAATCTCGAATATGCCGGTAATATCGGGCCGATAACCCTCCGACAGCACCCCGCGCCACCCCAGGAATCCGGACAGCACCGGAACCTCCAGCGTTTTGGTCGCAGCGAGCCATATCACGCCGTTTGCGGCTTTCTGGAACAATGTGACCGATTTCAGGGTGAACACTTCACCACTTCGAAACTCGCGGCACAGTCTGATGACCTGGAACGCCACCCAGATAAAAATCAGGCGCGGCGCCATGCTCACAACGGCGACCACGATCCGCTCCAGCGTCGGAAGCGTCCAGTAATCGTTTACCAGAAGGATTCCGTTTGGCTGAACCGCCTGCGCATCGTGCAGGACCCGTATGAACAACGGTTCGGCAAGGCGCATCAGGATGACCACGATCGCCAGCACCAAAAGAAGATTAGCCGTGTTCCGAACGCTCATGGTCCGCAAGCCCCATCCAGTCAAACACCGTCGAAGCCTGATTATGTGAAATCAAACCGTTAATCAATAACTTTTTATCGATAAACGATATTTTATAGCGAGACGACGAACTCAAAAATGGAACGCGCCCGCTTACCGGCCGAGATCGAAAGTTTGAATTTTGAGAAAATGGTCGGGGCGGCTGGATTCGAACCAACGACCCTCTGCTCCCAAAGCAGATGCGCTACCAGACTGCGCTACGCCCCGACGCGGGAATAGCTGGGGTTTTCGGTGATTTCAGACCCACTGTCAAACGCCTAAAGGTCCGGGCGGGAAGATGCCCCGATAAGACGGCGGGAAATCCGAAGCCTCGCAGGCGCGATTGTCCTGCGAGGCTTTTTGATTTTGCATTAAGCGGCCTTGCTGGTTTCGATCAGCGAGGCGGTCAGGTCGCGCCAACCGTCCAGCTCTTTCTCCCCCGGCTTGCGGGCGCCGAACAGCGTCAGGGCGACATCGCCGTCGACGTCGAACAGCTCATAAGACGTGACGATCCCGTCCACCGTCGGTTTGCGGACGATATAGGCGTTTTGCAGCCGATCCGTGCGAACATGCAGGTTGAAGTCCGGGTCTAGGACGTTCAGCCAGTCGCCCATTTCCTTGATCGACGAAACCGGGCCGGTATGGATCTGAATGCAGCCGCGGTTACGGACGAACACCATGATCGGCAGACCGCTTTCCGACGCCGAATTCAACACTGTTTTCAGCCCATCCGTCGCAACGGATTCAACGAACCGGCCTTCGGCGAGGCGCAGCGCCTGCTGCCGTTCGACGGAGAAAGACCGCAGCATGCCATGGAACTGGTGCACGTCGGTCAGACCGGACCAGGCTTCCAGCAATGCGTCGCTGTCGATCTCGCTATCCGCGAGGACCTTCGGGTCGCGCGCGGGCGCGGAGGCGACGATCCCCGGCGTCTGGTCTTCGGACACCATAGGGTCAATCAGCGCGTCGAAGGCGGCGCGATCGCTGTCTTCCTGCAGGAATATCTTGTGCATGGCCAGACCGGCCTTGTCGAAGAATTGCAGGCTGGTCCGCATGCGCCCATGGACTTCTTCCTCAATGAGGAAGGCATGGCGCCAAACATTGTGGAACAGACGCAGGTCGATGGTTTCGTTCAAGACGAAGCCGTGGGCGTTGCCGATATTCACGTGACCGAACACGCCCTTGCGTTCATGCACCGCCGTTTCGTTGCGGGTCAGCACCATGACCCGCCCCACGGCGGGCATGCCTTCGAACAGGGTCTTCGCGTCGAAGTTCAGACGCCGCACGCTCTGGCCGACCTTCGCGGCGACGATCTCGCCCTCTCCGACGCCCAAACGCGCCGCACCGTCGCGGATGCGCACATTCGGTTCTTCCTGCTGCAGCGTCTGCCATTTGGACAGCAAGGCCTGCGCGTTTTCGATCTTCGTCATTTCCAACTCCTGGATAAGATGACCGGCGGCCCGCGGAACCGGTGCCGGACGGATTGGTTCCCCGACGGGGGTCAGGCACTATTTCGTCAGGATCAGCTTGCCCTGGCGGGTTCGGCGCAGCCGATAGCACTCCCCACCATGGTCGATCATGATTTCCGTCCGCCCCCGAAGAAGGTCGCTGCTCGACACCACAATCGGGTCCGATCCGGTCGCTTCGGTTCTCATGGAAGAGGCGGCTTGCGCGTTCATGTCTTTATCTCCGTCGTTCTTCACTGCGTGCGGCCGGTCTCGGCTCCCCTTTCGGTTTCAGCAACAACGACGCATGGCATGCCCCCGAAACGGTCAAACCGTCCGGCGGTTCCCTTATCCAGGACCGGGAAACGAAATCGGTTCAGCATCCGTCTTGCCCCCACAGCACCCGGAACTGGGCATCACCCAATACGCGTTCTTGGCTGGCAATCGGTCTCTCAGGAACCGCGCTGGCTTGCACATCGCTACATGCGAATTATTCGCGTTTGCACTGCTCTGAGATACCTTTTGTTAAGAATGATTGTCAACATCATTCTTCCGCAAAAGGGTCACGAACGTCATGCAAACATACCCGAGTATATCAATACATTGATGTACCCGTACGCGCGCATGCGAGGTGCAAAAAAATCCATCGCCGATGTCACGAAGGCCGATCCTGTTTCGTCTTGTCATTGTCCACTAACGACGGAGATTAAAATGACACCGAGAATTCAGAACCCCCATGCCCTCGCCCCCAAAACAATCAAGGCCATGATGGGCTTGGAGGCCACTCTTGCGGAAAGCGGCCTTGACCATATGCTTCTGGAACTGATCAAACTTCGGGCATCGCAGATCAACGGATGCGCATTCTGCATCCATATGCACACCACCGATCTGCGCAAACATGGCGAAAGCGAAATGCGGCTCTACATGCTGAACGCGTGGCGTGAATCGACACTTTACACAGAACGGGAACGCGCCGCCCTCGCTTGGACGGAAGCCCTGACCCGCGTTGCCGAGACCGGCGCGCCCGACAGCGACTTCGACCTGATGAAGGCGGCCTTCACGGACGAGGAGATCGTCCAACTGACCTTTGCGATCGGGTCGATCAACGTTTGGAACCGCTTGCAGGTCGGTCTACGCGCCGCCCACCCCGAGGACGACATCCGTGACGTCGCCTGATACCAGAGCGGATATGTTCGAGACGCACCGGCCCCGGCTGGTGCGTCTCGCCTACCGGATGGTCGGTACGATGCCGGAGGCCGAAGATATCGTTCAGGATGCCTGGATTCGCTGGGAACGGACGGAAAGTCGGGATATCCGGGATGCTGGCGCCTATCTGCGCCGCACCGTGGCGCGATTGTGCCTCGATCACCTGAAATCCGCCCGTACACGGCGCGAAACCTATTTCGGCAGTTGGTTGCCGGAACCGATCCTCGATGAAGGCATGAACGACGACCTGCGCGAGGATCACCTGACGCTCACCCTGATGCTGGCCTTGGAACGACTGTCGCCGCTGGAACGCGCGGCTTTCCTGCTACATGACGTTTTCGATACACCGATGCCCGATATTGCGGAGGCCCTGGGTCGCGATGCCGCCGCAATCCGGCAACTGGCGTCCCGTGCACGCAAGCATGTTCGCGACAGCCGTCCGCGGTTCCCGCTGGAAAAGACAGAGGGAGAACGGATCGCAAAGGCCTTTTTCGACGCAGCCAAGAGCGGCGACGCCGATGCATTGCGAGGATTGCTGAGCGACGCGGTGATCGCCCGGTCCGACGGCGGCGGCCGTGTGGCGGCCTTCCCCAACCCGGTCTACGGGGCCGATCGCGTGACACGGTTGTTCGAAGGCATTCACCGCAAATTCGGTGGGGCGGAAACGGAATTGATCCGTTTGACGACAATAGACGGCCTACCCGGCTTCATAAGCCGCGATCCGGAAGGCGTCTTGCAAACCGTCGCATTCGAAATCATCGATGGGCGGATCGTATCGATCTTCATCACGCGCAATCCGGATAAGATGACGGTCGTCGCGCGCGCCCTGAACTGACCCGCTGGTCTTCCATTACGGGGTCATGCCGACATCGGCGATGATTTCATAGGATCGCAGCCGCTTTGGATGCTCGTAGACGTCGGACACGATAATCAATTTGTCCGCCCTAGTTTTCCAAACCCCCGCCGGGCCGCTTCAAGAGAATAGCGTCCGATATGATGTCGAAGAGGTGATCCGCCCGCGGGACGAGCGGAGGCTGATCGGCGAGCCACGCCAGGGCGCTGATCAGTGCGAAGAGATCGTTGCCATCCATGTCATCCCGAGCCACGCCCTCGGCTTGCGCCCGTTGTAGAAGCGCCGCTCCCGCCCGGCGCAGATCCACGCATGAGGAATGCAGGGCGGAGTTTTCGTCGGCGATCGCGGCTACCATCGGCGCGATGACACCCTTGTAGCTGTGCGTCACCATAATCGCCTCGCGCAACCAGCTTAATAGCGCCTCGTCGGCTTTTTCGCTCTTCGCCAGTTCGCCCGCCCGCCCGCTCAACGCGTCGAAGCTTGTGCGGAGCAAGGCCTCCAGCAGGGCTTCGCGCGTGGGAAAGTGGCGATGCAGCGTTCCATCTCCGACGCCGGCCTTTCGGGCAATGTCACGCAGCGACGCGTCGACGCCGTCCGCAGAAAGAAGGTCGCGGGCAACAGCAAGGATGTGATCGTAGTTCTTCCGGGCGTCTGATCTCATGATATCACTTGACAAACGGAGCGCCACCCCGTTTAAACGGAGCGTCGCTCCACATAATGCGGAGCAGTGCTCCAACTGTAGCACGCTTGCCTTGAAAGGACCAAGCCATGTCGTACGAAACAATGAAAGCCATCCGAATCCACGCCTTCGGCGGCCCGGACGTCCTGCAATACGAAGATGCTCCGAAACCCGCACCGCAGGCGGGCGAAGTTCTGGTGCGCGTTCATGCCATCGGCATCAATCCTCCCGACTGGTACCTGCGCGACGGCTACAGCGCGCTGCCGCCGGAATGGCGGCCGCAGGCGGATTTTCCACTCATTCTGGGCACCGACATCTCAGGGATTGTCGAGGCAGTTGCAGAGGATGCAGAAGGGTTTTCGGTCGGCGACGAGGTCTATTCCATGGTGCGCTTCTTCAGCGTCGGGGAAAGCAAGGCCTATGCGGAATATGTTACCGTGCCGGCTTCTGAACTTGCGAGGAAGCCCGTCGGTATCGATCACATTCATGCCGCCGCAGCCCCCATGTCGTTGCTTACCGCCTGGCAGTTCATGGTGGATGTCGGGCACAGCGAACCGAACCCGCTTCAGGCCGACCCGCATCAACCGGTCCCGCTTCAGGGCAAGACTGTGCTGATCAACGGGGCCGCGGGCGGGGTCGGACATTTCGCGGTGCAGGTGGCGAAGCTGAAAGGCGCGCATGTGCTTGCCGTTGCCTCAAGCAAGCATGAGGCCATCCTGCGCGACCTCGGCGCCGACAAATTCATCGATTACACCAAGACCCCGCCCGAGGACGTGGCTCACGATCTTGACTTGGTCGTCGATACGCTGGGGGGGCCGACATCGGGTCGATTTCTGCGCACGCTGAGGCCGGGAGGAGCCTTGTTTCCGGTCTACCCGCTTGGCTTTTCAGATGCCGAAGAGGCCGAAAAGCGGGGTATTGCGGTCTCCACAACCCAGGTCCGTTCCAGCGGCGCGCAACTGACGGAACTGGCCCGCTTGCTCGATGACGGAACGATCCGTGCGGTCATCGACAGCACCTATCCGCTTGCCGAGGCGCGCCAGGCGCATGAACGGGCCGCCAAAGGTCATATCCAGGGAAAGATCGTGTTGACCGTCGGCCTATGAACGAGAGGAAACCGACATGCTCATACTCATGGGTAACATCCACACCGATCCGCTGGACGTTGACGCATTCGCCCGCGACGTTGAGGCGATCCGGCTCAGCACGGAGGCCGAAGAGGGCTGCCAGTTCTATGGCATCATTCTAGATCACAGGCCTACGGGTCGCTTCGTGGTGGCCGAGCGTTGGCAGGACCGGGAAGCGCTGACAGCCCATCTCTCAAGGGCGGAGACGGTGGCGTTCCTGAAGACCTGGGGCGCCAGGATCAAAAGTGACCTTCAAACCTACGAGGTGGTGGCAGAAGTACCCAGATCCGGTTGACCGGACATGACGGCGGCGGACGGGATGACGGCCGTTGAGCGCGCCCTGAACTGACCCGCCGGTCTTCCCGCTACTTGGTCATGCCGACATCGGCGATGATTTCATAGGATCGCAGCCGCTTCGGATGTTCGTAGACATCGGACACGACTATCAGTTCGTCCGCACCGGTTTCCTGAACCAAATCCGCGATGCCCGTGCGGACGGTTTCCGGCGATCCGTAAATCGTGCGGGCGAGCATGCGCTGAACTTGCGCCTTCTCGACCGGACTCCAATACGCCTCGATATCGTCGATCGGCGGCATCCCCAGCCCCCGCGTCCCGCGAAAGATGTTGGTGAAGGACATCTGCTGCGTCGTCGCCAGACGCTTCGCTTCCGCGTCGGTTTCCGCGGCGATGACGTTCACCCCCACCATCGCGTAAGGCTTATCCAGTTGATCCGACGGCTTGAAGCGGCTGCGGTAAATCTCCAGGGCTTCCAACAGATGATCCGGCGCGAAATGCGACGCGAAGGCATAGGGCAGCCCCAATTCGGCAGCCAACATCGCCCCAAAATGACTCGACCCCAGAATCCAGAGCGGCACCTCGGTCCCGGCGGCGGGGATCGCGACGATGCGCTGTCCCGGCTCTTCCGGCGCCAGGAAGGCTTTCAATTCCATCACATCCTGCGGGAAGCGGTCGGATGCCGCCGCATCGCGCCGCAAGGCCCGCAGGGTCAATTGATCCGTGCCCGGCGCGCGGCCCAGCCCCAGATCGATCCGACCGGGAAACAATCGCGCCAAGGTACCGAACTGTTCGGCGATGATATAGGGAGCATGGTTCGGCAGCATGATACCCCCTGCCCCGACCCGGATCGTTTTCGTCCCCGCCGCGATATGACCGATGACGACGGATGTCGCGGCACTGGCGATCCCCGCCAGATTGTGATGTTCCGCGACCCAGATCCGGTTATAACCCCAACCCTCCGCATGCTGGGCCAGATCGCGCGCATTATAGAGCGCCCCGGTAGCGTCCGTGTCTTCGGTCACCCGAACGAGGTCGAGAATGGAGAGTGTTGTCATGATGGTCCCATGGTTCTGTAAACTGCGGCGGGTGAAAACTCTTGTCCGGTACTTAGTGTAATGCCGTCATGAGACCAGTGTGGGGAGGAAAGACTTTCCCTATGCCGGTGGAAATCTGGTAGTGCGGCGCTGATTGGAGTCGAACACCCCACCACCAGTTCCGATTCAGCCTGAATCGCACCGTGCCTTTCAGGCCATAACGCAATCAATGTGATTGTTTGCGAAAGTCCGGTACCGGTAAACCGCCGATCCCCCAGCTTTCCATCTCGACTTCATCGATCACCACGAATGTCGTGGCGGGGCTTTTTCCCAGGACGTCGACGAGGACATCCGTCACGCCCTTTATCAATCGCGCCTTCTCTTCCGGTGACGGCCCATTGCCGCCCGGCCCACCTTCCCGTGTGACCTTGATGTTGACGTAGGGCATGGCTCAATCCTTTCGGGACAAATAGGTGAATACTTTCGCGACGATCCGCCATTCGGCGCCATCGCGAACAAGGGTCAGAAAGTCCAGATAAGTCCGGCCCATCATGCTCATCCGCGCGGTGACATGGGCCAGACGATCGTTTCCGAACGCAATCTCCAGCACGGCTTCATCGCGCGCCTCACCGCGCTTGGCCGGCGGTTCCCTTTTGTCGACCCGTGCCATGTAGGTGTCGAGATCCAGGTAAAGTTCGTCCCCTTCCGTGGCGCAGACATAGGCGAGACGCGGGTGAAAGACGCCCCGCAATACAGTGCTGTCGGCATGGTGCAATCCGTCGAAATAGGAATCCATCAGCGTGGATACGGCGTGATATTGATCGGCGATCATTGGATCAGCCCTTCGGCGCGCATCGCGGCCTGCGTCGAGGATCGGGCAGCGATACGGGCAACAAAGGCCGCGAGCCGTGGCCAAGTCGCCAAGTCGATGCCGGTGAAATTCGCCCAGTTCGCGACGACGAACAGATAGGCATCGGAAATCGTCATCTTTCCGCCCACCAGATAGTCTCGACCGTCCGCGAGGGTTGCCTCGACGTGATCGAATTTGCCTGTCACCGCATCCCGTGCGGCGGATTTTTCGGACTCCGTCGCTCCGTCGCGGAACAAGGGAGCGAACGCTTTATGCAGTTCCGACGATACGAAGGTGAGGTGTTCCAACATACGCGCACGCGCCAAGCTCCCAATAACGGGCGCAAGCTCGGTAGTCGGCGACCCATCCGCAAGAAACTGCAGAATCGCGGGTCCTTCCGTCAGAAACTGACCGTCGTCAAGTTGGAGCGTCGGCACATATCCCTTTGGATTGATCGTCAGATACTCTTCCCCGCCGGCGGTTCTACCGGAGTCAGTATCGACGAATTCGATGTCGAACGGACGCCCAATCTCGTGCAGAACGATGTGACTTGCCAGGGAACAAGCACCGGGTTTGCAGAACAGTTTCATGGCGTATTCGCCTCCTATCGGTTTCGGTAAGCGGATAGGTGGCGGCATCGGTATCCATTGACAATGAAGTAACCAATAGTAACCTATAAAAATAGATTACCCGGCAGTAACTTGGTAACTCAGTATGACTTTAAAGATGCGGCATAATCGAAGCCCAAAACCACCCGAACCCTGCATGCTGACGGAATGCATGGCCGTGATCGCCGGGGCCTGGGCCCCGAATGTGATTTGGTCTCTACGTGCCGGACCGCGCCGCTTCAGCGAACTCAGGACCGATATTCCCCCGATCTCGGCCAAGGTACTCTCCGCGCGCCTATCGGAATTGGAGGAAAGAGGCGTGCTGGTTCGCCACGTCAGACGGACATCCCCGCCGTCCACGGAATACGAATTAACACCCTTGGGCCGGGAACTGATCCCGGCGCTCGATGCAATCGTCCAAGTCGGACACAGGTTGAAAACCGTTCGATCGGCGTAGGAATTCAGCAATAGAAAGCTGGCGTTACAGTCCCGGCGGCAGTTTCGATCGCATTAAGTCCTTCCGATCCACCCCCTCGCCATCCGCAACGAAAGTGCCGTCGCCAACGGCGTGCAGAAGGCGCCGTTCCGTCCGCGCGGTGTCGATCCAAGCGGCCACGCCTTCCAGAATGACGATGTTGTGCCGCGCTACGATATCGACGACCCGGCATTCGATATTCGCGAGACATTCAGCGATCAGTGGCGCACGAACATGGTCCGCCGCGACGCGGGTCAAACCGAACTTTGCGAACTTATCCGTATCGATACCGGAGCACATGCCAATCCCGACCGCCGTATCGATCATATCCACCGTCGGGATGGCCAGAACGCATTCCCGCGACGTTTCCAATGCCGCGTAGGAATGGTTCCACGGCCCCGTCGTGATCGCGAATTCCGCATCGAAGCCCAGCACCATGGTCCAGGTGATGGTCATGATGTTGTCCTTCGCCCCATCGCCGGTCGTAACCAACACGACGGGTCCGGGCTCGATCAGGGTGAATGCCCGGTGGAGAGGGAGTACCTCGAACCCGCTTTTCACGTACCAACCTCCCCGTCCTCGTCCAACCGCACCGGGATGGGCACGGAGGAGCGGATATGCAGATCGCGCTGACCGAAGGGGAATTCGATACTATTCGCGCGATAGGATTCCCATATTTTCAGCAGGATATTGCTGCGCACATTGGCGACGCCGTCCTGCGGGTCCGCGATCCAGATGCGCAGTTCGAGTTCGAGCGCATCATTGCCGAAATTCATAAATCGCGCGACCGGGGGCGGCTCCTTGCGCACGCGGTCTTCGGACATCGCCGCCTCGACCGCCAGTTCCATCGCCAGTTTCGGGTCGGAATCGTAGGAAATGCCGATCGGCAGCTTCAGGCGGATCAGTGTGTTCGAATAGGACCAATTCTCCACCCGTTGGGAGATCAATTCCTCATTCGGGATCAAGTGTTCCGTGCCGTCGCGCGTGATGACGGAGACATAGCGGGCGCGCAGCGAATTGATCCAACCGAAGGAATCCCCGATGGCGATGACGTCGCCCGGTTTCACCGACTTGTCCATCAGCAGGATCAATCCGCTGATCAGGTTGGACACGACCTTCTGTAGCCCGAAGCCGATGCCGAGCCCGACCGCGCCGGAAAACACGGCAAGCGCCGTCAGGTCGATCCCGATACTGTCGAGCGCGACGACCACCGCAATCGCCATCATGACGATCCGGAATGTCTTTCCCAGCAATACCCGCGCGGAGGGCGATAGCGAGCGCACCCCCGCCAATTGCGTATCCGCCAGATGCGATACCAGCCCCGCCAACCACAGCAAGACAGCCAGAACGATCGCCGCCTTGATCGCGCCCAACAGCGTGATGCGGATTTCGCCCAGCGTCAGGCCCATATTGTCCAACACGGCGATTGTGGGACCCAACAGTCCCAGAAGGTTCAACGCCGCGATCCCCCAGGCGACGATGGCCAGGGTCTTCGCCCATCCCGGATCGCGCACCGTATTCGATATCAACCGGATCACGACCCAGGCGGTCAGCAGGCTGACCACGCTTTCGATCAGATGATTGGGCCAGCCCGCCCGCTGTGCCGCGAAGACGGAAAACCACTGCAATAGCAACCAGATCAACGGCAGAGACAGCGGCGCGACGGCCCGGATGACGGCATCGGAAATACGGCTGTAGCGGAATTTTCCCAGCCACCCTTCGAGGTAACGCTGCAATTTCGGCGCTAGAAACCGCGCCAGAGCCCAGGCCGCGGCGATAACGCCAATCTGCGCCAGCGTGGCGGGAACGAGCAATTCGCCCCGCACCCACTGCAACGCTTCCATCCCCCAACCTTGCCAACGGTCCGGGTCGAGCGCTTGGTCGACTATCCCTTCCTGTTCCATCTCAACAGGTTAGCAGGGATTGATCACAAGGCGGTACAGAAAATGGAGAGTCGAGCAGCCTGAATTTGTAGCCCATTTCTAAACTCGCCAAAGCAAATGGAGCCCGCAGGTCTGCGGACTCCACTAAGGTCACGGTTAAGCAACTGGCGTATCGGAAAAGCGACCGGCAATTTCCGCGACCCGAACGCCGTAACGCCGCGCGGTTTCAAGATCACCGACAGACATTTCTTCCGGGGCAGCATCCGCATCCGATTGGGCCATGGGACCGACATAGGAGCCCATGCGGTTCGGATCGTCCCGTTTTGACGCCTTCACATTCGACGGCTTGATAGCGAGACTGACCCAAATTCCGCCATGCTGGCCCGCCAGCAGAAGGAAGTACTGCAAGGTGTTGAGCTTGTCGCCGTTAATGGTGGCACTGTTCGTGAAACCGCCAAAAACCTTGTCCTTCCACTTCTCTTCGAACCAGGGCTTCGACGTGGCGTCGGCGAACTTTTTAAATTGCCAGCTCGGCCCGCCCATATAAGTCGGCGATCCAAAGATAATCGCATCCGCCGCATCGAGCGTATCCCAAGCAGAGTCCGGAATATTGCCGTCTGCGTCGATCGCAATCAGCTCGGCGGAAGCACCGCGGGCAACCGCTTCCGCCACACGTTTCGTATGCCCATAGCCGGAATGATAGACAACGGCGGTGGTAATGGTGGCTTTTGTCATACTGATTTCCTGTCGATTAGAGTTTCAGGGCGCTGACGACCTGTTCGTCGGCGCGGCGTTCTCATCGACAGAATGACTACAATATCAATTTTACGAAATAAATCGCGCCAAACTGAACAGATTGTTACTATGAAAATAACAATCATGAGATACCGATATGCACAATCTTGAACATCTCCTCATCTTTACCCGTGTGGCCGACATGCGGAGCTTCAGTCACGCGGCCGAAAGCCTGGGCATTCAAAAGGGACGCGCCTCCACAGCGGTCAAGAGGCTGGAAGAAACAGTGGGCGTCAGGCTTCTGCATAGGACCACGCGCAGCGTTCAGCTAACGGAAGACGGGCGGGTTTTTCATGCACGCGCGCGTGATCTGCTTGCCGACTGCGACAATCTGCATTCGATGTTTTCAGTCGATGGTGCGCCACTGCGCGGCCGCCTGAGGATAGACCTACCGACGGAATTGGCGCGGTCGACCATTGTGCCTGCGCTACCGGATTTTATCGCCCGTCACCCTGAACTTGAATTGGAACTGTCCAGTACGGACCGCCAGGTCGATTTAATCGAGGAAGGTTTCGATTGCGTGCTGCGGATCGGGCCGATTGGGGACGACACGTTGATTGCCCGTCCACTCGGTCGGATGCGTATGGTCAACGCCGCCAGTCCCGCCTATCTCTCCCGCCATGGCGTCCCTCAGTCGTTGGAGGATTTGCGCCACGGCCACCACACCATTCATTACAATCGGATACTCGGCTCCAAACCCTACGGTTGGGAATATCCGACCGGCGACGGAAACACCTATGCGACGCTGGCCTTGCCGGGTTCCCTACACGTCAACAGTGTCCAGGCCTATGAAGCCGCGGGGCTTGCCGGTCTCGGTTTGATACAGGCCGCTCTGTCGGGAATAGGACGGCATCTCGAAAGCGGCGCGCTGATAGAAATTCTACCGGAATTCCCGCCCGAACCTCTCGACGTATCGCTTGTCGTACCGCATCGGAGCAATCCATTGCACCGCGTCCGCACGTTCATGAAATGGATGGAAGACCTTCTGGCCCCCTATCTTGAGCTACCCAACCGCTACTGACGGTGACAAACGGTCAATTGGCGACAGTGCCGCCTTCCAGACGAAATCTCACTCCCACTCGATCGTGCCCGGCGGCTTGGAGGTCACGTCGTAGACGACGCGGTTGATGCCGCGAACCTCGTTGATGATGCGGGTGGCGCAGCGGCCGAGGAAATCGCTGGGGAACGGATAGAAATCCGCCGTCATGCCGTCGGTCGAGGTAACGGCCCGCAAGGCGCAGACATGGTCGTAGGTACGCGCATCCCCCATGACCCCGACGGTCTTCACCGGCAGCAGCACGGCGAAGGCCTGCCAGATCTTGTCGTAGAGGCCCGCATTGCGGATTTCTTCCAGATAGATCGCGTCGGCCTTGCGCAGGATATCGGCCTTGTCCCGGTCGACCGGCCCCGGAATGCGGATGGCGAGGCCCGGCCCGGGGAACGGGTGGCGGCCGATCATGCTTTCCGGCAGACCGAGTTCGAGACCAAGCTCGCGCACCTCGTCCTTGAACAACTCGCGCAGCGGTTCCACCAGCTTCATGTTCATGCGTTCCGGCAGACCGCCGACATTGTGGTGCGACTTGATCGTGGCCGACGGCCCGCCCGCGAAGCTGACGCTTTCGATCACGTCGGGATAGAGCGTGCCTTGGGCCAGGAAATCCGCGCCGCCGAGCTTCGTGGCCTCTTCCTCGAACACGTCGATGAACAGGCCGCCGATGATCTTGCGTTTCTTTTCCGGGTCGTCGACGCCTGCCAGCTTGCCCAGGAACAGGTCCGAGGCATCGACGTGAACCAAGGGGATATTGTAATGATCCCGGAACAGGCGCACGACCTGATCGCTTTCGCCCAGGCGCATCAGACCGTGATCGACATAGATGCAATTCAGCCTTTCGCCGATGGCCTCGTGAATCAGGACGGCGACGACGGAACTGTCGACCCCGCCGGACAAGGCACAGATCACCCGGCCGTTCTCCCCGACCTGACGGCGGATGCCTTCGATAGCCTGGGCCTTGAAGGCCGCCATGGTCCAATCGCCGCTGCAGCCGCAGACCAGATGCACGAAATTCGAAATCAGGCGCGCACCGTCCGGGGTATGCACGACCTCCGGATGGAACTGCACGGCGTAGAATTTGCGGTCATCATCGGCGATGGCGGCGAAGGGCGCATTCTTACTCTTGCCGACGACACGGAAACCCGGCGGCAGGCTGTCGACGCGGTCGCCATGGCTCATCCATACGACCGGCTTTCCGCCCTTCTGCCAGACGCCCTCGAAGAGGCCGCAATCGTCCACGACGTCCAGTTCCGCACGGCCGAATTCCTGCTCGTCAGACGGTTCGACGGAACCGCCCAACTGCGCGCACATCGTCTGTTCGCCATAGCAGATGCCGAAAACCGGAATACCCAGATTGAAGACAAGTTCCGGCGCGCGCGGCGTGTCCGAGTGAGTGACGCTGGCCGGGCCGCCGCTGAGGATAATCCCCTTCGGTGCGAAGGCCTCGATCTCTTCGTCGGAAATACGGTTGAAAGGATGGACTTCGGAATAGACGCCCGCTTCCCGGACCCGCCGCGCGATCAACTGCGTGACCTGGCTGCCGAAATCCAGAATCAGGATGCGGTCGGCGACGGTGATCTCGGTCATGGGGCGGTTCCTTCTTTTCAGCAGCTTCTACTAGGTCAGTTTTCGGCCCAAAACGGCGACAAAGAACCCGTCGGTTCCATGGTCGGCCGGGGTCAGGCGCAAATAGGGATTTTCCGGGGCTCCAGGAAAGGCAACATCCGGCAGCGTTTCGGACCAGATTTCCGAAACCGGATGGGCGTAGAAATCGCCATGTTCCGCCAGAAAGGCATCCACACGGTCCTCGTTTTCCTGTTTCAGGATCGAACAGGTCACATAGATCAGACGCCCGCCCGGCGCGACCAGACGCGCGGCGCTTTCGAGGACGGAAGACTGTTTTTGCATGACTTCCGCCAGCCCGTCCGGCGTCAGCTTCCATTTCTGATCGGGATTGCGGCGCCAGGTGCCGGAGCCGCTGCATGGCGCATCCACCAGCACACGGTCGAAGCCGCCGTCAAAACGCGCGGCCCGCCGCTTCACCCATTTATCGCGTTCGGACGATAGGGGGCGGCGTTCGACCAGGAAGGCCCCTGCCCGCTTCAGGCGCTGCCCCGCGCGTTTCAGCCGCGCTTCGGATACGTCGCAGGCAATGATCCGGCCCGTATTGTTCATTGTCGCCGCGAGCGCCAGGGTCTTGCCCCCCGCCCCGGCGCAGAAATCGACGATCTTCATGCCCGGTTTTGCTTCAACCAGCAGAGCCGCCAATTGCGATCCTTCATCCTGCGGTTCGATCAAGCCGTCCTTGAACACCGCCGTCCCAGACAGCGGTTTGCGTTCGGTCAGACGCAGGCCGATCGGGGAATAGGGTGTCGGCGCGCTGTCGATCCCCGCTTCCGCCAAGGCCGCCCGAACCGTATCGCGGTCCGCCTTCAACGTATTCACGCGCAGGTCGACCGGTGCTTCGGCATCATGCGCGGCCAATTGCCGGGACGTTTCCGCGCCATAGAGCGCAATCAGGTCCTGTTCCAGGAAAACCGGCATATTGCCGCCGATGGAAACCGGCTGGCAGGACAGGTCGAAGCCCTTCTGCGCGGATAGTTCCACGGCGACACGCTTTTCCACCGGCGTCAGCGGCGGCGGATCGAATTTCTCCCCGGAACAGAAGCGTTCCAGGTCGCTCAACGCCGCTTCCCCGGCCAATTGCATCCAGACCAAAAGGCGCGGTCTGGCGGCGGGTTCGTCACCTTTACACCGTGACAACCACCAATCGATCTGTCCGCGACGGCGTAAGCAGCCATAGACCATGGCGGCAATGGCGGATTTATCCTTGGACCCGGCATAGCGGTTGGCCCGCGCCCAATCCGCCAACAATTTATCCGCGGGCGGCGCGTCCGGCCCATCGAGCCGGGACAACAGCGTTATGGCCGCCGACATGCGGGCCCCGGGTGTCATCCGAACCGTACCTTCATAAAAAGGATCGCGCCGCTGAGGATCAGCGTCACGCTATTCGCCACGATCAGCGACGGACTGTTCAGGAAGAGGCCATAAACGAGCCACAGGAACACGCCTGTCGTCATGGTCGAAAACATGATCAGGGAGATATCCGCCGTGGACCGGCTACGCCAGCATTTCAGAACCTGCGGGATAAACGCTGCCGTCGTCAGAATTCCGGCCAGCATTCCGATAAGTTCGATCAATCGCGTATCCTCACCGGTCGATCTGGTAATTCGGCGATTCCTTGGTCACGGTGATGTCGTGAACATGGCTTTCGCGAAGTCCGGCATTGGTGATGCGGCGGAACACCGCGCGCTTCTGCATATCCTCGATGGTGCGGCTGCCGGTATAGCCCATCGCCGCACGCAACCCGCCGACCAATTGGTGCACGACGCCGGAAACCGGGCCTTTGTAAGGAACGCGCCCTTCGACGCCTTCCGGCACGAATTTATGGCTCTCGTTCACTTCCTCCTGGAAGTAGCGATCCGCCGAGCCGCGCGACATCGCGCCCGCCGAGCCCATGCCGCGATAGGATTTATACGACCGGCCCTGATACAGGAAAACCTCACCCGGCGCCTCTTCCGTTCCGGCCAGCAACGACCCGACCATAACGGCATTCGCCCCGGCGGCGATTGCCTTCGCCAAATCACCGGAAAACTTAATGCCGCCGTCGGCGATAGCGGGAATGCCTTTTTCCCGGCAGACCGCAGACGCTTCCAGAATAGCCGTCAGCTGCGGAACGCCGACCCCCGCGACGATCCGCGTCGTGCAGATCGATCCCGGCCCGATACCGATCTTCACCGCATCCGCGCCGTGATCGATCAGGGCACGGGCGCCTTCCGCCGTTGCGATGTTCCCGGCGATGACCTGCGCGTAATTCGACAGTTTCTTGACGCTGCCGACCTGGTCCAACACACCCTGGGAATGGCCATGCGCCGTATCCACGACAATCAGATCGACACCGGCGTCCAGCAGCGCTTCGGCGCGGGCCAGACCGTCCTTGCCCGTTCCCGTCGCGGCGGCGACCCGCAGACGGCCTTGTTCGTCCTTACAGGCGTTGGGGTAATTTTGCGCCTTTTCGATATCCTTCACCGTGATCAGGCCGACGCAGCGATGTTCGGAATCGACAACCAGAAGCTTTTCGATGCGATGCTTGTGCAGCAGGCGCATCGCCTCGTCCCGGCTGACGCCTTCCGGCACGGTGACGAGACCGCGCTTGGTCATCAGTTCCTTGACCGGCGTCTGCATGTCTTCGGCGAAACGGACATCGCGGTTCGTCAGGATGCCGACCAGTCGCTTGGACCGGCGGGACACGACCGGAATGCCGCTGATCCGGTTCCGGCGCATCAGGTCCAGGGCTTCCGCCAGGGTGCGATCCGGGTAAATCGTGATCGGGTTGACGACCATGCCGCTTTCGAAGCGCTTCACCTTGCGCACTTCGTCGGCCTGTTCCTGGATCGTCAGGTTCTTGTGCACCACGCCGATGCCGCCTTGCTGCGCCATGGCGATGGCGAGAGACCCTTCGGTCACCGTGTCCATGGCGGAGGAAATCAGCGGAATGCCCAGTTCGATCGTCTTGGTCAGGCGCGTCGACGTGTTCGTCTGCGCCGGCATGATTTCCGAATGACCGGGCTGGAGGAGAACATCGTCAAAGGTCAGGGCTTCTAGAAACGACATCGGACATGCACTCCTCTTTGATCAACGATGCCGCAATATACGCAAATTCGCCCTTTCTCCAAGCTTCATCAGAAGGCCGGACGCAAAAATTCCATAATTTGTCACTTTCGAAAACAGCAGACCTGCAAATCGATGGTTTTTGAACCGGTTCCTGACGCTCCCCACTGCAATCGGGAGCGGAATCGGGTCAATCCGACCCGGTCACGAATTCAGGGGTGGCCGAAAGCACCTTTCCCAGATGCGCGAAACGCCGTTCGACGGCATCCCCGATCAGGAACGCAAGGTCGGGCGGAATGTTGAGTAGCAATTTCGCCCCATCCCGACGCAAGGTCATGCGATCCAGGATCGGCGATACCCCGCCGGTCAGCGTGTAGGCGAAGCGGATCGCCAAACCGATGGCGCGGGCCTTATCCATATCCTTGTCGTCGATCAGGGAGCGCACCGCGCGCATACCCGCGTGATCGTCCGATACCTGGGCGTGCCGCGACGACACGGCCAGGGCCAGAAACGCCCGTTCCTTATGTTCGATCCCCGTCACCGGCAGGCGCAGCACGCGCATCAAGGCATGTTCGGCGCGATAATCGGGATGTTCCCGCCGCGCGATGTCGGACAGGATGCAGGCGGCCTTGCGCAAACGCCGTTGCGGCAGCTCCTCCCCGTCGAACAATCCGGACATCCAATCGAACAGGTCATCGCCCGTCACGGCGGAATCCGGCTTTTCATGATCCGCATGACGGACGCAGCCGGACAAGAGCGGGTCTATCGCCTTTTCATCAGCCGACAGTTTGTCGAAAAGGCACCCTTCCCGCAGGCCGTTGGCGCAGAACACGACTTCCTTCGGCTGCCCCTTTATCAGGATGCGGTGTAACAGCATCGCGGCATAGGGCAACGTTTCGACGCGGCGTTTGGAAATCCCCGGCACCCGTTGCAGCGCCGTCGGGGACTGATGCGCCACAAGATCGATCAGTTCTAGGGCCTTCGCCGTCGGTATGCGGTAGTTATGGATAATATGCAGCGGATAGCCGGTGTGATCCATATGCATCCGCGCCAAATTGCGCCACGCCCCGCCGACAAGATGGAAGTGGCGCCCCTTCATGGAATCGATCCAGTCGACCCCGGCCAGGGCCGCGTCGAGCGTTTCAACCGCCTTTGTCGGTTTCGCCACCAATTTGGGATCCAGGCGCAATGGCCCAAGCGGCAGGGTCGCCTGACGTCCGGTCTGGCCATGGTCCAATTCGACCAGTTCGACGCTACCGCCGCCCAGATCGCCCATCATGCCGTCCGCGCCAGGCGTACTGGACACGACGCCCAGACCGCTGAGCCGCGCTTCCTCCTCCCCCGTCAGAACACGGATTTCCTGACCGCAGAGCTGACCGGCCCGGCGAATGAATTCCGCCCCGTTTTCCGCATCCCGAGCCGCCGCCGTCGCCAGGATATCGATGCTGGCGACGCCCATTTCGCGCGCTACACGCATAAAACGCGGCAGCGCCTTCAGCGCCATTTCCACGCCTTCTTCATGTAGACGTCCGGTCGCGTCCAATCCGCGTCCCAACCCACAGAGCAGCTTTTCATTGAACAGCGGGACCGGCGCACGATCGGCGGATTCGTAAACGACCAAACGAATGGAATTCGACCCGATGTCGACGACGGCTGCGGAAGGTTTGGGGGAATAGTCGATCCGCAACTCGGGCATGCAGCAGTCCACCTTGAAATGACGCTTCGCCGGAAATTCCTTGATCGGACCCGGCGCGTCAACCGTTGATCGGCTTTAATGATACCGTAGCGTCAGGGCTTTTTTGCCGCAGCCTTCTTGGACGGCGTCTTCGCGTCGGCCTTTGCGCCCTGCTTCGCAATTGCCTTTGTCTGGCGCGCCATTCGGCTGACTTTCTTCAGGGCCTTGCCCCGCCCGGACAGGCTGGGATTGGTCATGAAGAAGACGTGGCAGTTAAACCCATCGCCAACCGGTTCGTTGCGAATATAGTGCGCTTCGGCGTCCATGTGCCATGTCTGCGCCTCGTCGTTCAGGTTCGCATACATGACCTGTTCCAGGATCTGGCGCTTCACCGTCACATTCTGTACCGGCACCATGGTTTCCACACGGCGGTCGAGGTTGCGCGGCATCAAATCGGCGGAACTGATGAACACATCGGCATCAAGCGACGGCAGGCCGTGACCGGCGCCGAAGCAGAATATCCGGCTGTGTTCCAGAAACCGCCCGACGATGCTTTTCACGCGGACATGCTCCGACAGTCCTTCGACACCGGGACGCAGGCAACAAATGCCGCGAATGATCAGATCGATTTCGACCCCGGCCATGGACGCCTCATACAGCGCATCTATAATGTCGCCGTCGACAAGGTTGTTCACCTTGATCCAGACTTGCGCCGGACGCCCCGCCTTCGCATGTTCGATTTCGCCGCGTATGCCGCTCAACACGCGATGCCGCAACGTGATCGGGGCAATGGACAGACACTCCAAGGCCTCCGGCGTCGCATAGCCGGTCATGTAATTGAACACCCGCGCCGCATCCCGGCCCAAACCCGGATCGCAGGTGAAATAGCTGAGATCCGTATAGATCTTCGCCGTGATCGGGTGGTAGTTGCCGGTACCGTAATGAACATAGGTCCGCAGGCCCGTGCCTTCGCGGCGGACCACCATGGATACCTTCGCATGGGTCTTCAGGTCGACGAAGCCGTAGACGACTTGAACCCCGGCACGTTCCAAGTCGCGCGCCCAGCGGATATTCGCCGCTTCGTCGAACCGCGCTTTCAGCTCGACGAGGGCCGTGACGGACTTACCCGCTTCCGCCGCCTCGCTCAACGCCGCAATGATCGGGGAATCCTTGGAGGTGCGATACAGTGTCTGTTTGATCGCGATTACCGCCGGATCCTGCGCGGCCTGACGCAGGAACTGGACGACGACATCGAAACTTTCATACGGGTGATGGACGATGATGTCCTTCGCCCGGATCGCCGCGAAACAATCGCCGCCGAAATCGCGGATACGCTCGGGGAAGCGGATGTTGAACGCGTCGAACAGCAGGTCCTGGCGGTCCGATACGATCATCTGACTGACATCGGACATGCCCAGGATACCATCCAGCGGGAAGACGTCCTCGCTATCCGCATCGCTTTGATCCACGACGAAATCGCGCAGGTCTTCCGGCATGCTGCCGCCCAGGGTCAAACGGATGACATGCCCGCGGCGGCGCCGGCGCAACATGCTTTCAAAGGTCCGGACAAGATCTTCGGCTTCTTCGTCGATTTCGACGTCGCTGTCGCGAATGACGCGGAACATGCCCTGCCCCGTCACCGTGAATCCCGGGAACATGCGGTCCAGATAGATGCGGATGGCGTCTTCCAGCAGGATGAAGCGGATTTTCGGGCCGGGCAGACGGATGAAGCGGTCCAAATTGCTGGGGATCGGCAACAACCCGTTCATGTTCCGGTCGTCCGACGGCCGCGTCATTTCAACGGCCAGCACCAACCCCTTGTTCGGGATGAAGGGGAACGGGTGCGCGGGATCGACGGCCAGGGGCGTCAGGGCCGGGAAAATCTGTTCCAGGAACCAGCCGTCCAGCCAGCTTTTTTCCCGCGTCGTCAATTCGTCCGCTGTGGCGAGCACGACACCGGCCGCGCGCAATTCGACCTGAAGCTCTTCCCAAATCTTCTGCTGGCGGCGCATCAGGGCGCCCGCCTCTTCCGAAATGAGCTGCAACTGTTGGGCCGGGGTGTGACCGTCCTGGCTGGGCGACGCGATGCCGGCATGAACCTGCCCCTTCAAACCCGCCACGCGCACCATGTAGAATTCGTCCAGGTTGCTGGCCGAAATGGACAGGAAACGCAGGCGTTCAAGCAGCGGATGATGCGGGTTGCTCGCTTCCTCCAACACGCGGGTGTTGAAGGACAGCCACGAAATTTCACGGTTGATGAAGCGGTACGATCCCCACTCAGCGGGTTTCTTGGGCGTATCGTCGACAACCTCCGCCGGAAGAGTTTCCGCCTGTTGCGCCTGATCGTCCATCGCCATCGTGATTACCCTCTTTCGCTATCGACCGTCCTGCAGGGTGCGTCGGTCGGAATCAGCATACCCTTGCGAGATACCCAAAGGCTATGTCCAAGTCACGGTCAATATTGTTACAAATCCGTTGCAATCGTGCGGATTTCAACGATATGAGCGCATCTCTATTGAGCGCCTTCCATCCTCCATGCTATGGCGCCTCGACTGAGGACCGGGAGGAAACCCATGCCGACGCTCTTTCTTCTGCGCCATGCGAAATCCAGTTGGGCCGATGAGAGCCAACGTGATTTCGATCGCCCCCTGGCCAATCGGGGACTGAAGGCCGCGCCGCGCATCGGTGCCTATATGCGGGACAACCGCCTGCGGCCCAATTTCATCCTGTGTTCCACAAGCCGCCGCACGCGGGAGACCTTGGGCCTCATTCTGCCGTTCCTGGAAGGCGAGTCCCGCATCCTGATGGAAGACGGCATTTACGACATGACGGCGGCAAGCGATCTGTTGGACCGCTTACGCCACCTACCGAAAACGGCGTCGCGGGTTCTGGTCATCGGCCACAATCCAATTCTTCACGATACGGCCCTCGCCCTTGTCGAGTCCGCCATGGACCCTATCCAGGGCGCGATGTTGGAAGAAAAGTTTCCGACCGGCGCCCTGGCGGCGATCGACATGAAGGATACGCCCTGGCCTGCCCTGGCGCCGCATACGGGTGTGTTGAACGATTACGTCATCCCGCGTGAACTGGATCGGGACGAAACCTGACGGAAGAGCGCGTCGCGGATTATCGCCAATAGACCGGCAGGGCGGCGAAGCCGATCCAGGCATCCTGCAAATCCATCAGACCGCTTTCGATCTTTGCATTGTTATGTGCCGTAATGAAGGCCCGGACTGATTTCGGGACCGGCATATCGGGCGCTTCCATCGCGTCGATCATGTCTGCATGCACGACCGCGTCGTTCAACCCGCCCAGACAATCCTGCAAGCGCTTGGTCGCGGACAGCCATTCCTTCGCCGATTCCTGATCGTATATTGAATCAAAAAATTCAATGGCATACCGAAGTTTCTTAATGTCTATCCGCAACATATGCAGATAGGTTTCCGCCAATTGCGCCGGGCTTTCCCCCGCCGCCTCCAACACTGTGTCATACCGTTCCTGCAAAAGGCGGGTGGCAACGTCACGGGTCGTCAAACCACGGACCGATTCCGGCTCCGGCAGATAGGGCATGCGGATCAACCGGATCTGCAAACGTCCATAGCGCGCGCCCCGCACGATCTTATGCGCCCGCCGATAGGCCAGATGCCGCGCCCGCTCCGCGCGGTGCAAGAACTTCTCGAAGGCCGACGGAGCGCCTTTCTTCGTCACAAGCGGTTCCAAGGTCTCGGTAATGAAAACGTCCCAATCCCGCGCAGGGCCGAGAGCGTTTTGCACCCAGCGAAGTTCCTTCCCCGCCGGTTTGCGGATGTCGTCGGGCACCACACCCGAAAATGCGGAAAGTGCGGCCCTCAAACGGCGCACGGCGACACGCGCCTGATGCACACCTTCGATATCGGTACCGTCCAATACCGCCGCCTCATTCCCGAAAAGCTGCGCGGAGCCTTCCTCCACAATCCGTGCAAAGGACGTCCAAGCGTCCGCGTCCGGGTTCAGAACCGGCGGCTTCGCCTTGCGCGGTTTCGGCGTCACGCCTTCGAATAGGCCGTAGCCGCGGACGGCCTTGCTTTCCTCGGACACGCGCAGGCGATAGCGCTGCGCCAACTCACAGGCAAAGTTCAACAGGCCGAGGGACGGGCCGCCCTTCAACTCCAATTCGACCTCACACACATCGACGGAATTGCCGTTGCTGATAATCTTGCCGAGGTCGAGCGCGACCTCGATCGTGCTGCCGTCATGATCGATCAGCCAGATCGTGCGCCGTATATCGGTGGTGAAAACGGGCTGCAGCTTTTTACGGCCGATAATCCCGGCGATTTCGGACCGTGCTTCCGTATCGGCAATCAGCGACAAATCAGGGGTGTCGCCGGTAATCGGCGCGTTGTGTTCCAACCGGCGCAACAGCCCCGCCCCGCCCAGGCTGGCCTTTACCGTTTGTATGCGTTGCGCGCCTTCCTGGCGGATACGCAGGGCCACGCGTTTCTTGCGCAAGACCAGGGCCTTGGTATCGAAATACACGGCCAACAACTGTTTCGATCGTGCCCGTCCGCGTTTGCATGCATGAAGGACCGGTTCGCGCCGGAAACGGACGACGTCTTCGGGCCGGATCGTCAGCTTCAGTTCAATTTCTTTTTCCGCCATGCGGGAAATCTATACGGGTGTTCCTTCGGATCAAACATATAGTTTTCCGTCACATTTTATTCACATATTTGAAATATTTCACTCCTATAGCGTGCCGGGGAAGCTGCCGCCGTCTACCAAAAGGTTTTGTCCGTTGATGAAACCGGACTTGTCCCCGCACAGGAAGGCGCAGGCTTGACCGAATTCATCGGGATCGCCGACTCGACCGGCGGGATTGGTCTCTGCCATCCGTGCCATCGCATCATCCATTGTAATGCCGTCCTTTTCGGCCCGTGCCGCGATGGTGTTGCGCAGACGGTCCGTGTCGAACGGACCGGGCAACAGGCCGTTGATCGTGACATTGTGCCGGACGGTTTCGCGCGCGATACCGGCAACGAAGCCCGTCAAACCGGCGCGAGCGCCATTGGACAGGCCCAAAACGGCAATCGGCGCCTTCACGGCCGAAGACGTGATATTCACGATGCGTCCGAAGCGGCGTTCCATCATCCCGTCGACAACCGCCTTGATCAGGAAAATGCCGGTCAGCATGTTGGCGTCCAGGGCCTTGATCCAGTCGTCGCGGTCCCAATCGCGGAAATCACCGGGCGGTGGTCCCCCGGCGTTGTTCACCAGGATATCCGGCGATGGGCAGGCTTCCAGCAGCGCAGCACGACCCTCTTCCGTCGTCACGTCGGCCGCGACAGGGGTCACGGAAACACCGGTGGCCGCTTGGATTTCATCCGCTGTGCGGGAGAGTGTGTCGGCAGACCGTGCATTGATCACCAGATCGACCCCTTCATGGGCCAACGCCATGGCGCACGCGCGCCCCAATCCTTTCGACGACGCACAGACAATCGCCTTACGACCTTTAAGCCCCAAATCCATCGGTAGTCCCTTTCAATCCGTTCTTATTCTTCGTCATATCCCAGTTGCGCCAGAACACGGCGGGCCAGCGGCACGGTCAGCGCGCGTCTTTCCGCGAGGCTCAACCGGTCCATCGCCGAAACGACGGCGGAAACCGCCGCGAAGGTACGCGGCATGCGTTCGGTCAGATACCTTAGGACATCCGGCCCCGGCGCCAAGCGGCGGTCATCGAATTGTTTCAAAAGAACCGCCTGCAGAACCGCGTCGTCCGGCGCCCCCAATTCCAACAAGGGCGCGGCGGCCAGTCTTGACCGCATATCCGGCGTACCGAAGGTCCATCGCGCAGGCGGTTCCCGAACGGCGACCAAAAGATGCCCGCCGCGTTCTCGCACCATGTTGATAAGGTGGAACAGGGTGTCCGGTTCGTGCACGCCGTCCGCGGCATCCACCGCCACGGCCACCGCACCTCCGATCGCCGTTTCAAGCCCGTTTACAGTCAAGTCCGCGCCGACCAGAAACACCGCCTGCGAAACGTCGCTCCACACCGCCAACAGATGAGACTTCCCACTTCCCTCCGGCCCGCACAGCACGGCGACCGGCCCCGGCCAATCGGGAAAGCGGTCGATCCAGGCCACCGCCGCCGCATTGCAAGGGGCAACAAGAAAATCCTCCCGCCCCGATGCCGGTCTGAAACCAAGATCGAGGGGTAATTGCATCGGCTTTTCGGTCATGGCCGGACAAGGGCCCATTCGTCGCGGCGCAGACCCGGCAACGTCGCCGCCCCCGGCGGTGTCAGTTGGAGGGCCGACCGGGCAAAGGCTTGCTGTAAGCGAGCGGTATTGCCGACGAAGTCGATTTCGACCACGGCATGGTTGGTCGCCAATTCGGACAAGCGCCAGGATTTCACCGGCGCGAGACCATTCAGGACTTGCCGTACCGACAGCCAATCCGTCAGACCGGACACAAGCCCGACCCGCGCGGTCAAGGTTTCGGCGGATTCGTCGAACCGCAAAATGTTCGCGCGTTTCCAACGGGTATCCAGGGCATCGCGGACGATTGCCGCCGCTGCCACCAACGGGGCCGCATCTTCCCCTTGAGCATCGACATATTTCGCCGATTCCGAGGTCAGCGTCGACGGGTGGATCGTGACCAATTCCGGGGCGGACGGCCACCCTGCCCCAAAGGTCGACACCTCCACCAGCATGCCGCCATCCGGCGTCTTGGTCGCGACCGGCACGATCACGGCACCGGCCTGATACCGTGCGGCAATCGCGTTGATCGCGGCGGCATCGATATTCAGCGCCCGACGCACGTCGATTGCCGCGATATCGGCAAGGTCGCCCAGCGGTACCGTATAGGGCACGATCGGGGACGGCGTATCCAAGCGCCACCACGCGTCCAACCAGGGATTGGCATCGCTCCACAGCAGGTCGCCGGTCTCGTTGCGATAGATCGGCAGGATGACCGCCTTGGGGCTCGGACCGGCCAGATAGGCCTTTCCGGCCCGTTGAAGGAAGCGATTCACCTCCTCAGGATGGAATCGGATGGTCATTTCCGCCAGATATCGACCGCCGCCGAATTTCTCGTTCTGGAAGGACAGGTCCCGAATCATGAATTCCAGGCGTTCGCCGTCAGGCAGATCAAGCTGTTGCGGATCCTGATGCAGGGCGGCCCCGGGCGAATATTCCGGTTCCACCGTCAATCGATCGATGACGATCTGCAAGGCGCGGGTCTTCGCGTTGGCGATACCGATCTGCTTTGCTTCCACCTCGTTCGCGGCGCGTTCGTCGACCGGCAGCCCGGTTACGGCATAGAGATCCTGCGCGCGCACGGGCGACGCGGCGGCCCCGGCGGCGAGCAACAGGCCCGCAAGCGCCACAAAAAGACCGGACTTTCCGAAAATTCCCGATATGCTGGGCCGCTCGGCCATTGCAAAAGGCTCCTGTTTGGATAATGTCCCGCTCGTTATAGAGCAAATGCCCAGCGGGCGAAAACGCCTGCGACGACGGTTTGCCACAAATGTCATTTGGGCCCGCGCGCGGCAAACGCAAGAGACGCGATTGCACACCGGTCCGCGAATATGCCGCCGAGATAGGAGGGCGCCATACCAAACGAACCCAAAAAGAACGGCCTGACCTATGCCGATTCCGGGGTCGACATCGATGCCGGAAATCGGCTCGTCGACCGGATCAAACCGCTCGCCAAAGCCACGGCCCGCGCCGGTTCCGATGCCGGATTGGGCGGATTCGGCGCATTCTTCGACCTGAAGGGCGCCGGTTTCAAGGATCCCCTGCTGGTGTCCGGCACGGACGGGGTTGGCACGAAGCTGAAAATCGCCATCGATTCCGACATTCACCACACGGTCGGAATCGATCTGGTCGCGATGTGCGTGAACGACTTGGTCGTCCAGGGGGCGCAGCCGCTGTTTTTCCTCGACTATTTCGCCTGCGGCTGTCTGTCGGTCGATGTGGCGGAACAGGTCGTCAAGGGTATTGCCGACGGCTGCATCCAGGCGGATTGCGCCCTGGTCGGCGGCGAAACGGCGGAAATGCCGGGCATGTACGGCGACGGCGACTATGACCTCGCCGGGTTCGCGGTCGGCGCGGTCGAACGCGACGCCGTGTTGAGCGCGGATAAGGTCGCGGAAGGCGACGTCCTGGTCGGCATGTCGTCCAGCGGCGTCCATTCCAACGGGTTCAGCCTGGTTCGGCGCGTCCTGTCGCTCGAGGGTCTGGGCTTCGACGCCCCCTGCCCCTGGGAAGACGGTAAAACGGTCGGCGAGGCCCTGCTTGTCCCGACCAAGATTTATGTACAATCCGCCCTGGCGGCAATCGCAGCGGGCGGCGTTCATGGCATTTGCCACATTACCGGCGGCGGTTTCTACGAAAACCTGCCGCGTATCCTGCCCGATACGCTGGGGTGCCGAATCGATGGCGCAAGTTGGCCGAAGCTGCCGGTCTTCACGTGGTTGGCCGACGCGGGCGGGATTACGCCGCATGAAATGCTGCGCACCTTCAACTGCGGTGTCGGCATGGTAATGGCCGTCGCCCCGGACAGCGTTGAAGCGGTGTGCAAGGCGTTGAGCGATGCCGGTGAGACCGTCACCGTGATCGGCGAGATAGAATCGCGCGATACGCTGGGCCGTCCGGTTCTCGTGGACGGAATCGACTGATCCGATGGCGCAGGAGTCCGGCCGTACCAAGGTCGCCGTCCTGGCATCCGGCGGCGGCACGAATCTTCAAGCCCTGATCGACGCGGCGGCGGCACCGGATTTTCCGGCGGAAATCTGTCTTGTCCTGACGAATTCCCCCGGTGCCTATTGCCTGGAACGGGCACGGCAGGCCGGTATTCCGGGCCGCGTGATCGATCACCGCGACTATCCTGACCGCGAAAGCTTCGAACGCGAAATCGACTTGGTGCTGCGGGAATACGGAACGGAGATCATCTGTCTTGCGGGGTTCTTGCGTATCCTGACCAGCAGCTTCGTTTCGTTGTGGCTGGATCGCATGTTGAACATCCATCCGTCGCTGCTGCCGCATTTCAAGGGGTTGCATACCCATCGCCGCGCCCTGGAGGCGGGCCACGATACGCATGGATGTTCCGTGCATCTGGTGCGCCCGGAACTGGACGACGGCCCGTTGATCGTACAGGCGGAAGTCCCCGTCCTACCTGACGATACGGAAGACAGCCTGGGGCAACGCGTGCTGACCCGCGAACATGTCATCTACCCGCTGGCCCTGTCGCTCCTGGCAAGCGGTCGAATTGACGTCGCCGGGGATGAAACCAGGATCGACGGCGCGCCGGGGCCGCTGCTTCTGCATTGGGACGACAAATAGGCCCACCGGAACACTTGAGCCTGACGCTGGGTTCTGTATAAACGCTGTTGGACCATGACTGCGGCACTCTGGAAACCGAGATGGGAACCGGGGGCCGCGCAAACGCGGATGGGGAAGGATCAACATGCACTCCGAACCGGATATGGAATTCACCAAGGCATCGCCGCAGTTCACCCAGACGTGGGGCGGCGTGAAACGTCTGATCACGATCGGCGCGATCGGTGTTATCATCGTGCTGGGCCTGATGGCGCTGACGCTGACGCCGTAACGGCTCGCTTCTTCTGAACAAACAAAAAGGGCGCCGAGATTTCTCGGCGCCCTTTTTCTATTCAGATCGCGAAGGATCAGCCGACGATTTCGGCACCCGCGAAGAAATAGGCGATTTCGATCGCCGCATTTTCCGGCGAGTCGGAACCGTGGGCGGAATTCGCTTCCACGGATTCGCCGAACAGCTTGCGGATCGTGCCGTCTTCGGCGTTGGCCGGGTTGGTCGCGCCCATGACTTCACGGTTCTTCAGGACGGCGCCTTCGCCTTCCAGAACCTGCACGACGACCGGGCCGGAGGTCATGAATTTGACCAGATCCGGGAAGAACGCGCGTTCCTTGTGCACACCATAGAAGGTTTCGGCCTGTTCCTGGGTCATGCGGATGCGCTTCTGGGCAATGATGCGCAGGCCGGCATCTTCCAGCATCGCATTGATTTTGCCGGTCAGGTTGCGGCGCGTCGCGTCCGGTTTAATGATCGAAAAAGTACGTTCCAGAGCCATGGTTGTCTCTTCTCGTTTCGTTAGTGAGGGCGTCCCGGGCGACTGCCGCAAGGAATGCCGGTGAATTCGGGCCTTTTCGCTTCTGCGAAGGGCGCGGCGCCTTATAGACGGCGCGGCGGCGGGCTTCAAGTCCCGGCTTCGTCCACCGGGATCGGTTTCCCGGATTTCCACCGCCCCCCGGTCATGCTATTCGCTGGCCACCATGTTGAAGATCGAAAATATCACCTATCGCGTCGGTGGGCGCGTTCTGTTCGACGGTGCCTCGGCTCAGGTTCCGGATGGGCACCGCGTCGGCCTCGTCGGCCCTAACGGAACCGGCAAAACAACTCTGCTGCGCCTGATTTCCGGGGAAATGTCCCCGGATGCGGGATCGATCGACCATGGACCACGCGAATTCGTCGGCACGGTCGCGCAGGAAGAACCCGACGGTACCTTGTCGCCCCTGGAAACTGTGTTGGCATCCGACCCGGAACTGGCGGAACTGCGCGCCGCGGCGGAACAAGGGGCGGCGGAACAGGGGGCGGCGGAACAAGGCAACGACCATCCCGATATCGGTGAAATCCATGCAAGGCTACTCGACCTCGACGGCCATCGGGCGGAAGCGCGGGCCGCGCGGATCTTGAACGGTCTGGGATTCGACGAAGAAACGATCCACCGCCCGCTTTCCAGTTTTTCCGGTGGGTGGCGGATGCGCGTCGCCCTGGCAGGCGCGTTGTTCCGGGAGCCGGACATCCTGCTGCTGGACGAACCGACCAACCATTTGGACCTGGAAGCGTCCATGTGGCTGGAAACCTATCTGTCGCGCTATCCGCGCACCTTGATCATCGTCAGCCATGATCGCGGTTTCCTGAACCGTATCCCGACCGCGATCCTGCATTTAGACGGTGGGCGATTGACCCTCTATACCGGCGGCTACGACCGGTTCGAGCGCGCGCGCGCGGAAAAGCAGGCGCGCCAGACCGCCCTTTACGCGAAACAGCAGGAACAGCGTCGCCATATCCAGTCCTTCGTCGACCGATTCCGCTATAAGGCGTCGAAAGCGCGTCAGGCCCAATCGCGTCTGAAAATGCTGGAAAAGATGGAACCGATCGCCAGCGTCACCGACGCCCATACGGTGCGGTTCGACCTGCCCAAGCCGGATATCCTGCCGCCGCCGATCATCACACTGGAAGACGTCGCCGTCGGCTACGACCCGGAAAAGCCGATCTTGAAGCGGCTGAACCTGCGTGTCGACATGGACGACCGCATCGCGCTGCTGGGGGCCAACGGTAACGGTAAAACGACACTGCTGAAGCTTCTGTCTGACCGGTTGAAACCGATCTCCGGCAAGCTGCGCCGGTCGGGTAAGCTGGAAGTCGGTTATTTCGCCCAGAACCAGATGGAAGAGCTGACCGGCACGCGCACCCCGGTGGAGGAGTTACAGGCCCTCGAACCCATGGCGGTGGAAGAAAAGCTGCGGTCCCATCTTGGCCGCTTCGGATTCCCGCAGGGCAAGGCGGATACGAAGATCGCCAGCCTTTCGGGCGGGGAAAAAGCGCGATTGGCCTTGGCCGTCATCTGCCGCCGCAGCCCGCAATTGCTACTGCTCGACGAACCGACCAACCATCTGGACATCGATGCACGCCAGGCCCTGATTCAGGCGCTCGCCGCCTATGAAGGCGCGGTCATCCTGGTCAGCCACGACATGCACCTGATCGAAACCTCCGTCGACCGCCTGCTGCTGGTCGAGGGCGGTACGATGACCCGGTTCGACGGCGATATGGCGGATTACCGGCGTCACCTATTGGAACAACGCCGCCTGCGCGACGAGAAGCCGGGAAACGGTGCCCCGCGTGCCGACGCGCAAGAAGACAAGAAAGCCGACCGCCGTACCCGCGCCGACGCCCGCGCCAAACTCGCCCCGCTCCGCAAGGCGGCGGCGGGTTTGGAAGAACAGTTGGAAAAGCTGACGGCGGAACGCGCCAGGATCGATGTGAAATTGGCCGACCCGGCGCTTTACAACGGTGACGGCAAGACCCTCGCCGACCTCACCAAATCCGCGTCAGACCTCGACCGCGCCATCGCAAAAACAGAAGATGCGTGGCTACAAGCCCAGGAAACTTTGGAACGCGCGGAGCAAGTTTAACCGATCAATACCGCCCCAATTGAAGATAGCCTTCCGACAGGACGTCGTAATGGTCGTCATCGAGATAGCGCACGGCTTCGATCCGGACGGAATAGAGGTTTCCCTCGCCGCCCGAACAGGGCGCTAGATATCCCGCTTCGCCGATATCGTCCCGGTTTTCGGCTTCCAACCAAACGCCATCCGGCATATCGGTCGTGCCGCCCGGCACCGCTGGCAGGTCGACACGCCCATCCTTGGGCGCAACCTCGAAGCCGACAATGCCGTGACCGCCACCGGTCGAAAGCGGCTCGTAATCTTCATCATTGAAGAAAAGCAAAATAGCGTTTGTCCCGTCGGGTAAGCCGGACAAGCGTAGCGGCGGGGTCGCACCCGCCCCGTCGAATTCCTGGCACTGTTGCCCATCGGGAATGTGCTTCCCGTCCCAAGCCGAGTCCAAGAATTCAGCGGTCAGGTTAGCGGCAAACACTGCTCCTGCAATCAGTCCACTGATTAAGGATGCCGAGATAGTGCCTGCGACCCGTCGGATGATCATAGCGTCCCCCAAAAGTATCTAAGAGAATCCTATGTCAGTCCGCGACAGTCGGTCAAACTGCAGTCTGAAAACGCCAAGCTCTGATGTTAACGGAGCGCCGCTTCGATTGCGCCGACGGCACTGGCCGCCTGACTGCCGTCCGGAGCGCCGCCCTGGGCCATGTCGGGACGACCGCCGCCGCCCTTGCCGCCCATGGCTTCGGAACCGGCACGGACCAGTTGAACCGCATCGAATTTCGAGGTCAGGTCGTCCGTGACACCGACGACGATGGACGCCTTGCCATCATTCACCGCGATCAGCGCAATGACGCCGGAGCCGAGTTGGCTTTTCAACTGATCGGCCAGAGGCTTCAGTTCCTTCGGATTGACACCGTCCAGGATGCGGCTGGCGAATTTGGTACCGGCGATGTCCTTCGCGTCGGCCCCCGCCCCGCCGCCACCGGCAGCCAGCTTGCGCGTCAATTCGGAAACTTCCCGTTCCAGCTTGCGGCGTTCCTCCATTAGCGAGGTGACGCGGTCCGTCAGTTCCGACGGGTTCACCTTCAAGGCGGCCGAGGCCGCCCGGACGCGCGATTCCTGCGCCGCCAGATAGTCGAAGGCCGCTTGACCGGTCAGGCATTCGATGCGCCGCACACCCGCCGCCACCGCGCCTTCGCTGACGATATGGAACAGGCCGATATCGCCGGTGCGGCGCACATGGGTGCCACCACAGAGTTCGGTCGAATAGACGTGGCCCGCCTTTTCCGCCTCATACCCGCCCATTGACACGACGCGGACTTCCTCGCCGTATTTCTCTCCGAACAGGGCGAGCGCCCCGGCCTTGATCGCCTCGTCCGGCGTCATCAGGCGGGTATCGACGGCCTCGTTCATGCGGATCTGCGCGTTCACGATCCGCTCCACCTGTTCGATTTCGTCCTGGGTCATCGCCTTGGGATGGGCGAAGTCGAACCGCATGGCATCGGCCCCGACCTGGGAGCCCTTCTGCGTCACGTGATCGCCGAGAACGCGGCGCAACGCTTCATGCGCCAAATGGGTGACGGAATGGTTCGCGCGCAGCTTCGTTCGGCGCTCCCCGTCCACCAGCATTTCCAACACGTCGCCGACCTTCAGCGCGCCCGTGGACAGTTTGCCGATATGCAGATGCATGTCGCCCAGTTTCTTCTGGGTGTCGGTGACGGTGAAGACCGCACCGTCAGCCGTTTTCAGAACGCCCTGGTCGCCCATCTGACCGCCGCTTTCGCCGTAGAACGGCGTCTGGTTGGCGATCACGATGGCGTCGTCGCCCTGGGCGATGCTTTTGACCGGCTTTCCGTCCTTTACGATGGCCGAGACGACACCTTCCGCCTTTTCGGTTTCGTAGCCGAAAAATTCGGTCGCACCGATTTCGTCCTTCAGATCGAACCAGACGCTTTCCGTCGCCGCCTCGCCGGACCCGGCCCAGGCCTTACGAGCCTTGGCCTTCTGTTCGGCCATGGCCTCGTCATAACCGGCCTCGTCTACCGTGCGCCCCTGGCCGCGCAGGATGTCCTTCGTCAGGTCCAGCGGGAAACCGTAGGTATCATAGAGCGTGAAAGCGACCCGGCCCGACAATTCGCCGTCTTCCGGCAGGTCCGCCGTTTCCTCGTCCAGCAGTTTCAGGCCCCGGTCCAAGGTGGTCTGGAAGCGGGATTCCTCCAGCTTCAACGTCTCGGTGATCAGCGCTTCCGCCCGGCGCAATTCTTCGAAATGGCCACCCATCTGGCCGACGAGCGACGGAACCAGGCGATGCATCAGCGGGTCTTTCGCGCCCAGCATATGCGCATGGCGCATGGCGCGGCGCATGATACGGCGCAGGACGTAACCGCGCCCCTCATTCGACGGCAGAACCCCGTCCGCAATCAGGAAGGACGACGCGCGCAGGTGGTCGGTGATGACCTTATGGCTGGCGGCTTGCGGACCGTCCGGATCGACGCCGGTCAGGTCGGCCACGGCCTCGATGATCGCGCGCATCAGGTCGATATCGTAGTTGTTGTGCTTGCCCTGCAACACGGCGGCGATGCGTTCCAGGCCCATGCCGGTGTCGATCGACGGTTTCGGCAGGGTCACGCGGTTGCCCGGTTCGATCTGTTCGAACTGCATGAAGACGAGGTTCCAGATTTCAATGAACCGGTCGCCGTCCTCTTCCGCACTGCCCGGGGGGCCGCCCCAAATCTTGTCGCCGTGGTCAAAGAAGATTTCGGAACACGGACCGCAGGGGCCGGTATCGCCCATCTGCCAGAAGTTATCCGAGGTTGGGATGCGGATGATCTTGTCGTCTGACAGGCCCGCGATCTTCTTCCAAAGGCCGTGCGCCTCGTCGTCTTCGGAATAGACGGTGACCAGCAGCTTGTCTTTCGGCAGACCGTATTCCTTGGTCACCAAGGTCCAGGCCAGATCGATCGCCTGTTCCTTGAAATAATCACCGAAGGAAAAGTTCCCCAGCATCTCGAAAAACGTGTGGTGGCGCGCCGTATAGCCGACATTTTCAAGGTCGTTATGCTTCCCGCCCGCGCGCACGCATTTCTGAGAGGTCGCGGCGCGGCTGTAGTCGCGGTGTTCCTGGCCGGTGAAAACGTTCTTGAACTGCACCATCCCGGCATTGGTGAACATCAAGGTCGGATCGTTGCGCGGGACCAACGGCGAACTGTCCACGACCTCGTGGCCGTTCTTCGCGAAGAAGTCCAGGAATTTGGCGCGGATGTCGTTGGCGCTCGCCACCATGATGATCTGTCCTCAAAAAACCTAATGATACCCAGGAAAATGTGGGTTTGAGTAAGTAGCGATCAAGCGTCCCCTTGTCCAGTACACCAAACCGCACCGGTCGAAAAGGAAACCGGCCCGCACACTGGCGGGCCGGTTCCAATTTAACGGACTGTCAGTGACGATTATTTCGTCAGTTCGGTCCAAATCGCGGTCCGGAACTTCTGCGATTCCGGCGGGCATTCCTTCGTGAACACACCCTTGCCGGCAAATTCCGCCGGGACGACGATTTCCGGCGCCGTCTTCATGTCTTCCGGCATGAATTCGTCGGAGCCCATAATGCCGTTGGAATACCGGGCGAAGGCCGAAATCAGAGCGGCGTTTTCCGGCGCCATGATGTAGTTCATGAACAATTTCGCGTTTTCGACGTTCTGAGCGTCCGCCAGGATCGCGACGTTGTCCATCCACACCGGATAGCCGGTCACCGGGTAGCCGTAGACGACATCCGGGTTGTTCAGACGGGCGCGGAAGGTCGACCCGTTCCAGTTCACGCTGGCCATCAGGTCACCCTTGGACAGCTTTTCCGTCGTGCCGTAGTCCATGGCGATCCATTTCGGCTTCGCGGCCATCAGGATGTCGCGCACTTCCTTCAGCTTTTCCTTGTCCGTCGTGCACTGTTCGGCACCGACATACAGTTCGGCCATCGTCATGACGTCGTTCATTTCCGGAACGACGTTGACCTTGCCGACCAGTTCTTCCGGCGGATTCAGGAAGATGTCGGCCGTGTTCGGATCGCCGGAATAGACCGACGTATTGACGGCAACGCCCGTCGTGCCCCACTGCCACGGAACCGTGTAATGACGACCCGGATCGAATTCGACATCGACCCATTTCGGATCCATGTATTTGAAGTTTTCCATCTGGTCCGGGCGCGCTTCCATCAGCAGGCCCTTGCCGACATAAATCTGGATATAGCTGGCCGACGGCACGACGATGTCAAAACCATGGCCGCCCGCTTCGATCTTCGTCAGCGCGGTGGTGTTGCTGTCATAGTCCGTAACAGTGACTTCGACGCCGTATTCCTTGGAAAACTTCTCAATCAGGTCGGGGTTGGTGTAGTTGCCCCAGTTGTAGATATTCAGGCTTCCTTCGGCGAAGGCCGGCCCGGCCGAAGCGACCATCGCAGCCACGGCAATGCCGCCGATCCGTTTCACATCCATCTTGTTAGACTCCCTGCTTATTGGAAAAAGCCCCTCGCCCCACGCGTGGGCCTCCTCATTCACATGCTCACTCTTTCTTACTCGTCAGGAAAAAGATGGTGGTGAGCAAAACCACCGTAATGGCGAGCAGCGCCGTGGAAATCGCATTGATCTCCGGCGTGATCGCACGTCGCAACTGACCCAGCATATAAGTGGGCAGCGTATCCTGTCCCGCCGCCTTCACGAGTTCCGTAATGACGACGTCATCCAGCGAGATGACGAAGGCCAACATCGCCCCCGCCACGATGCCCGGCGTCATCAACGGCAAGGTGATCCGCCGGAACGCCTGAATCGGTGTGGCGTAGAGATCTGACGCGGCCGCTTCCAGCGTCTTGTCCATCCCTTCCAGCCGCGCACGGATCGGCAGATAGGCGAATGGAATACAGAAAGCCGCATGCGCCGCGATCAAATAGATCAGCCCCGTATAACCGGTGGCGACCTTGATCATGGCGAAGAATACCAGCAGTGCGACGCCGGTGACGATTTCCGGCACCATCAGCGGCTGGTTGATCAGCACGTAGATCAGGGTCTGCCCCCGGAAAGGCTGGGTCCGCGTTGTTCCCAAGGCGGCGAGAACCGCCAGCACGGTCGCGATACCGGAAGCGCAGGCGGCAACAATCAAACTGCGAACCGTCACGTCCTTCACCAGATCGTTCGACCACGCGCTGACATACCAACGCCAGGAAAAACCTTGCCAGACAGCAATGGAATCCCCCGCATTGAAGGAATAGAACGCCATCGGAAACAACGGCGCATACAGCGCGATGAAGCAGATTACCGCAATGGTCGTGAAGCCCGGCATGGTGCGGACATCAAAGCGTTTGGACTGCGCTCGTTCGGCGGCCCGGCGCAAGACGTCGTCGGACAGCGTATCAGCCATGGCCGCTTCCCTCCTTCCCGACATTTCGGACATAGAAGATGAGCGCGATCATCACGATGAACAGCAGCGTAATCGACAGCGCCGCACCCAGCGGCCAGTTCCGGCCCGCGCCGAACTGCATCTCGATGAAATTGCCCATCATCATATTGCGACCGCCGCCCAGAAGACGCGGCGTGACATAGGCCCCCAAGGACGGGATGAAGACCAGGATCGATCCGGCAATCACCCCGGGCTTGACCAGAGGCAGGATGACCCGGCGTAAGACTTGAAGACGCGAGGCGTAGAGATCGTAGCCCGCTTCCACCAACCGGAAATCCAGACGTTCCATCGACGCATAGAGCGGCAGAACCATCAACGGCAGATAGACATAGGTCATTCCGACCAGGGTCGCCCCATCGGTAAACAGCATCTGGATCGGGGTATCGATCAAACCGGCCTTCAACAGCACCGTATTGATCAGGCCTTCGTTTCGGATCAATTCCATGATCGCAAAGGTGCGGATCAGAAGGTTCGTCCAAAACGGGATCGTCACGAGAAACAGCCACATCGGACGGCTGCGCGGCGACCGGGTCGCGATGAAATAGGCGGTCGGAAACCCGAAAACCAGGGTCGTGGCCGTTGTCATCAACGACAGGCTGATCGACCGCCAGAAGATCGACAGATGCGCATCCGCCATGGTGACGATGGTTTCGTCGAAGATATCCCGTGTGAACAGGACCTGAAACCAGGCGTCGGTCGAAAAATCCCAGACCACGCCGACATAATCGCCGGGCGTCAGGAAGCTGTAGACAACCATGATCAGCAGCGGACCGCTGGCGGCGAAGGCAAGCCAAACCAACGCAGGCAAGGAAAGCAGCCAATTCACCCGCACACGGCGGCGTTCGGCCTCCGCTTCGGTGAAGCCGCCCGCTGATTTTCCGGTGGTCGTCTGGCTCATTTGCGTATTAGCCATGACGTGCCCCTAGTCCTTCAGAACTTGAACCGCCGACGCAGCGATCGCGACCTGGACCGCCTGCCCCTGCGCCGGCAGGAACCCGCCCCGGTCGTCGTTCTGGACCCGCGCGATGAACGCTTCGTCCGACGAAAGTTTCAGGTGGTAGTGCGTGTCGGTCCCGACATAGACGATGGTTTCGACCGTCGCGGGCAAGGATACTTCGGACGCACCGGCCTCCCCATCCTTCAGGAACCGCGCCCGTTCCGGCCGGACGACGACGGTAACATCGCCGCTGGACGCCACACCTTCTGGCAATATCGCCTGAACCGTCGCCCCGGCGGTCAGCGACAGCGTCGCACGGCCATCGGATACGGATTCGATTCTCGCATTCATGAAATTGGATTCACCGATGAAATCCGCGACGAACCGATCCGCCGGATGATCGTAGATATCGCGCGGACCGCCGACCTGCAGGATGTTTCCATCGCACATGACCGCAATCCGGTCCGACATGGTCAGGGCTTCTTCCTGATCGTGGGTCACGAAGACGAAGGTAATGCCCGTTTCGTGTTGCAGCCGCTTCAGTTCAAGCTGCATTTCCTTACGCAGTTTGTAATCGAGCGCGGAAAGCGGTTCGTCGAGCAGCAGGACCTTCGGCTGCGGCGCCAAGGCGCGCGCTAAAGCGACACGTTGCTGCTGTCCCCCGGAAATCTGACTGGTCTTACGATCCCGCAACGCTTCCATGCGCACCAGTCGCAACATGCGTTCGACGGTATCCGACACCTCCGCCTTGGGTCGGCCCAGCATCTCCAAGCCGAAGGCGATGTTCTGCCCGACGGTCAGATGCGGGAACAACGCATAGTTCTGGAAAACCGTGTTGATCGGCCGCTTGTTCGGCGGCAAACCGGCGATATCGATACCGCTGAGGAAAATCTGTCCCGCGGTCGGTTGCTCGAACCCCGCCAGTAGGCGCAGTAGCGTTGTCTTTCCGCACCCCGACGGCCCGAGAAGCGTAAAGAATTCATTCTGTCTAATGGAAACGGAGACGTCGTCCAAAGCGCGCACTTCGCTTGCGCCCTGCCCGAAAACCTTAGATACGCCCACCACTTCCACCGCGTTTTCCGCGGATTGTTTCATGGATCACCTTTTTGTTTGCCCCTCGATCGCACACACTCTCCCGAAGTTGCGACGCCCAAAATCGTCCCTGTTCTTTTCGTTTTTCAGGCACGCTTATTAGGTCGGAAACGTGATCACATTTCAATGAAAAAAAGTGATCACATTTAAACCGAGCCCGTCGGAACGAACCGCAACCCTATACAAAGCTAACACGAATTGCGGATACACGCCGCCGGAATAGTACGATCAGAGAAGAGACTGCTAGGGCAAGCAATCAAAGGTTTTTCAGCATCGGGGCCCATCCGTCGCCGCGCAGCAGGTGCTTTTGCTGCGATCCTATATCAAGCTGCTGTTCTCGCTGCGCCGCGGCTACCGGCGGCCGTCAGCCAAATGCACGGCATCGGGGTGCCGACGTAACTTCGCCATCGCCCAAATTCCGAACAACGGACCTGGCGCGAGGATGACGAACGACCATTCCCAGCCGACCAAATTCGCGAACCAGGGAATCACGTGAATGGCGGCCAAGGTCAGCAGAAACCCCGCGGAGGTCTGAATCGTGATGCTGGTACCCACCAGATTGGCGGGCGCCAATTCGCTGATGGCCGCTGAGAACTGAGCGGAATCCGCGATCACGAAAATTCCCCAGACGAGGCACAGCGTTACCATCGCCGCAATCGGCGCGTCATAGGTGATTCCGACCAACAGCGAACAAGCCGCACTGACCGACATCGCGACGATCGTTGTGGCGGTTCTGCCCCAACGGTCGGCGATCCAACCGGCCCCGGCCGCCCCCGCTGCCCCGATGGCCAATACCCAAAAATGGGTAAAGGCGGCCCAGAAGGGCGCATCCTCAATACCTCTATCCCGATAGCTGGACAGTAAGAACAAGCCAATCCACGCCCACATGGCATAGAGTTCCCACATATGCCCCAGATAACCGAAATTGGCGTAACGCATGGCGGGGCGACGGAATCCTTCGAACGCAAGGCCGATACGGAACGGCGGGGCCTTCGCGGTTTCCCCGCCCAACGACACGAACCCGATCAATACGGCGGCCAACAGGGCGGATAGGCTGGAGCAGGCGATGGGAATACGCCAATCGACCGCCCCCAAACTGTTGAACAGATGCGGGAACGCCGATCCCAAGGTCAGGGCGGCGACCAACACCCCGACCAGAAGCCCGCGGTCACCCCGCGCCCAGGTCGTCACGATCTTCACGCCGACCGGATAAATACCGGCCATGCAAATCCCGGTCAGGAAGCGCATGGCAAGGACGACAGGTCCCGTAGGATCCAGAAACAGGATGATGCCATTCGCGGTTCCGGCGATAACGGCACTTGCCGCAAAGAAGCGACGGGGCTCCAAACGGTCTGCAAGTCCAAGAATGGCGCTGCCCAATGTACCGACGACGAACCCAACCTGAACAAGGCTGGTGAAAAGCGACGCATGGGCCGGTTCGATACCGTAATCCCGAATCAGGGACGGCACGACCGCCGTGGCGGAAAACCACAAGGTCATGGCCAGCACTTCCGCAACCGCGAGAAGCGCGACGAACCGTCCCTTCCCCGGTAGGACCGTTTCAGTGCCCGCCGCCATGCATCCCACCAGTTTTTTCATTCATCGCATGTTTTGCCCGCCGCCTGCGGCAAGACAAGGGAAAATAGATCGGAACGGCATATGAACGACCGCAATCGCAAATTGTTGAACCGATCGCACCCGGAAGAGCTTTTGTCGCTGTACCCGTTCGAAGAGATGCTGCTGCCCTGAAGACAGTTTGTTCGGTGTAAAATTCGGTCTTGGCATTGAAACCGTCGGTCCTACATGTCTCTCTTCCTAGGAGTAACGAAGGGAGCGACCGGCATGGACCAGATCAGCGGCAAGACAGTTATCATTTCGGGCGCAAGTCGCGGCATCGGCGCGGCGACTGCAATGCTGATGGCGGAGCGCGGTGCGCATATCGTTCTGGCGGCTCGGTCGGCCGACGCCATCGCTGCCATCGCCAACGATTTGACCGACGCGGGATACAGCGCCCTCGCCGTCCCCTGCGACGTGTCCGATTATGCCAGCGTCAAGGCGCTGGTCGACAAGACATTGGATGCCTTTGGACGCATCGATGTGCTGGTCAACAATGCGGGCGTCATCGACCCTATTGCGCGTATCGACGAAAGCGACCCCGACGGCTGGTCCCGCGTGGTCGATATCAACCTGAAAGGCGTCTTTTACGCCGTCCGTGCCGCCCTACCCGCCATGCTGTCCCAGGGATCGGGCGTCATCATCAATATCAGTTCCGGCGCCGCCACCGGCGCGATGGAAGGATGGAGCCATTATTGCGCGACAAAGGCGGGGGTACTGTCCCTGACCAAATGCTTGCATAAGGAATATGCCGATAAAGGAATCCGCGCGGCAGGCCTTAGTCCCGGTACGGTCGCAACGGACATGCAGGTTAAGATCAAGGAGTCCGGGATCAATCCGGTCAGCCAGATGGATTTCAGCGACCATATTCCGCCGGAATGGGTCGCAAAGGCCATCGCGTGGTTGAGCACCGAGGACGCCGCCGATATTGCCGGTATCGACTTCACATTGAAAACGAACGAGGAGCGCGCCCGGATCGGCTTACCCCCGGTCGGCTCCCGATAATCCTCGGCCCCAAATAATCCGTCTGCACCCCGCTCCAAATACGAAAAAGCGACCCTCCCATAGGAAAGGCCGCTTCGGGCGTCAGAGTACGCGTGTCGGGGTTGCGGTTCGGTGACCGGCCCCTTGATGATCGTGTCAGATCACGCGAATGCTCGACGGGGAGTCATACATCTCGGTAATCAGGTGGGTCGCATGGTCAATCATCGTGCGCCCCTCCGTGCCATTGATAGTAAAGCAGTCTACGCCCGATGAGGCGGAATGCGTAACGAAGTGGTGTAGTCCAAAACGAACAAGAAACGCGGTTTCAATAGACATAATTATCTAACCGAATACCCTTTCTGAATGAGTTGCCAAATTCGGCAAAATTGATCGAAACGAAAGCGGGAAGCGCCGAAACGCTTCCCGTCTCGAATCCGCTTGAACGGAAATTAGTCGGCGATCGACAGATTTTCCGCCGAGGCCTTCCCGTCGCGACCCGGTGTCAGGTCGAACGAGACGCGCTGGCCTTCGGCCAAGCTGGAGAGGCCGGCGCGCTCAACCGCGCTGATATGCACGAAAGCGTCTTTGGAGCCGTCTTCCGGCTGAATGAAGCCGAAGCCTTTGGTTGCGTTGAACCACTTAACAGTACCGGTAGCCATGATAGATTCCTTTCACGACAAAGTGTGCGGACCGTCGCCGCATGCGACAGACCTTTTTTAACGCTCGAATTGTCGGAGAGAGACCTAGCCATCCGCCTAAGCGGGAAATAGTAGTACTGCAGCGACTTCTAACGTAACGCTAATATAAGCGCCTTTTTAAAAATTACCAATGAAATAATGCAAAATATTTTCCGCCATAATATTTTGAGCGCCGGATAATAGTTTTTACATCTCTCCAACCATCGAATTATTTTAAGCGTCCGTTCAAATTAATCATAGAGCCCCAAGAGAATTTCACCGTAAACTCCGGACCGTAATCCCCATTGTTTGAGGCTCCCGTGCAATCGTCGCGCTATGACATTCTCTTCGAACCGATCACGCTTGGCCCCGTCACGGCGCCGAACCGGTTCTATCAGGTCCCGCACTGTACCGGCATGGGATGGCACAGACCGAAGACCCTGGCGGCCATGCGCGGCATCAAGGCCGAAGGCGGTTGGGGCGTCGTCTGTACGGAATACTGTTCCGTCCATGAAAGCACGGATGACGGCTATTACCCCTATGCCCGACTGTGGAATGACGAGGATATCCGCGCCAATGCCCTGATGACGGATGCCGTGCACGAGCATGGCGCGCTGGCGGGGGTCGAGTTGTGCATCGGCGGGAACTACGTCGCGAATACCGATAGTCGCGTGCCGACTTTGGGGATGATCAGTCGACCGTCGACGAATGTCGATCTGCCCCACCCGTTCCAGTGCCGCCGTTTGGATAAGGAGGATATCCGAAACGTCCGGAAATGGCAGCGGGACGCCGCGAAACGCGCGATCGAAGCCGGGTTCGATATCGTCTATGTCTATGCGACGCACGGTTATCTACTCTCCGAATTCCTCAGCGCGACGATCAACACCCGAACCGACGAATATGGCGGGTCCTTGGAAAACCGCACACGGCTGGTCCGGGAACTGATCGCCGAAACACGCGACGCGATTGGGGATAAGGCCGCCCTCGCCGTCCGCTTCGCCGCGGACCTGTCCGATCCCGAAACCTATGACGCCTTCGCCATGATGGCGGACATGCCGGACCTTTGGGACCTGACGGTCCATGACTACGGCATCGAAATGGGCGCCTCCCGCTTCGTTAAAGAAAGCGCGCTGGAAAATAGCATCGCCAAGGCGAAATCGATGACGTCCAAACCGGTGGCTGCTGTCGGGCGTTTCACCTCCCCCGACACGATGGCGCGGGTCGTGCTCGGTGGCGTGCAGGATATGATCGGGGCCGCCCGCCCGTCGATTGCAGATCCGTTCCTTCCGGTAAAGATCCGCGAGGGGCGACCGGAAGACATCCGCGAATGCATCGGCTGCAACATCTGTTACGCCCATAACTCCCTGGGCGTGCCGATTCGCTGCACCCAGAACCCGACCATGGGCGAGGAACACCGAAAAGGCTGGCATCCGGAACGGATCGCGACGGTTTCCAAGGCGGAACGCGTTCTCGTCGTCGGCGCAGGCCCGGCGGGGCTTGAGGCCGCACGGGCCCTGGGCCAACGCGGATACGACGTCATGCTGGCGGAAGCCAGCCGCGACCTCGGTGGACGGGTCACGCAAGAATCGAAGCTGCCGGGCCTGTCCGAATGGGCCCGCGTTCGTGACTGGCGCGTCGGCCAGATCGAAAAGATGACGAATGTGGAGATATTCCGCGAAAGCCGCCTAGGCGCGAGCGATGTTCTTTCGGTCGGTGCGGACCGTGTTCTTGTCGCGACCGGCGCGTCCTGGACGGTGGATGGGATCGGGCGGCACCGCGACACGCCCGTACCGAGGACCGACGATGCGACCGTGGTTTCCGCCGATACGGTGCTATCGGGCGGCGACCTGCCGGACGGGCCGGTCCTGATCCATGACGACGACCATTATTACCTCGCCGCCGTGCTGGCGCTGGCACTGCGGCAGCGGGGAATTGACGTCACCTACATGACGCCCGGCGGCCGTCCGGCGAGTTGGACCCGCTACACCAACGAACAATGCGCCACGATCAAAAGCCTCGCCGATGCCGGGGTGACGGTCCTGACCAACCGGTTGATAGACCGTGTCGAACGCGATCACGTCGTCTCCCACTGCGTGCTGACCGGGACCGACATTCCCGTGGCGGCGGATTGGGTGATCCCCCTGACCCGCCGCGAAGCGCACGAAGCGCTGTTCCGAGACATCGAAGCGGCCATGACGACGAGCGGTCCCGGCGCCCCGAAATCGGTACAGCGTATCGGTGATTGCGACGCGCCCGGCATCATCGCAACCGCCGTCTATAGCGGCTACAAGGCGGCGGTCGAACTTTAATCCTGTTCGCGGCCGATCATCAGATAGACCGCCCAGTATTTCAGCAGATAGGTCTGCGATTCCGGCTGTACGATCATGCCCCCGAAGGGCCCGTCGCAGTCGAAATCGACCAAGGTCACATCGTAACCCGCCGCCGACGTTTCGATCAGACCGACCTCCGACCACGATCCGCCCGCCGTCCCGAAGCTTTCCCAATCGTCTTTCAGGGTTTCGTGCCGAACCGATGCGACATGGCACAGCTCGCTGGTCGGCAGCACGATATGATCCCCATGGACGGTCAGAAAATACCCGATGAAATCGCGCGCCTCGTCTTCTTCCCCGGACGAATAGATACCCGCCGCCGCGAAATCCTTTAGCTCGTAGATACCGGATAAGTCGGCGAGTTCTGGATAGGACGCTTCATGCGCCCGCACGCATACCAACGGTATGACCGCAGAAGTCAGGACTGCCACAAACGACAAGAGCAGGGAAAATCTACGAAGCATGAGGCAATCCTATCTCTGTCGTCAGAATAAAAAAACGCTGCCCCCGGATGGTCGGGAGCAGCGCCTTTTGAAAGCATCCACCCAAAGGCGAAGACGAACCGTCTTAGCGCTTGGAGAACTGGAAGCTACGGCGGGCTTTCGCGCGGCCGTATTTCTTACGTTCGACCTGACGCGAGTCGCGGGTCAGGAAGCCGGCGGCCTTGAGCGCGCCGCGCAGGCCCGGCTCGAAGTTGACCAAGGCGCGGCTGATGCCGTGGCGCAGGGCGCCGGCCTGACCGGACAGGCCACCGCCGGTGACCGTGCACATCACGTCGAACTGATCGACGCGGTCGGCCTGTTCGAACGGCTGCTTCAAGATCATGCGCAGAACCGGACGGCCGAAATAGACTTCCTGGTCCTTGCCATTGATCACGACCTTGCCGGAACCCGGCTTGATCCAGACGCGGGCGACCGCGTTCTTACGACGACCGGTCGCATAGGCGCGGCCGAATTCGTCTTTCTTCGGTTCCGCCGGGGCGGCGGCTTCCGCAACGACGGCACCGGTGGCACCGCCCAGTTGGGACAGATCGGTGAGAGTTTGTTCGGCCATGATTAACGGCTCCGCTTGTTCTTGGAGTTGCGCGAGGCCAGATCGAGGGCCACCGGCGACTGAGCTTCATGCGGATGCTCGGTGCCGGCATAAACGCGCAGGTTCTTCATCTGCTGACGGCCCAGCGGACCACGGGGGACCATGCGCTCAACCGCCTTTTCGACGACGCGCTCCGGGAAACGACCCGTCAGGATCTGTTCCGCCGTGCGGCTCTTGATCCCACCCGGATGGCCGGTGTGCCAGTAATACGTCTTGTCCGCCAGTTTACGGCCGGTGAGTTTCACCTTGTCCGCGTTGATGACGATGACGTTGTCGCCGCAATCCACATGCGGGGTATAGCCCGCCTTGTGCTTGCCGCGCAGGATTTTCGCGATTTCCGAAGCCATGCGGCCGAGGACCATGTCCTGAGCGTCGATGACGTACCAGGTCTTTTCGACCTCCGCCGGCTTCATCGAAAAGGTTTTCATCATTGCTGCCTGCCTAATCTTTGGCCCGCGCATCGCCCATTGCGATGCCGTAGCCGATCATACTTTTCCCGGAATTCCCGGAGACGGCGGTTGATATACCGGGCACGGCGGCACGTCAATGCCTTGATTTTCGATTTTTCCCAAAAATACTTAATATTATCAATATGTTAAATTAACGGTATTATTTTACCGCACAAAAAGTCACTGTTTTTAGGCAAAAAACCGGGGATCGCCACCCATCACCTTCTATATTCCGGACGGAAAACCAACACCACACGGTCGACGGTCCAACCGTCCGTCGCCAGAGGATGCGCGGTTCGGCTGTATTCCAGGACATGTTCATGCCGCCAAGGGAGACGGATATGATCGCGGAAATCCGGTTGCCGCGTCTCCACCACCGTCGTGAAAAAGGCGTTGAAGTCAGCCAGTGCCTGTCCGGTATAAATCTCTTCAAAACGCGCGCCGGTCGGATCCCGCCAGTAAAACTGACTGGTCTCCGTCCCGACGAGCCGATAGCGAAAGCACAAGGGGGCATCCGGCGGTCGTTCGACATCGATGATCATCATAACCGGCAGCAGTTTACGGGGCAGAGTCACAGGGTCGATATCGCGGCGGCCGGGTAGTCGGCCGGTATCCCGCACGTGATCGCACCAAAAGCGGTGAAACCATGCCTGCTCCTCCGATCGCAATTCATCAGCGGAATAGGTGCGTCCCAGTATGTCGTTCAATACCGTCTTATCGACCACTCTCGACCTCTAGCTTGCCCCCTTACGCTATCCGCCGCTAATCGCGTGGCGGAATCGAATAGGTCCCAGTGACATGGGCACAAAGTTCCTTTTCCCCATCCGCGTGGATATCGACCCGCCCGACAGCCAACCGCTTGCCGAGCTTTAACAGCGTAACCTCCCCGATCAGATCGGTATCTGCCGGTTTCCGCAGGAAATCGATATTCATATTGGTGGTAACCGCCAGGGCCACGGGTCCGATCGCGCCCATGACCGCGATGTACATCGCGAAATCCGCCAGGGCGAACATGGCCGGGCCGTTGATCGTCCCGCCCGGCCGGATCAGTTTTTGGTTATAGGGCAACCGGACCGTCGCCGTCCCTTCCCCGTATTCTTCCACGACAAAGCCGTAAAGCTCTGCAAACGGTGCATCATGCGCCAGAACCTTCTCCAGAACGTCTCGCGGCAAATGTTTCGTGGACACTGTTAGGCTCCCTACCCTGCGTATCGGGCGGCGCCCCATTTTATCGCGGGACGCGCCGCTGCGTTCATCTTGAACAGCCACGCTAATTGGTTGATGCTCCTGCTTTCCAGAAAAAAGTACCGGGAGAGGAAACATGAGCGTCGACGCAGCCCAACAGGCCGATATGCCGGAACCGCTTGTTCTGCGCCGCACGGACGGCGCCGTCGCGACGCTGACGCTGAACCGGCCCAAGGCCTATAACGCCCTATCCATCGCGTTGATGGAAGCAATTCTGGACGAACTGGCGGATTTGGACCGCGACCGGTCCGTTGCCGTCGTGGTCCTTGAAGGCAGCGGGCGCGGCTTTTCCGGTGGCCACGACCTGAAGGAGCTTCAGGCCAATCCGGACGTCGCCTTCCGTCAACGTACCTTCGATACCTGCACCAAGATGATGCTGGCCGTCACACGCCTGCGCCAGCCGGTTATTGCCAAAGTTCACGGTATCGCCACGGCCGCCGGATGCCAGTTGGTCGCGACCTGCGATCTGGCCATCGCCGCCGACACGGCGAAATTCGGCACACCGGGCGTCAATATCGGTCTGTTCTGTTCCACGCCCATGGTCGCGCTCAGCCGCGCGGTGCATCGAAAGCAGGCGATGGAAATGCTGCTGACCGGGGACGTCGTTTCGGCACAGCATGCGGCGGAAATCGGTTTGATCAATCGCTGCGTGGCGGAAGATCAACTGGATGCGGAAACGAATGCGCTCGCGGCGGTCATCGCCTCCAAATCCCGCAAGGTTCTGAAAACCGGGAAGGAAGCCTTCCACCGACAGATCGACATGACGCTGGAAGACGCCTATGCCTATGCCGGTAGCGTCATGGTGGAAAATATGGGCTATGCCGACACGGATGAAGGCATCGACGCCTTTATCGGCAAGCGCCCGCCCCTTTGGTCGCATGAATGACGGTAAAGAGTCGGATATGACCGAAACGATTTCCAATACCGCCCTGTTCGACCATTCGCATGATTTTTACGCGGATGCGTATATCCGTCATATCCTGCGCACCTGCCGGACCTTCGCCATGGTCGGGGCCAGCACGAACTGGAACCGGCCCAGCTATTTCGCCATGCAATACATGCTGAAAAAGGGAATGAACGTCGTCCCCGTCAATCCCGGCGCGGCAGGGCAGGAAATTCTGGGACGCATGGTGGTCGCCTCCCTGGCCGACATTCACGAACCGGTCGATGTCGTACAAATCTTCCGCCGGTCCGATCAAGTGCCGAGCGTCGTGGAGGCCGCTCTCAATCTGCTGCCGCTGCCGAAAGTTATCTGGATGCAATTGGGCGTGGTGAACGAAGAAGCAGCCCATATGGCGGAGGCCGCAGGCCTATCCGTTGTCATGAATCGCTGCCCGAAGATCGAACATGCGCGCCTGTCTGGGGAATTGGGCTGGAACGGGATCAACACCCGCGTCATCACCTCAAAGAAGAAAACACTCTAGCTGTTCAGCAGGCACAGAACGCCATAACAGCTGTCGAAGCCGAAACGGAAGATCGCATAGAACAGGATATCCAACAGGATCATGGCGAGCATAAATAGGACGATGACCCGCCAGGTCAGCCGAAAGCTGCCCCATTTCCTTTTCTGCGTGGACTTACCGCCGGTTTCGAACCCCGCCTGTTTCCGCCGCTTGCTTTCACCCATGACCGCCGTCCCATCCTGTAAGCGCCGCCCCACATGAACACCATTCAACTTGATTGGGAAAGCCCCGACGAGGCCCACTGGCGGGACCGTCTGGCGAAATGCGGGCGCAGCACGATGTTTCAGTCCTGGTCCTGGGGCCGCGCCCTAGAAGCCACCGGGCAAGCGAGGGTGCGGCGGGCGTATATCCAGAAGAACGGACGCCCCGTCGGCCTCGTTCAGGTCTTCGAGGAAACGCGATTGGGCCTGTTTACCCTGGGCCGGATATTGCGCGGTCCCTTATTCTTCCAATCCGTCCTGCCGGAAGACCGGATCGCGGCGATGAAAGAAGTACGCCGCGCCTATCCGCTCGGCCGGATGAAGCGCCTGTCCATCCTGCCCGAACTGCCGGACGGTCCGGCGGTAGTGGATCTGTTACGGAATGCCGGGTTCCACAAGGTGCTCAAGCCCTACGAGACCGCATGGTTGGACTTGTCGTTGCCGCTATCTGGAATAAAGGCGGCAATGCGCCAGAACTTCCGGAACCAGTTGCGCCGTGCGACGGATCGGGCAACCGCCGGGACCCTGACGGTGGCGGAGGTGGAAGACCCCCGCCCCCTGCTCACCCGATACGACAGGCACCGTAAGAAGGTAGGCTATGCCGCGCCGTCCGGCATGTTATTGGGCGCCTTGACGGATTCCGACAGATTGTGCCTGGAAGCGCGCATGGGGGATGACGTGATTGCCGGTGTTCTGTTCGTCATGCATGGACAGGCCGCGACCTATCAGATCGGCTGGACCAGTCCCGACGGACGGGCGATACATGCCCATAACCTGCTGCTCTGGCGGGGGATCGAGACACTGCAACAACGCGGCATCCGCTTCCTGGACCTGGGCGGGCTGGACTGGGACAGCGCCCCGGGTGTGGCACATTTTAAGGCGGGTATCGGTGGTGAGGCTTTCACCCTTCCCGGCACCTACGTATAGTCGCGCCGCAAATCGGAGGAAGCCTCATGTCCCTGACTGACCGCACCGGCCTGACCAAATCGGATATCGAAACCGGCGACCGCCTCGCGCCGAAATTCGACGCCGACGGATTGTTGCCCGCCGTCACCACCGACGCCGACACGGGCGAGGTGCTGATGGTCGCCTATATGAATGCCGAAGCCCTGGAGAAAACACTGGAGACGGGCGAAGCGCATTATTGGTCGCGCAGCCGGGGGGAGCTTTGGCACAAGGGCGCGACTTCCGGTCAGGTCCAGATCGTTAAGGAACTGCGTATCGATTGCGATCAGGACGCCGTGGTGCTGCGCGTTCGTCCGCAAGGCGACGGCGGTTGCTGCCATGTCGGCTTCCGCACCTGTTTTTTCCGAAAGGCGGATAAGGACGGCACCCTGACGACGGATCAGGAGCGCCTGTAACCCCTACTCCGCCGCCGCGGCTTGCAGCGTGTCCTCCGCATAGTCGCGGCTGCGCGGCAGCATCATCGCCACCAGGACGACGAACAGCGACGCGGCCGCATAGGTCAGCAGTAGCAGCGTGAAATCACCCGTCGCGTCCCGAACCTGGGTCAGCATATAGATGCCCAACGGTGCGGCCCCGAAGGACACGACGAATTTCACCCCAAAGATGACGCCCTGATGATCGGCGGGCGCAAACCGGGACAACATCATGTTTTCCGCCGGCAGGATCGCCGTCCCTGCCATGGCCAGTCCAACCGCCGCGATGCCCAAGGGAATGCCCGCATGCTCCGCGAGGATATAGAGCAGCGGCGCTTGGAGGACCCACAGCAACACGTAAATCCGTTTCAACGGATACCGGTCGGCGAGATAACCGCCGACAAGCTGCATCGCCGCGCCGATGGCATAAACCACCCCGACCGCCGTCCCGACGAGACCGATCTGGCCCGATAACAGGTCGATCATCCGCTCTTCGAACAGTTTCGGCATCGCATTCTGAACCGTGTTGTAAATCAGGCCCAGCATGAACATCGGGATCAGCATCAGCGCGACCGCTTTCAGGTTCCCGGCGCTACTGCCCTTGCCCGTGCGGCCCGGCGCGGATCGCGCGCCTTCGGCAATGCGCCCGGTTTGCAGACAGTAAAGCATCGCGAAACCGATTACGGTGCAAACCGCCCCCGGTAGAATAAAGGCACCCCGCCAGCCCAATCCTTCGATCAGCCAGCCGGACAACATCGCCGCCGCCGCGGCCCCCAGACCGCCGAAAATACCATTCACGGCAAGGCGCATCCCAACCTTACCCTCACTGGTCTTGATGACCCAGGGAATGCCCACCGGGTGATAAATAGCGCCGAACAGGCCCAGACCGGCCAGAAAGATCATCAGCCCGGCATGCCCGTCGACAAACCCGCAGGCGAAGGTCGCGACCCCCATGCCCAGAAACATGACGATCAGCATGCCCGGACTGGACCACCGGTCCGCCAGACGCCCGGCAGGCAGCGCCGCCAACCCGATCAGCAGCGACGCCGGCACCCACAATTCCATCAGCACCGAATAGGGATCGTTCCAGTCACGTTCAATCGCCAGGACGATGGTGAAATACATCGCCGCGAAATAGTGAAACAGGAAATGCCCGACATTCGAAAAACCTGCCGCAAGCCGGGGCGACGGGTGCCGCATGGATCGTCTCCAATCTCTATGATTGCAATCACGGTCTCACGAATACCGCTGCCGCTCAAGCGGACGCCGGTTCATAACATCCGTTCCGATGCGACACCGCCCGGTTAAAGGGCGGCAATCCGGGACAGGGCTTCGGCCAGCTTGTCGCGTTGGGCCTGTTCCTCGGCGAGGCGGTCGCGGTTTTCCTGGACGACCTCTTCCGGAGCGTTGGCAACGAATTTCTCGTTGCCCAGCTTGCCCGCGATTTTCTTGATCTCACCGTCGGCTTTGGCAATCGCCTTTTCCAGTCGGGCGCGTTCGGCGGCCAGATCGATGACGCCCGCCAGCGGAATCCCCACCGTCGATTCGTCCACGACGATCTGAATAGCACCTTCCGGCATGGCCTCGACATGATCGATTTTCTCGGCGCGGGCCAATGTGGAAATCAGCGACGCATGGCGTTCCAGCCAGGCCTTCGCCTGGTCGCCCATGCCCTGGATCGCCAGCGAAATCTTGGTCCCCGGCGGCACGTTCATTTCCGACCGGGCGGACCGGATTTCGGAAACCAGGCGCACGACCCAGCCCATTTCGCCTTCGGCATCGGCATCGACAGCAGGCGCGTCGGGCCAGGCGGCGATAATGATGTCTTCCGCACCCTCGCCCTTTACATGGTTCCACAATTCCGCCGTCACGAAAGGCGCAATCGGATGCATCAGACGCAGAATGCGTTCCAGAACGAAGGCCGCCGTCTTGCGGGTTTCGTCGGCAGCGGCCTGATCGTCACCCGCGAAGAGCGGTTTCGCGAATTCCAGATACCAATCGCAGAAGGTGCCCCAGACGAACTGATACAGCGCGCCCGCGGATTCGTTGAACCGGAATGTTTCGATGGCCGTGGTCACCGCGTCGCGGGTCTTGCCCAATTCGCCCAGGATCCAGCGGTTGACCGTTTCCTTGGCGCTTGCCGGATCGAAGCTTTCGTCCAGAACGCAGTCGTTCATTTCGCAGAAACGCGCGGCGTTCCACAGCTTCGTCATGAAGTTGCGGTAGCCCTCGACCCGCTGCGTCGACAGTTTGATGTCGCGGCCCGCCGCCGCCAGAGCAACCAGCGTGAAGCGCAGGCTGTCCGCGCCGTATTCGTCGATCAGCTGCAGGGGATCGATAACGTTCCCCTTCGATTTCGACATTTTCTGGCCCTTCTCGTCCCGAACCAAGGCGTGGACATAGACGGTTTCGAAGGGCTCCGTTTTCATGAAATGCAGCGTCATCATCATCATCCGGGCGACCCAGAAGAAGATGATGTCAAACCCGGTCACCAACACGTTGGTCGGGTGGTAGCGGTCCAATTCCGGCGTCTTGTCCGGCCAGCCGAGGGTGGAGAAAGTCCACAGCGCCGAGGAGAACCAGGTATCCAGCACGTCCTCGTCGCGGGTCAATTCGACCGTCTTTCCGTAATGCGCATCGGCGGCGGCCTGGGCTTCCGCCGCGTCATGGGCGACGAAGGTTTCCCCATCCGGGCCGTACCATGCCGGAATCTGGTGCCCCCACCATAACTGGCGAGACACGCACCAGGGCTGGATGTTGCGCATCCATTCGTAATAGGTCTTGGTCCAGTTTTCCGGGACGAATTTGGTGCGTCCCTGCTCCACCGATTCAATGGCCGGTTTCGCCAGGGTCTTGGCGTCGACATACCATTGATCGGTCAGATAGGGTTCGATCGGCACGCCGCCGCGGTCGCCATAGGGAATGGAATGATCGATATCCTCGATTTTCTCCAACAGGCCCAGGGCGTCCAGATCCTCGACCACCACCTTGCGCGCCTCGAACCGATCCATGCCCCGATACTTTTCGGGCACGTTCTCGTTCAGCTTCGCCTGCGGGGTCAGGATATTGATCATCTCAAGGTTCTGACGTTTGCCGACCTCGAAATCGTTGAAGTCGTGGGCAGGCGTCATCTTCACCGCGCCGGTCCCGGTTTCCGGGTCGGCATAACTGTCGGCAACAATCGGAATCGCGCGGCCGACCAGTGGCAGGATCACATTCTTGCCGACCAGATGCTTGTAGCGTTCATCGTCCGGGTGCACGCAGACGCCGGTATCGCCCAGCATGGTTTCCGGGCGCGTCGTGCCGACCGTCAGGAAGACGCCGTCCTCGCCTTCCACCGGATAGCGGAAGAACCACATCTTGCCCTTGGTTTCGACCTGCTGCACTTCCAAATCGGAAATCGCGGTTTCAAGCGCCGGGTCCCAATTGACGAGACGCTTGTCCTTATAAATCAGCCCCTCACGATACAGATCGACGAAAACTTTCAGGACGGCCTTGCTCAACCCGTCATCCATGGTGAAGCGTTCGCGGCTCCAATCGCAGGACGCGCCCAAGCGGCGTAACTGGTTGGAAATCGCCCCACCGCTTTCGCCCTTCCATTCCCAGACCTTCTCGATGAAGGCGTCGCGGCCCATGTCGCGCCGGGACTGGTTGCCTTCCTGGGCCAGTTTGCGTTCCACGACCATCTGCGTCGCGATACCGGCATGGTCCATGCCCGGTTGCCACAGCGTGTCGCGCCCCGCCATACGGCGATAGCGGATCATCACGTCCTGGATCGTGTTGTTAAGGGCGTGCCCCATATGCAGGCTGCCGGTGACGTTCGGCGGCGGAATGACGATGGTAAACGGGTCGGCGTCCGGGCGCTGACCGCATTTGAAATACCCGCCTTCTTCCCAACGCTTGTAGTGCGCGCCTTCGGCCTGATCCGGCCGATAGGTCTTGTCCAGCTTGTCCGCCATGGGACTCCCTCAACTGACAGAAAATCGATCGATTGCGACGGTTATACGGTTTGCCGCAAGGAGGTCAAACCCGGCACGCAGGAAATGCGACCGGGACGATGCAAAAAGGCCCCGACCGAGATCGGTCGAGGCCTTTTGACATTGTTAAACGACTTTGGCCGTCAGTCTTCCTCGTCCCAGCGTTTGCGGGCGCGGTGGGCCATGCGTTGTATTTCTTCCTGCACGAGGCGTTCGACGAGCCCCGGCAGATTTTCGTCCAGCCAGCCGCGCAGCATGGGCTTCAACAAGCCCTTGACGATGTCTTCCAGCGTTTCCCCGGCCTGCCCCATGCGGATGGAACGTTCGAGGGACGCGAATTGATGCATGCCGAAATCTTCGGTGCGATCCGAGATGATCCGGTCGTCTTCCGACAGGGCCGGCATGATCGGATCCATATCGGGTTCCGGACGCGGCGGCGGAGGGGGTGGCGGCGGCGGAGGGGGCGGCGGAAAGTCGTCTTCCTCTTCCTCCGGCTCTTCCTCTTCCATATCAACGAGTTCGAGTTCCGGCGGTTCCTCGACGACCTCGTCTTCCAGCTCCAAGGGCTCCTCCTCGAACTCTTCTTCCAGCTCGAGCGGTTCTTCTTCGGGTTCCGGTTCAGGCTCCGGCTCTGGTTCGGGCTCCGGCTCCGGCTCTGGTTCGGGCTCTGGTTCGGGCTCCGGCTCCGGTTCCGGCTCAGGAGCCGGTTCGGGTTCGGGCGCTTTTTGCGGCTCGTCCTCACCATCCTCGGAAATGATCTTCCGAATGGATGCGAGGATTTCCTCCATCGAAGGTTCTTGGTTGTCGCTCATCGTTCCGTCACCGTTCCGTCACGCCCCAGAAATAACACCACAGGGGCGTTCTCCAGCGGCAGCGTAGCCCGATTCCTCGGGCGTCACTAAAATTACACCCGAAAACCGGCTTTGAGACTGCCCGATTCTGATACGTCAGCGCAAGCCCACACTGGATGCATGGGCTTGCGGCCTAGAAGACGGAAATGATTGGATTGTTACGGCTGAACGGCCGCGGCCTTGGCATCGCTGTCATGGGTTTCGACGTCATCGCCCAACCCCCACCACGTATCCTTGACGCTGTCATAGTGCAGCGCCGGATCATAGGCTTCAACATCCAAGCCGAGGTCACGGGCCGTAAGACCGCCGACGGCGGAGATCAGTTCGAACTTCGCTACCGTCTCGTCACGCTCCGCCTGCACAAGGCTAACCTTGGCGTCCAGCAGTTCCTGCTCGGCATCCAGGACGTCGAGGACAGTGCGCTGACCGACCAATTCTTCCTGCTGCACACCGTCCAGGGCGATTTCGGCGGCACGCACTTCCTCGCGAATGGCAACGATCGCCGCGACGACGGACTGGTAGGTTTCCCAGGCGCTCAACGCCTGTTCCGTCACGGACCGTCGCGCGGTCTCGACATCCTGAAGCGCCTTCGCGGCGGTCATCTTTGATTCGCGGACCTGACTGGTCTCATAACCCTGCTGATAGATCGGAACCGACAGCTGCGCCGTCACCGTATAAGTGCGCTGGAACGATCCTTTCGTCGATTTATCCCAGTCGTGAGAGGCCGTGCCCGACACATCGACGGACGGCAGCAGATCGGCCTCCTGTTCGTCGATGCCGTGCAATGCGGCACGCCGATCAAATTCGGCCGAAACGACGCTGGGATTGCGTTCGACCGCCATGCTTTTCGCTTCGTCCCGGCCGGCCGGCAAGGTCAGCGGCAGTGTCGGCAACGACAGGTTCGTCGGCGGGATCCCCACCACTTCCTCGAACACGGTTCGGCTGACTTCCAAATCGCCGCGCGCGGAGGAAAGATCCGAACGCGACCGCGCCAGACGCGATTCGGCCTGGGCAACGTCGGTCAAGGTAGCAACCCCGGCATTGTACCGGTCGCGCGTCGCTTCAAGCTGACGTTCCAGACGCACGACGTTCTGTTCATTCAGGGACACGACCGCCTGGTTCTTGAACACGTCCATATAGGCCGTACCGACATCCAGCATGATCGATTGTTCGGTGGAAACCAGATCCGCGCGGGCGGCAAGCACATCGGCCTTCGCCCCCTCAACGGCAGCGGAAGTCGCGCCGCCGTCATAGACGTTCTGCGTGATCTGTAGCTGAACACCGGAGGTCATGCGCGTCGATTCCGTCCGCGTCGCGGAGGTTTTAAGGCGGGAACGAACACCGTTCACATCCGCCGTGAATTCGACATTCGGACGCCAGCCTGCAAGCGCCTGCGGCACGCCTTCATCCGTTGCCCGCAGTTGCGCGCGTTGGGCGAGTAGCGTCGGGTTGGTGATATAAGCCTCGACCAGCGCCTCTTCCAGCGTCTGAGCGGACGCTGCCCCCATCGGGACAGTGGCGATCCATACGCCCGTCGCAGCAGAAAGAAGCGCCGCCTTGAAACCGTACCCTCGAAGCATGTGTCGTACCCTTTTCAGCACAGAAGCCAGACCTTGTAACCCGAGTCCGGGCGCGGTCATCAACTAGATCGCCGGTCGATAACTTCAACCGACATTCAACCCCGTTAAAAAACGAAAGCCGCTTCCTTCTCGAAGCCCGGCAGCGCCTTGATCGACATATCGAACAATTCGCGGTGCGACACCGCGCCGTTGCGCTTTCCATACAGCATCGCGCGGCCGATCTGACCCGGCGCACCGACGATAGCCATCAGACGCCCCCCTTCGGCCAATTGGTCGAACAGCGACTGCGGCACTTCCGATACGCTGCCGTCCAGCAGGATGATGTCATAGGGGCCTTCCTTCGGGAAACCGGCCTTCAACGGGGCCTCCACGGCAACCACGTTATCCGCCGCAAGATCGGTCAGAACGCTGGACATCGCCGACACGAATTCCGCGTTGTCGTCCGTCGCGAAAACCGACCGGCACAGGCGTCCCAAAATCGCGGCCGAATACCCGTATCCGGCGCCGACGACCAAGGCATTGTCGGTCGCGGACGGATACGCCTCCTGGATCAGGCGCATGATCGGCATGGCCGGAGCGAGCCAGCGCCCCTCCCCGATTGCCACATGTTCGTCGGAATAAGCCTGCCCCTTGCGGGCGACCGGAACGAAGCGTTCGCGCGGAACGCTGTGCAGCGCGGCCAGGATATCCGGCGAAACGATCTTGTTCGTGCGAAGTTGGCACTCGACCATGTTGCGGCGTGCGAGAGCAAAATCCATTTTAGAAACCCGCCCGTTTGGAAAATGACGTTCTAGGATTTGTTTATAGGTATCGGCGAGGAAATTTGCAATGCGGCATGGCATGGGAAAGACATTGATCCTGACGTTTTTTCTGAACCGGACCCCGCGAATCATTTTCCCCCAAACCAACCGAAGTCGGTGTAGAGTTCCAAATTGAACCCGTGGCGGACGTGGCGGCACTGTCCCGCAACGGGCGAAATGGGGAGATCGTCCGATCCGACTGTAGGTGTCGCACCATCCGCGAAATTCGTGGGAGGCACCTTATGCAGACACAAAGCATTACGACCCGAGGACGCGGTCCGTGCGGCGGATCGGTACGGCCACTTCTTTTCGGACTGTTCTTACTGCTTGCCGTTGGGATTTTCCCGCGCCCGTCCCAAGCGGAGGAAGAACTCGTCTTTGCCGTCGGAGAATGGCCGCCTTTCGTATCGGAACTTCAGATCGGGTACGGAACTTACGCCCAAAAGGTCGTAGAGACCTACAAATCCGCCGGATACAAGGTCCGTCTCGTATTCATGCCGTGGCAGCGGGCGATCGCGGCCACGAAGATCGGCGATTTCGTTGCGACCTTCCCCTGGCGGCGAACGAAGGAACGAAACAGAGATTTCTTTATGAGCGAGCGGGAAGTCGGCCCGCATATCGATGTCCCCTTTTACGACAAGACCCGCTTTCCGGAAGGATTGGATGGGGAAACTTTGGATGACCTAATTGCCGCCGGATACCAGTTCGGCGGTGTTCGCTCCTATACAATTACGGAAATCCTCGAACGAAAGGGCGCGAAACTGCATATCGTGAGTCAGGCCCTGAATGCCTGGAAGATGCTGGATTACGGCAGGATCGATATCTTCGTTGAAAATGTCGATGTCGGTATGATGGAAAGTGCGGATTTTCTAGGTGCGGATAGGGCCGCCGACATTGCCCATACAAAACCTGTTACACGCGAAACGCTGCATATCGCCTTTAGCAGAGAGCATCCATTGAGCCCGCGCCTGAAGGAGATATGGGATTCGGTGGAGGATGCGAGCGGCGACACGGTCAACTGACCGGACGCCAAAAATTTTACGATCTTGCCGATGCGTCGGCGCCTAAAACGCTTGACTGTAAGGACCCGCCACCATATCCCTCCGCCCGGTAAGGCGCGATGGCGGAGTGGTGACGCAGCGGACTGCAAATCCGTATACGCCGGTTCGATTCCGGCTCGCGCCTCCAACCTTTTCTTCTGACAAGTCGACACCACGCACGCACCGGCCCCGCGCCGAGCGGTTTACGCCGCGTCTTTTTCCAATTGTGCCAGCGTCTTCAATCCTGTTTGCGTATCGACGAATGACACGACGGACGACGCATTATACGCCGCCATCCGCAAGGCTTTCGTCGGCGCCACACCCCCGACCAACGCCCCGGCCAAGGTGGACGCAAAAGCATCCCCCGCCCCCGCCGTGCCGACGACATGGGCCGGGACGATATCCTGGTGATAGACGGCGCAGTCTTCCGACAGATAGGAACCCTCCCCGCCCCTCGTTACGGCCACAAAACGCGGTCCGAGCGAATGAATGCGTCGGAAATATTCGGATAGCGGCAGCTTAAAGCCCTCGATTTCCATTGTGGGCAGAACCGCATCGTCTCCACATCGCGCCGCATATTCCCGTTCCCAGCCGGTACGGTTCACCAGTGCCGGAACCAAACTACGTGCTTCGTTGAAATTGCAGGTGAAGAAATCGACATGCTTCAGGCTGTCGAAAAAGGCGTCTGTCTGCCGCGTCAACTGGCGGATACCCGGATTGGACGCCACAAAAGCCCCCGCCGCCTTGGCCTGTTCGACGATTTTCGGAAAGCGGTTCACGGAATCGTTCGACAGATTGGTGACGAATACCAGATCCGCGCCGGCAAAGGCGTCGTCAGGAATGTCGTCTTCCGTCAGGAACCCATTCGCACCGCGATGGGTGAAGATCGCCGCGTTCCGGTCATGCGACGCGACCATGACGGACACCGCCGTCGCCTCCGTTTCCGTATAGCGGACAAGATCGCCCGATATCCCTTCGGTCGCCAATCGGTCCACCAACATTTCGGCATTATGATCGCGACCGAGTTTTACCAGCGCCGCGACGTCGAAACCCTGCCGGGCCAGGGAAACCGCCGCATTTACCGCACCACCGCCTGTATGCGTGACGACACTGAGCGCGTCGATCTTCCGGCCCGGCTCCAGCAGCAGGAACGATGTCGTGCTGTTGTGAAGCGTCATCTGCTCAATGTCCTCGCTCGCCACCGTGGCGATGACGTCCACCGTGGCGGAGCCTACCGTTACCGCTTTCATCCTACCCTCTTCGATCTGCTACCGTTTGACCGGCTCGCTGCGCATGATCGGCGCATTCAGACGCGGACTGTCGATGACGAAATCCGCCGTTACCCGGTTGCACGCGAATACCGTGTTGTAGAGCGCCGCCAAACGGATCAACGCCTTCACATCCACGTCGTGCGGCATGGACGACAGCGAATCGGTGAAGAAGATCAGAATGTCGAGCTTCCCTTCCGCGATCCGCGCGCCGAGTTGCGCGTCTCCGCCCAACGGGCCGCTTTTCAGGCATTCGACATCCAAGCCCGTCGCCTCCCGGACCGCGCTGCCGGTCGTCCCGGTGCCGACAAGATCATGCCTTGCAAGGATTTCACGCCGTTCCTTCGCCCAGGCGACGAGGTCCGGCTTGCACCCGTCATGCGCCACCAGGCCGATCGTCTTGCGTTCCGTCATCCGTGTTCCCTTCCCTTGTACCGCATCCCTGAAATAGGTGTTCGCGCCATTATAGGGTAAACTTCCCGACAATGAGCGGCGCAGATCGCTCTTACCCAACGCGGGAGGATAAAACCATGTATGCCATGATCCTGGTAGCGTGTGTCACGTTGCTGGGCGAAACCCACTGTCAGTCCTTCGAACGGGATCATCAATTCAATTCGGCCTTCAACTGCCAGGTAGCGGCAGCCATCGACAAAGGCCGCTACGCGGATCGGATCGAACGCCGTAAGGACTGGTTGACCTATGACTGGCAGTGTCAGCCGGTCACGGTAGCGGATGCGTCCAGCCGTCAACCTACGGGTCTGACAGAGTGAATCGGCACATGTGACTAAATTTTAACCAAACTGTCATTTTGGTTAATTTTTGTTCACTTTTTGCTATGCACAAACACGCAATACGCGATGCCGTTTTTGCAAATAGTTACTGTTTTACTATTAAAAACAATACCTTATCACCGTAAGTTCGTTAGCGTATCAACTGGCACAAATGTTGCGGTGCACAAGGCAGCCGGCGGTTGGGGCCGGCGTCACAAGGAGTGCATTCAACATGAAAAACATGATGAACAGGGTAATGAAGGGGGCGGCTGCTACGGCGCTTGCCATGGGCGTCTCCGTCGGGGCTGCGCAGGCCCAGGACGACACGATCAAGATCGGCGTCCTACACTCGCTGTCGGGGACGATGGCGATTTCCGAAACCACGCTGAAGGACACCGTCCTGATGCTGGTCGACGAGCAGAACAAGAAGGGTGGCCTTCTTGGTAAGAAACTGGAAGCCGTGGTCGTCGACCCGGCGTCCGACTGGCCGCTTTTTGCGGAAAAAGCGCGTGAACTGCTGGAAGTGAACAAGGTCGCTGCGGTCTTCGGCTGCTGGACATCCGTGTCCCGCAAGTCGGTCCTGCCGGTTTTCGAAGAACTGAACGGTATGCTGTTCTATCCGGTTCAGTATGAAGGTGAAGAATCGTCCAAGAACGTGTTCTACACCGGCGCCGCGCCGAACCAGCAGGCCATTCCGGCGGTCGACTACCTGATGAGCGAGGAAGGCGGTTCGGTGAAGCGCTTCGTCCTGGCCGGTACCGACTATGTCTATCCGCGCACGACCAACAAGATCCTGGAGCAGTATCTGCTCGACAAGGGAATCCCGGCCGAAGACATCATGATCAACTACACGCCATTCGGTCATTCCGACTGGCAGACGATCGTGAGCGACATCAAGGCCTTCGGTTCCGCCGGCAAGAAGACCGCGGTCGTGTCCACGATCAACGGCGACGCCAACGTCCCGTTCTACAAGGAACTGGGCAACCAGGGCATCGCCTCCTCCGACATTCCGGTCGTCGCCTTCTCGGTCGGCGAAGAGGAACTGTCGGGCATCGACACCGGCCCGCTGGTCGGTCACCTCGCCGCCTGGAACTACTTCATGAGCGCCGAATCCCCGGTGAACGACGAGTTCATCGAAAAATGGCAAGCGTTCATCGGCAGTGAGGACCGCGTGACCAACGACCCGATGGAAGCCACCTATATCGGCTTCAACATGTGGGTGAAGGCCGTGGAAGCCGCCGGGACGACGGATGTCGACATGGTGCGCGACGAAATGAACGGCATTACCTACCCGAATCTGACGGGCGGTATTGCGGTCATGAACACCAACCATCACCTGACCAAGCCGGTCCTGATCGGCGAAATTCAGGATGACGGTCAGTTCCAGATCGTCTGGTCCACGCCGAAGGGCGTGATCGGCGACGCCTGGACCGATTTCCTGCCGGAGTCGAAGAATCTGGTTGCCGATTGGACCGCGCCGATCTCGTGCGGGAACTTCAACATCACCACGGGCAAATGCTCGGGTCAGAATTACTGATCGGGGGGTGATCGGTGGGCGGTTCTTTCGGGAACCGCCCACTGTCCCTGGTGTTTATTTCGCGGCCCCGTCGACGGACCCTAGAGACGGCCCGCCTTTTCAGAGAAGTTTCCACAATTAGAGGCGAGAGAGCCATGCTTCGCATCCCGGTCTCGTTACGGGCGCGTCCCGTCATCCTCGCATTTCTGGCCTTGAGCTTTCTGCTCGACCTGTTGTCGGCCACGCCGTCCCGCGCCGACGATTTCGAAACATCCGTCGCAAAACTGAACGACCAATCCTTCACCGTGAAGGAGGAGGCGGTTCTGGAACTGGTGCAGTCGGGCGACGACCGCGCCCTGGCGATCCTGAGCGCCCTCCAGGACGGCGAATTGTTCAGCCACAAGAAACAGAACAACGTCATCGTCTTCAGCCAGGAAATCGACGGCGCGCCCCATGCGATCGACGTGCTGACCGCCGCCGATCTGGGCGAACACGGCAAGCGCGACCTGAAGAAGATCACGATCAACAACAAGCTGCGCGGGGCGCTCAAGGCCGCGCTCGGGGCGCTGCGCCTCTATTCGAAAGACCCAGATACGCGCATCGCGGCGGCGAAGGCGGTCCTGGCCAATCCGTCGCCGGAAGCCCTGCCTCTTGTCGTCGAAGCGATCGAAAAGGAACAGGACGACGCCGTCCGCGAGGCCCTGGATATGGCGCAGGCGGCCTTGTTGCTGACCAATGGCGACGCGGAAGAACGACTGGCCGCCGTCGGGATGTTGAGCGGTTCCATGGATCCCGATGTCTGGCAGGTCCTGGGCCGCGCGGCGGGGCAGGAAGCCGACGCGGACCTCGCCGCCGCGGCGCAGGCCGCCCTCGCCTCCATCGAAAATCAGAAGTCGGTCTACAATCTGCTGGAAACCCTGTTCTTCGGGGTCAGTCTTGGGGCCGTCCTGCTGCTGGCGGCGGTGGGGCTCGCCATTACCTTCGGCGTCATGGGCGTCATCAACATGGCGCATGGCGAAATGCTGATGCTGGGGGCCTATACCACCTTCGTGGTGCAGCAGTTGATGCCGAATGCTATCGAATATTCGTTGTTCGTCGCGGTGCCCGCCGCCTTCATCGTCACCGGGCTGGTCGGGATCGCCATCGAACGGTCGATCATCCGCCTGCTCTATGGCCGTCCGCTGGAAACGCTGCTCGCCACCTTCGGGATCAGCCTGTTCCTGCAACAGGCGGTGCGCAGCATCTTCTCGCCCTTGAACCAGCCGGTCACCACACCGGATTGGATGAGCGGCTTCTACGCCGTCAACGGCGCGTTGTCGCTTACCTATAACCGGCTCTACATCATCGTCTTCTGCATCCTGGTTTTCCTGGCCCTGTTGGCGGTTCTGAAACGCACACCGCTGGGCCTGCAAATGCGGGCCGTGACGCAAAATCGGGCGATGGCCAGTTCCATGGGCATCCGCACCGGACGCGTCGACGCGCTGACCTTCGGCCTGGGGTCCGGTATCGCCGGGATCGGCGGCGTGGCGTTAAGCCAGTTGACCAATGTCGGCCCGAATCTGGGGCAGGCCTATATCGTCGACAGCTTCATGGTCGTCGTCTTCGGCGGGGTCGGTAACCTCTGGGGAACGCTGGTCGGGGCCTTGACCCTGGGCGTCGCCAATAAATTCATGGAACCCTGGACCGGGGCGGTTGTCGCCAAAATCCTGGTACTGGTCTTCATCATCCTCTTCATCCAACGCCGGCCGCGCGGACTCTTCGCGCTCAAGGGCCGGGCCGTGGAGTCCTGAGCCATGACGACGTCCCTTTCGACTTCACGCGGCTTCCTGTTCGGGGCCATGACGGGCCGGGCCACGGTCATCACCCTGGGCCTGATCCTGGGGGCGGCGGTCCTGGTTCCGGTCCTGAACGCCTTACCCGACGGCAGCCCGTTCAAGGTGCCGACCTATACGGTCAGCCTGTTCGGGAAATATCTGTGCTACGCCCTGTTGGCGCTGGCCGTCGATCTGGTCTGGGGATATTGCGGTATCCTGAGCCTGGGTCACGGCGCGTTCTTCGCCCTGGGCGGATATGCCATGGGCATGTACCTGATGCGCCAGATCGGCGACCGCGGCGTCTACGGCCACCCGGTCCTGCCGGATTTCATGGTCTTCCTGAACTGGAAGGAACTGCCCTGGTACTGGTACGGGTTCGACAATTTTGCCTTTGCGATGCTGATGGTCGCCCTCGTACCGGGCATCCTGGCCTTCGCCTTCGGCTGGTTCGCCTTCCGATCCCGAGTGACCGGCGTCTATCTGTCGATCATCACCCAGGCCATGACCTACGCCCTGTTGCTCGCCTTCTTCCGCAACGACATGGGCTTCGGCGGCAATAACGGGCTGACCGATTTCCGCGATCTGCTGGGCTTCGACCTGCGATCCGACGGGGTGCGGCGGGGGTTGTTCATCGCCTCCGCCCTGGCATTGGCGCTCGGCTATATCGCCTGCCGCTTCGTCACGACGTCGCGCCTGGGGAAGGTTCTGATTGCCGTGCGCGACGCGGAAAGCCGCAGTCGGTTCATGGGGTATCGGGTCGAACACTACAAGGTCTTCGTCTTCACCCTGTCGGCGGTTCTGGCGGGGATTGCCGGGGCGCTTTACGTGCCGCAGGTCGGAATCATCAATCCGGGCGAATTCGCGCCGATCAACTCCATTGAAATCGTCATCTGGGTGGCACTGGGCGGGCGCGGTTATCTGTTCGGCGCCATCTTTGGAGCCTTGGCGGTGAATATCGCGAAAAGCTACTTCACGGTGGCCTTCCCCGAAATCTGGCTGTTCTTCCTGGGCGCCTTATTCGTACTGACAACGCTGTTCCTGCCGAAAGGCTGCGCCGGGTTGCTGTCCATTCTGAAATTTCCGGGATTGGGCACCGGTATGGGCTTCGCCCGTAAAAAGGAGGCCGGCAATGACTAGAATTCCGACACCCGTCATGCAAGCGACCGCCGTCCCGGCGGAAGCGCCATTCGACATTTCGCCGGGCGCCCCGACCATGGCGGCGGGGTCCCTGCTCTATCTCGACAATGTCAGCGTCAGCTTCGACGGTTTCCGGGCGATCAACAAACTGTCCATGATCATCAAGCCGGGCGAAATGCGGGCGATTATCGGCCCGAATGGCGCCGGTAAAACGACGATGATGGATATCATCACCGGCAAGACCCGACCGGACGAAGGCGACGTTATTTATCAAGGCAAGGTCGATCTGACCAAGCACGACGAAGCCGCCATCGCCAATATGGGCATCGGCCGGAAATTCCAGAAACCGACGGTGTTCGAAAGCCATTCGGTTTACGACAACCTGCTGCTGGCCCTGAAACAGGACCGTCGCGTCTTCCCGATGTTGTTTCGCCTGCCCAGCAAGGACGAACAGACCCGTATCGACGAGCTTCTGGCCCTCACCCGCCTCGGCGACCTGCGCGAGACGGTCGCGGGATCCCTTTCGCACGGACAGAAGCAATGGTTGGAAATCGGCATGCTGCTGGCGCAGGACCCGCAACTGCTGCTGATCGACGAGCCGGCCGCCGGGATGACCGACGCGGAAACAGAAGAAACGGCGAAGCTGCTGAAGGATATCGCCCAGACGCATTCCGTCGTCGTGGTCGAACACGACATGGATTTCATCCGCTCGCTGGGCGTGCGCGTGACCGTGTTGCACGAAGGCAGCGTCCTGGCGGAAGGAAGCCTCGATCAGGTCAGCGCGAACCAACGCGTCGTCGAAGTCTATCTGGGCCGGTAACGGGAGGGGATTGGGACCATGCTTTCTGTCGACTCCATCGACCTCTATTACGGCGCGGCGCAGGCCTTGCGCGGCGTCTCTCTCAGCGCGGAACCGGGGCACGTCACCTGCGTCCTGGGTCGCAACGGTGTCGGCAAGACCAGCCTGCTGCGCGCCATTACCGGACACCAACCCATCGCCAAGGGCACGATCGCCATGGACGGGGCATCCATCGACGGGATGAAACCCTACGATCGGGCGCGTAAGGGCATCGCCTATGTCCCGCAGGGCCGCGAAATCTTCCCCCTATTGAGCGTTCGGGAAAACCTGGAAACCGGGTATGCCTGCCTGTCGTCGAAGGACCGCAATGTCCCGGACGAAGTGTTCGAATTGTTCCCCGTCCTGAACGACATGTTGCGGCGACGCGGGGGCGACTTGTCCGGCGGCCAGCAGCAGCAGCTCGCCATCGGCCGTGCCATGGTGACCCGCCCGAAAGTCCTGGTCCTGGACGAACCGACGGAAGGCATTCAGCCGTCGATCATCAAGGATATCGGGCGGGCCATCACCTTCCTGCGCGACAAGGGCGACATGGCGATCATCCTGGTGGAGCAGTATTTCGACTTTGCGAAGGAATTGGCGGACAAATTTATCGTCCTGGACCGTGGCGAGGTGGTAGCATCCGGCGGTCAAAAGGAACTCGCGGAAACCGATGTACGACGGCACCTTACAGTCTAATCTGGACGCCCCGCCCGCCTTACAGCGGGCGAAGGGTGTGATCAGGCTGGACGCGGTGACGCGCGCGGGGAAAAGCCGCCTGGGGAACCTTTATCAATCTGGCTGCGGCAAGGTTCGCTTCCCCCGGATATACGATCATTCCATGATGGAGGCGGTGATTATCAACACCGCCGGCGGCCTGACGGGCGGCGACCGATTCGACGTGACGGCCGGTGTCGGCCCCGATGCGGCCCTGCGCCTGTCCGGACAGGCCTGCGAACGGCTGTACCGCAGGCGCGACGGTCAGGCCTGCATGGAAACCCGACTGTCCGCCGCGGATAATGCGGATCTGCATTGGCTGCCGCAGGAAACCATCCTGTTCGACGGCAGCGCCCTGTCGCGCCGATTGTTCGTCGATCTGGCGGTCGGCGCGCGCTTCATCGGCTTGGAGGCGACGGTCTTCGGTCGCGCGGCCATGGGGGAAACGTCGATTTCCGCCCGGTTCCGCGAATCCTGGCGCCTTCGGATCGACGGGAAACTGGTTTACGCGGACGAGGCCGGTTTGGACGGCGATCTGACCGCGACCCTGTCGCGCGCGACGGCAACGCTGGGCGCGACCTGCACGGTCGGCTGCGCCTATGTCGGCCCCGATCCCGAAGCTTTTCGCGACCTTCTGCGCGCGGAGGTTCCGCCACAAGACGGATTGGATTGGGGATGCAGCCTGCGGCGCGGGGTCCTGGTCTGCCGCGCGGTCGCAGAGGCTTCCGGCCCGCTGCGCCTATGGATCGCGGACATCTATCGGATTCTGTCGGGCGGGCTCTCCCTGCCCCGACCTTGGTATTGTTGATTTGGTAAAGAGTGGGAGGAAAACCGCATGAACCTGACGCCGCGTGAGAAGGACAAGCTCCTGATCGCCATGGCCGCCGTGGTCGCCCGCCGCCGTTTGGAACGCGGCGTGAAGCTGAACCATCCGGAAGCCATCGCGCTGATAACCGATTTTGTCGTGGAAGGCGCGCGTGACGGTCGATCGGTCGCCGATCTGATGTCCGCCGGGGCACAGGTCATCACCCGCGAACAGGTCATGGACGGCGTGGCGGAAATGATCCACGACGTCCAGGTCGAGGCGACCTTCCCCGACGGAACCAAGCTTGTCACCGTCCACGAACCGATCCGCTGAAGCAGGAGGAACGACCATGATTCCGGGCGAAATCTTTCCCGCCGACGGTGAGATCGAAATCAACAAGGGCCAGCCGTCCGTGACGATCACCGTTGCCAATACCGGCGACCGACCGATCCAGGTCGGATCCCACTATCATTTCTTCGAAACCAATGAGGGCCTGTCCTTCGACCGCGACAAGGCGCGCGGCATGCGCCTGGACATTCCGTCCGGCACCGCCGTTCGCTTCGAACCGGGACAGACCCGCGACGTGACCCTGGTGCCCTATCTCGGCGCTCGGGAGGTCTATGGCTTCAACCAGAAAATTCAGGGGGCGCTCTAATCATGCCGATGAAATTGAGCCGCGCCGCCTATGCCGACATGTATGGTCCGACCGTGGGCGACCGCGTCCGACTGGCCGATACCGAACTTGTCATCGAGGTTGAAAAAGACTTCACAACCTACGGGGAAGAAGTGAAATTCGGCGGCGGAAAAGTGCTGCGCGACGGCATGGGCCAGGCCCAGACGACGCGCGCGCAAGGCGCCGTCGATACCGTCATCACCAACGCCCTGATCGTCGACCACTGGGGCATCGTGAAGGCCGATGTCGGGCTGAAGGACGGTCGTGTCGTCGCCATCGGCAAGGCCGGGAACCCGGATGTCCAGCCGGGAGTCGATATCATCGTCGGCCCCGGCACGGAAGCCATCGCCGGGGAAGGCAAGATCCTGACGGCGGGTGGGTTCGACTGCCACATCCACTTCATCTGCCCGCAGCAGATTGAGGACGCGCTGATGTCCGGCGTGACCACCATGCTGGGCGGCGGCACCGGCCCGGCGACGGGCACGAATGCCACAACCTGCACGCCCGGCCCCTGGCATATCGCCCGCATGCTGCAGGCGGCGGACGGTTTCCCGGTCAATCTGGCGCTGTCGGGGAAGGGCAACAGCGCGAAACCGGAGGGGCTGGTCGAACAAATCCTGGCCGGGGCCTGCGCCCTGAAATTGCATGAAGATTGGGGTACAACGCCGGGCGCAATCGACAATTGCCTTGCCGTCGCCGACGACTACGACGTTCAGGTCATGATCCATACGGATACGCTGAACGAAAGCGGTTTCGTCGAAAACACCGTTGCATCCTTCAAGGGCCGCACCATCCATGCCTTCCATACCGAAGGCGCGGGCGGCGGGCATGCACCGGACATCATCAAGGTCTGCGGGGAAACCAACGTCATCCCCTCCTCCACCAATCCGACGCGCCCTTACACGGTCAATACGCTGGAAGAACATCTGGATATGTTGATGGTCTGCCATCATCTGGATTCCGGTATTCCGGAGGATGTGGCCTTCGCGGAATCGCGTATCCGCAAGGAAACCATCGCGGCGGAAGACATCCTGCACGATCTGGGCGCGTTCTCCATCATCGCATCGGACAGTCAGGCCATGGGCCGTGTCGGGGAAGTCCTGATCCGCACCTGGCAGACCGCCGACAAGATGCGGCGTCAGCGCGGCCGACTGCCCGACGAAACCGGACAGAACGACAATGTCCGCGTGAAACGCTATATCGCGAAATACACGATCAACCCTGCCATCGCGCATGGCATGTCCAAGGAAATCGGCTCTGTCGAGGTCGGCAAGCGTGCCGATCTGGTCCTGTGGTCGCCCGCCTTCTTCGGTGTGAAGCCGGATATGGTACTGATCGGCGGAATGATTGCCGCCGCGCCGATGGGCGATCCCAATGCATCCATCCCGACGCCGCAGCCGGTGCATTACCGCCCGATGTTCGGGGCCTTCGGCAAGGCGACCGGGGCGATCGGCGCGACCTTCGTTTCCGCCGCGTCCATCGCCGATGGACTGGCCGACCGACTGGGCGTCGAAAAGACGCTGCTGCCGGTCGAAAACACGCGGTCCGGCATTTCCAAGGCGTCGATGATCCACAATACGGCCACCCCGCAGATCGAGGTCGATCCCGAAACCTACGAGGTCCGGGCCGATGGGGAATTGCTGACTTGCGAACCGGCGGAGGTTCTGCCCATGGCACAGCGTTACTTCCTGTTCTAGAGTGGGACGATGTTGAGAGCGGACACAGTCGTCTCCAAGGGAGACTGGGCGGGCGATCCGGTCGACACGGTCAGCCTGGATTTCGATTCCCGGCACCGTCGCCGGATCACCATGACCGGAACGAACGGCCTGAAATTCCTGATGGATTTGCCGCGTCCGGTGGCCCTCGCCGCGGGCGATGCACTGAAGTTGGAAGACGGCACCTACGTCGCCGTTGTCGCGGCACCGGAGGCCTTGCTGGAAATATCCGCCCCGACGCCGTTTCTTATGACCCGGATCGCGTGGCATCTGGGCAACCGTCATTTACCGACGGAAATCGCGGAAGACCGGTTGTTCATCCGCTACGACCATGTGATCGAGGCGATGCTGGCCGGGCTGGGCGCCCTGACCGCGCGGGTCGACCGTCCCTTCCAACCGGAAGGCGGCGCTTACGGGCAGGGCCGCGTGATGGGACATGATCACAGCCACGATCATTACCATTCTCACGATCAGGGACACCACCACCATCACCATGACTGACGGCAATGCCCTTTTGCGTTTGATGACCTGGATGTCACCGGGTTTCCCGGTTGGCGCCTATACCTATTCCCACGGTATCGAATGGGTCGTCGAATCCGGCGACATCAAGGACGGTGACGACCTGACCGCCTGGATCGGCGATTTGCTGGAAAGCGGATCGGGGCGCAGCGATGCCGTCCTCTGCGCGTTGGCCATGCAAGTGGACGCCGATCTGGTCGAACTGGCGGAACTCGGCCTCGCCCTGTCCCCGACGGAAGAACGCCTGCTGGAAACGGAAGCTCAGGGTCAGGCCTTCATCCGGGCCGTAAAATCCGGATGGCCGGACCTTGTACCCGATCTGCCGAACGGCACTGTCCTTCCTTACCCCGTGGCGGTCGGATCGGTGGCCGCGGCCTCCGGCATTCCGGCGCGGCAGGCGCTTGCCGCCTATCTGCACGCCTTTGCGGCCAATATCATTTCCGCCGGGGTCCGGCTGGTTCCCTTGGGGCAAAGCGACGGAGTCCGTGCCCTAGCCACGCTGGAACTCGCCATCGATAAATTGGCGCTATGGGCCTGCGGGGCGACGATGGACGACCTCTGGTCCTTCTCCCCGCTCAGCGACATCGCCTCCATGAAACACGAAACACAGTATACGAGGTTGTTCAGATCATGACGAAAACCCACGGTCCCCTTCGCGTCGGTATCGGTGGCCCGGTCGGCTCCGGCAAAACCGCGCTGATGGAGGTACTGTCCCGCGCCATGTCGAAGAAATACGACCTCTGCGCCATCACCAACGATATCTATACCAAGGAGGATGCCCGTATCCTGACGGAAACGGGCGCGCTACCCCCGGAGCGTATCATGGGGGTGGAAACCGGCGGCTGTCCGCATACGGCCATCCGGGAAGACGCGTCGATCAACCTCGCCGCTGTCGATACGATGAATGAAAAGTTCCCCAATCTGGACCTGATCCTGATCGAATCCGGCGGCGACAATCTGGCCGCCACTTTCTCCCCCGAACTGGCGGATATCACGATCTATGTCATCGACGTATCGGCGGGCGAGAAAATCCCGCGCAAGGGCGGGCCGGGCATCACCCGGTCGGATCTACTGATCATCAACAAGATCGACCTTGCCCCGCTGGTCGGCGCCAATCTGGATGTGATGGACCGCGACGCCAAACGCATGCGCGGCGACCGCCCCTTCCTCTTCACCAATTTGAAGAAGGAAATCGGCCGCGACGACATCATCGCCTTCATTGAAGAGGCCGGTGGTTTGGAATCCCGCGAGGCGCAATCAGCCTGACCGCGCGAAGCGGCCTGGCGGCATTCCGACATGGCGGCTGAAAGCGGTGCTGAACGTACTGGCGGATCCATATCCAATTCGCCGGGCTACCTCGTCCAACGCCACCTGACCGGAGCGGAGCAAATCCTTCGCCACCGCCATACGCCAGGCGTGAAGGTATTCCATAGGCCGCATTCCGACGATGCGCGAAAAGCGATCGAAAAAGGCAGACCGCGACAATCCCGCGACAGCCGCCAAATCTGAAACCGTCCAGGCCCTTTCAGTATCGCCATGCATGCCGTGCAATGCCTTGGCGACTCGCGGGTCTGAAAGACCGCGCAACAGGCACGGCGGCATGTCCTGCCCCGGTGCGGCCCGCAATGCTTCTATCAGCAGGATTTCCACCAGACGCGACAGAACTAGATCGCGCCCTGCACGGTCTTCTTCCGCTTCTGCGCCAAACATCGATACGAGCGCGGTCAGCCTGTCGAGGCCGTGAATATGAATCATAGTGGGCAGCAGCGACACCAGGAGATCGGCATCGGGAGACTCAAACGTGAAATAGCCGCCGCGCAGGCGCACATCCGGCGGTCCGTCGGCCCGTCCGTGGCGTACCTCATCCTTATGATCCCGCGCTGCTTGCATCGCGTCCAAATGCTTGGGTTGCGCCGGATCCAGGCTGGACATTGTGAAGGCCGGTGTCGCCGGCAGGAGGACGAAATCCCCCTTGGATAGAACGACGGGCCGTTCCCCCTCCACGGAAAGGCGGCACTGCCCTTCAACAACGGCGCAGAATCCGGGATGGCCAAACGCGGAATAACTGACAGCCCACCGGCCCGCGCCGCTGACTCCTTTCGCGAAGATGGCCTGCGGACGCAGAAGCTGGATGATTTCGACAAGTGGATCGGACAATTTCGGACTATCTCCAATATTATTCGGACTTATGATTGATGTTAGTCCAGTCTATCGCCGCTATCTTCCCGTCGTCAACTGAACCGATAGGGAAGAAGGACCCCATCATGAAAACCGTCCTCATTACCGGCTGCTCGTCGGGCTTCGGCCTGGAAACAGCCCGCCACTTCCATACTCAAGGATGGAATGTCATCGCCACCATGCGGAATCCGAAGGAAGGAATACTGCCGGAATCCGGCCGCATGCGCATACTGCCCCTGGATGTAACCAATCCAGCCAGCATTGCAGAAGCCGTCCAGGCCGCCGGTGACGTCGACGTTCTGGTCAACAATGCGGGGATCGGTATCGTCGGTGCCTTCGAAGCGACGCCAATGGACTACATTCGCAAGGTCTTCGAAACCAACACATTCGGCGTCATGGCGATGACGCAAGCGGTGATCCCGCGATTCCGTGCCCGTCGATCCGGCACCATCGTCAATGTGACTTCCAGCGTAACCCTGGCCGCCATGCCTTTGGCCGCGGCGTATACGGCCAGCAAGACCGCCATCGCGGGCTTCACCGGATCCTTGGCGCATGAATTGGCGGCATTCGGGGTACAGGTGCGGCTCGTCGCCCCCGGCTACGCACCGTCGACCCAATTCGCTCATAATTTGGATATCTCGGTCGAGGACCTCATCCCGGAATCCTACGCCGCCTTCGCCAAACCGATTTTCGAGAGTTTTGCGAAACCCGGACTGATCACGACGGAAACCGATGTGGCGGAGGCCGTCTGGACAGCGGCGACGGACACCGGCGATCGGCTGCTATATGCCGCCGGTGCCGATGCCGCCGCGCTGATCCGCGACTAGAGTCAGGCCGCCATTTCGACGGATAGGTCGGAAACCGCCAGGGCCGCCTGCGCGGCTTCCCGGCCTTTCTGGACGAAATGTTGCTTGAAGATGCCGATATGGTGGTCGGTTTCCTGGAAATGATGCGGGGTCAGCGAGACGGACAGGATCGGAACTTCCGTCTCCAAACCGGCCTGCATCAATCCGCTGACCACGGCTTGGGCGACGAAGTCATGCCGGTAGATGCCGCCGTCGACGACAAGGGCCGCCGCCGCGACCGCCGCATATCGACCGGTCTGCGCCAGTTTCTTGGCCAGCAGGGGCATTTCGAAGGCACCGGGCACATCGAAGACGTCGACCTGTTCCGACGGGATAATTTGCTGAAATCCGACCAGTGCCTGATTGACGATATCGGCATGCCAGTTGGCTTTAATGAAGGCATATCGGGTGTGTGTCATTTGGGACTCCTCGGTTAGCGACACGTCACCCAAGGCGATCCCAAACGTCACGGCCCGCCGGTCGCGGGTCGTGCGTTGGTTCTCTTTCATCCGGACTATGACCGTCGGCCCGAGACTCTCACTCGGTCTGCTGGACCCTTCCCCTTTGATGAACAACGGAGAAGGCGCTCGCGGGCTTACAGATTTCGCTGCTTACCGCCGGTGGGGATTTCCACCCCGCCCTGAGAACGGCGGCACTATGACCGATGCTGCACAGGCGGGGCAAGCCTTATGACAGGAGATCCCCTATGCCAGCGGCTAAAAGGCCGGTCAGGTCGATCCCATTGCTGGCATGCGGGATCGTGTTGCAGGTCACGATCTGCCCGGTCCCCGCATTGGACAGGGCGCGGTAGGCGTCCCCCGCGAAGACCGCATGCACGCCGACGCAGATTGGCGGCGCCATGCCCGCCCGTTTCAGATGGCCGACTGTTTCGATCATCGTGCGCGCGGTGGAGATGATATCGTCGATCAGGATCGGCGTATGGTCGCGCCACGCATCGACATCGGGGACGGAGACGTCCACGTCCCGGTCGCCGTGCCTTGTTTTCAGCAGGACCGTATGCGGACAGCCGACTTCCTCCGCCACCGCGGCGACCCATTGTTCGCTTTCGCCGTCGGGACCGACCAAGACGGGATTCTCCACTTCTTCTCGAATCCAATCCGCGATGGCGCCGGCCGCATGCAGCGTCGCGGTCGGCATGGTGTAGATTTCGGACAGGCTCGTCCGGCGATGAAGATGCGGGTCGACCGTCGCCATCCAATCGAACCACCCGTTCAGGACCGATGCGAAATGGGTGGAGGTTACCGCCTCTCCCTCCTGAAACCGCTTATCTTGACGCATATAGGCCAGATAGGGGGCGACGAGCCCGATCCTTTCGGCACGCAACTCCTTTGCCGCCCCTGCCGCGAAAATCAACGGCAGAAGCTTCCCGTCCGGCCTGTCCAACGTGCAGACGAAAACGACCGACCGCCCGGCAACCGGCGTGGCGAGCCGGATATAGCTTTCGCCGTCCGGAAATTGCCGTGTTTCGACCGCGCCGACTTCCCCGTCCAGTTGGTCGGCGAGGGAATGCGCCAAGGCCTCGTTTTCCGGCATCGGCAGGATCAACGGCTTCATGCGTCTTCCGTCCCTATTTCGATCGTTTGCGGATGATTGCGGAAATAGTCGAGGGCATAGTTCAACTCCCCCTTCGAATCCGCGTGCAGCGTGACCAGGGGCTCCCCTTTCGTCACGCGTTGCCCCAATCGACAGGCCATGACGAGACCGGCTGCCTTGTCTTCCGGCGCACCGGCCAGTTTCGCGGCCCGACTGAGCCGTCGATTGTCGATACGAACGACCGATCCGCTCGCCGGGGCGGGGATAATTTCCTGAAACTTCGATCGCGGCGGCGTCCGCATGCCGCCCTGGGCGTCGCAGATCGCCTGAAACTTCGCCCAGGCCCGCCCACTGCTCAAGACTTCTCCCGCCATCGCGCTCCCCTCGCCCGCAGCCGCGCGTCCGGCGGATTCCAGCAAGGACCCGGCCAGCAGGACGGCCCGTTCGCGCAGATCCTGCGGCGCATCCGCCTCGTTCTGCAAGACGGCCAGCACGTTCCAGGCTTCCAGGGCCGGGCCGATGCCGCGTCCAACGGGCTGCGTCCCGTCCGTTTCAACGACATGGGCGTTGATGTCCAGAGCCGCCGCCGTGGTCAGCAGGCTTTCGCCCAGGGAGGCCGCGTCCTGACGGCTGCGCACCTTCGCTGTCGGACCGATGGGCAGGTCGAGCACCAAATGCGTGGCGCCCGCCGCCGCCTTCTTGGACAGAACGGAGGCCACCATCTGTCCCTCGCTGTCGATATCGAGGGCGCGTTCGACGCGGATCAGGATATCGTCCACGGGGCTGAGATCCGCCGCGCCGCCCCAGGCGATGCAGCCACCTTCCTTTTCTACCACGCGGCGCAGATCGGCGAGGCTGAGTTCGACCGGGGCCAGGGTTTCCATCGTATCCGCCGTCCCGGCAGGCGATGTGATGGCCCGCGACGAGGTTTTCGGCATCATCAACCCGCAACAGGCGACGATAGGCACAATGATCGGCGTCGTCCGATTGCCGGGCAATCCGCCGACGCAATGCTTATCGACGATGGGTGACACGCCCCAGTCCAACCGTTTGCCGACATCCACCATGGCGCGGGTCAGGCCGATGACTTCCGTCTGGTTCAGTCCCCGCGCGGAACAGGCGGTGATGAAGGACGACAGTTGGATATCCGAATACCGGCCTGCCACGATATCCGTCAGAATTTCGTTCATTTCCGGGTCGGTCAGCGTGTGGCCGTAGATTTTTGCCCGAACGTGGCCCAGCGAATCCACCGGGCTGGGATGTTCGACGTAGATTGGGTCGCCTTCCGCCACACCCAGCCGTATCCAGGCCGATTCGGACAGGCTCGCCTGCCCCTGCGCCAACATGCCGTCCGTCGTCGTGTTCAACGTCGCGATGATCGAATTGCCGTTGGCCCGCACGCGAACACGGGCATGGGCGGTGAACCCCTCCGCTCGGCAGATATGGCAATCCTTGCGCATATAGATGACCGCCTCATCATGGGTATCGATCCCCAGACGTTTCAGCCTCAACCCGTTACGCGCAGTTTTGGAACCGTGTGAAGTCATGGCGGTGCATTAAACCAGATCGTAACCATCACGGAATTCGGGAACCGTGCACTCCCAGCCCAATTCTTCCTCAATCCGCAGGCGAAGGGCGTCCGACGCCTCCGGTTCGCCGTGGGTGATGAAGGTCATGCGCGGCGGTGCCTCGAAATTCTTCAACCAGCCCAGAATTTCGTCCGCATCCGCATGGGCGGACAGCATGTCCAAATTGTCCACATCCGCCCGGACGGCATGATAGCTGCCATGGATCTTTATCTTCTGCGCGCCGGTAACCAGGGCCCGACCCCGCGTGCCGCCCGCCTGGAACCCCGCGAACAGCACGAAGTTCCGGCGATCGGGCAGATAGCGTTTCAGATGGTGCAGGATACGCCCGCCGGTCGCCATGCCGCTGGCCGACACGATGATCTTCGGCACGATATTCTCGTCCAACCGCTTCGATTCCTCCGGCGACCGGACATAGGTCGCGACCTGACAGGTCTCCCGGCTTTCCTCCTCCGTCAACCGATGATCCTTGCGGTACTTCCAGAACAGCTCGCTGGCGTCGATGGCCATCGGACTGTCCAGATAGACCGGCAGATCGGGAATGCGCCCTTCCTTCTTCAGCCGGGAGATATGATAGAGCAGCATCTGCGACCGGCCGACAGCGAAGGACGGAATCAGGACCGTACCACCGCGCTGTGCGACCTTGTTCACGATTTCCGCGATGCGTTCTTCCGCGTCGGCCTTGTCGTGCAAACGGTTGCCATAGGTGGACTCCACCACAAGGTAATCCGCCTGTTTCACCGGTGTCGGGTCGACCATGGTGGCGGAGCCCGGCCGCCCCAAATCGCCGGAAAGCAGGATTTTCGCCTGCGGCGTATAAACCTCGATCATCGACGCGCCCAGAATATGCCCGGCGGGCAGAAAGCGGACGCGCAGACCGTCGCCGAGTCTCAGGTCTTCCTCGAATTTCTGGGCCCGGAAGTGCTCCAACGCCAGTTCTGCGTCTTCTTCGGTATAGAGCGGCACGGCGGGCTTGTGCTTCGAATAGCCGTAGCGGTTTGCCTGCTCCGCCTCCCGCTCCATCAAATGGCCGCTGTCATGCAGGAGCACATCGCACAATTCGCAGGTCGGCGGCGTGGCATAGATCGGCCCGGAATAGCCGTCGCGCACAAGGGCGGGCAAATAACCCGAATGATCGACATGCGCATGGGTCAAAAGCACCGCGTCGATCGATTTCAGATCGACGGGCAACGGCGCCCAGTTCCGCCGCCGCAACTGCTTGAATCCCTGAAACAGGCCGCAATCGATCAAGATGCGCCGATCGCCCGTATCCAGAAGGTATTTGGACCCGGTCACCGTCCCCACGGCGCCCAGGAAAGTCAGATCAACCGCCATGCGTTTTACCCGCCATATCATTGTTTTAACGACAGGGTCCCCGCTTTGCCGGTATCCTGCAAGGGATATCGCTGCGGCGAAGTCGCATAAGAGTTTGGAACAGTGGCGGGAATCAAAAAAGCAGCGCCCAAGCGCTGCTTCGAAAATGGCTCCGCGGGTAGGATTCGAACCTACAGCCGATCGGTTAACAGCCGATTGCTCTACCGTTGAGCTACCGCGGATTAGCCTGTTCTTTTCGCCGTGCCGAGCCCCCGAATTGGCGGCTCCGCGTCGGTGAGCGGGCTTATAGCAATCGCGCCGGAGCTTGCCAAGACCGGAAAATCGACCGGGAAATATTTATTTCATATTCCCGGTTAGGCTTCGTTAAGGAATTTAGCGGATAGTCGCCTGCGGGGTGGGATTACGGTTGTGTTCGGGCGGGAGAATGCCGTTGGCGTCGCTGCGAAGCTGTCGTGTCCCGGATAAACAAAGCTGAGAGTATGAGCATTGGCCATGAGCAATCCGCAATCACGTCGTCCCTTTTCCGCCGAACGCCGCGCCGGTCTTCCCGCAGGAGGTAACGGACGCGCATATCCCGTCGATACAACCGCGCCGGTAGGGGATGTCGCCACGTTGGTGAGCGAAATCGCCGCGCTGCGCAGCGAGATGGCGGCGATGCGGACCCAGATGGAAACCGGTGTGAAACCGACGGCCCCCTCGCCGTCGGGAGACGGATCGGAAATTGTGGCGGTCCAGATTGAAATCGCGCAATTGGTGAAATCCATTGCCAAGGCAAAGGCCGAAATCGCGGCGATCAAACACCCCATGTCGGAAGGCGACAGGCTTCTCGACGCCTCCAACGAACTGGATGCCATTGTTCAGGCAACCGAGATGGCGACCCACAATATCCTGGAAGCCGCCGAGAATATCGAGAAGGAAGCAGCAAACCTGGCCGGTCTCTGCCATGAGGATCAGGATGTCATCGCTGCCACGGAACGAATCGTTGGCCAAGTCGTCCGCGTGTTGGAAGCCAGTAACTTCCAGGACATTACCGGACAGCGGATCAACAAGGTCGTGCAAACCGTTCGATTCATCGAACAGCGTGTGCTGGCCATGATCGACATTTGGGGCGTGGAAGCGTTCGAAGCCCTACCGTTACCGATTTCCGGCGGAGCAGGCGGAACGGACGACGACCTACTGAACGGGCCGCAGTTGGAAAACCAGGGGATTTCCCAGGCGGATATCGACGCCCTGTTCGACTGACCGGATACACATACTGAACACAAAACCCCTCCCCGGAGATCCGGAGAGGGGTTTTTCTTTACTTCGAATCGTCGCTTAAAGGGCGTCCAACTGCGTTTCGATATCGTTCAACAGCAGTTTCAGCTCATTCAACTTCAATCGAACGGAATCGAGTTGCGCCTTGGCCGCCTCCGCCGGGTTTGCCGTATCGGTCGGGCCGAACTCGCCGCTACCGTCCAACAGCCAATGGGCGCTGACACCCAGGATGCCCGCGAGCGTCACGATCCGGTTGGAACGCGGGTCGCGCACGCCGGTTTCCCATTCGTCGATCGTTTCGACCGTCACGCCCAAACGATAGGCGAGGTCTTCCTGGGACCAGTCGAGGGCTTCCCGCGCTTCCTTGATGCGCTGGTTGATCCCCGTATCCTGATCTTCTTTCGTGGCAGTAGCCTGCTGCATGCGCCGATATTCCTTTCTGAAAGTCGCGCTGCCGCCCCACCCGGATCGAACGATCCGGACAGGCCGAACGTCAGTGATTATCGTGGTTTCGATCGTCGGGCGTGTCGTCCTCGAAGAGCACACGATGCGCCGCACCGTCCAAATCCTCGAATTGCCCAGACCGCATCGCCCAGAGGAAGGCCGCCAAACCAAGGGCGCCCAAGAGCAACGCGATGGGAATGAGATAGAGCAATCCGCTCATAACGCGACCAACCTTTTCGGTTCTATTTCGCCCGGGCCGTCGCCCCGCAATTACGCAGAACGGGAGCCGGACGGGTCACTCCCCATCGAAACCGGTGTGGCTTTAAGCCTAGCGGACCCCGCCGAGTCCGTCCAGCCCCGACCCGAAGATTTACCGCCGGGAGAGTTTCCGCCCCGCCGCCAGCCGAGACGCAGCGCATTGCCGATCACGACGATGGAAGACGACGACATGGCGACCGCCGCCAGCAACGGCGTGACGAATCCCGCAAAGGCCAGCGGCACCGTTACGGCATTGTACAGGAAAGCGAGCGCGAAATTCTGCTTCACCAGCCGTTCCGCGTCCCGGGCCGTGTGATACGCCTCCAACACCGGCGCAAGATGGCTACCCTGGAATACGACATCGGCGGCGGTGCGGCTGATATCCGCCCCCGACGCGGGCGACAGAGATACCAGTGCGGCGGCAAGCGCCGGGGCGTCGTTCAGACCGTCCCCGACCATAGCGGGCTTTCGTCCCGCCGCCCGCAGGTCTTCCAGGTACCGCAGCTTGCCGTCCGGCGTGATCCGCGCTTCCCAGGCGTCGATGCCCAGCGCCGACGCCGTCTGTGCGACCACATCGTCCCGATCGCCGGACAGAAGGTGGATATCCATGCCCAGGCGCTTGAATTCGGCGACAACAGCCGCCGCGTCGTCGCGCAGGGCATCCATAAAGGCGAACCGGATTGGTGCCTGACCGGGACGCGCATACCAGATTTCCGGACCGGATGTGCTGTCCCCACCGCCTGACGGGACGGCATCCTCCGCAAGCTTCAGGAAGGCGCGGCTGCCCAGTCGATGCAGACCGTCGCGACCTTGCCATTCCAGTCCCGCGCCGGGCACTTCGCGCACGTCGTCCAGCGGGGCGACCCCCGGCCCGGCCGCCGCGACCAATGCCCGCGACAGCGGGTGCAGGCTGGCGGCGGCGATGCCCGCCGCACGCCGGATATCGTCCGGATCGGCGTCTTGGTTCGGTACTAGAACCGGCTGTCCCTTGGTCAGGGTGCCCGTCTTGTCGAAGACCAGCGTGTCGATATCCGCCAGCCTTTCCAGCGCCGATCCGCTTTTCAGCAAAATGCCTTGCCGCATTAAGCGCGAACAGGCGATGACCTGCACCACGGGTACGGCGAGCCCCAACGCGCAGGGGCAGGTGATGATCAGGACCGCAATGGAAATCATCAGGGAATCCTGCCAGATCAGCCCCATCCCGAAGAACCAGAAGATAAACGCTGCCAACGCCATGGTGTGGACCACCGGCGCATACCACCGCGCCACCGCATCCGCGATCCCGACATAGCGGGCGCGGCGCTGTTCGGCGGCTTCCATCAGGCGCGCGATTTCGGCCAGCAAGGTCCCCTCACCCGCCGCATCCACGCGGATCTTCAACGGCGCCGACACGTTCATCGCGCCGGCGAAGACCGAAATGCCGGGACGCACCGCTTCCGGCAGGCTTTCCCCCGTGATCAGTTGCGCATCGACATCCGATTGTCCCTGCAGCACCGTGCCGTCGACCGGGATACGGCTTCCGGCGGGAACGAACACGGTCATGCCCGCTTCCACCGACGACGGCGCCATGGCCTGCAAGCTGCCGTCCGGCAGTAACACCGTTACCGCCGTCGCCGACAGGCCGGTCATCTGTTCGGCGGCGGAACGCGCCTTGCTGCGGGCACGGCGATCCAGGAAGCGACCGATCAGAAGGAAGAACAGCAGGGTCACCGCTGAATCGAAATAGGCATGTTCCGCCGCGCGCAGGGTTTGAAACACGCTCATCCCCGTCGCCAGCAACACGGCGAGGGAAATCGGCACGTCCATATTCGTTCGCCCCGCGCGGATCGCGGTCAACGCGCTGTCGAAGAACGGACGTCCGGCGTAAAAGACCGCCGGAACCGCGACCAACGCGGATATCCAATGCAGCAGCGTGCGCGTCGCCGGGCCCATATCCTGATATGTTCCGGCCCAGACCGCGACCGACAGCAACATGACATTCGCGGCCGCGAAGCCGGCCACCGCCATGGCGCGCAGCAATTGCTTGTCTTCCTGATCCCGGCCTTCCTGCAACGCCGCAGGATCGTACGGCACAGCCCGATAACCGAGGAGGTCGAGTGTCGCAATCAGATGTTCCGGCGCGACCCGTTCCGGATCGTAGGTGACCTTCAATCGCCCGGTGGACAGGTTGACCCGCGCCTTGGAGACCGCCTCTTCCTTCAAAAGGGAACGCTCTATCGTGGAAATGCAGCCGCCGCAGGTGATCCCCTCCACCATCATGTTGAGGGTTATATGGCCGTCGGGTTCGGCGATCAGGTAAGGGTCCAGCGGTCCCAGACGACCGCGCACGGCGTCGGTGGCGTCTGCGTCCGGTCCTTCGACCAGCGGCGCGCAGCATCCTCCGCCGACCAGAGTTCCCATCAGAAATTCTCCGGCTTCAGGAATACACGTTCGACCGTTTGATGGGTTTCCTCGCCGTGCCAGACGAGACGGCGCAGATTCCAGGCCCCCGCCTCCGCCAGATCGACGGTTCCGACATAAAGCCCCGGCTCAACCTCCGACAGTTCCGCGCGGGAATCGATGCCGTAATGTGTCGGCCGTTCGAACGACGCCACCACACGCGCGGCGCGCAACGGTTCGCCCGCCTTGTCGGAAATGCGGATCGACACGGCGAAGCGACCGGGTTGTCCCACCGGCGCGATCGAGCTGTCTACCGTCCAATGCAGGGCGTTCTGCGTGCTGACCTCTTCCAGGGTTTTATTGTAGTCCAACCCTTTCAGATAGGAATTCGGCGTTTCCAATCCCGTCCACGTGGACAGCGCGATGTAGATCATGATCCCGTTCGCGATCAGAACAACGCCAAAGAATGCAAAGAAGATCAACGGGATACGGCTGCGCCGCGTCGGTTGTGTCGGTTCCGTCATGGACATGCTCATCATTCGGCCCCTTACTTTTCAGGTCCGCGGAAGCGGGCTTCGAAGTCGCTTTCCACGGGTCCGCCGAAAACGGAGCCATCGTCGGCGACATTTTCGATCAGAACGAAATTGAAATCCATCGTCGTATCGCTCAAGGCCGATTCTGGAATGGTCACGAAGGCCTTGACGGTTCTAACGCTGTCTTCGGCAACGACCAGATCGGTTTGCTGCCCTTCGGTATCCTGGCCTTGCAACGCGATCTTGAAGTCCGGCAGGCCGTTCACCGTCAGGATGAAATAGCGCGGACGCAGTGTCTTGTTCAGGATGCGCAGGGTAAACCCGTTGCGGATGGACCCGTCCTTCAGCTTCACGAAGATCGGGTTCCGATCCGGAATGACGGACATGTCCAGATGCGACCGGGTCGCCAAGGTAAAGAAGAAGGCCCCGGCGACGATCGCCATAACGGCCATATAGATGAAGGTGCGCGGCCGGAAGAACCGACGCTTCACCGGTTTTCCTTCGGCCCGGGCATTCTGGCGGTTGACCGAGTCGTAGGTGATCAGATCTTTCGGCAGGCCGACCTTCTCCATCACCGCGTTACACGCGTCGATACAGAGCGCACAGCCGATACATTCCAACTGGTTCCCGTTGCGGATATCGATCCCGGTCGGGCAGACCGCCACGCATTGCCCGCAATCGATGCAATGCCCGCGATCTTCGTAGTTCCCGTCCCGCGCCGGTTTCGCGCGCGGTTCGCCCCGCCATTTCTCGTAGGTCACGATCATCGTGTCCTCGTCCAGCATCGATGCCTGGAAACGCGGCCACGGACACATATAGGTGCAGACCTGTTCGCGCGCGAACCCGGCCAGGGCGTAGGTCGTCGCGGTGAACAGACCGATGAAGAACAGTTGGTTCCCGGTCAGATCGAAATGGATCACGTCGCGCACCAGGGTCGGCGCATCGTTGAAATACATGACCCAAGCCCCGCCGGTCAGCAGCGAGATCAAAATCCAAGACGCGTGTTTCGCCGTCCGCTTCCACAGCTTTTCAAAACTGAAACCGGCCTTGTCCAGGCGGATACGCGCGCCGCGATCGCCTTCAATCAGGCGTTCCACCCACATGAACAAGTCTGTCCATACCGTCTGCGGGCAGGAAAAGCCGCACCAGACCCGGCCCAGCAGCGCTGTCGCGAAGAACAGCCCGACCGCCCCCATGATCAGCAGCCCGGCGATGTAGTAAACCTCCTGCGGCCAAATTTCGATCCACAGGAAATAGGCCCGGCGATTGGGCATATCGATCAGGAAGGCTTGGTCCGGCGCGCTCAATCCCCGATCCCAGCGCAGCCAGGGCGCAATGTAGTAAATCGCCAGCAGGACGATGACGGCAGCCCATTTCAGTTTGCGATAAATACCGGAGACCGATTTCGGATGAATCTTCTTCCGCGCGGCATAAAGCGGCTGATTTTCCGGGTCGAACTCAGGTTCGATCGGACCCGGATTCGGTTCGATCAGCGTTTGGGTGGTGTCGGTCATGTGTCCTCATCCCAATCGGGCTTGCGTCGCATCGTGGCGAGTCAACGGTATGATGCATCACCTATCCGACAGTCCGGTCGACCGTCTTTGCGATGGATCAAACTATCTGAATGCGATGGATATCTTAGCGACGAAGAGGACGTATCGCTAGGATGGAGCCCTGTAACGGATCGTCGCGGGGCCGCATCGGTATCGCGACGATCAAACCTGCAAGACGGGTAAGGTCAGCTCATGACCTCGAAGGCAGCCTGGGAATCGGTCTGCAATTGCTGGACGATCTCGTCGTTGCCCGGCTTCGGTTCGGTCAGATCGCCGATCGCCTCGCAGGTATAGCCCAAACGCACGATGTCCCGGATATAGACGAGGTCCGTGCGTTCCCCGCCCTCGCGTTCCTTACGCAGGATAAAGCGGCGGAAATAGATATCCGTCGAAATTTCCTGATCAAGATTCCGGAAACTGTCGAGATAAGGCTGGATTTCCGGCGGGATCGTATCCTTGGACAGATCGAAGCAATAGGTCTGCACGTCATAGTTCGTGCGCGACAGACGGACCAGGGCACCAGGCGCCTCTTCGAAGTCGTCGCCGTCCCGCTTCAGAAGGTGGATACCCAAGAATTGTTCCGGCTCTTCCGCTGTCCGTTCCTGGAACCACCAGATCGGGCCGTCGAACATGCCAGGGGCGGAAATGTAGTCTTCCGCTGAATCGGACTGAACGAATTCATAGGAAACGTTGATGCGTTCCGCCACCGGCAGGACGACACTCAACTCGTTTTGCAGGTCGAATGTGTTGCCGGAAACCTTCGGATAGGCCTCTGGTTCATCCGGATTGATGGAACAACCCGCCAGCATCAGCCCGCCCGCGACGAACACCGCTGCCCTTTTGAACCCGCACCGCATATGCCCACTCCTGCCTTCCGGTACATCCCACGCGCGGTCGGCGCGGCAATGCATGCCGCCCCCGCACCATTCGCTGATAGGACGATTCTAGTTATTTTCGAAAGCGGAAAAGCGGACTTTATCGCCGGAACGTATGCCGAAACGGTCGATGCTTCCCCCCGGCAGCTCCAAAACGGCGCGCACGCGCCCTTTCGACGGGATCGGCGTCAGGGAATGCGGTACCGCCCGTTCCCGAATGCTTTCCACGGTACCGTCGGATTCGAGGAACAGCATATCCAGCGGGATGAACGTGTTCTTCATCCACATGCTGACACGCTTGTCATACGGATAGATGAAGATCATCCCGTGATCCGGCGCCAATTCGTTCCGATACATCAGGCCGACCTGACGTTCTTCCGGGCTGGTCGCGACCTCCACCTCGAAGACATGCTCCGCCCCGTCCTGCGTGACGATGGTCAGCGGTTCCGTCGGCAGGTCCTGACCTTCCGACTGGGCCCGCGCCAAGCCGGTGAGGCAGAAGACACAAATAAAGACGGTAAGGAGCGCGCGTTTCATCCTTCGCACATAGCAACGCGATCAACGCGAGGCAAGCAGCGACGCACGGACCGTTTCCCGCGTGCTGTCGCGCACCGGACCGTGGTTCGAGGGGTCCAGCAATGTTCGGAACCAGCGGTCCGGCGGCGTCCGGGCGCGGCTGTGCTTCCAATCGAGCGCCCGCAACACGGATTCCGCCGCGTCCGGCAGGGCGTCCGGTACCGAATGACCGTCCAACACCGCCCATATCCCAGCCCAGGCACGCGCCACGGCATAGGGGTTATACCCGCCCCCACCCAACACGATCCGGCGCGGCGCAAGCGGCAGCAAATGGGCGACCGCCATTCGGTAAACGCCGTTCGACAGGGATAGTTTCGACAAGGGATCGTCTTCCAACCCATCGACCCCGCATTGGATCACCAGGGCCTGCGGGGCGACGGCCGACACTTTGGGCAGGATCGCCGTTTCCAGGACATATTGGAATTCGTCATCGTTGAACCCGGCCTCGACCGGCAAATTCATCACCGACGAACCGAGGTCATGCGCGGCGGGCCCGCTGCGCGGCCAAAGGTCTGCTTGATGAAGAGAAATTGTCGTAACCCGGAGATCGTCGCGAAACGCGTCTTCCACGCCGTCGCCGTGATGCGCGTCCAAATCGACATAGGCAATCGGCGCGATCCCCTTATCCAACAGGGTCAGAATGCCCAGCACCGGATCGTTCAGATAACAGAACCCGCTGGCCCGGTCGCGTCGACCGTGATGGGTGCCGCCAGCGGGGCTGTAGACCGTCCCGCCTTCCGCGATCAGGGAGGCGGCGAGAATGGACGACCCCGCCGCCGTAGCGGGTCTGCGGAATACCTCGCCATAGATCGGGTTTCCATTGCGACCGATGTTCCAACGCGCCTTTTCCTCGTCGGACAATCCCTGCCTTTCCGCACGTATCAGCGCGTCGATATAGTCCGGATCATGAAAGCGCAGCAATTGATCGCGTGTCGCCACCGGCCCATCCCGGAACCGGTCTTCCGGCAACCATCCCAGTGCCGCCACCAGATCGGTCACCGCCGCAACGCGCGAGATCGACAGCGGGTGTTTCGCGCCATATCGCGAATGGCGGTAAATTTCCGATGAGATGAAGTAAGGCCGATCGTTCATGTTGCTTTCAGGATGGATTTTGTTCTGTACTACATGCCGTGATCGGTTTCGACGGGGCGGCCCAACGAACCGTGCGGAACAAGTTTGGTATTGGGGAAGTTATGCCGCTTAGCATCGGGTCGCTAGCGCCGAATTTTCGGGCTGAGTCTACACAGGGTGAAATTGATTTCCACAATTGGGTCGGCGATTCCTGGTGTATCCTGTTTGCTCACCCGAAAGCGTTCACATCGGTTTGCACATCCGAACTGGGTGCGGTCGCGCGACTCGAACCGGAATTCGCAAAGCGTGACACGAAGATCGCGTCCCTGTCGGTCGATACGCAGCATTCATACGTCAAATGGATGCAGGATATCGAGCAGACACAGGGACACCGCCCGTCCTTCCCGATGATTTCCGACCCGGATCTGAATATTTCCAAGGCCTACGGTATGCTGCCAGCAAGTGCGCAGGGCCCGGCGGGCGCCCGGAATGCCGGCGACAATATGACGGTCCGTAACGTCTTCGTCATTGCACCGGACAAGACGATCCAGATGATTCAGGTCTATCCCCTCCTCGTCGGTCGGAATTTCGATGAGGTTCTGCGCTGTCTGGACGCGTTACAATTGACCGAACGTCATCCGGTCGCCACCCCGGCCAATTGGAAGCGCGGCGACAAGGTCATGGTCGGCCCTGACCTGTCGGATGCGGAAATCGAGCGCCGCTTCGGCGATACGTCGGATAGGCTGAATTCCTATATCAGCATGATCCCCGATCCCGAAGCCTGATCCGGGAGATCAGTGACACTGCCCCGCAACCGGGGTTTGCGCGAAAAGCCCGGTTTCGATAGAAGTCCACCCCTGTCACGGCGTCGGATTAACCGGGGGCCGGATCGGATGCAGGTGGAAGGGCGAATACCATGACGACGCGCGACAAACCGGTTCTGGTGATTGGTGGCGGCTTGGCGGGCAGCGAGGCCTGCTGGCAATTGGCGCAACGCGGCGTGCCCGTGACGTTGATCGAAATGCGCCCGACCCGGAAAACCGATGCCCACCATACCGACGGATTTGCCGAACTCGTTTGTTCCAATTCCTTCCGGTCCGACGACCCGGAAGGCAACGCGGTCGGGTTGCTGCATGAAGAAATGCGCCGTGCGGGATCGTTGATCCTGACCATGGGCGACCGGGCGAAGGTTCCGGCGGGCGGCGCGCTCGCCGTCGACCGGGACGAATTTTCCGGCCTAGTGACAAAGGCGCTGACCGACCATCCGCTGATCACCATCGAACGTACCGAGGTCGAGGCCCTGCCCGACCCCGACGACTGGGACAGTGTTATCGCCGCCACGGGGCCGCTGACCTCCGCCGCGCTGACCCAATCCATCCTGGATGTGACCGGGGAGGCGCAACTCGCCTTCTTCGACGCCATCGCGCCGATCGTACACTTCGACAGCATCAATCTGGAGCGCGCCTGGTTCCAATCCCGTTACGACAAATCCACCGATGGGGGCGACGGTAAGGACTACATCAACTGCCCGATGGACGAGGCACAGTACAACGCCTTCATCGACGCCCTGATCAACGGCGAAAAGACCGAATTCAAGGAATGGGAAAAGAACACCCCCTATTTCGAGGGCTGCCTGCCGATCGAGGTCATGGCGGAGCGCGGACGCGAGACGCTGCGCTTCGGCCCCATGAAACCGGTCGGCCTGACCGACCCGCATTCGGATGCGCGCCCCTATGCCGTCGTGCAACTTCGCCAGGACAACAAATTGGGCACGCTGTACAACATCGTCGGGTTCCAGACGAAACTGAAATACGGCGCGCAGACGGAGGTTTTCCGGTCGATCCCCGGACTTGAAAACGCCGAATTCGCACGGTTGGGCGGCATTCATCGCAATACCTTCCTGAACAGCCCCCGGCTGCTCGACCCGGTCCTGCGGTTGAAGGCGCGGTCCTCCATCCGTTTCGCCGGTCAGGTAACGGGCGTCGAAGGCTATATCGAATCCGCGGCCATCGGCCTTTTGGCCGGACGGTTCGCGGCGGAAGAACGCCTGGGGCTAACGCCGTCCCGTCCGCCGGTCACGACGGCGCTTGGCGGGTTGCTGGAACACATCACCGGCGGCGCGGCGGAAGAAACCTTCCAGCCCATGAACGTCAATTTCGGGCTGTTCCCCGGCCTGCCCGGCGACGAGACGAAAAAGACCCGCAAACGCGGCCGCGACCGCAAGGCCGCCCTGTCGGCTCGTGCTTTGGAAGAACTGGGCGTCTGGCTGGACGGCAGCAGCCGCGCGGCGGCCGCCTAAAGCCTTCCGAACAGGGCGAGCGGCAGCAGACAAGCTGCCCGCCGGGCCTGCCCCATCTGGACCATATCGACGCGAAACGGGTCGTAACCGCTGGCGGTAATGCCGCGGTCATAGCGCCGCGCCAAACGGATGGGGCCGAGCGCGGGCAAGGCGGCCTTCGCAACTTGCCCCTTCAACGCCTGCACCCTGGCCGTCTCTTCCCGGCCACGCTCCAGCAACATTCGCGTCCAATCGCGCACCGCGTCGCTGACCGTTGCCATCTCGATGTCGTCAGCCAGGGTCGGCGCGGCACGCAATCTATCGGCGGGCACGGTCTGGCGGCCCTGGCGTTTGTGAACGTGCAGGCCTCTTACCAACCCGACCCAGCCCCAGGCACGACCGGCGGCCCGCCCCGCTTCGATATCGGCTTCAGCCGCCTCGCGTCCGACCAGGCATCGCACCGCCAATTCCCCAATCGCCCCGCCCGTCGCGTCGATATAGGCCGCAAGCGCCGCATCGTCCTCGGGCGGCATTTCGTCCAAATCACGGGCACGGGCATCAATCGCTTCCAGGAACGGCCCTTCCGGCAAGGCGGCCTCGGTGATGGCATGCGACAGCGGATGGACGACCTGATGTCGTCGCGGCGACCCGGCGCGACATTCGGCCAAGGCGTCCCGCCACCATTGCAGTCGGATTTCGCCAAGCAGGATATCGCTGACGGATTCCCGCAAACGGGCGATTTCGAGATTGAAGGCGTACAAGGCCATCAGCCGGGCGCGGCCGTCCGGCGGGGCCAGCATGGCGGTCGCAAACCGGTCGGGGTCGCCCTCCCGAACCTGACCGGCGCAGTAGTCCAGGTCTTCCCGGTTCATGCCAGTCCCAACCGATCCAACAGCGTTTCGCGCAGCCGCGCGGTTACACGGCGGCGGCCTTCTTCGCAAGGCATCGGGTCGCGGTTCAGATCGTCTTGCAGGCCTTCGTAGATGCCGAACAGGGCTTCCAGAATGCCCCGTTCCCGGACCGCCAGATCGGGGGACATCGCGGCAAGGTCGACCTTCGCCATTTCCCGATAGACTGCCGCCCGTTCCGCCAATGCCGTCAATACGGGCAAGCAGGCGTCCGGCCCCGATCCCGGCAGCGGCGGCCCGCCTGCGCATTCCTGCGGCACGGTCAGCAATTGTCCGCCCCGTGCGTGATCCTTCGCGAAGTCCCGCTGGATATGAACCAGATAGCAGAAGGTCGCCATGGCTCGCGCCTTATCGAACAGCGCAGCCGCGGTCAAATCGGCGTGCAGCGTGGTCGCATCCGCGTGCAGGACATGCAGGAACACCGCCGCCGGGGCGACCGTCGCACCGTCGCAATAGGCCTCAAAATCCTGCCACGTTGTCAGACGCCCTTCGGTCACGTCGAAGCGCATGGCTTCGGCCAGGGCGTTCCAGGGCCGACACGGTATATCCGATCCTACGGCGGCGATGCGCAGCGCATCAAACAGCGCGTCGTCGCGCGGGTCGCCCGTTTCCGCGATGTATCCATCCAAGGCCGCGACCGCCGCCTGTTCCCATTGATCGATGTAGGAAAGTGCCGCCTGTCGGGTTTCCGCCCGTTCGACAGGACCGCGCGCCAGGAATGTATCGTCAACGAAATCATCGACCACACGCATCGTCGCATAGGCGGCCTCAAACAATTTACGCTTCCGTGACGGCAGCGCCCGCCCGACAAACCACAGGTTGGAGGCACTGCGCCGTGTCAGGTCGGCGGCTAAGGAGGTAGCCTGGGAGGCCGTATCTGTCGCGGAACGATCCATGCGGGCACTCAACGCCATCGACGGTCGAAGCGCAAGGGCCCTGCCCGCCCGTCAGACCGGGATCAGGGCGGCAGCGGCCAAACGGCCTTCCGTCATCAGGATATTGAAGGTACGGCAAGCGGCGCCGGTATCCATAAGGTCGACACCGATTCCCTTTTCCCGCATTTCCCGACGCAGGCCGCCCGGCGGCATCGCCATTCGCTCGCCGGTGCCCAGCAACAGTATCTCGATACTGGGATCGGCGTCCCGGATTGCCGCGACAGCGTCGAGGGTCAATTCGTCGATATGGGCGACATCCCAGGAAAGGACTCGGTTCGGAAAGACGATTACCGGCCCCTCATAGGACTGGCCGCGAATCTTGAAGCGGCCCGGCCCGTACGAATCCACGAGTTGTCTGCCGTCCGGAACGGCGGGGGTGATATCCATCTCCGCCCTCTTAGTGTTCCCTCAACAGAGGGGGCGGCGTCAGGCCGAAACCTCAGCGGACGCCCCGGCTTCCTCGCCCCGGTGCGGCTGCAGCGACAGCAGCAGCGGCACGGCGACGAGGATCGACGAATAGGTCCCGACCACGATGCCCCAGATCAACGCGATGGAGAATCCGCTGATGACTTCACCGCCGAAGATGAACAGGGCAACCAACGCGATCAGCGTCGTAAGCGACGTCATCAGGGTCCGCGACAGGGTCTGGTTGATTGCCTGATTCAACAACTGAGGCAGCGGCATCGTCTTGTATTTTCGGATGCTTTCGCGCACCCGGTCGAACACCACCACAGTATCGTTGATCGAATAGCCCGCAATGGTCAGCACCGCCGCAACGGTCGCCAGATTGAACTCAAGCTGCAACAGCGAGAATAAGCCGATCGTCGCCAACACGTCATGCAGCAATGCGATCACCGCGCAGACACCGAACTGCCATTCGAAACGGAACCAGATGTAAATCAGGATCGCCCCGATGGCGAAGCAGATGGCGTAGATCGCGGCTTCCTGAAGCTCGTTACCGACCGTCGGGCCGACAACTTCGGTGCGGCGATATTCGGCCACCATGCCGTCGATGGCGGCCTGGGCACGGTTCAGCGCGTCCTGCTGCGCGACATCGTCGCCGGGCTGACGCTGGATACGGATCAGAAGATCGTTTGCCGCGCCGAATTCCTGAATTTGCACATCGCCGAGACCGAGCGAACCGAGCGCGTCGCGGAAGTCGCTGACGCCCTTCCCGTCCTCGGTTTTCACCTCGATCATCGTTCCGCCCAGGAAATCGATTCCCAGGTTCAGACCGCGCGTCGCGAACAGACCGATGGAGGCCGCGACCAGCAGGATGGAGAAGACGAAGGCCAGCTTACGCTTGCCGATGAAGTCCAGATTGACGTCGTCGGGAATGAAACGGAACGCCATGGATCAGGCCTCCCCGGAAGTGGATTTGGCGGGCTTTGCCGCGATGGGAAGAACGTCCGGTCGCTTGGACCGGATATACATGACGACGAACAGGCGCGTCACCATGATCGCGGTGAACATCGATGTCACGATACCGATGGCCAGCGTCACGGCAAATCCGCGGATCGGACCGGCCCCGAAGGAATAGAGCAACACGGCGGCAATCAGCGTCGTCAGGTTGGAGTCGACGATGGTCGTCAGCGCGCGGGAATAACCCGCTTCCACCGCGTTCATCACCGTCCGGCCCAGGCCGGTTTCTTCCCGGATACGTTCGAAAATCAGCACGTTGGCATCGACCGCCATGCCGACGGTCAGCACGATCCCGGCAATCCCCGGCAGCGTCAGCGTCGCGCCCAGGGCCGACAATAGACCGATGATGAGGGTCAGGTTCAAGAGCAGCGCGATATTCGCGTAAATACCGAAGCGCCCGTAATACGCCGCCATGAAGACGACGACCGCGATCAGGCCGATCAGGCTGGCAAGGCTACCCGCATCGATGGAATCCTGCCCAAGGCCCGGACCGACGGTGCGTTCCTCGATCGTGTCCATCTGCGCGGGCAAGGCCCCGGCGCGCAGCAGCAGCGCCGTTTCCTGCGCCTTCATCAGGGTGAAGCTGCCGGTGATGACACCGTTCCCGCCCAGAATGGCCGTCTGGATACGCGGCGCGCTGACGACCTTTCCGTCCAGAACCGCCGCCAGGAAACCGCCGACATTTTCCTGCGTCACCTTGCCGAAGCGTTGTGCTCCGACGGAATCGAAGGAGAAGGAGATAACCGGCTGCCCCTGCTGGAACGTCGCCTGGGCATTGGTCAGATTTTCACCGGACACGAAGACCTGCTTCGTCACCAGATACATCCGTTCCGGGGTCCCGTCGGCATTTTCTTCAATGGACGGCATCAGCTCATAACCGGGCGGGGCGCGGTTCGTCTGAATAGCGGACGGCAATTTGTCGAAGTCGACCAAATGGAAGGTCAGACGCGCCTGGGCATTCAGGATCTGCTTCAACGCCGCCGTGTCCTCAAGACCTGGGACCTGGATCAGAATACGATCCAGCCCCTGACGCTGAATCGTCGGTTCGGTCAGGCCCATCGCGTTGACGCGGCGGGTTACGACTTCCAACGACTGTGCCATGGTGCGATCGTTCAGCGCCCGCACCTCGTCTTCCGGCAAAGTCAGCCGGAAGCGCGTGTCGCCCAACGGGGTCAGATCGTATTCGGGCGCTGCATCGCGGATCGCCTGACGGGTCGCGTCGGCATCCTCCACATTTCGAATGGAGAAGGAGATCGTCAGTGTATCCGGATCGGATTCGAAGCTGCTTGCGCGCACCTTGGCGTTTCGCAGTTCGATCCGAAGGCCGTCGGCGGTCGCCCCCAGCCGCTCTTTCACCACATCCTGGGTCCGAACCTGGACCAGCATATGCGCGCCCCCGCGCAGATCGAGGCCCAAGCTCATCGGCTTGCCGGGCGCCCAGGTCGGATAGTCGTCCGACGGTGCCCATTTCCCGGTCACGTTGGGCAGGGCGTAGAGCACGCCCAACACCGCGATGACCGCGATCAGAACCTTTTTCCAGACGGGGAATTGCAGCATGGAGGTCTTCCGATCTTACTTCTTGCCGAACAGCGAGCCGATCAGGCTTTTCTTCGGCTCCGCGCCGTCATTGGCGGGCTTGTCGCCGGACGGTTTCGCGTCGTCCTTGGCCGGTTCCGTCTTGCTGACGACATCCATCAGGGTGGATTTCAGCACGCGGACTTCGACGCCTTCGGCGATTTTCACCTGCAGTTCGGCATCGTCGACGACCTTGGTCACCGTGCCCATCATGCCGCCGCCCAGGACGACCTTGTCGCCGCGCCGCGCACCGCCCAGTTTCGCCTGGTGTTCCTTCTGCCGCTTCTGCTGCGGACGGATCAGAAGGAAGTAGAAGACCCCGAAGATCAGGATCAGCGGCAGGAACATTTCAAGCATGCCGCCTGCGGGCGCACCGGCCGCGCCGTCTTGCGCGAATGCCGTGGAAATCAGCATAGGAAACTCCTGAATCTTAGTGAGGAGATTTTCGGACCGTATCCCTTAAGAAAACCGGCCCACGAGAAACACGCCGGGGACTATACGGACCACGGGCGAAAGTGCAATGCCGTCCGTTCCGAAACCCCGGAATTGACCGGCATCCGGGGCGTGGCTAGGCTCCCGCCCAATTTGGGCCGCCCTGGATATAAGAACATGTCGAAGTTTGAAAAGACCCTGACCCGTATTGCCGATGCGCTCGACCGCCTCGCCCCGCCGAAGCGAGAAGGCCTTAAACTCGGCAAGGCCGACGCGTTTGTCTGGCATCCGGAAGAAGACAGCCTGGACCCGGTGAAGAAGGTGAACCGGATCGACATCGACCTGCTGCGCGGCGTCGATTTGCAGCGCGACCAGATGGTGGAAAACACGCGCCGTTTCGCGAAAGGCCTTCCGGCGAACAACGCCTTGCTGTGGGGCGCGCGCGGCGCGGGGAAAAGCTCCCTCGTCAAATCCGCGCACGCCGCCGTTAATGCGGAAGTCGGCGGCACCCTGGCGCTGATCGAATTGCATAGGGAGGACATCCCCACCCTGCCCCGGCTGCTGACCCATCTGCGCGATATCGAGGACCGGCGGTTCATCCTGTTCTGTGACGACCTGTCCTTCGACGGTCAGGACGCGGCCTATAAATCGCTTAAGGCCGTGCTGGAAGGCGGAATTGAGGGCCGACCCGACAATGTTGTCTTCTACGCGACGTCGAACCGCCGCCACCTGATGCCGCGCGATATGATAGAAAACGAACGCTCCACGGCGGTGAACCCGTCCGAGGCCGTTGAGGAAAAGGTTTCCCTGTCAGACCGTTTCGGTCTGTGGCTCGGCTTCCATTCCTGCGATCAGCAAACTTGGTTGGAGATGATCGGCGCTTATGTGGAGGCCTATAAACTGCCGATTTCCGAAGAAGAATGGCGCCCGATGGCCATCGAATGGACCGTCACGCGCGGGTCGCGATCCGGCCGCGTGGCATGGCAGTTCATCCAAGAATTGGCTGGCCGGCTGGGTAAACCGCTCTCCTGAACTCTTTCAAAGGCTTGCCCTCTTCCCGTGCTTCCCCTTACCATTCCCGGACTAACGGGGGAACGAACCAGCATGGGTACCGCACGCGACGTCGTCACCAATTTACAGGACGTTAAACCGGCCGCCATTCGCGGCGGGGCGCGTCCGTCGCGCGTGCAAATGGCCTATCTGCGCCGCGGGTTGGAACAACCGGGCGGAAAACTGCCGCTGTTCGATGCCGCCGGTCAGCGGATCAGCGATCGCACGGTGCGCAGTTGCATCGAACAAGGCTGGGCGGAACCATGGTTCAACAACCCCCTGAAGCCCGACTGGCTCGTCTGTAAATTGACGGATGCCGGACGGATGGTCGCCGATACCGGCGATGATGAAGGAAGCGATGAAACTCACCCGTAGTCCCGTTCTGAATGCCGGTCTCGGTGCACTGATCCTGGTCGGTGGCGCTGTTTTCGGCGGGATCGTACTGGAAGCCGTTCTAGGCAGTCCCGGTCCGACGCGGCCGGATGTGGAAGCCGTCGCGCCGGAAGCCCTGATCGACCGATCCGATCGTACCGCCGTTTACGCAAACGATTTCATGATGGTCGCGGCGCATCCCGTCGCGGCGCAGATCGGGGCCGCCATTCTGGACGACGGCGGGTCCGCCGTAGATGCGATCATCGCCGCGCAGATGGCCCTGAACCTCGTCGAACCGCAAAGCTCGGGGATCGGGGGCGGCGCGTTCCTTTTGGTCTGGGATGCGGAAACGCAGAAATTGGTGAGCTACGATGGGCGCGAAACGGCGCCCGCCGACAGCAACGGTGGCTATGTCCGGGACGAATCCGGCAAGCCCCGCCCGTTTATGGAGGTCGTGACCGGCGGTCGTTCCGTCGGGGTGCCGGGTGTCCTGCGCATGCTGGAAATGGCCCATAAAGACAGCGGCCGCCTGGACTGGGCCGATCTGTTTCAGCCGACCATCGATCTGGCGCAAAAGGGCTTCCCGATCAGCCCGCGCCTGCACGGATTGCTGCAAAACGCGAAATTCCTCAGCGACATGGAACCGGCGGCCAGCTATTTCTACGACCCGGAAACGGGGGAACCCTATCCTATCGGCCATATACTGAAGAACCCGGAATTGGCGGAAAGTCTGGACGCGATCGCGCAAAATGGGGCCGACGCCTTCTATAGCGGACCGATGGCGGAAGCGATCGTCGATACCGTGCGCAACGCCGCCCGCAACCCCGGCATGCTGTCCGTCGATGATATGACGGGATACAAGGCGGTGCGGCGCGATCCGGTTTGCATGGCCTATCATTTGAACCAAGTGTGCGGCATGGGACCGCCATCTTCCGGCGCAACGACGGTTCTGCAAATCCTCGGACATCTTGAATACGGCGCGAAACGGATCGGCAGCCTGCCCCCGCTGTCGCCGGAAGCGATTCAGTATTTCGGGGAGGCGATGCGGCTTGCCTTTGCCGACCGGGCCCGTTTCCTGGGCGATGCGGATTTCGTATCCGTGCCGGTTACGGAAATGTTGACCCCCGGCTACCTGTCGACGCGCGCGAAGTTGATGGATCTGGGCACTAGCGAGAAATCGGAACTACCGCCCGGCAATCCGCTGGGCGATCAGGCGTTCCGGTCCGATATATTGGACGACAGCCCGGAATTGCCGTCCACCACGCATCTGGTTGCCGTCGACCGGACCGGGTCGGTCGCGACGATGACCAGTTCCATCGAAACCGGATTCGGGTCGCGCCTGATGGTGGGCGGGTTCCTGCTGAACAATCAATTGACCGATTTCGCGTGGAGCGACGAAAAGGACGGAAACCCGCTCGCCAACCGCTACGAACCGGGGAAACGGCCGCGCAGTTCCATGGCCCCCACCCTGGTTCTGGGACCGGACGGCAAGCCGCGCCTCGCCATCGGCTCCCCCGGCGGCAGCCGGATCATCGGCTTCGTCGCGCAATCGCTGGTTGGGGTGCTGGACTGGAACATGTCGGTGCAGGAAGCGATCGACATGCCCCACTTCCTGAACCGCAACGGCTCGATGGAATTGGAAGATCATCCCGATCTGGACGGGTTGGAACCCGTTCTGGCGGGCCGGGGATATGAGGTGCAACGCCGCGCCATGGCCAGCGGACTGCATGGCGTTGAATTTTCCGGCGGACTGCTGGTCGGCGGCGCCGACCCGCGCCGCGAGGGCCTTGCCGTCGGCGAAGGCAACCTGAACCGCGACTTGGGTGCTGTGTTCGACGACCTCCTGGCCGTGGACTAGACCAAGCCTTCCGCGAACCGTCTCGCCGCCGCGAGGACCGCGTCCACATGTTCGCCCTTGGGCGCCAACAGGCGCATATCGACGCGGAAATATCCGTCCACCATACAGTCGTCCGGCGAAAGGCCGTTGGCGATGCCGGATCGGATTTCCTCTTCCCGCTCCGCCGCCGAAAACGGTTTTCGATACCGGATGCGCGGCAGGACCGTGTGCATGTCGTAATCCACCCCATCCAGTGCCTCGATCAAGGGCCGCAGATCGACGCGCGGCCTGGGGCATATCAGAACCCAGGGCGTCGAGCCGTGCCGGGACAGGGTCAGCAGACGTTCCATGGCGGGCGCGATCAAATCGCCGATGGCACCGCTTTCCAGGATCAACCCGGCATGGGCGATATCCGCCGCCAAATTGTCGGGGATCGTACCGGACAAGATATTCTGCGCATGCCCCATATCGACGGCCCCGACGCGTTCGGCATAGGCCAAGGCGTTTTCCGCAATATCGATCCCGTCGATCCGATGCGGCACAAGACCCGGCCGCCGTCTTTCCCGCAGATAGACCGCGTCCCGCGCGACATCGCCTGGCGCTGCGAAATAGCGATAGATTTCCGCCATGGACAAGCCGTAGCGCAGGCACATGCCGACCGCGCCGTAACCGCAGGCAAAATCGACGATACGGACAGACCCACCGGATCGTTCGGACACAAGAGGCAGGATTTGCGCGACCAACCCGGCCATAACCTCCGGCATGCGATAATCGCCTGTCGCGACGCCGCGAAAATAGGGGCGCGGATCGGGAAGATCGTATAGCCGATCGAACTGGGTCCAATGGGTCGGATTGTCGGACACGGGGCGTCACCTCCTGCCCCTCATCATGACGGAGGAGCCGTTTCCACGCTACCCTTGGGCATACATTTGTCCGAAATGGTCCGACCCCGCCGATACGGACTGTCCCGGCGGGGTCGGTGGGGGATCCGGGCCGCGGCCAGTACTGCCCGGTTGCCGCCCGCCTTGTGCCGGACTCTCGTGACGAAAATCGGTCGGGAATATGAAGACTGCGTGATGTGGCTATCTCTTCGCCAAGGCGTGCACCGGGGCGTGCGTCGGGACGATGAACCGGGGATCGACCCTTTTCGCAACGGACCGACGTAAGGCCGCGATGAAATCCTTCTGCAATCGGGTTTCCTCCCACCCTTTTCGGGTCGTCAGGCCGATTGTACGGGCCGTATCGGGCACGGGAAACTCGACCACGGCCAGGGCGCCGCTTTCCAATTCCCAGGACACCTGATGTTTCGACAGCAGGGTCAGGTAGTTTGACTCCTTCAGGATACCGCGGAGCGCGACCAGAGAGCCTGTTTCGATATAGCCCTCCCCGCCTCGGTTCAATCGCATGCTTTCGGACAACCGGTCGAAGATCGCACGGTTCGGCGTACCGGCGCGAGCCACAACCCACGGAAAGGCTGTCAGGTCCTCGGTCGTCGGTCGGCCGACACGCACCAAAGGATGATCCGCGCGCGCTATGATCGACAATTCATCCTCGAACAACGGCAATTGCCGCAGGCCCTTCGGCAGCTCCTCCTCGCGTAAGGCCCCGATCAGCATGTCGATGCGACCAATGGACAGCAGATGTGCCAAGGTATCGTAGGACCCATCCAATATTTCGACCCGCGCCCTGGGATAGGACGCGACGGCGTCGACCACCGCCGTAGGGACGATGCTGGTTCGCGCCAAAGGCAAGGTGCCGATCAGAAGCCGTCCGTCGAACAGACCGGCATGCTCGCGCAATTCTTCATGCGCCGTATCGATTTCGCGCAAGGCAAGGCTCGCCTTCGCGGCAACGAGGCTGCCTTCCGGCGTCAGGAAGATATTGCGATGACTGCCCTCAAACAGCGGAACGCCGCCGATCCGTTCTATTTCCCGGGCCGCACGTTGTACGGACGGTTCGGTTTGCGACAGATAGGACGCGGCGGCGGTGAAACTTCCCGTTTCCGAAAAGGCCTGCAAGGCGCGCAGATGCGTGATCGTCGCCCGGCTTTCAAGACGGTCGTAGGCGAGCCCCCGCGCCATGCGCGATTTCGCGGAAATCCGTTGCGTCGCTTCCCGGATATGGTCCAACGCCCGCTGGCCCCGTCGGTTGACGATTTCCCCTTCCGGCGTTGCGCAGATACCGTTGCCCTGCCGTTCCAACAGTTTCACGCCGAATATGCGCTCCAGCTTCGCCAATGCCTGGGACGCCGCCGGTTGGGAAATATGGACGGCATCGGCCCCCAGGGAGATGGACTGAAGCCGTACCGCGGCCTCCAGAAGACGGATATGCCGAAGATTGGGATAGCCGGGGGCGTCCCCCGGTTCGTCAGGCGAAGACAGTGCCATCCATCAACTTCCTGGCGGTTCGTAGAACCCCGGCTTCCTCAACGGCACCGGACGGGTCGATCCGCGCTATCACCGAAAATTCTCCCGTCGGATGTTCGATCGACAGGGTTTTCGGGTTACCGTCCGGAACCTCGCAGATCTCCGCCGCCGGGCCTTCGGGCAACAGGCAGGCGGTGCCGACCGTAACAGCGCCCAGAACGCCGATCGCCTTGTGACAATGATGGGGAATGAAACTGCGCGTCGAAATCGCCCCGCCCTGCCGCGCCGGACTGACCAGCGTCATTTTCGGAACCGATTTTGTCGTCACATCGCCTAAATTCATCAAAGGCCCGGCTTTCAGGCGGATCGCCTCCAGCTTTGCTTTCAATGCCGTGTTCTCGTCCAACGCATTGGGTGTTTCCGCGCCGGTCAGGCCGAAATCGGACGCGGCCAAGAGTACGCAGGGCATGCCGTTGTCGATCAGCGTCACCCGATACCCGTCGATCCGTTCCATCGCCCGCCCCGTCGGCAGCAGGGCACCGCATGTCGACCCCGCTGTTTCGCGAAAGACAATGGGGATCCCGGCCCCGGTTCCCGGCACGCCGTCGATCCGGGCCTCACCGTCATAGCGAACGATGCCTCCCGGCGTCGCCACCGTCGCGACGGCAATCTGTCTGGTATTTTCCATGAAGATACGGACCGGCGTTTCATCGCCAGCCGGTGCGATCAGGCCCCGTTCTATGGCGAAGGGCCCGACCCCGGCCAACAGATTCCCGCAATTCTGGGAGTCCGTCACCACGGGCTGATCCACGAAAACCTGAAGGAACAGGTAATCCACATCGATGCCGGGGCGGTCAGACTTTCGCACCACCGCGATTTTGGAGGTCAGCGGGTCCGCCCCGCCCATACCGTCGATCTGGCGGGGGTCCGGGGATCCCATGACCCGCAGCAGGAAGGCGTCACGCGCGACGGGGTCCGACGGTAAATCGTCGGCAAGGAAATATCCTCCTTTCGACGTTCCGCCCCGCATCCACATCGCGCGCACACCATCAGACATATTTCAGTCCCTTTTCGGCCAGACGACCGCGCATGTCATAAATATCGAGACCCAATTCCCCAGCGGCGAGGCGCTTGCGCTTCTCCTCTTCCTTCTCCAGGCGGGATTGGGCGGCGGCAAGGACGCTTTCCGCCTCCTCCCGCGCGACGACGCAGACGCCGTCATCGTCGGCGACGATGATATCGCCGGGCCGAATGTAGGCCCCGGCACAGACGACAGGCACGTTCACGGACCCGACGGTTTCCTTCACCGTGCCCTGCGCGAACACGGCCTTGGACCAGACAGGGAAGTCCATTGCCGTCAAGTCGCGCACATCGCGCACCCCGGCATCGATAATCAGGCCCAGCCCACCCCGTGCCGTCATCGACGTCGCCAGCAGATCGCCGAAATAGCCGTCCTCGCACGGCGATGTCGGGGCGAGGACGAGGATATCCCCCGCCCGGACCTGTTCGATGGCCACATGGACCATCCAATTGTCGCCCGGCGGCGCGGATATCGTGACGGCGGAGGCCCCGACCTGCGCCCCGGCATAGATCGGCCGCATATAGGACGCCAACAGCCCCTTTCGGCCTTGTGCCTCATGCACGGTCGCGACACCGCATTCGCCCAACGCCTTTACGACCGCCGGGTCGGCTCGCTCAATATTCTGGACGACGACGCCTGCCATAACCGTTTCCTCAGCCCAGCGTGTCAACGGTGCGCGGGAAGACCGACTGGAACCCTTCGGCATAGCGGCAGTCGCGCCCGCCCGCCTGCCCGCCTGAATTGCGGCGGAAATGGTTGCCCCGGTTTTCGGCGACATTCTTGTAGTAGGCCCACAGATGCTCCTGCCCCTGCATCGCCTGGATCGCCGCCCATTTCTTTTCCCAAACCGGGGTAATGTCGAGGAAGACATCCGGTTTCCATTGCATCTGTTCCGTCTGATGCGGTTCGAACAGGTACAACTGCGGTGCGCCCAAAACTTTCTGCCCCGGATTGTGGCCCCAAGCCTGCGCGATCATTCGGCATTCCATCGCCATCTTGGTCGCATAGGCATGATCCGTATTGTAGGGATCGTAATGCGAATGGCTGAACATGAAATCCGGTTGGACCTCCCGAATAATATCGACCAGGGCGAATTTCGCGTCCTTGTCCATCTCAAGCGGATAATCGCCCAAATCCATGAAGCGGATGTCATGCGCGTTCAGGGCCTCCGCCGCGGTTTCGGCCTCCTTGCGGCGGGCGGATTTGACGCCGTCCAGCGTCATACCTTCCTGCTTCCACAGTTTCGCGCTTTCGCCACGTTCGCCATAGGATAGGCAGACGATGGTAACGTCATATCCCTGTTCCTGATGCAGGGCGATCGCCCCGCCGCACCGCCAGACGAAATCGGCGGAATGCGCGCTGATCACCAATGCCGTCTTGTTCGCCATGATATGGCTCCTCTCTCGATAAATCCGTTTGCTCAACGCTGCGTCATCGGGTCGATCCGACCCGCCTGAAACCCGTCCGCCAACCGTGTGAATTCGACCGATCGAACGATGCCACCCAGTGCAAATGGGTCATTGTTCGCAAAGGCTTCCGCCTTCTCCAGACTATCCGCTTCCAAGATGCCGAAATTGCCGATACCCGTGCCGTCACCGTCCCACAGTGCACTACCGGTCAGGACCGTCGCCAAGCCGTCGCCACCGGACTTGACCCAGTCGCGGTGCTTGGGGCGCAGTTCGTCACGCAGGGCGTCGACATCCGCGTTGTGATGGCAAATCATCAGAAAAAACATCAGGCTGCGTCCTCATTCTCCAGAACGATCATGCCCGCGCCGGTCATCGATGCCGGGGCGAAATAGTGCTTATGCAGCGTCTTCACACGCGCATCCATGGCACCGCGCATGACCAGCCACATGATCAATTCCGCGCCTTCCGACCCGAAGGTTTCGACGTAATCCTCGCGCGACATGGATCGGTACTTTTCCGGATTGGGACCGATTTCATCCAACCAGGCCCGGTCCGCCTCCCGGTTCAGAAAACCCGCCCGCGTCCCTTGCAGTTGATGCGACAGGCCGCCGGTGCCCAGGATCACGATGCGGTCGTCCGTCAGCCAGCTTTCGATGCTCCGGCGCAAGACGCGACCCAAATCCCACATACGCTGCGGCGTCGGGATCGGATATTGGATGGTGTTGACGAAGATCGGCACGATCTTGACCGGCCAAGCATCCGGGCGGCCGAAGAACAGTTCCATAGGAACTTGCAATCCGTGGTCGACATCGATTTCCCGACAGACCAGCGGGTCGAAATGGTTTTCCACCAGTTGATCCACGAAATGCCAGGAAAAGGCGGATGCGCCTTCGAAATCCGGCACCGCGCGCGGGCCCCAGCCTTCGTCGATCGGCTTATAGCGATCCGCGACGCCGACGGCCAATGTCGGCACGCGATCCAGGAAGAAGGCGTTGCCGTGATCGTTGAAGATGACGACGGCAATATCCGGCTTGTGATCCGCCATCCATTTCTGCGCCGGGATATAGCCGTCGAAGAACGGCTTCCAATCCGGCGTGTCGCGCAGCCCCCTATCCAGGGCGACGCCGATGGACGGGACATGGCTGGTCCCCAATCCGCCGATCAATTCAGCCATGGCGCACCTTCCCCAAGCGTCCGTAGACGAAGTCGTCATGAGACATCCCGGCCTGGGCCGCGCCGATCGCCGTTATCGGCACCGGGTCGATGGCGGAAATCTTCAGGATGAAGAACAGATTGCCGCCCAGCCGCACCATGGCTTCCCAGTCGCGGTCCATGACGGCGCGCTTCTGGTCGGCGCTCAGGCCATAGCGATCCAGGAAGGCTTCCTCATCGGCCTTGAACGCTTCCCTGTTTTCCGCTTGGCACAGGGACATGGCCATCTTGTTCAGCGGATAGCCGATATCGCCATGGGAACGGACGAATAGCGGCGTTTCTGGAATTTGGTCGCTCATGATCCGCCCTTAAGCCACTTTTGCCTTTTCGGCCCATTCGGCCAGGAGTTCCGCGACGACCTCCGGCCGTTCGACCGGCGCGAAATGGCCGGCATCCTCAACGATCCGCAGTTCCGCATGCGGCAGCAAGCGCAACATGTCTTCATGCTGGGACACCGGGCTCCACTGATCCTGTCGCCCGACGATCAGCAGCACCGGGCACTGCAGCGTGGCGATGTAGGAGGACGCGTCCGGTCGATCGACCAAGGCCTTGATTTGGCGTTCGTGCAGATCGGCATCCATCCGTTCCACCATCGCCGTCAATTCCGCCATCAGCGCCGTATCGCCGTGGCGTGCCTCGTTCACCATGCCCGGCAGCCACCGGGCGGCCAGCGCGGTCATGCCCTCGCGATGGGCAAAATCGACAATTTCCTGACGGCGGGCGGGCTCGCCTTCTTTTAACGGATGCATGCCGGTGTCCAGTAAGGCCATGCTGCGCACCCGGTCCGGCGCGATCCGCGCCATTTCCATCGCGACCCGCGCGCCCATGGAATGCCCCGCGACAAGCAACATCCCCGGATGCCGATCCAGCAGGTCTTCCGCCATGCGCGTCAGGTTGTCCCCCTTGGACAGGTCCGCGACATGCAGGTCAAAACTCCCCGACAGCCGCTGAACAACGGCCTGCCAGACGATGCCGTCGCACAACAGGCCGGGAATTAGGATCAGGGTCGGCTTCGTCATGATTACGATCCGATCATGGTATTGGGCAGGAACAACGCGATGGACGGGAACAGCGTCAGGATCAGCACCGCGACCACCATGGCCAGCATGAACGGCGCCACCCCACGGAAGATTTCCCCGATCGGGACATTCGGTGCGACGGATTTCACGATGAAGACATTGACCCCGACCGGCGGTGTAATCAGCCCCATCTCCAACGTCAGGACAACGACGACGCCGAACCAGACCGGATCGAAACCCAATGCCGTGATAACCGGGAAGAAGATCGGCATGGTCAGCACCAGCATCGCGAACCCTTCCAGGAAGCATCCCAGAACCAGATAGGCGCACAAGATCAGCGCCAGAATTCCGTAGCGCCCGATATCCAGGTTGGTCAGCGCCTCCCCGACGAAGGTCGGCAGATGGCTGAGCGCCAGAAACGGCCCGATCACATGTGCCGCGATCAGAATCAACATCACCGTCGCCGTCGTCGCGATGGAATCCTTCACCGCCGTCAGGAAGCCTTTCAGCGTCAAGGTGCGCCCGATAACGCCCCCCAGGATGGCCAGTCCCGCCCCGACCGCCGCGGCTTCGACCGGCGAAAACAGGCCGAAATAGATACCGCCGATGGTCAGGACGATGATCGACAGGATCGGCAAGGCACCGACGATGGATTCCGCCTTGCGCCGCCACGTGGTTTTCGGCCCCTTCGGACCCAGGGAGGGCTTGACGGTCGTTAGAATGGAAATCGCGATGACGAACAGCACCGTCAGCATCAACCCCGGCAGCACACCCGCCAGGAACAACCGCCCGATGGATTCCCGCGTCAGGATGGCGTAGAGCACGAAACCGGTGGATGGCGGGATCAGGATACCCAGCGTTCCCCCGGCGGCGACGGCCCCCGTCGACAGGCGCGGCGCATAGTTGAACCGGTCCATTTCCGACAGCGACACCCGCCCCATGGTCAGGGCGGAGGCGACGGAAGACCCGGACAAGGCGGCGAAACCGGCACAACCGACAACGGTCGCGGAGGCCAAACCGCCACGGATCGACCCGATCCAGGCATAGGCCGCATCATAGAGTGCGCGGCTCATCCTGGATTCCGTCGCGATATTCCCCATCAGGATGAACAAGGGGATGACGACCAGTTCCGCATTCGACGCAAGGCTGAACGTTTCGGACGACAGAACAGACAATGCCTGTGCGGGCCCGTTCAAGATCATCAACCCGCCGAGACCGACCGCAAACATGGCGAAAGCCACGGGGATGCGGATGGCCAACAGAACCAGCAATACGGCCAATCCCAGAAAACCGATGGCAACGGTGCTCATGTATGGGCGCTTTCAGAAGCGGCGCCATTATTCAGGGCGGCGCGTAAACCGCGCGCGAACATCGCAATACTTGTGATGGCGCTGAGCACGACCACCCCGTATTGGAAGGGCGCACGCGGCAGGAAAAGGATGTTTGTTGCACGGTTCAACATGACGGACAGCTTCGACGCTTCCCATGTCTGCCACGCAATCAGACCGAATATTAAGGCCCCCGTCAGGCATCCCAGAACCACGAAAATCTTGTTCAGGCGCGGCGAATAGAAATGTTCCAGCAGATCGACCGTCACATGGCCGCCCCGCCGGTCGACAAAGGCCATGCCCCCGAAGACGACGAGCAGCGCGGACATCTCCACCAAGTCCTGCACGCCGTAAAGAGGGCTGCCCAAGGCGCGGCCCACGACATCGGTCAGGATCACCCCGGTCACGAATACCAGCGCGAGGCCCCCCAGGATTGCGGACAGGTCCACCAATCCGTCGATCGCCTTTCGCAACAGCATGATCATGTCCCGTGTCTCCCAACCGATGCCGCGACCCGGCGGCTTACATGCCGCCCTGCATCGCCTTCTTCACGGCGGAGGCCGGCAGCCCCTGCGCGTCCAACGCGGCAATCGCCTTGTCGGTCACCGCATAGGTGATCTCGTTGAACGGCGCGGCTTCCTCCTCACTCAAGGAGATCACCGTCTTGTTCGGGTCGGCCTTCAAGTCTTCCATCATCTTTTTGGCCACGGCGTTCCAGTTGTCTTCACCGGACTTGGACAGGCCAATGCCGCTATGCGCATCGACAGCCGCCTTTTCCGCGTCGCTCAGCGACTGGTACTTGGCTTCGTTCATCACGACGTAGAACAGGATGTTCCCGAGATTGGCGCCTTCGGTATAGACATTCGCCACCTCGTTCAGGCGGAAATCGCGGATGGCGCTGGAGCCGGTCAGGATCCCGTCGATCAGCCCGGTATCGAGCGCGTTATACATCTGCGGCGCGGGCATCTGCACCGGGATCGCGCCCAGGGCCTCGATCAGCTGACCCGGAACAGAGCCGGACACACGGATCTTCAAACCCTGCATATCGGCGACCGTGCGGATTTCCTTGCTTTTCATGATCAGGACGTTCGGTTCGCTGACCCACAAGGCGATCGGACGTGTCCCGGGGAACTCGCCTTTCAGATACTCGTCATAAACGCTCCAGACCTTCTCGTAGCCGAGGCCGGTGCTATCCACGACGCCCGGCATTTCCGCAATCATCGACAGCGGAAACTGCGAGGATGTGTAGCCCGCCAAGCCCCAAACGAGATCGGCGACACCGCTGACGGCACGGACATACTGTTCGACCGGCCCTTTGCCCAGCTCCCCGCCCGGGAAAACCTGAACCTCAAGCTCCCCGCCCGTGTCTTTTTCGACACCGGTCTTGAACGGTTCGACAATGGCGCCGGTGAAGGTGTGTTGCGGCGGGACGAAATGCGCAAATTTCAGTGTTTCCGCACTGGCGGCACCCGGCGCGAAGGCCGCAACGGACAGCACGGCACCAACCGCAATGGCGGCCGCGCGCGTGGAAAACGCATGGCTAATCGTGGACATCTTCATTTTGGTTTCCTCCCTCGTCGGCGATCCGTGCCGCCGCTTTCTTTGGACAATCGGTGAACGATGTTCTTATCGGTGCATTGCTTGACGAATGCTTGCCGCTGCATGGATGCAGTCGATTAAACAATAAAAACCTACTGAAGCGGCGTCCAATTCGACCCCCGGCAGGGATATAAGTTTTTCCTACTCAAAAAACTGGCGAATCAGTGTACATCCACCTGAAACGCCCGTCATCCTTGGGGTTTCGTCACTCTCAGGCTATGCAGAATATGTTGCACTGCGGTGGCGGACTTGGCATCCGCAGGAACGGCAGCACCGTGGAACGCCACCATGTCCTGCACCGCCGCAATGGCATCGGCCAGATCTCCGCCCGCCGGAAATCCCAGATTTCGCATCTCCACCGCCGATTCCCGCATTTCCGCGGCCCGTCGTCGGCCATGCCGGGTCACGCGTTCGAATTGATAGTTCGGGAATTCTGGCCAACCGAGCTTCGTGAAGGACGCCGCCAGCGACCCGTAGACACGGTCGTAGCAACCGGCGGCCTCCGCCGCCATCAGGCTCTGCACCGTCACGGCCTCCAGCCCCTTCACAAACAAGGACCGGACCATTTTAATCGACGTCGCCGTACCGACCCCACCGTCGACTTCCTGAAAGTCGAAATCGAACCGGATCAGGAAATCCCGAACATCGTCGGCAATATCCCCGGCAACGAGGACCGGCGTGCGATGCCCGCGCGGATGCACCGGCGCCATTACCGCCATGTCGATATAGGCCGCCCCCGTCGACCGCACCAAGTCGGCGGTTTCGCGCTTTCGATCGCCGGAAACGGAATTTATGTCAATGAAGGTCTGCCCGGCACGGAGACCGGCAAGCACGGATTTGGCCGCATCCAGGCTGTCTGCCGCCGTCACCGCCGAAAAGACGATATCGGCACCTTCAACCGCCGCAATCGGCCCATCCGCCAAAGCGACGTCACGCGTAGACGCCGCCATACCGATATCGCCACGCGACGAGCCGGCTTGCAGGATGTCATATGCCCTGATCGCGCCGATTTCCATCGGCTTCAGGCTGTCGGTGAAGGCACGCGCGGCCTCCCCAAATCCGATGAAGGAGAGATTCATTGATCGGCTCCCGAAACGCGCCGATCCGGATTTTGCCCCGAACCGGCGGTTCCGCTTCCTGAATCAGGACCCTTTGGTGCGCCAGCTTTCCGCATAGTTTTCGCGGGCTTCGCGGGCATAGGGGGTCGGTGAGACGCGCACGCGGATTTCCGCCTGCTTATGCCGTTCCGTGGAGGTTTTCCCCGACCCGCCGTTCGGTTCCCCCCAGACTAGGGTCAACACATCACCTTCCTGGATATCCGCATCGACGATACCCAGCGACAGCATGCAGCGTTCGTTGAAGCTGTAACCGTTGAACATCGACATGCCGACCATCTTGCCGTCGTGCATCACCATATCGGCGCTGGTGGAGGCATAGTTCGGCTGCGGGAAGTCGATCCATTTGTAGTTATCGCCGCCCGGCACGAAGTTGGAGGCGATGACCTTCATGACGTCTTCGGCGTTCCATTCGAAGGTCACCTTCTTGCGATGGGTCTTGCCCTGCATCGCTTCCAGTGCCGACCGGCCGATAAAGTCGTGATCGTATTTGATATAGAAGTCGTAGCCGAGCTCGAACGGCGTGACGTAGTAGTCCTCGATATTGTCGGAAACGTAGGACCCGCCGATCGACCCCGTCGCCTCGTAGCCCGCCGCCGGCAGCCATTCGCGATATCCCTGCATGTCCGGATGCGTGTAGATCGCGGGCAGCGGCGACGGAATCCAGCCGGACTCCAAAGTGTTGGTCGAATAGGCGCGCGCCCCGACCTGATACAGGTCCAGCCCTTCCGCCGCCTTCAGGATCGCATCGCGAATCTCGTCCTTTTCTTCATACGGTCCCCAGATTTCCAGGCCCGGCGCACCGGCCATGCCGTGACGCAGCGCCTGGACCTTGCGGCCCCCGACATTGATCCAATCGACATGGAAGAACTTGATGTCCGGAATCGGACCGCCGTTCATCCGTTCGAAGATTTTCGGCGCATTCGGTCCCTGGATCTGGAAACGGTAGTGAACGCGCGTCACTTCCTTCCCGTCCGGGCGCGACGGAGAGCGCGGATCGTGCACGATGGAGACGTTAAACTTGCCCAGCGTGCCGTTATATTTGACCCAGTTGCAGGTCGGGGCGCGGCCGACGAGGATGAATTTGTCCTCCCGCTCCCGGAAGGCGATGACGTCGCCGATCACGTGACCGCTGGGCGAGACTGGAACATAGTGTTTCGCGCGGTTCAGGCCGAAATTGGCGAAGCTGTTGATCGACAGGCTTTCCAGGAACGCTGCGGCGTCCGGGCCTTCGACGATCAATTCGTCCATATGGTGCGATTGATCGAACAGAACCGCGGAATCGCGCCAGGCGCGCTGTTCTTCCCGCCAATTGGAAAATTCCGGCGCAACGACCGGATAAACATACATGCCGATTTTGGAGTTGCGCAGAAGTTCGACGGTATTGCCGCTTTCCTTGAGAACGGAAGCGAGGCTGTTCTCTGACATCTTGGTATCCTCCCACTAGGATCTATAGGTTTGTTGTTGGGCAAAGCGTATCGGGTCGGCGCCCTCCACCGCAAATAAGTTTTCCGCACAGGAATTACTGTTTTAGCTATTCTAAACCTGTATAGACTGCCTGTTTTCTGGCACTTTTACGGAATTTCACCCAATAGCCTTCATTCAAAACCGGATGCGTCTCATTCTTTCCGAAGCGACGGATCGGCTAAAGCGGTGTCCTGGCCGGGCGGCGCATTATCGACCGCGTCTTCCAGGGAAAACACCTCCCGCCATTCTTCCGGCGGTCGCGCGGCTTCGTCCTTGGTCAGTTGGTCCAGGCCCCAATATATTTCCAGGCAATGCCCGTCCGGGTCCTGAAATTCGACCGCGATCTGCGCCCCTGCCCGTCGTCGGCCCTGGAAGAAGATTTTCACCCCTTCCCGCGTCAGATGATCGCGTGCGCGGAAGACTTCGTCGATCGTGTCGACCTCGAACGCCATATGATGCATTTCCTGCATCTTCGCACCGTCGGACGCGCCACCGATCAGCGCGACGCCGTGGTGATCGCTGGAAAAGCGCATGAACACCATTTTCCCCGGCATCATGCTTTCTGGATAGGCATCCGATACGGTCATCCCCAGAACCCGCGAATAGAAGTCGACGGACCGGTCGATGTCGGACACTTTCAACACGACATGGCCGATCTTCGTCAGCACGAAGGGCGTGTCCTTGCCTTTCACCGATTTCAGTTTCTGGATTTCCGGACCTTTCAACGCATCGAAATCCACGATACCGCGTGCCATGGTCATATCCTCCCGACGGATTGATTTCCTTTATTGGCGTCAGGATAAGGGCGCTGTTTCGCCGCGATCAAATAAGTTCTGGGAATTCGGCTTATCGAAATAGCTACTGTAAATCAGTGCAAGCCCGCACAAATCCGGGAATGTGACCTTGTCAGGGAAATTCAAAAACAGACAAAGCGTCTGCTGTCGAGTTACTGTCGAGTAAGAAAAAGGGGTTAGCCGGAATACCCAGCTAACCCCTTGATGTCGTTGGTCGGAGCGGCAGGATTCGAACCTACGACCCCTACACCCCCAGTATAGTGCGCTACCAGGCTGCGCTACGCTCCGTTAACACGACGGCCCTAAATAAGGCCTTCGGCGGCGTCTGGCAAATCCAGATTTAGGAAATGTCGCCGTTCAGCGGTTCCGCCAGCAACGCGCGCGCGGCGGCGAGATCGTTGCGCAACGCTTTCAAGGCTTCCAGGTCGGACTGCTTCAACCCGGCGGCCACAACCGGGACGTCCTGTTCGGGGGCGGGCAAGGGCGTGCCCTCTTCTCCCCAATCGAGGACCGTCTTTATGCCGTTTTCCCGCAGCAGCTTTTGCACGCCGCGGATTGTGTATCCTTCTTCGTGCAGCAGGCGCCGAATGACCTGAAGCAGGCGCACATCCTCCGGGCGGTAGTACCGCCGCCCGCCCGCGCGTTTCATCGGTTTGATATGCGAAAACTTCGTTTCCCAGAAACGCAGGACATGCTGCTGGATATCGAGAAGGTCCGCGACTTCCGTAATGGTTCTGAACGCGTCTGCGGACTTTTCCGGGCGCGGCTGATCCGATAGCTCGGTCACGTCGATCACCAAGGCTTCCTAATAATGACCCGAGGAGCGATGCCGATCACTTATTGATCCGGTCTTTCAACACATGGCTGGGACGGAACACCAGAACGCGGCGAGGCAGGATGGGTACTTCCTCACCCGTTTTCGGGTTGCGGCCCACGCGCTCTCCCTTTTGACGAACGGAAAAGCTGCCAAAAGAGGATATTTTCACCGCTTCTCCCGTCACGAGAGCGTCGGCCATCTCCGCGAGAATGGCTTCCACAAGCGCAGCCGATTCGATTCGGGACAGGCCGACTTCCTGGTATACCGCTTCGGCCAATTCTGCGCGGGTCACGGTTTTAGCCGCCATGCCCCAACTCCCCCAAGAATTTCAAAGTTTTATCAGGGGAAAGCGTATCCCTGTCTGAGGATCGCGTCAATCGGTCAGACGGAAAGTCGGCACGAATCGTTGGGATCACCAGCGAAGAAGCGCGGCGCCCCATGTGAAACCGCCGCCCATCGCGGTCAGGCCGATCAGGTCGCCCGGCTTGAACAGCTGCCGCTCCACCGCATGGTTCATCGCCAGTGGGATCGTCGCGGCGGAGGTATTCGCATGCTCCTCCACGGACACCACGACCCGCTCAGACGGCAAATTCAATCTTTCGCCGACCTTATTGATAATACGGACATTTGCCTGATGTGGGACAAGCCAGTCCAGGTCTTCCGTCGTCAACCCCTGCTGCGCCAGCAGGTCGGCGACCAGGGAGGACATACGTTCCACCGCGTATTTGAAAACTTCCTTCCCCTGCATGCGCACAAAGCCGGCCGTGCCGGTCGTCGCCGGTCCGCCGTCGACATAGAGGCTGTCATAGTACCGCCCGTCGGCCCCCAGCTTCGTCGCCAGGATACCGCGTGGAATTTCCGCCCCGTTCGAGGCCTCGCCCCGCAGGACGACTGCCCCTGCCCCATCGCCGAACAGAACGCAGGTGCCCCGATCTTCCCAATCCAGGATACGGCTGTAAATCTCCGCCCCGATCACCAGGGCGCATTTCGCCTGCCCCAGGCGGATCATGTTGTCGGCCTGCGTCAGAGCATAGACGAAGCCGGAGCAAACCGCCTGGATATCAAACGCCGGGCCGTTGCGCACACCGAGGCGCGCCTGAACGCGTGTCGCCGTCGCCGGAAAGGTATTGTCCGGGGTGGTCGTCGCCAGGATGACCAGATCGATTTCCTCAACCGCCACACCGGCATGTTCCATGGCGCGCCGGGCGGCGGCACAAGCCAGATCGGTCGTGGTTTCTTCCGGCGCGGCGATATGGCGGCGGGCGATCCCGGTGCGTTGCCGGATCCATTCATCGGACGTGTCCACCGTTTTCGAAAGATCGTCGTTGGTGACAACCTTTTCCGGCAGATACGCGCCGACCCCGCGAATGACACTTCGCATATTCATAACCGTCCCGGAATAAATCGCCTAAGACGCCACGCCGGTCGTCGCAGACGCGTCGACCGCAGTGCCTTCCCCGGCGAGGGTTTCGAAATCCACCTTCATCTTTTCGATGAAGCCTTGAAGATACATGTCCGCCGCAACACTGATCGCGTTCGCAAATCCGATGTCGTCGGTGCCGCCATGACTCTTTACCGCGATTCCATTCAGGCCAAGAAGGACCGCACCATTGTAGCGGCGCGGATCAACGCGATAGCGCAATTTCGCCACGGCCCGGCGCGCGAACAGATAGCCGATCTTCGCGGGCAGGCTGGACTGGAACGCCTCCCGCAGAAAGCCGCTGATCAGGCGGGACATGCCTTCCGCCGTCTTCAGGGCGACGTTGCCGGTGAAACCGTCCGTAACCACCACATCGACAACTCCGGCGGTGATCCCGTCGCCTTCGACAAAGCCCGCGAAATTGATCGGCAGCGCGCTTTGGCGCAGCATGGCGGCGGCCAGCCGGATTTCGTCGCGTCCCTTCAGGTCTTCGGTGCCGATATTCAGCAACCCGACCGTCGGCTTCGCGATCCCCATGACGGTACGGGCGAATACTTCCCCCATCACCGCGAATTGCACCAGATTGTCCGCGCCGCATTCCACATTGGCGCCGAGATCGAGCATGCATGTCTCGCCCTTGCGCGTCGGGAAGAAGGAGCAGATCGCCGGACGGCTGACGCCCGGCAGCGTGCGCAACCCGAACATGGCCAGCGCCATCAATGCGCCCGTATTGCCCGCGGAAACGCAGCAGTGCGCTTCCTTGTCGTGCACCGCGTCGATTGCCTTGCGCATGCTGGATTCTTTGAGGTAGCGCAGCGCATAGGACGGTTTGTCGTCGCCGGTGACCACCTGATCCGTATGCCGGATTTCCAGACAGTCCTTCAGAATCTCTTCCTTGGCCACCAAGGGTTCGAGCAGTTCCGATTTTCCGAATAGAAGGAAACGCGCCTGCGGCAAGCGTTCGCGGGCTATGGCCGCCCCCCGCACGACGATATCCGGGGCGCCGTCGCCGCCCATTCCGTCCAATGCGATGATCAACGGATCAGACAAGACCTAAATCCCTCCCAAGGCGGGACGCTCCTGGTCTTCATTCTTGAAGACGGAATCCCTGCCAAGCCTGCTCAACGTGATATTCGACACCCTGTCGCGTCGAATCGTTGTCAGGAAATAGACAAAAGGCGGCCCTGACAACACCAATCGGGCCCAATAGGGCCCGATCAGACGCATCGCGCGCGGCCGCCCACCAAACGGCGGGCGACGCGATATACGGCGATTAGAAGCCGCTCTTCGGCTCGACAACCTGGCGACCGCGGTACATGCCGGTCTTCAGGTCGACGTGGTGCGGGCGCACCATTTCACCGGTGGTCTGGTCTTCGCGGTAGGTCGGCTGCGACAGCGCGTCGTGCGACCGGCGATTACCGCGACGGGATTTCGTGACTTTTCTCTTCGGAACCGCCATTTTTTTGACTTCCTAACTGGGATTTCGTGCAAAGCGGCGCGTTACATACCGAATTTACCCCCAATGGGCAACAGGTTTTCCCACCACTTCCGGGTTTATGGACGGGTTTCAGTCCTTCCGTCCATCCTGACGAAGCATTGCAGGCTTCGCAAAGGGGTTCTCGGGTTCGCTACGATCGATCAGTTTCTTTCGCCCCGCCGGCAGGTCGTCTAGGACAGAATCGAAATCCACATCGGCGGCCCGAGGATAGGGGTCCAGCGCCAGCGCGAGCTGCTGCGCCGCAACTTCTCCCAGGTCGATCATGCCGTCCTCGAACGCCTCCGGCGGATCGGCATCCGACAGGGTCAGCTCCAGGTTCTCATCCACCATTTTCGGCGGCGCGAAATCCAGTTCCGCATCCACGTCGATTTTGGCGGGCACCGGCGCCCCGGAAATCACGCATTCCTGCTCCACATCCGCCGAAAGCATCAATTCGACGCGAATCATCGGCCCTCCAGCCAGGGGTTTCAGGAAGACTTTCGCCACCAGCGACGGCAGTGACACCAGCCCGAACCGCGCGGCCAGCGCGGTACGTTCCTGGTCCGTCGGCTCGATCGTCTCCCGCCGTCCCTTAGTCGGAATCCGGTCGGCCTCGACCAGTCTGCTGAATTCCCGCGGCGCGTCTGTCATGCCACACCTTCCGTTTCGAATTCGATCGGCGGCAATGCGGCGAAAAGCGGCGCCGCCGGGGCGAAAACAACCTTGCCGATCAGAATATCGGCGTCCGATTGGCCGCGCAGGTGATCGATCTGCGCGTGAACGTAAGCCACCAATGCCGCCAGACGCGCCGGGTCAACCTCACGGTCCTGCAAGGGACCGCGTTTCAACATGGCATCCAGGGGCTTTGCGCCTTCCGCATTGGACAGGGCGCCCCAATACGTATCGAAACGACCGAAAAAGACCTGGGACATCTTCTTAACATGCTTGCCGATTTTCATGTCGCCATATCCCATTTCGCGCAGGGATCGGTCGATATCGGCCACGATCTCATCCGATAGCGCCCCGCCGACGGTATCCCAGCCCGGCCGGCCGGTCATGCGATGGAACAGCAGGAAGGCGTGCAGCGCGATGCTTTCCACCCGCCCATCCAAGGTATCCGGAATGCCGGCGCGCAGATACAGGTCCGGCGCACGGGCTGCCTGAACGATGCATTCATGCAGGTCCAGTGCGATACGCTGTTCCTTCGTCAGGCGCGTCCTGAAGAATCCCTTGATCATGTCCAGCATGGCCGTCGTTGCTCCTTCCAATCAGACGCGGCGGCTTACCGCCCCGGGCCGGTTTCCGCAAGGCACCTTGAAAAATCCGGCGGTTCGGCCCAGATTGCGACCGGTGTCCTCAAGGACGCACAACAGTATCCTTCGAAAGGGTTGCCCGATGCAACGCGCTGCAAAAAAACGGATCGCCGCCGGTCTTCTGATTACCTTGGCCGCCACCGGATTGAGCGCTTGTGAATCAAAGGTCGCCTTGCGGGGCAATGCGCCGCTGGAAAGCAAGCTGGAACAGATCAAGGTCGGCCAGTCGAGCAAGCGCGACGTCGTCGCCGCGATCGGTTCGCCGTCCACCGTCGGAACCTTCGACGACAATGTCTGGTATTATATGAGCCAGACCAAAGAAAGCTGGGCGTTCTATAAGCCGGAAATCGTCGAGAACCAGGTTCTCGCTTTCCATTTCGACGAGAACGGCACCCTGTCCGAAATCGAGGATTTCGACAAATCCGCCCTGACGGAAGTGTCGTATCGAAGCAAGGTTACCCCGACGACGGGCCGCACGATGTCGATCATGGAACAGTTGTTCGGCAACCTTGGGAAGTTCGGCAGTTAACGCGCCCTACCCCGAACACGCAAAAAACCCCCGACGCCAAAGCATCGGGGGTTTTTCGTTTGGCGTCGATCAGATCAATGCGCCAGCGCGGCCAATAGCAGCAAGGCCACGATGTTGGTGATCTTAATCATCGGGTTCACCGCCGGACCCGCCGTATCCTTGTACGGATCGCCGACGGTATCGCCGGTCACGGACGCCTTGTGAGCTTCCGATCCCTTCCCGCCGTGATTGCCGTCCTCGATATACTTCTTGGCGTTGTCCCAGGCACCGCCGCCCGCTGTCATGGAGATCGCGACGAACAGACCCGTCACGATCACGCCCAGCAGCATCGCACCGACCGCCGCAAAGGCATTGGCCTGACCGGCGACTGCGTTGATCAGGAAGTAAAGCACGATCGGGCTCAACACCGGCAGTAATGACGGCACGATCATTTCCTTGATCGCCCGCTTGGTCAGCATGTCGACGCAATGACCGTATTCCGGCTTGGTCGTGCCTTCCATGATGCCCGGCATTTCCTTGAACTGGCGGCGGACCTCCACGACGACGGCGGCCCCTGCCCGGCCCACCGCGGTCATGCCCATGGCGCCGAACAGATAGGGCAGCAGCCCCCCGATCAGCAACCCGACCACGACGAACGGATTGGACAGAGAGAAATCGACCGGAGTATCTGAGAAGAACCGGCTGAGATCCGCCGTATAGGCTGAGAACAGAACCAGCGCCCCCAAACCGGCGGAACCGATGGCATAGCCCTTGGTCACCGCCTTGGTCGTGTTGCCGACGGCATCCAGGGCGTCTGTTGTGTTGCGGACGCTGTCGTCCAGTTCCGCCATTTCCGCGATACCGCCCGCATTGTCCGTCACGGGACCATAGGCATCCAGCGCGACGACCATTCCGGCAAGCGCCAGCATCGTGGTCACCGCGATCGCGATCCCGAACAGGCCCGCGACCATATAGGTCGCGACGATGGCAACGCAGATCAAGATCGCCGGGATAGCGGTCGCTTCCATGGAAACGGCCAATCCTTGGATGACGTTGGTCGCGTGACCGGTTTCCGACGCCTGGGCAACGGAGCGCACCGGACGGAACGCTGTCGAGGTGTAATATTCCGTCACCCAAACAATCAGGCCCGTCAGCACAAGGCCGATGATCCCGCAGAGGAACAGATCCATGCCGGTGAAGGCCTGGCCGTTGACCACCATCTGCGTATCCATGCCAATGACGTTTTCCGTGATGGGATACAACAGTACCGCGGAAATGATCGCCGATCCGAAGAATCCCTTATACAGCGCTCCCATGATGTTCTTGGAGCTGCCGAGGCGCACGAAATAGGTCGCGACAATGGAGGCGACGAGGCAAACCCCGCAAATCGCCATCGGATAAAGCAGGAACTGGTCCATGCCGATCCCGGTGATCCCATAGATCAGGGCCAGGACCATGGTCGCCCCGACGGTAACGACATAGGTTTCGAAAAGGTCCGCCGCCATACCGGCGCAGTCGCCGACATTGTCGCCGACATTGTCCGCGATCACGCCGGGATTCCGGGGATCGTCCTCGGGGATACCGGCCTCAACCTTGCCGACGAGGTCCGCGCCGACATCCGCACCCTTGGTGAAGATCCCGCCGCCGAGACGCGCGAAGATGGAGATCAGCGACGCACCGAAGGCCAAGCCGACCAAACCGTTGATGACCGCTTTTGCCTGGGACGGGTCGTTCACGTCGAACTGGTTCGACAGGACCACATAATACCCGGCGATGGCCAACAGCGCCAAACCGGCGACCAGCATGCCGGTCACGGCCCCTGCCTTGAAGGAAACGGAAAGGCCCTTTGCCAGGCTTTCGCGCGCGGCTTCGGTCGTGCGCACGTTCGAACGAACCGAAATGTTCATGCCGATATAGCCCGCCGCGCCGGACAGCACGGCCCCGATAACGAAGCCGATCGCACTGACCCAGCTGAGCGCGAGACCGAGAATGATCGCGACGACCACGCCGACAAGGCCGATCGTCGTGTACTGGCGGTTCAGATAGGCCGTGGCCCCTTCTTGAATCGCGCCTGCGATTTCCTGCATGCGCGCGTTACCGGCGCTCATGCTCAGGATGCTCTTGGACGTGACCGCGCCATACAGCACGGCCAGAATCCCGCATCCGATCACCAAATATTCCATGGGTTATTCCGTTTCCTCTCTGTTTCCCGCCCGGCCGTCCGTCATTTCCCGTTCCGGCATTTTTACCGGACTCGTCGACGGATTCTTAAAACCACGAGCCCATAAAACACGGGCCCATAAAACCACGGGGCGGGTCTGTTGACTGAACGATGCTCAAAACGCCGTTTCAATCCACCGCAACGGGTCACCACAAAGGGCGCCCCGTTTACTGGGCTTATTTTTCGGGAAACAGGGGAGCGCCGGTACTGAACGTAACGCAACACTCGATAGGATTGAAAACGGTCGGGCCCCCATCCCGAAACGTTCGCACACGTTAGGCGAGTCGGAAATCGCTGTCTACCGGTATCACAGAGCCGCCACGCCGCTGGCAAGGCTGCTCGCCAACAGGACAAGCCCGATCAGGCAAACCGCAATGGAACCGGCCAGGGCGAGCAGGCGCGGCACGCGTTCCACCAACCCCGCACGGCCGCTTTCCAGGGAGATATGCACGATGCCCCGGCGCGCCAGGATCGACAGAATGCCGATGGTCGAAACCGTGATCGACACGCCGACCGCCATTGCAAAGGCGGATACGACACCGATCCAATAGATACCGGCGGCCAGTGTGAACAACAGAACGATCAACGACCCGGTACAAGGCCGCAGTCCGGATGCAACGCCGGTCGCGATGAATTCCCAACGGCTGCGCCGACGTTCGACCCTCGTGTCATGATGATGATGGTGGTCGTGATCGTGGTCATGCCCCATGCCGTGATGGTCGTGATCGCATCCATGCCCGCGCAGCGTGTTCCAGATCATTCCGGCCCCCAGCAACACGATCAGGCCATAGGACACCGTTTCCACCAAAGGCATGCTTTCCAGCAGGGCAATCCGTCCGAAATCGAGGACCCAGCCCAGGATCGCAACGGCGGCAATTGCAACGACCGCCTGCACCGCCGCGATCAGCCAGGACAGCATGATCCCGTCCCGGATCTTACTGTCCCGCGCCATCAGGAAACTGGCGACGACTGCCTTGCCATGCCCCGGTCCCACGGCATGAAAGATACCGTACAGGAACGACAATCCAATCAAGGCCGATGCCGGTCCGATGCCCTCCCCCGTGCGCATGGCCATCACCGATTCGCGCAGGGCTACCCCGAATTCCGCCTGCTGAATGGCAACCCAGGCAAGCAGATGCAGGATCGGGTCCGGCAGCCAATTCAGACCGCTCGATCCGCCCCTTTCACCGAAAACCTGTGCCTGAACGGGCGCCGCCGCGCAGAATGAAGCCATCACGCATAACGCAGCAAACAATCGTTTCAGGATCACGATCCAAGTCTCCAACATTCCACGACGGCCCGCTTCGGGATCACCGAGCCGAAATAGATCGGCGTGTCTTCGGCCGGTTCGTAACGCGCGCCGCATTCCAAGGATGGGTCCAGATCCGTGAAAGAAACGCCACCCGTTTCGGCAAATTGCACATCGACATAATAGTCGGGGTCGTAAAGCGTCACGGATACCTTATGGGCGACCGGGTCGACCGGTTGCGGCAGGTCCAGTGTGAACAGATAGGACGCCCGGCCGTCTTCCCCCAATTCAACCCCGAAATCCCGCGCGCCGGACCAATCGACGCGCACACCGTCGATGCGAAGATCGGTGAAGAAAGCGACTTCGCCCAGGCCGGTGAATGCACCGTCGCGCATTTTTTCCACCTCGTTGGGTTCGAAACGCTTGTTGTCGTTCACATCGAAATCTTCAAACAGGACCAGGCTGAAAAAATCGTCGAAGGTCCAGCGCATACGCACTTCCTGCAACGCGCCCTCCCGAATGCCGAGATCCGCCACGGCGTCCACCCAGACATGCGGATGCGCCGCCGCCGGTCCCGCGGCGACGGCCCCGACGGACGATAGGAACGCCGCCGCGATACCGCATTTGAATTTGCCGATCATGAACCCGTTTCCAAATTTCGGAAGCGATCCTGAAGCCTGAGTCGGGCATCCGGCAAGGGCGCGTCCAGATGCGAGAAGACATGCCGGTCCAGAAAATACCGCGTCAGGCGCAGAGCGTCCCCAATCGCCGCCGTGTCCCCCGACGCCCCCCGCGTGACCAGGAAACCCGGCAAGGCCAGGAGTTTATCCTTATAGATCGCCCCGGCTTCCCGCGAGACGGCCCGCCCGGTTTTCGGGCTGACATAGCACAGGTCGTCCGTCACGCCAGTCGCCGCGCAGGCCGACAAATCCAATCCGAATCCCAATTCAGCCAGCAAACCGACTTCCCAGCGGATATAGGTTTCGGCCCATCCCGGCCCGTCCAAGGCAACCATCAACGCGTCCAGATCGTCGAATGCGTAGGGATGCGGTTCGCGTTCCGCGAAGGCCTTTTCGATCAGCGACAAAGCGGAAGACATGGCCAGAAGGCGACCCGGATCGGCCATCAGATGCGCGGCATAGCCATGCACCGGTTCGACGGTCAACGTGCCCAGATGTTCTTCCAGCCGCGCCTTCCAGGTCACCGCAATGCGATTGCCCGGCTGCAAGACCCCTTTCAGCTTTCGCGATTGGCCGCCACGAACCAGCCCGGCATGCCGCCCACGGTCCCGCGTCAGAAGACTTAGGACCGCCGCGTTTTCGCCGTGCCGACGGGCCGACAGCAGAATCGCGTCGTCACGCCACTCGATCACCCGGTTTCACCCTCCGGCGGGTCATTTGCTTGCCCGCAATGCCTTCTTGACCGCCTTGGCCACCTGCGGGTCGTCGTCTTCCAACAGCGCGGCATAGGGGTCGACGCCGGTGCGGACCTGCATGACGCGGCGATAGATTTCCTGGTCGATCCGATCGTCGAACCAGGAATGCATTTCCTTCACCACCCGGCCCCGCATCGACAACAGGTTTTCCCCACCGAAACGGCGTTCGACGAAATCGTCCAATTCCTTCGGTGGTGCGGGCATCTGACGCAGGATGAACAGCATGACCGCATTCCGCGCCGCGATATCGTCGTCGTCACAGCTGAGCCAGCGCGTCGCATGCCCCGCCCAACCGTCCAGCGCGAACGATATCTTGATACGTTCCTGGCGGATCAGGTTCAGCAACGTCTGGTATTTCTCGTCATTCAGATAATATCGGGAATCCAACACGGCGGATTTGATCGTATTCGCCCGTTCCATCGCATAATCGATGAAGGTCGTCAGGTTGAAGTCGATCAGGCGCCCCGCTTCCATGATCTCGTCCGGTCGTTGAATCGAACAATAGGTCGACACGCCGGATCGCAGCTTCTCCAGAAGTTGCATCTGGCGGCTCAGGAACCCGACCGACCGCGTCTTGTCCTCCGTTACCAGCGAACAGATGGGGGAGGCATAGTCGCTCAACATATCCAAGCGGCCCTGCAATTCATCCCGGGAAATCGACGTGCCCGCGACGACCGCCCCGACGATGATCCGCACAAGGCGCAGCATATCCTTGGGGCTTTCCTCGTTCAGGGACAGCAACACCGACCGGCTGACGCCGCGCAGTTCCGGTTCGCCCATGCGTTCCGCGAATTTGCGCCCGAACATGGCCAGGATTTCCAGAAAGGCGCTCTGCACGTCGCTTTTGGCGATGGCGATCTCGTTTTCCGCGATCCGTTTGTCCCGTTCCTCCCCCGCCTCCAAATCGGCGGACAGGCGCATATCGCGGATCGTGATCGGATCCAGATGCCCTTCCTTTTCGTGATAAGACGCCTCTATGCGCTCGTATAGCAACTTGTCGCGGCCGAGAAGATCGCTCCAATCCGCAATCGCGGCAAAGGGCATGACGAGATCATTGGAGACACGCCCCATGTCGCCGCCGAAATTCGGCACGATCGCTTCGAAATCGTCCATTTCAGGATCGCGTGGGGTCCGGCAGCGAACCATTTCGACGGTTCTGCCGAGGAAACCGACATAGACGCCCCGATCCTGAAAGCTCCTGTAATGCGCGGCCATGCCGTGGGGATCTCCAACGGAAAATCAACGCGTCTATCGTAGCCGTTCCGACCCGCAGGGAACAGAGGAAAGGCTAGCCGGTCGTCGTGAATGGCGGTGGATCGAAAACACTGATCGCCGGGATCGGCGCGTCATACCGTTCAACCTCCACCATGCAGGTATGGGCGCTGGGCCCCTGGGACAGACGCGACGTACCGCGATCCGCCGTCAGAATGTTCGGATTGCCGTGAACGTCGAGGCTGTTTGCCATTTCCGGGTCTGCCGGGTCGTACCAGGCGCCGGTGGACAATTGCAGCACACCTGGCATCAATCCTTCATCCAGGATCACCCCGGCCAGACAGGCGCCGCGGCCGTTGAATACGCGCACCACATCGCCATTCTTAATGCCGCGCGCGGTGGCATCGTCGGGATGCATGCGCATCGGCTCGCGCCCCTTCACCTTCGACTTGCGGCTGCCCACCCCGGAATCGAGCTGCCCATGCAGCCTGGATTTCGGCTGGTTGGAAATGATGTGCAGCGGATAGGGCCCCAGGTCTTTCGAACCGAGCCATTCATAAGGTTCGCACCAGCGCGGATGTCCGGCGATTTCGTCATAGCCGAACCCGGCCACGGTCTCCGAGTAAATCTCGATCTTACCGGACGGCGTGTGCAGCGGGTTTGCGTCAGGATCGTCCCGAAATTCCCCGAGGAATCGGCGAATTTCCGGGCCTCCCTCCAGATGCAGGCTGCCTTTTTCCCAGAATTCATCGAAGCTGGGCAACTCGCGTCCGACCCGGCCCGCCTCCTGGCGGCTGCGGTCCCACAGATCGCGCAGCCATTCGGTTTCCGTCCGCCCTTCGGTGAAACTCTCCCGGAAGCCCAGGCGTTCGGCGACATCGGCCAGGATGTCATGATCGTTGCGCGCCGCGCCGACGGGTTCGATCAACTTCTTCATCGCCACGGCCCAACCATCCATCTGCGCGACCGCGATGTCGTTGCGTTCCATCACCGTGGTGACGGGCAGGACGATATCCGCGTGACGGGCCAGCGCGTTCCAGAAGATTTCCTGCACCACCACCGTGTCGGGCCGCGCCCAAGCCTTTTTCAGGCGATTGATATCCTGATGATGATGGAACGGGTTGCCCCCCGCCCAGTGGACCATCTTGATGTCCGGATAGGTGATGCGCTTTCCGTTATAGTCGCAATGGCCGCCGGGATTCAGCAACATATCCGCGATCCGCGCGACGGGAATGAAGGTATCGATCTTACTGCGCCCCTGCGGAACCGCGGCCCAACTGAGCTGCGGATCTGGGTTTCCGTTGCCGTGTTCCGCCGCCAGCCCGATGGCAAGCCCACCACCCGGCAATCCCATCTGCCCCAGCATGGCGGCCAGCACGACGCCCATCCAATAAGGCTGTTCGCCATGGTCCGCGCGCTGCAGCGACCATGACATGGAAATCAGCACCCGGCCCTTCGTCAGCTTTTCCGCAAGCGCCAGGATATCCGCCACCGGCACCCCGCACAGGGCCGATGCCCAGGTCGCGTCTTTCGGCTGCCCATCCGTTTCGCCCAACAGATAGGGACGGAACTTTTCGTATCCGACCGTGTAACGATCCAGAAAGGCGCGATCGACCTTGTCATTGATTTCCAGCCAATGAGCCAGCGCCAGCATCAGCGCCGTATCGGAATTCGGACGGATCGGCATCCAGGATGCGCCCAGTTCGTCCGGCATATCGTCGCGGATCGGGCTGATCCCCAGGAATTCGCCTTTCGACCGGCCCAAGCGTTTCATCCAGTCCCGAACGGTATGGACACCCAGGCTGCCGTTCTGAATTTGCGCGTTCTTGATCGGGATTCCGCCGAAGGCGACCGTGAAATCGGTATGCTGTTCAATCTCATACCAACTGGGTGCCTGCACCATCGTATTGCGCAACGTGGTCAGGATATGCGGCAGGATCACCTCCGCCGCCGCAAAGGAATAGGCGTTCACCGACCGGGTATAACCGCCCGCCATGTTGTAGAAGCGGTGGACTTGGCTCTGCGCGTGATGGAACCGTCCGGCGCTGGCCCAGCCGTAGGACCCGGCATAAATCGCCTCGTTGCCGAACTGGCTGCGAACACGTTCGATTTCGCCGGACAGCAGGTTCAGCGCCGTATCCCAATCGACCTCAACGAAAGGATCGGAACCGCGCTTGTCGCCAGCCGTACCGGGACCGCCTTCAAGCCAGCTCTTCCGGATGGCGGGATTGCGGATGCGCGCCGGGGAATCCACCGTATCGACGATGGATGCCGACATTTCGGAGACTTCGTCTCCTTCCACCAAAGGTTCCAGGGATTCGATCCGACCTTGCCTAACATGTGCCTTATAACTGCCCCAATGATTGGCTGTAGTCTGGACGGTCACGATCACCTCCCCTAAATCTGTTCCATCTTGCTATTGTGAAGCGTTCGCGCGGTTGGGAAAAGGCGGAAAAAATGCGGTTCTGGGAATTCTTACGCGGGTCGGCCCTGGCGATGCCGCTTCTCTGCGCCGGTCTGTCCGCGCATGCGGAAGCGCCGCAACCGGGAACGACGATCCCCGACGACCGCGGCACCGCCAGCCTCATGATCGAAAACGATCTTTTCGGCGCCGGCACCGACCGCCATTTCACGCATGGCACGGCCGTCGGATATACGACGCGGGAATATCTGCCGTCGGAAACCGACCCGATCGCCGTGGTCGCGAATCTGATCCCCTTCTGGCCGCATGGCGCACGAGCCCGCGCGACCTACAGCTTGGGTCAGAACATGTACACGCCTGAGGATATCACCGACCCCAATCCGATCCGCGACGACCGTCCCTATGCCGGATGGCTGTATGTCGGCGGCGGCCTGATCGCCGCCGCCCCGGATGCCTCGCGCAGCGATACCGTCCTGTTGGAAGTCGGTGTCGTCGGTCCCGCTTCCCTTGCCTCCAAAACGCATAAGCAATGGCATAAATGGTTCAATTTCACGGAACCACGCGGCTGGGACAATCAGTTGGAAAACGAACCGGGCTTCAACGTCATTTATGAACATACCCAACGCATCTGGAAGGATGAACTTGGTCCCGGCCTGAACGTGGACCTTGTGCCGAATTCGGGATTCTCCCTGGGGAATATCCAGACCTATCTATCCGGTGGCGCGACGTTGCGCCTGGGCCGCGATCTGACGACCGATATGGGCCCGCCGCGTATTCGCCCCAGCCTGCCGGGCAGCGCTTATATCCGTCCCACAAACGGGTTCAACTGGTATGTGTTTACCAGTGCCGGAACCCGTTTGGTCCTGCGCAACATCTTCCTGGACGGCAACACCTTCCGGGACAGCCAAAGCGTCGATAAACGCTATCTGGTGGCGGATCTCCAATCGGGCCTCGCCCTGCAATACGACGATTGGCGGATGACCTATACCTATGTCATCCGAACCAAGGAATTCGAACAGCAGGACAAGATCGACAAATGGGGCGCGATCAGCCTGTCCTATCGGTTCTAAAGCACCTTGCGCATGATCGGGCGCGTGTCGGACCGCCTTGCGACTTCCGTAAAGCCGACATCCCGAAACGCGCCGACAAACCCGGTCCAGGCATAGACCGGCGCATATTTCCGGTTCGGCGTATCGATCGGGTATCCTTCCACGATCCGCGCGCCCTGCCGCGCCGCATGGTCGCAGGCCGCCCGCAACAGCATCGCTGACAGGCCTTGACGCCGGTAACGCTTGTCGACCAGGAAACACGCAATGCTCCACACATCCGCATCGTCGACAGGCTTCAGGACGCGCGACGTTTCCAGGCGCGGAAAGGCGGATCGCCGATCAATCTGAATCCAACCGGCGGGCTGTCCGTCGACGCGCGCAATCAGGCCCGGCCCGATGTCGTCCGGCCCAGGGCCGTCCGCGAACAAGGCGCGCATGGCATCCCGGTTGCCGTCCCCCATCCCGGCCTCCATTTGGCGCTTCGACAGCCGCCACAGCATGCACCAGCACCCGCCGCAGCCGCCCTTTTCGCCCATCACCGCCGAAAACCCGTCCCAATCGGCGGGACGGATTTCGACCACGGGGGTATCTTTCGGTTCATTCATATCCCGACGTTATCCCTGCACTTTCCAGTCACCGCCCTTGTTCCACCAACGATGCGGATTGGCGCTATCGTCCAACCCCTTGCAGCTGCTACGCAAAGCATCAACGACCGTGATGACCGGCTCATAATAGCTATGAACCTCGTATATTGCCTCAATCACGTCATTCAGGACGGTCTCGTCCCGTGGGATAAAGAAACGCATTTCCTCAACATCCGGGCGTTTCCGTGCTTCGGTTTCCGCCCCGGTCGGCGTTCCTTCCAGCGGGCGGTAATATTCAAATCCGGCGGCGGCCCGATATCCGTTCCGATCGGTCTTCCCATGTTCCAACCCGGCGACGGCGGCAACCGCCTCGAAGACCCTGTCGATATCCTCGGTCGGTGCCTGGAAGGTCACCTGCCAAACCGTTTCCATTCGGATCGGCCGTGTATCGAAGCCGGACTCGATAATGCTCATCTCTATGGTCTCCCCTGTTGCTGTCGGGGAGACACTAGCAATCCGATGCTGACAACAGAGTGTCAGCAGTGACGCGGCTATTCGAGATAGGCTTGAATCCGTGCCTTTACCTCGTCCGGCAGGGCCATGGGGCGACCTGCGGCCATGTCCATGCAGACACCGACGGACTCCACGACGGCCCGCAGGGCGCCGTCACCGACACTGTTCATTCGGATTCGATAGGTCATGGATTTGGTGCCGACGCGGATCACGGATACGTCGAAGGTAACGCTCTCCCCGTGCCGGACCGGGTTGAAAATCTCCAGGGACGCCGTCGCCGCGAAATTCGATCGCTGCAACGCGTGCCGTTCACGCACGCCCATTCCGATATCGTCAAAGAAGACATCGGACGCCAAGTCGCATTGCCGGTAATAGAAGAAGCCGGTCGCCAGCCCGTCTTGATCGAACAGGCCCTCTTCGGACGGATCGATAAAGTCACCGGCGACCGGCCTTGTCGGCATCAGTTATCCGCAGCCTTGAGGACGCGGCCTTGCTTGGCCAATTCCGCCCGTTCCTCCAACAGACGGTCCAGCCAATCCGGATCCATTTCAGGAACGGAGGACAGCAGCAGGTCCGTATAATCGTGGTGCGGCGGGGTGAACATCTCCTCCTTCGGGCCGGATTCGACGACCCGACCGCTCTGCATCACCACAACCTCGTCCGCGATGGCGCGCACTGTGGCAAGGTCATGGGTGATGAACATATAGGACAGGTCCAGTTCGTCCTGCATGCGTTGCAGCAGTTTCAGGATTTCCTCCGCAACCAATTGGTCGAGCGCCGACGTAACCTCATCGCAGATGATCAGTTCCGGGTCGGCCGCCAGGGCACGCGCGATGCAAATACGCTGCTTCTGTCCGCCGGACAGTTCTGTCGTCAATCGGTTCATATACTGGTCCGGTTCCAATTCGACGAGGCGCAGTAATTCGCGCACCCGTTCCGTCAATTGCTTGCCCGAATAGCCCAGATAGAAATTCGCCGGGCGGCCGATCACGTCGCGGATGCGGGATTTCGGGTTCAGCGCCGTATCCGGCATTTGATAGATCATCTGAAGCTTACGCAGTTGATCCTTACTGCGTTGGCGGTAATCCGGCGGCAGTGTCTGCCCCGCATAGGTCACGTCACCGTTCTTCGGTGGCAGCAGGCCCGTGATGACACGGGCGGTCGTGCTTTTACCGCTACCGGATTCCCCGACAACAGCGACCGTCCGCTTCTTGTATATGTCGATGGACACATTGTGTAATACCGGCACCGGGCCATAGGACGCATCGACGCCGCGCACTTGCAGCAACGGCTGCTCAGCTTCCGGACGCGGGCGTTCGTCCCGCTTATACGTGCGAACCGCCAGAAGATCCGACGTATATTTCTCCTTGGGCGCGGACAGCATGGCCCGCGTGTCGCCCTCCTCCACCGTGTTGCCGTAGCGCAGCACCTTGATCGTATCGGCCATCTGCGCCACGACGGCGAGGTCATGGGTGATATAGATCGCCGCGGTGTTGAACTGTTCAACGATATCGCGGATCGCGGCCAGAACCTCGATCTGCGTCGTGACGTCCAGTGCCGTCGTCGGCTCGTCGAAGATAATCAGGTCCGGGCGGCACGACATGGCCATTGCCGTCATCGCGCGCTGCAACTGCCCGCCCGAAACCTGGTGCGGATAGCGGAAGCCGATCGTGTCCGGATTCGGCAATTGCAGACGCCGGAACAGGTCCTTCGCGTCCTTTTCCGCCGCTGCTCGGCTGGAAACGCCGTGCTGTACCGGGCTTTCGCAATATTGGTCGATCAGTTTATGCGCCGGGTTGAACGACGCCGCCGCCGATTGCGCGACATAGGCGATGCGACGCCCCCGCAGGGCGCGGCGCTCATCCTCGCTGGCCGACCGAAGCTCCTTACCGTCGAACCAAATCTCGCCGCCACTGATTCGGCACCCATCGCGGGCATAGCCCATGGCGGCCAGTCCGATGGTGGATTTCCCGGCCCCGGATTCCCCGATCAGCCCCAGAACCTCGCCCCGGCGCAGCGTCACGTCCACGCCGTGAACGATTTCGATCCATTCCTCGTCAGCCCGCCCTTCGATGCGCAGGCCTTTCATTTCGAGGAGAACGTCGCCTTTTTGACCTCTGTTCTTATCGCTCATTCTTTCAGCCCACTCATTTTGTGCAGGAACCAGTCGACGACGAAGTTCACGGCAACGGTTAACAGCGCGATGCAGAATGCCGGAACCAACGGCGTGATCCCCATGCTCGGCATCATCGTGAAGAAGTTCAGCAGGTTACCGCTTTCACGGACCATGGAGCCCCAATCCGCCGTCGGCGGCTGGAAGCCAAAGCCGAGGAAGCTGAGCGACGCGATGAACAGGAACACAAAGCAGAACCGCAGACCGAATTCCGCCGCCAGCGGGGCCGTCGCATTCGGCAGGACCTCGCGCCAGATGATCGACAACAGGCTTTCGCCGCGCAGCTTCGCCGCCTCGACATAATCCATGACGACGATGTTCAGCGCGACCGCCCGGGCCAGCCGGAACACACGGGTCGATTCCAACATCGCGATAACCAGGGCCATATTGAGGACGCCGTCCCCGATCACGGTCAGGATCAGCAGCGCGAAAATCAACTGCGGAATGGCCATCAAGACATCGACGACGCGGCTGAGGCCCTGATCGACGATACCTTGCAGGCTGGCGGCCATCAGGCCCAGGAAGGTGCCGACGAAGAAGGTCAGCGCCGTGGTCGCCAGGGCCACGCCGACCGTGTTCCGCGCACCGTAGATCAGGCGGGACAGCGTATCGCGCCCCAATTGATCCGTGCCCAGCAACGCGATGCCGCCGTCCTTCAGTTCCGAACCCCAAGGCATATAAGTCTGACCGACAACCGATGCCTCGCCATAGGGTGCGATGATGGAAGCCAGACAGGACGCCATGATATAAATGAAGATGATCCCGACCCCGAACAAAGCGGTCGGCGGCGCCTTGCGGACTTCCTTCCATCCGGCGGTAACGGCCAGCAGGAAGATTTCCAACCCGACCAGCCCGAAAAAGGCGGACCAGGGCGATTCCATGAACCGGCCCAGCGCGGTCAGGCTGCCCAAGATGAATATGAAGATACCGGCGGCGACTATGTCGCTGCGCATCCGGTTCAGCCCCAAACCCGACCAACCGCGATAAATCAGCAGCACCGCGACCAGCGAACAGGCGATACCGCCTATGGCGGATGTCAGTTCGGTGCCGATATGGCTAAAAAACAGGAACATCAGGTAAGCCAGCGCCGCGAAGCACGCCACCTGTCGAAGCATCTTGCCGTCCGATTCCACGATGGGGGTCGGGTCGGCCTCCGGTGATTGTACCGTACTCATCGTTATCGTCTCCTCACCGCGGGTGCAGCAGACGCGGGTTGCTCACGATCGAGAGCACATCCGCGGTCAGGTTCAAAAGGATATAGGTCAGGGCGAAGATCATGCAGCTTGCCTGAACTACCGGAATGTCGCGGAACTTCACCGCGTCGACGAGGCTTTTGCCCAGCCCCGGATAGGTGAACACAACTTCCACCACCACCACGCCGACGATCAGATAGGCAAGGTTGATCGCCACAACGTTGACGATCGGCGCCAGGGCGTTCGGCAGGGCGTGTTTGACGATGATCCGAGAATTCTTGATCCCCTTCAGCCGCGCCATTTCGATATAGGGACTGGCCAGCAGGTTGATGATCGCGGCCCGCGTCATGCGCATCATATGCGCAACAACGACCAGGGTCAGCGTCATGGCCGGCAGGAAGACCAGATGAACGCGGTCGGCGAAGCTGGTTTCAGGTCGGACCGTCGCCAGCGCCGGGAACCAGGAACCGCCTTCCAATGTCGATGTCATCACCGACAGCAACAGGATCATGATGTAACCGACAAGGAATTCAGGGAAGGAAATGGAGGTCAGGGTAAATACGTTCACGAAGCGATCGTACCAACTGTACCGATAAAGCGCCGCCAAGATACCGAGGGTCAGCGCCAGCGGCACCGCGACAATCGCCGCAAAGGCCGCCAGGAACAGCGTGTTTTCAAGCCGAACCGTGATGAATTCCCCTACGTCGCGTTTGTTCGACAGTGACGTTCCCAGGTCCAGCGTCGCCGTGTTTCCCAGCCAGGTGACGTATCGCGTCACAAAAGGCTGGTCGAAGCCGTTTTCCCGGCGGCACGCCTGAACCGTCGATTCGGTCGCCGACTGGCCCAGAATAGCCTGGCAGAAATCCCCGGGCAGCGCCTCGATCATCCCGGCGATGATCAGCGTGACCACGAAAAGCGTTACCAACCCAAGGCCTAGCCGTTGGGCAATGGTCGCTAAAATCTTCGACATGTCTTTCGGTGTCCCCTGCTCTTTCCATACGGCTTTAGGAAAAGCATCGCCATATGTCCCTGTTCCACAAATATTTTTTCTCGCGATCCCGGGCGCGTCGACAGCATCGAATTAATCGAATTACCACCGATATTTTTCACGAGCCTATCATCCAGAAACAAGTACTGTCTTGAAAAAATTCGACCATTCTCGGCTTGTTTGCGTCCAACGGCGCACGCTACCCTCTTGGAAAGACCGGCCGAATTACCCTCAGCAGGAGAATTCCCATGCCCGATAAATCTAACGATTCCCGCAGTATTCTGATCGTCGGCGCCGGGATCGTCGGGGCGGCGACCGCCTATCGCATGGCGGCGTCGGGCTGGTCCGTCGATCTGGTGGACGCCGTGTCGCCCGCTGCAGGGGCGTCGGGCGGCTCCTGGGCCTGGATCAACGCGATTTCGGCCCGCAGCGACCCTGCCTATTTCTCCTTCCGGCGGGCGGCGATTGCCGCATGGCATGACTGGGACCAGGAATTCAGTGGCGCCCTGCCGATTGATTGGACCGGCACCCTGCTATGGGAGTCGGATATGCTGGACGACGAGCCGATCCCCCCCGCGACGCTGCTGGACGCCGACGGTATCCGGTCGGTCGAGCCGTTGATCGCGACCCCACCGAAACACGCGCTGTCCTCCCCGGATGACGGGCTGGTTGACGGTCTAGCGACGGTTCAGATTTTCCTGCAAGCCGCCGTGGCGGCCGGGGCACGCCTGCATTTCGGGCGATTGGCACAGGCCCTGATTCGTGATGGCGATACCGTCAAGGGTATCGAAACGAATTACGGCAAAATGAAAGCGTCCGAAACGCTCATCGCTGCCGGAACCGGCTCCGCCTCCCTACTGTCGGAGGTCGGCTTGACCCTGCCGACGAAGCCGAAACCGGGTCTTCTGGTCATTACCCGGCCAGTCGAGGCACGAATGCAACGCGCCTTTTGGTCCGATCATATCCACGTCAAGCAGATGCGCGACGGCAGCCTGATGATCGGCGAAAGCGAACACAAACCCGGCGCCTTGGACGATCCCGCCGCAACGGCGGAAGGCATGCTGCGCGCGGCGGAGAAAATGATGCCCGGTCTGGGTCCCCTATCCATCGCGAAAACCACCATCGCGGCCCGGCCGATCCCGGAAGACGGACTGCCCGTTGTCGGACGCCTGCCCGGTCTGTCCGGCTTGACACTTGCCACCATGCATTCCGGAATGACACTGGCACCGCTGGTGGCGGAGCTGTTGAAGGAACTGTTCGTCAACAACCGGGTTGCGGCCCTGCTGGATCCGTTCCAGCCGGAACGCCTGATCCGGCGCAGCAAACAAGGATAGCAATGAGCGACTATTGGCGTTGGAGCGGAGCCGAAACCGCCCGGAATGTTCGAAACGGTTCGGTATCCGCCAGCGCCGTGATTCGCAGCAGCCTGGACCGGTTGCACGCGGTCAACGGCAAGATCAATGCCGTCGTCGGTTTCTGCGACGAGGAAGCCCTGGAAACCGCCGCGGCTATCGACGGCAAAGTCGAAATGGGCGAAGATCCGGGCATCCTGGCGGGCGTGCCCGTCACCATCAAATGCAACACGGATCAGGCCGGACATCCGTCGACCAACGGATTACGGCTGCAAAAGGATCTGATCGCGGAAACCGACAATCCGGTCGTCGCCAATCTGAAGAAAGCCGGGGCCGTTATCGTCGGACGGACGAATACGCCGGCGTTCTCCCTGCGCTGGTTTACGCGGAACAGCCTACACGGCCACACCCGCAATCCCCACGACCCTGCCCTGACGCCGGGCGGGTCGTCTGGCGGTGCGTCCGCCGCGACCGCATCCGGAATCGGCGCGATTGGCCACGGCACGGATATCGGCGGTTCTGTCCGCTATCCCGCCTATGCCTGCGGTCTGAACGGCTTGCGGCCCAGTCTCGGTCGCATTCCGGCGGTGAACTTCACCGCGCCCGACCGGCATATCGGCGCCCAGATCATGGCCGTGTCCGGCCCCCTGGCGCGGTGCATGGACGATATCCAACTGGGTCTCGCGGCGATGAGCCAGCCGGACCCGCGCGACGCTTGGTATGTGCCGGTATCCGACGACCAACCCGCCCTGCCGAAGCGGGCGGCCCTGTGTTGTGCCCCGGAAGGCCTGGACGTCGATCCGGTTGTCGTGGAAGCCCTGCGCGATGCTGCCGGGCGCCTGCGCGACGACGGTTGGGAAGTCGACGAGGTCGACTGCCCGTCCCTGCGCACCGCCGCCGCCATACAGGCGGTCCTATGGGTGTCCGACTTCCGCCGCAGCGTCATGGGCGCCATCGAAAAGGAAGGCGATCCGGATGCCATTTTCGTGATCGAGCAACTGGAACGCCATGCCGGCAATTACGGCGTGGAGCCGCTGATGGATGCCTTGCAGACCCGTTTCGGGCTCGTCCGGGATTGGCAGACCTTCCTGACCCGCTATCCGGTCCTGTTGCTGCCGGTATCGGGGGAAAAGCCGTTCCCGGACCTGTTGGACATCCAATCCCCGGAATCCTTCGACCGTGTCCTGGAGGCCCAGTTGACCCAGGTCGCCTTGCCAACCTTGGGGATTCCCGCGCTGACCGTTGCCACCGGCAAAGACGGCACGACGCCCCTGGGGGTGCAGCTTGTCGGGCCGAAATATCGGGAAGACATTTTGATCGCCGCCGGACGCGTCCTGGAACGCGCCCGGCCGGCGATCGAACCGATTGATCCGGTTACTTCGTAATAATCTCCGGCCCCAGGAAGGTCGTCGGCAGGAATGTCGACACCCAGGGGACGTAGGTGATGATGATCAGGAAGATGAACAGGATGCCCAGCCACGGCAACGCGGCGCGGACCACGTCCATCATGGGCATTTGCGCGACCCCTGACGTTACGAACAGGTTCAACCCGACCGGCGGCGTGATCATGCCGATTTCCATGTTCACGACCATGATGATCCCCAGATGGATCGGATCGATCCCCAACTGAATGGCGATCGGAAAGACCAACGGGGCGACGATGACGATCAGGCCCGACGGTTCCATGAACTGACCGCCGATCAGCAGGATCAGGTTCACCACGATCAGGAAGACGACGGGACCGAAGCCCGCGTCCAGCATGGCCGCCGCGATGGTCTGCGGGATTTGTTCTTCGGTCAGGACATGCTTCAGGATCAGCGCGTTCGCGATGATGAACAGCAACATGATCGTTAGCTTGCCAGCCTCCAGCAGCGTCGCCCGCGTGTCCGGGTGCCACAGGGTCTGGACCGTGCCGTAGATCAGCTTCACCGGATTGCCCCAGGGCATGTGATCCTTGAACGGTCCCATATCGCGATAGATGAAGTTCGCGACGAAGAAGGCGTAAATAGCGGAAACCGCGGCCGCTTCGGTCGGCGTGAACACACCGCCGTAGATCCCGCCCAGAATAACGACGATCAGGAACAGCCCCCAGGCCGCGTCGCGGGCGGAGTCGAGGATTTCCTTCATCCCCGCAAAAGGTTGTGGCTGCAGGCCCTTCATCCGCGCATAGACGTAAATCCCGACCATCAGCATGACGCCCGCCAGAATGCCGGGGATCACGCCTGCCAGGAACATGCGCCCGACCGATACATCGACGGAAGCTGCATAAACGACCATGACAATGGACGGCGGGATCAGAATGCCCAACGTACCGGCGTTACAGATGACACCGGCTGCGAATTCCTTAGTATAGCCGACCTGACGCATCGCCGCGATGATGATGGTCCCGATGGCCACCACCGTCGCCGGGGACGACCCGCTGAGCGCCGCAAACAGCATGCAAGCGAAAACACCCGCAATGGCAAGCCCGCCCCGCACATGCCCGACGCAGGCGATGGCGAAACGGATGATGCGTTTCGCGACACCGCCGGTCGACATGAAGGACGACGCCAGGATGAAGAAAGGAATGGCCAGCAGCGTGTAATGCCCGTGAAAGGCGGAAAACATTGTCTGCGCGATGGACGCCAGCGACGCGTCGGAAAACAGCAACAGGAAGCCGACACTGGACAGACCCAACGCGATGGCGATCGGCACCCCCATCAACAGGAGGGTAATGACGATGACGAACAGAAGAATGGCGGTCATGGTCAGTTCCCTCCCTGCCGATTGGTATTTTCGGTTTCGCGCATGGTACGCCCGGCCTCTTCAACGGCTTCTTCGGCCTCGTGGCTGACGATGATGAGGTCCTGCTTTCCGGTCCAGACACGCCAACCGGCCTGCAGCAACCGCAACGCCAGCAACGCCATGCTGAGCGGCAGGATGAAGTAGGGAATGAAACGGGGCAGCTTTTCGTATTCTTCGCCATCGTTCATGAAGGCCGACACGAATTGCAGCACATCCGGCATCGGGATATCGGCAACTTCCATGAAGGACGCCTTGGTCGCGAAACGCCACCAGTAATCCCATGCGCCGACGAACATCAGGCCTGCAAAGACAAGACAGGCGGCGACGGATAGCAGTGTCAGAAATTTACGCAGGCCCGGCGATACCAAGTTCAGGATCGCGTCGACACCGATATGCGCATTCACCTTCACGCCGTAGGATGCGCCCAGAAGGACGAGCCAGGCGAACAGGAACACGACGAATTCCAAGCCCCACAGGATGCCGCTGTTGAACACGTAGCGCAGGACGACGTTGATGAAGGTCACGACCGTCATCGTCCCCAGGATATACGCGATCAGCGTCTCTTCCAGATGGGTGACCCAAAGCCCCAGTTTTTGCATTTCCTTCCCCTCACGCAGCCGACGCGCCCATTGACCGGCGAACAGTGTTCGGTACGCAAAATTCGGTACGCGGTCGGTGCGCATCAGGCGGCGGCACGTGTCGCACCGCCGCCCGAATACGTCACCGATCAGATTGGTCTATCAGTTACCGGCGTTATAGGACTGCGCCGCGGCGATCAGGTCTTCACCGATGCCGTCCGCGAACTGGGCCCAAACCGGCTTCATCGCCGTAACCCAGGCCGCGCGCTGTTCGGCGTTCAGGGTCCGCACGACATACCCGGCCTGAACGATCAGGTCGCGGTTCTGTTCGTTGACGGCGGTCGACGCAGAGTTCCGCTCGGCAGTGACTTCCGCCAGGATCTGGGCGAGTTGGTCACGGACACCGTCGTCCAGGCCGTCCCAGAACTCCGTCGACGTCACGACGAGGTAATCTAGGATACCGTGGTTCGTTTCCGTCGAGCCGTCCTGAACTTCAAAGAACTTCTGGCCATAGATGTTGGACCAGGTGTTTTCCTGGCCGTCGACGACGCCGGTCTGCAGCGCGCCGTAGACTTCGCTGAAGGCCATTTTCTGCGGCACCGCGCCCAGGGCTTCGAACTGCGCCTGCAGCACGTCCGACGCCTGGATACGGAACTTCAGGCCCTTCGCGTCTTCCGGCAGCAGCAGCGGCTTGTTCGCCGACATCTGCTTCATGCCGTTGTGCCAGAAGGCAACGCCCAACAGACCTTTTTTACGCATGGAGTTCAGCAGCGCCTGACCGTCTTCGGAATTCTGGAACCGATCGACGGCATTCACGTCCTCGAACAGGAAGGGCAGGTCGAAAATACGGAACTTCTTGGTGAAGGTTTCGAATTTCGACAGCGACGGCGCGGCCATCTGGACGTCGCCGATCAGCATGGCTTCCAGAACCTTGTCGTCGTTATACAGCTGAGAGTTCGGGTAGACGATCATGCACGCCTTGCCGTCCATTTCCGCATTCACGCGTTCGGCCAGCAGGTTCGCAGCGATCCCTTTCGGGTGCTTGTCGGTATTGGTGACGTGGCTGAATTTGATGACGACTTCGCCGTCCTGGCACGCATCCTGCGCCTGGGCACCGGCGGCGCCAAGGAAAGCAGACACGGCGGCCGCAGCCGCCACGGTAAGGAATTTCCGCATTGTATCCTCCCAAAAGGTTTACGGTATGTCCGTATGGTCATTGTCACACCTTCGCGGCGTGAATGCCGTCTTTCCATCCGCAACGGGCGTGCCAAAGCAGACGCATCGAGTCCGAATGGAATTCTTCTTATTTTTCAATGTTGTCTTTGAATGATACCACAGAACCGCGCGGGATACTTGTGTGGATTCCCGCACAAAAGCCGGTCGGCCGTGCGGGAACCCGCACAAACCGGCGCGCCCGTCGGTTAGTCGTCGCGGAATTCCGACGGCTGAATGCCATAGCGCTGGAATTTTTCGTATAGCGTCTTCCGACCGATGCCGAGCGCTTCGTGGCACGCCTTCACCGATCCGTTGAATTGGCGCAGGCTGCGTAGGATCTGATCCTTCTCAAAGGCGGCAACACGGTCCGGCAGGCTGTGCCCCGGCGCCTCCCCTATCGGCCCCGGCAAATCGAGGCCCAGAGCATACCGTTCGGCCCGGTTCCTCAGCTCCCGAACATTGCCCGGCCAGTCTTCCGCCATCAGACGCGCGGTCAGCGCGGAATCGCGCATGGGCGGCGCAACATTCCGCCGGGCCGCGGATTGGGCGGCGAAATGGTCGAACAGGACCGGGATATCGTCCCGTCGGGACCGCAAGGGCGGCAGGCTGACGGACACGACGTCCAGCCGATACAACAGGTCTTCACGAAAGCTGCCGTCCTTAACCGCGTCCTTCAGGTCGCGTTTGGTCGCGGCGATGACACGAATATCAATCGGCACCTGCCGGTTTTCGCCCAGTGGCTCAATCACCCGTTCCTGCAAGACACGCAGCAGCTTCACCTGCATGTCCGGCGGCATGCTTTCGATTTCATCCAGGAAGACGGTGCCGCCATTCGCCGCCTCGAACTTACCGATACGGCGTTGTGCGGCGCCTGTGAAAGCGCCCCGTGCATGTCCAAAGAACTCGCTTTCCACCACGGTTTCCGGCAACGCGCCGCAATTGATTGCGACGAAAGGCTTTTCGGCACGCGGCCCGAACCGGTGCAGGCACCGCGCAGCGACTTCCTTACCTGTCCCGGTCTCCCCCAGGATCAGCACATCGGCATCGCTGGCCGCGACCGCGCTTAGATGCCGACGCAGCGCTTCGGTCGCCGGATCGACGCCGATCAGCATTGCCTCCATCCCGTCGGCGCGTTCCAAACGTGCCCGGAACTTACGGTTTTCGATCACCAGCCGCCGCTTTTCCAAGGCGCGGCGCACGGCTTCCACCATGCGTTCCGGCGGGAACGGCTTTTCGATGAAATCGTAGGCGCCGTCGCGCATCGCCTCCACCGCCATGGCGATATCGCCGTGCCCCGTCATCGGGATAACCGGAATTTCCGGATCGATTTCCCTCAGCGCGCGCAGCAGGTCCAGGCCGGACATTCCCGGCAGCCTGACATCCGTGACGACGACACCTTCGAAACTCGCAGAGACGCGCTTCACCGCACTTTCCGCATCGCCCAGGGGATCGACCGCGATCCCGTCCAATTCCAATGCCTGAGCACAGGCCTTGCGCAGGGCCGGGTCGTCTTCGATCAGCAATACCGTCGCCATCCGCCCGCCCCTACTCCGCCACGGCGGACATCGGTACCGCCCGCTTCAACGAGATATAAAAGGCCGCGCCGCCGTCCGGACGGTTGCGGGCGCTCAAATCGCCACCGAAACTGCGCATCACATTCCGAGAAATGGCGAGGCCGAGGCCCATTCCTTTTTCTCCTTTCTTGGTGGAGAAGAAAGGATCGAACAGGCGTTCCTGCGATTCTTCGGGAATGCCGGGGCCGGTATCCGCCAGGATGACGGTGATCGTCGACAGATCGGGCCAATCGACCGACACGGTCAGACGACGCGGCCCGTCGTTTTCCGCCATCGCGTCAGCGGCATTGCTGACCAGATTGGTCAGAACCTGCGTCAGTCCGGTTTCCGCGCCCAGGACCTGAATATCCGGCACGGTCTCCAGCCCGGTCACCTCAACCCCCAAATCCGATATACGATGCCGTAGAATACGCAGCGCGCTGCCCAACGGTTTGCGCAGGCCCAGAACCTCGACCGTCACTGGTTCCTGGCGGCTGTAAACCTTCAGATCACGCACGATGCGACCCATTCGGTCGCACAATTCCGCGATTTCCTTCAGGTTTTCCTCCGCCCGGTCGTTCATACCGCGCTCCAGAAATTTCCGCGCATTGTCGGCATAGGCGAGAACCGCACCGATGGGCTGGTTCAATTCGTGATTGATCCCGGCGGATATCTTGCCCAAGGCCGCCAGCTTTTCCGACTGAATCAAGTCCCCCTGCATCGCGCGCAGGCGGTCCGCCATGCTTTCGCGTTCGCCGATCTCCACGGACAAGGCGTCGTTGGCCTGCCGTAATTCGCGGGTGCGCTCGACAACGCGGGCTTCCAGTTCCCCGGCCCATTCTTCCAAATGTTTGGCGCGTTCCGCCTCGAACCGCCGCCGCTGGGACAGGTTCTGCTGATACTGCACCAAGGCCAGCGCCACCAGCCACAGGCTCGCCACCGCGAAGCCGGTCAATAGGGTGAGCATCAGGCTGCGGAAGCGGGCATCCGCCGTCGGGACCAGAACCGTCCCCGTCGCCGCCATGACCGGCACCTTGCGCGAGACCATCAAATGTTCGCCGTCCAACAGCGCGGGGCTGCCCTCCTCCGGTTCCACCAATGCGCCTAGAGGCAATTGGGCCTGAATGCGAATGGGCAGCGGCCGGACTTTTTCCAGGTCATAGCGCCGCGTGGCGATCAGTTGCGCCATGCCGCTTTCCGTCACCTCGCTCAACGCGCCATAGACCCAGGCCGGGTCACTGGACAGGAAAACGATGCCCAGTTCATCCGTCACGATCAGCGTCCCCGGCGCATTCCACAGGTCTTCCAGCGGGCCGCTGGGCACCTTCACCGCAACGACGCCGATAATCCGGCCCAGACCGTCACGAACCGGCGCGGAAAAGAAATGGCCCCTCACGCCGGATGTGGTGCCGAGTCCGAAGAAGCGCCCCCGTCCCCCGGCCAGCGCCTGCCTGAAATAGGGCCGATATTCGAAGCTTTTGCCGACAAAGGGCGCCGCCGACCGCCAGTTGCTGGCGATGAAGGTCATGCCGGTGCGATCCATGACATAGACGTCGGACGACCCGACTTCCGCATTCATCGTCTCCAACAGGCGATTCAGGCGTTCGACCTCCACAGGGTCGTCCTTCGATCCGGACATGAAGGAGACGATGGCGGGATGCTTGGCGATCAGGTCGGGCACGGCCTCGAACTGCGCCAGGGTCAGGCCGAGTTCCACCGCATAAAGATCGAGGTTCCGCCGCGCCTGTTCGTCGAGGTCGCGAAACTGCCAATCGCGAATGGAAACATAGGCCGCCCACAATGCCGCGACGGACAGCACACCGGCCAACGCCCCAACCAAAGCTAGGGCCGTCCATCTCGTCAGTCGTTTTTCGGCCAACCGGGCCAGGGCATCGCGGATCATGGAAGGACAGTAAATCAGGTCTTCCGAAAACGAAATCCGCGATAAACCTGACGGCCTGTCTATCATCCCTTCCGGAAGTGATAGGATTTCGGGCGGGTCAAATTGTGGAAGCCGATCACCGACAGCGCGCCGCCGCGTCCGGTATCCTTGCAGCCGGTCCAGCAAAGCGCCGGGTCCAGATAATCCGCGCGGTTCATGAAGACCGTGCCGGTTTCGATCCGGTCGCCGATGGCGTCGGCCCGGTCGATATCCGCCGTCCACAGCGACGCGGTCAGGCCGAAATCGCAATCGTTCATCAGGCGGATCGCTTCCTCGTCATCCTTCACCTTCATGATACCGACGACGGGGCCGAAGCTTTCATCGCGCATCACCCGCATGTCGTGCGTCACATCGACCAGGATTTGCGGCATCAGATAGGTACCGCCGTCATCTTCCGGGAACCGCGACGGGTCGATCAGGGCACGAGCCCCCGCCGCCACGGCCTCGCTGGTCTGGGCGCGGACTTCCGCCGCAAACCGTTTGTTCGCCATCGGGCCCAATGTCGTCGCCTCGTCCAGCGGGTTGCCCAACTTATAGGCCTCCGCGAAGACAATCGCCTTGTCGACGAAATCCTCGTACAGGCTTTCGACGACATAGATGCGCTCAATGCCACAGCAGCACTGACCCGCATTGTACATCGCGCCGTCCATCAGCGTATCGACGGCCTTGCCAAGATCCGCGTCTTCCATGACGTAACCGGGGTCTTTACCGCCCAGTTCCAGGCCGACCGCCGTAAAGGTCCCCGCCGCCGCCCGTTCGATGGCGCGACCGCCCCCGACGGACCCGGTGAAGTTGACGAAACCGAAATGCCCGGCCCCGATCAGCGCGCTGGTCGTGTCGTGATCCAGGAACACGTTCTGGAACACGTCTTCCGGCACACCGGCCTCGACAAAGGCGCGGACCATGCGTTCGCCGACCAACAGCGTTTGACTGGCATGTTTCAGGACCACCGTGTTCCCGGCAATCAGGGCCGGGGCGACGGTATTGATCGCCGTCATATAGGGATAGTTCCAGGGCGCGATGACCAAGACCACGCCTTGCGGCACCCGCTTGATCCGCCGGTCGAAGGCCTCGCTGCTTTCGATCACCAGCGGGGCCAGCGCTTCTTCCGCGATCCCGGCCATATAGGAGGCGCGTTCTTTAACGCCGCCGAATTCCCCGCCAAAACGGACCGGGCGGCCCATCATATGCGCCAGTTCCGGCACAATCTCGTCATTCATTTCGCCCAGACGCGCGACCCCCTTCATGACCAAGTCGATCCGCTCCGTCAGCGGACGCGCGGCCCAGTCGGCCTGCGCCGCCTGGGCGCGCGCGACGACGGCATCCGCCTCGGCATTCGTCAGGACGGGGCGTTCAGCGAAAACCGATCCGTCGATCGGGGAGATACAACGAAGCACGTTACTCATTCGATCCATCTTTCTTTTGGGCCTCAGGCTTTTGGGCGTCAGGCCCGTTCAAATCCGCGGGCGATCTCGTAATCGGTCACCACGCCTTCGAAATCCTCGATTTCCCATTCCGCCGCGCGGGCATAGTGGGTCACGACGGCGTCGCCCATCGCGTCCCGCAGCATCTTCGAGTCCAACAGCTTCTCCCGGGCGACATGCAGACTGCGCGGGATTTGGCCTGACTCGCCGGAATAGGCATCGCCGCTGAGCGGCGGAGCCAACGGCATCTTGTCCTCGATCCCCTTGATACCGGCTGCGATCTGCGCCGCCATGGCAAGATAGGGGTTCAGATCGGACCCGCCGATACGGCATTCGACGCGAACCGCCTTGGTACCGTCGCCGCAGAGCCGGAACCCCGCCGTGCGATTGTCCACCGACCAGACCATGCGGGTCGGCGCGAAGGAGCCCTTCTGGAACCGCTTGTAGCTATTGATATAGGGCGCCAGGAAATACGTTATGTCCGGCGCATAGGCGATCAACCCCGCCATGTAATTCTTCATCAAGTCGGACATGCCCAGCTTATCGTCCGCATCGTAGAAGGCGGGCTGTCCGTCGCGCCACAGCGACTGATGCACATGGGTGGAAGACCCGACCTTCCGTTGGTGCCATTTGGCGATGAAGCTGGCCGAATGGCCTTGCTGCCAAGCGATTTCCTTCGTCGCGTGTTTCGCGATCGTATGGTAGTCGGCGGTCAGCAGCGCGGGGCCGTATTTGATATTCAATTCTTCCTGGCCGGCTTCGGCTTCTCCCTTGGTGTTTTCCACGGGAATACCGGCGGCATAGAGATGATTGCGCAACGGGCGCAGAACATGTTCTTCCTTCGTGGTCTGCAGGATATGGTAATCCTCATTATAGCCGCTGATCGGCTCCAGAGGACGATACCCGGATTTCTGCAGTTCGCTCAGGCTCTTCTCGAACAGGAAGAATTCCAGTTCGGTCGCCATCATCGGCGTCAGCCCCATGGCCTCCAGGCGCGCGACCTGACGTTTCAGGATTTCGCGCGGCGAATGCGGCACGGGTTCATGCGTATGATGGTCCAGCACGTCGCACAGAACCAAAACGGTGCCTTCGAGCCACGGCACGGGCCGCAGGGTCGTCAGGTCCGGCTTCATGATGTAATCGCCGTAACCGCGTTCCCAACTGGTGGCTTCGAAGCCTTCCGGCGTCGACATTTCAAGATCGGTGGCGAGAAGATAGTTGCAGCAATGCGTTTCTTCCCAGGCGCTGTTCACGAAATGCGCCGCGTGGAAACGCTTGCCCAGGAGACGCCCTTGCATATCGACGATGCAGGCCAGGACAGTGTCCACCGTGCCGTCGGCAACTTGCGATTTCAGCGTCTCGAAACTCAGAACCACCGGCATTTAAAAACTCCGCTCCGGAAAATGGTGATGTATTGGGGAAGGGTTCCGGCGCACCGAAGCGCACCGGAACCGTCGCCCTTAGGTGTAGCGGTACGGACGTCCCGCCTTTTGCATGTCGGCATTGTATTTTTTGAAGATCTCGACGACCTTCGCCTTCGTCGGGGATTCAGCCGCGATTTCGTCCCAGAAGACAAGCGCTGCTTCTTCGACCGTGGCCCATTCCGCATCCGGAATCGACGTCAGCTTCATTTTCGTGCCGTTGACGCGCAGGCTGGCTTCACCGCCCCAATACCACCACTGACGGTAATAGTGCGACTGATCGCAGCAGACGCGGAACAGGGTCTGCAGGTCTTCCGGCAGCTCGTTCCAACGATCCATATTGGCGAAGAACGATCCCGCCCAGGCGCCGGAGATATTGTTGGTCAGGAAGTAGTTGGTTACGTCCGCCCAACCGACCGTGTAATCTTCGGTGATGCCCGACCAGGCGATCCCGTCGAGTTCGCCGGTCTGCACGGCGACTTCGATATCTTCCCAGGGCAGCGTGACCGGCACGACGCCGAACTGCGCCATGAAACGGCCCGCCGTCGGGAAAGTGAAGACGCGCTTGCCTTCCAGATCCTTCAGGGAGTTGATCGGGTCCTTCGTCGCGAAATGGCACGGATCCCAGGACCCGGCGGAAATGTGCTTCACACCGACCTTGGAATACTCCTCGTCCCAGATTTCATTCAGGCCGTACTGGTTAAACAGGACCGGCACGTCCAGCGAATAGCGCGACGCGAACGGGAAGTAGCCGCCGAAGACGGTGACTTCCGTCGGCGAGGCCATGCTGTCGTCATCCGACTGCACCGCGTCGATCGTGCCGCGCTGCATGGCCCGGAACAATTCGCCCGTCGGGACCAGCTGATCGGCGAAGAACAGCTCGATCTGCATGCGGTCGCCCGCGATCTTGTTGAACATGTCGATAGCGGGTTTCACGACATGCTCGGCAAGGGCCGGACCGGCGTAGGTCTGCATGCGCCATTTGATGGTGGACTGTGCGATTGCCGGCGTCGCCAGCGCAGCCGCCGGTGCCGCCATTGCCGCACCTTTCAGGAATGTACGTCTTGAAGTCATAACCGAACCTCCTCTGTTTCTCAGGTTATTGTAACGATAACGCGGCCCCCTCCCAGGGCTCTTTTATTCTCTGTCACTCGGGTCATTTCCCGTAGACCGTGTCCGGCAGCCAGAGCGCGATCTGCGGGAAAATCATGACGATCGCCAGCGCCAGCGCCATCACGGCGACGAACGGCACGATCGATCGGTATATGTCCCGAAGCCCGATTTCGGGCGGCGCCATGGCGCGCATCAGGAACAGGTTGTAGCCGAAAGGCGGCGTCATATAGGCGATCTGCGTCGTGATCGTGTACAGAACGCCGTACCAGATCAGGTCGAACCCCATGGCGCCGACCAGGGGCACGTAGAGCGGCGCGACGATGACCAGCATCGCGGTGTCATCCAGGAAAGTGCCCATGACGATGAAGCTGAGCTGCATCAGGATCAGGATCATCCAGGGGCTGAGGCCCAATTGTTCGGTAAAAAGATTTTCGATCGCCTTCACCGCGCCTAGCCCGTCGAAGATCGCGCCGAAGCCCAGCGCCGCCAGGATGATCCACATGAACATGCAGGAAATGCCCAGCGTGTTGCGCACCGTGTTCTCGAACACCTTCTTCGTCATGCGCCCCTTCAGAACGGCGGCCAGGAAGGCGACGATGGCCCCAATTGCGGAACTTTCGACCAGCGAGGTCCAGCCGTTGACGAAGGGGATCATCATGGATGCGAAAATGCCGATCGGCAGCATGCCCGCGCGCAGCAGGCGCAGCTTTTCCGACATCGGAATTTGGCGTTCTTCCTTCGGCAGGACTGGCCCCAGTTCCGGCTGGAACCGGCACCGGACATAAATATACAGGATGAACAGCCCGGCCATCATCAGACCCGGAATGACGCCCGCCAGCCACAGTTGTCCCACCGGTTGCCGCGCGATCATGGCATAGAGCACCAACACGACGGAGGGCGGCACCAGGATGCCCAGCGACGATCCCGCCTGAATGACACCCGTTACCATGATCTTGTCATAGCCCCGGCGCAGCAATTCCGGCAGCGCGATGGTCGCACCGATGGCCATCCCCGCAACCGACAATCCGTTCATCGCGGAAATCAGCACCATCAGACCGATCGTCCCGATGGCCAGACCGCCGCGCACCGGCCCCATCCAGACATGGAACATCTTATACAGATCGTCGGCGATCCGGCTTTCCGACAGGACATAGCCCATGAAGATGAACATCGGCAGGGTCAGCAGCGGATACCACTTCATCAACTTCATCGCCGCGGAAAACGGAATATCGACCCCGCCAACGCCCCACAGCAATAAACCCGCGGCGCAGCCGACGAAACCGATGGCCCCGAAGACGCGCTGCCCGGTCATGAGCATCAGCATCATCGAGGAGAACATTAAAATTGCGATCCACTCGTAGGACATCACGCGGTTTCCTCCCCATCGCGGATTCGCTCGATATCCTTAAAGAGCTCGGCCAGCACTTGCAGCAGCATCAAAAACACCCCGGCAACTAGGATCAGCTTCACCGGCCACATGAAGGGCCGCCACGCCGTGGAACTGCGTTCCAGATATCCCATGACTTCCATTGCGGCATCCGGCCCGCCGGTCAGGAACGCCCCGATCAGGTCGGCATAGAACGCATAGGGTTCCGTCCCGAAATATCCCAGCGAATAGGCCATGGACGTCAGGGCCCCCTGCAACAGGACCCCAAGATAAAAAAGCAGGCAGATGACGGAGAAGGAATCGACCCAAGCCTTCACCTTGGGCGACCAACCGCCATAGAACAGGTCCATCCGAACGTTGGAGCCGAGTTGGATCGAATATGGCCCGCCCAGAACATAGTAGGCGACCATCACGAATTGCGCGGTTTCCAGCGTCCACAGGGTCGGGTCGAATAACGTCTTGGAAATCGACGACCACAACAACACGCCCATCAGGATGAAGACGAGATACATCGCGAACCGGCCGATCACGCGATTGACGTGTTCGATCGCCACGATATAGCGCCGCATGAACCCTGCCATACCTCCTCCTTAACCGTTCCGTCCGTCGACGTCGTTCACCAACTCGGTCAACGCCAAATCCTGCAGCGCCGCCGAAAGACGGTCCTGCAAAAGGTCCGTTACGATCTGTTGCCCGGCGGCGCTGTCGATCAGGTCGTTGCGGATCTCGATCATCACATTGACACAGCCCAGCGCCATGCCCAGGGACTGCAATGTATGGGTAACACCGTCTTCCGGCCCATAAGGATCGTTCCGGGACAGGCGGAACGGTCCCAACATCCCCCCGTCCCGCGCCAGGATCGCATCGGCCAGACGCGAGTCGTCGTCATGCAGAATGCCGATCTCCGTTTCCCGCGCCGTTCCGTGATAGACCGGCGTGAAGGAGTGGATGGTTACCAGCACCGGCAACCGGCCGGCCTGACGCCGTGTCTCCAACGCATCACGCACCGCCGCGCGGAACGGGTCGTACACGCCGGAAACGCGCCGCTGCCGCGCAGCCGCATCCAACGCATAATTGCCGGGGATATCGTAAATCTCGCTGCGTTCCGGCATGGCGGAGGCCGCATCCGGCGGGCGATTGCAATCGTAGACGAGGCGGGAAACGCGCGGCGTCACCAAAACGGCGTCCAGTGCCGTCGACAGACCGACAGCGACCGCCCGCGCGCCGGGGTCCCAGGCCGCATGGCTCAACCGCGCGGCATTCGATAGGCCCAAGCCCTGAAATTCCGGCGGGATGAAGTTGGACGCATGCTCGCAGACCAGGACGATATCGGATCGTCCGGTGCGATTGGCACACCAAACCAGGCTCGTATCGATAAGATCGTGCTGGTATACCCCCAACACCCTGCTCCCCTTTTGACCCTTGGCTTCCCAGGGATTTCCCTGGGGCTCCCCGCCTCGGCAACCGTACAAACGGTTTCGCACCCTGTTGTTGCGTCGCACCATCCACGTGGCGCGATCACCTTGAATCCATCATTTCATGGTGATTTTTTTCGTCAAGAACAATTCCGAAAATATAATTTCAAACACGCCATCGACGCGTTACACTTTTGAAAAGGCGCGATTGGTGGAGGCCTTCGGGGGGATACAAGAAAATGCCGGATATAGAATTCGAAACCGTTTCACAGCGAATCCGCGCCCTATTCGAATCCCTGACCCGCGCCGAACGACAGCTCGCCAACCGGATGTTGGAAAACTACCCCGTCTCCAGCATGGGATCGATCACGACGGTGGCGGAGGAAGCGGGCGTTTCCGCCCCTACCGTCGCGCGCATGGCCCGGAAGCTGGGCTTTTCAGGGTTCCCGGATTTACAGGCCGCCCTGCGCCGAGAGTTGGAAGCCGCGATCTCCGACCCGATCACCAAACACGACCATTGGGCCAGCGATGCGGATACGACCCATATCCTCTACCGCTTCACCGAATCGGTGTTGGACAACCTGCGCAATTCGCTGAAACAGATCGATATCGAGGCTTTCGACCGGACCGTATCGTTGCTGTCGGACCGGCGGCATGCGCTGCACATTGTCGGCGGTCGCATCACGCGGTCTCTGGCGGACTACTTCTTCACGCATATGCAGGTCATCCGGCCCGACGTTACACTGGTCGCGTCGAACAGCAATTCCTGGCCGCATTATCTTTTGAATATGCAGGAAGGCGACGTTCTGGTCGTCTTCGATATCCGCCGGTACGAACACAATATCGTCCGGCTGGCGGAAGTCGCACAGTCGCGCGGCGTGTCCGTCGTGCTGATCACCGATCAGTGGGGATCACCGGCATCCAAGCATTCGACGGTCACCTTCAACCTGCGGATCGAGGTGCCGTCGGCCTGGGATTCGTCGGTCGTACCGATGACGCTAGTGGAAAGCTTGATCGCCGCCGTCCAGGCGGATTGCTGGGAAGAAACGAAGGCCCGGATGAAAACACTGGAAGACCTGTTCGATCACACCAAGCTGTTCCGGAAATTTCTTTAATCCCGCGTCAACCCGCGCGTTTCGACCATTCCACGCGTCCTTCCAACAGGACGACGATGCCCGACCCCACGATCATGGACACCAGCGCGGCGAAGCCCGTCAGCGACAGGATGGAGGTCAGCGCAACCCCGGCCCCGACGGAACACCCGCCCGCCAGCACGCCGCCCAATCCCATCAGCACGGCCCCGAAGATATAGCGCAGGGTGCCGCTCTCAGCGTCGAAGACCTTCACCTTGAATTCGCGCTGCAACAGCGCCGCGACCACCGCGCCCAGGAAAACGCCCGGAACCAGGGCAATGGTAAAACCCGGTTCGATACCGGTCTGCGTCAGCCCCATGGTCAGCATGTCGATTGACGGGCGCGTGAAGCTGATCGAATTGATCGGCATCGGTTCAAACGCGAACCGCGACAGGCCCGCATTGATATGCCAGGCATAGGCGATGGCCCCACCGGCCACCAGCGCCGCCAGGCTTGTCAGGATCGGCGCACGAATTTTGAACGCGAACAAGACCGCCAGAACCAGCACCGCCAGACCGATGCCAAGGCCCATCCCGTCAGGACCGAACAGCGCCAGATGCAGCGACGACGGCGGAACGACCCACAATTCCCAAATCCACTGACGCAGGGGCGCTAAAAGCCCCGTAAAACTGGCCGTCGCCACCGCGGCGAAGATCATGCCGGTCACAATCGCCCGGACATTGCCGGTCGCGCCAAGGATCACCATGCGGCTGACGCAGCCCCGCGCCAGCGTCATGCCGATCCCGAAAATGACCCCGCCGATCACCGCGCCGGACAGAGATGCCGGATTGGAGAGTTGCGTCAGTTCCTGCGCCGACAGTTCGTCGGTGACGAACAGATACTGGCTTCCCGCGAGGGCGGCGGCGAATGCGAGAAGCCAGACGACCGTCCGTTGGCCCGGTCGGAACTGCCAAAGTTCGATACACGCACTGCGCAGGCAGAAGCGGCTATAGGCGGCGACGAAGCCGAAGATCGCGCCAATGCCCAGCCCGATGATCCCGCTTTTCGCGAAATCGCTGATGTCGTTCGACGTCAAGAAAGCTTCCATGGCGCTGATATCTCCTTGCAGACCGCCTGTCGCACCCGCCGACCTCCGGGGCGCGATAAAATCCACAAAGAGATATCGTCTTTCAAGAATATTTCCACTTAATTTGCGTTATTTTTTCTTGTGAACGCATTCTTGCCGCAAAACCGTGTGAAATCAGGCCGATTGACGGTCGAACAGGAAAATGGCGATACCCGCCCCAATCCACATGGCGAACAGCGCGATCCAGGCCGTCAGAGAGAGAACGGCCCCGCCGGTAACCCCGGCCCCGACGGCACAGCCGCCGGCCAGCATACCGCCGAACCCCATCAGCGGCGCGCCAATCAGATAGCGCACCATCCCGGTTTCCCGATCGAATGCCTGAATGCGGAACTCACCGGTCGTCACGGCGGCGATCCACGCCCCCACGAACACGCCGGGGACGAGGCCGATGCTGAAGCTGGGAACAATCGACGGCGTGGCGATCAAGGCCATCAGCGTGTCGGCGGACGGGCCGGTGAAACTGACGCTGCCGACCGGGACCGGGTCGAAAGACACCCGCGCCAGCGCCGCCGTGAAGGCCCAGCCCAGCGCCACGCTGCCTCCTACCAAAATGCCGGTAAGCGCCATGACGCCCCCGATTTTTTGCCGCCGGGAGATGACAAGCGCGACGGCCACAATCGCCGCCCCGGCGATCACCCCTGCATTCGGCGAAAAGATCATGGTCAGGTCGCGTTCCGACGGTGACAGAACGGACAGACCGGACAGCCATAGACGCAGGGGCGACAGAATGCCGGTCAGACTGGCCTGCGCCACAACGGTGACGATCAGCCCGGCGACCAGCGCCCGCATATTACCGGTCCCGCTCAATACAAGCAGGCGACTGGCGCAGCCGCGCGCCAGGATCATACCGATCCCGAACATCACCCCGCCAATAACCGCGCCGGACAAGGTGCCGGCGGTGGAAAGCTGGCGAACCTCCGTCGCGGACAAGTGACCGGACCGGAACAAAAGCTGCGTCAGAAACAGCGCCGCCCCGAAGGTCAGCAGCCAGACGGCGAATTGCCGACCCGGCTGCAGGCGCCAAAATTCGATACAGGCACTGCGCAGGCAGAACCGGCTGCGCACCGCGCAATATCCGAATAGCACCCCGACGACGATACCGCCCAAGCCGGCTTTCGTCAGATCGGACACCTCATTGGATGCCAGCAAGCTTTCCATCTCGCCCCCTACCGCCGAATTTCGATGTCGTGCCTTTTCCCTTTGGCCCAGCGGATTTCGAAAGAATCGCAGAATGCGCCGGACTTTACATTCTAATTTTTAGATGCGACGGTTTGACACAGAAAACCGGCAATCAAACGACCGGCTTCGACAAGGAGAGGAAAGCCATGGAGCTTTCGGCCACGACGCTCGCGATCCTATGCGGGTTTCTCGGTGGGTTTGCATTGGGCGTCGCCGCCCGGTGGGGCCGGTTCTGTACCTTGGGCGCGATCGAGGATTCGCTTTATGGCGGCGACAACAGGCGCTTACGCTCCTGGGCGGTCGCCATCGGCACCGCGGTTCTGCTGGTCCATCTGTTATGGTGGAACGGGCTGATCGACCTACGGGACAGCTTTTACATCACCTCCCCGCTCAGCCTGATCGGCATCGCCGTGGGCGGCACCTTGTTCGGCATCGGTATGGCGCTGACCGGAACCTGTGCTTATGGCGTCCTTGCCAGGGTCGGCGGCGGCGATCTGAAGGCCATGGTCGTCTTCATGGTCATCGGTGTCTGCGCCTATGCCACGCTGTCCGGCATTTTTGCGCCGATCCGCATTTGGCTCGAATCCTTCGCGCTGCCGCTCAACGAAATCGGCGGTCAGCATATCGGTCTGCTGCTCAGCGCGTTGACGGGCCACAACATCGTCCCGGCCAGCATCCTGATCACCGTCGGGGCCCTGTATTATTGGAGCTTCAAGGATGCGTCGTTTCGCAGATCGGCGAAACATCTGGTCTCCGGCCTAACCGTCGGTATCGTTATCGCGCTCGGCTGGACCGTGACATCCATCTTGCGCGACTACAGCTTCGATCCAGTCGCCTTCCAATCCTACACTTTCGTCGCACCATCCGGGCGCACGCTGGTGTATTTCATGACCTATATGAGTTCCGCCGCCGATTTCGGGATCGGCACGGTCGTCGGCGTGGTTGTCGGCGCCTTGGTCACCACCCTGATCCAGCACCGCTTCCACTGGGAAGCCTGCGACGATGTCCGGGAATTGCGCAGACACATGATCGGCGGCGCCTTCATGGGCGTCGGCGGGATCCTTGCGCTGGGCTGCTCCGTCGGACAGGCCTTGTCGGCCGCATCCTGTTTCGCGCTGTCGGCCCCGATCGCGATCGCCGCCATGGTGTTCGGGGCGCGGTTGGGTCTGGTTTATCTGGTGGAAGGCCGTATCGGGCTCCCCTTCCTGGGAAGCCGAACCGGTTAGGGCTTCGCCTTATCCCGGCAGAACCGGTCATAAAGGATGCGGATGATCTCTTCCGCGTCGCTGCCGGACAGGCTGTAGAAAATCTGTTTCCCCTCGCGCCGCGTGGTGACCAGATTGTCTTCGCGCAGGCGGCTCAATTGCTGGGAAACGGCCGCTTGCCGTTCCGACAGCAGGCGTTCCAACTCACCGACGCTACGCTCCCCATCGGCCAGCCAGCACAGAATCTTCAGCCGGGCCGGATGTGCCAGCGCCTTCAGAAAAGCCGCCGCCTCCGCCGCGCCTTCGATGGATTCGTCCATGACCAAAGGATCATTATCCTGCGGCTCCGTGGCAAGTTCCGCCATCGATCAGATTGTCCTATAAAACTCGTAAGATTGATAATGCGTAGCATTCAAACCGGGATTCGTCTAGGCAACGCGACGCGTTTATGACAATCCCGGTCCGAAGGCCACCGTTTCTTTTAGAACTCCAATTCCATCGCCAGAGACTCCAGGCCCTCCTTGGCGCATTCATGGTCCATGGCCCCGCCCGGCGCCCCGGAAACCCCGATGCCGCCCAGCACGCTGCCCTGTGCCTCAACCACGATACCGCCGCCGAGAACCAGCGCATTCGTAATCTGCCGCAAACCGTACCCGTCGCTGTCCGGCCCCGTCGTCCCGGTCAGGTCCTGCGTATCCGTACGGAAGCTGACCGCCGTCCAGGCCTTTCGCGTCGCCGTGTCCGGTGTATGTGCCCCGGCGATCCGATCCCGCAGCAGAACCTGGGGAATGCCGAAGCGGTCGACGACCGCAACGGCAACCTGATACCCCTTCGCCCGGCAGGCCTCCAACGTCGCCTGCGCCAGGGACAGCGCCATTTCCGGCGTCATCACCTTCACTTCGTAAACGGCATCCTGCGCCGAGGCGACGCCGCCGCCGAAGGTAATCCCGGCACCCATCAGTGTACCGGCGACCATGCCCGCTAGTGTGTTCCTGATCCGCATGATGTCCTCCCTTTCGAATTTTGATTTCGGGCTTCTTTATAACGTCTTATTGGGGAAGTTTCCCGACCATTTCCGTTATCATCGGCCAGATGAAATGCTCCCCCGGATAGCCGCGCAGCCGCGCGATCTCTTCGCCATCTTCCACCAGAATGAAGGTCGGGGTCAGCCGTTCCGGCGTTATATCCTTCAGGTCCTCAGGCCAGGCGGCATCGGAATCGACCCGGCGCAGCGGGGCGCGCCGCCCTTCTTCCGTCTTGTTCCAGATCGGCACGACAGTTGTGTCGACCACCTTGCACCATGGACAGCCGTCGCGTTGGACATAGATCATTTCCGCAGCACTTCCGCTGGACGCAACGCCCTGAAGCAATAGAAAGCACATAGCCGCCATGGCGCCTGACACGATCGCCCACAGATGGATTTTTCGGTTCATGACGACGCTTTCAGATTGAAACATATTTAAATTTTTGCATATATTTGCAACTGTATCAAGGGAAGCCCGACGCCCCGCAAGGCGGATATAAAACGCGGATATAGAACGACCGGGCCGAAAGGAAACGTTGAATGCTAGATGTCGGGTACGGGGCCGCATTGCTGGCCGGATTGCTTTCATTCGTATCACCCTGCGTGCTGCCCATTGTGCCGCCCTATCTCGCCTATCTGGCGGGGATCAGCTTCGAAGAATTGCGCGACGAGGACGGTACGACGTCTGCCGCACGCCGTCTCGTGCCGATCGCCATGGCCTTCGTCGGCGGGTTCACCGTGGTCTTCGTCTCGCTCGGCGCCGGGGCCAGTATCATCGGCCAGACCATCGCGCAGTATTTCGATATCCTGTCGATCATCGCCGGCGTCGTCATCCTGATTATGGGCCTGCATTTCCTGGGTATTTTCAGGATTTCGCTGCTATATCGCGAAGCACGGGTGCAGGTCGACCGCAAGCCGCCGGGCATGATCGGCGCCTTCGTCATGGGGCTGGCCTTCGCCTTCGGTTGGACGCCCTGTGTCGGTCCGGTCCTGGCCGCGATCCTGTTCGTTGCCGGGTCCAGCGATACCGTCTGGCGCGGTGCGGGACTGCTGGCTGTCTATTCCATCGGGATCGGCGTCCCCTTCATCCTCGCCGCCGCCTTTGCCAGCCGCTTCCTGGGCTGGGCCGCGCGCTTCAAACGGCATATGCACAAGGTCGAAATGGTTATGGGCGCATTGCTGGTCCTGACCGGAATTCTATTTATGACCGGGCAGATGAAGGAGATTTCTTTCTGGTTGCTCGAAACCTTTCCGATATTTTCCGAAATCGGCTAACGGAGGTCCCTATGAAACATGCTCTGAAAATCGTACTCGCCTGCTGGCTTTCGATATTCGCCGTTCCGGCTCTGGCGGAAGTCGGTGAGGACGGCCTGCACAAGGAAGACTGGTTTTCGTTGACCTTCAAGGACATCCGCGAAGACATCGATTCAGCGCGTGAGGAAGGAAAACGCCTCGCCCTCGTCTTCGAACAGCGCGGCTGCATCTACTGCAAGAAGATGCATGAGGAATTACTGACCGATCCGGAAGTCCGCGACTACATCAAGGCGAACTACAAGATCGTTCAATACAACATGTTCGGCGACGAGGAAGTGACCGATCTGGATGGCGAGGTTTTGACGGAAAAGACCGCCGCCCGCAAATGGGGCGTTCTGTTCACGCCGACGATCCTGTTCATGCCGGAAACCGCCCCTGAAGACGGCACCGTCGTACAGGCCGCCGTGTCCACCATGCCCGGCGCCTTCGGCAAGTGGACCTTCCTGAACATGTTCCGCTGGGTTCACGACAAGGGTTACGAAACCGACGAGCATTTCCAGAAGTATCATGCCCGCGTGATCGAAGAATTGCGGGCGTCCGGACGTCTGGATGCGGAGTAACGAAACCGTCGTGAACCGGCTTGATCGATCGCTTTGGGAACAAAACATTCAATGTTTGATATATAAACCTTGTTCCCCGAGAGATTCAGGAATAGGCTCGACAAAATTGCGGGGATTTCGGAACACGCGCGACAAAGTGCGAGCAATTCGATACGAGACACCGTAAGAACGAAGAATGACGACCTGATCGGATCGTTTCCAAACACTAGGAACGGCCGCAACAGGAAGGAACGAGGAGGAGGAGACAGTCCGATGAAGACCGGCAGCGCATTTTTTCTATCCGGCGCCATGGCCCTTGCCGCAGTGACCTTTGCAGGTACCGCCAATGCGGCGGATACGGCCCCGAACGACGTGGCATTCAACGAGATGCAGGTCAGCGAGTCGCTGACCGGTATGCCGGGCGATCCGGCAGCGGGGGCGGATGCCTTCAAGAACCGTAAGCTCGGCAACTGTTTGGCCTGCCATACGACGACGGCCATGGAATCAGAGCTGTTCCACGGCAATGTCGGTCCGGACCTGGACGGCGCGGGATCGCGCTGGACCGAGGCGCAGCTGCGCGCCATCGTCGTCGATGCGAAACAGGTCTTCGGGCCGGATTCCCGGATGCCCGGTTTCTATTCGCTGCATGTCGGCAAGAACGTGGCGGAAAAGTTCCACGGCAAGACGATCCTGTCGGCGCAGGATGTCGAAAACATCGTCGCCTTCCTGGTGACGCTCAAAGACGAATAAACCCGAAGCCTTTTAAGTGAGGAGACATCTTATGACGCTTACCCGTCGTCAGGCCCTGGTTGCCGGTGCAGGCGCAGTCGTCGCGACCGCCCTTCCCTTCGGCATGCCGGCCTTTGCGTCCGAAGAGGACACGCAGAAGCACATAATGGAATTCACCGGCGGCAAAACGCCCGAAGCGGGCAAGATCACCCTGGACGCGCCGGAGATCGCGGAAAACGGCAACACCGTTCCGATCGGCGTTACGGTCGACAGCCCGATGACCGCCGATTCCTATGTCGAGTCCGTCATTCTGCTGGCCGACGGCAACCCGTCTCCGGGCGTCGCCACCTTCAACTTCACCCCGATGAGCGGCACGGCCGCCGCCACGACCCGCATGCGTCTGGCCAAAACCCAGAACGTCGTCGCCGTCGCGAAGATGAACGACGGATCGGTGTTCATGGATCAGAAGCAAATTAAGGTCACCATCGGCGGCTGCGGCGGCTGACGGACGGCAGGAGAGAAAAAATGTCTACACCCAAACCCCGCGTGAAGCTGCCGAAGTCGGCGGCGAAAGACGAAATCATCACGATCAAGACGCTGATCAGCCACGACATGGAATCGGGTCAGCGGAAGGATAAGGACGGCAACGCCATTCCGCGCAAGATCCTCAATACCTTTACCTGCGAATTCAACGGTCAGGCGGTATTTTCCTGCAACATGGAACCGGCAATTTCCGCGAACCCGTATTTCGAATTCAATGCGCGCGTTCCGGAAAGCGGCACGTTCAAATTTAGCTGGGTCGACGATGACGGCACCGTCATCACCCACGAGCAGGATATCGAGGTCAAATAAAACCAATCCGCCGGCTGCCGCACCGGTAAGCCGGCGGGCATAAAAATTTAAGGAGTGGAGGAGGACACGCTGTGAAGACAAGACTAACGATAATCAGCCTCGCCGGCGGTATCGCTCTTGGCTGTTTCGCCGGTCTGGCACACGCCGATCCGGTCGACGATACGCTGGAAATCGACGGTCAGCCGATGATCACGCGGGCGCCCGCGCCGGAAGGCCATCCGTTCGACGAGGTTCTGTCGGGCTGGCTGTTCCGTGAGGCGGAAACCCGTGCGGTGGAGGCAGACAGCTTCCAAAACCCCGGTATGCTGGAAGTCGAACGGGCCGCGGAAATCTGGTCGACACCCGAAGGGACCGCCGGCAAGTCCTGCGAGACATGCCATGGCGACGTTTCAGAATCGATGAAGGGTGTCGGCGCGCATTATCCGAAATGGGATAAGGATGCCAACCGCCCGATCAACATCGAGCTGCAAATCGACAAATGCCGCACCGAACAGATGGGCGCTGAACCCTACAAGTTCGACGCCAAGGATCAGAAGGCGATGACCGCCCTGATCAAAAATCAGTCTCTGGGCGAACCGATGTCGGTCGACCTCAGTCAGGGCGATATGCAGTCCTGGTGGGATCGCGGCAAAGACACCTATTACACCCGTACGGGCCAGTTGAACCTCTCGTGCTCCAACTGCCACGAGGACTCGATGGGCAACATGATCCGCGCGGATCACCTCAGCCAGGGTCAGGTCAACGGGTTCCCGACCTATCGCCTGAAGCAATCCGCGCTGGTGTCCCTGCATAACCGCTTCCGCGGCTGCATCCGGGATACGCGGGCGGAATTCCCGAAAGCATTTTCGGATGAGTTGATGGCGCTGGAAGTCTACGTGACCTGGCGCGGTACCGGTCTGTCGGTCGAAACCCCGGCGGTCCGTCAGTAACAGCCGGGACGGGGAACGGTTTCCCAACGCGCGTGAAACCGTTCCCCAGGCTCTCTTAAGAGCCACGTCCTTAGATTAAACAAGCATGGTGGCGTTTTGCGGATACGCTTTCCGCAACAGGTTCGGTTTGACCAAAATTCGAGGGTAGAGCGATGATTTCACGGCGCGATTTCTTGGTGGCTTCGGCGGCAGTGGCCGGACTGGCCGGGCCCGGCCTGACAGGGAGCTGGAGCCGCGCGGCGGCACAACAGGCGCTGACGGAAGACGACCTGCTGGGGATGCAGGGATACGGCAACGTCACGCTGCTGCACCTGACCGATCTGCACGCGCAGTTGATGCCGCTCTATTTCCGCGAACCGTCGATCAATCTGGGCGTCGGCGAAGTCGCGGGACTGCCCCCGCATCTGACCGGCAAGGACTTCCTCCAGCGCTTCGGCATCGAGGCCGGGACGCCGGAAGCCTATGCCCTGACATCCGAGGATTTCGTCAGCCTCGCGAAGACCTATGGCCGCATGGGCGGCGTCGACCGCATCGCGCGGATCGTAAAGCGTATCCGCGCCGATCGACCGGACAACACGCTGTTCCTGGACGGCGGCGATACCTGGCAGGGAAGCTACACCGCGCAGCAAACGCAAGGCCAGGACATGGTCGAGGTCATGAACGCGCTGGGCGTCGATGCGATGACCGCGCATTGGGAATTCACCTACGGCACGGACCGCGTCACCGAATTGGTCGACTCCCTGCCCTTCCCCTTCCTGTGCGGCAACGTTTACGACGCCGAATGGGACGAACCCGCGTTCAAGGCCTACGAGATGTTCGAACGCGGCGGCGCCCAAGTCGCCGTGATCGGTCAGGCCTTCCCCTACACGCCGATCGCCAACCCGCGCTACATGATCCCCAACTGGTCCTTCGGCATTCGGGAAGAGGATGTGCAGGCGAATATCGACAAGGCCCGCGCCGAGGGGGCGGAACTTGTCGTGCTGCTGTCCCATAACGGTTTCGACGTGGATCGGAAGCTGGCCAGCCGGGTGACCGGTCTGGATGTCATCCTGTCCGGCCATACCCATGACGCGCTACCCGACGTCATTCAGGTCGGCCAAACGCTGATCGTCGCCTCCGGCTCCAACGGAAAATTCGTCTCGCGGCTCGACCTCGATGTCCGCGACGGCGCGGTGCACGGCTATTCCTACAATTTGATCCCCGTTTTTTCCGACGTCATCGAACCGGACGCGGATATGACGGCGCTGGTCACCCAATTGCGGGAACCGTTCGCCGCCGACCTTGCCCGCGAATTGGGGCGGACGGAAACGCTGCTGTACCGGCGCGGCAACTTCAACGGCACCTTCGACGACCTGATCTGTCAGGCGCTGCTGTCCCAGCGCGACGCGGAAATCGCCCTGTCGCCGGGCTTCCGTTGGGGTACCTCCGTGCTGCCGGGACAGGCGATCACCTTCGAGGACGTGCACAACGCCACGGCCATGACCTATCCGGCGGCCTATCGCAGCAGCATGTCCGGCCAGATGTTGAAGGACATCCTGGAAGATGTCGGCGACAACCTGTTCAACCCCGACCCCTATTACCAGCAAGGCGGCGACATGGTCCGCGTCGGCGGCATGGGTTATTCGATCGATCCGACTGCGGCCATGGGCTCGCGCATTTCCGACATGACCCTGCTGTCGACCGGGGAACCGATCCAGGCGGACCGCGATTACATCGTGTCCGGCTGGGCCTCGGTCAACGAAGGCACGGAAGGCCCGCCCGTCTGGGATGTCGTTGAAAATCACCTGAAAGAAAACCCGGTCGTGTCCGTGGAGGACACGTCGTCGGTCAAAGTGAAAATGTGAGTGGAGAAAGCATCATGTCTGAACGGGACCAAGGGGTGAAGAACCCTTCCCGCCGCGCCCTTCTCCGGGGTGGCTTGGCAGGCGGCGGCGCCGCCCTGATGGCCGGTCTGACCGCCGGCAAGTCAATAGCAGCCGGCGATCCGGCAATCACCGATATCCAGGATTGGAACCGGTATCTCGGCGACGGCGTCGATGCCGCGCCCTATGGTATGCCGTCGGAATTCGAGGCGGATGTCGTTCGCCGCAATGTCGCGTGGCTGACGGCGGATACGACCTCGTCGATCAACTTCACGCCGCTGCATGCGCTGGACGGCATCATCACGCCGAACGGTGTGTGCTTCGAACGCCATCACGGGGGCGTCGCAGAGGTCGATCCGATGCAACATCGCCTGATGATCCACGGCCTCGTCGAACAGCCGCTGGTCTTCACGATGCAGGATCTGATGCGTTTCCCGCGTCAGAACCACGCGTACTTCCTGGAATGCGCGGCAAATTCCGGCATGGAATGGCGCGGCGCACAGCTGAATGGCTGTCAGTTCACCCATGGCATGGTCCACAATGTCGTCTATACCGGTGTGCCGCTGCGCGCCCTGCTGGAAGAAGCGGGCGTGAAGACCGACGGCAAGTGGCTGCTGGCCGAAGGGGCGGATGCCGCCGCCATGACCCGGTCCATCCCGATGGAAAAGGTTCTCGATGACTGCCTCGTCGCCTTTAAGATGAATGGTGAGGCACTTCGCCCTGAACAAGGGTACCCGGTCCGCCTCGTCGTGCCCGGTTGGGAAGGCAATATGTGGGTGAAATGGCTCCGTCGCCTGGAAGTGGGCGACAAGCCGTGGCACCAGCGCGAAGAGACGTCGAAATACACCGACCTCCTCGCCAATGGGAAGGCGCGGCGCTTCACCTGGGTCATGGATGTGAAATCCGTCATCACCAGCCCAAGCCCGCAAGCCCCGATCACCCACGGTAAGGGCCGCACCGTCGTCACAGGCCTCGCCTGGTCCGGCAACGGCACGATTAAGGACGTCGACGTAACCCTGGACGGCGGACGAAACTGGCATAAGGCGCGGATCGACGGGCCCAGCCTGTCGAAATCCCTGCACCGGTTCTACTACGAATTCGATTGGGACGGTTCGGAACTGTTCCTGCAATCCCGCGCCATCGACGAATTGGGCAATGTCCAGCCAACCAAGGACGCCCTGCGCGCCGCGCGCGGTGAGAATTCGATCTACCACAACAACGGCATTCAGACCTGGTATGTCCGTGCCGACGGAGTGACCGAAAATGTTGAAATTTCCTAAATCCGTTCTGCTGGCCACCGCGGCAATCGCCTTCTCCGGGGGGTCGGTCCTGGCTTCCGGCGATATCGATGCCGGGGAAAAGGTGTTCAAGAAATGCATGGCCTGCCACATGGTCGGCGATGGCGCAAAACACCGGGTCGGTCCCGAACTGAACGATGTCTTCGGTCGTGTCGCCGGATCGCTGGACGATTTCAAATACTCCCCGGCGATGAAGGAAGCGGGCGCAGGCGGCCTTGTCTGGGGCGCCGATACGCTCGCGACCTACCTGCATAAGCCGAAGGATATGATCCCGAAGACCAAGATGGCCTTCGCCGGTCTTAAGAAGGAAGCGGACATCGAAAACGTCCTTGCCTATCTGGCGAGCTTCAGTGCCGGTGCGGATATGGACACGGCGGAACCGGAATCGACCCCGACGGCAGAAGAAACTGCGGAGCAAACCGCCCCAACCCCGGCCCTGCAAAATGCCGATTACGAACCCAGCACCGGTCCGATGGGCCTGGGCCGGGTCGCCCTGCCCGAGGAAATCGCCGCCTGGGATATCGACATCCGCCCCGATGGCATGGGCTTACCCGCCGGTAAAGGCACCGTTGCGGAAGGCGAGGTCGTTTTCACCGAACGCTGCGCGACCTGTCACGGCGATTTCGGCGAAGGCCGCGACCGTTGGCCGGTCCTGGCGGGTGGTCAGGATACGCTGACCGATGAGCGCCCGGAAAAGACCATCGGGTCCTACTGGCCCTATCTGTCCACGGTCTACGACTATGTCCGGCGTGCCATGCCCTTCGGCGACGCCCGCTCACTGACGAATGACGAAGTCTATGCGATCACGGCCTATCTGCTGTATCTCAACGACATCGTCACGGATGAGGCGTTTGAGCTGAACAGCGAGAACTTCACCGATATCCACCTGCCCAATGAAGAAAACTTCATTGCCGACGACCGGCAGGAAGAACCCCATTGGAAGGCGGATGCCGACCCCTGTATGACGGATTGCAAAGCGGAGCCCGCAAAAATTACCATGCGCGCCCGTGTCCTCGACGTGACGCCCGACAGTGACGAAGGCGAAGGCGGAGGACAGGTCGACTAGCGAGGGATCATGGCAGCATGCCTTTCCGCCCGACACTCACCTCCCCGTTTCCTCTTTGGATCGGGGGAGAGGGCGGCGCTGTTCGTGCTTTTCTTCCTGATCACCCTGGTTTCGGCGCGACTGGACGGTCGCGCCGAAACGCCGTTCGATCCCTGCCGGTCCTGCCATGAAATCGGCCCCGGCGCAAAGAACCGCGTCGGTCCGCATCTGGACGGGATCCTCGGGCGGCAGGCGGGCTCGGTCGACGGATTCGCCTATTCCAAGGCTATGCTAAAGGCCGGTGAAGACGGTTTGACCTGGACCGCCGAAACCCTGTCCGAATACGTGTCGAAGCCACGCGATTTCGTCCCCGGCAACCGGATGTCCTTCCGTGGGATGGTGGATGCGGAAGATCGCGCCGCCCTGATCGACTGGCTGCGCGAGAATTCCGGCGCGAAACCGGCGGACGATGTGACGGCGGTCTCCCCCGCCCCCACTGTATCGTCGGATATGGCGTCGATTGTCCTGCAAACCGAAGGCGACCCGGCCTATGGTGAATATCTGTCGACCGAATGCGTGACCTGTCATCAGGCATCCGGTCATGCCGACGGCATTCCGTCCATCGTCGGACTACCTCGCGATTATTTCATTCGCGCCTTGCTCGCGTATCAGAGCAACATACGTGACAATGAAGTCATGAAACTGATCACGTCGAGCATGGGTAACGAGGAGATGGCCGCGCTGGCCGCCTATTTCGGCAGCCTGTCTCCAAATTGACCCGGTTCCATATGAAGGCGGCAACGACCCACGGGAGGAGTAAACAATGACAACGACAACAAGACGGACCGTTCTGTGGACCCTCGGCGCCGGTGCCGCCGCATTGGGCATGCCGTCCATCCTGCGCGCCGAAACGAAACCGCGCGTCGTCGTTCTTGGCGGCGGCGCGGGCGGCGCGACGGCGGCCCGCTATATCGCCAAGGATTCCAAAGGCGCTCTCGACGTCACGCTGATCGACGCGGCAGAGAAGTTCACGACCTGCTTCTTCTCCAACCTCTATCTCGGCGGATATCGGGATTTCGAGTCCATCACGCACGGATACGACACGCTGGAAAGCAGCTACGGCATCGCGAAGATCACCGCCCATGCCACGGCCATCGACCGCGATGCGAAGCAAGTCGTCCTCGCGGATGGCAGTAAGGTTCCCTATGACCGGTTGGTCGTCTCCCCCGGTATCAGCCTGTTATACGATAGCGTCCCCGGCTATTCGGAGGCCCTGTCGGAAGACGCGCCCCACGCCTGGAAAGCCGGACGGCAAACGCAAATCCTGAAAGAGAAACTGGACGCGTTGGAAGACGGCCAGAAGGTCATCATCCTGCCGCCGCCCAATCCCTATCGCTGCCCGCCCGGCCCGTACGAACGCGCATCGATGATGGCGCATCTGATGCAGGCGAAGGGTCTGACCAATTCCAAGGTCGTGATCCTGGATGTGAAGGAGAAATTCTCCAAAAAGGGCCTGTTCTTGGAAGGCTGGGAAAACCACTATCCGGGGATGGTCGAATGGTATGGCCCGGATATTCACGGCGGCATTCAGCATGTCGACGTCGCGGGCGGCACGGTTGAAACCGATCTGGACACCTTCCAAGGTGCCCTGCTGAACATCATTCCGGCCCAGCGCGCCGGTGAAATCGCGCTCAGCGCGGGCCTGACCGACGACAGCGGCTATTGCCCGATCGATCCGGCCTCCATGCGTTCCCAGGCCGATCCGGATATTTTCGTCATCGGGGATGCCAGCATCGCGGGCGACATGCCCAAGTCCGCCTTCGCCGCCAACAGTCAGGCCAAGGTCGCATCCATGACGCTCCGCGCCGATCTGCTCGGATCGAAACTGTTCCCGGCGAAATATGCCAATACCTGCTGGAGCCTGATCGCGACGGACGATTCCGTGAAGGTCGGCGGTCAATACGCACCGGGCGACGGGAAAATCGCGTCGACCGCCGGATTCATCAGCCAGATGCATGAAGAACCGGAGAAGCGACAGGCGAATTACGAAGAGTCCCTTGGATGGTACAAGGGCATCGTATCGGACATGTTCGGATAGGCACCCCGGATCAGTCACGATTATTCGTCGCTCGGAACAGTCCACGCTTTTTGCAGTATTTCCAACCCGTTCACCGGCTACATAGAGGTGTCGCACCACACGATGTCGAGAGAAAAAGCCGGTTTCCACGGTATTGAAGCACAGGCCTGTCCGACAAGGCGGGAGTCCGCCCCCTGGCAAAGCCTTCGAAGGCAGAGGATGCAGGCGGCCCCTTTTCGCGTTAGGCTCCACACGGATGGGACCGAACCGGGAGCTTTATTGATGCGGCTGATGTCGATCCTCTTTCTCGCCTTCCTTGCGGCGATAACCGCACCGGACCGGGCCTCGGCCCAAACAGAAATCGGGAAGGTCACGAAGCTGCTAGGCGCCGCGAGCCAGGCCATGGACGAAAATGTCACGCCCTTGACGGCGGGATCGCCGGTCTATGAAGACGCCTTGATCGAAACCGGCGATGACGCACGGCTTGAAATCGTCTTCATCGATTCTTCGCAAATCACGTTGGGAGAACGCGCGCGCCTCGTGATGGACGATCTCGTCTATAGTTTCGAAGCCAGCGAGACCGGGGTCGTGGCTCAATCTTTCCGAATTTTGGACGGCACGTTCCTGTTCCTGTCCGGTGCCGTCGCCCGCACGGATCACGACGCCGTCAGCGTTTCGACGCCGGTCGCCACGATCGGTATCCGCGGTACGGGCTTCTTCGGCGGTCCGCTCGCCGCCGGCATGCCGCCCGGCGAACTCCATTACGGCTTTATGCTGACCGAAGGCGCGATCGACGTGAGCAGTGTCGACGGCACGGTGACCCTGGATGAGGTAAACGAGGGAACCTTCCTGCCGATGAGCGGTCAGGCTGCTCCCACGCCGCCGACCCAGTGGCAGCAGGAGGCAATCGATGAAGCCTATGCCTCCGTCGCCTTCAACTAAGCGCGGGGCGTTCAGTCGGATTGGGTAAGCGGGATACTTACCGTAACCGTCGTCCCCTCCCCCAACGTGCTGTCGATCTTGATCTCCCCGCCATGCAGAACGATCAAGGATTTCGAGATCGCGAGGCCCAACCCCCACCCCTTCGCGCTGATATAGGGATCGGAATTGCCTTGTTCGAAAAACTCCGTCACATGCGGCAGGTCTTTTTCGGCGATCCCGATCCCGTCATCGGTCACCGCAATTTCCATGGAGTCACCGCGCACATGGGCGGAAACGTCGATATGGCCGCCTTCGCCGGTGTATTTCTGGGCGTTGGTGATCAGATTCAACAGCACCTGTTTCAGGGCCCGACGATCCGCCTGTAGCGTCGGTAACGGGTCGTCCATTTGGACATTGAGAGTCTGGCTCTTGATCGAGCAAGCCTGCTCCGTCAGGGCGACACACTGTTTGATGACGCTGTCGACGTGAGTTTCTTCCCATACCAACGCGATCTTGCCCGCTTCGATCCGCGAGATTTCCAATAGATCGTTCACGAGCGACAAAAGGTGCTTTCCGCTCGCATTGATGTTGTCGGAATAGGAAACATATTGCGGCGGCAGCGGACCGAAGAATTGCTGCCCCATCATTTCGGAAAAACCGATGATCGCGTTCAACGGCGTACGTAACTCGTGACTCATGGACGCCAGGAATTCAGATTTCGCGCGGTTCGCGGCATTTGCCGCTTCCAACGCCTTTTGAATGGTATTTCGGGCTTCGACGATTTCGGTCAAGTCGGTCACCGACCCGATATAGGACCGCTGATCGCCGATTTGGATTTCGCCGACCCCCAGATGCATCGGGAAGATTTCGCCGTTCTTCCGACGGCCGTGAACGTCCCGACCGATGCCGACGATCCGCTTTCGCCCTGTTTCGCGGTAGCGCGCCATTTGCCCGTCATGTTCGGTCGCATAGGCATCCGGCATCAACATTGAAACGTTTTCGCCTACGACGTCGTCCGCTTTGTAGCCGAAGATGCGTTCCGCCGCGCGGTTGAAGACCTCGATCTTGCCCGCGTCATTCGTAACGATAGCCCCGGTCGCAATATTCTCGAATGCCGCATAGAAACGCCGGGCATTGTCGCTCAACGCCTCGTTCAGTTTCCGACGCTCGGTAATATCTTGACTGATCGCCAAGAAATGGCTTACCCGGCCTTCGTCGGAATATACCGGACTGATCGAGACCGACTCCCAATATGCCTCCCCCGTTTTATGGCGATGCATCAGGTCGCCGGCCCAACGATGGCCGGCTTCCACCGATGCCCAAATTTTCTTGGCATCCGTCGGATGCTCGTCATCGAGCAATAGGAAATCGGCCTTCCGGCCGATAACATCGTCGGCGGCATAGCCGCTGGACGCCGTGAATTGGGGGTTCACATAGACGATCGTTCGAGCCGTGTCGGCGATGATTACGCTGACCGGGCTTTGATCGATGGCATGCGAGAAGACTTTCAAATCGCCGGTCATTTCGTCAGCCTTGCGTTCCGCCCATTCCCGGCGGCGCCACAGGAGATAGATCACAATGAACAACAACAGGTCGATCACGCCGCCGGCGACGGCAACGAACAGCGGCTGTCTCTCGTCCCGCCGATCGACGAAACTCCGGTTCGCATAGACATCAAGCGTCCAGTCATGCCCGCCGACCTTAATGGAAGACAGGAATTGAAAGGCGCTGGAGACCGAATCCGCCCCACCGTCGCGAATATGTCCCGGCTCCCGCACCTCCCCTTGTTCCGTCACCGCCGCCAAGGGTTTCGTATCCGCGGAATGGAATAGAAGGGCTGTTTCGTCCTGCGACAGACCGTCAAATATCCGGAAGGATATCCCGGGCAGGCCCGCGCCCAGTATCCCATGCATCAAGTCGTTCATACGAAATGGGCTATAGACGAACCCGACCAGCGCGTTCCGGCGATCCTCCACGGTTTCAAGCACCGTTCCGGGTCGATAGACCGGCAGGTAGACCAGGAACCCCGCCTGAACATCCTCTGCGGTTTCCTGGACAAGGGTCACCTTGCCCGACAAGGCCGGTAGGCCCGTGTCGCGGGCCCGTATCATGGCATCTCGGCGCACCGGCTCCGAATACATGTCGTATCCGAAGGCACGCTGATTGCGCCAATCGAACGGCTCCAGGAACTCGACCGCCGAATAGACGTCGCGGAACCCGTCCGGCTTGATCGTAAAATCCGGAAACCCTTCCGCCGAAATCCGCGCCTCGTATTCCCGACGCGCCGCCGCATCGACCATTCGGGCGAAACCGAGGCCTTGGATGCCGGGGTAATAGTCTTCGATTTTCAGGGCATGGACGTAACTGCGCCACTCTGTCCGGGTCACGTCTGTGGACGACGCGAAATGCCCGGCACCGCCTCGAAGGACCGCTTCGTATTCGATCATCCGCTGCAGGATTTTGTCCTTAACCTCCCCAGCCGCATACTCGAAACGGTCGCGTGCGCGCTGTTCGACAAAATGTGTCGAAATCTGCCATGCGGCAAAGGTCAGCACCAACGAACAGATAAGGATGATCCATGCCGTGGCGGGGCCGTGCCCCCACCTCAGCAGCGTATCCGTGCTCCACCATGTTCTTGGGCGCCCGGTCAGAAGAGAAACATCCGTCATCAAGGTGCCTTGTCGAAAGGCGCCTGCTTACGGCAATTCGCCCGGGGACCATTTGATCTGGATCAGTTTTACATCCGTAAATTCGTTCCCACCGCGATCAGCAGTTATGTGGTGAGGTGACGATTTCCGAGCGCCAAACACGGATCGGATCAACGTGAACGAACGGCATACACCGTTGCGAACATTTTGATATTCATTGTCATGGGAAGAAAGTGGCGACCCCTACGGGATTCGAACCCGTGTTGCCGCCGTGAAAGGGCGGTGTCCTAGGCCTCTAGACGAAGGGGTCGCAGTAGAGGCAGCGGTATGTTGTCCGCTTGCGAGCGGGTAATTACAGAGGCCGGAGCCTTTGGTCAAGCGCCTGTTTTCAACAAAACTTCATTTCTTGCAAATTTCCGAACCGGCGATTTCGGCACGGATATTGCTTGCATTATTCCGGGCCCCGTCTGCATGGGGCGGAACTTGGTTTGCGAGGCTGAACATGGTTGCCTATTCCCTATTTTCGTCCGCGGTCACCGCGATGCGCGCGAATTCCGTGGCCTTCGGGAATATCAGCGACAATATCGCGAATACGACCACGACCGGGTATAAGGCCGGTCAGATTCGGTTCCAGGACATGGTCGGATCGAAGAATGCCGGGTCAGTCTCGCCCCAGTTGATGGGAACACAGGCGCATCAGCAGGTATTCCGGACAAGGGAAGGCGTCATCACCACGTCCGGCCTCGACCTCGACGGGGCGATTTCAGGACGGGGGTTCTTTGTCACCTCCACATCCGTGACACCGTCGGACGACACGTTGGAACTGACGGATGCCGGTCGCTTCGCCGGAACCCTGGTGACCAACGATGCAGGCGATGAGGAAGTATATCTTACGGATATTAAGGGCAACTACGTCCTAGGATGGCCCTATGACGATTCCAACAACACTTTTGACATCGACACTACGAACACATCGTCGCTGCAACCCATCCGTATCGATAACGAGGCCGCCACCTTCCCGGCAGAAGCCACCACGTTGGCCAGTCTGGGCGTTAACCTGCCGGCAACGGCGGCGGCCGGCGATACGTATAGTTTCGACATGCCGATTTATGACGGCACGGGTATCGACGACAATTTGAACGACGAACAGCAGTTGATCGCAACCTTTACCAAAGTCGCCGCGACCAATACCTGGGAAATGACGCTTTCAGGCACAGACGGGACGGTAACCGCCCCCGCGGCACAGCCCTTGACCATGGTTTTTTCGCCGTCTGGCGACCTTGAGACGATCGACGGTGTCGCGACCGACGAAATTTCCGTCGGCGTCGATTGGACCCTATCCGGCGCGTCCAACAGCGTGACCCTGAGCCTTGCCGGGTCCACGCAATACGGCAACGAATCCGACCAATTGGATTTGGAGGTCAACGGCAACCCTCAAGGTCAGTTGTCGAACGTCTTCCTGGGCAAGAACGGTAACGTCGTCGGTGTCTTCTCCAACGGTCAACAGCGCCCGATCGCGCGTCTGGCTCTGGGCAATACGACCGAACCGAACCGACTGCTGGATTCCGGGAACACGCATTGGCGTGTCGGTCCGAATAGCGGCGAAATAGTCCTTTACGACTTCGAGAACACGAGCATGGCGGCCTTCGTCCCACAAGCCGTTGAGGAGTCGACCACGGAATTGGCCAACGAATTCACCAATATGATCGTCACGCAGCGCGCCTATTCCTCCGCTTCAACGGCCTTACGCACGGTCGATGAAATGGTGCGAACGGCAACTGAGCTTAAGGGCTAATCGGTAGACAGACCTTTTAAAGTTCCGCCGCGTCATCGATCATTAGTTGGACGCTTTCCCGCCCTTGCCAACTGTCCTTGCGCAAGCGCCCGGCGAGATGGATCGGGCGATCCCCTCTGGCCCGTAACAGGGCCTGCCCTAGCGGTGTATCGGCACATCGGAAGGCAATCCCCTTCACCCGGCCCCCCGCCGCGTCGCCGGCCAGCACGCGCACATGGTCCTCGCCGACGATATCCGCCTGATAAAGGCGTACTTCCGGCAGGACAAAGCGGGGTTCGGCATTCCCCTGCCCAAAGGGCTGAAGCCGTTCCAGCGCCTCCACCAGCGGCAGACTGGCACCGGCAGCAGTAACGGCCCCGTCAAACTTCAGCACGGGGACCAGGCCGCCCTCCCCCGCCTCCAGCGCGATGCGTTCGCGCAGGAAGGACACAAACCCGGAAAGATTTGCCGCCGACACGGTGAATCCCGCCGCCATCTTGTGGCCGCCACCGTTGATTAGCAGGTCCTGTTGCCGCGCCGCGATCACGGCGGAACCGAGGTCAATCCCGGGGACGGAGCGACCGGAGCCCTTGCCGATCCCATCGTCGTCCAACGCGACGACGCAGGCCGGACGGTTATAGCGTTCCTTCAAACGCCCGGCGACGATGCCGATCACACCGGGATGCCAGCCTTCCGCCACCGCGACGATTACCGGCGCATCCTCGTCCCCCGAAGCCTCTACCTGCGCGATGGCAGCGTCCAGGCAGTCCTTTTCGATCGCGCGCCGTTCCTCGTTATAAGCGTCCAGGCGCTGCGCGATGACCTGCGCGCGGGCGGCGTCTTCGGTCGACAGAAGTTCCGTGCCCAAACCGGCCTCGCCGACACGTCCCCCCGAATTCACGCGAGGCCCCAGCAGGAACCCGGCATGGTACGTTCCCGGCGCCTCGCTGACGCGCGCCACGTCGGCCAGCGCGGACAGGCCGATATTGCCGCGCCGGGCCATGACTTTGAGCCCCTGCGCCACGAGTGCCCGGTTCACGCCGGTCAGCGGCACGACATCGCAAACGGTGCCCAGCGCGACGAGGTCGAGCAGCCCCATCAAATCCGGCTCCCGCTTGCCGTCGAACCAACCCTCCGCGCGTAGGCGTCGGTTCAAGGCGACGATCAGCAGGAAGGTCACGCCGACGGCCGCCATATTGCCGTGGGGACTGTCTTCATCCAGGCGATTGGGATTCACGACGGCTACGGCACGCGGCAGGCGCGGTTCCGCGACATGGTGATCGACAACCAGGACTTCGACGCCTTCATCCGCCGCCGCCCCCAGAACATCGAAGGCGGTGATCCCGCAATCGACGGTGATGACGACCGCCGCGCCTTGCTGCTTCAGCTTCACCAAGGCAGGTAAATTGGGGCCATAACCTTCCGCCAGGCGGTCCGGGATATAGGCCTCTATCCGGCCACCGGCGGCACGGATATAGCGCAACAGCAAGGCCGAGGATGTCGCCCCGTCCACATCGTAATCGCCGAAGACGGCAATCCCCTCGCCCTCACGGATTGCCGCCACAAGCCGTGATACCGCCGCATCCATATCGCGCAGATGCGACGGATCGGGCAGATCACGGGACAATTTCGGATCGAGGAAGGCCTCGGCGGCATCCAGGTCGATGCCGCGCGCCGCCATGGCGCGGGCCACCGGCTCCGGCAGGCTGTAACGCTGTGCCAGAGCCGCGGTGAGCCGCGCGTCGTCCGGCCGAGCCTCCCAGCGCTTGCCGGAGGCCGACCGCGACACTCCGAGAAAGGCTTCTGGCTCGGCGGTGGTCATGATCAGATCTTGATCCAATCCTTACGCGAGAAATCGTGCACGGTTTCGATCTTGCGGACGGTACCGGTGGACGAGCGCATGACCAGCGACTGGGTCCGTGCCCCGCCATCGGTCATTTCGACGCCTTTCAGCAGGTTCCCGTCGGTCACGCCGGTCGCCGCGAAAATCACGTCGCCCGCCGCAAGTTCCATCATATCGTATTTGCGATCCAGGTCATGCACGCCGATGCGGTGGGCGCGTTCCTTTTCCTCGTCATTGCGGAACAGCAGACGGCCCTGGAACTGGCCGCCGATGCAGCGCAGCGCGGCACAGGCCAGCACGCCTTCCGGCGCCCCGCCGGACCCCATATACATATCGATCCCGCTGTTGCTCTGGCTGGTCGCCATAACGCCGTAAACGTCGCCGTCGCCGATCAGGGTGATGCCCGCGCCCGTCGCACGGACCGCCTTGATCAGATCGGCATGGCGCGGACGGTCCAGGATGCAGACCATCATGTCCGACACCTTCTTGCCCTTCGCTTCCGCCACGCGGCGCAGGTTCACTTCCGGCGACACGTCCAGATCGATGATACCGCCGGGAAGCCCGCCGCCGACCGCGATCTTGTCCATATAGACGTCCGGCGCGTGCAGCAGCTTACCGCCTTCGGCAAAGGCGATGACCGCCAGCGCGTTGGGCAGGTTCTTCGCCGTAATCGACGTGCCTTCCAGCGGGTCCAGCGCGATATCGACATGCGGCCCCTTGCCGGTACCCACTTCTTCACCGATGAACAACATCGGGGCCTCGTCCCGCTCGCCTTCGCCGATCACGACGCGGCCGCGGATGTCCAGGCGGTTCAGCGCCGTGCGCATGGCGTCCACGGCGGCCTGATCGGCGGCCATGTTGTCGCCGCGACCGCACCAACGCCAGGAGGCGATCGCGGCCGCTTCCGTCACGCGGGCGGCATCAAGAACAAGATTGCGGTCCATATTGGGCATTCAGCTATCCTCTTGGCAGTGTTATTCCGACCCGTATCAGCGTTCGATACGGATCATGTGCGGCGGTTCTATGACCGCATCCAAATCCATGATTCTTTGCAAGGCGCGGTTCATCGCCGCTTCCGTCGTCTCGTGCAGCGTCAGGACGACGTCGACCGGTTCGTTCGGATCGCGACCGCGCTGAATGATCGATTCCATCGACACTTTCTCGTCGCGCAGGGCGGCGGTTACACCGGCGATAACACCCGGCTTGTCGATCACGCGCAGGCGGACGTAATAGGCCCCAAAGCGGCGATCCATCGACAGGCTGGCCGCCGGTTGCAGCGCCGACACCGGCACGCCGAAGACCGGCACGAACCGTCCGGCCGCGATATCCATGATGTCGCCGACCACGGCGGAGGCCGTCGGCCCCGCCCCGGCGCCGCGTCCTTCCAGAACCGACGTGCCGACCGCGTCGCCTTCCATGACGACGCCGTTGAACACGCCTTCCACGGCGGCGATCGGGGCATCGCCCTTCACCAGGACCGGATGCACACGCTGCATGACGCCGTCGTCATGGGCTTCTGCCATGCCCAGCAGCTTCACCCGGAACCCCAGCTCCTCGGCATATTGGATATCGACCGCCGCGATACGGCTGATTCCTTCGATATGCACGCCGTCGAAATCGACCTCGCGCCCAAAGGCCAGCGCGGCCAGGATGGCGAGCTTATGCGCCGCATCCACGCCATCGACATCGAAGCTGGGGTCGGCTTCGGCGTAGCCCAATGCCTGCGCTTCGGCCAAAACGTCGGCATAGGCCCGGCCCGTTTCGCGCATCGTCGTCAGAATATAGTTGCAGGTGCCGTTCAGTATGCCTTGCACCGAATTGATCCGATTTCCGGCGAGACCTTCGCGCATCGCCTTGATGATCGGAATACCCCCGGCGACCGCTGCCTCGTAATTCAGGCTGACACCGTTTTCTTCGGCCAGACGGGCCAATGCCGTGCCGTGAACGGCCAGCAAGGCCTTATTTGCGGTCACGACATGCTTGCCGGACGACAATGCGGCCTCGCAGGCTTCCTTCGCGATGCCTTCACTACCGCCGATTTGTTCAACGAACAGGTCGCAATCCGCCTCCCGCGCCATGGTCACGGCATCGTCGAACCACGTCATGCCGGTCAGGTCGCAGCCACGGTCCTTGGCCTTGTCGCGCGCGGAAACCGCGGTCACGGTCACGTGCCGTCCGCAGCGCTGCGCGATCAGATCGCCATTTTTCTGAAGCAGGGAGACAACGCCGGCACCGACCGTCCCCAACCCCGCAACCGCGATTTTCAATACCTCGGCCATTGCCGTACCCTACCTTTTGACCATGAACGCGCCGTGCGGCGTTACCCCCCACTCAGGACCCCTCGCTCAGGAAGGTCCGCATGGACCGCAGCGCCTGACGTATGCGCTGGGTATTCTCCACGAGCCCGAAACGCAAGTACCCCTCGCCATATTCTCCAAATCCGACACCCGGCGCGACGGCGACATTCGCTTCTTCAAGCAGCAGTTTGGAGAATTCCAAGGACCCCATATTGCTGAATCGCGGCGGCAACGGCGCCCAGACGAACATCGTCGCTTCCGGCGACGGTACCTCCCATCCCGCACGGGCCAGCCCTTCGACCAGAACGTCGCGGCGGTCCTTATACATCCGGCGCAGGTCGTCGACGCAATCCTGCGGACCGTTCAGCGCCGCCGTCGCGGCCACCTGGATCGGCGTGAAGGCGCCGTAATCGACATAGGATTTGATCCGGCCCAGCGCGGCGATCAGCTGCTTGTTTCCCGCCGCGAAGCCCACACGCCATCCCGGCATGGAGTAGGTCTTACTCAGCGACGAGAATTCAACCGCGATATCCCGCGCACCCGGAATCTGCAGGATCGACGGCGGCGGCACCTCCCCGAAATAGATTTCCGAATAGGCGATGTCGGACAGGATGTAGATTTCGTGATGCTTACAGAACTCGACGACCTCACCATAGAAATCCAAATCGACGCATTGCGCCGTCGGGTTCTGCGGGAAATTCAAGACGACGGCCAGCGGCTTCGGAATCGAATGCGCGACGGCGCGGGTCAGGGCATCCATGAAGCTGCGGCGGAACTGATCCAGCGGCTGGTTCATCTCCCCGCCCGCCGGAAGGCTGCGGATCGATCCACCCGCCATGATGAAGCCGAAGCTGTGAATCGGGTAGCAGGGGTTCGGTACCAGGATGATGTCGCCGGGGCTGGTGATCGCCTGCGCCAGATTGGCGAGCCCTTCCTTGGAGCCCAGCGTGACGATGACCTCGCTTTCCGGATCGACGGATACACCGAACCGGCGCTCGTAATAACCGCTCAAGGCCTTGCGCAACCCAGGAATGCCCCGGCTGGTCGAATAGCGATGGGTGCGCGGATCCTGCACCGCTTCGATCATCTTATCGACGATATGCTTCGGCGTCGGCGTATCCGGATTGCCCATGCCGAAATCGATGACATCCTCTCCCCGGCCACGGGCAGCGGCTTTCAGCGCGTTCACTTCGGCGAAGACATAGGGCGGCAGACGTTTGATGCGGTGGAAGGTTTCGATCATCGACAGTCAGGATCCCAATGGGCCGGGTGAACGCGGCGCGAAATTTAGGGGTGTCAGTATTGCAGGAAAACTTCGGCCCGGCGGTTGCCCGCCTCGCCGGCCGGGGTTTCCTCGGAATATTTCAGTTCCTTTGACCCGCGCGCATCCACGACGATCTGTTCGATCGGGATACCGGCGCTGACCAGCACCTGGCCGACGGCCGCCGCACGGTCCAAAGAAACCTTGTAATTCACCAGGGCCTGTTGCGATTCATCGCCACTAGCCCCGGACCGGCTGGAATGGCCGACGATGACGACACGTTTGCCGCCATCTCGACTATAAATGCCAGCAACCTGATTCAAGATTTCACGATCCCGTTCCGTCAGGCGGGCCCCGCCGCTGGGGAAATAGATCGTCGCGATCATCTGCGTGCGCGTGGCCGCCGCCGCGCCGGTGGCCGGTGCCGCCTGGGCTACATTCGGTGCCGGCGGCGGCGCGGAGGCCGGAGCGGGCGCGGAAGACTGCGATTGCGTCAGAGGTTGCGGCGCGGGGGCCGGTTGCGGCGCTGCCTGCGCGGTTTGCGCCTGACTGGGAGACGGGCTCGGCGCCGGTGCAGGCTGGGGTACCTGTGCCGGTTGCGGGGCCGGTTGCGGCGTAGCCTGCGGAACCGGGACCGGTTGAGGTGCGGGCTGGGGCGACGATTCAGGCGGGACCGATTCAGGCGGGGCCGTAATGACGGACGCCGTCGGCGGTTCCGCCGGTTCCTGGGTCGGATCCGGCGGCGTGATCACGCGGACGGGCGGGGCCTCACGCCGGATCACCTCGTCTGTATACAGTGCATTTTCCCGGTCGGCCGCCAAAACGTCGGCAAGCTGCATGTATTCCCGTTTGATCGCCGGTTCTTCCGGACGGTCGGGAACGGCGCCGATGGCCGGATAGTCGCCGTCCTCACCGGGAATCGGTTTCGGTTCGGAATTCGCGGCCTCGTCGCCTTCGAACCATTTCACCGGATTGACGGCATCCACGACGTCGCGGCTGCTGTCGCAGGCCGTGACACCGAAAAGCACCGCCGCCGCCAAGGCGGCACGGATCGAAAGACTGACCGTTGAACGTGGAAAATCACCCTGCATGAACCCTCACCCGATACCTGTTCGGAAACACCGGTTCCGACTCGACCGGCGATGGGCGCGCATCATAGAAGCGGTGCGGTCTCTCGGCAACCGACACGGCCCCGATCGGGAACATATAGGCCATGCCGCGAACCCGACGCCATAAAATCGCAACAAGCCCCCCCTATACCCTTGCTGCAATTGGGATTATGCTCGCGCCTAACGGCACGGCGAAACATCACACATTTCCCGTAGCGTAAGACGGGATAAGGAGTTCTTTTGGTATGGGTAGCGAAAAAACGACACCCGAAGACAGCACGGCCTGGCCCGACCCGATCGAATGGTCCCATCAGATGACCGCCATCGCGGAACGCAGCCAACGCCTCGTGCAGGAATTCCTCGCCAATCAGAAGAATGATCCCGAAAGCCCGATCGGGCATGGCGACCCGCTGAATATCGGCAACACTTTCCTGGAAATGACCCAGGCGATGCTGAAAAACCCGAATGCGGTGATGAAGGCCAATTTGGATCTTTGGTCGAACTACATGAATCTGTGGGCCGCGACGACCAAGAAGATGTTGGGTCAGGAATCGGAAGACCTGATCGCCCCGGCACAGGACGACCGGCGCTTCAAGGACCCGACCTGGAACGAAAACGCGCTGTTCGACTATATCAAGCAATCCTATTTGCTGACAGCCCGCTGGATGCAGTCCACCGTTTCCCAGGTGGAAGGTCTGGACAGCAAGACCATGAAGAAGGTGGATTTCTATACCCGCCAATTCGCCGATGCGATGGCGCCGACCAACTTCGTCATGACCAACCCGGAAGTTTTGCGCGAAACCTTGGATTCCAAGGGGGAAAACCTAGTTCGCGGTCTTGAAAACATGCTTTCCGACCTGGAAAAGGGGAAAGGAAAGCTGAAGATTTCCATGACCGACGCGACCGCATTCGAAGTCGGTGGAAATCTGGCGACCAGCCCGGGACAGGTTGTCTATCAGAACGACCTGATCCAGTTGATCCAATACGCACCGTCGACGGAAACGGTCGCCAAAATCCCGTTGCTGATCGTGCCGCCCTGGATCAACAAATTCTACATCCTGGACCTTCGGGAAAAGAACAGTTTCATCCGCTGGGCCGTCAGCCAGGGCCTGACGGTCTTCGTCGTTTCCTGGGTCAATCCAGATGCCCGTCTGGCGAACAAATCCTTTTCCGACTACATGATGGAAGGGCCGGTCGACGCGATCGAACAAGTCCTCAAGATTACCGGCGAGAAGTCCGTCAACATGATCGGCTATTGCCTGGGCGGGACACTGACGGCGGCGACGCTCGCCTATCTGACCCGCAAGAAGCAGCAGGATAAGGTAAAGTCCGTCACCTATTTCACGACGCTGATCGATTTCGCGGAAGCGGGCGAATTGGAAGTCTTCATCGACGAGGAACAACTCGCCGCCCTGGAATCGAAAATGAACGAGCGCGGCTATTTGGAAGGGTCGGAAATGGCGACGACCTTCAACATGCTGCGGGCAAACGACCTTATCTGGTCCTTCGTCGTGAACAACTATCTGATGGGCAAGGATCCTTTCCCCTTCGACCTGTTGTTCTGGAACGGCGATTCCACCCGCATGCCCGCCGCCATGCATTCCTTCTATCTGCGGAACATGTATCTGGAAAACAAACTGATACAGCCGAACGGCATCGAATTGGCCGGGACGCCGATCGACCTGACCACGGTCAAAACGCCGACCTTCGTCCTGTCGACACGCGAAGATCACATTGCACCGTGGAAGGCGACCTATGCCGCCGTAAACACCTATTCCGGGCCCGTGAAGTTCTGCCTTGCCGGCTCCGGCCATATCGCCGGCGTTGTGAACCCGCCCAACCCGGAAAAGCCGAAATACGGCTATTGGACCTATAGCCGGAAGGTGAAGGATCCCGACGCCTGGCTGGAAAAGGCGGAACGGCACGAAGGGTCTTGGTGGCCGGAATGGCGAAAATGGCTGGGCAAGTTTTCCGGCGCGGAGGTTCCCGCCCGTGAACCCGGTTGCGGTGTCGTGACGCCGATCGAACCGGCGCCCGGAAGTTATGTGAAAGGCAAGGCGTAATCGCCATACCTGCAGAATTTCATTTAGCAACAATCTTAAGATGGTAACACCTGTTACCGCGTGTTACAGGATTGTCATAACAACGCGGACGCATTGATGGATTCGTACAAGAAACCACTGGTCGTCATCGTCGAAGACAACGATGTATCCTTCGAAATATACGCAAGCCTGTTTGAACATCTGGGCTGGCAGGTTCTGCGCGCGCCCTGGACATCGACGACGTTTTCGGAATTCTCCGACGACATGCCGGCCTTCCGACTCGTCTTCCTGGACATCGTCCTCAGCGACGACCTGGATGGATTTGAAGTCCTTGATATCCTGAATAAACGCGGGCTTTCCGGCGATATCGTGTTGGTTTCAGGGTTCAGCAATTCGTATCTTAATCTTTTGGGTTCCCTGGCTGAGGCAAAGGGCTTCAATGTCCTGGCATCCTTGGAAAAGCCGGTCACGTTGGACATGTTGAAAAAGGTCCTGCCCTCTATCGGGGAGTAACAAAGGCTTTCCCTGTCGACGTCCGCTCCAAAGCCGCGCTTGTCGAAGCGTCGGGTTTCAGGCCATTGTTGCCGCCACGACATCTGGGGAGCGATCCGCATGGGGACTGCAATGAACGGAAGTGACGCGGAAATCGCCCTCTCGCCGATGGCGGCGCTGAATTACGGTTTCACAAAATGCCGGGCGGGCGCGATCGAATCCTTCGGGAAGGCTTTGCTTGTCGTATCCGGCGCGGATGGCGTCATTTCGGACGGCGAATACCGCTGGTTTTACGACAACTTCGCCGAAATGCTGCAATTGCCGGAAGACATGGTCGCGCGTTTGAAAACGTATGATCCCGACGGCGCGTCGCTGTCCGACCTAATTTCCGACATCCATTTCGACACCGGCGGGCATTTGGGGCGAATGCTTTTGTTCGATGCGATCCGCATGGCCCAGGCCGACGAGCGCTATCCCGAAGCCGAAAAATCCGCCGTGGCGGAAATGGCCGGTCTGTTGGGCTTGAACGACGCCGACTGCGAAGAAATCGGCAGTTTGATCCGGATCGAGGCATCCATCCGGGATTTTCGCAAAACGATCTTCCAAGTACGCGAAGACCACCAGTATCCGATCCCGCCGGACGGCCCCGACCTCGTCAAATACAATGCCTGGGTCACCTACCATTTCGGCCACGCCTATACGACGCGCGATGCGATGGAGGCCTTCTTCCACCTGCTGCTGATGATCGCGGCCGCCGACGGCACTATTTCCGAAACTGAAATGCAGGGCATTGACGACCTGGCGCTATCCGCCGGTGTGCCGGACGACGTCCGCAACGCCCTGCGCGACTACGAAATCGGCAGCGAGCGGATGGAAGACCTCGTCAGTCGTATTTCCATCGACGCGGATTTGAACGTCGCGGCCATCGCGATCTATCTGGCGATCCGCATCGCCTCCGCGGATCAATACGATACGGCCGAGCAGACGGCCGTCCGCGACGCGGCAAAACGCCTGTCGGTCGACATCACGCTGGTGCCGACCATTGAAATGCTGGTCTTCCTGGAAGCGCAGTTCGATCAACTGCGCCGGGCCCAGTTCGGACTGGACGTCTAGGCCGCCCTAGCCGTCCAGTTTCGCCTTGAGCAGCTGATTGACCATGGCCGGGTTCGCCTGGCCCTTGGTTTCCTTCATCACCTGACCGACGAACCAGCCGATCAAGCCGGTCTTGCCGCCACGGTAGGCCTCGACCTGCCCCGGATTGTCGGCGATCAGCTTATCGACCACGCCTTCCAGCGCACCGGTATCGGAAATCTGTTTCAGACCCTTGGCCTCGACGATTTCCGACGCGCCCTTGCCGGTCTCGAACATCTCGTCCAGCACGTCCTTGGCGATCTTACCGGAAATCGATCCATCCTTGATCAAGGCCAACAATCCGCCCAGGCCCTCCGCGCCGACCTTGCTGTCGGCCAGCGTCTGGCCCGCTTCCTTCAGGCGCGCGAAGAGCTCCACCGTCACCCAGTTGGACGCCAGTTTCGCATCGCCGCACGCCTTCGCGGCGGTTTCGAAGAATTCCGCCGTTTCCCGTTCCGCGACCAACACGCCCGCATCATAGGCGGATAGGCCATATGTCTCCATGAACCGGTGCTTTTTCGCATCCGGCAATTCCGGCAGGGTCGCCTTGCAGTCCGCGATGAACGCATCGTCGAATTCGATGGGCAGCAAGTCCGGGTCCGGGAAATAGCGGTAATCATGCGCGTCTTCCTTGGACCGCATGGACCGCGTCTCCCCCTTATTCGGGTCGAACAGGCGGGTTTCCTGCACGATCTCGCTGCCGCTTTCGATCAGTTTGATCTGACGACGGGCCTCAACCTCGACCGCCTGCCGAATGAAGCGCAGGGAGTTGACGTTCTTAACCTCGGCCCGCGTGCCCAGCGGACCGCCCGGCTTGCGCACCGACACGTTGATGTCGGCCCGCATGGAGCCTTCCTGCATGTTCCCGTCGCAGGACCCGATATAGCGCAGGATGGACCGCATCTTCGCGACATAGGCCGACGCCTCTTCCGCCGAGCGAATATCAGGCCGCGATACGATTTCCATCAGCGGCGTTCCGGCGCGGTTCAGATCGACCAGCGTCTTTTCCGGCAATTGATCGTGGATCAGCTTCCCCGCATCCTGTTCCAGGTGCAGGCGTTCAATCCCCACGGTGCGGGTCGTGCCGTCTTCCAGGTCGATCTCGATCTCGCCCTCGCCAATGATCGGCTCCTCATACTGGCTGATCTGATAGCCCTGCGGCAGATCGGCATAGAAATAGTTCTTCCGCGCGAAAACCGAATGCTTATTGACCTTGGAATTCAGGGCAAGGCCGGTGCGCACGGCCTGACGCACGGCTTCCGCATTCACGACGGGCAGCATGCCGGGCATGGCCGCATCGACCAGGGAAACCTGACTGTTCGGCTCCGCCCCGAACGTTGTCGGCGCGCCCGAAAACAGCTTGGCGTTGGACGTGACCTGCGCATGGATTTCCATGCCGATCACCACTTCCCACTCGCCCGTTTTGCCTTTGATCAAGTTGCTCATGTGACTGCCCGTTCGCGGCGTTTGAAGAAAGGTTGAGAGATAGCGAGTGGCGCGGGATTGAGCAAGGGTGTCACCATAAAACGACTCCCCAGCGTTCTGCCCGCTTGAATAGCAAATCATCCCACGTACTAATGCAAAGCGGGCAGGAACAGTTGAGAAAACAGGACTTACGCTGTGACTTTAGCAAACCAATACCGCTTTCTTGGACAGCATCCGAACGAGAGCCAAGAAGCGGGCTTTTTTGTCGATCATGACGATACAGTGATTTTCTGGCCGTCGAAACAGGCTCCAGGCTACCGCCTGTCCCTCATTGATGCATTGAAACTCGCTTGGGCTCCACTGAACGATCCCAACAAAGTAGATGATTTGTTCTCGCCGTCGAACGAAACCGAACGAAAGGCAGAAAAGTTTCGTGTTCTAAAATGGTTCCTCGGTTCAATCGCCATGATGGTTGTGTACATGGCGGCGGCAGCAGCCTTCATCCCCATCAGCGAACGAATTGCAGAACTAGTCCCAACGCTGTTTTCTCCAGCTGGTATCGTCTTCGGTACATTACTCCCGCTTTCATTCGTGTTCCCCGTAATCGCAGGTTTTTTCCAAACGCGCACCGCCAAGAAAGACGTCATACATCGACTGCATTCGTTCAAGACGGAATTGGTGAACCAACCGTGCCCGACACCAATTGTAATCCATCCCGCTTACGACGATGTATCGATAACGGACGGCGATCCCAGCCTAACGAAGTTTTGGTTGGAACGCGCTCCATTTATTGTTGCCCCTGCAGGAATTCTTATTTTCGCCTTGATTAACGACTTGTTGCCTGGTGACAGGGTCGTCGCGCTCGCAGCCGCTGCGTGGTTTTCTTGGATTCTGGCGCCCATGACATGGGCCGGGATTATTGGTGTTCGTAAGCGGGACGTCACTTTCCTTGATCCAATGACCCACGCTGCGGCTGTGAACCATATCCGCATTACTCTGAAAGAAAATTCCGGCGACAACCCCAATTGATGTTTTTTAGCCGTCAGCAAGTCTTCCCCAACCGCTCGCAACGCGGGTAGAATTAATTTTATCTAAGCCGATGCGATTGGGGGAACAATGTCGGAATACGGTTTTCTGGGCTTTGGGTACACCGAGAGGCAGACACACGGATTCTTCGTCGATTCCGGCAATCGGATACTCTATTGGCCGTCGAAAGAAGCGCCCGGTTATCATTTGCCCTTCTCTGTTGCCGCGCAGATCGCCTCCCCAAGGCGAAGCGTCTGGAAAGGGAACCGCCCCCTACCGTTCGGCAGCAGTTACATGTTCGGCGTCGTGATCGCGATCGTGATTGTCGCGGCGATCGCCCTCTTTGCGCTTTTTTCCGATCCGACCCGAAACTTTATGGATTTGGTTTTTCACGGTCTTCATGATCGATATCCGGACTTTTTCAGCGAGACGGGATCCTTTGCAGCCGTCTTTGCCGGGGTTCTCGTCGGCGCTTTTCCAATTGCCCTTGTCTTCAGGTTCTACAACCGAGTTATCGTCCGTAAAGTCCGGGAAGAACTCGACCACACACCCGGCGTTCGACGCATAGACGAGGTACGTCCGCCGGTCGTGAAACTGCGCCCTAGCGAGCTCGCTACCGCAACACCGGCATCAGGGTGGACGCGCATCAAATTCTACTCTCTTTCACTTTTGATGCTTTTGGGCGGGGTTATCGCGACGTTTGTCGTTCTAACCAAGAGCGACATTCTCACCGGGGATTATATCGCGGGGCTCATTTCCGGTGTGGCGCTTATCTATTTCGGCGCGGTTTGGTGTATCGCGCTTGTTCGGCGACCGTCGGTAAAGGATTTGCTGGTATATGCGCCCTCCCAAGCGGATATTGAGGCGATTTCCGATACGACACCGTCGTCTGGAGAACGGCCCGCCGTCTATGTCCCCCAACCCCGCACCCCGAAATTCGGCGCACTGTTTAAGAATATTTGGGTGTCTTGGGGTGTACCGATTATTGGCGGGCTTGCGGCCGTCGCTTTTATGCTGATCCTGCGCTATGACCCCCAGGGTCGATATGATGCCGAAGCGGTGCTGGATTCATTTTGCCATACGGTACTTTGGGGAAATTTAGACGCCGCACCGACCGCTTGTAGCGACGTTCCCGCAAATGCAGTCCTGATCCGTTGGGAGTCTCAACCAACCATCGTCATCGATAACAAAGATGACGGTCTCAAAGGCTTCGAAAAGAATTTGCGCGGCTTCGTCGGAGATCAATTTGCCAGTATCGACCTCCCGAAACCGGCCTTCATCTCCACCACCGGCACCCCGTCCCCCTTCCTGAAATATACCATACGCCGCCCCACGCCGGACGAACCATTGTCCGGCAATCTCGCGGAATGGAGATACAGCACGCGGGGTGCCGCCTTGGCGCAACTCGACATCCAGGTAAATCTCTTTGAAGCGCGCACCAGCGAAAGAATGATGGGCGAGATGCGGCTTTCGCATCTCGCCTACGGAACCGATGCCTCCCTTATGAACGGCGATCAGTCGTATTTGCTAAACGGGGACGTCGTCCGAACGGAAACGCTGATTCCGCTCGTCCTGTACGACAAACGTCTTCACGCCGGAATGGCCGCCGCGCAAGTGATTGCAACGGCGCGAACCATTTTCCAGGAAATCGGAATGTCTGACAGTGTCGAAAAATGGCGGGACGCGCGACGAAAGAATCAATCCCCGTAGAAAATTCTTCCGGTATGGCGATCACCACGACCTTATCGAGCGGGACTGTTTCGCACATTTATATGCTGCCACAGGGCGAAGGCATCGTAGGGTGTGACCCGCTTCATCGACAGGAGCGTCTCTCCGTCAATCAGTTCGTATCGTTGGCCTTCGGTTAATACGAGGCCAGTAAGCGCGTCTTCCGGAAGGCAACAATCGAAGAAGACGCGTTCGACCCGTCCATATCCGAACGGCTCGAAACCAAGCATGCAGGAGGTGAACGGGCGTAGATGCCCGCGGATATCAAGGTCCAGTTCTTCGCGAACTTCCCGGATCGCGCATTCTTCAAAAGTTTCGCCGTCTTCGCGCGCCCCGCCGAACAGACCGTAGTGACCCGGATAGAAAATTCCAGGAATGTCGTCGCGGACCTGCATCAGATAGCGGCCATCCGGCGTCCAGATGATCACTGCCGTCGCATCGGCCGGTTTCAAGATACCGGTGATTGGGAAATTCCGGACTGTATCCATTCTCGTCACGCTTCTTTCGGTCGTTCTGGTATCAGAAACGGAAAACGCCGCCCCTTTCGAGGCGGCGTTTCCATCGGCACAAGCCGGAAAATCAGGACGCGGCGGCCAGATTGGCGTTCGCGAAATCCCAATTGACCAGGTGTTCCAGGAAGGCGCCCATGTAATCCGGGCGGCGGTTCTGGAAGTCCAGGTAATAGGCGTGTTCCCACACATCCATGGTCAGGATCGGCGTCTTGCCGTCGACCAGCGGCGTGCCCGCATTCGGGGTCTTTTCGACTTTCAGCTTGCCGCCGTCCAACACCAGCCAGGCCCAGCCGGAGCCGAACTGCGTCGCACCGGCATTCTTGAACTGGGTCGCGAACTCTTCGTAGGAACCGAAGTCCTCATCGATCTTCGCCGCGATCGCGCCGGTCGGCTTGCCGCCGCCGTTCGGGCTCATCGAATTCCAGTAGAAGGTGTGGTTCCAGACCTGGGCCGCCTGATTGAACAGACCCTGGTCGCCCTTCTTGTGCGCGGCCATGGTGATTTCTTCGACCGAGGCGTTTTCCAGATCGGTGCCCGCGGTCAGCTCGTTACACTTCACGACATAAGCATTGTGGTGCTTGCCGTGGTGGAAGCTGAGCGTGTTGGCCGTGATATGCGGCTCCAGCGCGTTTTGAGCGTAAGGCAGGTCGGGCAGTGAGATCGGCATGATGTCCTCTCTTGCGGTGTGAATTCGTGATATCATCGACAAACAGGGACAGGAATATGAAGACGTCCCCTATCCCCTTCGTCACACGGCGAAACGTAGGGCTTTCGGGATGATTATCAACAGGAATTCTCCGATCCCTGTTAAGAGATGTTAAACGAAATCGCGCGCATCATGCCCCGGGGCATTGATGCGCGGCCTAAAGGGGCACGAAAAACCGCGCCAAAACGCGTGAGGATCACCGTGGTATCGCAACAGATTTCGGACATCCATCCGCGAAACAAGGATTTCGCCGACTACTGGTTGTCACTGCCTAGAGACGGCCTGATCCCATCCCGCGCCGATTTCGACCCGACCGACGTCCCGCGCCTGCTGCCGCGTTTCATCCTGCATGAAGTACAGGACCGGAAACGCATTTACATCCGCTTATGCGGTACGGCGCTTGTCCGGCGGCACGGCGCCGATATCACGGGCCGCGATTATCTCGAGTTCGTACCCGAGGAACGCCGGGCCAAGGCATTGCGAGGCTTGCTCGCCGCCATTGACCATCCTGCCGGTATGATCGCCCGGATGGTTATCCGAACCGCCGATGGCACCGCCGTTCCCGTCGAATCCCTAGGATTGCCGCTTTTGGGGAAACCGGACAGTGTAACGGGGGAAAGACCGGTTCTGATGCTGTTCCACAGCGTCGAAAACGTGCCGCTGTCCTACGACCCGACAACGCGCACCCATTTGGAAGAATTCGGCTTGAGTGAGCGTATCTACCTGGATATCGGAAACGGAACCCCGGCACCGTTTGCAGACGAAGTTTACGTCGAGTCCGCCTGATCGCCGGACATACCCGCCGCGGTTTCCGCCGACTCGCTTTCGGATGCCGGTTTCGCGGCGCCGTGCTCCGCCTTTTTTTCCCAGCCGCGATCGGTCTGCTGCCAGTATGTCAGGTGATGCCCGTCGTCCTTTTCGGCGGACCAACATTTTCTGGCGGCGGCGACCGCCTCTTCATCCCGGCCATCGAAAAGACGACAGACAAGATCATAGGACGCGATCCCATCGGATATCGCGCCATCCGTCAGAAACAGGACAGATGCCCCGTTCGGGTTCTCGTCGGAGTCCGTCAGCCAGATCGGCTGTTGGTCGGCATGGCCGTCTGACGCATCGCCATGCGGCAGGAAGGAACGGTCGTCATATGTCCACAACCGTTCCCCCAAATCCGCGACGCGCTCCTTGGACCGCGCCATGACAACCGCCTTCCAATCCCGCGACAGACACATTTCCAGCATCCTCGGTAACGCCGCTTCCAAGGGCGTTCGTTGCAGATGATAGAAACGGATCTCGGTCATGGACGCTTATTTCGCCTCATAGACGTCGGAAACGAACCGATCGAGCAGACGCACGCCATAGCCGGACGCCCCTTTCGGCACCATCGGCGTGGACTTGTTGGCCCAGGCCATGCCAGCGATATCCAAATGGGCCCAGACCGTGTCCTTCACGAAGCGCTGTAGAAACTGCGCCGCCGTGATCGACCCGGCCGCCCGTCCGCCGATATTCTTCATGTCGGCGCAGTCGGATGTCAGCATCTTGTCATAGGCATCGCCCAACGGCATGCGCCATACCGGCTCTCCGCTGTCCTTCCCGGCCTGCGTCAGTTGCGCGGCGAGGTCGTCGTCATTGCTGAACATACCGGCCTGTTCATGACCCAGCGCGATGACCATGGCGCCGGTCAGGGTGGCCAGATCGATCATAACCTTCGGTTTGAAGGTTTCCTGCGTGTACCAAAGAGCATCCGCCAGAACGAGGCGGCCTTCCGCATCCGTATTGTGGATTTCGATGGTCTGACCGGACATGGACGTCACCACATCGCCCGGACGTTGCGCATTGCCGTCCGGCATGTTTTCCACCAGCCCGACGACGCCGACGGCGTTTACCTTCGCCTTACGGCCCGCAAGTGCCTTCATCAGGCCGATGACCGTTCCGGAACCGCCCATATCCCATTTCATTTCTTCCATACCGGGGCCGGGCTTCAGGGAAATTCCGCCGGTATCGAAGGTCACGCCCTTGCCGACGAAGGCTACCGGCGCCTGATTTTTCGCGCCGCCCTTCCACGTCATGGACACCAGGAAACTTTCCCGGGCGGACCCTTGGCCAACTCCCAGAAGCGCACCCATGCCGAGTTTCGCCATCTTCTTTTCATTGAGGATTTCGACTTCGAGGCCGAGTTCCTCCAACTCCTTGCAGCGCGCAGCAAGGGTTTCCGGGTAAATGACGTTCGGCGGCTCCGACACCACGTCGCGTGTGAGGTACACGCCGTCGACCACGGCCTCGCGGGCCTTAAACGCCTTCTTCGCGGCCGTCGCGCCCGCGACGCGAACTGTAAGTCCTTTCACGCTCGGCTTTTCTTCCGCCTTTTTCTTCGTGAAGTACTTATCGAAGCGATACGCGCCGAGCTTCGCCCCTTCCGCCACGCCGACGGCGGCAGAGATCAGATCGTCCGCGCCGCAATCGAGCAGGGCCGCGACCTGACTATCGCCTGCGCCGTTCGCAGCACCGACCAGTTTACCACCCAATGTCAGCCAATCCGCCGCTTCGAGGCCTTTCCCGACACCGAACAACACGATCCGGGCGACACTGACGCCTGCCGGTGCAACCAGAGTCAGTGTTTCCGCCTTCTTGCCGGAAAATCGGTTCCCGGCGAGCGCGCGGGACACCGCGCCGCCGGTCGCTTCATCAACCGCGCGCGCCGCCGGGGGCAAATGCCCGCCCTCTTCGATCCCAACGGCCACAAGGCCGGATTTCGGCAGTTCGAAACTTTCGGAAAAACTGATTTTCATTCGGAAGGTCCTTTTTAGAAACAAACATGACATGCCCGTGCGGCGGCAAGATACCGATTGGAGAATAGCTTGGCCGGACGCGGCGGAAAATCAACCCTTCAACAGTCATGGCGCGTCAGTCAGTCCGCTTGACTTTATCCCCGTCCCTCGGGAAAACAGCGGTTCGTTGCGAATCTAGCCGTGCCGATGATTCGATCCGCGCCGAAGCGAGAAGTAATAATAGGTAAATTGAAAAAATTGTGGTGAGAAAAAACGTGCGGAATCAATCGCTTTCTGCTAATTGTTCCATTCTTATCTGAACGCCTTGCGCCAGTGCTAAATGTTGTAAAATGAACCGACTGAACCGCTATATCATGAAGCAGCTGATCGGGGTGACGGTATTCGCGACCGTCGTTCTGTGTCTTGCCGTGATGCTGATCCAGTCGGTTCGTCTTGTTGATCTGATCGTGAACCGCGGTCTACCGGTGACGGAATTCGCCTATATCGCCTCTCTCATGGTGCCGCGTTTCGTCGCCCTTGTGATGCCGATCGCTTTCTTCGGCGCGGTACTTTTCACCTACAACCGCATGATCAACGACAGCGAATTGGTCGTGATGCGATCCGCAGGGCTCAGTTCCTTCGGACTCGCAAAGCCCGCCCTGGTCGTTGCGCTGGTCATCAGCGCGCTGTGCGTTGCCATGACCTTATTCCTGATGCCTGTCGCCGCGCAGGAAATGCGCTTTCACGTCGAAAAGAACCGATCGCAATGGGGGGCCGCACTCCTGCACGAGGGACGCTTCACCACCGTTGGCGACACGATCACGCTGTTCGTGAAAGAGCGCGAGGGATCGGAACTGTTCGGGATTCTGTATCATAATCAGGAAAATCCGAAGGCCCCCTATACGATCCTGGCGGAACGTGGGGCCGTCGTAGAATCGCCCGCAGGTCCGCGCATTCTGGTCGTGAACGGCAGCCGTCAATCGTTCAAGGACGGAAAGCTGCATTTGGTGGAATTCGACCGGACGACGATCGATATCGGCGTTTCGACGGAAGGCGACACAACGATTTGGACCCAACCGGAAGAACGGTTCCTCCCCGACCTGATTTCACCGGACTATAGCGATCCGAACGATTCGTTCTATGCGCCGAAACTGATTGCGGAAGCGCATAACCGGCTCGCGACACCTCTTTTGCCGATCAGCTATGCGGCCATTGCACTGGCGTTCATCCTGCGCGGCGGGTTTTCGCGCCAGGGCAATATTTTCACGATTGTCGGGGCCGTATCGGTGATGATCCTTATCCTTGTCGGTCATATGGCGACGGTGTCGCTGGCTGGTAAACAGCCCGTATTCCTGCCGGTGATTTATGCCAACGCTATTCTGCCAATTATCCTGGGTCTGTTCGCCATCGTGAAACTACGCCGCCACAAACTTCGGCCCCCTCCGTTCGACACTGCGGTATCGACGGGTTAACCGGAGTCGGGAAGATGCGAATTCCAGCGATTTTCTCTCTTTATCTCAGCCGGCATTTCTTGCTGTGGCTTGCCGGTGTGTTTGCCACATTGCTAGCGATCGTCGCCATGTTCGACATTGTCGAATTGCTTCGCAAGGGATCCGCAAAGGAAGAAGTGACGACGGAAGTCCTGATCCAGATGTCGCTTCTTAAGCTACCACATCTCGTACAGGATATGCTTCCCTTCGCCGTTCTGTTGGGCGGCATGATGTGTTTCTGGCGGTTGGCACGCGCCAATGAGCTTGTCGTTGCGCGCGCCGCGGGCGTGTCCGCATGGCAATTCCTGACCGCGCCGATCATCATAACCTTCATTACCGGCGTCCTTTTGGTCACGATTTTCAATCCCTTCGCGGCGGCGATGCGCGCCAATTACGAGGCGATGGAAAGCAAGTATCTCGGCAAAAACCGGGCAGAATTCGCAGTGTCGGAAACCGGAGTATGGCTGCGTCAGGGATCCCAGGACGAACAGGACGTCATCCATGCCGACAAGGTCGTCGGCGCCGGAGACGCCGCCACGCTGGAGGATGTCGTCGTTCTCGAACTGGAAGCCGGCGACCGGTTCGTCGGACGGATCGATGCGGCAAACGCCGTTCTGCGCAACGGATATTGGGAATTGAATTCCGCCTATTTGTCGCAACCCGGTGCCGATACACGGTTTGTGGAGACATACCGACTGGGTACCAATCTGACGATGAAGGGTATCCAGGACAGTTTTGCCTCGGCGGATACTCTCTCCTTCTGGGAATTGCCCCGCTTTATCGGGACAATGGAAGAAGCGGGATTCAACGCGAACGCCCATCGGCTTTATCTGCACAGTTTGCTGGCGACGCCAGTACTGCTTTGCGCCATGGTATTGATCGCGGCGATCTTCTCAATCCGGACGTCGCGTCGCTCGTCCACCGGTATGATGGTGGTCGGTGGCGTCCTGTCCGGCTTCCTGCTCTATTTCTTCACCAATGTCGTTCACGCGCTTGGACTGTCCATGAGTATTCCGGCGGAATTCGCCGCATGGACCCCTGCCGGGGTTAGTACGATGCTGGGTGTTACCGCGTTGTTACATTTGGAGGACGGTTGATGCGTATGACAGGCGCACGATCCCTGGCAGGCATCGCCCTGCTCTCATCGTTGATCGCCGTCGGCGCATCGATCAGTGCGTCCGCGCAAACGACGGCCTCGCAGGCCGCGCCCGAACAGGCGCAAACGGTCGATGCCAGCGGCATGCCGATCTTGCTGCGGGCGGATGAAGTCTCCCAGGATCAAGAACTGGGCGTCATCGTCGCTCGCGGATCGGTGGAAATCGCGCATGGCAGCCGAATTCTTCTGTCGGACACGTTGAGCTACAACCAGAACTCCAAAACCGTGACCGCGTCAGGGAACGTGCAGATACTCGAGGAAACCGGCGAAGTCATTTTTGCCGACTATGTCGAACTGACCGAAGATCTGAAAGAAGGCACGATCGAAAACCTTCGCATCCTGCTCGCTGACAATGCTCGGATCGCCGCGGCCGGCGGTCGACGCAGCAACGGCAATGTGACGGAAATGGTCAAAGGGGTCTATTCTCCCTGTAACGTTTGTGAAGACGACCCGACCAGCCCGCCGCTGTGGCAGGTCAAGGCCGGAACCGTGGTGCATAATCAGGCCGACAAGCAGATCGAATACTACGACGCTAGCTTGGAACTCTACGGCGTCCCCGTTGCCTACACGCCGTACTTCACGCACCCGGACCCGACCGTGAAGCGGCAAACCGGCCTGCTGGCGCCGTCCTTCGGTACGAAAACATCAACGGGCGCGTTTCTGCAAACGCCGTTCTTCTGGAATATCGGACCGGACCGCGATGCAACCATCGACCCAATTTTCACGACGGAGCAGGGTGGATTCTTTTCCGGCGAATATAGGCAAGCATACGACACGGGCGAATTCGACCTCTCCGGCAGCTTCACCTTCGATGACCGGCGGATCGGCGACACGACGATCGAAAGGATCGATGAAGACGCATTCCGCGGCCACATTTATTCCAACGGTAAATTCGACCTGGACGAAACCTGGCGCGCGGGTTGGTCGCTAAATCGATCAACCGATCAGACCTATCTGCGCCGGTATGGATTCTGGAACGATCCAGGAAACTCCATGCTATCGACCGCGTATGCGGAAGGGTTTCGCGGGCGGAATTACATGTCGGCCAAAGCCATGACATTTCAGGACCTTCGGCTAGGGCAGCGATCCGACGCCCCGGTCGTGCTGCCGGTATTGGATTATGCCGGGCTGGGCGAAGCAGACAAATTCGGCGGGCGTTGGGCGTTCAACGCCAATGTCCGGAGCCTGTACGACGGGGACGATGCCGACAGTCAGCGCGTTTCTCTAGATACCGGATACCGCAAGGAATTCGTTTCGAGCATCGGGATTGTCACCACGGCGAGCGCAGGCTTGCGAAGCGATCTTTACTATGTCGATCAGATCTCGAATATTGATGAGCAAGGCAGATCCGTCGAAGATGGATTTGTTGGCCGTGTCGTGCCCAGAGTCGCCCTTGAGTCCCGGTATCCCTTTGTTCGGTATTCGGAAGGCGGCAGGCAAGTCATCGAACCTGTTGTCGCAATTTTTGCCTCACCGAATGGCGGGAATGATCCCAGCATTCCGCTTAGCGAAAGTGCCGTATTCGAAACCGACGATATCAACATTCTGGCGAAAAACCGGATCAACGGGCTGGACAGGTTGGAGACCGGCCAACGCGCCGTCGCCGGGATCACCGTTTCCGATTACTCCGATGACGGCGGTTTGCTGTCCGCATTCCTCGGTCAAAGTTACCGCTTCCACGACGATAACGACCTCAAGCTCGATACCGGGATCGAAAACAGCCGCTCGGATTGGGTCGGGCGCGTCACCGTGGTTCCGAACAAGTATTTGGCCGGTTACTATCGCTTCAACATGAAATCGGACGAGTTCCTGGCAAACCGAAATGAACTCAGTCTCCGGGTCGGCGGCGAAGGGCTCAACGTCACATCGAACTATACCTTTGTTCGAAGCAGCCTCGATAGCGCGGCGAATGATGTCGAACAAGTTTCTCTTAGCGTCGGAAGCAAGTTCAACGATTTCTGGGCGGGACGCGCGTCGACCCTGCGCGACCTGACGGATGACGGCGGCGCCCTCAGCCACAGCCTGCAACTTGTTTACGAAGACGAGTGCTTTATTTTCGACAGCAGCTTTACCCGGAACTACACCTACAGTGCCGATGTCGAGAAGGAGAACGCCATGTTGTTCCGTCTCACATTCAAAACCCTTACCGAGGTGGAATTCTGATGCCTGGCGTTTTTCGACATGTTCTAACTGGCATCGGGTTCTTCGTCGGTTTGGCCGGATGCCTGCTATTGGCAACCGCCCCAATGGCGCGGGCGCAAAGCAGCGGGGAAAACGTCCTTCGAATCGCCGCTGTCGTGAACGACGACATCATTTCCATTCTCGATCTCGACCAACGGCTCCGCCTTGCGGCTTTGTCTTCGAACCTTCGTCTCGATGCACAAACCCGGCAACGATTGATGCCGCAGATCTTGCGCAGCCTCATCGACGAGCGCCTGCAGATGCAGGAAGCGGAAAGTAAGGGTACGTCGGTCACTGATCGGGAAATCGATAATGAAATATCGGCCCTAGCCGAACGTAACAAAATCCCCCCCCTCGAACTGGCCTCTGTCCTCGCCCGCCAGGGGGTAGACCTACAGACGTTGAGAAATCAACTTCGCGCCCAGCTCCTCTGGCAAAAATACACACAGCGACGGCTTGTACGCGAAATCGATGTCGGGGAAGAAGAAATCGATGAGGAATTAGACCGCTTGCAATCCGCCGCAGGCAAGCCGCAGAAGCGGGTTTATGAAATTTTTCTGGGTGTGGACAACCCGGATCACGACATAGAGGTCCGACAAAACATCGAACGCCTTTTGGGCGAAATCCGGTCCGGTGCCGACTTCTCGTCCGTTGCCCGCAGCTTTTCCGAAAGCAGCAGCGCCAGCCAGGGCGGCGATCTAGGATGGTTGAGCCCCGGTCAACTGCCGGACGATATGGACGCCGTATTGGCGAATCTGTCCCCCGGCATGGTGTCCGCCCCGATCCGCAGTATTACCGGTTATTATCTACTGTATGTCACCGACATGCAGACATTGGGCAGCAACCCGCTGGACGCGACGGTCGACATGTATCAGATGGTCGTGCGACTGCCCGCTGGGAACGCAGATGCCGCACGGGACCAAATTGCAACGGAACTGATGCAAGTGAAAGCGTCCTTCAATACCTGCGAGGACATAAAGGCATATGCGGATGGTCGAAGCGACGCGAGCATCGCCGCGTTGAACGATATCCGTATCGGCGATATGCGTGAACCGATCCGGTCGACGATCCTGTCCCTGGATACCGGTCAGACCTCCGTCCCTCTGAACGCCGGTAACAGCGTTTCCTTGATGATGGTATGCAAACGGGATGCGCCGGCCCTGAAATTGCCGGAGCGCGATCAGATTTACCGACAACTCGCTGACCGTAAGCTGGAACTCGTCATTCGACGGAAAATGCGCGATTTGCGCCGCGAAGCCTTCATCGACATCCGGCTCTAGGACGCCTTTCGATGCGACCTGACGCTCCCATTGCCGTTACCATGGGCGAACCGGCCGGGATCGGCGGGGAAATCCTGTTGGACGCCTGGCAGCGAAGAAAAAAAATCGATCTGGCGCCTTTTTTCCTTATCGGCGATCCCGAATGGCTCTCAGGCATCGCCGCGTTCCGGCAAGATCCGGTACCTTTGCGGACCATCGACAGTTCTGACGACGCCGTCGCGTGTTTCGACGATGCGCTGCCCGTTCTTCCCCTGCCGCTTCAAAAGCAGGTGAAGCCGGGGCATCCGTCCCCCGCCAATACAGACAGTGTTCTGGGCGCTATCCGGCACGCCGTCACGCTGTGCCAATCCGGGCAAGCCAGCGCCGTCACGACGCTGCCGATCAATAAATCCGTCCTGTATGAGGGCGGGTTCCGGCATCCGGGCCATACCGAGTATCTAGGAGAATTGGCGGGCGTCGCCAGGACCGTGATGCTGTTGGAAGGTGGCGGATTGCGTGCGGTTCCCGTGACCATTCACCAAAGCCTGCGCAGTGTCCCTGACAGTCTGACGCCTGAGGCGATCGAAGAAACCTGCCGCATCACCGACGCCGCCCTGAAACGATGGTTCGGCCTGCCCGCCCCAACCCTCGCGGTAGCCGGGCTCAACCCCCATGCCGGAGAAGGCGGTGCATTGGGCCGCGAAGAAGAGACCGTCCTACAGCCCGCCCTGGCGCGGCTACGCGCGGATGGGATACGAATTGTCGGCCCCCTGCCCGCCGACACCATGTTCCATGCCGAAGCGCGCCGCACTTATGACGTCGCGATCTGCATGTATCACGACCAAGCATTGATCCCGGTGAAGACCCTGGACTTCCACGGCGGGGTCAATATCACACTGGGACTACCGTTCATCCGAACGTCGCCGGATCACGGCACCGCCTTCAACCTGGCGGGAACCGGCACCGCCCGACCGGATAGCCTGATCGCCGCCCTGAAGGCGGCCGGCCGGATGGCCGAACTTGATACGGAACGACACGCGTCATGACCGACCCCGTTGACGCCGTGGCCGACCTTCCGCCCCTTAGAACCGTCATCGCCGAAAACGACCTCGCGGCCCGCAAATCACTGGGACAGAACTTCCTTCTGGACCTGAACCTGACGGCGAAGATCGCCCGGTCGGCGGGGGACCTTTCCACCGGTACCGTCGTTGAAATCGGCCCCGGCCCCGGTGGATTGACTCGGGGATTGCTGGGCCAGGGGGCGGAACGCGTCGTTGCCGTGGAACGGGACGCGCGCTGCCATGTCGCACTGGCGCCCCTGGTCACCGCAGCTGCCGGTCGGTTGACCCTGATAGACGGCGACGCCCTGGACGTCGATGTGACGGAATTGGGCCCTGCCCCGATCCGCATCGTTGCCAACCTTCCCTACAATATCGCAACGCCGTTGCTGATCGGCTGGTTGAAACAGGCGGACCGCATCGCTTCCATGACGTTGATGTTCCAAAAGGAAGTGGCGGATAGGATCGTCGCCGCCCCGGGCGAGAAGGCATTTTCCCGCCTATCGGTCCTGTGCAATTGGCGCTGCGATACGCGGATGGTCATGACCTTGCCGCCGCAGGCCTTTACACCGCCACCGAAGGTATCCTCCGCCGTCGTGTCCCTGATCCCGAAAACCCCGGCACCGACCGCATGCAGCATGGCATCCTTGGAACGTGTCACTCAGGCCGCCTTCGGTCAGCGCCGGAAGATGTTGCGGGGGGCGCTGAAATCGATCACCACCGATCCGGAAGGCCTGCTGTCATCGGTCGGAATTGCCGCGACCAAGCGCGCCGAAGAACTGACCGTTTCGGAATTTGAGGCCCTCGCCAAAGCCATGGAATAGCGGATACGAAAACGGCGCCGCAGACCGGCGCCGTTCCCGCATTCGAAGAAACAGACCGGATCAGATGTCCGGCGCGTCTTCCGGGCCCAATTTGGACTCGTCCAACTCGCCATCGTCCGGCCCTTCCAGCATGACATTCGACAGGATGCCCGCCTTTTCCCGGATCGCGTTTTCGATCACATGCGCCACGTCCTTGTTTTCCGTCAGGAACCGTTTGGCGTTCTCGCGGCCCTGACCGATACGGTTGCCGTTATGGGAGAACCAAGCCCCGGATTTCTCGACAATTCCCGCATTCACGCCGAGGTCCAGCAGTTCACCGGTTTTGGAGATGCCTTCGCCATACATGATGTCGAATTCGACCATGCGGAACGGCGGGGCAACCTTGTTCTTCACCACCTTCACGCGGGTCTGGTTGCCGACGACTTCGTCCTTGTCCTTGATCTGACCGATGCGACGGATATCGAGACGAACGGAGGCATAGAATTTCAGCGCATTGCCGCCGGTCGTCGTTTCCGGGCTGCCGAACATGACACCGATCTTCATGCGGATCTGGTTGATGAAGATGACGAGGCAATTGGACCGCTTGATCGACCCGGTCAGCTTTCGCAGCGCCTGACTCATCAGGCGGGCCTGCAGACCGACATGGCTGTCGCCCATTTCGCCTTCCAATTCCGCGCGCGGCACCAGCGCCGCGACGGAGTCGACGACCAGCACGTCGATCGCTCCGGACCGAACCAGCGTATCGGCGATTTCCAGCGCCTGTTCACCGGCATCCGGCTGCGAGATCAGCAATTCGTCGACATCGACGCCCAGCTTCCGCGCATAGACCGGGTCCAACGCATGTTCCGCATCGATGAAGGCGCAGGTTCCGCCAGTCTTCTGCGCTTCCGCAACGATATGCAGCGCCAGCGTCGTCTTCCCCGAACTTTCCGGACCGAAGACCTCGATAATTCGGCCCTTGGGCACGCCGCCGATACCGAGCGCGATGTCCAGGCCGAGCGACCCGGTCGGAATCGCCTCGATATCCAGCGAATGCTGCTGGCCGAGCTTCATGATCGATCCTTTCCCGAAGGATCGTTCGATCTGGCCGAGGGCGGCCTCTAGGGCTTTTTGCTTATCCATGTCTTCCTTGCTCACCAGGCGCAGCGCAGTTTGCGTCATCGTGTGGGTCCTTCCTGTCACAGCCACGTTGTCGATGCAACAGGAACACAGTACATGCTTTGTTCTTATTTTCAAGTTCTATTTTTGATCTCATTTATGAATTTTTATTTCAACAGAAAAAGGAACCTTCGGCCCTTGAGCCACAAATTATCCGTCGATGTTCCGAATCATTCCGATGTCGCACCGAATCGGGCGAATCACCCGAATCGCATCGATCATCAACCGTTACGAGTCGTGGCTTCGAGGGACGCGCGCACCCGGCGCGTCAACTGTTTCAAGGAAAATGGCTTCGACAGGAAGCTTACCGCCGGCAATTCGGCGACCTCCTTTGCCACCGACTCCCGCGTATATCCGGATATGCAGATCACCGGCAGGTCGGGCCGCGATTCCCGCGCCTCCCGTATCAGCGTCGCCCCGTCGACCTTCGGCATCACCATATCGGTGATCAGCAAGTCGAAGGACGCCGTTGCAAGGATTTCCAACGCGACCTCACCGGTACGGGCTTCCGTGACTTCATAGCCCTTGGACCGCAAGGCCCGCGCGCTGAAAAGACGGACAGCATCTTCATCCTCCACCAGCAGGATACGTTCCCCGCCGGTATCGTCGTGTTCCACGGCTTCCCGGTCTTCCGCATCGACCCGGTCGGCGCGGTCGCCTTCCGTTTCGGTCGCGCGCGGCAGATACAGACTGAATGTCGCCCCCTTCCCCAGACCTTCGGAATTCGCGGCGACGAAGCCCCCCATCTGGCTGACCGACCCATAGACCATGGCGAGCCCCAGACCGGTTCCCTGCCCGACTTCCTTGGTCGTATAAAAAGGTTCGAAGATATGGGACAGCACGTCCGGCTCCATGCCCATGCCGGTGTCGGACACGCTGATGCTGACATATTCGCCGGGCGGCATTACCTCTTCGCGCATTCGGTAGTGTCGTTCCGACACGAACTTGTCGGTCTGGATAATCAACCGCCCGCCCCGTTCCATCGCATCGCGGGCGTTAACGGCCAGGTTGATGATGACCTGTTCCAGTTGCCCACGGTCGCCGCGGATATGCCAAAGATCGCGACCGTGGATCATCGAAAGCTCGATATTCTCCCCCAACAATCGGCGCAGCAGGTTCGACAATTCCGCCAGTGTGTCTGTCACATCGACCAACTGGGACCGGATCGTCTGCTGCCGGGAAAAGGCAAGCAATTGGCGCGTCAACCCCGCCGCGCGGTTCGCATTCTGCTGTATCTGCATGACATCCGCGAAGGACGGATCGCCCGGCTGGTGACGCTGCAGCAGAAGGTCGCAAAAGCCGATAATGGCGGTCAGCACATTGTTGAAATCATGCGCGATTCCGCCTGCCAACTGGCCGACCGCCTGCATCTTCTGGGATTGGGCGAACTGCTTTTCCAGCCGCTTTCGTTCGGTGGCGTCGATGGCATGCACGACGACGCCCGGGAGCCCGCGATCCGGCAACATGGTGCGGTTGGCATAGATCGTGACGATCCGTTCTTCCGCCCCACCCGCAATGCGCAGGTCAAGCGGTGGCGGTTGATGGGCGTCGCTGCCCAAGGCTCTCGTCGCGGACAAAAGCGACGCAATCCGCGATGCGTCGTCCGGCGCAAACAGTGTTGCGAAATCCGTACCCGGATCGATGCTGCCCCCGAACAGATTGCGAAAGGCGGTATTCGTATCCCGAACGCGTCCTTCCGCATCCAGGATCAGCAATCCGAACGGCGCCCGGTCCAGCGCCCTGTTCAACAGGGCGACCCGCCGGTCCAGCATATCCGCCTGCCGTTGCCGGTCGGACACGTCCTGCAACACGAGCAGAACGGCCCCCCTATCGGTTATGGATTCGGCGATGCCATCGGACGGCCCCTCGATCCCGGTAGAAGAAACGCTGAGCCAGCGGGTCTCCTCCTCCCGGTCCTCGCGCCCGGGCATGGCGATAACCGGATCGGACGCCGCCACCGCTCTCCCGACGGCCCCCGCCACCGACGGATCCTCGGCCCTCATGATCAGCATGTCCATCGTATCGCGAATATCCCGGGTTCCCCCCAAGGCCTGAACGACCGACGCCAAACGCTGCGGCGGCTCCGCTTCGGAAAACAAGCCGGCGCCGTCGTCGCAGGTCAGCACACGCCCATCCGCGCCGATCGTAAGCACGGTGGCCTTGATCGCCCGATACGCCGCCAACATGTCGTGACGGGTCCGCGCGACAGCCGCATCGATGGCGTCTTTCTGTGCCGCCTCATGGCGACCGCGAGAGAGGAAGGGCAAATCCACCATTACTGCGTCTTCCGGCCTTTCAAGTTGAAGACGTAGGATATGACCTTCGCCACGGCTTCGTAATGTTCCGGCGGCACTTCCTGATCGATGTCGACCGTGGCGTACAGCGCCCGCGCCAGGGGCGGGTTTTCGACAATCGTGATCTCATGTTCCTCCGCCACCTCACGAATCCGGAAAGCAATATTGTCCTGACCCTTGGCGACCAGGACCGGAGCTTCCATCGTTTCCGGCTTGTAGGTGAGCGCGACCGCGAAATGCGTCGGGTTTGTAATGACGACATCGGCATTGGGCACCGCCTGCATCATGCGTTCGCGGGCGCGCTGCATGCGGATTTGGCGCAGACGCCCCTTGATCTGCGGGTCCCCTTCCGTGTTCTTGAATTCTTCCTTCACTTCCTGCTTCGTCATGCGCAGCTGCTTGATATGCTGCATACGCTGAAAAATGACATCCGCCCCGGCGATGATGAACAGGATGGTCAGAATCCCGATAAACACCCGAATCATCAAGGTTTCGATCTCGTGTAGGATTTCCGACACTTCCAGTGTCGGAAGGATGTCCAGCCGCCCCATTTCCGGCATCAGCAACGCCACGCCGATCGCCCCGACGACAACGATCTTCAGCATCCCCTTCAGGAATTCGACCATCTGCTTCATCGAGAAAATGCGCTGAAGCCCCTTCATCGGGGAAATCTTATTCAATTCCGGTTGCAACGGTTTGGTCGCAACGTTGAAGCCTGTCTGGGATGCCGCGCCGACGATGGCCAACACGACAAAGACCGTCATCGGGAACAGCATGATGATCGCGACTTCGTAAATCAGCGAGGACATGACCTGCCCCAAGCCGCCGTAATCGGTAAGAAGTTGGTCCGGCCTTTCCAGAAACGCCCGGAAAATGCGGCTCAACTCCTCCATCGTCGTCGGAAAGACGAGTGCGATCATAATCCCGGTACCGAACAGCAATATCCAGGTGTTGACCTCTCGGCTGACGGCGACTTGCCCCTTATCGCGCGCTTCGCGCAGCCGTTTCGCAGTCGGCTCTTCTGTTTTTTGTGAGTCGTCCGGTTGGTCAGACATCTCTCGTCACCGTGCCCCGTTTCCGCCTAGTACGGCAGGAACTGGATAATGAATTCCCGATAGTTGGTCAGGAACCATATCATCATCCCGCTCATCGTCGTCATCAATAGGAACAGACCGATCATGATCTGCAGCGGCATGGCGATGAAGAACACCTGCATTTGCGGCATCAGGCGCGCCAGCAGCCCCAACAGGACAAAGAACATCAGGGCCACGACGACAATGGGGGACGCCATTTGAAACCCAAGCTTGAACATATCCGCCGTGGTCCGTGCCAGAACGTCCGACATGTCGCCCACCATGGGGAATTCGCCCGGTTTGAACAGCGTGTAGCTTTCCACGACAGCGCGGATCAACAGATGATGCGCATCGGTCACGAACAACAGCAGCAACCCGAACATCGACAGGAAGATCGATATCAGGGCGCCCTGATCGGCCGCCAACGGGTTGAAGATCATCGCGCTGGCCAACCCGCTGGTGAAACTATAAATCGACCCGGCGACGGACAGCGCCATGAACATGATGCGCGCGGCCGTGCCGATGAACAGACCGATCAGGATTTCGATAAACAGCAGTCGCAACATCCCCGGCAGATCCGGCGGCAGCGTCGGAATCACGGGTTCGACCGCCGGCGACACGACAATCGACAGCACAACCGCAAAGGCAAGCCGTGCACGCGGGTTCAGGAACGACTCCCCAATTGTCGGCAGGATCACAAAGGCGCTGCCGACCCTGGCGAAGACCATGAAAACGGTGAAGACCTCTGCGGAAAGGACGGCGTTCAGCATCCCCCTATCCGATCGCCACAATCTTATCCATCAGATAGTAAGTAAGGTCCTGCAGGTGGCTGAGCATAAACGGAATCAAAGCCAGCATGGACAGGAAGATGACGATGATCTTCGGCACGAAGGTCAATGTGACCTCCTGAATCTGTGTCAGGGCCTGGATGATCGCGATGGCGAGACCGACGAAAAGCCCGATCAGCATCAACGGGCTTGCGGTGATCAACAGCGCGTAAACAGCCTCCCGCGCGATGTCGAGTGCCTGAGCTTCGTTCATCGGTTCCCTCTTGGGCCCGAGTTCCGACCGGCATGGCCCCTACTCGGACCGTAACTCTACACGATTCCAGAAGTTGGAAAGACGGGTTTGGCCTTCTTGGAGAACCGATCCGTCAACGCCGATCAAATCGGCATGCGCAGGATTTCCTGATAGGCGGAAATCACGCGGTCGCGCACCGTCACAACGGTATTCAGGGTCGATTCCGCTTCGGCCAGCGCGGTCACCACCTCGGTAACCGTTGCCTGCCCGGCCATCGCCTTGGCGGAAAGATCTTCCGCCCGATGGTTCGCATCGATGGCATCTTTTGCCGCGCCCCGGACGAGGTCGACAAAACTGGACCCGCTGGACGCGGTATCTTCCGCCGTCGTGCCCGTCTTGAACACACGGTCCCCACCGGCATTCGCACGGTAGGCAGCGGCGGCGCTCATCGGATCCATTGCCATCGTCTCTCTCCTACTTCCTCACCTCCGTCTGGGGAGGTCCCCTTCTTATACAGGATTGGACCGGGTCTCTCCAACCGATCCGTTCCCTTAAGGGGAATCCCTGACGGGATTAGCGCAGGATGCTCACCGTTTGGGCGTGCATGCTCTTCGCCGTTTCAATCATGCGCAGGTTGGCCTGGTAGCTCCGGCTTGCCTCGCGCATGTCCATCGTCTCGATCAGTGTACTCACATTCGGCAGCATCACGTAACCGTCTTCGTTCGCCGCCGGATGCGACGGATCGTACTGCAGATCGAATTCACTGGGATCTTCACCGATTTCCCGAACCCGAACAACATCCGCCTGAAGCGCCTCGTCCAATCGGTTCTGGAAGGTGATAACCTTGCGCCGGTACGGATCGCCGCCGGGCGTGTCTGCCACGGAATCGGCGTTGGCGATGTTTTCCGAAATGACGCGCAGACGCAGGCCCTGGGCACGCATGCCCGACCCGGCGATAAACATTGAAGCGCGAAAATCATCCATTGTCCGTCTCCTTCAGTCCTGTCTTTGCGACGATGCTTAGCCGCCGCTACCGCTGCCCAAGGCCGCCTTATGCAAGGCCATGTACTTGCGGTAGATACCGGTCGCGAGGTTGTAGTCTTCCGTCGTTTCGGTGAGCTTCATCATCTGCTCTTCCAGAACGACGCTGTTCCCGTCCACCGAGGTTTCGTAGACCTTGTCCGCATCCGATTCCTCGAACCGTGCCGTGCTGTCCGGCAACGCGACATGCATCGGGGAACTGACGGCAAGGGAGACGCTACGGTCCTGACGGGCCATGGCATCCGTGAATTTCAGGGGGGCGAGATCCTTGGCGTGGTAGCTGGGCGTGTCCGCGTTCGCGACGTTCTGCGACAGGACCCGCTGACGCTGACCCAGCCAGGACATCTTTTCCGACATCATACCAAACAGCACGGTGTTTCCGAGCGACATGGGACTGTTCCTCTCTCCATTCTCCACTGTCACCGATCGGTCTCTCCTCCGATTGGCCGGTGACATCCGAACAAAAGCAAACGCCGTGCCAACTTTATTTCGCCATGCGATTCGGCGGAAGGCAGCCTGCCAATGTCATGTCTAACCTGTCATGATTTACTGAATTTTCAAAAGGTTATTATTTACTCAATTCTTCACAGATTCCTATTTCACCTAATTTTACTGAAAAAATACAGCGAACGCGTGACGGGTTAAGGAAACACATCAAATTGATTAAACGAATTTTAAGAAATTTTCCGTAATACATTGAATTCGAACGGAATATCTGAAATACAATTCCGTGCTTCAGCAAGGAACGGCAATGGCAAGATCACAGCCGCCAGACGAAAAACGATCCGCAACGTCGGAAGAGTCCGACCGGACCGGTCCGCCGGAAAAAGTTGCCGTCGCCCTTTCTTACAAGCCGCAAAGCGCCGACACAGCGCCGACAGTCAGCGCGAGCGGCCGCGGCTATCTCGCTGAAAGAATTATCGAATTGGCGGAGGAGATGGACATTCCCATTCGCGCCGATTCCGACCTGGTTGAGATCCTTGCCGCGACGGAAGTGGGGGAGGAAATTCCCGTTGAGGCCTTCATCGCGGTGGCGGAAATCCTTCGCTACGTCTACGCTTTGAACGGTCAGCAGGCGCCTCGGTTCGACGAGGACTGAACGCCCGCAACACGGTCTTTCATGAAGACGGTTGTTCACGAAGCGCGGCGCTTCCCACGGGGCCACACTCTCGGCTTCGGTCTTGGCGCTCAAACGGGGGTCCGGGTTCGGATATGCATCCTACCGACTATCTGCAATTCGCCGTCGCCCTGATTTTCGTCCTTGGCCTGATCGGTCTGACAGCGGTATTGCTGCGCCGTTTCGGTCCCGGCGGCCAGGGCACCAACCGCCCGCGCCCGGGTACCGCCCGCCGCTTGTCCCTGATCGAAACCCTGCCGATCGACGCCCGCCATCGTCTGGTCATCGTCCGCTACGACGACAGCGAGGCCGTGGTGATGCTGGGCGCGCAGAGCGACACGGTGATCGAAAAGTCCATCCCGGCGAAGCCCAGAGACATCGCGGGGCCGGTCGGCGGCGGCGGCGCCTTCGATGCCATGATCCGGCGCATCGGCACCGCGCGAAGCAAGTCGGTCGGCGAAAACGGCGACGATCGCAAGGAGTCCGCATCGTGACCCGCCCCCTCCCCTTCGCCAAGCGTGGACTGATCGGCGGGCTTGCCGGTGCCGCCGCCGCTGTCCTTCTGCTATCGGCACCCGCTGCCGCGCAGTCTATCAATATCGATATCGGCGAGGGCGGTACGGTGACCGGCCGTTTGGTTCAGCTTGTCGCACTGTTGACGGTTCTGTCGCTGGCACCGTCGCTATTGGTCATGATCACCAGCTTCACCCGACTGATCATAGCCTTTTCTCTGCTGCGCACGGCCTTCGGGGCGCAACAGACGCCGCCGAATACGGTGCTGATCGGGCTGGCGCTGTTCCTGACCTTCTTCATCATGCAGCCGACGCTGGAACAATCCTATACGGAAGGTATCCAGCCGCTGATCGAGGAACAGATTCCCGAAGACGTCGCCTTTGAGCGCGCCATCGGACCGTTCCATGAATTCATGATGCGCCATGTCCGGGAAAAGGATTTGGCCCTGTTCATGGATATAGGCGGCATTTCGACCGCCATCGAACCATCGGAAACGCCGCTGCGCGCGCTGATCCCGGCCTTCATGATTTCGGAACTGAAACGGGCCTTCGAAATCGGGTTCCTGCTGTTCGTTCCCTTTGTCGTGATCGACATGGTCGTCGCATCCGTCCTCATGTCCATGGGGATGATGATGCTGCCGCCGGTGATGATTTCCCTGCCCTTCAAGCTGATATTCTTCGTGCTTGTTGATGGCTGGTACATGGTCGTCGGCAGCCTGGTGCAGAGCTTCAACCCGGTATAGCGCGCCGACCGGGACTCGGAATCCGATTCCCATTTACGGATGGCCGTAGACGTCAGCTTGAGCTGGCGCTGACTTCCGCGCTGGGCGGTTCCGGCGGGGCGAACAGCCTGTCGCGATAGGCCTTCAGGAACGCGTCGAACCGTTCGGAATCGATCAACTGATCGACGGTGGCGAGGACGTCCCCACCGGTCGGCGCCTGATCCGGGTCGGTGATGAAATCGAACACACCGGATAGGGAACTGTTGGCCATCGTCGGCCCCCAGATATCCACCAGATCGCGCAGGCCTTCCTTGTCGTTGTTCTGGAACAACGCCACGGCCCAGCCGATGATATAGCGGCCGCGTTCCCCTTCCACGCCTTCCGACGGGTCGGTGGGCGGGTTACCGGCAAGGCGTTGCAGAACCTTGGCGGATTCCTGCCAATTCTCCGTCTTGCGATACAGATCGCGGCGGATCAAGTCGGCCTCGGTACTGACGTCGCCCGCCAGTTCCTTGATCGCCGCATCATATTCGCCCTGCTGGAATTTCGCACGGGCAAGCAGGCGATCGCGGTCCGCCTCCAGCCGGTCATCCAGATCGAACAATTCCAACCCGCGCCGTCCGGCGGCCAGTGCCTCTTCCGCCTTCGTCGGTTGATCGTCCAATAGGTAGATCAGCGCCAGTTTCGAACTCAGCCGCACGCGCTCCTCGCCCGGCGGCAGGCGGTCTTCGTCCGACAGCAATTCCTGCAGCTTCGCCGCCGCTTCCGTCAGCAAGTCCAGCGACGCGAGCCGATCGGCGATATTCTCGATAATCTTGTCGCCATCGGATCCGGTCGGGGTCAGTTCCTTGAATTCCTCATAGAGGGCCAAAGAGCGCAGCGGGTCCATATCGTCCGCGCCACCGTCGAGGAAAAGCGTCTTGAAGGTATCGACCATCTCCCCCGCCAGATCGTCGGCGACCGGATCGCCGGGGAAGTATTTGACCGCCGTGCGATAAACTTCCAACCCTTCGAAATAGTCGGGCTGGTCCAGGTAAAGCTCGCCCAAGCGGCGCAGCAGGTGCAGCTCGCTACGGTCACCACGCCACGCATAGCGCAGGCGTTCCATACGCTCCAGCGCTTCCTCGTCGGTCATGAAACCCTGACGCAGACCGAGGGAGATCAACGCCAGTTCCGCGCGATAGGCATATTTCCTGTCGCCGGACGTCATCACGTCGTTGAAAAGTTCTTCCCCCAGATCGAAATCGGTATTCGCGATCGCCAGACGCCCGCGCTGATAATCCAGCGCCGCCTGTTGGGATCGAGTGAGTTCGCCGCGGTCCTGTTCCAGCGACTTGATCCAGGAATCCGCCGCGCGGATATCACGGTTCGCGAAGGCCGTATCGATGCGCAATAGCCCCAGCACCCCTTTTACCGGATAGGGATAGCGGCTCAACAGGCTGTCGCCGGGCTTGAAGGCGTCGGACGCAGCCAGATAGTCGCCCGCTTCCGCCAGCGCCGCCCCACGCCAGATCGCCGCCTCGGCGAAACCGTCCAGACGCGGATCGGCCAACAGGTCACGTGCCTCAGGATAGCGGTTCGCTAGGACGGAGGCCGCGCCTTTCAGCGCGACATTTTCCGGCCGCCCCATGAATTGCTTGTCGCTTTCCTCCACGACACGCAACACGCCCAGCGCTTCCTGACCGCGATCATGCGCCATCAGGAAGCCCGCCACGCCGATGCGCGCCGCATTGATCTTTTCGTCCGGCACTTCGGCCAGGGACCGGAAAAGCGACTCCCATTGCTTGGAATATTCGGCAGCCGGGCCGCGCATCCAACCGGCCAGGTCGAACAGCCGCCGTGAACTCAACAAGGGGCCTGACGAAACCGGCGCTTCCGGCGACACGGCGGAAATCGCCAAACCGTCCGGTGCACTAACTTGGAAGCCGTCGAAATTGCGTTCCAGCAGAACCGTGTCCGACAGCCGGATCAGGGCGACACCTTGCGCTGTCGGCAGCAATTCGAATTCCGGATAGCGGCGTAATCCGTCAATGCCCATTCCGGATTCCAGGAACGTGGCGACACGCATCGTATCGCCCATTTCCGGGTCGGGGACGTTCAAAGCCGCGCCGGGCCGTTCACTGGGAAACACCAGATGCGGCCCGATTTCAGACGTCACATCGGCGGTGATCAGTGCCTGAACCGCGGGTTTCTGCGGGTTACGGCGGAACTCGACGACCCAGTTGAACCCTTCCCGTCGGGCACTGGCATTCACGCGCCGGTCAGGCACACTAAGGCGCAGCACGGTCGCCCCACCTATCGGCAGTTGATCCAGCCGTTCGATCAACGGCGCGCCTTCTGTACGCAAGGGCGACAGTTCCAACGGCGCCCCCTCGTCGAACACGATCCAGATATTGTCGTTCCGCCGGAACACCGCCGCGCCGACATCTTCCGTCCATTGAAAATTATAGGTTACCAGTGCCGGACCGGCGGGCGCGACTTCTTCCATCTGCGCCGGGATGGCCGGTTCCACCTGGGGCGCAGGCTGCGCCGCAGCGGCATCCTCCGCGACCTGCGTTTCGTCGGCAGGAGGTTCCGAGGCGGAAGCTTCCGGGGCGGGGATCGCTTCACGCTGCGGCGCCTCCTGTGCGGCCGCTTCCCCGTCCGGCGGCGGGGGCGGTACTTGCAAATTCGGTTGCAACCCCTCTCGGAACTCGATCTGCCCCGATTGCAATGCCCCGGCCAAGGCTCGGTCTTGCGCGGCGAGCTGTTGTTCTTCGGTCAACGGGGCCGGTTCCGACGTCGGCGTTTCCGCAGCCGGTTCTGATGTCGGTTCGGGCGTCGGTTCGGACGACTGGGGGGCTGCTTGGCTCTCAGCCAGGGGCGGCACGCTTTCGACGGGCAGCGGCGCCGCCGCCGTGTTCCGCACCGTGTCGTCCGCCAATACGTCGACAACGACCTTTTCCTCTAACGGAAAATGTCGGATTTGCGCAACGTCGGGCACGGCGAGAACAAGCCGCAAGCCCGCATCGGTCGTCGTGCTTTGCGCCACCCGAATTCCGGCAGGCAGGGTCTGTTCGAAGGCGGCGACGTCGATGGTCGCGCCCCGCCCGAAATCGACGGTCAGCGCCCGACCGTCCTTCGTCGCGGTATAGCCGGGCGCCTGCGGCCAGTCGAAAACGATCCGGGTATAGCCGGGATGTTCCCCCACGCGGATTCCCAGCGTCCCGGCAAGCGGTGCCGTCGCGGTGGCAGCCGGTTGTGCGGGTTGAGCAGCCTGTTGCGGCGCCGTCGCTTGTTGGGTCGGCGCGGCCTGTTGGGTCGATACAGCCTGTCCCGCGGCTTTCCGCAGGTCCACAACGATGGAATTGTCGTTGCGGAAATCACCCAATGTCATCGGGCCGGTCAGCGTCAACCGAACTTCCTGTCCGCCCGCGTCGATTTCGGCCTGGGTAATGTAATCGCCGAGCCTTTCCCGCACCGCCGCCAGATCCGCTTGCAGCGCACGGTCGAACCGAACCGTCAGGACGGAGCCGCTGATGGTCGCCGTATATCCGGTTTCGACCGGCCAATCGAACACGATGCGCGCGAAATCGGAATGCTGCCATGCCCGGATACGAACGGCGTCCTGGGCCCAGGCCGACACGGCGATTGCCGCAACCAGCAATGGGGCCATCAACAAGCTCGGCACTGCGCGGGTCAGGAAACATCTCATTGGCCGCGCGCCTCCGGCACAATGACGATATCGACGCGGCTTGCCAGTTTGAAGCGTTCCGCCTCCGGAATATCCCGGTCGATATGGCTGTATTGCCCATCGGCCAAGGCCAACACGGTGACGTCTTCGGTATATCCGGCATCGTCCAGTCCCCGGGCGACGCTTAAGGCGCGGGCCAGCGACATATCCCAATTCGATGCAAAACCGGATCCGGATGGCGGCGGGTTGGGATCGGTATGTCCGCGAATATCCAAACGGTTGCCGAACTGCTTAAATACCGTCGCCAATCGGGACAGTGCGCGGCGGCCTTGATCCCCCAGTGTCGCAACGCCGTCGGTAAAAATTCGATCCGCCGGAAGCGACAGGACCAATTGATCGTCCAAGCCCGTCATTCGGATCGACGACAGGATCGGGTCGCTGGCCAATTTTTCTTCCAGGATGCGTTGCAGATACCCCGTCGGGAAGGCCGGGACCAAACTGACCCGCGTCACCGCCCGCTCACCGACCGGCTTCGGCTTCCCCTCCACGCGCGGCTGATCCCGCGTCGCCATGACGGAAATGATGGAATCCCATTTTTCCGATTGCAGATGCGACATGGAAAACAGCATCACGAAAAAGGCCAACATCAAGGCGCTGACATCGCCGAAGGTGATCAGCCAGATCGGGGATTTGATCAGCACTTCTTCTTCCGGCAGGTCGTCGTCCAGCACACCGGATTCCAGATGCATCGACGCTTCCGGCGGGTGACCGCGCTCCGATCCCCCGTCCCGACCGTCTGCCCCGGCCCAGCGGGTCTGCGGTTCATCCATATCGCCGTCGCCATGGGTCTGGATATCGCTCATTGCCGCCCCTCCCCCGGAAAGATGGGGTCGGGGTCGGCGACCGGTGCCGTGGCGGTCGCGTCGGACGACTTGGCAAAGGTCATGAAGGCGCGGTCCTCGTCGCGGATAAAGAATCGGAACCGCACTTTCGACGGATTACCGATCTGGATGCCGATTTCCAAATTGGCTTTCGGCGCACCGCCTGCGATCAGGGCTTCGGCCAAGCTACCGACCCGCTGGAAGGCCAGCGCCGCATCATTTTCGGCATTGGTTGCCGCGGGGCTTTCCACGATAAGCGCGCCCGGATCGGCAAGGTCTACCGCAACCCCGCCCCCCGGCGTCTGCTGCGGCGGCAGGACCGATCGCGCCGCCGCCCCGGTGGATATTCCATCCGACACCATGGTGACCGGTGCCAGATTCTCCACGAACAGGATCGCCTGCATTTCCACGACCTGCCCCGGCATGCGTGCCGACAGAACATGCGCCGTGGCCGCGATCAGGTCGCCGCGATCGCCCCGGATCATCGGTTCGGCCCCGACGAACAATTGGAAAACCGGCAGTTCCACCATGATCTGCAAACCGGTGGAAAAGCGGTCGACCTTTACGAAAGGGATTTCGCTGAGCCATAGGCGCTCAACCTCGTCCAGAACCTTCTCCGGATCGGGAACCGCACCCAGAGTCGAAATCAGCACTTCGGCGTTCTGATCCGGATCGGCCGCGGTCTGGAACGTCGCCGCGACGCTGCTGAGCACGTCGCGCGACTTCGTTTCGCGAAGAGAGGAGATCGAGTTCAACAGAATGAAAAACGCCAATAAGAGCAGGAAAAGACTGAGAAACAGCAACGGTCCCGTCTCCCGTCTAACCGGGAGCGGATGTTCGTCTTCGAACAGGTTCCGTTCGTCTTCCGCATACATTGTTCGACTATGCCGGATTCGTCCGGCAAACCGCAACAAATCCAACGACTTTCAGGCAATTCTTCGCGGACCGCTCGGAAACGATACTCGGCAGTCCCGGAATCGAAAAAGCCGCCCGGATGTCGAGCGGCTTTTCAAAGACGTGCCGTGGGGGCGTCATACGACGATCACCCCACAATCCGATGCTTAGAAAGCACCGATCACCGAGGTCAGTTTCGCCTTCAGCGTCGCGGCGTTGAATGGTTTGACGATATAATTGCTGACGCCCGCTTCCTTCGCGGCGATCACGTTTTCGGTCTTGCTTTCCGCCGTGATCATGATGAAGGGCATGTTCCGCATCTTGTCGTCCGAACGCACTTCGCGCAGCAACTGAAGACCGGTCATGGGTTCCATATTCCAATCGGAAATAACCAGACCGTATTCCTTCGTCCGAAGTTTGGTCAGCGCGTCACTGCCGTCGGTCGCTTCATCGACATTATTGAAACCCAGCTGTTTCAGAAGGTTCCGAATAATGCGCAACATCGTCTTATAGTCATCCACGATCAGGATGCTCATATTCATGTCGACAGCCATGTCCGTACTCCGCCTCGCCTAACTTATTTTCCGGGCATTTGACCGCCCGGTAAATTCCATAATGATGCAGAAGGTACCCATAAAGGCCCTCCTTGCAAAGTTAATATAGATGAATTCTTTCATGAAAGTTAACGTCGGAACCGGAATTACCTAATTCTTCGCTTTATTGGCGAAATTCCGGCAGCGCTTGGCGCGCATCGATTTCCTGCGTCACGATAACGGCCTTGTCGGCGTCCATCGCTTCCAGAATCGGCGCCAGTTTTCGATCGCTCATCCCCCGGATCACGCTGAGGATCGTATCCAGCTCCATCGTATTGAAAATCGCCGCCGCTTTTTTCGGCTTCATCGCGGCAAAGACACGCTGCAGGCGCTCGCTTTCCTCGTCTTCCTTCTGCTCATAGCGGGCGACGAGGTTTTCGATTTCCTGGCGGATGCTTTCCAGATTGCGCTGCGTTTCGGCGATGCGGGTTTCCACAACGCTTAACATCGCCTCGCGCTGTTCCAATTCCTTTTCGCGTTGATCGAGGGCTTCCCGGCGCTTCGCAAGACTGTTCGCCAGCCGGATTTCTTCCGGATGCATATCGTTCGACCCGTCGATGATCGGAACGTCGCTATCATCCAGTTCCAGGGGCGTCATTTCCCCCGTATCGCCGGGAACAGGCGGTACGGCTTCCGCGTCCTGGGCAACAGCCGTGCCCGTCTTGACGGTGGATCGACCATTGCCGTCGAAGAAATCCTCAAATACCGATCCGGCCCGGAAGGACAGGCCCACCGCCGCCAAGAATATCGCCATCGGTATCAGTCGAACACGCATATCCGCCTCTTACCGCATATCCTGCAGAGCCTTCAACAGCTCCGACTTGGATTTCGCGCGCGCTTTCTTGGCCGCCGACTTGTCCGGGGCCGCGACAACGCGGTCTTCCGGGGCCGCGGACAGCGCCCTGCCGCCCCGTTTCGCCGCCGCTGACGGCTCGTCACGATCCATCGCTGGTTCAACGGAACCGACCCCAGCGCGCGCCGTAGTTTTGTTCCCGGCACGGATTCCGGTTTCCAGCGCGTCGGCAACCTTTTCCCCGCGTTTGATCAGGAATTCCAGATCGTCGCACAGTTCCCCCGCCTTCAGCGACGCCTTCCGGGTCGCATCCAGCGAACCGCCTACTTCCTGACGCAGGTCGGACAGCGCCGATTCCGCGCGGGTCGTGGCCTGGGTGAAATCCGCAATCAGCTTTTCCAGTTCTTTCCGGCCGGAGCGGATGGCGCTGACCTGCCGGTTCAGGCGAATCCCATAGAAAATCGCCACGCCCAGCAAAATCATGAGCGCGATATCGAATGCAATTCCCAGGACCGTGCCGATCATGTTCTTTCCAGCCAATCCGTCATCGTCCTACCCGTTCCGTCACAACCGCAGAACGGGACGACCGCCTTCAGTCTAATATATCAGGATTCGAAGGCGGTTTGACTAGGGTGTCCGTCGCAACGGAATTCTCCACCCGTGCCGCAAGACCGAGTGCTATTCCACTTCGGCGCGTTTGTCGATCCGTACGGCGATATTTCTGCCCTTGCGCCCCATTGTGCCGGTGAACATGGGCATACTGCCGCAACGCAATTGCACCGGTGTTTCCGGCGTCGCCTGCAGCGGCAGGAACATGCCTTCCTCCCAATCCAGCACCTCGCCCAAGCTCATGCTGACCTCGTCGAGCACCGCCTCGATCGGCACTTCCGTGAACCAGAGTTCCGTCGCAAGGTGGTTTTCCCAGATGGAATCGCGACCGAATTTTTCCCCCATGAACATCTGCAGCAGAAGCTCACGCACGGGTTCCAGCGTCGCATAGGGCAGCAGCAGTTCCAGGCGGCCGCCGCGATCTTCCATATCGATGCGCAGACGCGCCAGGATCGCCGCGTTGGCGGGCCGCGCGATGGTGGCGAAACGCGGGTTCGTTTCCAGCCGGTCGAACCGCATGCTGACGGAGGATAGCGGATCGAACGCCGCCGACAGATCCGTCAGCACGACATTGATCATGCGTTCGACAAGATTGCGTTCGATCGTCGTGTAGGGTCGGCCTTCGATACGCATCGCCGCCGTTCCCCGACGCCCGCCCAGCAGCACGTCGACGATGGAATAGATCAGTGAGGAATCGATGGTGATGAGGCCGTAGTTGTCCCATTCCTCCGCCTTGAACACGGTAAGCATCGCCGGCAACGGGATGGAATTCAGATAATCCCCAAAGCGGATGGACGTAATATTGTCCAGGCTGACTTCCACGTTGTCGGAGGTGAAGTTACGAAGGCTGGTCGACATCATCCGGACCAGACGGTCGTAGACGATTTCCAACATCGGCAGGCGTTCATAGGACACCATGCCGGAATCGATGATCGCCTCGATCCCCGATTTCGATCCGTCGTCGTCGCCGCCCTCCTGAAAGCCAAGGAGGCTGTCGATTTCGTCCTGATTCAGCACACGGGCGGAGCCACCGCCGCCGCCCATATCGTCGTCGCCTTCGGCCATCGCGGCCCATTCAGCCGCAAGGTCGTCCGCGTCCGCATCTCCATCCGCGCCGCCGCCGATATCTTCTTCGGCCATTGCGGCCCATTCGTCGGCCATTGCGTCCTGATCGTCAGCCATACCTTGCTCGCTCGCGCTTCTTCGTAGTCAGACTTCCGAACACATAAAGCAATATCGGGGCCAAAAGCATTCCGGGCGCTATTGAACCAGCATCTTGACCAGCAGCAAATCCTTCACCGGCGTCGGCGCCACGATCTGCGAGACCCGCCGATACAACTCCTCCCTTATAAGGTAAGCGCCCTCGCTGCCGTTCAATTCCTCCGGCCGCAATTCGCGCAGGAAGACGTTGAACTCACTGACGATCTTGGGACGCAACTGCTCCACCGCCGCCACCGCTTCCTGATTTTCGAGTTCCAGCTGAATCTCGACGACCAGGAAATTCTTACGCGTGCCTGTGCCGCTCAAAGAGACGGTAATTTCTTCCATCGGATAGAAAATGCCGGGCGGCGTAACCTCCTGCGGGGCGGCATGATCTTCCGCGGGCGCCTCATGGTCCGCCGCGGCCTCCCCTTCCGGATGCTCTGCCTCGATCCCTAAAAGCGGATCCAGAAGACCCAATGCGAAAACGGCCCCCGCCGCGCCCCCCAACAACAGGACGGGCAGGACGATGAACAGGATCAGCTTCTTGCCGCTGACCTTTTTCTTTACCGGACCGCCTTCAAAATCGTCTTCGTCGCTCATCGCTTATTCCGTTTCCTTGCCTACCCGGCAGCGCCAACCCGGCAGCCGTTGCACGGCATATCCTGCCCGAAAGACCCTATCACAGGGCCACCGGATGCGAAAAACCTTCCCTGTCACCGGCGAGATATGTCTGCCCAGCCCGGCAACGATTTCAGAAAACCACCAACAACCCATTGTTTCAAATGATTTTTTAAAACTGGCACGCCCTTTGCTGAGTGAGGGGCGAGAGAGCAGACGGCCAATCCTTGGAGAGGGGGCGGCCGGAAACGAAGAGAGAGAAAGGCGTCCGCGCCATGGAGAATACTACCTATATCGGACTTTCCCGTCAGATCGGGTTGCGCAGAGCGATGGACGTGGTTGCCCACAATATCGCGAACGCCAACACGCCGGCCTATAAGGCGGAACGGCTGGTCTTTCAGGAATATCTCGCCAAACCGGAACATTCCGAAAAGCTCTCCTTTGTCCAGGATGTCGGCATGGCGCGAGACCAAAGCATCGGTCCGCTGACCACGACCGGGAACGACTTCGATGTCGCCATCACGGAAGAAGCCGGTTTCTTTGTCGTCGATACACCGCTCGGCGAACGCTACACCCGGCACGGCCGCTTTCAGTTGAGTGCCGATGGACAATTGGTCACCGGCGAAGGTTATCCGGTTCAAGGCGCCGCCGGGGCCATCAACATCCCGACGGATGAAGGCCGGATTTCCATTGCCGCGGACGGCACGATCTCGAATGAGAACGGCGTCCTGGGAAAATTGCAGGTCGTCGACTTCGAAGACCCGCAACAATTGCGGAAGGCCGCCAACGGGTTGTTTTCCGCCCCGGACGGTGTGGAGCCGAACGATGTCGCAACGCCGTCCCTGGCCCAGGGAATGATTGAGGATTCGAACGTTCAGCCGATCCTGGAACTGACCCGGATGATGGATATCAACCGGACGCATGAAAGCGTCACCAAGTTCCTGCAACGCGAAGATGAGCGGATCAAGGACATGGTCGAGAAGCTGGGCAAGCCCGCAGCGTAACGACCTCTCGGTAACGCTTACCTGATCTGACACGAAACACGAACGACGGATACGAGGAGAAATACCATGCGCTCATTGAGCATCGGTGCAACGGGGATGCTGGCTCAGCAGCTCAACGTTGAAGTGATCTCCCACAACATCGCGAACATGAACACGACGTCCTATCAACGGCGGCGTGCGGAATTCCAAGATCTGCTGTATCAGAACCTGCGGCGCGTCGGGTCCGAAAGTTCGGACGCCGACACGACAGTTCCCGTCGGGGTTCAGGTCGGCCTGGGTGTGAAAACCGCCGCCGTCTATCGCATCACGGAACAAGGCAACCTGACGCTGACGGAAAACCCGCTGGATGTCGCGATCAACGGCGAAGGGTATTTCCAGGTCGATCTGCCCAGCGGCGAAACCGCCTATACCCGTGCCGGATCGTTCCAGTTGGATGGGCAGGGTGACTTGGTCACCGTGGACGGTTTCACCGTCAATCCGGGCATCACCATCCCGGCCAACGCGGTCGACATTTCCATTAACGCGTCCGGTCAGGTTCTCGTGTCCATCGACGGCCAAACCGGAACGTCCAATGTCGGACAGCTGGAATTGGCGCGCTTCGCCAACGATGCGGGCCTGCTGGCGATCGGGGACAACCTGTTCATGGAAACCCCGGCCTCCGGCACGCCCAACACCGCAGTTCCGGGCACGACGGGCTTCGGCACCATTCAGCAGGGTTTCCTGGAAACGTCGAACGTGAACGTCGTTGAGGAAATCACAAACCTGATCACCGCCCAGCGCGCCTACGAAATGAACTCGAAGGTCATCGAGACCTCCGACCAGATGATGTCGACCCTGACCAACCTGCGCTAATCCGCGACCGGTCCGACTGAAGACGAAAAGGACGAAAGCCATGAACATCAAGACGACGCACGGGATCGGTTTGGTCTATGCCCTGCTGCTCGCGGGGATGGCCGTGGCTGTCGGGATCAGCGCGTTCAACGGCACCGCCCACGCGGCGGAAGACGATACGGCGCAGCAAGTGGAAGATGTCGGCGGCCCGGTCGTCATCAACCCCATCGTTCAGGTCGACGGCGACTATGTTCTTCTGGCCGATCTGTTCAGCCCGGCGGAAAAGTATGGTGACCGCGTCGTCCTTCGGTCGCCGGAACCGGGCCAGGAAACGGTTCTTCCCGCCGTGTGGTTGTGGAAGGTGGCGAAGACCTTCGGTATCGATTGGCAGCCGTCCAGCACCGCCGACACGATCACGGTCAACCGTCGCAGCACGATGCTGAAAGCGGACTCCATTACCGGCCTGCTGCGGGACGCCTATTTCAAGCGGACGGGTGAAGACGACCTCGTCGAACTGGAAACAGACGGAACGGTGCAGCCGATCCATCTGCCGGTTTCCACCGCGCCGACGGTGCGCCTGGATCGGTTCGACCTCGACAACCGTACCGGGCGCTTCACGGCCACGGTCATTGCTCCCGCGGAAGGTCGTCCGCTTTACAAAACCACCGTTGCAGGCCGCTTCCTGCGGGTGGTGGAGATGCCGGTTCCGACCCGACGTCTGGGCAAGGGACATGTGATCGAGCCCGGAGATATCGCGATGGTGCGCCTGCATGAGGAAGACCTGGGCACCAATCTGATCGTGGACCCGGATCGTCTGATCGGTCAGGCCGTCTGGCGGTCCCTGTCGACCGGCCGTCCGGTTGCAAACACCGATGTCCGCGCGCCGGTGCTTATCGAAAAGGGTCGCGTGGTCAGCGTGATGCTACAGAACGGCAGCATGACCCTGACCGTTCAAGGTCGCGCCATGCAGGACGGTTCTAAGGACGAGGTCATCCGCGTGCAGAACACGCAAAGCAATATGGTGATCGAAGCCGTCGTGGTGAATGAAGGCCGGGTCATGGTGACCCTGCCCGAAAACCTGGCACTGAATACACAGTAAGAGAGCAGGCCCGAAGGCGCCCCTTTCGGACGCCCTTCCCTGAAGGAGAGAGACGATGAGCCAGTTAAACGAACGAGGACGGAATTGGAAACGCGGTCGCACCTTGGCCGCCGCGACCCTCGCCGCTGCCCTGCTGTCCGGCTGCAACTCGCTGGAACGCCTTGCGCAAGTGGGCGAGGAACCGTCGATGAACCCGGTGGAAAATCCGACTTACGCGCATGACTACAAGCCGGTCAGCATGCCGATGCCTGCCCCCGTACAGGCGGCCTATCAGCCCAACTCGCTGTGGCGACCGGGCAGCCGGGCTTTCTTCAAGGACCTGCGCGCCAATGAAATCGGCGATATCGTGACCATCAACATCGATATCTCCGACAACGCGACCCTGAACAACTCGACGACCCGCGGTCGAAACACGGCCGAAAACGTCGATGTCGACTCCCTACTCGGCTATGCCGGATCGTTGAACGCCATTCTGCCGGAAGCGGTCAATCCCGCCGCGCTGCTCGCCTATGACGGTCAGACGACGAATACCGGGTCCGGCACGATCACCCGTGGCGAGACGATCCTCCTCAACGTTGCGGCGGTTGTGACGCAAGTCCTACCCAACGGGAACCTCGTCATTCACGGACGCCAGGAAACGCGCGTGAACTACGAAATCCGCGAGTTGCAGATCGCGGGCGTCATTCGTCCGCAAGACATCTCCGCCGAAAATACCGTGGCTTATGACGATATCGCGGAAGCCCGGCTGTCCTATGGCGGACGCGGCCATATCAGCGACTTCCAGCAGCCGCGCTGGGGCACTCAGATCATCGACGTGATCATGCCCTTCTAAAGAAAAAACAGAGCTTCGACGACGCCCGCGTACTCTCTCTCCTCTCTCTCCAACGCGGCGTTATCGAACGGGGCCCGGACTCTCCATCCGGGCCCCCATTTTTTAGCCGCCTGCTTTCAGATACAAAAAAGCCCGGGTCAATCGGCCCGGGCTCTTGTCGCGATGCGCGGTGGAAGGATCAGTCTTCGCGATGTAGGCGTTCCATCCGCTCGTGCCGCTCCTGGGCTTCCAGGCTCAGCGTCGCGATGGGACGCGCTTCCAACCGGCGCAACGAAATCGGTTCACCCGTTTCTTCGCAATAACCGTAGGAATCGTCAGTAATGCGCTCCAGCGCCGCGTCGATCTTGGAAATCAACTTCCGCTCCCGATCGCGGGTGCGCAATTCGATCGCCCGGTCCGTTTCCATGGAGGCACGATCCGTCAGATCCGGCTGCGCCAAGCTCTCCGACTGCATGCTTTCCAGAGTTTCAGAGGATTCCCGCAGGAGTTCGGCCCGCCAAGTCAGGAGCTTCTGACGGAAGTACTCCTTCTGAAGAGGATTCATGAACTCTTCATCATCGCGGGGGCGATAGTCCGGCGGAAGCAGGGTAGACGCCATCTGCGCCTTCACGTTGCTACCGGTATCGTCCGAAGCTTCGCTGCTCGACATATCGTTCTCCCGATCTAGCCGGTCCCTTATAAAGGAACGCGCGGCTTATATTGCGGGTGCCAGAACAAAACAACCCATTTTTTCGAGGATATGTGCGGCCTTCCCGTACAAAGCGCGTATCCGAGTAACGCATAGGCCTGTAAGGATTTGAAATCGCCGCAGGACCGCCTTTTGGGTCAAACTGCGGATCAGTCGCGCGGGGCGTGCTTCGCCAGTTCGACGGCCACCCGCAACTCGATGTCGTCCAACACTGTCTTCAGTGCCGGATCCGAGGTTGTTTCCGTCCGAGTCGCAAGCTTATTTTGGAGCTGCGTCAACTGATGTACGGAAAGGCTGCCCGTCAAAAGACCGATACGGATGGCATCCAATTCCTTCAGCAGGGATTCTCCCCGTTCGACGGCGGCACGGTTCTTCCCCTTCCCGTCGGGATTGGTCGCATCGACCGCGTCGACACCTTGCAAGGCGAGCAAGGCATCGATGGATCCAAGCGTCGCGCCACCGGCAAGTCCTGAGGTTTCCTCAACCGGTTCCTCTTCCGACGAAGACCCGCGTAGCGCGGACGAAAAGCCCGCGCCTTTCGATGCGCCAGCCTTCGAGGTTTTCTTAGCCTGCCCCGGTTTCCCGGATGAGCTCGGTCCGTCGACTTTCATGGAAGTACCTTACCCGCTTTGCGCCAAGAGCGAAATCGCCGTGTCGCCTGAGTTGAGAACTAGCACCGGATTCTCACCCGGAATCAAGTGATCCCATACCCGGCAAGCTTTGCCGAAACGCCTCATCCGCTTTCGGCGATATAAAAATAACCTATTAAAATCTGCACCTTACCGAACATTCAGTTTGGCACGGCATTCGCAAGTATCGTCACGAGACGGGAATATATGTCCATCCCGGAGAGAGAGAACGATGCTGCAACGTGATTTTCGCATACGCTCCGCCGGCTACGGCGACTGCCGCGCACGGCCGATCTACCACTTCACGCGATGGCTAGCCGCCGCGCTGGTCGTGGTTCTCGCCTGGGCCCTTGCCCCGGCGGAGGCATCCGCCCAGTCGCGGATCAAGGATATCGTCGATATCGAAGGCGTCCGCGACAACATCCTGGTCGGTTACGGCCTCGTCGTCGGTCTGAACGGTACGGGCGACAGCCTGGACAGCGCGGTTTTCACCCGCGAAAGCTTGGTCGGCATGCTGCAGCGCATGGGCGTCAACGCCAGCAACGACGACCTGGACACGGACAATGTCGCCGCCGTCATGGTCACCGGCATGCTCCCCCCCTTCGCCCGTCAGGGATCGAAGATCGACGTAACGATTTCCGCGATGGGCGACGCCGACAACCTGCTGGGCGGCACGCTTCTGGTCACGCCGATGCTGGGTGCCGACGGCGAAATCTACGCCGTGGCGCAAGGCACGATCGCGGTCGGTGGATTTTCGGCGCAGGGGGCGGCGGAAACCGTCGTCAAAGGCGTACCGACCAGCGGACGCATCGCTAACGGGGCGATCGTCGAACGCGAAATCCCGTTCGAACTGGCCCAGTTGGGCAGCGTGAAGCTGAGCCTGCGCAACCCGGACTTCACGACGGCGCGTCGTATCGCCCGTGCGATCGACGCCTTCGTCGGCGAACCGACGGCCAAGGCGACGGACCTCAGCACCGTCCAATTGAATATCCCACCCAGCTATCAGGGCCAGTTGGTCGAGCTTCTAACCGATATCGAACAACTGCGCGTGGAACCGGACCAAGTGGCCCGCGTCGTGATCGACGAACAATCCGGTGTCATCGTCATGGGTGAAAATGTCGGGATCAGCACGGTCGCGGTGGCCCAAGGCAATCTGACCGTCCGCATCACGGAAACGCCGCAGGTCAGCCAGCCGACGCCGTTCTCCAACACCGGCACGACGGAAACAGTCGATCGCACGAATATCGAGGTGACGGAAGACGAGGACCGCCGCTTGGGCATCGTCGACGGCAGTGTCGAACTGCAAGACCTCGTGAACGGCCTGAACGCCCTGGGCGTAGGGCCGCGCGACATGATCACCATCCTACAGGCCATAAAGGCGTCCGGCGCCCTGCAGGCGGAAATTCAGGTGATGTGATGATGGAACAGACCGGACAGATGATGTTGGACATGGCGGGCAGCGCCGCGCTGCAAGCCAAGCCGAAAATGCCGGTAAACGGCACCCCGGAGAAAATCCGAGAGGCGGCGGTTCAATTCGAAGCCGTCTTCGCCACCCAGATGCTGCAGCCGATGTTCGAGGAAATCTCGACCGACGGTCTGTTTGGCGGGGGTCAGGGCGAAAATGTCTTTCGGTCCCTGCTGGTTCAGGAGTTCGGCGAGATCATCGCGGAACGGGGCGGTTTCGGCATCGCAGACTCCGTGGCCCGAGAATTGCTTAAGGCTCAAGAGGCGCAGTCCGCAGCGGGCGCGCCGGAACCGAAACCCGAAGGACAGCCGTCATGAACGCCGTCATCCGCGCCCATAACCTGATCGACCTGCTGCAGGATCTCGTGTCGGTTCTTGAACGCGAGAACGAACTTCTCGAACGCCCCCGGTCCAGCGAGTTGGAGCCGGTGGTGAAGGAGAAACAGGCCCTGTTCAAACTGTACGAAGACCAAATGACGGCCGTTGCCGCGGAAGTCGATTTCGGTGCGAAGCTGCCGGACGACCTGCGCGAGCGCCTGAAGGCCCTGGCAATGGAATTCGATACGGTGATGAAGCTCAACCGCCGCCGGTTGGAGCTGCTGACGAAGTCCAGCCAGATGATCGTCGACCGCATTATCGAGGCCGCGCGCACCGCCGCAGGCCAAGTGCCGCGTTACGAACGATCCGGCGGCGTGAAGCACGGCAGCCACGCGGCGCCGATCGCCATGAACAAGGAAATCTGACCGCGGGCTTCGACATCCGGCCGTAGAAACGGTCCGCGAAGCCGGCGCGAAACACGGAAAAGGCAAAGAAAATGTCTCTGTTCTCCGCCCTCAGTGTCGCCGTTACCTCGATCAACGCGCTGAACTCCGCGACGCGTGTCGTTTCCGACAACGTGGCGAACGCAACCAACGAAGGTTACAACCGACGCATCGCACAGTTCGAAAACCTGCAATATGGCGGCGTATCGATCAGCGACATCACCCGTGCGACAAATACCGGGTTGCTCCGCGATTTCTTCCAGCAAACCACGACCGCCCGCGCCGACACCGTGCGCGACGGTTTGTATCAACAGGTTGAACAGCTCTTCGGGACCAGCAACGGTCAAACGCCGCTGGTGGATGAAATCGAACAGCTCCGCTCCGCATTCAAGGCGTTGGAAGCGTCCCCAGAAAGCGATGCCGCCCAGAACGAGGTTTTGATCGCCGCGGCCGGGATCGTCGACGAAATCGAACGTCTGTCCGACGGATTGGACCTGATCGAAGATCAAATCCTGCGAAATATCGAAGACGTCGTCACGGAAGCAAACGACGTCATGCAGGAAATCGACCGCCTGAACGCAAAAATAGTGACAGAAAAGGCGGGCGGACGATCGACATCCAACCTCGAAAACCTGCGCGATTCGCAAGTCGAAAAGCTGGCGAATATCGCGCAGATCCGCACCTTCGAACGGGACGACGGGTCGCTTGCCGTCTATACGACATCCGGTCTTGTTCTGGTCGATGCGGACCCGGAAACCTTCAGTTGGGATTCGGCAACGCGATCCCTCACCCTTTCCGGCTCGACAGCCCCGAATTTGCTAACCAGCGGTCAATTGCCGGATGGCGAATTGGGCGCCATGGCCAACTTTATCCGCACGGACTCCACCGCGATCGAAAGTTCCGAAAGCGGCATGGGCACCTTGGAAAAGATGCGCAACCAGTTGGACGACCTGGCCTTCGCTCTGGCGGACGATTCCACGGCGCGCACGTCCGGTACGACCTATGTCGAAGGCAATGACGATCTGACGACCAGCGGCGTTGTCACCGCCGGGAACACGCTGACCTTCACGATCGGCGGTACGCTGATGGGTACGGTTACCGTCAATGCTGGCGACAGCATCGATGATGTCGCGACCGCCATCAACGGCATCACCAACATGCGGGCGCGTGTCGACGGCAACGGCCATCTTCAGGTTCTTAGCGACGGCGGGGCTTTCACCATCGGCGGGACTGCCGCCGGCGAACTGGGCCTGACCACCAGCCAGATCGCCGCCGATGCGGAAGACTCGCTGGCTTACGCCTATGAAAAGGAATTCGCGGCCGGGACTGTTCCGGTCAACGCGACGACCGTACTCAGCAGCATCAACGGCATCGCAGTCAACGACTCCTTCACCTTCAACAATGCCAATCTGGGCGGCGCGGTGACCTATACGGTCGGTGCCGGCGATACGGTTCAGGATATGCTGGACGCCATCAATTCCCAGGACGGCATGTATGCGAAGATCGGCACCGGCGGCGTTATCGAAATCAGCAGCCGCGCCGGCAGCCTTGCGCTGACCGAAGGCACGAATACGCCGCTGACGGCCCTGGGCTTCACGATCAACGGGACGACCGCCTCCATCAGCGGCACCGCATCGTCGACGCAGAGCAATTCCTTCTTTGTCGCGGAAGCCGGAACGACACCGCTCGACGTATCGCGAACCAACCTCGCCCTGGCGACATCGCTGAACAACCGGTCGCAATCCCTCAAGGTCGAAAACGGAACCGAAATCGTCCAGGCGATGAATTCCAGTTCCCGCAGCCTTGTCGGGTCGGGTCTGACCACGTCCAACACGGACTATACCGGCCTTAGCAACGGCATCCTGACGGGCCTGTCGCTGAACGCTTACCGCGCCACGAACAATGCGGAAGAAAGCGAAATTCTACGCGCCGGTTTGGAACAGTCGCTGCGCGACGACCTAGGCGTCGACATCGACGAGGAATTGGCGAACCTGACCGTGTTGCAGAACGCATATGCCGCGACGGCGCGGGTGATCGATACGATCAATCAGATGTTCGTCGCGCTTGAAAACGCCGGACGGTAACGGATGGCGAAGCCGTTGAAAGTCGGGGTCATCGGCCTGGGCGTCGGCGAACGGCATATCGTCGGTTATCAGGCGATCGACGGGGTAGAGGTCACCGCCTGTTGCGACACCGACCCGGCGAAAATGGCCGCCGTCGCGGAACGCCGGGGCGTCCCCCATCTGCACAAGGATTACCGGACGCTGATCGCCGATCCGTCGATCGACGCTGTGTCCATTTGCTCCTACGACGACGCCCATGTGGATCAGGCCGTCGCCGCCTTCGAGGCGGGCAAGCATGTCTTCTGTGAAAAACCGATCGCGCTGGACCGCGCTGGACTGGATCGTGTTATCCGTGCCTGGTCGGATAGCGGTAAACGTATTTCGTCCAATCTGATCCTACGCCAAAGCCCGCGATTCAAGGCGGTGCGCGACATGGTCCGCGCCGGGGAATTCGGGGACCTGCACTATATGGAAGGTGATTACATCCACCAGATTCTGTGGAAAATCACCGAAGGCTGGCGCGGCAAGATGGACTTCTATTGCGTCACCTATGGCGGCGGCATCCATTTGATCGACCTGATGCGCTGGATCGCGGGGGAAGAGGTTACCGAAGTCACCGCCATGGCCGCGAAAAAGGTTACGCGCGATTCCACCTTTCCATACCCGGACACAATGACCAGCCTGTTGCGGTTCGACAGCGATCTGATGGCGAAATCGACCACCAGCTTCGCGCCGCAACGTCGCCAGATTCACACATTGAACATCTACGGCACGAAACTGAGCTTCGAAAACGCGAACGGCCCGGCCCGCCTGTATCGCGGCGATCAGCCGGAAGACGAGGAAGTCTTCGACGTCCCCTACCCCGCCATCGAAAAAGGCGATTTGCTGCCGGATTTCATTGATGCGATCCGCGAGGACCGGGAACCGATCGTTGGCGCACGCGACGTTTTCGAGGTCATGAATATCTGCCTGAGCGCTTGGGAATCCGCGGATAACGGCAAGGCCGTCCCCGTCGCCCGTGTGGTGTAGGTAACAAAAACTTCATCGCTTCGTTTCCGTTCCGCCACAGAACCGCTTCATAGACTGGTTTCCTTCCGATAGATCAGTCTTGGAGCTCTGACATGCCCTTCCCCACGGTGCGCGGTGCCCGCGCCTTCGCCCTGGCGCTGCTTGGCGCAACGATCCTCAGCCCCGCAGGTGCGGCCCTGGCCGACGGTGCCTTCAACCGCATCGCGACCTTCCCGGTCTATGAGACGCTGCCGGACGGCGTGGACCGGAAGACGGAAACATCCGCCGAAATCATTTCCGCCAGCAAGGACGGCAATACGCTGATCTTCACCGACAGCCCCTCGAACGCCCTCGTCTTCGTCGATGCTTCCCAGGCAGATGCGCCGAAATCCCTGGGCCGCGTCGCCCTGGGCGGCGAACCGACCTCCGTTTCCGTGGCTGCCGGTGTCGCCCTGGTCGGCGTGAACACCAGCAAAAGCTATGTCGAACCGTCGGGGAACCTGTCCGTCGTCACTATCGACGGCCATGAAATCGCCGCCCGTTGCGACGTGAAAGGACAACCGGATTCCGTCGCGGTCAGCCCGGACGGCAAATACGTCGCCATCGCCATCGAAAACGAACGCGATGAAGACCTGAATGACGGCGTCATCCCGCAGATGCCCGCCGGACACTTGGCGGTCTTCGACCTCGATGGCAATGGCATGCCGACCAATTGCGACGCCGTGCGCATCGTGGATATGACCGGCCTTGCCGACATCGCGCCCAGCGATCCAGAACCGGAATTCGTTTCCATCAATGCGGACAATATCGCCGTCGTCACGCTGCAGGAAAACAACCACATCGCCCTGGTGGACCTCGCCGCGGGCAAGGTAACCGCGCATTTCTCTGCCGGAACCTCTAGCGCCGACGCCATCCCGACCGAAAAAGCCCGTTCCAGCGACGGAACTGGTTCGATCAAGGATGTTCCGCGCGAACCGGATGCCGTCGCCTGGATCGATGAAAACCGCTTCGTCACCGCGAATGAAGGCGACTACAAGGGAGGGTCGCGCGGCTTCACCATCTTCGACACGACCGGCGCGATCCTGTTCGACAGCGGCGCCGATCTGGAACACATGGCCATGCGGCACGGCCACTATCCGGCCAAACGCGCCCATAAGAAGGGTGCGGAACCGGAAGGCGTGACCGTCGGTACCTTCGGCGGCGAAACCTATATCTTCGTCAGCGCCGAACGCGCCAATTTCGCCGCCGTCTATCGCGATACCGGCGCGGCGCCGGAATTCGTTCAATTCTTGCCGACCAACGTCGGCCCGGAAGGCTCGCTGGCCCTGCCCCAGCGTGACCTGTTCGTCGTCGCGAACGAGGTCGACAGCGCCGAAGACAACGTTCGCGCCGCCGTCGGTCTGTATCGTTTCGGGTCCGATACGCCCGCCTATCCGACGATCCTGTCCGACAAGGATCCCAAGACCGGCGCGCCGATCGGTTGGGGCGCCCTGTCCGGTATGGCCGCCGATCCGCAATCGCCCGGTAAGGTCTTCGCAGTCAGTGACAGCTTCTATGACGCGGCGCGCATCTTCACGTTGGATGTGTCGTCCTCCCCGGTTCACATCACATCTTATGTCGATCTGCACGGCGGCACCGCCAAGCATTACGATCTGGAAGGCATCGCCCTGCGCGACGCGGGCGGGTTCTGGTTGGCCAGTGAAGGCCATCCGAAAAAGGAACTGGCCCATCTGCTGATCCAGGCGGCCGCCGACGGCACGGTCATCCGCGAAATCCCGCTGCCGGAAGCCCTGACCGCCCAGGCGGAACGTTTCAGCCTGGAAGGCGTTTCCGAATTCACGGTCGACGGGAAGCCGCGCGTCGTCGTCGCGGTGCAGCGCGAGTGGGGAGACGATCCGAAGGACCTTACAAAGCTCGGCATTTTCGACCCGGAAGCGGAAGCCTGGACCTTCGTCCGCTATCCGCTGGACGCGCCGAAGGACGGCGGCTGGGTCGGCCTGTCCGAAATCACCCATCTGGACGGCCAACGCTTCCTGGTCATCGAACGCGACAATAAGGGCGGCCCGGATGCGGCGATCAAACAACTCGCGCTAATTGATCTGTCCACGGTTACACCGAAACCCTTCGGTGAAGACCTGCCGACCGTCGAAAAGCGCGTCATCATGGACCTGCTGCCCGCCATGCAGTCCGGCCACGGTTGGACGCCGGATAAGGTGGAAGGTCTTGCCGTCACCGCCGACAACCGCCTGCTGGCCGTAACCGACAATGACGGCGTCGACGATGCGTCCGGGGAAACGATGTTCCTCGACCTCGGCACCGTCGATACGGCCGGTTGGTAAAACGCCTCATACGGCGGAAAGGCCCCTCACCTCGGTGGGGGGCCTTTTCGTATTAGGTCTTCGCAAAGGTCATCTTGTTGTTCACCAGCGTTTCCGCCGTCCCGACCCAGGCCCAGGCCAGCAGGCTGGGTTCACGGTCCGGCGTCGTGATCCGGTGGCTATGCCCCGCCTGATTGAAGATCAGCGATCCCGGCGCATAGACACCGACATCGTTTTCCGACACGTTGCCGCTGACGCAGTAATAGCTTTCGGTGATGCCCTTATGGCTGTGTGCCGGATAGGTCGTTTTCGGACCGAACAGCACGAATCCCAGAATGATCCGGTCGCTGAAAATCGGGCCGCGCGGCCCCATGATTTCCGTGAAACCGTATTTCTGCGTCAGGCCCTTCGGCACCTTTTCATAACCGTATTGCCAACGCAGATGATCGCGCACGGCGTCCAGGGATCGCGCCAGTTTTGCCGTTCTATGGCCCGTTGCGTTGCTCAGGGCACGGCTCAGATGGTCGCAAACGGGCAGTGCAACGGCCTCTTCCTCAACTATGGTCGGGTCGTCCTCGAACACCTTGCCAAGGAGACGGCGGACCTCCGCCAGATGAGATCGTATTTTCGAACTGCCGCCCGCCGATCCGGTTTGGTAAAGTTCGTAAAAGTCGCGGACGAGGTATTGCCAGTCAGGTTGTGTTGAAAGACGCATATCCCTGCCCTTGTTATTGTGCGGTGCAACAATCAGACATCAGTTAGCATGATGATGCCACACCGCGACTTTCAAATTGGAGAACAAAGATTTCCCGGTAACGACATCCGCAAAAGCTGGCGTAAAACTTGCTTAGGAAAAGCAGTGCTATGCTATTGTAACTAAGAGATCATCTCTTTCCGGAAGGTTCGCGAATGTCCGATACCCCGATCCCCTTCGGCAAGCCGCAACTGGACGACGCGGCCTTCGACGCCGTCCGCGCCGTGCTGGAAAGCGGCATGCTGGTCCACGGCACCGTCACCCCGGCTTTCGAGGACGCCTTTGCCGCCCGTATCGGCGCAAAGGAAGCGGTGGCCGTGTCCAGTTGCACCGCCGGCCTGCATCTAACGCTGTTCGTGCGGGGGATCGGCCCCGGCGACCGGGTTGCGGTTCCGGCCATGACCCATGTCGCAACGGCCCATTCCGTCGAACTGCAGGGTGCGGAGCCGGTTTTCATCGATGTCGATCCGGCGACCGGCAATATGGACCCGGCGAAGCTGGAAGCGGTCGACGGGCCGCTGGCCGCGATCATGCCCGTCCATTATCTGGGCCTGCCCTGCGACATGGACCGGATCAACGCGGTCGCGGAGGCGAAAGGCGCCTTCGTCCTGGAAGACTGCGCGCTGGCCGTCGATTCAAAATGGGGCGACGACAAGGCCGGAACCTTGGGGCTGGCCGGTAGCTTTTCCTTCTATCCGGTGAAGCATATGACCTCCATCGAAGGCGGCATGGTGACCACCAACGATTCCGACCTTGCAACGGAACTGCGCCGCCGCCGGGCCTTCGGCTATAACCGGGCGCTGGGGGAACGGGCGCGTCCCGGCATTTACGATGTCGATGCGCTGGGCATGAATTACCGGATGAGCGAAGTCGAAGCGGCCGTCGGCCTGTCGCAGATGAACCGGTTGGACGACTTTATGGCCGCGCGGTCGGCAAACGACGCGACATTGCGGGCGATCCTTTCGGAAATCGATGGGTTGACCGTCTTCCCCGATCGCATCGGCAAGGCCCTGTCTTCCCATTATTGCCTGAACGCCGTTTTGCCGCTCGACGGATCCGTATCCCGCGACAAGGTTGTCGATGGGCTGAAAGACAGAGGGATCGGGTCGTCGGTGCACTATCCGGGGCCGGTACCGTTGTTTACTTATTATCAAGGAAAATACGGGTATAAGGCAGGTGACTTCCCGGTTGCCGAATGGCTGGCCGAACAGACCATCTCCCTTCCCGTCGGGCCGCATCTGGGACCGGATGGGGCGAAAAGAGTGGGCGAGGCCTTCCGGGAAGCCTATAACAGCGCTATCGCGTGACAACCCGGCAGAAAGCCGCGGGACCACGCGGTGACATGTGCCGTCAGCGGAAAGACCAGAAGGAGGAACCGCGATGAGTTCGATACCTTACGACACGCTTCGCCCGAAATTGACGGACCAGCGCATTTTACTGGTCGGCGGCGCGGGCTTTATCGGCCACAATCTCGCGCTCGAACTCGCCCGCATGGGGGCGACAGTCGGGATTTGCGACAACCTGATGGTCAACAGCCTGATCGAAAATTGTTACGATCCGAAACGGACGGGCGTGCAGCGGGTCGCCTATCAGAACTTCCTGCTAGACCGCTTCCTGATGTTGCGCGAATCCGGCGTCGAACTGATGAACTGCGACGCGCGGCTGCTGGCCGATCTGGGTCGCGTGTTCGAATCCTTCCAGCCGACAAAGGTCGTCCAAATGGCGGCCATCGCCAGCGCCGTCGACGCGAAGGCGGAACCAGGCCTTGCCTTCGACCTACAGCTCATCACGCTCCGCAATGTTTTGGAACTGGTGCGCCCGAAGGTGAAGGACATCAACCAAGTGATGTTCATGTCCTCGTCCACCGTCTATGGCGATTTCGAGGGCGACAGTGTCGATGAGACGACCTTCCCCCGCCCTGAAGGCATCTATGCCAACGCGAAGTTCATGGGCGAACGTCTGGTCCGGACGTATCGCACCCAGTACGGTCTGGGCACCACGGTTATCCGTCCGTCCGCGCTGTATGGCGAACGTTGCATTTCGCGCCGGGTCAGCCAGATCTTCATCGAAAACGCGCTGACCGGAAAGCCGCTGCTGCTGGAAGGCGGCGGCGACGGCAGGCTGGACTTCACCTACATCAACGACTTGGTTCAGGGCATGGTCCGTGCCTTGGCCCTGCATCGCGGTCACGACGACAGTTCGACCTTCAACATCACCTTCGGCAATGCCCGCACCATCGCGGACCTCGCCGCCGTGGTGAAATCGGTCGTGCCGGAAACGATCCTGGAAGAACGCCCGCGCGCCGTCGACAAACCGATCCGCGGCACTCTGTCCATCGACCGGGCACGCGAAAAGCTGGGCTTCGAGCCGACCTGGACGCTGGAAACCGGCTATAAGCAATACTGCGAGTGGTATGCGGAACAATGGCGCCGCGCGCAGCATCAGGTGGAAGCGAACTGAGATGAGCGAGACCGATCGGGGGCCGGCGGCACTGTTGCTGCTGGCCCGTCTCGACTCCCGGCGCTTGCCGGGCAAGGGGTTGATGGATTTAGGCGGCCGCCCGGTATTGGGTCGCGCCGTCGACAGGCTGCGGCGCTGCGGCATTGTCAACGACATGATCCTGGCGACCAGCGACCGGGCCATCGACGACCCGCTTGAAGCCTTTGCCGAGGCGGAAGGCATCGGTTGCTATCGCGGCGATGCGCATGATGTGGCGAAACGCTGCACCGATGCCTGCACCGACAACGGCCTGGACTGGTTCATCCGCATTTGTGGCGACAGCCCCTTTGCGGATCCCGCCGTGGTCGACAGCGTCGCCCGGCGGTTTCTGGACGCCGGCGTCGATCTGGCAACGAATGTCTATCCCCGCTCCTTTCCAATAGGGGCAAGCGCCGAAGCGGTTTCCCGCGCGGCGATGGAACGCATTCTGGCGGCCACGGACGATCTGGCCTACCGGGAACATGTGACGCTCTATGCCTATGAGCATCCGGCTGATTTCACGATCGATAGCGTTCTGCCCGCCGATCCGGGATATGAGGATCTCTCGATCGCCGTCGATACCCCTGAAGACTTGGACCGAGCACGGCGTCTGATCGCTTTGTTGCCGGACCCGAAGACCGCGACGCTGGAAGAAATCCTGAAACTCCAGCCGCAGGCGGCTTAGGGTCCTCCCTGCGCATTGGCGTCGGTCCAGCGCTCCAAATCTTCGATCATCTGGGTGAAGGCGGCGTCGACGGGGGCGGCGGGATCGGTCAGCGCTTGTAGGATCAACCCCTCCACCGCCGCCACGGTCAAGCAGGCGCGATGCTGTGCGGCCACGGGATCGATACCGTCCTGAACCAGCATATCCGCAACGATACGGTTCCAACCGCCGACAAGGCGGTCAAGAAAAGGTCGATAAAGATCGCCGCCGACAGCCAGCGCCTGGGTCCACAATTGCAGCGTTAGCAGATGCAATCCCCGCGCATTCGGATCGGCCAAGGACGTCTTCCAAAAGGCGGTCAATGAGTTGCTGGCACTCCCCGCCTGACCGGCTGATAAATCGGCAGCCCATCGCGCGCCGACCGCTTCGACCGCCGCCAGCAGAAGCGCATCCTTCGTCCCGAAGTGATAGATCAACATCCGGGCGGAGGTGCCGATGTCCGAGGCGACATCCCGCAACGAAAAATCCGCTTTCGGATTGGCAATCATCCAATCGACCACAGCCCTCAATATCTCGTCCCGCCGCTCGTTTCGGTCGCTCACCCCGATCACCCGTTTCTTGCCAAACAATGTAACAAACGTTACACGTAACAATCGTTACACGAAAGGGAGAAACGTCATGAATATGCGTCCGCTGTACGCCGCGTTGGCAATCGTCGGAACGGTCGCCCCCTATACCGTCTTTCTGCCATGGCTCGTGGAGAACGGGATCGCGCCCGACCTATTTCTTTCCGCTATGTTCGAGACGAATATCTCATCCTTCTTCAGTCTCGACGTCCTGATTTCCGCCCTCGTCCTTGTGATCGCTACCATTGTGTCGAAAGGGTTATCCAGCGGTAAGAAAGCCGGAATAATCGTCGCCACCTGCCTGATCGGCGTATCTTCGGGCCTGCCTTTGTATCTCTACCTGACAGCGTCCAAGGAAAGATAAAACCGCGCGGCCAGAGCTGAAGATTACTGACAGAACGATGTCAGGAGACCTGTGCGATATGAACCTCGCCAAATGCCGCCCCAACGGATCCGCAAACGATCGGAGATCACAATGAAGTTCGCATCGACACGCCTTTACGCGACCGACATCGCGAAAATGGTCGCCTTCTATGAAATGGTAACGGAGCGAGAAGCAACCTGGCTCGCCCCCGTATTTGCGGAAATCGTAACGCCGGGGGCAACAATTGCCATTGGTGCCGCAGAAACCGTCGCTCTCTGGAAGGAAGGAAGCGGAGAACCGGCGATGAACCGAACCGCAACCCTGGAATTTCAGGTCGATGACGTCGACGCGGACTACGCGCGCCTGAAAGACAAGGTGACGTTGGTTCACGCGCTGAAGACAATGCCCTGGGGAAACAAAACCTTCCAGTTTCGCGATCCGGAAGGAACCGCTGTTTCTTTGTTCGCACCGATAACCGGCTCCGCCAAAGAACGATTTGCGGATCGGTGAGGACATATTCTAACCGCCCTGGAACGGCACCTGTACGTTATCGATCAATCGCGTTTCCCCAAGCTGCGCCGCGACCAGCAAGCGTCCGTTCCGCTCCAAGTCGGATAGCGGCGCCAGATCGTCTTCCGCACGCAATTCCAAATACTCGACGGATTGGAACCCCGCGGACAGAATACGGTCGCGCGCCTCGGAAAGCGTGACCTCGACCGGTGCCCCCACCGCAATTCGGGTTGCCGATTCCATAAGCGTCGCGGCGAGAACGATCGCCGTTTTACGCTCTGTATCAGACAGACGCATGTTGCGGGACGACATGGCGAGGCCGTTCTCCTCCCGGATCGTCGGGCATCCGATGACATCGATGGGAATATTCAAATCCGCCGCCAGCCGCTTCACCACATGCAATTGCTGGAAGTCCTTCTCACCGAAATAGGCAAGGTCGGCCTGGGTTTGGAGGAACAGTTTCGCAACCACGGTCGCGACCCCATCGAAATGACCCGGGCGCTGGGCACCGCACAGGCCTTCAGTGACGCCGGTGATGGAAATCGTCGTGGCGAACCCCGCCGGATACATTTCATCGCCGTCCGGACAGAACAACAGGTCCGCGCCAAGCGGCGCAAGCTTCGCTGCATCCTCGACCTCGGTTCTGGGATAGGCAGCCAAGTCCGCCGCGCTGTTGAACTGCTTCGGATTGACGAACAGCGTCACGATAACCCGGTCCGCCCCGGTCAAGGCCGCGCGCACGAGGCTTAGATGCCCGTCATGCAGGGCGCCCATCGTCGGCACGACAGCGATCTTTTCCCCAGCAGCACGCCATTCGGCGACAATCCGGCGCAGGTCGAAAACGGTTCGAACGATGGGAACACTCATGCCGCACCCTCCCCGGACGGTGCCTCACCATCGCCGAAAACATGGCTATCGTCGGGAAAACGGCGTTCCCGCACCTCCTCCGCATAGGCCGCGACGGCCTTATCCGCCGCTTCCCCCAATTCGGCATAGCGTTTGACGAATTTCGGACGAAAGGCGGTGAACATGCCCAGCATGTCGTCAATGACCAGGATTTGTCCGTCGCAGGCCGGGGACGCACCGATACCGATCGTCGGAATCGACAGTTCCGCCGTAATGTTCCGCGCAAGGCTTTCCGGCACCTTTTCCAGGACGACGGAAAAGGCCCCGGCCTGCGTCACCGCCCGGGCGTCTCGGCGAATGCGATCGGCGGCCTCTCCCCGGCCCTGAACCTTATAGCCGCCGAACAGGTTCACTGCCTGCGGCGTCAGACCGATATGCGCCATGACCGGAATGCCGCGTGCGGTCAGGAAACCGATGGTGTCGCGCATGTTTTCGCCGCCTTCCAGCTTCACGGCGTCACACGCGGTTTCGGCCATCATTCGGGCCGCATTGCGAAATGCCTGTTCAGGGCTTTCCTCATAGGAGGAGAAGGGCATATCGACGACAAGCAATGCCTTTTCCACACCGCGCCGCACGGCCTTGCCATGCAGGATCATCATATCCAGCGTCACGGACAGGGTGGACGGCAATCCGTGCAGCACCATGCCGACGCTGTCACCGACAAGGACAACGTCGCAATGACGATCCGCCAGCGCCGCGATCGGCGTCGTATAGGCGGTCAGACAGATCAGCGGCACCCCGCCCTTGCGCGCGATAACATCCGGCACGGACGTGCCGCCGATAGCGGTGGTAGCACTCATAAGCGTCGCGTTTCCTTGCCCAAATGACGTCGTCTATCCCGCCGGTTTCGGACCGAGTCCAGCCGGGGATGCCAACGCGCTTCTTATTCTATGAGAGGTATGACAGGCCTTGAGCGGCCTTTTGGTGAACGCATAGTCTCGGCGGGCGGGATGCTATTGCAGCGCACACAATACCGCAACAGATGGGTAAACCGGTCGATTTAACGACCTGGGGTCCAATGCCAAGTCACCGCCTGGGACAGCGTTTCGAAGCCCATGGCAGCGTAAAGCGCCAAGGACGCGGTATTTTCTGCCTGGGTCCCGACAAGCATACGATCGGCCTGCCCGCCGCCCACAGCCAAGGCACCGTCCACAAGGCGGCGTCCGATCCCCCGCCCCTGATATCCGGGCGCAACGGCGATCAGGTCGATCAACAGGCCGTCGGTACGGGACAGGACCGCGTTGAAGCCGACGATCTCCTCCCCCTCCACGGCCAGGACGGTAAAATCTGCCCTGCCCCCGACATCGTTCACTGTCCATGTCCGCTTGAAGGCGTCCGCCCGGTCGTTCGGAATTTCAGGGTCGCGATGCCAACGGTCGCTGCGAAAGGCCACCGCCGCGATATCCCCTGCGGTTTCTGCATCGGCAGGCGTCGCAAGCCGGGTTCCCTCGGGAAGCGCCGACTGGCTTTTCGGCAAGTCGCGGCCCAGGGTCACCAGTGTCTCGATACGTCTAAACCCCGCCGCCAGCAGCAAGGCATCCTCATCAGCATCGCCCCGCCGGAACAACAGACCGACCCCGTGGTCTTCCGCCGCCGCAACCGCCGCCGCCGCCTTCGTCGGGTCCGACAAGGCCCATACGGGCTTACCCAGAATGGCGCCGTCGAACAGGCGTTCCTCGCAATATGCCGGGATCATGCCGCTGGCTCCGGTCGCATCAGGCCGCGCAATGTGTATTTACCGCTCGGCTCCACCAACCGATCCAACAGCATCAGCCGGAACCCGGCGCGACGGGCCAGCATGGCGTAGGAAACGGCGGAAAAGGCGCAATAATGTTCGATGAAGAATTCTTCCCGGTCGGGACCGGCATCGGCGAGAGCGGCCTCCCCATCCGGCAATTCGACATAGACGACGCCGCAATCCGTCAGAACGTCGCGCGATTTCGCCAGCATCGTCACCGGGTCCGGCACATGTTCCAAGACCTTGTTGAAGGTCACCAGATCGAAGCGCCGGTCGATCGTATCGGTCATGAAGTCGGCAACGAGACCATCCACATCGGCCTTGCTGCGGGCATGTTCCGCTGAACGGGGATCGGGATCCAGCGCGGTCGCATGCCACCCCGCCTGCCGCATCGCGGCGGGGAAAACGGCCAGCCCCGCGCCGACATCCAGCAATTTGTTCCGCCCGGCCTTGCGCATATCGCCGCAATGCCCATCGACAAAGGCGACCCGACCGCGGTTGTCGGACCGTTCCGGCGGCAGGGCCATGATCTTGTCGAACATCGCGGCCATCCGTCCCCCGCCATAGGTACGGTTCCAATAGTCACCGCTATACAGATCCGACAGGTCCATATCGTGTCGGTTCACCACATGGCCGGTAGACGGGCTTTGCAACAGATCACGGCGATAGGGGGACAGGCCGAAGTCGGTCTCCCCCGTCGGCGGTGCATTGTAGGATTTGATAAGGAACCAATCCGTCGCCCCGGTTACCGGGCATGAAATTCCGTCATAGCCTGCCATGCGGGTCGGCCCTCCCCGGGACGGGTCAGAGAGATGCGGTGAACTCTTCGAACTTGGTCATGCAACGATCCTTCAACACGGCCGGCATGAAGGAATAGTGCCGACCGATATAGAGCTGCGGCTGGCTGATGTACTGGCCGTAATTGGCCAGCATCTCCAAGCCCCTGTCGGCCAGTTCGATGCAGATATCCGTATTGGCCTTGCGCAGCTCGAACAGCTTCATGCCCCGGTGCAGCGGGATCGGCATTTTCATCACCACCCCACCGCGTTCCAGCACCGCGCTGACCTTGTGCAGGGTCGTCACAAGCCCCCGGAAGTCGCCATGATAGATCGCCCACAGATGCGTATCCAATCCGCGATAATGTTCCGGGTCCGCGCCGTGAAGATTCACCACCTTGTCTGGCGCAAGGTTCACGATTTCCTGGGTCAGCTTTCCGGTGCCGAACACGATCAATGTGTCGCAATCCGCCGCGCGAATTTCCGCAACGCAGGCCGGATCGTTCAGGTCGGAGAATGTGGAAACGTCGGCAACGTCGCGCAGGCCTGTCGGCTTGCCGTCAAACCAGGTTTCCAGCTCATAGGCGTCGCGCCGCTTTTCAAATTCATGATTGGTTTCGAAGGTCGCGCTGATCTCGCGTTTTTCCTCGAAAACCTTAACGACGTTCCATTTTTCGGCAATTGCCTGAACGAAACGCGCGTGGTGGGAGGTATCGGTCGTCAGAATGCCTACGCGCGGCCGATCCTTGGGGGACTCCGGTGTTACCATGATCAACTCGGTTCCATTTCGCTTTCCGGTTTTCCCCAATCCCAATCAGGGATCAGAAAGTCCGGAATTGTCCATCGCCCCTCGCTCCGCACCCAAACATCCGGGTTGCGGAATTTTTCGCAGACGGCCCAGAACCAATCCTCCGATTTCCCCTGGAACGCACAGAAGGTCGCGATATCGGCCTTCGGCGCGTCGAGCCCCCGTCGCCGGATTTCCGCAACGGCCTGATCGCGTGTAATCATGCCATAACGAATCTGGACGGACAGGGTATCGAATGCCCGCGTGAATCCAAATTTGTACCATTTAAGAAAGTGATGCAACGAGATGAACTCGCAATCGATATCCGCGAAGTCCCACGTTCCCGTGCGCTCCGCCCCTTGTTCGTACACAAATCCGTGATCTTGGGCGATCCGTGTGTTTTCGTAGCTGTTCCATTTATAGAACGCCCCCAGGAAAACGGACCGCACCGTGAAGTCTGGAGACGCCGGCAATCGATAGGCATGCAGGTCGGTTTCGCTCAACCCTTCCTTACCCAACCAGTAGCTTGCATCCGTCGATTCCAGACAGCCGTGCTTCGACAACCAATCGGCATCCAGTGTGTTCGACAAACGCTCCAGCTCGTTTCCGCCATATTCCAATTGCGGGTTTTCGCCCCATAGGATGAGCGGGATACGGAATTGGACGGCCAGCCGGATCGGGATGGCGAACAGCGCCATATGCATCGGCAACCCGGTCGTGCCGCGTTCCTCGAACGTCGCCTTCATGAAGCGCCGTTCGACATCCGGCGAAATCGTATAGTCGATGTGATCCACGCCCAGCTTTTCGATCATCCGATCCAGGTTGCGTTGGCCGATTTCCGTGCGCGCGGGTGTCCGCCATGTGACCGCCAGGACCGACAACCCGTGTTCCTTCGCCTTGATGACCTGATACCAACTGTCCTTACCGCCGGACACCGGGACGATGCAGTCATAGGACGTGGATTGCGTCTTTGTTTCGGCGACCAGCGTTTCGAACGCTTTCGCGCGCGAAGTCCAGTCGATCTTCGTTTCCTTGTCGCGATGGCCGTGACAGGCGGAACATATCCCATCGTCGTCCAGAAAGATTCCGGGGCGTGTATCGGGCAGGATGCATTGTTTGCAGTAGCGCATATCAAACCTTTTCCAGCGCCGAATGGTTATCCAGGAACAACCGCGTCGCCAACAGGGAGAACAGGAACTTGCTTTCGCTGTTCCGCGCGACGTCCGATCCCAGCAAAGCCTCGAATTTAGCACGATCGACGATGTCGAAGAACGGTCCGTCATCCAAAAGCCGCTCACGCACCGCCTTGTCCTTGAAATCGACGAAGGACGTCACCGGCGCGTTGATTCCCTGCTTGCGGGGGTTATCCAGTATCTTGCCGGATACCAGCCCGCGGCCCGCCCGCCGCAGCAGGTATTTCGGCAAACCGCCGCGCACCAGATGGCGGCTGGGGATGGAAAACAGGCAGGTCACGAGGTCCCGGTCCAGATAGGGCGCCCGGTTTTCAACGGACCACCGCATCCCGGCCAGATCGTCGTCATGCAGCATGACCGGCACGGTTTCCCGCGTCAGTTCGTTCAACATCCGGTTCCGCAGCAGCGCATCGCAGAGGGTGAGTTCCTGATGCGGTTCGTCGAACGGATCGCGCAGGAAGCCCGCGAAACTTTCCGCCCCCAGAAAGATATGATCGCGCGCGTCGGGATTCTTAACGAAGCGATGCGGGTCCTGCAGGAAGGGATTTCTTACGAAATTGCCATAGGTGCCGCGCCATTCTTCGACCAAGGCTTCGAAGTCGTCCCGACCGGCCATTTCCGCCAACCAGAAAAGGTAATGGTCGTAATAGCCGGAGAACACCTCGTCCGCGCCGGTGCCGCCCAGGGATACCTTGAACCCGTCGCGGTGGATCGCTTCACTGACGAGGTAGTGCAGATAATAGGAAATCGTCAGCGGCGGCCCGTCGAAATAGGCGATCATATCCTCCAGCCGCTCCACGAAGTTTTCCTTCGGGATACGGATTTGCCGGTTCGGCACATTCAAGCCTTTCAGCCCTTCCGCGATCATCGCGGATTCATCGTACCGCCAATCATCCTCGATAATCGAAAAGCATGTGATATCCGCTCCCAACCGATGGTGGGCCAATCCGGCGACAACGTTGGAATCGATCCCGCCGGACAGGCGCAGGGCGATGGGAACATCGGCGCGCAGCACCCGTTCGACAGCCTTTGTCATGACCGCGTCGACGCGGTCCTGCGCCTCGCCTTCCGTCATGTCCTGCGGTTGATAGGACAGGGTCCAATAGCGGTGCAGCATCGGTTGGCCGCCCGGATCCAGGATCATCGCATGGGCGGCGGGCAGTTCCCGGACACCGTCGAAAAACGTCCGCCCGTCCCGCATCAGTCCCTTGTATCCGTTGACGAGATAGCGACGTAGATGCAGGCGGTCGAAACCGGGGACCTTACCCGCAAGCACTGGCAACACCTTGATCTCGGAGGCAAAGCAGAACGCCCCGTCCGGGCCCGTCATCGTGTAGAGCGGCTTCTCCCCGAACCGGTCCCGCGCCAGCACCAATCTGCCGGTCCCTTCGTCATAGATCGCAAAGGCGAACATGCCGACAAGCCGGTCGAGCGCATCAAGCCCCCAGGCGCGCCAGGCTTCCAGCAATACTTCGGTATCGCCGGTCGTCGTAAATCCGTGGCCAAGGCGGCTCAGTTCCTCGCGCAATTCCGGATAGTTGTAGATTTCACCGTTATAGACCAGGGACAACCCGCCCTTCACGAAGGGCTGGTTCGACCGATGATCCAGATCGACGATGGACAGACGGCTGTGCAGAAGGTCGAGGGCGCTTCCGTCCAGGCGCGTCGCGGCATAGCCGCCGTTGCCGTCCGGTCCGCGATTGCGCATACGGGTCAGCGCCGCGTCCCGACGGTCGTCCGTCAGCCGCGTCGGCGCCACCCTACCCGCGATACCGCACATGGCCGGTCACTCCAAATCAGCGCGCTTCAGGGAATGACCCTTTGCGATGGGCCCGGCCAGCTTCTTGCCGATAACTGTGCGATATTCAGCGGACGGAAGTTCCGTCGCCGGTCGCGTATAGATCATATCGCCTTCTTGGAGCACATGTCCGGCGGGCATATCGACCGCCGCGGTCAGCCCCTTTCGGATCGCCGGTCCGACCCCGTCCTCACACGGTTGCGGGCGCTTTTCGCCCGTCCCCCGCGCCAGCCACACCTTCGGCAAGGTTTCCGCGAGATAGGCCAAATCCTGAGGGTCGCAGGACAGTGAATGATCGCGGAAGGTCCGCCCGTGCTTTTGATCGGTGAAATGGACTTCAACGATCCGTGCGCCCAAGGCAACGGCGGCGATGGACGCTTCCGGCCCCATGACATGGTTCGAATATCCGATGGTGATATCGGGAAACGTCGTTGCCAGTGTCGGAATGGCCAGCAGGTTCGCCTGTTCCAGCGGCGTCGGATAGGCGGATACGCAATGCAGCACCGCGAGGCGGTTCTTCGCGCCGTCGGTGCCCATTTCCTCAATCGCCCAGCCGACGGCCAGTTTCACTTCCGCCAGTGTCGCCGTACCGGTCGATAGTATGACGGCTTTGCCCGTCGCCGCCGATTGCCGGATCACGGGTTCGAAATCGATATCGCCGCTGGCGATTTTGATCGCCTCACATTCGGCGGCCAGGAACGGCACCCAATCTTCGCTGATCGCGGATGAAAAGAAGGCAACGCCGCGCGTTTCTGCAGCTCTCTTCAAGGTGTGGTGGGCGTCTTCGTCGAGGCCGAAACGGGAAACGCGTTCCAACCGTTCCGCATCGGCGGCGGCAATGAACCGATCCGGGGTATAGCTTTGGAACTTGACCGCATCCGCCCCGGCCTTCGCCGCCAGTTCGACAAGTTCAACCGCCTTATCCAGACTGCCCTCGTGGTTTACCCCGATTTCGGCGATCAAAAGAGGACGCCGGTCCGTATCGACACCGAACAATTTCATGCTACGCCTCCGGTCCCAAAGGGATGACCAACCTGTCAGGCGGTTTTCGCCATATCCGCCTGCGCGTCTTCAACTTCTGTAATCAATTCGTCGATGACGCTGGTCAGGATCGCTTCCATATCGTCCAGGAAGGCCTGCAATTCACCCAGGAACAGGTGGAAGAGGCGCATAGAGTCTTCCTCCACCACCCGACGGTGCATTCGGAAGTAGATGTTGAACATGGTCATAACCGTGCCGAAGTTGTTCTGCCAGACGACGGTCATGATGGAATCCAGGGGGGTGCCCGGCACATCCGGCTGAAACAGCTTCCACAGCCGGTCGTAGCTTTCGAACGGGTCCGGTTTGTCGGCCGCTTCTTCCTTCAAGGATTTGATCGTCTCCCGCGCCTTGTCGTACCAGATATCCGTCTTGCGGCGCAGATCCTTGAAGTTTTCCAGGGAAACGCCCTCACCCTTTGCGAAATGAGAGATTTCCTTGTCGATCAGGTTGAGCGCGCGATCCCGTTCAGACGGCTCGGCGGTGACATTCACAACGGTCGGCAATTTCGGAATGGCGCCCGGAATGTCGACACCGTCAGAGCAGTTATAAAGTCGGTACGACGGATAGGACGCGATCAACTTCTGCATGAACAGGCGACTTAGCAGGAAGCCGTCATGGGTTTTGACCGTACCGCCCAGATTGCCGTCATTGGTGACGCTCATTTGCGTGTTTTCCACCGTCCCTTGGAAGGAGTACATGAACTCCTCGTCCGTGTAATAGCTGGACGCCTTGGAATGGTGGTAGCCTTCGATCCGGGACCCCAGATCGACGCCGAACATGTAGACTTCCTTGAACGCCATGCCGAAGGCGAAGCGCACGCCGCCATTCGCCACGGTCGGCACCGCCATATAGACCGGTTCGTCATCGCCCAGATAAAAGCGGCTGGAACACACAGTGTCGCGGTGGAAGAAAATCGCCTTATCGAAGACAGCCGCCGTCCGCTTGTTCACCGTGGCGGCGGATACCAGTGTAATGCCCGACAGGTCGTGCTGTGACGCAACCCGTTCCAGGATATCCGCCTGACCAAAGGTGTTTTCCACCTCCACATGGTAATCGGGTCGGATTCCTTGCGACAGCAACACCTTCAAACCGGACCCGCAGGAAATCAGAACCACCTGGTCGCGGCATTTACGGATCGTGTCGAGCGCCCCGTCGACGGAAGGACCCGCGGCAACGACAAAGGCCGGGCAATATTTCTCCCGGCGCGGTCGGCTTTTCCATATCGCATAATCCCGCGCCAGGAAGTTCCTGGTCGCGTTCTGGATCATGATGTTTTCGTCTTCGAAGAAACCACGGTTCGTCCCGATATAGGAAATCTGTTCGGACAGGCTTCGATGGATTTCCCGAACCAGGTGGGACCGATAATGCGTATAGATCAGCGTGCCATCCAACGTCCCGCCATTGTCGGACCGCAAGGCATCGGTCAGCGCGGACGAAACGGATGTCGGGTTGTCGTTGATAATGAAAAAGACACGTCCATTCCGGGATTCCACCAATTCGACCCATTCATGCCACGGATGCAGGTGCATCGAATGCCACAGGAATTCCTCGAATTGCTCCACCACGATTAGCGACTGGGCAAGGTGATCATTCAGCAACCGCCCAATATGATCGCCGATACCGACGCCGAGCGATACCGCGAACCCGGTAATGTCGTGCTGACGTCCGGCGGGCAGGCGACGGATGTTATTCACCGTCGCCAATGCCGAAAGACGACGAATGGCTACCTTCGACAGCAGTTGTGGGGCGCTGTTGTCGATGGACGGCCAGGAGATATCGATACGATACGGTTCCTTGACGTATACGTCATATTGTTCGTCGACGAATTTCCGGACCCCCTTGTCGTAAAAAAGCGTGTGCCCGATATCGAGGTTCAGGTCCTGGTCTTCCCCATCTTCACCGTCGACGGAAACGATCTTCGCAACCGGGGTTTCAATCAGCGCAAGCCGATCGGCCAGCGCTTCATCGTAGCGCCGAATGGCCTCCAGGTTCTTTTCGAACAGGTCTCGCGCCGCAGGGTCTTCCGTCAAATCGACAATGCTCATTTCGTCTCCTCCGACGCCGCTTGCGCGAGCAACCGGTCAAACAGCTCCGCAAAGGCGCGTCCGCGTTCCAATCGGGGTTCCAGCGACGCGGCCTGTTTGACGGCATCCCGAACCTTTTGTCCCAGGGCGCGCACCGTTTCCGGTTGCTTCAAGTAATCGGAAAGCCGCGTGGCATAGTCGGCTTCGGTTTCAACCACGAAATCACCCAGCCCGATGGACGACAGCAAGCTGGTCACAGCGCCGTTGCGGGCAAAGACGGGCCGCTTGGACAATACGGGAATTCCCCGCCGAAGGGCGGCGAAGCTGACTTCCAGCGACGGTACCGGGAAGGTATCCAGGACAAGGTCCGTGCCGGACAACAAGCTTTCGAGCGACTGCCTTAAATCCACCTTTGTAAAGGCGGCATCATCGATTCCGGCCGCGGCGAGACGTTCCGCCAGGATCGTCGTCGCCGTCGTGTCTTCCGGGTTTTCGCAACGCAGGACGAATTCCACCGCATCGAGACCTTTGATCGTCCCCGCGATCGTGGCCAAAAACGCTTCCGACAGCCGCGCTGACGGTCCGTCGATCAGGATGCGAAGCGGTTCGTCTGCCCCCTTTGCTTCCTGTTCCTCAGCGTCGGCACTGACATAGAGCGGCCAGTTGGACAATCCGCATTCTATCGAACAAACGGTATCGTCCGTTCCGGCAAAGCCCGGCAAACCGGGCTCGCCAAGGCATTTGACGCCGACCGATTTTCCGGGAACGAAGCCCGGATCCGCAAAAACCGACAGGACGACAGGCGCTGGCTTCAACGCAATCACACCGGGCCGACCGCCCCAATCGAAGCCATCCAAATCGATCAAAACTTGAACTTCATCGTTTCGGATCATTGTCGACACGGTTTGGTCGTCGACCAGGGAAATGTCCCGCCATCGAATGGCACTGCGACGCAAACGTCGGGTCACCGCGTCTTCGCTCTTGCGGTTCACGTAGTAATAAATTTCCGCCGCGCGCCCGATGCATTCCTCAATCGTCGACAAGAGAGGCGCATGTCGCGACCCGGCATAGATTGAACCGGACAGGATACCGACCCGAAACTTGTCGTTTTGGCTGCGCCGCTGGGCGACCAAGGGCGTATCGTTCGAATGAACAGCAACCTTGTCCCAGGCATCGGCCAGCTCCGCCGCGAATTCAGGAGTCGCGTTGACATCATACCGTGCCAGGGACGGTAGGTATTGCGCGACATCCGGATCGGGCCCCGCATTCTGGATCGCGGTGCTTACAGATGTCCAGGCGGTGTCCGTCTGACCGATATCGACCTGGCATTTGGCCAGTGTCGCCCAGTTTTCCGGATCGTCCGGTTCGATGGATACGATCGCTTCCGCAGCCTTAAGCGCATCGCCGTAGAAGTGGCGGCGGCGGCTGGCCTCGACCAGTCCTTTCCAAGGCTCGACAATGCCCGCATCCAATTGAATTGCATCGATAAACGCCTCGACCGCCTTGTCGGGCTTGTCCATGGCGATCAGGCGATAACCCCAGTCGACCACCGGGTTTTCTTCCGCGGCCATCAGCAATTTTCCGAAAGATTCCAACCAGCTTGGAACCAGTGCGTATTCCGGGTAGCCGAGCTTCAACGCGGTCGCGAGTTTCGCGTAGTATACCGCTTCCGTCCGTTTACCGACGGCAGCCAGGATTGTGGCCAGAACTTCCGCATGTTCATACGCGCTCGGCGCCTGTTCGTGAGCCGCTTCCAGCAATTGTATGGCGGGCACAGGACGCCCCATGCGTGTCACGGCCAGCGCCAACAAATGTTGAACCAAAGGCGATGCACCGTCACGGTCGCGCAGTTTTTGAATTTCGCCGAGAGCTTCTTCGGTTTCCAGCGCGGTCAGATGGGTCAGGACGCGGTGCACACCGCTGTCGCCGAGCGACATGCCAAGGCCGAGATTTCCAAGGTCTAGATCGAAAGAAAAGCTGTCGTCGGACATATTCAATTACTTTCCGTTTTCTCCGACACTTACGGAGTATCCCGAATTCGTTGGCCACCCTATTCAGGTATGCAGGAAAAGTGCCGCGATTCGAAGGAAATCCAAATTTTTCCTTGAGCGTACGCGCCGCCCGGACATCACCGGAGCAAAAATGAAGCCGAAACGCAAACCGGGAGATCCCATACAGGATCTCCCGGCGCTTTAACCTCAGTCCTAGGACAGGGTCACTGGGCTTACTGGAGAAGCGCCAGGATCGCCTGCTGCTGCTGGCCGGCGATGGACAGCGACTGAATGCCCAACTGCTGGCGAGTCTGAAGGGCAACCAAGTTGGCGCCTTCTTCGTTCAGATCGGCCAGGGTCAGCTTGTCGGAGCCGGTTTCCAGCGTGTTGACGTAGGTCGACGTGAAGTCCACGCGGGTCTGCAGGATCGCGACGTTGGTACCCAGTTCGGCGGAGACCGAACGCACCCGGCTGATCGCCGAGTCCAGGTTGGTCACGATGGTGTCGACAACTTCCAGATAGGTATTGTTCGTACCGATGTCGGAGAAGCTGTTGAAGCTAACCGCCGTGTCCGCCGCAATACCGGTCGTGGTCAGGGCCGACAGACCGATGAAGGAGTCGGCGGCACCGAAGGCACCGGCCGCGATGGCCGTGTTGACGCCGGTGAACAGACCGCGGGTCCCCGTGGCCGTCTTCGATGTGGCGTTCAGGTCGAAACCATCGACCGTCAGGCGGGACGCCGTCCGGGTCGAGAAGGCGATGTCCAGCTCCGCACCGGTGTTGTTCAGCAGGTTCAGGCCCTGGTAGCTCGCGTCTTCGATCAGCTGCGAGATCTGGTTGCCGAGTTCGTTGAACTGCGTGGTGGAGGAAGCACGTTCCGTCGCGGTCTGCGTCTTCGCGGCCTGGGCGACACCTTTCATCTGCTTGAGCAGGGAATCGATGCTTTCCAGCGCGTCGAGAGCGGCGGTAATGGAGGAAATACCCTGGTCGATCGTATCTTTACGTTCGGTGAAATCCGACGCCCGGTCATTCAGCGACTTCGCCTGGAAGAACGAGACGGCGTTATCAACGACGCTATTGACTTTCTTACCGGTGGTCAGACGGTTCTGAGTCCGATCGGAAAGATCAGCGACATTTTGCAGGGTGAGAAGAGCACTGCGCTGCGCGCCAGTGAGGGTAATCGAGGAAGCCATGGCTCAAGTCCTTTCTGGATTGCCAAGTATGTAAAACCACTTCTGTGGCTTGAACGAATTTTTCCGTTCGTTCTTGGCTTATACGCGTGCGCAAAGAAGGAGTCAATAGGTTTTTCGTCTCTCTCGACCGCCCCCTAAAACAGCCAAGAACGCCCGATTTTTGCGCGAGAAAAGGCCTACTTCGAAATTTCGGGTACAAAAAACCCCGGCGCGACGATGCGGCCGGGGTTTCCGTTGGAACGATTGCGCCGTTACTGAAGCAGCGTGAGGATCGCCTGTTGCTGCTGACCGGCGATAGACAGAGATTGAATGCCCAACTGTTGACGAGTCTGAAGGGCAACCAGGTTGGCCCCTTCTTCGTTCAGGTCGGCCAGGGTCAATTTGTCGGAACCGGTGTCCAGCGTGTTCACATATGCGGACGTGAAATCGAGGCGAGTCTGCAAGATCGCAACGTTGGTACCCAGTTCGGCGGAGACCGAACGCACCCGGCTGATCGCCGAGTCCAGTTTGGTAACGATGGCGTCGACGACCTCAAGATAGGTGTTATTCGTGCCGATAGCGGAGAAACTGGCAAAACTGACCGCCGTGTCCGCCGCGATACCGGTCGTGGTCAGCGCCGACAGACCGATGAAGGAATTGTTGGCCCCGAAGGCACCGGCGGCAATCGCCGTATTGACGCCGGTGAACAGACCGCGGGTTCCCGTGGCCGTCTTCGACGTGGCGTTCAGATCGAACCCTTCCACCGTCAGGCGCGACGCCGTCCGGGTCGAGAAGGCGATATCCAGCTCCGACCCCGTGTTGCTCAACAGGTTCAGGCCCTGATAGCTCGCATCTTCGACCAATTGCGAAATCTGGTTGCCGAGTTCGTTGAACTGCGTGGTCGAGGAAACACGTTCCGAGCCGGTCTGCGTCTTCGCGGCCTGCGCAACCCCCTTCATCTGCTTCAACAACGCATCGATGCTTTCCAGCGCGTCGAGAGCAGCTGTAATAGAGGAGATGCCCTGGTCGATCTGGTCCTTTCGGTCGGTGAAGTCCGACGCCCGGTCGGTCAGTGATTTCGCCTGAAAGAAGGAGACGGCGTTGTCGACGACATTGTTGACCTTTTTGCCGGTTGTCAGCCGGTTCTGCGTCCGGTCGGAAAGATCCGCCACATTCTGAAGTGTCAAAAGCGCGTTGCGCTGTGCCCCGGTCAGAGTGATGGAATTAGCCATACCTAAAAGCCTCCGATTACATTCATTCGACCCCGCCTATGCAAACATTGGGCCGAACGGCATACGCCCCCTAAAAATTACGTCATGCAAGACTACAGGGAATCTGTCATTAGCAGCAATAAAATTAGGAAAACCGCGCACATTCGACGCAAAGATGATCAAAAGGCACATTCAGGCACGATGAGCGGAGACACTTCCAACACCGACGCCTTGCCACCGTCACAAGGCAACGAGAATGCGATCAGAGACCCGGCGTTGCGCCACCGCGCGCCACGCTGTTTCTCTCTGGCCTCCTTCACCCCCTTTGCCTCGCTGGAGGTTATGTCGGCGGATATCGACCAGGCTCTCCGACAGCGCGGTGTGCAGGTTTTCAATCACATGCATTACGGCGACATGAACGCCGATCTGTTCAAACGCCAATTCGTTCTGGCCGCCCAATATCCCGGCCGGCGTTTCGCCATGGATGTGAACGTCACCAATAATTTCATGTCCGGCGACCGCCCCCTATACGACGTTTGGGCCTTGCCGCGTTTTACCTTTTTGACGGATTCACCGGTACATAAGATCACGCAGTTCCGCACCTTTCCCCATATGGGATTGATCGGCCTCGTCGACCTGGATTTTCCCGAGATCGCCGCCGATCTGGGGCTGCCGGTCGACCGCTGCGTTTCCTTCGCCCATGCCGGTCCGCCCCCCGCCCCGGCGCAACCTGACACGGCAGATCGCCCGATTGATGTTCTGATTGCCGGCAATGTCGGCCCGACGCCGCCCCTGGCGGACTGGCTACAAGCCGAATCTGGTGGCGACCCGGTTAAGAAGGCGGCCCTGGACGCGGCGTTGGAACGCTGTCGGACCAGCGATACCGGGCTTTGGCAGATCCTGAAAGAAGAACTGACGAGCCGAGGCGGCGACATTTCGATAAGCAGCATCGTGCCTCTGGCCACCGCATTGGAAGGCTACCTTATCGCCATGCGGCGCAAGGAAATGCTGGAAAACGCCAGCCGGGGAGTGGTCCACTATTCGGGATATATTGATCCGGCCGTGACCCTGACCCTGCCGGACAATATCGTTCATCACGGCCCCCTGCCCTTTCTGGACATACTGGACCTGATGACCAATACCAAGATCGTGGTCAATTCGAGTCCGAGCTTCCGGAACGGTCCCCACGAAAGGATATTCTACGGATTGAGCCGTGGCGCCTTTATCCTGACCGAACCGTCACGCTTCATGTCGGAGATGGTTGACGGCGGATACGGCGTATCTTTCCTGCCCTGGGACGGTACCCGCATTAATGAGTTCGTCGCGGACGCATTGGACCACGATCTTGATGCAGTCCGTCAGACCGCCCTGCCTTACTACGCCGCCCGTCATACCTGGGGCGAACGGGTCGATCGGCTGTTGGCCGAGTTGGACGAGCGGTTCTGGAAGGAAATCGCATGAAGCCCAGATGTTTCTTCGTCGCGAATTTCGTTCCCATGTGTTCGATCTGGGATATGGGCCGGGATATCCGCACAGCGCTGGAAACGGCCGGGGTTTCGGTCATGGAATTCCTGCGCAGCGATTTTCCGAATGCGCAACTCCATGAAATAATGCTGCGCTACATCACGGTCCATAAAGGGCCGCGCTTCCTGTTCGACATTAACGCGAATGAAAATTATCGGTCTGGCGATACCTCATTTTATGATCGGCACGATTTGCCGAGGGCGAGCTTCATCACGGATTCGCCGCTGCGTCATATGTCGAAGATTCTGGGCATGACTCCGGGGTCCGCACTGTGCCTCGTCGACCGGGATTTCGCCCGGATCGCAAGCGATTTCGGATGCGCCAGCCGCGAAGTGCTGTTCTTTCCGCATGGCGGGCCACCGCCCCTCGACAGCGTCCGGACGGATGCGGAACGCGACATCCCCTTCCTGATGATCGGCAATATCGGGGCCGCGCCCGGCGGCGATGCCTTGGCGGATCGATATGGGCGCTTCCCGGGCACGGACCGCATGTCGGTCCAAAGGATGATCGACCGCATCCGGTCGGAAACCACCGGGATATATGACGTGATCGTGTCGGAATCCCCTGACCTGTCCCTGGATCACCGCTTGGAGGTCGGAAACGGGCTGGAGCAGATGCTGATCGCCGAACGACGCGCAGATCTGGTCAAATCCATGGCGGGTCGCGGCCTTCACCTCTATGGCAGTATCGACGCCACGATTGCGCGCGAACTGCCGTCCGACGTCACGGCGGGCCCGGTTATCTCGTTCGAGGACGGGTGCGACCTGATGGAACGTGCCCGCGTCGTTGTGAACAGCAGCCCCAGCTTCCGAAACGGCGGGCATGAGCGGATATTTTATGCCCAATCGCGCGGCGCCTATGTCCTGACGGAGCCGAGCCGGTTTCTGGAACAGGAAGCCGCCGCCGATTTGGGTCTGTCCTTCCTGCCGTTCGATATCGACGGGATAACGGATGTCCTGGATCATGCGTCAAATTCCGGCGATGCCCGACGGGATGCCGCGACGGACCATTATCGCCGGACGCATACCTGGACGCACCGGATATCTCCGTTACTGGACCGAATGACAGCGGCATTCTGGGGGTGAGATAATGCCCCGTCCTCACGGTGGCATACGAATTGCTTGTTCTTCCTATCGAAATGACAGCCTCTCGCCGCAGAAGCGACGTCGGGACGCTGTCGATGCGCAAGGAACTGAATCATGGTATCTCGAGTCAGTGCAATCGGCATTCTCAGCCAGAATCTGGCGACGATCACGTCCAACCGGAAACAGTTGGATAAACTGAACTATTCCCTGACGACGGGTCAGAACTTTCAGGAACTGAAGTTCTATGGCCGCGACGCATCGCGGGTCGTCGACCTGCAAAAGGACATCGAGGCCCGGAATTCCTACCTGAGTTCCATCGAATACGCGCAAAGCATTACGAGTTCCTACGACACGGTTCTGGAACGTCTCGTTGAAATGACGTCCGACGCGCTGGCCGCGGCGGAACCGCTATCCAGCAACGACGACGATTTCGACACGACAACGACGGTTCTGTCGAACAACTTCATGCTGGAATTCGAAGCCAACATGAATATCAAAATCGGCGATCGTTTCGTTTTCGGCGGCACGAATTTCTCCAGTGCGCCGGTTACCGACCTGCGGACGCTGTCGTTGTATACGACCAACGATCTCGTCTCCAACGGCGCGACGTTGAACACGATCGAAACGGGCGACCAAATCCCGGAACACACGGTCGACCAGGGTGGCGCGAATACCGTTGAGTCCTATCATAACGCCTTCGCCGGGACCGGAACCTTCGATACCGCCTCCCGGAAGACGCTGCGCGTAACAATCAACGACTCCCAACCCGTCACCTACACGATGACCGCGGCGGATACCGCATTTCAGAATCTCGCGGAAGGTCTGCTACAGCTAAAGTCAGCGGCACAAAGCGGCCTGACCGAAGACGAGCGCGAAGAATTTCTGGGGAATGCCCGGAACGCGCTGGACACCGCGCGCGGCCAGTTGCGGCAACTTCAAGCCAGCAACGGGACGGTCATTACCGAATTGGAACGCACCGCCAGCATCCATCAGAGCTTCATCACGATTTCACAAACCGCCCTGACCGAGTTGACGGTCGCGGACGACGCGGAGGTCGCGGTGAAGATTTCGGCTTTGCAGAATCAGTTGCAGGCGTCCTACTCGCTGATTGCCACGCAAAGCCAGCTCACGCTGGTTAACTTCCTGTAGGAATTAGCGGGATAGTCGAAAGTATTGGGAAAGCCGGATACGACCGTTAACCATGGCTTTACGAAATAAACATAGACTGACACACTGAACCGCGTGAGTAGTCGGCTGGGTTGGCGCGCAAGCGAAACCGGGCCGCGCCGCAAAAGGACGAGAAAGATCAGCATGGCCAATCCCTACGCCAGTCAACAACGTGCTGCCCTCGAAAACGCCCCGCCCCAGGCGGCGGAAGGCTACGCGCTAGCAGAAATGGCGCGGCGGCTGGACGCGGTTTCGAAGACGCCCGACGACTTGGTGTCTATCCGGGACATGGTGCGTTTGAACTGGCGCATATGGACGATCTTTCAGGCGGAACTGGTTGATCCGGAATGCAAGACGCCGCAGGCGATTCGCGAAAACCTGCTCAGCCTGTCCAACTTCATCGACAAACGGTCTGCCGAATTGATCAGCAAGCCGGATGCGTCGAAACTGGCCGTTCTGATCAACATCAACCGTCAGATCGGGGCCGGTCTTCTCGGCAATCCATCGGACGACCCGGAAGAGGCGGAACGCCTGCGCCGTGAATTCGCTGAGAAAAACGGTATGGCCACCCAGGCCGACGCGGGTGCGGACGCCCCGGACACGCCTGCGACACAAGCAACCGATCGTGAGGCGTGACGGACTTCACCGTCCACGCCGACATTGGAACGGACCGGTTCGGTCTACCTGCCCCTTACGACATCGTCATCCTATCGCGCTATCGACCGGCATTGCAGTGCGGTCGCATGCTTCGCTCTATGGATCCGACGCTCAAGATCGCTTGGGCCAGGGATGTGAGAGCCTTGGAGGCCCTGTCGCGTCGTGTGGTGTCCGATGCGAAACTCATCGGATTTTCGACATCGGTTATCGTCCCGGGCCGCCTCCTGCCCCGGTTCGGCGGCGGTGCCTTCAACTTCCATCCCGGCCCGCCTGAATTCCCCGGCAATCATCCGTCCGCTTTTGCGGTCTACGCCGATGCACCGCAATTCGGTGTCACCTTCCACCGCATGATCGAAGCGGTCGATGCCGGTGAGATATTGGACTGCCACCGGTTTCCGGCGGCATCCTATCGGACCGCACAGGAACTGGCCGCTGAAACATTCGCCCGATTGGTCGATCTCTTCACCGCGAATGCCCGCAATCTGGCGCGGCGCGGTTTCACCCCACAGGGATGCGGCGAGATATGGTCGGGGAAAAAGGGAACAACCGCACGCGCCAACGCGATGCGTCTATTGACCGGCCCCCTCGACGACACGGAATTGGACCGCCGCATCCGGTCTTTTCAATGGATATTCAGTCCGGCGGACGGCTACCGACCGTCGACCGTTCAAGATAGCTCGGATTCGTCTTCGTCCTGATCGTCATCCGACCCGGAAGCGGCCTCTTCCGGCCAAAGCCCGAGACTGCGCATGCGTTCGACTTCATGCTCGATCAGATCATGCGTGTTTCGAAGCGCGTTGTAGAGGCGATCCTTTTCAATCTCGGCGCGGATTTTTTCGGTAATCGATTTCCCGCTTGGCGCAGCGCTTTCATACTGGTTCAGCAGTTCAAGCGCCATCTGGCGATATCGCACCCGTTCGTCTTCGAACATATAGGCGCATTGAAGGGCATAATAGACGCGGCGCGCGGGACTTTGCGCGTCGGCCTCGCTCATGACTTCCTTACGACGCAGAATGTCAGCGTGGTTGTGCAGGATGATCGTCGTGGCTTCCCCGGCATTTTCCAACACGGCGCCATTGATGATGATGCGTTCCTTGGAGGGAAGTTTAATCCTGAGCGGCATAGGCTATCCTTAACCCGAAACAGGGCAATGCGAATTCGAAGTGTCGACACGTCCATGACGTGCACTGCACACTCGACTATAGGCGGTTCGCTGCTAGGCGCAAACCGGAAGAACGGGTTGATGGGGGATCACTGCGACACAGGTTTCCCGCCACGACGCAGGTATCTTGCATTTTTTAGCGATTTCCCCCATAATAGTGTCGTGGGTTGGTGTGACCGCCCGCTGAACAGCGCATTCCGAAATGGCGGAATGGCGTGAAACGGCAGCAGAAGCTGTCGAGGAGACTAGAAATGGACGTAAATCTTACTTCCCAAGTGCCGCTGCCGCAGAACAATCAGTCGCAGCAGGCGCCGAACGCCACCAATCAGACCGGTGCGACCGCGACGGTGCAGACCGTTCCGGACAATGTCGTAACGGCAGCAACCGAATCCGCGCAATCCAATTCCCGTGAAGAAGACGCCCTGCGTCGTCAGGAACGGTCCGTGCGGGAACAAGCTGTCGCTTCCCTCGACGACATCCGGATTGAAGGGCTGAAAACGCGCTTCGGTTTCGATGCGGAAAAGGACCGGGTGTTCCTGGAAATCCTGCTGCCGAAGACCGAGGAAGTGCTGCGCCGCATTCCGTCGGAAAGTCTGATCGAATTCCTGCAAAGCCAGGTGGATCGGATTTCCTCGCCGGGCGGGTCTTCCCAGGCGTTCGACCAGTCTATCTAAGCCAATCCTTCGACGAAATCGTCGTAGCGCGGACGCGGTAAAACGTCTGCGAAAGGTCATGTGCGCCTCCATTTGGGGTACCGATACCGGCAGGGCAGAAGATTCCCAGTCCCCCGGAATTCGCTAGGAAAGAATCGGATACGCCTCCGATCACGCGCGCCAAACCGATCAAATCCGAAAATATTTTATTCCTTTTTTTCAACCACATACGACCGTTCCCAAAAACTGGCCCGCCGCTTGCTCCGGATATGGCAAATCTGACACCGGAGATGCGCCATGTCCGTTACAAGTGCCAACGATACGATGTACGAACTGTACGGTTCCGACGCGCGCCGCTCTGCTACGGAGCGCAGCAAGGACAAAGACCGTTCGCAGCAGGATGCCCAGACCGACGGCGGCACCGTCGCGTCGCAGTTCTCGGCCCTTCTCCAAAACCGCATGTCGAACAATTTCGGCTCCGCGCGCGTGGACCAGTCGCTGGAACTGCCGGAACGGGCGTCTTCCGATCGTCAGGAAGCCCCGGTCGTCGAGCGCCGCGACACATCCGAACGCCACGACGACCGCGATGACTATGAAAAAGCCGACCGTCCCGACGACGCCAATCGCGATCAGGCGGCGACCGCACCGATAACCGACCCCACCATCGAAAGCACTCTGCCGACGACCACCGTCGAAACGGGCGAGGTAGATGCGCTCGCCGATACCGGGGACGCGCCGGTTCAGGCGCAAGCCGCCGCCGCGGCCCAATCCGGTAAGACGGAAACCAAGGACGGCGCCGCCAACCAGGCCGCCACGCTAAACGACGCCACGAAGAAGGCACCCAAGACAGAAGTCGCGGCCAATGCCGGCGATGCGGAAGAAATTTCCCCCGAATTGACGGAAGCCGCGAAGGAAGCGGCGAAGAAAGGTTCCGGCAAGGCGCAGGTCACGGTGACCGACGCGGATGCAAAACTGACGTCCCAGCCGCAAACCACGCTCTCCGCCAAGGCCGCCGTGGATGCTGCCGCCGGGGCTCGCAAGGCGCAGAACGCGGAAATGGTGGCGTCCGCCGACGCGGAATCCGCCGCCGCCACGGAAGCCGAGGAAAACGCCAACACGATCTTCAACCGCGTCAAGGCGCAGAATACCCCGGCCGGTGCCAAGGCCGCCGATGCGGCCGCAAATGCCAAGACCGATATGCCGACCGCCGACGCGCCGAAGGCCAACGCGCAGCAAACCCCGACTCCGGCCAACCAGAATACGCAGCCGGGTTTCGGCCTGAGCGGCATGGGCACCGCCGGCAAACAGACATCCGGCCTGACCGGCACGACGCAAAGCGGCATGACCGTGGATGGCGCGACCGGCGGCGCGGCTACGCTCGGCGAGAACAATGCCGTTCAGCAGCGCAGCATGCCGACGCAAACGCCAGCCAATGCGGCAGCCCGCAACGCGGCCATGCCGAACCAGGCCCTGACCGACCAGGTCGCCGTTAATATCCAAAAGGGTGCCGCCCAGGGTCAGGACAAGATCACCATTCAGCTTCGTCCCGCCGAACTCGGCAAGGTCGAGGTCAAAATGGAGGTCACCCATGACGGCAAGATGACCGCCGTGGTGTCCGCCGAACGACCGGAAACGCTGGACATGCTGCGTCAGGACGCCCGCCATCTGCTGCAATCCCTGAACGATGCGGGCCTGCAGGCCGATCAGAACAGCCTGAGCTTCTCGCTGCAAGGTCAGGACGCGGGCGGCAACCGCAGCGAAACCGGACAGAACATGGCGTCCGCCGAAACGATGGGGCCCGACGACGATCTGATCCAGTCCGGCTTCATCTTCGAAGAAACCGGCGGTTTCAAAGGCGACGGCCGCCTGGACGTCCGAATTTAACGAATAGGAGCCTTCGGGGCCGACCCCCGGGAGAACGACAATGAGCAATTACGCAGATGTTCTAGGCACATCGAACAACACCTCGCCGTCTTCCGGGGTGAATACGGTCAGCGCCCAACAGCTGTCCGCGATGTCCAGCCTGTCGGACAACTTCGACAACTTCCTGACCATTCTGACGACACAGTTGAAGAACCAGGACCCGTTGTCGCCCATGGAAACGACGGAATTCACCAACCAGTTGGTCATGTTCGCGGATCTGGAACAGTCCGTACGCCATAGCGGCCAGTTGGACGACCTTATCGGCCTACAGCAACAGAACGAAGCGGCGGCGGCTGTCGGATATCTCGGCAAGTCTGTTGTCGCCGATTACAACGAGGTCGATTTCCAAGGCGAGCCGGTTGAAATGACCTACAACCTTCCGGAAGAAGCGAAGGCGGCGGTGATGGAAATCTACGACACAGAAGGAAACCTCGCCGGGATCATCACCGGCCTGGAAACCGATTTCGGTGAGCACACCGTTACCTGGGAAGGCACCGACATCGACGGCGATCCGCTAGATTTTGGCGCCTATTCCTTTCAGGTCACCGCCGTGACCAAGGAAAACGAGGAAATCGAGCCGACCTACAAGACCCGCGGCACCGTAACAGGCGTCGAATATGCCGATGGAACGACGATGCTGAAGCTCGGCTCGTTCTCCGTCAATATCAATCAGGTTTTGGGAATCGAGGATCCGGAGACGGCTTCTTAATCCAGATACACCGATGCATGCCGACCCGGCATACATAGCGCGGAGGATGTTGAAATGAGTATTTTCGGTGGTTTGCGGTCCGGCGTTTCCGGCCTGTTCGTACAAAGCCAGGCGATGGCTATGATTTCCGATAACATCGCCAACGTGAACACGGTCGGGTACAAAGTGAACCGCCCTCAATTTTCTACCCTCGTCACGACGCAGGCTTCGGAGGCGCTGTTTGCCTCGGGCGGTGTGCAATCGCATGTCGCACGCGAAATCGATCAGCAAGGCCTGCTCGCCTCCTCGACTTCCGCAACCGACATCGCCGTATCCGGGGCTGGGTTCTTCGCGGTGACGGACGAACTGACCCTGAATACAACGACCGGCGAATACGAGCCGACGGGCGATATCATGTACACCCGTGCGGGCGAATTCCGGGCAGATAAGGACGGAAACCTCGTCAATGCCGGTGGGTTCTACCTTCTCGGTTTCCCGCGCAATGCGACGGATACAGGTTATGATGTCACGAACGTTCTGTCCGCGATGAGCGGCGTGAACGTCGCCAGTCGGTCCGCAACGCCGACCCAAACCTCTCAGGTCCAACTGGAGGCGAACCTACAACAGTCGACCGCGACGGGCGGCACGTTCGATATGTCCATTCAGGTCTTCGACCGACTGGGCGCGAAACGCACGCTGACCCTGACCTTCACCAAGGTCGACCCGGCGATTTCCGCCAATGCCTGGGATATCAGCGCGGAAATTTCCGCCGGTCAGTTCATCAACACGGACGTCTCCAACGATGGTGCCGTTACCGCATCACAGCTTGATGACGGTACCGGCGCGGATACCGCCGCCGATGAAATCATGGGCGATGACGAATTGGAGGCCTTCTTCGGCATCGTCGCCGGAACGGAAACCGACTATTCCGCATTCGCGGACGATGCGATCGGCACGGGCGGCGTTGCCAATCTGGGCCGCATCACATTCAACTCGAACGGGACCATCGCGTCGATCACCGACGATTTCGGCGGTGTCGCCAACTCCGGGATCGGGTTGACCGGCGACAACAAGATGCAGTTGCTGATCGACTATGACGGCGACGACACCACGTCCCGTGACGCCGCGTCGATCATCATCGACCTCGGGTCGATCAACGGGTCGGACGGTATCTCCCAGTTCGACGGTACCAGCGTCATCAACGACATCGATCAGAACGGCAAGCAGTTCGGGTCCCTGTCTTCCGTATCCGTCGATGAAAACGGCGAAGTGACCGCCCTGTTCGACAACGGTGAACAGCGTCAGTTGTTCCAGGTACCGCTGGTGACCTTCAACAACCCGAACGGCTTGCAGGCCCTCACCGGCAACGTCTACGCCCAGACCGACAATTCTGGTCAGGCGGTCGTGAAGGTCGCGAACTCCGGTGGTGCGGGTTTGATTTCGCCGTCCTCGCTGGAACAGTCGACCGTCGACCTTGCCGATGAATTCACGAAACTGATCGTCACCCAACGCGCCTTCGCCGCCAACACCCGTATCATTACCACGGCGGATGAGATGTTGGACGAATTGATCCGGGCGAAACGGTAATAGTCTCTGACCGGCGACGTCGGCTTTACCGTCGTCTCGGTCAGGAACCTTCCAGCCGCACAACGTCGGGGCGCCCCAATCGGGCGCCCCTTCCTTTTGGCACGGTCGGGGTCCGGATATACCGACACTGGGAAATTTCGGTGGATCGTTAAAATTTTATCTGCTTTTATCATTTATTAAGAACTTCCAGTGCAGTATTGTTTTTAACGGGTGAAACGGGACCGACAGGCATGCGAAACGAGGATCGTAAACCGACACCTCCCCACGCCGATCCCGTCATCCTTCCCTCCGCCAGAACGGCGCGTTGGGTCGCTTCCAGAAAGGCACAAATCGTACGGGCGCTCGATCGGGGCGTGCTGGACGAACAAGAGGCCTGCGACCGCTACGGTCTCACGCTTGAGGAACTGAACGGCTGGCGTAGCGCCCTGTCGGTTCACGGTGAAGAAGGCCTGCTTGTGACGCGCCGGAAACCGTAACGTTAGGCAAAAGTGCCATAAGAGTCTGAAATGACTCTACGAATACAATATCTGGTATGCGCTCTTTACTGACGAGTATCAGATAAAGTCTTCGAATCGCGCGGAATTTATACAATATTTTGTAGATTTTCCATTGCGTAGGCACCGAATTAAGTTATGTTCGCATGGAGATAGGCAATTTTTGCCGATCAAGGTGTAGGGGGAAATGGTGTGGTTCTCCCGAAAGAGAATCGGTCCCGAATCAGATTTTCGCGATACGATTCGTCTATAGCGACACACCGACGTTGAGGGAGTTTTCGCGCCGCCCACGGATTGAATTTGGGAACCGATCGGACGGTGGGAAATAATGGTGGGGAAGTATCAGGGGGTCGCACTGGCAAAGTACCGCCACCCCCCGGCCGGGCACGGAAGGCGTTTTACCCAAGCGCAGAACCGACCCGATCTGGCAGCCGGAACGGAAGGAACGGATCATGGGTGGCTTGATAGAGACCATTCGCAATATCGGGATGCCCCGGGTTACGGCGATCGTCGCCGGGACCGCGGTCATGTTGGGTCTTCTCGTCTTCCTGATCATCAACAGTTCCAAGCCGGAAATGGCGCTGCTCTACAGCGACCTGGACCCGCAAGCCACCAATCAGATCGCCGACCAACTGGCCAGCCGCCAGGTCGAATTCAGCATGTCGGCGGACCAGACCCGGATTTCGGTGCCGCGCGATCAAGTTGCTCAGCTTCGCCTGGAATTCGCGGAACAGGGCCTAAGCGGCGCCATCGTCGGATATGACATCTTCGACCGCGACGAAAGCCTGGGCCAGTCAAGCTTCACGCAGGAAATCAACAAGCTGCGCGCGCTGGAAGGCGAGCTTTCCCGCACCATCGCGTCCATCGACAATGTCCGCGGCGCCCGCGTCCATATCGTCATGCCGCGCCGAGAAGTCTTCACCCGCGAACCGCAGCCGGCCACCGCCTCCATCATCATCAAGATGAAGGGCGCGCAGCGTCTGGATTCCAACCGTACGGCGGCGATCCAACAATTGGTCGCCACGGCGGTGCCGCAGCTGGACCCGTCCCGCATCACCATCATCGACGATCGCGGCACCCTGCTGCATGGCGGCGGCGACGCCGAAGATGGCCCGATGAGCGCGACCAACATCGCCGACATGCGCTCCGGCTATGAAAGTCGTGTCGGCAGCAAGATCACCGAAATGCTGGAAAAGGTCGTCGGCGTCGGCAAGGCCCGGGTCGAGATCACGGCGGAAATGGATTTCTCTCAGGAAGTTCAGAACATCCAGTCCTTTGACCCGGAACAGCAGGTACTCGTTTCCTCCCGCGAGGTCGAGGAAGTCCAGCAGTCGCAGGAACAGGCCCAGGATAGCGTCACTGTCGGCAACAACCTGCCGGCCGCACCGGGCATCGACGGCGGCGCCGGGGGCAACACCGACTCTCGATCCAAGACCGATGCCATCCAGAACTTCCAAACCGGCAATACGAAAACCGAACGCATCGTGCCGCCGGGTCGGATCGAACGTCTGTCGGTCGCGGTCGTGGTTGATGGTGTTCGCCTTGAAGACGGCACCTATCAGCCGCGCACGGACGAAGAGATGGAAGTCCTGCGCGAACTTGTGGAATCGGCTGCCGGTATCGATCGCGGCCGCGGCGACCAGATCACCATCCACAATCTGCGCTTCGAGGAAGTCCCCGTCTTCGAGCCGCTGGACGAAGAACAGCTGTTCGGCATCCCCTTCCCGCTGTCGAGCCTGCGGAACTTCGCGCAGCCGCTCTTCGCCCTGATCGCGATCATTCTGGTGGCCCTGATCGTCGTCCGCCCGCTGATGACCCGCTTCTTCGACATGAAGCAGCAGGAAGCGGCAGCCCGCGCCGCGGCGGATCAGCCTACCATGATCACCGACCAATCCGGTGGTATGATGGGGGGCGACATGATGGGCGGCGATATGGTGCCGCATGAAGGCGGCGGTGAATTCGACGCCATGATCGACATCGCCCATATCGAAGGCCGGGTGAAGGCATCCTCGTTGAAAAAGATCGGCGAAATCATCGAGAAACACCCGGAAGAGGCCGTGTCCATCCTGCGCAGTTGGATGTATCAGGAATCGAACTAGGGTCCGTGCTTAATCGTGTTGGATCGCCCGGACTCGCCTTATAAGGAAGAATCTTGGGCGGACCTGCACGGTCGGCTGAACGACGCACAGAACTGACACGAACGGCACAATGCGTATTCGCGACGACTATCGTAGCCTCTCAGGCCCCGAAAAGGCGGCGATGATGATGCTTGCCATCGGCGAAGACAACGCCGTCAAGCTCTTTACCCATATGGATGACGAGGAGATCCGCGAGATCTCCCAATCCATGGCGAATTTGGGCACGGTCAGTTCGAACCTTGTCGAACGTCTGTTCGTCGAATTCGCGGAACAGATTTCGTCCACCGGCTCCCTGGTCGGGTCCTACGAATCCACGGAACGTCTGCTGCTTAAGACGTTGGACCCGGAAAAAGTCGCGACCATCATGGAAGAAATCCGCGGTCCGGCGGGTCGTACCATGTGGGATAAGCTGGCGAATGTGAACGAGGTCGTTCTCGCCAACTATCTGAAGAACGAATATCCGCAGACCGTCGCCGTCGTTCTGTCGAAAATCAAACCGGACCATGCCAGCCGCGTGCTTGCCTCCCTGCCGGAAAGCTTCGCGATGGAAGTCATCATGCGTATGCTGCGCATGGAGGCGGTGCAGAAGGAAGTTCTGGACGATGTCGAACGGACGCTGCGCAACGAGTTCATGACGAACCTGGCGCGGACGGCGCGGCGCGACAGCCACGAGATGATGGCGGAAATCTTCAACGCCCTGGACCGGAATACCGAAAACCGCTTCATGACGCTGCTGGAAGAGCGCAACCGCGACAGCGCGGAGCGGATCAAGGCCCTCATGTTCACCTTCGAGGACCTTCAGAAACTCGATCCCAGCGGGGTTCAGACGCTGCTGCGCAATGTCGACAAGGACAAGCTGGGCACGGCGCTGAAGGGATCGTCGGAACAGATGAAGGAACTGTTCTTCTCCAACATGTCCGAACGCGCGGCGAAGATCCTGCGCGAAGACATGAACGCATTGGGGCCGGTCCGCCTGCGCGACGTCGACGAGGCGCAGATGGAAATGGTGAACTTGGCCAAGGATTTGGCCGCCAAGGGCGAGATCGTGATCTCCGAAGGCGGCGCCGAAGACGAACTGATCTATTGATCGGAAGGAGCGTATGGCAATCCCTGCAAAAAGCGCAGACATGAAACCTTTCCTGTTCGATCGTGCCTTCGACGATTACGGACGGGAGGTGAAGTCGCGTGAGCAGATCGCGGCGGAAAAGGCGGCCAAGGAAGCGGCGGAAAATCCGGAACCGGCGGAACCCGAGATCGAGCTGATCTATTCCGAAGACGATATCACGGCGTTCAAGCAGGAAGCCTATATGGACGGTCACGCGGACGGATTCCGCGAAGGCCAGACCGAGGCCCTGGAGACGATCGAGAAGAACCTGAACGACCTGCTGGAACGGATCGTTCCGCTTGTCGGGTCCTTGGCGTCGGAACAGAAGCTGGCGAACGAACGGGCCCAGGCCAACATGGCCCGGATGGTGCAGGCCCTGATGTCGAAGCTGATGCCGGTTTATATCCGCGAACACGGCGCGGACGAGGCGTTGGCCGTCGTTTCCGATTGTCTGGCGGAGTTGCAGGACGCCGGACGCCTGACCGTCTTTCTGTCGGAAGAAACGATGGATCAATTGGGCGAACGCCTGGACCGGGTGGTACAACGCGTCGGCTTCGAAGGACAATTCCGCGTGCTGGCCGACGATACGATGGGCCCGTCCGACATTCGGGTCGATTGGGGCGCGGGCGGCGCCGAACGCCATTACGATTCCATTCGCGGCGATATCGATGCGGCAATCGACCGTGCAGTTTCCCGCGTCGAGGCGGAAATCGCGGAACGCGAAGAGGCCAAGAACGCCGCCGACGCAGACTTGGACGACGATTATGACGACGAAACCGACGATCCGGCGGATACCCGCCCTTCCCCGTCCGGTGAGGAGTAGAAAATATGGCTGACGAAACAGACGATCCCGAAAACGGCGCGGCAGAGCCGGACGCGGACGACACCGATATGGCCGCGGCCATGGCCGCCGAGGCCGCGGAATCCGGCAAGAATGCCGACAATTTCGATCTGAAGGAATTGGGCGACGGCGTCAGCACGGACGACTATCTGGACCCGCGCGCCGCCGATCTGGCCGTACCCACCGGCGCCCGCGACCTCGAGGCGGTTTACGAAATTCCGGTGCAGGTCGCCGCCGTGCTGGGTAAATCGTCCATGCAGGTCAGCCAGTTGTTGAAACTGGGGCGCGGCGCCGTGGTCGAACTCGACCGTAAGGTCGGAGAAGCGATCGACATCTACGTGAACAACCGCCTTGTCGCGCGTGGCGAGGTTGTCCTGGTGGACGACAAGCTGGGCGTGACCATGACGGAAATCATCAAATCCGACAAAACGCAGACCTGACAACAGCCGGTCGGAAACGGCCTTAACCACAGCCCATAACGGATCGGACATAAGCCCGCATGGCATTGCAATCGGATCAAAGCCGTTCAGGAGAACGGCCGCTGACACAGCCCTCCACCCGGGGGTCCGTGGATCTGGCGACCATCCTGGGGCTGATCGGCGCCGCCGCACTGGTCGGATCAGCGATCGTTCTCGGCGGCAGCCCGTCCTCCTTTGTCGACTGGCCGTCCGTTCTGATCGTCATCGGCGGCACGTTCGGCGTGGTCACGGCCTGTTTCTCGCTCCGTGATATCGCGGAATCCGCACGCATCATCGGACGCGCCTTTTTCCGCAGCAACCTGGATGCGGGCGAGGCTGCGCTACAACTGCTGCAACTGGCGCAGATCGCGCGATTCCGGGGTGTCCTGGCGATCCAGAACTATATGCCCGCCGTGGAAGACCGCGAAATGCTGCGCGCCGGGTTGGCGATGGTCGTGGACGGAACGCCGGGCGAAGATGTGGAACGCATCATGCGGCGGGAGGTGCAGTCGACCGCCCAACGCAGCGCGCGGGCGGTTTCGATCCTGAAGAAGGCCGCTGAAATCTCCCCGGCGATGGGGCTGATCGGGACTCTGGTCGGCCTGATCCAAATGCTGGCCAACCTGGACGACCCGAATTCCATCGGCCCGTCCATGGCGGTCGCGCTGCTGACGACCTTCTATGGCGCCTTGCTGTCCAATATGGTTTTCACCCCGCTGGCGGCGAAGCTGGAACGCAACGCCGCGGAGGAAATGATCCTGAACCAACTCTATGTCATGGCGGCGGCGTCCATCGGGCGTCAGGAAAATCCGCGCCGCCTGGAAATGCTGTTCAACACCATCCTGCCGCCGTCGGCGCGCATCGACTATTTCGGGTGACGTTATGAAACTTCTGATCATCGGCACACTGGAAGGGCATATGACGACGGCCAGCCAAATCGCGATCAAGCGCGGGGCGAAGGTCGCGGCCGTCGATTCCATCGATCAGGGGCTGGAGCATCTGCGCAACGGCAAGGGCGCGGATGTAGTTCTGGTCGATGTTCGGCTGAACCTGGAACGCTTCTGCAAGGCGCTGGAATCCGAACGCATCAACACGCCCGTCGTCGCCTGCGGCATCGAGGGCACCGACGCTGCGACCGCTGCCGGCGCCATCCGGTCGGGCGCGAAGGAATACCTGCCCCTCCCCCCGGACCCGGACCTGATCGCGGCGGTTTTGGAAGCCGTGGCCGAAGAAAGCACCAGCATCATCCATCGCGACCCGGCGACGCAGCGCGTCATCAAGCTGGCGGATCAGATCGCGCCGTCCGATGCTTCCGTCCTGATCACCGGCCAGTCCGGGACGGGGAAGGAAGTCATGGCGCGTTATCTGCACGCCAAGTCTCGCCGCGCCGCTGGAAGCTTCGTTGCCGTCAACTGCGCCGCCATTCCGGAAAACCTGCTGGAAAGCGAATTGTTCGGGCATGAGAAAGGCGCGTTTTCCGGTGCCATCGCCCGGCGTGTCGGCAAGTTCGAGGAAGCCAATGGCGGCACCCTGCTTCTCGACGAAGTTAGCGAGATGGACCCGCGCCTTCAGGCAAAACTGCTGCGCGCCATTCAGGAACGGGAGATCGACCGGGTCGGCGGCTCGAAGCCGGTTAAGGTGGATGTCCGCATCCTGGCGACGTCGAACCGGAACCTGCAGGAAAGCGTGAAGTCCGGCGACTTCCGCGAGGATTTGTACTATCGCCTGAATGTCGTGAATCTGTCGCTGCCGTCGCTGGCGGAACGCCCGCAGGACATCCCCCTATTGGCGGATCATTTCGTCAAAAAGTACACGGAAGCCAACGGCATGCCCGTTCGCGCCCTGTCGGCGGACGCCAAGGCGATGCTGCAGACCTATCACTGGCCGGGCAATGTGCGTGAACTGGAAAACACGATGCATCGCGCCGTGCTCCTGGCCGGCGGCGACGAAATCGGAACGGAGGCGATTATGCTGACCGAAGCGCCCCAACAGGCCCACGCCTCGACACCGGCCCCGAAACCCGCGTCGGAAAGCACCGGCATGGACGCCGCCCCTGGCGGCATGCCCGGCGGCGTCGATCCTGCCGCCGATGCAAATGCCGTTGGGCTGGTCGGACGCACTGTCGCGGATGTCGAACGCGATCTGATCATCGACACGTTGGGCCATTGTCTCGGCAACCGGACGCATGCGGCGAATATCCTGGGGATTTCGATCCGAACATTGCGAAACAAGCTGAAGCAATATTCCGAAGAAGGATTTGCTGTCCCGGCTCCCGGTGAGTCCTGAGATTGATGGATCGTCGCCCCCGACGAATCGTGCGAACGGGTGCGTAGTAAGGAACGTTTACAAGAGGCCCTCCAAAGAGTCGGCCTTCGGATGGTGAGATGGCGGAAACGGGCGATACCAAGAAAAGCTCCGTAACCCGCATCGGGGGCGATGCGGGCGATCGCCTGCGTTCCGCTTTCACCAGTTCGGAATTGCTGCTGCCCGTCGGGATCATGGCGATCCTGGTTCTGCTGCTGATCCCGTTGCCGACATGGCTTCTGGACCTGTCGCTATCGATCTCGATCACGATTTCCGTCCTGATCCTGATGACGGTTATCTTCATCGTCTCGCCGTTGGAACTGACCAGTTTCCCGACAATCCTGCTGATCGCGACCATGTTGCGGCTGGGGTTGAACGTCGCCTCGACACGCCTGATCCTGTCCGAAGGACATACCGGCACGGACGCCGCCGGACAGGTTATTCAGGCCTTCGGCGGCTTTGTTGCCGGGGGCAACTATGTCATCGGGGTAATCGTTTTCGCCATCCTGGTGCTGATCAACTTCATCGTCATCACCAAAGGTGCGGGCCGTATCGCGGAAGTCGCCGCCCGTTTCACCTTGGACGCGATGCCCGGCAAACAGATGGCGATCGACGCCGATATGTCGTCCGGCCTGATCAACGAGGATCAAGCCCGCGCCCGCCGTAAGGAATTGGAGTCGGAAAGCTCCTTCTTCGGGGCCATGGACGGTGCGTCGAAATTCGTGCGCGGCGATGCGATCGCCGGTCTTCTGATCACCTTTATCAATATCATCGGCGGCATCATCATCGGCGTCGTGCAGCGTGACATGTCCCTGGCCGACGCGGCGGAGAACTATACCCTGCTGACCATCGGGGACGGTCTGGTCAGTCAGGTGCCGGCGCTGATCGTATCCGTCGGCGCGGGTCTACTGGTAACCAAGGCGGGGGTCAGCGGCGCGACCGACAAAGCCCTGTTCGGACAGCTATCCGGCTATCCCAGCGCTCTGGGCATGGCGTCGGGGATGCTATTGCTGATGGCGGCGATTCCGGACCTGCCCGCCTGGCCCTTCCTGATCATGTCGCTTGCCGCCGGGGCGGGCGCTTTCTTCGTGTCGCAGGGCAACGCCCGCCGGAAGGTAGAGGAAGAAACCAAGGTCCTGGAGCAGGAAGCCGCAGCGGAGATGGCGCCGAAGGAGGAACCGATTTCGGCGGCGCTGCAAATCGACCTGATCCGGCTGGAACTCGGCTATGGGCTGTTGCCGCTCATCAATGCGTCGCAAGAACACAAACTGACGGACCAGATCAAATCCCTGCGCCGCCAACTGGCGGGAGATTTGGGCTTCGTCATGCCCGCTGTGCGCATTCAGGACAATCTGCAGCTTCCGGCCAATACCTATGTCATCCGCGTGAAGGAGATCGAGGCCGGACGCGGGGACCTGCGGCCCAATATGCAGCTGTGTATGGATCCGCATGGGGAAAAGATCTCCCTGCCCGGCGAGGCCACCGTGGAACCGACATTCGGTCTGCCCGCCGTTTGGATCCAGGAAAACCAGCGCGAAGAAGCGATGTTCCGGGGCTATACCGTCGTGGATAGCGCCACCGTGATCACCACCCACATCACCGAAATCATCAAGGACAACATGTCGGAACTGTTGTCCTATTCCGAAACGCAGAAGCTTCTGGACGAACTGCCGCAGGGACAGCAGAAACTGGTCAGCGACCTGATCCCCAACCAGATCGCCCTGGGCGCGGTCCAGCGCGTGTTGCAGAACCTGCTGAACGAACGCGTGTCGATCCGCGACCTGCCGACGATCCTGGAAGGCATATCCGAGGCCGTCGGCTATACACGCAATTTGACAAACATCACCGAACATGTCCGCAGCCGCCTGTCACGTCAGATATCGGACGCGAATACCAACGATTCCGGCTACGTCACCCTGGTGACCTTGACGCCCGCCTGGGAACAGGCCTTCCTGGAAAGCCTTGTCGGTCAGGGCGACGAACGGCAATTGGCGATGGCACCGTCGAAGCTTCAGGAATTCATCGGTCTGGTCCGCACCGTTTTCGAACGTCAGGCGATGCAGGGCGAAACCCCGGCCCTGCTGGTCAGCCCGAATATCCGTCCCTATGTGCGGTCCGTGATTGAACGTTTCCGGCCCGTCACCGTGGTGATGAGCCAGAACGAAATCCATCCCAAGGCGCGGATCAAGACGGTGGACTCGATCTAAGCCATGCGCCTGAAAACTTTCCACGCAGACAGCCTTCCCGCCGCCATGGAACTGGTCCGTCAAACCTTGGGGCCGAATGCGATCATCGTCGCAACCCATGAAGACGACGCCAATCGCGGCGCCCGCGTGACCGCCGCTATCGAACCGGAAGAACAGAATTTCGATTTTTTCAACGACGGTCCCTCGGAAGAAATCCTGGAAACGATCACGCGCATCCTGGAACAGCACGGCACACCGCCGCCATTGGTCGACCGCTTGCTCGACGCGGCATCCGATACGACAGCGGAAACGGCAAAGGACACCCTGGCCCATGCCTTGGCGAAAGTTTTCACCTTCAAGCCGCTACCGGACAGGCCGGGGCCGCCGCCAATCATGCTGATCGGTCCGCCGGGCGTAGGGAAGACGGTATCCTGTGCGAAGCTGGCCGCCCGCATCGCGCTGACCCATGACAAGGACGACGAAACGCCTGTCGCGCTGATCGCGGCGGACCCGGTTCGCATCGGTGCGGTCGAACAATTGCGCGCTTATGCCGACCGGTTGGGGGCGACGCTTTACGAGGCATCCGACGGCGCCGCGCTGGCATCCGTCCTCACCCGCATTCGCCGCAGCGAACTTGTCGTCATCGATACGCCGGGAACCAACCCTTATCACCTGGACGAACTGGCACATCTGGTGGAATTGGCGGAAGCGGGAAAGACGGAAACCGTGCTGGTCCTGACCGCCGGACGAAACGCGGAGGAAGCCGCCGAAATCGCAGAGGCATTCCGACCCGTCGGCGCGACCCGCCTGATGACGACCGGCTTGGATATGGCCAAACGCCTGGGCGCGATTCTGGCTGCGGCGGAGGCCGGAAATCTGGCGATTTCCGATGTCTCTCTGGCGCCGGAAATCGGTCAGGGACTGACGCCGATGGATGCCGGCGCCTTGGCGAAACTTTTGATACCCGAAGCAACTGCCGAACCGGCCAAGTCCGGCATCGGGGTGGGGGAGTAGCGAGCGATGAATGCCCAAGCGCCGAACAACAATCTGATCGCGATCGCTTCCGGCAAGGGCGGCGTCGGCAAGACATGGTTTGCCATCACGCTTGCCCAGGCCCTGGCCCGTTCGGGACGCAAGGTCCTGCTGTTCGACGGCGATCTGGGGCTGGCGAATATCGACATTCAACTGGGGCTGACACCGGAACGCGACCTTGCGCTCGCCATCGCGGGCAAATTGCGTATGACCCAATGCGTCGAAAAGTTTGCAGCGGGGCCGTTCGACATCATCGCGGGCCGGTCGGGCAGCGGTTCGCTGGCCAGCCTGCCCACGCCCCGCATCGAGCGGATCGGGCGCGAGTTGGTCGCGCTAGCGGGCGGCTACCAACATGTGCTGATCGATCTGGGCGCCGGGGTCGACAAGACCGTCCAGATGCTGGCCGCGACCGCGTCCCGCACCTTGCTGCTGGTCAATGACGAGCCGACGTCCCTTACCGACGGTTATGCCTTCATAAAACTGGGATGGACGAACCATCCCGGCATGGATATCCGCATCGTCGTCAACGGTGCGGAAAGTCAGGCGGCGGGTCAAAAGACCTACGATATCCTGTCACGGTCTTGCGAGAATTTCCTGAAGCGGAAACCGCCGCTGGCCGGGATCGTCCGGCGCGACAACCGTGTTCGAGACGCGATCCGGGCGCAACAGCCGCTGCTGACACGGTCCCCCACATCGGAAGCGGCATCGGATGTCGAGGCGATCGCCCGCTCCTTGCTTTAGTTTGGTACAATTCCTGCTTCAGTATTTCCGAGCGGGGACCAGAAGGGAATCCGACGCGAAATTATGCTATAGAGGGGCCGGAGAACCGGCCGGATAGAAATGCAGACACCCATCGTACCGACAGCGGGCGGCACAGGGTCCGCCCCGGCGGCAAACGCCCCCCCCCTCCCTTCCGGCACGGCGACAGTCTCGCCGAGCCTCCCCCCAAGCCTTGCGCAAGCGCTGCAAAACGGCGCCACCCTGACCGCACAGGTCACGGCGAAACCCGCAGCGGGCCAATTGACGTTGTCCGTGCAAGGACAAACGGTGCAGGTGCAAACGCCCCTGCCCTTGCCGCCCGGCACAAATCTGGCCGTTGCATTGCAATCCGTCTCGTCCGGCGGTCAGGCGACGCTGTTCCTGCAACCGCAGAATCCGGGCGCGGCGCAGACCGGAACCGCGACGGCGGGGCAACAACCAGCCCCGCAAACGGCCCAAACCGCAGCCCCGCAGCCTGCCGTCGTCACGAATACCTCTGTCGGATCGGTCCTGTCGGGCACAATTACCGCCCCGCCGACATCTGCGACCTCGGCAACAGCGGCCGCAACCGCTCAAACAACACCGACGTCCTCCCCTTCCGCGCAAACGACCGTGAATACGGCAGCGCAACCGACCGGCGGCGGCACCCCCGCCCCGACCGCACCGGCACAAAGCCCACTGCCGGTTCTACCCCCGGGAAGCGCCGTACAGTTGCGCCTGCTGTCCTTCGCCCCACCCGGCCAATCGTTGGCGGGTGGCACGCCGGGCACCTTCACCGGGACCGTCACCGGTCAAACGGGTAGTGGATCGGTATCCGTCCAAACACCGATGGGGACGGTCAATTTGACCATGCCGAACCCGCCTCCTACCGGAACCCAACTGATGTTGGGGTTGGTCGGCACACCGAAAATAGCGGCCTTCGGGTCCGCCGCCGCGCAGGGGGCCGCCGCGCGCTATCAGGCGCTACAGGACGCCGTCGCCTTGCTGAAAGGCGGCGACCCGGCCCTGGCACAACGCATGACCCAATCGCTGCTGCCGCAGCCGAATGGACAAATGGGATTGGCGGCTGTCTTTCTGCTCAGCGCCATGCGGCAGGGCGGCGCGGAGAAATGGTTGGGCGGGGACACGGCGCGCGGTATCGACGCCGCCGGGCGGGCCGCGGGAAAGCCGGGCCTGCTGTCGGAGTTGGACGGCGAGGTAACCCCGACGCATACCCGCACGAGGGACGCCGCCGGTCAGGATTGGCGCGTGACCTCCCTGCCCCTGATGAACGGCAATCAAGTCGACGAAATCCGTCTCTATACCCGCGACCGTCCGAAGGACGAGGAAAACGGTAAAGGCGGCGGCAAGAAGGAAGAGGCGAAACGCTTCGTCGTGGAAGCCAGTTTCAGCCATCTGGGGCCGATCCAATTGGACGGCCTGTCCCGCGACAAGAAGGTCGATGTCATGGTTCGCAGCCAACGCGCCCTGCCGCCGGAAGCCCGCGACGACATTCGCGGCCTGTTCGCCGATACCGTCAGTGCGCTGGGCCTATCCGGACAGGTTGAATTTTCCGTCGTGTCCCATTTCGACCTTGTTCCGAATGAAGACATCCCGCATGGATTGACGGTATGAGCAAGACCGACGACATCACTGCCGCCCTGGCCAAAGACGCCGCTGACCTGAATGCGGCGCTGAACCGTCACGCGGAATTGGAGACCATCCCCAACCCGCTACCACGGGCGGATTATCTGTGCCGATTGAGCGGCACCGCCATGGAAGGCGCCGCCTTGATCGAACTGCGCTACGTTCCGGACAAGCTGCTGGTGCAGGAAGACGGTTTCGGCACATACCTCGCCGGACTCCACTCGCAAGAAAGTCTGGAAGCCCTGGCCGCCATCATTCTGGACGATCTGAACAACGAATTGGTGCCGCGCTTCCTGCAAATCCGCATCATGGCAAGCCGGAACACACTGGACGCCGGGCACGCCATCCTGGTGGAAGACCGTCGCCCGCGCTGGGACAATCCGGCGCTATTGGCCCACCTGGCGCAGATCTAAGCGCCGTCCTTACGGCGGAAGGCATTCAGTCCCATTTCATCCATGGCGATGCCTTCCTTGCGCTTCTCGTCTGCGGCTTCCGCCTCGTCGCGGTTTTGCTTGGCGATTTCGTATTTCTTCTGCTCCGCAAAGGCATCGGCAAGGGCGTCGCGGACGGTGTCGATCTTCGGCACCAATTCGCGCATTTCCGCGTCCAGCTTCTCCCGCCGGTCTTTCGCCCAGACCATGAAGGATCCGAACTGGCTGCCGAATTCGGGCTTTGCTCGGACCATTTCCGATTCCGACTCGATCCGTTCCGCCAGCGCGGCATAGTCGGCATTGATGCGGTCTTCTTCGGCCAGCAGGACTTGCAGGGCGCGTCTCGCGTTATCGACACTGCGTCCCGCCAGACGGACGAGAGTATCCAGCGTATCCCCTGCCATTATCTAACCCCGGCCATTTTAGGCGGCGCCCGGATAGTCTTCGCCCAGCACCGCTGCCAACTCGGAATACCCCTGTTCCAGCGATGTCGTTTCGTTCTTCCCCTGGGCGATGAAGTCTTCCAGCGGCGTATTGAAAGAGATCGCCTCATCCACCGCCGGATCGGACCCTTTGCGATAGGCGCCCAACCGGATCAATTCCGCCATGTCGTCATAGGTGGCAAGTAGCCGGCGCGCGCGGTTGACGATCCGCGTCTGATCCTCGGTATTGCAGTCGGGCATGGTACGCGAGACGGAGCGCAGAATATTCACGGCGGGATAGCGGTTCCGATGCGCGATGGTACGATCCAACACGATGTGACCGTCCAGAATCCCACGCACTGCATCCGATATCGGCTCGTTATGGTCGTCGCCTTCGACAAGGACGGTAAAGAGGCCGGTAATCGTACCGATATCCGGTCCGGGCCCGGCGCGCTCCAGCAGACGCGGCAATTCGGAAAAGACCGTCGGCGTATAGCCCTTGGTCGCCGGGGGTTCGCCCGCCGACAGGCCGATTTCACGCTGCGCCATGGCGAAACGGGTGACGCTGTCCATCAAGCAGAGCACATCCTTGCCCTGATCCCGGAAATATTCGGCGACGGCGAAGGTCATATAGGCCGCCTGCCGCCGCATCAGTGCCGATTCGTCGGAGGTCGCGACGACGACCACACTGCGCGCCAGGCCTTCTTCCCCCAGTTCATCCTGGATGAATTCCTGAACCTCGCGCCCGCGTTCGCCGATCAGGCCGATGACGATGACCTCTGCCTCGGAAAACCGCGCCATCATGGCCATCAGCACCGATTTCCCGACGCCGGACCCGGCAAATATCCCCATACGCTGTCCGCGGCAGCAGGTGGTGAAGGTGTTCAGACACCGGACGCCGAGATCGATCTTTCCGCCGATCCGCCGCCGTTTGTGCGCCGGCGGCGGGTCCCCCCGGATCGCCACGGCCTCCTCCCCCAAGGGCAGCGGGCCCAGACCGTCCACCGGGTCCCCGAATGCATTGATGACCCGTCCCAGCCATTCCCGGGTCGGATTGATCGTCGGCTGAGCGCTCACCACGAATGCCTTGGTGCCCAACGCAACCCCTTCCAGCGCGCCGAAGGGCATGGCCAGTGCCCGTTTGTCGCGGAAACCCACCACCTCGCACGGAACGGTCTTGCCGCGCCGCGCCTGAAGCATGCAACGGTCGCCGATGGACAGATGCCCCTCCACGCCTTCGATTTCGATCAGCATGCCCTGCACCGCCGCGACACGTCCGTAGACCTGTCTGTCGGATACTTTCGACAAGTCGGCGATCAGGAAATCCAAGAGGCTCGACATACGCGCTCCACATATCGAAGGAGGTTCGGATTATACCGCTTGATTCCAACCCGGGAAATGCCCCGGAGTTCCGTCAAATCAAGAGAGTATGGCCAGGAAGCCGGTAGCATGGTAATTAATATTTCGAATATGAGGCGCACTGAATGCGCCCTAGGGGGTTTTGATGCGTATTCTCTTGGTCGAAGACGACAGCCTTATGGCGCAAAGCATCGAATTGATGCTGAAATCCGAAGGGTACATCGTTGACCATTCCGACTGTGGCGAAGACGGTCTGGAAATCGGGAAATTATACGATTACGACCTGATCATCCTGGACCTGATGCTGCCGGATATCGACGGGTATGAGGTCCTGCGTCGACTGCGCGACGCGCGCGTCGAAACGCCGGTCCTGATTCTGTCCGGTCTGGCGGAAATGTCCAACAAGATCAAAGGCCTCGGCTACGGTGCCGACGATTACCTGACCAAACCGTTCGACAAACGCGAACTTATTGCGCGAATTCAGGCGATCGTGCGCCGGTCGCGCGGTCATTCCCACTCGGAAATCAGCATCGGCGCTCTGCGGGTCGATCTGAACTCCCGCGTCGTCAATATCGAAGGCCAACCGGTACATCTGACCGGCAAGGAATTCGGTATCATCGAATTACTGGCCCTGCGCAAGGGATCGACGCTGACCAAGGAAATGTTCCTGAACCACCTTTACGGCGGAATGGACGAGCCGGAAGCGAAGATCATCGACGTCTTCGTCTGCAAACTGCGTAAGAAACTGGCCGCCGCGTCGAACGGCGACAACTATATCGAAACCGTCTGGGGCCGGGGCTACGTCCTGCGCGACCCGCACGAGGCGCAGCAGAAAGCGGCCGGGTAACCGTATAACGGTAAGCCCGACCGTTCCTTCACATCACGGTTCCAGCAAGGCGCCCTTCTTGCGGTGTGCAAGCGGTTGCCGCCCCGCCACCTTCCCGACATTCTCCCCTGGCTGAACCAGACGCAGGTCGTTCCGCGCGAAGAACAGGCCGTCCGTGGACGATTTCAACGGGATGCGCGCCGTCAGCGGATCCGCCGCCGTCAGGTCGATGACTTCGGCGACCACCTGTCCCGCCGCGACCGTTTCGCCTACCGCCGCCTTGAACGCGACCAGCCCGGCGATGGGGGATGAAATGACATCGACCTCGTCCAGTCGATACGGTATCGGCCCATCGGAAAGCGCCGTGCCATCCCCTGAAATCAGGCCACGTTTCGCCAGAAACCGGTACAGACCTTCCGCATCGCTGCGCCCCAGATCGTCCTCGATATCGTCTTTACCGCGCAGTTCCAGGGTACAGGCGAAGCAGGTCATGGACAGCGCGTCCCCGTTTTCAACCAGCCCGCCCATGCGGCGCCAAACACCGGCATTGCAATCGTCGAAGCTGAAGCCGCCCGCTTCCTCCTCCAGCAGAACGACCGGGAAGTCGATGGCGGCGGCCATTTCGCGCGCAATTTCCGCATGTTCGACATGGCAATAGACATGTGCCTGCGCTTCCTGGTCGCAATGAATATCGATCACATAGTCGGAATCCACGCTGAGCCCCAGCAGCGTCGCGCGCCAATGTTGAACATCGGATCGCGCGGGCAAATCGGCGACAGCAGCTTTCAACGCCCCGCGAAACGCGACGATGTCCGCGTCGGCATCGCCGGTGAGACCGTTGCCGAGATAGGGCGCGGCCATGGGCGATAGGTCCGGCCAGTTCCGGTTGAAGTTGCCGGATCCGTCATAGGCATAGCGACCGGGAACGGCCCCGCCCTGACGCTGGTCCATGCCGATCGGATTGGCGTACGGCAGTACGATAATTTCCCCGACGATCTTCCCCTCGCGATCCGCCGCATCCAGCATCGAAACCAGGTGATGCAGCGCCATCAGCCCCGGCCATTCGTCGGCATGCAAGGCAGCGTGCAGATAAGCCTTTGGTCGCGCCCCTTCGGTTCCGAAACGGTGCACGGTCAGGAACCGTTCGGTTCCCGGAGACGGCGATTTCAGAGGAATACGGTCAACGCTGTGGGTCATGATTTTTACAGGCCTTATTGAGGAGGGATGATTTCAGCGACCGTAAGCAGACGCCCCGCCCGCGGCAAGCCCGCTCGTCGCCATTCAATTGAGAGGGCATTCGATTAAGGGCGTATTAAGATTCCATGGATATTAAACACCGCGTGAATATTGGGTTTCCCCGCCCATCCCGGTCGACTATTTTCCGGGCGGGAGATCGGGCACAAGGTTCAGTAAATGCTTTCCAAACGTAAGTACCGATATGTGGCAGCCCTCAGTGCAATGCTGGTGGCCGGTTTTGTCGTGACCAGCCTCGTCAGCTATTTCGTGGCCCATGACTCCATCGCCAGACAGGTATCCGAAAGCACGCTTCCCCTGACCAGCGACAATATTTATTCCGAAATCCAACGCGACATCCTGCGGCCCATCTTCATCTCTTCGCTGATGGCGCAGGATACGTTTCTGCGCGATTGGACAATCCGCGGCGAACAGAACGCCTCTCAGATTCAGCGTTACCTGACAGCCATCCAAACGCGATATGAAACCGTAACGGCCTTTTATGTTTCAGAACGAACGCGGCGGTACTACCACCCGTCCGGCATATTGCGCACTGTGACCGACGACGATCCGCAGGATCAATGGTACAAGCGCGTCCGAACGATGAAAGACGACTATGAAGTCAATGTCGACTGGGACACTGCGGATCCGACCCGGCTGACGGTCTTCGTAAACTATCGGGTTTACGATTATACAGGCGGCTATCTGGGTGCCGCCGGTGTCGGGCTGTCCGTCTCCGACGTCCGCCACCTGATCGAAGCCTATCAGAAACGCTACGGGCGGCGAATTTTCTTCGTGGACCGCGAAGGCAATGTAACCCTGCGCGCCGTCGGCTCCAACCTCGCGGAGTCCCTGCGCGACGATCCTGACCTGGCGCCGGTCGCGACCAAGATCCTGACCTCCCCCAGCGGTACGATCGAATATCAACGCAACGGCGATACGGTTTATCTGAACAGCCGACTGATCCCGGATTTCGGCTGGTACCTGATTGTCGAGGAACCGGAAGGTCGAACCGCCTCGGGCATTCAAAGCGCGCTGATCTGGAACCTCGCGATTTGTTTGGCCGTTACCCTGGTCGTTGTCGCTCTCGCCAACCTCATCATCGGCCGCTACCAGAACCAGCTGGAGGAAATGGCGACAACGGATAAGCTGACCGGCGTCGCAAACCGACATGCCTTTGAAATCGTTCTGGACTACATGCTGCGCAATGCGCGGCGAATGGAGTCTCCGCTGGCCGTGGCCATGGTCGATATCGACCATTTCAAATTGGTCAACGATCGGTTGGGCCATTTCGCAGGCGACAAGGTGCTTCAGACCATCGCCCGGATCATGAAGGAAAATTTGCGGGGATCGGATTCGATCTGCCGCTGGGGCGGTGAGGAATTCCTGATCGTCCTTCCGGACTGCGACCTGAATCAGGCACAGACCATCACGGACAATATCCGACGCGAAATCGAGAATACCCCGGTACTCACCGGCAAGGGCGAAGCGCGGGTCACCATCAGCATGGGCGTCGGGCAATTGTCAAAATCCGAGCATTTGGACGATTTGATCCGACGCACGGACGAGGCTCTCTATCGTGCAAAAGCGGCTGGTCGGAACCGCGTTGAACCTGCTTAAGAACAAGATGTATTCGAGGAAACTAGAAATTTTAAATCGCAGCTTCACAGAACTATAGCTGTTGCCTAGACTTGTACCCACTTGTGATCGAGCGGTTGTACTTCCTGTATTTAGAACTTTAGGGGTGGTGGGAGAAAGAGGCTGGCGTGAGCTACAATGCGCATACGTATCGATCGATGATCGAGTATATGCCGATCAACGTAATGACCTGCGATCTCAAGAATTTCAAAATCGACTACCTGAACCGAAAAAGCCTAGAGACATTAAAAACCATCGAACATGCGCTACCGTGCCGGGCCGACCAGATGCTCGGCACCTGTATCGATATCTTCCATAAAAATCCGGCGCATCAACGCCAGATGCTCAAAGACCCGAAGAACCTGCCGCATTCCGCCGTCATTTCCATCGGCGGCGAATATCTGGACCTGCATATCACCCCGATTACGGACAAATCTGGACGCTATATAGCGCCGATGGTCACCTGGTCGGTGATTACGGACAAGGTTGAACATGAACGGCAAAATCTGGTGCAGGCGCAGATGCTGGACCAAATGCCGATCAATACGATCCTGTGCAATATCGAAACCTTTGAAATCACCTATGCCAATCAGGCGACGAAGGACACACTGAAAAGCATCGAACATTTGCTGCCGATCAAGGCGAAGGATCTGATCGGCGCGAATATCGACGTATTCCACAAAAACCCAGCCCATCAACGCAACTTGCTGAAAGACCCGTCCAACCTGCCGCATTCGACCAGGATCAGGCTTGGTGACCAATTCCTCAACCTGAACGTCTCCGCATTGTATGACAAATCCGGTCATTACTTCGCCGCCCTGCTGACCTGGTCGGTCGTGACCGCGCAAGTGCGACTCGCCGACCAGTTCGAAGCGGATGTGAAAACGGTGGTCGACGGTGTGTCTTCCGCATCGACCGAAATGCAGGCGACGTCCGAAACCATGGCGTCCGGGGCCGAGGAGACCAGCGTGCAGGCAAACACCGTGGCGTCGGCAGCGGAGGAATTGTCGCGGTCGATCACGGAAATCGGACAACAGGTCGCGGTCGCTGCACGCGTGTCCAATGAAGCTGTGGAAAATTCCAAAAAATCCAAGCACGACATCCAGACCCTGACAGATTCCGCCGACAAGATCGGTGACGTCATGCAACTGATCAACGACATCGCCAACCAGACCAATCTATTGGCGTTGAATGCGACGATCGAGGCCGCCCGAGCGGGCGAGGCCGGCAAAGGCTTCGCCGTCGTCGCGAACGAGGTGAAGAGCCTCGCGAACCAAACAGCGAAGGCGACAGAGGAAATCGATACACAAGTGCGGACCATGCAAAGCGCCACCCATCGCGCGATCGCCGTCATGGAAACGTTCACCGCCAGCATCAACCAGATCAGCGAAATATCCGCGGCCATTTCCGCCGCTGTGGAAAAACAGCATGCCGCGACAAGCGAGGTCAGTTCGAATATCGACGGCGTCGGTCAGGCATCCAGGGAAACTGGGGAAGCAGCGTCAGAAACGCTGAAGGCCGCATCCGAGTTGAGCCAGCAAGCAGCCTTGTTAAGCCGGTCCGTCGACTCCTTCCTGGAGGAAATACGCAAACTATAATCCCAATCCCGATTGACGCCCGTCCGGCCCAATGTCATGAGGCATTGGGATCGTTGGGATTTGGAAGAGCAAAAACATGGCCTTGTTGATGGGAATCGACACCGGGGGCACCTATACGGATGCCGTCATTTTCGACGATGAAACGCGGGAAGTCATATCGTCCGCCAAGGCGCTGACATCCAAGCACGATCTGTCGATCTGTGTGTCCGAAGCGACTGCCGCCGCCCTGGCGGATATCGATCCGTCCAAGGTCGCCCTGGTATCCCTGTCGACGACGCTGGCCACCAATGCGCTGGTCGAACAGCATGGTTTCCCGGTCGGCCTGATCCTAATCGGTCAGGACGACAAGGCCTTGGATCGCGCCGGACTGCGCCAAGCCCTGGGCAGCGATCCGGTTCTGTTTCTGGACGGCGGGCATGGCACCGACGGGCTGGAGCGCGCGCCCCTGAACCTGGACGCCGCACAAGCCGATATCGAGGCCCTGACCGGAAAGGTATCCGCCGTTGCCGTCTGCGGATATTTCGGCACCAGGAACCCGTCCCACGAAATCGCCGTGCGCGACGCGGTGCGCCGCCTGACCGACCTTCCCGTCACCTGCGCGCATGAAATGGCATCCGCTCTCGATGCGCCGCGCCGGGCGCTGACCGCGCTGTTAAACGCGCGCCTGATCTCCCTGATCCAACAATTGATCCGGGCCGTGTCCGCCATGCTGGACCAGAGCGGCATCGACGCACCCCTGATGGTGGTGAAGGGCGACGGCTCCCTGATCGCCGCCGATACCGCCCTGACGAGGCCCGTGGAAACGATCCTCAGCGGCCCGGCCGCCAGCGTCATCGGCGCGCAGTTCCTGTGCAACCGGCCGGATTGCGTTATTTCCGATATCGGCGGGACGACGACGGATATCGCCGTGCTGAAGGACGGTAAGCCGGTCCTGGCGGATGACGGGGCCGTCGTCGGCGGCTACCGCACGATGGTCGAGGCGATCGCCGTTCACACGATCGGCCTGGGCGGCGACAGCGAGATCGGCCTGGATGACGAAAAGCAATTGCGCGTCGGTCCCCGCCGCATGGTCCCGGTCAGCCTTCTCGCCCGCGACAATCCCGGTATCGTCGATATATTGAAAACCCAATTGGACCGCGCTTGGCCGAAGCCGATCGACGGACGGTTCGCCGTGAAGCTGCGCGATTTGAAGGCCGGTACGCTCAGCCGGGGCGAACAGCGTATATGGGACATGCTGCAGGACGGGCCGAAATCTTTGGAAGCCCTGCTGGCCGCCCGTGCGCCGGAACAGCCTCTCTTGCGGCTCGTCGACCGGGGACTGGTCATCCTGTCCGGTTTCACCCCGTCCGATGCCGCGCATGTCCTCGGCTTGCAGGACTCTTGGAATACCGAAGCGGCAAAACTGTCCGCCGGCCTGCATGCCCGCACGGAACGCAGACCGGGCATTCCGCTGGCGGCGAATGGAGACGACCTGGCGCGCAAGGTTATCGACCGCCTGACCGTGCAATCCTGCATGGCGATGGTGGAGGCCGTCATCCCCGACGCACCGGGCCGCAGCGCCCGCCGCTTCATGACGGAAGCCTTCGCCCATCGATCGGATCAGGAAGACGCGGACTCGCTGGTCGGTTTCGAAGTCCGCCTGCACCGTCCCCTGATCGGGATCGGCGCCCCGGCGCAAACCTATTATCCGGAAATCGCCAAACGCCTACACACCGACTTCGACGTGCCGCGATTTGCGGAAGTATGCAACGCCGTCGGCGCCGTCGCGGGCGGCGTCAGTCAGCGGGTGCACATCCTCATCACCTCCCCCGCGGAAGGTCTATTCCGCGTTCACGCCCTGGAAGGGGTGGAGGATTTCCGTTTCCTGGAGGATGCCGCCGCCCGCGCCACGGATATCGCGACAACGGAGGCGGAACGCCGCGCGCTGGAAGCGGGCGCCAGCGAAATCCGTACCGAAACAAACCGCGACGACCGGGTCGCGACCGTCGCGGGATCCTTCGACGTCTTCATCGAAAGCCGCATCACCGCGACCGCCTTCGGTCGCCCGATGCTCGCTGTCCGATAGAAAACGGCTACCGCGATTACGTTGCTTTTTTAACGAATAGCGGGACTGAAGCGCCGGCGTCCAATTTCGGGCGATCCGCTTCCTCTTCCGTTAGGGGGTCGCATTCCTGGAAACTTGCATGAGACCGAATGACCAGACGCTGGTAATCGCGGGTCCCCTCTTCCTTCCAGGCGACTTCCTGATCCGTCAGCGCCCGTAGTATCTTGGCGGGTGTCCCGGCCGCCAGCATCCGATCCGGCACTTCAAATCCCGCCTTCACGAAGGCCATGGCGGCAACCATCGCGCTGTCGCCGATCACCGCCCCGTCCATAACCACGGAATTCATGCCGACCAGTGCGTTCCGCTTCACGCGACAGCCGTGCAGGATCGCGCCATGGCCGATATGCCCGTCCACTTCGATCACGCAATCCATTCCCGGAAAGGCATGCATGATGCAGTTGTCCTGAAGGTTCGACCCTTCTTCCATGATGACCCGGCCGAAATCGCCACGCATGGACGCGCCGGGACCGACGTAACAGTTCGGCCCGACCACCGCGTCGCCGATTAGCACCGCCGTCGGATGGACGAAGGCCGTCGGATGGATGATCGGTCGCACGCCCTCAATGGAATAGGTTTTCGGCTTCAGTCGGTCATCCGACATTCAGGTTCCTCCCTTTGCATTTTTGGCCTTTGCATTTTTGGCAGAGTCCACGATACCACGCCGCCTGACAAGAACGGTCGTTTGCCCTATGATGAATGGCGGTCGGAAAAAGATCGAATGCCATACAATATCTAGATTTCGATCTTGCCACAGACACCACATCTATTATCATGTGCGGTCGGTCGATAATAATCCCTCAACGCCAATAGGTTCCCGATGTCCCTCCTCGACGCCAGCCCAGTCTACAAGCCGTTCAACTATCCTTGGGCCTATGAAGCCTGGCTTACGCAGCAGCGAATCCATTGGCTGCCGGAGGAAGTTCCTCTCGCCGACGACGTGAAGGATTGGCACAAAACGCTGACCAAACCGGAACGCAATCTGCTGACCCAGATTTTCCGTTTCTTCACCCAGGCGGATGTCGAGGTGAACAACTGCTACATGCGGCATTACTCGCGCGTGTTCCAGCCGACCGAAGTCCAGATGATGCTGGCCGCCTTTTCAAACATGGAAACCATCCATGTCGCGGCCTATAGCCACCTTCTCGATACGATCGGCATGCCGGAAATCGAATATACGGCCTTCCTCCAATACAAGGAGATGAAGGACAAATACGATTACATGCAGGTATGGGGTGTCGATACGAAGGAAGACATCGCGAAAACCTTGGCGGTCTTCGGGGCCTTCACGGAAGGGCTGCAGCTCTTCGCCAGCTTCGCGATGTTGATGAACTTCCCGCGCCACAACAAGATGAAGGGAATGGGCCAGATCGTCAGTTGGTCCGTGCGCGATGAATCGCTGCACACGGCCTCCATTATCCGCCTGTTCAAGGCCTTCGTCGCGGAAAACCCGGAAGTCTGGACCGAAGAGTTCCAGCGCGATCTGTACAAGGCCTGCGACACGATCGTCAGCCACGAAGATTCGTTTATCGACCTTGCCTTCGAACTCGGCCCCATCGACGGCCTCTCCGCGGAGGAAGTGAAGACCTATATCCGTTACATCGCCGACCGCCGTCTGACGCAACTGGGCCTCCAGCCGATGTACCATTCCGAGAAGAATCCGCTACGCTGGATGGACGAGATGCTGAACGGCGTCGAACACGCCAATTTCTTCGAAAACCGTGCAACGGAATATTCGAAAGCCTCCACCCAGGGATCCTGGGATGAGGCATTTGATTAAAATACTAGATAACTTTTAGAAAACTCGCTAGCATATCCCGGTCAGACGCTGGTTTGACCGCGGCCCGTCCTTCTGGAATGCCTAGTCCCTCCTTCAGGGGGTCGTGGCCGCGCAACCGGCGGCGCGTCCGACTTGCGATCGGTGCGCCGTCGAAGCGTGCTGGGTGGGGAATGTGAAAAGTTTCGATATTAAGACGACGCGGTCGACCGTTGGCGAAACACGGTCCCGGCAACCATCCGCGGAAGACACATCATCCACCGCAGAAGAATTATCCGCGCTGGCGAAGGTCAAGGTCGGCGGCGAGGCTGGCTCGCAACGCTTCAGGTCCAGTTCCATCCGATTTGAAATGGACGGAAAGACGCTGGAAATCTTCGATATTTCGGCCAGCGGCATATGCTTAAGAGACCTGCCCACGTGGATCGAGGAAGGTCAGGCATTGAGCTTCGCCCTGCTGCTGGTCAGCGAGGAAGGCATTCGCCGCATTTCCCTGTCGGGTATGGTCCATCATCGGGATGGGGCCGACGTCGTCGTCACCTACCCCGCCCCGTTCGAAAACTGGGAAAAGTTCCTGCGCGAATTCATCGCGCGTAATATGTAGGACGGCCCGCTGCCGCTACGCGTGGGAAAGCGCGTGGTCCGATACGAAGGGATTCGACTGCCGCTCCTGCCCGAAGGTCGATAGCGGGCCATGCCCCGGCACGAAGACCGTCTCGTCGCCCAAGGGCCAGAGCTTTTCGACAATGGACCGAACCAGGGTCGGGCCGTCCCCTTTCGGGAAATCCGTGCGGCCGATCGATCCCTGGAACAGAACATCGCCGACCCAGGCTATTCCATCTTCGGCATCGTGAAAGACGACATGTCCCGGCGTATGCCCCGGACAGTGATAGACCGCCATCTCGCAATCGCCGACGGTCACCGTGTCGCCCTCGTCCAGCCAACGGTCCGGCGTGAACGCCTTCCCTTCCGGAAAGCCGTATTTCGCACAATCGTCGGGCAAGCGGTCGATCCAGAAGGCGTCGTCCTTATGCGGTCCTTCCAGGGGCACGCCCAGACGGTCGGCCAGGACTCGCGCGGCGCTGCAATGGTCCAAATGACCATGGGTCAGCAGGACCTTTTCAATGATCACCCCTTGCTGTTGGGCGGCGTCCAGGATGCGGTCAATTTCCCCACCCGGATCGACGACAGCCCCTTTTTTCGTATCTTCGCACCAGATAACGGAACAGTTCTGCTGGAACGGGGTAACGGGAACGATAACGGCCTTGATGGTCACGGGTTACTCCTCCTCCGGCATTTCCAATGCCTCGCCGAAAATATGTTCGTGCCGCCCGATCAGATGGCTCGCCGGCCCGACGATACGGGGGTCGGGCACGCCGACCAGATCGCGGTCCTTCCCGTCGTAAGGCAGGTGATGCAGGAAATGCGTCATGCATTCGATCCGCGCCCGCTTCTTATCGTTGGACTTCACCACCGTCCAGGGGGCGTCCGCCGTATCCGTATAGAAGAACATGGCTTCCTTCGCCTCCGTATAGGCGTCCCATTTGTCGACGGCCAGCTTGTCGATGGCGGACAGCTTCCATTGCTTCAGCGGGTCGGTTTCGCGTGCGTCGAAACGTTTGTGCTGTTCGTCGCGCGTAACGGAAAACCAATATTTGAACAGCAGAATGCCGCTGTTCACCAACATGCGTTCCAGCAGCGGTGTTTGACGCATGAATTCCAGATATTCCATTGGGGTACAGAACCCCATCACCCGCTCGACGCCGGCACGGTTGTACCAGGACCGATCAAAGAACACCATTTCCCCCGCCGTCGGCAGGTGATCGATATAGCGCTGGAAATACCATTGGCCGCGTTCCCGCTCATTTGGGCGGTCCAGGGCGACGACCCGTGCGCCGCGCGGATTCAGGTGTTCCATGAACCGCTTGATGGTGCCGCCCTTCCCCGCCGCGTCGCGGCCTTCGAACAGGACGACGATGCGCTGGCCCGTTTCCTTGGTCCATCGCTGCACCTTCAGCAATTCGACCTGCAGTGCTTCCTTGCGTTCTTCATAGGCGCTATCGGACAGCTTTTTCTTATAGGGGAAATCCGGACTGCGGAAGCTTTCGACCGCCGCCTCATGATCGCCCGTGCCGCTGCCGTGGAAGGCGGTTTCATGGCGCATAGCCTCCGCATCCGCCGTCGAATCCGGCCCATGCGGTCCAGGCGTGGGAATGGAGTCGAGGGTCCGCCGTTCCTTGGATTTCACCCATCGTTTGGTCATGCGCCGTTATGCCCTTCGAATGCCGTCATGTTCAGTATAGTGCCGAACACCATACGCGGATTTTCGGCCATGAGCCTGACCTTGCCAAGGGCCTTACCAAGCGCCCTTTCGTTTTCACGGACCGGCGGATAAGCTACCGCGCATTCAATGGAAACAGGCATCCGATGACACAGTGGAGCATCCGCGCCGCGACCGTTCAAGACGCCGCGACACTCGCCGATTTGGCCGCCGCGCTGAATGCGCATTTCGGCATGGAAAACGCGGCGACGCTGAACGGCGCCTCGCTGGCGGCCGTCATGCAGGGCGATGACCCGTTGGTTTATGGCTATCTGGGTGAAAGCGATGGCATGCCCGTGGCCTATGCCCTGTGTCAGAAGTTCTTCGATACCGATACCGGCACCATGGCGACATGGCTGCTCGACCTCTATGTCGACCCCGCGCATCGGTCCGGGGGATTGGGACGGCAGTTGCTGGCGCGGGTCGCGGCGGACGCGGCACGCAAGGGGCAACGCTGCATCGGTCTTGCCGTCTATACCGACAATCCCGCGCGACGCTTGTACGACCGGATCGGGGCGGCCCTACCAACCGACGCGCTGGTCTATGAATTGCGCGACGAGAAGCTGGACAAACTGGCCCGGGAAGCCCAGCTATAGGCCATGCAGCATCCCTTCGGTACACACCAACCACGTCGCAATCCGCCTGCCTTCAACGCGCCGGGCATCGTCCTGCAAATCATCGTGGTGACGGTGCTGATGCATGTCTTTCGGCTGGTCGCGCCGGAAGCATGGGTCGATCCCGTTCTGACCTATCTGGTCTTCAATCCCGGCGACCTGCATTTTTTCGGCGACTATCCGGTGGAAATTTCGGCACGATGGGTCGGCTACGCCCTCGTGCACGGGTCTTGGCTGCATCTGATGGTGAACTGCGCCTTCCTGCTCGCCTTCGGCACGCCGATCGCCCGGCAGATACCGAAGCTCAGTTTCCTGGCGCTCTATGCCCTGGGCGCGGCAGGCGGAGCATTGGCGGTTCTGATCGTCTATCCGGGGGCGGACCTTTACCTGATCGGGGCGTCCGGCGGTGTTTCCGCCCTGGTCGGCGCCCTATCGCGCATGGTCTTCCTGCGTCGGGGCCAGGAATACGTGCCGCCGCCATTCAACAACCGGCGCGCGGGCGTGATCTTCATCCTGGTCTTTTTCGGGGTCAATCTGCTGTTCGAATTTCTGCCCGGGCCGGGCGGATTGACGGTCTCCGGTGAAAGTCATCTGGGTGGGTTCGTCGCGGGCTTCCTCCTGTCCCTGTTGCTGCCCTGGCGACATCGGCAACGGGATCCGCATCACGGCCATGGACTGTGACCTCCGGACTTGACGTCCGGCATGTGCCGACTAATTCGATTTGCGAACGATTCTTAAAGAGGATATTTCCATGAGTGACTCCCGCCAATTGATCGACCTTATTGCCGCCCGCCGTTCCGTGAAGGCGGATATGTTGGTGGAGCCCGCGCCGAGCGACGCGCAACTGACCGACCTGCTGCAAGCGGCGATGAGCGCCCCCGATCACGGCGCGATCCGGCCCTGGCGATTCAAGGTCATTCGCGGCGACGCGCGGCACAAACTGTCGGACCTGTTTGAAGAAGCCCTGCGCAAGCGGGAACCGGAGGTCGCGGATGACGTCGTCGCGGCGATGCGCGGCAAGCCCCTGCGATCCCCCCTGATCGTCGCCGCCGTGGCGGAAGTCATGGAAAACCACCCGAAGGTGCCGGTGGAAGAACAGGTGGTCGCCGCCGCCTGCGCGACGCAGAACCTGTTGCTCGCCGCCCATGCCGCCGGTTGGGGCGCGATCCTGCTGACCGGCTGGCCGGCCTTCGACGCGACGGTGAAGCAAGGTCTAGGCCTTGCCGCGAAGGACAGCATCATCGGCTTCGTCTATATGGGAACACCGACGGAAGCGCCGCGCGACATGAAGCGCCCGGACGCCCGAAATTATATCGAAGACTGGCGGTAAGTACCTAAGCCGACGCGGCGGTTCCAAAGACCGGCAATCAGGCGACCTTGATCGCCGGGGTACCGTCCGCATGCTGATACATGCCGCGGAAGTTCGGCACGGGCTTGAATTTTTCCGTCACGCCCAAAACCGTTTCCGCCCCGCCGAGGTAGAGCACGCCGTCCTTCGCCAATATCTCGGAAATCTGTCCCAGCACCTTCGCCTTTGTCGGCTGATCGAAATAGATCAACACGTTGCGGCAGAAGACGATATCGAAGGTCCCGAGCCCCCGCGGACTTTCCAGCAGATTGAACGGGCGGTAATCGACCATGGACCGCAGGCCAGCGTCGATATGCCATTTCTCGCCGTTCTGCTTGAAATACTTCACCAGCATCTGGATCGGCAGACCGCGCTGAACCTCGAACTGTGTATAAATCCCGGCCCGCGCCTTCGCCAACATTTCTTCCGAAATGTCGGTGGCCACAATCTCAAACCGCCAGCCCGCCAGCTTCGCCTGATTTTCCTTGAGAATCATGGAGAGGGAATAGGGTTCCTGACCACTGGAACAGGCCGCACTCCAAATCCGTATTTTCTTGGTCGAGGCGCGGTTGATCATCAACTGCGGCAGCAGCACGTCGCGGAACTGATCGAACGGTTTCGAATCCCGGAAGAACAGGGACTCGTTCGTCGTCATCGCCTCCGTGATATCGGCAATCAGCTTCGCGTCCTTTTTCAAACGCACATTGTCGCACAACTGGTCCAGATCCTTCAGCCCGTGCTTACGGGCAACCGGCATCAGGCGGGTTTCCAGAAGGTACGACTTGTCCTTCGTCAGCACGAGGCCGGAACGCTGCTTCAGCAGCGCGCTGAGCATGTCGAAGTCTTCTATCCTCATGGCCGGGCTCCATCGACCGCAAACCGGCGGATCGCAGCACCGATTTTATCTAACGGAATAACAGCGCCGCAAACGCCGGCCATGGCAACAGCCCCCGGCATTCCCCACACGACGCTGGACGCTTCATCCTGCGCGAGGACCTGGGCCCCCGCATCGACACACACTTTCGCCCCCTTAGCGCCGTCCGATCCCATCCCGGTCAGGATACTGATCAACAGACGTGGGCCATAAACCGCGGACAGGCTTCGCAACATCGGGTCCACCGCCGGACGGCAGAAGTTTTCCTGCGGCCCGTCGGACAGTTGGATTGTCACGCGCCCACCGGACGACTTGATCAGCATGTGCCGGTCGCCGGGCGCGAGGTAGATCTTGCGCGGCTCCACCACCATTCCATCGGCACCTTCCTGGCAGGGGCGCCCCGTGGCGCGGCTCAAATGTTCCGCCAGGATGGTCGTGAAGGTCGGCGGCATATGTTGCGTGATGAAGATCGGCTGATCCACCGGCCCCAAATCCTTCAAGACCTTCAACAACGCCTGCGGCCCACCGGTCGAGCTGCCGATCGCCAGGGCATCGGGTTTGAACGCCTTAAGCGGGCGCAGCGTAAATTCCTTGGGGCGCGGCGCGGGCGCGGCCGTCAGTGTGGACGAGGCCGCCGTCGCGGTCGCCTTCGGTCGCCCGACGCGCCGTTTCGCAACACGGCCCAGACTGCGCACCTTGTCGACGAGTTCTCGTTTGAAATCGTCGGCGGAGCGCAACTCCCCGGACGACGACGGTTTGGCAACGTAATCCGCCGCGCCGAGTTCCAGCGCCTTCAGGGAAATTTCCGCGTTGCGCTTCGTCAGTGTCGAGGCCATCACGACCTGAATATGCGGATATTCGGCGACGATCTTGGGCAGTGCCTCGATCCCGTCCATCACCGGCATTTCGATGTCCAGCACCACCACATCCACATCGGTGCGCTTCAGCATGGACAGCGCCCGCGCGCCGTCCCCTGCAGAAGCGACAACCGCGAAATCAGGGCTTTCCTGGAGGATACGGCTCAACATGCCCCGAATGACCAAGGCGTCGTCCACGATCATCACGCGGATAGGATCATCCGCTGACGCGCCTGTAGACGCCGCAGTGGCGCGCAGTTCGCTCATTAAAGAAGTCCTACCTGTTCGAACTTCGATTGTACGATCTCGCTGTCGAACGGTTTCATGATGTATTCGTCGGCGCCGGCGGCAATCGCTTCCTGGATATGCGACAGATCGTTTTCCGTCGTGCAGAAAACGACTTTGGTCGTCCCGCCATTGGGCAGCTTGCGCAACTGTTTCAGGAATTCCAAGCCGTCCATGACCGGCATGTTCCAATCCAACAATATTCCGTCGGGAATGGACTTCTGGCAGAGATCCAGGGCTTCCTTCCCGTCCTCAGCCTCGCGTACTTCAAATCCGAGTTCTTCAAGAATTTTCCGGGCCACCATACGAATGACACGGGAATCGTCGACCACAATGCAGGACTTCATTGCCTTACCCCTAAACTTGGACCGGCGGTCCGCTCTCTCCGCTTCGTTTCGATTGTTGGAAACGACAAGCCTGACCGAGCAAAAGTGAGTCTAGTCGCCGATCGGGACTGCCGCAACATTACATTACCGCAGTGGCATCACGATCGTATGACAGAGGCAACCGGGACGCAGCCGCTCGACCACGCCCCGGTGAAAGGCCGCTTTAGGCGTCCTTTAAGTAGCTTTCGCCCAGCATTTCCGACAAGGCCTGAAGCAGGCCTTCGCGATCCTGTTTCGCGACATAATCGGAGAAACCGACCTGATGGCCCTTGTCGAGGTCCGCCTGGGTCGTGTGCGAAGACATCGCGACGATCGGCAGCGACGCCCAACGCCCCCCGGCCCGCAACTCCTGAACCAGATCGAAACCGCTTTTGCCCGGCATTTCGATATCCGACACGATCCCGTCGAATTCCGCACCGCGCTCATGCAGTTGCAAGGCGGCTTCGGCGCTGTCGACGGAGGTCACGGAATACCCCGCAACGGACAGCATCGGCGTCAGCAGGTTGCGGAAAAAGGCACTGTCGTCGACCAGCAGAATGCGCTTCTTCCGGGCGGTGGCATCTTCCAGAACGCCATTGCCCTGATCGTGGCCGAACCAATCCGGGAAGGCGATGGTCAGGAAATGTGCCGTATCGATGATTTCGGTGGCCTTGCCATTAACAATGGCGCTGCCGACGAAGCCCGGCTTATCCGCACCGTGTTCCACGGTCAGTCGGTCTTCCACGATGTCGAGGATTTCATCCACGACCAAGCCCATGGAGCGCGAGCGGTCGGAGAAGACCAGCGTCGGCTTCTTGCCCGTTTCCGGGAAGGTTTCCGTCGGATTGATAGGCACCAGCGGCATCAACGTGCCGCGATACTGCACCATCGCACGACCGTTGGAATACTCGACCTTGTCGAAATCGATTTCCTCCAGACGGGCAACGAGGCCCAGAGGCACCGCCTTCGGCTGATGGCCATGGGCGCGGAACAGCAAGAGCGCGACGCGTTCCTGGCTACCGGCAAGGCGGGCATCCGCATGTTCCACGGCCTGCTGATCGGCGACCTGCATTTCGCCGGTCGACTGGGCGATACCGTTCGGATCCAGGATCATGATGACGCTCCCGTCGCCCAGGATCGTGTTCCCGGCGAAGATCGGGATATGACGCAGCAGCGACGATACCGGCTTTACGACGATTTCTTCGGCGTCGTAGATCTTGTCCACAATAATGCCGAACGTGTATTGGCCGACCTGACTGACGACGATAAAGGCCTCGTCCAGATCGGTCATGTCTTCCGCGCCGTCCACATCCAACAGCTTGCGCAGGTTCACGAGCGGCAGCAGGCGGTTGCGCAAACGCAGGACCGGCGTGCCATGGATCATTTCGATCTTGTGTTCGGCATCGGCTGACGCACGGACAAGTTCGACGACGCTGATTTGCGGAATGGCGAAACGTTCCGCGCCGCATTCCACGATCAGGGCCGACACGATGGCCAGGGTCAGCGGAATCTTGATCGTGAACGTCGTACCGCGCCCTTCGACGGAGGTCAGTTCGACCGTCCCACCGATCTTGTCGATATTGCTTTTCACGACGTCCATGCCGACGCCTCGACCGGAAACCGACGTCACCTGCGCCGCCGTCGAGAAACCGGCCGCGAAGATGAATTGCTGGATTTGATGTTCATTCATCGCATCCAGTTCGGATTCGGTGGCCAGACCGTTGGACAGCGCCTTGGCGCGAATCTTGTCCGCCGCCAACCCCTTACCGTCGTCGGAAATCTGGATCAGGATGTGACCACCTTCGTGATAGGCGTTCAGCGTGATCGTTCCGGTTTCCGGCTTGCCCGACGCCGCGCGCTCCTCCGGCTGCTCGATACCGTGATCGGCGGAATTGCGGACCATATGGGTCAGCGGATCCTTGATGATCTCCAGAACCTGACGGTCCAGTTCGGTTTCCGCCCCGATCATCTGCAGATCGATTTTCTTGTGCAGTTCCAGCGACAGGTCGCGGACGATACGCGGCAGTTTCGCCCAGGCATTGCCGATCGGCTGCATCCGGGTCTTCATGACCCCTTCCTGCAATTCCGACGTCACATGCGACAGGCGTTGCAACGGCGCATTGAATTCGCTGTCGCCCTGGGAACGGAGAATCTGAAGCAACTGGTTCCGGGTCAGAACCAGTTCGGAGACCATGGTCATCAGGTTTTCGAGGAGATCGACATTGACGCGGATTGTCTGAATGACGCCGGCGCCTTCCTTCTTCTCGACCGCAACTTCACCATTATCGCCCTTGGCGGCGGTGGGCGCGGTTTCCTTCGCCTTCACAGGCAGGCTTGACTTGGCCGGTTCCGGCGCGGGTTCGTCCGCCGCCTTGGTCCCGGCCAGAGGGTCACCGGGCCCTTTGTAAACGGCATTGTCGAAGGCCGCCTGAAGTTCCGGGGAATCCTCGGCGACTTCTTCGGAATTCATCATGGCTTCGAATGCCGCCGATCCCGTTGCCGCCTTCGGAGCCGGTTCCGGCGCGGGTTCAGGTTCGGGTTCCGGTTCGGCGGCGGCAACCGGTTCGGCCGCCGCGTCGGCATCTTCGCCCGGAACCTTTCCGGTTTCCGCAAGGTGGTTCAAGCGGCTAATCAGGTCGGTGTCGTCACCTTCCGGTTCCGCCTCGGTCTGTTCCAAACCGTTGAGGATGAGCTTGATCTGGTCCAGGGATTCGAGAACCAGCGACACCGCGCCGGCGGTTACTTCCAACTCGCCGTCGCGAATTCGACCCAGAACGTTCTCTGACGCATGCGCCACAGCTTCCAGGCGCGGCAGACCGAGGAACCCACAGGTGCCCTTGATCGTGTGAACCAATCGAAAGATGTTCGACAGGATCGCCTGATCGTTGGGATTCTGCTCGAGCTTGATGAGTTCGGTGTCGAGCGTTTCCATGCTCTCCGCCGTTTCCGTCAAAAACTCGCTTAACAGATCGTCCATAACGTTCCTCCAGTTACGCCCAGGTGCGCAAAATCGCAGTCATTGCGTCAGCTTACCCCAGTATCAGTGAATATAGGTAGCCTGTAAAAAGTTAAGAAAAGTTTTAGGTCCGCGCGAATTCGACCGTAAATTCAATCCGTCCTTCAATGGCCGCCCATGACAATGTCCATCCACCGTCCGCCGCGATGACGCCGGCAAGCAGGGCATGGGCATGCCGGGCCTCGAATTGCGGGTCGCCGTCCTGGGGCTCGGCGGAACTGCAAAAGGTTAGCGCCGCCACAATTTCCGGGGACAGCGTCGCCCCTGCCCCTTCGGCGGAAACCCGACAGGAATCGTCATCCGTATCCACCTTCACCAAGCCGCCGCGCGGCAAGACATCGATCCCCAATTCACTGAGGACCAATGCCAAACGACCGGCACCGTCCGGCAGGGACGGCAGGATCGGCGGCAACGGCCACGACAATTCGTGCTTCGTCGCGCCTTGAAAGAACTCGGCTGCCGCCGCCTTCAACTGGAATACGTTGCTGACGCTGCGACCCGCCCGACCATAGGCTAGACGATAGAAGCGCAGCCGAGCCCCGGCCTGGCGCGTGCTTTCCCGCACAAGGCCCATGACGTCTTCGCCCGCATCGGCTCCCAGTTCTTCCAGAAGCTCGAAACCGTTGGAAATCGCGCCGATCGGACCGACCAGTTCATGCGCCATGCGAGACGCGACTAGATCCGAAACCAGCGAAAGACGGGCGGCGTCGGTGTTCGAAGTCATGTCGGTTCGCCCTCGGTCAGCCGTTGTTGCCACAATTCGAAATGCATCTGGTGCAAAAACCAGAATCACCGGACAGTTTCTTGGCCTTGATGAGGCCAAGATACAAGTATGGACATGCGCCGTCACTGTTAAGGGCGCTGTTGGGGAGTGCGTCCGAAGCCTGGGTCAACGTGACAGAAAAGGGTCGCGCCATGAATTTTCGCCCTTCCCAAGAACAAGGACTGGTTCCCGGCGCTTTCGTCCGGAATCCGGATGCCCCGGACTGGGGGATCGGGCAGGTACAGTCCAGTATCGGCAACCGGGTTACCGTCAATTTCGAGGAATGCGGTAAGCAGGTCATCGACATATCGGTCGTCGGCCTGGTTTCGGCGAAAGCCGATTTGGATCACTGACACCAACCTAAGCTGCAGACCTCAGCCGCCGATCTAACCGACGACCGGCCTTCACAAATGCTGGGACACGCTGTCTGACTTTGCGTTGCTGTCTCGACTGGAATTTCAGCGGGCCTTCTCTAAAATAACCAGCATGCAATCCGCGTCCTCGTTTCAGGTAGATATCTCCCCTCCCAAGATAGACGGCTTTGCCGACGGCACTGCCGGGATACCCTATATCCATCTGTTGGACTCGGGCCGTCCCGGCCCGACGGCGATGATTTCGGCTGTCGTCCATGGCAACGAGTTGTGCGGCGCCATCGTCGCGGCGGAACTACTGTCATCCGGTTTCCACCCCGCCTGCGGTCGCCTGTTCGTTGCCTTTATGAATGTCGCGGCGTTCAAGAGCTTCGATCCGGACCACCCGGATCAGTCGCGCTATCAGGATGAGGATTTCAACCGAGTCTGGGATACGGATCGTCTGGACGGCCCCGCCACCACGCGGGAGGTACGCCGGGCACAGGAAGTGCGCCCCATCGTCGAACAGGTCGACTATCTGCTGGACCTGCATTCGACCAGCAGCTTTTCCCCGCCCATGATGTTATCCGGTTTGGACTCGCGTGCCGTGGAGTTTGCCCGTGCCCTGGGTACGGACCACGCGATCATCTGCGATGCGGGGCACAAGGCCGGGCGTCGGATGCGGGATTTCGACAGGTTCCGGCCGGAAACCGGTGCGGGTATCTCCCTTCTGGTCGAGTGCGGCCAGCATTGGCAGACAGGCACGGTAACCGTCGCGCGAGACGTAACGGACCGATTCCTGCGCCTGTTGGATATGAGGGACGGCCCTACCCCCACCGCGAACCCGGACCAAACCGTCCTGACGGTGACGGACGCAGTGACTGTTATGCATTCCGGGCTCCGCTTCGTAGAAAGCTTCAACGGATTGGAATGCATTCCAAAAAAAGGAACGCCGATCGCGCTGGACGGTCCGAACACTATCGAAACGCCCTATGACAACTGCTACCTCGTCATGCCGACACGCCATGCCTTGCCGGGGCAAACCGCCGTTCGTTTTGCCCGAAAGGCGGGCATATGACGATCGACAAGACGCTTCTGACCAAGACGCTGTTCGCGCTCGGCATCGGCGGGATCGGCGGGCTTATCGCCAATTGGCTGACCATGCCGCTGCCCTGGATGCTCGGCCCCATGGTCGTTTGCACGATCGCGTCCCTGCTGAAACTCCCCGTTAACGGCCCGAACAAAATCCGGCCTGCGATGATCACCATCCTGGGTGTCATGTTGGGCAGCGGGTTTTCCCCGGACATGTTGCAACGCGCCGGGGAATGGACGATCAGCCTTGCCTTGCTGGCCGCTTATGTCGGGTTGGGCGGCGCATTGTGTTACCCGTATTTCCGCAAGATTGCGGGCTATGATCGGCCCACCGCCTATTTCGCGGCCATGCCGGGCGGGTTGAACGAAATGATGGTGATCGGCCACGAAATGGGCGGTGACGATCGCCGTATCGTGCTGACCCATGCCAGCCGCGTCCTGCTGACGGTGCTGTGCATTCCGATCTTCTTCCGGCTGACGATGCATATCGACATGGCCGACCGTTCGCGTTTCGGTGTCGCCCTGACAGATGTGTCGCTGCAGGACTACCTGCTGCTGACCAGTTGCATCCTGGGCTATCCGGCGGCGAAGTACCTGCGCATCCCCGCGCCGATGCTGGTCGGCCCGATGCTGGCGAGCGCGGCCCTGCACCTGTCCGGCACCACCGCCACCCAGCCGCCGATCGTTATCGTCAGTCTGGCGCAATGGGTTATGGGCACCGTCATCGGTTGCCGCTTCGCCGGTATCGCGCGACGCGAGGTTCTGCGCACCATTGCCATGAGTGTCGGGTCGACGGCGATCCTGTTGGGTCTGACCGCTGTATTCGCCGTCTTCGTATCCTGGCTGGCCGGTATCCCGGTGATCAGCGTCGTGCTTGCCTATGCACCCGGCGGTCTTGCGGAAATGAGCCTTGTCGCCCTGGCGCTGGGGACGGATGTCGCCTTTGTCGCGACCCATCACATTGTGCGCATCGTCTATGTCATAATCGCCGCGCCGATGGCCTATCGGGCGTGGATGAAACGCCTGTCAAAGACGGGCGGCTAGCGCCACCCCTTCGGCGATGGCGCGCTTCGCGTCCACTTCTGTCGCGAGTTTTGCCCCACCGATGACATGGACTTCCTGCCCGGCCGCCAACAAAGGTTCCGACAGATCCGTCAGGGATTCCTGCCCCGCACATAGAACGATGCTGTCGCAGGGAATTACCCGGCGATCGCCGTTCAACAGAACCGTCAATCCGGCATCGTCAATCTTCTCGTAGATCGCATCGGGGATCATCTCGACCTTGGATTTCAGCAAGGCAAGCCGATGGACCCAGCCGGTCGTCCGTCCCGGCCCGATGCCCATCTTGCCGGACCGCCGCTGTACCAACGTAACCTGACGCACCGGCGGCGGCGTTTCGGCAGGACGGTCCACACCCCAGAAACTGCAAAACGCCTCTACCTCGTGATAGGCATCGCTGTCGCCTTCCGTCAGGAAGACCGACACATCGATGCCGATACCGCCCGCGCCGATCACCGCGACGCGCCCGCCCGCCTTCCGCGCGCCGGACAAAAGGTCCGCATAGGTCATGACGATGGGATGATCCACGCCGTCTATATCCGGTACGCGCGGCACGACACCGCTGGCCAGCACGACCGCATCGAAGTCTTTCAGCGCGTCCGGCGTCGCCCGTGTATTCAGCCGTAAATCGATGCCGAGTTCGTCGATCCGATGGGTGAAATAGCGCAGGGTCTCCAGAAATTCCTGCTTCCCCGGCACCGCGCTGGCCAGGGAAAACTGGCCGCCGATATGGGACTGCGCCTCGAACAGCGTCACCTGATGCCCGCGATCCGCCAAAACCTCCGCGCAGGACAAACCAGCCGGGCCGGCGCCGACCACCGCGATGGATTTCGGCGCGTCCGTCTTGGTCCAGGTCCGAAGGGTTTCGTGGCAAGCGCGCGGATTGACGAGGCAGCTACAGGTCTCGCCCAGGAAATAATGGTCCAGGCAGGCCTGATTGCAGGCGATGCAGGTATTGATCGCCTGCGGTCGACCCGCCGCCGCCTTTTCCGCGAAACGGGAATCCGCGAGCAACGGCCGCGCCATGCTGACCATGTCCGCCTGGCCGGTGGCGACGATTTCCTCCGCGATTTCCGGCGTGTTGATCCGGTTGACCGCCACGATGGGAATCGATGTCAGGGCCGGTTTCACGCGCGCGGTGGCCCAGGCAAAGGCGCCACGCGGCACGGCCTGCGCGATGGTCGGGACGCGGGCTTCATGCCAGCCGATGCCGGAATTGACGATATCGGCGCCCGCCGCCTCGACACGGCGTGCGAGTTCCAGGACTTCCTCCAGGGGGCTGCCGCCTTCCACGATATCCAAGACCGACAAGCGGTACATGATGATGAAGTCCGGACCCGCCGCCTTCCGCACCGCCTCAATCACAGAAATCGGCAGGCGGCAGCGATTGTCGAAAGACCCGCCCCAACGGTCGGTGCGGTGATTGGTACAGGGGGCCGTGAACTCGTTGATCAGGTAACCTTCGGACCCCATGATCTCGACACCGTCATACCCGGCATCTCGCGCTAGAACGGAACATCGGGCGAAATCCTCGATGGTCGCCTCGATTTCCGCGTCGGTCAGTTCACGCGGCGTCTGTTTGTTGATCGGGGACCGAATGGGCGACGGCGCGACGCTGTCTGCGTGATAACTGTAGCGTCCGGCATGCAGCAACTGCAGGAGGATCGCACCGCCATTAGCATGGACGGCAGCCGGAATAGGCTTATGCGCCCGGGCGATGGCGTCGGTATCGAAGCTGGCGGCGTGGGCATTCAATCGCCCCGCCGCATTCACCGAAAATCCCCCGGTCACGATCAGCGGACAGCCGCCCGCCGCGCGTTCCCCGTAAAAGGCGGCGAGCCGTTCTTCGCCGCCCTCCATCTCCTCCAGCCCCGTATGCATGGAGCCCATGACCAGCCTATTCGGCAGGGTCCGTTTTCCGACGCGGATCGGGGTGAAGAGATTGGGAAAGATCGTATCAGCCATTGCGCGCCTTGATCATGGTCATGGATGACATGGTCAGAACGGTTTCGCCGTCCTGATTTCGGACGTCCCAGGCGAGATGCAGGATGCCGCGGTCCGGCTTGGACTTGGAAACGCGGGCTTCCGCGACCGTAATGTGCGGGGTCAGGCTGTCGCCCGGCCGCACCGGCTTTACCCAGCGGATTTCATCCATGCCCGGCCCGGCGAGCGAGGTTTCCACGAAATAGCCCATGCGCAGAAAGCTGGCGAAACTGGCCGCGACGGTTTGGAAGCCGCTGGCGATCAACCCGCTGAACGGACCGTTTTCGGCATAATCCCGGTCAATATGAATGCCCTGCGGATCGTATTCCTGTGCGAAACCGATGATATAGTCTTCATCAAATGAAATCGACGGGGCGACAATCACCTCGCCGACCGTGTAATCTTCGATATAGCGTCCGCTCATTCCGCATCCCGTATCCGATAGAGAACCTTACCGCCCTCGCGCAGCCGATCGATTTTCCCGAGCGTCACCAAATGCGCAAGATGCGCAATGCTCTCGCCCAGGGCGAACATGACATGTTCGTCTTCGATGGCGCGGGGGAAAATGGTCGGCAGTAGCTGCCAGGCATCGCGCGCCTGACCATCCGCCATGGCATCGATCAGCACGGCCAGACGGTCGGCGTGATGCCGCTGCAAATCCGCCAGACGCGGATGCAGGCCATAGAACGGCAGCTTATGGGACGGCAGGACCAGCGTGTCTTCCGGCAGATGTTCCCCGATCTCGTCCAGGCTTTTCAGGTAATCGGACAACGGTTCCTGCCCATCCATGAACCAATGGACGGAAATGTTCGGCGTGATCTTCGGCAGGACCTGATCGCCTGGGATGAAAACCCGAAGCGACGGACAATACAGCCCGGTCAATTCCTCCGTATGGCCTTCCATCATCATGATGGTCCAGTCGCGGCCCCCGATGGAAAGCGTATCGCCGTCGCGCAGGCGCTGAAACGTGTCCGGCGGCGTGCCCAGGCGGTTGCGGTATTCGTTGCCGACGGTATGCAGACGATGGCGCAAGTCCTGCGGGACACCGTTCCGGTCATAGAACCGGTCCTGATCGGCCGCGAAGCGGTCATCGGAGAGCCGGGCCAGCAAGGTGCCCAGCAGCCATTCCTTTTCCGACATCAAGACCGGGATATCGTATTCCCGTTCCAGCCACCCGGCCTGACCGAAATGGTCAGGGTGATGATGCGTACAGATCAAACGGCCCGGCTTCCGCGACGCAGCGACACCGCTGAAGAGCTGCCGCCACAGATCGCAGGTTTCATCATGGCCGTAGCCCGTATCGACGACGACCCATTCGTCGCCGTCCGCAAGGAGCCATAGATTGATATGGTCCAGCGAGATCGGCATCGCCATGCGGACCCAGAACACACCGTCCGCGACTTCTATCATCTCCCCCGGTCCCGGCGGTTCGGGCCAAGGAAATTCAATCTCTGCCGGTTTCATCGACGGGAATGACATAGTGGACCTTTCTGACCGGCGTGCATGCGCCTAACCGGAAATATCCGGTCTTTCCATGAAGCCGCGTATGAAATTCAGCACGTTTTCCGTCTGATCCCGATGCGGCGAATGACGGCATGCGGGCAGGATACAGCCCTCGACCTCTCCGGCAACCTGCGATGTGATCGCCTCAACCTGGGCCTGGGTGCCGTATTCGTCGTCTTCGCCTTGGATGACCATCGCCGGACAGGTGATTCTGTGCAGGTATTCCTCGATATTCCAGTGCCGGAAACTGGGGGCCAACCATGCTTGGTTCCACAGCCAGAAGGTCGATTCCGGGTCGTCATGATAGCGGCCCAGCTTGTCCTTCAGATCGGTGGTTTCGAATGCCGTCTTCGCCTGTTCGATGGATGCGACGCAGACATCTTCGTTGAAGACATGCGCCGCCAGGGTGATCACCCCCGCGACGGGACGCCCGGCCCCACCGGCATGGATCAGGGCGATGGACCCGCCGTCGGAATGGCCCAGCAGCACAGGCTTGTCGATGCCCAGCGTGTCCAGCAATTCCGGCAGGACCTCCAACGCCTCGCGATGCATATAGCGATCGCCGACCGGGTGCGTCGTGCAGGGCGTCGACTTGCCATAGCCATAGCGGGAATAGACCAGCACCTCCGCGCCGGTTGCGTCCGCGACCTGGGCCGGGAAATCGCGCCACATGGAAACGGAGCCCAGCCCTTCATGCAGCATGACGATCGTCGGCAGGCCCGGCGTGCTCGCGGCGTAACGCTCACATTCCAGTCGGTGCGCGTTCGGCGCCTGCCCGACGGTTGCGAAGAAACGATCCGGTTCGATCACTCGAACCCGTCCCGCAGTTTGAACCGCTGAATCTTACCCGTCGCCGTTTTCGGCAGGTCGTCCATGAATTCGATCCAACGCGGATATTTGTAGGACGCCAACGCCTGCTTCACGAAGGCCTTGATCTCATCCGCCAGGGCCGCGTCGCCGGTGATTTCCTGTCGGGTCACGACGAAGGCCTTGGGTTTGATCAGACCGTCATGGTCGGCATGACCGACCACGGCGACTTCCAGCACGGATTCGTGTTTCAGAATGGCGCTTTCGACCTCGACCGGGGACACATAGATACCGCCGACCTTCAGCATATCGTCGGACCGACCCGCATGCGCGTACACGCCGCGTTCGTCGCGGGTGTATTTGTCGCCCGTGCGCGTCCAATACCCCTGGAACGTCTCGCGGCTTTTCTCGCGCTGGTTCCAATAAAACATGGCGGAGGTCGGGCCCTTCACTTCCAGCATGCCGATCTGACCAGCCTCTTCGATCACCGTGCCGTCGTCGTCGACAAGCCGCAATTCATAGCCGTCCACCGGCAACCCGGACGCGCCCGGCGTGATATCGTCGATCCGGTTGCTAAGGAAGATATGCAGCATTTCCGTGGAGCCGAGGCCGTCCAGAATCCGAACGCCCGTCACATCCGTGAAGCGCCGCGCCAGTTCGGACGGCAAGGCTTCCCCGGCAGAGGTCGCGATACGAACCGAATGCTCTCCCTTCTTCGGCAGTGCCCCGGAGGCAAGCAACATGCCGTACAGCGTCGGCACGCCATAGAATATCGTCGGTTTCTGTTCTTTCAAAATCTGGCACACGGCATCGGCCGTCGGCGGTCCTTCCAGCAGGACGGACGTCGCCCCGACAGACATGGGGAAGGTCAATCCATTCCCCAATCCATAGGCGAAGAACAGCTTCGCGGCGGAAAAGCCGATGTCGTCTTCGTTGATTTCCAGGATCGGCTTCGCATACAGGTCCGCCGTATCGATCAGGTGCGTTTGCAGATGCACCGCGCCTTTCGGCTTGCCGGTCGTACCCGACGTATACAGCCAGAAGCACATATCGTCCGGGCGTGTGGGCGCTGTTTGGAAGTCTTCGGACTGACCCGCGACGAAATCGGACAGAAGCGTAAACCCGTGTCCGTCCTTACCCGATACCAGCACCGTTTCCAGGAAGGGATGGTTTTTGATATGCGGTAGGAAGGACGGCAGCAGCGCTTCCGATACAACCAGCACCCGCGCGCGGCTGTCTTCCAGCATGAAGTCGTAGTCTTCCGCCGTCAGGCGCGTATTGACCGGAATCGGCACGGCGCCATAGCGGATGGCGCCCAGGAAACAGACCGGAAAGTCGATCGTATCCAGAAGACAGAGCAGCAGGCGCTCCTCCATCCGAACCCCGGCACTGGCCAACGCGCTGGCGAATTTCTTCGTTTCGCGGTCCAGATCACCGTAGCTATGGCTGCCATTCGTGTCGATGAAGGCCGGTTTGTCGCCACGGCCCGCCGCGAGGTTCCGACCGATCAGGTCTTCCGCGGCATTATACAGGTCACCACCGGCTGAGTGTCCGGCCATCCCATCTTCCTCCCAAAGTAACTGAACCGCGCGACGTTTTTATTGTTATTTGGTGCGCGTGAATTCGATTGCGCCGTTCGGCAAGAGATACAGAACGATCGCCTTACCGCCGCTGACGGTCGGATAATGCGCCGTTCCCGGTTCGTAGACGAGCCAGCCGAGGCCGCGCCCGTCGAACTCCGCCCCGTCCTCTTCCGGCAGGATCAGATCGATCTCCCCCGTCGGATGGGCGTGGTGGGGTCCGCGGCAATCGTCCATCAGGACGACGTCGACGGAAAAATTGGCGGTTTCCTCGGACGGCTTGATCGGCCGACCGAACTTGATTCCGCCATGTTCGTTTTGACAGAGCCAGCCGTCCTTGATCCCGGCGCGGCACGCCTCGCCGATCCTGGACACCATATCGCCGTTACCGGGATAGGTCTCGTTCAGGAAGGCATCCAGATCGGCATTGAGGGGACGGTTTCCGATTGTGCCGGAAACCTCCACCATCATCGCTTTGAAATCCTCAAGCGTCATGGATCACGCCGCCTCTGCGGCCGCTTCGAACCATTGTTCCGCCCATTCCGCCGCAAGGTCTTCCGGCAGCTCGCCGGAACATGCGTCATGTTCCTTGCGGTCGCCCAAACGGGTCGCGCCCAGACCGGACAGCAACTCGTCGAATTTCTGACCGCCGAAGCAGAAGGTCTGCATATAGGTTCGGTCACCCAGCGCAAACACGCCGTAGTAAATGCCGGACAGGTCTGGCTTCTGTTCGGACAGTGCCGCAAAGAAAGCCTGCGCGTTGTCCGGAACGTCCCCTTGCCCATAAGTGGAAACGCAGAGAATATACAGCGGACCGGGTTTCAGGACATCCGGCTTTAGATCGTCCATCAGGAGGACTTCGACATCGGCGCCCTTGCCGTCCAACACATCGACGATTTCGTCGGCGACCAGTTCAGCGGTCCCTGTCATCGTACCGACCAGGATCTTGACCTCGTTGCTCATGCGTCACCCTATCCCTGAATATTTAGTTCACGCCCCTTGCGGAGCCCTTTCAACAGGAACTATAGTGCATGTCTGGGGGTGTGGAAAGAACCATAGTGCATTTTTCGTCTTAAAATGTCACATAAACCGATAAGTAAATAGAAGCGTTGAGAAACAGGCAATGAGCGAACGGCAGGACAACAGCGATCCCGACCTGGACGCCTATCTGGCGGAACTGGGGGAACGCGTGCGTGAAGCCCGCGCCCGTCGTGGCATGGCCCGCCGTATCCTCGCCCGGGATTCCGGCGTCTCCGAACGATACCTCGCGCAACTGGAAAGCGGAACCGGGAATCCGACCGTCGCCGTGCTGCGTCAGATTTCCACCGCCGTCGACTATCCGCTCACCGAATTGGTCAGCGGGGAAAAATCGGAACTCGCCTCCCCCGAACTCGCGCCGCTGATCGCGCGGCTGCGCAGCCTGCCGCCGGAACTCCTGCCCGAGGCCCGCATCGCCCTCGACCGGGTCGGCAGCAATCCGTGTTCCCCCCAAGGATTGGCGACGAACAAGGCCGGGCGCATCGCGCTGATCGGTTTACGCGGCGGCGGTAAGTCCACATTGGGCCGCCTGCTGGCCGACCGGCTGCATATGCCCTTCATGGAAATCAACCGGCTGGTCGAAAAGGACTATGGCGGCAGCATCGGGGAAATCCTGGCGCTCAGCGGCCAACCCGCCTTCCGCCGCCTGGAACGCCGCGCCCTGGAAACGACGATCGACAAGAACAAGACCGCCGTCATCGCGACCGGCGGCGGGATCGTGTCGGAATCCTCGACCTTTCAACTGCTGCTGGATCGCTGCCATACGATCTGGATCAAGGCCCGCCCCGAAGAACATATGAACCGGGTCCTGAAACAGGGCGACTTCCGTCCCATGGCCCGCAATGACGAGGCGATGGAAGACCTGAAAGCCATCCTCGCCGCCCGCGACCCGGCCTATCGTCAGGCCGACGCCGTCCTGGACACCAGCGGGCGCAGCGTCGAAGACAGCCTCGACGCCCTGGAATCCCTGGCGCGCGGGTTGCTGCGCTAAAGCAAACAGTCCAGCCGACCCGGCTTTCTTGCCTTTTCCGATCATCGCGCCACCTTTCAATCCTACTCATCAATGCCGGGCCGCTTGCCCGCCGAATAGGCAGAATTGGAATCGAAAAATGGCCGACACCCCCCTAGAGATCGACATTGTTTCGGATGTGATGTGCCCGTGGTGTGTCGTCGGGTATCACCAGTTGAAAGCCGCCCTGGACGAAAAGGGGATTTCGACGGAAATCCGCTGGCATCCCTTCGAACTCAATCCCCAAATGCCGGAAGACGGTCAGAATTTGCGCGAGCATCTGATGGAAAAATACGGCATTTCTGCCGAAGACAGCGACGCCAATCGCAAGCGCCTTACGGACATTGGGGAAGACCTTGGCTTTGCATTCCACTTCACAGATGACACCAGAATGCAGAACACCTTTCTGGCTCATCAGTTGATCCATTGGGCGGGGCTGCACGGTCGGGCGCATGATATGAAACTCGCCCTTTTCGGCGCGCATTTCACGGACGGTCGCGCGGTGGGACAAGTCGAGACCCTCGCCGATATTGCCGGTGAGATCGGCTTGGACCGCGACGAGGCGCTCGCCGTACTGACCGATCAGCGTTTCGCGAGCGATGTCCGGTCGGCTCAGAAATTTTGGATAGATGCCGGTATCTCCGGCGTTCCGGCGATCATATTCAACCGCCAACACTTGGTTTCAGGAGCGCAAGGCACGGACCGGTTCGGACAAATTCTCGATGCCCTGACCCAGGCCGAATAACGGAAGCGCCACCGCCAAAGGAAAAGGCCCCCCGCCGGAGCGAGGGGCCTTTCTTAATTCTATCCGACGATCTTAGTGAACGCGGACGTATTCGTAGTTGGCCGGCTGGTTGTTGATACCGCGATCCGGCGGCGCGATCCAGCTGGCGACCTTGCCCGGTTCCATGACCGGCTTCATCAGGCTCTTCACATAGGCCCGGTCGGCTTCGGTCGGCAGGAATTCGGTCTTGCGACGTTCGTATTCTTCCTGCGACAGCATGTTGCCCTGCGGGTCCATCGGCATGCCGGCCCAGGGGCCGATGCCGCGGCGGAAACGTTCGCTCGGCAGCGTGATTTCGAAGTCGAAACCGGCCTTCTTGATCAAACGGTTCCAGCGGGTGACGCCGACCATGCAGTCCTTGATATAGGCCTGACGCACGACTTCGTTCATCGCGTTGCGCATCGGCACTTCTTCGATGGTCGCCTTGCCCTTTTCGTCCGGCACTTCCAGTTCGAAGATGCTGTCGATGCAGACGTGATCTTCGTAGGACGCTTCATCCGCACGGCCCTTCACGCCCGACGCGAAGTAAGACGCGGCGTTGGACGACTTTTCGGAGCCGAACAGGTCCAAGCAGGACGAGAACCAGAAGTTCACGTAACGCTGCAGCAGTTGCAGGTCGATGGCGCCCGCCTTGCGGATGGCTTCCGGATCGTCGGTGCCCGCTTCCTGCATGACTTCCAGCGCGCGCTTCACGACGCGGCCGATGCCGGTTTCGCCGACAAACATGTGGTGGGCTTCTTCCGTCAGCATGAACTGGCAGGTGCGCGACAGCGGATCGAAGCTGCTCTCCGCAAGGCATTTCAGCTGATACTTGCCGTCCCGGTCGGTGAAATAGGTGAACATGAAGAAGCTCAGCCAATCGTCGATCGGCTCGTTGAAGGTCGACAGGATACGCGGGTTGTCCGCATCGCCCGAATGACGCATCAGCAGTTCTTCCGCCTGCTCGCGGCCGTCGCGGCCGAAATAGGCGTGCAGCAGATAGACCATGGCCCACAGGTGGCGGCCTTCCTCGACATTGACCTGGAACAGGTTGCGCAGGTCGTAGAGCGACGGGCAGGTCTGACCCAGCAGACGCTGCTGTTCGACCGACGCCGGTTCCGTATCGCCCTGGGTCACGATCAGGTTGCGCAGAACGGAACGGTGTTCGCCCGGGACTTCCTGCCAGACCGGCTTGCCCATCTCGTCACCGAAACCGATGGTGCGGTTCGGGTCGCGATCGGCCAGGAAAATACCCCAACGGTATTCCGGCATTTTGACATGACCGAAATGGGCCCAGCCTTTCGCATCGACGGAAACGGCCGTGCGCAGATAGACGTCGGCCCCCATGAAACCTTCCGGCCCCAGACCCTTCCACCAGTCCAGAAACTTCGGCTGCCAATGCTCCAGCGCGCGCTGAAGACGGCGGTCGTTGTTCAGATCGACGTTATTCGGAATACGTTCTTGGTAATCGATCGCAGCCATAACTTGGAACCTCCCGTGGGTTATACGCGTTTCCAGTCGAAATCGGCCTTGGTGCCGCTTCCGAAGAGTTTCAGGGCGCCCTTCTCTCCAACCGCGTTCGGGCGGATGAAGATCCAGTTCTGCCAGGCGGACAGACGGCCGAAGACCTTCGTCAGCATGGTTTCCTGACCGCCGAAGCGCAGGTTCGCTTCCATGCCGGTAAGGGCGTCCGGGGACAGCGACGCGCGTTCTTCGATGGCGAGGCGCAGTTCGTCTTCCCAATCCAGATCGTCCGGCGCGAAGGTGACGAGGCCCGCCTCTTCCGCGTCCTCACCGGTCAGTTCCTGACCGATCATCGGCTTCAGACGATCGTTCACCGCCGGTTCGCCCGGGAAGCGGGTTTGCAGGCGGGTCAGGCCGTTCACTTCGCCCATCGGGCCGAAATTCATGTCGCCCAGGATGATTTTCGGCGTGGCCGCCTCATCGTCCGGCAGGGACAGCATGTAGGACCGATCCGACGCGAAGGCGAGTTCCAGCAGGCTGCCGGCGAAGCAGCTGCCCTCGTCGATGACCGCGAACAGGCTGCGCGAGGACACGTCGATGCGTGCGAAGGTCCGGCGCATCATCGCCATCACTTCCGTCACGAACCAGTTGTCCAGGTTGGACAGAACGGCGGCGTCGGCCTCCAGCACGCGCTGGGCGTCGCCTTCGGTCTTCAGCAGCCACAGGCCGGTTTCTTCATGGTTGGTGCGCAGCATCAGGATCGCATCGTCCAGGTCGCGCGTCATGGCCAGCGGCCACCAGTCCATGCCCTGCTTCAGGATCGTATCGATGTCGGACGGCACGGCTTCCGTCGGCGCCTTGACCGTCAGGGTGACGATGCGGTCTTCGATCGTCACGTCCACCGTCGGATAGGAATAGCCGTTGTCGCGGACCTCGCGCTTGACCGGCGTCATCTTGACGCCTTCGGCCTTGGACGGGCGCTTGCTGGTCTTGGCCAGCTCGGCGGCGCGTTCGCGGACCTTGTCCATGAAGACCTGCTTCGGTGCGATATGATCGACCAGGTTCCATTCCTTCGCGCGCTGACCGCGCACACCTTCGGTCGACGTGCAGAAGACGTCGGCCAGATCGCGGCGCATCTTGCGCTTGTCGGTCAGGCGGGTCAGGCCACCCGTGCCCGGCAGCACGCCCAGAAGCGGCACTTCCGGCAGGCTGACCGCGCTGGACCGGTCGTCGATCAGGAAAATCTCGTCGCAGGCCAGCGCCATTTCATAGCCGCCGCCCGCCGTCGTGCCGTTGCACGCCGCGATGAATTTCAGGCCGGATACTTCCGAACTGTCTTCGATCGAATTGCGGGTTTCGTTGGTGAACTTACAGAAGTTGACCTTCCAGCCATGGGTGGAGGTGCCCAGCATGTAGATGTTCGCGCCGGCGCAGAACATCCGGTCCATGCCGGAGGTCAGGATCACCGATTTGACCGTCGGATGTTCGAAACGCACGCGCTGCAGCGCATCGTGCAGTTCCATGTCGACGCCCAGGTCGTAGGAGTTGAGCTTCAGCTTATAGCCGGGGCGCAGGCCGCCGTCCTCGTCCACATTCAGCGTCAGAGTGGCGACGTCGCCGTCCACGTCGAGCGTCCAGTGCTTGTAGCTTTCCGGATCGCGGTCATAGGTGATCAGATTTTCGTAGGCCATCCCTAACTCGCTCTTTCTTCTAGGCTGCCCGACCGATCGACGGTCACGGAGCCGGTTTGAATTGCCGGACGGAATGCCGCGGAAACCGCCGCCATCGCCCGTTGATTAACATGCACTATAGTTCATTCACCGAAATACGCAAGGAACTATAGTGCGTGTTTTGGGAAAAAAGAAAGCCGCGCACAATGGCGCGGCTTTTCGTCAAACAGGCCCTATCGGTCAGATGCGATGGCCCGTCCCGGCATCGAAAAGAAAGAGCTTGTCCGGGACGATACCAAATCCGTTTCGATCGGATTCCGATCCGAACACCTTGCCCGGCAAGCGGGCCGTCAGAGCCGGTCCGCCGTTACCGCCCAGCCGCCCATGCAGCAAGGTATCCGCCCCCAAGTGTTCAATGAGGTCGGTCGTCACCGTAAAACCGACTTCCGCCTGCCCGGTCGCCGCATGCAAATGTTCCGGCCGAATTCCGAGAACGACATCCTTTGAAGCGGCCTTGCCCGAAAGCATGTCTGGGAGTTGGAGGTTGGCGCCCCCTTCAAAAGTCACGCCGCCGTTTTCCAGCTTGCCCGGCAGCAGGTTCATGGCCGGAGTGCCGATAAACCCCGCGACAAACAAGGTCTGCGGATTTTCATACAGTTCCATCGGCGTGCCGATCTGTTCCGCCTTGCCCGCGTTCAGGACGATCAAACGATCGCCCAGGGTCATCGCCTCCACCTGATCGTGGGTGACATACAGGCTGGTGACGCCCAGGCGGCGTTGTAGGCGCTTGATTTCGATCCGCATATGGACGCGCAACTTGGCGTCCAGGTTGGACAGCGGTTCGTCGAACAGGAAGGCTTTGGGCTCCCGCACGATGGCGCGGCCCATGGCGACGCGCTGACGTTGACCGCCGGACAGTTGATTGGGGCGACGGTCCAGATAGTCCTCAATCCCCAGAATGGCGGCAGCTTCATCAACGCGGTGTTTGATATCGGCCTTGGTCACACCGCGATTGCGCAGGCCATAAGCCAGATTGTCGAAGACCGACATATGCGGATACAGCGCGTAGTTCTGGAACACCATGGCGATATCCCGGTCCGCCGGGGAGACATCGTTGACCCGCGCGCCATCGATCGCGACCTCCCCGTCCGTGATGGTTTCAAGCCCCGCGACCATACGCAGCAAGGTGGACTTGCCGCAGCCGGACGGGCCCAGCAGGACCAGTAATTCGCCGTCCGCCACATCGACGGACACGCCCTTCACCGCATGCGCGCCGTTGGCGTAGCGCTTTTCGACATCTCGAATAGCAATGTCAGCCATCTTATTTCTCGCTTTCCAAAAGACCGCGCACGAACCAGCGCTGGAAGAACAGAACAACCAGAACCGGCGGCAGCACCGCCAGGATGGTCAGCGCAAACGCCTCCTGCACACGGGGCAGCTCGCCGCCTTCATACAGAACCTGGAACGCCTGTTTGATACCGATGACGATCGTGTACATACTGTCGTCGGTCGTCATGATCAGCGGCCAGAGATATTGGTTCCAACCGGTGACGAACATGATGATGAAGATCGCCGCCATCATCGTCTTCGACAGCGGCAACAGGATATCGATGAAGAACCGGATCGGCCCGGCGCCGTCGATCCGCGCGGCCTCCAGCAATTCGTCCGGCACGGATTTGAAGAACTGTCGGAAGAAGAAGGTCCCGGTCGCTGATGCGATCAACGGCACGATCAGACCGGTATAGGTGTTCAACAGCCCCAATTGCGCGACGACCGCATAGGACGGCACAATGCGCACTTCCAACGGCAGCAGCAGCGTCAGGAAAATGATCCAGAACAGGAATTCCGCCATCTTGAAGCGGAAATAGACGATGGCATAGGCCGCCAGCATCGAGATCACGATCTTGCCCACAGCGAAGCCGAGACCGAGGATCAAACTGTTGAACAGCATGCGCAGCGCCGTCGATGTCTTCGTCACCCCGCCCTGTTCCAATAGAACAGCCCGATAGTTTTCGACGAACTGATCCCCGAACCACAGTTGCAAGCCTTCCCGGAACAACGTTTCCGCCGAATGCGTCGAACTGGTGAGCGCGATCCAGACCGGCAACACCATGAACAGACAGCCCAGGATCAGAACGATATGATCGATTATCTGGCGCGGTTTCATCAGTAGTGAACCTTCCGTTCGATGAAGCGGAACTGGAAGGCGGTCAGCACCAGCACCATCAGCAGCAGGACAACCGACTGCGCGCTGCTGCCGCCCAGATCGGCCCCGATGAACCCATCGGTATAGACCTTGTAAACCAGCGTCTGCGTCGACCCGCCGGGCGCACCGCGCGTCGTCGTGTCGATGATCCCGAATGTGTCGAAAAAGGCGTAGGTCATGTTGATGACCAGCAGGAAGAAGGTCGTCGGCGCCAATAGCGGGAAAGTGATGGTCCAGAACCGTTTGCTGCGGCTACGGCAATCCAAGATCGCCGCTTCCTGAACCGATTTCGAAATCCCCTGCAATCCGGCCAGGAAGAAGATGAAATTCACCGACACCTGCTTCCAAACGGCGATCAGGGAGATCATGAAGGCGGCGTCGAACCCGTTTGACGCCCGATCGAATTCCCAGCCCAGCGCGTGCAGCAGATGGGTCATGCTGCCGATCAGCGGATTGAAAAGCAGATTGCCGATCAGCCCGGCGACCGCGGGCGCGACCGCATAGGTCCAGATCAGCAACGTCTTGTAGGTCGATGCCCCGCGCAGGATATCGTTCGCGCGCACCGCGAGCGTCAGCGCAATGGCAAGAGAGGCAAAAGCAATGATCATGGAAAAGATGACGGTAAAGACGGCGGTGTTCACCCAGTCGGCATCCAGCACCATGTCTTCATAGTTTCGGAACCAGACGAATTGGCTGGTCAGGCCCCAAGCATCTTCCAACAGAAACGACTTATAGACGGCCTGGGCCGCGGGCCACAGAAAGAAGACGATGACGATCGCGATCTGCGGCAGGACGAAAAAATAGGGCAGCGGCGTGCCGCTGAATTGAACCCGTTTCATGACGACTAATCCGTAAAGAACCGGGACGGAGGCGACGTAAGGCCGCCGCCTCCTCCCCGACCGACCGTGACGATCAGTTGTAGGTGTCTTTAAAACGGTCCAGCAGTTCGTCGCTTTCCGTTTCGATACCGTCGAAGGCCGCGTCGACGGTTTCGTCGCCGTTCAACAGCTGCTCGAAATGCTTGTACATGACTTCACGGATCTGGACGTAGTAGCCGAGACGATAGCCCTTGGTCCATTCGCCCGCCGGCAGGCTGAGCTGCTGAATGCCGACTTCGGCATCCGGCGTTTCGTCGTAATAGCCCGCTTTCTTCGCCAGCGCGTAGGCATCGGTCGTGATCGGAACGTAGCCCGTTTCCTTGTGCCAGAAGAACTGCGTTTCCGGCTTGGTCATGTATTCGAAGAATTTGGCGACGCCCTTGTATTCTTCATCCGACTTGCCGGACAGCGCGAACAGGGCCGCACCGCCGATGAAGGTGCCTTTCGGGTCCTTCGTGATCGATTCCCAATACGGCAGGTAGGTCGTGCCGAAATCGAAATCGGCGGATTTGCGCAGTCCGCCGAAGGAGCCGGAGGAGCCCAGCCACATGGCGACCTTACCCTGAACGAAGGCATCCTGGTTGTCGCCCCAGTTGCGGCCGTAATAGCCGTAATAGCCTTTGTCTTTCCAGTCCTTCACCTTGGACCAATGCATCTTCATGGCGTCGTTGTTGTACAGAATTTTGACATCCGTCGAGTCGAAGCCGTTATTCGCCGTCGCCATCTGGATGTTGTGACGGGAATGGAAGTTTTCGGCAAAGATCCACGGGCTGTGGCTCTGCGCCAGCGGCACGTAACCGGCTTCGACCAGTTTCGGCGCGATGGCTTCGAAATCTTCCCAGGTCTTCGGCGGCTCGACACCGGCCTTCGTCAGGGCTTCCTTGTTGAAGTACAGCAACGGCGTGGAGGAATTGAACGGCATGCCGATCATTTTGCCGTCGGAGTCGGCATAGAAGTAGCGGACGCCCGGAATATAGGCATCGATGTCGAAACCGACACCGTATTTCTTCATCAGGTCTTCCACGGGGAAGACGGCGCCCGGCGCGTTGATGATCGTCGCGGACCCCGCGTCGAACACCTGCACGACATCCGGCTGCTGACCGGCACGGAAGGCCGCGATGGCGGCCGTCATCGTGTCTTCATAGCCGCCCTTGTAGATCGAGGTCAGCTTGTATTCGTCCTGGCTGGCATTGAATTCGGCGGTCATTTCATCGACCACTTCACCCAACCGACCGCCCATGGCGTGCCAAAGCGTGATTTCGGTCGGCTCGGCCTGCGCCAGGCCGGAAGCCCCCATCACCCCCGCGAGCGCGGCGGCGAAAAGCATTTTGCGTTGCATGTCCTGTTCTCCTTGACGGACCTGTTCGGAAATCTCTCGCTGCCTCTCCCAGGTCCGACTTCCAGGCATGGAAAACGGTACCCGAACCCAACGCGAGAATGAGACTGCCCCGTCTAAGCCTGCTTCATGAAAGGCCGGTTTCGCTTATCGGTCGAATTTGTGATCGATTTCGGACGCAAAGCTGACAGTTTGCTTACGCTTTTATGTCGCCCGAACAGGAAGACCGTTCCATCCGCTGGTGCTGTATCTCTATGGCGTCTCCATGTACGCTCGATTTCAACGCGACGCGCCCCTATCTTGAAAACGGACCCCGATTGCGAAGACAGGATATGATTTCTCGAACGTTCATCGTCGCTTTCGCACTGCTGCTTTGGCCGATTTCAGCGGGCGCGGACGATCAGCCTGCCTATACCCTGTCCCTTTCCTGGGAGCCGGCTTTTTGCGAGTTCAACCGCGACCTGCCGGAATGCAATGGTCAGACGGTCGATACGGCGGAAACGGGACGGTTCGCCCTGCATGGCCTTTGGCCCGAATCTCCCGACCATGTTTATTGCGACGTCTCGCCGACGGTCCGGGAAACGGACAAGCAAGGCGATTGGTCCAAGCTGCCTAAGGTTGAGTTGCCCCCGGAACTGAAAGAATCCCTGTCGGAAGCGATGCCCGGAACGGAGGAGAACCAGGCCCGGCATGAATGGATCAAGCATGGAACATGCTATGATCGGGCGGAGCCAGAGGCCTATTTCAGCGATTCCGTAAACCTGCTGGATCAGATAAACACCTCGCCCATCACGTCGCTGTTCACGAATTCGGTGGGAACGACCCTGACATCGGAGGCCGTTTCCCAAGCGTTCGACAAGGCTTTCGGCCGCGGCGCCGGGTCAAAGGTCAGCCTGCATTGCAAAAACACCGGCGGTCGGAAGCTGATCGTCGAAATGCGGATCAATCTGGCGGGCGACGTCTCCGCCAAGAATCTGAGCAACATGATCCGGTTGGCCCAGGAACGCGACGATAGTTGCGAGTCGGGGGAGATCGATCCGGTCGGGCTTGGAAAGCCCTGAGCCCATCGAAGGGAAGAGCTGATGAAAACCTGCCTTAGGGTCGTGGCACTCCTGATTTTCTTCTCGCCAAGCTGTACCCTAGCGTCGGAACCGATGAGCTACGTTCTTGCGGTGTCCTGGCAGCCCTCCTTCTGCGAATTGAACCGAGCGAAGCCGGAATGCGAGAGCCAAACTCCGGATCGTGTCGACGCGCGGCAATTCTCCCTGCACGGTCTGTGGCCGGAACCGCGTGGGAATTTCTATTGCGGGGTCTCCGAAGAACACATCGCCGCGGACAAGCAGGGCGACTGGGACAAGCTGCCGACGCTGAACCTGCCGTCCGGCCTGCGAGCGCGGCTGGACGCCGCCATGCCGGGCAGTCAGTCCTATTTGGACCGGCACGAATGGATTAAGCACGGGACTTGTCACGAAGATCCAACGCCGGAAGCCTATTTCCGGGATTCGCTGAAGCTTCTGGACGAACTGAACGCGTCCCCTGTGAAGAAACTGTTCGAAGAGTCCATCGGCGTCGACCTCGCCTATATCGACGTTATCCAGATCGTCGATATCGCCTTTGGCGACGGGGCGGGCTTTCGCATTCAATTGCTGTGCAAGAAGAAGGATGAGCAGAACCTGATTGTCGAAATGCGCATCGGTCTTGCGGGAACGGTCGCCGGGCAATCCCTTGAGGACATGATCCAGCGATCGGTTTCCATGCCGACGGAATGCCGGTCCGGCCGCGTCGACGCCGCCGGGTTCAACGATTGATCTTCACGCTTTCGCACCGGCCAACGCCCGCCTAAACTCCCCCGGATCGGTCTCTAAGGGGGAATTCAGCATGTCAAAACACGGTTACGAATCCGGGCGCCTGAACCTGCCTTTTGTCGGGCATTGCACCTTCGGCAAACAGCCGGTCTGCCTAGACTGGGACGCGATCGACGCGGATATCGCCGTGCTGGGCGCGCCGTTCGACATGGGCACGCAATATCGCGCCGGCGCGCGGTTCGGGCCCCGCTCGATCCGGGAAGCCTCCACCCTATTTTCCTTCGGCCATGACGGGGCCTACGACTTCGAAGACGACGTCACCTATCTACCGGTCGACAAGGTACGGATGGTCGATATCGGCGATGCGGATATCATTCATACCGATACGATCCGCAGCCACGACAATATCGAATACGGCGTTCGAAAAATCCTGAAGGCGGGTGCCCTGCCCGTCGTTCTGGGCGGCGACCATTCGGTGCATATCCCCTGCATCCGCGCATTCGACGATCAGGACCCCGTTCATATCGTGCATATCGACGCGCATCTGGATTTCGTCGATGAACGTCACGGCGTGCGCTACGGCCACGGCAATCCGCTGCGCCGGGCATCGGAATTAAACCATGTTACCGGATTCACGCAGCTCGGCATCCGCAACGTCTCTTCGTCCAACCGGCAGGATTACGACGCGGCGCGCAAGGCGGGATCGACGATCCTGTCGGTCCGTCATTGCCGGGAACTTGGCCGCGACGGCGTGCTGGCAAAGGTGCCGGACGGCGCACGCTATTACCTGACCATCGATATCGACGGATTCGATCCGTCCATCGCCCCTGGGACGGGCACACCCAGCCACGGCGGTTTCCTGTATTATGAGGTCCTGGAAATCCTGCAGGGCCTGACCGGGAAAGGACGAATCGTCGGCATCGACCTTGTCGAGGTCGCCCCTGACTACGATCATTCCGGGTCGACAGCGTTTCTAGCCGCCCAATTGCTGATGAACGTGCTTGGCTTCATTTTTCACGCACAAGGAAAGTCGTCATAGGAAAGACGGCAACTTAAAATCCGTGGCTTTTCTGTATCCTGTCGTAAAGCCCGTTTTGCCGCGCCTGTGCCAAGCCATTATTAAAGGCGGTCAGGATATCCATATGGTCCGGCACCTTTTTGGAAATCGCAAGGTGTAGCCGGTTCACGTCGACCAGATGCTGTTCGATATTGATCCGATTCACCAGATCGTCCGTGAAATGCTGGCGCAGGAAGGCACGTCCAGCGAATCTGTCGGTCACAAACATATCCGCGCGGCCCTGTAGGACCATTTGAAACCCATTCAGCATCTCGGAAACCGGAACGGCCTCGACACCGCCCCGTCGCAGCACATCGAACGCATTAGACCCTCGCAATGCGACGACTGTATGGGTCGCTAAGTCGCTCAGGTCACGGATACCGAATTGCCTATCGCGCAGCTTGAAGGCAACCGACACTTCCTCTCCGATCGGATCGGAAAAGACGGCCCATTTTTCCCTTTCCGGTGTCTTGTTCGCCATGAATAGGGCGTCGACCTCCCCTTCCTCCGCGAATTTCAGGGCACGTATCCATGGCATGATCAGAAGGTTCGGTTCGTATCCCTGCTGACGCAGTACGGTCCGGGCCACTTCCCAGGCCCAGCCCTTGTTCGGCAAACGATTACTGACATAGGGGGGAAAATCCAGAGTAGCGATCGTAACCGGCCTCGGTTCCGCTGCCCAAGACGACGCCATGAACCAGATACAGCAAAACAGTGCCGCCATGTATTTCATTGCAGACACAAGATTACTCCCGTCGCCTCACCAATCGGTCGTACGGAGGCATTTGTAAGCCGATCCTAACAGCCATGCTGAGGCGACGCCGCAAGAATCGCCGGGTCGTGGATCGACTAGCGGTCGAATAGACCCTTTAGACCCCGCTCGCTGGCAGCACAGACACCGCGCTCCGTGATCAGGCCCGTCACCAACCGCGCGGGCGTGACGTCGAAGGCGTCGTTACGAACCGGCACGCCTTCCGGTGCGATGTCGACGGTGACGACCTCGCCCGTTTCCAGCCGACCGGCGATCTTGGTCAATTCCTCGCCCTTGCGCTGTTCGATGGGGATTTCGCGAACGCCGTCGGCAACGGTCCAGTCGATCGTGGTCGACGGCAGGGCAACATAGAACGGCACGCCGTTATCCTGTGCCGCCAGGGCCTTCAGATAAGTACCGATCTTGTTGCAGACATCGCCCTGCGCGGTGGTGCGGTCGGTCCCGACGATGCACATGTCCACCAAACCATGCTGCATCAAATGACCGCCGACATTGTCCGCGATCAGCGTATGCGGCACACCGTGGCGGCCCAACTCCCAGGCGGTCAAGCTCGCACCCTGGTTCCGGGGGCGCGTCTCGTCGACCCAGACATGGACCTTGATGCCCTTTTCATAGGCCATGTAGATCGGCGCGGTCGCGGTCCCCCAATCGACGGTCGCCAGCCAACCGGCATTGCAATGGGTCAGGACGTTTACCGCCTCCCCCGCCGGCTTCGTCGCGGCGATTTCCTCGATCAGCGCCAGACCATTGCGCCCAATCGCTTTGGAGATTTCGACATCGTCGTCGCAAATCTCCGCCGCCCGTTCCCAGGCCAGTGCCGCGCGTTCCGCCGGGGCCCGGTTGTCGACCAGCGCCCGCATCTCGTCCAAGGCCCAACGCAGATTCACCGCCGTCGGGCGCGTGCGGTACAGACGATCATAAATCGCGGATACGCCCGCATCGCTGCTGTCGGCATTCAGGCCCAGACAGAACCCGTAAGCCGCCGTCGCCCCGATCAAAGGCGCACCGCGCACGATCATATCCTCAATCGCGACCGCCGCGTCTTCCAGCGACGCCAGGGTCAGCGTCTCGAAAACATGCGGCAGCTTGGTCTGATCGATCACGCCGACCGTCTTGCCGGGATCTTCGACCCAGATGGTGCGGTAGGGTTTGCCGTCGATTTCCATCTCACGCCTCTTTGGTCGGCTGCTTGCCGTAGGTTTTGAATTTCTCGATGACCTCCGCCATCTCCGCATCGGACAGGATGACAGGTTCGCCCCCCTGCCGCGCGGCGAGATACTGTCGCGCCAGGCTTTCCACCTCAATGCCGAGGGCCAGGGCTTTGCCCAAATCACCCTCGAAGCAAATCATGCCGTGATTGGCCAGTAGACAGGCCTTTCGCCCCTCCAGCGCCGCGATCATCGTGTTTGACAGCGCCTCCGTCCCGAAAGTCGCGTAGTCCGAACAGCGAATGTCGCTGCCACCCGCCATGGCCACCATGTAATGAAAGGACGGAATACCCTCCCGGCGGCAGGCCAGCGCCGTGCAATGGGTCGGATGGGCATGCAGGACGGCCTGGGCTTCCGGTCGATGGCGATAGATATCCGCATGCATGCGCCATTCGCTGGACGGCAGCAACTGGCCCGGTTCCACCGTCCCGTCCAGCGCCATCAGCACGATATCCATCGGCTTCAGCTTGTCATAGGCGACACCGCTGGGCGTGATCAGCATACCGTCGCCGAAGCGCGCGGACAGGTTGCCGGATTTTCCCTGATTGATGCCCGATGCGTTCATCGCCAGACAGGTGTCGATGATCTTCCGGGACAGGGCCTGCCGTTCGTTCCGGCCCAGTGTACTTCCCGGTGTATTTCCCGGCGTGTTCATCGCACCCCATCACGCATGAGCTTATAGGCGTAAGCATCGTAAAGCGCGATGACCGAAGCGTCGATAATGTTCGCGGATATCCCGACCGTGGACCAGCGGAAACCGTCGTCATCCTCGCTTTCGATGGTCACGCGGGTGACGGCGTCGGTCCCGGTCGTGCCTTTCGGCGGGGGCAGGATACGGACCTTGTAATCCACCAACTGCATACCGGCGAGATCCGGGTAGATTTCCACCACCGCCTCGCGCAAGGCGGTGTCCAGCGCGTTGACCGGTCCGTTGCCCATGGCGACGCGCATGACGGTACGCCCCTGCACTTCGACCTGCACCGTCGCTTCGGATTCGGTGATCAGCTTGCCCACCGCATTGTGGCGGCGTTCGTCCATCACCCGGAAACGGGAGATATCGAAATAGTCCGGCACGTCACCTTTCGCATGATGGGCCAGCAGTTCGAAACTCGCCTCCGCCCCGTCATAGGCATAGCCCTGGAATTCCCGTTGCTTCACGTCGTCCAGCAAACGGCGCATCGCGGCATCATCCAATTCGATCCCGCTTTCGGCCAGTTGCGCGACGACATTCGACCGACCGGCCTGATCCGACACCACGACATGCCGCTTGTTCCCGACCAGGGCCGGATCGATATGTTCGTAGGTCTTCGGGTCCTTCGCGACGGCGGAAACATGCAGCCCGCCCTTATGCGTGAAGGCCGCCGCCCCGACATAGGGCTGGTGCCGGTTCGGTACACGGTTCAACCGTTCGTCCAGCAACCGCGACAGACCCGTAACTTCCTGCAATTTTTCCGGCGCGATTCCGGTATCGAATCCCATTTTCAGCATCAGCGTCGGGATCAGGGAAATCATGTTGGCATTGCCGCAGCGTTCGCCCAGCCCATTGATCGTGCCCTGCACCTGACGCGCCCCGGCGCGGATCGCAGCCAGCGAGTTGGCCACCGCGTTTTCCGTGTCGTTATGCGCATGGATGCCCAGGCGGTCGCCGGGTATGTGCTCCGTCACCTCGCGGACGATCGCTTCCACCTCATGCGGCAGGGTCCCGCCATTGGTATCGCACAGCACGACCCACCGCGCCCCTGCCTCATAGGCCGCCTTCACGCAGGACAGCGCGAATTCCTTGTTGGCCTTGTAGCCGTCGAAGAAATGTTCGGCATCGTACATCGCCTCTTCCTTACGCGCGGCGGCCAGCGCGATGGAATCGGAAATCATGCGGACGTTCTCTTCCCGCTCGATCTCCAGCGCCACGTCGACGTGATAGTCCCAGCTCTTCCCCACCAAACACATGGCATGGGCCTGGGAATTCAGCAGCGGCGCAAGGCCCGGATCGTTTTCCGCCGACCGTCCCGGACGCCGCGTCATGCCGAAGGCGACAAGCTTCGCCTTGGACAGCTTCGGCGGCTTGTCGAAGAAACTGTCGTCGGTCGGATTGGCGCCGGGCCAGCCGCCTTCGATATAGTCGATACCGATCTGATCGAGCGCCTGCGCGATGGCGACCTTATCCGCCACGGAGAAATCCACACCCTGCGTCTGCGCGCCGTCGCGCAGCGTCGTGTCGAAAAGATAGATACGCTCGCTCATCGTTTCCGCCTTACCATTATTCTTGTGTTAAGCCCGTCGCCATTCGGTGACACCGCCGGGTTTGTCCTCCAGGACGACGCCTTTGTCCTTCAATTCGTCCCGGATACGGTCCGCCTCGGCAAAATTCTTCGCCGCCTTGGCCGCCTTGCGAGCCTCGATCAGGGACTCGACTTCCTCCGCAGACGGTCCGTCGCCCGCATCCGCCCCTTTGAACCAAACATCCGGTTCCATCTGCGCGATACCCAGCAGGTCCAGCGCACCGAGGAAGCGCGCAGCGCCTTCGGCCGTGTCGATGCCTTCGGCCAGCTCATGCAGCTTCGCTAATGCCAGCGGCACATTCAGGTCATCCGACAGCGCCGAAACAAAAGCACCGTCCACCGAGGGATCGACGCCGTGGGTTAGCGCCGTCTGTTTCAGTCGATAAAGACGATCCAGGGCCGCCTTCGCCTCCCGGCATTTGTCCTTGGAGAAATCCAGCGGCTGCCGGTAATGCGCCTGCAGAATCACGAGGCGCAACGCCTCCCCCGGAAACTCTTCGAGCAACTCGGCGACGGTGTAAAAGTTGCCGAGGCTTTTCGACATCTTCTCGCCCTCACTCATCAGATAGCCGTTATGCATCCAATAGCGCGCGAAGCGATCGCCGCGTTCCGATTCCGCATGGGCGCAGCAGCTTTGCGCGATTTCGTTCTGATGATGCGGGAAGACAAGGTCGATCCCGCCGCCATGGATATCGAAATCCGGGCCCAGAAACTTCTCCGACATGGCGGAGCATTCGATATGCCAGCCGGGTCGGCCCTTCTCGCACCAGGGATTCGGCCAGCCGGGCGTTTCCGCGTCGGACGGTTTCCACAGCACGAAATCCGCCGGGTCGCGCTTGTAGCTGGCGACATCGACGCGGGCGCCGGAAATCTGCTCGTCCCGGTCTTTGTTGGCGAACTTGCCGTAGTCGGGCCAGGACGGCACGGAAAACAGCACATGCCCGTCTTCCAGGGCATAGGCATGACCGCGTTCGATCAGCGTTTCGATCAGCGCGATCATCTCCGCAATCGTTTCCGTCGCGCGCGGTTCGTGGTCCGGTGGCAGGACGTTCAGCGCCGCGCAGTCTTCCCGGAAGCGGTCGACCGTCGTTTCGGTCAGGTCGCGGATATCGATGCCGCGTTCCTTGGCCCGTGCGTTGATCTTGTCGTCGATGTCCGTGATGTTGCGGACATAGGTGACGTCATATCCGCGCCGCAGCAGCCGCGCGAACACGTCGAAGACAACCAGCGGCCGCGCATTGCCGATATGGATACGATCATAAACCGTCGGCCCGCAGACATACATGCCGACCTTCCCCTGGATCCGGGGTTCGAACGTCACTTTCTGGCGTCGGCTGGTATCGTAAATCTTCAGGTCCATCACACTCTCACTTGCATAAGTTAAACCCCGCTGGCTGGTCTGCCGCGGGGTCCGTTCAGTCGTCCAATCCGGGAAGGAAATCTCAGACAGGCACCACCGACGGCCGCCGCGACAGGCAGCAGCCGGTAATAATCCCGATAATGCAGATCGACGCGGTCATGTCGCGGTTCCGTCAACGGGTGGTGGTTCCTGGATCGGCACTATACGCGGCAACCCATGCTTGGCAAGGGGATAGCGATGACGGACCGGCTATTGCGCATCCGCCGGCTGCTCGCCCTCTTCCGGCAAACCGCGATCGACGCAATCCAGGACCCAGACGTCATAGACCGCGTGTTCCACCGCGTTCAGACCGGGGCTGGACGCAAACATCCAGCCGGTGAATAGAACCTTTTGATCCTGACCCGGCCGCAATTCGTCAATTTCCACGAAGGCGGCGGCTTCCGGCTTTTCTTCCGGCGGCGTCTTGTCGCAATGGCGCACACGGATGCGCAGCGCCCCGAAATCGATCGGCTGATCGATCGCGACTTCGAAGGTCGAAACCTGTGCCGTCACCTTGTCCAGGCCTTGCAGCACCGCCGTGTTCTTCGGCTCCGCCCAAGCGGGAGAAACCGTCGTGAGCGTCAGCGCCAGGGCGGCGGTCAGGGGAAGCGTCAGGGGAATCAGTCGTTTCATGCCAACACCGCCGAAAATCTTAGCCGGACGTAATCCGCGATCCAGACACCGTCCGGATCCGTCAGGACCGGGCGCAGGGACGCGCGCAAGGCCGTTACCGTTCCTTCCCGGATTGTCGGGTCCAGCCGGTTCAGGAAACTTTCGCCGAAGGTCGCGAGCCAGCCGCCGACATCGCCGGGCAACGGCGTGGGCCGCTCGATCAATTCGATGGACCGCACATTGAAACCGGCAGCTTCCAGACGCGCGCGATAGTCTTCCACCGTCGGGAAATACCAGGGATCGGCCGCGTCCGGGTCGACACCATGCACCGCCACGGCCGTGCGCAGCGCGGTGCGCAAGGTTTGCACATTTCCGGCCCCACCGAATTCCCCGACGAAACGACCGCCGGGTTTCAAGGCTTTCGCCACACCCGAAATCACCGCATCGGGCTTCTTCATCCAATGCAGGGCGGCGTTGCTGAAAACGGCGTCGAATTCCCCCTCGAACGTCAAGGCCTGCCCATCCATGACATGGGCGTCCAGGCCGTCTTCCCGTGCCTTGCGGATTTGATCGACGCTGGCGTCACAGCCGGTGACGACACAGCCCATCGCCGCCAGCTTCGCGGTCAACGCCCCATCGCCGCAGCCAAGGTCGAGAATCCGTTCCCCCCGTTGCGGGGCCAGCAGTTCGACCACCGGCATGCCCAGTTCCGCCACGAAACCGGCGTTTTGCCGGTAACGATCCGGGTCCCAGTGTTGATTGGCGATTGTCATAAGTTGGCTGTCACAGGTTGCGGATCATTCATCCGCGATCAGGAAAATGGCGCGGCCCAGCAAATCTTCCAACGCCACCGCGTCGCGGGTGTCGGTGATTTCCGCGCCGTCTTCCAGCATCGCATCGTCCTTGCCTGGAACCAGATTGACGAACCGCCCGCCCAACAGCCCGTCGCTCGCAATCTGGGCCGAACTGTCGGTCGGTAGTTTCACGCCGTCCTCGATCGACAACTTGACCACGGCTTCGAACAGTTCCGGGTCGATATATTGATCCGTCACGGTCCCGACCTTCACGCCGCCGACACGAACGTCCGATCCCAAGGTCAGACCATCCACAGCGGTGAAATGACCGACCAGCGTGTACCCACTGTCCCGTCCCGCCAGGTCGGTCGCCCGATAGGCCAATGACAGGAACAACGCCGCCACCGCCAAAACGACGGCACCCATGATGGTTTCGATCACGCTGCGCTGCATTCCCAGGACCCTTTATTGTTCCGGCGTAATGCCGCGCCGGGCTTCGGCCATTTGAATGATCTTCTCGAACAATTCCACGAAATCGACGGATCCGCGGACATAATCGAAGAAACTATCCGGCGCCAAAGTCTCCAAATCCCCACCCGGCGATACGCGGATATATTTGCCGCCCGCCAAACCGTTGCTGAAGATCGACGCCTCGCTATCGATCGGGATTTTTTGATCTTCAGCGATCGTCATTTCGACGATGGCTTGATTCGTGTCTTTCTTGAGCGTCAGGCTGCGTACCGATCCAATCGGAATCCCGGCCAACAGAACCGGGCTGCCCGGCGTCAGGCCGGTGGCCGATTCGAACAGCGCGAACAGGCGATAGCCGTTGCTGTCATGCTTTTCCGGATTGTGGCGATAGCCCCAGGCGAAAAAAACCGCGAGGGCGACGACCGTCGCCGCCCCGATTAGAATCTGTCGTGTTTCCTTCGACGCTGGTCGCATGAAATCCCCGATAGGATATACGCCGTGTGACCGTTATTCCGGCGTCCAGGCCTGATAGTCGCCCGTTGCCGCCGCACGATGACCGCCCGCCAGCGTATGTCCCGGCGGACGATACGCTTCGGCACTGCCCGTCGTATTCGCCAAATGGTCCCGTTCCCAGGCATATTTTTGGCGATTTCCGGGCGCGGGAAACGCATCCATCGTGTAATGCAGCCAGGCATGATGTTCCGGCGGCACCCGCGACGCTTCGTCCTGACCGCCCTTGTAGATGACCCAGCGCCGACGGCGTTGCCCCGGCGTGGCCTTCCGATCCTGGTAATAAACATTGCCCAGCGCGTCTTCGCCGACACGCTCGCCGCGCAACCAGGTAATCACCCGGGTAATCGCATTCGCCATGGATAAATCCCGTCAAGACATACGGTTGATCAGATCGCGGCGACTATGACAAAGCCGCCCCGGTTCGTCCAGCCTGGGGATGCGGCGGAGAGACGAAAACAACGAGAACAACGCTTGACCTCAAAGACGCGCCTTTTCGCTAGCTCGGTCATACAGGCTGTCATGAACCACCGTGGCGGCACGCATCTCATTGTGTATCAACACGTGAAGCTTCGTGCCTTCGACCGCCGCCTCGGGCGATACGAGGGCCATCGCGATGTCATGTCCGAAGTGATAGGAGTAACCGCCCGACGTGACGCGGCCGACCAACGTACCGTCCCGATAGACACCCTCGTCCGCCACCACTGAGGTATCGGCAGCCGGAAGCGTCAGCGTGACTAGCACGCGCCGCAACCCTGCCTTCTTTTGCGCCACGAGCGCCGAACGCCCGGTGAATTCGCCCTTATCAAGCCTCACGAAGCGGTCCAGGCCCGCCTCGAGGGGCGTGATATCCTGGGCCAGTTCGGTGTGGATCGCCCGGTACGATTTCTCCAGGCGCATGGAGTCCAGGGCTTTCAGCCCCACCGGCACCAGCCCGTGCGCCGCACCCGCTTTGAGCAGGGTGTCGACCAAGTGTCGATTATACGCAACCGGATGGTGCAGTTCCCATCCGAGTTCCCCGGTGTAACTGACGCGGAGCAAGTGAACGTCGCGCGCATAGCCGACCTCGCCCCTCTGCGCAGAAAGCCAGGGAAAGGCCTCATTCGACAAATCATTGTCCGTCAGCGGTTGAAGAATGTCGCGCGATTTTGGGCCGGCGATGGCGATAACGCCCAATTGATCGGATATGTTTTCGAGCGTCACGCTGCCATCCTTGGGCAGGATGCGCGACAGGCGATCGAAATTGTAAACTTCTCCGCTCGGCGTACTGACAAGGTAGAAGTCGTTATCGGCATATCGGACGATGGTATATTCCGCGTCTATCCCGCCATTGCCGTTGCAGGCAACGCTCAGCCCGATGCGACCGACCGACGGCAGTTTGTTCGCCATAATACCGTCGAGCCAATCCGCCGCGCCGGGTCCGCGCACCCGGAACTTGGTCATCGGCGACATCTCGATCAGGCCCGCCGCGTTCCGCGTGGTTCGGACTTCGGCCTCGACATACTTCATATGCTCGGTTTTACGATAACTGAATTCCGGCACGGCCAATTCCGGCGAGGGTGCGTACCAGCTGGGTAATTCGTAACCGTTGAGTACCGTCCAAACCGCCCCTCTCGCCGTCAACAGATCGTACGATCCAACCGTCTTTTGAGGGCGCGCACCGGGATAGACTTCGCCAGGGACGCGCGCATGCATATGGTTCCCCCAAGTCTCCCGAACCTTGTCGGCCGTCCACCGCTTTGTCACGTAATTGCCGAAACGCCGGGGGTCGAGGGCCGACATGTCGATGCCGGGATCACCGTTCAGAATCCAACGGCTCAAGCGTTCCCCCATGGTGCCGCCCCAAAGGATGCCGCCAGGAACGCCCTCCGCAAGCCAGAGCCCGTCGCGGCCCGGCGCCGGGCCGCACAAGGGCAATTCGTCCGGCGTCATCTGGAACGGCCCACGGGTATTCGCCTTGATGCCGACCTCTCCCAGCGCGGGCACGCGCTCAATGGCGCGCTCCCACTGCCCTTCGACGGCGTCGAAATCCTCCGGCAGCAGATCGGCGCCGAAATCCTTGGGAACCCCGTCGACGGCAAACAGTTTCAAGTCCTTCTCGAACTCGTAGGGGCCGAATTGAAACGCGCCGACATCCTCGCGCAGATAGGCGCCGTAGTCCTCGTCCCGCAGGATCGGAAATTCCGGCAAGCCCGCGGCCTTTCGCTCCTTGAGGTCGGGGATGACCTCGGTGGTCCAATATTGATGAACGATCGGAATGCAGGGCAGGTCGAGCCCGACACGTTTCGCATTCTCCCGGGCATAGTTCCCGGTCGCAAACACAAGGTGTTCGCAGGTGATCTCCCCCTCGGAGGTGATGACCTTCCAACCTCCGTCGGACAGTTGTTCATAGGCCCGCGCTTCGGTGTTCTGATAGATTTTCGCGCCCTTGTCCCGCGCGAGCCGGGCCAGTCCCTGCGTTATGTCGGCCGGATTGATGTAACCGTCTTCAGGGTGAAAGATACCGCCGAAAATCGTGTCGCTCGGCGAGAGATACGGGTGCTTTTCCTGCACCTCTTCCGGCGTCAGCAAGACCGCAGGCACCCCAGCCGCTTCGGCGATCCCGATATAGCTCTGGAATTCGTCCCAGCGTTTCTGAGTGTTGGCCACGCGAAGCTGTCCAACCTGTCGCAACCCGCAGGATGAACCCAGCCGCTTTTCGACCTCACCATAGATTCGGATCGTCTCCATCGTCATCTGGCTGATGACGTTGGACCGGACAAACGTCACGAGGAGTCCGGCTGCGTGCCATGTCGATCCCGCCGTAAGCTGGCTGCGTTCGATCAATATCGCGTCACTGCATCCATGTTCGGTCAGACCAAACAAGATCGATGCCCCTACGCACCCCCCGCCTACGACGACGACCTTGGCATGTGATTGCATGTAACCAGCACCTTGCAGATTTTAAAGTGAACTATCGGAACGACGACGGCCTAACTCCCGCATCCAAAACCGCCTTCAACCATCAACCTACGGCAACGTTTCGATGCTTTCCACGGCAAAGCCCGGGAATCAAGGGGAAGCACCGAGTCTCTCAAAAATCAAGATATCGAAATATGTAAAATGCGAGACACTAGTTCTTGTGTCTGACTATGGATGGTGTACTCTGGTGTTAGTTTCACAAGATGTTGCGCGCCGAACGGCGAAAAGTCTGATTCCGAGCCTATAATCGGGTGGGAACGGTGCGCGCGATCTGGCGATCACGTGAGAAATCCAAGGGGGTCATCGGTAGTATGCGGATCGAACGGCGTTTCACGAAAAAGAACGAGTCGCCCTATGCGGCCATTGAGTTCCGCAAGACGGATTCGGAAATCCGCAATCCGGACGGAACCGTCGTCTTTCAGCTGAAAGACATCGAAATCCCCTCGCAATACAGCCAGGTCGCGGGCGACGTCATCGCCCAGAAATATTTCCGCAAGGCGGGCGTCCCGGCGGCAACCAAGCCGGTGAAGGAAAAGGACGTTCCGGAATTTCTGTGGCGTCAGATCCCCGACGAGGCGGCGCTGGAGAAACTGCCCAAGGAAGAACGCTTCGGCAGCGAAACCAAGGCGGTGCAGGTTTTCGACCGATTGGCCGGAACTTGGGCCTATTGGGGCTGGAAGGGCGGCTATTTCGACAGCACCGACGATGCCCAGGCCTATTTCGATGAAATGCGCTACATGCTGGCCAAGCAGATGGCCGCGCCGAACAGCCCGCAATGGTTCAATACCGGCCTGCATTGGGCCTATGGTATCGACGGTCCGGGCCAGGGCCATCACTATGTCGACTACAAGACCGGCAAGCTGACCAAATCCAAATCCGCTTATGAACATCCGCAGCCGCATGCCTGCTTCATCCAGTCCGTCGACGACGATCTCGTCAACGAAAACGGCATCATGGACCTTTGGGTGCGGGAGGCCCGCCTGTTCAAATACGGCAGCGGCACGGGCACCAATTTCTCCCGTATCCGGGGCGAGAAAGAGCCGCTGTCCGGCGGCGGGCGGTCCTCCGGCCTGATGAGCTTCCTGAAAATCGGCGACAAGGCGGCGGGCGCGATCAAGTCCGGCGGGACGACGCGCCGCGCGGCGAAGATGGTCGTGGTCGATATCGATCACCCCGATATCGAAACCTTCATCGATTGGAAGGTGTTGGAGGAACAGAAGGTCGCGGCGCTGGTCACCGGGTCCAAGCTGCACGCCAAACATCTGAACGCCATTATGCAGGCCTGCCACGAGGCGAGTGCCGATCTTGGCGACGATGCATATAGCCCGCTGAAAAACAGTGCGTTGAAAGCGGAAATACGCGCCGCGCGCCGTGTGCGCATTCCGGAAAACTATGTCCAGCGCGTGATCCAGTTCGCGCGGCAGGGCTATACCGAAATCGAATTCCCGACCTATGACACGGATTGGGACTCGGATGCGTACAACACCGTTTCCGGCCAGAACGCCAACAACACGGTGCGCGTGACCGACGACTTCCTGCGCGCCGTTGAAACCGGCAAGGATTGGCATCTTCGCAATCGTTTGGACGGTTCAGTCGCTCAGACCGTGAACGCCGCCGATCTGTGGGAAAAGGTCGGCGTCGCCGCCTGGGCCAGCGCCGATCCGGGCATCCAGTACGATACGACGATCAACGACTGGCACACCTGCCCGGCATCCGGTCGCATCAACGCGTCCAATCCATGCTCCGAATACATGTTCCTGGACGACACGGCGTGCAATCTGGCCTCGCTGAACCTGATGCAGTTCCGCAGCAAGGACCGGAAGTTCGACATAGACGGGTTCAGCCACGCTGTCCGACTGTGGACCGTGACGCTGGAAATCGCCGTTCTGATGGCGCAGTTCCCGTCCAAGGCCATTGCCGAACTGTCCTACAAATACCGGACCCTGGGTCTGGGCTACGCCAATATCGGCGGTCTGCTGATGGCCAACGGCCTGTCCTATGACAGCGACGAGGGCCGCGCGCTTTGCGGTGCGATCACAGCGCTGATGACCGGGGTCGCCTATGAAACCTCCGCTGAGATGGCGGCGGAACTGGGCCCGTTCCCGGGCTATGCCCAGAACGCCGACGCCATGTTGCGCGTCATGCGCAATCACCGCATCGCCGCCCATGGCTGGGCCGACGGCTACCAGGACCTTGCCGTCACGCCGGTGCCGCTGGACGTGCCGAACTGCCCGGACTCGCGGATCGCCGTCGCGGCGGGCGAGGCCTGGGACCGCGCCGTGAAGGCCGGGGAAGCACATGGCTACCGCAACGCGCAGGCGACCGTCATCGCGCCGACCGGCACGATCGGGCTGGTCATGGACTGCGACACGACCGGGATCGAGCCGGACTTCGCCCTGGTGAAGTTCAAGAAGCTCGCCGGCGGGGGGTATTTCAAGATCATCAACCGCACGGTGCCGGAGGCGTTGCGCGTCCTCGGCTACGGTGAGCGGGAGATTATCGAGATCGAACGCTACGCCGTCGGTCACGGGTCCCTGTCCGGCGCGCCGGGCATCAACCACGAGACGCTGACGGAAAAAGGCTTCGGTCCCGAAGAGATCGCCAAGCTGGAAACCGCCGTCGCCAATGCCTTCGACATCAAATTCGCCTTCAACAAATGGACCCTGGGCGAAACCTTCTGCACCGGGGTTCTGGGGATCGACGCTGCGTCCCTGGACGATATGAGCTTCGACATGTTGGCCCATCTGGGCTTCAGCAAGGCGGAGATCGAGGCCGCGAACATCTATTGTTCCGGTGCGATGACGCTGGAAGGCGCGCCGCATTTGAAGGACGACCATCTGTCGGTCTTCGACTGCGCCAATCCCTGCGGCAAGCTGGGCAAGCGCTACCTGTCGACGGACAGCCATATCCGCATGATGGCCGCGGCCCAGCCGTTCATCAGTGGGGCGATTTCCAAAACCATCAACATGCCGAATTCGGCGACGGTGGAGGATTGCAAGGCCGCCTATATGCTCAGTTGGAAGCTGGGCCTGAAGGCGAACGCGCTGTATCGCGACGGGTCGAAACTGTCCCAGCCGCTGGCCGCAGCCGTCCTGGGCGACGACGACGTGATCGACGATCTTGCGGAAGGCACGGCGGCCCAGGCCGTCCCGGTCATCGCCGAACGGATCGTCGAACGCATCATCGAAAAGCGCGCGGGCCGCAAGAAACTGCCGCATCGCCGCAAGGGCTATACCCAGAAGGCCATCGTCGGCGGGCATAAGGTCTATCTGCGCACCGGCGAGTACGAAGACGGCAGCCTCGGCGAACTGTTCATCGATATGCACAAGGAAGGCGCCGCTTTCCGCTCGCTGATGAACAACTTCGCCATCGCGGTGTCCATCGGCCTGCAATATGGCGTACCGCTGGAAGAATATGTGGAGGCCTATACCTTCACCCGGTTCGAACCGTCCGGCATGGTCGAAGGAAACGAGGCCATCAAGATGGCGACCTCGATCCTCGACTATATCTTCCGCGAGGTGGCGATCAGCTATCTCGCGCGCGACGACCTTGCCCATGTGCAGCCGGAAGACATGCTGCCCGACACGATGGGCCGCGGCGAGACCCAGGGCGACCTGCCGGAACCGGCAGCCCAGGCAATCGAGGCGATCCAACGCATCACCAGCCGGGGCTTCGTGCGGAAATCCGATTTGGCGGCCTTCACCAGCGTGATGAGCCAACCGATGGCATCGACGCCCCACACCGGAACGGGCAGCGTCATGGAACAGATTGTGGAGACCGGTGTGGCGGCAGCCGCCGCCGTGGCGGTCGACGAGGTGGTGCGTGAGCAAGTGGACGACCGGCTGGGCCGGATCCGCGAAGCGCGCGCCAAGGGATATGAGGGCGATCCCTGCGGTGATTGCGGGAACATGACCCTCGTGCGGAACGGCACCTGCCTGAAATGCGTCACTTGTGGCGCGACCAGCGGGTGTTCGTAGGGCCCGGCCCTTCCCTTAAGTTTCGTCGGGCCCCGGCGCGGTTCCCTTCCGCGCCAACGGTGCTCCCTGTGACTCGCCCCCGGCAGTACCCGCCGGGGGCGTTTTTCCGACCGGGCAACGTGACCAAAGAATCCGCCATAAATTTGTCACGGAAGCGGGTTAAACGACCGTCATGACGATAGATACCTTCCTGTTCGATATCGGCGAAGTCCTCGTGGACTGGAACCCCGACCACCTGCTGCGCAAGCTGCTGCCCGACGACGGCGCGATCCGTGCCTTCCGACAGGAAGCGGTGACCCAGCAACGCATCCTGAATATGGATCGCGGGCAAAGCTGGGACGAACAATGGGCGGAAATAGAAGCCCATGCGCCGCATCATCTCGACACGGCGCGGGAATACGGGATGCGATGGGTCGAAACCATCGCCGGCCCGGTTCAGGGCAGTGTCGACATCCTGACCGACCTACAGGCGCGCGGCTTCCCGACCTATGCCCTGTCCAATTACGGTGCGGAGAATTTTGAGCGTACGGTTGCGGTCTATCCCTATCTGGACACGTTCGACGGGCGGGTCGTGTCCGGGTATGAAGGGGTGATCAAACCGGAGCCGGAAATCTATCAGCTGGTCATCGACCGTTTCAAAATCGATCCGGCAAGAACGCTGTTCATTGACGACCGTCCGGAAAACACCAAGGCGGCGGAGGCCTTCGGCTTCCAAACCCACATCTTCACGACACCCGAACGACTGGCCGACCACATCGCGGCGCTCAATCTGGATCGCTGACCGCTAAGCGGATTTCGGGCGCGGTACCGGCGGCGGTTTCCGCACGACGCGGCGCAGGGCCATATTGCTTTGCAGCCGCGCGACATGCGGCAGCCGCGACAGATGCATTTTGTGGATACGCTCGAAATCGCGCATATCCCGCACGACGAGACGCAGCAGATAGTCCGCCTCCCCCGCCATCAGATGGCATTCGACCAGTTCCGGGATATCCACGACCGCCGTCTCAAAGGCGCTCAGCGCGGCTTCGCTTTGCGCGTTCAACGTGATCTGCACGATAACGCTGCCGTCATATCCCAACCGGTCTTCGTCCAGTAGGGCCGTATACCCCTCTATCAATCCGGACTCCTCCAACCGCGCCAATCGGCGCTGACCGGTGGAGGCTGACATCGACACTTGCTCCGCCAGTTCGGCCAGGGTCGCTCTGGCGTTTCGCTGCAACGCTTCCAAAAGGGCGATATCGGTATCATCAAGTTTCATTTCGGTGGATTTTCCCATTTTTTATGATCTTTTGCTATTTATCACCAAAAACACCGATCCGCGAGGTCTTATACGCAAGTACATTTCCAGCGTTTTTCGGTAGACTGATCCGTATTCGGGAACGGCCCGCACGACCGGGGACCCGGCAAAAAACGGCGAAGGCCGCACAACAATATTCAGGGATTGAACACATGCTCATCGGTGTACCGAAAGAGATCAAGAACCACGAATACCGCGTCGGGCTCGTCCCCTTCGCCGTCCGCGAACTGACGCATAACGGCCATAGGGTGGTTGTGGAGACCAATGCCGGGGCTGGCATCGGGATCAGCGACGACGACTATCGCGCGGCGGGCGCGGAAATTCTGGGCGACGCGAAATCCATTTTCGACAAGGCGGATATGATCGTGAAGGTCAAGGAACCGCAGCCGCAGGAATGCGCCATGTTGCGCGACGGCCAGGTCCTGTTCACCTATCTGCATCTCGCCCCCGACCTGAAACAGACCGAAGGTCTGATCAAGTCCGGCGCCATCGCCATCGCCTACGAAACGGTGACCAGCCCGCGCGGCGGCCTGCCGCTGCTGGCCCCGATGAGCGAGGTCGCGGGCCGCATGGCCCCGCAGGCCGGCGCCCATTGCCTGGAAAAGGCCCAAGGCGGCCGCGGTGTCCTGCTGGGCGGCGTTCCCGGCGTCCCGCCGGGCAAGGTTCTGGTGATCGGCGGCGGCGTGTCCGGCATGAACGCGGCGCGGATCGCCCTGGGCATGGGGGCGGAAGTCACCATCCTGGAACGCAACCTGGACCGGATCGCGCAACTGGACGACATGTTCCGCGGCACCGGCCTGCGGACGCTGTATTCCACGGTCGACGCCATCGAACGCGCGATCCAGGAGGCGGATCTGGTCATCGGCGCGGTCCTGGTACCGGGCGCCGCCGCCCCGAAACTGATCAACCGCGAGATGCTGAAGACCATGCCGGACGGATCGGTCGTCGTCGACATCGCCATCGATCAGGGAGGCTGTCTGGAAACGTCGCGTCCGACGACCCATGCCGACCCCACCTTCGTGGAAGAAGGCGTCGTGCATTACTGCGTCGCGAATATGCCGGGCGCGGTGGCGCGGACCTCCACCTTCGCGCTGAACAATGCCACTCTGCCCTTCACGCTGGCCTTGGCGAACAAGGGTTACCGCGTCGCACTGGCACAGGACCCGCATCTGCGGCAGGGCCTGAACGTCGCGGCGGGCAAGGTCACCTATAAGGCCGTGTCGGAGGCCCATGGCCTGGATTTCACGGCCACCGAGGAAGTGCTGGGCATTCCCTACTGATTGTTTCAACGCATACCGGCGTCGATATCCCAACCATGTCGGCGCTTGAACCCGCCTTCCTTCGGGGAGGCGGGTTTTGCTTTTCTAGGAATGCACAGGGACCGCGCTACGCCGTCTTGCCATAGGCCCGCATGAAAATACGGACCGCACTCTCGACGGTACGGCGGATTTCTTCGGGCGTCGGCACATCGCGAATGCCGAACAAGGCCTGCTTCGCCAAATTGCCCTGACAGAGGTTCAGGAAATGCGCCGCAGCCAGTTCCAGATCGTCGTCGATCTGCAATTGCCCTGCCTCTACCTGCTGACGAAGACAGTCCGCCAATCGGCTGATGCCGTAACTGGGACCGGTACGGAAGAATTCCTGGCCGACCTCAGGGAATTTTTCTGACGCCCCCATCACCATGCGAATCAGCGCGATGTGGTCGCGGCTCAACATCGAACTGGTAAAGCGGATTCCCAGTTCCGTCAGCGCCTCGACAAAATCGGCCGCCTCCGCCGGTTCGATCCGGAAAATCCGTTCCGCCGCATCCTTCCGATCGGCAATCACCAATTCCCGGAACAAGGCCTCCTTGCTGTCGAAATAGACGTAGAGCGTTCCTTTTGAGACCTTCGCGGCGGCCGCGATCTTGCCCATGCTCGCACCGTCGAAGCCTTCTGCCCGGAAAACCGCGCGGGCCCCTTCCAGGATGTCCTTCCGCTTCTGCGATTCCGTTTCGTCGAACGTCGCGTCGATTGGGTTGGTCATCTGTGCGGCACTGCTCATAGTCTTACATCCGATAAAGGGTGGTCCCATTCAGGAAACCAGATGGTATGCCGACTCGCCCCACGCGACAAAACCGTTGAGCGGGCGGACACCGATCCGGTCAAAAATTTCTTCGCCGCAAAATAAAGCCTCGGCAATCATTGACCGAACGGTTCGGTCAGATATATAAATGCCATTGACCGAACGGTTCGGTCAATACTTTTCAAGGACAGCACCATGAGCAGCGCCCCATCCACCGTTCAGAATATCCAGCCCGTCGACGGGGACGATGCACAGAGCCCTCGCAAGAGACGCGGTTTCAAGCCGAAGCGTTTGATCCCCTTGGTCATCCTAATGGCCGCGATCGGCACCGGCGGCTACTTCGGCTATAATTGGTGGACGAATGGCCGCTTCGTAGAAAGCACGGACGATGCCTATGTCGCCGCCGATATGACGCTGATGTCGGCGAAGGTTTCCGGCTATGTCCAATCCGTTTCCGTTCAGGAAAACCAGTATATCCAGGCCGGTGCGGAAATCGCGCGTATCGATGACGCGGATTATCGGTTGGCCGTTCAGGCGGCGCAGGACCGGATCGTTTCGCAAAAGGCCGCCATTGATCGTATCGCCGTCCAAGTGGAAGCCGCGAAAACCGATATCGAAGAAGCGGAAGCGAATCTTGCGTCCAGCCAGGCGGAACTGAACCGAGCCACCCGCGCCTTTGAACGGCAAAGCAAACTGTCCAAGGGCGACTATGTCACAGCGCAGGCCGTCGATGACGCTCGCGCCGACCGCGACAAGGCCCGCGCCGCCGTCAGCGCCAATATCGCCGCCGTCAATTCGGCAAAAGCCGACGTTCAGGTTCTGGACGCGCAACGCGCCGAAGCGGAAAGCGAAATGGAATCCCTGCTGACCGCCCTATCCCAGGCGGAACGCGACCTTTCCTTCACCGTCGTGCGCGCGCCGGTATCCGGCCTTGTCGGCAACAAGTCGGTCGAAGTCGGGCAACTGGTCCAGCAAGGCAGCCGCCTGATGGCCATCGTTCCCATCCAGGACGTCTATATCGAAGCCAATTTCAAGGAAACGCAGCTGGCGCATCTGGAACCCGGCCAGAAGGTGACCATCGCCGTCGATGCCTATCCGGAAAACGATTGGACCGGAATAGTCGAAAGCCTGTCACCGGCGTCGGGCGCCTTGTTCAGCCTGCTGCCGCCCGAAAATGCCACGGGCAACTTCACCAAGATCGTGCAGCGTCTGCCGGTCCGCATATCCGTGGAAGCCCCGCATGCGGGGCGTGCCGTTCTGCGGCCGGGCATGTCGGTGGTGGTCAGCATCGATACCCGTCAACAACCGGCCCTCGCGCAAACGGACACCTGGAAATGAGCGGCGGCGGCGTTCAGGCCGTCCCCCAGGCCGTCTCCGAGGTAACGCCCCGGAAGGTCATTGCCTTCCTGTGCATGGTTTTCGGCATGTTCATGGCGATCCTGGACATCCAGATCGTGTCCGCGTCCCTGACCGAAATCCAGGCGGGTCTGTCGGCCAGCGCGGACGAAATCTCCTGGGTGCAGACCAGCTACCTGATCGCGGAAGTCATCATGATCCCGCTGTCAGGCTACCTGTCGCGCGCCTTTTCCACGCGCTGGCTATTCGCGGTATCCTGCGGCGGTTTCACCTTCATGAGCTTCCTGTGCGCGACCGCAACGTCGATTGACGAAATGATCATCTATCGCGCGCTGCAGGGCTTTATCGGCGGCGGCATGATCCCGACCGTCTTTGCCGCCGCCTTTTCGGTCTTTCCGCGCGAGAAACAGCCGGTGATCTCCCCTCTGATCGGGTTGGTCGCCACCCTGGCCCCGACAATCGGGCCGACCATCGGCGGCTACCTGACGGAACTGTTTTCCTGGCACTGGCTGTTCCTGATCAACATCGTCCCCGGCATTCTGGTGACGATATCCACTTTGATCCTGGTCGATTTCGACGAACCGGACCTGTCCCTTCTGGATCGGTTCGATTGGTTGGGGCTGCTGTCCATGGCAGCCTTTCTTGGCAGTTTGGAATTCGTGCTGGAAGAAGGTCCGGCGAACGACTGGTTCGACGATCACGAAATCGTCCTGTTCGCCGCCGTCGGCGCCATTTCCGGAGTCGTCTTCTTTTTGCGGGCCTTCATGGCAAGGGAGCCGATTGTCGATCTGCGATCCTTCGCAAACCGCAATTTCGCCACCGGCGCGACCTTCAGCTTCGCCATGGGGATTGGGCTGTACGGGCTGACATATCTGTATCCGCTTTATCTGGCCAGGGTGCGCGACTATTCGGCGTTGATGATTGGCGAGACCATGTTCGTCACGGGCATCTGCATGTTCCTGACGGCACCGGTGGCCGGGCGCCTGATGCGTATCCTCGACCCGCGAGTCATGGTGGCGTTGGGATTCCTGGGCTTCGGGCTCGGCACCTGGGAAGCGTCCAAAATCACGGTCGAATGGGATTTCTGGGAGTTGTTCTGGCCGCAGGTTCTACGCGGCGTATCGCTGATGATCTGCATGGTGCCGATCACCAACCTGTCGCTGGGAACTCTGCCCGTCGCCACGCTGAAAAACGCGTCCGGCCTGTTCAACGTCACGCGGAATCTGGGCGGCGCCGTCGGTCTTGCGATCATCAATACGATCCTGTCCGACCGGGAAGACCTGCATATCGCGCGCATCCGCGAAACGCTGACCTGGGGCCGCGACGTCGCCGACAAGGCTCTGGAAACGATGACGTCGGGCTTCAGCCCGCTCGGCCCCTTGGCCGATACCGCCGCGCTGAGTTCCCTCTATGGCATGGTGCGGCAGCAGGCCTCCGTCATGGCCTTTGCCGATGTCTTTTTCGTGCTGACGGTTTTGTTCGTGCTGCTCGTCATAGCGACGCCGATGATGCAGAAACCCGCCGCCCCCGGTGGTGGCGGCGGTGGTCACTGACGGTCTTCTTCTCTTGGACGGTGACGGTCCGGATCAGTCGCCGACGACGGATTCGAAGCCTTCGAATTTCGGCGGGCCGACATAAAGCTTCTTGTTGTTCCCGGCATTCGCATGGGCCTGACGGAAATTGTCGGACTGCGTCCAGGCCTCGAACGACCCGCGATCCTTCCAGATCGTGTGCGAGGCATAGAGCGCGCCGTCTTCCGTATCCGGGCCTTTCAGCAGATGAAAACTGACGAAGCCCTCCATTTCGTGAAGCGTGGACTTCCGATTCCGCCAGACATCCTCGAATTCGGCCTCACAGCCCGGAACGATGGTAAAGCGGTTCATGGCAACAAACATGGTCTGTATCCTTTCTAAAGAGCGGCAACTAAACCGCCGCAGATGGCGCGAGGACCGGGGTGATCCGCAAATTGTTTTGCGGTCCGCGGTCCACGTCGATTTCTGTTTCATAGATGGTGCTCAACCGCTCGGCGGTCATCACCTCCGCCGCCGATCCCAGCGCGACCAATCGTCCCTGGCACAGCAATGCGATACGGTCGGAAAAGGCGGCGGCGAGGTTCAAGTCGTGCAGGACGACCAGGACACCGACACCGCGCGACGCTGCGCGCCGGGCAACCTTCATGACCGCGATCTGGTGCACGAGATCCAAACTCGCCGTCGGTTCGTCGAGGAGGAGGTACCGCCCGCCGGTCGAGGCCTTTCCACCTGCCTTAGCCATGTATTCCGCCCCGGCAAGCTGGCCGAGGACGCGGGCCAGATGCGCGCGATGACGCTGACCGCCGGACAGGACATCCGCCCGGTGACCGGCCCTGGCGGAAAGGCCGACATCGTCCAGCGACTCCCGAACGATTTCTTCCGTCCGTTCCGGCGGCACCTGCATCGGAATGGAAAGGCCCGCCAGTTGCCCGACCGTGAAGGCGGCGGATAGGGTCGGGGTCTGTTCCAACACCGCACGGCGGGTCGCCAATTCAGCGGAGGAATAATTGGGCAGTGGGCGGCCGTCCATCAGGACCGACCCTTCCCCCTTCCACCGGTCGCCCGCCAGAGCGGCCAGTAGAGTGGATTTTCCGGCGCCGTTGGGGCCGCACAGGGTCATCACCTCCCCCGGCGACACGCCCAGGCTGACCCCATCGACGGCGACGATATGGCGTCCGAAACGAACGGTGACATCACGGGCTTCAAGCATTGAACCCACCCCCATTGACTCCCCCCCCGCGCGTGCGCATCCGCGCCAACAGCAGCCACAGGAAGAACGGACCGCCGATCAGGCTGGTCGCCAAGCCGATCGGCGGTTCGGCGGGGGGCACGGCGGTGCGGACCAGAAGGTCGGAAAATAACAGCAACGTTGTGCCGATCAGGGCGGAGGCCGGCAGCACCAGCCGATGTTCCGGCCCGACGATCAGGCGCGCCATATGCGGCGCGACAAGACCAATAAAGCCGATGGGCCCGGCGGCGGCGGTTGCCGCGCCGACCGCAATCGCGCTCAGGATCGCGACATTGCGTTTCGTCGCCTCCACATCTAACCCGGCGTGATAGGCTGCCCGTTCCCCCAATTGGAACAGGTCCAGCGCCCGTCCCATGCGGGCGATACCCGCCACGGCGGCCAGGACAATGCCCGCGGAAATCAGAACCAGCGTCCAGTTGGACGCGCCCAAAGACCCCATCGTCCAGAAGGTCAGGTCGCGCAGTTGCCGGTCGTCGCTGATATAGACCATCGCCCCGATAAAGGCCCCGGCGATGGCATTGATCGCCACACCGGCCAGAATCAAGGTTGCAATGGAAGTCGTCCCCGCACGCCGCGACACGCCGAAGACCACGGTGGTCACGAAGGCCGCGCCCGTAAAGGCCGCGACCGGCAGCAGAAACGGGCGCACCGCCATGGGCAAATCGGTGATGATGGCGTCGCCAAGCACGATGGTCGCGACCGCGCCGACCGCTGCCCCACCCGTCACCCCGATCAATCCCGGATCGGCCAGCGGATTGCGCAACACGCCCTGAAGCGAGCAGCCGGACATTGCGAGCCCAAGCCCGACCGCCATACCCAGGAACAGACGCGGCGCGCGGATTTCGGTGACGATGGCGCTGCTGAGCGCATCGCCCTCCCCCATCAAGGCCCGGTAGATTTCACCGAGCGACAGATTGACGGCCCCGAAGATCAGTTCCGCCAGCGCGGCAAGGATCAGCGCCAGCATCAGCAAGAGGAAAAGCATCGCGGTCCGCCCGCCCAGGATGCGTGACCACCCCCGGTTAGCACCGGGGGCTGTCGGAGCGGATACCCGAGAGGACATGGTGCTACTGGCCATTCTTGCGCAACGCCTCTCCCAGTTCGGCGATCGCTTGCGGCGTGCGCGGCCCGAAACCCAGCAACAACATGCCGTCCATGATGATCGCCCGTTTGTTTTTCCCGGCAGGCGTCAGTGCGAATTCCGGCCGCTCCAGAACCTTGTCGGTCCCACCGTGCTGATCCGCGCCGCGCTGCATCATCAACACGACGTCGGGCTGGGCGGCCAAAACCGCTTCCCGCGTCATCGGTTTGTACCCTTCGATGGATTTCGCCGCGTTGATGCCACCCGCCATTTCGATGATGGACTCAGCGGAACTGCCCGTCCCACCGACGGTCAGCCCGCTTTCGCCCATCGTCAAAACGAACAGGACCTTCGGTCGCTCGCCCGTCCAGGCCTGGGCCTTCTCGATTTCGGCGACCATGGCGGAACGCACCTCCGCCGCCAGGGCATCCGCCTGTTTCGGCAGACCGATTGCCTGTCCGACGAAGCGGATTTTCGCCGGAACGCCGTCCACCGTTTCCTGATCCGGCGCCAGGGCCACGGCGACCCCGGCGGCGCGCAATTGATCCAATGCCGCCGGCGGCCCCATGTCATAGGCACCAAGGACAAGATCGGGTTCTAGGGACAAAATCCCTTCCGGCGAGATGCGGCGGACATAGCCGATCTGTGCCTTTCCAGTCGCCTCTGCCGGATAGACCGACGTGCTATCCACCCCGACCAACCGATCCTGCGCGCCCAAGGCGTAGACGATTTCGGTCAGGTCGCCCCCCGCCGATACGATACGTTGCGGGGCGGCTTCGTCGGCGGCGACACCGTTCGAAAAAGCGGCGCCCCCGGCAAATAGAAGACCGGCAATGGTCGGCATGAACAGCTTCATCGTCGTTCCATCCTTTTCCTGATTGGTCCCAAAGACCGTCTTAGAACTGCTTGGCCAGGGTCAGCTTGAACGTCCGGCCCTTCGCCTGGTCATTGGCCAGGAATTCGCGATAGGCCTTGTCCATGACGTTATCGACCCCGAAGCGGAATTCCGCGTCCTTCAGGTAGCCTTCATCCGGCGTCCAATTGACATAGACGTCGTGGACGACATAGCCGTCGCTGGGTGTGGTGAAGGTAGAGCTGAATTTCGTCTGCTCACGGGCAAAGACCCCGCGCCAACCGAAGTCCAAATCGTATTCCGGCATGCGGCCGCCCAGCGTCAGGACCAATTCGTCCGCAGGGATCGTGTCCAGATGGGCATCGGTTTCCGTGTCTTCACCACGGATCATCGTGTAGGCGGCCCGGCTGTAGAAGTAGTCGGAGTTATAAGAGGCCTCCAACTCGACCCCTTTGATCTCCGCTTCCCCCACATTTCGATAAGGGGCGGTGCGCGCCGCCCGCTCAATCAGGTCGTTGACCTTGTTCAGGAAAACGGTTCCCTTCGCAGACAGGGCATCCCGTTCCAACGCGACATTGTCGAGCGTCATCGACACGCCGCCTTCATAGTTTAGCGACTGTTCGGACCCGAGTTGGGCATTGCCGCTGCCGCCGTCGTACAGTTCGTCGATAACCGGCATACGTTCGGTATAGGCGACCGACCCGAAGACGCCCCAGTTCCGGTTCAACTTGTACATCGCCGCCAATTTGGGCGAGACAGCAGAGGCTTGGAAATCTTGACGGTTGCCAGTCACGTCGTCATTCGGCTCCAATTCCTGCCAATCGACGCGGATACCGGGGATCAGGGTCAGGGTATCGTTCCAAATGAACTCGTTCTGAGCGAAGACACCGATACGGTCACCTTCCCCGCCCGGATGAATACTCACATTCGTGCCGCTGAAGCTCGTTGTGGATTCCTTGTCCGCAGTACGTTTTTGCAGCACGTATTCCATGCCCGCCGTCAGGAAGTTTTCATACCCGTCACCAACGAACGACGCGGTGTTCTGTGCGCGCAAGCTCCAGATTTCATAGTCATAAGTGATCGGATCGTAGATTTGCGACCCACCGGGGCTGGACGCGTTATCCTGCTCGTTCTGGGAACTCGTGTAAGACAGCGTCACGTCGGCATCGATCAGATCGTTGTCGACCGGCGTGTAGCCGTAGCCGAAAACCATCGTCTGGTCGGTGACTTCGCGGTCGATCGTGCCGAAACCGCTGGACGTGCCGGTCTGGGCATAATCTTGACCGCTGCTATCCGTGTGCCACAGCTGATAAGATGCCTTCACCTCATGCTGAAGATCGTCCCCGAAGGTATACTTCCCCTTCATCAGCCCCGACTCGGCGCGGAAGGCGGAGCCGTTGATTTCATCGCCATGGCCGTCCTCGAAGCTGCCGGAGCGGCGATAGTTCAACGCGCCCACGACCTCGAAATTCTCAACCGGCTCCGCCGCGCCGATTGTGGAGGTCAGGAAACCGTGTCGGTTGGAATTGAAGCCGAGTTTCTGACGCAGCGTGTAATCTTCGCCGTCGCGCAGAAAGTCGCTGGCATCCTTGGTCGTCAGGTTGATCGCCCCCGCCAAGGCACCGGAACCGTAAAGCGTGGACGATGCCGGACCGCGCAGGACTTCGATCCGCTTATACAGTTCGGGATCGGTGAACAGCGACCCCATCCGGTACTGTTCATAGAATTTCTGGGCACCGTCGACGGTAATGATCAGGCGGTTTTCGTCCGCCGGCGATTCCGGCGCGCCAAAGCCGCGAATGTTGAAGCTTTCCCCCAGCACCCGGTCGGACCCGACCGCCTTCACGCCCGGCAGATCGGTGACGGCATCCCCAATGGTGGTCGCCTGTTCCGTATCCAGGTCTTCCTGATCGACGACGGACACCGACTGCGGCGTATCGATGGCCACTTTTTCCGCACCGGCGGACACGACAATGCGGTCCATGGTGGTGGTGCTTCGCACGGTTTCGGTTTCCTGCGCCAGGGCGGCAGGGCTCACCGTCGCCAGCAAAATACCGGCATATGTGATGGTTCTCGCTTTCACGACCCAAGCTCCTATTTCTCGTTTTTGCAGTTCTTACTGGCTGCCTAGCGAGAGGGCTGGGTGACCGTTACGGCGGGCTTGATAGTGCGAATTACTCGCAATTGCAATATGTAAATTCAATAAAATCCCAACGGCCCCCGACAGGACCGTCCAGGAAACCCTCTGTTTCTATGGAATTAATGGCCGACCGTTTGAGTCGTGATGATGTCTTGAAGCGGGTCGAACTGGTCCGCATCCACCTTCATGAATGCGATGCACAGGACCATACCTTCCTCATCCGTGCCGACGACACGACTGGGGATATCCAATGTCGTGAACTCGTCCGGCATCAGCGAGGCCATGACCTCATCCCCAACATCCAAGCCTTCCTGATCCGGATAGAAGCCGAAGCCACCGAGGCTCAGATCAGTCAATCGTCCCTTGATCCCCCCGACTTCGGCGGGCAGACGCACTTTCACGCGCCGTTCCTTGCGGCGGTCGCCGGGTTTGATAATGCTGATAAGGCGACTGAACATGATTACCCTTTCACCCGAAACGCCCCCGTCCCATAGATGCAAGGATCAAGCCATATCCGTCGTTAGGCAAGCGCGTCTCTAAGCCGATACCAGAACATTCCCAACGTCAGCAACGGCGTTCTGAACCGCCCGCCGGGGAAAACGGGATGTTTGAAACGCGTCATGACGTCGAACTTCTCCGCCTGACCGCGCAGGGTATCCGCCAATATCTTACCGCACATATTGCTAAGCGCCAGCCCATGCCCGGCATAGCCCTGTGCGAAATAGGTGTTCTTTCCGATCCGACCCAAATGCGGCAGCCGATCGACGGTAATCCCGATATGGCCGCCCCAGACATGATCGATCTGCACGCCTTTCAGCCTCGGGAACACCCGAAGCATACGCGGGCTGACAAAAGATCCCAAATCCTTCGGTTCAATCCCGGAATAGGTGGCGCGGCCGCCGAACAACATCCGCCGATCCGCGCTGAGGCGATAATAGTCAACGATGAAGTTGCAGTTCGCCACCGCATCGTCCTGCGGCAGGATGGCTTGCGCCTCGCTCTCGCTCAACGGTTCCGTGGCGATGATATAGCTGCCGACCGGCATGATGCGGCGATACAGATACGGTTCCGTTTCACGCAGATAGGCGTTCCCGGCCAGGATCATGTGCTTCGCACGGACGACGCCCTTCGCGGTATGGATCGCGGGACGGTCGCCGGTATTGAGTTTCGTCGCACGGCTGCGTTCGAAAATCTTCACCCCCGCCGCGCTCGCCGCCTTCGCCAAGCCCAGGCAAAAATTCAGGGGATGCAGGTGCCCTGCCCGGCCTTCCCACAAGGCCCCGACATAGCGGTCGGACCCGATCCGCTGTTTGACGTCGCCACCGACCAGCAATTCGGTTTCCGTGTAACCGAATTTGGCGAATTCCTCCTGCATCTCATGCAGGTCGGACATTTGGCTTTTGCGCTCCGCAGCGTGCAGATAACCCCATTTCAGATCGCAATCGATACCGTATTTCTCCACCCGATCCTTGACCAGCTTCGACGCACCGTCGCCGATCTCCCAGGCCGTCTGCACATATTCCTCGCCGATCATCCGGCCGATCTGCGCCATGGACTTATTGAACCCGGTGCAAATCTGCCCACCGTTACGCCCGGACGCGCCGAAACCGACGGTCTCCGCCTCCACCACGGCGACGGAATACCCGGCTTCCGCCAGTTCCAAGGCAGCGGACAGGCCGGTATAGCCCGCGCCCAGGACGGCAACGTCCACCGTGACTTCCCCTTCCAGCGGGAAATGACTGGGCGCGTCATGGGCCGTGGCCCGATAATAGGAATGTGTCGCGTCAAACTTCGCCATCATTACACCGTGCGCAGGTACCATTCATAATCCAGGGGCGGTATATGCGCCTGGAACGTATCGTTTTCAAAGCTGCGGGCAGCCGCATAGGTCTCGCAGTAATGGGCGCCCAGATATTTCGGCAGCACCGTGCTGTCGCCGAATTGATTGAGCGCCTGCCACCAGCGCAGCGGCAAATGCGTCACCGGCTTGTCGTAGGCATTGCCGCGTTCGATCGGCCCCGGATCGATCTTGTTGACCAGACCGTGATGCACCCCGGCAAGGACGGCCGCCATCGTCAGATACGGGTTGGCATCGGCCCCGGCGACACGGTGTTCGACACGCATCCCTTTCGCATCCGCGCGCGGAATACGCAAGGAGACAGTCCGGTTGTCGACGCCCCAAGCGGTATTGATCGGCGCATAGGAATTGGATTGGAACCGACGATAGGAATTCGCATTCGGCGCAAAGATGGCCATGCTGTCCGCCATGCTGGAGGCGAGACCGCCGATGGCGTGTTTCAGCGACGGCGCGACCGGCAGGCCAGTTTCCTGATCGTGTGCACCGGCGAAGATATTGTTGCCGTCCTTGTCAATCAGACTGAGGTGAATATGCATGCCGCAGCCCGCGCGTTCCGCGAACGGTTTCGCCATGAAGGTCGCGACCATGCCGTGCTTGCGCGCCACGCCCTTGATAATGCGCTTCAGCAGGATGGCATCGTCGCAGGCTTTGATCGGATCGTCGACGTGATGCAGGTTGATTTCATACTGGCCCGGCCCGTATTCCGCCGTCGCCGTATCGGCGGGCACGTCCTGCGCCACGCAGGCGTCTTCGACATCTGTCAGGAAATCCTCGAACTCGTACAGTTCCTCAATGCCATAGACCTGTGTCGTCGTTTGCGGCTGTCCCGTCGCGGGGGACGCGGCGGTCGACGGACGCCCCTGTTCGTCCAGGCGGGCATCCAGCAGATAGAATTCCAGTTCGATCGCGGTCACCGGCGTATAGCCCATATCGACCAGCGGCTGGGCGGCGCGCGCCAGGATATAGCGCGGATCGGCAAAGAACGGATCGCCGTCGCGCGTCACCATGGACGCGATGACCTGCGCCGTCGGCGCATTCGCCCAGGGAACGGGTTTCAGCGTTCCGGCCACGCCCAGGCAGTTGAAATCCGGATCGCCGTCGCGCGTCCCATAATGGATCGTTTCGCAGTTCCGGCCCGTCGCATCCAAAAGATAGGTAGACCCCGGCAGGGCCACGCCGCCTTCATGCAATTTGTCGATCGCCTCGACCCCGATCCGCTTGCCGCGCAGGATGCCGCACATATCGGGGAGGAGCATATCCACCCCCTTCAAGTTCGGATTAGCCTTCACAAAGGCGTCAACTTCTTGCTTACTCAACCAATCGGTCATCCGTGATCACCGTTTCTGAATTTTTCCGCCGACCCCCGTCGGCGCAATATGGCAACCGGGTGGCTGAAGAGGAGGTTTAAAGATCAAACGCCGATTAGCGCTTGCGGTCTCGTAAGACTATAAGGCATAAAAAATGTGATCACAATCTTTGGAGCCGCGCTGTCCTGGTGCGGAAGGGGAACCAAGAAATCCGACCGTCGCGAGGACGGATCGGGACCTTCCGGGGGATTTAAGACGCGGCCGGTGAGGCTTCACGTGACCAATCTGAACGAATGGGTAGCCACTCGCAATATCGACGAGGTGGAATGCCTTGTCCCCGACATGTCCGGCATCGCGCGCGGCAAGATCCTGCCCGCCAATAAATTCCTGAAAGGCCTGGAAGACCGCGGCATGCGGATTCCGGAATGCATTTTCATCCAGACGGTGACCGGCGAATTCGTCTGGGATACCGACGTCGTGTCGGATACCAACCGGGACATCGCCATGGTGCCGGACGCGAATACGATTCGCCTCGTCCCCTGGTATCCAGAACCGGTCGCACAGGTCGTCTGCGACGTTTATCATCTGGACGGAACGCCGGTGGATATCGCCCCGCGCCAAGTCTTGCGTCGAATATTGGATTTGTATGCGAAGAAAGGCCTGAAGCCGATCGTCGCGCCGGAACTCGAATTCTATTTCGTGAAAAAGAACCTGGACCCCGATTATCCGCTGGAGCCGCCGATCGGCATGTCCGGGCGTCAGGAATCGGGCCGTCAGGCTTATGGGATCGAGGCCGCGAACGAATTCGACCCGATTGTCGAGGATATCTACGACTTCTGCGACGCCGCCAATCTTGACGTCGACACCATGGCGCACGAAGCCGGCGCGGCGCAAATGGAAATCAACTTCAATCACGGCGATCCGCTGGAGCTGGCGGACCAGGTCTTCATGTTCAAGCGCGTCGTCCGTCAGGCGGCGTTGAAGCATGACATGTACGCCACCTTCATGGCGAAACCGCATCAGAACCAGCCGGGTTCCTCCATGCATATTCACCAGTCGCTGGTCGATATGTATACGGGCAAGAACGTGTTTTCGACCAAGACCGGCAAGGATTCGAAAACGCTGTTGAACTATATCGGCGGCTTGCAGCGCTATATGCCCGCGGCGATGCCGCTGGTGGCGCCGAACGTCAACAGTTACCGCCGGATCGCCCGTTATTCCGATGCGCCGATCAACGTGCATTGGGGCCATGACAACCGGACATGCGGCCTGCGCGTCCCGGATTCGGAACCGGAGGCCCGCCGCATCGAAAACCGTCTCGCCGGATCGGACGCCAACCCGTATCTGGCACTGGCGGCGACGCTGGCCTGCGGTTATCTCGGCATGAAGGAAAAGATCAGCCCGTCCAACCCGGTGGAGGGCGATGCCTATCGATTTGCCTTCGGCCTGCCGCGGCACCAGGGCGACGCGCTGAACAAGCTGAACTATGCCAAGCCGTTGAAGGACACGCTGGGCGAATTGTTCGCCAAGGCCTACATGGACACCAAGAACTACGAATACGACCTGTATCAGCAAGTGATCAGTTCCTGGGAACGCGAAAACCTGCTGCTGAATGTCTAAGGGGAGTTGGGAGCGCCCGTGTCTCTTTCCATCCAATGGGATGTCCTGACGGCCAAGACCTGGCACCTGAAGGACGAGACAGGCGTTCCCCTCAACCTGCTGCAAAGCAAGGACTACGCCGCCGCCCACTGCGCCGCGACGAAGCAAATATGCCGCCTTGGGCGTCTGTCCTGGGATGGCGTTCCTGCCGGGTTCGTGCAGCTATATGAAACCGGGGCCCTGGGCGGGGCGCTGCACACCGTGACCCTGGACCGTGGCCCGGTCTGGTATTACGGATTCGGCACCGCTGGGCAGAACGCGGCCTTCTTCCAGGCCTTCGCCGACCTTTACCCTCGCCGCCTGGGCCGTATGCGCCGGATCATCCCGGAATTGGAAGATACCCAAGCGAACAGGGCCATGCTCGACTCCCTGGGCTACAAGCGGAAGGCGGGACCCGGCTACAAAACGCTGCTGCTGGACCTGACGCAGGATCTGGAAGATATCCGTGCGGGAATGCGGAAAAGCTGGCGTGCGACATTGAAGAAGGCGGAGTCCCGCAGCCCCGCGCCGGACTTGGTCTGGGACGATAATGCGAAGCCGCTCGCCCCCTTCGCCGGAATTTATATGCATGACCGGAAGCAGAAAGGATATAGCGGCCCCTCCCCGGATTTGCTGCAGGCGTTCGGGCGCAGTTTCGGCGTAACCGGGACCATGCCCATCGGCCTTGCCATGCTGGACGGCAGGCCCGCCGCGGGTGTCCTGATCCTCCGCCACGGCAGCGCCGCGACTTATCAAGTCGGCTGGACCCTGCCGGAAGGTCGCGATATCCAGGGGCACCACCTGCTGCTGTGGGATGCAATCCAGCGGATGAAGGCAGACGGCGTCGCCTTGTTCGACCTGGGCGGCATCAATGAGACGGAGGCTGGCGGCGTCACCGATTTCAAACGCGGTCTGGCCGGAAAGCAGGCCCGCGAACTAACTCTTGCGGGGTTCTATACATGACCGTCCGACCGATTCTGCGTTATCCCGATCCCGGCCTACGTCAACCCGCGCAGCCCGTTGAGACCTTCGACGCCTCCATCACCGACCTGATCGCGGATTTGACGGACACCCTGCGCAGCGTGTCCGGCATCGGCATCACCGCGCCGCATATCGGCGTATCTTTACGCGTCTATATCCTGAACATGCCGGGCGAGAACCGCATCCGCCCCTATATCAACCCCCGCATCACCTGGATGTCGGAGACCCTGAACCGTCATGAGGAAGGCAGCGTGTCCATGCCCGGCGTCACGGATACGCTGGAACGATCCGCCGAAATCCGCCTGTCCTATCAGGATGCGACGGGGCAGGAATGGGAGGAAACGGCGGAGGATTTCCTGGCGGTCTGCCACCAGCACGAAATCGACCAATTGGACGGCGTCTTCTGGATTCAACGCCTGTCGAAACTGAAACGGGACCGGCTTGTGAAGCGGTTCTCGAAGCTGGCCCCCACTCGTTAAGCGTCTCGTTAAGCGGCTTCACCGACCTGATTGTGGACGCGCCGGATCAGGTTGGCGAGGCGTTCGATCCCGTCGCGAATCCGTTCCGGCGACCCGGCGGAGAAGCTGAGCCGGCAGGTATTCGTACCCGACTTGTCGCAGAAGAAGGCCTGTCCGGGCACGAAGGCGACCTTTTCCGCCTCCAGCGCCTGTTCCAGCAGGGCACGGGCATCGAACCCTTCCGGCAGGGTCAGCCAGACGTACATGCCGCCTTCCGGGCGGGTGAAGGTTACGTTTCCGGGCATGAAGTCGGTCAGCGCCGACACCATCGCATCCCGTTTCGCGCGATAGACCCGCCGCACCGTCCCCAGGTGACCGGGGAAGGCTTTCTTCGCGGCGCGCAGGGCAACCGCCTGATTGACGGTGGAGACGTGCAGGTTGCTGGCCTGCATCATCAGGACCATCCGGTCGATCAGCGGACGCGGCGCGGTGAGCCAGCCGATGCGCATCGCGGGAACCAGTGTCTTGGAGAAAGTGCCCAACTGGATGACGGTCCCGGCATCCGCGCTATCCGCCCCTTCCCCATCCAGGGCCAGCAGCGACGGCAACGCCGCCCCGTCATAGGACAGTTTGCAATAGGCCGCATCTTCGATCAGCAACGCGCCATAGCGCTGCGCCAGCGCCAGCACGTCGCGGCGCCGTTGCAGCGAATAGCGCAGACCCGTCGGGTTCTGGAAATCGGGCTGCAGATAGGCAAGCCGCGCACCGCCCTGGAACGCCGCTTCCATTTCCGCCAGGAGCGGCCCTTCCGCATCCATGCCGACACCGACATAGGCCGGGGAGCGGCAGGCGAAGGCCTGCATCGCGCCCAGATAGCTGGGCTTTTCCACAATCAACTGCGTCCCCGGCGACAGCAGCAGTCGCGCCAGCAAATCCAGGCCCTGCTGCGCCCCATTGGTGATCAGGATATTGTCGATGGATCGCTTCGCGCCATCTCCCGCCATATCGTCGGCAATCCAAGAGCGCAGGTCCGGCAACCCCTCACTGATCGAATATTGCAGCGCCGACCGGCCCGCGGCTTCGTCCGCCATCAATTCGGCATAGACGGCGCGGAACTCGCTCAACGGAAACAACGTGGCGTCGGGGACCCCACCGGCAAAGGAAATAACCTCCGGTCGCTCCGCCACTTTCAACAGGTCGCGGATTTCAGAGGCCGTCAAAGCCCGGGCGTCTTCAGCAATGAACGAGGTCCAATCGGCACGCATGGTTGTTTCGATCCCCAGAAGCATAATAGGTCAACATCACTGCCCTTATATCGCGCCACACACGACAAACATCAAGAATATTTTTTTGTGGGCCTCTATTTTGAAATAAAATTACCATCACATTTTTTAATCACGTATTTGTTCCGCTGACCGCAAGGACTGACGACCGGGGCACCTGTTGTCCGGTGGAGCCTGATACGCCAAGAATGCATGGAAACATTTGGGAAAAGCTGTCGTATGACCATCGAAACTTGGCTCGCCTTCACGTCCGCCTGCATCGTCCTGACGCTTATCCCGGGACCGAGCGTCCTGCTCGTGATCGGACAGTCCATCACGCGGGGGAAACGCGCGGCCATGATGTGCATCCTTGGAGACGTCCTCGGCGGCATCGTCCTGATGGGACTGTCCTTCGCCGGTGTCGGGGCCATACTGGCGGCCTCCGCCGCGCTGTTCCAAATCGTGAAATGGGCGGGCGTCGTCTATTTGGCCTATTTGGGATATCGCCAGATTGCGGAAGCACGGCGCGACACCGAGACACAGGAAACGGCGCCTCTCGTCACATCATCCTGGGGCAGTTTCTGGGCCGGTACGGTGACGGCGATCCTCAACCCCAAGGCAATCGTCTTCTATATGGCGTTCCTGGCGCAGTTCATCGATCCGGCAAAAGAACTATTGCCGCAACTGACAATCCTGACAGTCACATCGACACTGGTCGTCATGGTTCTATTAGGGGCCTACGCAATGATCGCCGCCCGCGCCCGCCAAACGTTTCGCAGCCATCGCGCCCGGCGGCGCATGGGCTATACCGGCGGCACATTCATGATCGGCGGCAGCGTGCTAATAGCCACAACCCGATAGAACCGACAAAATTTGTAAGGGGGAAGTGGTGCCCAGGGACGGAGTCGAACCGCCGACACTGCGATTTTCAATCGCATGCTCTACCAACTGAGCTACCTGGGCACAGGCTCCACAGTGGACGGCGTTCCGTCCAGAGCGACGCCTGTTTATGGGATACGAACGCGTCTGACAAGTCCTGTTTAGGACTTTGTTACGGAATTTTATCGCCGCTTCTAAACGTCTTCGTCATCCGACCGCGACCGCCGGACGGAGTCCATCTGATCCTCCGGTCCTTCGTCCGTTTCGATGCGATAGGCCTCCCCCAGCCAGCGGTTCAGATCGACCTGCTTGCAGCGCGTCGAACAGAACGGTTTCAGCGTCGGCTCCGTCGGCTTGCCGCAGATCGGGCATTTTGGCTTCTTGCGCTGGGTGATGCTCGTCCGGTCGGGGTCCAACATCCTATTTCTCCAGCCTGACATCGATACGCGCGGCACCGGGGCGCAATTCGATGCCCTGCCCCAGCCGCGTTTCGGCCTCCTTCAACGCTTCGCGCATCGTGCCCTTGAAGGCATCGGCCGCGGCCTGGGAGAGATCGGCGACCGGCTTGCCCGCGCCCTTCAGACGCAGGGCACGACGCAAAACCTCCGCCGCTTCCGCATCCGGCGACATGCGACGGACGGCACGGTCCGACAGATACAGATCGGCAAGGCTGGGGCCAATGCGCTGACGCGTCACCTCCACCAATCCGGCGGCGGTGATCCCCAGGACGTCGGTATGCCCTTCCGCCCCGCGCAAACGGCTGCGCAACACATCCAGCAACGACTTCATCTTGCCGCGCCCTTCGATCCCCGCGAAGTCGATGACGACCAATCCGCTGATCTTGCGCAGGATGATCTGGCGGGCGATTTCCTCTGCGGCGCGACGGTTCAGGCGATGAACCGCCTCTGCCTTCGACGGGCCCCTGGTCGCGTTGGGCCCGCCTTGTTCCGCCGTACCGATATCGACATCGATGGCGGTCAGCGCACGGGTTTCCTCAATGAACAATCGCCCACCGCCTTGCAACGGCACTTCCGGCGCCAGCGTCTCTTCCAGGACTTCGGACAAGCCCGCCTCATCGAACAGGGACTTGCCGCCGCTATGCAGCGCCAGCGTATCCGCAAGGTCAGGATAGAACTCTGCGCACAGTTCCTCCGCCCGCGCCTTGTCGAGGCGGTCATCGAAGGCGATACGTGCCTCCGGCCCTGCATCGCGCAGCATCCAGGTCACGAAATCCGTCGGCGGCAGCAATTCGGCGGGGGCTTTCGCGCTCTTCGCCGCCGTCTGGATATCCTGCCACAGCGTGCGCAGCGCCGCCGCCTCCGCCGCCAGGACGGAGCCTTCCACCGTCCAGGACGGCGCGCGCAGGATTAGATCGGTCTGGTCGGCGATCGCGGCCTCCGCCGCTTCCAACGCCATGGCACGGTTCCGCCCTTGGCCCAGAGAGCGCGCGCATTGGAACCCGTTGCCGCGCCCTGGCTGCAATCCGATATAGCGGCCCCATAGGATGACTTGGCGCAACGCCGCCGGTCCCTTGTCGTCATGGGCGTCGCGGGAAATTTGGACGAGGATCGCCTCCCCCTCCGTCAAGTCCTTCGCCCGCGCCAACAGGGCGGAGCCCGCCGGACCGAGGTCCAGGAAAGCCGCGCCCAGGCGTTTGTCGATGGACCGGACGCGCGCCAAGTAGATCGCGCCGGTCAGACGCGGCCGGGAGGGGCGTTCCACTTCAATGGCGATGGCGCGCCCGTCCCCATCCAGGAGACCGGCCCGCCGTTCCCCCGGTGAGGTTTCGATATAAATTTCAGACGCGCTTACCATGTGCCCAAACCGTTCGCTTTCAAAAGGGCCGCCGTCTCGAACAGGCCGAGGCCGACGACATTGGAATAAGAGCCGGATACCCGGCGGATATAAGCCGCGGCGAGGCCCTGGATGGCATAACCGCCCGCCTTGCCCCGCCAATCCCCCGACGCGATATAGGCATCGATTTCCGTCGGGTGCAGGCGCTTGAAGATGACCGCCGTTTCAACCAATCGCGATTGGACCCTTCCGTCGGTTCCGATCAGCGATATGCCTCCATACACTGTATGGCGCCGCCCGGACAGCAGCGTGAGGCAGTCCCGCGCCGTCTTTTCGTCTTCTGCCTTCGGCAGGATCCGGCGACCGAGACCGACGACGGTATCTGCCGCCAGGACCAGGGCCGGACGTTCCAATGCGTCGAAAACGACACGCGCCTTTTCCAATGCGAGTCGCTGCGCATGGGCGCGCGGCAATTCGCCTTTCAACGGCGTTTCGTCTAACTCCGCCGGTACAACCTTATGCGGGACGATACCGATCTGCGCCAGCAAATCCAGGCGGCGCGGGCTGGCGGAGGCTAAAACGAAAGTGGGGCCGTCGGTCAAATCATTCTACCGGAAATGTCTTCAGGATACGTTGGCGGATCTGGTCGCGTACTTGGCGATAGGCGTCAAGCCTTTGCTCTCTGCTGCCATCGATAATCGACGGGTCGAAGGTGTTCCAAAACACGACATCGCAGGCCATGGTCCGGGTCAATTCGACAGCGTGGTGCTGCGCCTCCGGCGACAGGGCGACGATCGTGTCGAAGAACGTATCCTCCAACTCATCGAAGGTTTTGGAGCGATGGCCGGACATATCGATGCCGATCTCGCCCATCACCTGCACCATCATGCCGTCCAATTCCCCGGATCGGGCACCAACGGAATCCACGTAAACCTTGTTGCCATGAAGCTGCTTCATCAACCCTTCCGCCATGGGGGAGCGGATGGAATTCATCGTGCAGCAAAACATGACAGCATCGGGTAGGTCGTCGGCGGAATAGATCATTTCGCGCGCCCAGCCCTAGTTCCGCCAGCCATTCGGTCCGCCTGCCATTCGATCCGCCCACATCCGTCCGGTTCGCCCCCTTCCCGCCGCGATCAGCCGCGAATATGGAGAACGCAGACCAGGGTGAACAGCCGCCGCGACGTCGCCTTATCGACTTCGATCTTATCCTTCAGCGCGTCGACCAGGACGTCGGCCCCTTCGTTGTGCAACCCGCGCCGGGCCATATCGATGGTTTCGATCTGGCTGGGCGACAGCTTCTTGATGGCGTCGTAATAGCTGCCGCAAATCTGGAAATAGTCGCGGACGATCCGCCGAAAGGGCGACAGCGGCAGGTTGATATCCGTCAGATGGTCGCCTTTTTCGTTATCGACGCGGAAAACGATGCGTTTCCCGTCCTCGATTCCCAGGCGCACCTTATAAGGTCCCTTGAAATCGCCGACGGGCCGAAACCGGTTCATGTCCAGCAGGTCGTACATGGCGACCTTGCGCTCGTGTTCGACCTCGACACTGCGGCGAATAATGGTGCCTTCATCCAGGTCGAGCGCGACGATCTTATCGGTCGCTTCATCGAATTTCGCGGTGGTCATGGCCGATCCTCCCTCTGCAGACGCCGCACAGTTTAGAGCAGCCGCAACGGCTTAGCGAGATGCCATATTCAAACGGATGGCAACGGACAGCGCATGCGCGCCCAGACCTTCGGTTTCGGCCAGCGCCACGGCGGCGGGGCCGATCTTGGACAGGCTGTCCGCGTCACAGCGCACGAAGGACGTGCGCTTCATGAAATCCATGGTGCCCAAACCGCTGGAGAAGCGGGCGCTGCGCGCCGTCGGCAGGACATGGTTCGGCCCGGCCACGTAATCCCCGATGGCTTCCGGCGTGTAGCGCCCCAGGAAGATCGCCCCGGCATGGCTGACCTTGTCGGCCAGGGCTTCCGGGTCTTCCACCGCCAGTTCCAGGTGTTCCGCGGCGATCCGGTCGATCAGCGGCACGGCATCGTCCAGCGACCCGACGGTGATGATCGCGCCATGCGCGGACCAGCTTTCGCCCGCGATCGCCTTACGCGGCAGCGTGGATAGGCGGCGTTCCACCGCATCTTCCACCGCCGTCGCGAAAGCGGCGTCGTCGGTGATCAGGATCGATTGGGCCGACGTGTCGTGTTCCGCTTGGCTCAACAGGTCCGCCGCGATCCAGTCGGGATCGTTCGCACCGTCCGCGACGACCAGGATTTCCGACGGCCCCGCGATCATATCGATCCCGACCGTCCCGAAGACCCGGCGTTTCGCCGCCGCGACATAGGCATTGCCCGGCCCGACGATCTTATCGACCGGCTTGATCGTTTCCGTACCATAGGCCAGCGCGCCGACGGCCTGCGCGCCCCCGATGCAATAAACCTCGTCGACACCGGCCAGTTTCGCCGCCGCGAGGACAAGCTGGTTTACCACCCCGTCCGGCGTCGGCACGACCATGACGAGGCGCGGCACGCCCGCGACCTTCGCCGGCATGGCATTCATCAGGACGGAGCTGGGATAGGCCGCCGTGCCACCCGGCACATAAAGCCCCGCCGCCGATACCGGCGTCCAGCGCGCGCCCAGGCGAACACCGTCCGCATCCGTATAATCCAGGCCCTGCGGCAATGTCTTTTCGTGAAAGCTGCGAATGCGCGCCGCCGCGAGGGCCAGCGCCTCGACGGTCTTCGGATCGCAGGCGGCTTCGGCCTTATCCAGTGCTTCTTCGGAAATCCGCATGGTTTCCGTCGTCAGCTCCAGCCGGTCGAACCGTTTCGTATAGTCCAGAACCGCCGCATCGCCGCGCTTGCGCACATCCGCCAGGATATCGGCAACGGCGCGGTCGACATCCTCGTCCATCTCCCGCTTCGCGCCCAGAAGGGTATCGAAGGCAGTATCAAAATCCGCGTCGTCGGCAGTTAGGCGATAGGCAACGGGGAACTCACGCGGCACGGCGGGATACCTCTCTAAAACGATCGACCCAGCCGCTCACTTCTTCAGACCGGGTTTTCAGCGCGGCCCGATTGACGATCAGGCGCGACGTGATTTCGGCAATGGTCTCGACCTCGACCAGCCCGTTTTCCTTCAGCGTCTTGCCGGAGGAGACGAGGTCGACGATACGGCGGCACAGGCCCATGCCCGGCGCCAGTTCCATCGCGCCGTTCAGTTTGATGCATTCCGCCTGTACCCCGCGCCGGGCGAAATGCTTGCGCGTGATGTTCGGATATTTGGTGGCGACGCGGATATGGCTCCACCGGCTGGGATCGTCGGACTCGCCCAGTTCCTTCGGTTCCGCCACCGCGATCCGGCAATAGCCGATGCTCAAATCCACCGGCGCGTAAATTTCCGGATAGTCGAATTCCATCAGAACGTCGTTGCCTGCAATGCCCAGATGCGCCGCGCCAAAGGCGACGAAAGTCGCCACATCGAAGCTGCGAACCCGAATGATCGACAGGTTCGGAATATTCGTCTTGAACTTCAAAAGCCGCGATTTGGGGTCGTCGAAGGCCAGTTCCGGCTGAATCCCGACATCGGTCAGAATCGGCCGCACTTCCTCCAGAATACGTCCCTTCGGCAGGGCGAGAACCAGCGGTTCATTAGCGGTCATCGGACAAAACCCAACTAGCATCCACGTTTGCGCCGGTTACATGGCATGGATGCCGGGGCGTTTCCAGTATTTATCCCGCCACATCCAGTCGCAGGCCCTGGCCTGAGCGTTCGAAGCCCATCATGGCGATCTTGCGCGGCAGCCCCCAGCGGTAACCGCCCAGCATGCCGGAATTGCGGATCACGCGATGGCAGGGGATCAGCCAGCTGATCGGGTTGGCGCCGACGGCGGTTCCGACGGCGCGGGCGGCGCGGCTGGGCATGCCGATGCGTTCGGCCAAGTTGCCATAGGTCATATAGTCGCCGGACGGGATGCGCATCAGGCCTTCCCAGACCTTTACCTGGAATTCCGTCCCTTTCAGGAACAGGCGGATGCCGCGATCGTCCCCTACAGGGGCGGTGTCGCTGAAAATCCGGTCCATATAAGGCTGGGTGAAAGACGGGTCCTCCACCAGAGTAGCCTCCGGCCAGCGGGCCGCCATATCCTGGAAGCAGCCGTCGATACCGCGCGAATCCAGAAAGGCCAAACCACACAGCCCACGATCCGTCGCCAACAGCAGGGTCTTGCCGAACACGCCATCATGCCAGCCCCATCGAATGGTCAGGCCGTCCGCCGCGCGCTTGTATTCGCCGGGCGTCATTGCCTCATAGGTGACGAACAGGTCGTGCAGTCGTCCAGGACCGGACAGGCCCGCATCGAAACTGGCGTTCAGCAGATCGGCCTGCCCGTCCAGCGCTTGCTTCGCCTGTTCCAGGCTGACGACCGACAAAAACTTTTTCGGGCTAAGGCCAACCCAACGCTGAAAGACGCGTTGGAAGTGGAATTCGCTCATCCCGCAATAATCGGCGAGTTCGCCCAGGCTGGGCCGCGTCTCGGCCCAAGTATCGGCCAGTCGGTCCAGCGCCTTGCCGATCCGTTGGTAGTCGCGTTGCTGTTCCAGTTCGTCCGTCATCGGTGACATTTCATACGATCCTCAATCCATTCTATGCGGGAGGATCTGATTACGGGACTCCCACGGGACACCCCACCCGGTTCTTGCTGCCCCATTCTTTTGATCCGGTCAGACGCCGGTTCCCCCGACCACGACCTTCACCTCGCCGGAGGACGGCAACGGCTGCGACGGCTTCAAGTCGTTCATGACCCGGAACGCGGCCTGACTGAAGTTTCCTTCCGGGAACCCTTTGGACAAGGACGCCACTGTATCGCCCGGCGCGATCGGCACGACGATCAACCGGAACGGTTTGATCCGGGAAGCTTCGGCTTGGCTCATCCGCCGGAAGGAATAGGTCGTTTCCCGGAAGGGCACGTCGAATTGGCTCGTTATCGACGGATCGCTGATGAAGCGGAACCGATAGACCGTATTGCCGTCGCCCTGGATCACCACCGCGCGGTAATCCATGCCTTCTATCCGGGTCGCGCCGGTCGCGGCGGCCAATCCGTTGATATCGATCCGCCCCAGGTCGGACAGCGTCGTCCCCTTCGCCCATTCCTGCGTCAGATAGGAATAGACATCGCCGGTCTTCCGTTCCGCCTGATCGAAGACGATGATGGCCTTCACATTCGGCTTTTGCGCGACGACATTCGTCGCGCCGTTCCGAATGACGAACCCGTCCGGCATCTTGAAATAGAGGCGCAGATCGGGGTGCAGGAATTCCGTCCCGCGCACCAGCCCCTGCTTCGGATCGTCACCGTAGATCATGCCGTCGATGGTATCGAGATAGCGGTCGCGGTTGAGCAACTGATCCGGCGCCTTCAGTGCGGCGGATTGGCTCTCCGCCGCCCGCACACGTTCGATGGTACGCGGGTGGGTGGCGTTGATATTCGCCTCGTCCACCGTTTCCTTGGGCAGGCCTTGCTTTTCGGCTTCCACCTGCGAATGGTCGCGCAGGGTATCCAGGAATCCGACCATGGCTTCCGGGTCATATCCGGCGCGGCTCATATACCGAAGTCCCAGGGAATCCGCCTCCATTTCCTGCTCTCGGGAGAAGCTTTTCAAAACGGAACTGGCAATGCCGCTGCCGATATTGCCGATGGCCTGCTGCCCGGTCACCAGCACCGCCCCCAACAAAAGGCCTTGCGCCAATTGCGACTGGGCAATCCGCTGGGCGGTATGGCGGGCGTTCACATGGCCGATTTCGTGACCGACGACCCCTGCCAGCTCTGCCTCGTTCGACGCCAGCGCCAAAAGCCCACGAGAGACATAAACATAGCCGCCGGGCAGCGCGAAGGCATTCACGATCCACGAATTGACGATGGTGAACTTGTACTGGAACTCCTGATATTCGGCATAGCCCGCCAGGACTTGTCCCAATTTCTCGACATAAGATTGAAGGCGGGGATTTTCGTATTCGCCGCCGAATTCCGCCACCAGTTTCGGATGTTCCTGACGGCCCAGCGCCGCATCGTCTTCCAGGGAATTGAACCCGGTCAGCGTCGTTCGCCCCGTGGCGCGGTTCGTGGTGATGCACCCGGCGACGCCAAGTGCCGCCCCGGCACTGCCGATCTGCAAGGCACGCCGACGGGTCAGCATATGGGCACCGTGCAGGCACCCCGCCCCGCATCGATGGCCATTCTGTTGGGACGATTGATGGATTTTGGCCAACACGCGCGCTACTCCCATTCCGTCGACTGAAATGCTTGTTTTCTATATAAGGAGGTCCGACTGAAAAAATACAGTCCCCCATATTAGTTAGTCGCGCCAATCGATTCAGAATCTCAAATTGCAACGGCTGTTTTGCATTTTGCAAATCGATTTAAAAATTTGCTTTAGGACTGAAGCTTACCGGCGGTGCAAGTGATTATTATCATCCAGAAATAGTGTTCATTATCAAGCGATTAAAATATTTTCTTGAATCATCGTTCGACCTGTCCGGTTTGGCATAAGTCTTGTTAATATCGTAGTGTTCGGTACGGCCCATATCACCCGATCGCAAGTCGCACCGTGCCGGACATTCTGAACGAAGCAATTCGTTCAAACGGAATCCCAGGCTGCTTGTCCACCTCCCCACCCTCGGACTGGCAGTCTGGGTTTTCCGTTTCAGGACTAGGTTTAACGTTTTTCCTCAAAAAACCTTTTCAACATGGATGACGCACGCGATTCCTGAACACCCCCGACGACGTCCGGTCGATGATGGCAGGTGTCGCGGTCATAAATCCGTGCACCATGCTCCACACCACCGCCCTTCGGATCATAGGCGCCATAAACGACGCGGGCGATCCTGGCATGGGATAGCGCCGTCGCGCACATGGCGCAGGGTTCCAACGTGACGTATAGGTCGCAGTCCGGCAGGCGCGGCTCCCCCCGCATGCGGCAGGCTTCCCGCAGGGCCAGGATTTCGGCATGCGCCGTCGGGTCGTTATCGGCCTCCACGCGGTTCCCCGCGCGCGCCAGAACCGTACCCGTCGCCCGTTCGACCACGACCGCGCCGACCGGGACTTCTCCCCGCTCCGCCGCCGCCGCTGCCTCCTGAAAGGCGATTTCCATCGGATCCAAACCCGGGCCCGCTGTCATTCGTCCGCTTGCTCCCGCCGCATTGAAGGTTTAAGCACCGTGCGAGTTCTCTACCACGCGACCGGAGCCGAGCGCCATGTCCGATGACCAGATCGATGCCGGCCCATCCGAAGGGTCCGATACTGCGGGATCCGATACCACGGGGCAGCGTTTGGCGAAACGCATCGCCCGCGCGGGCCTGTGCTCGCGACGCGACGCGGAACGCTGGATCGAAACCGGACGCGTCGCCGTCAACGGCGTTGTCGTGGAAAGCCCCGCCCTGAATGTCGGTCCGTCGGATACAGTGACGGTCGACGGCAAGGACCTGCCGGAAGAACAGGCGGCGCGCCTGTGGCGCTATCATAAGCCTGCGGGTCTTGTCGTATCCGCCCGCGACGAAAAGGGTCGCGCCACGATCTTCGAAAAGCTGCCGCGCGAAATGCCGCGCGTTGTCAGCGTCGGACGATTGGATTTGAATTCCGAAGGACTGCTGCTGCTGACCAATGACGGCGACCTTGCGCGCAAGCTGGAACTGCCCGCGACGGGTTGGGTGCGGCGCTATCGTGTCCGTGTCCATGGCCGTGTCGATCCGGCGCGCCTTGCCAGCCTGGAACACGGCGTCACGGTGGAAGGCGTCCGCTACGGCAGCATCCGCGCCGAATTGGAAAAGCAGCAAGGCAGCAATGCCTGGGTTTCCGTCGCCCTGACCGAAGGAAAGAACCGCGAAGTCCGCAAGGTGATGGAACATCTGGGGTATCCCGTGAACCGCCTTCTGCGCCTGTCCTATGGCCCGTTCCAGCTCGGCCCCTTGCCGCGCGGCATGGTGGAGGAAGTGTCGGCCAAGGTCATGCGCGACCTGATCGGCGGCGAAAGCCGGAAGGGTCAGGCGAAATGGGCCAAGGCGAAGCCGAAACCGAAACGCCCGGCCAGCCGCAAGCCGCTGTCCCGCCCCGCGCCGGAAAAAACCCCGGACGCCACGCCGACGGATGCGAAGCAAGCCGCCCCCGGAAAACCGTTCCGGGCCGCCAAGCCAAGCGGTGCCAAACCCGGTGGCGCTAAACCAGGTGGCGCTAAACCAGGTGGCGCTAAACCAGGTGGCGCTAAACCAGGTGACGCTAAACCAAGCGGGGCGAAATCGGGCGCGGCAAAGCCCGCAATCGATAAACCGAAATCGCGTCTGAAACTGCGCCCGAAAGGATCGGGCGGTAAATGAGGATCATCGCGGGCAGCAAACGCGGGCTGACCCTGGAAGCCCCTGACGGTCAGACGACCCGGCCCACCGCCGACCGGGCGCGGCAGGCGCTGTTCGACATCCTGTCCGCCCCGGCCCGCATCGCCAATCTTAGGGGCCGCCCCGTCGCCGACTTCTTCGCCGGGACCGGGGCCCTGGGGCTGGAGGCGATCAGCCGTGGCGCCCTGTCCTGCACCTTCCTCGAAACGGACAGCAAGGCCCTGACCACGCTGAACCGCAATATCACAAAGGCCGGATGGCAACAGACCTGCACCGTGCTGCGTCAGGACGCGACCAAACCGCCCAAGGCGAAACAGGCCTGCGGGCTATTGTTCTTCGACGCGCCCTATCACGCCACGGTCAGCGAGGCGGCCCTGTCGGCGGTGGTCGATCAAGGCTGGCTTGCATCGGACGGGGTCGCCGTGGTGCAGTTGCATCCGAAAGCGCCGTTCGAAACGCCGGTCGGCCTGACCCTCACCGACGATCGGCGATACGGCGCGAGCCGCTTTCTGTTCCTGGAGCCCGCATGACCGAGACGCCACCGGATTTCGACGATGCCTTCCGCGCGAAGCTGGACGACTTGATCGTCTGGCGGCGGGATGTCCGACATTTCAGAACCGATCCCCTGCCTGACGGCGTGCTGGAAAACCTGCTGGCCGTCGCGGACAAGGCCCCGTCCGTCGGGCTCAGCCAGCCCTGGCGCTTCGTTCTGGTCGACAGCGCGGAAGCCCGCGCGGCGATCCGGGAAAACTTCGCACAGGCGAATGCGGAGGCTTTGGACGGCTACGACAGCGAAAAGGCCGCGCTCTATGCCCGGCTGAAATTGCAAGGGTTGGATCAAGCCCCGCATCAACTGGCGGTCTTCTGCGATCCCGATCCCGATCAAGGCTCCGGCCTCGGTCGCCGCACCATGCCGGAGACCCTGGATTATTCCGTCGTCGGCGCGATCCAGATTCTCTGGCTGGCGGCGCGGGCGGAAGGCATCGGCCTCGGCTGGCTGTCGATCCTGGACCCGGAACAGGTCTGCGCGGCCCTGGATGTGCCCCCGGAATGGCGCTTCGTCGCCTATCTGTGCATCGGCTATCCGTCGGTCGACAGCGACACGCCGGAACTGGAACGCGTCGGCTGGGAGAACCGCTCCCCCCTCTCCGACCGACTGCTGACGCGCTGAGAATCCTTGCATCCGTGCGGTGATGTCCTATATCACCCCGCCATGAGCGACAGCCTGACAGACCTGAGTCAATTCGATCTGCCCGATATGGACGTGCCCCCCGGCGCGCGCATCGTCGTGGCCATGTCGGGCGGGGTCGATTCCTCCGTCACCGCCGCGGTGCTGAAGGAACTGGGCTACGACGTCGTCGGCATCACGTTGCAGCTTTACGACCATGGCGCGGCGGTGGAGCGCAAGGGCGCGTGCTGCGCCGGTCAGGATATCCACGACGCGCGCAATGTCGCCGCACGGATCGGCATCCCGCATTACGTCCTGGATTACGAAAGCGCCTTCCGCGATGCGGTGATCGAGGATTTCGCCGACGCCTATGCCCGCGGCGAAACGCCGATCCCCTGCGTGCGCTGTAATCAGACCGTGAAATTCCGCGACCTGCTGGGCACCGCCAAGGATTTGGGCGCGGAAGCCCTGGCGACCGGCCATTATATCCGGCGCAAGCGCGACCCGGACGGGCGCGCCGAACTGCACGCCGCCGTCGATCCGCAAAAGGATCAGAGTTATTTCCTCTTCGCCACGACGCAGGATCAGCTCGACTATCTGCGCTTTCCGCTGGGCGGGTTGAACAAGACGCAGACCCGCGCCCTGGCCGAACGCTTCGACCTGCCCGTCGCGGACAAGCCGGACAGTCAGGACATCTGTTTCGTGCCCAACGGCTCCTATGCCCGGATCGTGGAAAAGCTGCGCCCCGACGCGGCCAAGGGCGGGGAGATCGTGCATCTGGACGGCACCGTGCTCGGCCAACATGACGGCGTCCTCAACTACACGATCGGTCAGCGCAAGGGCCTGGGCATCGGCGGGCGCAAGGACGATACGGACCCGCTCTATGTCGTGCGGCTGGAACCGGACCGCGCCCGCGTCGTCGTCGGCCCGCGCGAGGCCCTGGCCGTGGAATCCATGCGCCTGGGTGAGGTCAACTGGCTGGGCGATTGCCGCCTGTCCGACGGCCCGCAAAAAATCGCCGTCAAAATCCGCAACACCATGGCCCCCGTCCCCGCAACGGTCGAAGCCACGCCGCTGGGCGATGTCATCGTGCGGTTCGACACGCCGCAATACGGCGTTTCGCCGGGTCAGGCCTGCGCCTTCTATGACGTCACGGGCGACGAAAGCCACGTTTTGGGCGGCGGCTGGATTTTGCGGGACGGATTTTCACAATCCGGCGACAAGGCCGCTTGACAGGCCGCCCCGGTCTTTATATCTACACGCCACCCCGGAAACGGGGCCGATGCACAAAGCGGCATCAAGGCGGATTAGCTCAGTTGGTTAGAGCGGTGGAATCATAATCCATGTGTCCGGGGTTCGAGTCCCTGATCCGCCACCATCCTTTTCATGAATAAAATCAATTAGATATGGAACGGCCCCAGAAAGCGCGGCCGTTTTTCGTGTTGCAATATGTCGCAACTGAAAACCGCAGAAAACCAATGATGTCAAACCATGTCCGGAGACTCCGTGCGACATGGCTGCGACATATACAGCCCAGATACCAGGGGCTTCGACCATATTGAAAGTAAGATTTACTTTTTTCTTGCGATTGGTCGCTATCTGCCATATCTTGCGTCCATGGAACTGAATGAACACAACAAGCGCCAATGGCAGGCCGGGCAGGTAGAAGCGGCCCTTGCTCTCGCGTTTGGAGTAGACGCGGCGCAGGCCAAAGCCCTGCGCGCTCGGATTCAGTACCTTAGAAAAAATGGTTTGCCGGGCGTGTCGGGCGGCGGAAGCGGCAAGTTTGTCGCATTCACTCGCATGCAGGTAATCGAGCTAGCTGTTGCGATAGAGCTTCAAGCGCTCGGTTTGGTTCCCTCCGCTGTGCTGAAGGTGGTGCCAAGGCTGTGTGGTGATGCATCGCTGAAAGTTATCGCGATGGGCGCGGCGACTGACGGTCCCGATCCGCGTTGGATCGTCTATGCGCCTCCCGTTCTGCCGACATCGAATCCGCACGTCATCATCACTGCCGAACGCGACAAGTCTGGCGCTGCAACCTTTCCGTGGGGAGTCGTCCAGAGTTGGACAGAGCAGTTCGGTCGCGTTGCAGTCTCAGAGATTGCATCGCGAATAGTTGCGACATTTGACAATCTTTCCAAATCGTCCCCACCGCCCCGAGGGCCGAAACAAAAAACACTGGGCATCGAGTACCCCAACCATCAGCGCCGTGATGGCGCCGACCCTCTCATAGGAGATAATAAAAATGGAAGCCAATGAAACCAACCTTAGCGCCGACCTGTTGAAAGGCGTTGCAGAAATCGCAGAGTTCTTGGGAGAGGACGAACGCCGTACTTCTTACTTGTGCCGCAATCGGTCCATTCCCGCGTTTCAGATCGGCCAGCGCTGGTACGCGCGTCGGTCTTCGCTTCGCGGATTTATCGACCGCCTGGAGTCTGGAGCAGCGGCCTAGACACTGCCTGACTTCAACTCGCCAACGCCGTGAGGGCGTCGGTTATCCCTAAAGGAGTCAACGCCGTGAGGCGCAGACGATCCCGAATGATGGAGCCTGAAAATGGAACTCACAGAAAACCCCGGTGCGCTGGCGGGCGCTACCGGGGCCGGTATTCGTAACAATTGCGATGCGAATTATACCAGTCCACCCCCCCAACCTCAATCGCAGAAACCTGGCCAGGAAACCATAACCCGCACTCTGATTTTAGCGGACGGAAGCGTCGTTACGGTCGATTCTCGATGGCACGATATGTTGTCGACGGTGCGATGGTTCGGCGCGGGAGGCGGGGGGAGATATCCGGCCCGGACGGTAACGCTCAACGATGGGCGTAAGAGCACAGAGTTTTTGCACCGCCTTGTCACGGACGCGAGACCCGGCGAGATCATCGACCATGCCGACGGCGATCCGCACAACGCGACTTCCGGGAACCTTCGGACGGTCACTTGGGCGCAAAATTCCGCCAACCGTCGACCGACTTCCGCGAGTGGTTTCCTGGGAGTGGAGCAAACGCGTTCCGGGACGTTCCGGGGCTCGGTCGCGTGCGGCCCGATCCGATTGACCGGACCGTGTCGCCAGACGCCCGAAGAAGCCGCCCGTGACCGCGACGAGCAAGCTCGCCAACTTTGGGGCGGGATGACGCGCTACAACTATCCCCGCCCCGGCGAGCGCAGCCTCGATGGCCGATTGGCGGGTGCTCCATGAGCGTTTGGTGGAATCCGTCCGATGCGGAAATCAGCGAAGCGGGAGCATTGCTTATGAATTACATGACCTGCAGGCGCGCCTTTATCGTCGCAGCGGTGGAGTGGTTTGAGAAGGCGGAAGCGTCCGAACATCCCGACGACGAGTTGCGCTTCATTGGCGACGCGATAGAGGAAGAACTGAAGAAGCGCCAGGAAGCGCGGCGAGGTGGACGCCATGGGTAAGGTGAACCAGAAGGGTCGATCTAAGGATCGATTCCTGATGTTCCATCACGGCGTTTGGACATCACCGGCTTGGCTGTCACTCAGTTGCGAATCTCGGTGCCTATTGTTCGAGATTTGGCAGCGTCATAACGGCAAGAATAATGGTGAGATCGCCTATTCCTGGCGCGAAGCAAGAGCATCGCTCCATATCGGTCAGGGCAAGGTCAAGCAGGCATTCGCAGACCTCCAAGACCGGGGTTTCTTAATCGCCCGTCAGCCTGGATCGTTTGACTGGAAGGGAAGCGGCAAGGAGAACCGATCTACACGCTGGGAAGTGACAACAGAAGCGTGTGACGGAGCGCCCGCAAAGCGTCTTTATCGTGGATGGGAACGAGCCGAAAAACAGACTGCGGGTACCACGGCAGTATCGAATGGGTACCACGGCAGTATCGATAACGATGCGGAAGAGGTCGAAATCCTCCCCCATCGATACCAGGGCAGTACCCATAAAGGCCAATTCCTGGCGATCTATGGGTACCGACGCGGTAACGGTTTCATATGCCATGGGCCGGATAGATTTGTTCGGCGTGTCCTATTCAGGACCGAACGACCGCAGGCGGGTCGGGACGAAATGGAATCCGACTGGAACCCGATTGGCCGCGTCGGTGTCGTCGTCGGTCCCTTCGGCCCCGGCTCCCCCCCTGCCGAGCGCCAAGAGCGTTACCGGGGGGCGCTATGACCAGACGCGGACGCCCTCGGGACTGGTGCCCATCAAGCGCAGCGGAACGGATGCGTCGCAGCCGCGAGCGTAAGCGGAATGGCGTGGCTTGTCTGCGCCGTATTGAAATCACCGAAACTCGGCGCGTGGAATTGGCAAAGTTCCTCGGTCTCCCGGTCACCGCGACCCCCGAAGAAATTGCGAAAGCAATCGAGGAAAAACCTCTTGCGGTTGCGCGCAACAAAACTGCCGACTGAGTTTGTCGGATAGGAGTTTGAACGATGGTCGAGCGCAACGAGATTCCCCCCGTAAATTCGGGAACCCCCTACCCCGCCGGGTTCACCGCGCCCGCTCCATCCGCGCTCCGATCCGACAATCGAAGCCCGGCGGGGTTCCCTCTGCCGGTCAACATCCGAACCATTGGAGGCCACAAATGATCGGCACGAAATCCAAAACCGCCCCCGTCGAAACTGAAATCACCACGTTGGAAACCGCGCTCCGCGATGCGAGCGAGAAGGTCGACCAAATCCGAGCCCGCCGCGACGCCCTGAGCGCTGAATGCGTGAAGCTTCAGAATAGACGCTGGGCTATGGGTTTGGAGGCCCGGAGCGAGCTTGATGAGGCTGCCGCCGCATTCCTGGACGATCCGTTGGCGGAGATCAAAACCGACGACATCGATGGGCGGATCAAGGCCATTGCTGGCGAGTTGATCGTGGTCGAACGCGCACTAGGATTAGCACGCGAGCGCCGAGGTGAAGCTGCAAAGCGGTACGCCAACGCCATGGCAAAGAGCCTCGCTCCCGCGCATCGTGAAGCCGTCGGCAAGATCGCGGCGGCGCTGGATGCGTTGGAACAGGCAAACCAAGAAGAAGCACACATTCGCGCCCAAGTGCCCGGCGGCGGTTCGGGCTTGCCAATGGGGGCGTTCCTTCCAGTCGGGTCGCGTGTTCACGAACTCAGCCCGATTTCATGCTGGTTTCGCTATGTCGGCGCGGCTGGTCTTCTGCGAGAGGACTAAGAGCGTGTCGGATCTGATTGGACGCACTGGCGCGCCGCTCCACCTTCAAGGGTTGATCGTGCCCTATGGCGAAAAGATCGTCGTTGACGGCGCACCCGAAAGTTTTGATCCAGGAGCCTATGATCGACAATACCCGAAAGGCAAATGGACCGCAGGCGTGCCCCTGATGTGGAAACACGAGAACTTCGTGGTCTGCGATGCTCACCGCGTTTCGGTCCTGAATGGCGAATTCGGGCTATGGTTCGACGCCGCTTTACCTGACGACGCGATGAGCCGCCACGTCGCCGCTATGGCACGGTCTGGGCATCTCGGTGCGTCGATGCTCTTTCACGCAATCAGCGCACCGAGGGCGGACGGAGTCGTCACGCGGGCGCGGCTGGAGTCGGTCGGAC
>NZ_JABBNT010000006.1 GCF_012926505.1 Pacificispira spongiicola
CCCAAACCGCCCTGCGACCAACGTTCATACAGGCGGGATTGCCGCGCTGTCGGTCGTCCCGCCCCATCGCCGAGCGAATCCGACATCGCGGCCTTCGCCAGACGGTTCTTCAACACGACCCCGCAAGGCAGTTCCAATGGGGTGAACAGGGGGCCGGGCATATCGTCCGTATCGGTCAAACAGCCTCTCCGGTGCTATTTAGGGGGCGGCGCCAGCCCGACGACCGGACGTGGAGCGTAGAGTTCTTCCAACGCGGCGATTTCTTCCGCATCCAAGCTGACGGACAGGGCCGCAATCGCATCGTCCAGGTGTTTCATCTTGGTCGCACCGATGATCGGTCCGGTAATGCCGTCTTTCTGCAGAACCCAGGCAAGGGCGACTTGCGCCATCGGGATGTCTCGACGTTCGGCAATTTCCGCAACGCGCGCGACGATTCCGGCATCGGAGTCCATGTAAAGGGTTGGGCTGACCTGATCGGTTTCCAAACGCTTTGTCGATTGATCCCAAGGTCGGGTCAGGCGTCCGCGTGCCAGCGGGCTCCACGGGATGACCGCGATGTTCTGATCCCGGCAATAGGGCAGCATTTCACGTTCTTCCTCTCGATGTAGAAGGTTGACGTGGTTCTGCATACTGATAAAGGGCGTCCAGCCATTCTGGACCGCGATATGGTTCGCCTTTGCGAATTGCCACGTCCACATCGACGACGCACCGATATGCAAGGCTTTCCCTGCTTTCACCACGTCATGCAGGGCCTCCATGGTTTCCTCGATCGGCGTCAGATAATCCCAGCGATGGATCTGGTATAGATCGACATAATCGGTGCCGAGCCGCGTGAGGCTGGCGTCGATTTCGGCAAAGATCGCCTTGCGTGACAGTCCCGCACCGTTGGGGCCGGGCCGCATGCGATAGAAGACCTTCGTTGCCAGGACAATCTCGTCGCGGCGTGCATAGTCACGGATGGCGCGACCGATGATTTCTTCCGATGTTCCGTCCGAATAGATATTGGCCGTGTCCAGAAAATTGATCCCGGCTTCCAGCGCATGCCGGATGAGCGGGCGGCTTTCTTCCTCGCTCAACGTCCAGGCATGGGCGCCGCGATCCGCAGTACCGAAGCTCATGCATCCCAGGACCAGCTTGGACACGTCCATACCGGTCCGTCCGAACTTCACATATTCCATTGCGACTCCCCCGATTTCCAATCGGCGCTGCCAGATGCGCGCCGGTTCCCTTATCCAGATAACCGTGTCACCGCACATGGCAAGGGAAACGCCTCGAAAACACGGTCTTGAAGGGTCATGGCGGGCGGAGTGCCAACGAGCCAACCCGTATTTGCCGCGCTGGTTTGCGGTCGTCCCAAATCTTGGAGAGGGGTGTTACCGTCGCACGGAAATTCCACCGTCGATAATTCTGTGGATCAGAACCGACGCTTCCCTGTGCATATCGGCTTCGGCATCCGGATGAACGGCAAATTCATGGGACGCGGCGGCGTCTTCGAGGAGGCCGACGATCTCATGCTCCGGTAATACCTTGAGGTCCTTGATCGCAAGGAGCAGCGCCTCGCAAATCGATAATGCTGCGGCGCCATAACAATCTCGATTCTCGGGCATTTCCCAGTTATCCTTGGTTTTCGGGATTGCGTCATTGCCGCCGAATTGACCGCTGCATATTCGCTCATACGCTTCCTGCGTAGCTGATCGACATCAGTTGCGGGCGAGATTTCTGAATTTTCACCGATGTTGGAGTGTGTATTTGAGCGACTTCGAACACGGGCCATTCAGTAGAAAATTAAGTGCGTTCATTACCTTGTCGGAGGCTGAAAGCGCCGTTCTGGCGTCCCTGCATCAGCGGCGGCGTAAAATAGCGGCCGGACGCGATGTTTTCCAACAGGGCCAGTTGGGGCAGGCGGCATATGTATTGTCCGCCGGATGGGCGTGTTCCTACAAAATACTTCAGGACGGCGAGCGCCAAGTCGTCGATTTTCAGGTTCCGGGAGATTTTCTCGGACTGCGGAGCGTCTTGTTGCATGTCTCGGATCACAGCGTCGTCTCCGTGACCGATATCGAGGTTTCCGAGGTATTGCTGTCCGATTTATTGGGGGTTTTCGAACGCACACCCAGGCTTGCGGCGGCGGTATTGTGGGCGGCATCGCGCGACGAAGCGATGGTCGTGGAACATCTCGCGGGGATCGGACGGCGCAACGCGGTTGAGCGTATGGCGCATTTTCTGCTGGAACTCGGTGCGCGGCTCAGCCTCGTCGGAATGGGAAGCAGAGCCGGATTCGACTGTCCGCTTACCCAATATCTGTTGGCTGATGCGCTCGGACTGACGGCGGTGCATGTCAATCGGGTGCTAAGGCAATTGCGCGAAGAGGGGCTGGTTGCGGTGAAGGACGGCTATGTCGCCTTCGAGGATTATGAACGCCTGACGGAATTTGCGGGATTCGATCCGGCCTATCTGGATCAGCCTGGCCCCCTGTTGAAATAGCGTCGCGACGGCGATGATTTCGGTCCATTCCGGCGGCACTGCCGCGATACGATCCGCCCAACGCTAATCTACATCAGCACGGCTGGCTGAAATACCGCGTACTTCTTGATAGTTGGCTTCTAGCCGACTTTTGACACGGTCGGTGCCGAACGCGGCATTTTCGGATGAACCTGCAACGGAAAGGCGTCGACAGCAGCGCGATCGTCCGATCGCGCGCTATCAATCTTCATTCATGCAAACGAAGCGGAACTATTCCCGCTGGAGGAGTTAAAAATGAACATTCCCGAATGGCTGAAACCGGCCCTCTACGGCGCTGTCGTCGGCGGCGTGATCGTATCCATCGGCGGGTTTTCCTGGGGCGGATGGATGACGGGCAGCAGCGCCGACAGAATGGCGCAAGAGATGGCCCAGAATGAGGTCGTCGCAGCCCTGGTCCCGGTATGCGTGGATCTTTCCCGGAAAGACATCAACAGAGCCCAGAAGCTCGAAAAGCTGCAGGGGCTCGCATCCTACAAACAGCGCGAAGCCTTGATGGAAACGGGTTGGGCGACGATGCCGGGGGCGGATTCGCCGAACCGAGAATTGGCGAAGGCTTGTGTCGAGGCCCTTGAAGCGACCGCGTCCTAGGGACCGGTGGGCCTTGAGTTATGCCGTCGCCCGGACTTGCTGACCCGCCCTATGGATTGGCGTGAGACTATATCCGCGTCATCGGCCGCCGAAAATTCGGCGGCGGGTGCCGTGACGGGGCGTCGGGCCATCCGTGGCCATACACGGATCGAAGAGACGTTGTGCGACCGCGGGCGGAAGTGGATCGACTGCAAGACAGACGATCATTTCCGTCTGGCGGGGCGCGATTGGAAAAGCCGATGAGCGAGCATGCAAAACAATCCGGGACGGCCGATGCCGGGGGGATAGCCCAATCCGGGACTCGGATTCGAACGTGCCTGAAGTGCCGAACCGAATTTTCGAGCGAATGGGCCGGCGAGCGTATCTGCCCGCGATGCAAACGGTCGGAATCCTGGCGTAGGGGCGGCGGACTTTCTCCTCAGTCGTCCGGCCGTCGGGGCGCTTTATGATGCAACTGCGGCGGCAGTCGTGCAGGCGGCGCGATTGGGACGCAGTTTCAATTTTCACAAACGAAAGGCGCTGGATTTGCTGATAAGGACCGGATTTGAAATCGCGATCGATTGTCCCAAACCGACGCCGATGCTCCTTTCGATGTATCCGCATGTATCGAACGCTGCTCCGCATTTCGGGTCGGATGCCATCCATATCGAAGCACCGGCGACGATTGAGGAGTTTTCCGATATGTTCGGCAACCGATGCGCAAGGATTGAGGCGCCGACGGGGCCGACGACCTTGTGGTCCGACTGTATCGTGGAAGATAGCGGCGCACCGGATCCTTACGATTGGAACGCAAGACAGCACGAAATCATGGATCTCCCCGTGGAGGTGCTGCCGTATCTCACCGCCAGTCGATACTGCGAAAGCGACGAATTGGTGGATAAGGCTTGGGAGATGTTCTCCCATGCCGCGCCCGGCTGGGCACGGGTTCAGGCGATTTCGAATTGGGTGAACAATAACGTCACATTCGGATATCGCTTTGCCAGACCGATGAAAACCGCCCTCGATGTCTTTCGGGAACGAAGCGGCGTTTGTCGGGATTTCGCCCATCTGTTCATCACGTTTTGCCGTGCGATGAACATTCCCGCGCGCTACGCCAGCGGCTATCTTAGCGACATAGGCGAAAGCGCCGAAAGCCCGGGTGATTTCTGCGCCTGGAGCGAAGTGTTTCTGGAAGGGAAATGGCATGTGTTCGATCCGAGATACAACACGCCACGGATCGGCCGGATTCTGATGGTGCGCGGGCGTGACGCAGCCGACGTCGCGATGATAACGGCGTTTGGAAACTACGCGCTGACGCTTCTCCGGGTTTGGACCGTCCAAGTCGATGACACCCAATCTTACGATCAACTGACCGAAATGATGCGGTCACGACCCGACAGTGAGGCCCTGATTTTGGACGGTATACCGAGACCGATCTAGCGCGAGACGATTCCCGAGACGATTCCATTGATAGATAGATCAACCAGATGAGCCATGTGCCCATTCGGTGACGCTTCCCGTTCGGTCGCCAGTGAGATAGCGATTGCCATGCATACGATGTCATCAAAGCGGACGTCCGGCCGAATGACGCCCGCACTTTGGGCATTCTCCAAAAGCCTATGCCCTTTTTCACCGACTGCGATACAGCCTGGCGTTCCGATCTGTAGAACTGTTCCGAGCGACGTCGCGAGGCCACGATAGACGTTCGTATGTTGGGCAAGTTGTTCGAGATAGGAGCGCATCGCACGTAGTGGAGTCAGCTCGGTATCTGCGCGCGGATCGCTTTCGCAAAAGTCACAAATCGCTCGCCTTAGACCGCGGCTAGAAACTCTTCTCGCGTCGAGCGACAGCAGCTTCATCGGAGAGGAAGAGCTTCTGGTGGACGGCGGTTTTGTCGCGGTTTGATTGCCCGTTTTTGCTGACTTGTCGGCCTATTTTATGAGACTGACGCCGCCACCCGTGGGACCATAAAATCGGCACCACAGCGAATCAGGAAAAGGATGTGGTGGGCGGTAACCAAGCACAGTGACAGCCTTAACTATCAAAATTTGGTACTCCAGCGCCGTCTCAGCGACGTTGTTAACCAAGTTTGGCACTGGCGACATCGCTAAGTATAAAAATTTAGCGATTTTCGGTGAGGAAACGACCCTGTCCCCGGACCGCATCCGGCCAGAATAAGGAGGGGGTCAGACAGGGTCCACGTGCGAGGGCGACTCGCGCGCTGACGGGTCAGAAGAATTCGGGATGCCGTTCCGCGATCTTGTCCGCCATGGCCAGCGTGCCGGACAGATGTTCGCGCACCGCGGTTTCGAGGCGCGGCGTGTCTCCGTCCTCGATCGCGGACAAGATCTTTTCGTGATAGGCAAGGATGCTGGACGGCTTTCCGGGGTCGGGAAGATTCAGGCTTCTGAGCCGGTCGATATGGCCGGACCGGGATTGGATCAACTGCCATAGGTCCGGCACGCCCGCCGCCTCACAGAGCGAGCGGTGGAAGCTCTTGTCAAAGCGGGAGAACAGGTCGAGCTTACCGCTCCGGAGCGCAGCCTGCTGGCTTGCCAGCGCCTCCCGGGCCGCCTTGAGCATCGACGGGTCGCGCCGCTTCGACAGCGATCGGGTGACCTCCAGTTCGAGCGACAGTCGCAGGAACTGCGTTTCCCGGGCATGGTCGAGGTCGATCCGCGACACTTCGGTCTTCGACTGCGGATAGATGACCAGCAGCCCTTCCTCTTCAAGCTTCAACATGGCGTCGCGGACGGGTGTCTGGCTGACGCCATAGAATTCCGCCTGCTCGATACGCGACAGGTTCTGCCCGGGCGCAAGTTCCAGGGACACGATACGGTCGCGCAGGGAATCGTGGATCTGCTGGCTGGCGGAGACCCGTCGGACCGGATGACGCACGAGGCGTGCGCGTCGGTCGTCGTCTGGACTATCCGCCACCATCATATTGTTCTTCGTCATCATGCCCCTGTTCGGGTGATATCCCGGTGCGCGTACAAACCGTGCCGCCAACCTCCCGGCACCGTGGCGGAAGGATATATCGCCCTTGCATCCGATGCACTAATATATTAGTACATCAATAAACGGGGCATCAGGCCTCGCATACAATTCAGAGGGAGAGGACATCATGACATTCACCAGGACGGCGCTTCTCGCCGCATCCCTGTCGGCCATCGCTACCGCCACTGCCGCCACCGCCCGGGCGGAGACGCTGACCATCCAGACGTCGTTCAACGCGGGCGACTTCTCGACCCAGTACCTGACCGAGACCTGGCTTCCGAAAATCAAGGAAATGACCGACGGTCGGGTGGAGGTCGTACTGAGCCCGAACGGATCGATCGTTCCGGCCAAGGAAACGCCGGACGCGGTTGCCGCCGGCGTGCTGGACGGCGATTTCACCTCGGTGAACTATTTCTCGGGCCGAGAGCCGGCCTTCGCGATCATGGGAGACCTGATTTCCGGCTACGATACGCCGGAACAGATGATCGGCTTTTGCCAGGAAGGCGGCGGCGAGGCCATGATGCAGAAGGCGGCCGACGCGCTCACCGCGGGCGAGGTCCATGTCGTAGCCTGCGGGCCCTATTCGCGCGAGGCGCTGCCGGCGCGTGTCGCGATCCGCACGTTCGAGGATCTGAACGGCAAGAAGATCCGCTCGCCGGAAGGGCTTGCCGCCGCGGTATTCCAGGCGGCCGGCGCGTCGCCCGTATCGATCCCGTTCTCGGAAGTTTTCGGCGCGCTTGAAAAGGGCATCGTCGACGCCGCGGATGCCTCCGCTTACGTCAACAACGATGCCACGGGCCTGCATGATGTGGCCCCGTTCCCACTCTATCCGGGCATCCATTCCATGCCGTCGATGCAATTCACGATCAACAAGGCGAAGTGGGACGGCTTGTCTGAAACGGATCAAACCGCGCTACGCGACTGGTGGTACAGCGCGATGCGCGCGATGACGGTGGAAGTTGCCAAGAAGGATGCCGAGCTCGCCGCCCGCGACGACGCCGGCGACAAGATCGAAGTGATCAACTGGGCGCAGGCCGATCGTGACAAACTGCGCGAGGTCGCGCGCAAGCAGTGGGAGGAATTCGCCAAGAAATCCGACCTGGCCCAAGAAGCGCTGGATACGAATCTCGCCTACATGAAACAGATCGGCTTGTTCAAGGACTGATCCTGTCGCCTTGTATACCCTCCCGGCGCCGGTTTGTCCGGTGCCGGGAGGGGCCTGGTTCAAAGTTTCTTCCCGGGAGGGTCCGAGATGCGACGGTTGTTCGCCCGTTGCGCCGCCGCGATGGACGGCGTGAGCGTGTTTATCGGGCAGGCATGTTCGATACTTCTGTTTGCCTGTATCGGAGTATCGGCACTTGAGGTCGTGATGCGCTACGGGTTCGATCGGCCGACGGTCTGGTCCACCGAACTCGCCATGACCCTCTGCGCGACCGCCTGGGTCCTGTCCGTCGGCTATGTCACCGAGCGAAACCGACACATCGCCATCACCATGGTGGAAATCCTGGTCGGTCCGCGCGTGTGGCGCTGGTGCCTGTTGGTTCAGATGCTGATCGCCGCCGGAGCCATCTTCATCCTGATGCTCGCCCTTTGGGATCCGGCGATCAAGGCGCTTCGCCATATGGAACATTCCGGCACGGCGATGAACTCGATCCAGCCGACCTATCTGAAAGTTCTGCTTGTCGTGGGCTGCGTCCTATACCTGCTCCAGCTTGCCGCGAATATCACCCGCTGGGTGCAGCGGACCGACCAGGACATCGGCCATGGGCATTGAAATCATCACCCTGCTGATCGTCGTCTCCCTGCTGACCCTGATGGCGCTGGGCGTTCCGCTCGGCATCACCACGTTGACCGTATCGCTCGGCACCGCGATCCTGTATTTCGGGGAGCGCGCCGGCTTTTTCATCGTGGCGGCCAATGTCGGGGAAGTGCTCCACAAATATGAGCTGATCGCGGTCCCCTTTTTCGTGTTCATGGCCAACGTCCTCGAACGATCGGGCATCGCAAAATCGCTGTTCGATTCCATGGCGATACTGGGCGGTCGGTTCCGTGGCTCGGTCGCGGTCCAGACCTGCGTGGTCGCGGTCGTGCTTGCGGCCATGTCGGGCATCATGGGCGGCGAGATCGTCATGCTCGGTCTCATCGCCCTGCCGCAGATGCTGCGGCTCGGCTACGATCGCAAGCTGTCGATCGGCATCATCTGCGGTGCCGGTGCGCTTGCGACCCTGATCCCGCCATCGGTCGTGCTGATCGTCTACGGGCTCGCCGCCCAGGTCTCGATCACCAAACTGTTCGCGGCGTCCGCCGTCCCGGGGCTTCTGCTCGCGTCACTCTTCATCGTCTACATCCTGATCCGGGTACGCCTGAATCCGGCCATGGCGCCGATCTTCGACATTCCGGAAACCGGCCTGCCCCTGCATCAGCGCCTCCGGTTCCTGAAGGGGATCGTGCTGCCGGGCGTCCTGATCACCGCGGTTCTCGGCGTAATCTATTCCGGCATCGCCACCGTCACCGAGGCCGCCGCGGTTGGCGCCGTCGGGGCTCTTGTCGTGGCTGCCGTCCGGGGCGAGTTGACCTGGGTGATGGCGCGGGACGCGATGCGCCAGACGGCGCTGACGGTTGGATCTATCATCTGGCTGGTTCTCGGTGCGGTCTCGCTGATTGGCATATACAACCGGATCGGCGGCGGCGAATTCCTGCGCGAGATGCTGACCTCCCTTGATATCGCGCCGCTTCTCATCATCGCGGTGATGATGTTGATCGTGATGGTGCTCGGCACCTTCCTGGAGTGGATCGCGATCATCTTCATCACCGTACCGATCTTCGCCCCGGTCGTGATCGACCTCGGCTTCGATCCCGTCTGGTTCGGCGTGCTGTTCGCGATGAACATCCAGATCTACTACCTCTCACCGCCCTTCGGCCCCGCCTGTTTCTTCCTGAAATCGGTCGCGCCCAAGGACATCGAACTGCAGGAGATATTCCTGGCCGTGCTGCCGTTCATCGCGCTCCAGGCGACGGGCCTGTTTCTGGTGCTGTTCTTCCCGGAGATCGCCTTGTGGCTTCCGGGTCTGTTTGATTGAGGAAAACCGCTATGAGCAAGGACGACGACAGTTTCGGCGGCCGGGAAGTGGATATTTCCGCGCTGGCATTCACGACCGAAGAGCAGGCCGACAGGCACGATCAGGGCAATTGGCCGGAAGTGTTCGGCCTTGTGCTCACGATCGTCGTCTGTTGGCTCATCTTTGGCTTCACCGGTTGAGTTTTGGTGTCGTGACACGAAAAGACCCCAGGGATTTCCGTTCCGCCCGCTGGTTCGCACCCGACGACCTGCGCAGTTTTGGCCATCGATCGCGCATGATGCAGCTCGGCTATGCCGAGGAGGAGTTCCTCGGCAAGCCGATCATCGGCATCCTCAGCACCTGGTCTGAGCTCAACACCTGCCACGCGCATTTCCCGGAGCGTGTGAAGGACGTGAAGCGGGGAGTCGAACAGGTAGGCGGCCTGCCGGTCGAGATACCGGCCCTGTCGGTCGACGAGAGTTTCACGAAACCCACCTCCATGCTCTACCGCAACATGCTGGCCATGGAGACGGAGGAGATGATCCGATCCCATCCGCTGGACGGCGTCGTGCTGATGGGCGGCTGCGACAAGACGACACCCGGCCTCGTGATGGGGGCGATTTCCGCCGGCGTGCCGATGATCTATCTTCCGGCCGGCCCGATGCTGCGCGGGAATTATGCCGGTAAAATCCTTGGCTCCGGGTCGGATGCTTGGAAATACTGGGATGAACGCCGCGCCGGCAATATCAGCGACGAGGAATGGCTCGGAGTGCAGGGTGGTATCGCGCGCTCCGCCGGGACCTGCATGACCATGGGCACGGCGGCGACCATGATGGGCATCGCGGAGGCGCTTGGGCTGACCCTGCCTGGTGCGAGTTCGATCCCCGCGGTCGACTCAAACCACCAGCGCATGGCCTCCGCCTGCGGTCGCCGTATCGTCGAGATGGTGTTCGAGGATCTGACGCCGGACCGGGTCCTGACGCCCGCCGCCTTTCAAAACGCCGCCATCGTCGCAATGGCGACGGGGTGTTCCACCAATGCGGTGGTCCATCTCATTGCGATGGCGCGCCGCGCCGGTGTCGATCTGGGGCTGGACGATCTGGACAGGCTCGGCCGGGAGACCCCGCTCGTCGCCAATGTCCGTCCGGCGGGCAGCGACTATCTGATGGAGGATTTCTACTATGCGGGCGGTATGCGAGCGCTGATGGGCCAGATCGGCACGCGCCTCGACCTGTCGGTCCTGACCGTGACCGGTCGGACGCTGGGGGAGAATATCGAGGGCGTAAAGGTCTTCAATGACGACGTGATCCGGCCGCTCGACAATCCGGTCTACCATGAGGGGTCGCTGGCGGTTCTGCGCGGTAATCTGTGTCCCGACGGCGCCGTCATCAAGCCGGCCGCCTGCGACCCGAAGTTCCGCGTCCATGAAGGGCCGGCGCTGGTCTTCGATTCCTATCCGGAGATGAAGGCTGCGATCGACGATGAAAACCTCGACGTCACGCAGGATACCGTCCTTGTCCTGCGCAATGCCGGGCCGCTGGGCGGGCCGGGCATGCCGGAATGGGGCATGCTGCCGATCCCGAAGGCGCTGATCAAGCAGGGGCACCGGGATATGCTGCGCATTTCCGATGCCCGCATGTCCGGAACCTCCTATGGTGCCTGCGTCCTGCATGTCGCGCCGGAAAGTTATGTCGGCGGGCCGCTCGCGTTGCTGCGTACTGGCGACACGATCCGGCTCGATCTGCCGAAGCGACGCCTCGACATGTTGGTGGACGACACTGAACTGGAACGTCGGCGCGCAGCCTGGAAACAGCCCGAACCGCGGTTCGAGCGCGGCTGGGGCTGGATGTTTTCCCGTCACGTCACTCAGGCTGACAAGGGCTGCGATTTCGACTTCCTGCAATCCGATTTCGGCCGCGCCGCCGGCGAACCAGACATCTACTGAAGGATCTGAGAATGATCGATACCGTTCTGTCCGATGACACCCGTGCCAAGCTGAAGAAGATCTCGACTGCGTCCATCGCAACGGCGCTGTTCAAACGCGGGCTGCGCAATCAGTTCATCCAGGGGGTTCGCCCGGTCGCCGTGAAAGAGGAGAACATGGTCGGGCCCGCCTACACGCTGCGCTACATCCCGGCGCGCGAAGACCGCAATCCCATCACCGTGTTCCGCAATCCTGCTCATCCTCAACGCGTGGCGGTCGAGCAATGCCCGCCCGGCCACGTGCTGATCATGGACGCGCGCAAGGATGCACGCGCCGCGACGGCGGGGTCGATCCTTGTGACGCGGCTCGCGATCCGGGGCGTCGCCGGCGTCGTGTCCGATGGTGGTTTCCGGGACTGCGACGGCATCGGCAAGCTCGACATGCCGGCCTATTGCGCCAATCCGTCGGCGCCGACGAATCTCACGCTGCATGAGGCGCTCGACCTAAATGTGCCCATCGCCTGTGGTGACGTGGCCGTTTTCCCGGGCGACGTACTGGTCGGCGACAAAGACGGGGTGATGGTCATTCCGGCCCATCTCGCGACCGAGATCGCCGATGAATGCACGGGCATGGAAAGCTTCGAGGATTTCGTACTCGAGGAAGTCCTAGCCGGCGCCGCAGTCATCGGCCTGTATCCGGCGACCGAGGAGGCCAACCTCAGGAAGTACGAAGACTGGCGGAAAAAGACCGGCCGCTGAGACCCGTCATCCGCTAGCGGTCCCGCAAGGTCGGTTTACGCCGGCTGCAGCTTCGTTCGTTGACGACCCCAGGCCCCGGCGAACACGGCGGCGACCGTGAGCGCGCCGTAGAGGACGGCCGCCAAGGCGACGATCCGGAATAGGATGGATAGGTCGGCTCCCAGCCAGGCGACCGCCACCCAGCCGATGAAGGCGGCAACGATCATGCGGACGGTGCCGGCCAGGACGGGAAGCAGAACGCGGTTCGCTCCCTGGCTCGCGAAGTACAGCGCCAGGCCCAGGCCGACGGCGCCGTAGACCGGCGCGACAGTGTGCAGATAGAGGGCGCCCATCGCCAGCACCTGGGCATCGTCGCTGAACAGCCCGATCCAGAGATGCGGGAAAAACGCGGCGGCGAGGCCGGTGGTGCCAGTCATCCCGAAGGCAAGGGCGCCGCCGATCCAGGCGATGCGCCGCGCCCGCGCCGCCTGTCCGGCCCCAATATTGATGCCGACCATGCTCACGATGGCGGTGCCGAGGCCGAAGATCACCGGTATCTGGATGTAGTCGAGCCGCGAGGCGATACCGTATCCGGCGATCGCGTCCGCACCGAACCGGCCGACGGCGGCGGTGACGAAGGCGACGGTCAGATTGACCTGAACCGTGCCGACCGCCGACAGAAGGCCGACGCCCAGAATGTCCTTGAACAGGCGGCCGTGCAGCCGGCCGATGCCGAGCTTCACGGGGCTGCTCGGCGAGCGCAGATACAGGATCAGGATGAGCGCGGCGAGGATGTAGTATATGACCACGGCGGCCCCGCCGCCGGCGACTCCGAGAGGCGGTAGCGGTCCCCAGCCGAAGATCAGGGCCGGAGACAACGGGATGAGGATCACGGCGCCGGAGAAAATCACGAGCGCCGGCACCTTTACGTTTCCCGCGCCGCGGAGGGCCGCCGACAGCAAGGCGGTGATCCAGATCGGAATGGAGCCCGCGAATACGATGTCCGAATAGGCGAGCGCCGCCGTCAGCGCCGGTCCCGTTCCACCCATCGCCTGATAAAGCATCGGCCCGCCCAGCAGGACCGCCGCGGAGAAAATGATGCCGAAAGCGCCGGCGAGGACGAGCGCGTGCCAGACCAACGCGTCGGCGTCGGGCCCCCGGTCGGCCCCCAGAGCCCGCGCGACGGCCGAGGCGACACCCCCGCCGAGACCGCCATTCGACATCATCTGCATGAGCATGAGGACCGGAAATACCAGAGAGACCCCGGCAAGCGCTTCCGTTCCGAGAAAGCTGATGAAATAGGTCTCGATCACCCCGACAAGCGTTTGGACGACCAACACCGCGATTGTCGGCAACGCCAAGCGAAGCATGGTCGGCATGATCGGCCCGGTTAGAATGCCGGCCGGTACCTTGCGCGCGAGGCGGGGCCCGGTCTTAGCAGCCCCAGGAGGAACTTTGGTCATGGCTTGGTCCTTCACTGGACGGGAAGTTGACGAAGTCGCATCCTTCAGGGGCTGCTATCAAAACCGCGGGCAGATCAGACCGGTAGCTGGAGCATCTTTCGCAAGCTCTTGTCGAAACCGGATTCGGGGACAAAGCGGCGCAGCATGCTGACCTTGCGTGCAAGTTTTCCCGCCGGATATCGGAGCTTCGGTTCCGGGTCCGTCGCGGCCTTTAGAATAGTTTCGGCCACGATCTCGGGCGTGTCGCCTTTCTTTATCGCTTCCCTTACCACCGCCGTCATACTCGCGCGTGCGGTGCCATAGGCATCAAGCAATCGATCAGCTTTGACGAGATGTTCTTCGAAAGCGGTGCGGGTATAGGTCGGCTCAACCACGGTGACACGAATACCGAGCGACCGCAGTTCGTGATCCAGCGATTGCGAATAGCCTTCCACGGCATGTTTGGTCCCCGCGTAGAGCGCGAAGTAAGGGGCCGGGATGAATCCATGCGCCGAGCTTAGATTGATTATCCGACCCTTGCCTTGACGGCGCATGATCGGGAGCACCGCATTGGTCATGCGGATCACACCGAATACGTTCACATTGAACAGAGCCTGAGCCTGCGCCAACGAGGATTCTTCGGCGCCGCCGAACAGACCGACGCCGGCATTGTTGACCAACAGGTCGATGTGCCCGGCTTTGGCGAGGACATCGTCGACCGCTCGTGTCACAGACGTATCGTCGGCCACATCGCAGATCAGCATGGTAACCCCCTCGGGTCCCGTCGCGGCGGCGCGACGGCTGGTCCCGAAGACACGATAACCGGCGGCTTGCAGAGCCTCGGCTGTAGCGTATCCAATGCCGGAAGAGGCGCCCGTCACCAGGGCGGCGCCGCGATTTGATGTGTTCATGATGTCCAGGTCCTTCTTTTGTAGGTGCGTGACTCCGAATGTGGCGTTCGTCCGGCCGTCACAGGTTTGAGTGAATTAAACATTTTGGAGATCCGGGGCCGGGGTCAGACACATTGCCGACGGCCCTGTCTGTTCGATCAGCCACGAAAATGGGCTGCTGGCGGAACGGCCTCTGCGAAAAGACTGTTCGCCACTGTGAGGCATTGAACCATTTCGCGAGGTTCGGATTGAGGCGAGCTAATGCGGTTCGGATGACAGGCGGAGACGAGTAAAAAATCAAAGAGCGATACGCGCCAGACTCAGGCATGACGCTCGCCAACTGCTGCGGCATCCTGATCGTCTGACCAACGACGGAACAGCGCACTGGCATTGACGCCACCGAAACCGAAACCGTTGACGATCGCGTAGTCTGTCGCCAAAGGCCGCGCCCGGTTCGCGACGAAATCGATTCCTGTTCCGGCCGGGTCGGGTGTGTCCAGATTCAGAGTAGGCGGAGCAATCTGGTCCTGGAGCGCCGATATCGCGAAGATCGCCGCGAGTCCGCCGGCGGCGCCGAGTAGATGTCCCGTCGCAGACTTTGTTGCGCTTACGGCAATCGAAGAATCGGTGCCGAAAACCGTTTGTATCGCTCTGATTTCCCCCAGATCCCCAACGGATGTCGACGTCGCATGGGCATTCAGATGGCCAATTTCACGCGGGGAAATTCCTGACTGATAAATCGCGATTTCCATTGCACGACGTGCTCCTGCTCCATCCTCAGGGCCGGAGGTGACGTGATATGCGTCGGCCGTCGTGCCGTAGCCAACTAGTTCCGCTAGTGGTTTGGCACCGCGCGAGAGTGCGTGTTTCAGTTCTTCAATAACCAGAACACCGGCGCCTTCACCCATTACGAAGCCGTCCCGGGACATATCGAAGGGGCGGGAGGCTGAGGTCGGAGTCTCGTTGAAGTTTGTGGAAAGGGATCGTGCCGCGGAAAAGCCGCCAAGACTCACGACGTTCATGCAAGCTTCCGTGCCGCCGCATACAGCAACGTCCGCTTCACCAGTCCGGATAATACGCGCAGCATCACCGATCGCCTGAATGCCGGCAGCGCAGGCCGTTACCGGTGCACCTATTGCGCCTTTGAATCCATGGCGAATTGAAATGTGACCAGCTGCGAGGTTAACCAAGAAGGATGGTATGGTGAATGGCGAAAGACGGCGTGCTCCGCGTCGGTCGACGGTACGCACTGCTTCAGTTATCGCCGGGAAGCCGCCAACTCCAGAAGCAATGATTGTCGCCGTTAGTACGCGTTCCCTTTCCGACGCAGGGGCCCAGCCCGCTTGAGCCAATGCCTCCTGCGCGGCAGCGAGGCCGAAGAGAATGAAACGATCGACCTTACGTTGGTCTTTTGGTGAAAGGACGGTGTCGGGATCGAAACCGACATCTGGATCGTCCGCCAGCGACGGAACCACGCCACCAATCTTCGAGGGCAGGTCTCCAACCATTTCGTCCGGAAGTCTGCGGATGCCGGAACGACCATCCAGGAGGCGCGACCAGGTCGCTTCGACATTTGACGCAAGCGGCGTAACCGCGCCCATGCCAGTGACTACAATCCGTCGCATTTACTCTCCTATCACGTTTGATATGCCGTCAGTGCGTTTCGCGCTGTACGGTCGGCTTCTGTGCTGCATTGCGTCTCACGATCCTGGCAGGTCGTCCTGGGCAGCGGGCGGCGTTCCCGATTTTTCAAACAGGAATATCTTGTGTATCTGGGCTGCGTTTGCGGTGAGGATGTTCTTGGCCAGACCGGTATCATTGACGGCGCGAGACAGTGTCATTGCACCGATCATCATTGAAAGAATCGCCATGGCCGTGTCCCTAGGCTTTTCATCGCCGGTCTCGGCAATCAAATTCTCGAGGATGTCGAGGTGAACGTTGATTCCGGATTCGAACGAGGCCTTTACGTCACTGCCCTGTCGCGCCGCATCCGCTCCTAAAGCGACCATCGGACAGCCGTTCATTTTTTCCCCGAGATGCTCGGGGCTGAGGTAAAATTCGACGATCGCGCTGATCACGCCGATGGGGTCGTCGGGATTTTCGGTTATGGCGCGCGACCATCGGTTAACGGCGTCTTCCAATGCCCGTTTTGACGCCTGAGCCGCCAGGTCCTCTTTCGATTGAAACTGCTTGTAAAAAGCGCCTTGGGTCATTCCGGCGCCGGCCATCAGATCCTTGATCCCAATTCCGTCAAATCCGCGCTCCCGAAACAGGCGGCTTGCGACGTCAATGACGTTTTGTCGGTTTTCCGCAGCTTGATCGCGACTCACCCGCATCGTTATCTTCCTTTTAGATTGCGAACGTAATCTATTTAACTTATATAGAGGTCGAACGCAATCTATTTTGGTGTGAGGCATCGGAAATGAAGAAGAGACGCTTACTCCTGTTGGGGGGTGCCCTCATGGCAGCCTTGGGGGCAATCCCGGTTGTCGTCCTCTCCATTCCGCAACAAGAAGCGTCTGCCGTGAGCGATCCAAGGCAGGACCCGCCAATCGTCCGGCTGACCACGGGTATCCGGGTTACGGGCGCGGAACGCAGTTTCACGGGCGTTATCGGGGCCAGGGTTCAGAGCGGTCTCGGTTTTCGGGTGTCCGGGAAAATCATGGAACGGTTTGTCGATGCCGGTCAGGGGGTTGAAGCCGGGCAATTGCTGATGCGCCTGGACGAAACGGACCTGCAACTGGCGCTGACGGCGAAGCGGAATGCCGTTGCGGTGGCGCGGGCGGCACTGGTCCCGGCGAGGGCGGACGAAAAGCGTTACGCGGCTCTTCTCAAGAATGGACTGGCTGCGAGCCAGCAGCGCTACGAGCAGGCGAAGGCGGCGTTGGATATCGCCCAAGCGCAGGTCGCGGCCGCCGAGGCAGAGGCACGGGTTGCCGAGAACCAGGCGACGTATTCCCTGCTGCTGGCGGATATGGACGGGACGGTGATCGAAACCCTCGCGGAGCCGGGCCAAGTGGTTGCGGCCGGTCAAACGGTAATTCGTCTGGCCCAAGCCGGACCACGCGAGGCCGTGGTCGCGCTCCCCGAAACGATCCGACCGACGATCGGCTCCGGCGCAGAAGCCAGCCTGTACGGTTCCGACCAGCATCGCTACAAGGCCCATCTTCGGCAATTATCGGATTCCGCCGATCCTCAAACGCGCACCTATGAAGCCCGCTATGTGCTCGACGGAGAGGCTGCCGAGGCGCCGCTCGGCGCGACCGTAACCATTCACCTTGAAAGCCGAGACGATGCGTCGGAATACCAAGTGCCTCTGGGGGCGTTGCTCGACGATGGGGAGAAAACGGGCGTTTGGGTTTTTGACGATACCACGTCGACCGTGAGTTTTCGACCGGTCGGGTTGGTTCGGATCACGGACGAAACCGCCGTGGTTACCGGTCTGGTTCCCAGCGACACGATCGTTGCTCTCGGCGCCCATCTTTTGCAGGACGGTGCGCAGGTCAGGGCGGAATCCGAAAGCGGTGGGGCTAAGTGATGACTCTGAACCTTTCCGCGCTCGCCGTTCGCGAACGGTCGGCTACCCTGTTCTTCATCCTCCTGCTCGTCGCCGCCGGCGCCTATGCCTTTGTCATGCTCGGGCGGGCGGAAGACCCCAGCTTCACCATCAAGACGCTGACGGTGACTACGGCTTGGCCGGGCGCGACGGCGCGCGAAATGCAGGATCTCGTCGCCGAACCGTTGGAAAAGCGGATTCAGGAACTGACTTGGTACGATCGGGTCGAGACGACGACCAGACCAGGTTATGCGTATATGACGGTTACGCTGAAGGACAGCACGCCGCCATCCGCCGTGCAGGAAGAGTTTTATCAGGCCCGCAAGAAGCTGGGGGACGAAGCCCGCAACCTACCGTCGGGCGTTCTCGGCCCCTTTGTGAATGATGAATATTCGGATGTCAGTTTCGCCCTCTATGCGCTCAAAGCGAAGGGCATGCCGATGCGCGAACTGGTCCGGCAGGCCGAAACGATCCGCCAGGACCTCCTGCACGTTCCCGGCGTCAAGAAAATCAACATTCTCGGTGAACGGCCCGAACAGATATTCGTGGAGTTCTCCTATGTCAAGCTCGCAACTCTCGGCGTGTCGGCACAGGATATCCTCGCCGCTTTGCAACGGCAGAACACCGTCACCCCGGCCGGCTCAATCGACACGCGCGGGCCGAGGGTCTTCATCAGGGTCGACGGTGCGTATGACGGTGTTCAGACGATCGCCGACACGCCGATCGTCGCCCGGGGACGGACCTTGAAGCTGTCCGATATCGCGACGGTACGCCGGGGATATGAGGATCCTCCGACATTCCTCATCCGAAACCAGGGCGAACCCGCCATCGAACTTGCAGCCGTCATGCAGGAAGGGTGGGACGGTCTCGCGCTCGGCAAGGCGCTGGAAGAACGGACGTCGGCCATAGCCCGAACGCTGCCGCTCGGGATGACGCTCGACAAGGTGACCGACCAAGCCGTCAACATCACGCATGCGGTCGACGAATTCATGATGAAATTCGCGATGGCGCTCGGCGTGGTGCTGCTGGTGAGTTTGCTCAGTCTCGGTTGGCGCGTCGGCATTGTTGTGGCGGCGGCCGTTCCGCTGACGCTTGCCGTCGTGTTCCTCATCATGCTGGAGACTGGCCGGTTCTTCGATCGGATTACGCTCGGCGCCCTTATTCTCGCGCTCGGTCTTCTCGTGGACGACGCCATCATCGCCATCGAGATCATGGTGGTGAAAATGGAAGAAGGCATGGACCGCATCAAGGCGGCGGCCTATGCTTGGAGCCACACGGCGGCGCCGATGCTGTCGGGCACGCTGGTGACGGTCGCCGGCTTCCTGCCCGTAGGCTTCGCAGCCTCGACGGCCGGCGAATACGCCGGCAACATCTTCTGGGTCGTGGGCTTCGCTCTGATCGTTTCCTGGGTCGTCGCGGTGATCTTCACGCCCTATCTCGGCGTCAAGATGCTGCCCGATATCAAGCCGATCGAGGGCGGCCACCATGCGATTTACGACACGCCCAATTATCGGCGCCTGCGAGGACTCATCACACTCGCCGTGCGTCACAAGTTCCTGACCTGCGCCGTCGTCGGTGCCGCCTTCATGTTCGGCGCCCTCGGTATGGGGAGCGTAAAACAGCAGTTCTTCCCGACATCCGATCGCCCCGAGGTTTTGGTCGAGGTTCGGCTGCCGGAAGGCGCCGGCATCGAGACAACGATCGCTGCGGTCGAGAAAATCGAGCAGTGGCTTGACAAACAGCCGGAGACCGAAATCGTCACCAGCTATGTCGGTCGGGGCGCACCGAGATTCTTCATGGCTCTGTCGCCGGAATTACCGGATCCCGCGTTTGCCAAAATTGTGGTGCTGACACCCGACGCGGAAGCGCGGGAAGCCTTGAAACACAAGCTTCGTGAAGTGGTGACCGAGGGACTCGCTCCCGAAGCTTACGTGCGCGTCACGCAATTCGTCTTCGGCCCGCCGTCGGTCTTTCCCGTTGAATTCCGGATCATGGGACCCGATCCTACGCAACTCTACAGCATTTCCCAACGGGCGCTCGACATCATGCGGAGCGTCCCGGATGTGCGGGAGGCGAATCGCGATTGGGGAAACCGTGCGCCCGTGCTGCGCTTCGTTCCCGATCAGGATCGGCTGAACCTCATCGGCCTTTCGCCGGCCGAGGTCGGCCAGCAGCTCCAATTCCTCCTAACCGGTATTCCCGTCACCCAGGTTCGCGAGGACATCCGCAACGTCGCTGTTGTGGCGCGTAGCGCCGGCGATGAGCGGCTGGATCCCGCGCGTCTGGCGGATTTTTCGCTGATGACCCGCGACGGCCGCTCGATTCCACTCGACCAGATCGGTCATTCCGAAATTCGCCTTGAAGAGCCGATCCTGAAACGCCGCGATCGAACACCAGTTATCACGGTCCGCTCGGATATCAACGAAGAGACACAGCCGCCGGAGGTTTCGAAGGAGGTCATGCAAGCTCTTCAGCCGCTGATCGAATCCCTCCCGCCAGGATATCGCATTGAGATGGGGGGCTCGATCGAGGAATCCGCCAAGGCCAATGCCGCGCTGGCGACGATCTTCCCGATCATGATCGCCGCCACGCTGATCATTATCATGCTTCAGGTGCGGTCCTTCTCGATGATGGCTATGGTCATGTTGACGGCGCCGCTTGGCCTCGTCGGCGTCGTTCCGGCGTTGCTCGCCTTCAACCAGCCCTTCGGATTCAATGCCATCCTGGGGTTGATCGGACTGGCCGGCATCCTGATGCGCAACACGCTGATCCTGACCGAGCAGATCAAGGAGAACCGTGCGGCCGGCCTCGACGATTACCACGCCGTCATCGAGGCGACGGTGCAACGCACGAGGCCGGTGATTCTGACCGCGCTTGCCGCCGTTCTGGCCTTCATCCCCCTAACACATTCCGTCTTCTGGGGATCGATGGCCTATACTCTGATCGGCGGCACGGCGGCCGGCACGGTGTTGATCCTGCTATTCCTTCCGGCGCTCTATGCCGCATGGTTCCGGATTAGGCCGGTTGAGAGTGTCACGGGCACGCGGTCCATGGGAGACTCAGGGGCGATCGTGCCGACGGCTGCGGAGTAAACCGGAATGGCGGTCATTTTCGGAAAACCGGTTTGACCGCGGTGTAGGGTGTCATCTTCTAGGCATGCCTTTCGGTCGCAGGAAGCGCTTTTGGGCGGCGATGCGGAACGGGGCGTTCGGCGCGCCATAGCCGCCATAAGCGCCCCGGCGTTCGATGACTTCGAAAAACATGCCGTTGGCGAAGGGTGGGGAATAGAGTTGGAAGAACTCGCCCCCCTCGTCCCGGTCGTACAGGATATTGGCCAGACGCATTCGGTCCAGCAGGGCCGTGTCGATGTCGAACCGCGCGGCCAGATCGTCGTAATAGTTGGTGGAAATCGGTAGCGGTTGGAACTGGCGTTCCTGCAATCGCTCGGCCGTTTCGAAAATGTCCGATGTGCTCATCGCGATATGCTGGACGGACGCGCCGAAACTGTCTGCCAGGAACTCTCCCGCCAGGGTGCGGTGCGTGTCCGCGCCGTTCAGGGTGATACGCAGTGTGTTGCCTTCCGCCTCGATCGCCTGACTGCGGACCAGCCCGTCGGGATCTATGACGTCCAGCATCGTCGCCTTCTTCATCCGGAACAGCGCCGTATAGAACAGCGACCAGCTCAACATATCCTGATAGGACATGGTCTGGGCGATGTGATCGACCGCGATCAGGCCCGCATCGGGGGCGGTGGTGGCGTCCTCGACCGGTTTGAAATCCACCTGCCACAGATCGGCAAGGCCAGAACTGTCGTCGATGAAATGCAGCAGGCTGCCGCCCAGACCGCGAATGGCCGGAATGTCGAGTTCACCCGGGCCCGCCGGTTGATGAAACGGTGTCGAACCCAAACGGGTCGCTCGCTCAATCGTCGCGCCCGCGTCGGACACGGCGATACCAATATCGCAAACCGTCGTGCCGTGCATGGCGTAGGCGCTGGCGGCGTATCCTTCCGTCTCGCGGTTTACCAGGATATGCACATCGCCCTGCTTCCACAGGGTCACTTGTTTCGACACATGGTGACGCGCGCGGTGGAAGCCCAGCGTTTCCAGAAGACGCTCCAGCGCCTCCGCTTCCTTGCCCCGGCTGCAAAATTCCAGAAACGCGGTGCCGGCAACGCTGATCGGTGCGGGCAGGGGCGGCATGTCGACGGCCAGGTCCGGTGATTGGCGTTGGACCGTGTCCATCAGGAAGATCAGCGACCGATAACCGTCCTCAGCGATCAGTTTCGTATTCCCGCCTCGGAACTGGTCGTTGAATATTTCCAGACTGATCGGCCCGGTATAGCCGGTGGACATGACGGCGGTCATGAAATCGGTGACCGGCAGGTCGCCTTCACCGGGCATGTTGCGGAAATGTCGGGACCAGTACAGTAGATCCATGTCGATCAACGGCGCGTCCGCCAGTTGGACGAAAAATATTTTGTCCCCCGGAATGGCGCGGATCGTGTCGGAATCGATCTTTCGGGCCAGGGAATGGAAGCTGTCCAGGATCAGGCCGACATTCGGATGATCCGCCCGGCGCACGATTTCCCAGGCGTCGCGGTGGTCGTTGACATGGCGACCCCAGGCCAGGGCCTCATACCCGATACGCAACCCGCGCGCCTTTGCACGCTCCCCCAATTCCGCCAGATCGTCGGCGGCGCGGTCGATCCCGCCCAGAGCCAAGGGCGACACGTTGGAGCAAATCAGGATCAGATCCGTCCCCAGGGCCTGCATCAGGTCGAATTTCCGTTCCGCCCGGTCGAAGGCTTTGGCCCGTTGCGGGGCGGGCATGCCTTCGAAATCGCGGAAGGGCTGGAACAGCAGGATGTCCAACCCGCAATCCCGAACCATGCGACCGACCTCCTTAGGGCCGGCGTCATGGGCGATGAAGTCCTGTTCGAAAATCTCCAACCCGTCATAGCCCGCCTCCTGGATCGCGGTGAGCTTCTCCTCAAAATTCCCGGAGATAGAAACAGTTGCGATGGAGGTTTTCATGGCGTCAGTATCCCAATAGGCGCGGCAGGAAAGTGACAATGTCCGGAACGAAGGTGAGGATCAGCAGGACCACGACTTCCACCACGAAGAACGGCATGATCGCGCGGGACAATCGGGCCATGCCGACGCCCGCTATTCCTTCCGCCACGAACAGGCACAGGCCCATCGGCGGGGTGATCAGGCCGATCATCAGGTTGAAGATCACGATGATGCCGAAATGAACCGGATCGACGCCCATCGACACCGCGATCGGGTGCAGGATCGGCACCAGGACCAGCATCGCCGCGATCCCTTCGAGGAACAGGCCGACGAACAGGAATAGGATGATGACCGCGAAGAGGAAGGCGGTCTTGCTGTCCACCGATCCGATGACCCAGTCAGTCAGCATGTTCGGCACGCGGTTATAGGTCAAAAGCCAGTTGCCCGCCGCGACGACCGAAATGATGATCAGGATGACCGCGCTGTCGCGCATCGCTTCCGAAAAGATTCGGGGCAGGGCCGCCGGTTTGATCTTGCGATAGACGAACAGGCCGACAATCAGGGCATAGGCGACGGCGAAGCTCGCGGCCTCCGTCGGGGTGACGACGCCCAGCAGGATCGACCCGACGACGAAGACCGGCATCAGCAAGGGCAGCAAGCCGCCCAACAGGGCCGCGCGCCGGTTCGGTCCGGACAATTCGGGCGCGTCGGAAATCTGACCCGGCGAAATCGAAAAGGCGACATAGACCGACAGGAACCCGGCCAGTAGCAGGCCCGGCACGATCCCGGCCAGGAACAAGGCGGGCACCGAAACGCCGGAGACGATCAGAGCATAGATGATGACCGGGATCGACGGCGGAATGATGGGCCCGATGACGGAAGATGCGGCGGTCAGCGCGGCGGCATAGGCGCGGCTGTAACCATGGCGTTCCATTTCCGGGATAAAGACCCGGCCAAGGGCGGAGGTATCCGCGACGGCGGACCCGGACAGGCCCGCGAAGATAACGGAGGCCCAGATGTTCACCTGGGCGAGACCGCCGCGCATGCCGCCGACCAGGGCGTTGGCGAAGGCGATGATGCGCCGCGTGATGCCGCTTTCGTTCATCAACTCCCCCGCCAGAACGAACAGCGGGATGGCGAGAAGGGGATAGGAATTCATCCCCTTGAACATTTCCGATGCGACGATGCGGATGTGATAGGGCAGGTCGCCCATCGCCATGAAATACAGAAGGGCGGCCATGATCGCGACCGCGATGGGAACACCGAAGACCAGCCCGGCGACGAGGATGATGTATACCATTACCGGAATTCCCGAAGCCGGGAAATAAGTCGCAAGACGGCGGCGATGGCCAGGATCGCCCCGCCGACGGCGATGGCGTATTGATAGGTGCCCATCTGACCCAGCGCGACGAACCCGTCGATACCGGTCGCGGCGGCCAGGTCCTTTGCGGTGCCGATCAGGCCGGAGGCTTCAATCTCCCCACGGCGGGTCGCGAACACGATCCCGGCCCGGGTCAAAAGGACGCCGACGACGGCGGTGATCACATCGCTGGCGGCGAACAGGATCAAACGCTGACGATTGGTCAGAAAGTCGGTCAAAACGGTGAAGCGGATATGCCGGTCCTGCAGGTAGGCATAGCCCAGGCCGAACATCACCCCGTAAATCGTAAGATAGATCGGCAGTTCTTCGCCCCATTCCAGTGATTTGCCGATGGTGTACCGGCGCAGGGAATTGACGAAGATGATGCCGAAGACGAGAGCCATGGAAATCCCGGATCCCCAGGCGAACAAGGTTCGGAATGCTTTTTGTATCGCGGCCATTCCCGAGGACTCTCCTTACGGCGAAAAGAAAGCGCGGGCGGCCGGGTGATCCGGTCCGCCCGCGCGGTAGTCCTTACTGGGCGGCGTTCGCCAGCGCCGCGTCCAGCTTTTCAATCCAAACGGCTTCGTCGCCGAGCTCACCGGCAAGCCAGGTCTTCACCGCCGGTTGGGCTTTCTCGCGAAACTGTGCCAGTTCGTCGGCCGTCGGGGAATAGACCTGCATGCCTTCGGCCTGGACGTTGTTCACGCCGGACGCCGTGTTCCACTGCTGAATGGACCGGCCCATCATGCCCGCGACCTTCGCGGCCTTGGCGACAACGCCCTGCGTCGCCGGGTCCAGCGACTGGAACCATTCGTCATTTACGACCAGGAAGTCGGCGGCATAGACGTGGCCGTCCAGGGTCATGAACTTTTGCAGCTTATGCAGGCCGTTGTTGTAGATCACGCCGACCGGGTTTTCCTGACCGTCGACCACGCCGGTGGACAGCGCGTTCGGCAGTTCCGTCCAGGCGATCGGGGTCGGCTCGCCGCCCAGGCCCTTGACCATTTCAACATAGAGCGGGATCGGCTGGACCCGGAACTTCAGGCCCGCCATATCCGCCGGCGTCCGGATTTCGCGCTGATTGTTGGTGAAGTTGCGGAAGCCGGTTTCCCCGTAAGCGAGGGTCCGCAGCCCGGTCTGCTCCAGGCAATGCTGCGCCAGTTCCTGACCGAACGGGCCGTCGAGCACTTCCCAGGCAACCGGCGCCGACGGGAAGGTGTAAGGAATGTCCAGAACCGATGCCGCCTTGCAAATCTTCGACATCGCGCCGGACACCATGACGATCTGGGTCAGGCCTTCCTGTGCCTGCTGAACCAGTTCGCCCTCGTTGCCGAGCGCGCCGGCGGGGAAGAGCTCGACTTTAAGGTCGCTTTCGCCTTCCACGATATTCTTGAAGATATGCGCGGCGGCGCCCTTTTTGGAATTTTGCCAATCGTCGGGATCGACATGGGCGAAACGCACGGTCTGCGCGGCAGCCGGGGCGGCTAAAAGTCCCATGGCGAGCGCGCCCGCCGTCAGGATGGTGGTAAAGTTGAAAGTCATCGAGTTCCTCCCTCATTTTCTGATTTGCCGGTCTTGTGACCGACGGTTTACCCGGCTTCTATATGCCGAGAGATTCGAAAACCCTTTTCATGCGCGCCGCGTCGGGCGCTATTCCCGTGAACAGTTCAAACGCACGCACGGCCTGATAAACGGCCATGCCGGAGCCCGGCAGAACGCGGCAACCAGCGGCACGGGCATCTGCCAGCAGCTGCGTTTCCAACGGAAAATAGACGATGTCGGATACCCACATGTCGGGGCGTAAAAGGTCTTTCGGGAACGGCGATCCCGGCAATTTCGCCATACCGACCGGGGTGGCGTTGACCAAACCGTCGACGTTCAGCGACGAAAGGTCCGCGCCGTCGGTGCCGGATACGCGGTCGGCGCCGTACCGATCCGCTAGGGCCGAAACCAGATCGGTGCGCCTTGTGTCGTTGGTGTCGTTAATCCAAAGCGATTTCACACCCAGATCGAACAGGGCGTTCGCGACGGCGACCCCGGCCCCGCCAGCGCCCAGCAACAGGACACGGTCCAGGGCGACATCGGCCATTCCGGTGCGGAACCCTTCAGCATAACCCCATAGGTCCGTGTTATGCCCGTACCGTTTGCCGTCGCGGAACACCACGGTGTTGACCGCGCCGACCTTGCGCGCGTTGTCGGACAGCGACTGCAGATGGTCGATGATCTCGATCTTGAACGGGAAGGTAATGTTCAGACCGGCGAAGCCTTCGGCTTCCGTGCGGTCCAGGACATCGGCCAGGGACAGGTTCGCCATGTCCGGCTTGTCCATGTCGAACAGACGATAGGCATAGCGCAGGCCGTTGGCCGCGCCTTCGGCTTCATGCATGGCGGGGCTACGCGACTGCCCGATGCCCCGGCCAATCAGCCCGGTCAGCACCGTATCGGCACAAACGTCCGTCGTGTTCGCGTGTTGAAGCATTGCCTATCCCACCCTCTAACGGGGCTTACGTCGTTTCCTGGCAGCAAATTGTACCAGGCGGTTAAATAGGTCAAGGGGAATTGTACTGATCGGTTAAATCGTTACACTGCGCATCAAACGGGAGGATGCTAATGCCGAGAACAGGCACGCTGGAAAGTAAGAAAAACGCGCGGCGCAGCAGCTGGAAACAAAACCCGCAGGCGGTTCAGGAAAATATCCTGCGCGTGGCGCAGGAAGTGTTTTCCCGCAATGGCTTGTCCGGGGCGCGGGTGGACGAAATCGTCTCGCTGACCGAAACGTCTAAGCGCATGATCTACTACTATTTCGGGGACAAGGAAGGCCTGTACCGCCGCACCCTGGAGGAGGCGTATCGCAAGGTGCGGCAGCAGGAAGTCGAGCTCGACCTCGATCATTTGGCCCCTCTGCCGGCGCTGGAAAAGCTCGTGCGCTTCACCTTCCGGCATCATCGCGAAAGCCCCGATTTCATTCGTCTGGTGATGATTGAAAACATCCATCACGGCACATATCTCGCCCAGTCCGACACGATCCGTGAGTTGAACCGAGGAGCCATCTCCCAGTTGGAACGAATCCTGGCACGCGGAAAGGCCGAGGGCGTATTCCGGCCGGATGCGGATCCCTTGACCGTGCATTGGCAAATCAGCGCCATGAGTTTCTTCAACGTCTCCAACCGCGCAACCTTCTCCCTTATTTTTGGGGATGCATTGAACAGCACCGCCGGTCAGGACGGTTTGGAAACCTGGGTCGCGGACTCCGTTCGGCGCATGGTCGTTCCCTCGAATCCGATCTCCTGACAATCGGCTCTAGAGAAAAGCCGATTGTCGCACGCATTCCTCGGGCGGGGGCTAAATGTTCGGAATCGTTTCAACCGGGATCGTCGGCCGGCGTTGCGTCAAGACGGTGGAAACAGTCTTCGACCCCGATTAGGCCGTACGTGTTTCTGAGGCTCTTAATCTGAAGGTCAGAGGTTCAAATCCTCTCCCCGCAACCAATTTTATCGACGGCTTAGCCTCACACGCGCTAGGTCTTTTTTATTGTCGGGCTACCACGGGGCTACTTGGAGCCATCTAATTTACTCGAAACTTGGTGGGGGTCGATCCGCTCGCGGCGCACGTAGATGGGGCTGCGCTCGATGAGCAGGCGAACCGTTGTTTTGACGGAGCTGCGAGAGCAGCCGGCGCGCTCCGCGAGTTGATCATGGTTGAGGTAGGTCGCCTTGCGTTTCGCCTTCAGGCATTCGCGCAGGAGTTCGATCAGGACTCGGGACTGCGTGTCGGTCAGGTCCCGGATCGCCCAGATCCCGGATTCAATACACCAACGGCGAGCGTTCGCACTTAGGCGACGGCGTTCGGCCGCGTCGCTGTAGAGGTTGCGTAGCGGTTTGATTGCCGATTTCGCAGTGAGCTGGGGCTTTGGGCTTCTGATCGCTGACGAAAAGAGAGCCGGGGCCTTGCAGGGCTTTCGGCTCTTTTTTTGTCCGGATTTTATTCGCGTCCTAAGCGTATATCCGCAATCCCCACTTGTTAGGGGGGCGCCGCCACCCGTGGGACCATAGAATCGATCCCACAGAGAATCAGTAAAAGGTAGTGGTGGGCGGTACAACCCGTTCAAGCTGAAACCGAAATAGCTGATTCGCTTCTAACAGACCCTGGGCCGGAACGGCTCTTGGTGTCAAGTAGAAGTGGGATCAGAGTCGGTGAGACGCTACAAGGGGAAATCCGAAGTCCTCGCGGTTGCTCCGGAGATACTAAGCCAGCTTGGTGCTGGGCGTACCGTTGTCGACATCCACGCCGAACTGTTCGAGCGCGGCATAATAACAATTTCCTGGAGACAGTTTTACAGACAGGTGGCGCGCCTCCAGCGTGACGCCCGGCCTGTCCGCGTGAATGCGTCTCCTACACGTCTCCACGCTGCTTCCAATCCCCAACACTCCCGTCAATCCACGCCCCCGCCGCAGCAACCGGCGGACGGGGCGCCTTTTGCCATTCGACGTCCGGATTTCGATCCGGCGAAGAAGGCGAAGATCTAGAAGGAACCCTCCATGGCACTCGTAAACATGACCCTTCAGGGCAAAGGCGGCGTCGGCAAATCCTACGTCGCCGCCAATCTGGCGCAGTTCTATCTGCGCCAGGGCAGGGCGCCGCTCTGCGTCGATACCGATCCGGTGAACAAGACCTTCGCCGGCTACAAGGCCTTCGGCGTCGAGAGCCTGCGCCTGGGCGAGACGGCGGACGAGGTGAACCCGCGCAACTTCGACGCCCTGATCGAACTGATCGCGACGGCGCCGGAGGATGCGGTGGTCGTCGTGGACAACGGCGCTTCGACATTCCTGCCACTCGTCGCCTACATGGTCGAGAACGACGTGCCGGCCTTCCTGAAGGCCGAGGGGCATACGATCCGGCTGCATTCCGTCGTCACCGGCGGCCAGGCGCTTGAAGATACCGTGCTCGGCCTCGAACATATCCTTTCGTACTTCCCCGATGCCGAGATCGTGGTCTGGCTGAACGAGTTCTTCGGTCGCATCGAGAAGGGCGGCAAGACCTTCGAAAAATTCCAGCTCTACAAGGAATGCGCCGATCGCCTGACCGCGCTCGTGCGGTTGCCTCAGCTCCGCAAGGAGACCTTCGGCGCCGACATTGAGGCGATGCTCAAATCCCGGCTTACCTATGACGAGGCGGTCTCCAACCCGGATTTCGGGCTGATGGCGCGCCAGCGCCTCAAGTCGGTGTCCCGGGCCGTCTTCTCCGAAATGGAAAGGGCGCTGCTGTGAGCGGGACGGCACCGCATATGCCAATGAGCCTTGCGGATCTGCGCACGCGGATCTGGGAGGTTCACGGCGTGACAGTTGGCGAGGACGATCCGGTGATGGTGCTGCACACCATCCATTCCGCTTTCCTCGACGACTACCAGGCGATGCTCGACCGGCATCACGAGGCGATGCGATCAAGCGTCGGCGAGATCATCCGGGAACTCTCGGCGACCCTCTCCGAGACGGTCGAGACGTTCCAGTCCGAGACCTTGACTGAGAGCTTGCGGGACAAGATCGCGCAGATCTCGGAACAGGCGCGTATTGCCGATCAGGCGAAGGCCGGTATGCGCCGGATCGTCTGGGCGGTCGGCGCGCTGTCGCTCGTCACCTGCGGTGCCGCCGCGCTTTCCCTCTTCTTCTTCCTGCAATTGGTCAAATAGGAGTTTTCACAATGACGTTCTCATCTTCGGCGTCTCAACTACGTCGTGTCGTACTATCAGGAGCGGTATCCACGCTCGCTTCTGCCGGTTGTTCCACCATTGCGCGAGCGCAGAGCTCGGAATGGGTTAAGCCGGCGACGGATTTGTTTGGGGATCTGGAAATCGGTCTTGTCGATATCGGCGCGGTGATCGTCGGGATCGGCATCATCGCCAACGGCATCTATGCGACCGCGACCGGTAAGCTCCAGTTCGAGCAACTGGCCTTCCGGATCATCGGCGGGTTGATGATCGTCGCCGGTCCCTCGGCGATCCGCGCGCTGCTGGGGTGATCCATGAAAGCCTCGGCAGCCGTTTTGACATCGTTTCAGAAGCCGCTCACCGTCTTCGGCATGCCCTTCAAGATGGGGGCAATGGCCTTTGGGGCGCCTGTCCCTGTGTTGGCGGTTAGCGTGCTGATGCACAAGGTGGTGTACGGCTACATATCCTGGCTCGGTCTAACGGCGCTTGCGCTCCTGTGGGTTTGGAAACGCAATCGGGAGGACTACCACTTCGAAACGCTCACGCTTTTACCCGTTCAATTTTGGAAGGGGAAGGACCGCCGGCCACTGTTGGCCGGTGGCGTCCCGACAAAGAAGAGACGGGGGCGGAAGCGATGATCTGGCAGGAGATCGCGACAACCGCCCTTTTGGCGGTCGGTGCCGGCGCTTTATCAACGCGCGTCGGCCGCAATCTGGTTCTTGGTTCGGTCGAGCATGACTGGCTCGCCGACGAGTTGGAACTCGATCGCATCGAGCCCGACGGTGTGACGGTGCGCCTCAAGTCCGGATACTTGTTCAGAGCCTTCCGGATCACCGGCGTTAGTTACGATGCGCAGACGCTAGAACAGCAAGACGTGCTGATGGCGGGTCGCAACGCGATGCTGCACCAGTTGGGACAACTCGGCCTGTCGGTCCGGATCTTCGGGGTTAAACGACAGAGAAATATTGCCTTCGAGTCCGATTGGCCCTCCGAGACCCTGGCGGAGATCGGCGAGGCGGAGCGGCGTCATTATCGGGAAAGCTACTTCATCGATTGGTTCCTCGTCATCGGGTCGAAGGAATATCGCAAGCTCCTGGAAGGGAGCAGCAAGGTTCCGATCGGGCTCGGTGTCTATCGGCCGCAGCCGGTCGAACGAGCTGAACGCGACAACGCGCCGTGCCCTCTTACCGGCTTCGTCAATTTCCTGGTCTGCGGCGACTTGCGCCGCGACCTCCCGTCGATCTCCGAAAGCCTCTCCGGGTCGCTGCCGGCATCCGATTTCGATCCGGACAAGAGCACAGGACGAATTTCGACGGCGGTCCCGACCCAGAAATTCCACAAAGTCCTATCGGTGCGCGGTTGGCCCGAGGCGGTGAGCGGCAGGATCGTCGGGGCAATTCTGGCGATCCCCGGCGATATCGAGATTTCGCAAATCGGCCGCCCGGCGTCGCCTGTTCGCGAACTGGGGTTTATGGGCCGCAAGAAGCGGGAATTGGATCTCGGCCTGATCGGCAATCCGTCCGCTTCTGCGGAATTTGGGGCGGCGATCGAACTTGTGAACAACGGCGAGGCCAATGTTTGGAACACTCAGTTCCAGGTGATCGCTCGCGCGAACACGCCGGAAGACCTTGACGCCCTGGTGCACGAGATTGCGAGCGTCTTCGGCCGGTACCGCGTCGTCTACTCCCTGGAGACGAAGGGGGCGCCGGTCGTCTGGTTCAACCGCATTCCCGGCAACGATCATCTGCTGCGGCCGTTGCGGCTGCTCGACAGCCCGATCGCGGCGATTTGGCCCTTCCACTATGCGGCCATCGGCCTTGAGAAGAGCCCCTACGGCGATCGGCCGGTGCGGCTGTTCCAGACCGCCTCCGGCCAGGCCTATGCCTTTCAGTTCCATGTCGCGGAGAAGCGCCGCTCGATCGGGAACTATCTGGTCTTCGCGCCAAGCGGCGGGGGCAAGTCCACTCTGATCATGCATCTGCTGGGCGGGCTCGCCAAGTTCGCTGATGTGCGGTCTTACGTCTTCGACAGCAAGGAAGGCGCGCGGTTCATGATCGAGGCCTTCGGCGGTGTCTATCAGTCCTACGATACCTTGGCGCTGAACCCGCTCGATGTCGGGGCGGATTCGGTCGCGAACCGGAAGCGGATCTATCTCGCCCTCAAATCCCTGATCGGCGAGGAGAGTACCGACGACGAGGACGAGGCGGACCTGGCCCATGCCGTCCAGCTCGCCTTCAAACTGGCCCCGCCGGAACGCACGCTTGATGCGATCTATGAATTCGCCTTTCGCAAGCGGTCGAGCTTGCGTCGGTCCATGTCCAAATGGGTGACGGACGGGAAGGGGAATGCGGGTCTGAACGCGCATATTTTCAATGCGCCCCGGGACAGTCTGAGCGGCTTCCTCGGTCAGTCCTTCCTGGTCGGCATCAACATGAACGAAGCATTGCGCGATCCGGTCCTGGGACCGCCGATCGTCACGCATGTTGCCTCCGCCATCGAAATGGCCGCGCATAACCAGTTGGGCGATGTCGGCGGCTTCAATGTCTTCATTGACGAGGCCGCGAACCTGATGCGCAACGAGGGATTCAAGACCCTCGTCGCGGAATGGTATCGCGAGATCCGCAAGCTGAACGGCGCGATCGGCGTTGCCTTCCAGGACCCTACCGCTTTGTTCGAAAGCGGTGTGGCCGATGCCGTGGTCGAGAATACCGCGACCACGATCTTCTCCCCAAACCCGAAGGCCAACCTGACGGCGCTGCAACGCTTCAATCTGAACAGCGAGCAGATCGGTTTCATCCTGACACCGCCGGCGCCGGGGCAACGCCGCGTGCTCGTCGTCAAACAGGACGCCGCTGCCGGGTTCGAGGAAAGCGCGATCGTCGATGTCGATCTAGGCACGCTCGGCGACGTGACGCGGTTTTACGATTCCGGACCGTCCTCGGTCCAACGTCTCAACGATCTCAAGGAAAAGTGGGGTGAAGCATGGGCGCGCTACCTGTGACGCCGTCAGATAATTCCGTTCGCCCGCATGCGACCGCATGGGATTGGTTGAACAGCGGCGCGCTGACGGAGGCGCCGCCGGATATCTTCGCCTTCGCGCTCATGGCGGCCGATACCCTGGCACCGTTGGCGCTCGACTATTACGCGGATCTCAGCAGCAATCTTGCCGCGACGAAGCGGGAGTGTGCGCTAGCGACGGCGGAGGCCATGCGCGCCTGGCCGGATCGGAACCTTCCGGACACGCGGCCCGGGGAAACGCGCGGCCTGTCATCCGTCGCCGGGTTGACGACAGTGGAGGATCTGCGGGCGCCTGGCTCTATCCTGCATCGCGCGACCCCGGAGATGCCGGTCTACATCCTCATGCCCGAATGGGACGAGGAGAGCCGCAATTGGCTCTCCGCCTTCGAAGCGGCCGCCGTTCATTTTTGGGCCTTCCATGCGGAACGACAGGGTATCGATCCTCTCAAATGCCGGTCGGCTGCGACGATGGTGCAAGCGCTGATGCGCTACGGCCACAAGTCGGCGGTTCCGCCGGCGATCCTGACCGCGACGGAAGCCGTGTTCGGGAAGGGCGGTGCGGCGTGAGGCGGTTCCTGAAATACGGCTCCGTGGCGGCTCTGCTAACCGTCTCGATCCCGGCCGGGGCCGAGTATCCGGTGATCGACGCCTCGGCCTTGGAAAAGGCAACTCAGCAGCTCAGCGAAATGAAGAAGCAGTTGGAAGAGCTGCAAGCGTTCAACGACAAGCTTCAGGCGCAGATCAACGCGATCGGCGAGGCGGGGCAAATCGCGGTGCCGATCTTCAACATGGCAAAGGTCGGCTCCCAGCTGCGCCAAGACGCGCAATGCCTGGTCCCCGATTTGTCCAAACTGATGCCGTCCCTCAGTTTTGAGGACGTGAATTTCGGGTCGATCTGCGAGGCGGCATCGGCCTACCGGCAAACGCTTTGGGTCGATCCTGAAACGAAGCGTGGCTTGCGGTACAGCGAACGGCAAAAGCTTCGCAAGGAGCTTGAGCAACGCCGCGAAAACATCCTGGTCGATATCACGTCGAAGGCGCTCGCGCAGGGCGATATCGCGGCCGACACGGCGCTTCAGCTGAACGAGGCGGCGGACGAACACGAGCGCAACGTCAAGGCCACGCGGCAGTCCAACGAGAGACTAAACCTCATCCCGCAAGGGCAGGTGATGATCGCTCGCGGCCTGGCGCAACAGAATCAGATCCTCGCGACAATGCTCAAGCTCCAGGCGGCCTTCATCATGAAGGCCGGTGTCCCGGTCGATAGCATCATCGCCGTGGAAGAGGAGGAGTGAGCCGATGGCGTCAGTCGTCCCACTTCCAAAGGCCGGTCTTCTTCATGCTGTTACGTTTTTTGAGCGCCAGGGCCTCGTCACGCGCGACGTTCTGCGGCTCACGCCAATCCGGCAGATCATTGCAGTCGTTGGTAAACAGCCGCGCCATTCGTGCGACCGACGCGCAGTCGAGCATTGTGTGGATGTTGTTGAACGACATGCCTCGTCCATCGCGGGCGTATTGATACATCCGGTAAGCGTTGTTCCACATTTCATATGCCAAGAACAGGTCGTGGAGCTTCGGCAGATCCTCTCCGTGGTCGTAGTTGTCGAGCAACTGCTGGGCGGCCGCCGGATCACTCTTTCTCAATGCTTCCCATTCGTCATAGCGCTCTGCGGGGTCGAGCGGTGCAAAAGCGCGCTCCAGACCATCGCGGTCTCTGACCGTGTTCCAGAACTCTTGCGTCGCTTTGAAATCAAAAAAATCCGTCCGTTGGATGGTCGCAGCCTGCGCCGTGCCGACAGAGCCCATCCCAAGGAAGAGGAATAGAATAATGGCAGCACCCGGCAGCAGTGGAAGTTCCGTCGGTCTCCTCGTCCCGATCGTAACGAAATACGTCGAACTGGCGAATTCCTTCACCCAAGACCTCAGCGAAGCGCTGATCGCGCCGATGCTGTTGCTCTTCACGGCAATCGTCGGTGTGTGGGTCGTCATCAAGGGCATCAAGCTCTCCATCGGTAAAGAAAACCCGCTGGCAATCGCGCAGGAATTTATCTTCGTGATTGTAGCATCCGTGCTCCTCGGAGGCCAGGGTCCAGGGCTAGTAAATATGATTTATCAAGCCTCTCTGAAGATGATGGGGGCGGCGGCAAGCGTCGCGCTGCTCGTCGGTCAAACCAATGGCGATTCAATCGAAGCGGGTGGAAGTCTCGGGGCGGGCATGGAGGCGCTCGTAACGGCCGCCGAGCATGGTTTATTGCAAATCATCTACATGGCCTGGGATGTCGCCGGGGAATGGTCGATCACCAATCCGCTGATGATCCTGGCCGCTCTTTTGCTCCTGCTGCCCTACTGCATCGTTCTCGTGGTGTATTTCAGCCATGTGGTGATCGCGATCTTCCGGATCATGATGCTGTCGGCGCTGTCGCCCTACATGATGCTCGGTTTCGGCTTCGGCTGGGGCCGCGAGATGGCGGTCAAAGGCATCAAGACGGTGATCTCGTCCTTCATGGTGCTGTTCGGCGCGACGGCCGCTCTTGCCGTCATGCTCTACGGCGTCACCGCCCTCAATGTCGGGGCCGAAGGCGCCGATGTGGGCGATTGGGCCTCGATCTCCAATCCCGACTTCATCCTTGCCGTGGCGCTCGGATGGATGGGGACGGCCTTCATGACCGAGGCAACCGGGATCGCGAACTCGATCACGGAATCCGCTCTCACCAATACCGGTGCCGGCATCATCACCGCCGGGGCCTCGGCCTCGGCGCTTGCCGCCGGGAAAGCCATTAAGAGTGCGCCGGCATCGCAAGCCGCAATGGGTGCGGCAAGCGGCGCTGCCGGGGCCGTAGGGTCCAACGCCGCGTTCTTCGCCGGAAAGGCGCTCGGCGCAACGCCTGCGGGCGCGGTCGCGCTTCGGGCGGCGGAGATCGCGCAGTCCTACCGCGACAAATTGAAGAGCGGCTTCAACAATCTGAAAGGAGAATGACCATGCACCGGCTTTTGAGAATTGCCGTGGTTGCTCTGTCCCTGGTGGCCATCGCGGGCTGCCAAGCCACCACCAAAACCGAGATGCCGACAAACGATCAGGACGGGGCCGACCGGATGCGGGTCTCGCCCTGCGCCTGCGCGCCGATCGACTATGACGGGGCTGGGTTCAAATGGCTGAGCTAACCTTTTCCGGTCGTCGTCCCGGCCTGTTCCGGCGCCGTCGCCGGTCGGCGGAAGAACCGCCTCGACATGAAGCCGTGCGCCGGGCCGATCCATACAGTTTTGAGGTCGCGCATCGCCGCCTTGCCTGGATGTTGCGGATCTCCGCCGGGACAAATGTGGTGCTGGGCCTCGGGCTCTGCACGGCATTGACGGCGCTCTCGCATCTCTTCCCGTTGAAGACGACGGAAATCGCCCTGGTGCGGAACGATTCCGTCTCGAACCAGTTAATCCGGATCGAGCCGATTTCCGAGGATGTCGATGGATTCGCGCTGCTGATGGAACAGAAGGCGCGGTGGTACGTGCGCGCCCTTCTGGAGATCGATGCCGTGACGCAGACCGAACGGCTGCGCCAGGCCTTCGTCATGACGGACGACAAATTCTATGAAGCGTTCAAGAAAGAGCGGATCGACAGCGGCGCGATCCAGGACGCGATCAACAGCGGCCTCACGCGGTCGATCACGGTGGAAAGCGTCGATCTGATTGAGAGCTACGACGACAACAAAAGAAAATACGCCGTGGATCTCGTTCAAACCGACACGCGCCGGGGCGACGTCGTAGAGACGAAGAAGATCCGCGCCTACCTCGCCATGACAACCCGACCGCACACCGTGCGCGAAGCGGATCGCTTCGAAAACCCGCTCGGAATCACGGTCCTCGATCTCTCCCTCAAAGAAAGGGCAAATTCATGAAGCGCGATCTTCTCGCTGCTGCGTTCCTTCTGTCGTGCCTGCCGGTTGGCCCGGCCCTGGCGCAAACGCCGTTCACGCCGCCGCCGGCCTCGGACCTGCCGCCCATGCCGGTTTCCGATGATGTGGTCCGTCAGGCCGAGCAACAGGCCGAAGGCCAATTCGGCGCGATGCGCCGGGCGCGGATCGGCGGTCAGATTCAAGAGGCATGGAGCCGAAGCGAGGAGGGTAGCGCCGTCTTCGAATACAAGGCCTGTGCGCGCTGCACCTACAAGGTTCGGCTCCGCGAACAGATGGTCACTGTCCTGGAACTGCCGGATGGCGAGATGTTCAAGGCGGCCGATCTCGGAGACAGTGCGGCGTTCAAGGTGGAAGCCCGCTCGTCTCGACTGATCGCGGTGAAGCCGCTGACGATGGGGATGGATACCAACCTCGTCGTCTACGGTACGTCGGGCGCGGTCTATCCCTTCTATCTGCGGGCCGAGGCCTTCAACTCGGAGAATATCACCGACTTCGTCGTTCGTTTGGTCGGCGGTATCGAGAAGGACGGCCCGGATATTGTCGGGCCTGCGGCATCGCTGACGCAAGCCGGGTCGATTGCCACGACGGCGGGCGCGTCGGACCTCGCGGACGCCGTACAGGGTCTAAAGCAGACCGATCCCGGGACGGTTCCCGGCGATTACGTCCAGGAGGCCAAGTTCGATCCGGACAAGCTGCGCGGCTGGGGCGAGTACGAGCTGTGGGGCGACGAAGAGCTGAAGCCCGAGACGGTCTTCCGGGACGACTATTTCACCTATATCCGCTTCGGCTCGAAGTGGAAGGATGTCGAACTGCCGACCGCCTATGTCACGGTCGATGGCATCGACGAACTGGTGAACACCCGCATCGAGGGCGCCACCTACATCATCGAGAGCACGCAGCGGCTCATCACACTGAAATCCGGCACCAAGTTCATGTGCGTCCGGTATCCGGAAGGGCTTTCGTGATGCTGTGCGAAGCGGCCCTTGCCCTCGGATTGACCCTGGGCGGTATGTGCAGCGGTGAACCGCCTGCGGCGGGCACTGTGCCGATGCCGGAGAACGATGCCGGCTTGTGGGGGTTCACCGATCCGCCGCCGCCCGAACCGCCGCCACCGCCGCCCGCGCCAGCGCCGGCACCGAACTTCCCGCCGATCGTCATCCGCGAGGCAGCGCCGCCTCCGGCGCCACCGCCGCCGCCCGCTCCGGCGCCGGTCGTGGTCGAGGCGCCCGCGCCCAATCCGTATCGATTGGCGTTGATGACCGCCCTGTCTCGCCGCGAGGGTTCCGACGCGGACCTGGTGCGGATCTCCGCGCCGACTGTCTCCGCCGGACCTGGAGCGCTTCGAGCCGACCCCCTGGCGTCGATCTCGCCGCCGGCAACGCCGAAGCCGGAGGAGCAATATCAGGCCGAACACCGGACCTCGACGGGGCCGGTAGACAATTCCCGGAAGATCGCGGTCGATCGATACATCACCGGGAACCTCGAAATGGGTATCAACAGCCAGTTGGATTCAGACGAGGGCGGCGAAGTCGTCGTTCAAACGACACGCGATGTATTCGGTTATCACGGCCGGAATATCCTGATCCCCAAGGGTTCTCGGCTGATCTGCCGCTTCAAGGGACCCGACGAGATCGGCAAAACCCGGATCGCGCTTAACTGTTTTCGCATTCTGATCGCCGGGCACCGGGCGGAACTTTTCGAAATCAACTCACGGATCGGCGACGTGCAAGGTCATGGCGGCATAACCGGCGAAGTCGATACCCGGTTCTGGGAGAAATACGGGACGGCCTTCATCCTGACCGGCATTTCGGGCGCGGTGCGACTGGCAAGCGCCGCGACCGCGACGGCCGACGACGGCAACGCGATTTCCAGTATCGCGGATGCCGGCGGGCAGGAGTTGAGCCAGAAACTCGGGGAAATCACCGCCTCGATCCTGGAACAGACGGTCGATCTCAAACCCATCGTGACGGTCTCTCAGGGAACGCGGGTGACCATTCGTCCGCAATTCGATTGGTATCTCAAGAAAGTGGAAGGGTGAGAATGATGAAACGGCATCTCATGGCGGCCGTGCTGGCCTCCCTTTACCTGTCGGCGCCGGTCCTGGCGCAGACGGTTCCGGATCAATCCGTGACGGCAGCGGATGGGGCGACGGAAGACAGTCTCACGCAGCTCGTGGATATCGTTGCACGATCGACGGCGGTCGTTCCGTTGGCGGCGGGGGAACCGGTCGCAGTGGATCTAAGCCTGGTCTCGGTGCCGGGCGCCGAGCCGGGGCTTGCAACCGGCGTCACGGCCAAAGGCTTTGCGCGCTATGTCGATGTCGAGGGCCAGAAAATCGCCCAAGTGGTGCTGACCGGCGTTGCCAAGGGCGAGAAGCAGGAAGCCCTGACGCCGGAGAAGTTTGCAGCGCAATTCGACTTGGAAGATCCGGAACTCAACACGCAATCCGTCACCATCAAGGGGGACGGGCCGGAGCTGGTCTCGGCCCTGCGCCGACTGGCGGAGAATTCAGAAGATGCGCCGGAAGAGGAGCCGCAACAGGTCATCTCGGCGAATGACGACGGTGCAAAGGAGGTCGGCGGCAGCAAGTCTCAGAACGATCAAGCGGGCACTTACACAACGCCGGCTGCGGTCACCGTTGCGGAAGCTTCTGATCCGGTTGAGACCACAATGGTTTCGACGGAAGGCTGTTTGATTGACGTCGATCTGGAAAGCGGACTCGCGAAGGTTCAGAACAAACGGCTGACCCTGATTGACGGCGTGGTGAGTTCCGAGACGGAATGCTCCGATAGCGGTGTCAGCTATCCAATCAAGCGCAGCTATGCCGCTTGTACGTATGACGAAGACCTGGAGACGCTAAAGGCGACGGCGCAGTACCAGCCCTATTATGTCGATGGCGGCGGGAACCGCCAGGACGTGGGCGACGACTGCCTGAAGGATGCGGATCTGGTCTTCGATATCGTACCGGTCGCCTGTCCGATCGATATTAATGTGAGTACCGAGAAGGCGACGCCTCAAGAGAAGCTCGTCTACGTCAATCACGTAAACAAGGATGTCGAAGCGCGGGGCTGTCAGGCCTCCGAGACCAAGGCCCCTGTCGATCTGGTCAAGAGCACGACAGTCTGCGGCATACGCCCGGATTGGGACGCCAAGGAAAGCGTTCAACAAGCCGCCTGGACCTACGAGTTGGACGGCCTTCAATACCAGTACGGCGGCTGCGTTGATACCGATACCGTCTATCCGCACCAATCGGTCTATGTCGATGGCAGCGGAAAGAGCCTGTGCAGCCCGGTAACGGATGCAGACGGTCAACCGATCTCCGCGCAGAAGAAGATCCGGATCACGGTTGGCGACATTCCGACCTTCATCACCGACTGCACGCCGGATGCGGATAAGGCGATTACGCGGACGGAAGAGGGGTGCGCGAACCCGGCGCTTTGGCGCCATGACGTTGCCGGCGGCTGGTCCTATCCGAAGGATCGGTATTACTTCGTTCAGGACGGGAAACAGGTCCCGGTGACGGAGTGCCAAGAATCCGTTGTGTCGGCGGCAGTGCCGCATCAGCACGAGACCAACGGCTGGCAGAACCATGACGATCAGCTCTATGCGCTGCCGCTGACGACGGTCTATATCGAACCGGCTTCGGGCCGCTATGACATCACGACGGCCACGGTGCTGAACGGCGCTGTGCAGCAGCCCTATGTCTTCCAGAACAGTGTGACGGAATGGAACGGACAGACGGAATACGCCGGCTGCGATGCGCTGCGGCTGACAACCGTTTACGAAATCCACGAGCGTCCGGACGGAACGGATTACAAGAAGCCGATCGGTGACGGCACGCCCTACTCAGAGAATTCCTGTTCCTCGGTCGTTCAGACGCCGGTTTGGACGACCAGCAATCCGTCGACATATACGAGACGCCAGGTTTGCACCTTCTGGAAAAACTATGTCGATGGCGGCGACGGGCATTCCTACTCCGTCTGTGAACAATCTGAATGGCGCTATACCCACACGCACTATTATCGCGGCGTTCGGAAACTAAGCCGTGATGACGGGATGACCGTCGAGCAGCACTCCACGGCAGAATATGCGTATTCCTCTCCGGAAACGACGGATGCGAACGAAGCGCCCTCAAGCCCGTTTACGGGCCCGGAGCAAATATCCTGGAATCAGGCGGAGGGCTGGTGATGGGCAACATCGCGATCAGCCCGCTGCTGCGCGAGACCCTGGCGCCGCTGTCTGCGCATTATGACGATCCGGCGACCGTCGAGATCCGCATGACCAAGCCCGGTATCGTCATCACCGATCGGCGCGGGATGGGCAAGCAAGCGGTCAGCGACGATGGACTGACGCTTGCGGCCGTCGAGGCTCTTGCCCGATCCCTCGGCAACTTTCACGGCCTGGGCTTTAATGGAGAGGACCGGCCCAAGCTCTCCTGTGTGCTGCCGGGCGGGCATCGCTTCGAATGCCTGGTCGGCCCGTCCGTCCAGTCCGGCCTGTCGCTCGCGATCCGCTGCAAGCATCCCTTCACGCCGACCTGGGAACAGCTCGGCGCGTCGGCGGCGGTGGTTCGTTATCTGACGGAGGCGGTCGAAGGGGAGCGGAACCTGATCGTCTCCGGCGCCACCAATACCGGCAAGACGACCTTGTTGAACATGCTGCTGGCCGGCCTTCCGGATCATCGCCGCGTGATCGGGGTCGAGGATACGCCGGAATTGTCGCTCGGCCGCTTCTGGGACGGCGTCGGCCTGATCGCGGCCCGGGAGGAGGGCGGCAGTACCTCGACCGGTCTCCAGACCTGGCGGCAGCTCTATGACCATCTCATGCGCGCGACGCCGGATCACATCGTCTTCGGTGAAATCTCGACGCAGAACGCCTTTGCGGCCCTGGCCGCACTGAATAGCGGCGTGACCGGCTTCATGTGCACGATCCATGCGGAGAGCCCGCATCAGGCGATCCATCGCAAGTTCGATCAGAATATCGCCTGGTCCGGAGAGACCATGCCGCGCGTACCGGAGTTCCTCTCCGAACTGGTCGATGTGGTGGTTCAGATCAAACGCGATAGTTCCGGCTTCCGTCGCATCACCGATATCTACGAGCCGATCGAAGATCGCTTCGTCCTGAAGGACGGGAAGGAGATTGGCGCATGATCGCGATCCGTCTCTCTCTCCTGAGCCTGCCTTTGTTGGGCGCCGCCTTCATCCTGTGGCGGTGGCAAGTCGCGATCGGCTTCCAATGGCAGGATGCAAGATGGTGGCAATGGCTTTGGCAGGTGTTGCGCCGGACCGGCGGTCTGCCGGCGGAACTGCTTCATCCAACCTATTATGCCGGTGGCGGCATGATCCTCGGTGCTCTTGTCGTTTTGGTCCTCGCGTCGCGCGCCTCTGCCGCGACTTTGCATGGCGGGCGGGACTCCAAGGCGCTGCACGGCTCGGCTGCCTGGGCAAAGCTTCGGGATATCCGAAGGGCAGGCCTGTTCTCGCCACGCGGCGTCGTGGTCGGCGGCTGGAAAACCTGGTGCAAGATCCGGACCTTGCGCCATGACGGGCCGGAGCATGTCATGGCCTTCATGCCGACGCGCTCGGGCAAGGGGGTGGGGCTCGTCATCCCGACGCTGCTGACCTGGCCGGACTCGGTCCTGGTGCTCGATATCAAGGGCGAGAATTATGCGCTGACCGCCGGCTACCGCGCCTCGATCGGACAGCGCGTCCTGCGCTTCGAACCGACCGCGACGGAAGGCTCGGTGCGTTACAACCCGCTCCAGGAGGTTCGCGCCGATACCCGCCATGTGATTGAGGACTGCCAGAACATCGCCTCCATGATCATTGATCCGGACGGCAAGGGGCTGAAGGATTTTTGGATGCAGTCCGGCTGGGAGTGGCTCTCCGTCGTCATCCTGCATGTTCTGTTCCGGGTTCGGCGCGAGTCCGGACGCCGCGCCAATCTCCATGATGTGAACCGCTTCATGTCGGCCGTGGCGATCGATGCGGCGGAGCGCACGAGCGAGGACAATTTTGAGGAATTCCTGGAAGACATGATCGCCTTCCGTCACGGTGCGAACTGGATCGACGACGAGGTACAGCGCGGCGCGTCGAAGATGCGGATCAAGGCGCATCCGGAGCGTTCCGGCGTTCACAGCTCAGCCGCCGTGCAATTGGCGCTCTATGCCGATCCGATCGTCTCCAAGAATATCGAGGAAAGCGACTTCCGGCTCGACGATCTGATGAACGGCGAGCACCCGGCCTCGCTTTATATCGTCATCCCGCCCTCCGATATCGACCGGCTGCGGCCGCTGACGCGTATTCTCATGAACCAGTTCCTTCGACGCCTCACTTCGGAAATGGAGTTCGGCGAGGGGCGCAGCCTGAAGGGCTACAAGCACCGCTTGCTGCTGATGCTCGACGAGTTCACCTCGATCGGCAAATTGGAGATCTTCGAACGGGCGCTCGCCTTCATGGCGGGCTACGGGCTGAAGGCCTTCATCATCATCCAGGACCTGCGCCAACTCCGGAAGGAATACGGCCGGGACGAGTCGATCACGGCGAACTGCCATATCCGGATCGCCGCTGCGCCCAACGAGGTCGAGACAGCCGAGACCCTCTCCAAAATGGCCGGCACCACCACCGTCGTGCAGCGCAAGCGCTCCCGGTCGGGCAATCCGGGCGTCGCGATCGGCAGCGTCTCGGAAAGCCTTCAGGAGACGACGCGACCGCTTCTGACCGTCGACGAATGCATGAAACTGCGCGGGCTGGAGAAGGATCGCAAGGGCAACGCCAAACGTGCCGGCGACATGCTGATCTTCCCGGCCGGCTCGCCGCCGATCCTCGGCCGGCAGACCCTTTACTTCCAGGACAAGGAATTGCTGCGACGCGCCCGCATGCCGGCGCACGGGCCGGGTGTGGAAATCGAGGAGGCGGCGCCGTCGGAACCGGCCGCGCCGCCGGCGCCCCTGTCATCGGCTGCGACCCTGTCGCCGGTCGATCGCTACGAACAGGCGTTGAACGGGGGAGGGACAGCATGACCAAACGCATGATGAGCGAGATCGACTATGCGGTCGGCTCGCGGCTGCGGCTCCGGCGCGAGGAGGCCGGATTGAGCCGCGAGGCCTTTGCCGAGGAAACCGGCGTCGCTGTGGAGACGCTTCGCGATTACGAGCTCGGCTTCCGGAAGATGCGCAACGCCGATCTCCGGACCTTCGCCGACCGGCTCGGTGTTGAAATCCGCTGGTTCCTCGACGGGATCAAGTTCACCGCGATCACTAATCAGGAAAGGGATGAAGCGTGAGCGACGGTCGAAATGAGATGACCGGCTCGGGTCGCGATCGGAGCTGTCAGAACGCAAAGGCCCAAGCCTTCCCGCTTCGGCTAGAACAACTCTCGGAGTTCCTGGCCACGAGTGAACAGCGCCAAATCGGTCAGCATGTGCCCTTCCGCGTCGTACTTCGCGCCCGGGAGAACGAGGACGGATTTAGGGAGGCCGGCACGGCGGCAAGCATCGCAGTACAGCGCCTCTCTAAGGCGTCCGAGCCGGGTGTTCCGGCTGTACTTCTTAGCTTTCGCCCAGACTTCCGGGTCCATGTTGTGCGGCTTCCGACAGCGGGAGCAGATCACCATGATCGACAGGACGTTATCGATCAGAAAGCCGAGCGTGATGTTGTCGGTGTCCGACGCGCTGTGAGGGGGGTGGGAGGAATGCGCCGGCAGCGGACCAGCCAATTGCGGCGCAGCGCCCGAGATAGCCTTGTCCAATCCCGCCAGGACCTCGCGCCGGAGCGCCGGCACGCCGCTGCCGGGATGGTCCGGCTTCGCCACCAGAATGCGTGCCTTGCGCAGGATGTCGATCGGGACGGCTCTTAGATCACTCATGAGAACACATTTAGAACAAACAAAACGGAAAAGGAAGAGGGTATGACGACAGATCCCAAAGACGAAATCGCCGCGATCGAGCGGCTGACGCTGAAAGGCCTGCCGGTCGCGGTCGATCCGGAGACGGCGGACGCCATGGGGGCATTCGAGGAAGACGCACTCGACGAAGAAACGGCGCGCGAGTCCGGGGGGCCGTCCGATGGCGAATGACACGCGCAAACCCTTCCGTGAGACGGTTGCCGAAGAGTTCACGCGCCTGATCGAGCAGGGCGAGGCCTCCTGGCAGAAACCCTGGGAGCCCAATATCGGCATCTCGGCGCCGTTCAATCCGGTCTCGAACAAGCCCTATCGCGGCATCAATGCCTGGTGGCTGGAACTTCAGGGCTGGGTCGATCCGCGTTGGTTGACCTACCGCCAGGCGCAGGAGATGGGCGCTCAGGTGCGCAAGGGTGAGAAATCCACCTCCGTCGAATACTGGAAATGGACGGAGCGCAGCGCTCTCCTCGACGGCGACGGCAGGCCGGTGCTGGACGAGACCGGCAAGCCTCAGACGGTCGAGTATCGCCTCGATCGGCCGCAGGTCTTCTATGCCAATGTCTTCAACGCCGACCAGATCGATGGGATCGAGCCGTTCCAGGCCCCGCCGATCCGCTTCGAGCCGGTCGAGGAGGCGGAGCGGGTGTTGGCATCCGGCGGCGTCGAGATCCGTCACGACCAGGCCGACCGCGCCTTTTATACGGCGCGGGAGGATCGCATCCATCTGCCGCATAAGGCAGCCTTCCCGAGTGCCTATGAGTATTACGCGACGGCGCTGCATGAGTTGGGCCATGCCAGCGGGCATGAAAGCCGGCTCGCGCGGGAGTTCGGTCCCTTCGGCTCCGAGACCTACGCGGTCGAGGAGCTGCGTGCCGAGATGTCGGCCTACATGGTCGGCCGCGATCTCTCGCTCGGACACTATCCCGAGCGCCATGCCGGCTATGTCGGCTCCTGGCTGAAGGCGATCAAGGACGATCGCAACGTGCTGTTCCGCGCGGCCCGGGATGCCGAGATCATCCGCTCCTGGGTGATGGAGCCGGATCGCCGGCAGGAGCTGGAGCGCATCGCCCAGCAGGGCCGAGATCAATCCCCGCGACAGGAGCTAGCCATGCAGACATCCGAACCGGAGACCAAGACCCGTCACTTCCTGACGGTCCCCTTCGAGGAAAAGGAGGCCGCCAAGGCCGCCGGCGCCAAATGGGACAAGCGCGCCAAATCCTGGTACGCGCCGGAGGGCGTGGATATCGACAAGCTGGCCCGGTGGGACACTCCCACCGACAAGGCGCGAACCGAGTTCAATCCGATCGAGGAGTTCACCGTCTTCCTGCAGGACGCTGGCCTCCTGGTCGACGGCGCCGCCCAAATGGACGGCGAGTGGCATCGTGTCCCGGTCGAGGGCGACAAGCCCGGCCAGAAATCCGGCTCCTATCGCGGCTTCCTCGACGGAGCGCCCAACGGTCAGGCGATGAACTTCAAGACCGGCGAGAAACCCCTCAAATGGGTTGCGACCGGCAACACCCTGTCGAAAGAGGAGATCGACCGATCCCGCCGCGCGGCCGAGGAACGCCGGCAGGAAAGGGAGAAGGAATTGGAGGCCCGGCAGCAGGAGGTCGCTCGGGAGGCGCGGGGGATTTGGAACCAGTCCTCGAGGGGGGATCGATCACATCCCTATCTCATGGCGAAGCAAGTCGGTTGGTATGGGATGCACCAAGACGACAAAGGCGACCTCCTTGTTCCGTTGAGAGACGAGAATGGGGTGATGTGGAACTTTCAGAGGATCTCGCCCGATGGCGAAAAGCGCTTCCTGAAGGGCGGCCGCAAGGCGGGACTCTTTCACACGATCGGGGACATCGAGCAGAAAGGCCCGGTCGTGATCGGCGAGGGCTACTCCACATCGGCAACGATCCACGAGGCGACCGGCCTTCCCGTCGTCGTCGCCTTCGACGCCGGCAATTTGCGCGCCGTCGCCGAGACGATCCGGGAGATATTCCCTGAAACGCGGATCTTCGTCGCCGCTGATGACGACCACGCCAACGACCGCAACGTCGGTCTCCGGAAGGGAGAGGAGGCGGCGAAAGCTGTCGGCGGGATCTCGGTCAATCCGGGTCTGACGCCGGCGGAGCGCGAGGCCGGTATGACCGACTTCAATGACAAGGCGCGGAGCGCCGGCAAGGCGGTCGTGAAGGATATCTTCGACGCGGTAATCGGCCGGCCGCGCTCGCGGTCTCCGGAGCGCAAGACGGGGGAACGCAAGACGGCGGGGCGCGCCCAGTCCCTGGCGATGTGACGGCGCCATGGGAAAGAAGATACTAACCAAGTGCTATCTGGAGCCCGAGGAAAAGGCGGAGCTGGTCGCCAAGGCCGGCGCCGCCAACCTCTCGATCTCCGATTATATCCGGCGGATCGTCACCGGTATGCCGGTGCCGGCGCCGGAACGGGCGAACACGATCCGCGATCTCCTGAAGGTGAACGCGGACCAGGCGCGGCTGGGTAACCTGCTGCGCCTGGCGCTCGATGACGACGGATGGCGTGTGGAAACTCCTACAGAAGAGTGTTCGGTTGAAGGCCTCATCTCAGAAATCCGGCTGATGCAGGAGCAGATGAAAGCCATTGTTCGGCTGCTTTAGGCGATGATTGCCCACAAGGTCATGGAGAAGAAGGAGAGGGCGGCGGACAAACCGCCGCCCTTCTCCAAACGCGCCTATTACATTGCGGCCGCCAAGGAAGGGAACGAGAAGCTCGATCATCTTTGGATCGTCAATGCCAACGCCGGCACAGAGCTCGAGGATCTCGACCTCGCGGTGAAGGAGGTCATGGCGGCGCATAGCCTCAACACCCGCTCGAAGGCCGACAAGACCTACCACCTCGTCGTCAGCTTCGCCGCCGGCGAAAAGCCCGGCCTCGAGGCGCTGAAGGATGTCGAGCGCAACTTCGCTCGGGCGCTCGGCTTCGAGGATCATCCGTGTGTTGCTGGCACGCATGACAATACGGATCACTATCACATCCATATAGCCTATTCGAAGATTCACCCGGAGAAGCTGACGATCCACGAGCCGAAGCAGGATTTTAAGGCGCTCGCGCGGACCTGTCGGGAGATGGAGAAGAAATACGGCCTTCAGCCCGGCATCAAACAGGACAAGGACCCGATCGAGCGGCTGCTGACGCCCAAGGCACGCGATTACGAGGCGACGACCTGGGAGGCCTCGACGGAGCGCAAGATCCTCGAACATCGCGAGCGCCTGGCGGAGACCTTCGGCAAGGCGAAGACCTGGGCGCAACTCCAGGATCTCGCCGCGAAGGAGGGTCTCGCCTTCGCCAAGCGCGGTAATGGTCTAGCGCTATTGACGCTCAAAGGCGGGAAGGGGATCAAGGCCAGCACGCTCGGCCGGAACTTTTCCCGGAAGGCTCTGGAGGAGAAGCTGGGCGCCTTCGAGCCGTCCAGACACACGTCGCCGTCCAAGATGAGCTGGTTCGACCGATTGCGGCCGTCGAAGCGTCTGCCGGGTATGGGGCCGATGTGGCGGCAATATGCGACGATGCGCGGTCGCCAGGCGAAGGCGCCAAGCTTGGTCGGAACGCTCTATCGGAACTGGAAAACGTTTCTCTACGCCGACGCACTGAACGATCCGCTCGCGATGGCGCTGATCATGACCCACAGAGGCATGCTGGATCTGTTGCTGGGCACAGATGCCCAACGATCTGCAAATAGGTCCTCTAGAGCCGCCGCAAACGCGGTTGCAGAGGCGCCAAAGCCCAAAGCGTCGGAGACGACCATCCTCGTAGATCAAGGCACCGCCCCGTACCGACACAAGGAGGGGGCTCCGGAAACTTACTTCGTCACGATCCGGACGGGCGATCAGTCGCCGGCAACGATCTGGGGCAAGGATCTGGCGCGGGCGATTGCAGCAGGGAGAGTTAAACCAGGTGACCCGATCTCAATATCTCTTGATCAAGAAAAGGCTGCGTTCGACACATCGATCCGCCAAGCTGGAGCACGAATGAGGGGGCGGAATATTTGGCGGATTTCTAAAGTTACCGTTAGGGGAATGGACCGAGGGGCGGATCGGTAGTCGGAGAGAATAGAGGCGTAGGCGTTTGTTCTCCATATGAGAATCGTCAAAAGACAGCGCATTGCAGTTTGCTGCCGGTCGTTACGGTGATCTGATGGCGATCTCGTGCTATGAATGTCAGGCGATATGGCGACTGACGGATAGAGGGAAACTGATGCAACGCATTTTGATTGTGGAAGACGACCCTCGTATGCTCGAGCTTCTGACCTCGATACTTGAGGCAGAGGGCTATGCCGTTGATGTAACCGATAACGGTCAGGCCGGTATCGAGAGAGCAATGAGCAATCCGCTACCGGATGCCCTTATCCTGGACCTGAATATGCGCGATGTGCTGGGCTGGGATGTCATCCGATCCATTAGAGGCGCATCGGTTGGCAGTGACGTACCAATTCTTGTTCTCTCGGCATTTGGCTCGGCACAAGATCGGGACGAAGCGTTTGACGCGGGGTGCACGGCCTACGAATCCAAACCGGTGGATCGGGACCGTCTGATCGATCGCGTTAAAGCCGTTCTCAAGTCAAGAAGCCGATGATCTAACTTGCAGAGATCATCCAAACTGCCAAATACGGCGGAATCTCTGAATAGTGCTGCAATGGTACAGTTCCTTCATTCGCCTGGGGATCGTGCTAAAGTAGATTAAATCAAATAGTTTCGTTATATTGGATGCTTCAAACAAGGGTGGGAAAGCGCCGGGAGGGTTGGCCTCTTCTCGTCGATATCGTTGTGCATTGGGCGGGGGGTCGAAGGGCAGACATGAATTATCATCCGGTTCTCGTTGTTGAAGACAACAAAACGACCAGAATGTTGCTGTGTTCTTTCCTGGAAAAGCTGGGCGTCGCATACGAAGAAGCCGAGGATGGTGTCGAGGCGATCAGCAAGCTCCAGCACGGACGCTATAGCTTGGTTTTGTTGGACATCATCCTGCCAAACAAAGACGGATTCGAGGTTCTGCACTGGATGCGAAGCACGGATACGATCATTCCTGTCGTCGCTATCAGTGACATCGCCGGCCAAGGCGACAAATCTATAAGTTATGTAAAGATGGCTCAGTTGTTGGGCGCTGAGGATGGCTTTGGGAAGCCGATCAGAAGCACGGATCTGCGAGAGATTCTGGAGTATCGGCGTAGCATGAAGTAAATGCTACGCGTCTGACCCGATGATCCCGCGAATTTGCTTCAGGCCGGTGTCGATATCGGCGCCGATCCGCTCGACAAGTTCCATGCGCTCGTCCATCGGCATTTCGTGCATCTCTAGGTCTCTAGCGTATTCGGCCGCACGATTGAATCTGAAATTCGCCATCATCCCTCCCATCTCATGTGCGGCGGCCTTGAACTCGATCTGGGACCGTTGGGGGTCTCTCAAACTGGCGAGCACGGTTCTTGTTCCCGATTCAAGAGAGGAGATGAGACCCGGAATGCGATCTTTTGGCAGATCCTTCATCATTTCCAGAAATTCGCTAACGTCGAGCGCTGATTCGTCGTGGTCCGGGTGTTCAGTTGTACTGGAATGATCCCTCACCTGATCGGGCGCCTTCTCTGGGCTGGCGATGTAATGGAGTGCTTTAACAAGATTCGCATGTTTGAGGGGTTTCATCAGAACTGATTGCATTCCGGCAGCGAGATACAATGCAACCTGGTCCGAGAAGACGTTGGCCGTCAGGGCAATGATTGGTAGCTGCGTTTCCGAAACACCTGCGGCACGCACGGTTCTTGTCGCCTCGATGCCGTCCATCTTTGGCATTTGGATGTCCATCAGGACGAGATCGAAAGTATGAGGGTTGCCGAGTATTGTTTCCACGGCCGCCTGCCCATCCTTAGCCAAGGTGACCAAATGGCCATCACCTTCAAGCATCGATTGAATGATGAGCTGGTTCACCTTGTTGTCTTCGGCGACCAAAATGTTCATCGGTGAAATAGAGCTATCCGAAGAATGACTCTGCGCGATCAAATCATCCATAGATCCGGCCGCCAAGGGTAATGTAAGCGTGAAGGTTGAACCCGCCCCAAGTTCAGACCGGACAGTGAGGGTTCCCCCCAATGTCGTTGCCAGTTCATGGGAGATGGCTAACCCAAGGCCGGTTCCTCCCTTCGCCTTGCCTTCCGCTGTTTGACCAAAACGTTCGAAGATGCGGGCTTGCGACTCCTTACGAATGCCAGACCCCGTATCGGTTACGTCGATGGATAGCAGGTGTTTCCCGTCTTTTAGGTCGGAAAGGTGTGGGCAAATTGTGACCGAGCCCTCATCGGTGAACTTTATGGCGTTGCCGATCAGGTTGAACAGTATCTGTTGTATGTGAACCAAATCGCCTTGCAGGGGAGGATAATCGCTCTTCATCGCAAGGACGATATCGATTCCCTTGCTGACGCATTGCGGTTTGAAGATGGAATTCAGGCCGTCAAACAGGGCCGTTAGGTCGATCGGTTCCTCGGTCGATTCGAATACGCCTGCTTCAATACGAGAGAAATCGAGAACCTGGTTGATCAGAGCCAATAAGAATAGTCCGGAGTCCTTGGCTATCTTCAACTTCTCGGCCACAGGCTGGGCAAGAGGGTCCTTTTCTAGAAGTTGGAGTATGCCGAGAATTCCATTCAACGGCGTGCGTATCTCATGGCTCATGCTGGCAAGGAATGCGGATTTCGTCGCGTTCGCTTTACCGGCCTCGTCCGTCATCCGCCGAAGATCGGCCAGCAGGTTGTGGGTTTCTGTCCGGTCTCGAATAGCCGCCACAATAAACTTGCCGTCGGGCGCGGTTGTGTTGGTAAGACTTATGTCTACGTAGATTTCACTGCCGTCACTTCTGACAGCCGTTAGATCGCGCGCAGAGCGGAGCCATCTGTTCTCGGGAGCATTAAGGAAGGCGTTACGAAGCCCCACATGCTGCTCTCGCAATTCGGCCGGCACGAGCATTTCTATATGTTCACCGACCAGTTCCTCCGCAGAATACCCAAGGAGTAGGTGGGAGGCACCGTTTATTCGTCGGATGACACCGTCCGTTGAAACGGAAACCAGTGCATCGGGCGAGTTGTCATACAGATCGTCGGCGTGACGAAGGGCGAGCTTGGCCCGGTCCAACGAATCTTCTCGCCTCTGAACCAGGAGAACCACAACAAACGACAGTGCGGATACAACAACGACAACGGCGTAATTAAGGTAGGCAGCACGATCTAATTTAACCTGAGCATTCGACAATTCGGCAAGTTTCTCCTGCCGGCGCTGAGAGTTGAGCGCAAACATCTTTTGCAATGACGATAGGGCATTTTCGTCCGATACCCGGACGGCGGCGTCAAGCTCATCGACCGTATCCGTATCATGCGCTTGCGCTAGTTCGAATTTAACTTGGTATTCCATAAAGGTCGTTCGAACCTGACGGATATAGCCTTCTTCTTCTTCTGTCGTGACCAAATGAGAGAGATTCGACAACTCGTCGTTCAGCTGGGTAAAACTAGCCTGCAGCCTTTCGGCATATTTTGGGTCGCGTCGGATCACGTAGTTTTTGAAGTCGTGAATGATGCCCCCGTAGCCGATAAGGTTCGAAATACTAAGCAGCGATCGATCAATTTTCTCCGATTCATTAATAAAATCCTCCCACGCGTGTTCGACGTTCTCTGAAATCGTCGAGACGCGATACCCGGCAAATGCAACACAGGCGATCGATATTAAACAAAGCAATCCGACGAGCACCGTGGCGCGTAAAACATTGCCGTTGGGGAGATGTAAGGGCACGATTTCCTCCCGTGCATATGCGGTCGGCATTTGTCGCTTTGCGCACGGTTTCGAAGGCGAAAATTGTGCACGCCGAACCAATCTTCGGCCGAGCTTACACCCAAACACGGGAAAGTATGTCGTTAATTCCGGGTGTTGGCGATCGCTTCAGCCACGCTGTTCAGCTTCGCGGTAACCTGGGCGATGGTGTACGGCTTAACGATATAACCTGATGCGGCAATACGTTGAGCTTGGCTGATCGCCTCTTGATTGGCCTGTGTGGTCACGAAAACGAAGTGGATATCGGTGTTCGTCGGGGCGGCTCCGGATCTGACAAGGCCGGCCAGTTCAAATCCATCCATGATCGGCATTTTGACATCGACGAATGCGATGTCGTATCGATGTTCCTGCAATTCTAGCAAGGCATCAGCGCCGTTTGAGACCGCGACGACCGAATGGATGCCGAGGCCGTTGACTATGCCCTGCAAGAGACGGCGAGAGGGTTCGTTATCTTCGGCAATCAAGATATTGAGTTTGGCGTGGAGTGAGGAAGCGGGAGGCATGGAATGTGTTCCTTCTCTTCGGGCGATGCACAGACCCCTCCGGTAGCGCCCATATCCAGGACGTTAAACATAACAGGTTCGGCAATAAAGGTTGAAACAATTGGCGAGGCGTCTCGGGCTGGGCGCCGCCCATTCGGTTGTGACCAAATCGTCGGCGGAATAGGTGAGCCGTTAACCTTTACCGCGCGTCGGAGATCGCGGCGATCAGTTCTGAAATTTTAACTGGTTTCCGGAAATGCGCCAGAATTGGGATGCCGAAGGCTTCGCTCAAAAGTTCGAATGTTGAAAGATAGTCTCCGTCTTGCGCCGTCATTAGTATGGTTGGTAGTTTCAATCCAACGTTCCCGATTTCTCGGATGACCTCATAGCCGTCTTTCTCAGGCATTATCAGATCAAGGACGAGTACGGTAGACGTCGGATTTGCAGAGACAAGGTTCTGCAGCTTGTCGCAAAACTCGCGACCATTCACATAGTGTTCCACGGAATGGCCAACCGCCGACAAGGCGTCGGATAAAAGAATTGCATCGGCTTCTAGATCTTCGACTAAGAGTATCTTCACTATGAACCCGGTTCTGGTGGATTGAAATGCCATGCGTCTCTAACGGGAAAAGAGCGGATCATCCCGGATAAGTCAATTTTCAACCGAGCCAAGCGGTATCGTCGGATGTGTTGAAGATTTGTTAAGTCCGTCTCTGATACGATCATCGATCCCGATTGGAGGAGATGCGTATGTTTGGGCAAGAGTCCAAAAGGTTTTACCTCTTGGCGTCGCTTTTGTTTTTTTTGATCGTCGCTTCGGTTGCGTCCGCTTCGCTTCGGCGTAGCAACGAAGCCGAGGATCGCGAACGCGTTACCAAACTCGTCAACGAGTTTAGCCAACTGATTGCGGATCGGTTCATGCTTTATCAGTATGGTTTGCGCGGCGCGCGCGGGGTCATTCAGGCTGGCGGATATAGGAACATTTCTCGTTCCGTATTCGTCGACTATGTGAAATCGCGCGATATGGAGGACGAGTTTCCCGGCGCTCGCGGGATCGGCTATATCGAAATTGTCGACCAAGATCAGGCGGCAGGTTTTGTCGAGCGTGCGCGACGAGACGGCTTTGTCGATTTTAGCATTCGCGAGCTTTCGCCGAACTCCGAAATGCGCTTCCTAATTAAATATATCTATCCATTGAAGGGTAACGAGGGCGCAACCGGACTCGATATCGGCTCCGAAACCAATAGGCGCACGGCGGCTTGGGAAGCCGTAAAGACCGGGCAGCCGAAGTTGACTGCCCCGATCACCTTGGTGCAGGCCACCGGCGAGAAAAAGCAGGGGTTCCTGCTGTTGCTGCCGGTTTACGAACGACCGGATGTAGAACCGGACGAGCGAGAAGAGACTGTCGTCGGCTGGACATACTCGCCCTTGGTGGTCAGCGAAGTTCTAAAGAACCTCGGACCGCGTCGTGACGAAATGGCCTTTTCGATTTCTGACGTTGGCTTTGAGGGAGAGTTCTTCGCCAGTCCAGGGTTTGAGTCCGGCAAATCGATTGTATCCAGAACCATCTCGGTCTTTGGTCGCGAATGGGACGTGCGTTTCCACACTCTACCCGGGTTTAGTGCGGCCTATACGAAGCATGATCCTGCCGTCCTCTTCGTTTTAATTCTGTCTATCGGCGCAATTTCGATATTCGCCGCATATACATTTCTACGCGTGAAGCAGCGAGATCGCGAAATAGAGGAAGAAAACGAAAAGCTTGCAAATACGATATTCGATGCGGCACCTCAGGCATTGATCGCGATCGATGCTTCCGGAGTCATCGTCCGGTCTTCCCCTTATGCGGATTCGCTAATCGCCAGAGAGAGACGAACTCTTCAAGGCATGCGCGCGAGCAGAATTTTCACAAGGGACACGTTTCAACAGCTGGAATCCATCCTGAGGGCGCCGCTTTCAAAACCCTCGGAGGGGCAACCGGGACGGCGCATCGTATCGAGCATCACCCGAGCGGATGGAACGTCATTTATGGGAGCAATAAGTCTTTCGACGATCAGACTTGGTAGCAAGAACTCACTGGTTGCGAGTGTCACCGACGTATCCGCCGAACATAAGGCGATGGAGATCCTCTCGGAGAGTCAGCAACGTTGGCAAGAACTGGCGAATTCGTTGCCGCAGTTTGTTTGGACATGCACCGCGACAGGGGAATGCGACTTCTTGAGTCACCGATGGCTGGAATATACGGGGCGGACATCGGAGGAGCAGATCGGGTTCCAGTGGCTGGAACAGGTTCATCCCGATGACCGCGAGCGCACGATCGTGGCCTGGAATAAGGCGGTCGAGGCTAAATCGTCATTCATCGTTGAGTTTCGTATTCGCGATAAAAATGGCGATTATCGACTGTTCTACACACGTGCGGAACCGATCCTGGATTCGGACGGAAACGTCGGTCGTTGGATCGGATCCAACACGGATATCGAAGACCGTCATCGCGCCGAAGAGAGAAATCGAGAACTGCTGTCCGAAATGGAAGCGCGTGTTGTTCAACGGACAGGGGAACTCAATTCCGCCCTGAGAGATCTCCGGAACATCGTCGATGCCATGCCGACACTGATTTCATACTGGGATCGAAACCTAAGAAACCGGTTTGCAAACAAAGCGTTCGAAGACTGGATAGGTATGGCCACCGGGGAGGTTCAAGGGAAACTGCTGTCGGAAATGATGCCCGAGGAGCGCCTTGAGATTTACCGGCCCTATATCGAAGACGCGTTCAAAGGGAACAAGAGCGTTGTGGAGACGGAGTTGCTCCACAAGACGTTGGGGCACCGCAATGTCTTGCTGCACTTCCTGCCAGATACGGATGGTGATCAGGTTTTCGGATTTTATTCCCTCGTGTTCGATGTAACGGTGCTGAAGGCTACCGAGGAGGCGCAGCGACAGGCTCGGATCGTGGCCGAAGATGCTACGCGGGCAAAATCCGCATTTCTGACATCCATGAGCCACGAGCTACGAACGCCCATGAATTCGATTTTGGGTTTTTCGGATCTCCTACGATCCAATCATTTCGGCGTGCTCAACAAGAAACAATCCGAGTATGTCGGGCTGATTCACAGAAGCGGGGAACATCTGCTCAAGCTGATGGACGGCGTTCTGGAGTTGAGCAAGATCGAGGCTGGTCGCGTTTCGGTATCGACCGAGCCCGTCAATGTCACGTCGGCGGTGAGGTCCGTGATCGCCTCCCTGACGCCGCTGGCTGAACGTAACGGCGTCGAGGTGTCCGAGCGCAATATAACGGATGCGTCGGGCTATGTTCTCGCGGACAAGACCCGACTTATGCAGGTGCTGCTCAATTTGGGCTCCAACGCTATCAAGTACAACAAGAGGGGTGGGCGCGTTGAATTCTCCTTCACGAAAGGCGACGACGGAATCACGAGAATTACCGTTACGGACAATGGCCGTGGTATACCGGCGGACCGGCAAGCCGGGGCGTTCCAACCGTTCAACAGAATGGGAGCGGAGCAGGGCGCCATTGAGGGCAGCGGAATTGGGCTGGCGCTTGTAAAGAACTATGTCGAATTGATGGGCGGGACGATCGATTTCGAGAGCGAGGAGGGAACGGGCTCCACCTTCTGGGTCGACTTGCAAACCGCATCGATCGACGAGGAGCTATACGGCAATGCCCACCGTGCCGACGCCGAAGAGGCACCACAAAGGCTCGAACTTCCGATGAAGATTCTTTACGTTGAGGATAACGAAGTCAATCGCATGCTCTTCGAGAACTACATCATCGTGGCCGGCGGCGACCGCGTCGACTTTTTCCAGGCGCGCAACGGAATAGAAGGGCTTGAAATTGCACGTCGGGAAATTCCAGATCTGATTTTCTTGGATATCAACCTCCCTGGTATGAGCGGCTTTGATATCTTGGAGGAAATTCGCGACGACGAGCAGCTCAAGGACATTCGAGTCATAGCGGTTTCGGCGAATGCAATGGAAGGTGACGCCGAAAAGGGAATGTCAGCTGGATTTGACGCCTATATGCCGAAGCCTTTCCGATTTGAGCAACTGCAATCGATCTTGATGCAGCATGAGGAAGAGATGAGGCGTAGGGCGAGTGGCTTCGTGGGTAGTTAGCGACCTCGGCCGAAGCTGCGACCAACAAAATTTCCCTGGTAAGTGTATGGTGGAAGAGGGGGACGAAACTCGGCAGTCAATAAAGCTTTTTTTTATTTGTTGGATACCCGCAGCCTCGAATTGTGATCGAGGTGGGTATGGGCCGATCCATCAAGAAGGAACGGCTATGGTGTTGCGATATCCGCGACCGGCAAGTTTTCAAAAGTATTAAGCACGAAGTTTGAAGGCGCCTTCGTTAATGGGGCGCTGTTTGCGAGGCCGCATTGCGGCGCGCATACACCATGCGCTGACCAATGCCAGAGCTCGCCCCCGCTGGTGTCGCGGTCCGATTTCAATTTGGGTGTCCCGCTGGTTGGAATTGCCGTGTCTGTAGCTGTTCTATCGAACAACCTGTCGCGAGCGTTCATTGCCGGGCCGATGTTGGTTTTTTGCGGCATGGTTCTCGCTTCGTGGTCGGCGAGAAGTCGGCAAAACAGCGGTTCCTCGATGCGGAGCTTGATCGAGTCGCATTCGGGATGTGGAGCCTAGCAGCGGAGTTAATATATGTCGCTTTTTGGGCCTCCTGTGTGTTGAAAGGCTCTGATTAGAGAAGCTCTTGGCGTGCGGATGGGGGGGCTTTGAAGGGCGCTCCATCTTCGCAGACCAACTTTCCTTAGAGTGAAATTTTTAAAAAACTCAACAATGATCGCATTGAGCGGCGAAGCCGCGAATACGCAGGTTCGTGAAGTGGGACCACTTCACCTATCTTGCCGACCTACGACAGGACAACAAACGACAATTCCCGAGTCTTTCCGGCAATTTTCGGCAAGAAATGACAATTTCTGACAAAGTGGAATAAAAGCAACCATTTAGCGAGTGCATCGTCAGATTCTATACGCTAAGGGTTGTTTCCTTCGGTCGAGCCGGTAATCCTATCGGCTCGTTTTCCTTTGTGAAACAAGGTGTTCATATGTCTCGACCGCTCCGGGTCGCGATCTATGCGCGATACTCATCGGATCTGCAAAATCCGTCGTCAATTGACGACCAGGTGCACCTTTGCAGAGGGCTGTTAGCCCATCGATATGGCCTGGATGATGCTCACGCCGTTTTCACCGATCCGGCGATCTCCGGGGCGACGATGTTGCGGCCAGGCCTTGGGGCGCTGCTCAAGGAAGCGGAGGGCGGTCGTTTGGATCTTGTTGTGACGGAAGGGTTGGACCGCCTGTCCCGCGACTTGGCCGATATCGCGCTGATCTATCGAACGCTTCAGAACAACAATGTCGCGATCGTCACGGCGCATGAGGGGGACATCGGCGAGCTGCATATCGGGTTCAAGGGAACCATGAATGCCGTTTACCTGAAGGATCTGCGTGAGAAGGTCCGAAGAGCTCATAGCAGTCGCCTAGCTCAGGGCCGTGTGCCAGCCGGTGTTAGTTACGGTTATCGCGTCGTCAAAGGGGTGTTGGACGATCGAGGCAGCTACGAAACGGGCCTTCGGTCCATTCATCCTGAAGAGTCGGCCGTCATCCTAAGAATCTTCGAGGAGTTCGCCGCCGGCGTCCCGACAGGACAAATCGTTAAGTCGCTCAATTGGGATCACATTCTGAGCCCGTCCGGCAAGATGTGGCGCGTGAACACGATCACCGGTGCACCCTCGCGCGGCCAGGGCATCCTGAACAACGAAATGTACCGTGGTTGGATTGTCTACAATCGAACGAGAAAGGTCGTTGATCCGAAGACGGGAAAATCCCGCCATGTTCTTAAACCGAGACAGGAATGGGAGCGCCGGTTCGTTCCGGAACTTCAGATCATCTCTGACGAGCTCTGGGACCGTGCTGCGCGTCGTCGGAACGAGCGATACCTTTCGCAAGCCGAAGACACCGATATCGGAAAAACAGGCCTGCGGCCGAATAAACGCCCTCTCACGTCACTCGTGGTTTGCGGCGAATGCGGCGGCAAGAAAGGCGTCGCGAATGCCGGCCGCTATGTCTGCAATGTCGCCCGCTTCGATCACGGGCGTTGCGGCAACAACAGAGGAACCAAGGAAGAGACAATCAAGGAGCTGCTCTTTCAGTTTCTATTCGAACGAGTTCAAGATGAGGGGGCGTGGACTGAAAAACTCAGAAGCGAACTGACGCCGGGTTGGAACGCGTATCAGGACGCGCAATCGAATCTGAAGTCACTGAGAGGTCGACAAAATCGACTTCTCGACGCAATCGAACGTGGGGTGAACCCGAACAGTACGGCCGATCGGCTTGTGCTTCTGGAAAAGAGCATCGCCGAGTTGGAAACGATCATTCGGCCGCCGGCCGTTCCAAGCTCTGATGCAGCACTTCGGGGGATATTGATGACAGCTTTGAACAGATTAGAGGCTCAGTTTTCGAATCTTAAATACGCGAGGCAAACGAGGCGACTTCTTAGCTCTCTAGTGGAAGCCATCACATTGACGCCTGTACGGACGCAGCGATACGGGGAGCATGTCCAAATTAGGATCAAGAAGTACGGCTGGGGGAGTTTCTTCCACGAAGTTGCGGAGGTCTGGCCGGATATCTCGGGGTTCGATTGCAGTTAAGCGACTTAACGTGGTATGCGGAAAGCTGGTGTCGGGCGGCTATTTGTGATCGAGACAAAGAGGGCATGTGAGTTAGCGGTAAACGATACCCGTAGTTCCGTGCTCAATTTCCGTCATAGGGACTACGTCTGCATACGGCTTTGTTCCGAGGACACGAAACAATTGCCATGCTGTCGGCGATACGATGACAAAGAGGCACGGCGTGTTCAGGCGTGTGACGACGGCTTTCCAGGTCTGGCGGTCAAGGCCGGAAGGATGGGGTGGCCCGGAAGGATGGCTGTGCCACTCTCCTACAAAAGTGGCGGTGTTGCCTGACCGTTTCCAAGCGTTCGTTGCCGCGCGCTGATGGTGCTCATCGATGCGCTTGAAGGATGAGGGGCCTGCAATATCCTTTGAGCCGGGCTCGGTATATTCGGTGATTTCAATATGCGGACCGCGGTAGGAGCCGATTAAAATGCCGCCACGTTCCGGTTTTGCGGCGCAACTTGCTCGCATGGAATCGAAGAAGTCGCCGACCTCGTAGCGCAACAAGGCATATTCGAATTCCTCATTCGGCTTGATGATTGCCGCAGACGGGACATCGTGGCGACCGGTCCGGGTTTTTGTCGGCAACCTCCTGGGTGTCTTTTTTCTCAATCCTGATCGTCCTCATTCTTGGCGTCGGCGTACCATTTTTCCAATCGAGTATAAGCTGAAGCGCGAGCGCCGCTGCCATAACCGGGGCTGCAACACCGTATGCGATGTATTGACCTTCGCCGCAGGCCGCCACCATTTGCGCGGCGGAAACGCCGGATTTGAGAGGACTGAAGCGCCAGTTGCCGCTGTGGTCCGGCTTGAGACATTTGAAGCATGCAAAGTTGGGCCCATCCACAAGCAACGCCTGCGCTGCCGCACCATTGCCGAACAGGCGGACGTGAAGCACGTCGGGGGCCGTTTCATGGTCGTAGCGATGCGCGACGAAATGGTGATTGATCGTCATCGAGAGCGCTTCCTCGCCGGTGGCATCTACAATCAGATCGTAGCCGGCAAGGGTTTCAAGAAAACCCACGGCATCGGCGGTCATGGGCAGGATGTTTGTCTCTGGAAACTGCCGCAATATCTCGGCCTTCAACGCTCCGGGCTTGCTGTCCCCGATACTGGTCGTGCCAAGGTAGTGGCGTCCGACATTGCCGGGTTCGAGCGTCTGATTGTCCAGTAGAAGAAGCGTGCCGTCATCGTGTCCGGCGCCGCTTTGGACCAGGAACTTCGCCAAATGGCTGCCGATCGTGCCGCACCCGACAAGTGCAATGCGTTTGTCGGTGAGGGGAGGGTGGCTGTTCAAGTTCCTCCTGAAGATGAATGGGAGGTCGACCCGTGTGCCACTATAGCGTTGCACGCCGATTGTCGCGGCATTGGCCATGGCGATACGTTCGAGTCCTTGCTGGCGCTGGGCACCCCTGAGAATCGGTAAGGACGCGTCCACCAAGATACCGACGCAGCCGTTGGGAGCGTTGACGAAAAGCGACACGAGGTGGTCCGGAAATCGGCCGGCTAACTCGGTGATGGCTCGCTTTCCTGTGTTCGGCAATACGCTTTCCAGCCAGGCGATGAATGCCGCGAGCGTTAGCGGCTGGCGGTGATCGCGGCCAAAGGTAAGGTCGGTGTTCGAGCAGAACACAAAGGCGGGGCGTGAAGAAGCAATGACGTTTCGTCGGGCGGCTTCGTCCGAAACAAGGCGCTTCAGCACGTCTACGCGATCGGTCAGCAGGACGAGATTAGGCTCTCGATTGCGCGGGACATAATAGAGCGTCGCGTGGATGTGATCGGTGGCGGCAATGTCGTAATAGAACGGCATACCGAGCCAGTGCTGAGGAAATTCCTGCGCGATCTCCTGTTCTAGATGCTTGTGGGTGAGGGCGCGTTCAAGGCCACGACGGGCAAGTTCCAGGCACATTAGGGCTGTGCCGCCTACATCGTAACGGTCTAAAATCAGGTCCTCGTTACGTGCAAAACAAAAGCCGCCGGAAGCCGTTAGGTGCGCTACTACGTGCGGGGCTTCCTGCTCGGGATTGAGAAGGATCAACTCCGGCAGGCGGGTGAATTCAAGGTCGGGAAAGGTGATGCTGACAGAGACGTCACGCCCAGCGGCCTTCAGACCGCCGGTGTATCGGTAAGCCTTCGTTTCCGAGCGGTCGCGCTTAAACCCTTTGTGTGCGAGCGTGCGAAGCAGGTCTTTGGCGCGCTGGGCTTCGTCGCTCATCCCGACGTGGTGCGGGGCACAAATGGCGCGGCAACCTTGGCGGGCTCGTAAGCCAGCACCTCACGTTCCTCCGAATCGATCTCGATGAGAAGCTCATCGTTAGGGATGCGGTCGCCGAACCTTTCCTGAAGCAGAGAAAGAGCTATCTGCTTGTGGAACGTGCCGTTCAGCACACCGTCGATCACCGCCTTGAGCTTGGCGGCATGTGACTTGAAGTCGATGCGCTCTTCGGGGGACCAGCTCTCATCGAGAATCTGGTCCGGTAGCACCGGGTTGGCGATCGGCTGTGAGAACAGTTCTTCGAGCCGGTGGGAGACGGCTTGAAGGGCTAGATCGTCACGGTTTTTCGGGAGCGTGCCGTTGAGGTCGTCGAACACGGTAACCACGCAGGCCATCAGGGTGATGGATGACGGCCCGTCCTTCGGCCACTGGTAATCACGCCAGCCTTTGAGATAACGGCAAATCCGACGGACCACCTCACCATGATCGCGGATGGCGCCGAGAAACCAGTCTTCCAGTTCGCGCGGGTCAGACTCGATCCAGCCGTTGTCACGGTGGGCGAGCATGATGCGGTCTTCGGGCAGGTTCATGTAAACGTGCTTGGCCAGTTCGATGTCGCTGTCCGCGCTGGTTACGCCCTCGGCCAGCATCGCGCGGGCACTCTCCTCGGCGAGTTCCACAAATTCCTGATCGGGGATGGCGTAGAGTGGAAGGTCGATATGGGATTCGGGGTCGATGAGGACCCGGACGCAGGTCGGCTTAGTGTTTACCAGCTTCCAGCCTTTACGTTCGCAAAGGGGCGCAAGAATTGCTTCAACGACTTTGAAATAACCCTTGGCGGCCAGCAAGGGTTTGACCGTGCCGCCGCCATCGACGAACGAAGTCGGCAGAAAAGTGCCGTCGTCGTGGTCCACTTCCTGCGGAGGCTTATGGGCCGGGTCGTTGAGGGTCTGGTAGACTGCGCTCCCCTGCATGCGGAAACGTGGCCGTAGCGGTGGCAGCTGTGAAGCGTGTGCGATGTAGCGGCTTTCGACCAGGCTTTGGGCTTTTGCGAGTCCCTGCCATTGGGGCATGCCTTCGCGAAGGGCTTGGCGAATATCGTCCCGGGCCTCACGGAGCAATTGCTCCCGGTTCTCTTCAAGGTCAAGGGCCTTAAGGTAACCGGGCCGAAGGGCGGTGCCCATGAACACTTTGTGGGCGTTAAGTGTGCCGCGCATTGCAAAGGTTCCATTTCAATTACTATGATACTATATATAGTGTGGGTTCTCAGTTTGTTCAAGGATAGTATTCGAGATGTTTGATTCCATTGGGTTAGCTAAATTTTTGAAGGCGATGCTTTACATCAACGCAGCCTTGGCGATTGCGTTGGCTACGGATTTTTTCGGCCTGCTGCCAGGTATGCCCTATGTTTCGGCTGCTTCGATCTCCGTGATCGCGGTCTCGGCGCTGGTATTTGTGATCGGCCAGACCGGGCTATTTACGAAGCTGTGCCGCCTGCCGGGTATGTGGCGGTTGTTCCCGAATATCGACGGCGAATACGAGATCGAGATTTCCTCGAACTGGTCGGTCGTCAAGGCTCGCAACGAGGGTCGTGAACCGGAGGCGTCGTCCGACGGCGACGTTGCGCTGTTTAACAGGGTCGGCAGGGCGACTATCACGGCACGGCTGACCCGTATCGATATGAGCTTGACGATGGGCGACGGCTACCTGACTTCCGAAACGGTGGCGTGTTCGCTGCGACGGAACACCGGAGAGCGCCGGCCGGTTTTGTTTTATATCTATGAAAGCCAAGTACCCGCGCCAAAGAATACCGACAGCAACCGTCACCTTGGCGCGGCCCGCGTCATCGTCCCATTGGAGCGCAGGCCGACAGTGCTGGAAGGAAACTACTGGACCGACCGAAACTGGCATCTGGGTTTGAATACGGCGGGACGGATTCGACTGTGCCGGGTGTAGTTCACATTGACCTACTGTTCCGGAGCTGGGCCAGATGTTATGGTGCTGTGATCGAATGCTGAATTCTTTCACAGCAATCAAGTTTAAATTGCAGGCTAAAATCAGCCGCACTGAATAGCCCCGATCCGGCGAAGCTTTTTGCTATCCATGGCCCTTCCGAGAAATATCTCGTGATTTCAAATAGTTATGAGAATTCCCGAAAAATGCCGGGAATTCCGTGTCACATGGATGGAAAATAAAAACAGTCTCATATCCCACATAGATTCCGCCCGAAAAGAAAAGGGGATAGTTGAGTGTCGTAGATGGCCTAGAAGATACCGAAGTCATTAGCTTCATCTTGCTTCTTTTCTGATTCTATATTGCTTCGTAGCGAAGCTATCTGTCTCTTGGCAAACTCCCGAACAGCTTTGTGCCTGTGGCTGAGAAGCTGTTCCATCGGTCTGACGTACTGTTGGAAATATGGCACAAGGCTTCCAGCATGAAAAAACGTGTACATGTTGCCGCTGACCGCGCTCAGAACGTCCTTCCGATCACCGAACTCTTCGAGAACTGCTGCCATCAGTGGTGTGAAGTCCAACTCTTCGCCATTCTGTTCAAGCAAGGGGGCTATTTTCGCCAGAAATGCCGGAGCGGATTGGGGCTCTTCCCTACACCACTCTAGAAGCACGTCGTTAGACAAGGATAAAAGCACGCCTATCTTGCCTTCTCCTTTGTCGAATCCGGCGCCTAACACGTGCTCCAAATGGAAGTGTGCTAGGGGGTCGTCCTCGGCTATCGCGGCCTTAAACAAAGGCCACACGTCTTTTTGATAATTCGCGAAAAGCAAATTCATGAGTTTGCCGACGAGATGATCCCGACCGTAGGAAAAACTCTTTCGCTTGCAGAGGCGAATAATCTCTGCTGCCAGGTATTGGGCCAGATCTTTTGTTGAGGGGGCGCCATTTAACGCAAGTGTTGCTAGCACTTCGAAATGGTGATCGTCAGATGTCGAGCGATGCTCTCCTGTCAGCAGGTCTGGCAGCCGCAACAGATTTTCGACTTGCTCTCGGAGTGCATGAAAGCGTCCCTTCCTATCTCCATGCAAGTACATCGTAGCTATAAAAAGTGCGGTCCAATGTCCGTCGCCGTCAAGTTGAGAGAGAGCCTCAAGAAGTGGGGTGATCTCTTCGGGGGCGAGGTCCGCGAGCACAGAACCATATGCAAGTAGCTGGGCCTCAGACGGCGAGACACCTCCTGATTCAATCTTCGAAACGATCCGCCGAATCTCGCGGACTCCGATCGGCATGAACCGGGTCAGGTCAACGAGGAAATGCTGTAGCTTTGGGCTCTCGGACACCGTATCGAGGGTTTGCTCCGCAAGAGCCGGATTGATAGGGTGGATGCCAGCCAGGAAAGCACCTAGGAACGATGCGGATGTCTCTTGATCGTCAGTATTCTCCAAGAACGTTAAGGCTTCGCCGACAAGCCTCTCCGGCTCAGGAAAATTTTCGCCGAGGTGCCGTCCAAATGCAAAAAACTGTCTGTGAGAGCCTACGAGCCAAGCAGGAAGCAATTTCAGCGTCAGGTCGACGTTTTGAGAACATTCGTTAGCAAGAGTTTTTATCTCATTGTCGACATCTTTCTGGCCGTCGTCATCCAGTATGAAGTCCCAGGGCAAGTCGGTGACATAAAACCGAAGACGGTCTTCTAGGGACCTGGGAAGTAGTCGATTGTGCAGCGACTCGGCTTTTTTGCGTAATTCGGGCACCATACCTTCGGCGTCAAACTGCAGCACATCATAGGTTTGTTCCAAAGCTGTCGGCCAATGTATGCCGTGGCGCTCGACAATACTCTCAACAGATGAAGAAACTTCATCCACAAACCCTCGGCTCACTAGCTCTCGGATTCTCGTGGCGATCTCGTTTTTCGCTTTCTCGGCAAAATCTGTATGTCCGCAAGCGATGTCTGTGAGCCGTGATAGGATGTTCCGAATGTACCGGTCAGCATCGTCGCGGGTCGGATACCAGTCCTGAAGCCTTTTGCCGCTACCTTGTTCTTCGGCTCCTCCGGTGCGCGAATAATGCCAGAGGGTGAGGCCGTGACCCAACGCCTGAACGGCGATTTCCAGATATCTCGGATCATTGGATGACAAGGCCTCGTCGATCACTAACAGTTTTTCATCTCCGTTCGCTTCAGTACCGGAGAGGACAAGTTGGTACAAATGAACGAACTGGCCCGTCGCATTATTGCTCCATGATTCGTTCTCCGCTGCTGCAAACGCCAATAGAAGTGTTGCTGCGGAATGGAAGGTTTCTCGGCGGAAGCAGAGCTTCTCCAACGCCCAAATTAGATTTCGGCGACCATCTACTACATTGAGCAACTGTTCAGGCGTCCAACTGCCATACGCGATTTCAATTCCATTGAGGGCTGCTTGCGGGTTCGTCTCAACTAGTGACCGGAAACACCGTGAACCCGCCTCAGTGTTCAGCACCTCCGGATCGGAGAAAGGGCCAGTCGGCCCGCACAATTCTTCAACAAGGGCCTTCGCGCTTGGATGGAAATCGAGCTTTGCAAGTTGATCGCAGAGCATCGCTTGCAGGCGCTCGGGCATCGCTCCACCAAACCAACTCTTCGCATCATCAGGGTGAATCTCAGCCCATCGTTCTCCTGCGAGCCTTAGAGCCAAAGGTTTTGGAAGCACTTGGACAAAGTCGCCACGACGCTGAATCAATTGACGGCGCTCGAAGCGTTGAACCCACTGAAAGCAGTCCGAGAAACTGGTGTTGCATATGGACTGTGCGACAAACTCCAGTTCTCGCTTGGAAGGACCATAGACGCCGAGATTGTCAAAAAGGGAACACGCCGCGATGACGCTATGCCCTTGGGCGTCCGGTTCGTCACGGCCCCAGATCATGCGTTTTAGAACGACGTCATCTTTCAGAGTAACAACTTCGTCGATGTCCGAAAGTGCCGCTTTGCCTAGAAGGACGGCCATCAGAGGAAAACCTTGGGCGAACGCGCAAATCCTATCGATATCAGGGTCTCGTAGGCCAGGATACGCCTGCTTGAGAATGCTCTTTATCGTATCGTTGTCAAATCTTCGAAGTTCTACGACGCGTGCGTCACCACTCACCGATTTCGGATCAAAATCCAACGTTAGAAGGGAAAAGTGACTGTCGGGATGTTGGGCAACTCGGGCCAAATTATGATGAAGTTCTATGTCGCAATCATCGACGATAACGATGCCATCGACGTTCTCATTGCGGAAATGATTGAATAGAAGGCTTAGGTTTTCTGCACCGATATCGGTTGAAGCATACACAATGCTTGCCACCTCCGCTTCGCGCATGGTGTTGGTTCCTTCATCAGGAGGGCGGAACATTTCAAGAGCCACGCGTGTTTTGCCCAGGCCGGAAAGACCGACGATGCGCGCAACGGCTCTGGGAGACGCCAAGTGCAAAGGTACATCTCGAATAACGTTGTTCAGATCCACTAAGCCGTCTGCTGAACGACCAGGAATGAATTCATAGGTATTCGCTTCGAGATCAGGATTTTCGCACCAACTTTTCCAAGATTGGAGTCCTGTGACCGGCCGGCCGAACAATTCCGCCAATGCCCAAATAGCGACGGAGGGGTGAGAATTGACCCAATCACTAATTTTGTTCGCGTCGTAAAATTCAATTAATGCGTCCGGGTACTTGTTTGCCGATGCAGTGGCAATTCCTTCTCGTACGGCATTTACTCGCTCGCGCAGCGTGTCACCCACATATTTATCAGTGCAGAAAATGATGTAGGCTCCATTCGCTTCCAGCGATTCACCAATGGCTTCTTTGAGTGTTCCATCTTTATTTTTTACTTCCGACTTACATTTCCCGTCGGTCATTCTGGTCGCTTTGGACTGAAACATACTGACGCGGGCCGGTAGGTAGTCCGTATCATTTGGCCCGCCTCTCCACTCGATCCGAGCATCTTCACCTTTGTCAGAGACTGTAATTTGAGCGGGGACGTTTATTCCCCTTCTAGCAATGTTGTTGGCGCGTGCTTCTGCGTGAAGGAGTCTTCTCAGCAATCTGACCAACTGCTCTGATGACTTGATTCCATGTATCTGCTCGGCAGTGACGTTCAACGCGGAAACCATTTGCAATTCCCTCAATTATTCACATCGCAAATGCCAATGTGCATTGTTAAGTAGACTATCTTTTGATTACAGGTTTCGCATTTATAAATAACTGAACAGCGCCGGGATTGCCGGAGGCCGGTTGATCTGATGACGTGGGTACCCTCATTGAAGAGGTCCCTTTTTCCATGCCTGTATTCGTTCGACAAACACCGCCGCGATTTCTTTCTTGTGGTCACAATCCTGATGGCTCTGGATCGTTGATCGAAGGGATTCGGCCGGATTAAATATCGGTCGTTTCCGGCTCACGGTGCCTCTGAAATAGGCGACAGGGGAGTGAATAGGATCGGTTGTCCTGGTGAAACACTTCATAGCCGTCGCTAGTAGCGCAATCGCGCCGCCGGCACCTCGCTCTCGGAGCGCTTGAGCGTATTGCGCCGTGGAGATTTTCGGCAGCAATACGGCGCGGATCATGTCGATCCTGGCGTGCAGTTCACCGTCGGCAGTGATTGTGGAGATCGGTTTGCCGTCGAGTAGGGGGATGGCTTGGATGATGATATCGCGATCCACGGCGTTGAAGGAAGGTCTGGGTGGCGATTTGTAACTGCCCTCTTTCTTGCCGTTAACCATCCTACGGTTATTGGCTTTCTGCGATGGCGTAGGATTCTCTGTAGGATTAAGAGATTTATTATCTCTTAAACCAAGGGGGGCGGCTTCTTGACCCCCTATACTCATCGTCGGCGACACATATGGGCCGAGCGCCTGAACGATCTGACGGCAGGGTAGATAAAGGTTTGGTGCGTTTTTGCGTGCTGAGATCCGCTCACGACGGACGAAGATAAGGCTGCGTTCGACCAGCAGACGAATCGTCGTTTTCACGGAGCTGCGGGAGCAGCCGGCCCGATCCGCGAGTTGATCATGGGTCAGGTATGTTGCCTTGCGCTTAGCCTTTAGGCATTCCCTTAGGAGTTCGACCAAGACGCGGGATTGCGTATCGGTCAGATCGCGGATCGTCCAAATCCCCGATTCGATGCACCAGCGTCGGGCATCGGCGCTCGAACGCCGGCGTTCGGAAGCATCACTGTAGATGTTGCGTAGCGGCTTGATTGCCGATTTCGCAGCTTTGCCGGCCGGCTTCAGGAGATCTTGGCCGTTGTTGGCCGGGTGTAATTCGTAGTCGCGATACTGTCTGGCCCGTCGTTCTTCCGCCAATGTCTCGTATCGGGAGAAGGCCTCTGGATCAGTTTCCTGCAATTCCTTCGCCAAGCCGGCGATCTCGCGGCAGGCGACAAGCGTGTTGATTTCCCGTGCATCCATAGCGGCATGGAGCCGCTGAATGCGGGACAGCGCCGGGTGATACATTCATATCCTCCCGGGGCGCGGAGAGCGCATTTAGGCAAGGCAAATCCGTTCGGGAAACAGCCGTTTCCCGTTGACAGGCGGTCAGAAGCCCCTTAGCGTCGAAATTGTTGAGATTTCGCAGTGAGCTGGGGCTTTGGGCTTCTGATCGCTGACGAAAAGAGAGCCGGGGCCTTGCAGGGCTTTCGGCTCTTTTTTATCCGGATTTTATTCGCGTCCTAAGCGTATATCCGCAATCCCCTCTCGTTAGGGGGTTGCGCCGCCACCCGTGGGACCATAGAATCGATCCCACAGCGAATCAGGAAAAGGTAGTGGTGGGCGGTACTGGGATTGAACCAGTGACCCCTCGCGTGTGAAGCGAGTGCTCTCCCGCTGAGCTAACCGCCCGTCCCGAATGGGGAGCCGTCGGATACTCCGTGGGCCGGGGACTGTCAAGCGGCTCTCCGCATATGTCCCCACCCTGGAAGTTTTTCCTATTGTCGGCCGCGGGCGAGGTCTTTCAGGATTTCCACGATAACGCCGGATGCGGCGTCGATCACGGCGACATCGTCTCCGACGATTACGGCATTCAACACGTCGCCGATCGTGCTGCCGTTCTTTTTCAGACGGTCGGACAAATCCGCCGGAAGGTTCCGTTTGGCGATTCCGGGCGGCAGCGGCTTGCCGCGTTTCAAATTCTTGGCGATCCCTGGCGGCAGGGCGTTCGGCGGTTGTGGATGGTCTTGGAAATAGTCTTCCATCAATGCACGGCTGGTCGCGTCGACCACTGTGTCCAAAACCTCGTTTCCTGTTCCATTATCGGAATCGGACTGTTGCGCCGACGCTTGGGCGGGTTTGTTGTCGCCATCTTTCGCCATGTCCGATTTCGCGAGGGCAGGCTCAGCCAAAATGAGTCCGCAAATCATGAGGGAGAGCGCACAGAGTGCTGTGAGGGAGCGTAAGCCTAGATTTTGCATTTGCATGCGTACCATCCTTGATCTGATGCCCAGCCCATCCACATTCATTTAACGTAGGATGATATGTGGGCAGGATTCCGACCCTATCAAGGTTTCGGATGTAAGGAGGAGGGGGCAGTGTTGCGCTACAGTGACCGGCATAATCCCCATTACCGTCGTTTCGCTCTTGTCTTTGGGCTGGTGGGATTTTTCGTCGCGGTTTCAGGAGAGGGGGCGGTCGCCGCGTCATCGGAAACGTCTGGGCCGACCTATGATCTCTCCCTGAGGTATGAAGCCTACTACAGCGGGTTTCACGTTGCGTCCGGCACCGCGTTTATCCAACGCGCCCCCGAAAGCTACACCGTGAAGAGCAGCGCCGAGGCGCGCGGTATCTTTGACTGGTTCACCGGCTGGCGCGGTCAAGCCCGGTCGGAAGGCGCGGTGGACGCGACCGGCTTCTTTCGCCCTGTACGACATAACAATAGTGGTGTTTGGCGTGGCACGGAGCGCAGCACCGATTTGGGATTCCGGCCCGACGGTACGATCCGGGTGCAGCGTACCGCACCGCCCGAACCGGATGAGGTCACACCCATTCCCATCGGTATGATCGACGGCAGCGTCGATCCGATTTCCGTCGCCCTTTCGCTCTCCGAAACCCTGTCCACGGGCGGCGATTGTAAGGGCGCCTTCCCGATTTTCGACGGCAGTCGGCGCTATGACGTCGCGGTCGAACCGGAAGCCGCGCAGTTCTTCAAGGAAAGCAGCTATTCCATCTTCGCCGGGGAGGCCGTGGGTTGCCGCCTGTCGGTCGACCGGATCGGCGGTTTTCGAACCGATCCGAGCATCAAGACGGAGCCGGAAGCTGGCGAGTCCGAACCCGATCGTGTGGTCTGGGTCGGCCGCCCGTCGCCCGGTTTCCCGCCGGTGCCGGTCCGGGTCGAGGTGCAGACGAAATCCGGTCGTATCCTGCTTCATCTGACAGAGGCGCGGATGGGGGAAGAGACGATTTCTCTCTATGACGAAGGGGAATGATCGGGCATTCTGGGCACGGGGAACACACACCGACCAATTGGTAAGATTTTCGAAAGGAATCGGTTTTACCTAGAGAGGGTGTGTGGAGAGAGAGTATGGAAACGACGAACGATCGATTGAATCATCTGCGCGGCGTCCTGGCCGATATCGTTGGGCGGGATTTGGCCGACAGCCTTGTTCGGGCGGGTCGGAAGCGTGGGGAATTCGATCTTGATATGCAATTGGCCATCAATGACGGCTTGCAGGGGTTGCCGCAGGACAAGCGGCTGGAAGCCCTGGCGATGATCGACGGGTTGATGGGTCGAAATTGACGTCCCCTTTGTCGGCGCCCGTTGAAACGCTTTGAAACGAAGCGTAACGCATCGCAACATTTGGTAATTTCCGGTAACACCTTGTGACTTGGCCGTTCGGGCGCTGTGTGGCAGTTTCCCGGCCATAGACGAATCCACAATCAATCGGTCGAATTCATGCCCAAACAACCGGTCGCCGCCGTGATCCTTGCCGCTGGCATGGGAACGCGGATGAAGTCCGATCTTCCCAAAGTCTTGCACGAAGTCGGCGGTAAGCCGCTGGTCGGTCATGCGCTGGCATCCGTTCAGGGGCTGGACCCGCAGCGGATCGCCGTCGTCGTCGGACCGGAAACCGATGCCGTCGCGAAGGCCGTGGCGCCCGTTCCGACCACGGTGCAGGTCGACCGGCTGGGCACCGCCGATGCGCTGAAGCAGGCGCGGGATCTCCTTGTCGGGTTCGACGAGGGGACCGTCGTCGTGTCCTTCGGCGACTCGCCGTTCATCCGGACGGAGACGGTGGCCCGTATGGTCGCGGCGCGGGAAGAGGGCGCGCATGTCGTCGTATTGGGCTTCGAACCGGAAGACCCCGCCGCTTATGGCCGTTTGGTCACGGATGCGGATGGCGGGCTGGAAGCCATTGTCGAGTTCAAGGATGCGGATGCCGCGACACGGGCGATCCGTCTGTGCAATTCCGGCGTCATGGCGATTTCGGCGGCGCATCTGTTCGCGCTGGTCGACCGCATCGGCAACGACAATGCGAAAGGCGAATATTACCTGACCGATATCGTCGCGGTGGCGCGCGGCGACGGCCTGACCTGCCGCTATATCCTGGCCGAGGAATCGGAGCTGATGGGGATCAATTCCCGGACCGACCTGGCGGCGGCGGAGGCTTTTTGGCAGGACCGGGCGCGCCGTGCCGCGATGGACGGCGGCGCGACCTTGCGCGACCCGGCATCCACCTTCTTTTCCTGGGATACGGTTCTGGGGCGCGATGTCGTGGTGGAACCCAATGTCGTTTTCGGCCCTGGCGTCACGGTTGAAGACGGCGTGACGATCAAGGCGTTCAGTCATTTCGAAGGCTGCATCTTGCGCGCGGGCGCGACGGTCGGTCCCTTTGCCCGGATTCGGCCCGGTGCCGATATCGGTGAAGGGGCGAAGATCGGGAACTTCGTCGAGGTCAAAAACGCCGTCTTCGCGAAGGGGGCGAAGGCCAATCACCTCAGCTATATCGGCGATGCCGATGTCGGGGCGGCGGCGAATATCGGCGCGGGAACGATCACCTGTAATTATGACGGCTATCTGAAACATCGCACCAAGATCGGGGAGGAGGCCTTTATCGGGTCCAATTCTTCCCTGGTTGCGCCGGTCAGCATCGGCGACCGGGCGAATGTCGGGGCCGGATCGACGATTACCAAAGACGTGGCGGCGGACGCCCTGGCGGTCGCGCGTGGCGAGCAACGTGTCCTGGAAGGTGTCGCCGCGAAATTGCGGGCACGCCTGAAGGCGGCGAAGGCCGCGTTGAAGAAAAGCTGATCCAAGCGGAGAAACAGGTTTATGTGCGGAATTATCGGAATATTGGGCATTGCGGATGCCGCGCGCCTGCTGATCGACGGATTGAAGCGCCTGGAATACAGGGGCTATGATTCGGCCGGGATCGCGACGCTGGTGGACGGTCGGATCGACCGTCGTCGGGCGCAAGGGAAGCTATCCAATCTGGCCGATGTTCTAGAAAAATCTCCATTGTCCGGCAATACCGGGATTGGGCACACCCGCTGGGCGACACATGGGGTGCCGTCGGAAGAAAATGCCCATCCGCATGCCACCGACCGCGTCGCCATCGTCCATAACGGTATCATTGAAAACTATCAGGAACTGCGCGACAGCCTGTCCGGCAAAGGCATTACCTTTTCCAGTCAAACCGATACGGAGGTGGTCGCCCATCTCGTCTCCGATTTCCTGGAACAGGGCATGACGCCGAAGGAAGCGGTCGCCAAGACGATGCCGATGCTGGAAGGGGCCTTTGGCTTCGTGATGGTTTTTGCCGGATACCCGGATTTGATGGTCGGGGCACGGCGCGGCAGCCCGCTTGCCATCGGCTACGGCGACGGCGAGATGTTTTTCGGGTCCGACGCCCTGGCGCTGGCGCCGATGACGCGCCGCATCAGCTATCTTGAGGAAGGTGACTGGGCGGTTATTACCCGGACGGGCGCGGAAGTGTTCGATACTGCCGGCAATCCAGTCGAGCGCAAGGTCGTGGAAACTGCCGTTTCCGGGGCGCTGATCGGGAAGGGCAACTATCGCCACTTCATGCTGAAGGAAATTTACGAACAGCCCGCCGTGATCGGCGACACGCTGCATTCCGTGCTGAACCCGGCGACCCAGACGATCACCCTGCCGGACCTGCCCTTCGACTGGACCGACGTGCCGAAGATCACGATCGGGGCCTGCGGCACGGCGTCCTATGCCGGGATGGTGGCGAAATATTGGTTTGAGGGCCTGGCGCGGCTGCCGGTGGAAGTGGATGTCGGGTCGGAACTGCGCTACCGCAGCCCGCCGCTGCCGAAAAACGGTCTGGCCCTATTCGTCAGCCAGTCCGGCGAAACCATGGATACGCTGGAAGCTCTGCGCTACTGCAAATCCGAAGGGCAGCGCATCCTGTCCGTCGTCAACGTGCCGGAATCGACAATCGCGCGGGCATCCGATGCGGTGCTGTTGACCCAGGCGGGCCCGGAAATCGGCGTGGCATCGACCAAGGCGTTTACGACCCAATTGACCATTCTGGCCTGCCTTGCCATCGCGGCGGCGAAGGCGCGCGGTCATCTGGACCGCACGCGGGAGGCGACGCTGGCCGCCGCGCTGTCGGAAGTGCCGGGCCGCGCGGCGGAGGTGCTGAACCACGACGACTATATCCGCGAAATCGCGCAGACCGTGGCCGAAGCCCGCGACGTCTTCTTCATGGGCCGCGGGTCGGCCTATCCGATCGCCATGGAAGGCGCGCTGAAGCTCAAGGAAATCTCCTATATTCATGCCGAAGGATATGCGGCGGGTGAAATGAAGCACGGGCCCCTGGCCCTGATTGAGGAAGACGTGCCGATCGTCATGATCGCCCCGTCCGGGCCGCTGTTCGAAAAGACCGCATCCAACGTGCAGGAAATGATCAGCCGTGGCGGGAAGGTGATTTTCCTGTCCGATGGGGACGGGATCGCCAAGATGAACAAGATGGCGAAACCCTTTGCCAGTATCGAATTGCCGAAGGTCGATCCCTTCGTCGCCCCGATCCTTTATACGATTCCGGTGCAGATGCTGGCGTATCACACGGCGGTCTGGAAGGGCACCGATGTCGACCAGCCGCGCAATCTGGCGAAAGCCGTCACGGTAGAATAACGCCGGTGACGCATCGGCTTGTGGTTCCCGCGAACGAAATTAGTTGCATAGCGAACTAAATGGACGCATAGTGCGCCCATGTTTGAACATTGCCTCTACTTCAACACGACATCGCTTGCCCGAAAGGTCGACCGAATTTGGACCCGGGCGTTCAAACCGTTCGGGCTGACCCCGTCACAGGCATTTATGCTGCGGGTCGTCTTGGCGGAAGGTCCGATCACGCATACGCACCTTGCGGATCGCATGAACATATCCAAGGCGACCTGCTCGCGGTCGGTGGATGGTTTGCAGAAGCTGGGGCTGGTTGACCGAAAGCAAACGTCCGCGGACGGCCGCAGTTTCGAATTGGTATCGACGGAAAAGGCTCAGGCCCTCAATGCCGAGCTGAACGAAACAAGCGCAGCGGTAACGAAGAAACTGAAGCACCTTGTGGGAAATGAGGCGTTTGAAACGACCGTCACCAACATTAAGGGGATCAATGCGGCCATCGACTGACGGTCCCTTTTTTTGAGTAGATAGTTGCATACCTAACTAATGGAGATGAAAGATGCCGATCCTGACCGTTAAAGTGAGCGTCCCCAAATCCCGGACCATCAGTGACGCGATCGTGTCCTTGCTGATGGACGCGACGCGGGACGTGTTGAAGAAGAAACCTGACGATACGGCGATTGCGATCGACTTCGTTGATGCGGAAGACTGGTATGTGGCGGGGCGTCCGTTGTCAGAGACACGGCAAGCCAGCTTCTTCATGGATATTCGGATAACGGATGAAACCAACACAAAGGCGGAAAAGGCGGCCTATATCCGGCAGGTTTTCGACGGGTTCAATCGGCTGCTCGGGAACTTGAATGACAAGAGCTATATTCAAATTCATGACGTCCGCGCGACATCATACGGGTATGGCGGCGAAACCCAGGAATATCGGTTCCATCATTGAGACGTTGAGCGGGCGATGGGCAACCCGGCGCGTCGCCCGTTCAGATTTCCCGGTACATCGTGATCCGCTTTGAATCCACATAGCCCAGCTTCCGGTAATACTCTGTCAGGCCCTGATCGTTTTCCGCATCCGGGGTGATAACCAGAATCACCGTCCGGACACCGCGCGATTTTGCCCAGTCTTGGGCGGCGTCCAGCAGCTTCCGCGACACGCCCAACCCGCGATAGGACGGAACAACATAGAGGTCTTCCAATTCACAGGCCCAGCCGAATTCCACGCCGAAAGTGACGGTCGCGGAACTCATTCCAACAGGCACGTCGTCTGCTTCGGCGACCCAGATCCCGGCACGGTCGTCCTGAACCATGACGGTCAGGTTTTCCGTAATGTCGTCGACCGGTGTCGGGATTGCATCTTCGCGATAAAAGGCGGTGTAGAGGCGGGCGAGGGCAGGGACGTCCGCCAATTCCGCACGTCGAATGGTCAGCATGTTTCCGTTCTTTCCAACTGCGATCGCGGCCATAGAACCGATCGCCCGTCGTACCGTCAAACAAAACGACCCATGAGACGGTTGAGGGGCGGTTGAAGGGAATTCAGTTCCCGGAGAGACCGAATATCTCTACCCTGCCGGTCCTGACGGGGGAGTTCTGGTCATGTTGTTCGATGCACGGGCGCGGTCGATCGCCACCATTCTGCTGGGGGCGGGGCTGCTGTTCCTCGGTTACGGTCTGATGCTCACCGTGCTGCCCGTTCGCGCGCAGCTTGAAGGCTTCACCGAAACGACCATCGGATTCATGGGGTCGGCTTATTTCTTCGGCTTCACGGTGGGATGTCTGGTCGGGCCGCGCGTCGTGAAGGGCGTCGGCCATGCCCGCGCCTTTGCCGGGTTCGCCGCCATGATCGCGGCGCTGACCTTGTTGTTTCCGCTACTGGTCGATGCCTGGCTGTGGGTGGTGCTGCGCGCCGTCGGGGGCGTGTGTACCTCCGTCGTATACATGGTCGTCGAAAGTTGGTTGAACGAACAGTCGACGAACAAGATTCGCGGCAAAGTCCTATCGCTCTATGTCATCATCGGCAACCTGACGACGATCGCCGGGCAGCAAATGCTGGTGATTTATCCCGAAAACGGTCTGGCGGTATTCTCACTGGTCGCGATCCTTGTCGCCGTATCGTTGGTGCCGGTGTCGCTGACCCCGGTTAAGGAACCGGACCCGATACCGACGGCGAAGCTGCGCATCGCGCGGCTCTACGGCCTATCGCCGACGGGCTTTGTCGGATGCATTCTATTCGGGCTGGCGGATGGGGCATTTTGGACATTCGGGCCGGTCTTCGCCCATGAACGCGGTCTGTCGGTTGCGGATATCGCGCTGTTCATGGGCGCATTCATGGCAGGGGGAACGGTTCTGCAATGGCCGGTGGGCTGGTTGTCCGACCGAACGGATCGGCGCTTCGTCATCGCGCTGTGCGCCGCACTGTCTGTGGGGTCAGGATTGGGGCTCGCCTTTTGGGACGCGCCGCATCCGAGTCTGGGCTTCGCCTTGGCGATTCTGCATGGCGGTGTCATGTTCCCGATCTATGCCCTCTGTATCGCGCATTCGAACGATTTCGCACCGAACGGGGAAATGGTCGAGGTGTCCAGCGGATTGCTGTTGCTGTATGGCGGGGGCGCGGCGCTGGGGCCGATCATTCTGGGGCCGGTGATGGAACATTGGGGGGCAGGCAGCCTGTTCGTGATGATCGCTGGAACGCTGGGCGTCCTGGCCCTGTTCGCGCTGTACCGGGCGATGTTGCACCGTGTCGCGGGCGAAGACACGCGGGTGCATTTCGCGCCCGTCCCGCGATCGACCCAATCCGTCTATACGTTGGAGACGGATGACGAAGAAGAGGAAGAGTCGGGGGATGGTGCTGAGGACGCGCCGCGCCCCGAAATCACCGGTTGACCGGGCGGTTCACTGGGCTAGGCTTCCCCAATGGCATCGAATGTTCAGATTTCCTGTACCTATCAACCCGATGAGGATCGAATCCTCATGCGCGCGCGGTTGACGGACAAGGACGCGCGGATGTGGTTCACGCGGCGCATGTCGCTGCAATTCCTGGCATCCATAGGCAAGATTTTCGAACATCTGAACGGGATCGAGGCGCAGCCGGTCGATCAGCGCAAGGCCGTGACCGAATTCCGACGCGACGCCGCCGTTGCCCAAGCGAATTTCAAGACGCCGTATAACGAGGAAGGACTGGAACCGTTTCCCGCCGACGGGCCTTTGCTGGTGAAGAAGGTGAATGTATCCGCGCTGAAGGATGGCGGGGTGCTGCTGACCCTGACGGGCGGTGGTCCCGACGGGGTGCGCCTGAAGCTGGGGGAGAAGGAACTGCACGCCGTCGTCCATATGCTGCGGCAGACGGCGGACAAGGCGCAATGGGCGCTGTCGGCCCATGCCGGGATGCAGGCGGAAATCGCCACCAGGGGCTCCGCGCCGAAGCAACTTTTGAACTGATCTGTCGATCCGGCGTGACGCGCGATCAATATTCTTGTTCTGCCGGTTACAAAACAATACGGTACCGGATCGGTCCTTTCGGCTCCGCGCGTTGCAATAGGGGACGGCGTGGCTTAGGAGACCGCACGAAAAATCGAACCAATCCAATGGTCGGGGCTGAATGATAAAAACTGAAAACGTTGTTAAGCGGTTCGGGGGGCTGACCGCTGTAGACGGCGTTAGTCTGGAAATCGCCAAAGGCAGCATTACCGGACTGGTCGGTCCCAACGGGGCCGGGAAAACCACCTTCTTCAACCTGATCGCAGGTCGATTTCCCCCCACTTCCGGCAAGATTTTTCTGGATGGCGAAGACGTCACCGGCCTGACCGCGCATGACCTGTTTTCCAAGGGACTGCTGCGCACCTTTCAGATTGCTCACGAATTCACCCATCTGACGGTGCGGGAGAACCTGATGATGGTGCCGCCGGATCAGGCGGGCGAAACCCTGTGGAACGCCTGGTTCCGTCCCGGACTGGTCAAGCAGCAGGAAGAGGAAATCCGCGCCAAGGCGGACGAGGTTATCGCATTCCTGAATCTGGGCCGCGTTGCCGAGGAACTGGCGGGCAACCTGTCCGGCGGGCAGAAGAAACTGGTCGAACTGGGCCGCACCATGATGGTCGATGCGAAGGTGGTGTTGCTGGACGAAGTGGGCGCGGGCGTGAACCGCAGCCTGCTGCGCGAGATCGGCGACGCGATCCTGCGGCTGAACCAGGAACGGGGTTACACATTCTGCATGATCGAACACGATATGGATTTCATCGCGCGGCTCTGCGATCCCATCATCGTCATGGCGGAAGGGAAGTTCCTGGCCTCCGGCACGGCGGATCAGATCATGGCCGACGATGCGGTGATCGAAGCCTATCTTGGCGCTGGGCGCGATCGGGAGGCCGAGCGAGCCGCCCACGCGGCGCGTGAGGAGGCCGGCGCATGAGTCATCTCGTCGGGAAGGATATGCGCGGCGGATACGGCGGCGCGGACATTTTGAACGGATGCACGATCGAGGTCGACAAGGGCCAGATCGCGGTCGTCGTCGGGCCGAACGGCGCGGGCAAGTCGACCGCGATGAAGGCACTGTTCGGCATGCTGAACCTGCGCGAAGGGGCTGTAACCCTGGGCGGGGAAGATATCACGGCGTTGAGCCCCCAGGACCGCGTCGCCAAGGAAATGGCCTTCGTCCCGCAGACGAACAACGTCTTCGCCGGCATGACGGTCGAGGAAAACCTTGAAATGGGTGCCTATCTGCGACACGACGATTTCACCGGCACGATGGAGGAGATTTTCGATCTTTTCCCCATCCTTGCCGAAAAGCGCAAACAATATGCGGGCGAACTGTCCGGCGGGCAGCGGCAGCAGGTCGCCGTCGGCCGCGCGATGATGATGCAGCCCAGCGTGCTGATGCTGGACGAACCGACGGCGGGTGTGTCGCCCATCGTGATGGACGAATTGTTTGATCGTATGATCGCGATCAAACGGACCGGCATTGCCGTTCTTATCGTTGAACAGAACGCGCGCCAGGCCCTTGAAATCGCCGATATCGGCTATGTCCTCGTTTCCGGCGAGAACCGGTATACCGACAGCGGCGCGGCGCTGCTGGCGGACCCGGAAGTCCGCCGCGCCTTCCTGGGAGGCTGAGCCATGCCGGATTTCGTCGATATTCTGAACGCCCTGGCCCTGATGTCGAATTTCGTCTTCGTGCCCGCGCTGTCCTATGGCGCGCAATTGGCCTTGGGCGCGTTGGGCATCACCCTGGTTTTCGGCATCCTGCGGTTTGCGAATTTCGCCCATGGCGACCAGATGGCCTTCGGCACCATGGTTGTGGTGCTGGTGACCTTCTGGCTGCAAGCGATGGGGGTCAGTATCGATCCGGTCCCCACGGCGTTCCTGGCCCTGCCGATCGGGATTGCCGTCGCCATCCTGATGAGCCTGGGCATCGATCGGACCGTCTATCGATTCTATCGCAAACGCAGGGTCGCACCGGTGATTTATGTCGTGGCTTCCGTCGGGGTCATGTATCTGCTGAACGGGCTGACTCGCTTCGTCATCGGGCCGGACGATCAGCGCTTTGCCGATGGGGCGCGGTTCCTGATCAACGCCCGCGAATTCAAGGAAATGACCGGTCTGGCGGAAGGGATCACGATCAAGGTGTCCCAGGGACTGACGGTGCTGATTTCCATCATCGTCGTGATCGCGCTGTTCTGGTTCCTGCAGAAAACGCGGATGGGCAAGGCGATGCGTGCCTATTCCGACAACGAGGATTTGGCGCTGCTGTCCGGCATCAATCCGGAAAAGGTCGTCGCCGTCACCTGGATCATCGCCGCCACCCTGGCGACCATTGCCGGGACCATGTACGGCCTGGACAAGAGCTTCAAGCCGTTCACCTATTTCCAACTGATCTTGCCGATGTTCGCGGCGGCCATCGTCGGCGGTATAGGGCAGCCCGTCGGAGCCATCGTCGGCGGATTCATCGTCGCCTTTTCGGAGGTCATGCTGACCTACGCCTATAAGAAGGTGGCGCTGTATCTCACCCATGGCGGATGGGAACCGGAAGGGCTGCTGCAAATCCTGTCCACCGAATACAAATTCGCTATTTCCTTCCTCATCCTGGTTGTCGTGCTGCTGGTGCGGCCGACGGGTATCTTCCGTGGGAAAGTGATCACGTGATGTCCCTCAAGAACCGCACGATCCTGTCCTATGCCGCCGTGGCGCTGCTGCTGATTCTGACCGGGTTCCTGCAATCCTGGTCGGTCACGCTGGTGATGATCAATCTGTGCCTGATTTCCGCGATCATGGCGTTGGGCGTGAATATCCAATGGGGATATGCCGGGCTGTTCAGCGCGGGTACCGTCGGGTTCACGGCAGTCGGCGGGCTGGCCGGGGTGCTGATATCCGAAGCACCCATCTATGAAGCCTGGGGCGTCGGCGGGACCGGCCTCGCGATCACTGTCGCCTTGCTGGTCACCCTGGTCGCGACGATTTTCGGTGTCATGACGCTGATGACGCCGGGATGGAAACGGCGCTGGGTCCTGACCGGGACGGTGCTGATCGGGTATTTCCTGATCCGCCTGTTCTTCGATGAAGCGACGGACGCCATCGAAAAGGTCGATCCGGCGAGCGCCGGATTCCTGGGCGGGCTGGGCCTGCCGATCCTGCTGTCCTGGCCGGTCGGTGGTTTGCTGGCGGCGCTGGTCGCCTGGGGTATCGGTAAGGTGTCATTGGGGCTGCGCGCCGACTATCTGGCCATCGCCACCCTGGGCATCGGCGAAATCGTGATCGCCGTCATCAAGAACGAAGATTGGTTGAGCCGCGGCGTGAAGAATGTCGCCGGGCTGGATCGTCCGGTGCCGCGGGAAATCGATCTGCAGGAATCGCCGGAATTCATTTCTTGGGTCGAACGCATCCATTCCGGCGCGCTGGAGGCTCTGACCGGGGACGAACGGGCGCAGGCCCTGCGCGACTTCGTGCAGTACGATTCCGGAATCTTCGTGAAATTGTGCTTCATGGCGCTGTTTGCCGTCGTCCTGCTGATCCTGTTCTGGCTGGCGCAACGGTCGCTGAATTCTCCCTGGGGCCGGATGATGCGTGCCATCCGCGATAACGAGGTCGCGGCGGAAGCCATGGGCAAGAACGTCACCAAACGCCATCTGCAGACCTTCATCCTGGGCGCCGCCGTGGTGGGGATCGCGGGGGCGATGCTGACCACGCTGGACGGACAGTTGACCCCGGGTACGTACAACCCATTGCGCTATACGTTTCTGATTTGGGTGATGGTTATTGTCGGCGGATCCGGCAACAATCATGGATCGGTCATTGGCGCGTTCCTGATCTGGTTCGCCTGGGTGCAGGCGGAACCGGCGGGCGCATGGTTCCTGGATTTGGTGACCTCGCCGCTGGCGGAGGACAACCCGGTCAGGCTGCATCTCCTCGACTCCGCCGCCCATATGCGTCCGTTCTTAATGGGACTTGTGCTGTTGCTCGTGATGCGGTTCAGTCCGAAAGGCATTCTGCCGGAACCGGTGCGCGTCGGGCGTTAGCCCCGTGCCCATCCCGGTATAAAAACGGTGGAATAAACAGGTGCTGGCGGGCTCATGGTGGGACCGCCGAAACAGGGAGTAGAGAGTATGAAAAAGGTGTTGCTTGCTTCCAGCATTCTCGCGCTGAGCGCCGGTCTTTCCGGTGCGGCCCAGGCGGAAGTGAAATTGGGTGTGATCCTGGGCTTCACCGGCCCGATCGAATCCGTGACGCCGGGCATGGCCGATGCTGCCGAACTGGCGATGAAGGAAGTTTCGGACAGCGGTAAGCTGCTGGGCGGTGAGACCGTCGTGTCCGTCCGGGGCGATTCGACCTGCGTCGATTCCGCCGCCGCACAGGCCGCCGCCGAACGCCTCATCACCTCTGAAGGCATCGCCGCGATCATGGGCGCGGATTGCTCCGGCGTGACCGGCGCCATCGCGAACAACGTCGCCGTGCCGAAGGGCATCGTCATGGTTTCCCCGTCGGCGACGTCCCCGGCATTGTCGACCATCGAAGACAACGGCTACTTCTTCCGCACGGCCCCGTCCGATGCGCGTCAGGGGCAGGTTCTGTCCGACATCGCGATGGATCGCGGTATCAAGGAAATCGCCGTTACCTACACGAACAACGACTATGGCAAGGGTCTGGCCGATTCCTTCCAGGCGGCCTACGAAGCCGCCGGCGGCAAGGTGTCGATCGTCGTTCCGCATGAAGACGGCAAGGCCGATTATTCGGCGGAGGTCGGCGCGCTGGCCGCGTCCGGTTCCGAAGTCCTTGCCGTGTTCGGCTATGTCGACCAGGGCGGTCGCGGGATCATTCAAAGCTCCCTCGACACGGGCGCCTTCGGCTCCTTCCTGATTGCGGACGGCATGACCGCCGAATCGCTGCTGGAAAACTTCGGCGACAGCATCGACGGCACCGTCGGCACGCTGCCGGGCACCGATTCTCCGGGTGCGGCGAAGTTCCTGGAAGTCGCCAAATCCATGGGTGTCGACGGCGACGGTCCGTTCCGCGCCGAAAGCTACGACGCTGCCGCGCTGATCCTGCTGGCCATGCAGGCCGCCGGGTCCACCGACAGCGCCGCGCTGAAGGACAAGATGCTGGACGTCGCCAATGCGCCGGGTGAACCGATTTATCCGGGTGAACTGGCCAAGGCGCTGGAAATCATCGCCAGCGGCGGCGACGTTGACTATGTCGGCGCGACGGCTGTCGAACTGATCGGACCGGGCGAAGCAGCCGGTTCCTACAAGGAACTGCTGGTCGAAGGCGGCAAGTACACGACCGTTCAGATCCGCTAAGACCGACGGGGGTTCCCTCCGTTTAGGGGGGCCGTATTGAATTGGGGGAAGGCCCGGATATCGTATCCGGGCCTTTTTCTTATGTCATGGTAATGACTTGCAGGCTACGGACCGAATCTACATATTGCGGTCGGGGAGGGTAAATAGATGGTGGTACGGAATGCCTGCTTCTTGGACTCTCGACGATATTGATTGGAACGCTTTCGACCCGGATCGGGTCGACCCGCGCCTTGTGCGCATCGCGAAGGCCGCCGCGCTGGTGGAATTTAATGGGTCCACCTACACGAAATATCTGCACAACGTCTTCGCGGGCGATCCCGATTTTCAGGAAAAGGCCACGCAATGGGGCGTGGAGGAAGTGCGCCATGGCGAGGCCCTAGCCAAATGGGCGCATATGGCGGATTCCAGTTTCGATTTCCAACATGCCTTCAAACGCTTCACGGATGGCTATGCCGTCCCGGTCGACGTCGAAGCCTCCGTGCGCGGTAGCTGCGCGGGGGAATTGATCGCCCGTTGCATCGTGGAAACCGGTACGTCCACTTTCTACACGGCCCTGTCCAAGGCCTGCGACGAACCTGTCCTGAAGCAGATCAGCCGTAATATCGCCGCCGATGAGTTCCGGCACTATCGCCTTTTCTACGACACGATGCGGCCTTATCTGGAAAAGGAAAATGTCGGCCGTCTGGCGCGCCTGAAGGTCGGCGTGGGCCGGTTTACCGAAGTGGCGGACGACGAATTGTCCTATGCCTTCTATGCCGCGAATGTCGACGAAAGCGTGCCCTATGACCGTAAGGCCTGCGCGGACGCCTATTTCGCCCAGGTCTATCCCTATATGGACCGGGAAATCCTGCGACGCGGCAGTTCGATGATCCTCAAGGCCGTCGGTGTGAAACCGAATGGCTGGATCAACCGCGTGGTGACGAACGGCGTCTATTGGTTCGTCGACAAACGCGCCCGCGCGACGCAGCAGCAGGAAGCGGCCTAATCAAACCCCCTTCCCGTTTCCGGGAAGGGGGTTCCTATCCGATCAGACCTGCTGCCGGGCCAGTTCATCCCGAGGATCGTCCTTGTAGATTTCCGCCTCGAAGGCGCGCAGGCGCTTATAGACGGAGATCAACTCAACGATCGTCCCCCAGCTTCGCACCAGAAATTGGAACGAGCTTTCGACCCGCCCGAAGGCCCGGACGATCTGCTGCATGACGCCCAGCGTCAGCGCCCCCGCGACGATGGTCGGGGCCAACGCGATATAGGGGACGAGAACCCCGAATTGCAGGTAGGACCATTTCGCAACGTCGAAATACATGTAGTGGAAAAACAGCCGGAAATAGTTCTTCCGAACGTGATGGAACAATTCCTGAACCGTCGGTGGGTCGGCGCGGGCCGCGTCGTCTTCGCCATAGACCAGTTCCTTGCGATAGGAGGCTTCGACCTTCTGGTTATTGAATTCCAGACCCGGCAACTTGATGCCGACCGCCGCCAGAACCGCCGTTCCGAACAGGGCGAAGATGACGGCGACATAGACCAGGGCATGTTCGACCTCGCCTATGCCGGGCAATTCCTTGATCGGCTTCGACAATTCCCAGAGGATCGGCAGGAAAGCGATCAGCGTCATTAGGGAGTCGAGCAGACTGCTGCCCAAGCTCTCCATGATGGTGGCGAATCGCCGCGTGTCTTCCTGAACGCGCTGACTGGCGCCTTCGATATGGCGCAGCTTCTGCCAGTTTTCCATGTAGAAGTTGTTCATCGCCTGACGCCAGCGGAAGACCCAGTGCTTCGTGAAGAAGCTCAACAAAACGGCGATGACGATATATATCCCGGCAATCCGCGCGAAGGTGAACAGGAACCCGTAGAATTCGTCGAGGCTGATCGACCCGGGTTCTCCCAAGGCTTTCTGCACCATGTCGTAGAAGCCGCCGAACCATTCGTTGATCTGAACGTCGACTTCGACCTGATACCAGGTGCCGCCGACAATGACGGCCATGCCGAGCCAGGACCAAACCGCCCAGGCCCGGTTAAGGAAAAAGGATCGAAACATAGGGATTGCGCTTTCTTCGGAATGAATTGGGAAGCTGGGTGGGAGTTTGGCGGAAAACCCACCGAATTCAAGGTATCAGAAGAAGGCGATTGCGTGGCGGCGTTCACAATCCGGCGACGGGCGTCGCGATCAGGTGGTCGCGTTGATCCGCAAATCCATTTTCAACTGCGACACCTTGCGGATGAACCAGGATTTGAAGCCCTGGGCGATAGGGTTGTTTCGGCTGTGAAAGGGTGTGATGACCCGGATCGGCGCGGGCGCCGGGACGAATAGCGGCAGGGGGCAGATCAGCGACCCGTCCCGCAGGTCTCGGTCCACCATGATCTCGTCCCCGATGGCGATGCCGCAGCCGTTCCGCGCCGCCTGATGCGCGACGAATGTATTGCCCAGAAACATGTTGGCCTTGGGCTGCAACCGCCCCTGATCCAGGTTCGACAGGAAATGCCGCCAGTCCGCCTGATCGTAATCGCCGTGCAGCAGGACATGATCGGACAGGTCGCGCAGGGACCGGGGCGGGGGCGATCCGTGCATCAGTTTAGGACTGCAGATCATGAAATAATTCGTATGGATATGGGTAACGTCCAAATCGCCTGCCATTCGAATATCCCGCCAGGAAATGATCAGATCGACGCTGTCGTCGATTTGGTCGATTGGGACCCAGGTGAATTCGTCCAGGTGATGCGCCTGAATGAATTCCGCCGCGTATTCGGGAATGGAGGCGCTGGCGATGGCGGTGGATGTGGCGACTTTCAGGCCGTGGCCCTTACCGCGCCGCTGAAAATCTTCGATCACCGATTGCCATTCGTCCAGAGACCCGGACAGGGTGTCCAGCAGGCGCTTGCCTTCCGCTGTCAGGGACAGGCGCTTTCCTTTCTCAAGGAACAGCGGCACCGCCATCCGGGATTCCAGATTGCGGATTTGGTGGCTGACCGCGCTGTGCGTGACGCCCAATTCCTCCGCCGCCAGGGTCAGACTGCCGTTCCGGCCGACGGCTTCGAAGGTTGCGAGACTGGTCAGGGGCGGCATTCGTCGGCGCATGCTGATATTCCTGCAAATTTTATTTGTGGAAATCTGGAATATTACGCGCTTTACCGCAAATCCCGTTTGGATATCGTTTTCCGGAAATCACCGCATTCTTGAAGAAGGAAACCGTAATGCCGCGTCCGACGCCTGTCGCCGATTGGGAACAGCCTTTTCCGCCGGAAGAATACGCAGATCGCCGCCGCCGAGTCGCGGCACGCCTATCGACGGAAGGGTATGACGCAATCCTGGTAACCAAGCCCGCCGATATCTTCTATCTGACCGGTTATGACATGGTTTGGTTTCATCTGCGGTTCCTGACCAGTTGCATCCTGACGGCGGATGGCGGCGACGTCGCCTTTTTCGATTATCCGGGGCATCGCACATTGGTGGAGACGACGCCGGAAATCCGCAACATCACCTGGATGACCCGCGAAAGCGTGCAGGCTGACGGCGGGTTGATCCGGGACGGCGCGTTGAAGGCCGGATTGAAGGGCAAGAAACTGGCCGTTCAGCCATGGAGTTATGTGCCGCATGGCGACGTGATGGCGGAACTGGTCGGTATCCTGAACGATGCCGGGATCGATACGGGCGACGGATCGCTGATCGTGGAACAGGAACGCCTGTACAAATCGCCGTTGGAAGTGGCCGTCATGCGGCGGTCCGCGGAAATCGCCGATATCGGCATGACGGCGGCGCGCGATATCCTGGCGCCGGGCGTCATGGAAACCGAAATCCACGCGGCCCTGTCCTATGCCATGTTGAAGGCCGGGGCATCCGAACCGGCCTTGCGCACGATGATCGGGTCGGGCGTGCGGGCAGGGACCCATCACAGCCCCGCCCAGCATCGCCGCGTTGGGCAGGACGAGTTGGTATTCATCGATTTCTGTGCGTCGCTGCATCGCTATCACGTCAACCTGAACCGGACCTTCGCGGTTGGGACGGTCGATCCGCGCTGGCACGATCTGATGGCTCGGTCGGCGACGACGATCGATGCCATCGTGGCGGAGGTGAAGCCGGGCGACATGTGGTCGAAGGTCCAGGACGTCGGTAACCGCAACACCGCCGCCCAAGGGATTACAGAGGGCATCTGGTTCGTCGGCGGCTATACTCAGGGGATCGCCATGCCGCCCGACTGGGTCGGCGAATTCTGGGTCGGCCCACGCCACGGCATTCCCGACCTGGAACTGGTGCCGGGCATGGTCTTCAACATGGAAGGGCAGTTCGACGACACCGAAGGCTGGGCCGGCGGGACGGGCGTCGCCTATATCGACACTCTGATCGTCACGGAAACGGGGCTTGAGGTTATGTCCCGCCTGCCGCGTACGTTGGAGACCGTGTGATGGAAAATCTGGCGGTCTTCTTTGACGAGGATGTCCTGTCGACCAGCCCGCCGATGGGACTGTTCGAACGCGCGCCGTCGCCCCTGCTGGCGAACCAGACTCTCTTCACCGAAAGTCCGCAGCGGATCGAAAACATTAAATCGGTGCTGGAACGGGGACCGTCGGCGGATCGGTTCGCCTGGTATCCGGGACGCAAGGCGACCGATGCGGAGATTCTGACCTATCACACACAGGCCTATTTGGACCGCCTGATCGAATGGGACGCGGACGGTGTTTGGGCCAGCGGCACGACCTATTTCCCGAAGGGCGGCATGGTCACAATGCGCGCCGCCGCCGGGACGGTTCTGGAAGGCTTGGATGCCGTTCTGTCAGGGAAAGCGAGCAAAGCCTATGCCTTGGTTCGACCGCCGTCGCATCATGCGGACCGGGATGTGGCCGACGGTTATTGTTTCCTGAACTGCGTCGGGATCGCGGTAGAGCACGCAAGGGCGGCAGGCTGTGCGCGGGTCGGCGTTTTGGATTGGGACGTCCATCACGGCAATGGGACGCAATCCGGCTTCTATGACCGGGACGATGTTCTGACGATTTCCCTGCATATGAACCACGGCGCCTGGGGGCCGACCCATCCGCAAACGGGGGAGGTCGATGAAACCGGCACCGGCGCAGGGCAGGGGTACAACGTCAACCTGCCCCTGCCGATGGGCAGCGGCGACGAAACCTATCTTGCCGTCATGCGCGATTGTGTCCTGCCGAAACTGCGGGACTTTCAGCCGGATTTGATCATCGTGTCGAACGGTCACGATGCGGGGCAGTTCGACCCGAACGGGCGTCAACTGATCAGCATGGCCGGGTTCCATGGCCTTGCCTCCCTGGCGGCGCAGGCGGCGGGGGAACTGTGCGACGGCAAGCTGCTGGCGGTGCAGGAAGGCGGCTACAATATCGGCCATGTCGGATTTTGCGCCTATGCCTCAGCCCTTGGATTTATCGGGGTAGATTTGGACCTGGGCGATCCGCTGTCCTACTATCCGCCGGACGGGCAACGGGCGCTGGATACGGTGGCCGACCTGATCGGGCGGCATCCCCTATTCGGCGGCTGATGCGATCGAAAGGCGGTCCCACCATGCCAGGATGGCGTCGCAATCCATGGGCAATTCCGTGCCCATGCCACCGTGGAAGGATTGCCAGCTTTCGACGTAATCCTCCCGCACCGCGACAAGCAGCGGGATGTGGTTCAGCGCGGCTTTTTCGAACACATCGCGCAAGCCGCGTTCTTCGGATTCCGCGCGCCCGAAGCGGTTGACGAGCAAGAGGTCCGGCGACGGGTCGAACAGCGTGTCCAGTCGGACCGATAGGTCGGCAATGGCGTGCGGGTCCAGGCGGCATCCGGTCGCCGCGTCGCCCCTGGGTTCCAGGATCGGCAGGGACCAGGTATCGCGCAGGTCGCGCACGATCAGCGTCTGCCGTCCGGTTTCCGGATCGTGGACACGGTCCTGACGCACGCCATCGACCCGGACACCGCGATCCGTCAACGCGATGCGGGCGGCCTCAATCGCTGCGTCCACCGGCTGCTTGGTCCGGAAGACGACCCCGGCGAGAATGGGCGTGTCGATAGTGTGGTTCGTCATGCCCCCTAATTAGGCGTCCCTGCGGTCACGGGCAAGTTTCAGCGGCGTCACAGGGTAATGCTGGGATTCCGGATATTCTCGTCGCAGTTCAGTAGATTGACCTGTTTCGCCAGGATTTTCATGGTGCCGTCCTGATGGGTGTACAGGCGATGGACGGCATTGCCGATCCAGAAACGCATCTCCCCGTTCCAGAACTCGGTGGTGTGGAAGTTCGAACGGACCATGAAGATGCCGGGCGTTCGGGTGCTGAAGACCTCGATATTCGATACCATACGGCTGGTCCGGCTGGCGGGCGTCTGCGACCAGGCGAAACCGGTTTCCAGGCGGTAGACCCGGTCTTCCAATTGCCGGCGATCATGAAAGGCAAAGGCGATCTCCCGGCGCGGGTCGCCGCGATGCCATGTACCGGGAATCCAATAGGCACATTCGGCGGCGAAGAGGGACAGCCAGTCCTGATAGCGTCCCTGGTCCAGATAGCGGGCCTCTCGCTTCAGCATTGCGCTGGCGCGGACGTGGTTCGGCCCTTCGTCGATGCGCAGGGCGTCGTCGTCCCAACTGTCGAAATCGCGCATCAAGCCTTCGTAAAAGGCATCCGTGACGTAGTAGGAGGAGGTGGACGGGTCGGTGTTCTGATTGGTCATCGCTTATGCCTCCCCCCGTGAGATCGTCAAAGTCGGGTCGGCCTTCATCAGCGATTTGTAGTGCTTCATATATTCGCGCATGAACACCTCGTCCGTGGCGGGGCCTGAAATGACGCCGTCTTCCACGGTGAATCGGTCGGGCAAGCCCAAGCCACGATCCATATAGACCCAGGGGTCTTCTTCCGCCGCCAGACCGGCCTGGATTTCCTCGAAATTGGTCAGGTCGTCGACCTCCCCGAACAGGGGGAACTGTTCCTGCGTGCGCATGCGCAAGGCGTTGATCATCCTATCCGCGCCATCCAGGGATCCGTCCTCGTCGACAACGGCGGTACCGTACCATGTCGTGGCGGTTTCATCATGGGATAGCGGTTCCAGAACCTGGATATGATTGCCCAGAATCAGCAAGTTCGGGAAGACGTTGATATTCATAGGAATACCCGCCGCGAGGTCCAGATAACCATCCGCCTTGTCGCCGTAGCGCTGTCGGATTTCGGCCTCGTACCCTTCCATGCCGGGGTGTTTGCCCTCGACTTCCCATACCGCGCCGGGCCGGTCGGGCAGGGCGGGGCGCTTGTCCTTGAAATGATGGCCATTGCCGAAATAGTGGACCCGCACCGGCCCGTCGTCCGGGCGCTGCTTGTAGAAGGACATGCCCTTCGGGTCGTCGTCGCCGAACCGGTTTTCCATCATCAGCAGCGAGCGATGCGAAAACACGACGTGATAGCCGTCGGCGCTGTTGTCGTAGGCGAGTTTCCAATTGCCCTTGAACCGCATCCGGTTCGCTTCGCACAGGACGACCTTGCCGCCGGGATTGCGGTCCAACCAATCGTCGATCGGTTTCCGGACCGGCCCCAGATGCTCTTCAAGGCTGGGCGCGTCGGGGTTCAGCGTGCCGAAGATAAACCCCCGATAGACGGCGACACGGGGCACCTGGGCAAGATTGAACCGATCTTCCGCCTTGTGGTCATGGGCATATCCGTCGTTCCACGGCACGCCCAGAAGCGCGCCTGAATTGTTGAAGGACCAGCCGTGATAGGGGCAACTGAAATTTCGGGCCTTCCCCTGTTTTGCGCGACAGATCGTGGCACCCCGGTGGGTGCATCGATTGTACAGTGCGCGGATCGTCCCCTTGGAATCGCGCACGACGATGATGGGGCGCAGACCCAATTTGGTGCGGAAAAAGCTGTTTCTGTCCGGTACCTGGCTTTCATGGGCCAGATAGACCCAGGTTCCGCCGAACACGCGGGTCAATTCGCGGTCGAATATCGCCGGGTCGGTATACAGGGATCGGTGTACCTTGTTCTCGTGGATCAGGGTGTCGAAATCGAGTTCCATCATGGCGTCGAGTCCTTAAAACGCGTCGAAATATTCGTTGGTTTCCCAGTCGGTGACACCGGCATCCGGGTCCGTGCCGGTTTCCGACAGGAATGCCTGATAGCGGGAGATTTCCGCGCGCTTCATGCGGAGGAAATAGGTCAGGTAGGTGTCGCCGAAGGCATCCCGGAAAAAGTCTGACCCTTCCAGTAGGTCCAATGCGTCCGACAGGCTCGTCGGCAGCATCTCGCGGTCGGACTGGTAGGGTTCGTCATCGGGCGGGAAGGGTTGAAGGGCGCGCGCGATCCCATCCAAACCGGCAGCGATCTGAGCCGCCATGGCTAGATACGGGTTCGCCGCCGGTTCGCCCACGCGGTTTTCGATGCGGGTCGCGGTGCTGCCCGCGCCGCCCAGAACCCGCAGCATCACGCCTCGATGTTCGACATTCCAGGCGACCCGGTCCGGTGCCAGTGAATTCGCCCTGAACCGCCGATATCCGTTCACCGTGGGGGCGGAAAACGCGATTCCGTTGCGGGCGTGTGCCAATTGTCCGGCCAGGAAGGACATGCCCGTCGGGGACAGCGCGGCGTCACCGTCGGGCGTGAACAGGTTCCGGCCGGTTTCCGCATCGGTCAGCGACAAATGCAAATGCCATCCGCTGGGGAATAGGCCCGGACCGTCGGGGAAGGTCATGAAGCTCGCCAAATAACCTTCTCGGCGGGCGATTTGGCGCGTGGCGCTGCGGAAGATCAGGAAATCCGCTGCTGCGTTCCAGGCCGGTTTGGGGTCGAAGGTGCATTCCAACTGGCCCGCGCCCAATTCGTTATCGAAGGACCGTAACCCCAAGTCCAACGCCGAATAGTGATCGGCAAGCGTGGAGATCAACGGTTGGACGCGATCCAGATAGGTTTCGGAATCATAGGAAAATCCGGGTTCCACCGGGGCCGTTGCCGGCGGCGCGCCGCGCCGTCCCGGCTGGTTGACGGCGTCGTCTCCGTCGCCGTTCATGCGCCGCATCAGGGTCCATTCGACCTCCAACCCGATGACGGGGGCGACGCCCCGATCAGCCGCCGACGTCAATACCCGTCGCAACAGGTGCCGGGGTGAGAAAAAGAAGGGCCGACCATCCCGGAAATAGTCGTCGCACAAGATCATCGCCACGCCGGGTGCCCAGGGCAGGGGACGGAAGGTTTCCGGGTCGGGCACCAGGATCAGGTTGGGGGATCCGGTCATTTCCGGCAATCCCATGCCGCCGCCCTTGGTGAAGGTCTGAAAGACGCGACCGCCGGCGGCGTCGAGGCTCCAACTGCCCGCGCCGATGCTGTAACCGTCCGCAAGGGCGGCCCGGAAGGCGGAGGGCGTGACGGTGCGCGCACGGGTCCAGCCATGGGTATCGCACCAGACAAGACGGATCAGCCGGATATCGGCATCCCGGATCCGGGCGAGCGCCAATTCCGCCGCTGCTTGCTGCGCGTCGCTCCATAAGCCATGACGCGCGATGAAACCGTCCTGCATGATGATCCTTCCCGATGGGCTTCCGTTATCGAAAAGCATAGCCCCGCGATGGGCCGCGACCGATAGCCGAAGGCCCGATTTTTTAGCCGAAAGTCTGTTTTTCAAATGAACAGCCCGGCAATTCGGTGGGGAAACTTGCTGTGTGACAGGGGCGTGGTACCGTCTCGACGGTCGAAAATGAAAAGGGCGGTTCGGGATGTCCCATCCCATAACGACGGTGTTTGGCGCATTCGGACGGATCGGCGTAACCGAAATGGATTCGTCGCTGACCACCCATGTTCATCCGCATTTGCACGTCATTTTAAAACTGGATGGCGCGGACACTGCGTTTCATGTTCGGAATAGACGTTGCCCGGTGACCGACGATACAGCGGTGCTGGTCAATGCCTGGGAACCGCATTCCTGGACCTATCGCCGGGCGGACGGACCAACCCGTTTTCTGACGCTCTATCTTGAACCGGAATGGCTGTCGCGGGTTGGCGTCGGGTCAGCCGAAAGCGGACCGGGTGCATTCTTCGGCGCATCCGTCATTCGGCGTTCCACAGAGGTTCGGACAGCCGTTAGCGAGCTGTATCGGCTGACCTTGGCGACGGCGCGGGACGGCACGGGCTTGCCGTCGGTCGATGCGATTTCCGACGTTTTGATTACCCTTGTCGGCGAATTGCGTCGATGTGCGGCGGGGGCCGTGCGCGACGCACGCGACGGTCCGGCCTTCGATTACCGCATTCGGCGCGCCATGGGCATGTTGTATCATTATGACGGCCCGCTACAGGTCGATGCCGTGGCGCGAGAGGTCGGGCTGTCCCGTCCGCGCTTCTTTGAATTGTTCAAGCACTGCACGGGCATGACCCCCACACGGGTCAGCAGCGCGGCGCGGATGGAACGCGCCATTGCCTTGCTGACGGACAGCGCGATGCCGTTGGGCGACCTGTCCGAAAGCCTGCATTTCGCGACGCCGGGAAACTTCACGCGGTTCTTCCGGGCGCAAATCGGGCTGTCGCCCCACGCTTTCCGCCGCAGTTCGATTCCGATCGAAACCGGCCTCGCGGAAACGCGTCAGGATTCCATCACATAACGGCCCGGCGCGTCGCAGACGGGGGCGAATCCGGCATCCGCGTTGCCGACGGGTCGCGCATCGACGGAACCGCTTGATTGTTGGGTCAGCCACGCGTCCCAGGTCGGCCACCAGGACCCGTCCGATACCGGCACGTTTTCGAACCATTGGTCCGGCGTCACGTAAGGTTCGTGTTCCTTTTTTTCCGATATTCGGAAATGTCGGTGTGGATGGCCGGGTTCGCTGATGATCCCGGCATTGTGACCGCCGCTGGTCAGCAGGAAGGTGATGTCCGTATCCGCCAGCAGGTTGAACTTGTACACGGATTTCCAGGGGGCGACATGGTCGCGTTCCGCCCCGACGATGAAGACCGGCACATGGATATCGGTCAGCGCCACGGGCTTTTCCCCGACATAGTAGCGGCCTTCCGCGAAATCGTTTTTCAGGAACAGGGACCGCAGATATTCGGAATGCATGCGATAGGGCATGCGTGTGGCATCCGCGTTCCAGGCCATCAGATCGGACATCGGCGCGCGTTCGCCCATCAGGTATTCGTTGATGACCTTCGACCAGATCAGATCGTTCGACCTTAAAATCTGGAAAGCGCCCGCCATCTGCCGGGCATCCAGATAGCCGCGATCCCACATCAGGTCTTCCAGATAGGCGACCTGACTGTCGTCGATGAACAGCATCAATTCGCCTGCTTCGGTGAAATCCGTCTGGGCGGCGAACAGGGTCATCGACTTGATCCAGTCGGACCCGTCGCGACACAGGGCCGCAACGGCGATCGTCAGCAAGGTCCCGCCGATGCAATAGCCGACGGTGTGGATGGGGACGCCGCCCGTCACGCCGCGCACCGCGTCCAGGGCCCGCATCACGCCCAAGTCTATATAGTCGTGGAATCCCAGGTCGCGATCCGCCTCCGTTGGGTTCTTCCAGGAAATCATGAAGACCGTGTGGCCCTGATCCACCAGATATTTCACCATCGAATTTTCGGGCGACAGGTCCAGGATGTAATATTTCATGATCCAGGCCGGCACGATCAGGACCGGTTCGGCGCCGACCTTCTTGGTCGTCGGCTCGTATTGGATCACCTCTATCAGGCGGTTCCGGTAGACCACCTTGCCGGGGGTGACGGCAACGTTCTCGCCGACCTTGAATTTTTCCGTGCCGGCCGGCGGCTGGTGCAGGACCGTACGTTCCCAATCTTCCAGGAAGTTTTGTGTGCCCCGGACAAGGTTCATGCCGCCTTCTTCCATCGTTCGGCGCAGGACCGTGGGATTGGTGGCCAGGAAATTGGACGGTGCGAAGACATCCAGCATCTGACGAGCGGCGAAGGAGACGACATCTTCGTGATGCGGCGTCACCCCGGCGACGCCATGGGTGGCGTTATCCCACCATTGCTGGGTTAGCAGGAACCCTTGATACAGTGCACAGAACGGCATCTGCTGCCAATCGTCGGCTTGGAAGCGCCGGTCCTGCGGTAGTGGATCGATGCAGGGGCCTTCCTGGCGACGCGTCAGCGCGCGTTGCAGATAGGCGGAAAACTTCACCGATTTGCGCAGGGCCTTTTCCATAAGCCGGGCCTGTTTGCCCGGCGAATTGGCCAGATGCACCGCCCAATCCAGATAGGCCGACATGACGGAGGCCGGGGAAATCCCCGACGTGGCACGGGCTTCCGCCGCGTGCAGGAAGCGATCGAACGGATAAATTTGATGCGCGTCGGAAGTGTCGTCGTCCATGGTGGTTTCCAATCCGAACCCGGTGGGATGCACCCCGCGACAGTATGTCCTCTGATCGACGGGGTTTGCGCTACGCAGTCTAATACCGGTACGTTAAGGTATATCGTCACGACCCGGATACGGGTCAACGGTTCGGGTTGCGTGCAGCTTGGGCTTGTACGGTCGGTATATTCCGTTTTGGTCGGATGCAATGGGTGAAATGCCGGAAAATCAAGGGTCTGGCGATGTGCCGGACGATCATGCCGACGCGGTTGACGGGGTGGGGCATGTCGTCGCGGTCAGCGGGTCCGTCGTGGATATCGTGTTTCCCGCGGGGCGGCTCCCCGCCATCGAAAATGCAGTTGAAATCGACATGGACGGCGACCGCCGCCTGACGATCGAGGTGCAGCAGCATGTTGACCCGACCCGTATCCGCGGGGTCGCGATGCAGGAAACCGCGGGCCTCGGCGGCGGCATGATTGCCCGCGATACCGGCAGCCCTATCCGGGTTCCGGCGGGGGAGTCCGTGTTGGGCCGTCTTTTGAATGTCGTCGGCGACCCGATTGACCATGGCCCTGCCTTCGCCGCCGATGTGCCGCGCCTACCGATCCACCGTAAGGCCCCCAAGATCGGGGATCGGACCGCCGGGCGGGACATGTTCCTGACCGGTATCAAGGTGATCGACCTGCTTGCCCCGCTGGTGAAGGGCGGCAAGGCGGCGATGTTCGGCGGGGCCGGTGTCGGCAAGACGGTGCTGATCATGGAATTGATCCGATCCACGGTCGAACACCATTCCGGCATTTCCGTTTTCGCCGGGATCGGGGAACGGTCGCGGGAAGGACACGAATTGTGGCAGGACCTGAAACGGTCCGGCGTTTTGGCGCGGACGGCCCTTGTCTTCGGCCAGATGAATGAACCACCGGGCGCGCGTTGGCGGGTCGGCATGTCGGCCCTGACCATCGCCGAATATTTCCGGGATCAGTTGGATCAGAACGTCCTGCTGCTGATCGACAATGTTTTCCGTTTCGTGCAGGCGGGAAGTGAGGTTTCCGGCCTGTTGGGCAGGCTGCCGTCGCGTGTCGGGTATCAACCGACGCTCTCCACCGAAATCGCGGAACTTCAGGAACGCATCGCCTCCGTCCGGAATGCATCGGTCACGTCCATCCAGGCCGTCTATGTCCCGGCAGATGATTTCACCGATCCGGCGGTGGCGGAAACCTTCACCCATCTCGACTCTTCGATCGTGCTCAGCCGCGATATGGCGGCCCAGGGGCTTTACCCGGCCATCGATCCGTTGGGGTCGTCGTCCGTGCTGCTGGATCCCAGCCTGATCGGTGCGGAACATTACGACACGGCGGAAGAGGTTCGGCGGCTTATCGAACACTATCGGGAGCTTCAGGAAATCATCTCCCTGCTGGGGATGGAGGAATTGAGCGCCGCCGACCGTACAGCGGTCGGTCGGGCACGCCGCCTGATCCGTTTCCTGACGCAGCCTTTCGCGGTAACGGCCCAGTTTACCGGAATGCAAGGCGTGTCGGTATCGCTGGACGATACACTGAAAGACTGCCAAGCCATCTTGCGCGGCGATGCCGATGCAATGCCGGAAAGCGATCTTTATATGATCGGGGCACTGCCCGACGGCGGTGTCGGTGATACGGTGAAGGCCGCATCATGAAGCTGCTGGTCACCACGCCGATGTCTGTGATCCTCGACCGGGACGACGTAACCTATATTCGCGCAGAGGACGAAACCGGGGCTTTCGGCATCCTGCCGGGGCATGCGGATTTCCTGACCGTTTTGTCCGTGTCCGTCGTCGTCTGGCGTAATGGGACCGATACCGATCACTTCATTGCAGTGCGCGGCGGTATCATGACCGTGCGTGACGGCGATACTGTGGAAATCGCGACGCGGGATGCGGTTGGCGACGTGTCCCTGGATCGTCTGGATGTCAGCATTCTGAAACGTTTTCGCGAAGAGGACGAGGCGGAAGAACGCAGCCGTACCTCCACGACCCGAATGCATCTCGCTGCGATTCGTCAGGTGCAGCATTACCTAACCGCGAACCGAGGGCCAATTGGACCTGGCGCGCTGCATCCGGGGGGCGACGCGGAATGACGCAACAGCCCAAAAAGGATCACGCCACCAATGGCGGGCGCACGGAATTGCAGGACGCGGTCAAACGGCGCGCGGTGCGGTCGGAACAATGGGAACGGGATGGCGAGCGGTCCATATGGCAGAATATATCCATGATCGGCGCGCTGGGCTGGCTGATCGTCGTGCCGACCTTGATCGGTGTCGCGGCGGGGCGTTGGCTGGATGATGCCTTCGGAACGGGGATCACCTTTACCGGGGCGTTGATCTTTTTGGGCGCGGCTTTCGGTGGCTATCTTGCCTGGCACAGGATGCAATCGAAATGACGGACACGACCTTGGCGGCTATCCTCGGTTTTCTGCCCTATCTAGGGGCGGGACTTGCCTTGGGCGTGGTCTATTTCCTGGTTTTGTACAAAAGCGTCCGACTGCATACGGCGGATGCGTCTGCCGGGCGGATGATCGGATTGTTCCTGCTGCGTGTCGCGCTGGCTTTGGCGGTCTTCTATCCCTTTGCGCGGATCGGGGCGGGACCGTTGCTGGCCGCGCTGGTCGGATTCATGATCGCGCGCTTTGCCGTGCAGGGTTTCATTCGCCGTTTGGAACGTGGAACGGGGGCGTGATGGATATCAACCCACTGGCCCCGGATATCCTGTTCCATATCGGCCCCGTGCCGATCGACCGCGCCGTTGTGACGACCTGGGCGATCATGGCGCTGTTGACGCTTCTGTCCTGGCTGGGGACGCGCCGCGCTACGGTGCATGCCGGCGGTTTGCAGGCGGTGCTGGAAATCGCGGTGGAAGCATTGGAAACCCAGATCCGCGACGTCTTGCGCCGTGACCCATGGCCCTATCTGCCGATATTGGGCAGCCTGTTTCTGTTCATCGTCGTCGCCAATCTGTCCGCCGTGATACCGGGGCTGAAGCCGCCGACAGCGCATCTGGAAACACCGGCGGCCCTGGCCATTATCGTTTTCCTGTCGGCCCATGCCTTCGGGCTGCGTAGCCTGGGGCCGGTCAATTACCTGAAACGCTATGTAAAGCCGAACCCGATCCTGCTGCCGCTGAATATCCTGGCGGAATTCACGCGTACGTTCTCGCTGATGATCCGGCTGTTCGGTAATATGATGAGCCATGAATTCGTGCTGGCCATCGTCGTCTTCCTTGCGGGCTTGTTGCTGCCGGTGCCGTTCATGCTGCTGGGCATCCTGATCGGCGTCATCCAGGCCTATATTTTTACCATCCTCGCAACCGTGTTCATCGGCGCCGCCGTGTCGGGCGAGGCAGACTGACGAAGGAGTCCGATCCATCATGGAAAATATGGTTGAAGTGTTCAGTGTCCTGGGCGCCGCGCTTGCCGTCGCCTTCGGCGCGATCGGCCCGGCGCTGGGCGAGGGGCGGGCGGTTGCCGCCGCGATGGATGCCATCGCACGGCAGCCGGAAGCGGCAGGCACCGTGTCCCGCACGTTGTTCGTCGGGCTGGCGATGATCGAAACCATGGCGATCTACTGCTTGGTTGTCGCCTTGCTGCTTCTCTACGCCAATCCCTTTGTCGGCTGATGCAGATCGATTGGTGGACGCTTGCCCTACAGGCGATCAATTTCCTGGTGCTGGTCTGGCTGCTGAAGCGGTTTCTGTACCGGCCCGTGAAGGATGTCATCGCCAAACGCCGGGCCCTTGCAGAAGACGCGCTGGCGAAGGCCGCCGCGAAGGAGGCCGAGGCCGACGCGGAAAAAGACCGTTTGACCGCCGAACGGGACGCTCTGGCACGCGAACGGCACGAAGTGCTGAAAGCCGCGCAAAAGCAGACCGAGGCTGACCGTGCGGAGATTTTGGATAAGGCACGGGCGGAGGCCTCTAGGATTGTGGCGGCTGCAGAGGCGGCGATAGATCGGGAACGGCAAGAAACGCTGTCCGGCATGAAACGGGAAATCGGGCAGCTGGCGGCGAATCTCGCTGCCGGAATCCTGGCTCAGTCCGATGCGGCGGCGCTGGCCAATGCCTGTTTGGATCACATGAAGACACAATTGGAAGCGCTGCCCGCGGAGGAACGCGATCAGATGCGCGCCGCGTTGACGAAGGGCGTGACGGTGGTGACGGCGGTCCCGGTGGCGGATACGGGAGCCTGGACCGCGATGATCGCAGCGGCGCTCGGGCCGGATGGCCGGATCGATTTCGACACCGACCCGTCGTTGATCGGTGGGGCGGAACTGCGCTTCCCGCATACGACCCTGAAATTCAGCTGGGCCGACCATTTGGATCAGGCCGGAAGGATTCTGCAAGGTGACGACGCCGTTTCGTGACTCCCTGAGCGACTGGTTGCCGCAGGCACAGGACCGGATGAGCCGGTTGGAAGGTCGTGCCGTGCTGGAACATGTCGGCGTGGTTGAACATATCGGTGACGGTGTTGCGACCGTATCGGGCCTGCCGCGTACGAAACTGGACGAGGTTCTGCGTTTCGAAGACGGGACGCTGGGGCTGGCTTTCAAGGTGGAGGACGGCAGCGTCGGCTGTGTCCTGCTGGGCGGGTCGGAGGCGATTAGTGCCGGTCACAAGGTCTGGGGTACGGGGGAGATTATCCGCGTGCCGGTTGGGGAGGGACTGCTGGGGCGCATGGTCGACCCGACCGGGCAGCCGTTGGACGGTGGTGCGGCGATTGAGGCCGCGCGCTACGATCCCATTGAACGGCCGGCACCGGGCGTCGTTGACCGCGAATTGGTGACGCAGCCGCTGATGACCGGGTTGACCGTGGTGGATGCGATGATCCCGCTGGGCCGGGGACAGCGCGAATTGATCATCGGCGACCGTAAGACAGGCAAAACCGCGATTGCCGTCGATACCGTGATCAATCAGCGCGATACCGGCGTGATCTGTGTCTATGCCTGTATCGGGCAGAAGGCATCGACGGTGAACCAGATTGTCGATGCCGTGCGCCGTCACGGCGCGATCGATCGCTGCATCTTCGTAGTCGGCGCGGCGGATGCGCCCCCTGGTGCGCAATGGATCACACCCTATGCGGCCTGCTCCATGGCGGAATATTTCCGGGACAAGGGGCAGGATGCGCTGCTGATTGTGGACGACCTAACGAAGCATGCGATCATCTATCGCCAACTGTCCCTGTTGCTGCGCAAGCCGCCGGGGCGGGAGGCCTATCCCGGCGATGTGTTCTATGCCCATGCACGGTTGCTGGAACGTGCGGCGAAACTGTCCAAAGAATTGGGGGGTGGGTCGCTGACGGCCCTGCCCATCGCGGAAACACAGGCGGAAAACCTGACCGCCTATATCCCGACCAACCTGATTTCCATCACCGACGGTCAGATTTATCTGGAACCGAAGCTGTTTTACGAAGGACAGAAACCTGCCGTCAGTGTGGGGATGAGCGTATCGCGAGTCGGCGGTCAAACCCAATCCAGGGCCATGAAGAAGATGGCGGAAAAACTACGTCTGGAATATGCGCAGTTCCTGGAATTGGAGGTCTTTACGCGGTTCGGCGCGATGATGGACGAGCGAACCAGGAAGACAATCGGCCATGGTCGGCGCATCCGTGCGGTGCTGGCCCAGCCGGAATACAAGCCGATCCCGCTATCGGTGCAGGTGGCGGCCTTGTTGGCGTTAAACGAAGGCCTGTTGGACGATTTGCCCGTGACGTCGGTGCCGGGCGTGAAGGCCGACCTGGACCCGTGGCTGACGGATCATTGTCCGCATATTCGCGCGCGGATCGAAGAAAGCGGCGAATTGACGGATCAGGACCGAACGGACCTTACTGCCGCGTTGAAGGCGTTTCTGGCTGATCGGCCCAGGGCAGGCGGGACCTGACATGGAGCAATTGTCGCGCATCAAGGACCGGATCGGCAGCCTGGAAGACCTGGGCGGCTTGATCCGTGCCTTGCGCGCGATGTCCGCATCCCATGTGCAGGAGGCCCAAGGCGCCTTACCCGGCATCGTCAAGTATGTCGAGGCGGTGGAAGGCGCGATTGCGGAGGCACTGGCGCTTTCCCCCGGTCTATCCGGGCGCGATATGCCGTCGGGTCAGGGGGCGGCGGATGTCGTTATCGTCATCTGCGCCGAACACGGCTTCGTCGGGGCGTTCAATGAACGTCTTTTGGACCGGGCGGCGGCGGAACTTGCGGACCGGCCGAATGCGCGTCTGGCCATTGTCGGGCGTCGCGGCGCCATGCTGGCGGAAGAACGCGGGATCGCCCCCGAATGGTCGTTCCCCATGGCGATCGATGTCGCCAGCGTCCTGGGCGTCACCCGGCATACAGCCCGGGTTTTGAGCGATGCCGCCCATGCCCGCATCGCCTATGCCGAATATCGGCCCGGCGGGAATTACGAAGTCGTTGTGAAAACGATCCTGCCAATTGACCCGGCGGTTCTGACGCGCGCGGGCGCGAGCGGCGCGCCGATGCACCATCTGGCCCCGGACCTGTTGTTGGAGCGGCTTGCGGACGAATACCTTTTTTCGGAAATCACACGCGCCGTCATGCAATCACTGGCCAGCGAGAACGGTGCGCGATTACGCGTCATGGAATCGGCGGACCGCAGTATCGGTGATAAATTGAACGGCCTGCATCGCGATGAGCGTGTCTTGCGGCAGGAGGCGATTACGTCCGAACTTCTCGACGTCGTTGTGGGAAGCGAGGCGGTGTCCGGCCCCGGTCGACGTTAAGTCCGCACCTTTTAGACGTGGCCGTAAAAGTCACGGTGGACGGCGATGGAATAGGCATAGTCCAATAGCGTGGACCAACTGAATACCGGCATGTCGATGGCGCGTTGGATCGCACGGCCGAACGGCTGGAATCCTGTGCATTCCAGAACCATCGCGCCCATATTGGGATGAGCGTCGGCAAAGTTCCGGGCGACGGCGACGATGTCGGCCTCGGCCATGTCGTAATTCGCGGTGGGCAGATCGGGGCGCAGATCCTTGGTCCACAGATTATCGAATTCGGGACATTTCCCGTCATCCTTCGCCCCGCGCACGACATAGTTCGAGTCCAGCGCGACGCCGACCGATGTCAGGTGGCGGTCCCGCAGGCGGTCGCCTTCCGCCACCAGAATGCCGACCGTTTTCTTATGCCCGATGAGTGTCTGGGCCAGCGGTACCTGCAGCAGGCTCGACGCGAAAACGGGGATATCGACGGCTTCGGCGATTTGTTCCTGGAACCAGGCGAAATAGCCGCATTCGGCGGCGATGGCGCGGCAGCCCATGCGCTCCAGCTTGCGGGCGGCCTTCAGCACCGGCTCCAGGAAGGCTTCCTTCTCCTCGCCACGGACGAGCCCCTTGATATCCACGCCTTCCGCGACTTCGTACTGGATGGGGAAGGGATAAGCGCTGGCATTGCGGACATCGCCCGGAAATCCCGGATAGACATCGTCCAATATGATGATGCCGAGGCCCATGCCGTAGCACCGCCGGTCCTTGCGGGCGATGATGTCGCGAATGGCGGGGTCGTGCAGGGGCATCGGTTAACTCCTCAAATTATGGCCTAGGCGCATAATGATTAGTAAGATAAATTAAGAAAAATCATGTTTTGTTATGAGGTGGCCTAAATGCTTATCGGACGGTCCCGGCGCGAAGAATTGTCGGTTCGGCGGGTGCGCAGTGTTCTGGCCGTCGTCGGGCAGGGGTCGTTTTCCGCCGCGGCGCAGGAATTGGGGCTGACGCAGCCTGCCGTCTCCCAACATGTGAAGCAGCTTGAAGATCAACTGGGCCTGCCTCTCCTGGCCCGGGATGCGGAAGGCATCCGTCTGACCTCGGGCGGGGCGGCTCTACTGCCCGCGCTGCGCCGCTTTCTGGCCGGGAACGAGGCGATCCTGGATCATCTGGCGTCGATCAATCAGGGGACGCGGCGGATCGTTCGGGTGGCCAGTCCGGCCAGCTTTGCCGCGCTTCATATCGCGCCGGTCTTCAAGGCGCTGCGGACGGACTTTCTCGATCACATCCTCGACGTGTCGGAAATCGACGACGCGGAGGCCTTTTTGAAAATTCGGGCCGGGGATATCGACCTGGGCATTTCCAGCGTCTTCACCCCGTCGCCGGGCCTAACGTTCGAGCCGCTGCGTCAGGACGGGGCCTGCGTCGTCGTGTCGGCGGACGATCCGCTGTCCCGGTCGGCGGCGATCGATGCGGAAACCCTGATCGCGACCCCGGTCGTGCGCTTCCCCATCGGCACGACGTCGGATGATTGGCTGTCCGCCGTGGCGGAGACGGTGGGGCGCCTGCCGGATGTCGTTGCGGAGGTTCGCCAACTCGTCACCGGTTTCCAGCTTGTCCGGCAGGGGCTGGGCGTTACCCTGGTGCCGGAGGATGCGGCCCGCGCCTGCCTGCTGCCCGGCCTCGTCGCCGTGCCTTTCGCCGACCGGAGCTTGGTGCGGACATTCGGCATGGTGTTGAACGAAAGCCACGTACCGTCGGATTTCGAACGTCGATTGATCGACGGGTTGCGCGGCAGGGGAAATTAAAGGAAGGACCGGCGCGCCGCCTTGGTCAGGCCGCTGGCGACGGCAATGAACGGGTCCGACGGCACGATTTGCGCCTTCGGGACGCAGGCGGTCAGGGCGTTTCGAATATCGGGCAGCAGCGTCGATCCGCCGGTCAGGACGATATGCCCGACACTGTCCGGGTCGATATCCGCCATGGCCAGGGTTTCGCGGGCGGCCTGCGCCACGCGCGACAGGGGCGTTTGGAAATATTGCGATAGCGCCGCCTGATCCACGTCGATGGCCGGTATGGCGCGTATATCTGTAAAGCCGAGCCGAGCGGTGGGCGCGTCGCTCAAGGCGATCTTCACGCGTTCCACGGCGTTGGCGAGACGATGGCCCAGTTGCTGGTCCAGGATGGTGAGCAGGTGGCCCAGTTTTTCCGGTTCCAGTGCCTGGCGCTGGACGGTCCGGACCTCCCGCACAATGGCGGGGGCGTAGCAGAAGTGGATTTTCTGCCATGTCGCGAGGTCGGAATAGTATCCGGGCGGCACCGGCAGGATGGTGTCGGAGGTCACGGACCGCATTTCCGTGCCATAGCCGAAATGCGGCATCACGGCTTTCAGGGATAGCTGCCGGTCCAGGTCGGTCCCGCCGATATGCACACCGTGATTGGCCAAAACCTCGAACCGCCCATCGGGTTCGCGGCGGGCCAGCGTGAAGTCGGACGTGCCGCCGCCGATATCCGCGACCAGCACGATTTCGGGGCTGTCCATCAGGTCTTCCGCGTCGATCAGGGCGGCGACGGGTTCGTAGACGAATTCGATGTCGGTGAAGCCGGATTCCGTCAGAACCTCTCGCAACTGGGATTCCGCCTCCGCATCCCTTTCGTCGCTTTCGTCGACGAAGCGGACGGGACGGCCCGCGACGAGGTGCGTGACTTCCTGCCCCGTCGCTTTTTCGAGGCTGTCCTTCAGTTCCTTGATGAAGCGGACCAGCAGCGCCTTGAAGGGCCATGATTTCCGGCCCATGCGGGTGGATTCCGATGCCAGACTGGTGCCCAGAATGCTCTTCAGCGCCCGCAGATAGCGGCCTTCATAGCCTTCCAGGAAGCGTTCCTCCGCCTCCCGGCCGCAGACCAGGACCATCTCCTCGTCGTCGTGGAACAGGGCGGTCGGAACCGCCTGAGCGCCGCCGGCGAAGCGATGCAGTTCTTGAGACGTCGCGGTCGCGATCCCGATGGCGGAGTTCGACGTTCCGAAATCCAATCCGGCAACAAAAGAGGTCATGGCGGGTGGCATCCCTGGACGGTATGGACGGCATGGAGGGGCGAGGGGCGCCCTTATGACGTAATCGACACCAAGATGGCCACCTATTTTTGAAATTTTCGGCAAAAGAAAAGCGGCGGCCGGTTTCCCTGCCGCCGCTCGTTCATCCAGATTATGCGGGATCAGTTCCAGAAGGACTCCCGGACCGTCGCGTCCCGCTGCCCTTCCGGCGTCAGGACGGTCAGTTTCGTATCCGGGTCCCAATGGGTCATGCGGACCATGCCGATGGCGACATTGGTGTTGAAATCCGGCGACCACGCGGCGGAGGAAACCCGCCCGACCGGCTTGTCATTCGCCATCAGCGGCCAATGCCGGTCGCAGATGGGAACCTTCGGTCCGTCGATGGAAATCGCGCGGATCTGTTGCACCGGGCCTTCCTTGGCCACGCGCAGCAGGGCGTCGCGGCCGATGCAGCCGATGGCCGTCCAGGTGTCGCAGAACTTGCCCAACCCGCATTCATGCGGCGTGTTGTCGTCCGTCATGTCGTTGCCATAGGACAACAGCCCGCTTTCCACGCGTTCGATCAGATTCGGGCATCCGGCACGGACATCCATGGCCGCGCCCGCCTCGAACAGGGCGTGCCACAGCGGCATGCCGATATCGCCGCCTTCGACATAGATTTCGAAGCCGCCCTGTTTGGAATAGCCGGACCGGGCGATGACGAGATCGCGCCCCTGGAACGGGAACTTGCCGAACCGGAAGAAGCGGACGGACCGGATCGCGTCGCCGAACACGGCTGCCATCAGGTCTTCCGCTTTCGGCCCCTGCACGGCGAGGGGCGAAACGTCGGGTTCATCGACCAACACATCGAGGCGATAGCCATAGGCGATGCCCTTCACCCAATACAGCAGGTCGCTGTCCGCGATGGAAATCCACCAGCGGTCTTCCGCGATCTTCACCGCGACGGGATCGTTCAGCATGCCGCCGGTTTCGTCGACGATGGGCACGTAATAGCACTGCCCCGGCAGCATGCCGCGCAGGTCACGCGGCGTCAGCATCTGCATCAACCGACCGGCATCGGGGCCGCGCAGCTCAATCTGGCGTTCGCAGGCGACGTCCCAGACCTGAACGGCGTCCTTCAGGTGGCGATAGTCTTCCTCCACCGACCGAAACACGGTGGGCAGCAGCATGTGGTTGTAGACGGTATAGGCAGAGACCCCGGCGGCTTCGACCCCGTCGCTGAACGGGGTGCGGCGAAGACGGCGGGACGGAGAGAGAGCCTGCATGGCGGTTCAATCCATTCGTTGGCACGGGCCGGGCACGACGGGCGCCGCACAGGGACCGATGCGGTTGCGGGAGTTTCGGGTGTTCGGGAAGACGGGGCTGGGCCGTTAGGTGCCCGGGGTACAGGCCCCTGGAGTACAGGCGCAGGGAACGCCGATTTCGCGGTATGTCATTGTGCGCTGCACCTCCCCAGCTTGATCCTGCACGGTTGGCCGTGTAAGGATTTTGTAAATGCCTGACATTTAAATGCCAGACAATTAAGTGACAGAGATTTAAATGCCTGACAATGAAAAATCAGCACGTGCGAAAACGACCGATCTGTCGGCGCAGATCGCGAAGTCGATCCGCGATGCAATCCTGTCCGGTGACCTGAGTGCGGATGAACGCCTGCCGTCCGAAGCGGAACTGGCGGAGCAGTTTTCCGTGTCCCGTCCGACGGTGCGGGAGGCGTTGAAACGGCTGGCGGCGCAATCCCTGATCCGCACGGAACGCGGCGCCTTTGGCGGCGCCTTTGTGCGGCGTCTGTCCTATAAGGAAGCGCAGGCCCAGAACGTCACCGCCTCCACCCTGCTGTTGACCATCAACGATATACGCTTCGACGTGGCCTGCGAGGCCCGCTTCGCCATGGAACGGGCCTGTATCGCGCTGGCGGCGCAACGCCGGGACGCGACCCACCTTGCCGCCATGCGCGCCGAAATCGACCGCCAGAAGGACCCGACCCTGACGGACGAGGATTTCTGCGCCTCCGACGTCGCCTTGCACCGGGCCCTGGTCGACGGGGCGGGCAATCCGGTCCTGTCCTATCACCTCGCGGGCTCGGTGGAGGCGATGCAGCCGCTGATGAATATGATAACCTTCTCCACAAGGTCGCGCAGCCGCATCGTCGCTCTGCACACGGCCCTGACCGACGCCCTGGAAGCCGCCGACGCGATGGCGGCGGAATCCGCCCTGGACGCCTTGCAGTCCTACACGCTGGAGCTCGGCCGCGACGCCTTGGCGAAACGCGCGGCGGCGGGGCGATAGACGGCGTAGCGGCACTGGTAGAAAATCCAACTAAGCTACTCACCGCTAGCCTCTTCATGCTATAACCTTCACGCGACGGCATGTGCTGGTGAGCGTTCCGAGGGGGGGTAACCTCATCAAGTCGGGTAGCGGACGTTCGGGCAGCGGGGAGTGTCTTACACTGCGCTTATCGTGCCACTCGCCACGGTGCCGTCGTACCTTGGTGGTCAGTACGTGTTATTATTGCCACTAAGGGGCTGTTTCGCTCGTCAGCGTCCAGAAATGTTTAGTGCCTGCGAAACGTTAACTTGGTGAACGCCTATTTAGAGATCGAAGAGTATTCATCGCAAATGACCCGGATAGTGGCTACAATTCGCGACTTTCGTTTCCGCGTTAACGAATATTCGACACGATACGGAAACATGAATTTGCGTTGGAGCGAGCCTTGGGACATCCAATGCAATTTTGATCAGACATGGCCTAACAATGGTCGCCCTGGTTGCTATGCAATATTCGACCGTGATCTCAAACTATTATACATCGGTAAAACGATAAATTTTGGGAAACGTTTAGGTGAGCATTTCAAGGTGGACCCAACAGACCCAACCCGTAAACGCGGTCTTCCGAAGACTACCGAGGCGTGGTCTCCTAAAGCGCACTATGTTCTGACGGTTGCCCTCGACCATGCGTATGAAGCGCCCAGTCTCGAGGAATACCTGATTGAGAAGTTGCAGCCGTGTGGCAACAGAATGGGGATCAGAACCTGAATGTTGCGTCCTTGGAAGGCCTTCTCGGCGGTAAGGGGCAAACTATCTTGGGGGGCTTCCAGACTCCGCGCCGACCGTGCCGCCCAGTGGTGACGCTAAGGACGCGGCCACATCAACACTTGCTTCGGATAGATAGCGCAATCGTATTGGGAAGTCGATGTAATCCGGCGGAAACGCCCGCAAGGAGCTGGAAACATACGGATGCGAGTAACAACGACACAGCAATCGCGTGGTTCCGCGCTAAACTACTGACTTTAGAAGAGGATGGTGGCGGATCAGGGACTCGAACAGGGTAAATAATAAATATTTGATAAAAAATGATTTATTATAATTTTCTGTCTGTGAAAGTTCTCCATTTTGTAGCCATTTCCTCAACTGAACTTGTAGCCTTCAAGCACTCTGAACGACGGGTTTCTCTGAATCCAGGACATCGCACAGTCGAAAGTACATATGCCCCTGGATGTTTTTCACGGGCCGCGGCGAATGAGGCAGATGAATGATGTCGTCAGTCGAAAGGATGTAAAAGCGGAATGGAGCCCCTCGATCTCCCCAGCCAAACTCAACATCACGCGCCTCCAGGTAATGAGCTAGTCTTTCCTTCTCGTCGTTTGACAAAGAACTTTCGAACACGGAGCTACGTGCGACCGGATCAAGCGGATCGAACGAGATAATGTCGAGCACTCGATATAGTTTGCTCATTGCTCCTCCGCCTTTTTCGCGAAAAGCGATCCTTAGCGGTGTTTTATAGCTAAAGCTCGGCGTATCTGGGCACGCATGAATACAGGTTTCCTCAATGGCCTTCGCAGTGCCACCGGCTGGGACGCTAAGAATTTCGCGTTCATAGAATTGCATGTCATTTCCCATCCTCTGCAAAAACCGTAAAAACTCGCCGACCAATTGGTCTTTGGGCGCATGTTGATGAGCAATCAGGCGTATATCGTTCCAAGTCACCGAGGCGATATCCGGGAGAATTCGTTTCGTTCTTGTCAGGGCAATTGGAACGACCGGGAAGGCTTTTACGGCCGTAAGAACGCCTGGCGTTACGTATCTTCGGACCTGATTAATAATCGAGTCGTCAGACGCGTTGGATCCCTTAGCTGTCTTTGCTTCGATGACGAGTGCAAAAACCGGAGCATGTCCACGCAGGAAGCGGACAACGAGATCCGCTCTGATTTTGCCCGTGTTGTCTAATCCGATCATTTCTGCATCGACAATGATCTGATCGAACTTTGGATTCTTCTGTCCGACAATTCCTTTGACTACACGTGCCACACTCGAGATCCGCAGCAGTGCTCTTAGCAATGCCGGCGACTTGCTCAAAACATAGCCAAGCGCTTTTGTCTGGCGCGGCTCCCTGCCTGATCCTGCAATAAGATCGAAGACTGTTGCCGTGTTTGCAAAACCATCTGACTCGTAAAGTCGGAAAAGTGCTTTCATTTCGATCTGTGCGTCGCCCGCCTTCGTCTGCGAGAAGTGAATAGCCCCTATATTTCTGGACGCCTTCTTCCCTAAATTTGAGGCAAGGAGGCCGGAAACGCTTGGGTATCAGGGCATTTCCGTCAATATCAATGATTTAGGGGGAGGATGGTGGCGGATCAGGGACTCGAACCCCGGACACATGGATTATGATGCAATTATATATATAATAAAAACAGCAGTTTATTAGTGATGTGTTGCATCTGTGTCGCAATCATCCGATCAACCGTGTTTCCGCTCGGTGCGCTAGGTCCGCGTCGGCTTCCGGGTTGGGGAACAGGTGCCCGTAGGTGTCCATAGTCATCGATAGAGTGGCGTGTCCCGCGATATCCTGAATTCGTTTGTGCGGATAGCCTAGATCGATCCAAGTCGATATGGCGTAGTGGCGAAATGCGTGAATGCCGTACTTCGCCTCCATGACCGGCTGTCCGTCGTCATCCAGGATCGGCGCGCCGTCGTCGTCTACCTTGGATACCGACACTCCGGCCTCGATTTGCGTTGCCGCGAAGCCGCGCCGGTAGACGTTCGAATGGTTTTCGACGTTACCCGCACCGTTCGGGAAAACGAGGAACAGTTGCCCCGGATCGGTCACGTTTCCGTCGGCGTCTTTCTTCACGTTTCGCCGGGGGCATACCAGTTTCCATTCCCGTAAGGTGTTCGCGAGATAGCTACCCATCGGGATAGATCGTCGTCCGGCCTTCGATTTCGGTGCGCCCAATTCGTTATACAGGCTTGCTCGCTGCCGTACATGGATCACGCTAGCGTCAAAGTCTACGTCGTCCCATGTTAGGCCGCGAAGCTCGCTTGCGCGCATCCCTGTGAAGATCGCCGCAATTATCAGGGGCCTCCAGCGCCCGCTCGCAGCCGCCAGAATAAGGCGCGCCTCTTCTTGTGTCGGGAAGTGCTTTCCGGCCAAGATTTTTTCGTGTTGCCTGTCGCCGTTTCTCTTCCGGCGGCGGCGTTCCCTGACGACATTGCGGGACACTAGGCCACGGTCTTGGGCGTCCGCCAAGATGCTGCCGAGACTGGAAAGCGCCTTGCGTACCAGCGCATCGCTACGGCCATTCTTGTGAAGCCACGTTTCAAACTCTCTGACTGTTTGCGTGTTGAGGTCGGACAGCTTTGTGTCGGCCAGACGCTCATAAATATGGTAATCGAGGTGGGTCCGGTATTGGTGAAGGGTGGAGCGCTCTAGCCTCGATTCCTCGCAGGTCTCAAACCATAGTTCCCCCGCCTTGCGGACGGTCACAGATTCAGACGCAGCGGTGTGCGTTCCCTGCTTCACTTCATGGCGGGCCTCGATAGACCACGCCTCCGCGTCTTTTTTGCGCGTGAAGGTTTTCAGGTGCCGCTTGCCGTGCTGATCGAAGTAATCGACCACCCACGCCTCCTTGGTTTCCCCCTTTCGGGTTTCCCAACTGCGCTTCCGTATCGACGCCATGTTCTTTGCTCCTGATGTGTTGCATCAGTATATGTTGCAAAAAATCCATGCGTCAATATTGTTGCGGTCGAGCGGCGCGACTGCCGACTTCATTCGTTAGTGTGCGACAAGATTTCCAACCCCTTGCCGGTAATCTTCCACCCCCGGAAATTGCCCGCGCGAACGCGGACGATCCATCCCGCTTCGAGCATTGCTTTCCGATCGAAGAACGACACATCCCTGATCTGATCCTCGTGGCAAATCGGGCACTGCCCATCGCCCCGCACGATCTTGAGAATGCCGATGTGCCGGTCTGTGAGTTCTGGGAGGCTGTCGTTGGAGCGCATCGCTATAGTTCCGTTCCTTCATGAAGTTCCAAAAAGTTCAGTCGCTCAAACTGAGCAAGGTCTGTGAGAATCCGGCCGTCGGCGTCGTACCTAAGCGACGGCTTGACGAGTGGGTAAGATCGGCCACAGGTCTGACAGCGCAACCGCTTCTGAAGTGCGGCCAGGGTCGTGCCCCGGTGGATTCGCCGATGCCCAACCCATTTCTCCGGATCGAATCCGGTCGGCTTCTTGCAATTCACGCAAATTATGAGAACCGACATGCCTCGATCCATGATGTCGCCCAAGTTGATCATTTTGCTTGTCCGATAGGGTGCGCTCGTCCAAGCGCTAATTCGGAACTAAGATAGAACAAATGAGGCGTGGCGATCAATGCCAGTGACGGTCAGTGACGTTTCGTGACCGTCCGCTTAGAAGGCGGGTGCTCTATGGTAGGTTAAGTGATCCTAATGGATCGTCCCGGTCTCGGCTTGTAGATCGGCAATGGCTTTGACAATCCTTCGCCAGACTGCGGCCCCCTCGAAATCGCCCCCGTCGAGCAAGCGGTCCGCGTTCAATGCTGCCTCGACGCTGGCGTTTTCGCCGTGCTGATCGATCAAGAGCTTTGCGGTTCGGTAAATGTCTTTCGTATCCATTGATATTCAATATCGGAAAAGCCGAAGCCCTCCAACGAATCAGGTATCCGAAGGGCAGCAATTTTAAAATGGTCGTATCAGTAACGATCACAATGCGTACTGAAAGGGGCAGAAAATGGATATCAGGCGCGCAACGGAAATTCCAAGCGATGACACTGATCATGCAACTGTTGTGAAATACATCGCGCCGTCAGATCAACGTGTAACGCATTACCTAACAGGTAGCGTAGCGCGTGACGGAAAGGTTGTCTTTCTTCAACCAGAATTTGGCCGGTACGATATAGAAGCCGACGCCATACAGGCCGCTACGGAGTTCGCAGAGGCATACGGTTTGAATGAAGTCGTCTTAGTTGATCAGACCTAAGCGATACGCATCAACCTTGGTCGCATCCTGGATCTGGCCAAGCCGTCGTTTTCTTGTCGATGTCGATGCCGCGCAGGTGCAGCGGCACACCTAGCGCCTGGATCACCTCGGCAGGCGTGGTCAGGTAAGTGGACGCGTCGCCGGATCGGATTTTAGCGTTCGGAAAGTTCCAAGCGACTGCCTCGCCGGTCACGGGCCTGTGGACCAGTTTCATGAAGCGGTCAGGAGTGACGATGCCATGCGAATTGACGAAATAATCGTTGTCCTCGTCGCTTCCCCAAACTACGGCGATCCAGATCACCAGCGGTCCTTTGTCCGCTTCGTCCCGCCAACACTCGATTAACTTCTCGGTTTTCCGCCAAGCGCCTGTCCGATTAAACGACGACTGTTGCGGCGTTATGTTCGTCATCACGTTGGACGCGGCTATGGCGTCCTTCCTGTCGTCCAGGTGGTTGGCCGGTACAAGGTGGCCCAGGTCGTAATCGTCGGGGGCGTTCGGGACCGAAGCATAAGTGTCTGTGCTGATTTGGCCCTTGCAGTCATCCGGCAGATTTTCGTCTAGGAAAAATGCGTGGTCGCGCTCAAGCGAGCCGGTATCGGGTCCAATCTCGTACCGCGCCGCAACGGCTCCACCGAGCGCGCAATCGTACCAGAGTGTGAATCCGGGATACTCTAGGAGGATCGTGTCCGCCCGTGCCGGTACCGTTACAATCGAGGCAAGCCCGACTAGTGCCCCCATAACCATATGTCGCATCGGCTTTCCCTTCATTGAATGGTGGCGTTAGGATCGAGGTTCAGTTGCAGCGCACGGTCCAGACGAACCATGTCTTGTTGGCCGCGTCCTTCTCAGTCCTATCGGATAGCTTTTCATATCCGTTTGGGCACCGTTCCAAAGCGTCCTGGTGGAGGTTCTGCATAGCGACGTTCGCGCCGGTTAAGACTGGATCCATGAATTTCAATTCGATAGTTCCGTCATTCATTTGCGTTGCGATTCTCTTGTCGCAACCGACAAGGGTGAGGGCAACAAACGCGAGGAGCACGATACGGGTCATAGGGGCGGCTTTCCTTTTCCTTAAGGTAGACTGTAGTTTTGCAAATTGTCCGGCGCTGTTCTGCCTTGGTGAAGCCCAGCACTTGCTTTGCTCGCCACTCGTCCATTCTGGAACGTGACCGTGATGTTCGCCCCAGGGGTTCCATACCCCGCCCACCGCACGATTTTGATGCGTGTCGATCCCGATTCTGTTTCGGCTAGGATTGTTCCGGGGCACCGCAACGCGGCCAGCGCTTGGCGCTCGGTCATGCCGTTCCAGATGTTACCGTAATCGCCATAGCTGACTAGGCACTCGTCGGCTTGGGTGGCGTTCGGTGCGATCAATAGGACCGCGAGACAAAGCACGATACTACGCATCGGGATAACTCCCCTATAGGGCGCATAGTTTGTAAATATTAAATCACGAGCGGCGGGCGATAGCGATCAGAAACGGGGTTTCGGAGGTCTTTCCCCCACCCATCCACCGTGCATAGAAAAAGCCCCCGCCGAAGCCGGGGCTGAAAGTTCTCTGCTCCGCAGTGTCAGGCAGGTCGGGAATGTTGCGCCGGTTCTTGCTGCCCGATTATCTTCGCCAGCGCCTCGCGGATGCGGGCCGCAATCTCGCTCTCCCGTTCGTCCAGGTATTCGAGACCGTCGCGGGTCCAGCGTTCCAAAAGCACCGCTTGGGCGTGCACCCCGGCCAGCGTCTTGGCGGGGGTGTCGACCATAAGCCGGGAAATCTTGTCGTCCTGGTCGATCAACTCGTTAGTCCGGCGCTCCCATTCCTTCATGCGTTGATACGCCGGATGGGCTTCAAAGCGCGCCGTCTTGGCGTCGAACTCTTCCAGGGCTTTCTCCCACGTCTGCCGAAGGCGACGAAATGACACTTGGTTGAGCGCGTCCCTGTCTTTCAGGTCGTCCAGTGTCGGCAGTCCGTCCAGAATATCGATGATCGCTTGCCGATCCGTCACATAGGTACGGCTCCCCGCATTGACCGTCACGGCAGGTTGAACCCTTCCCAGGTCACGAATCAGAGCGCCGTTAAGCGCGTCTTCTTCACTCCCCATGGCAATAAGCGTGGCTTCAATTTGATCCATCTCGGCAAGCCATGCGATGTGAGGATCGATGGGGGCCGCTGCGGCGGTGTTCATGCCAGCCGCAAGAATGGCGGCGGTGGAGCCTGCCAGGGCGGCGCGGCGGGTGATATCGGTTTTCATTCTGTGTTCCTTCCCCGACCATGACCGGCCCTTGTTGCTGTTTCGGGCACGGTGCATAGTCGGGTTTCTCTAGGTGACTAGGGATAAGGGCGATTGGCGGGGGTTGATTGGCGTCTGTTCCCGTCAGTCGTCCGGCTTACGCCATCTCGGCAAGCGATGCTTCCACGGCACGCAGAACGTCCCAATAATCATAGGACGGATACAGCGCGGAACTGTTATTGGACCGGTCACAGGCCATGCCGACTTGTGCCTTGATCCCGGCGACGGTCTTTGCAGGCGTCGACAAGATCAGTCGCTCCAGTTCCGCCGCACGCGCGCCGTGGCGGTTGCTGAAATCCGCTGCGGCGGGACTGACCGCAGCGACACAAGCGCGAATATGGTCTTCGGTACCGCGATGGCCGGCAAACCGCTTTTCCAAGTCACGATAGATCGGTTCAATCTGCTTTTTTCCCTCGGCACGCATGGCCGTCAGTTCGGCCAGCCAAACCGGATGCGGGTCACTCGTTGCAGCTTTCGCAGTCGTGGAGACAAGTGCAGCCCCAGCGAGTGCCGCCGCACTGCCTTTCAAAATGGAACGGCGGGTGGATGTTTTCGTGACGGTATTCATTTCAATTTCTCCCTCTCGGTTCGTCCGGCCCCCACCACGGCGCACAACTCGATGTGTCCGTGCCGCGCTCAAGGCTGGATTGGATACAAACGCGGAATGTTAGCGCGGCGATGGCAACGAAGGCCCATGTGCTGGATCACGTTAAACATCGTTGGCAACCGTTGATCCGGCATGCTCTGTCTTGAGCATCCGGGCTATAGCTTTTAAGTGGCGAAGAGTTTCATCGACCTGTTGAGCGTTTAGGCTTTCGATACATTGGCGGCCATACAGGCGCATCAGGCGCGGAAGAATGATTGCCTCGGAACGCGTATCGCGGATCACGTCGCGTAAAACTTTCCGGCGGCACTCCACCGGAAGCGGAGTGGCCTCCTCAAGCAGAGCTTTGAGGTTTGCGATTACTTCTTCTCGGGTTTGGTTGGTCGCGTTGTGGGACATTGGATTTCTCTTCAAACGTCGTGCGTGATGTTTTATACATAACTCATGATTGATAAAATATCAATTATGAAACATCATAGGTGAGGTTTAAAACATGATAGATGCCGCTCAGATGAAAGCGGGGCGTGCGCTGATCGGTATGGATCAGAAAGAACTCGCCGAGAAATCCGGGGTTTCGCTTCCGACGATCCAGCGCATGGAAAAGCTAGGCACCGCGCGAAGCAATGCAGGCAATGTCGCCTCGGTTCAGCGCGCCCTAGAGTCCGCTGGCGTCGTCTTCATCCCTGAGAATGGGGGCGGGGCAGGGGTAAGGCTGAAGAAGGAATGACGGAGGAATGCTCTCCCGCCGTCGTCGCTCCTCCTATTGAGATAATGCGGCCTTGGCCTGCCGCGATGGACGTTAAGACAGCGTGTGACTATTGCGGTCAGATATCTCCTGGCCAACTGCGAAAGTATGGACCGTCGCCGATAAGAATAGGCGGGCGGAGAGTTTGGCTGAATGATCAAGTTGGACGAATGGCTGGTATTTCGGGAGTAAACGAATGATCGGACGCCTCCACCGAGATTTGCCGTGTTTCAGAAATGGTGACAAGTCTGGTTAGAATCGAAGCTGATCGGATACTATCACGCTGCGGCTATTCGGAACGGTTAGCGTGACGAGAGACAATGTAGGTGGTCGACGTTATTCCACCGTATTTTTCAAAATCAATCGTTCGCCTGTATAGGGGTCGAACTCGAAGCCGACAGGAAAAAACCGCTTCGATCCGTTCGACCATTTTACGTTTCCTGTTTCCTCGAAATTGGCCGATAGGACGCGCGGACCATCTTTGCTGTCGACTGTTCCCCAATAGAGCGTCTGCTCTTGTTTTTTACCGGTAAATGTATCTTCGCAAGTTGCAACTAAACGGGACCCCAATGAGCGTTCGCTACGATCTTTGAAGACTCCCATGCTTGCGATGTTGCCGTTCTTGAGAACAACTTCGATCATCGTACTGTCGCCCCAACTGTCGCCATCAATCATTATGGACAGGGAGCGGATATCCATATCATTCAACAAAATACTAATGTTTTGATCCAGTTTCTTCAGGTGGAAGCTATTGGTTTCACTCTCATAGTAGCCGCTTTTTACAACGATACCGCCCTTACTGTAGTGAAGATCGGTAAGGTTAATGTCTTCGCATTGCACGAGGGTACCGTTGGTCAAGTGAAGAGTGCCGGGGAGGACATAATCACGGGCTGCGGCAGGTGCCGCGAACGCCATAATCAAACCGAACATGGCGAGCCAAGATTTCATAGCCAGAATCTCCATGCCTAAACGCGAGTAATCTATGTTGTTAACATCAAACCGTAGTAATGGTGCGGAATGCAAACCATTTGATCAACTTCGCTGTTCGTCTGGCGACAGCCGCTTCAGCGCGTCCAGTTCCACGCCCTTGTCGTGTTCCGTGCCGGATACTTCCGCCAGAACATCGGGGGCGATTTTTTCTGCACGAGAGACAGCGCGGTTGATTGTCGATTTATCTACGCCGGTTGCATCAGCGGTTTCCGAGGCGAACTCGCTCGGCCTGCCCCTGTCTCTATTTTCGGTGCAACTTGCACCACTATTCCTTATCCGCTCCCAGACCTCTTTCCGCCGCATCAGGTGATCGGCCTGTTGGGCGGGCCTAAACACTGATATATGGTCTAAGCGGCGGCATGTGCTGGCGAGCGTTCCGAAGGCGGTAGCTCTCCGTCAAGTCGGGTTATGGACGTTCGGGCAGCGGGAGGCGTTTTACACTGCGCCTATCGTGCTACTCGCCACGGTGTCGCCGCAAATCTTTCCGGACTTAATAAATCTTTCTTTAGGCGAAACGTTAAGTCGGCCATTCGCCATTTGTTGGTGTGGAATCCATCTAATATTAAAGGAATTAAACATGGCTACCATGGAAGACGTTCAGAATATCGCCAACGAATATGCGGTTCGGTATGGAAACATGAACATGCATTGGAGCGATCCGTGGGACATCCAGTGCAACTTTGACCAAACTTGGCCTAACAATGGTCGGCCCGGATGCTACGCAATCTTCGACCACGATCTCGAATTGATCTACATCGGGAAGACAAACAATCTAGGCAAGAGGCTCGGTGACTACTTTAAGGTCGATCCAACCGATCCGACCCGCAAACGAGGTGTGCCGAAGATTCCTGAAGCCTGGGGAGCGGAGCCGAATTTCGTTCTCACAGTCGCGCTCGACAATGCCTATGAGGCACCCAGTTTAGAAGAATACCTGATTGAAAAGTTCCAGCCTTTAGGCAACACGATCGGGATCAAGACTTGATCCATCTTTTGGTCGATGGGCGCAATTAATCCTCGGGGCATTATGTAGGGGGCGGGATACGCAGGCGGCGGCACGTCTGGGCCAAGCCGAACGTCTGACCCGCCCCCGGCCCAGCGCGGCAATAATACCGCAGCCTAGCAGGAATGGAACGGCGCTAATTCTTGCCGCCGTTTATCAGGTGGAAAACGGTGGAATCCGCCCCGCGAACGATCTGAGCAGAGCACCGAAGCAGGCTCGCCATATGCTCCAGTAAAGCCGCTTTAGATTCGGCGTCGTCAGCGAATTCTAGGGGTGTTCCCCCGAGCCGATAGGGGCCTGCATCGCCGGTCGCCGTGAAGTCCTCTGTAATGGCAAGGCATAGGTCAAGATGGGGCCAGCACTCCGCCATGAATTCAACAAAGCCCTCTCGTGAAACGAATGCGCGGTGGTCTCTGATCGGCTCTGAAGACATGCCCATCATCCACTGAATATTTTCGGGTTCCGGCGGCGCGTATCGACCATCGACTTCACGGCGCGGGGCTCCAAAGTGGCGTCGATACGGTTTATTTTTCCGTTAAGCGCGCGGACAGTTGCGCTCAGTTCTGCCATGCCCTGGCGGTCCGCGCCGCGCGCGTCGATGTTGAACGTGGGTCCGCTGGCCGCGCCGGAGCCGCGACCGAAATTGTATCGGTGGCGCGGATCGCTTCGCGTCAGGACTTCCTCGTCACGTTTCAGGATGGCCGGAACCTCTCCAGGCGCGACCACCCCGCCGCTGTGATAGCGCGGTGCACCCGCAAACAACGCCGCTGGAACGGTTCTTGTCAGCCCTCTATCGGCCATGCCGCCGCTGTGTCGGACGCCAGCCGCGACGCTTGGCGGCAGGACAGAACCGGATGGCAAAGCATTGCTGGCAATGTTGATCCCACCTCCGCTGCCGAACAATCCGGTTAGGGTCGGTAGTCCCGCATCGAACAGGAGATTGAGAAGCGGGTTCGTAATGGCCCGGCGGGCGAATTCCTCGCTGATATCATTCAACATCCCGACAAGGGCATTTCGCGCCCGTTCCGACGCGCTTTCCGATGCATCCGCAAACCTGAACAGCCCGGTTGACATGGAGTCCAAACCGCTGGAGAACCCTTTGAATACTGGGTCAGACTGCATCAGCGTCCGGTTCGCGTTCTGAGCGGCGCGGTTATAGGTTTCCTGACTGATCGCGCCCTGCATCAAAAGTTGGTCCAGGCGTTCCAGCGTGTCGGCGTGCTGTTCCCGTTCCGTGCGGACGGACAGTTCAACTGCCTTGCCGTCCTCCATTGCCTTTTTCAGCCGTTCCAGCGTTTCCCGGTAACGGTCGGTGTTGGCGTTGGCGCGGTCGAAAACCGCCAGAGATTCCGGGGATGGTCCGCCGGTCACAAGCGATCCGGTTCCCATGCTGGATTGCAGGCGATTATTCACCCGCGCCCAGATCGCCGCGACAGCATCGTCGGCTTCTTTCGCACCGCTTTTCAGTGCGTCGATGCGGTCACGCGTGGCGTCAACCTGTGCGCGCACGCCTGCGAAATATTCCTCAGTAGCCGGGCTTTTTTGGCCGGTTAGCAAAGAGTTCGCCGTCCGAAGGTTCGACAGATCGGAAACCAGCCGGTCCCGCGTAGCCCGAAGTTCTTCAAGGCGCTTCGTTACATCTTCCAGACGTTCTCGCGCTTCGCCCGGATCGATACCCAAAACGTCCGCGATTTTACGCTGCCGGACGCGCGGGTTCTGGATTGAGAAAAGGTCTTGCAGTTGCGTCTGTTGCTTTTCGAAGTCCGCGATTTCCTTCGTGATCCCGGCCAAGGTGAAATCGTCGGTTCCGGCGCGAAGATTGCGCAGCGCATCCGCCGTTCCGTTGGCGCTGGACTTCAGACTGTCCAACCGTTTTTCCAGATCGGCGGCGGCTTCTTCCGCTTTCTTCGCGGAATCGCCAGCGTCGATGAATGTCGTCGCAAGCGCACCAAACACCGCGCCAGCCGCACCGATCACAGCCCCCCACGGGCCGAACATAGAGACAAGCTGCGTTCCTTGCTGGATGAAGGCGCGTAACGGGTTCTGCCCGGATGCGATTTGGACCGCAAAGTCACCGACCTGAAAACCTGCGTTCTGAACGGCCATGCCCATTTGACGGGAACCGCGAGCGCCTTGACCGAGGAAGCGAGTGAAGCCCGCGCCGGTTTGTGCGCTCCGTTCGTACTGATCGCCTAAGCGCGCCAAGACTTGGGCCGCGCGCTCGTTGCTGACAGCGCCGCTATCAACGGCGACCTTTACCTTCTGCACATCCCTTTCGTATCGACGCGTCGCCGCCGCTGCCGGGTTAAGCGCCCCCTCCAATCGATTGAAGCTGGTAGCGGCGCGTTTCGTCGCCTTGTCCATACCCGTGGCGACGGTATCGACAATGACTCCGCTGTTCTTCATCGCCCGGTCGAAGCGCTCTAGCTGCGCTTCGATGGTTACCGCCATGCCGACTTGTTCGAATGCCATCGTTCTAACGCCCTACCTTGTTCGCGCTGTGCTAGTCATCGAAAAATGGGTCTTTTTCGGTCTCGCCAGGAGCCGGACGATTGCGAAGATCGGTCAGCCCAAGCTCACTCATATAGGCGCGCATCTGTGTGTGTCGCGCCGCCGGGAAGTGCGACGGGATAGCCCTAAATTCCGCCCACAGTTCACAGAAGGCAATCGCCGACGGCTCCCGGCTGGCGTCCAACCAGAACGCAGGTTCGATGTATTGTTTCCACGCCTTGAGCGCTTCGCCCTTCATCCCCTTGGGCCGCTCAACGGGTCCGAATGCGGATTTTGAGGCACCAAGCCCCGCTTTGATCGCGTTGGGATCGCCGTGCCGGTCGCTTCGGTGACTGCCTTCAATCAACCGAAGTTCCGGCGCTTTAGGTTTTCTTCCACGTGTGGTCATCACTCAAACCTTGAAATTTTAATTCGCCATTGCGAAAAATTTAGCTCGAGACCGGACATGGGGCTCCGAACCCCTAGAAATTGACACCCCCTACCCCTGGTGGCCGGGTCGGACTCTACCCCGCACATGTGGGGGGCGGGCGGCGAGGGTGCGGGCGACGGGTGCAGCTC
>NZ_JABBNT010000007.1 GCF_012926505.1 Pacificispira spongiicola
ACATCTCGATGGATGTCGAGCTGATCGCGCCGATCGCGATGGATGAAGGCCTGCGCTTCGCGATCCGCGAAGGTGGCCGCACCGTCGGCGCCGGCGTCGTCGCGTCCATCATTAAGTAAACAAGGGTATCCATTGCGGCGGCACCTAGGTATCGGAGCCGCCGCTATCCTTCCCCGGACTGGGCCAAGATTGGCCGACGGCGGGGATGACAGAGGGTGAAGGCATGGAAAGCCAGAACATTCGCATCCGCCTGAAGGCGTTTGATCACCGGGTCCTCGATCAGTCGACCAAGGAGATCTGCAACACCGCCAAGCGGACCGGCGCGGAAGTCCGGGGACCGATCCCCCTTCCGACCCGCATCGAGAAGTTCACGGTGCTGCGCTCGCCGCACATCGATAAGAAGAGCCGTGAACAGTTCGAAGTTCGCACGCATAAGCGCGTGCTGGATATTGTCGACCCGACCCCGCAGACCGTGGACGCGCTGATGAAGCTCGACCTGGCCGCCGGTGTCGATGTCGAGATTAAGCTCTAATCGCGGGGGACGGATCTATGCGAACCGGCGTTATCGCGAAAAAACTGGGCATGACCCGCGTCTGGACGGACGACGGTGTTCATGTGCCGGTCACCGTGTTGCAGATGGACGGCCTTCAGGTGACGGCCGTGCGGACGGACGAGACCGACGGCTACACGGCCGTACAGCTCGGCCTGGGCAAGCGGAAAGTGAAGCACACGAGCAAGGCCATGCGCGGCCACTTCGCCAAGGCGAGCGTGGAACCGAAGCGCAAGCTGGCCGAATTCCGCGTCTCGGCGGACGGTCTGCTCAATCCGGGTGACGAACTGCAGGCGGACCACTTCGTGGCCGGCCAGTATGTCGACGCCACGGGCATCAGCATCGGTAAGGGCTTTGCCGGCGCGATGAAGCGGCACAACTTCGGCGGTCTGCGGGCCAGCCATGGTGTGTCGATCTCGCACCGCGCGCACGGCTCCACCGGTCAGTGTCAGGACCCGGGTAAGGTGTTCAAGGGCAAGAAAATGGCCGGTCATATGGGCGCGTCCCAGGTGACGAAGCAGAATCTGGAAGTCGTGTTGACCGATGTCGATCGCGGCCTGGTTCTGGTGAAAGGCGCCATTCCGGGTGCGAAGAACGGTTGGGTCCTGCTGAAGGACGCGGTGAAGAAGGTTGCGCCGGAAGGCCTGCCTTTCCCGGGTTCGATCAAGGCCGCCGTTGCTGACGCGCCTGCCGAAATTCCGGCTGAAACCCCGGCGGAAGCGGCTCCCGAAGCCGTGACCGACGGCGAATAATCCGGCGATGCGTAGAAGGTGAAGACAATGAAAACTACGATCCTCACGCTCGATAACAAGGCCGCCGGCGACATCGATCTTTCCGACGATGTTTTCGGCCTCGAGCCGCGCAAGGATATCCTGGCGCGCATGGTCAATTACCAGCTGGCAAAGCGCCGCGCGGGCACCCACAAGGTGAAAAACCGTGCAGAGGTTGCCGGCAACAGCCAGAAGATTTACAAGCAGAAAGGCACCGGTCGCGCCCGTCAGGGTAACGGCAAGGCCCCGCATTTCCGCGGTGGTGGACGTGCCTTCGGCCCGACGCCGCGTGACCATGCTCACGATCTGCCGAAAAAGGTCCGTCGTCTGGCGCTGAAAATGGCGCTGTCCGCGAAGGCGGCCGACGGCAAGCTGATCATCCTGGATGATGCGGTTGCCGCCGAACCGAAAACCAAAGCCGTGAAGGCGCAGTTCCTGGGTCTCGGCCTGAACAGCGCGCTGATCGTCGGCGGTGCGGAAGTCGATCGCAACTTCGCGCTGGCGGCTCGCAACATCGCCCAAATCGATGTCCTGCCGATCCAGGGCGCGAACGTTTACGACATCCTGCGCCGCGACACCTTGGTCCTGACCAAGGCGGCCGTCGAAGGTCTGGAGGCCCGGTTGAAATGAGCTGGAAATTTCTGAATAAGTCGACGCCGAGCCTGGAGCGTATGTATCGCGTTATCGTCGCCCCGGTTATCACCGAAAAGGCGACGCTGGCCGGCGAACACGGCGCGGTGGTCTTCAAGGTCGCGAAAGACGCGACCAAGCCGGAGATCAAGGCGGCGGTTGAGCAGATCTTCGACGTGAAGGTGAAAGCCGTGAACACGTCGGTGGTTAAGGGCAAGACCAAGCGTTTCCGGGGCCGTCTGGGCGTTCGGAACGATTGGAAAAAGGCGGTCGTAAGTCTTGAAGAAGGGCATTCGATCGACGTCGGTTCGGGCATTTGACCTGAACGCCGACGGATAGAGATCGAGAAGGAGTTAAGCCATGGCGCTTAAGAGCTACAAGCCGATCACCCCGGGCCAGCGCGGCCTGGTGCTGGTCGACCGCTCCGACCTGCATAAGGGCGAGCCGGTAAAGGCACTCACGGAAGGCCTGACCAAGAAGGGTGGCCGCAACAATACGGGCCGCATCACCCAACGCCGTCGTGGCGGCGGGGCGAAGCGCCGCTATCGCGTCGTCGATTTCAAACGCGCGAAGTGGGACGTGTCCGCGACCGTCGAACGTCTGGAATATGACCCGAACCGCACCGCGTTCATCGCGCTGATAACCTATGACGACGGCGAGCAGGCCTATATCCTGGCCCCGCAGCGTCTGAAGGCCGGCGACAAGGTTATCGCGGGCAAGAAGGTCGACGTGAAGCCGGGCAACAGCATGCCGATGGCGAACATGCCGATCGGTACCATCATCCACAATGTGGAGATGAAGCCGGGCAAGGGCGGTCAGATCGCCCGTTCCGCCGGGACCTACGCCCAACTGGTCGGTCGTGACCAGGGCTATGCCCAGCTGAAACTGTCTTCCGGTGAACTGCGTGTCGTCCGCGCGGAATGCGTCGCCACTGTCGGCGCCGTGTCCAACCCGGACCAGCAGAACATCAACCTGGGTAAGGCCGGTCGCAACCGCCACCTGGGTCGCCGCCCGTCGGTGCGCGGCGTGGTCATGAACCCGGTCGATCACCCGCATGGCGGTGGTGAAGGCCGGACCTCCGGCGGTCGCCATCCGGTGTCCCCGTGGGGCAAGCCGACCAAGGGCAAGCGCACCCGTTCCAACAAGTCGACGGACAAGTACATTATCCGCCGTCGCCACGCGAAGAAGTAAGGGTTAGAGACCATGGCACGCTCGGTATGGAAAGGCCCCTTCGTGGAGCTGAGCCTTCTGAAGAAGGCGGACAAAACCCGCGAATCCGGTCGCAAGGAGGTGATCAAGACTTGGTCCCGCCGTTCGACCATCCTGCCGCAATTCGTCGGACTGACGTTCGGCGTTCACAATGGTCAGAAGTTCGTGCCCGTCATGGTCAACGAACAGATGATCGGCCACAAGTTCGGCGAATTCGCGCCGTCGCGCACCTATTACGGTCACGCGGCCGATAAGAAGGCGAAGAGGAAGTAATCGATGGGCAAGGCGGCAAGAGAACGCACCCTGGCCGACACGGAAGCCCGCTCGGTCGTGAACGCGATCCGGGTCAGCCCGCAAAAGCTGAACCTGGTTGCGATGATGATCCGCGGCAAGGATGTCGGCGCGGCGCTGAACGATCTGGCTTTCAGCCGTCGTCGGATTTCCGACACGGTCAAGAAGGCGCTGGAATCGGCGGTGGCGAACGCGGAAAACAACCATCAGCTGGACGTTGACCGGCTGTATGTGAAGGAAGCTTACGTCGGTAAGGCCTTCGTGATGAAGCGGTTCCGTCCGCGCGCCCGTGGCCGCGTCGGTAAAATCCAGAAACCGTTCTCGAACCTGACCATCGTCGTTCGCGAGCGCGAGGAGATCGAATAATGGGTCAGAAAATCAATCCGATCGGCCTGCGCGTCGGGATCAACCGGACCTGGGATTCCCGCTGGTACGCCGGTAAGAACTATGCCGACCTCCTGCATAAGGACGTCGCCATGCGCGAATACCTGCAGGACAAGCTGAAGGCGGCGGGTGTGTCCCGTGTCGTCATTGAGCGTCCGGCCGGCCGCGCCCGCGTCACCATTCACACCGCCCGTCCGGGTGTCGTGATCGGTCGCAAGGGTCAGGATATCGAGAAGCTGCGCCGCGATTTGTCGACGCGTTTCGGTGGCGACGTCGCCCTGAACATCGTCGAAATCCGCAAGCCGGAACTGGATGCGAAGCTGGTGGCCGAAAACATCGCCCAGCAGTTGGAGCGCCGCGTTGCGTTCCGTCGCGCCATGAAGCGTGCGGTTCAGAACGCCATGCGCATGGGCGCCGAAGGCATCCGCATCAACTGCGGCGGCCGTCTGGGCGGCGCGGAAATCGCGCGGACCGAATGGTACCGTGAAGGTCGCGTTCCGCTGCACACGCTGCGTGCGGATATCGACTACGGCACCGCTGAAGCGGCGACGACCTACGGCATCTGCGGCGTGAAGGTCTGGATCTTCAAAGGCGAGATCATGGCCCACGACCCCTATGCCCAGGACAAGCGCCTGGCGGATCAACAGGGCAGCGCCACGTCTAGCGGCAACAACCGCTAAGTCACGCGACGCCCGATAGGTATGGAACTAGGATAGGCGGCAACTGCGCCGCCGATCGTAAGAGACGGATTTAAGACGATGCTGTCACCGAAGCGCACGAAATTCCGCAAACAGCACAAGGGCCGGATCCATGGCAACGCCAAGGGCGGTACCTCGCTGAATTTCGGTTCTATCGGCCTGAAGGCGATGGAACCGGGCCGCATCACCGCGCGCCAGATCGAAGCGGCCCGTCGCGCCTTGGTGCGTCGGATCCGCCGTCAGGGCAAGGTGTGGATCCGGGTTTTCCCGGATGTGCCGGTCTCCCAAAAGCCCGCCGAAGTGCGTATGGGTAAGGGTAAGGGGACGCCTGAATACTGGGCGGCCCGCGTGAAACCCGGCCGTATCATGTTCGAAATGGACGGTGTGCCGAACGAATTGGCTGCCGAAGCCTTCGAACTTGCCGCGGCCAAGATGCCGATCAAGTGCAAGATCGTCACCCGCATTGGTGCGTAAGGAAGCGAAACCATGACTAAGATCGCCGATCTGCGTCCGAAGACGGACGACGAATTGAAAGATCAGCTCACCGAGCTGCAGAAAGAACAGTTCAACCTGCGTTTCCAGGCGGCTTCCGGCCAGCTGGAAAATAGCGCGCGGGTTCGTACGGTGCGCCGCGATATCGCGCGTATCAAGACGCTGTTGAACGATCGTCGGCGCGCCGCGCCGTCGGCCCAGGCCTGAAGCCGGGCATAACGGAGGTTCGGATAAATGCCGAAACGCATTCTTCAGGGGACGGTAGTCTCCAGCGCAGCCGAAAAAACGGTTGTGGTTAAGGTCGAACGTCGGGTAAAACACCCCGTTTTTGGCAAGTTCGTTCGCCTGTCCAAAAAGTTCATGGCGCACGACGAGAATAACACGGCGCAAGTTGGCGACGTGGTCCGCATCCGCGAATGCCGTCCGATTTCCAAGCGTAAGACTTGGGAATTGGTGACGGGCGCGGACGCTTGACGTCGTTTCAACTCTGATCGGGAGTAGGTGCAATGATTCAGATGCAAACCACCCTCGATGTAGCGGACAATTCCGGTGCCCGGAAAGTCCAGTGCATCAAGGTTCTTGGCGGTTCTAAACGCCGCTTCGCTTCTGTCGGCGACGTCATCGTCGTTTCCGTAAAAGAAGCCATTCCGCGCGGTCGTGTGAAAAAGGGTGCGGTTCACCGTGCCGTTATCGTGCGTACGGCGAAGGAAATCGCCCGTCCGGATGGGTCGACGATTAAGTTCGACACCAACGCGGCGGTGCTGATCAACAAATCGAAAGATCCGATCGGTACCCGTATTTTCGGCCCGGTCGTTCGTGAACTGCGTGCGAAGTCGTTCATGAAGATCGTTTCGCTGGCGCCGGAGGTCATCTGATATGGCTGCGAAGATCAAAAAGGGCGACACCGTCGTTGTTCTGACGGGCCGTGACAAAGGCAAGGAAGGCGAAGTTCTGAAGGTTCTGCCGAGCGAAGGCCGGGCGATCGTTCAGGGCATCAACGTGGCCAAGCGCCACACCCGCCCGAGCCAGATGTCCCAAGGCGGCATCGTCGATAAGGAATTGGGTATCAATCTGTCGAACATCGCGATCAAGGATCCGAAGTCCGGCGAGGCGACCCGTGTTGGGTTCAAGACCCTGGAAGATGGCCGTAAGGTGCGTGTCGCCAAACGGTCCGGTGAAATCATCGACGCCTAAGTTGGGCGACGATCATTAAGAAGGTAAGGGATACGAGCGATGGCTGAAGATCGTTACGTCCCGCGGCTGAAGCAGCTTTACGACGAAAAAGTCAAAGCTGATATGCTGAAGGAATTCGGTTATTCGAATTCCCATCAGGTGCCGCGGCTGGACAAGATCGTCATCAACATGGGTGTCGGCGAAGCGGTCAACGACCGCAAAAAGCTCACCAATGCGATGGCGGAACTTGCCAAAATCACTGGGCAAAAGCCCGTCGCCACCAAAGCGAAGAAGTCGGTTGCCGGCTTCAAAATCCGCGACGGTATGGCGATCGGCTGCAAGGTGACCCTGCGCCGTGAGCGTATGTGGGAATTCCTGGATCGCCTGATCAACATCGCGCTGCCGCGCGTCCGCGACTTCCGCGGCGTGCCGGGCAAGAGCTTCGACGGCAGCGGCAACTACGCCATGGGCCTCAAGGAACAGATCGTCTTCCCGGAAATCGATTTCGACCAAGTCGACGAAACCCGGGGCATGGACATCGTGATCTGCACCACGGCGAACTCGAATGAGGAGGCCAAAAGCCTGCTCACGAAGTTCAACATGCCGTTCGTGGCTTAAGGCGGGGGATAGACGATATGGCTAAGAAAAGCGCCGTTGAAAAGAACAACCGCCGTCGTGGGCTGTCGCAGCGCTACGCTAAGAAGCGTGCCGCGCTGAAGGCGCTGATCCACGATCGCGAATTGCCGCCGGAAGATCGGTTCCAGGCCGTCATCAAGCTTGACGCCCTGCCGAAGAATGCCAGCCCGATCCGTGTTCGCAACCGTTGCGAAATCACGGGCCGCCCGCGCGCGTTCTACCGCAAATTCCGTATTTCCCGTATCGCGCTGCGCGACATGGCCGCTCTCGGCCACGTCCCCGGTGTGGTCAAGTCGAGCTGGTAAGGAGGATCTATCATGTCGATGAGTGATCCGCTCGGCGATATGCTGACCCGCATCCGGAACGGTCAACACGCCCGCAAGGCCGTGGTTCCTGTTCCGGCATCCAAGCTGCGTCAACGCGTCCTGGACGTGCTGCAGCGCGAAGGGTTCATCCGTGGTTACTCCGAGGCGGAAGTCCGCCCGGGCATCCGCGAGCTGTCGGTCGAACTGAAGTATAATGACGGCGAGCCCGTCATTAAGGAAATGGCGCGCGTGTCCAAGCCGGGCCGCCGCGTCTATTCGAAAATTAAGGATCTGCCCCGTTTCTATAACGGTCTTGGCATTCAGATTCTCTCCACCCCGCGTGGTGTGATGTCTGACGCCGAAGCCCGTGAAGCGAATGTCGGCGGCGAGATCCTGTGCCGCGTCTTCTAAGAGGGAGGTAGGATCATGTCACGTATCGGTGTCAATCCGGTTGCCATCCCCAGCGGTGTCGAGGTCACTCTGGCCGACGGCGTGGTGAAGGCAAAAGGCAAGAAGGGCGAACAGTTCGTCACGGTTCTGGACGGCGTCGAAGTCAAGATCGAAGACGGTAAGGTTACCGTCGTTCCGGTCGCGACGACGAAGCGTGCCCGTCAGGCCTGGGGCACGACCCGCGCGTTGATCGCGAATGCGGTGACGGGGGCCAATGAAGGCTTCGTCCGCCGCCTGGAAGTCAACGGTGTCGGCTATCGTGCGCAGGTCCAGGGCTCGACCCTGAAGCTGTCGCTCGGTTTCAGCCACGACATCAACTACCCGATCCCGTCGGACCTGACGATCGCGGTGGAAGGTGATCGTAACAACGTCATCGCGATTTCCGGCGCCTCCAAGCAGCGCGTCGGCCAAATCGCCAGCGAGATCCGCGCTTTCCGTCCGCCGGAGCCTTACAAGGGCAAGGGTGTGAAATATGCGGAGGAAACCATCCTCCGTAAGGAAGGCAAGAAGAAGTAAGGAACCGGAAAATGCTCAACGCGAAAGAACTTTTCGAGCGTCGCAAAGAGCGGACCCGGTTCCGGGTTCGCAAACTGGCGAAGGGTCGTCCGCGTCTGTCGGTCTTCCGTTCGTCCAAGCAGATCTATGCGCAGATCATCGACGATGGTGCGGGCGTTACGCTCGCCGCTGCGTCCTCGGTCGACAAGGATCTGAAGGGCAAGCTGAAGACCGGTGCAACGGTCGACGCCGCCGTCGAAGTCGGCAAATTGCTGGCGGAGCGTGCGAAGAAGGCCGGTGTCGAAGAAGTCGTCTTCGACCGTGGCGGTTACAAATTTCATGGTCGGGTCAAGGCGCTGGCGGATGCCGCGCGTGAATCCGGCCTGACGTTCTAAGTCGGGAGCCGCGAAAATGGCACGAGGACCCAAGGAAGATCGGGGCGGTCGCAATCGCGATCGCGATCGTGATAACCGGGAAAGCAACGAACCGGAACTGACCGAAAAGCTCGTCGCGATCAATCGCGTCGCGAAGGTCGTGAAGGGTGGCCGTCGCTTCGGCTTCGCCGCCCTGGTCGTGGTCGGTGACGGCCGTGGCCGCGTCGGCTTCGGTTCGGGCAAGGCCCGTGAAGTTCCTGAAGCGATCCGCAAGGCGACGGACCAGGCTCGCAAGACCATGGTTCGGGTTCCGCTGCGTGAAGGTCGTACCCTGCACCACGACACCAAAGGTCATTTCGGTGCCGGTCACGTTATGATGCGCGCCGCCCCTCCGGGCACGGGCATCATCGCGGGCGGTCCGACGCGTGCGGTGTTCGAAGCGCTGGGCGTTCAGGACGTTGTCGCGAAGTCGGTTGGCACGTCCAACCCGTACAACATGATCAAGGCCGCGTTCGACGGTCTGACCAACAGCCAGTCGCCGCGCATGGTCGCGTCGCGCCGTGGCCTGAAGGTCGCCGATCTCGTTGGCCGTCGCACCGACGGCGTCGATGACAGCGCGCAGGAGGCCGTGAGCAATGGCTGATACGAAGACCGTGACGGTACGGCAGACCGGTTCGCCGATCCGCCGTCCTAAGGAGCAGCGCGACACCCTGATCGGGCTGGGCCTTAACAAGATGGGCCGTGTCCGCACGCTGGAAGATACTCCGGCGGTGCGCGGCATGATCCGCAAGGTCCACCACATGGTGGAAATCGTCGAGGAGTCGAAGTAATCCGGCCCGTGCCGGTCTTCGCCTCCCGCAAGCGTACCAAGGATGAGTGTTATGAAACTCAACGAAATCTCCGATAACGACGGTGCCCACAAGGACCGTATGCGTGTCGGTCGCGGCGCCGGGTCCGGCAAGGGCAAGACGGCCGGCCGTGGTGTGAAAGGTCAGAAGTCCCGCACCGGGGTTTCGATCAACGGCTTCGAAGGCGGTCAGATGCCGCTGTATCGTCGCCTGCCGAAGCGCGGGTTCAACAACCCGACGGCGTCTGATTTCTCCGAGGTCAACCTCGGGCGGGTTCAGAAGGCGATCGATGCCGGTAAGCTGGATGCGAAGGCCACCGTCGACGGGGCCGCTCTGGTCGCCGCCGGTGTGATCTCCAAGGTCAAGGACGGCGTTCGCCTGCTGGCGAAAGGCGACCTGACCGCGAAGGTTTCCTTCGATGTTGCCGGTGCCTCCGCGTCCGCTGTTGCGGCCGTTGAAAAGGCCGGTGGTTCGGTCACCCTTCCGGCGCCGGTTGCGCCGCTGAAGGAAGGCAAGCGCGTCGCCCGCCGCAAGGAAGCGGCCGAGAAGCGCGCTGCCCGCCTGGCCGGAGAGTAATCGCGTTTCGACCTGTTCGGGTCGGGTGATTGGTGCGCGGGTAGGGGGCAGGCGACAATTCGTCCTGTAACCTCTCCCGCGCGCTTCCTATATAAGACATGCCGTCGGCAAGACGGGATCGTAATGGGGACCGGTCAGGCCGGGCGATAAACGCCTTACCGCACCGGAAAGAGGACAAACGGACCATGGCTTCAGCCGCGGAACAACTGGCAGCGAATTTCAATTTCGGCTCCATCGCCAAGGCGACAGAACTGAAGCAAAGGCTCTGGTTCACCCTGGGTGCGCTGGTCGTCTACCGGATCGGGACCTACATCCCGCTGCCGGGTATCGATCCGACGATCCTTTCCGACATTTTCGATCAACAGCGCGGCGGTGTCCTGGACATGGTCAACGCCTTCGCCGGCGGCGCCATCGGGCGCATGGCGATTTTCGCGCTGAACATCATGCCGTACATTTCCGCCTCCATCATCATGCAGCTTCTGACCGCGGTCTTCCCGACCCTGGAAGCGCTGAAGAAGGAAGGCGAATCCGGCCGTAAGAAGATCAACCAATATACGCGCTACCTGACGGTCGTTTTGGCCGCTGTTCAGGGCTACGGCATCGCGGTCGGCCTGGAAGGGCTGAATACCTCCGCCGGGGCCAGCGCGGTGATCGATCCGGGCTGGTATTTCCGGGCCTCCGCGGTGGTGACGCTTGTGGGCGGCACGGTTTTCCTGATGTGGCTGGGCGAACAGATCACGCAGCGTGGCGTCGGCAACGGTATTTCGCTGATTATTTTCGCCGGTATCGTCGCGGAATTCCCGGCGGCGCTCGCCTCCACCTTCGAGCTTGGCCGGTCCGGTCAGCTGTCGACCCCGCTGCTGCTGGGTTTCCTGATCCTGGCGGTCGGCGTCATCGTCGGTATCGTCTTCATGGAACGCGCACAGCGCCGAATCCTGATCCAATATCCGAAAAGGCAAGTCGGCAATAAGATGTTCGGTGGGGACAGTTCCCATCTACCGCTTAAGATCAACACAGCCGGTGTGATCCCGCCGATTTTCGCCAGCTCCATCCTGCTGATGCCTCTGACGGTCGCGAATTTCTCCGGCCCGGGCGGCGCGGATGGCGGTCTGCTGGCGCAGATTTCCTCCTATCTCGGCCGTGGGCAGCCTCTCTACATGGCGCTCTATGTCGGGATGATCGTGTTCTTCGCGTTCTTCTACACCTCGGTCGTCTTCAATCCGCAGGATACGGCGGACAACCTGAAACGGAATGGCGGCTTCGTGCCGGGTATCCGTCCGGGGAAGAATACCGCGGATTATCTCGACTATGTCTTGACCCGCTTGACGGTCGTCGGTGCGGCTTACCTGTCGGTGGTTTGCATGTTGCCGGAATTGTTGATCAGCCAGTTTGCCGTGCCGTTCTATCTGGGCGGTACGACCCTGCTGATCGTGGTAACGGTCACGATGGACACGGTCACGCAGATTCAGAGCCATCTGATCGCGCATCAGTATGAAGGGCTGATCAAGAAGTCAAAACTGCGGGGGAAAAAACGATGAACATCATTCTGCTGGGCCCGCCGGGCGCAGGGAAGGGGACGCAAGCCAAGCGGTTGGAAGACAGTCGCGGCCTTATCCAGCTTTCGACCGGCGACATGCTGCGCGCCGAAGTGCAGAGCGGCAGCGAACTCGGCAAGACGGCGAAGGCCGTCATGGATGCCGGGCAACTGGTCACCGACGAATTGGTCATCGGCATTATTTCTTCCCGGATCTCGCAGCCGGATTGCGCCAAGGGGTTCATTCTTGACGGTTTCCCGCGCACGGTCGCCCAGGCGGAAGCCTTGGATGCGATGCTGGCGGAAAAGGGCATGCAGCTCGGCGCGGTGATCGAAATGGCCGTCGACGACGCGGCCCTGACGGAACGCATTACCGGGCGCTATACCTGCGCCAAATGCGGCCAGGGCTATCACGATACGTTCCAGAAGCCCGCGAAAGAGGGCGTCTGCGACAAATGCGGCAGCACGGAATTCAAGCGCCGGGCTGACGACAATGCCGAAACCGTCACTGCACGGCTGGAGGCCTACCACGCCCAAACCGCGCCGATCCTGCCTTACTATAAGGACAAGGGGATGCTGAAAGCGGTCGACGGCATGGCGGATATCGACGAGGTGACGCGTCAGATCGAGGCGATTTTGGGCTAACAGCCCGAATTCGCACGGTGTTTCGCGACAGGCGGCATGGTCTCGCGGAAAATTCGAGAAATCTCGGCTTTTCTGCTTGCTGTGACGTTGACAACCGGGCGCATTTCCCTATACTCCGCGCGCTTCGCCGGGCGGAAATGACGGAAGCGCTTGATAAATAAGCGACTTCGCCCCCAACACGCGGGGCGAGGCCGAAAAACGGACCGGATTGGTCGGGCATACTGGAAATCGATAGGGTTTCCGCCGCTCGCCGACAGGTTCGATCGAGATGGAATGATGGACGGGGACGTCGTAGGCGTCTCCTAAACACGTTTGAAGGAGTACGCGACGTGGCACGTATCGCGGGCGTTAACATTCCGACCAACAAGCGGGTGCTGGTCGCGCTGACCTACATCACGGGTATCGGGCGCACCACTTCCGAAGGTATTCTTGCCAAGTGCAATGTCGATCCGACGCGTCGGGTCAACGAGCTGGGCGAAGACGAACTCGCGCGCATTCGTGAAGTCATCGACCGCGATCATGTGGTTGAAGGCGACCTGCGCCGTGAAGTGGCGATGAACATCAAGCGTCTGATGGACCTGGGTTGCTATCGCGGCCTGCGTCATCGTAAGGGCCTGCCGGTCCGCGGTCAGCGCACGCACACCAACGCACGTACCCGCAAGGGTCCGGCGAAGGCGATCGCCGGTAAGAAGAAATAATTCTTGATCGGCATTTGCCGGTCGGCGCGGGCAGGTCGGCCCGTGCGCAGTGAAGGACGGAAGAAATATGGCTAAGGCTCCGGTTCGTAAGCGCAAGGAACGGAAGAATATCGCGTCGGGTATCGCCCACGTGAACTCCACGTTCAACAACACGATGATCACCATCACCGACGTCCAGGGGAATGCGATTTCCTGGTCCTCCGCCGGTTCCAAGGGTTTCAAGGGCAGCCGGAAATCGACGCCCTTCGCTGCCCAGATGGCCGCGGAAGAAGCCGGTCAGAAGGCGCAGGAACACGGCGTTAAGACCCTGGAAGTGAACGTCAAGGGTCCGGGTTCGGGACGTGAATCGGCCCTGCGTGCGTTGCAGTCGGTCGGCTTCCAGATCACGGCCATCCGTGACGTGACGCCGATCCCGCACAACGGCTGCCGTCCGCGCAAGCGCCGTCGGGTCTAACAGACCGATATTTGGCGCCCGCCTTTTACGACGGGCGCATGCGAGACCCGGGGTCCGGTCCATATTCGATCGGACCGTTCCGGGTCTAAAGCTTACCTAAAGCGATGAGGCTGGAACCGAAATGAGTGATATTGCCGCGAACGCCCAAAAGAACTGGCAAGCGCTGATTAAGCCGAAGAAGCTGGAAGTGACCGCCGGCTACGATGCGCGTCGCATTGCGACCGTCGTCGCCGAGCCGCTGGAACGCGGATTCGGTCTGACGCTCGGCAACGCGCTGCGTCGGGTTCTGTTGAGCTCCCTCCAGGGTGCGGCGGTGACCTCGATCCAGATCGACGGCGTGCTGCATGAATTTTCGTCCATTGCGGGCGTGCGTGAAGACGTGACGGACATCGTCCTGAACGTGAAGGCCCTGGCCCTGCGCATGCACGGCGAAGGCCCAAAGAAAATGCGCCTGTTCTGCGAAGGCCCGTGTGAAGCGACCGCCGGCATGATCGAAACCGGTCATGACATCGAAGTCATGAACCCGGACCTCGTGCTCTGCACGCTCGACAGCGGCGCCAAGCTGAACATCGAATTCACCGTCGACAACGGGATGGGCTATGTTCCGGCGACCCAGAACCGCCCGGAAGATGCGCCGATCGGCCTGATCCCGGTCGATTCTGTGTTCAGCCCGGTCCGTAAGGTCTCCTACAAGGTGGAAAACACCCGCGTCGGTCAGGTCACGGACTATGACAAGCTGTCCATGAGCCTGGAAACCAACGGTGCGGTGACCCCGGAAGACGCCGTGGCGCTCGCCGCCCGCGTCCTGCAGGATCAGCTCCAGATCTTCATCAACTTCGAAGAGCCGGAAGTCCGCACCGAAGAAGACCGTCCGTCGGAACTGCCGTTCAACAAGAACCTGCTGCGCAAGGTGGACGAACTGGAACTGTCCGTCCGCTCCGCGAACTGCCTGAAGAACGACAACATCGTCTATATCGGCGATCTGGTTCAGAAGACGGAATCCGAAATGCTGCGCACGCCGAACTTCGGCCGCAAGTCCCTGAACGAGATCAAGGAAGTTCTCGGTCACATGGGCCTGTCGCTCGGCATGGAAATTGCCAATTGGCCGCCTGAGAATATCGAAGACCTGGCCAAGAAGCTGGAAGAGCCGTTTTAAGGAACGGTTCTCCGCGAGAGTAAACGCGTACCGTCCCCCGTCGGCTGTAGCCTAGAGCGACCGGCGGAGACGCGACCCGAAACCACCCCCCGGTACAGAAACCGGGCAGTACTATAGAAAGGACGCAGATTATGCGGCATCTTAAGCAAGGGCGTAAGCTCAACCGTACGGCCGAACACCGCAAGGCGATGTTCGCCAACATGGCCAACGCGCTGATCAAGCACGAGCAGATCGTGACGACCCTGCCGAAGGCGAAAGAACTGAAGCGCGTCGCCGACAAGCTGATCACCATGGGCAAGAAGGGCGGCCTGCACCGTCGCCGTCAGGCTCATTCGCAGCTGCGCGACGACGCCATGGTGTCCAAGCTGTTCGACGTTCTGGGCCCGCGTTACGAAACCCGCCCGGGCGGTTATACCCGCGTTCTGAAGGCCGGTTTCCGCTATGGCGACAGCGCGCCGATGGCCGTCATCGAACTGGTCGACCGCGACGAAAGCGCGAAGGGCCAGGACAGCGGCCCGACCCAAGAGGTCGAGGCGGCGGACGAGGAATAAGATCCTCTTCCGACAGGAATTAAGAAAGGGCGGCATCTTTCGGATGCCGCCCTTTCCTTTTCGGATCGATACAACGAGTGGGTGGGGAGATCGTATCGATCCTAAGCGGCTGTGGGGGCCGCATAGCGCCCGTGCTCCGACCGGGCCTTACGCCAGATGTCGAGTTCGGGGGAAGAGGTTTCGGACTGCACCCGCTTGGTCACGTCGCGCACGGTGATCGGATAACCGGTTTCGGTGAACAGGCCGATATTGATTTCAAGAAAGCGTTCCGGTCCGGCGAGCACGCAGACGGCGATGCCGTTACCGTTTCGACGTTGCATCGCGCTTTCCAGATCCGGGCCGCAGGTTTCGTCCCAGATATTCCGGAACCCGACATCCTTCATGACCGCGCACAGTTTCATGCCGTCCAGGGAATAACATGCCGGCAGGTTGAGCAGACGGCCCAATGCCTGATTGGCGATCAGGATCATCCCGTCGCGGTCAACGATGGCGAACCCGTCGGGAATGGCATTGAGCGAGATGTCCAGCATTTGGCGATGTTCGTCGAGAAGCTCATGCACGATAAACAACTCGGCACTCCGCGCGGCCATGGCGTCATCATGGGTTTCAGTCAGTTTCGTTGCGGTCGCCATCTGCATGTCCCTCACGGTCGGTCATTTTTCCTGACCTCCTTCTCGCAGAAGCGACGCGATGCCGGTATCCGCATTTGGGGGTGAATTGCGCCTTCCAAATCCGGCTGGCGCTTCCTAGATTGGGGGCATGACTGAAAGACATCCCCTTCTCGCCGCCGTTTCGGCGGTCGTTCTTGTCGCCCTGGGTTTCCTGTGTACCGGATCGGTGCGGGCGGAAACCGTCGCGGTACCCCAATCGGCGGAGCAGGTGCGGCTTAGCTATGCCCCCCTGGTGGAGCAGGTCGCGCCCGCCGTGGTGAATATCTACACCCGCAAGATCGTGGAAACGCGCAGTCCGCTGTTCAACGATCCGTTTTTCCAGAAATTCTTCGGACAACAATTCGGCGGGACGCGTAAACGCGCGGAAACGGCGCTCGGCTCCGGCGTGATCGTTGAAGGTGACGGCATCGTCATCACCAACCATCACGTCATCGCCGATGCGACCGACATCCGCGTCATCCTGCGCGACAAACGGCAATACAATGCCCAGGTCGTCTTGTCCGACGAACGCACCGACCTTGCGATCCTAAAGCTGGAAGATGTGAAGCAAACCCTGCCGACGGTGACATTGGGTAACTCCGACGCCGTACATGTCGGCGATCTGGTGCTCGCTATCGGCAACCCTTTCGGGGTCGGCCAGACGGTGACCAGCGGTATCGTATCCGGGCTGGCGCGGACTCAGGTCGACGTTGCCGACTATCAGTCCTTCATCCAGACCGACGCGGCGATCAATCCCGGCAACTCCGGCGGCGCCCTGGTGGCGATGGATGGGTCGATCATCGGCATCAACACGGCCATCTTTTCCAAATCCGGCGGGTCCCACGGCATCGGATTCGCCATCCCCGTCAATATGGTCCAAGCGGTGTTGAAAAGCGCACTGTCCGGGCAGCCGCTGGTGCGGCCTTGGCTGGGTTTCGACGGCAAGGATGTCGATTGGGACATGGCGATGGCCTTGGGCATGAACGCGCCGCACGGTGTGATCGTGGAACAGGTTCGAGACGGCGGTCCGGCGGATGATGCGGGGCTGGAATCCGGTGACATCATCACCGCGATCGACGATATCATCGTCGACGACGCCCAGAATCTGCGCTTTCGCGCGGCGACAAAAGGTGTCGGCGAACATATCCGCCTGGGCATCCTGCGGGATGGGAGGGAGATGGAAAAGGACCTGATCCTGATCGCCCCACCGGAAGACCCACCGCAGGATCCCGTCGCCATTCGGCGCGATGCTCCGATTGCGGGCGCCCGTTTCGTCAACCTGTCGCCGGCCCTGTGCATGCAGTTGGGCATCCAACCGGAACGGGACGGTGTCATGGTGATCGAACTGCTGCGCAACAGCCCCGCCGCGCGGCTGGGCCTTCAGGTCGGCGATATCCTGGTGTCGATCAGCGGGCGGGAAATCGACCTTACCGAGGATTTGCGGGCGGTCCTGGATAACCCGCCATCGTCCTGGTCCCTGGTGATCAACCGGAACGGCGAGAAACTGTCGGTGCAATTGCGATGAGCAAGGCCCCGGCCTCCGGCATGACTGGCCTGTTCGAAGCGGACGCCCCCCGTCCGCTGGCGGACAGGCTGCGTCCCAAGGCCTTGTCGGAGGTCGTGGGCCAGGATCATCTGATCGGCCCGGAGGGGACCCTGCGCCGTATGCTGGATCAGGGGCGCCTGTCGTCCATGATCCTGTGGGGCGGGCCGGGTTGTGGGAAAACGACGCTGGCCCGGTTGGTGGCGGAACAAAGCGGTCTGGCATTCGAACCCCTGTCGGCCATCTTTTCCGGCGTGGCCGATCTGCGGAAGGTCTTCGAACGGGCCGCATCCCGACGTCAGACCGGCCAGGGCACGTTGCTGTTCGTGGATGAAATCCACCGCTTCAACCGGGCACAGCAGGACGGCTTCCTTCCCTATGTCGAGGACGGCACGGTCATTCTGATCGGTGCGACGACGGAAAATCCCAGTTTCGAGCTGAATGCTGCCTTGTTGTCGCGGTGTCAGGTTTTCGTCCTGAACCGCCTGGACGAGGCCGCGATGTCGTCGATGCTGGAACGTGCGGAGAAGGAAGAGCAGCGCGCCCTGCCCGTCGACGACGAGGCGCGCCGCGCCCTGATCGCCATGGCGGACGGCGACGGGCGTTACCTCCTGAACATGGTGGAGGCCCTGTTCAACCTGGGGACCACCGAAAAGATGACGCCCAAGAAATTGGCGGAGGTGGTACAGCGCCGCCTGCCGGTTTACGACAAGGGTCAGGACAGTCACTACAATCTGATGAGCGCCCTGCACAAATCCCTGCGTGGGTCGGATTGCGACGCCGGTCTTTATTGGCTGGGCCGTATGTTGGAAGGCGGGGAGGACCCGCTCTATATTGCGCGACGATTGGTCCGTTTCGCCTATGAAGACGTTGGGCTGGCCGATCCGGCGGCGGCGCATCAGGCCCTGATGGGCTGGGATACCTATGAACGGCTGGGCAGTCCGGAAGGGGAATTGGCCCTGGCGCAGGTCGTGATCTATCTGGCGACGGCACCGAAATCGAATGCTGCCTATGTCGCCTATAAGGCGGCGCGCCGGACCGCGAAGGAAACCGGTTCGCTGATGCCGCCAAAACATATTCTGAACGCGCCGACGCGGATGATGAAGGATCAGGGCTATGGCAAGGGCTATGCCTATGATCACGACGCCCAGGACGGATTTTCCGGTCAGAACTATTTCCCGGAAACCATGTCGCGGGTGGCGCTGTACCAACCGGTGGAGCGCGGGTTCGAACGGGAAATCCGCAAGCGGTTGGAATACTGGGAGGGATTGCGTCGCAAGCGGCGCATAACAGAAACGGAAGATTGATCCATGGAAGTCGCGCATCTGATCGTTAGCCCGGAGGCATGGCTGGCCCTGGGAACCCTGATCGTCATGGAAGTGGTGCTGGGGATCGACAACCTGGTCTTCATTTCGATCCTGACCAACAAGCTGCCGGAGGACATCCGCCCCAAGGCCCGTATGGTGGGGTTGAGCGGGGCCCTGATCCTGCGGCTCGTCCTCTTGAGTCTGCTGTTCGTCCTTGTCGGGCTGACGACGCCGGTTTTCACCCTGTGGGACCACGGCTTTTCCTGGCGCGATTTGATCCTGCTGGCGGGCGGTTTGTTCCTGGTTTGGAAGGCGACGACGGAAATCCATCACCATGTCGATCCCGATGAGGATGAAGAAGAAGGCACCCCGGTGAAAAAGGGCGCCGGACTGGGTTTCGGAATCGCCATCGTGCAGATTCTGCTGCTCGATCTCGTGTTTTCGGTCGACAGCATCCTGACCGCCGTCGGCATGACGACGCATCTGCCGATCATGTTCGCCGCCGTGATCACGTCCGTCATCCTGATGCTGTTCGCCAGCGGCCCCCTGGCCAATTTCATCAACAAGAATCCGACCGTCGTCATGCTGGCGCTCAGCTTCCTGTTGATGATCGGCATGTTGCTGATCGCGGAAGGCTTCGGTTTCCACGTTCCCAAGGGCTACGTTTATGCCGCCATGGCGTTTTCCGGCCTGGTGGAAGGCCTCAACATGCTGGCGCGGCGGGCGCGGAAGAAACGCGCTCCTTCGACGTAATGACAGGACCTTGCCGTAACCGCCTGTCCGCGCCTATTGTCACCGCGATATGAAGACCTTGCTCGCCATCGCCGCGGGGGGCGCCGTCGGCGCCCTGGCCCGCCATTTCTTCGCCGCGCAGGTGATGCGCTGGATGGGGACCGGATTCCCGTGGGGTATCTTCGCCGCGAACATCCTGGGGTCGTTCCTGATGGGCATCGTGGTGCAGGTCTTCATGCATCTGTCCGAACCGATGCCGTCCCTGCGCGCCTTCATTGCCGTCGGCGTTCTGGGGGCCTTTACCACGTTTTCGACCTATTCATTGGATATCGTATTGTTGATGGAGCGTGGACAATGGGGCCTCGCTCTGGTCTATGCGCTGGCATCGGTCGGCCTTGCGGTCGTCGGTCTGATGGCTGGCATGGCCCTGATGCGGTTGGTTTTCGCCTGATCGGCGTTTTTTAAGGATTATTCGATGCCCGGTGTTCAGACCCTGGAGGTCAAACCCGACGAAGACGGCATGCGTCTGGATCGTTGGATCAAGGCCCGTTGCCCCGACATGCCCCATTCCCGCATGCAAAAAGCCCTGCGCAAGGGGGAGGTCCGACTGGACGGCGCGCGGGCGAAGACGGATACGCGCATCGCCGCCGGACAGGCCGTGCGCCTGCCGCCCTACGAGCCGTCCGAACCCGTGCCCAAGGACGGGACGGTTCGGGCGCCGAAGCTGAAACCGGGGGATGAGGCCTTCGCCAAATCGCTGGTCATCTTCCGCAACAAGGCGATCCTGGCGATCGACAAACCGGCGGGCCTTGCCGTTCAGGGCGGCAGCAAGACCGAACGCCATCTGGATGCGATGTTGGATTTCTTGCAATTCGACGCGGACGAACGCCCGCGTCTGGTGCACCGCCTGGACAAGGATACCAGCGGCGTAATGTTGCTGGCCCGAACGCGGGAAAGCGCGACCCTGCTGGGGCAGGCGCTGAAAAGCCGCCAGATGCAGAAAATTTATTGGGCGATCACGGTCCGCGTACCCGACCCGTCCGAAGGCACGATCCGCCTGCCCCTGTCCAAACAGGGGGCGAAGGGCGGCGAACGTGTCGTCCCGGATGAGGAAGACGGCCAGATGGCGATCACCGAATTCCGCGTTATGGACCGCGCCGCGCAGAAGGCGGCGCTGGTCGCCCTGTGGCCGCGCACCGGTCGGACGCACCAGATTCGCGCCCATCTGGCCGCCATCGGCACGCCGATCCTGGGGGACGGGAAATATGGCGGGGCCGATGCCTTTCCGTCGGGCGATATTCTGCCGAAGGGGCTGCATCTGCATGCGCGCTCCCTGGTCCTGCCGCCCGGCGTGCCGGGGGCGGGCGCGCGGATCGTCGCGGCGCCGTCCGATCATTTCAAACGAACGCTGAAGGAATTCGAATTCGATACGACCGGTCCGGATATCGACGATCCGTTCGAAGATTGGGAAGACTGATCCCATGGATGGCGGGCCTTACCTGATCGTCTTCGATTGCGACGGCACCTTGGTCGACAGCGGCCATATCATCGTCGACACGATGAGCGCCGCCTGGCGCGCGGAAGGGCTGACCCCGCCCGCGGCGGACGACATTCGGCATCAGATCGGCCTGCCGCTGGGACAGGCCATCGCCAATCTGCACCCGGACGGGGACCGCGATTCGGTCGACCGCTTGTGCGACGCGTATAAGAACGTGTTCGTGTCCGGACGGAATATCGGCGCGCATCAGGAACCGCTGTATGACGGATGCGCGGATGTGCTGGCCCTGCTGGCGGCGGAAGACGCGTATTTGCTGGGCGTCGCGACGGGCAAGGGGCGTCGCGGCCTGGACCATACGCTTGAAAGACACGGGATTGGTCGCCACTTCCATGTATTGAAGACGGCGGACGACGGTCCGGGAAAACCCAATCCGCACATCCTGCAGGACGCAATGGCGGAAACGGGCGCATCACCCTGGAACACCGTGGTGATAGGCGATACGATATTCGATATCGGCATGGCGGTGTCGGCCGGGGCCCACGCAATCGGCGTGTCCTGGGGCTATCATCCGCCGCACGAATTACGGAAGGCCGGGGCGCGATCCGTAGCGGATCTTTTCCACGACATTCCGGCATTAGTGCGAGAAATTTGGACTGCTTAACGACAACGGAGCAGCATGACATGGGTCGTTTCCTGAAAATTCTTGGTGGCGTTCTGGCCGTCCTCATCGTCTTTGTCGTCGGTGCGGTCGCTTACATTCTGAGTGACCTCAACGCGTGGAAGCCGGAAATCGAAGAGAAGGTTAAGGAGGAGACGGGCCGTGATCTGACGATCGCCGGACCGATCGACTTTACGCTCGGAGCGGATACCAGTCTGAAAGTGTCCGGCGTTACGCTGTCCAATGCGGAGTGGGGCTCCCGCCCGAATATGGTGGAAATCGGCTCCGTCGAAATCGGGTTCAAGCTGTTCTCTCTGCTGGGGACGCCGGATATCTCCGTGATCCATGTCGATAAGGTCCGCGCCATCGTGGAAAAGGCCGCCGACGGGACGTCGAACACCGATTTCGGCCCGTCGGAACCGTCCGAACCCTCAAGCGGCGGTGGCGGGGGAATCACCCTGCCGATCATCCGCGACCTGCGCATCGCCGATGTTCAGGTGGTGATGAAGGATGCCGCGGCCGGGACGGAACAGACGTTCACCCTGCGCGAACTGACCATGGGCAGCGAGTCCACGGCAACGCCGCTGGCGCTGAACATGGACGCGTCCTTCGATGACCTCGCGCTGATCATGACGGGGACGCTCGGCGCCCTCGACACCATGACCAATTCCGGCGAAGTGACGCCGGTTGATCTGGTCGGCAATCTGGCCGGGGTCGATGTGTCGATCCAGGGCGGCATTCAGGACCTCGCGGGGCAAAGCGGGATTGACCTGACGGTATCCGCCATCGGTCAGGAATTGGCCGACACGGCGAAACTGGCAGGTCTGTCTCTGCCGAATCTCGGCGGATTTTCCGTTGCCGCCACGCTGAAGGGCGACGGCGACGATCTGGCCGTCAATCCGTTGAAGGTCGATCTGGGAACCAGCGACCGGATTCATGTCACGATCGACGGCACCATCGAAAACGCCGCAGCGGTCGAAGGCGTGAACTTGGCCATCGCCGTGGCCAGCGATCAAATCGGCAATCTGTCGCCGGTCACGCAGGCGCTGGCCGGGCAATCCGTGCCGCCGCTGGGGCCGCTGAAGGTCGGTCTGAACGTTACCGGCAGCATGGAAGACGCGCTGTCGGCGGAAGATATCGCCGTGCGCTTGGGCACCGAATCGTCGCTGCTGGTGGGCGTCACCGGGGATGTTGAAGATTTGATGCGTCAGTCCGGCATCGATCTGGACCTGTCCGTCGCCTCGCCGGAGCTTGGCAACCTGTCGGATATCGCGAAACAGTATTCCGGCCAGGGCATCCCTAAAATGGGCCCGATGTCGCTTGCCGCCTCCATCAAGGGCGGGATGACCAAGGGCATCGAACTCAAGGACCTCGCACTCGACTTCGGCAAGGCTGAAACCATCCTGGTGAGGGCGAATGGCGAAATCGACAACCTGCTGACGCAGGAGGGGGTGGATCTTCAAATCAGTGCGACCTCGCCGGAAATCGGCAATCTGTCGCCGCTGGTTGAGGCCTTCACGCCGATGGCCGTGCCGAAGCTGGGTCCGCTGAACCTCGCCATGAAGGTGGCGGGCGACGCCCAGGGCACGATGACGCTCAGCGATCTGGCGCTGGCCTTGGGTAAGGCCGAAACCCTGCGGGTCGAAGCCAACGGGTCGGTCGCCGATCTGGTCAAGCTGTCGGGCGCCAATTTGGGCTTTTCCGTCAAGTCGCCGGACTTGTCGATCCTGTCCGATCTGGCGGGCTCCGACGTGCCGCCCATCGGCCCGGTCGATATCGCGGGCAGCGTGAAGGGCGACAATGGCAAGCCGATCACCCTGGACCCGTTCACCGCCAAGGTGGGCGGCAGCGACGTCGCCGGGACCGTGGTGTTCGACGGAACGGGCGACGTGCCCAGCATCGTGGCGCGCCTCGTCTCCACCCGCTTCGATCTGGCCGATGTGACGCCCCCGTCTAAGGGCGGTTCCGCTGGTGGTTCCGGCGGTGCGGCGTCGGGTGGAGGCTCCGGCGGTGCGGGCGATGGCCGCCTGATCCCGAACGATCCGCTGCCGTTGGACGCCTTGAAGTCGATCAACGCCGATATCGAATACAAGGCCGCGACCTTCGTCGCGACCGCGCCGGAACTGACCAGCCTGGACCTGAAGGTCGTGTTGCAGGGCGGCAAGCTGACGGTCAGCCCGTTCAAGGCCGGGATCGGTGAAGGCACGCTGGACGGGACGATTAGCCTGGACGGCAGTCAGGCGACCCCGCCCCTGTCCGTGAAACTGAACGGCAGTCAGATGGGGCTGAATGCCCTTTTGGCCGGGGCGGGCATGCGCGACAAGATCGTCGGGCCGCTGGACCTGACCGTCAATCTGGATGGGGCGGGCACCAGCCCGCGCGCCATCGCGTCCTCGTTGAACGGCGAATTCATGATGAGCATGTATGACAGCCGCGTCCTGAAGAAGGCGTTCGACGATGCGATGGGCGAAACGCTGTCCGGTTTGCTGGCCAGCGAGAATGGCTGGGTCGTTATCGATTGCGCCGTTTTCGATTATCCGATCAAACAAGGGCTGGCGGAAACCAAAGCCGGTTATACCGCGTCCGGGTCGATCACCGTCGCAACCGAAGGCACAATCAATCTGGGCACCGAACAGCTGGACCTGAAGGCGAAGCCGGCGGGCGGCGGCGGCCTGACCAGCGTGCCGGTCCTGATCACCGGCAGCTTCGCCAATCCGTCGATCATTCCCGACCCGGTGGCGATCGGGACCGGTCTGCTGGCCGGTATCCTGACCGGCGGCATCGCCCCGGCGCTGCTGGCGGTTGTCGCGGACCTGCCGGAAGGTCACCCCTGTAAGAAGGAAGTGGCCGAAAGCCAGGAACAGCTCGAAAACGCGAAAGAATCGGATAGCGGTTCGTCGCAACCGTCCAATCCGGTCGAAGGCGTCGGCAAGGCGTTGGAAGAAGGCCTGGGTGGCGCGGTGAAGGGGCTGTTCGGCAACTGATCCGTCTGACACGCGTATCCTGAAAAAGGGCCGATGCGGAATGCCGCATCGGCCCTTTCTTGATTCTATCCGTCCCGCATGGTGAATAGCGCCGACATTTTAGGGATCCGTGTCGATGAAGCGATTTTACAAATCCAGCACTGCGGTTGAAACGGATGGCGGTTTCGCGGTCCATCTGGATGGGCGCGCGGTGCGTAGCCCGGCGAAGGCGCCGTTGATTCTGCCGACTTTGGCGCTGGCGCAGGCCGTTGCCGACGAATGGAACGCACAGGGCGACAAGATCGTCCCGGACAGTATGGCGCAGATGTCCCTGGGCTCGACGGCCATCGACCGCGTCGTGCCGAACCGCGAGGTCGTGGCGGATGAGGCCTCGGGCTTCGCCGGGTCCGATCTGCTGTGCTATCGCGCGGAACGGCCGGAAAGCCTTACGTCCTTGCAGGCCGACGGCTGGGACCCGATCCTGGACTGGGTGGCGCAGCGTTATGACGTGCATTTCGAAACGACGGCGGGGATCATGCCCGTCGCGCAGCCGGACGCGACCCTGACCCGCATGCGGGAGGTTGCCCACGCCCTGGACCCGTTCGAACTGACAGCCGTGCATGTCATGACCACGGCTTATGGCTCCTTCCTGCTCGCGCTCAGCGTCCTCAACGGGGAACGCTCGCCGCAGCAAGCGCTGGACCTGTCCCGGATAGACGAGGCCCACCAGGCCGAACGCTGGGGAGAGGAAGATGAGGCGCGGAAGCGTCGCGAGCGCCTGTCCGGGGAGGTTGAGGCCGCCCATCGCTTTCTGACCCTCTTGCGGCAGGGGTGATGCGCCACTGGAAAACAGCGTAACCGCCCTGTACAACTTTCCTTGTAAGAACAAGGAGAGGGGACTTCCATGGAGGATATTCTTATCCGCCTAGAGGAAATGCGCAACGCGGCGCAGCTCGGCGGTGGTCAGGCCCGGATCGATTCCCAACATGCGAAAGGTAAGCTGACGGCGCGCGAACGCCTCGTCCTGTTGATGGACGAAGGGTCCTTCGAAGAATGGGACATGTTCGTCGAACACGACTGCACCGATTTCGGCATGGGGGACAATAAGGTACCGGGCGACGGCGTCGTTACCGGTCACGGCCTGGTCAACGGGCGTCGGGTCTTCGCCTTCTCACAAGATTTCACGGTTTTCGGCGGTTCCCTCTCCGCCGCCCATGCCCGCAAGATTTGCAAGATCATGGATCAGGCGATGAAGGTCGGCGTGCCCGTCATCGGGCTGAACGATTCCGGCGGCGCGCGCATTCAGGAAGGCGTCGCCTCCCTGGCCGGATACGCCGACGTGTTTCAGCGCAATGTGCTGGCATCGGGCGTCGTGCCGCAGATTTCAATGATCATGGGCCCCTGTGCCGGGGGCGCGGTCTATTCCCCCGCCATGACCGATTTCATCTTCATGGTGAAAGATTCCTCCTACATGTTCGTGACGGGGCCGGAGGTCGTGAAGACCGTCACGAACGAAACCGTGACGGCGGAAGAACTGGGCGGCGCGTCCACCCACACGTCCAAATCCGGGGTGGCGGATCTGGCCTTCGAAAACGATGTCGAGGCGCTGCTGGAGCTGCGGCGCTTCCTGGGCTTCCTGCCGCTGAACAACAAGGAACAGCCGCCGCATCGACCGACCGACGATCCGCTGGACCGCCCGGATATGTCGCTGGACACGCTGGTCCCGGCAAATCCGAACAAGCCCTACGATATGAAGGAACTGATCGAAAAGATCGTGGATGAGGGCGACTTCTTCGAAATCCAGCCGACGAATGCCGCAAACATCATCACCGGCTTCGGACGCATGGAAGGCCATCCGGTCGGCATCGTCGCGAACCAGCCGATGGTGCTGGCGGGCTGCCTGGATATCGCCAGTTCGATCAAGGCGGGTCGGTTCGTGCGCTTCTGCGATGCGTTCAATATCCCGATCGTTACCCTGGTCGACGTACCCGGCTTCCTGCCCGGTACGGCGCAGGAATATGGCGGCATCATCAAGCACGGCGCGAAACTGCTCTATGCCTATGCCGAAGCGACGGTGCCGAAGGTGACCGTTATCACGCGCAAGGCCTATGGCGGGGCCTATGACGTCATGTCGTCCAAACATCTGCGCGGCGACGTGAACTATGCCTGGCCGTCGGCGGAAATCGCGGTCATGGGGCCGAAGGGCGCGGTGGAGATCATCTTCCGCGGCGACCGCGACGACCCGGCGAAGCTGGCGGAACGAGAAGCGGCATATCGCGAGAAATTCGCCAATCCCTTCGTCGCCGGTCAATACGGCTTCATCGACGACGTGATCCGCCCGCACAATACCCGCCGCCGGATCGGCCGGGCGTTGAGCATGCTGCGCACCAAGGACATCCAGAATCCTTGGAAGAAACACGGCAACATTCCGCTGTGACGGTAGACCCTATCCGCGGCGAACCGGCTTAGGAAGACCGGATTCTGGATACGAACTCGTCCATCTGGGTGCTTAGCGCACGGGATTGACCTTCGAGATCATCGATAGTCTGCGCGACGGAGGCGGCGGAGTTTTCAGTTTCCTCGCTCGCCTTGTCCACGGTTCTGATCGTAACGTTGATTTCATGCATGCTGCTGGACAGCCTGCCGATATGATCCGCGATCTGATGAGTGGCGGCCCCTTGTTCCTCAATGGCGCTGGCGATGCCTGTGCTGACCTCGCTGATCCGCCCGATGATTGTGCCGATCCGGCCGATAGCGGAAACAGTAAGATTCGTTTCGGACTGAACCGCATTGATACTCGCTTCAATCTCTTCGGTTGCTTTCGCCGTCTGGTTGGCGAGTGCTTTCACCTCATTCGCCACCACGGCGAAACCCTTGCCGGATTCACCGGCCCGCGCCGCTTCAATCGTGGCGTTAAGGGCGAGAAGATTCGTTTGTTCCGCGATGTCGGTGATCAACTTCACCACCTCGCCAATGCGTGCAGTATTGTCCGATAGCGAGCGCACGGTTTTGTCAGTCGATTGTGCCTCTCCGACAGCCTCCGACGCGATGTTGGCCGCTTCCTGGATTCGCGCGGATATTTCCTGTATCGACGAGGACAGCTCCTCCGATGCACTAGACATCGCGGTGACGCCGGCTGTCGCTTCCTCGATTGTTGTCGCCGCGTTTTCCGTTTGCCCCCGCGTGTCGGAAGCAACTTGCGCCATGTCGGACGTTTGGCGATGGACAGAAGAAACGGCGCCGTTGATTTCGCCGACCACGGATTTAACCCTGGTTTCGAAATCCTGGGCCAAATTGGACAGTAGTGCGCGGCGGTCTTCTTCTGCTTGGCGATGTTGTTCGGCCTCGCGTTCTTCAAGGCGCTGCTTTTCAATCGCGTTTTCCCGAAACACTTCCAAGGCGCCGGCCATAAGGCCGATTTCATCTTTTCGGTCGATGCCTTGAGACTCGAAATCCGTGTCGCCCTGTGACAGGCGTCGCATGGAATCCGCGAGACGGCGCAGGGCGTTGCTGATCGACGTGCCGACAACAGCGATCGCCGCGACCACGATGATGACCGCCACAACGGCGATGACGATCAGCAACGCAATAAGGTCGTTTGCGTCGGCCAACATTTCCGGCACCGGCGCGGAGACGACAACACCCCAGACGGTGTCGCTTGCACCGAAATTAACGGGGGTAATGGCGACAAAATGTGCGTCGCCGGTTTCCGGGTTTGCTATGGTAGCGGTGACCGGCGTCCCCGGTTCTAGCCTACGGACGAGGTTCAACAGCTCCCCGTCCGCTATCGGTTGCGCCAATAGCCCGCTATCGGGGTTGGACACCCACAGGCCGGTCGCGGTTACCAAACTGACATTGCCGGTATCGAACACTGCGATCTGGGACAGACGATCCTGGATATCGGACAGGGCCATGTCGATGGTGGTAACGCCAACGGCGGCGTTCTTTCCGTCATAAAACGGCACCGCGGCGGTCGTCATGAGCACGTCCACACCGCCCACCGGGTAGAGATAGGGATCGGTAACGACCTCGCGGCGCGTATTCTTGGGAAGGTCGTACCAAAGTTCAGACCCGCTGTCGCCGCCCATCACCAGGGATTCCCAGGCGACGGCCCCATCGTCGTGGAAGAAGTAGGGAACCAGCCGTCCTTTGTCGTCGTTGTACGGCGATCCGACATGATCGGTGTCATTCCCTGCAACGTCGGAATCAATGCCGATTCCCGCGCCGACATAGCCCGGGTTGGCGGCCAGGGTTGTCTCCACAACCCGCGCCATGGCGGTTCGGTCCGGTGCACCGGAGGTCAGGATCGATTGTTCCGCATAGGACATGCCGCGTGCCGTATACAGGGCGGCCTCAATGTCTTTCTGCACCCGATTGGCATGTTGGGCGGACAGCGATTGGACAAATCCTTCTTGCGTTTCTTTGGCAAGGTCGCTGAACAGAACCGTTGCGACCGCGAAAGCTGCGGCAAATCCAACCGTTACGATGGCGGCGGTCACGCCGACAATTTTAGTCCGAATGCCAAAAGAACGCATAAGTACCCCCGAACGGTAATGTTAACCCACACATCCTGAAACAGACTATACATGGTGCCTCAAGATTATTAAGACGCTGTTTTAATGTGCTTGTATTGTCTTTTGATGAAATGACGAACTATGCCCAAGTGTCGTCGTGAAACTTGCCTTGAAGTATATCAGATGGCATCGAACATGGGCGCACAGGTACGGTGTCGAGGAAAAGCGATGTTCAAGAAGATCCTGATCGCCAATCGGGGCGAAATCGCCTGCCGGGTGATGCGGACGGCGCATAAAATGGGGATCACGCCGGTCGCGGTGTATTCCGAACCGGATGCCCAGGCGCTTCATGTGCGCACGGCGCTGGAACTGGGGGGCGAGGCGGTGGCCGTCGGTCCGGCGGCGTCTTCCGAAAGCTATCTGGTCATCGACAAGATCGTGGAGGCCTGCAAACAGACGGGGGCGGAGGCGGTCCACCCCGGCTATGGCTTCCTGTCGGAAAACAAGGCTTTCGCCGCGCGTCTGGAAAAGGAAGGGATCACCTTCATCGGCCCGCCGGTCGGCGCGATCGAGGCCATGGGCGACAAGATCGAATCCAAGAAACTGGCCCAGGCGGCGGGCGTCTCTACCGTGCCGGGCTATCTGGACGCCGTGCGCGATCCGGAAGAGGCGGTTCGGATTTCCAAGGAAATCGGCTATCCGGTGATGCTGAAGGCCTCCGCCGGGGGCGGCGGCAAGGGCATGCGGCTGGCCTGGAACGACGACGAGGCGCGATCCGGCCTTGTTTCCGCGATGAACGAGGGGCGCAACAGCTTCGGCGACGACCGGGTCTTCATCGAAAAATTCGTGCAGGAACCCCGGCATATCGAAATTCAGGTCATGGCCGACGGTTACGGCAATTGCGTCTATCTGGGCGAACGCGAATGTTCGATTCAGCGCCGCCATCAAAAGGTGATCGAGGAAGCGCCGTCGCCGTTCCTGGACGAAGCGACGCGCAAGGCGATGGGCGAGCAGGCCGTCGCCCTGGCGCAGCAGGTGAACTACAAAACCGCCGGGACGGTAGAATTCATCGTCGATAAGGATCGGGACTTCTATTTCCTGGAAATGAACACGCGGCTTCAGGTCGAACATCCGGTGACGGAACTGGTCACCGGTTACGATCTGGTCGAATTGATGATCCGTGTCGCGCATGGCGAGAAACTGCCCTTCACGCAAAAGGATGTGACGCTGACCGGCTGGGCCATGGAAGCCCGCTTGTATGCGGAGGATGCCGAACGCGGATTCCTGCCGTCGACCGGGCGTCTGACCCGCTATATCGAACCGGCCCCGGTCGAAAACACGGTGCGCGTCGACAGCGGCTGTTACGAAGGCGCGGAAATTTCCATGTTCTACGATCCGATGATCTCCAAACTGATCGTCGGCGGGAAAGACCGGGCGGAGGCCATCGAGAACATGCGAAAAGCCATCGACGGCTATGTCGTCCGGGGCCTGAGCCACAACATGCCCTTCCTGGCCAATCTGGTGAAACATCCGCGTTTCGGGGAAGGCCGGATCACGACGAATTTCATTGCCGAGGAATATCCGGAAGGCCTGACCGAAGATCACTTGAAGCCGACGGATCTGGGCCTGTTCGCCGCCGTTGCCGCCGTCGTGCAGGACAAGATCGAGGCCCGCGAACGGCGCCTGTCGGGGCAGGAGGAAAACCGCGCCCCCGATCTGCCGTCGGATTACGCCGTCTTTCTGGGCGACAAGGATTTGGAAGAGGTCGCCCTGCATCTGGCGCGGGGTGAGGACTGCCACCGCCTGACCGTCGATGGACGCGAGATTTTCGTGGAAAGCGATTGGAAACCCGGCTTTGCGATCTTCAAGGCGCGGATCGACGATGTCGAGCGCCTGTTCCAGGTCGATAAGGATGGGGCCGGGTTCGTGCTCAGCCACGACGGTGCGCGCATCCGGGCGCTCGTGTTGGAGGCGCGGCACGCGCCGCTGCGCCGCCTGATGCCGTATAAGCCGCCGCCCGACATGTCGAAATTCCTGCTGTCGCCGATGCCGGGATTGCTGGTCCGACTGACGGTGAAGGAAGGCGATATCGTCGAGGCCGGGTCCGAATTGGCGGTTGTCGAGGCGATGAAGATGGAAAACGTCCTGCGCGCCGGCGCGGGCGGCACCGTCAGGATCGCCCATGCGAAAGAAGGCGACAGCCTTGCCGTCGATCAGCCGATCCTGGAATTCGAGTAAGCGAACTGTCCTCCGCGTCGGTTTCGGTGGTGTTAGTTGTTTTGCCGGCGCGCCCGGTGTTGCGAAACGTGCCAGCGGTTCGCGCAGCGGGTGCTGCAGAATCGGCGCGACCCGTTTTTCGACATGTCGACAAAGGCGTCCCTGCACGGTTCCGCCAGGCAGGACTTAAGCCTGTTGAGCCCATAGCGTTCGGCTGCATTCACGACATCGATCAGACAGGCGTCCCGGATTACCGTGAAAGCAGTGTCGTCTGACGTTGCCTTGAGCGTCAGGCAGAATCTCTCTTCGGATACGGGGATCAATTCGACGCCGACGGAAATACCGTCCAACATTTGGTTTAGCGCGGAAAGCCGAACAGGATCCGGTGTCGATGCGTCGAACAGGCGACGCAATGAGTCCCGAAAGCGTTTGGTAGAGGCCAATTGATTTTCGTCCGCTGGGCGTGTTGTCAGGCCATGGCGGTCTGCAAACGCGTCCAAATCACCCGGATCATTCAGATGTTCAGGCTCGGCCAGGGCCACCTCGTAGGTTTTCAGCAAGGCTTCGGCGAGCCCGTTTGACGAAGATTGCGTCATGTAAGCACCAATATTTGTTTGACTCATTTCACATTCGCGGCGATGTAATGATTAAAGTTATCTTAGGGGGTTACAAAGGTCTTGTCGACCGACGCTCGTCGGGTGCGGCGGGCAGGGCCGGGGATTGGGGCGGGGATTTGGGATGCCGGGCTATTTGACGCAACAGCTCCATGACGTGCCCAGGGACATGCGGGGGCTCCTGTTCCTGCAATTTTTGATGAGTTTGTCGTCCTTGATGGCGTTGCCCTTGATGGCCGTCCATATGTCGGCGCATCTCGACTTGAACGCATTCGTGATCGGCTCCGTCTTCACGATACACTTGGCCTTCGGTCGTGCCTTGCCCATCGTCACGGGCCCGATGGTCGATCGCTTCGGCTTTAGGGGGGCGATGGTCTTCGGGTTGCTCGTCCGGGGCTGCGGCTTTTTGCTCTTCGGCTCCGCGGAAGCTTCGGAAGGCGTGATCGGTTCCGCCCTTCTTATCGGCTTGGGCACGGCAACTTACGAATCGGCACTGTACGGTGTGTTCGGCCGCCAGCCAGCCGCCATTCTATCGCGTGTCTTTGTCATCAATAATTTTGCGCTGAATCTCGGCGTGGTGATCGGACCGTTTTTGGGGGTCTTATTGGCGGACGGCGATGTTGTCGTTCCCTTCCGTGCTGCGGGAATTTTGTTCGTTCTGCTGGGCTTTTGGTCCGTTCGGTTCAGTTATCTGGATCGGTGCTACTCCAGCCGCTCCGCCGTTACGAAAAGCTGGTTATCCGTGATCCGAAATCGCCGTTTCCTGGTTTTCCTCGCGGTTACCTTGCCATGGTGGATTGTTTACGCGCAGCTCTTTGTCGGATTTCCGGTCATGGCGGTGCAAATCACCGGGCAGGAAAGTGCCGCGAACCTCGTTTTTATTACAAACGGGGCAACGGGGCTGATCTTCGTTGCCGTTTCCCTATTTGCATTTCGTTGGATTTCGGCCCCGGCAATGACGACGCTAAGCTATATGCTGTTGGTTTCAGCTTATTTGATGCCTTTGCTTGGTTCGGGTTTGGTTTGGTTTCTGGCGGTGGTCTTCGTTTATACGATTGCCGAAACGCTTATCCTGCCCTCATTGGAGACGATTACGGCCGCCTTGGCACCCGACGGAAGCCAATCGACATATTTCGGTGCGCTCGGCCTCGTTTGGGGAGTGGGAAGCGCGGTCGGCAGCTATGTCGGAAGCTGGCTCGTCTTGGATGTTCGAACATCATCCGTGATTTGGGTGATCTATGCGGCGATTGCCGCGACAGGTTTGATGGGGGCTTTCCTGTTCAAGCGGCAGGTCGCCGTGTCGACCTGATTTCTGATTTAGGCCGACGAACCGAAGCCGCCTTGTAGCGGCGCTTTCATCCGATCCAGGGCCTCATGAAGGGCCTGACGCCGGATTTTGCCGCTTGTCGTGCGGGGAATTTGCTTTGTCGTGATCAGAACAATGTTCCCGATCAGCGACGGCAAGGCCTCGGCAACCAGTTTTCCCAAGGCGTCCAGCGGCAGGTCGTCCTTTTTGACGAGGACGACCCATATCTCATTCTCGCCGCGGGCATTCGGCCGGGTCAAAAGGCACGCATCCGAAATTTCCGGTAGGGCGGTCAGGGCGCGTTCGTGTTCCTCGGCGGAGAATTTTACTCCGCCGACATTCATCAGCGTGTCTTCCCGACCCAGGACGCGGAACCGCGTTTCGTCGGGCTGCACACCGATATCGCCGGGATAGAACCAGCCGTCGCGGAATTTCTCGGCACTGGCCCGCGGGTCATAGACATAGCCCGCCACCATCCCGGTTTTGCGAATCCGAACGGTCCCTTGCGTACCGGGGGGCAGGGGGCGGTGCGTGTCGTCGACGATCTGCACCTCCGATCCGGGGCAGCTCCGGTAGCTACCGTCCGTCAGGCGCACGGCGATCGTCCCCAATTCGTTCGTGGCATAGGTTTCGAACAATCGGACATCCGGTCGGATTTGTTGAAAACGGGCGCGCATCGGATCGGGGACCGGACCGCCATAGGAGGTGATCGTCAGGCCTTCGGGCAGGGTGCGCAGCATATCGTCGGACTGCAACTGCGTGAAATGAAACGGCAGGACGGCTGTATGGGTTGCCTTCAAGGCGCTGAGCGCCCTCCAAAAGTCCGTGACGGTCACGTGGATGTTGACGCCTCCGGCCCGCAGGCAGGTCATCGCCTGAAAATGGGCGCCCTGAAATGTGTAGGGCATGCTGTGCACGAAACGGGAGTGGCTGGAATATCCGACCATCCATTGGATGACCTCCAACCGACGCTCCGTCTGGCTCAGGGTGATCGCGATCACCTTCGGCGCGCCGGTGGTGCCGGAACTGGTGACCATGCGGAAGACGGAGGTGGGATCGATCGGCGTGTCCGGAAGGGGAGCGGTGTCGTCGGGTCCATCGCCGGTGACCGCATCGATGCGGACCCTGCGGCCCGGCAGGTCGCCTTGCGCGAACCGGTCGACAAAAATCAGGGCGGCATTTTGCAGGATTTGTGCATTGTCCTGCGGCTGAGCGTCATGCAGAAAGGTTGCACTGGCCGCCCCCAGGTTTTCGAGCGCCAGCAACAGGGGCATATGGTCCAACAGGCCGGTCCATTCCACGCAGGCGAAATCACCGGGCCGAACGCCAAGATTCGTTAGGGCGCCAATGGTCTTGCGGACTCTGTCTTGCAATGCGTCGAAGGTCAGCGTTTCCCCGGCATCCGCCAGTGCGGTCGCCTGCGGCCGAAAGGCCGCATGGAAGGACAGGTAATCGCCGGTTCGACCGATACCGTCTTCCGGCGCAGAGGGCGGTGTATCAGGCACTTTTGGCGATCCCCTCGTATCCCGCGCGACTCCAGGACGCGCTTGAACGACAAGCCGAACCTTAGCGGAACCCCGGCAAGATCGCCATCGCCACGGAACAAGCCCCCTCCTGAGCCGGGAGGGGGCTGTCCGATCGGGAGGCTGTTCGGTTAGGGATCGGGGGTGAACGCGATCAAACCGCCCTCGAACATCATCGGTATGAACAGCGTATCAGCGCTCCCGCCGAGATCGGCGCTGCCGGGTTCTAGGCGTGCGACTTCGGACAGGGTGCCGTCGGCGTCGAGGCGCAACAAAACGCCCTTCATATAGTCCGTCATGAAGACCGTATCGCCGTCGAGCACGACACCGTCGATATTGCCGGCGGCTTCCGCACCGTGAACATCGGTGATCGCCTTGGACGCCAGATCGATTGCGATCAATCCGCCGGGACCATCGGTCGAGAAATCGGCATGCATGTTCGGACCCCAGCTTCCGACGAACAGCGTGTTTCCATCGGCGGCAAGACCGTTCGGGGTGTTGAGGCGTGCATCCCGCAGCCAGGATTCGACGATGCCGTCCTTCAGGCGATAGATCGTATCCGCCGTCATGTCCGACACATAGACGCTGCCGTCTTCGGATGCGGTCACATCGTTCAGAAACTGCGCGCCTTCGACAGGGTAGGACGCAACCAGGGTGCCGGATGTCACATCGACTTCCCGGATCACCGTCAGGTCCGCCACGAACAGTCGGTCGCCGACCATGGCCATGCCTTTCGGCGCGTCGAATCCATCCACCCAATGCAGTGTGTCGATGTGACCGTCCACCGTGACCAGGGAGAGAAAGCCGTTGCCGTCCGCATCGCCTGGGGACCCGTTGATGTTGCTGACCACGATGCGGTTGCGGGCCGTATCGAACAGCGCCGATTCCGGTGTGGCCAGTCCCTCGATGCGCCACAGTTCGGCAGCGGGTGCCGCCTGCGGTGCCGTCCAGATCGCGATAGCGGCGGCGACGGCCTTGAAAATGTGTTTTCGTTTCATGAGGGTCTCCTGTTGTTGGAACCCTTGGTATAGAAAACTAAGATAAATTGATCTTTATGAACGAGAATGGTATCGGAATTCGATACGAAATCGCCAGAAGAGGTTCCGGAAAACGATGACCGCCCTGGTTTTTGACGCGCTGAAACGAACCCTTCGGGCGAAGGGAATTACCTATGCCGAACTGGCGGATCGGTTGGGCGTGTCCGAGCCGACGGTCAAACGGATATTCCATGAAAAGGACTGCAAGCTGGGCCGATTGTCGGAAATATGCGACGCGATCGGCGTGGAACTGGACAGTATCTTCGCCACGATCGGCAACCGTCCGGTGCCGGGCGCGCGGCTGTCGCGCGACGTTGAATGGAAGCTTGCGGAACAACCGGCGCTGCTGGACGTGCTCATCCTGCTGACGGAGAAATTCACGCCCGACGGTATTCTGCAGGCAAGCGGGATCAGCCCGGCCAGCCTATTCCTGTATTTCCGCGATTTGGAGAAACTGGGGTTGGTCGAATGCGGACGGGGCCTGACCGTGCGTCTAACCGTCGATCTACCCATTCAATGGGATTTGGGCGGACCGTTGAAACCGCATATTCAGAAAATCAATCAGGCCTTCACCGGCTGGGTGATCGACCGGACGCAGGTTGCGCCCGACGATGCGTATTTCAACAGTTTCTCCCGACGGATGCGGCCGGAAACCGTCATGCGGTTGGAAGCGGAAGTGTCGGACTTGGTTGACCGTGCGAAGACGCTGGCATGGCACGATCAACACACGACGCCGGATGCCGAATTGGCCCCGTTCAAATGGGCGTTTGCCGTCGGTCGATCCCCCTTCGCGGACATTTTCAGCATCGGTCCCCATCCGAAGGACGCGGGCGCCGACGCAGCCGACGGCGACCCCGGCCCCAAAACGGCTTTTGTCGTTAACGGCTGACCTCGTAGCCCGGTTCTTCCGGTTCGTCGTCTACCAGTTCCGCCGGGAAGCCGGGGGCGGTGATGTGAATGTCACAGGCATCTTCCAGGCGGCGGATGATATTCGACGACCATTCGCGCGGCCCGTATCGATCCTGTCCGTCCTCGAATATCTTGATCAACAGCGGGTTCAATTCCAAGGGCACCCCGACCTTGTCGGCGACGCTTTGGAACAGGCCGATATCCTTCAAGACCAAATCCATGGTGAAGCTGATATTGCGACTGCCGTTCAGGATGACCTGGCTTTCCGTTTCATGGACGAAGGAATTGCCGGACGAAATCTTGATCCCTTCGAAGGCCATGCCCAGATCCAGGCCCGCCTTGCCCGCGACGGTCAGGGCTTCGGCCACGCTGACAAGATTGGCGGTCGCCAGATAGTTGGTAATGACCTTCAGGACCGACGCGCTGCCCAGCGGCCCGGTATGCAGGACCCGACGCCCCAAAATGGTAAGGAAGGGCAGCAGGCGGTCGAAGGTTTCTCGCTCGCAACCGGCGAAGATGGCGATGTTGCCCGTCGCGGCGCGGTGGCATCCGCCGGAAACAGGGCAATCGACCGGCGATGCGCCTTTCGCCTCCACCAGTTTGCCCAAGCGGCCGACTTCCGTGCTGTCGGTCGTGCTCATCTCCGCCCAAATCTTGCCCGGGGACAGGCCCGCCAGGATGCCGTCCTCGGCCTCCATCACCGCCGCGCAGGCGGCCGGGCTGGGCAGGCAGGTAATGACGATATCGCAGAGCTCCGCCATTTCCTTGGGGCTGTCGGCCCAGGCGGCGCCGCCGTCCAGGAAGGGGCGCGCCGTGTCCTTGTTCAAATCCCGAACGACCAGATCCGCGCCGTTGCGCAGCAGGCTTCCCGCCAATTTTCCACCGACATTCCCCAACCCGATGAACCCGACCTTCATATTTGCCGTCCTTCGCCTGCGTGTGACTGAAATAGTGTTGCGCCGGAAGCGCTTTCACGGTGCCACCGTTTCACGCTTTTTCGACGATTCATACCGTTCGTTTCGAATTTTCCCGACCGGTTGCGGCGAAAAAATTCAATGGTCATAGTGTTTGGATAACCAATAATGAACGGGTGAGGTAATACGATGCCGGGATTGGCTGAAGCTGTGTTGCTGGCGCTGAAAGACCGCGGCGCGGGGGAGGTGTTCGGCATTCCGGGCGACTTCGCCTTGCCGTTTTTCAAGATATTGGAATCCAGCGACATCCTGCCGCTGTATACATTGAGCCACGAGCCGGGGGTCGGTTTCGCGGCGGACGGGGCGGCGCGGTTTACCAGCCGTTTGTCGGTCGCATGCGTCACCTATGGGGCGGGGGCGTTGAACATGATCAACCCTGTCGCCCAGGCCTATGCCGAAAAGACGCCGATGGTCGTGATTTCCGGCGCGCCGGGCGCGGGGGAAGCCGCGAACGGTCTGTTGTTGCATCATCAGGTCAAACGACTCGATTCCCAATGGGAGATATTCAAGGAATTGACCTGCGCGCAGGCCCGGCTGGATGACCCGGCGGTCGCGCACCGGGAAATCGCGCGCGTGCTGGATCGTTGTCTGCACGAATCCCGACCGGTTTATCTGGAAATACCGCGCGATCTCGTCGCCACGCCGGTTAATCCGGTTCCTGCCTATTTACCGCCATCCGGCAATTCCGAGGCCGCGCAATCCGCGGCACGCGAAGTCCTGTCCAGATTGGCTGCAGCGTCCCGCCCCGCCCTGATGGTCGGGGTGGAGGCCCGACGCTACGGTATCGAAGACAAGGTTGCGGAACTGGCCGCCATCCTGAAGGTGCCGGTCACGACGAGTTTTATGGGCCGGGGCCTTATGGCCGGGAAGAATGTTCCCTTGGCGGGAACCTATCTGGGGGCGGCCGGCAAACCGGACGTCAGCGCGGTGGTCGAAGAGTCGGATTGCCTGTTGATGCTCGGCGTGATTTTGAGCGATACGAATTTCGGCGTGTCCGGCGGGAAGGTCGATATGCGCCATGCCGTTCACGCCTTCGACGGGCAGGTGCGTGTCGGTCTGCATTACTATCCGGATGTACTGTTGCGTGACTTCGTGGACCGGATGATCGCGGAGGCCCGCCCCCTGGATCGGGCGGGGCCGAGTGCGGCGGAAGAGGAGATCGGCGCGCTGATCGAAGATGCCGATACCCTGCATCCGATGGATATCGCCCGTGCGATCAACGGCTTGTTCGCGGAGGTCGGCCCCATGCCGATGACGTCCGATATGGGCGATTGCCTGTTCACCGCAATGGATATCGACAATACCGAACTGGCCGCGCCCGGCTATTACGCCAGCATGGGCTTCGGGGTTCCCGGCGGTTTGGGCGTGCAGGCCGCGACCGGGCGCAGACCCCTGATTCTTGTCGGCGACGGCGCGTTTCAGATGACCGGTTGGGAATTGGGGAATTGCCGGAAATACGGTTGGAACCCGATTGTCGTGCTGTTCAACAACACCAGTTGGGAAATGCTGCGGGTGTTCCAGCCCGGACCGGCCTATCACGATCTGCCGGATTGGCACTATGCCGATTTGGCGACCGGATTGGGCGGGCGCGGACACCGCGTGTCGACTCGGGCGGAACTGGCAAAAGCTCTGCGTGACGCATATGCCGATGAAAGCCGGTTTCAATTGATTGAAGCAATGCTTCCGCGCGGGGCTATTTCCGATACTCTGCAACGGTTCGTGAACGCGATTCGATCGCTGTCCGCGTTGTCGCAGGAAGCGTGACGGAGGGGCCGACGATGCCGGTGAAATCGGTCAAAGCCCGTATCGAAGGAAAGGTGCAGGGTGTCTGGTTCCGGGCCTGGACGGAGAAAACGGCCGTCGGGCTGGGACTGGACGGCTGGGTCCGGAACCGGCCGGACGGCAGTGTCGAGGCCGTGTTCAGCGGCCCCACGGAGACGGTGGAGCGGATGTTGGCCGACTGCTGGAACGGACCGCCGCTGTCGCGTGTCACGGCAGTGCAGACCGATCCCGCGGAAACCCCGGATCAAGCCGGGTTCATTATTCGGCCGGATGGATAGTATTTCCCGTTACCGTTCGGTTTCAGCCAGGCATATGCTGCGCTGCAAGATAGTTGATGCATAGTATAAGAAGCGGGAATCTGTCGTAATTCACCTATAATCCGTCGGTTTTTACTTAATGTGGCCTGTAAATTGCGTTAGGGTTCGTGACTATACCGGTTCGCGGGGGCGGACCGGACGGTCGTAACGCAAACGACAACACCCTGGTAGGTCGACATGACGATGCAATCGAAGGATCGGGAACAGGATCACCCTTTGCAGGGCCCGCACCCGACCGACTGAGGTATTAGGGTTTAGAGGTTTGTTTCGGTTCCCGGCGGGATGGCTCCCGGCGGCCCGAAAACCTCCGCAAAGGCGGAAGCCAGCGCGACATCGAGATCGGCCATCGTCACCGGTAGACCGAGATCGACAAGGGACGTGACGCCCAAATTCTCCTCCCCGATGCCGCAGGGCACGATCCCGCCGAAATGCGACAGGTCCGGTTCCACGTTGATGGAAATGCCGTGGAAGGTGATCCAGTGCCGGACCCGAACGCCGATCGCGGCGATCTTGTCCTCGCGCCCATCGCCCCTATCCACCCAGATGCCGACACGTCCGTCGCGCCGTTCGCCGACGACGTTGAACTGCGCCAGCGCCCGGATGACCCATTCTTCCAGATCGTGCACGAAACAGCGGACATCGCGCCCGCGCCGGGTCAGGTCCAACATCGTATAGGCGATGCGCTGACCCGGACCGTGATAGGTATATTGCCCGCCGCGACCGGCCTTATAGACCGGGAAGCGATCGGGGGTCAGCAGGTCCTGGGCCTTCGCACTGGTCCCGGCCGTGTAGAGCGGCGGGTGTTCCAGCAGCCAGACAAGCTCCCCCGCCGTCCCGGCATGAATATCGGCGACGCGCGCTTCCATTTCGGCCAGCGCCGTTTCATAAGCGACGGGGCTTTCGCTGATCCGCCATTCCGGCAGGGTGATGTCGGTACGGCGCGGAACGGCACAGGATTCGGCAGCCTGGGACATGGGCAAACAATTTCCCTAATGCAAAACAACGGCGCTTGATCGCGAAGGTGCGATTGGCTATACCATCGCGCGCTCAGGCCTTAAAGACCTGAGGCGGAAGATGGTGCGCGGTCGTGGCGGAATTGGTAGACGCGCAGCGTTGAGGTCGCTGTCCGGTAACACGGGTGGAAGTTCGAGTCTTCTCGACCGCACCATCATCCCCCTCCCCGAAATAGCCTCCCGAGGGATTTAGCATCTTGGTCCGATGGGCCGGGGTGGAGCCGTTCGATTGCGGATTCCGTTTCTCATTTCGACGATTTAAATGATTTTCGCTTGATCCGGGATTGCACCGGGCGATCCGGTTGGCCCATAAGGATTTGCGGATCAATGATCGGCGCGGTGACGTCGAAAACGGGGCAGGCCTGAGGCAAATGGAAACCTTCGATTTTGTCATTATCGGCGCTGGTTCAGCGGGTTGCGTTCTGGCCAATCGCCTCAGCGAAGACGGAAAGCGGTCTGTTCTCCTGCTTGAAGCGGGCGGCCGGGACTGGAGTCCCTTCATTCATATGCCGATCGGCTATGGCCTTTCCTTCTACAACGCCCGAATCAACTGGAAGTACATGGCCGAAACCGGTCCGGGGCTTGGCGACCGCCAGTCTTACTGGCCGCGGGGGAAAGTGCTGGGCGGGTCAAGCGCGATCAATGCGATGGTCTGGGCGCGGGGATTGCCCAACGATTTCGAGGATTGGGTCACCGCCGGCGCGGACGGTTGGGGCTGGGACACCGCCCAGCGGTATTACAAGAAACTCGAAAACTGGTCGAGGGGCGGCGACGATGTCCGTGGCGGCGACGGTCCGCTGGCTGTGCAGGACATTTCGGGACGGATTCATCCCCTGTGCGATGACTATTTTGAAGCCGCGCGGCAATTGGGGCTGCCGGTCACGGACGATTACAACGGCGCGGAAGCCGAAGGCGCAGCCGCCTATCAGATAACCACCCGAAACGGCATTCGCGCATCGACCGCGCTGTGCTATCTGAACCCGGCCAGGGGTCGCAAAAACCTTGAAATCACCACCCACGCCGATGTTACCGGCATCGATATCGAAGACGGCCGGGCGAAGGGGGTTCGGTATTCGGTAAAGGGGCAAAGACGCGTCGCCCTGGCCCGGGCCTGCGTGATCCTGTCCGCCGGTGCGGTCAACTCGCCGCAGATACTGCAGCTTTCAGGCGTCGGTCCTGGCGAGGTGCTGCAAGACAAGAACATTGCCGTAACGCGCGATTTGCCGGCGGTGGGGCGCCATCTGCAGGACCATCTGGGCGCGGATTTTCATTTTGAAACCCGGGTGCCCACGCTCAATCAAATGCTGCGCCCGTGGCACAGGCGGATTTTGTATGGGATTCAGTATGTCTTGACGCGGCAAGGCCCGCTTTCGCTCAGCGTCAATCAGGCCGGGGGGTTCCTGAAAACGAGACCGGATCTGCAGGCGCCCAATGTGCAACTCTACTTCAACCCGGTCAGCTATACCCGCAGCCCCAAGATGAAACGGGCGCTCATGAGCCCGGACCCGTTCCCTGGACTGCTTTTCGGTTTCGACATGTGCCGTCCGACGAGCCGCGGTGAGATCATGATCCGCTCCGACGACCCGTTCGACCCGCCGGTCATTCGCCCGAATTACCTGTCGACCAGCGAGGATGTCGCCGACATGCTCGAAGCGTCAAAATTTGTTCGCCGCATCAGTGAAGCCCCCGCGCTTGCGTCGGTTATCAAGCGCGAAATTTCGCCCGGCGCCGACATTCGGACCGATGAGGGCTACCTGAAACATATCCGTGATACGGCCTGGACGGTGTATCATCCGTGTTCGACCTGCCGGATCGGCAAGGATCCCCAGAAGTCCGTCGTCGACCCCTCCCTTCGCGTCCATGGGGTGGAAGGGTTGCGCGTTGTCGACGCGTCGGTTTTCCCGAATGTCACGTCCGGGAATATCAATGCCCCGGTTATCATGGTCGCGGAGCGGGCGTCGGACCTGATCCGGGAAGATTACCGGTAACGGGAAGAAACGGCGACTATTCCGGGTGGCTGTCCCCAACCGGATCAGGCGTTGGCCTCCTGGATGTGTTGAAGCAGGAAGGCTTTCATCTCGCTCAGGTTCTTTTGGTGGTTTTGGTACAGATCTTCCATGCGGGCCAGATGGTCGCGGGCCGCCGCCAGGTTTGAGGCATGGTCGTTGACGGCGCTGTGTCCCGGATACCAAGCCGCCGCGAATTCCCGCTTCATCGGCATGGTGTCTTCCGTATAGTCGGTTACCTTTAGGGCACCGAACCGCCCGGACAGTGCCGCCGTGGCATGGTCGCGAATATAGGCGATCTTGTCTTCGCCGGTCAGGTTCAGCGTATTCGCCTGCCGTGCCAAATCCTGTAGCGCGCTTCCGCCGGAATGGGACACGACGCTGCCGTCCTCGTTGATATAGCCGAGGATGCGGTCACCACTGGAAAAGACGGTGCGGACGCCGGAGGACGTATCCGGGCCGTCCTGTTTGAGATGCTCAACCATTTTGCGGGCGCTTTCCACGCTGTTTTCCGTCATTTCCGTCATGCGCTGGGTGAAGGTGGATTGAAAATCCAGCCAGTCGTCGAAACTGGGAATGGCGGCGCGATATTGGGCGGCGCTGATTTCCTTGGCCTCGACCGTTTCCCCATTCGGACCGCGCACGCTAATGGTTTGCTGTCCGGCGGCACCTTTTTCCTCCATCGCGTCGATACGGTCGTAAATTGCCGAGTATTTTTCGTCATACAGCGCCTTCAAATGCGGACGCATCGTCGGATCGGAGAACATCTCCGCGTTGAAATTCAAATCCATGACACCCGATCTCCCCATAGTCTGATCTGAATCGTTCCGAATGCATCACGCATGCCAAAGCTACCTATGGGGCAGGCATGCAACGAAACCGTCATGCCTTAGAGGTTCCGGTTCGTGTTCATCCGTGATATTGCAGTGCACAATAAGGGCGAACAGCCGATCCGTGTTCTTGGGAGGACCAAGGCGAAAGGGATATAGCCATGGGCTCCGCAGTATCATTGGCCGGGAAAAAGGGCGTCGTTCTCGGCATCGCCAACGAACATTCCATCGCCTACGGCTGCGCCAGGGCCTTCAAGGATTTGGGCGCGGACCTGGCCGTATCGTATCTAAACGACAAGGCGAAACCCTATGTCGAACCCTTGGCGCAGGAATTGGAAGCCGATTTGTTCCTGCCGCTGGACGTGCGCGAACAGGGCAGCCTGGAAGCCTTTTTCGACGCGGTGGGTAAAAAATGGGGGAAGATCGATTTCGCCCTGCATTCCATCGCCTTCGCGCCGCGCGAGGACCTGCATGGGCGGGTGACGGATTGTTCGCGCGAAGGCTTCGCCATGGCGATGGATGTCAGTTGCCACAGCTTCATCCGAATGGCCAAGCTGGCGGAACCCCTGATGCCCGACGGCGGGGCGCTGTTCACGATGAGCTATTACGGCGCGGAAAAGGTGGTTGAAAACTACAACCTGATGGGGCCGGTGAAGGCAGCGCTGGAAAGCGCGGTCCGCTATATGGCGCATGAATTGGGGCCGAAGGGCATCCGCGTGCATGCGATATCCCCCGGCCCGGTGATGACCCGCGCCGCGTCCGGCATCGACCGGTTCGACGAATTAATCAATCGCGCCACGGAATCGGCGCCCGCCCATCGCCTTGCGTCGATCGAAGATGTCGGCAACACGACGGCCTATCTGGCGACCGATGCGGCGAAACTGATGACCGGCGATACGATTTATATCGACGGTGGCGTCCACCTGATGGCGTAAGTCAGGACGGCAGTTCGTCCCAATGCGGGACGTCTTCCAGGCAATCGTCCCAATTCGCCCGGCTGGCGCAGAAGATATGCGCGTTGGGCCGGATGTCGACCGGACTATCCAGGCTGCCCGCCGGAACGATCAGCCGGTTTACCGTGGGCTGGACACGCGGCAGCGCCCCGCCGCAATCGGTGCAGAAACATTTCGAATGCCGCGCGCCGGGAACCTGATAGGTCTTCTGCTTGTCTTCCCCGGACAGCCAGCGGAGTCGTGCCGTGGTCGAAAACAGGTTGGAAGCATGGGCGGAACCGGTCCCTTTTCGGCAGCGGCTGCAATGACACAGAAAGAACCCGTCGAAGGCACCGGCGATTTCGAACCGGACCCCGCCGCACAGGCACGACCCTTGATATGTCTGATCCGTCATCGTCTTTCCTGTTTTCAGACTGACGTGTGATGAGGCGCAGGCTATGGGAAAGCCGAAAACTTGTCCAATGGATCGATCCCGGCTTCCCGGTAATTGCCGGACGTGACGAATTCCGGTGCGGAAGGCCCCATGTCCACTTTCCTCCATGGTAAAAATGGATAGACTGCGGCGGGTACGGCGTGACCCGATGGCCGGTCCCGGCCGAGGTGTATCTGATTGGGAGAGAAGGGAAAGCTCATGGCGAAGAATTTCGACCAGGAGGCGCTGTACTATCACCGGCTGGCCCCGGCAGGGAAGTTGAGCGTCGTTGCGACCAAGCCTCTCGCCAACCAGCGCGACCTCAGCCTTGCCTATTCTCCCGGCGTCGCCGCCGCCTGCCGCGAAATCGAACGCGACCCGGCGGAGGCCGCGACCCTGACGGCACGCGGCAACCTTGTCGGCGTGATCACCAATGGGACCGCCGTTTTGGGCCTGGGGCCGATCGGCCCGCTGGCCTCCAAGCCGGTGATGGAGGGCAAGGCCGTCCTGTTCAAGAAATTCGCCGGGATCGACGTGTTCGATATCGAGGTCGACGAATTGGATGTCGACAAATTCTGCGACATCGTCGCGGCGCTGGAACCGACCTTCGGCGGCATCAATCTGGAAGACATCAAGGCGCCGGAATGTTTCGAAATCGAACGCTGCCTGCGCGAACGCATGAATATCCCGGTCTTCCACGACGACCAACACGGCACGGCGATCATCGTATCCGCCGCCGTCTTCAACGCGCTGGAACTGGTCGGCAAGAAATTCGAGGATATCAAGATCGTCGCGTCCGGCGCGGGCGCGGCGGCGCTGGCCTGCCTCGCCATGTTGGAGGCGATGGGCGCGAAGCGGGAAAACATCTGGGTCTGCGATATCGATGGGCTGGTCTATGAAGGCCGCAACCAGATGGACCAGTATAAAGGCATCTATGCCAAGGATACGGACAAGCGGACGCTGGCCGATGTGATCGGCGGCGCGGATGTCTTCCTGGGCCTGTCGGCGCCGAAGGTTCTGACGCAGGACATGGTGAAGACCATGGCCGACAATCCGGTGATCCTGGCCTTGGCCAATCCGACGCCGGAAATCCTGCCGGAAGAGGTGGAAGAGGTGCGCCCGGACGCTGTCGTCGCGACGGGACGGTCGGACTATCCGAACCAGGTGAACAACGTCCTGTGCTTCCCCTTCATTTTCCGCGGCGCGCTGGATGTCGGCGCGACGACGATCAACGAGGAAATGAAGGTCGCCGCCGTCAAGGCGATTGCCAGTCTCGCCCGGCGCGAAGTGTCGGAAGTCGTGGCCAAGGCCTATGGCAGTTCCTCCGGGTTCGGCCGCGATCACCTGATCCCGAAGCCGTTCGATCCGCGCCTGATCCTGGAAATCGCCCCCGCCGTGGCGCGCGCGGCCATGGAGAGCGGCGTGGCGACGCGCCCGATTGAGGATTTCGAGGCCTATAACGCGCGACTGGAAAGCTTCGTCTATCGCTCCGGCACCGTGATGAAGCCGATTTTCGACCGGGCGACCGCCGATCCGAAGCGGGTCGTCTATGCCGAAGGGGAAGAGGAACGCGTGCTGCGCGCGGTTCAGGTCGTGGTCGATGACGGCATCGCCTTCCCGATCCTGATCGGCCGACGCAAGGTCGTGCAGTCCCGCATCGAACGGCTGGGCCTGCGCCTGCGCATGGACGAGGATTTCGAACTGTGCGACCCGGAAGACGATCCCCGCTATAAGGACTACTGGACGACCTATCTGGAAATTGCCGGGCGACAGGGCACGTCGCCGGAATGGGCGCGGGAAGTGGTGCGCACGCGGACCGGCGTGATCGGGGCGCTGATGGTGCGGATGGGGCAGGCGGATGCACTGATCTGCGGCACCATCGGCCGGTTCCGCGATCACTTGAAACATGTCCGCCGGGTGATCGGCCTGCGCGACGGCGCGCGGGACCTGTCGACGCTGAACCTGTTGATCCTGAACAAGGGCGTGTTCTTTTTCGCCGATACCCATGTCAGCTACGATCCGTCGGCGGAAGAACTGGCCGAAATGACGGTTATGGCGGCGGAGGAAGTCCGGCGCTTCGGCATCGAACCGAAGGTCGCTTTGTTGTCCCATGCGAATTTCGGCAGCGCCGATACGCCGTCGGCGGCGAAGATGCGCAAGGCGGTCGAATTGCTGCAGGCCGAAACAGATCTGGAAGTGGAAGGCGAAATGCACGCCGACACCGCGCTGGACGAGGTGCTGCGCGAAACCCTGCTTCCCGGCAATAAATTGACCGGCGCGGCAAACTTAATGGTAATGCCATCGCTCGACGCCGCGAATATCGCCTACAATGCGGTGAAGATGTTGGCGGACGGGCTATCCGTTGGGCCGATCATGATCGGCGCGGCCCGGCCGGTGCATATCCTGACGACGTCGGTGACGGCGCGGGGTATCGTCAACATGACCGCGGTCGCGGTGGTCGACGCACAGACGGAAGCGGCGAAAGGCGGCGTGGCTTAAGCAAGCAGGCCCTAACGGGTAAACCCTAGCCGAAGAAGGCGGGCCGTCGATGTCCGACGTGCTGGAAAAGACGGAAGAAACCGAAGGCGATGCCTTCGACGATCTCTACGGTCTTACAAAAGAGACGGTGGCGGCGGTCGAGGCTGCGCTGGAGGAAGGCGCCGGACCGGAAACCATCCGGCCGCTCGTCGTGCCGCTGCACGCCGCCGACCTTGCCGACCTTCTGGAACGCCTGACAAAAGACGAGCGCCTGTCGGTCGTCCATGCGTTGGGCGAGGAACTGGATTCCGACGTCTTCGCCTATCTGGACGATACCGTTCAGGAAACCATTACCGACGCGCTGCCGAACTCCGTCCTCTCCACCTTCGTCCAGGACCTCGATTCCGACGACGTGGTCGATTTCCTCGAGGATATGGACGAGGAGGATCAGAAGGAAATTCTGTCCTTCGTCCCGGCGGAAGACCGCGCGCTCTACGAACAGGCACTCAGCTACCCGGAATATACCGCCGGTCGCTTGATGCGCCGGGAAACGGTGACGATCCCGGAATTCTGGACCGTCGGTCAGACCATCGATTTCATGCGCGATTCCGATGGGGAGGGCGGCAGCGACCTGCCGGACGATTTCTACAACATCATCGTCGTGTCTCCGAACCATAAGCCCGTCGGCCTCGTCCAATTGTCGAAGCTGCTACGCACCAAGCGGATCGTGCCTGTCTCCGCCATCATGGAAACTGATCCGAAACTGATCCCGGTCGACCTGGATCAGGAGGACGCGGCCTTCCTGTTCCGGCAATACGGGTTGGTCGAAGCGCCGGTGATCGACGAGTCCGGGCGGCTGGTCGGTGTCCTGACCATCGACGACATCGTCGACGTCATGGATGAAGAACACGAAGACGACATGCTGAAACTCGGCGGGGTCAGCGAGGACGACTTCTATTCCGACTTCCTGAAGACGACGCGGCTGCGCTTTTCCTGGCTGCTGGTGAATCTGGGCACGGCCATCGTTGCGTCCCTGGTCATCGCTCTGTTCGAAACCGCCCTGTCGAAGGTCGTGGCCCTGGCTGTCCTGATGCCGATCGTGGCCAGTATGGGCGGCAATGCCGGAACGCAGACACTGACGGTCGCCGTGCGCGCGCTCGCCACCAACGAACTGACGACACGCAACGCGCTGCGCATCCTGACGAAGGAAGTCCTGGTCGGCAGCGCCAACGGCATCCTGTTCGCCATCATCATGGGCATCGTCGCCTGGCTGTGGTTCAGCGACCCTGTCCTGGGCGGCGTGATTGCGACGGCCATGATCCTGAACCTGATGATTGCGGGGTTGAGCGGCGTTCTCATCCCCCTGGCCATCGAGAAGATCGGGCAGGATCCGGCCATCGCCTCAACGGTTTTCCTGACCACGATTACCGATGTCGTCGGTTTCTTCGTTTTCCTGGGACTCGCCAGCGTTGTCTTGATGTAAAGCATGTTCTGGCACGCGGTTTGCTCATTCCGGTGACGTAACGAAACCGGAGCGTCCCGATGCTGTCGAACAACAATTCCGAAATCTTCCGTGTGGCCACGGCCTATGCCGCCGCGAAAAAATCCGCGACCGTGGAACCCGACGCCGCGCAGGCCGTGCGGGACCTGGGGCGCGACCGGTTCTACGACGCGCTGGCCAACGACTATAGGGCAAAGAACGCGACATCCGGGATGGGCGGGCTGGGGCTGCTGTCCGGGTCGACCGTGTCCGGTTTTGCCGGGTTCCTGGGCGTGCAGCAGGACAGCACATCGGAATGGATTGCCGATCAGGAAGCCCAGATCGAACAGATGGTCGAAGACGGGGCCGACGCGAAGGAGCTGCAGGGTGCCTATAACGTCCTCGCCCAGCTTCGTCTCTATCAGGCGGAACAGGCCATGTATGCGCAGATGTTCCCGGAAGACGACGACCGGGAAAACACCGGCTTCGGCCCCTTCGGGGCATCGATCGACACGAATTCGATGCCGTCCGACGCCCTGGCGCTTTTTGCCCAGTACGGCTAGGCGTGGCGGTCGGTGCACGCCCGGTCAAAAAATTAATGTCAGGCTGAAATTTTTCGATCTATTCGGCGGCATGAAAACGGCGTAGCGTCCGGTTCGTTTCCTTGAAAACAGAGTGTCACGCGAATGGCCGTCACGGTTGCGCCGTCCGCTGGGAGTGTGGAGAATTCTCCGGTTCTCAGTGTCTTTTTGCTGTGCTTTGGGCTGCTGATCTTTTCGATTCAGGATGTCATCGTGCGGTCCTTGAGCGGCACCCTGCCGGTGCATGAGCTTGTCTTTCTGCGGGGTGGGATCGCCTTGTGGCTGATGGCGGCTTTCGTCTATTGGCGATACGGCAAGGCCGGATTCCGGATCGTGCGGCCGGGCATCATCGTGTTGCGCGGCTTTTTCGGCTTCTCCTGCTTTACTTTCTATTATCTCGCCATCGCGCGGCTGCCCCTGGCCGATGCGGTGACGATCGGGTTTTCGTCGCCGCTGTTCATCTGCGCCCTGTCCGTGCCCATGCTGGGCGAACGGGTCGGCTGGCGGCGTTGGACGGCGGTGCTGATCGGATTTGCCGGCGTCATCGTCGTGGTCGGGCCTTCCGGTCATTTATTGGACCCGGCGGTCCTATTCGCGATCGCGGGCACCGCGACCTATGCGGTTCAGACCTTACTGACCCGGCTGCTGCGCGACGGCATGGTCGGCCCGGGTATCGCCTTCTACCAGATGGTCGGCTTCATCGCCTTCGCCGGTCTGATGGGCCTGTTGCTGGGACATGGCGGATTTGAGGGGGTGTCCAGCCACCCCAGTCTGCAATTCCTGCTGCGCGCCTGGGTCGTCCCGGCCTGGACGGATGTGCGGCTGATCCTGGCGATCGGGTTCATCGCGGCGGCGGGGTTCATCATGTTGGCCACGGCCTATGCCCGCAGCGACGCGTCCGTGGTCGCCCCGTTCGAATATTCCGGCGTTCTGTGGGGCACCCTGGCCGGCTGGATATTCTTTTCCGAAGTGCCCGGCATCTGGACCTATATCGGCGCATCCCTGATCGTCGGCAGCGGGCTGTTCATCCTGTCGCGGGAAATACGCTGGACGCGCGGCCCACGCTCGCTGCGCAATCCTGCCCACAGCCTCGCGGAACCCAAGTCGCCCTAGACCGCAAACGACAGCCCAGGATCGATACCAGGCAATCGTCACGGAATTATCAAGATTTCGCAGTTGACGTTTACGTAAACGTAAATACTATTTCCACCCATAACAGGGAGGGACGGGATGACGGATAAGGCGGTCAGTACGATTGCCGAACTGGCGCGGGACTTCGGCGTCACTGCGCGGACCATCCGCTTTTATGAGGCGGAGGGCATGATCTCCCCCGAACGGCAGGGCAGCCAGCGCCTGTATCACCCGCGCGACCGGGTGCGCTTGAAACTCATTCTGCGCGGCAAGCGGCTGGGCTTCTCGCTCGCCGAGATTCGCGAAATCATCGATCTCTACGACTCGGCGCCCGGGGAACGCGGGCAGCTCGACTTCTTCCTGGACATGATCGAAAAACGGCGTGTCGACCTGGAACAGAAACGCCGCGACATCGACCTGACCCTGTCGGAACTGGCGGAGGTCGAACGGAATTGCCGCAACCGGCTGTCCGAATTGGCGAAGGGGAGGGAACAGGCATGACGGAAAACATCGATCCGGTGACGGCGCAGGGCACGATCTACGCCGACGAGTGCGATCATATGGGGCATTTCAATGTCGCGGCCTATACCCGCCGCTTTGACGAGGCGACCTGGGCGATGTGGTCCGGGCTGGGGTTGAGCGTCGAGGTCATGGAACGCGATAGGATCGGGATCGCGGCGCTGGAATCGCGCCTGACCTACCACAAGGAACTGTTTCCGGGACAGACGATCCGCACCCGGTCGCGCGTGATCACGCTGGGCGGCAAGACCGCCGGTTTTCATCACCGCATGTATCTGGTGGAAGATCGGGACGGCGCGGAGGTGGAAACCCTGTCCGCGACCTGCACCTATACCGTCGCCTGCCTGGACCGGACAGCGCGAAAGGCGCGTGTTTGGCCCGACGAGATTGCGGCCCGTGTCAAGGCACGCGTCCGCCCCCTGGAAGAAGGAGCCCCGGCATGAGCGGTTTTCAACCCCGGAACCCGGATTTCGAATCCCGCACGCGGGAAAGCTTCGGTCGGCAGCGGTTCATGGAAACCCTGGGCGCGGAATTGACGGTGGTGGAGCCGGGCCATGCCGAGATGCGCCTGCCCTATCGTGAAGAACTGGGACAGCAGCACGGTTTCTTTCATGGCGGCGTGATCGGCACGCTGGCGGATAATGTCGGCGGTTATGCCGCGTTCACCATGCTCGACGCCAAGGACTCCATTCTGACGGTGGAGTATAAGATGAACATCGTTTCGCCTGGGCGCGGGGATGCGTTGATCGCCATCGGCACGGTGATCAAGCCCGGCCGCCGCCTGATTATTTGCGAGGCCCGCATTTACGCGGAGACGGACGGCAAGCGAGCGCTCTGCGCCACCGCGCTGTGCACATTGATGACCATGGAAAACATGTCGGACGACAAGGCCGCCTGAGCGGATAACAAAGAGGAAACGACCATCATGATCCCCAATTCCTATCCCGTGCTGGATTTCGATCTCGGCGAGACCGCCGAACTGATGAAGGAAAGCGTCGCCGGATTCTCCGCCGACGAGATCGCGCCGCGTGCGGCGGAAATCGACCGCACCGATCAGTTCCCGATGGACCTGTGGAAGAAGATGGGCGACATGGGGCTCCTCGGCATTACCGTGGAGGAGGAATATGGCGGCGCCAATATGGGCTATCTGGAACACTGCATCGCGATGCAGGAAATCAGCCGTGCCTCCGCCTCCGTCGGTCTCAGTTACGGTGCGCATTCGAATCTGTGCGTGAACCAGATCCGCCGAAATGGAAACGCGGATCAGAAGCAGCGTTATCTGCCGAAACTGATTTCCGGCGATCATGTCGGGGCGCTGGCCATGTCGGAACCGGGCGCCGGGTCGGATGTCGTGTCCATGCGCCTGCGCGCGGACAAGAAGGGTGACCGCTACGTCCTGAACGGCAACAAGATGTGGATCACCAACGGCCCGGATGCCGATGTCATGGTGATCTATGCCAAGACCGATATGGATGCCGGGTCGAAAGGCATCACCGCCTTTCTGGTGGAAAAGAGTTTCAAAGGCTTCTCCGTCGCGCAGAAGCTGGACAAGCTGGGCATGCGCGGATCCCATACTGGGGAGCTGGTCTTCGAGGATTGCGAGGTCCCGGAAGAAAACGTCCTGGGGGAGGTCGGCAAGGGCGTCCGCGTCCTGATGAGCGGTCTGGATTACGAACGCGCGGTGCTGGCCGCCGGTCCGATCGGTATCATGGACGCCTGCATGGATGTCGTGATCCCCTATATCCACGAACGCAAACAGTTCGGGCAGGCGATCGGCGAATTCCAACTGATGCAGGGCAAGATTGCCGACATGTATACGACGATGAATGCCTGCAAAGCCTATGTCTACGCGGTCGCGAAAGCCTGCGACCGGGGACAGACGACGCGCAAGGACGCGGCGGGCGCGATTCTGTATGCCGGGGAAAAGGCCACTTGGATGGCGCTGGAGGCGATCCAGATTCTGGGCGGTATGGGCTATATCAACGAAAGCCCGACGGGCCGCCTGCTGCGCGACGCGAAACTCTATGAAATCGGCGCGGGCACGTCCGAAATCCGCCGCATGCTGATCGGCCGCGAACTCTTCGCCGAAACGGCGTAAGGCGCGGCAAGAGGAAAGGAAACGGGAATGACCACGCAAGACCCCATCGTCATCGTCGGTGCCGCGCGGACCCCCATGGGCGGGTTCCAAGGCGACCTGAAGGAAATGAACGCATCCCAACTGGGCGCGGCAGCGATCAAGGAAGCGCTGTCCCGCGCGGGCGTCGCACCGGCGGATGTCGACGAGTTGATCTTCGGCAACGTCCTCCCCGCCGGTCAGGGGCAGGCCCCGGCCCGTCAGGCCAGCAAGGGCGCGGGCATCCCGGATGCCACGGGCTGCACGACCATCAACAAAATGTGCGGGTCCGGCATGAAGGCGACGATGCTGGCAACGGATCTGCTGACCGCCGGGACGAACGCGATCATGGTCGCGGGCGGCATGGAAAGCATGACCAATGCCCCCTATCTGCTGCCCAAGGCGCGCGGTGGCATGCGCCTGGGTCATGGTCAGGTGCTGGATCACATGTTCCTGGACGGGCTGGAAGACGCCTATGACAAGGGCCGCCTGATGGGCACCTTCGCCGAAGAAACGGCGACGCATTTCCAGTTTACGCGCGAGGCCCAGGATGCTTTCGCTATAGAAAGCCTGAACCGCGCGAAGAAGGCGCAGGATGACGGCACTTTCGAAAGCGAGATCGTGCCGCTCACGGTCCAGACCCGGAAGGGGGAAGTTACTGTGGCGCTGGACGAACAGCCGCGCACGGCGAACCCGGACAAAATTCCGACCCTGAAACCGGCCTTCGCGAAGGACGGGACGGTGACGCCCGCGAATTCGTCGTCCATCTCCGATGGGGCGGCGGCCCTGGTGCTGATGCGTCGGTCCGAAGCGGAAAAGCGCGGCCTGACGCCGATTGCGGAAATCGTGTCCCACGCGACCCATGCCCAGGCCCCCGCCTGGTTCACGACCGCGCCGGTCGATGCGATCCGCAAATGCCTGGACAAGGCCGGGTGGTCGAAGGACGCGGTCGACCTGTATGAAGTCAACGAGGCCTTTGCCGTCGTCGCCATGGCGGCGATGCGGGAATTGGACCTGCCGCATGATAAGGTGAATGTGCATGGCGGGGCCTGTGCCCTGGGCCATCCGATCGGCGCATCGGGTGCGCGCATCTTGGTGACGCTTCTGAACGCGTTGAAGAAATACGATCTTGAAACCGGCGTTGCGTCCTTGTGCATCGGCGGTGGAGAGGCTACGGCGATGGCGGTGAAACGTCTTCAGTAACGGGCAGAGGAGTTGGATATGCCGACCATTCTGATTACCGGGGCCAGCCGTGGTATCGGTCGCCGTCTGGCGGAGTTATACAGCGCCGGCGGCTGGGAGGTGATTTCGGCTTGCCGGAACCCGGCGGGCTGCGATCCGGTCGGCGAACCACTCGCGCTGGATGTCGGCGATGCGGGTTCCATCGCGGCGGCGGCGAAAGCTCTGTCCGGTCGATCCATCGATGTTCTGTGGAACAATGCGGGCATCTATATCGACAAGGGGCAGGCGCTCAAAGACTTGCGTGCGGAAGACTGGCTGGAAAGTTTCCGCATCAACACGATCGCGCCGATCATGCTATGCCGGGCCTTGCTGGAAAACGTCGCGGCGTCGGGATTGCGCAAACTGGCCTTCACGACCAGCAAGATGGGGTCGGTCGCGCTGAATTCCGGCGGGGCCTATGAATACCGGTCGTCGAAAGCGGCGCTGAACATGGCGGTGTCCAGTCTGGCGCAGGAATTGGCACCGCGCGGTATCCGCACGGTCGTCCTGCATCCCGGTTGGGTGCGCACCGATATGGGCGGCGCGGGCGCGGATATCGACACGACGCAATCCGCGGCCGGTATGAAATCCGTGGTCGACGGTCTTGCCGCCGGTCAAACCGGACAGTTTTTCAATTACGATGGAAAGGAGCTTCCCTGGTGAATCCGATCAACCGTCTTCTCGCAGGCTATCGCAGCTATCGTGCCCTCTATCACGAAAAACGCGGGGATATGACCCGGCGTCTGGCGGAAGAAGGGCAAAAGCCGAAGATCATGGTTATCGCCTGTTCGGACAGCCGCGTCGATCCGGCGATCCTGTTCAACGCCGATCCGGGGGAAATCTTCGTCGTTCGTAACGTGGCGGCGTTGGTGCCGCCTTACAGCCCGGATTCGTCGCATCACGGCACCTCGTCGGCAATCGAATTCGCGGTTAAAGACCTGGGCGTTCAGGAAATCATCGTCCTGGGTCATTACAAATGCGGCGGGGTCGCCGCCATGCGGTCGATCCATGCCGGGAACCAACTGGAAGATCGGGAATTCATCGGGCCCTGGATGGCGCTGGCGGCGGAAGCGTGTTCCATGCATGGGGCGGACGATCCGGAGGCCGCGGCGGCGGTGGAAATGGCGACGATCAAGACGTCGATCCGCAATTTGAAGACCTTCCCCTGGGTTCAGAAGGGGATCGATAACGGGACGCTGCGCGTGCACGGCTGGTGGTTCGATATCAATTCGGGGAACCTGTTGGCCCACGATCCGCGCACCGGACAGTTCAGCATCGTGGATAGCATACCGGACCTCAGCGCAAAATAATCCGGACAAATAGAGCCGGGCATCTGGGAGAAACGACCATGATCCTTACCGAAGAACAGACGATGATCCGCGATATGGCGCGTCAGTTCGCGGCCGAACGCCTGACCCCGAATGCGGAGGAGTGGGACCGAGAGGCTCGCTTCCCCAAGGAGGCGATTGCGGAGATGGGCGCGCTGGGGCTTCTCGGCATGCTCGTCCCGCCGGATTATGACGGGGCGGGAACGGATACAGTCTCCTATGCCATGGCGTTGGAGGAAATCTCCGCCGGGGACGGGGCGGTCGGCGCGATCATGAGCGTCCATAACTCCGTCGGCTGCATGCCGATCCATCGTTTCGGCACGGAAGAGCAGAAGCAGGAATATCTGCGTCCCCTCGCCAGGGGGGAGACGATCGGCTGTTTCTGTCTGACCGAACCGCAGGCAGGATCCGATGCTTCCGCCCTGAAAACCAAGGCGGTGCAGGCCGGCAATAAATGGGTTCTGGACGGGGCGAAGCAGTTCATCACCAATGGGTCGACGGCGGGGCTGGCCATCGTTTTCGCGGTGACCGATCCGGATGCGGGAAAACGCGGGATCACGGCCTTCCTGGTGCCGACGGACCGTCCCGGTTACATCGTCGAACGGATCGAAAAGAAGATGGGGCTCAATGCGTCCGACACCTGCGCGATCCGCTTGGAAGGGCTGGAACTGGAACCCGAACTGATGTTGGGGCAGCTGGGCGAAGGTTATAAAATCGCCCTGTCGAATCTGGAAGGCGGGCGTATCGGGATCGGCGCGCAGGCGCTTGGTATCGCACAGGCGGCGCTGAACTATGCCGTTGCTTATGCCAAGGACCGCGTTTCCATGGGCCAACCGATCATCCAGCATCAGGCCGTCGGCTTCCGCCTTGCGGATTGCGCGACGAAGCTGGAGGCCGCGCGTCAATTGATCCTGCATGCAGCGGCCCTGAAGGATGCGGGACAGCCCTGCCTGACGGAGGCGTCGATGGCGAAACTGTTCGCGACGGAAACCGCCGAACAGGTTGTGTCCGACGCGCTGCAGACCTTGGGCGGCAACGGCTATATGCGCGATTACCCGGTGGAGCGCATGGCCCGCGACGTCCGCGTCACGAAAATCTATGAAGGGACCAGCGACATTCAGCGCATGGTCATTTCACGCATGTTGGCCGCCTAAGGGAGGCGGAACGAGAGGGGGCGGTCCCATGGGAAACCTGACGGACAAGATCGTATTGGTCACCCATGTCACGGAATTCGTCGGCGCCGCTGCCGTCGAATCCTGCCTGGAGGAAGGTGCGACGGTTCTGGCCCAGGATCCCAGCTTCGCCGATATGGCGGCGCGCCACACATTCGAACAAGCCTATCGCGGGGCGATCGGACTGCATGACGAAGACCCGGACCGCCTGATCGGCAGCATCGTTTCGGCGCAAGGGCGTTTGGACGGCCTTGTCGCCAATGACGGCTTCCCGGCCATCCGGGCGAAAGTCGAAGACGCCGACCCGCAGGATATGCGCGACGGGTTGGAAGCCATGGTGGTGCAGCCCTTCCGCCTGATCGGGGCCGCCGTGCGTCAGATGAAAAAGCAAGGCGGCGGGCGGGTCGTCGTCGCATCCTCCGCCGTGCCGTTCCGCGGCCTGTCGAATTACGGCATGTATGTCACCGGACGTGGGGCGCAGAACGCAATGGTCCTGTCCCTGGCGCGGGAATTGGCGGGTCAGGCGATTTCCGTGAACGCAGTTGCGCCGAATTTCGTTGAAAACCCGTCCTATTTTTCGGAAGCCCTGCTGTCCGACGACGCCGCACGGAACAAGATCCTGTCGCAAATCCCGATGGGCCGCTTCGGCAAGGGGCGGGAGGTGTCGGACCTGATCGCCTTCCTGTTGTCGGATAAGGCCGGGTTCATCACCGGTACCGTCGTGCCCGTCGCCGGCGGCTGGGCCTCGTAAGGACACGCCATGACCGATCCGATCGATTTCTACTTCGAATTTTCCTCCCCTTACGGCTATTTCGCGTCTGAACGGATCGCGGCGCTGGCGGACAAGCATGATCGCGCGGTGTCTTGGAAGCCGTTCTTGCTGGGGGCCGCCTTCAAACGGGAAGGGACGCAGTCGCTTGTGTCCTATCCGCTGAAAGGTCCGTATTCGAAGCGCGATATCGAACGGACCGCCGGATATCTGGGCTTGCCTTTCGTCTGGCCGCCAGGCTTTCCGATCCTGACGGTCCATGCGGCGCGCGCGACGTTATGGACACAGGAAAACGCGCCCGACCGGGCGGTCGACCTGATCCATGCCTTGTACCGACGTCTCTTTGCGGACGGTGTGGATATCGGTCATGCGGGGGATGTCGTCGCGGTCGCGGAAGATGTCGGCCTTGATCCCATCGCCGTGGAATCGGGCATGAAATCCGATGATATCAAGGCCCGCTTGCGAACCGAAACGGACGCGGCACTGGATCGCGGTGTTTTCGGGTCGCCCTTCTTCATCGTCGATGAGGAGCGGTTCTGGGGCGCCGACCGGATGGACATGCTGGACGCCTGGCTGACGCGGGGCGGATGGTGATGGCGGCGATGGAAACCGGCGTTTCCTTTGTCGTGCCGGTCTATAACAAGGCCGATTGGCTGCCCGCCGTTCTCGACAGAATCGCGGCGCAACGGGGGAACTTCGACCGGCAATATGTGTTCGTCGATGACGGATCGACGGACGGGTCATTGGACATCCTGCGCGACAAGACGGCCGGCTGGGACAATCTGGTGATCGAATCCCAGACCAATGCCGGGTCTGCCGCCGCGACCAATCGGGGCATCGCGCTGGCGACCATGCCCTATATCAAATTCGTCGATGCGGACGATCTGTTGCATGCGGATGCGACGCGGGTTTTGCTGGATGCGCTGGCCGGCGATGAAAAGGCCTGCCTTGCCTTCGGCGGCGTTCAAACCTTTTCCGACGCGGCGACCCTCGACCTGGAGGGCGAGATCGGAACGCCGTCGGTGCGGCGCCTGGCGCGGCCCCTGCGGCAGGCGATTTCTCGGTCGCTGTTCAATCCGACACAGTTCCTGGCCCGCACCGACTGCCTGCGCGCCGTCGGCGGGTGCGACGAACGGGTCGTCTTCAGTCAGGAATATGCCCTGACCATGCGCCTTGCCCGGCAATGGGATTTCCTGGCGCTGGATGCGACCGTCGCCTTCCTGCCGCAGGAAGTCGGGTCGCGCCTGTCGAACAATCAAGGCCGTCAGTTGCAACGCGTGACCCGCGCCGTTCAGTACTTCCTGGAAGACTATCCCGATACGCCCTGGTCCTTGCGCCAGTATATTGCGCGGCGCATGGCGTATCGCGCCTGGAAATATCATCGCCGGGCGAACAAGGCCTTTTGGCCGACCAGTCCTGTATTCTGGCGTCAGGCCCGGGCATGGCTGCCCATCCTGGGGGGGCATGCAGCCTTTATCGAACGGTGCGGGCGGGTCTTCGAAACCGCCGACCGGCGCGCCGTACGCGGAACCGAAGAGAAAGTTTTGGGATGAGTGAGCAGACCTACAATCCGGGATATGACCACGGATTCTATGCCGATCTTGAAAATACGGCCTTGCCGTCGGCGCGCCGGATCGTGCCGATCCTGAAGACATGGTTTCCGATCGGCAGCGCCGTCGACGCCGGATGCGGCGACGGATCCTGGCTATCCGTGATTTCGGAACTGGGGGCGGAAACCGTTCTGGGACTCGACGGCCCCTGGGTGGACGAAACCCAACTTAAAATCCCAAAGGACCGGTTCCGACGTTGCCGCATCGACGAGAAAATCGCCGTCGAACCGGGGGAGAGCTTCGATCTCGCCATCAGCCTGGAGGTCGCGGAACACCTGCCGGACAGCCGGGCGGGCAGCTTTGTCGCGGATTTGTGTGCGCTGGCGCCGGTCGTTCTGTTTTCCGCCGCCATTCCGGGACAGGGCGGGCATCATCACGTCAATGAACAATGGCCCGCCTATTGGGCGGACCTGTTCGCGGCACAGGGCTACACGCCGGTCGATACGCTGCGGCTGACGGTCTGGAACGATCCCACCGTTTGCTGGTGGTACAAGCAGAACCTGATGGTCTTCGCGTCCGAAAAGGCGCTGGCCGACAATCCGGCCCTGAAGGCGGAAGCGGGCAAGTCCATTTCACCGCCCGTGCCGCTGGTCCATCCCGAAGTTTTCGAACAGGTACAGCGTCAGGCCAACCCGTCTTTCGGGCGGTGGTTGAAACAGGGGCGTAAGGCATGGTCCCGGTCTGTGGAGAAACGCCGGGCGAAACGCCGGGCGAAACGGGGACGCTGACCGGATATGTGCGGGATCGCGGGAACAGTCGATACGACGCGCGGACGGGGAGCGGCGGCGCTGGCCGGTATCGCGGAGGCGATGGCGGAGACGATGCTGCATCGCGGCCCCGACGATTCCGGTGTCTGGACGGCGGAACAGGTCGGTGTCGCCTTGAGCTTCCGGCGCCTCGCGATCCAGGATTTGAGTGCCGACGGCGCACAACCGATGCGGTCCCAGGACGACCGTTTTGCCATCGTCTTCAATGGTGAAATCTATAATTTCCTGGAATTGCGTCGGCAACTGGAGTCAGGCCGCACCTGGCGCGGCCATTCGGATACCGAAGTCATGCTGGCGGCCTTCGATGCCTGGGGTATCGAAGGGGCGCTGGACCGTTTCGACGGCATGTTCGCCTTTGCCCTCTACGACGCGAAGGCACGCACGCTGACTCTCGCCCGCGATCGAATGGGGGAAAAGCCGCTCTATTTCGGCTGGGCGGGGAAAAGCTTCGTCTTCGGGTCCGAATTGAAAGCCATCGCGTCGCATCCGGATTTCACCCCGGAAATCGATCCGCGCGCCGTTGATGCGATGATGCGCTATTCCTACATTCCCGCGCCGGTATCGATTTATCGCGGCATCGAAAAGCTGCCGCCCGGCGGAACGCTCACCCTCTCCCTGGAGAGTGGCGAGACGGTGCGCGGTCAATATTGGGACCCGGTGTCGGAGGCGGAGAACGCCCCCACCTTCGAAGGCGACGAAGCGGCGGCGGCACGGGAGTTGGAACGTCTGCTGATGCGGTCCGTATCGCGCCGCATGGTCGCTGACGTGCCGCTTGGCGCGTTTTTGTCCGGCGGGATCGACAGCGCGACCGTCGTGTCCCTGATGCAGAGTGTCGCCGCCAAGCCGGTGCGCAGTTTCACCATCGGCTTTACCGACCCGCGTTTCGACGAGGCGCCGCAGGCCCGCGCCATCGCCCAACATCTGGGCACCGATCATACGGAAGTCACGGTATCCCCCGCCGACAGTCTGGCGATGGTGGAACGGATGCCCTTCGTCTATGACGAACCCTTTGCCGATGTCAGCCAGTTGCCGACGCTGCTGTTGTCCCATCTGGCGCGACAGCAGGTGACGACGGCGCTGACCGGCGACGGCGGGGACGAGTTGTTCGGCGGCTATCCGCGTTACCGCAAGGCCGTTGAGCAATGGGAGCGAGGCCGCCCGTTTTCCCGCAGCTTGTTGAACCTTATTCCCTTCGGGCCGTTGAATGTCATTTCCTCCGGCGTCGGCAAACCGGGGCGGTTCGGGGACAAGTTGTACCGCAAGCTGTCGGATCGATCGAAGCCGTCGATTGAGCTTCTGTATGAAGGCTATATGTCCCGCTGGCGGGTATTCGAACGCCCGGCAGGCGACCCGGCGGTCGGCTATTTCGTCGAAGGCACGCGCCGCCCGCACAGCGACGACGATCTGCTGCGCTTGATGTTCTGCGATGCCGTGACCTATCTGCCCGACGACCTGCTGGTGAAAGTAGACCGCGCCAGCATGGCGGCGTCGCTGGAAACCCGCGCGCCCTTGCTGAACCACGATATCGTGCGTTTCGCCTGGGGCCTGCCCAGCCGTTTCAAGATCCGCGACGGGAAGGGGAAGCAGGTGCTGCGTGCCGTGCTCGACCGCCATGTGCCGCGCAGTCTGATGGACCGGCCTAAACAAGGTTTCGAACCGCCGCTTGCCGATTGGCTGCGCGGCCCGTTGCGCGATTGGGCGCAATCGCTGATCGCATCGGACCGTTTGGAAGACGGCGGGTTCCTGGATCCCGAACCGATCCGCGCCGTCTGGGAAGAACATTTAAAAGGCCAGAGGAACTGGCATTTCGAACTATGGAACGTGCTGATGCTGCAAAGCTGGCGCGAAGCCTGGAAACTGTGAGGAAGCGCCGATGAATACGCTGACAACGACCCACGACCCGCGCAGTCCGGAAGCCGCCGACAACCGCGCGGCAATGGCAGCCCTGGTTGCCGAACTGAAATCCCGCCTGGAACAGGTGAAGCTGGGCGGCGGCGACAAGGCGCGGGAACGCCACCTGTCGCGCGGAAAGCTGTTGCCGCGCGAACGCGTGCGGACCTTGCTGGATCCGGGCTCGCCGTTTCTGGAGCTGTCGCAGCTTGCCGCCTATGACATGTATGGCGATACGATCGCCTCCGCCGGGGTGATCTGCGGGATCGGGCGCGTATCGGGCCAGGAATGCATGATCGTCGCGAACGACGCGACGGTGAAGGGCGGCACCTATTACCCGATGACGGTAAAAAAGCATGTGCGGGCCCAAGAAATCGCCTGGCAAAACCGGCTGCCCTGCATCTATTTGGTCGATTCCGGTGGGGCGAACCTGCCCAACCAGGATGAAGTGTTTCCGGACCGCGACCATTTCGGGCGCATCTTTTATCATCAGGCCAATATGTCCGCAGACGGGATCGCGCAGATCGCCGTCGTCATGGGCTCCTGCACGGCGGGTGGTGCCTATGTCCCGGCCATGTCCGACGAAAGCGTCATCGTGCGCAATCAAGGCACGATCTTCCTGGGCGGCCCGCCGTTGGTGAAGGCCGCGACGGGTGAAGTCGTGTCGGCGGAAGATCTGGGCGGGGCGGATGTCCATTCCCGCATTTCCGGCGTGACGGATCACATGGCGGAAAACGACACCCATGCCCTGTCCATCGCGCGCGGTATTGTCGCCAACTTGAACAGGATCAAGCCGACCAGCCTGAAGGTCCGCGAGCCGGTGGAGCCGATGCTGAACCCCGACGACCTCTACGGCGTCGTGTCCGCGGACCTGCGCAAGCCCTATGATGTGCGTGAGGTCATCGGGCGGATCGTCGATGGGTCCGAATTCGACGAGTTCAAGAAGCTCTACGGCACGACGCTGGTCTGCGGTTTCGCCCATCTGTGGGGCTATCCGGTCGGTATCGTCGCCAATAACGGCATTCTTTTTTCGGAATCGGCGCAGAAGGGCGCGCATTTCGTGGAACTGTGTTCCCAACGCGGCATTCCGCTGATCTTCCTGCAGAACATCACCGGCTTCATGGTCGGGTCGAAATACGAACAGGGTGGGATCGCCAAGGACGGGGCGAAACTGGTCACGGCGGTGGCCACGACATCCGTCCCGAAATTCACCGTGATCATCGGCGGCAGTTATGGGGCCGGAAACTACGGCATGTGCGGGCGGGCCTATTCGCCGCGCTTCCTGTGGATGTGGCCGAACGCCCGCATTTCCGTCATGGGCGGGGAGCAGGCGGCAAACGTCCTTGCCACCGTGAAGGAAGACAATATGGAAAAGGCCGGGCAGTCCTGGACGGCGGAAGAACGGGAGGCCTTCATGGCCCCGGTTCGACAGCAATACGAGGATCAGGGCAATCCCTATTACGCTTCCGCGCGGCTGTGGGATGACGGGATCATCGATCCGAAGGATACGCGCATGGTTCTCGGCCTCGCCCTGTCCGCCAGTCAGAACGCCCCGATCGAGCCGACGAAGTTCGGCGTCTTCCGGATGTGAGGAGGGATAGGATGGCAAAGCTGGAACTCGTGAAGGACGGCGCGGTCGCCCGCGTGCGCCTCACCAATCCCGATCTGCACAATGCCTTCGATGACGGGTTGATCGCGGATCTGACCCAGGCGTTTGGCAATGCGGGGGGCGACGATGCGATCCGCGTCGTGGTGCTGGAAGCGGAGGGCAAGAGCTTTTCCGCCGGGGCCGACCTGAACTGGATGAAGCGCGTCGCGACCTATGGGCTGGATGAGAATATAGAGGACGCCCGGGGCCTCGCCGGGATGTTGAAGACGATCAATTTCCTGCCCAAGCCGGTCATCGGGCGGGTACAGGGGGCGGCCTTCGGCGGCGGCGTCGGGCTGGTCGCCTGCTGCGATATCGCCATCGGCACGCCGCGCGCCAGCTTCTCCCTGTCGGAAGTGAAGCTTGGCCTGATCCCTTCGGCGATCAGCCCCTATGTCGTCGCGGCCATCGGACAACGCGCGGCCCGGCGCTATTTCACCACGGGCGAACGCTTCGACGCCGCAACGGCGCACAAGCTGGGCCTGCTGCATGACGTGGTGGAGGAAGCAGTCCTGGACGACACCGTCGAGGGTTTGATCAACACGATCCTGGGCGTCGGGCCGAAAGCCGCTGCCGCCGCGAAGGATCTGGTCTTTGCCGTCGACCGCCCGCTCACCGACGACATTGTCGAAGATACCGCCCAACGCATCGCCCGACTGCGCGCCACACCGGAAGCGCAGGAAGGGTTGGGGGCATTCCTGGAAAAACGGAGGGCGTTTTGGAACAAATCCGTCTGAGCCTCGATCTAGACCGGGACCGCTTGCGGTTTCTGCTGCACGATACCCACACACTCGACCTGCCCAGCCTCTTCTATGGATCGCTGCGCGCGCCTGAGATTTTTGAGATCGTTGTCGGGCGTCCAATGGAAACCGCAGCGATCGAACCCGTGTCGCTCGACGGTCACGAATTGGCCCGTATCATCGCGGGAGACGGGTTTCCCGGAATCTTTCCGGCCGAAACGGAAGACAGCCTGTCCTGCCTTCTGATTTCGGACCTCAGTCCGCTCGAAAGCCTGCGCGTCGCGTGGTTCGAATGGGAAGAATACAAGCTGGGCCGGTTTTCCCTGTCGGACGGTCGGGCGGCCCAGGCCTTCGTCCCTGATATTGACGCGATCCGCGCCCTTCACGGTTCCATCGATTTCCATCCCTGGTCTTTTGAGGAATGGCGCGACCGGCATCTGATCGGTGCAATTCCCAATGCGCAGGTCTGGATGGCGGAAATGCCGGATGTGACGGCGATACTGGCCGAGAACGAAAAACGCGCTGCCGCTGAATAAGCGCGGCTATCGGGAGGAAAGTAGAATGTTCAAGCGCATCTTGATCGCGAACCGGGGCGAAATCGCCTGTCGCGTCATCGCCACCGCCCGCCGGTTGGGGGTGGAGACGGTTGCCGTCTATTCCGACGCGGACGCCGCCGCACTGCATGTCGCCATGGCGGATCGCGCCGTGCGGCTCGGCCCCGCCCCGGCCCGCGATAGTTATCTGCGCGCCGATCTTATCCTGGAGGCGGCGAAGGCGACCGGGGCGGAAGCGATCCATCCCGGCTATGGCTTCCTGTCGGAGAATGCCGACTTCGCGGAGGCCTGCGAAAAGGCGGGCGTCGTTTTTATCGGGCCGCCCGCATCCGCCATTCGGGCTATGGGCTCGAAATCGGAAGCCAAGGCCCTTATGGACAAGGCGGGTGTGCCTCTCACCCCCGGCTATCACGGTGCGGATCAAGACCCCGCGCATTTGCAGGCGGAAGCGGACCGCATCGGCTACCCCGTGCTGATCAAGGCCTCGGCGGGCGGCGGCGGTAAGGGCATGCGCCTCGTCGAGACTTCGGCGGATTTTGAGGAAGCGCTGGCTTCCTGTAAGCGGGAAGCCTCGGCCAGTTTCGGTGACGACAAGGTTCTGGTCGAACGTTTCGTGACACGGCCCCGCCATATTGAAATGCAGGTTTTTGCGGATTCGTATGGCAACGCGGTGCATCTGTTCGAACGCGATTGCTCCATTCAGCGGCGGCATCAGAAGGTCGTGGAGGAAGCAACGGCCCCCGGCATGCCGGAAGATCTGCGCCAACGCATGGGGGAAGCTGCGGTCGCGGCGGCCCTAGCGGTCGGCTATCAGGGGGCCGGAACCGTGGAATTCATCGCCGAAACTGCGTCGGACGGCACGCCGGGCGATTTCTTCTTCATGGAAATGAATACGCGCCTTCAGGTCGAACACCCGGTGACGGAAATGGTTACGGGTCAGGATTTGGTCGAATGGCAGTTGCGCGTCGCATCGGGCGAACCGCTCCCGCTGATGCAGGAGGAAATTTATGATTACGGCCATGCGATCGAGGTGCGCCTCTATGCCGAAGATCCGGACGGCGGCTTCCTGCCGTCCATCGGGGTGCTGAATCATTTGCGATTCCCACAGGACAGCGAGGGTATCCGCATCGATACCGGCGTACGGCAGGGGGATGAGATATCCCCGCATTACGACCCGATGATCGCGAAACTGATCGCGTATGGTCCGAACCGGGATGTGGCCATTGCCCGGTTGTTGGCGGCGCTGCGTGAAACGGAGGTCGCCGGGATCGCAACAAACCGCGACTTCCTGATCCGCGTCCTGTCGCAGGAGGACTTTTCCGAGGGTCTTTTGGATACCGGCTTCATCGCGGCGCGGGAAGAAATGCTGCTGCCGGGCCGCCCCCGGGCCGACGACATCGTTCTGGCGATGGCAACACTGATCGAATTGGATGGGGAGGCCCGCAAGGCACGCGCCCGCGCGGCGACTGGCGGCGACCCCTATTCGCCCTGGGCCAGGGCCGACGGATGGCGTCTGAACGATGCCGGGCCGGTCGATCTGAAATTCAAGGATTTCGATGGGGAACGGTCTATCCGAACCCGCCATCATCACGGGGCATGGCATTGCCGCGTGGATGATGGGGCGGAGATCGAGGCCACCCTCCTGTCCGTGACGGACGATTTCCTCGAAGCACGGATCGACGGCGACCGCCGGACCCTGGGCTATAGCCGATCCGAAACCCAGACCGGCGATCGCCTGACGCTGTTCTACGGGGCGGATACCTTCGTTCTGGACCGGCTGGATCCCTTGGCGTCGGCGACCGGGGGCGATCAGTCCGACCATGCCCTGACGGCGCCTATGCCGGGCAAGGTGACGGCGATCTTCGTGGCGGCGGGCGACACGGTGACGGCGGGTCAGTCGCTGATGATCCTTGAAGCCATGAAAATGGAGCATACCATCAAGGCCCCGGCCGACGGCACCGTCGACGCGCTTCCTTTTGCTGTGGGCGATCAGGTGACGGACGGCGCGGTGCTGATCAGCTTTGCGGAGGAATGATCGTGTCGGACGAAGAAGACATTCCCGGTCTCGTGCGCCTTGTCGAAATGGGGTCGCGTGACGGGTTGCAGAACGAACCCGCTGACGTGTCCACCGACGACAAGATCACGCTGATCCGGTTCCTGAACGAAACCGGCCTGACGGGAATCGAGGTCGGCAGCTTCGTCTCACCGAAATGGGTGCCGAAAATGGCGGATTCGGGAGAGGTCTACGACCGGATCGAAAAGCGCGTCGGCGTCTCCTATCCCATGCTGACCCCCAATCTGCGCGGTCTGGAGGCCGCGCTGGAACACGGGGTGAGGGAAGTCGCGGTGTTCGGCGCCGCGTCCGAAAGCTTCTCTCAGAAGAACATCAACTGTTCCGTCGCGGAGTCGTTGGATCGGTTCGAGCCGCTGTGCAAGCAGGCGCTGGAGGCCGGATTGGCGGTGCGCGGCTATATCTCCTGCGTCATGGGGTGCCCTTATGACGGGCCGACCGATCCGGCAAAGGTGGCGGAGGTCGCCGCCCGATTGGACGCCATGGGCTGTTACGAGATATCCTTGGGCGATACGATCGGTACCGGCACGCCGCTGGAAACCAAGCGGCTGATCCGGGCTGTGTCGGATGCCGTGCCGGTCGAACGGCTGGCTGGACATTTCCACGACACTTACGGTCAGGCGCTCGCCAATATCTGGTCGGCGCTGGCGGAAGGCGTCACGGTCTTCGACACCGCCGTTGCCGGGCTCGGCGGTTGTCCCTATGCAAAAGGGGCGACCGGCAACGTCGCGACCGAGGATGTCGTCTACAGTCTGGAACAGAGCGGTATCGATACCGGTATCGATTTCGACCGCCTGATGGCCGCCGTGGATTTCGCATCCGATATCGTCGGACGAGAGCCGGTGTCCCGTGTCGGCCGGGCCGTTCGCGCAAAACGGGGCGCGTGAGTCAGGGTTGTTTACGAAAATCCTTTAGGTGACGTGTGACTGATAAAGCTGCGGTGCTGAATATTCGGAAACTGTGTGTCGGGGCCGAGAGCCTGGACGACCTGCGCGATTGGCAGGCGCGGCGTCTCCAGTCCGGCGGTCCGTTGTGGCACAGAACCCGGACATGGCCGCGACGCCATTCGGAAATCATTAAGACGGGCGGCAGCCTCTATTGGATCATCAAGGGGGCGATGGCCTGCCGTCAGCCGATCACGGGGTTCGAGGCGGAATCGCACGAAGACCCGAACGAGAAACCCTATTGCCGGATTATCCTGGCCCCGGAATTGATCCCAACCGACCCTTGGCCGCATCGGCCGTTCCAAGGATGGCGCTATCTTCCGGGGACGGAAGCACCGCCGGATTTACCGGAATCGGCAAACGGGGATAATTTGCCGCCGGAATTGACGGCGGAATTGCGGGCGCTCGGCATTTGGTGATTGCAGCGGGCGCGCTGGAAGGCCCGGAAAAGGCGGCTTGTTAAAAAATTTCGTCAAACTGTCATTTTTTCTGTTGCACCGTCCGAAGCCGCCGCATATATACCCGCCGTCGCCGAGACAACGGGGTCACCCCGGCAGCCGGCGGCCGACGCAGAGACCAAAATAGCGGTTGAAGCGGAACAGCCTGAAGAATAAACTGAAGACTTGCGCCGACACGAATCGGGTCGGCGTGGGGAACTTCGGTCTCTTTCTGACCGGCGCCCGTTATTGAACAAGTGGATATATAGGAAGGGATACGCGGTTGGCGGTGATTTAATTGCTGTCGATTGTGTGTCTTGATGAATAGTCAGTGACGCGTTCATCTGCGGGAGAGGTTTCGC
>NZ_JABBNT010000008.1 GCF_012926505.1 Pacificispira spongiicola
TACCACACTCGTCGCAGCGCCCTCACAAACCTATAACGCGGGGTGGAGCAGCCAGGTAGCTCGTCAGGCTCATAACCTGAAGGTCAGAGGTTCAAATCCTCTCCCCGCAACCAAACAATGCCAACGGCTTAGCGCCAAAAGCGCTAGGCCGTTCTTGCGTTTAGGCCTATGCGGCGCACCTTTCAAAAAGCGACGATTTATTCCGCGAAATTTTGTGCCGTCAGGTTTCGGCAAGGTTAGGAAGGCACGATTCAGGTCCGTAGCGGTTTTGGACTAGTCGATTGGTGCTCCTAATATGGTTCCCCGTACATTTAAAAATTGCTCGCGCGGTCTGGGCCGCCTTCTTTGGCTCGCTTTGGCGTTCCTGGGTATCTCGCTCCTGACCCGGATCGGGTTGGCCCTGTTTAGCGGGGAAAGCTATTCCGTCGGAAGTTGGCTCAGGTTTCTTGCCGTCGGAATGCTGTTCGATGCGGCTGTCCTACCGTGGCTTTTGCTCCCCTGGGCGGTTTATGACGCGATCGTTCCAGAGAAGATCGACCGTCCATTCCTCAAGTGTGCCGAGACGATCTGGGCCGGTATTTGGGCCATTGCATATTTTTCATTCTTTTCGGTCGTTGCTTTCGGCGAGTTTGCCTTCTGGGGAGAGTTTTCCAGCCGTTTCGATTTCATCGCGGTCGATTACCTTGTCTATACGCATGAAGTGATCGGCAATATCCAGGAAAGCTATCCCGTCGGCCTTTGGTCCGGGGCGATCGTTCTTTTCAGCGCGGGCGTTTGGGCGCTGACCTGGCCGCGGGACATGGCGCCGCCCGTTGCGGGATGGAAATTGCGGTTCTTGCGCATTCCTGTGCTGGGGCTCGCCGCGTTTGCGGGGGTGAGCGGCTTGACCATGGATACGGCGCTTCGGACCGAGAACGCCTATGTCGGTCAGTTATCGTTGAACGGTCTGTATTCTCTGTTCCACGCCTATCGTCACAACGAATTGGATTACGAACGATATTACCCGATCCTCCCGGCGGAACGGTTGAACGATCGGATTCGATCGCTCGTCGCACAGCCGGGTACATCCTTTATTTCGTCGAGCGGTATCGACAGGAATGTCACCGCCCGCGCCGATGCGGGGCGCCGTGACGTCAATGTCGTCCTCATTTCGGTCGAAAGCCTTTCCGGTGACTATCTCGGCATGTTCGGGAACACGCAAAACCTGACACCGGAACTGGATAAACTCGCCAACGACGGACTTCTCTTCACCAACCTTTATGCGACGGGGACGCGCACCGTGCGGGGGCTGGAGGCCTTGTCCATCGGCACGCCCCCGACCCCGGGGCAAAGCATCGTGCGCCGCCCGCAAAATGGCGGGCTTGAGAATGTCGGTGAAGAGTTGAAGGAGCAGGGTTGGACGCCTTACTGGGTCTATGGCGGCTACGGCTATTTCGACAACATGAATGCTTATTTCTGCGCCAACGAATACAAGGTTGTCGACCGCACCGATTTGGACGCGGAAGGGATCGCGGCGCATTCCGAGAATATCTGGGGGGTCGCGGACGAAGACCTTTATTCGCTGGCAATGCGCCAGTTCGACCGCGAATTCGAGTCGGGGAACCGGTTCTTTGCGCATATTATGACCACGTCCAACCACCGCCCGTATACTTTCCCGGAAGGGCGGGTCAATTTCCCCCAGCACCATCGTGAAGGGGGCGTGGCCTATACCGATTGGGCAATCGGCAATTTCATTCGCCGGGCCTCGGAAAAGCCGTGGTTCAAAAACACCCTTTTCATCATAACCGCCGACCATACGGCCAAGGCAGCCGGGAAGACGGATTTGCCGCCGTCTCGCTATCACATCCCGATGATTTGGTACGCGCCCGGCTTGATCGGGCCCGGGGTCGAAGGCCGCTTGATGAGCCAGGTCGACATCGCGCCGACGCTGATGGGGTGGCTCGGGCTGGACTATACGAGCCGGTTTTTCGGATACGACCTGTTCCGACTGGAACCGGGACGGGAACGCGCCTTTATCAGCACTTATCAGAAGCTGGGATATCTGAAAGGTGGGCGCCTTGTCATCCTGGACGTCAACAAACCGCCGGTCGTGGTCGATGGATTCGACGCGGAAACCGAAACGGCGGGAACGGAAGGCACGGCGGCTATAGCGGGCGACGACGCCCTGATCGAAGAGGCGATCGCCTGGTATCAATCCGCGAGTTCATTGTTTCGCGAGGGGTTGCTGAAAGACATCGCCGATGACGGTGACGAAGAGCAGAAAGCGCCTGCCTGCCGGTGATCTACCTGCGACCCGAATCCAAATCGTCGGGTAGAATCGCGGCTGCGTCGACGTTTCAATCCTACATTTTTGGCCTCCGAACCGGAACGCATCGCCGTTCCGGGACCGGGTATCTGTGCCTCGTTAACCTGTTCTTTCGGTTCATAATTCCCCTGTAAATCCGGCCATTGCAATTTCCTATGGCAATTAAAGGAAATTCGTATTGTGCGGAAATCCGGTAATCACGCGACACTTCGGCTCAATAAATAAGGTCCCTGGACTATCCGGGATTGTTGAGTTGGGGAGGTTGCGTTGTTTGGGAATTCCAAAAAATTCGGTCAGGAACAGATCGTTTTCGCCATCACGGTGGCCATGTTCATCCTGTTCTCCCTTTTCCTGGATAATTTCCTGGCGGCGGACAATATTTTCGCGCTGCTGCGCAGCGTCGCGGTGCTCGGCATTCTCGGTCTGGGGATGCTGATCGTCGTTTTGGGGCGCGGGATCGACCTGTCGCTCGTTGCCAATATGGCGATTTCTGTGGCCTGGACGTTGCAGCTTGTCGGTACGGGAACACCGTTGGGCTGGGCGATTGCCATCGGTTTGGGCTTCGCCCTGGTGATGAGCCTCGTTTCCGGTCTTTTGATCGCCTATGCCGAAATTCCGCCGCTCTTCGCTACCCTGGCCATGGGAACGTTCGTTTACGGCTTCGGGCGGGCGCATCTGATCACCGGTACCGACGTCGTCTATCTACCCGCCGAATTCGGTTGGGCGTCGCATATCGGGCAGGGTCGCCTATACGGGGTGCCGGTCCCGGTCATTCTGGCGATCGCCTTTGCCGCCGTCGTTTACCTGTTCCTGAAATATACGAAGCCGGGCCAGCAGATTTACGCCGTCGGCGACAATATGGCCGCCGCGCGCATCACCGGCATTCCGGTCCGCCCGATCCTGGTTCTGCAATATGCCATCGGCGGTATCGTCGCCTTCGCGGCGGGCCTGATTACCGCGACGGCGGTCCAGTCGATGAACACCCGCATCGTCAATTCGAACATGATCTATGACGTCATCCTGATCGTCGTGCTGGGCGGGGTCAGCCTGTCTGGCGGACGCGGGAATGTGCGCAATGTGATCGTCGGGACGCTGCTGATCGGCGTCTTGGTCAACGGCATGACCATCATGGACATCCAATACACGCTCCAGAACGTCATCAAGAGCTTGATCCTGCTGGCCGCCATCGTCGCGGACAGCTTCATCAACCCGCGTGACGAACAGACGGGGCAGCAGGGCGACATCTGACGGCGCCGCCGCACGAGAGATTACCCCCGGGAATTTATCCCCATCCAAACCAAACAAAAGAATATCAACAGGAGGAAGAAATGGACGTTAAGACAAAATTGAAAGGGGTCGCGGCTGCCGCGCTGACGTGCCTCGCCCTTGGTGCGACCCTGGGGGCGACAGTCGTGTCCGCCCAGGAACCGAACGATCCGTTCCGCGGACCGGCACTCGAAACGCTGGACGGCAAATGGGTCGCCTATTTGCCGATTTCCGCGGGCTTCGATCTCGCCCAGGCCTGGGGCGGCGTGGTGAAGACGGAAGCCGAACGCTACGGCATGAAATTCACGATCCAGGATCCGAACTGGAGCACGGACGCCATGGCGCAGGGCATGACCTCCCTGATCGCCGAAGGTCCGGATGTGATCGTGACGCAGAACCCGGATACGCAGTCCCTGGCGCGTTTGCTGATGCAGGCGAACAAGAAGGGCATCGTGGTCGTCCAGATGAACATGCAGGGCGCGGTGCAGACCGACGCTTTCGTCGGCCCGGACTATATCGCGCTCGGCCGTCAGATCGCGGGCATGATGGTCGACCGCTGCGGCGCGGGCACCGATACCTCGCATAAGGTTTCCATCGTGCAGGGCGTGCTGACCGGCGGCGTCAGCTACTTCCAGGTCCAGGGCATCATGGAAGTTCTGGGCGAGCACCCGGAAATCGAAATCGTGTCCAGCCAGGCCGCGGACTGGGATGCCAGCAAGGCGCGGGCGATTACGGAAACCGTCCTGCAGCAGCATCCGGATCTGTGCGGCGTCATCGACGTCTGGGACGGTCAGGGTATCGGTACCGGCGCCGCGATCAAGCAGGCGGGCCTTTCCGACAAGGTCTATATGGTGACCTCCGGCGGTGGCGCGCAGAGCGCGTGCGATCTTCTCAAGGACGGCACCTTCTCCGCCGTCGTCAACTATGACGCCCCCGGCATGGGCCGCGACGCGTGGAGCGCGATCATGATCGCGCTGCAGAACGGTCAAGGCGGCGGTGCCATCAAGACGATGCTGTATTCCCCGACCTTCGTGATGACGAAGGACGATGTGAAGGACGGCACTTGTTGGGATGCCGGTCAATACGCGGCGATGCTGCGTTAAGGCCGACCGACTGTCCGGACCCGGCGCACCAAGCTGCGCCGGGTCCCTCGTTCCCGCGTAAGATTCATTCACACGTACGTTCCGTCGCCCATTTCCGGCGACGTGCATGAACCCTGGGGAGGGTGGCCGCCGTGTCTGTTGCGAACACGATTACGAAGCTCCGCTATCGGTATCTGCCCGATCACATGATCGGCGAGATTCTGTCGAAGAACTGGATCGACAATGCCATTCCCTTCCTGGTGATGGTCGCTGTCGTCGGCGTCTTTGGGACGCTGCTGCCGAACTTCTTTTCCGGCAGCAACATGGAAATCCTGGGTCGGCAGTATGGGGAGTTCGCACTGGTCGTCATCGCGATGATGGTGGTGATCGTCGTCGGGGGGATCGACCTGTCGGTCGGGTCCAACTTCGCCCTCGGCAACTTCGCCATGCTATATTTCCTCAATCTTGCGGAACTGCCGACCGGGGTGTCGGCCCTGTTGGTGATCCTGATTTGCGGCGGTGTCGGTCTTATCAACGGTTTGCTGATCGGCTATATGCGGCTCCGCGCCTTCCTGACCACGCTGGTAACGCTGATCATCGTGCGGGCCGTGGTCGATATGCTGTTGCTGGAATATGCCCAGCAAATGTCGATGAGTTTCTATTCCTCCCCCCTATGGGACACGATGGGTATGGGCGGCTTCGGGCCCCTGCCGTTCAGCTTCGCCGTTTTGGTTGTCGTGGCGGTGCTTGGGCATATCGCGATCACGCGGTCGCGGCCCGGCTGGCGCGCACTGGCAATCGGCGGGTCGCGCCGGTCCGCATACAATATCGGCCTGCCGGTTCGGCGCATCGTCTGCTCTGCCTATGTTCTGTCCGGCATGTTGGTCGGGGCGGCGGGCGTTCTGTATGCCGCGCGGTTGAGCGGCGCCGGAACCGATACCGGCATGGGTATGGAAATCGCGGCGCTGACGGCGGCGATCCTGGGCGGCAACAGCCTGGGCGGCGGGCGTGGATCGGTGGCGAAGGCCCTGATCGGCGCGGTTACCGTGCTGGTCCTGACGAACGGCGTGCTGCGTCTCGGCTTGAATAGCGGGTCCGGTCCGATGGTCCTGGGCCTCACCCTGCTGGCGGCGGTGTTCATCGACGTCCGCTGGCTTAAGAACCGCGGGAAACTGCTGAGCAAGGTCTACGTTTCCCCGACCTTGATGGAAATGCCGCAGCCCCGGTCGACGGAAGACGGCCCGCTGGCGGTGAACGACCGGTTGAGCGATGTCGAGGTGATCGCCCTGGGCAAGGTCGAAAGTCCCGAAGACGTCATCCTGGATGAAAACGACTACCTCTATAGCGGCAGCCGCCACGGCGACATCATCCGCTATGCCCCACCGAACTATACGGAACATGAGGTTTATGCCCATATCGGCGGATCGCCGCTGGGCATGGCCTTTGACAAGGACGGCAACCTATTGGTCTGCGTCGGCGGCATGGGGCTGTATAGGGTCGACAAGGATCGGAACGTCACCAAGGTGACGGACGAAACCAACCGCTCCACCTTCTCCGTCGTCGATGACAGCCGACTGCGTCTCGCGGACGATTTGGATATCGCCCCGGACGGGAAGATCTATTTCTCCGAAGCGACGATCCGGTACGAAATGCATGACTGGCCGGTCGATGCCCTGGAAAGCCGGGGCAACGGGCGCATCATCTGCCACGACCCGAAGACCGGCAAAACGCATACGGAAATCCGCAACCTCGTCTTCCCGAACGGCGTCTGCACCAGCCATGACGGGCAGTCGATTCTGTTCGCCGAAAGCTGGGGCTGCCGGGTCAACCGCTATTGGATCGCGGGGCCGAACAAGGGCAAGCTGGAGGTGCTGATCGACCGTTTGCCGGGCTATCCCGACAATATCAACCGGGCGTCGGACGGGACCTATTGGGTCGCCATCATGGGGATGCGGTCCCCCGCGCTTGATCTGGCGTTGCGCATGCCGGGCTTCCGTCGCCGCATGGCGCGCCGGATCGCCCCGGATCAGTGGCTGTATCCGAACCTGAATATCGGTTGCGTCGTGCGGTTTAACGACAAGGGGGAGATTCTGGAATCGCTGTGGGACCGCAAGGCGGCCAACCATCCGATGATCACTTCCATGCGCGAACATAAGGGCTGGCTCTATCTGGGCGGCATCACCAACAACCGGATCGGGCGTGTCCGCCTGAAAGGGATGGATGACAGTTGGAGCGGCTGGTCCAGTTATTGGGGTAAGAAGACGGGAGGTCAGGCATGATCGGCGCGATCACGTCCATGCTGGACAACTTCCTGGGGCGCGGCAGCGCGGCGGTAACCGTGCCGCCGATGGACGGCGCCCTGAAGCCCAACAATAGCCTCGAAGGCCTGCCGCCGGGCATCGCCGCAAAGGCACCCGGCAATCTGGTCCAGATCGACGGTGCGCCGGCCTGGTCGGATGGGGCGGATGTCGTCTCGTCCTCCGGGACCGTCGTCCTGACCGTCGGCGCCCCGATCACCGCCCTGGCCGTCCGGAATGACGGTGTGATCGCCGTGGCGGCGCTGAATGGCGTTCTGTCGATTTTCGACAAGGACCGCAACGACATCACCCCAGCCTGGACCCGCAGGCCGGACCATGTCACCGCGATGTCTTTCGGGTCGAAGGGAGAGATCCTGTTCTGTGTCGGGTCGGAAACCAACGATCCGGAAAACTGGCCGAAGGACCTGATGGAAAAGAATGCCAGCGGTTGGGTCGGCGCGGCGTCGGTGGAGACGGGGGACATCTTCGTTCTGGCAACGGATATGGCCTATCCATCCGGGATCGTCCAATTGCCGGATGACACCGTTCTTGTCAGTGAGGCTTGGGTCAGTCATCTGATCGTGCTGGGACCCGGCGCGAAACGGACCATCGTTCTGGATGAAATTCCCGGCTATCCGGGGCATCTGAGCAAATCGAGCGGCGGCGGTTATTGGCTGTCGGTCTTCGCGCCCCGCAATCCGCTGATCGAATTCGTGCTGCGGGAACCGGGCTACCGATCCGCCATGATGCGCGAGGTGCCGCAGGAATTCTGGGTCGCCCCGGCCTATGCCAGCGGTGAGTCCTTCCTGGAACCGTTGCAGGGCGGGGCCTTGAAACAGATGGGCATTCTGAAACCCTGGGCGCCGTCGCGGTCCTACGGGCTTGTCGTCCAACTGGATGGCGATTTCATCCCGATGCGCAGTTTCCACAGCCGGACCGGCGGTCGCCGCCATGGCGTCACGTCTGCCCTGGATATCGGCGGAACGCTTTGGCTGACCAGCCGTGGGGCATCCGAAGTTCTGACCTTCCTGCCGGACGAGAAGGGGGAAAGCCGATGAGCACGCTCGTCGAACTGAAATCCGTCACCAAATCCTTCCACGGCGTGAATGCGGTGAAATCGGTCGATTTCGACCTGCGCGCCGGGGAAATCCATTCGCTTCTGGGCGAAAACGGCGCGGGCAAATCGACCCTGACCAAGATCATCGCGGGCGTGTATGAGCCGAATGAAGGCGAGGTTTTGTTCAAGGGGAAGAAGATCAACTTCTCCAACCCGCATGAAGCGCTGGAAAACGGAATTGCGATGGTGTTCCAGGAAACCAGTCTGGTGCCGTCGCTGACCGTCGCCCAAAACCTGTATCTGGGGCGGGAATCCTTCGTGAACCGGCTGCGCGGAATCTATATCGCCGCGCAGCAGTTCCTGCAGTCGCTGAATTTCGACGTCGACCCGACCATGTTGGTGTCTCAATTGGGGGCGGCGCAAAAGCAGATGGTCGAAATCGCCCGCGCGGTTCATCACAAGGCGGAAATCATCATTTTCGACGAGCCGACGGCGACCCTGACGCCGGAGGAGAAGCACCATTTCTTCGCCCTGGTCCGGCGGCTGAAGAAGGACGGCGTGTCCATCATCTTCATCAGCCACGCGCTGGAAGAGGCCTTGGACATCTCCGACCGGATCACCATCCTGCGGGACGGGCAGCATGTCGTGACCGACGATGCGAATACCTTCGATCGCGATAAAATCGTGGCGGCGATGGTCGGACGCAATCTGACCGACGAAATCTACGGCAGCGCCAGCCGCAACCGGAAGGCCCGTCCCATGGGCCGCCGGATTTTGAGCTGCCAGAACCTGTCCATGGGATCGATGGTCCGCAATACGTCCTTATCGATCTTCAGTGGCCAGATCACCGGGATTTTCGGCTTGATAGGGTCGGGACGGACGGAAACCTTCAAGATCATTTCCGGCGTCGTGAAACGCGATTTCTTCCATGGCGGGGAGGCGCGCCTGGAAGGGAAGCCGGTGCGCTACCGCGTGCCGCGTCCGGCGGTGAAGGACGGCATCGTCTATGTCACCGAAGACCGAAAGCTGGAAGGCTTCTTCGAAACCAAATCCATCGCCGAGAATATCTATTCCGGCCTGCTGGGCGCCGATCTGAACAAGTCGCTTACCGTCAGCTACAAGGAAATGATCGATCTGGCGGATGTCTGGTCGAAACGCCTGAACGTGAAGGCCATCGACAGCAATGCGAAGGTGATCGAACTGTCCGGCGGGAACCAGCAGAAGGTCGTGGTCGCCAAGGCATTGGTGCAGAAGCCGAAACTGATCATCTTCGACGAACCGACACGCGGCGTGGATGTCGGCGCGATCGCTGAAATTCACAAGGTCATCAACGAACTGGCCGATTCCGGCATGGCCGTGGTCGTGATTTCGTCCTATCTCCCGGAAATTCTAAATCTATCGGATCGCATATTGGTCTATCGTCTGGGCCGTGCCGTCGAAGAGTTTTCGATGGAAGAAGCGAGCGAAGAAAAAATCATGTACGCCGCGGTTCACTGATACGCGGGTCAGGGAGGAAAAGATGAAGATCAAAGCCGCCGTTCTGGAAGAGATTGGCCGTCCCGGCCCCTATGCGGAAACCAAACCCGTCACGGTTCAGGAGATCGATCTGGAAGCCCCGCGCAAGGGCGAGGTGCTGGTGAAGATGGTCGCGGCGGGGATTTGCCATTCGGACCTGTCGGTCGTGAACGGCGACCGCCCGCGTCAGACCCCCATGGTTCTGGGCCACGAAGGGGCGGGCGTCGTGCAGGCCGTCGGAGAGGATGTCACGGACCTGCATCCGGGCGATCATGTCGTCAGCGTCTTCGTGCCCAGTTGCGGCCATTGCGGCCCGTGTCAGAGCGGCCGCCCCGCCCTGTGCGAGCCGGGGGCGGCCGCCAATGGGCGCGGTGAATTGCTGTCCGGCGGCACGCGGTTGAGCCGGAACGGGGAACCCGTCTACCACATGACCGGGGTTTCCTGCTTCGCCGATCATGCGACAGTGTCGCGACGGTCCCTGATCAAGATCGATCCGCGCATCCCGCTGCATATCGCCGCCCTGATGGGCTGCGCGGTGCTGACCGGCGCAGGCGCGGTGTTCAATAGCGGCGATGTGAAACCGGGCGGCACCACGGCGGTCGTCGGTCTGGGCGGGGTCGGTCTCGCCGCCGTTATGGGGGCGTTGGTCGCCGGGGCGGAAAAGGTCATCGCCATCGACCGCCTGCCGGAAAAATTGGAACTGGCGTCGGAATTCGGGGCCACGCATACGGTAAATTCCAGCGACGCGGATGCCGTCGCGGCGGTGAAGGACCTGACCGGCGGCGGTGTCGACGTGGCGCTGGATTTCACCGGCAATGTCCATGCCCTGCGTTTCGCCTACGACATCACGCGGCGCGGCGGCACGACGATCACGGCAGGCCTGCCGAACCCGAAGGCGCAGTTGGAGTTGCCGGCGGTCACGCTGACGGCGGAAGAACGGGTTTTGAAAGGCAGCTACCTCGGTTCCGGGGTGCCCAGTCGCGATATCCCCAAATTCCTGGATTTGCACGCTTGCGGCCGCATGCCGGTCGAAAAACTGATGACGCACCGCATCCGGCTGGAAGACATCAACGAAGGGTTCGACCGGCTGCATGACGGGGCGGCGATCCGTCAGGTCATCGACTTCACGCTGTAAAGCACGTTTCAGATCAAGGGCCGTTCGTTATGAAGCGCATTACCGAAAACAAGACCTATCAATGCTATATCGGCGGGGAATGGGTCGATCCGCTGTCGGGCGATTATTTCGAAACCGACGATCCGTTTACGGGCAAGACCTGGGCGCGTATCCCTCGATGCAACGCGGATGACGCCGATCGCGCCGTTGCTGCCGCCAATCAGGCGCTGACCAAGGGCGCCTGGGCGGATATGCACCCGACGCAACGCGGTCAGTTGCTGAACCGTCTGGCGGACCTGCTGGCGCGGGATGCGGATCATCTGGCGGCGATCGAGGTCCAGGACAATGGCAAGCTCTATGCGGAAATGCGCGCGCAAACGGGCTATATCCCCCAATGGTATCGGTATTTCGGCGGTCTGGCGGACAAAATCGAGGGTTCCGTCCTGCCGATCGACAAGCCGAACATGTTCACCTATACGCGGCATGAGCCGGTCGGGGTCGTGGCCGCGATCACGCCCTGGAATTCGCCCCTGCTGCTGGCCACGTGGAAATTGGCCCCGGCCCTGGCGGCGGGATGCACAATCGTCCTGAAGCCGTCGGAATTTACCTCCGCCTCCGCGTTGGAATTCTGCAAACTGGTCGACGAAGCCGGGTTCCCGCCGGGCGTGTTCAACGTCATAACCGGCTTCGGCGCCGAAGTCGGCGAGCCGCTGACGACACACAAGGATGTGCACAAGATCGCCTTCACCGGCGGCGAGACCGGTGGCCGCCATGTTGCGAAAAGCGCGGCGGGCACCTTCAAGCGCCTGACGCTGGAACTGGGCGGTAAGTCCGCGCAACTGGTCTTCCCGGACGTGAACATCCAATCCGCCGTGCGCGGTGTTGTCTCCGGCATTTTTGCCGCGACGGGACAGACCTGCATCGCCGGATCGCGGGTCTTCGTGCATGAAAGCATCCACGACGCCTTCCTGGATCAGTTTCTGGAATTGGCCAAGACCGCGCGCATGGGCGACCCGATGGATTCCGCGACGCAGGTCGGGCCGGTAACGACGAAGCCACAATTCGACCGCATCCTATCCTGTATCGCGATGGCGAAGGACGAAGGGGCGGATTGCGTCCTGGGCGGTATCCCGTCGGAACGACCGGAATGCGGCAATGGCCGCTTCGTCGAACCGACTGTCTTCTCCAATGTCACCAACAGCATGCAGATCGCGCAGCAGGAAGTCTTCGGCCCCGTCCTGTCGGTTATCAAGTTCCGGGAGGAAGAGGACGCTTACGACATGGCGAACGATACGCCTTACGGCCTTGCCGCCGGGGTATGGACGACCGACCAGGGCCGCATGTTCCGGGCGGCGAAACGCCTGCGCGCCGGTAACGTCTGGACCAATTGCTATCGCGCGGTTTCCTACATGGTGCCGTTCGGCGGGTTCAAGGCGTCCGGCCTGGGCCGCGAGAGCGGCCAGGACGCGATATACGACTACCTGGAAACCAAATCCGTCTGGATGGATTACGGGGACGGCCCCGCCAATCCGTTCATCATCGGATAACGACTCCGTCTACTCGTTAGGGGCGCTGGTCGGGGCAAGCTTGCCCGGCGAAGAAGACGCGGTCCAATCCGTCCGGCAGGATCGCCACGCTGGATCGGGTCCGTCTGGATCGGTGTCGGCGTTTCGGGATAGGGCGGGATTTATTGTGGTTTCCGGGGGCAGGCGGTATGAACGGTGCGCCCGCCCTTCAGAATCAGGAAAATCGATATGGAAACGCTGCCGCCCTGCCCGCAATGCCAATCCGCCTTTGTTTATGAGGACGGCGCATTGTTGATCTGTCCCGAATGCGGGCATGAATGGGCCAAGGATGGGGCTGGCGGCTCGGGGGGCGATGCTGGCGATACAGGCCCGGCGGTGCGCGATTCCGTCGGCAACGTCCTGGCGGACGGCGACACGGTAACCGTCATCAAGGATTTGAAGGTCAAGGGATCGTCCTCCATCGTGAAGGTCGGCACCAAGGTCAAGAATATCCGACTGGTCGACGGCGACCACGACATCGACTGCACCATCCCCGGTATCGGGGCGATGGGGCTGAAGTCGGAATTCGTGAAGAAATCCAGCTAATCGGCGGAGTACGCGGGTTTAGGTCGATTGACGTATGCGCGGTTGGTCCGCGTCGACGGCGAGCGGCGTGCCGAACCGTCCGATATTCTCGTCGCCCCAAACCTTCAGCGCCGAGATAATCGGTGCGAGGCTGCGGCCCAATTCAGTCATGCTGTATTCCACCTTCGGCGGGACTTGGGCGTAGACCTTCCGGTGGACAAGGCCGTCATCTTCCAATTCCCTGAGTTGATTGGTCAGCATCCTTTGGGTGACGCTGGGAATGCGCCGGCGGATTTCGTTGAAACGCAGCGTCCCCTCATCGAGCAGATGATACAGGACGACGCATTTCCATTTCCCGTCGATCAACCGGATTGCCGCTTCGACGGAGCAGCCGGGGCTGCAGTCGAATCGTGTGTGTCGGACCTTTGCCATCAACAGTATCCTTTTTGACACTATATGCGATCTTTGTACGTATTAACTTATTCTAAAGGTATCGTAAGTTCAGGGGCGTATCAACGAACCGGAGCATGACAGATGAAAGCCGTTGCCTATAAAACACCGGGGCCGATCGATCGGCCCGATTCTCTGGTCGATACGAGTCTCGATAAGCCGAGCCCAGAAGGCCGGGATCTGTTGGTTGAGGTGAAGGCGGTTTCCGTCAATCCCGTCGACTACAAGGTTCGGCGGTCCGCCGCGCCGGACCCTGGTGAATGGAAGGTGCTGGGATGGGATGCCGTCGGTACCGTCGTTGCCGTGGGGGATGAGGTGCGGTCGTTCAAGCCGGGCGACGATGTCTGGTATGCGGGGTCGATCTCGCGGCCCGGCTCCAACAGCGAATTTCACTTGGTCGACGAACGGATCGTCGGCCCGAAACCGTCGACCGTGTCGGATGCGGAAGCGGCGGCGCTGCCGCTGACGGCGATTACCGCCTGGGAGATGCTGTTCGACCGGTTGGACGTCAGGAAACCGGTCCCCGGGGCGGCCCAGGCCGTCGTGATTATCGGGGCGGCGGGCGGCGTCGGATCGATTGCCATCCAGTTGCTTCGGGAGTTGACCGACGTGACCGTGATCGCGACCGCGTCCCGGCCGGAAACGCAGGCCTGGGCACGGTCGCTGGGCGCGCATTACACGGTCGACCACAGCCGCCCGATCGCCGATCAGATCGCCGCGTTGGGGATCGGCGCCCCGGCCTTTGTCTTCTCGACCAACCAGACGGCCAAACATTTGGAGGAGATCGTCGCCTGCATCGCCCCGCAAGGCCGGTTCGGCCTGATCGACGATCCGGGCGCGCTGGATGTCAGTGCGTTCAAGCGGAAATCGGTCTCGATCCATTGGGAACTGATGTTTACGCGGGCCTTGTTCGAGACGCCGGACATGGAAGAGCAAGGAAAACTCCTGACCGAACTGTCACGGCTCGTCGATGCCGGACGGGTCAAGACCACGGCGACGGAAGTCCTGCATCCGATCAATGCGCAAACCTTGAAAAAAGCCCATGCGATGCTGGAAAGCGGAACGGCGCGTGGGAAAATTGTGGTGGAAGGGTTCTGATCCGCGAGGGCCGATTGAGGCATCCGATGCGGCTAATTGTCATCGGATGATCCGCGCGACCGGCTTGCAATTGCACGGGATCGTCTGAATGCTGACCGCGAACCGCCGCCACTGCCGGTATCGCATTGTATCGGTGGAAGCCACGGCGGCGTAAAGGCGATCCGGTTCGTCCCTGGTTACACGTCCGGTAAACGCCTGTTGGCAAGTGGGATGGCCGGGTGACGATTCATGGGCAATAGCGACAGCGCACCGCCGAAACGCGGAACGCGGCGCAAAGAAATGCAAACGCGGATCGTGGGGCCGGTTGCCCGAACCTTGCGGGCCGCGGGGTTCTTGGCCGTTCTGTCCGCGCTAATCTGGCCGGTTCAGGCTGGCGCAATCGCGCTGGCCATTGACGGTTGGGTCGGGTCCGGCGCGGGGGGCCTGTCCGTTCCGGCCGCCGCCGCGACGGTATTGATCGGTGGGGCGATCCGCGCTTGGCTTGATTTCCGGGCGGGCGGATTGGCTTTCGACGCGGCGGACAGAACCATCGCACGCGAACGGGACGTCCTGTTGCGCCGGGAAGCGCGGGCGCGCAGCGGCGACGGCTCGGCCGCCATTGCGGCCCTGATCGTTCAAAAACTGCCGATGCTGCATCCCTGGATCACCCGGTATTATGTCGCGATGGTGCGGGTGTCGGTCGTGCCGCTGGTCCTGTTGATCGTCGTCTTCAGCATTTCCTGGATTGTCGGCTTGGTCCTGCTGGCCGCCGGGCCGTTGATCCCGATCTTCATGGCCTTGATCGGTATTGCGGCGGAAAAGGCGTCGCGGCGGCAATTGGCGGAAATCGGGACGATGAACGGCATGCTGATGGAACGCCTGTCGGCCTTGTTGGATATCCGATTGTTGGGCGCATCGGACCGCGTGACGCGGGATTTCGAGCGGCGTGCGGATGCCTTGCGCAACCAGACCATGGCGGTGCTGAGGATCGCCTTTCTGTCCTCCACCGTGCTGGAACTGGCTGCCGCGATCGGCGTTGCGATGGTCGCGGTTTTCGTCGGCTTTACCTTGCTGGGGGAAATCACTTACGGCACCTGGGGCGTGCCGCTGACCCTGGGACAGGGGATTTTCCTGCTGCTGTTGGCACCGGATTATTTCAACCCGTTGCGCGATTTGGCGGCGGCCTGGCATGACCGGGCGGCGGGCCTGTCCGTCGTCGCGGAACTGGAGGAGGCGGACCGTGCCGACCGGATCGCCTTCGTTGGGAACGGTGTTCCCGGCCAACCGCTTGACGGTCCGATCCGGGTGCGGGTTTCAGGCGCGACGGTCGACCTGTCCGGGCGGGTCTTGGCCTTGCCGGATTTCGATGTGTCGGCGGGAGAGGCCGTGGCGTTGCGCGGCCCCAGCGGTGCCGGGAAATCCACGACCCTGGCGGCGATTCTGGGGTTGGTGCCGCTCTCCGCTGGACAGATCGATGTTTGCGGCAGACGCCTTGATGCCGATACGGCGGACGATTGGCGGTCGCGGCTTTCCGTCGTACCGCAGAAACCGCATTTCGCCGACCGCAGTTTGCGGGACTATCTGACGCCGCGCCCGGATGCGGATGTCTCGATTGCGGACGCCCTCACCCTGGCCCAGGCCTGTCCTATCGTCGATCGCCTGCCGGATGGGCTGGAGACCCGGTTGTCGGAAAGCGGCGGCGGTGTGTCCGGCGGGGAGGCGCGGCGCTTGATGATCGCGCGTGCCGTCCGCATGGATGGCGATCTGCTGCTGGCCGACGAGCCGACGGCGGATCTGGATCCCCAAACCGCCGCGATGGTGATCGACGCCCTGAAAGGCTTGAAGGCGGCGGGCAAGACGATGCTGATCGCCACCCACGACCCGGCACTGATCGCGGCGATGGATCGTGTCGTCACGGTTTCCCCTCAAAACATGGATGGGGAGACCGGCGCATGACCGCGCTTCTGCGTATCCTGCGCCTGCTGATCGTGGCCTCTCCCTGGTCCATGGCGCGCGGCGCTATGCTGGCCGTCCTGGTGCTGCTGATGGGCGCGGCCCTGCTGGGCCTGTCCGGGTGGTTCATTACGGCGACCGGCCTGGCCGGTCTTGCGGGGATCGGGATCGCTTTCGACGTGTTTCGTCCGTCCGCCGGGGTGCGGTTGTTGGCGCTGGGCCGGGCGGCGGCGCGCTATGGCGAACGGCTGTTGACCCACGATGCCACCTTGCGCGCACTGGCGGCCCTGCGCGTGGACCTGTTGAAACGCGTCGCGCGCCGCGATGGGCGGCAATTGCAAAATCTGCGCGGCGAAGCGGCCCTGACCCGGATCGTCGCTGATGTGGATGCGCTGGACGGCGTGATCCTGCGCCTGTTTCTGCCGGTGCTGGCGGCGGTGGTGACCCATGCCGTCGCCTTCGCGGCCCTATGGTGGTTGGCCGGGGCGCCGGTCGCTCTGTCCGTTCTGGTCGGCTACGTCCCGGCCGGGCTGATCATCTTGATCGCGTTGGGATGGCGCAGCCTGTCGCCGTCCCGAACCGCGGAGGACGAGGCGCAACGGCTGCGGCGCGGCGTGATCGACCTGATTCGCGACCGGGAGGCGTCCATCCTGACCGGCAGTTTGGCGGCGGGGGAGGAAGCCCTGCTGCAAACCGACCGGACAGCCCGCGCCGCGATCCGGCGGCTGGATGTTCAGGAACGCCGCGCGGGATTGATCCTGGCGGTGGCCGGTTCGGTCGCGCTGGCCCTGGCCCTGTTGGCCGGGGATTGGGTCCTGTCGCGGGGCAGTGTCGACGCGGCAAGCGCGGCGATCGGTGTGTTCGTCGCCCTGGCGCTGGGGGAGGCGTTCATCCCCCTGCGGCGCGGCGTGACGGAAATCGGCCGCATTATCCCGGCGGCGGAACGGGTGTTGTCGGAGGCGGAACCGGCACCTGTCCCGTCCAAAGAGGGTCGGTGCGAAGACGCGACTGTCCTGTCCCTGCGCGTCGGGGACAAGCACCTCTCCCTTAACACGGGGCAGGCGGCTGTCCTGACCGGGGCCAGCGGGATCGGCAAGACGACCCTGTTGTTGCGCATTGCGGGGCTATCGACCCTGTCGGACGCCCGGATATCGATCCTGGGCCGCGACCCTTCCCATTGGGCGGAGGCCGATTTGCGCGATGCCGTCACCATGGTGCCACAGCGCAGCGTCCTGATCGCCGGAACCGTCCGCGACAATTTGGCGCTTACCGGGATCACGGACGAGCGGGCGATGTGGGCGGCGCTGGACGCGGTCGCCCTGGCCGAAACGATCCGGCACCGCGACGGGCTGGATACCCTGTTGGGGGAAGGCGGCTCCGGACTTTCGGGCGGGGAAACCCGCCGTATGGCGCTGGCCCGGGCGGTTCTGCGCCGTCCGAAACTGTTGTTGCTGGACGAACCGACGGAAGGGTTGGACACGGAAACCGCGGCTAAGGTCCTGGCCGGTATTCGCGCCGCGCTGCCGGACACGGCGATCCTGGCCGCGCTGCATCGCGATGTCGCACATCCCTTGTTCGGCGCTAGGGTGTCTCTAGAACTGTGATTAAGTCACAGACGCGGTCGAAAAACCCTCATACGGATGCGGCACTCTCGCGGCCTTAAGCGTCGCCGCTCATTTCCCGCCCGATACCGGGACTGCCCATTATTGGGACTGGAGGTATTCAAATGGAACTTGATGTCGTCGAACTGTCTCGCCTGCAATTCGCGATGACGGCCCTCTACCATTTCCTGTTCGTGCCGCTGACGCTGGGCCTGTCGGTCATCGTCGCGATCATGGAAACCGTCTATGTCATGACGGCCCGTCCGATCTGGCGGCAGATGACGAAATTCTGGGGCACACTATTCGGAATCAACTTCGTCCTGGGCGTCGCCACCGGCATCACGATGGAATTCCAGTTCGGCATGAACTGGTCCTATTACAGCCATTATGTCGGCGATATTTTCGGCGCGCCGCTGGCTATCGAAGGCCTCATGGCCTTCTTCCTGGAAGCGACCTTCGTCGGGTTGTTCTTCTTCGGCTGGGATAAGCTGACGCGGGTTCAACACTTGGTCGTCGCCTGGCTGGTCGCCATCGGCTCCAACTTCTCCGCCCTGTGGATTTTGATCGCGAATGGCTGGATGCAGAATCCGGTCGGCGCGGAATTCAATCCCGACACGATGCGCATGGAAATGACCTCCTTCTTCGAGGTCATGTTCAACGAGGTCGCCCAGGCGAAATTCGTCCACACGGTTTCCGCCGGATATGTCACGGCGGCGGTTTTCGTGTTGGGTGTGTCGGCTTGGTATATGCTGAAGGGGCGCCATATGGAATTGGCACGCCGGTCGGCGACGGTGGCGGCGTCCTTCGGTCTCGCCGCCGCCTTGTCGGTCGTGGTTCTGGGCGATGAATCCGGTTATTCGGCCAGCCATACCCAAAAGATGAAACTCGCGGCGATCGAGGCGATGTGGGAAACCCACGACGCCCCGGCCCCTTTCACGGCCATCGGCTTTCCGGATCAGGAAGCGCGCGAAACCCATTACGCCGTCGAAATCCCCTGGGTGATGGGGCTGATCGGCACGCGGTCGCTGACCCGTGAAATCCCCGGTATCAACGATCTTGTCGCGACGGCGGAAGACCGCATCCGGTCCGGCATCCAGGCTTATGACGCGCTGATGATGATCCGCGCGCTGCGCGATGCAACGCCGACCCCGGTTCGGGAGAAATTCGAAACCCACAGCGGCGATCTGGGCTTCGCCTTCCTGCTGAAACGCTATGTCGACGATCCGCGCAACGCGACGGAAGAACAGATCGAACAGACGGCCTGGGATACGGTGCCGACGGTCTGGCCGTTGTTCTGGGCCTTCCGGATCATGGTCGGTCTGGGCTTCGCCTTCATCGCGGTGATGGCCTATTTCTTCTGGCGGTCCAGCTTCCGGGGGCAGACCTATCCGCGCTGGGCATTGCGTCTGGCGGTAATGATTATCCCGGCGCCGTGGATCGCGGCGGAACTGGGCTGGTTCGTCGCCGAATACGGGCGCCAGCCCTGGACGGTGGACGGCGTGTTGCCGACGGTCCTGTCGGTCAGTCACCTGTCGGTGCAAGATCTGCTGCTGACCATCGCCGGGTTCGCCGCCTTCTATTCCACCCTGTTCGTCATCGAGATGGGCCTGATGTTGAAATACATCCGGAAAGGCCCGTTCCAGGATGTGGAAGAAACCGAAAAATGGAATGCGCGGCATGAACAGCGCCTGCGCGCCTCTATCGGCACCGGTAACGGCAATGGCTTTGCCGCCGCCGCGCCGCCTGCGGAGTAACGGATATGATCCTGCACGAACTGATCGACTATGAAATCCTGCGCGTGATCTGGTGGGCCTTGTTGGGCGTGCTGCTGATCGGGTTTGCCATGACGGACGGGTTCGATATGGGCGTCGGGGCGCTGCTGCCCTTCGTCGCCAAATCGGACACGGAACGTCGGGTCGCGATCAATACGGTGGGGCCGGTCTGGGAAGGAAACCAGGTCTGGTTCATCCTGGGCGGTGGGGCGATCTTCGCCGCATGGCCGCCGCTTTATGCCGTCAGCTTCTCCGGCTTCTATTTGGCGATGTTCGCCGTTCTGGCGGCGCTGATCCTGCGGCCCGTGGCGTTCAAGTATCGGTCCAAGCGAGACTCCGCCGCATGGCGCAGCGGCTGGGATTGGGCCTTGTTCGTCGGCGGCGCGGTACCGGCCCTGATCTTCGGCGTGGCGGTTGGCAATGTGCTGCAAGGCGTGCCGTTTCAGTTGAGCCCGGATCTGTTCTCCCGCTACGAAGGATCCTATTACGGTAAATTCGTCGGCCTGCTGAACCCGTTCGCGCTGTTGGTCGGTGTCGTTTCGCTGTCCATGCTGCTGACGCATGGGGCGGCCTGGCTGTCCCTGAAGACCGAGGGAATCGTCGCGAAACGGGCGCGAGCCATCGGCACGGTGACAGGCCTGCTGACGATCTTGGGATATGCGCTGGCCGGTGCCTGGCTGGCCTATGGCATCGACGGTTATGCGCTGTCGGGAGAGGTCGTCACGAACGGTCCGTCCAACCCGCTCTATTCCGAAGTCGCGCGGACCGGCAGCTGGTTGTCGGCCTATACCGACCGACCGTGGATCGCCATCGCGCCGGTGCTGGCCTTCATCGGCATGGCGCTGGCGGTGCTGGGCCTGCGGGCCGGGCGGGAAGTCTCGACGCTGCTGTGGTCCAAGCTCGGCATCTTCGGGGCGATTTCCTCCGTCGGCTTGACGATGTTCCCGTTCATCCTGCCGTCCTCCCTCGACCCGCGCAGTTCCCTGACCGTATGGGACAGTTCATCCTCGCATCAGACGCTTTTCGTGATGCTGGTCGTCACCGTGATCTTCATGCCGATCATCCTGGCCTATACCGCCTGGGTCTACAAAGTGCTTTGGGGCAAGGTCACGGAAAAGGACGTTACCGGTAATTCGGACACCGTCTACTAATCGGGAAAGGATAAGACGATGTGGTATTTCGCATGGCTTCTGGGCCTTCCCCTGGCCGCCATCTTCGCCGTTGCCAACGCCATGTGGCTTGAAATGCAACGCGACCGTCGTCTGACGGAAGAGAATGGCGCGGACAGCGCCGTCGCCGACTAACGGACGGATAACCGACGGAAGGGCTATCGATATGCATACCGAAAATCTGGCCGAAAATCTGGATGCAGGCGTGTTGGAGCATTGGACGGCGGATGAGGTCTATGCCGCCATGCTGGATCACAAGATCGTGGTAATCGATGTGCGCACACCGCAGGAATATTCCTTCGAACATGTCGAGGGAACGCTGTTGGCCCCGCTGGCAACCTTCGATCCGGCGATGATGCCGACCCAGGACGGCAAGCGGATCGTGTTCCATTGCGGGTCCGGGGTGCGGTCCCGCAAGGTGGCGGAAGCCTGCGCCGCGGCGGGCATGACGCCTGTCGCCCATATGGAGGGCGGGTTCGCGGCCTGGAAGACGGCGGGTCTACCCTATATCGCGACCGATCCGGCGACAGGCGGTATCCGCCATGTGGCGAAGGCCAGCTAGGGACCGTTTGCCGGGATGGCCCGCAACACAATCGGCCTCAGGCCATGCTGCCGATCGTGTTGCGGAACCGGATTTGGGCGAAGGCGAATAGGATCGACCCGATCCCGGCCAGTGCGACTAGTTGCGGCCAGACGACGTCCAGCCCTGCCCCGCGGAACAGCACGGCCTGCGCCAGCATGACGAAATGCGTGTTCGGTGCACCCAGCATGATGAACTGGACGAATTCCGGCATGCTTTCGCGGGGCGTCTGTCCGCCGGACAGCATTTCCAGGGGTAACAGCACCAGGATCACCAGCAGCCCGAATTGCGGCATGGACCGCGCTACGGTGCCCAGGAAAATTCCCATCGACGTCATGGCGAATAGCTGCAGGGCTGTGCCGACCAGGAACAGGCCGACGGACCCGGCGATAGGCACGTCGAGTATCTGCTGAACGACGACGGTCAGGGCGAAAGTCGACGCCGCAAGCACGACCAGTCCCATAGACCAAACCTTGCTGAGCATGATTTCAAACGGGGTTACCGGCATGACCAGAAGATGTTCGACGGTCCCGTGTTCCCGTTCGCGGATCAGCGCTGCGCCGGTCAGGACGATCGAAAGCATGGTGATGTTGCTGATCACTTCCATGATCGACCCGAACCAGGATTTGTTCAGTTCCGGATTGAACCGCGCCCGCAAGGTCAGTTCCACCGGCTGGGTCGGTTCCGCCCGATAGCGGCGGACGAAGGCGGCGACCTCCTGATCGATGATGGACTGGATATAGCCGCCGCCGGTGAAGGCTTGGCTCATCCGCGTCGCGTCGACATTCAATTGGATCATGGGGCGCCGGCCGGCCAGGACGTCGCGCTGGAAATCCGGCGGGATGTCGATGGCAAACGTATCCAACCCGGCATCCATCCGATCATCCATTTCCGACCGCTCTATGATCGCGGGCGGTATGAAGTAAGGGGGGTAGAAGGCCTCCTGGATACGCAGGGACAGGGGGGATCGATCCTCGTCGACGATGGCGATGGTCGATTTGTTCAGGGTTTCCGGCATCGCCGTCGACGCGGCATAGATGGCGAGCGAGAAGGCGTAAATGATCAGCCCCAACATGACCGGGTCACGCCCCAAGCTGCGGAATTCCTTGATACCGAGAGTCAGGATGTTCGATAGGCGCATGGTCTCACGCCTCCTGTTTCTTCAACAGAAGGACGGATAGGAAGATCAGGACGGGAACCGTCAACGCCAGTGCCAGGAAGGGGGCCGACAGGTCCGAAAATCCCAATGCCTTGGAAAACGTTCCGCGTGCGATGGTCAGGAAATGGGTGGTCGGATAGACCTCCCCGATTACTCGGCCCAGCCCGCTTAACGACGGCACCGGATCGGTCAGTCCGGAAAAACTGACGGCGGGCAACATCGTCATGATCGTGGTGCCGAACAGCGCGGCGATCTGACTGCGCATGAAGCTGGAGATCAACAGGCCGATTGCCGTCGTAGCGCTGATATAAAGAAGCGCGCCCAGGATCAACGCGAAGACGCTGCCCTTCATCGGCACCTCGAACAGGAACACCGCAAACAGGGTCAGAATCAAAAAACTGACCATGGACAAGGCGATATAGGGCACTTGTTTTCCCAACAGGAATTCGAGCTTCGTCGTCGGGGTCACATAGAAATTTGTGATGGACCCCAACTCCTTTTCCCGAACGACGCTCAACGACGCCAACATGGCCGGGATCATGACCAAAAGGATCGGAATGATCGCGGGGACCATGGCGATCAGGCTTTTTACATCGGGGTTGTAGCGGTAGCGGATCTCTATTCCCGATGGGGCGGTGAGGAGGTCCGCACGACCTGACTCGCGTGCCTTTACCGACAGCCATTGGGCGTGGATCGCCTGGACGTAGCCGACGATGGTATCCGCCCGCATCGGCATGGCCCCGTCGATCCAGGCGGCGACCTCAACCATGCGGCCACGGGCGATATCGCGGGCGAAGCCCGGCGGGATTTCCACCGCCAGCGATATGTCGCCGTCCCGCATGCGTCGGTCGAGATCCGCATGGCTGGCAAGGGGAGGTTGTTCCTCGAAGTACCGAGACCCGGCAAGGTTCAGGGTATAATCCCGGCTGACCGTTGTCTGATCCCGGTCCAACACCGCATAGGTCAGTCCTTCGACATCCATGGAGACCCCGTATCCCATAACGAATAGCAGGATCGTGCTACCCAGTATCGCCATGGTCAGCCGGATCGGATCGCGGATCAGTTCCAGCGTTTCGCGCCGGGCGTAGCTGAACATCCGCCGCGGATTGAAATGGCGTCGCCATCCGTCCAATCCATTTGCGGATTTTGTCGGGGGGGCTGCCGTTTCCGTCGAATGTGGAAGCGGTTGCGTGTCATCCGACAGGTCGCTTGTCGCCTCTTCCAGATACCCGATGAACGCGTCTTCCAATGTCTCCGCGCCGCGATCCGCCACCAGCGTCTTGGGCGGCGCGGTCGCCAGCACCCGCCCCGCATGCATCAGGGATATACGGTCGCAGCGTTCGGCCTCGTTCATAAAATGGGTGGAAATAAAGATCGTCACCCCATCCCGGCGGGACAGGTCGGCAATGATCCGCCAGAACGCGTCCCGTGCGACCGGGTCCACACCGGATGTCGGTTCATCCAGGATCAGGATTTCCGGCTTGTGGATCATCGCGACGGCCAAAGACAGGCGTTGACGATGGCCCAATGGCAGCTTGTCCGGCAGCGCGTCCAGATGGTCGGCCAGCCCGAACTGATCGACGACTTCCGCGACCCGATGTGCGATCTCTTCCGGCGGTACATGGAACAGTTTTGCATGCAGTTCCAGGTTCTGACGCACCGTCAATTCGGTATAGAGCGAAAAGAACTGCGACATGTATCCGACACGGCGCCGGGTCGCGATATCGGTCGGTTCAACAATTTGGCCGAACAGCTGTGCATCGCCCTCACTGGGTTCCAGCAACCCCGTCAGCATCTTCATTGTCGTCGTCTTGCCGCAGCCGTTGGACCCCAGGAAGCCGAAAATCTCCCCTCGGCGGATACGGAAACTGACCCGATCGACCGCCGTGAAATCGCCGAAGCGCATGGTCAGGCCGTCCGCCTCGATGGCGATGTCGCGGTCGGTGACTTTATCGGGTTGGGGCGGAATGGTCAGGGGGGCGTATTCGCGGCGCAAATCTTCTGGCAGCAACCGGACAAAGGCGGTTTCCAGCGATGTCGTGTCGGTCTTGGACAGCAGGGCTTGCGGCGTGTCGCTGTCCAGCACGCGCCCGGCATGCAGGGCGATCAACCGGTCGAAGCGCATGGCCTCTTCCATATAGGCGGTGGCGACGAGGATGCTCATCTCCGGCCGGTCGGCGCGGATGCCGTCGATCAAGTCCCAGAACTGTCGCCGGGCCAGCGGGTCCACCCCGGTCGTCGGTTCGTCGAGGATCAGCAAATCCGGGTCGTGAATCAGGGCGCAGCATAGGCCCAGTTTCTGCTTCATCCCGCCGGACAGTTTGCCCGCTGGGCGGTCCATGAAGGCGCTCAGCCCGGTGGCGCGGGCCAGCATCTGGATGCGTTGTTTCCGGTCCGCCGCGCCATAGCCGAAGAGGCGCCCGAAGAAATCGATGTTTTCGAACACCGATAGTGTCGCATAAAGGTTTCGGCCCAAACCCTGCGGCATATAGGCGATTTTCGGGCAAACCGCGCGACGGTGCGCGGCATCGGACATATCGCCGCCCAGGACCTCGATCCGGCCTGCCTGAATGGCGCGCGCCCCTGCGATCAGGGACAGCAGGCTGGACTTGCCCACGCCGTCCGGGCCGATCAGCCCCACGATCTGCCCTGTCGGAATATCCAGCGCGACATCAATCAGCGCATCCGTCTTCTTATACCGCAGGGATACGCCTTGCAGGCGGACGGCGGGTAGAAGGGGGGTGTCGGTCATTGCGGCAGGGTCGTCTGCAGGTCTTTCGGCCACTCGACGGAGGAATCCAGCCGGACATAGGCGACGCCGGGAAGCCCGGTTTTGACGTGTTGCAGGAAGCGTTGCAGAAGGTCGCGATCGACCTGCGCCTTGATGCGGAACATCAGCTTCTGGCGTTCGTCCGCCGTTTCGACGGTTTTCGGCGTGAATTGCGCGACATCGGCGACATAGGAAATGCTGGCCGGGAAGACGTATTCCGGGGCGGCGTCCAAAACGATCCGTGCTTCGGCGTCCAGCGCGATCCGGCCGGCCTGTTCGGTCGGCAGGAAGAAGGTCATATAGACGTCGGTCAGGTCCACGATGTTCAGCACGGTGCCGCCTGCGGCAACGACCTCGCCCGGCTGCGCGACTCGGTACTGGACCCGACCATCGCGCGGGGATTTCAGGGTGCTGTCGTCGATTTCGGCCTGGATGCGTTCGATGGCGGCGTGCAAGGCTTCGACCTGCGCTTCGGCGGATACGACCTGGGACCGGGCATAGCCACCGGCGGCTCGTGCCGCCGCGACCTGGGCTTGGGCGGCGCTGACGGCGGCTTTCGCACTTTCGAAACCGGCCCGGTCCTCGTCCAACTGGCTTTGGCTCGCATTGCCTTTCTTGGCCAATTCGTCCGTCCGTGCCAGTTGCTTGCGGGCCAGATCCAGTTCGGCGTTCCGTTGCAGCACGATCGCACGGGCGGCGTTCAATTCCTCGTCCCGCTGGTCGACCAGACTGCGGGTCGTGTCGATATCGATTTCCGCGCGCTTCAATTCCGCCTGCGCCTGGCGCAGTTCCGCTGACAGGACGGCAATGTCGATCTGCGCCAAATCCTGCCCGGCTGTGATGAAATCGCCTTCATCGACAAGCACGTCGGAAACGCGGCCTGCGGTCTTTGCGGCAATGTCGATTTCGACGGCTTCGATGCGGCCGTTGCTCTTGGCGAATCCGTCCGGAACGTCCGGTTCCTGGAGGCTGCTCCAATACAGGAAAGCAGCCCCGACAAAGGCCAGGAGGACCACAAATCGAACGGTGCGCCCGGCCAGCAGCTTCTTCATCATATCACCTGTTTTGGCATTGGCCCCACCAGCCGCTGCAACATTGGTGCGAACTGTCGCACAAGCACTTGAACGGGTCCACCGCGACCGATAGCCGCTGGTCGCGTTCCCATCCGTTATTGAACGATCCTGTGGGAATGGCTGAAGACCTCGAACCCGTCATCGCGGGCGAGGGCGACCAGGGTGATTCCGGCGGCGTCCGCCGTGCGGACGGCCAGCGCCGTCGGGGCCGACACCGCGACGATCGCGGCAGCGCCCAGAACCGCCGATTTCTGAACCATTTCCACCGATACGCGGCTGGTCAGCAACACGACGCCCCCTGCACCGCTTTCCCCGGCCCGGGCGGTCGCGCCGACCAGCTTGTCCAGGGCGTTGTGGCGGCCCACATCCTCCCGCACCCGGACGAGGCCCTGGTCCGGCCGCCACAGGCCCGCCGCATGGACGGCACGGGTTTCCGCATTCAGTTTCTGATGGTTGTACATGGCATGTTGCGCGGCGGTCAGGGCGGATGCCTGGAAGCGGCTGTCGTCTTCCGTGCGCCCTGTCGGCCGGTTCGCCTCGGTCAGGCTTTCGATCCCGCACAGGCCGCATCCGGTGGGACCGGCAATCCGCCGCCGTCGGTCGCGCAACATGGTTTCCGTTGCCTCGTCGACCCATAGGCGGATGTCGATGCCTTCGTCGAAAACCGCGATATCGATTTCCTGAATTTGGTCGACGGTCGACACTTGGCCTTCCGATAGGCTGAATCCGACGCCGTAATCTTCCAAGTCCAGGGGGGTCGCCATCATCACCGCCTGGGTGGTGCCGTTATAGCTCAAGGCGATCGCGACTTCTTCCGGGATGCGTCGCGAACCGGGGCCGGTGTTCCGGCCGTCGCGCCAAAGGGTCGTAGAGGTTTCGCGGGTCGCGTTGGGCATGGGGCGGTTTCCTTTCCGGCGGGAAGATAGGCCGCCGACCCGCATCCGTCGATAGGGGGCTTCCGATCCTGGCGCGAACCCGGCATTGTGCGGGGCGAATGCCGAACGAGGAAAACGGGAACACTCTCCATGGTCCAGGATCAGACAGCCGCGCCCCGCCTGCGGGTTCGGGTCACCTTCGCCGACGGTAGCTTCTTCGGTCCCGGCAAGGCGGACCTGTTGGACCTGATCGCGGAAACGGGGTCCATCGCGGCGGCGGGCCGTCGCATGAAGATGAGCTATAAGCGCGCCTGGTCCCTGGTCGAAACCATGAATGCCATGTTCGAGGAACCGTTGGTCGAAAGCAGTCGTGGCGGCGAACAGGGAGGCGGGGCTCGCCTAACGGAGCTTGGGCGGCGGGTGTTGGATCACTATCGCGGTTTCCTGGCGCGGGCTGCGGCGGCCGGGGCGGACGACCTTGCGGCGATAGACCGGTTGCGGCGAACGGAACCCTAATCGATATGTTTCACGGAAAATAACGCTTGCCACGCCGTTACGGGATTTGCGATATGTCGAATCGAACATATCGATATGCGGAGTTTGTGAAATGAAGGGCATTCTGAAGCAATGGACGTCGGCGGCCCGGACGACTGTAGGCGGCCTGTCGGTTGCGGTCGGCCTGCTGATGGGCATGGCGGCAATGTCGCCTGTTCTGGCGGACGACATCACCGTCTTCGCCGCCGCCAGCATGAAGAACGCGATGGATGAGGTCGCGGAAAGTTGGCAGGCGGAAACCGGACACACAGCAACGGTGTCCCTGGCCGGATCGTCGGCCTTGGCGCGGCAAATTCAACAGGGTGCGCCTGCGGATATCTTCATTTCCGCCAATGTGGGATGGATGGATATGCTGCAGAAAGAAGGACAGATCGACCCAGCGTCGCGGTTTGATCTGTTGAGCAACGCCCTCGTCCTGATCGCATATGGGGCGGATGCAAAACCGGTGACCATCGAATCCGGTTTTGATCTGGCGGGGATGTTGGGCGATGGCCGTCTCGCCATGGCTCTCGTCGATGCGGTTCCGGCGGGCAAGTACGGCAAGGCGGCGCTGGAAGCGCTCGGCATCTGGGACGCCGTCGCGCCGAAAGTGGCGCAGGCCGACAATGTGCGCGCCGCCCTGGCCTTGGTCGCGACGGGGGAGGCGCCGTTGGGCGTCGTCTATGCAACCGATGCCGTCGCCGCCGGGGACAGTGTGACCGTGATCGGCACATTTCCGGGCGACAGCCATCCGCCGATCGTCTATCCTGCGGCCCGTGTCGTGGCCAGCGAGAACCCCTTGGCCGGTGACTTTCTGACCTTCCTGAAAAGCGAAAAGGCGCGTGCCGCTTTTGAGCGACAGGGCTTCACCACCCTCGCGGATTGAGGATGATCTTGGACTGGCTGACACCGGAGGAATGGCAGGCCGTAGCCCTGTCGCTGCGGGTATCCTTCTGGGCCACGGTGTTCAGCCTGCCGCCCGGGATCGCCGTCGCCTATCTGCTGGCGCGTTGCGAGTTTCCGGGGAAGCAAATCCTGAACGGGATCGTGCATTTGCCGCTGATCCTGCCGCCCGTCGTCACCGGCTATCTGTTGCTGCTGACCATGGGGACGCAGGGGCCGGTCGGCGGTGTGTTGAAGGACCTGTTCGGGCTGGTCTTCGCCTTCCGGTGGACTGGGGCCGCCCTGGCGGCGGCGGTCATGGCCTTCCCGTTGATGGTTCGGGCGATCCGTCTGTCGATCGAATTGGTCGATCCGAAGCTTGAATTGGCCGGGGCCACCCTTGGGGCGGGCAGGTTGTGGGTATTCGCGACGGTGACGCTGCCCCTGATCCTGCCCGGCATTCTGGTCGGTGCGATCCTGGCCTTTGCCAAGGCGATGGGGGAATTCGGCGCGACCATCACCTTCGTTTCCAACATCCCGGGGCAGACCCAAACCCTGCCGTCCGCGATATATGCCTTTCTGCAAGTACCGGGTGGGGAAGGATCGGCCCTGCGGCTGGTCGCCGTATCGGTCGGGATCGCCATGGGCGCGTTGCTGCTGTCGGAAATCGCCGCGCGCTCTGTCAGCAAAAGGATCGGCCGGGCATGAGCATCGACATCGCCGTCCGGCACCGCTTCCCCGGAATAGAAATCGACGTGGCGTTCACCGCGCCGCAGGGTGTTACGGCCCTGTTCGGGCGGTCCGGCGCGGGCAAGACGACGGTGGTGAATGCCGTCGCAGGCTTGCTGCGACCTTCTTTCGGGCGCGCGGTGATCGACGGGCGCATCCTGTTCGATACCGAAAGCCGAACATGGTTGCCGCCGCATAAACGCCGGATCGGGTATGTTTTTCAGGACGGGCGTCTATTCCCGCATATGACGGTGCGCCAGAACCTCCTGTACGGACGGTGGTTTGCCAAATTGCCGAAGGACGAGGCGGGGTTACGGCATATCGTGGATCTTTTGGGGCTCGGGGAACTGCTGTCCCGTCGACCCGGCGCGTTGTCCGGCGGGGAAAAGCAACGTGTCGCCATCGGCCGGGCGCTCTTGTCCGGGCCCAGCCTGCTGCTCATGGACGAACCGCTGGCCGCCCTGGACGAAACCCGGAAGGAGGAAATCCTGCCCTATCTGGAGCGTATCCGGGACGAGGCGCAGGTGCCGATCCTTTATGTCAGCCATTCCATGCCGGAAATCGCGCGGCTGGCGACGACGCTGGTCGCCCTGCGGGACGGGCGGGTTGTGCGGTCCGGTCCGGTGGAGACGGTGACCGCCGACCCGGATGCGGTGACGGATCTGGGGGTACGCGATGCCGGGTCGGTGCTGACCGGGATCGTCTCGGCGCATCATCCGGACGCGCTGTCCGAAATCCGTCTTTCCAAAGGGTCGCTGTTTCTGCCCCGCATTCAGGCCCCGGTCGGAACATCGGTCCGTATCCGGATCGAGGCGCAGGACGTGATGCTGGCGCTGGACAAGCCGGACCGCATATCCGCGCTGAATATCCTGCCGGTCGATGTCGTCGCCGTTCGCCAGGGCGCGGGACCGGGTGTGATGGTGCAGCTTGCGCTGGGGGACGATCGCATCCTGGCGCGGGTCACGCGCCGGTCGGCGGACGGGTTGGGGCTGCGGTCGGGCCTCGCATGCTATGCCGTCGTGAAGTCGGTTTCCGTCGCGCGCGGCAATGTCGGGCCCAGTCCCGCAGTGTAAGAACGGAGTGTCGTCCAGGCGTTCCGGTTTCCTTTTCCTTTAAAACCATTCTAGTCTACCGGAGATATGCGGCGGCAGATCGCGTGCACGATATAGTCAGGGTAGGCCCAAAGTATGGACATTCGCCAGTTGCAGTATCTGGTCGCGCTGGCCCGCGAACGGCATTTCACCCGTGCGGCGGAGGCCTGTAGCGTCACGCAGCCGACCTTGTCGGGCCGGTTGCGGCAGTTGGAACAGGAACTGGGCGTTTCCATCGTTAAGCGCGGCCAACGGTTCGAGGGATTCACGCCCGAAGGCGATCGTATCCTGAAATGGGCGCATGCGATTCTGGAAGACCAGTCGTCTCTGATCCAGGATCTGGCGGCGATGAAGGGCGAACTGTCCGGTCGAGTCGTGCTTGGCGTGATTCCGTCGGCCTTGCCGTCGATTTCGGTGCTGACCCAGGCTGTGCGCCGCCGGTTTCCGGGGATTACCTTCCATATTCTGTCGCAGACGTCGCGCGAAATCCTGCGCAATATCGACGATTTCTCCATCGATGCCGGGGTCAGTTATATCGACAACGAACCCGTCGGCCATGTCCGCGTCGCGCCGCTGTATAAGGAACGGTATCGCCTGTTCATGCGCGACGACCATCCGCTTGCGCAGCGGGAGACGGTATCCTGGGGGGAGGCCGCGTCGCATCCCCTGGGCCTGCTGACGCCGAATATGCAAAACCGCCGCATCGTCGACGGTGTGTTCGAATCCCTGAACCGCAAGGTCGAACCGGAAGTCGAATCGAATTCCGTGATCAGCCTGGTATCGCATGTCCGCATCCACGGGCTGGCCTGCATCGTGCCAGAGCATATGCTGGTCGTGATGGGCGCGGCGGACGGCGTGCGGGCCGTGCCGCTGGTGGAACCCTTCGTAGAGCACGCGATCGGTCTGATCGTATACGACCGCGACCCGCCGCCGCCGGTCCTGGCGTCCCTTCTGGATGTGGCGGGCGAATTTGAGCTGCCTGCGGGACTGATTTGATCGTCGCGGTTTGGTGCGATGCACTATCTATGCTGCGCCGCCGTCATCAGGAATATCGATCACCCTATCGATACTATCGATTTGAACCGCAGCCCCTGTCGCCGGACAATGCAACGGTCGATGTCCTGCCTGCGTTGAGAACGGGCGGGCGGGTCGACTGTACCTGTATCGGAAGGGAGCATGATGAACGAGGAACGAGCCTCCGCGTCGGAAATCGAAGGCGCGGTCGAAACGGTTTGCGGGCGGCACGGCAATACGCCGTCGGAACTGATCGAAATTCTGCACGATTTGCAGGATATGCTGGGCTATGTGCCGGAATCGGCGCTTCCCGTTCTGGCAAAGAAGCTCAACCTGTCGCGGGCCGAAGTCCACGGCGTTGTTAGCTTCTATCACGACTTCCGACACAATCCGGCAGGCCGCGTAACGGTGAAGATCTGTAGCGCCGAAGCCTGTCAATCGATGGGGGCGCTGCCCCTGATCGAGGAATTCTGTCGCCGCAACGGCGTGACCATGGGCGAAACCAAAGGCGATGGCAGCCTGACGGTCGAACCAGTCTACTGTTTGGGCAACTGCGCCCTGTCGCCCGCTGCCGAGGTAAACGGCCGTCCGATGGCGCGGGTCGATGCCGCGAAACTGGACGCCGCCGTGAAGGAGGCGCTGGTATGACGACGACACTCTACATTCCCTGCGATTATGCTGCCCTTTCCCTTGGGGCGGACGATGTCGTTGCGGCGATCCGGGCCGAAGCGGATAAGCGAGGCGCGGATATCAAAATCATTCGCAATGGCACGCGCGGTATGCTGTGGCTGGAGCCGCTGGTCGAAGTCGATGTCGACGGTGTGCGCCACGGCTACGGTCCGGTCTCCGCTTCGGATGTGGCTGGGCTGTTCGATGCCGATTTTCTGACGGCCGGATCCCACGCCCTGTCCATCGGCGTGACGGAAGAACATGACTGGCTGGTCAATCAGGAACGCCTGACCTTCGCCCGTGTCGGCGTGATCGATCCGCTCGACCTGAAAGCCTATGACAAATTGGGCGGCTGGGACGGTCTGTATCGCGCGGCGAAGATGTCCCCGGCGGAAATCGTCTCCGAAGTGACGGAGTCCGGTCTGCGCGGCCGCGGTGGCGCGGGCTTCCCGGCGGGGATCAAATGGAAAACGGTGTCCGAACTGCCCGGCGACCAGAAATACATCTGTTGCAACGCCGACGAAGGCGACAGCGGCACCTTCGCCGACCGTATGCTGATGGAAGGCGACCCGTTCTGCCTGTTGGAAGGCATGGCGATCGCCGGTCTCGCTACCGGGGCGACCGAAGGCTACATCTATATTCGATCGGAATATCCGCATTCCATCGAAACGGTGGGCAAGGCCATTGCGGCGATGGAGGAAGCGGGCTTCCTGGGCGACAATGTCGCCGGGTCGGGCAAGGCCTTCCGCATCTTCATCCGGCGCGGTGCCGGTGCCTATATCTGCGGCGAGGAAAGCTCCATGCTGGAAAGCATGGAAGGCAAGCGCGGCACGGTCCGTTCCAAACCGCCGATCCCGGCGGTGAAGGGCCTGTTCGGCAAGCCGACCGTGGTGAACAACGTTCTGTCGCTGGCCACGGTTCCGGTGATCCTGGCCAAGGGCGCGGAATTCTATAAGTCCTTCGGCATGGGCCGATCCCATGGTACCCTGCCGTTCCAGATCGCCGGCAACGTGAAGCGCGGCGGTTTGGTCGAAAAGGCCTTCGGCGTCAGCATCCGCGACCTGATCGAAGGCTTCGGCGGCGGGACGGCGACGGGCCGTCCGTTCAAGGCCGCGCAGATCGGCGGACCGCTGGGTGCCTATGTCAACGAAGGGCAACTCGACCTGCCGATGGATTATGAGACCCTGGCCGCCGACGGCGCGATGGTCGGTCACGGCGGGATCGTCGTGTTCGACGATACGGCCGATATGGCCGGGATGGCGCGTTTCGCCTTCGAATTCTGCGCCATCGAAAGCTGCGGCAAGTGCACGCCGTGCCGGATCGGCGCGGTGCGCGGTAAGGAAGCCGTGGACAAGATCATGAACGGCGTGGATGTCGCGGCCAATATCGCCCTGGTCGAAGACCTCTGCGAGGTGATGACCGACGGGTCGCTATGCGCCATGGGCGGCTTGACGCCGATGCCGGTGCGCAGCGCGCTGCGGCATTTCCCGGAAGATTTTGACCGCGCGCCTGCCGCTGCGGCCGCTGAATAAAGGAAGGGATGGGAAAGATGGCTTCGCTTAAGGAAAAGGATTTCGGAACCCCGGCGCGGGAATCCGACAAGATGGTCACGCTGTTGATCGACGGCGTTGAAGTGACCGTTCCGGAAGGCACCTCGATCATGGCGGCCGCCGCCAAGATCGACCGTCAGATTCCGAAACTCTGTGCCACGGACAGCGTGGAACCCTGGGGTTCGTGCCGCATGTGTCTGGTGGAAATCGACGGTGTGAAGGGCACGCCCTCCTCCTGCACCACGCCGGTGCGCGACGGTCTGTCGGTCCATACCCAGACCGAACGCCTGGAACGAATCCGGCGCGGGGTGATGGAACTTTACATCTCCGACCACCCGCTGGACTGCCTGACCTGCGCCGCCAACGGCGATTGCGAATTGCAGGATGTCGCCGGTCAGGTCGGTCTGCGAGACGTTCGCTACGGGTTCGACGGCGAACGCCATTTCGGCGACAAGGCCGTGGCGAAGGACGTGTCCAACCCGTATTTCAGCTACGATCCGGCAAAATGCATCGTGTGTTCCCGCTGCGTGCGCGCCTGTGAGGAAGTGCAGGGCACCTTCGCCTTGACGATCCAGGGTCGCGGCTTCGATTCCCGCGTTTCCGCCGGGATCGGCAGCGACGATTTCTTCGGGTCCGATTGCGTTTCCTGCGGCGCCTGCGTTCAGGCCTGCCCGACCGCGACGCTGACGGAAAAGTCGGTTGAACAGCACGGCACCCCGACCCGCGCGGTGTCCACGACCTGCGCCTATTGCGGGGTCGGTTGTTCCTTCCGCGCCGAATTGCAGGGCGATCAGGTCGTGCGCATGGTGCCGGAAAAGACCGGCGGCGCGAATGAGGGCCATTCCTGCGTCAAGGGCCGCTTCGCCTGGGGCTATGCCACGCATAAGGACCGGATCACGACGCCGATGGTGCGGGAAAAGACCACCGATCCGTGGCGTAAGGTCGATTGGGACGAGGCGATCAATTTCGCCGCCGACCGTTTCAAGAAGATCCAGGAAAAATATGGCCAGAACGCCATCGGCGGGATCACGTCGTCGCGCTGCACGAACGAGGAAGTCTATGTCGTGCAGAAGATGATCCGCGCGGCCTTCCGCAACAACAACGTGGATACCTGCGCGCGCGTCTGCCACTCCCCGACGGGCTATGGATTGAAGAACACGTTCGGCACCTCCGCCGGGACGCAGAACTTCAAATCGGTCGAAAAGTCGGATGTCATCCTGGTCATCGGGGCGAACCCGACCGACGCGCATCCGGTCTTCGGGTCGCGCATGAAAAAGCGTCTGCGTCAGGGGGCGAAACTGATTGTCGCCGATCCGCGCCGCATCGAGCTGGTTGAAACGCCGCATATCAAGGCGTCGCATCACCTGCAACTGCGCCCCGGCACCAACGTGGCGCTGATGAACGCCCTGTCTCATGTCGTCGTGACCGAAGGCTTGGTCAACGAGGCGTTCGTCGCCGAACGCTGCGATCCGGTCGAATTCGACCGTTGGCGGACCTTCGTCGCGGAAGAACGCAACTCCCCGGAAGCGATGGCCGACAAGATCGGCGTCGACCCGCAAGAAATCCGCAAGGCTGCGCGCCTGTTCGCGACCGGCGGCAATGCCGCGATCTATTACGGTCTGGGCGTGACGGAACACAGCCAAGGGTCGACCATGGTGATGTGCCTTGCGAACCTGGCCATGGCGACCGGCAATATCGGGCGTGAAGGCGTCGGCGTGAACCCGCTGCGCGGTCAGAACAACGTGCAGGGTTCCTGCGATATGGGGTCCTTCCCGCACGAATTGCCGGGTTACCGCCATGTGTCCGACGATGCGGTGCGCGGCAGCTTTGAAGACGATTGGGGCGTGTCTCTGTCGTCCGATCCGGGCTTCCGTATCCCGAACATGTTCGCGGCGGCGGTCGACGGCACCTTCAAGGGCATGTTCGTCCAAGGTGAGGATATCGCCCAGTCCGATCCGAACACCCACCATGTGACGGCGGCGCTGGAAGCGTTGGAATGCCTTGTCGTGCAGGACTTGTTCCTGAACGAAACGGCGGCCTTCGCCCATGTTTTCCTGCCGGGCACGTCCTTCCTGGAAAAGGACGGCACCTTCACGAACGCGGAACGGCGTATCAACCGCGTCCGTCCGGTGATGGAAGAACGCAACGGTCTGTCGGAATGGGAGGCGGTGTGCCGTCTGGCCCAGGCCATGGGGTATGACATGACCTACAACGCGCCGTCGGAAATCATGGACGAAATCGCGCGCCTGACCCCGGCCTTCGCGGGCGTCAGCTTCGATCGCCTGGACCGGGAAGGGTCCCTGCAATGGCCGGTCAACGACAAGGCCCCGAACGGCACGCCGACCATGCATGTCGATGGCTTCGTGCGCGGCAAGGGCCGGTTCATGATCACCGAATATGTTCCGACGGACGAACGCACCAACCGCAGTTTCCCGCTGATCCTGACCACGGGCCGTATCCTCAGCCAGTACAATGTCGGGGCACAGACGCGGCGGACGGAAAATTCGCGCTGGCATGATCAGGACGTGTTGGAAATCCACCCCTTCGATGCGGAGGAACGGGGCATCGCCGACGGCGATATGGTGTCGATCCAAAGCCGCATGGGGGCGGTGACCCTGCCGGTGATGATTTCCGAACGGATGCCGCAGGGCGTGGTCTACACGACCTTCCACCATCCGGTATCGGGTGCGAATGTCATCACCACGGAATTCTCCGACTGGGCGACGAACTGCCCGGAATACAAGGTCACGGCGGTGCAGGTGGCGCGGTCCAACCAGCCGTCCGACTGGCAGAAGCAACATGGTGAAATGCGCCGGACCCATTACCTGCGCACGGTGGAGGCCGCAGAATGAGCGACGATACCAAAGACCTTGTCCGGATGGCGAACCAGATCGGCGCGTTTTTCGGGGCCTATCCGGAAGACGAGGCGAAAGCCGGGATCGCCGGTCATATCAAGGAATTCTGGACCGCCGCCATGCGGGCCAAATTCGACGCCCATATCGCGGCGGGCGGTGAGGGGGTGAGCCCCCTCGTCCTCGCGGCGCTCGCGGAGTCCAAGCAGGCGGCATAATCCGCTCGCGACGATGATCGGTATCGGCAAGTAATCGGGCGGCGCTCGCGAAAACGGGCGCCGCCCGTTCGTTTCCGGCTCCGGGACGCCCTGCGGCATGGTTTCGCAGGGCGGTGCCTAATCTGTTACAATGGCCGGAAGACCGCTGTTCTTCAGGCGTTACAGGCGACAGGCTTGCCTGTAACAGGTTGCCGCACCGTCATTGATGCGAACCGAGGCATACCTTAGGGTCCGGCGCTCTTTCGGGAAGCCGTTTCCATTGCCATGCAGAGTGTCGGAAGGAAGATATATGTTGAAGAAAGTCGGCGTTGCGCTGGTCGTGGCGGGGGGACTGGCGGCGGGACTGTTCGGGATGCTGGCGGCGCCGGTCGCAGCCCAGGCCCAGGACGTCACGCTGAAGCTTCACCAATTTCTACCCTTGCAGGCGACCATTCCGTCGGGCTTCCTGCAGCCTTGGATCGAAAAGGTGCAGGCGGAATCCGGTGGGCGGATTAAGATCGAACACTATCCGTCGATGCAACTGGGCGGCGCGCCCCCACAATTGATCCAGCAAGCGACGGACGGCGCGGTCGATATGATCTGGACCGTGCTGGGCTACACGCCGGGCCGATTCCCGCGGGCCGAGGCGTTTGAGCTGCCCTTCGTCCCGGCGGACGCGGTCGGGACGTCCGTCGCGTTCCAGGAATATGCCGAAAAGTATATGGCGGATGATTTTCCGGGTTTGAAGATTATTGCGGTGCACACCCATGGACCGGGGCTGATCCATTCTACGAAGCCGATCAACAAGCTGGAAGACATCAAGGGCGTGAAGCTGCGCGGGCCGACGCGCGTGACGGCGCAGACGCTGGAAACCCTCGGCGCGACGGCGATCAGCATGCCGGTTCCGTCGGTGCCGGAGGCCCTGTCGAAAGGCATTATCGACGGCGCGGTCATTCCCTGGGAAGTGACACTGCCGCGGGAGATGAGCGAACTGGCCGAAAGCCATACCGGCTTTTCCGGCAAGCATGGCCTTTATACCGCCACCTTTGTCTTCACCATGAACCAGACCCGCTATGACAATCTGCCGGACGATCTGAAAAAGGTGATCGACGACAATTCCGGCGTCATGGCCGCTGCCTGGGCGGGACGGGTGATGGAGGAAGGAGACGCCGCGGGCCTTAAGGCGGCGCGGGATGCGGGCAACACCATCATAACCCTGGACGAGGCGGAAACGCAGCGTTGGATCGATGCCTCCGCGCCTGTCATCGATGCGTGGATCGACGCAATGGATGATCGCGATATTGACGGTCAGGCGCTTGTGGACGCGGCACAGTCACTGATCGCCAAAAACACGGAATAAGGCGGTTCGGCGGATGCTCAAAAGCGGGTCCCGCTTGTCGCCGTCGCGACCGCGGGATCCTCTTCGAAATTCAAGGTTTTTCTCCCAGTCTCGTCGACAGACGGGGCCAGACCAACCGGTCCAGTGAGAGGGCCCCGGGCCCGCGCGCGATCAGATACAGCAACAAGGCCGCCCAGGTTCCATGCACTGCATAGGCGCCGGGATAGACGAAAACCTGGATGACCAGCGTCATTCCAAGCAACCCCAATGCCGACGCGCGCGTCGCCAATCCGACCAGCAACAGGATCGGCAGGACGTGTTCCGCCGTCGCCGCCATATACGCCGCCGGTTCCGCGGGGATCAGCGGCAGTTTGTATTCTTCCTCGAACAGGAAAACGGTCGACGGGCCCAAGCTGGGCCAGCCGAATTCGTACCGCCCGTCGATGATGTTTACTGCAAAGCCGGTGATCTTGGTCTGACCTGACAGCCAGAATGTGGCGGCCAGTGAAAACCGCGCCAGCAGGGCGATAAGGGATTCCGGAAAACTGCTGCAAAGCCCCCGCAGTTTTTCCAGGTTTGATACCAATGCCGCGTTCATGGTGTTTCCTCCGCTACTCTTCTTTTTCGACGATTCCGCCCCGAACAAGGCGCCCCAGTACGATTTCCAGGTCAGGCTCCCGCCCGGTTTCAACGGTGCGGGCAAAGGCTTCGTTCAGCGTCGCCCCTTCGGTCAGTGCGGACAGCACCAGATAGGTTGCCGGGTCCAGTGACTGAATGGAAACGTCCTGATCCGGTCGCGTGACCATTCCGAATTCCGGCCCGTCCGGTGAAACGCCGGACATGCCGTTTCCGTCGCGATGCGATTGCCAAATGCGGATCGCGGCGTACCGGAAGGACAGGAGTCGGCAGGATTGAACGAACCGAAATGTTCGGGCACCGAGACTGTCGCCCATCCTTGCGAAATCGTCAGGCGAAAGGACCGCTTCATCCGCTGCATGCAGGACCTGATGATAGGTCGATTCCAACCGCGCGACCTCGTGCAGATAGGGCACTTGATGCGCCGGTGGGAAGTGTTCCAGGAAATCGGGGAAAGTGTTGCCATATTCCGCGACGATGGGGGATAGGGGCGGTTCTTCGTCGATATAGGCATGTGCCGTCGCGTTGAAGAAATCGTCGCCGACCAATTGCCGGACGGTTGGAAATCGATCCGCCAGTGCCTGGCGCAGACCGACCACGAAATTGTTCCGATAAACGGCGAAGCGCTGCGGCAGCGTGCGGCAGTTTCCGGGGGCAAGGCTGGCCGGTATCGGCTGCGCCGCGTCCCGGATCGCGGCCGCGACGGGGCGGTGGTCCAGGTCCCGGGTCATGCCGCCGCTCCAGGATTGGCGCGCCGGGCGGACCGAACCGTTGCGGCACGCCTGCGGGCATCGTCCACTTCATGCAGAAGAATTTCCAGCGGCGGCGGGTCGGTATCCCATTCGATCAGGACCGGCACATCGGGACAGCGGGCAAGCGCGCGTTCATACAAGGACCACACGGCCTCGTCGACCGGGGCCCCATGGGTGTCTATCAGCAGGGGCGAGCCGTCGGGCAGTGTCTCCCGCGAAAAACCTGCTAAATGGATTTCGCCGGTGCTCTCCAGCGGCAGGCTGTCCAACAACCGTGCCGCGTCCAGCCCAAGATTGACGGCGCTGACAAAGACGTTGTTCACATCCAGCAGCAGCCCGCATCCGGTTTGCCGGACCAGGGCGGATAGGAAGTCGCCTTCCGAAATCGTGTTTTCCGCGTGGGTCAGATAGACGGACGGATTTTCGATCAGGACCGGTCGGCCGATATGATCCTGGAATTGGGAAACCCGGTCCGCGATATGGCGCAGGGATGCCATCGTATAGGGGACGGGCAGCAAGTCGTTCAGATAAATGCCGTCCTGCCGCGACCAGGCGAGATGTTCCGAAAACAGGGCGGGACGATAGGTTTCTTCCAACCGCTTTAATCGATCCAGATGGTCGATGTCGAGTGGATCGCCCCCGCCCAGGGAGAGGCCGACGCCATGGATGGACAGGTCGGTTCGATCCCCCAGGGCACGCAGCATGGCAGGCATGGAGCCGCCGTCGACCATGTAATTTTCGGCATGGACTTCCACGAAATCCAGCCGGTCCAGATGGTCGAAGACCGCCGGAAAATAGTGTGGCTTGAAACCGATTCCGGCCCGCAGCGATCCATCGGGTCGGGACGGGATCGTGCGGGCCGGTTTCGATACTGCCGTGGCCGGTCCGGTAGTGGGGCCCTGCACCATGGCGTCAGTCTCCTAGTCGGACTGGGGTCAGCTCTTCTCTTCGAAGGCTTCCAACTGGCCATGGCCGGTGGGGGAGGTCGGCGATTCCGTTTCCGTGCAGGTACCGGCGGGGACCAGTTTCCAGGCGTTGCCCTGATAGTCGCGCACGGCGGTTCCGGCGCAGGTTGTGCCCGGACCGGCGGCGCAATCGTTCGCCCCCTTCATGGAAACGCCGAAGCATTTTTCTTTATCGGCGGCGGCGGCCGGTGCGGCGACGCCCGCTGCCAGGACGGACCCCAAGGCCGTAGCGAGCGCGAGGGAGGTGACGAGGCCGGAACGGGTTTTTACAGACGCGGACATGGGATACTCCATCATTCGTTTTTCGATGTGGATTATCTAGCAACGAAAACTGTTTTTCGCAGTTCAAGTCGGTTCACGACTTCGCGACGGGTCTGTGACCGGAATTGTGATTGGGATCACGCGTCCTGCCCCGCCGCCCATCCGCTGGACCACGCCCATTGGAAATTGTAGCCGCCCAACCAGCCGGTGACATCCACGGCCTCCCCCACGGCATACAGACCGGGCACCGATTTCGCCGCCATGGTCTTGGACGACAGGGCGCCCGTATCGATGCCGCCGACCGTGACTTCCGCCTTGGCATAGCCTTCGTTGCCCGTCGGCACGATACGCCATGCGTTCAACGTGTTGCCCAGGACGGTCAGCGCCTTGTCGGCAACTTCACCCACGGGACGTTTCGGGACGAAGCGTTCGGCAAAGCCGGTCGCCAAACGGGCCGGTAGAAGTTCCGACAAAACCGTCTGGGTTTCGGCTTTCGCGCGTTCCCGCTTCCGTTCCAACAAAAAGTCCGCTGCGTCGCGATCGGGCAGCAGGTTCACCGAAATCGCGGCCCCGTCCGGCAGGTAGGACGATACTTGCAGGATCGCCGGGCCCGACAATCCGCGATGGGTGAACAGCACGGCCTCCCGAAACTGCGTCTTTCCGGTCGATACAACCGCGTCGAAGGACAGGCCGCTCAATCCCCGCATGAAATCCAGGTCCGCCTCGCTGAAGGTCAGCGGGACGAGACCCGCCCGCGTCTGCGCGATCGGTAAGCCGAAGCGGCGCGCTATGTCATAGGCGAAGCCGGTCGCCCCCATCTTGGGGATCGACAAGCCGCCGGTCGCGAGGACGAGCGAGTCCGATGTGAACGGTCCTTTCTGCGTCGAGACGGTAAAGCGATCCGGCTTTTCGATGGCGGTGACCGTATGGCCCAGGCGCAGGTCGACCCCGGCGTCGCGGCATTCGCCGACCAGCATATCGACGATCTGGCGCGCCGACCCGTCGCAGAACAACTGCCCCAGGGTCTTTTCGTGCCAGGCGATGCCGTGGCGGTTCACCAGATCGATGAAATCGTTCTGGGTATATCGGGCCAGGGCGGATTTACAGAAATGCGGATTGGCGGACAGGAAATTTCGCGGTGCCGCCGTCAGATTGGTGAAGTTACAGCGTCCGCCGCCGGAAATCAGGATTTTCTTTCCCGGTTCGTCGGCATGGTCGATCAACAGGACTCGCCGCCCCCGCAGACCCGCCTGCCAGGCACACATCATGCCCGCCGCGCCCGCGCCGATCACGATGACGTCGAATTCGCTTTCGCTATTTGGCGTGTCCGGCATGGGTCCCTTCCCGGCCCGTTGCGACCGGGATGGGGTTTACAGGCATGCCGGTGCCCCGGCAATCCCGACGGTCAGTGCAGGTATCGTAACCCCGACCAATAAAGCATCCCTGTTTCTTGGGAGCGCCAGAAGGCTTTCCCGCGACAGCAACTCCGGTTAGCGTCGTTTTCGAAAATGAATACAGTTTTTTGGGAGGTGCTTCACCATGGAATTCGATTACGTCATCGTCGGGGGCGGGTCCGCCGGATGCGTGCTGGCCAATCGGTTGAGTGCGGACGGCAAGACCACGGTATGCCTGATCGAGGCAGGTGGCGAAGACCGTAATCCCTGGATTCATATTCCCGCTGGTTACATCAAGACGATGGTCGATCCGTCGGTGAACTGGCTGTTCGAAACCGCACCCAACCCGAATACGGACAACCGGCCGCTGCCCGTGCCGCGCGGCAAGGTCCTGGGCGGGTCCAGTGCGATCAATGCCATGCTGTATGTGCGCGGGCAGGCGCGCGATTACGACGATTGGGCGCAGCGCGGCTGCACCGGCTGGTCCTATGACGACGTGCTGCCCTATTTCAAGAAATCGGAAAACCGGGAACAGGGCGGCGATGAATATCGGGGATCCGGCGGTCCGTTGAATGTCACGATGCCGACGGAAACCTATGATGTGCTGGACCGCGTGATCGATGCGGCGGGGGAATTGGGCTATCCGATGCGCCACGATTACAACGGCGCGTCGCAGACCGGGTTTTCCTACTTTCAAGTGACGCAGAAGGACGGGCGCCGCTTCAGTTCGAAAAAGGCCTATCTGGAACCCGCACGGTCGCGCCCGAACCTGACCGTTCTGACGAAGACGCGCGCGCTGAAGGTCCTGTTTGACGGCAAGCGGGCGACGGGTCTTTCGGTCCGTCGCAACGGTCGGGTCGAAACCGTCGCCGCGCGGGGGGAGGTAATCCTGTCGGCCGGTGGGGTTCAGTCGCCGCAACTGCTGGAGCTGTCGGGTGTCGGCGATGGCGAGCGGCTGCGTGGCCTGGGTATCGATACGGTCCATCATCTGCCCGATGTCGGGGAGAACCTGCAGGATCATTATGTCGCGCGGTTGGCCTATAAACTGACCGGCGTGGAAAGCCTGAACCGGATGACGCGCGGCCTTCCGCTGATGAAGGAATTGGTGCGGTTCCTGGTATCGCGGCGCGGGGCGTTGACCATGCCGGCGGGAATCGTCGTCGGCTTCGCGAAAAGCAGCCCCGACCTGGAAGAAGCGGATATCCAATATCACATCGCCAATGCGACCTTTGCCGATCCCAAGAAACGGGTATTCCATCCCTTCCCGGGTTTGACGTTGGCTCCGTGCCAGTTGCGGCCCGAAAGCAAGGGGCATGTTCATGCCTTGTCGCCCGATATCGGCAAGGCCCCGGAAATCCAACCGAATTTCCTGAGCACCCCGAAAGATCGCGAAATCCTGCTGGCCGGTATCCGGCTGGCGCGGAAACTGACCGGCATGCCCGCCTTGGCGCCGCATATCGTGTCGGAAATTGCTCCCGGCGCGGATATCGGCAGTGACGAAGCCTTGCTGGACTACGCCGCGAAGACGGGCGCGACCCTGTATCACCCGGTCAGCACCTGCCGCATGGGAGGGGACGAGGCCTCCGTCGTCGACCCGCGTCTGAAGGTGCGCGGCGTGGAAGGATTGCGGGTCGTCGATGCGTCGATCATGCCGTTCCTGATCAGCGGCAATACGAACGCGCCGACGATGATGATCGCGGAAAAGGCATCGGATATGATCCTGGAGGATGCACGGAATGCAGGTCAGCGCGCTGCATGACGATTTCGGGGTCGCCGTATCGGGCGTCGATCTGAACGACGTGACGGCGGATCGCCTGTATCCGGAAATAAGGGCGCTTTTCGAAACGCACTCGTTGCTGCTGTTCCGAAACCAAAGCCTGTCCGATGCGGCGCATCTGGCATTGGGCGAATTGTTCGGGCCGCTGGAAGACCGGCTGGACCGACCGAAGCCGGAAATTGCCCCGGTCGCGAATGTCGGAGAGGACGGCAGCATCATCGCCACCGAACGCGACATGCGCCTGTTGAACCTGAAGGCCAATTTCCTCTGGCATACGGATAGTACATTTCTGCCGGTTCCGGCGCTGGCCAATATCCTGCGGGCGCGGAGCCTGCCGGACCGGGACGGGAATACGGAATTCGCGTCCAGCCGGGCCGGGTTCGCGCGGCTGCCGAAATCCGTGCAGGGGCGGTTGCGCCGCACGGTCTTCAAACACCGCTATTCCCATTCCCGTCGAAAAATCGACCCGGAATTGGCACAGGGCGCTCAGTTCCACAAATGGCCGGATCAAGTCTGGCGCGCCGTATGGCGAAACCCGGTGACCGGTGCGGAATCTCTTTATGTCGCGTCCCATGTCTGCGCGGTCGATGGGGTGGAGGATGCGGCGGCGCAGGCATTCGTCGACGATCTCGTTACCGGTATGACCGGGCCCGACCATGTCTATTCCCATCAATGGAAACTGGGCGATGTCTTGATCTGGGACGAGCGCGCGATCCTGCATCGCGGGACGCCCTGGCCCTACGAACAGAAGCGGGACCTCGCCAGTATTTGCGTGTCCCTGCGCAATGTCGACGGTTTGGCGGAAATGCGGGCCTGACGATGCTTCCTGATTTCCGAACGGTACGTCTGTCGCTGCGCCCTCGGACCATGGCGGACTACGACGCCTGCCTAGAAATGGATCGCGATCCGGAGGTTCTGCGTTACGTCCATCCGCCGTGGACGAACGAGGCGGAGCATAAGCGTTTCTTGAAAGACCGGTTGTCGGTTTCGCTGGGAGAGGGTCTCGGCTATTGGTCGATCTTTCCCAACGACAATCCGGACCGTTTCCTGGGGTGGGTCATGTTGGTTCCCTATGACGGGGTCGGGCCGGACATCGAAATCGGGTGGCGGCTGAACCAAAATGCCTGGGGGAAGGGCTACGCGACGGAGGCCGCGCATCCTGTCGCGGTTTATGCGTTTCGGACTTTGGGGCTGCCGCGTTTGGTGACCAATATCGACACGGGCAATCTGGGTTCCCTGCGCGTCGCGGAAAAGATCGGCATGAAGGCGGGCGATACTTTTCCTTTCGACGGCGCGGTCTTTCGCCGATTCACGATGGTGGAAGACGACCTTACCTAACCGACCACAGGCGTGCCCAGCAGGTCGGCGACACGGGGGACTTGCTCCAGGGCCCATTTCAATTCCTGGCGCTCAATGCCCGACAAATCGCCGGGGGTGACCCTATTGGACAAGGCGACGCCTTGATCCAAGTCGCGCAATTGTTGCCGCAGGATGCGGTTCAACAGGATGCCATGGGCTTCGATCAGATTATCGATGGTCCGGTCCTTCGCGAGGCCCAGATCGCGTGCCGCCGACAGCCGTTCGGGGGTCCCGCGCAGGTCCAGTCCGTGTTGAAGCGCGACGACGCGCGCGGTGGAGATGATTGGCAGGATGCCGTTCAGCTTCAAATCGATGCGGCCGTCTTCGGTCTTCAGGCGGCCGAACCAGCCGATCTGACTGTTGAACCGCCCCGCGTTGAGCGCCAGGAAGCGTTGGAAGGGGCGCGCCGATCGGGCGGCGGAAAGGGCGTCCTTCCGTACCGCCTCCGACAGTGCTGAATTGCCGTGAACCGGCAGGGCGTCGAAAAAGATGTCGCAGTTCAAAAGGTCTTCCGGGCGGGATTTTCCGATCCAGCTTCCGATCGTTGCTCGCCATCCCGCGACGTCCTTGCGCCATGCCGCATTCATCGCCATGACGCCGCCCTTGCAATAAACGACGCCGACATCGTTCAGGATATCCGCGACCCGTTTGCCCAGGCTTTCGAACCACTCGTCGTGGGGTCGGTCGTTAGGGTCGTCGGCATAGACGACGGCGTTGTCCTGGTCCATGGCCAGCAGGCTTTCGCCGCGCCCGCCGGAGCCGAGGACCATCATCGCATAGGGAACCGGCGGGCCGCCGTGTCCCGATTTCCGCAATTCCGCTTCCGCTATTTCGCAGGCGCGCTGGGTCAGGGCGCGCAGTTCCCGTGAGATCAGCGTCGCAATCGACCGTGCATCGACATCCTCATAGACCAGGGCGGCGGCGACGGCGGTCAGTTTCGACCAGACCTGGGCGAGGTCATCGGGCGTATCCGCGCTTTCGATTCCGTCGTCGAGGGAGATCGCCTCGTCCGCCCGCTGCTGCAGCAGGTCACGAACGCTCAACACGCCGACCAGCGTGCCGTCCGAGGCCTCCACTCCCAAATGGCGGAAGCCCCCCGCGTTCATCCTGGCCATGGCGCGGTAGACGAATTCCCCCTGATGAATGGCGGCAAGCGGAAAGGTGCCGATTTCCCCGATCTGTCGGTCCAACAGTGATGGGCCCGATCCGTGCAGAGCTTTTAAAACGTCGCGTTCGGTGACGATGCCGTTTGTGTCGTGCCGCCCTGCCGGTGTCAGGATCACGGAACTGATCCCCCGTTCCACCATCAAGGAAAGAGCCGTCGTTAGGTCGGCGGATTCCGGCAAGGCGATGGGGGGCGATCGCATAAGGTCGCCCGCCGTGTGCCGATAAGGGAAGCTGTCGATGCGTGCGAAATCCGCAATGCTGCGCGACCGTCCGTCTGTTTCCGGATCGGGGCCCAGCCATCCGGCCTGGGCTTCCGCGTCCAATCGATTGCCCAGCGACCGGCAGGCCCGTTCCGCCTGCGCCAGGGTCAGGATTCCGTGATCCCGCAGCTTCGGTATCAGGGCATGGAACAGGCGTGCCGTGACCATCGCGTCGCCCAGGGCACGGTGGCGGTTGGTGACGTCGACCCCCAACCATTCCGCGGTGGTTTCGATCGACGGGTTGGGCAGATTCGGTGCCAGGACTTGAACCAGATGCCGGACGTCGAGGCTGCGCGGCGCGCGCCAGGGCAGGCCGTGCCGGTCGTGTTCCGCTTTCAGGATCGCGATATCGAAACCGATGGAATATCCGACGATGATCGACGGTCCCGCCCAATCGGTGAAGGCGCGCATCGCATCGCCGAAACCAAGTTCCCCTGCTGTGTCTTTGTCGGTGATGCCGTGGATGCGGGTCGATGCTTCGGGGATGGCAATACCGGGATCGACCAAGGCTGCGAAGACATCGTCTTCCGTCGCCGATTTTCCCGGTGTCGGACGGTAGGCTCCGATTTCGATCACCCGGTCCTTTACCGTGTCCAGCCCGGTCGTTTCGGTATCCAGAACGACGACCGGCAAGGCGGCCAGCAGCGTTCCGGATAACCTGTCGGGGGCGCGCGGAAAGGTCATGGCATCCTCGTCTGTCCCATCCCGGCAGGGGGCCCTAGCCCCGATCAAGCCACGCGCGGTACAAGGCGTCGGCATCCAGCCGCTTGTCCAATTGTTCGCGGGCGTCGCGCCAGCGCAGTCGGATCGAATTGCCCATGATTTCCCGATCGAGTTCCTTGAATTCGTCGGCGACCGGCGCATGCGCGATCAGGGCGGCTTCACTCGATGTGAATGCCGAACTGCCGCTTGCCATCGCAGTCCAATCCGTCCCTTCCAGCCGTTCGCCGAATGCCGACAAGGCGGTCGCCGGAATCATGTCGGCGGGTGTGTCTTCCAGTCCCGACTGCGCCGCGCGTTCGAAACACAGCATCGCCAGACGGGCCGCGTCCTCATCGGATAAGTTGTGGCCCTTCCGGACGCGCGCGACGGCGTAAACGGTCAGATCGCCCAGTCCGGCCAGGAAGATTTTTACCGCCGCGGCGCGAATGGTCTGGGAAAACACCGGGTCTTCGAACAATTGCCGATACCGAGTCCCCATCCGGGTTTTCAGATACCCGTAAAGAGCCGTCTGAGAGATATAGGACGATCGAGTGTGGACGAAGTCGGAAAGGCGGTCGATAGAATTGATGGGTGCACTGTCAAATCGAACGGTAAGACCTTTCAAAGGTCCCGGCAGCAATTCGGAAATACGCTGTAGTGAGAACATGTTCGTCACTTTTTGGGTCTCGAGTCGTCGCCAAGTCGCCGGGATTGGTTGCTTGACATAAATCGCGAATACTCTGTAACGTTTTATGTTAATCCGTCCATTACAAAGTCACTAAGGCAAAAGAAGACGGCAACAGAAACACATTAGTGGGGGAATGAAATGTCTCAAGATAAATCGGAGGCGCGTGCCCGCCATTGGGTGAAGACCAGGAACCTGACTTATGTTGTGTTGGTCCTGTGGTTCATCTTCTCCTTTGTGGTGCATTGGTTCGCGAAAGGTCTCAATGAAATGAATTTCATGGGCTTCCCGCTCGGCTACTACATGGCCGCGCAGGGGTCTCTCATCGTCTTCGTCGTCATCATCTTCGTGCAGAACTGGCTGCAGGATCGGATCGACGACGAATGCGGCTTTGGCGAGAATTAAGGGGAGGATGGAAAGATGAAAGGCGGTTTTATCGACAACCTTCCCAAAATCTACGGCATGTATACGGGCGGGTTCCTGTTATTCGTCGGCCTGATGGCCATTCTGGAACAATTCGGCGTGGATGCGGATACGATCGGCATTCTGTTCGTGGCCTTCACGATCTTCATCTATGCGGCCATCGGTTGGCTGTCGCGGACGATGCAGGTGGATGCCTATTACGTCGCCGGGCGTGAAGTGCCCCCGGTTTTCAACGGCATGGCAACGGCGGCGGACTGGATGTCCGGCGCGTCCTTTGTCGCCATGGCGGGCGGTATCTATTTCGGCGGTCACGGTTACCTGGCTTTCGTCGTCGGTTGGACCGGCGGCTATATCCTGGTGAACGCGCTGATGGCGCCTTACCTGCGGAAGTTCGGTTGCTATACGGTGCCGGATTTCATCGGGACCCGATACGGTGGTAACTTCGCCCGTCTGGCCGCGGTTGTCGTGCTGGTCGTTGCGTCCTTTACCTATGTGACGGCGCAGATCAATGCGACGGGGACGATCGCGGCGCGCGCGCTGCAAATCCCGTTTGAAGTCGGCGTCTGGTTCGGTCTCCTCGGTATTCTGCTCTGCTCCATGCTCGGCGGGATGCGAGCGGTGACATGGACGCAGGTCGCACAGTATATCGTGCTGATCATCGCCTATGTCGTGCCGGTTATCTGGATGTCCAACGCGCAGGGCTTCGGTGCGATTCCGCACTTCTCCTACGGGGATGCGCTGCACCGCATCGCGGAACTGGAACCGATGTTGGGTGTCGGAACGCCGGCGGCGGAAAAGATCGCGGGCGTCAGTGTGCTGACCAACCTGCACAATGCCCCCGGCGAAGGCATGGCGGCGTGGAAGTTCGTCACGCTGGTGGCTTGCATGATGTGCGGAACGGCCTCGCTGCCGCATATCCTGATGCGGTATTTCACCACGCCGACCGTTCGGGCGGCGCGGAAATCAGTGTCCTGGTCGTTGATGTTCATCTTCCTGCTGTACTTCACGGCACCGGCACTTGCCACGCTGACGAAACTGCAGCTTTTGGACCCGAACCTCGCGACCAGCATTATCGGCAGATCGATTGAGGAGGTGAACGCCCTGGCGTGGATCCAAAAATGGGGTTCCGTCGGGATGGTCGCCATTTCGGACAGCAACGGGGACGGCCTGTTGCAGATCAACGAATTCTTCCTGCGTCCGGACATCATCGTCCTGGCCACGCCGGAAATCGCGGGTCTGCCCTATGTCGTGTCCGGCCTTGTCGCCGCGGGCGGCATGGCGGCGGCGATGTCCACGGCGGACGGTCTGCTGCTGGCGATCGCCAACGCGCTCAGCCACGATCTGTATTACAAGATCATCGATCCGAAGGCGGATACCCGCCATCGCCTGATCGTCGCCCGCGTCCTGTTGATCGGGATCGGGGCGGCCGGTGCGGCGGTTGCGAGTTTGAAGCTGACGGGGATCTTGGGGGCCGTGGCCTGGGCGTTCTGCTTCGCTTGTTCGGGTCTATTCTTCCCCTTGGTTCTGGGCGTCTGGTGGAAACGGGCGAACCGGGCCGGGGCGCTTGCCGGTATGATCTGCGGGTTCGGTGCGGGTAGCCTCTACCTGTATTGGACCTACACGACCGGGCAAACCTGGATGGGCATTGATCACCTGCGCTTCGGCATCATCGGTATGCCGGTCAGTCTGGTGGCGATGGTCGTCGTCTCTCTCCTGACGCCCGCGCCCGACGCGGAAATTCAGGCGATGGTCGACGAAACCCGCGATCCAAGCGGCGGTACCGTTCTGGACGCGACCCACTAGGTCGATTTTCGGAACTTCGTTCGGGGCGGACTTCGGTCCGCCCCATTTTTTTCCCGGTATTCCGCAGACCGCGATTATGCTATGGCGCGCCGGTGTCAGTTTTGGAGCAGTTCATGTTGGAGTCCATGCCGCTTATCCTGATTATTTTCGATTACATCCTGGGCCTGATGATGTGGACCCTGATCGGTCGGACGGCGATGAACGTCTTCCTGCCGTCGGATTCGGATTTCTTCTTCATGAAGGCCTTCGTGAAGATGACCGACCCGGTCCTGCGGGTGTTCAAGCCGATCACGCCCGGCTTCCTGCTGGAACCGATCGTGCCGCTCTACGTCGCCTGGTTCTTCTTTCTGTTCCGATTCTATGTCATGCCGTGGCTGCTGGGCTACGATGCGATGGGCATGCTGTCCTTTCCGCTGGAAAGCGACATTTCCCATGCGCTGTACCAAATCTTCGGCGGGATGTTCTGATCGACCTTAGTAGGGCAGACCGACATAGTTCTCCGCCAGCACGGTCTGCGCCGCGCGGGAGGATAGAAGGTATTCGATTTCCGCCAATTGCATCTGTTCCTCGAAGGCCCGGTCGCCGCCCGGAAACTTGTGCAGCAGGCTGGTCATCCACCAGGAGAACCGCTCCGCCTTCCAGACGCGGGCGACGGCGGCGTCCGAATAGCGGGCCAGAGGTTCCGCGTCGTCCCTGTTGAAATAGGCGATCAGCCCTTCCGACAGATAATGGATGTCGGAGGCCGCGAGGTTCAACCCTTTCGCGCCCGTCGGCGGCACGATATGCGCGGCGTCGCCTGCTAGGAACAGGGCCCCGTGGCGCATCGGTTCCGCGACGAAACTGCGCATCGGCGTGATGCTTTTTTCGAAAACCGGGCCTTCCTTCACCAGATCGCCGCCGTCGGGACCCAGGCGTAGCGACAATTCTTCCCAGACCCGATCGTCCGACCAATTCGCAATATCTTCGTCCGGGCTGACCTGAACATAGTTTCGCGAGATTTTGTTGGATCGCATGCTGAACAACGCGAATCCGCGGTCGTGATGGGCATAGATCAATTCATCCGCCACCGGTGCGACACGGGCGAGGATTCCCAGCCAGGCGAAGGGGTAGACCTTTTCATACACATTGATCGCGCCTTGCGGCAGGCTGGCCCGGCAGACGCCGTGAAACCCGTCGCAGCCCGCGATATAGCGACAGTCCAACCGCTGGTCGACACCGTCCTTACGATAGGTCAGATACGGGGCGTCGGTATCGATGGCATGCGGGGTGACGCCGTCCGCGTCGAAGACGATTTCGCCGCCGGCGGCCAGACGGGCCGCGATCAGGTCTTTGGTGACCTCCGTCTGACCATAGACGGTGACGACCTTGCCGCCGGTCAGTTCGTCCATCGGAATACGCTGGCGCTTGCCGTTCCCGGCGATTTCGATGCCGCCATGGACCAGGCCTTCCCGGTCCAACCGGTCCGACACACCGGCCCGGCGCATCAGGTCGACCATGCCCTGCTCCAACACGCCCGCGCGGATGCGGCCTTCGACATAGGCGCGGTCCTTGCGCTCCAGGATCACGGAATCGATGCCGTTGACGTGAAGCAGTTGCGACAGCAGCAGACCGGAAGGGCCGCCGCCGACAATGGCGACTTGTGTTGAATGCCGCGTTTCCATCCCGAAACCTCTAACGTTTGTTGATCGGCGCCATCATAAATCCGTCGGTCCGGCGGCCCTATAGATCATGCCTCTTTTCGATCGAAAATTTTTGGGTCATACTAATTATCGAACATATGTTCGTATATCGAACAAGCTGGGAGATATGGGATGATCAGCGAAGAGATGAACCGCACCCTGACGCGCACCGGACCGGGCACAGAAGCCGGGGCTGTTTTGCGCCGCTACTGGCAACCCGTTGCCTTGACGGACGAATTCGACGGCGACCGCCCGGTGCGTCCGGTCACCCTGTTGGGGGAACGGCTGGTCGCCTTCCGCGACGAACAGGGGCGTTACGGCCTGATCGACCGGCATTGCCCGCATCGCGGCGCCGATCTCTGTTTCGGGCGGTTGGAAGACGGCGGGCTGCGCTGTCCCTTCCATGGCTGGAACTTCGACGTGTCCGGCCAATGTCTGGAAACCCCGGCGGAACCGGAAGACAGCACCTTCTTCCAGAAGATCAAAACGACGGCCTATCCCTGTGTCGAACGGAACGGCATCGTCTTCGCCTATATGGGCCCGCTGGAAGACGGTGAGGAACCGCCGGCCTTCCCGTCATTGGATTGCTTCGTTGCGCCGGACGCCTACACCTTTGCCTTCAAGGGGTTGATCGAATGTAACTGGCTACAGGCATTGGAGGTCGGCATCGACCCGGCACATGCGTCCTTCCTGCACCGCTATCTGGAAGACGACGATCCGAACCAGGGCTATGGCAAACAGTTCCGCGATTTCGTCGGCGGAACGGACATTCCGATGACGCGCATCCTGCGAGAATTCCCACGTCCGAAGATTCAGGTGGAAAACACCGATTTCGGCCTGCGCATCAAATCGCTGCGCGACCTGAACGGGGAAGCGATGCATGTTCGCGTCACCAACCAGATTTTCCCGCAGGCGATCACCATCCCGATGTCGCAGGAGATGACCATCACCCAATGGCATGTCCCGGTCGATGACGAGACCTGTTACTGGTATGCGATCTTCACGAGCTTCGGAAAGCCGGTGGACAAGGCCCTAATGAAAGCGCAGCGCCTCGACCTGTATGAAATGCCGGATTACATCCCGAAGATCGGGAAGCGGAACAACTACGCCTACGACCCGGCGCAACAGCAGTCGCGCACCTATACCGGCATGGGCGACGATATCAACGTGCATGACCAATGGGCGGTGGAATCCCTGGGCCCGATCCAGGATCGGACGAAGGAGCATCTGGCGACCAGCGATATCGCCATCGGCGCCTATCGCCGCCTGTTGCTGCGCGCGATCAAGACGATCAAGACCGGCGAGGGCAAGCTGCCGATCAACAGCGCGGAAGGCGGCCCGGCCAGCGTCTTCGGGCCGATCGCCGTCGATACGGTTGCGCCGCCCGACAATTGGACCGACAGTTGGATCGCGACGGACAAGGCCCGCCGGGACGCGGCGCCCTGGTCCAACGAAGCTGTGACGAGCGCCGCCGCCGAATAGGCGCGGACGAACAAGGGTTGGTAGATGCAATTGTCCGATAAGGTCGAGGCCGTCCTCGACCAGGCGGCACGGTCCGGTATTGAGATCGTGCGCCTGTCCTTTGCCGATCAGCATGGATTGCTGCGCGGCAAGACCTTACCCCTGTCCGGTTTGCGGGCGGTTTTCGAATCCGGCTGTCCGATGCCGTCCACCTTGTTGTTGAAGGACACGTCGCACAGAACGGTCTTTCCGGTTTGGACGAAATCCGGCGGTTACGATCTGCCCGGCCTGAAAGGGGCGGGGGATATCGTCATGTGGCCGGACCCGGATACGTTCCAGGTCCTGCCTTGGGCGGACAAGACCGGCTGGATGCTGTGCGATCTGACGCTGAAGGACGGAGGCGAAATTCCCTTCTGCACACGGTCCCAGTTGCGGCGCGCGACGAAGGCGCTGGCCGATGCAGGATACGAACACCGCAGCGGGCTGGAACTGGAATTCACGGTGCTGAAACTGGAAGACCCGCGTCTGGCGCATACGGATGCGGGCTTTCCGCCGGTACCGCCGGATACCAGCCTGACCACGCGTGGCTATCAATTCCTGACGGAAGCCCGCGAGGATGAGCTGGAACCCATCTTCACCATCGTTCGGCAGGTCTGCGACGGGCTGTCCCTGCCGCTGCGCAGTCTGGAGGTCGAATTCGGCCCCAGCCAGATCGAAGCGACCTTCGATCCGCAGGACAGCATGGCGACGGCGGATATGGCCGTCCTGTTTCGCAGCGGGGTCAAACAGGCCCTGCGTCGTGCCGGATACCATGCGACCTTCATGTGCCGCCCGGCCCTGCCGGAGATGTTTTCCAACGGCTGGCATGTGCATCAGTCGATGATCGACACGAAGACCGGCAAGAATGCGTTCAGCACGCCCGATGCGCCGCTGTCGGATGTCGGCCGGTATTTCGTTGCGGGCCTGTTGGACCATGCCTTGGAAAGCTGTCTTCTGACGACGCCGACGATCAACGGCTACAAACGCTATCGGCCTTTCGTTCTGGCGCCCGACCGTATCCTGTGGGGATTGGACAATAAGGGCGCGATGCTGCGCGTTGTCGGCGATCCGGGCGGCCCCGCCGTGCGCATCGAAAACCGCGCGCCGGAACCGGCGGCAAACCCGTATCTGTGTCTGGCGTCGCAAATCCTGTCCGGTCTGGACGGGATGCAGCGGAAACTGGAACCGCCGCCGCCGACGGAAGAACCCTATGGCGAAGGGGCCTTACTGCCGCGCACGATTCTGGACGCCATCGACGCCTTCTCCGGCAGCGCCTTTTATCGGAAAGTGTGGGGCGATGCTTTCGTCGATTATCTTGCTCAGCTAAAGAAAGCCGAACTGTCCCGTTTCTTTGCCGAAGTGACGGATTGGGAGCAACGCGAGTATTTCGAGATATTCTGATATGGCCGACGACGCGGACCCCGCCGAAAAGGATACGGAGATTGTCCAGACCTTAGCGAAGGGGCTGGCCCTGATCGCCAGTTTCGGGCCCGATGCCCGTAGCATGACCATCGCGGACGCCGCCAATCGGACGGGATACAGCCGCGCCGCCGCGCGCCGTATTCTGCGTACGTTGGAGGCCCTGGATTATGCCCGACAGGAAGGCGGGCGCTACAGTCTGACGCCGAAGGTGCTGACGCTCGGTTTCTCCTTCCTGCGGTCCAGCGAGATCGGGGAAAGGGTGAATCCGATCCTGCGCCGGGCCAGCGACGCAATCCGGGAGACCTGTTCCCTGGGCCTGCCCAGCGGGACGAACATGGTCTATGTCGCCCATGCAATCTGCGAGGACCGTTTGTTTTCGACGCGGTTCACCATCGGGGCGCGCCTGCCCATGGTCGCCACGGCGATCGGGCGGGCCTATCTGGCCCATCTGGACCCCGCGGCGCGGGAGGTGATGATGGCCGAAATCGCGCCGAAATCCGAAACGCCGCATACGGTGATCGACCGGGGTGCGCTGCGCGTGCTTCTGAACAAGGTCGCCGCCCAGGGTTATGCCGCGACCGAGGAAGAATACGAATTGGGGGCACTGTCCGTCGCCGTCCCGGTTCCGGGCGCGTCCGGCTTTGCCATCGGGGCCATCAATGTCGTGGTCAACAAGGGCCGCGTCACTGTGAAGGACATGGCGGAAGACTTCGTCCCCGTCTTGAACGAGGCCGCCCGCGATATCGGCATGGCGCTCGGTTGACGATCAGGGCCGTTGGCCCGTATTTAGAATTCCAATATATTGAACTTCGATACAGTAATCGGAGCCGTCCCATGAAAGAAACGCTTTTGCCGCCGCCGCGGCTGGGGGAAATGGTGCGCGATGCGCGTAAGGCGCACCGGCTGACACTGGAACAGGTCTCCGAGCGGAGCGGTGTGTCGAAATCGATGCTGAGTCAGGTGGAGCGTGGGACAGTCAACCCAACCTTTTCCGTGGTCTGGAATATCATGCAGGCGCTTGGCCTCGAGATGGCCGATCTGGTCGACGAGACATCGGATGCCGCCGTTCCGGTCGTCGAACATACGCATGCCTATTCGACCCCAACCCGCAAAAGCCAGGACGGATTGGTGACCCTTTCGATGTTGAGCCCCTACCGTACCGTGCTGCCGATGGAATGGTACGAGATGCGGCTCGAACCGGGGGGGGAACTGGTGTCGGAGGCCCATGCCACGGGAACCTACGAACATCTGACCTGTCTGGATGGATCCGTGTCGATCACGGTCGGCGACACACGGGTCGAGGGCCGCGCCGGCGATACGTTGCGGTATCGCGCCGACTGGCCGCACACCATCGCCAACACCGCCGAGGCACCGTCACGCGCGATTCTGGTCGTTGCCCTGCCGCAGCAATACGCATCGCCGCGAGAGCGGTCATGATCTCCAGGGCGCGCTATGCTAAACTGCTCTTGACTTAAAAATTCGATATATCATACATGATCCTGGATATTGGAATGGAGGGTTTTGATGAGTGGAACCATTGCCGATGTGGCCGCCGCGGCCCTGGATCAGATCGAAGCGGAAGGCCTGACCAAACGGGAGCGGACGATTACCGGTCCGCAGGCCAGCGAAATCGATACGCTGGATGCCGGTACCGCTCATCATGTCCTTAATCTCTGCGCCAATAATTATCTCGGCCTCGCGGATGACTCCCGCCTGATCGCCGCCGCGAAAGACGCGATGGATACGCATGGATTCGGCATGGCCTCCGTCCGTTTCATTTGCGGGACGCAAGACCTCCACCGGGATTTGGAAACGCGGCTGGCGGCCTTTCTGAAGACCGAGGACGCGATCCTGTTTTCGTCCTGCTTCGACGCCAATGGCGGTGTATTCGAAGCGCTGTTGGGACCTGAGGATGCGGTGATTTCCGATGCCCTGAACCATGCGTCGATCATCGACGGGGTAAGGCTGTGCAAGGCGCGCCGCTTGCGATACGCCAATAACGATATGGCGGAATTGGAAAACCGGCTGAAGGAAGCGTCGGACGCGCGGCTGCGTCTGATCGTCACCGACGGTGTCTTTTCCATGGACGGGATCGTCGCCGACCTGCCCGCGATCTGCGATCTGGCGGAACGCTATGATGCGTCGGTCATGGTGGATGACAGCCACGCCGTCGGGTTCATGGGGACGCGCGGGGCGGGAACGCCTGATTATTACGGCGTCGAAGGACGCGTGCAAATCCTCAGCGGCACGTTCGGCAAGGCGCTGGGCGGCGCGTCCGGCGGTTACATCGCGGGACCGAAGCCGATTGTCGATCTGTTGCGGCAGAAAGCGCGCCCGTATCTGTTTTCCAATGCGCTGGCGCCCGCGATTTGTGCCGCGACCCTCTGCGCCCTGGATCTCGCCGAACGGGGATCGGACTTGCGCGATCAATTGACCGCCAATGCGGAACGGTTCCGCGCCGGTATGGCGGCGGCGGGGTTCACCTTGGTGCCGGGCGATCATCCGATCATTCCGGTTATGACGGGCGACGCCGTTCTGGCGACGAAACTCGCCGCCGGTTTGATGGATGAAGGCATTTACGTCACCGCATTCTCCTATCCTGTCGTACCGAAAGGGCAGGCGCGCATCCGAACCCAGATGTCGGCCGCGCATACGGCGGACCAGTTGGACCGGGCGGTCGCGGCCTTTACCAAGGTCGGGCGCGGATTGGGACTGGTCTAAGGAGGCGACGATGCGGGCACTCTATAAATCGAAGCGCGAAAAAGGCCTGTGGATGGGGGAGGCGGAAAAGCCGACCTACGGCCCGCGCGACGTCCTGATCAAGGTCCGCAGCGCCGCGATCTGCGGTACCGATATGCATATCTATAATTGGGACGACTGGGCGCAGAAAACGATCCCGGTGCCGATGATTGTCGGACACGAATATTGCGGTACGGTGGAAGCCGTCGGCGACGAGGTGACGCTGGTGAAGCCGGGACAGCGCGTGTCCGGGGAAGGGCATCTTGTCTGCGGGCACTGCCGGAATTGCCGGGGCGGCCGCGAGCATCTGTGCATCAATACGGTCGGTGTCGGCGTGAACCGGCAAGGGGCCTTCGCCGATTTCCTGGTGATCCCCGAACACAATGTTTTCGCCGTGCCGGACGGCATTCCGGATGAAATCGTCTCCATCCTCGATCCCTTGGGGAACGCGGTCCACACGGCGCTGTCCTATAACCTGGTCGGGGAGGATGTCCTGATTACCGGGGCGGGGCCGATCGGCCTGATGGCCGCCGCCGTCTGCCGCCATGTCGGGGCGCGCCATGTCGTCGTCACCGACCTGTCGGACGACCGCTTGCGCCTTGCCGAAAAGATGGGGGCGACGCGCGGCGTCCGGGCGGATAAGGAACGCCTGAAGGACGTCATGGACGACCTCGGCATGACCGAAGGCTTCGATGTCGGTCTGGAGATGTCCGGCGCGTCGCGGGCCTTGCTGGACATGATCGACGCCATGACCCATGGCGGCAAGATCGCGCTGCTGGGCCTGTTCGCGAAGCCGGTGGAACTGGACCTGACCGCCGCGATCTTCAAAGGATTGCAGTTCAAGGGAGTCTACGGGCGGGAAATGTTCGAGACTTGGTATAAAATGGTCGCCATGTTGCAGACCGGTCTGGATGTGTCGCCGGTCATCACCCATCATTTGCCGTTCGAGAAATTTGAAGAGGGCTTCGACGCCCTGAACGGAGGCACGGCCTGCAAGGTCGTCCTCGACTTCTAAGGAAACTCAAATGTCGCGCCTTCGCCCCGGACGTTCCGCCAGCCGCCGCCACAACCGCGAACAATCCGCCGCGGCGGTGTCGTCCCTCAATCAGCTTCCCTGGCAACAACTGGCCTATCTGGACAAGCCGACGGAACCGATCGACGCGGAAGGCGTGTTGAAAATCCACGACGCGGCGATGCGGGTGCTGGAGGATATCGGTATCGTCTTCCTGCATGAGGACGCGCGGGAAATATTGAAGAAGGCGGGATGCAGCGTCGACGAGACGACGATGAATGTCCGCTTCGACCGCGACATGGTCATGGAATTGACCGCGAAGGCGCCGTCGTCCTTCACCATGACGCCGCGCAATCCGGATCGTGCGCTGGAAATCGGCAACGGCAAATGCGCCTTCGGCATGGTTGCCAGCCCGCCGAATACGATGGACTTGGAACGCGGCCGTCGCGTTGGCAACCGGGCGGATTTTCGCGACATGCTGCGCCTGTCGCAGATATTCAACTGCATCCATTTCAACGGCGGCTACCCGGTGGAGCCGATCGACATCCACGCCTCCGTCCGGCACTTGGACGCGATCTACGATCTGCTGACCATGACGGACAAGATCATCCACGCCTATTCCCTGGGGCCGGAACGGGTCGAGGATGCGATGGAAATGGTGCGTATCGCGGCAGGGCTCAGCCACGCGGAATTCGACGCGTCCCCGCGCATGTTCACCAATATCAACTCGTCCTCGCCGCTGAAGCACGATTGGCCGATGTTGGACGGGGCGATGCGGCTGGCGCGGCGGCGGCAGCCCGTCATCATCGCGCCCTTCACCCTGGCGGGGGCGATGGCGCCGGTGACCATCGTCGGATCCGTCGTGCAGCAGACGGCGGAATGCCTGGCCGCGGTCGCGTTGCTGCAGCTGATTTCCCCCGGGACGCCGGTCGTGATGGGTGCGTTTACCTCCAATGTCGACATGAAGTCCGGGTCGCCCGCCTTCGGGACACCGGAATATATGCGCGCGATGCAACTGTCCGGTCAGATGGCGCGGTTCTATAACCTGCCCTGGCGCGGGTCGAACGCAAATGCATCGAACCATCCCGACGGTCAGGCGGTCTGGGAAAGCCAGAATTCCCTGGTGGGGGTGTTGAGCGGCCATGCCAACGTCGTGTTCCACGCCGCCGGTTGGGTCGAAGGCGGTTTGAGCGCCAGCTTCGAGAAAGTCGTGATGGACTGCGAAATGCTGCAGCAATGGATCTATTACAACCGCCCGGTCGATCTCAGCGAAGACGAATTGGCGGTGGAGGCGATCCGCGAGGTCGGACCGAACGGCCACTTCTTCGGCTGTCAGCACACGCAGGATCGGTATCGAACGGCGTTCTACAGCCCGTTCCTGTCCGACTGGCGGAACTATGAAAGCTGGCTGGAGGCGGGGGCCCAAACCGCCCATGAACGCGCTCACCGCCTGTATAAGAAACTCCTGACCGAATATGTCGCGCCGCCGATGGAAGACTCCATTCGGGAAGAGCTGGAGGCCTTCGTCGCCCGCCGCAAGGAAGAGGGCGGCGCGAAGACTGATTTCTAACAGGGCGCCTGTTCCGGCCGACGGATCCGCCGGGTCCCCGACACTGGACGATCATTTTAGAGCTTCTACTTTAGGGAGCCAAATATCGTGCGTCCCGTTGAACTTCACCCATGACGATGAATATGCTTCACGGCGTCGTGAGAAAATCCTAGGCCCATCCCGGTAGGTAGTGGTTAAATCCACCAAACAGAAAAAATAATTCTGGTAAGGGAGGCGACATGAAGGATGGTCGGGTACAGGGTGAAGACATATCGGGCGTCGAAATAGACGAGTTGCTGGAAGCGGAGAGGGCCGCATTCCTGCAACGCCGGGAAATGCTGACCCTAGCCGATGCGCTACAGGGGGAAGTGGACGGAACGTCCGTCGAAATCGGTCAACAAGCGGACGATATGGTGGCGTCGGCGGCGACGATCGCCGAAACCATGATTCGGATCGAGAACCTGACCCAACGTCTTTCCGGGGACGCGGCGTCGGCTTCCCAGAACGTCAACGCGGTTGCGGCCGCGACGGAAGAATTGGCGGCGTCTGCCACCGTTATCGAGGATCAGGTCGGGCGCACACGCGATCAAGCGCGGAAAGCGGTCGGTGAAACCCAAACCGCCCGCGAAATTATCGAATCCCTGTCGATCGCGTCCGCCAGGATCGGCGATGTCGTTAAACTGATCGAGAATATCGCCAGTCAGACGAACCTTCTGGCGCTGAACGCGACGATCGAAGCCGCCCGCGCCGGAGAGGCTGGAAAAGGCTTCGCCGTTGTCGCGGGGGAGGTCAAGACGTTGGCCGGCCAGACCGCCGACGCGACCAAGGAAATCGCGGAACAGATCGAGTCGATTCAGAAGGTCAGCCGGGATGTCGTGAGTGCCATCGGGCGGATCGGCGAGTCGATTTCGGAAGTCGAATCCTTCTCCGAGGAATCGACGAATGCCGTGTCTCAGCAACAGCAGGCGATTTCCGAAATCGGACGCAACGCACAGGAAGCCGCCGCCGGGACATCGTCCCTCAGCGACGCGGTGGTGCAGGTGTCCGAGGAGGTCGCGCATTCGACGGAACAGGTGGAATCGCAACGATCCCTGGCGGAGGTGGTCAAGGGCCGTCTGGTCGATTTCCGTCAGCGTCTGGCGACGGCGATCGGCGATACGAAGACCCGCAACCTGGGCGCGCTGAGGCATGTGCCGGTCGATCTCGCCGGGACGCTGTCACTGGCGGAAGCGGACGTTCCGGTCACGATCCGGGGATTGTCGCAGGACGGGGCGGAACTGATCGCGACGGATTTGTCTGTGTTCCGGGAAATGGCGGAAGGCAACCTGTCCGTTCCGGCGATCGGACGGCTGGGCATTCGTGTCCTGTCCGTCAATCCTGTACGGGTCGCCTTCGGACCGGGGGATGCGAGCAAGATTTCCGATTTCATGGCGAGTTACATCGCGATGGACCAGCCTTTCATCGAAATCTGTACCAGGACGGCGGATGCGGTCGGGCGGCGCTTTGAGCAAGCCGTTCAGTCGGGCGAGATATCGATGGAAGACCTGTTCGACCGGAACTACCGTCCCGTGGAGGGCAGCAACCCGCCGCAGCATCTGACAAACTACCTGGATTTCACCGACAGGATTCTGCCGGACTTTCAGGAACCTGTGCTGGAATTCGATCCGCGGGTCGCCTTCTGCGCAGCGGTGGACGAGAACGGATACCTGCCGACCCACAATATTAAATATTCCCATCCGCAGCGCCCGGACGACCCGGTCTGGAATGCCGGGAATTGCCGCAATCGACGGATATTCACCGACCGGACGGGGAAGGCGGCAGGCGCGAATACCGCGGATTATCTGGTGCAGAGTTATCTGCGGGATATGGGGGGCGGCAATTTCGTCCTGATGAAGGATCTGACGGTGCCGATCCGCGTACGCGGTAAACAATGGGGAAATCTGCGGCTGGGTTATAAGCCTTAATAAGGCGTTTTTTGGAAACAATAGTTTTCATTATACGCTGTTTGTGTCCTGAAGAGGGTCAGTTATATCTGCGGAGGATCAACGAACGGGATCATCCGGATCTGACCACATTCTGAAAGGACACATCATGTCGGACGTATCTGTTGAATCGAAGCGGATCCTTCCCTTCGCAAAGCCGCTTACCGATTTCTTCTCGCCGTTTGCCGAACCGGTGCTGCGCATCGCGGCAGGTGCCATGCTGGTGCCGCATGGCTATCAGAAGCTGTTTGTCGACGGCACGCTCGAAGGCACGGCCGGGTTTTTCGAACAAGTCGGCTTCGTGCCGGGCTACCCCTTTGCGCTCACGGTTGCCTTGATCGAATTCGTCGGCGGGCTGCTGCTCATCGCCGGGTTGCTGACCCGTCCGGCTGCGGTCGCGATCGCGGCATTCCTGGGGCAGGCCGTGCTGTTTCACACAGCGAACGGTTTCTTCTGGACCGATGGCGGTTACGAATATCCGCTGCTTTGGGCGATTGCGGCATTGTTCTTTGCCGTGCGTGGCGGCGGGAAATATTCCGTCGACCGCCTGATCGGCCGCGAATTCTGATCAATCGGGAAATCCGGCCGGACGCTTCGGCGATCGGTCGGCTTCTCGACTTCGCGCGGTGGCGGGCGTCAGGCCTTGCCGCCGCGTAGTTCTTTCAGGCACCATAGCGCGATGCAGAAACTGAACGCCGCGCCTGCTTGATGCAGCACGGCCAGGGGCAGGGCCACGACGCTCATCAATGTCGAAATCCCCAGCAGAATCTGTATCACGATCATTGCCGCCAGGGCGTTGACCGACAACCGCACCCGCGGTGGTAAATCCCCGATCCGACGCGCCCAGAACCACAGCAAGGCGACGCTTCCCGCCGTGACATAGGCCAGGATGCGATGGTTGAACTGCACCGCCTCCATTGTTTCGAACAGGCTCGTCCACCCCAGATCGCTGCGCCAGTATCCGTCCGGGAAGACCTGCCCGGCCATGAAGGGCCAATCGTTGTAGAGGAAACCGGCATTCAGACCGGCAACCAGCGCCCCGTAGAGGATCGTCAGGAAGATAAAGCCGTGCGCCCAGGCGCCCAGGCGCCGGAACCCGCGCGGTACCGGCTTTCGTTCGGCTTCGATCGGGGCCAACAGCCCCAGGGCCAGCCAGACCGTATAGCCCAGAATGAAAAAGGCCATGCCCAAATGGATGGCCAGACGGTATTGGCTGACCTCGATCCGATCGACGAAGCCGCTGCGCACCATCCACATGCCGATCACGCCTTGTGCCGCGCCCAGTAACAGCAAGGTCCAGAGGTGCCGTTTGTATCCGGCCGGAATGCGGCCCCGAATCAGGAAATAGAAGAAGGGCAGGGCATAGACGATGCCGATGGTCCGGCCCCAGAGGCGATGGAACCATTCCCAAAAGAATATCTGCTGAAATTCCGCCAGCGACATACCGGAATTCATCAATCGGAATTGGGACGTCTGCTTGTATAGGTCAAAGACCCGTTCCCATTCCGCCGTCGTCAATGGCGGAAGGGTCCCCATCAGGGGCCGCCATTCCACCATGCTCAACCCGGATTCGGTCAACCGGGTGACCGCGCCGATGATCATCATCGCGAAGACCATGAAGGCAGTGGCACAGAGCCAGAGACCGACGGCACGGGGCGCGGCGGTGGAGGTTGCGGCGGGCGCGGAAGAGGGCGTGTTCGATAGGGTCGTCATGCGACTTCACATAAACCGCGAAGTACCGGTCGAAAAGCCAGAACCATGGGGCGCGTCATTCCGCCTCGTATTCGGTTGTTATGGGGCGATCCTCGGCATGCTGCGTTCCCGCGCCGGGTGTTATGAACAAGGCTCGGGAGTCGGTTTCCGTTTTCGCCGTATGCCATATCCCGCGCGGCACCACGCAATAGGCGCCGGGCGCGTCCAGCAGGATGGATTTATCCGTCCCGTCGGACATGGCCAGGACGAACTCCACCCGCCCTTCCAGCAGATAGATCGTTTCGTCCCCGGCGGGATGGCATTCCCACATGCCCCAGTCCTGCGAAAAGGCGTATTCCGCTACCAGGGTATGACCCGCAAATCCGTCGAAGTCGCGGTCGAGGCCGGCATAAAAATCCGGTCCTATTTCCCGCACGGCGACGGACTGATCCGGGCGCAGGACGACCGGGTTGTCCGTCAACCGATGGGCCTTCGTCATATGCAGCGTCCCCCGTCCACTTCCAGGCAAACGCCGGTCAGCATCGACGCCTCGTCGGAACACAGATAAAGGGCCGCGTTCGCGATATCGCTGGGTGTGGAAAGACGGCCGATCGGCACAGACGCCCGGAAGGCGGCGCGTTTCTCCGGCGTATCCTCGCCCATGAATTTCGTCAGCAGGGGCGTTTCGCCCGCGACAGGATTGATGGCGTTGACGCGGATACCTTCCGCAGCCAGTTCAATGGCCATCGACCGGGTCACGCCGATCGCGGCGGATTTTGAACTGTTGTACCAAACCAGACCGGGACGCGGCCGGACACCGGCGGTGGAGGCGATGTTCAGGAACTGGCCGGATCCCTGGGCTCGGAATACCGGGACTGCTGCCATTGCCGACAGGTACAGCGCCTTCACATTGACGGCATAGCACCGGTCGTATTCGGATTCCGGCACATCCATCATCGGCTGGTTCACATGAGTATAGCCTGCGTTGTTCACGACGATATCCAGACGACCGAAACCGTCGACGGCTTCCTGAATCAGCGCCTTCCAATCGTCGGCGGATGTGACGTCGGCCCTTATGGAAACCGCACTAGCCCCGATTTCCGCAGCAATCCGCGCACCGCTTTCGGCATTCAAATCTGCGATCACGACCCGGGAGCCCTCCTCCGCGAAGCGCCGGGCGATGCCTTCGCCGAACCCCGATGCAGCACCGGTTATGATGGCAACCTTATCTTTCAATCTCATTTTACTCTCGCCCATCACGGGGACCTCCCGAATTTGTGATCGTTCGCAAATTGCAATTTTTTGCGTTCCATTTCTATAGTGACGGGCGATCGGGTTTTCAGCAACGCCGTCGAGATGAAGGAGGAGGTCATGCTCGCCCATCGGCGTATTCTCCTCATTGAGGACAATGATCAGCTTGCGACGCTGTACCAGGAACAACTGGCGGCGAATGCGGCGATCGTGAAATGCTGCGGCAACGGTACGGACGGTATGGCGGCGGTGAAAGCATTCCGTCCCTCCGCGATTCTGCTGGATATCCAATTGCCGGATATCGACGGATTTTCCGTACTGAAATCGCTGCAATTGGCGAATAACAAGGTGCCGGTCGTGGTGATGACGGCGCACAGCACCGTCAACCACGCGGTCGAGGCGATGAAGCTGGGCGCCTATGATTTCCTGGCCAAACCCTTCGACGGGCAACGCCTTATCGTTACCCTGCGCAACGCGATCGATCACTACGACCTGACCGAAATCGTGAAGACCGTCGCCTTTTCGGACGGGGCGGGGTTTCACGAATTCGTCGGCTCCGCCCCCGCCATGCAATCGGTTTATCGCACGATTTCCGCGGCGGCCGGGTCCAAGGCCAGCGTGTTCATCACGGGCGAATCCGGCACCGGGAAGGAATTGTGCGCCCGCGCGGTGCATCAGGAAAGCCCGCGCCGGTCCGGGCCGTTCATTGCCCTGAACTGCGGGGCGATCCCGCGCGACCTGATGGAATCGGAAATTTTCGGTCATCGTAAGGGCGCGTTTACCGGTGCGATTTCCAATCGTATCGGCGCGGCGGAACTGGCCGATGGCGGAACGCTTTTCCTCGACGAAATCGGGGAAATGGATATGGACCTGCAAACCAAACTACTGCGCTTCGTGCAGACGGGAACCTTTTCCCGGATCGGCGACTATCAGGAACAGAAGGTCGATGTCCGCTTCGTCTGCGCCACGAACCGCGAACCGGAAGAAGCGATCCGCGGCGGCATTCTGCGCGAAGACCTGTTCTATCGTCTGAATGTCATTCCGATCCGCATGCCGCCCCTGCGGGAAAGGCCGGGGGATATCGAGGCGATCGCCCGCCATTTGCTGACCCGATTCGTGGAGGAGGAGGGCAAGCAATTCCGGGGATTCGATTCCTTGGCGCTGACCAAGCTGCGCCGGTATTCCTGGCCCGGTAACGTCCGGGAACTGGAAAACGTCATCCGCAATGCGGTCGTCCTGAACGATGGTGATATGGTGACGGAGGAAATGGTCGTCGCGGCGATTGGGGAACGCAGCCTTGCGACCAATCGAAACGGTCGCGAGACGTCCCGCCCCTCACCAAAAGGGGAAGAGCGGAAGGCCGATCAAATCCGTCTGCTCGCAGATGTCGAACGCGACGCGATCGAACGGGCGATTGCGCTGTGTAACGAAAACGTACCGCAGGCGGCGGCGGCGCTGGGTGTCGCGCCCTCCACGCTGTATCGAAAATTACAGTCCTGGAAGGATGTTTAGTGTGGTGCGCGTTCATTTGGGATGAGCCAGGACGCGGTTTGCGGCGTTCCGGTTAGGAGCGTTTGCGAAGCGATGCCGGGGCATCGCAAGCGAAAGGCGACGCGGC
>NZ_JABBNT010000009.1 GCF_012926505.1 Pacificispira spongiicola
TGCGTCCGCCATCGATCTGATCGATACCAGCGGCGGGACCTATTTCCCCGGCGCGAAGGCGGCGTCGGACGGGCGCGCCAAGGGTGCCTATTTCCGGGACTTCACACGCGCGGCCAAGACGCGCACCAAGAAGCCGATCATGCTGACCGGCGGCATCAAAACCTGGGAAGAAGCCGCGGATATCCTGTCGGACGGTAGCGCCGACATGATCGGTCTGGCAAGAAGCCTTGTCATCGACCCTTCCCTACCGAAAAGCTGGGCTCAATCCCCACCCCGGAATCCCGTCTTCCCCCGGTTCGACAATCCACCCGACGGCGGGATCACAGCCTGGTACACGATGCACCTGACGCAAATCGCCGAAGACCGCGACGCCGAACCGCCGATGGATATCCCCGACGCAATCGACGCCTACGAGGAACGCGACAAGGATCGCATCCCGCTCTGGCGGGCGCGTTTCGGGGATTGCACCGCCTGACCCTTTATTGCGTCAAACAGTCCTGACCAGCCGGAGCGCGTCATAGATTGCCGCATGCGTATTGCGGGCGGAGACCGCGTCCCCGATACGGAATAGCTGGAACCGGCCATCGGCGTTTCGGCTGACCGTCTGCATTTCCCCGGCAATCAGGGCGTCGTAGTCGACCTCCCCCAGATTGCGGGACAGCGGCTTCAGGTCGAAATACAAATCGTCCAACGGGATTGTGCCGTGATTGACGACGATCTGATCCACGGTTCGCTGCAGGGCGATCCCGCCGTAATCGCTGCCGATATGGGCGACGAGTTGGTTTCCGGCCGGCTCCGCCGCCAGCAGGCAAGGCCTATGGCTATCGCAAACTGCATGACGATCTGCTCGACTAGGGAGAATGCGTCAGTCCGAACCGTGTCGCCCGGCTGGCGCGGATGGCCAGGATAAAAGCTCAGATCGGTTACAAACGCCGCCCCGGCACGCATGGCGACAAACCGTCCCTTGCGATCGACAACACGCTGGAGGGATTTGAGTATCTGGCGGTTGTCATCGATCTCTACTCCCGCAAGGTCGTCGGATGGTTGATGCAAAGCCGTCAGACCACGGAGGTCGTGCTGCAAGCCCTGAACATGGCCGTTTGGCGCCGGAAGCCGAAGGGCCGGGGGTTGATCCACTCGGACCAAGGCTCTCAGTTCACAAGCATGGATTGGGCTGCGTTCATCCGCGCCCACAATCTTGAGCACTCAATGAGCCGAAGGGGCAATTGCCACGACAACGCCGTCGCCGAAAGCTTCTTCAATCTGCTTAAACGGCAACGAATCCGCCGCCGGACCTACAAAACCCGGGAAGAGGCCAGACGGGACGTGTTCGACTACATCGAGATGTTCTATAATCCAAAGCGAAAACACGTCAGAAACGGAATGCTGTCGCCCGTGGACTTCGAGCGGCAACGGAATGTGCCCCCGGAGCGAAGTCCCGTCGCCGGGACGACGGATCGGGCCAGACCGGAACAGCCTGAGTGGCATCGTGATCACGCATATTTAAATTGGTCGGCCTTATCCTCATCAAACCCCATCAGGTGGCGGTCGCATGCCGACCCCGTACAGAAGCAAGACACCGGCGACAGGACCACGCGAAGGGATTGACTAACATAGGCCCGTTACAGAACGGGCTATTCTCAACAACCCTATGAGATTGCATAAGGTAGTTGCGTAGGTTAGACAATCGCATGGAGTGAGTTGCGTTCCCGTGCGACGAACCAATGATCAGAGTGTCACACTTTTTGGCGACAGTGCCCTTCAGAAATGGGAATTCGGCCCCTTAATCCGTTGTCACGTATCGAGGTGAAATCATGCAGCATGTTCTTGTTACCGGCGGTGCTGGTTATATTGGTAGCCTGTTGTGCCCACAACTCCTAAAGTCCGGATACAAGGTAACGGCGTACGACACCTGCTTTTTCGGTAAGGATTTCCTGCCTATCGAAAACGAGAACTTTTCGCTGATCGAAGGCGATATTCGCGATACCGCTAAACTGGTCGATGCATTCAAGGGTATCGATATCGTCGTTAATCTTGCCTGTATTTCGAACGATGCGAGTTTCGAATTGGACGAATCGCTGTCCACGTCGATCAACATGGACGCGTTCGAGCCCATGGTTGCCGCCGCCAAAAAAGCCGGGGTTAAGCGGTTCGTATACGCGTCTTCGAGTTCCGTTTACGGGGTGTCCGAACAACCCAATGTGACCGAAGAACACCCGCTACTTCCGTTGACTTTATACAACAAATACAAAGGATTGTGTGAGCCGCTGCTGCACAAATACACGGACGACGATTTCGTCGGTGTCATCTTCCGTCCGGCTACCGTGTGCGGATACGCCCCGCGTCAGCGTTTGGACCTGTCGGTGAACATCCTGACGAACCACGCGATCACGAACAACAAGATTACGGTGTTTGGCGGTTCACAAATGCGCCCCAACCTGCATATCCAGGACTACTGCGACGCTGTTGAGGTCTTCATGACGGCGCCTGCGGAAAAGGTGCAGAACGAAGTCTTCAACGTCGGCTTCCAAAACATGAGCATCGCCGACTTGGCGTTGCTGGTGAAAAAAGTTGTTGAAGAGGAATTCCCCGAAAAGGCACCGATCAAGATCGTCACGACGCCGTCCGATGACAATCGGTCGTACCACATCAACTCCGACAAGGTCACCCGGGTGTTGGACTTCAAGCCGCGTTTCAGCATTGAAGATTCGATTCGCGACCTGTGCGGGGCCTTCAAGGAGGGCAAACTGCCGAACAGCATGGCGGACGATAAATACTACAATGTCCGAACCTTGAAAGCGGGCGAAGTGACATGAGTTCGAAGGCGCTAGCTCTCGTAACCGGGGGAGCCGGCTTTATCGGCTCCCATATGGTCGATTTGCTCCTCGCAGAAGGATATGCCGTCCGTGTTTTGGACAACATGTCAGGTGGTCATGCGAAAAATCTAGAGCAGCAACGCGACAATCCTGCCCTGGAACTCGTCGTTGCCGATATCCGCGAATTGGCCCCTGACGACGCGGTGTTCGACAACGTCGGTTATATATTTCACTTCGCTGGGATCGGCGACATCATCCCGTCTATCGAACGCCCCATAAACTATATGGAAACCAATGTTTCCGGGACGGTCCGGGTTCTGGAAGGCGCGCGGCGATGCGGAGCGAAGAAGTTCGTCTATGCGGCGTCGTCCTCCTGCTATGGACTCGCAGAGACTCCGACCCGCGAAGACCATCCGATTCAACCGCAATATCCCTATGCGCTGTCAAAGTATATGGGTGAGCAGTCTGCGTTCCATTGGCATCAGGTTTACGGGTTGCCGGTGAATGCGATTCGGATTTTCAACGCTTACGGCCCGCGGGTGCGGACGACCGGTGCGTATGGGGCGGTCTTCGGTGTGTTCTTCCGACAGAAATTGGCTGGCGCGCCCTTTACCGTGGTAGGTGATGGCGAACAGACACGCGATTTCCTGTATGTCACCGATGTAGCGCGCGCGTTTCTTCTGGCGGCGGAAACGAATAAAGTCGGCGAAATTTGGAATCTTGGCGCGGGAAACCCGCAATCGGTGAACCATTTGGTGGACTTGATCGGTGGCGAAAAAACTTTTGTCCCGAAACGCCCCGGTGAACCGGACTGCACCTTCGCGGACATTTCGAAAATTTCTGCGGATATCGGTTGGGCCCCGACCGTTGCGTTCGAAGAAGGCGTCGCCATGATGATGGCCGATATCGGCGCCTGGGAAAACGCCCCCCTTTGGGATCCCAATTCCATCGCACAGGCTACAAAGACATGGTTCGATTTCCTTGGGAACGACAAGAAGGCGTCTTAGTTTTTGGCATACATCGTAGGAACGCGGGAATTCCTGCGTTCCAGCAGGACTAATTAAATAGGTTTCGGCAAATGCTGGTCTCACTCACTGAACGCTATGGGCATAAAATAAAGACGCCTCAGGAACTACGCGAAATTTTGGGTCCATACCCGCGCGAGAAGAAAGTCATCATGTGCCATGGCGTGTTCGATGTCGTGCATCCGGGCCATGTCCGGCACATGCTCTACGCGAAAAGCAAGGCTGACATTCTTCTCGTTTCAATTACGGCTGACCGGCATATCGAAAAAGGCACCTATCGGCCGCATGTCCCGCAAGATTTGCGGGCGGCCAACCTCGCGGCATTCGAAATGGTCGATTTTGTCGTGATCGATCAGAATGCGGCACCACTGGAAAACATCCGCTTCATTCAACCCGATTTCTTCGCGAAGGGATACGAATATAACGCCACCACGGCGATGAATCCGAAGACCATCGAGGAAACCGAGGTCATTTCCGAATATGGCGGTGAAATGATCTTCACCCCAGGGGACATCGTCTATTCTTCATCCAATTTGATCGAAATGGCGTCGCCGCAAATCCGCGATGAGAAAACGCTAACCGTTATGGAACGGCACGGCGTTACCTTCGACAAGCTGCGTGAAACGCTGACGCAGATCACCGGAAAGAAGGTGCATATCGTCGGCGACACGATCATCGACAGTTTGACCAATTGCGCCATGATCGGCGGACAAACCAAGACACCGACGATGAGCGTCTTGTTCGAGAATCGCACGAACTTTGTCGGTGGTGCCGGTATCGTTGCCAAGCATCTTCGAGCCGCCGGTGCGGATGTGCATTTCTCCACCGTGCTGGGGGATGACACGCTTGGAAGATTCGCTTTAGACGACCTGCAGAAAGCCGGTGTAATCGTCCATCCGCAGATTGATAAGACGCGCCCCACGGTCAACAAGGATGCCTTTGTCGTTGGCGGGTATCGGCTTTTGAAAGTTGATACTTTGGACAACCGGTCGATCAGCGACAATATCCTGAGCCAAATCGCCGACGCGGTAAAATCGATCAATACTGATGCGTTGATCTTCAGTGATTTCCGTCATGGTATTTTCAACCGCCGAACCATTCCGCGTTTGATTGATTCCGTTCCCTCGAATTGTTTCAAGGTGGCCGATAGCCAGGTCGCTAGCCGATGGGGCAATATCATTGAGTTCAAAGGCTTCGATCTGATCACACCGAATGAACGGGAAGCCCGCTTTGCATTGGCTGATCAAGATTCTCCGCTTCGGTCGCTTGCATCGGACCTTTACGACGCCGCCGGATGCGAAACCCTAATCCTAAAAATCGGCCAGCGCGGTATCCTGACCTATATCAGCGGGGATCATAAGTCCCTGGACAGCTTCTTCAGCATTGACAGCTTCGCCGATAGCGTCGTCGATGCCGTCGGCGCCGGCGATGGTCTCCTCGCCTATAGTACGCTTGCCATGCTTGTAAACAAACAACCGGTCATCGCAGCGATACTGGGATCCATGGCGGCCGCCTGCGTATGCGAACGCGACGGCAATGTCCCGGTCACACCGCAAGATGTTCTAGCGAAGATCGACGCCGTCGAACGGCGCATTCAATACCAATAGGCAACGGCAATGCGCAGTATCGTGGTCGGCATGGGCGTTCAGGGAAAGAAGCGGAAAGCTTTCGCTGGAACGGATTTTGTCGCATCGGTAGACCCGACCCCCGATGTCGCCGACTATCGATCGATCACGGACGTTCCTCTCGGCGAATTTGACGCCGCCTTATGCTGCATCCCGGACGATCCGAAGATCGAGATATTGAGCTACCTGCTTTCGAACGGGAAACATGTTCTCGTTGAAAAGCCGCTTTGGGCGGCGGACGATAGCGACATAGAACGCCTTGAGAGTTTGGCGCGCACCAATGGGGCTGTTCTGTATACAGCATACAATCATCGCTTCGAGCCTCATTTCGTCCGAATGCGCGATCTGATCGCTTCAGGGGAACTCGGCGACATCTATCGATGCCGGATGTTCTACGGCAACGGCACCGCCCGACTGGTGCGCAATTCCGAATGGCGTGACCAAGGCTCCGGCGTATTGCACGATCTTGGGTCGCATCTTCTGGACACCGCGGCCTTCTGGTTCGGTGCGACGTGCGACGACTTCAATATTGTTTTCAGCAACTGCTTCGAAAACCGGGCGCCGGATCACGTGGTTTTCGGCTCAGTCGATCATAAACCACAGCTTGAATTCGAAATGACGTTGTTGCAGTGGCGAAACCACTTCACCTGCGACATTCTCGCGGAAAATGGGACGGCGCATATCGAATCTTTGTGCAAATGGGGACCGAGCACCTTTACCAAAAGAACCCGGGTCCTGCCGAGCGGCCGCCCACCGGAAGAACAAGTCACCCTCATTCAAGAGGACCCGACCTGGGCTATGGAATACGATCATTTCAAGGCACTGTGCCAACAAGGTGCCGTCACCGACCTGAAGGGTGACGTGAGGTTAAACCGCCTTTTGAGGCGTCTCGGCGAAAATGCCGTCGCGGCGAGTCTGTCATGACGGATAGCAAGCCCCCCACAATCGCCTTTGTCGGCATGACCCATCTGGGTCTCGTTTCCGCGTCCGCCGCCGCCGGGAAGGGTTTTCCCGTGGTCTGCTTCGATCCCGATGCGGAACTGATCGGACGAATGGCGAGCGGCGATTTACCGATTGTGGAGCCGGGCTTGAACGATCTGGTGAAGGACAACGGCGCGCGACAACGGTTCACCGCATCTCTCTGCGATCTCGCGGCCTGCGACGTTGTCTATATCGCCCCCGATGTTCCCACCGACGATACCGGGAAAAGCGACCTCACCGGAATTCGCGCCCTTGTTGCGACGGTGACACCGCATCTTTCGGCCACGGCCATTCTTGTTATCCTGTGTCAGGTCCCGCCCGGCTTCACCCGTGGTCTGGACTTCCCCAAGGACCGACTGTTTTACCAGGTTGAAACGCTAGTATTCGGCATCGCCGTGCAGCGGGCCAGCGAGCCGGAACGCTATATCGTCGGCTGCGCCGCCCCCGAAGCAACGCTTCCGGACGCCTACCGGACGCTTTTGGAAGCACATCACTGCGCGATCGTGCCGATGCGCTATGAAAGCGCGGAACTCGCCAAGATTTCGATCAACATGTGCCTTGTCGCCTCGATCAGCGTCGCCAACACCATGGCGGAATTGTGCGAGAATGTCGGCGCGGATTGGAGCGAGATCGCCCCGTCCCTCAAACTCGACCGGCGGATCGGTCCCTATTCCTATCTATCACCGGGGCTCGGCATTGCCGGCGGCAACCTTGAACGCGATTTGGCGACCGTCATTCGGCTTGCCGGCGAACATGACACAGATGCCGGTGTGGTCGAAGCATGGATCGCCAATGCCCGCCATCGTCGTGATTGGGTTGTCCGCACCGTCCAAGCGCTCGGTATCCAGGACAAAACGCTCGCCGTCTGGGGCCTTGCCTACAAGGAAAACACCCATTCCGTAAAGAATTCGCCGTCACTGGCGACGCTCGCCCAATTGCCGGACGCAGCATTGCGCGTCCACGACCCGGTCGTCCCGCCGACGGCGGTAGGCCGCGCCGATGCCGTCGCGCTCGCCGACCCGATGGTGACGTTGGACGGTGCCGACGCGCTTTTGATCCTGACCCCTTGGCCGATTTACCGCAAGGCGGATCCCAGGGCGATCTCGGAGCGGCTCACCGGAAATATCGTCATCGACCCCTATCGCACGCTTGATCCGGTAGCCAGTCGCAATGCCGGTCTCGATTGGCGTAGCCTCGGGGTTCCGGTAGATCCTATCGAAACGGAGACAAGATCGTGACGCTAACCCATGATTGGCCTGAAGGCGGTCGCCCAAACCGTGTAGTTGTCGTCGGGGCCGCGGGCTTCGTCGGTGGCGCCATCTTCAAAAAGGCGCAAGCGGCAGGGCTCGACGTGCTGCCCATCACGCGTCGGGACGTCGATTTGCTGGCAGAAGGCGCCGCTACCCGTCTGGCGGGACTGCTGCGGCCCGACGATGCCCTGGTTGCCGTTTCCGCGATCGCGCCGGTTAAAAACGCCGCCATGCTGAAGGACAATGTCGCGCTCATCGACACCCTCGTAGAGGCAGTGAAGAGTCAGCCGGTCGCCCATCTGTTGAATATCGGATCCGATGCCATCTATTCGGACAGTCCCGATGCCCTGACGGAAGAATCGCCGAAAGAACCCGGACAATTGCACGGCATCATGCACTATCTGCGCGAAGTCATGTTGCGGGAAGCCGCCGGTGAAACTCCGTTCGCCACACTTCGACCGACACTCATCTACGGTGCGGGCGATCCGCATAACGGCTATGGCCCCAACCGATTCCGTCGCCTAGTCGCCGAAGGCAAGTCTATCACCTTGTTCGGCAATGGTGAAGAGCGCCGCGATCATGTCTATGTAGAAGATGTTGCGGACCTCGCGCTGCGTATTCTCCAGCACCGTTCCCGTGGCGCGCTCAACGCAGCAACCGGAGCCGTTATCTCCTTCCGGGAAGTTGCGGAAGCGATTGTTGGGCTGGCGTCGTCGCCGGTCGCGATCGAAGGCACGCCGCGGTCCGGGCCGATGCCGCATAACGGCTATCGACCGTTCGATCCCGCTGCAACCCGCGCGGCCTTCCAGGATTTCGAATATGTCCAACCGTTAGACGGCTTTGCCCGCGTCGCTGTTGAAACCACGGAGACGGCATAATGGGCCGCGAATTGAACCTTCTGTCCGCCTTGCCGAAGGCGAAGCGCAATATCGAAGCCCGCTTGGACGCGAAAAACCCGGAAACCATGCGCATCTCGAAAGAATACGGCGAAATGTATTTCGACGGACCACGGGACTACGGTTATGGCGGTTACAAATACGACGGCCGGTGGGTGCCGGTTGCTAAGGACATTATCGCACATTTCGGACTGAAAGCCGGTGACCGCGTGCTCGATGTCGGCTGCGCGAAGGGTTTCCTGGTAAAGGACCTGGTCGATGCCTTACCGGGGCTGGAGGTATATGGCCTCGACATCTCCGAATACGCGATGATGAACTGCCATCCCAATGTGGTCGGCAGGCTGCATCTCGGTTCGGCGGATCATCTGCCCTTCCCGGACGGCGCATTTTCCGCGGTCATCTCACTCGACACGATCCATAATCTGCCGCGCGCGCGAGCAAAGACCGCGTTGCAGGAAATACAACGCCTATCAAACGGAAACGCTTTTGTCCGCGTCGACAGCTATCGCACGCCCGAACAGAAGGCGGTTTTCGAGAACTGGGTGCTAACCGCGGAATTTCACGACTACCCCGACGGCTGGGTCCAACTGTTCGACGAAGCCGGGTATACCGGCGATTATTATTGGACCATCATCGAATAGCGTCGTCGCCCACAAGGCGCCAAGTGCAGCCATAACCAAAAAGCGAGAGATACCATGTCTGAAAAAACATACGCAATCATCGGCGGCGGCGGTTCCTTCGGGATTCACACGGCTCTGTACCTGTTGGACCATGCCCAACCGAAGAAGGTAATCGGGATCGGCCGTCAGGCGCTTCGTCCGGAACCTTTCTCGATGAATGTCGATCAGCGCGAAGGTTATGAGTATTACGCCTATCACGTGACGCATGAACTGGACCTGCTGCTTGAGCTTCTGGACCGCGAAAAGCCGGATGTAATCATCAATTTCGCCGCCCAAGGTGAAGGCGCCGTGTCATGGAAACATTCCTGGCGGTTCTTCGAAACCAACTCCATGGCCTTGGCCCGGCTGTCCGAAGAGCTCATAAAACGGGATTGGATGGAACATTTCATCCAGATCGGTACGTCCGAAATGTACGGATCCGTCGACCGCGCCGTGACCGAGGAAGAACCGATCAAGCCGTCGAGCCCCTATGCCGCGTCCAAGGTCGCCTTCGACATGTATTTAATGTCGGTGAACAAATTCCAGCAGTTCCCGATGACAATCATCCGTCCCTGCAATTGCTATTGCCCGGGCCAGTTGCTCCATCGGGTCATTCCCAAGGCAATTTGGGCCGGTCTGACAGGCCACAAGCTGCCCCTTCACGGCGGCGGCAAGGCCGAAAAGTCCTATATGCACGCCCGCGACTTGGGCCGCGCCATTCATCTGATCGCGGAGAAAGGGCCGGAAGGCCGTGTCTTCAACGCAGGTCCGCTCAATCCGACATCGATCCACGAAGTCGTCGAACGTTGCGCGGGTGCGCTCGGCATCCCGTTTGAGGAACTGTGCGAAGTAACCGGCGACCGCCTTGGTCAGGACAGCCGCTATTGGCTCGATTCCAGCGCAATCAAAGACGCCGTGGGATGGGCACCTGAAATCGGATGGGACGAGGGTCTGGCGGAAATGGTCGATTGGGGGAAAACCTACCTGGATCAAATTCGCGATTGGCCGACGGACTACACCTTGCGGGCATAATGCCCGCTACGGTACCGGGGAAATTCGAGGATGTTCGCATGATACGGCATCATGAATCGGCTGAACACTCGCCGGATCGGGTCGTGATACTGGGCGCGAACGGCTTCATCGGTCGTGCCTTGGTCGAACGGCTGCATGCGGACGGAATCTGTACGATCGGCTTCGGGTCGGCGGATATAGATTTGACCGAACCGGGGTCTGTCAATCGGCTGGCTGACATCCTTTCGCCGACCGACAGCGTAGTGGTTTTGTCCGCCTTGACCCCGGACAGGGGCCGGGACATCGATTCCTTCATGAAGAACCTCGCCATCGGCCGAAATGTCTTCAAAGCCCTGCACATCCAGCCGGTGCGCCATGTCGTCTATATGAGTTCCGACGCCGTCTATCCGTTCGACGAGGCCCCGGTGGACGAGGCGAGTCCGATCTCCTCCGAAGACTATTACGGCATGATGCATATCGTCCGGGAGATGATGTTCCGAAAGCTGACCGGTTGCGTCGTCGCCGTACTGCGATGTTCTTCGGTCTATGGCGGTGCTGACAGCCACGATTCCTACGGACCGAACAGATTCCGGCGGCAAGCAGCGGAGACCGGACGCATCGTGCTAGGGGGAAGCGGCGAAGAAACCCGCGATCATATCTATGTCGGCGACGTGGTTGACCTGACGGTGCGGGTTCTCGCATGTCATAGCGAGGGCACCTTGAACCTCGCCACCGGGACATCAACGACCTTCATGGAAGTCGCAGAAACCGTCGCCGACCAGTTCGACACGCGTCCGGAAATCGTATCGACGACGAGAACACTGCCGATCACCCACCGCACCTTTGACGTGGCGGCGCTTTCGACAGCGTTCCCGGACTTCGGTCACACCCCGCTTTCGGCGGGATTGAAGCAGGCGCATTTTGAGGAATTCGGCGAGCGCGAATTCCTCAAGCCGATCAGTTCTTCCGGAACCTGACGATCTTCATCGGGCAGAAGTCGCCGGCCGGCGGCAATGCCGAGAAATAATCGTTCAACCGCGAATTCGACGTGACCTTCTTGCCTTTCGGCATCAAGGCGGGCAGCAGCACGCGCGAACCGAAATAGTAGCCGCTCAAAAACGGGTTCTGATCGACATAGGAGCAGCCCAACCGTTCCATTTCGGCAATCGTCTTGTCTTCATCGAAGAAGAGATTGTGCCACGATTCCGGAATTTCTTCGAGGTCCAGTTCACCCCGGGCTTCATTCAGGTTGTTCAGCCCGGTCCAGAAAGACTCCAGCATCACATACTGGCCGCCCGGTTTGAGCGCGCGGACGATATTTTCCAATGCAACCTTCTGATCGTCCCAGGAAACGAGGTTCTGAATGCAACGCTCGCTCAGCACCGTGTCATAGAGACCGTCGGCATCGAGTTTGAGCACATCATTGACCGCATAGCTGACATGGCCTTTTGCATTCTCGATCTTCCGCTTTTGGGCGATTTCGATCATATCCGGCGAAAAATCGAATGCATCGAGATCGATCGAAAACAGCTTTACCAGTTCCTCCGCGACGAAGCCGTTTCCACAACCGACCTCAAGAACCTTTTCGCCATCACTCAGATGGGCGGCGAGAGCTTCGATTTCCAAGACACGGGTGCGAATATCCTGGATGGTCGACGTGCCGCCGTCCCCATGCTTCGCCGCCTGTTCCCGATAGAGGTCCAGAATCTGTTCGGTAGTAAATTTCATATTGTGCTCCTTAGGCGCGCAAGCCAACTTATAGACGAAAGCCGCCATCAACTCGATAAAAGACGATTTTTCTGACTATAAAGCCAGACTGCAAAGGCGTCATAGGGTGTGACCGGGCGATTTACCAGCAAGTCTCCCCCCTCGACCAATTCCATTTTCTCCCCTTCCCCGAGGACGAAGTCGTCTATCATCGATTCGTCTATGACGACCTCAAAATACATCCGATAAACTTTCGAAAGTCTATCGGCTGCAAATCATAGTCGAACTGGGTGAAGAGCGTTGGCGTGAAGTCGCGAAGGCTCAACTCCTCCGCCAATTCTCGTCGCAACGCGTCCTCCGGGCTCTCACCCGGGTCGACGGCGCCGCCGAAACAGCCCCAATGTCCTGGAAACCAGATATGTGGCAGCATATCGCGCAATTGCATGAGATACCGACCGTCGCCCGTGGTGATAAGCGCGGCGACGGCGTCCTGCGCAGATTGGGACGACTTCGCGGTGGTAAACAGCTCGCGGCCCATGGCCCCTCACGCATCTTTCGAATTATGCCGCCGGTCCAGAGGCCGGTCGGTCGGACCATGCGCGGTCAATCCGGTTCGCATGTCGCTAAATGCTCCGCCCCGTGGCCTGCTTCAAGTGATTGTTGAGGAACGCGCGCAACGCATCCTGATCGCTGGGGGCCCAATCCGGGAACAGTGCATCGCCGGGAACAAAGGGGCCCGCCGTTGATTCATGAAAGACCACGACCTCTGTCATCGGCAAAATGGCGTGCCATTGCGACGTGCAAAGCCGATAGCAGGAAACCTGGCCGCTCCCCCTCGGGCCCATTTCGATAGCCCGCTTTACCGATCCATCATCGTTGAAAAGCAGGACATACAGACTGCCTTCCAACATATGGAAAGACTCGCTTTTATTCGGATGCCGATGAGGGCGGAACAAAATTTCCTGCCGTAACGCAATGATCATCTCCTGCACCGGATCTTCCGGTGAAAGATGAAGGCACAGACGTGACCGTTTCAACGGGCTCTCCGCCGCGGCGGTCTTCAGCTTTTCGATCCAGGCGTCGGTAACCTCGACGATGTCGTCCGTGTTCAGAAAGACTTCCGTCATGCGCCATTGCCGCCAAAAAAGGATAGAACCGCGTCAATTACGATATCGACCTGATCATCGGTCATGTTCTCATGCCCCGGCAAGCACAGAACGGTGTCCGTCGTCCGTATCCCGTTGGAATAAGCGGATAAGTCCTGCTCCAAATAGGCTGGATGTTCCGGCATGATAATCGGGTGCTGGATTTTTGTTTCGATCCCACTATCGGATAAGTGCCGGGCGAGTGCGTTGCGCTCCGACGTGAGGATCGAATAGGTGTAGTAAACGTTGCGGTATCCCGGCGCTTCGGCAGGAACGTCCACAAGGTTCGCGAAAGCCTCGTTATACCGGGCCGCGATCACACGCCGACGCGCGATCAAATCCTCCAACCGTTCCAACCGCGCCAGCAGGATTGCCGCCTGTATGGTATCGATCCTACCGTTAATGCTCGGGTCGACGCATTTCTCCTTATTGACGACGCCGTTATAGCGCAGCCACTGCATCGCCTCATAAGCCGTCTCGTCGTCGGTAACGAGGGCCCCGGCCTCGCCAAGGGCGTTCAAAACCTTCATCGGATTCAGGCTGAGCGCCCCGACCGTGCCGAAGGAACCGGCGCGCTTGCCGTTCAATTCGGCACCGATTGCCGGTGCCGCATCTTCAATCATAGACAGTCCGTACTTTTCCGCGATCCGCGCCAGGGCATCCATGTCGCATAGCTTGCCGGTAAAATGCACCGGCATGATCGCCTTCGTTTTCGATGTGATCGCCTGTTCGATCCGGTCGCAATCCATCGAAAATCCGTCAACCACATCAACGAATACCGGCTTCGCACCAACCAAGCTGATGCCGTTCGCGGTGCCGACAAAGCTCAGGCATGTGGTAATAACCTCATCCTCCGGCCCAATGCCCAGGGCCTTGAGACCGATAAACAGCGCCGCCGTCCCGGACCCGACGCCGACCGCATAGCGAGATCCACAATAGGTCGCGAGTTTTTCCTCGAATTCCTCAACCTCGGGACCAAGAACAACCCGACCATGGCAAAGAACGCGGTCCACCCGGTCAAGGATATCCGCCCTAAGGCCCGCGTCCGTCACCCGCAGATCCAGGAACGGGACGCGGGGGGCGGTCACCGACGGCGGCGTGGCCAAGGCACGCCCCATGTTCAGGAGCTCTTTTTGGGTCAGGCCGGACAAGCTTACCTCTTCTTCCCGCAGCCGAGGGCCAAATTGTAATGCGACATCTTGTGGAAGCCAGTGTGCACGACCTCATCGTTCATCGAAAACGTAAAGACGTTATGGAAATATTTTTCGAGAGAGGCCTTAAGGTCCCGCTGGTTCTTGCAGTTCACATGGCCGACCTTGCTGTGCGGGGAGGCATATTCCTGCGATTCCAGCGACGGCGCTCCGACGATCAACACCCCATGTTCGTCCAGCGACGCGATAATGTTTTCAAAATAAAGGTGCTCCTGTTCCGCCGGAATGTGCTCCATGACGTCCATGGAGTAGGCGGCATCGTATAAACCGTCTTCCGAAACCGGTACGGGGCCGTCCAGAATGTCGTGCATACGAACGTCGAACTGCCAACGGTCAGACATGATCTCGCGCGCCGATTCAACGAAGTCCTGATCAAAATCGAACGCGGTCAGCTTGCCCACGGCCTGCCGAACAATGCGGCTGGCGAAGGCATCCCCGCATCCGAGTTCGAGAACGTTGCGACGTCCTTCGAGCATTTTGGAGACGAATTTGTAGCGCGCCAACGTAAAGGTCAGACGCTTGGGATCGTCGTAAAACCCCCAACTAGACGTCAGTCCGAGCTTCTGAAGCCCCAGCTTGCGCATCAGATCGATGGCTTCCTGATACTGAATCTCGCCTTTTTCTTTCTCGGCCATGTCAGTCTTTTCCAATTCGTGCGTGGATCTTTTCAAGGATGGCATCCGTGCTCAACCCATGTGCGGCGAGCAACGCCTGATGTGATCCGTAAACGTGTATGAACTCGTCTTTCAGCGAAAAGGCATGGATCTCGCAATCGGCCTTCTCGTCAAAGGCGACCTGCTTGACCAGACCGCCCAGCCCACCATGCGGCGACGTTTCCTCAATGATCACGACATGATCATGATCGCCGAGCGCTTCCGCGATCTTCGCCGTGTCGAGTGGCTTCAGCGTATGGACGCACAGGATTGATACCGAATGCCCCTGCTTTTCCAATTCTCCGCCGACATCCATCGCCTGCTTCATCGTCATACCATAGGACATGATGCAGATATCGCGGCCGCGCCGAATATAGCGGGCTTTCCCAACTTCGAACGGTTCGACGGCATCTTCCGTAAGCACCGGTTCTCCAGCCTTGCCCAGACGTAGATAAACCGGCCCCTGGGACTGTGTCGCGCAATACTCGGTCGCATACTCGACCTCTAGCGGGTCGCAAGGCGAAATCACCGTCATACCGGGGATTGCCGAGGCGACAGCGATGTCTTCCTGAGCATGGTGCGTCCCGCCCAGCGTGGAATACACAACGCCACCGCCGATCCCGACCACGGTGACGGGTAGGCTCTGGTAGGCGAGGTCGTTTCGCACCATCTCGAAAGGACGGTACAGGGCGAAAGTCGCGATCGTATAGGCAAACGGGCGCAGGCCACGCTGCGCCATGCCAGCCGCCATCCCGATCATCACCTGTTCGGCAACACCGGTATTGATAAAGCGGTCGGGAAACTCCGTTCGGAATTTCTCGATCGAACCGGCGGGGGAAATATCCGCGACAATCACGCAAATCCGGGGATCTTCCTGACCCAGTCGGTACACGGTTTCGGCAAAGCGATTTCTCATTCCGTGACCTCTGACAGATTGTCCATGGCATACCGATATTCTTCCGGATTCGGCGAGCGATAGTGCCAAATCGGCACGTTTTCCATGAAATCGACACCCTTACCCTTAACGGTACGCGCCACGACAAACAGCGGTCCCGTATTGGAATGCGCACGCACGCACTCGTGGATCGCTTCCGTATCGTGACCGTTCACTTCCGCCGTTTGCCAGCCGAAGGCTTCCAGTTTTTGCGCGACCGGATAGAAATGCGGATGCAATTCACTGGTTCTGCCAAGACCTTGAAAATCGTTGAGGTCCAGGAAGCAGACAAGATTGCGTACGTCGAGATTCGGCGTCAGCATGATCGCCTCCCAGATGGAGCCTTCCTGCATTTCACCGTCGCCGATCACGGCAAAGACCCGTCGGTTGGTTCCGGCGATCTTCTCCGCGTAAGCCATACCGAGACTGATCGACAGGCCGTGACCGAGCGATCCGGTGGATGCGGCAATTCCAGGAACCCCGAAATCAGGATGGCCGCCCAACATACCGTCCGGCGTGCAATACTCTTCTAGATCACCGGGCGTCAGAATGCCAAGATCTTCGAGGATGGCGTATTGCGCCATGCACCCGTGGCCTTTGGACATAACGAAGATATCTTGCAATGCATTCGTATCGTCCCGCGCCATCAAACCATAATACACGGCATCCAGAATTTCCAAGCAGGAAAAAGCCGGTGCGATATGCATCGCCGTGACATTCTGCGACAGGTCGAGAATGCGTTTCCTGAACCGGAGACACCGTGCCCTGGACTCTTCTATTGAATAGTTCAAAGTCCGCGTTAATTGTGGCGCTGTCTTAGAACCGTCGGTTCCGCCTATCACTGCAAAGCCCCTTCCGTATTCTCCAATCACCGTGACCGCCTATAACGTCACGACCGAATTTATCTTTTCGTTAAGGGCATGATATGATCGAAGTTAGCTGAGTGAAGCGTTCATTCGAGTATCCTTCACTCAAACTATTATCTTGAACCCGAAATAATCGGTTTCTCCGAAAGGTGTCAACCCTCGACACCCTCCCCCGACACACTCGGTCATTCTTGGACGAACAGCGTTGCATCAATGAACGAAATCGTGTCAATCCTGCCAACAATCACCAATAGAAACGATTCCAGCCATGCCCCATCTAAACAGTGAACGATTGGTCCCGTTCCATATCCTAACGCCAGTATGGGGTAGTGTTTATACGAAGTTATTCGTCGACGTGTCTTTACCGGTGTTGTTGTCACCCGAAAATATTCCCGTCCTTCAGAATCGTCAGGGAAGTCTCTACCGGATTTTCACGACGAAGGCCGACAGGGCGGTCATTGAAGCAAGCCCGGCCTATGAGCTGTTGGCCCGCACAATCGCCGTCGAATTCCATGAAATAACGACAGACCCGGCCGATCAGGCGAATCCCTACAACACACAATCCGATTGTTACCGTCTGGGGATCGAGCTTGGAAACGCCGCCGACGCAGCCCTGATTTTTCACAATGCCGACGTGGTGATGGCGGACGGTGGCTTTCGGTACCTCGTCGATGCCGTCGATACCGGGAAGCGCGCTGTAATGGCCATGGGCGTGCGTTTGAATAAGGAAGATGCGTCATCGGCGATACGTTCCTACCAAGTCGACAAGTCTTCGCCGGAAATCACCCTCACCCCACGCGACCTTTCACGGATCGCGCTCGACAATCTTCATCAACTGACAAAGCTTCATATTTTCAATCGCCGGAAGCCCAAGGAATGGCTGCCTTTCGCGATATTCTGGGAAGTCCGCAACGGCCTTCTTATGCGATGCTTCAACCTTCATCCGGTCGTCGTTTACCCAGAGGTTAAAGACGCTCAGTTCTCGAAGACAATCGACCATGACTATCTTGAGGCAGCCTGCCCCAACCCGACCGACACCGTGATTGTGCAGGACAGCGACCTGTTCTGCGCTTGCGAATTGAGCCGGCACGATTTGATGATGGACGTCATGCCCTGGCAGGGAAGCGCCGTGGAAATCGCACGCTGGGCACATTTCCATACCACGTCGCACTACCGTTCGCTCCTGGGCAGCACGATCCGGCTCCATGCCGCTGGCTGCGACGGTAGAGAGTGGTTGGATGCCCAAGCCCAATCCGACGCTGTTGTCCGCGAGGTCCTGGAAAAGGTGGACGACGTAGAGGCTTTGGGTGGGGAAGACATTTTATTCGAGTATGGTAGTTATTCAGAGCCCCAGGCATATGTGCCCATCCACTTCGTCACGTCGGTTTGGGGCGCGGAATATGCGTGCATCTTTTCTGAAGTAATGCTGCCGAGCGTCCTGTCGCTGCGAAATATTAAGGCAATTCCCAACAAGGAAGACTGCGTTTATCGCATATATACCTGCGGCGAGGGCCGTGAAATCATTGAGAACTCCGACGCCGTTCGTTTGCTTTCCGAACATATCGCGGTCGAGTTTCACCCCGTCGACGAGACGGAGGAGAACCGATATGTACGCTCTTCGAATTGCTACCGCGACTCAATCCAAAAGGCGGCGGAACATAATTCGGCGAGCGTGTTCCTTATTCCTGATATGGTGTTGGCCGACGGCAGCATCGAATCGATTTGCCGTATCCTTGGCATGGGGAAACGCGCAATTCTGATCACCGGTTTCCGCGTTTTGCGGAACGAGGTGATCGCGTCCGTTAAACGCGACTATTTGAAGGACGATATCGTTTCAATCCAACCGCGCGACCTCGTCTCCCTAGCGCTACAGCACCCGCATCCAATCAGCGAAAGCCATCTGTTCGAGGGAAATAACCCATTCTTCCATCCCGCCGGATGCTATTGGCGTTTGGACGACGTCGGCTACCTGATGCATTGCTTCCATTTGCACCCGGTGGCGGTGTACCCGAAACAGACGGACTTCACGTTCACCGGAACGATCGACGACGATTTTCTGTTTAAAGCCAACATCAAACCTCGCGATACCTATATCGTCGACAGCTCGGACGACATCCTTTGGTGTGAGTTAAGCCCGGCAGAGTATGCGGTTCCGACCCCTGCCAGATCCGACATGCCGAGCATTCTCGACTGGATTAGGAAGAATACCAACGCGCTTCACCAAAGCTATATCCGGCAGCCATTGCGGCTCCTCGCCGTCGAATACCAACGGGACGATTGGGATGCCGTTGAACAGTGCGCTCTGCTCAAGATTGACGACCTCGTCGCGCGCAGCAAGAAGAGATCCTTCCTGCCAACACTGCCCGTCGCCGTTGCACGGATGGTGCACCTTTTCCGCGGGGTGATATTCCGCGCAGCGCGAAAGGCGCAGGAGCAGGTGGATACAGCACGCGCGAACGGTTCCGCGCCCCCCCTGTTATCGCGCGCCTATCTTGCGGTGTATTCGGTTTTGTCCCGACTGACGAAACTGGCGATCCGATGACGTTGTGAAAGCAAATCAGATGCCTCGCCCGCCGAAACTTGCCGCTTTCTTACCGAACTACAACCATGCCCATTTCTTGGGCTTGGCATTGGACGCGATCTTGGCGCAATCCGTACAGCCAGATGTGATCGACATTGTCGATGATGGATCGACAGACGATTCCTTGATCATCGCACGACGTTACGCGGATCGTTACCCGAATATCAGAGTTCACGAAATCAGCGAGAACCGCGGCATTCTCAAGAATATGGTGGATTGGCTGCGCAAGGCCGATTCCGACTATGTCTATTTCGCCGCATCGGACGATTTGGTTCTGCCGGGCCTCTTCGAAAAATCGATGGGGCTGCTGACGCAGTATCCGCAGGCCGGCCTCTGTTCCGCCCTGTGCCGGATAATCGATGAAGAGGGGCGCGACCTCGGCGTCTTCAACACCCCTACCCCGATCCAGTCCCCCGGATATATTCCGCCCGACGACGTCCAGCGGTTTCTGATGAAGGACGATAGCTGGTTCAACGGATCCTCGACGATCTACCGACGTGAAGCGTTGCTCGAAGTTGGCGGATTCTATCAAGAACTCGGCGCTTTCATCGACGGCTTTTCCGCACGCCTCGCCGCCTTGCATGCGGGTGCGTGTTTCGTGGCGGAACCCCTAGCGTGCTGGCGACGCAGCCAGAACGGACTAGCCGGACAACAGAGCACCGACCCGACCGAAGCCTTGCTCGTCGCGGATCATGTTCAGACGCTGATACGCGATCGGTATTCGGATTTGTTCCCCCAAAAATACTATGAAAGATGGCGCGGCCGTTGGCTCTTCGGGGTTTTGCGCGCAATCCTGGGATCCGGCGACACAGCGGCATGGGTGGCATCACGCCGGTGCCTTGGATCCGGCACGTCGCCGGTTCTCCGGCTCGCATTTTCGCCCCACCTGACACGGATGAAAGCATGGCGCATGCTTCTGATCGTGTTCGGATTCCTGCGGCTAAGACCGCACGACGCTGTAACGGTCGGCCTGCGCCGTTTGCGCTATCGAATCGGGTCGCAGGATTGAAACCATAAAGCGCCCGTCAAAACCAGAGTGACGATTTCCAGATAAGCTTAAGGCAACCTGCACTTAACCGGTATTCCCTCAAAGCGGTGCTTTGGGGACGGCCTTGAAGACAAGGCTGGTTGCGCCTTCCGGGGAGCGGCGGGTCTTGCCGAAAATGCCCCCGGCGAGGTTCGACAAAACCATACCAAGGAACAATCCGCCGAGCATTGCGACGGAGGCGGAGAACACTCCACCGCCTGACAAGGCATAACGGTCGGCATGTTTGTAAATCCTACTGCGCAACCGTCGGCGCCAGGAACTCCCGATATAGGTGATCCACTCAATATCGAATCCGGTTTGGGAAAGATCGCCGATTTCTCGCAGAACCTTGCGCTCGAACGCCTCGTCATCGATATCCGCATATTCATCGATCACGGATACGAGAAGGCGCGACTCCCCCCCGAGGATCGCGTTCAACGCCATCAAGAGAGGCCGGATTCGCGACAGCTCCCCAACCGTCAAATAACAATAGCAGAGCCCGGCACCAGAATTGCCGTCCGGCATAACGCCATCTGTCCTCCCGGAAATAAGGGCAGCCGGATCGACGCGTCGGCATCGATCTTTGTGCGTCAGGAGATAGAGGTCGAAACGCGTCTGCCCCGAAGTAACGAACAGCAAGGGACCCGTTTCGGTTTCCAGGAAATCGCGCAACGTATCCCCGACCGGGCGAAATTCCAACCAATCGAAATGTAACGGGGTCGCGTGGGGCGGGCTGCCCGCCAGCATCCGGAAAAGGCGGCGTGCGAAAGGTACGGATTCCATCAATTCTCTGTCGACATCAGCACCAGACGTATCGGCAGCGGTTTCCGACCAACGCGCCTGTGCCGTCAGATAGCGTGTCGCGGCATGCATCGCCCCGACCCAATACGGGTGATGGCGGACCGGTTGCGGCGTCGGTCGCAGCAAGGCGTGAATGGATTCCATATAGCGTTGAGATTCTTGCCGAACGGCCTCGACAGCCACCGGAACATCGCCAGCGTGGAACAGGATAGGACGCAGCGCGTATTCACGATGCTCCTTCGTCGTCCATTCGGAAAGCTGACGTGCGATGGACTCCTGATCCCGCTTCCCAAGCGCAAGGGTTTTAAGCTCCTGGTCGCGGGACTGCATTTCAAGGATGAATCCGTCGTCGCTGTCATCAATGATATTGATCGCGCTGCCGGGGCAAAGCTCCGGCACGAAAACATAGTCGCAAAATCCATGAAAACTCTCGACCACGCGGGTCGGCTTAATGCACAGCATAAACAGCAGATAGAAATGGGCGACCATCGTCGTGTGATCGACCCGCCACAGGAACTGGTTCGCCACGAGGCTATTCGTAAAGGGCTGATTGACGATATTTGCAATCGCCGTGGGGTGCAGGTGACGCAACGTCAGATCCACCGCATCGCGCGGTGTCAGGATTAAGGTCGCGTCCCCTTGTCCCGCGGCATCGCGCAACGACCCGAAGGTTTCTTCCTGGGTACACCGCAGGCTCGGCGCCATAACAACGTCATAGCCCGCCGCGATACGCAGTGACAGCGTTTTCAACGTTCCGTCGGCGAAGACGAAATCGGCATTCATGAACACAAAATGCCGGTTAACCATATCCGCACCATGGACCAAAATGCCTCGGCCATAGGCGTGGGTGAGCGTATAGCTCATCAACCCCGGTATGATGAGGTCGTCAATCGCGATGAAGTCGATATCGGCATATGCTTTAATGCGCTCGTAAATGGCGCTTTTCTTGAGATAAGCGATATCCGACTCTTTCGTCAGAAAGACGAACCGGCTGTCCAGCGCAGATGCCATCGCGGGTAAGTTTCCGGGCGCAAGTAGGGCCGGGCCGCTGACATCGACAAAGAAGTCGATGTATTTTTTGCCCCACATTACGGCTAGAAATTGCACCTTTTGTTTCTCGACCATATCACTTCTCGCTCGGAATCCGGTTCCGGTCGTCACTAGCCTTTGAGATGAAAGGTAAAGCTCGACAGGCTTTCAACCGTCGTGCGGCTGTCCTGTCGTATGGCGGCCTGCCTATTGAAGCCCCAGGCTCGGAACAGTGTCCATAGTGTCAACATCCCAACCAGCGGCAATGCGACTTTGCCATATTTGAGAAACAGGCCCCTCGCCGTCACGAGGTCATGCTTCAGAGACCGCTTGGTCCGCCCCCCGGCAAACCAGAATTCTAGGTCATAATCAATGCCCGGCCAAAAATCGCCGACCACCGACATAACACCGGTAGACGTATCCAATTCGGTGTCGGCCATATCCTTCCAGAATAGGATGATTTCCCGTTCCTCATCCATCCGCGTAGACAACGCCTCTACGACCGCAACGATCCGCAGGGGCGGAAATCGCGTCATTTCAACCACAGCGGCGCGATACCGCGCGCTCAGCGTCTCATCCTCGCCCCTATCCGAGAGCAGGTCATCGATGGATATATGATCGACGGTTCCCAATGCGGAGGCGAGAAGCCCCAACCCGTCGTCCACATAAATCACAGTCTCTCCGGGCGTTCGGCGGATACCCGCCAAAACAGGTGCCAGAAGACGATAGTCCAGCCAATCCGGATGCCATCGCGGCAGTTCCGGCACCCTGCCGAGCACATGCCGCCCGACACGTTGACGCATCGTTTCCTGATGTGGCTCCGAGTTCTGTTCGGACCTCGATCCGTGTTTCTCCACACTATCCTCATTCGACCCGCGCCGGGCAGCCTTCTGGCGACATGCCTCCCACAAAGCCTGCGATCCCGTCCAATAGGGATGATCGATGTGGGGTTGCGGCGGCGGCATCTTGCCGATCAGCCCCCCCACAAATGTCCTGGAGTCCGCGACAAACCTTTCCGTATCCGGGGGCAGATCCTGCGAATGAAAGATCAAGACGTGGTCTCGCGCATCCCGCCGATGCGTTTCGGTGGTCCATTTCGCAAGGCTGTCGACAACCTCTTGGTCCGTGGGTCGCCCCAATCGCAGGAAGTCGGCTTCGCTATCTCTGTACTGGATTTCCAGGGCAAAGAACTCGTCCGAGTCGCCCAGCACCGTCGACGGCGTCGTCGGGCACATCTCCGGTACGAAGAAATAGTCGCAGAACCCCCTGTTTGAGACGACCACCTTCTCAGGCCGGATCGACAACATGAAGTACAGGAAATGACGGCTGACCAAGGTGTTGGAATCCACACGCCAATAGAGCTGGTTCACATGGATTGAGTGGCAAAAATCGTCGTTCACCAGCTTCGCCACCAGGGTCGGGTGCAAGGATTGCAACGCCATGGACACAAGATCCCGAGACGAAACGGCCAGTGTCCGCTTGTCGTCGTCGATCATCGCCTTGAGCGGCGCTTCAAGCGCCTCGGAAATCGCCCGGATGGAATTCGCAAGAATACAACGCTCCCCGGCCACGATCCGCTGGGCCACGCTGGCAAGGGACCCGTCCGACAGGATAATGTCGGAGTTGAGGAAAAGGAAATGGATGTCCACCATGTCCTCCCCGGCATCCGCAACGCCCCTGAAATAGGCGTGGGACAAGGTCACACCGGAATATTCATTCACGATGAGATCGTCGATCGGGAGAATTCGTGTCGGGGCCAGGGATTGGAAGCGATCGAAGTTCTTCTGTTGTTCAAAGATCGGCATCGCGTCCGCCGTGGTCAGCAAGACGAACTCGCAGTTACAAATTTCAGTCAGGGCAGGAAGGTTCCCGGGCGCGAGGAGCGACGGCAGACAAAGTTCCGCGAACCGTTCGATATAGCGTTCCCCCCAAACCGGCAGAAGGAACCGCACGCGTGGCTGAGTAGAAACCGCTGGCTGCTTTGCCATTGACGTATCCTGTGATTGACCGGCAAGGCAGCGGGAAGCCTACCTTTTCCTATCTGAACTCATGATCTGTCTCACATGGTTCCTGCAACGTGGCGATTGTATTCGGCAAGGACGGTTTCAAGGTCGCCCTGCGCGATCAGTTCCCCCTTATGAAGGAACATCGCCTTGTTACAGAACTCCCGCAACACGCTTTCACTGTGCGATGCAAGAACCAGGATTTGCGCTTTTGATGTAATATTCCGGATACGCGCCGCAGCCTTCGCCTGGAAGGACGCATCACCGGCACCGATATTTTCATCCATGAGCAGGATATCGGGCTCGATAGAGGTGGCTACGGCGAAAGCCAGACGGGTCAGCATCCCCGACGAATATGTCCGAACCGGAAGGTAGATATATTCCTGCAATTCGGTGAATTCGATTATTTCGTCCAACTTACGGCGAATTTCTGGCAGCGTCATGCCCAGGATCAATCCGCATGTCAGGATGTTGCGATAACCGGTATCATCCGGGTCAATTCCGATATTGGTATTGAACAAGGTGGAAACGCGCCCGTTGACGATCAACTCGCCACCGATCGGTTCGTAAATCCCCGCAAGCGTATGCAACAAGGTCGATTTGCCAGCGCCATTAAGGCCAATCAGCCCTATTCTGTCGCCAGTCTCGAAATGACAAGACAAGCTCCGCAGCGCAGTGACCGCCGTATGCTTCGCCTTCTTCGACTTCGCCTGCATGATACCGCCGATATTCGGCTTCAGCAGATATTTCCGAAAGTTACGGTCGGCATCATACACCGGGAACTCGATCGTGACATCGTTGAGCGTTATTGAGGTTTCTTTAGTAGACATCGAATTAGATCCAATAAGGGATTCGAGACCGGAAGCGCCCAAAGATGATCAGGGTGAGACAGCTACCGACCACAAGAGTCCCTATCGTAACCGCCCAATTCATCATCGTCGGCGGATGCCCCAATAGCGGCGCACGAATGAGCTCTATAAAGTGATAGAACGGATTGGGATCGACGAAGAGGACCTTTCGGCTGCCAGCCTGCTCCGGTATCCAGAAAACAGGTGTTATGAAGAAGATGATTTGAAGAATGCTAACGATCAGATTTCCAAAATCGCGGAACCGGGTGCACAACGTGCCAACCAGCAATGCGACCCAAAGAGCATTCAACATAAATAGCGCTAGACTGGGGATCAGGAACAACAGGCTCACCGTTGGGTAAACGCCGAAGACGACCATCACCAGAACAAAAACAATTAAGTTATGAAAGAAAACAACCACATTTCTGTGTATCACTTGATACACGAAAGTGGAATACGGCATGCCTTTTTGCATGATGAACGGAGTGCTGGCGACGAAGATAGCCGTACTTTCCGTTACAATCGTGTTGATCAGAATCCATGCCGTCATTCCCGCCGTCAGGTAAGGAATGAACACACTGACTTCCATATTCCAGAAGTTCGAATACAGAAAACCAAGAGCACCGACGAAAATCGCCATGCTCAGGGTCTGCCAAAACGGGCCGATCAGCGTGCGACGATAGCGGAGACGCGTGTCTTTCCATCCCAACCATGACCACAGGCGCCAATTGAATGCCCCGCCAACAATATCCTGTACGGCGGTTTTCGCGAATTTATCTAACTGCATCGGCAATCTACATTCGTTGGAGATAACTCGGGCAAGACCAATCCTGCCAGCCCCGGCAACGTTCTAGTAAGTAGACACGAGACGTGCAACCCCCAACCCACCTGCGTTATCTGACGTGCGGCCCAATTACCAAGCAATAGCAAAAGCTGTTCGCACTACGGTGACGAGAGCGCAATATTTCGGAGATAAATTCGGAGATTAGGATATCTCGAATTCCGCGTTCTGCGCGTCCGTATAAAACATCTCGACCGTTTCCCGTGAGAATTCGTGCAAATCCTTCCCGACGGAAGACAGCTTTTTCAGGATGTCGTTTGTCGCCGTAATGATATGGCATCCAATCTCATCTGCCTGGAAAACATTCAAAAGCTCCCGCGGACTTGCCCAAAGAAGTTCGGCTTTCGGTCGATCCGAGAGAACCTTGAGCGACTCGCGCATTGCCAGCGTCGGATCACGACCGGTATCCGCGATCCGACCCGCAAAAACCGAAACGATGGCCGGTGTCCCTTCAGCAAGGGCTGAGCCAACCTCGCGAACCTGATCGACCGTCATCAAGGCGGTAATATTAAGGACAATCCCGTCTTTGGAGAGTGCCTCGATCAGGGGAGCGGCACTTTCCCTTTTGGTGTTCATAACTGGAATCTTGACGTTCACCTGATCACCCCATGACGCGATAACGCGCGCCTGACGTTCCATCTCGTCGAACTCATCTGCGAAAACTTCCAACGAAATCGGACGATCTGGTACGCGGCCGATAAGATCCTTTGCGAAGGCCTCGTAGTTTTGCACGCCGGCCTTGCGCATCAATGTCGGGTTCGTCGTGAAACCTTTGATTTTCGGGTCACGGTACATTTCCAAAATGCCCGCAAGGTCGGCGCCGTCAGCAAATAATTTGATCTTTAGATCGTCGATAGTCGGGTTCAGCATAAAAGCGATCCAGAATGATGAAGAGTGGATGGAGCACTTACTCGCATCACATCGAGCAAGTCAAATAAACCTCGCCGCATCAGGCGTTGATTTTCCTGAATGCGAGACAATAACACCCACCGCTTCGGCGAGACTTGAAACCGTTGCTATTTGTTTTTCGGGAATTGGTTCGACCGAATAGTGGCGATCAATAAAAACACTGTGGCATCCGGCATGAAATCCGCATTCGACATCACTAGACCTATCGCCAACCATGTAACTGGCTGATAAGTCTATTTCCCATTTCTTAGCTGCATCCAACAGCATACCCGGCGCAGGTTTCCGCCGCCCGACGTCTTGTTCGCGCGTTTCGTAAGAAACCTCGATATCGTCGATTTCAGTCCATTTACTAAGCCGTTCGTGCATGGCTTCCACTGTCTCGCGCGGGACCAATCCCGCGCCGACATCCGGCTGATTCGTCGCGACGATGACCAAGAACCCCGCACGCTTCAGCACAGCGACGCCCTCTGCCGCGTCCTCATAAAGAACGAAATCATCCAGGAATTTTGGTGCAAATGACCGTCCATCGCGGAACTCCGGGATGGACAGAACGCCATCCCGGTCCAGGAACACGGCCCGTGTCACCACTTTGTTGCGTGCTTCTTTAATGCAGGGTGGGATACGAGACAGTGCCAAACAACCGCTTGGAACGCTTCCGCATACGGCGTCACCAATCCGGCCTCTACGGTCGGCACAATGACGACCGCATCTGCGACTTGCGCCGTATAGCCACCGTCCCGGCCAACGATTCCATAAATGCTTACCCTGCGCTCTTTCGCGAATTTCAGGGCATGCACCAAATTGGCGGAGACATTCGCTTCAGCATTCCCGCCACCGACGGAGAAGACCAAGATGCCGTCTTTGTCGCTGACACGGCTGACAGCAAGCCAGTTCGCGAAAACCGTTTCCCAGCCTTCGTCGTTGGTACGAGCCGTGAGTTCGGAAACATTGTCGGTCGGCGCATACGCCTCAACATTGCAGAGCTTTCTGAAGTCGTTAACGGCATGCCCCGCATTTCCCGCACTGCCGCCAACGCCCAGAATAAACAATCTTCCACCGCGTTCGCGGACCGACGATATCCCTTCTGCCATGGCCTCAATCACCGAAGCATCAAGGCTCGTACATATTTTTGCCGCTTGATTGAGGTAGGTTTCAGAGAATGAGAGGGAGGGCGCAAGGGACATTTCTACATTGGACATGATCTTTGCCTATTTCTCGATGCGGATTGTCGATGTGCTGCAGCTTCGAAGGAAAACGCCGGGAAAAACGCATAGGGCGTGTCGGTTAGCATAGCCCGCCACGGTCATCGAATGCCCGAATAGTGCCGAAATCTGCGTCAATTTCTGGCCTATGTCAACGAATCTCAAGTCAATGAAAGGCCCTATCGGAGGTCGAGACGACGTCACCGACCGACGACGGGTTTGCTTCGTCATCACGACAACAGATTTGAAGGATGGTCGAGAACCGCCAAAGGCGGATACGTGACGTTATCCCGATGCAACGGGTTCATCGATCCACGTCGAATACCACTGTTCGAGTTGCAGGAGGCTCCATATCTTGTACTGGTGTCGGTTCTCGCCCCGTCGCAACTCCGAGAGCATGGACTGTACGGCCTCTGGCTTGAAAATTCCACGAGACCGAACCCGATCCTCACTAAGTTGATCGTTCGTGAGGTCCCAAAGCTCGTTTCTTAGCCACTCCGCAAGCGGCGGCGTCAATCCGACTTTATCCCGGGTCAAGATGCTGTCGGGCAACCGACCGTCCATGGCATTTACCAATACGGCCTTCGGCGATGTACCGGGAAGCCTGATACGTTCCGGAATACCACAGCAAAACTCGACCAGTTCATGATCCAGGAAGGGACAACGCACCTCAAGGCTATGCGCCATCGCCGTACGGTCCGTCTTTGTCATGAGCGCCCCCGGCACATAGTTTTCCAGGTCGAACTGAGACGCGCGTGTCATGATATCCCCATCACCGGACATCTTTTCACTGATCTCCTCAGCGATTTTTATGTCCATGAACGAGCGCATATCCCCGGAATAGAGGCCGTCACGATCGCTGTCATTGAAGAATGAAATCATATTGGCATAACGAAATTCGTCAGCCGTCCCCAGTTCTTTCGCAAGTCGGATAGCGTACCTTGCGGCTCGCGCCTTCGACATGCCGTTCTTCTCTAGCCAGTAAGCGGAACGGATCGCCATCTGACGGACATTCAATGGTAGAAAATCGAGCGCAGAGGCAAGCTTGCAGCCGACATATCGCGCATATCCGAGCAATACCTCGTCACACCCGTCCCCCGACATGGCAACCGTCACATTCCCACGCACCAGCCCCATCAAGCTGAGGGACGGAATCGTCGCCGGATCGGCGAGCGGTTCGTCGAATATTTTCGCAAGGTGGGCAACCGTATCCTGCACTGCTCCCTGAACGGAGCCGATATAGTGTTCCACCGACAGATCCTTGCAGATCGCTTTCGCAAATATGGATTCGTCTAGCTCTTTCGACGGAAATCCGATGGTGAAGGCACTCAACTGCTCTGGGAATATTTTGTGCAACAGATAGGTGATCGTTCCGGAATCCAAACCGCCGGAAAGGAGTACACCTAAGCTGACATCACTGACGCTTTGTCGCTTTACGGCGCGTGCCAAATGATCCAACAGCCCTTCCGCCGCTTCCTCCGTGGTCCGTGCTGTCGTGATACTATGGTTCGGTAACCGCCAATACCGCGTCGGTTCGGGGAGAACGGTCGCCCCTTTTTCGATCGTCAGGCAACACGAAGGTGCCATCGCATAAATGTCTTCGAACGCTGTCTGGGGCGGCGGAATATACTGATAGGTCAGGAACCGGTGCAATCCCTGCATGTTTGGGCGTCGCCGCAAGCCCGGCCACGCCAATAAGGCCTTGATTTCAGAGGAAAAAAGGAAAGCGCCATTTTGTAAGGTGTAGAAAAGTGGCTTTTCGCCAAAGCGATCCCGCGCCAGGAAAATTTTCTCTTCTTTGAAATCGTAGACGGCGAAGGCAAACATACCAACCAGTCGTTCGGGCGTCCGGTCCCCCCACCGCATATAGGCTTGCAGCAACACTTCGGTGTCGCCGTCGGATCGAAACGTCCGGCCCTCGGATTCCAGTTCTTTCCGCAGCTCTTTGAAATTGTAGATTTCGCCGTTGAAGACGAGGTGGAAGCGCCCTGTCTGATCGCTCATCGGCTGAGCCGCAGCCTCCGTCAGGTCGATCACCTTTAGGCGGGTATGCGCCAAGCCCGCCGACGGTGCGGACCATATCCCGTTGGCGTCGGGACCACGATGGCGCAAGCGTGCGACCATTGCCTGCAAGCGCGCATCGGACTCACCAGCATCAATTATTGGCGACGGGCTCAGATACCCGGCGATTCCGCACACGTGGTAACTCTCCTACCAGCTTTGTGTCAGGTTCGATCAGCCACGAACTCTTCAGGCAACGGAACCGGATGACGCCTGCGCAACAGGCAAACCCCGACCATCCATAAGGCAATCTGACACGCGACCCACCAACTTTGCCACGCACCGAAGCTCAAGAATCCTATGATAAGAGTATAAACCAATAGCGCCATCAAACCAGCCCTGTAGATCAGAGGCCTGTTCTTTCCGAAGCAGATGCTGCGAACTAGGAATACGTAAAAAGTCGAAACGAGAAAAACCCCGACACCACCTAGTTCCAACCAAACCTGCAGAGCAAGATTGTGCGGATGAAGCGGCAATAGTTCAGCGTTCTCCCGCTCCATCAAATCTTCCCATTGAGGTAGCGAACGGACAGCCGAGCCCAGAAATCCATCCGGCACCAATGCGTCGCCACCCGGTATCGTTCGAGACGAATCCAATCCATGGCCAATCCAGAGTGCATCAGCCACCGATTCAGCTACGAACTGCCATATTGCTAATCGGTGTAGTGCGTTCGGTCCCATCGACGCTTCCAATCCGGAATTCCCGAACGGGACGAGGGGGAACAAGAAGAACACGACCGGTATGACGATCATCATACCAATCCCGGTTATGCGAGGTGCCCCCCAGAAAAGGACGAAGACAATCAGGCTCAAGAACAGCGCAACAGCAGCAGACGACGATTTAGATAGTAATACAATACACGCTAGCACCGCCGCAAAAACAACCATCCACACCCAACGTTTTTGCTGAGCGTAATAGGCGTTAAGCAAGACACACAACGCTCCTATGACAGTACCGAATACTTTATACTCCGCGTCATGCTCTACTTGCTGCACCTGAGTAACGCCAACCAGCATTTTGGAAATCGAGAACCATGCCTGTTCTGAAAAGAAAATCAGAGCGGCCAATCCAAGCCCAATCTTCAAGGCAGTACCGCATAGCTTATGGGTAATCACATCGGTGTGGGAACTCACGCTCATTAGCAAAAGACCCATCACGAACAATGGCATGAGCCGTGCCATGCGGACGAACCCCTGAAACGGATCGATACTCCATATATTGGATACCAAAGCCCAAAGCAGAAGAGCGATCACAATCAACGACAAACGATGGATAGACGTAAAAACGACGCGTTTCCCGGAATACCCTGCAAGAAGCAAGCCTCCCAGCAACATGGTTTCCACGAAAAGAACGTGTGTATGCAACGCAACCAAGGGTACCAGTATGGTCAACGCCGCGACGATCGACGAGAATAGCGTGAAATGCATTTTCTCAGAATACCCTCTGTCGGAGAGTGGTGGTTATGCCCAGAAACACCAGCTATCGTCGCTCTCGTCCAGAAAAATGAGTTGTCGTTATTCCCCAGACACTTTCTTTTACAATTGTAGAGTGGTCGTACCGACGAGGGCAAAGCAATTTTCAGCAATCAATCCGAACATTCTTTGGCCTGCCTGAAATCGTTTGCCGAAACGAATCGCCCGTCTCCTGGAAACAGGGATGCACCGGTCTACGCTTTAGTTATAGACAGATTGCCGAACTATCTCGCCCGACGCTCTTCACCCTACAATATAGCTTTCCAGTGATCACATCACACCGTCGAGCAACCGGAATCGGAGACCGCGACTATGACGACAACTGATGCCGCCCCCCTATTCACCCCATTGGAACTGCCTTGCGGCGTCGTGTTGAAGAACCGTCTGGCGAAGGCCGCGATGTCGGATTCGCTCGGCGATGGGGCGGGACGACCGACAGCGCGGCAATCCCGCCTGTATGAACGTTGGTCGCAGGGCGGTTTGGG